>CAWIIL010000001.1:0-1499134 GCA_963836255.1 uncultured Alphaproteobacteria bacterium
GGCCGGCGTGATGGCGAGGCCGATGTCGTGCGCGACGATCCCGCTTCGGCAGAGGCCCAGTATGAGCGCGTCGAGCGCCGCGCGCGCATAGCTGCGGTAGTCGTGGCCCACGACGATCTCCGGCCGGCCCCCGCGTGCGCGCAGCTGCGCGCCGATCGCCGCGCCGAACACCTCGAACCCGGCCAGATCGATCTGCTCGGGATACCGCCAGCGGGCGTCGTACTCGCGAAAGCCTGCGGGCTCGATTACGGCGTCGGACGGATTGCTCATTTGGCTCTGCCTCCTGTAGTGGACAAAGGTCGGGCCTTGGAGAGCCGGTCGAACGCCATCAGCGTCGCGATCAGGTCCGCCATCGCCTCGAGCGGGATCATGTTGGGGCCATCGGACGGAGCGTTGTCCGGATCGGGATGGGTTTCCAGAAAGACCGCGGCCACGCCGATCGCGACTGCGGCCCGCGCCATCACCGGGGCGAATTCGCGCTGTCCGCCCGAGGCTTGGCCCAAGCCGCCGGGCTGCTGGACCGAGTGCGTCGCGTCCATCACCACCGGCCGTCCGGTCCGCGCCATGATCGGCAGGCTGCGCATGTCTGCGACGAGCGCGTTGTATCCGAAGGACGCGCCACGCTCGCAGAGCAGTATGCGCTCGTTGCCAGTGGAGGCGATCTTGGCCGCGACATGCTCCATGTCCCAGGGCGCCAGGAACTGGCCCTTCTTCACGTTGATCGCGGCGTCGGTCTCGCCCGCGGCCAGCAGAAGGTCGGTCTGGCGGCAGAGGAAGGCCGGGATCTGGAGCACGTCGACGGCCTGCGCCACAGCCGCGCACTGGTCGGGAAGATGCACGTCCGTGAGCACCGGGCAGCCGATGCGCTCGCGGACCTTCGCGAGCATGGTCAGGCCTTCGTCCATGCCCGGCCCGCGCCGCCCAGAGAGCGACGTGCGGTTCGCCTTGTCGTAGGACGCCTTGAAAACCAGCCCAGCGCCAGCGGCGGCGCAGGCGCCCGCCAGCACCTCGGCGATTGCGAGCGCATGATCGAGGCCCTCAAGCTGGCAGGGGCCGGCGATCAGGACCAGCGGCCGGTCGTTGGCGACGTTCAGGCCGCCGATCTCGACGCTTCTGGACGCGGTCATGGCGTTCATGCTCCATGCGGCGGGGGCCGAGCGATACCGTCCGGCCCCGGCTCTGTAAAGGCGGCGATGGCGGACGCGAGCAGAACGGCGGGAACAACGCGCGCCTTCGAGGCGCTGCGCGCGGAGATCGAGGGCTGTCGCCTCTGCGCGGCGCGGTTCGCGGCGACACGAACGGCCCACGTCCCGCGCCCGGTGTTCTGGTTGTCGGAACGGGCACCGATCCTGATCGCCGGCCAGGCTCCGGGCGCGCGCGTGCACGAAAGTGGCGTCCCGTTTGACGATCACTCCGGCGACCGGCTGCGGGACTGGCTCGGGGTGGACCGACCGACCTTCTACGACCGGACGCGTTTCGCCATTGCGCCGATGGCGTTCTGCTTTCCGGGCTACGACGCGCGGGGCGGTGATCTAGCGCCGCCGCGCGTCTGCGCGGAAACTTGGCGCGCGCGGGCGCTGGCGCTGATGCCCGAGGTGCGCACGACGCTGCTGGTGGGCGGGTACGCCCAGCGGTGGGCGCTTGGCGGCGCGGAAGGGGTCACCACGACGGTGCGCCGCTGGCGCGTGGCGTTTCCGGACGTGGTTCCCCTGCCGCATCCGTCCTGGCGCAACACCGCGTGGCTGAAGCGCAATCCATGGCTCGAGACAGAGCTCGTTCCCGCGTTGCGCGCGCGGGTGCGCGCGCTGCTGGATCTGCAGGAGACTGGCGCGTGAGCGGGATTGCGGACGACGCGGCCATGTCGCCTCTCGACGTCGCCTTCATCGAGATGGCGGCAGCCGGGGACGACCCTATCGCCGCGGCGCGGTTTCACGAGCGGCTGCTAGCAGGGTGGCTCTCTGTCGTGCTCGCGGCCGAACCCGAGCAGGGGGCGGAGGCGGTGCGGCCGGAAGTATTCGACGTCGAGGAAGGGCGTTTCGTTCTCGCCTTTGACAGCGATGGGCGGATGGCCGCGTTCCTCGACCGCGCGCGGCCTTCTGCAGGGCTCTCCGGGCGCAGCCTCATCGCGATGCTCGCCGGGCGCGGGCTCGGCATCGCGCTCAATCTCGGCGAGGCGCCCTCTGCGACGCTGCTGCCGGCGGAGACGATCGACTGGCTGGCGGACCGTCTGCGGGAGGCGGCGCTTGTCGAGATCGACACCGGTCTGGACTGGGTCGGGCCGCCCTTGGACGCGCCCGCCGCCCTGATCGACGGGCTTGGCCGCCGCATCACGGCCTTCGGTCCGACGATTGGAATGGCCGTTCTCGTCGCGTCCCGCTCCGGCGACGCCGAGCCGGCGCTGACGCTGGCGGTCTCGGGCGCGCCCGAGGCGGCGCGGGCGGCGATCGCCGCCGCGGTGGCGGAGGCCGCGGCGATCTGTGGACCACACGATCGCGCGGTGCAGGTGTTCTTCGTCGATCGGGACTTGGCGGTCCTAGCGCGCCTCGAGAGGGTTGGCATCGTGTTCGAGGTTGCCGCAGCGCTGGAGGCCCCCCCGGCCGGGAGCGACAACGGTGCCCGCCCGCCGATCCTGCGATGAGGGTTCAGTACCCGCGCCTGCGGTCGACCAGATCGCGGAGGCCGCGCCCGTCTTCATTGCTCCGGATGTTGCGCGCGATGACGTCCGCGGCGCTCGCCGGGCGGGTCTCCGACGCGATGTGCGGGGTGACCGTGACCCTGGGATGCGCCCAGAACGGATGATCTGGCGCCAGCGGCTCGGTCCGGAAGACGTCGAGCGTCGCATGGCCGAGCCGGCCCGCGTCGAGCGCCGCGATCAGCGCCGCGTCGTCGAGGAGGCCGCCCCGGCCCGGATTGACAATGACCGCGCCTGAGGGGAGCAGGGCCAGCCGCGCCGCGTCGAGCAGCTTCTCGGTCGCGGGCGTCGCCGGCAGGAGAAGCACGAGGATCTCGCTTTCGGCCAGCGTCGCGCCCAATCCGTCCGGGCCTGACCTAACCTGCACGTCTGGAATCTCGCGCGCCGTTCGGCTCCAGCCCCGCACGTCGAAGCCGATGGCGGCCAGCGCCCGCGCCGCCGCCGACCCGAGCGCGCCCAGGCCGAGCACGCCGACCCGCCGTTCGCGCGCGAGCGGCGGGATGACGCCGCCGCGCCATACGCCGTCCTGCCCGAGGATGTGCGCGTCCATTCCCAGATGATGGCGCAGCACGTGGCCGCTGACCCACTCGACCATGCCCGCGGTCAGGCTCGGATCTACCATCCGGCACAGCGGCATCGCCAGTCCCGGAGCGTCGATCAGGCCCTCGACCCCGGCCCAGAGGCTCAGCGCCGCCCGGGCGTTCGTGAAGGTCGCAAAATCGCGCACCGGCCCGTCGGGGCGCAGCACGATGTAGTCGACGGTCTCCGGCGTCGACGGCGAGGTAGTGAGCCGGACATCGAGACCTTCGGCCGCGAAGGCCCGCTCGAGCTCCGGCCGGTAGAGCGGCCACCACATGGCGGGGGCGGAGAACAGCACGGTCAGCGCCATGAGCTCAGTCCGGGCCGCGGGGACGATGCACGTGGGCGCTCTGCACCAGCCCGAACGCGCCCATCAGCACCAGCATCGCCGACCCGCCGTAGGACACTAGTGGAAGGGGCACGCCGACCACCGGCATCAGGCCCATGACCATGCCCATGTTGACCGCAAAGAAGAGAAAGAAAGTGACACCGATCCCTGCGGTCAGCAGCGCGCCGAAGCGGTTGCGGTTCGAGATCGCCGACACGAAGCAGAAGATCACGACGAGCGCATAGAGGCCGAGCAGCATGATCGAGCCGGTGAATCCGAATTCCTCGGCGAGCGTGGTGAAAATGAAGTCGGTGTGCTTCTCGGGGAGAAAGTTCAGCCGGCTCTGGGTGCCCTGCATGAACCCGCGCCCGGAGATGCCGCCAGACCCCATCGCGATCTTGGCTTGGGTGATGTGATAGCCCGCGCCGAGCGGATCGGCGGCCGGGTCAAGGAACGTGAAGATGCGACGATACTGGTAATCCTCGAGAAGCTGCCAGTCTGTTCCCTGGGAGCGCAGCACCGCCGTCACCGCGCCGACGACCGTCGCCAGCCCGACGGCGAAGTACCACAGGCTTACGCCGGCCAGAAACATCACCGCGGCCGCGCCCATCAGCAGCAAGAGCGCGGTGCCGAGGTCGGGCTGCTTGAGCACCAAGGCGACCGGCACCAGCGTGATGATGATCGGCAGGATCACCCAGAAGGGCCGCGACACGCGTTCGGTCCCGATCTTGTCGTAGTACCAGGCCAGAACCATCACGAGCGCGACCTTCATCACTTCCGAGGGCTGGAGCAGGATGAAGCCGAGATCGATCCAGCGCTGCGCACCCATGCCGACGGTGCCCATGACCTCAACGAGCACCAGCAGCCCGAGCCCGCCGATGTAGGCCAGCGGGGCCATCGCCCGCCAGAAGCGGATGTTGACCATGGCGATCGCTAGCATCGCCGCCAGCCCGATCCCAAAGCGGATCATCTGGGGCTCGGCCCAGCGCCCTAGATCGCCGCCGCCGACCGAATAGAGCATCAGAAACCCCGTGGCGGCCACTGCGCACAACAGGAGCACCAGTGGCCAGTTCAGCGCCACGAGCTTGCCGAGGCCGCGCGGGCCGGGCCCCGACCCTGCGTCGAAGGCGCTCACGCGGGGTCGCCCTGCGGCATCGGCCCGTAGACCTCGCGCGCCGCTTCGAGTGCCCAGCGCTCCTCGATCTCTCGCCGCTGCTCGGGCGGGTAGGCGTCGAGCGGCGGCCGGCCTCCGTAGAGCGCACGCATCAGGATGTCGCGCGCGATCGGCGCCGCCGCCGTCGAGCCGCCGCCGCCGTGTTCGACGATCTGCGCGATGGCGAAGCGCGGACGATCGTGGGGGGCGTATGCCACGAAGAGCGCATGATCGCGCCGGTTCCAGGGAAGCTGGTCGTTGCGGGTGACGCCTGCGGCGCGTTCTGCGGCGGTGATGATGCGCACCTGGCTGGTGCCGGTCTTGCCGGCCATCAGGTTGGCCGGATCGACGATCCGCGACCGGGCGGCTGTGCCTTCGCTGGACACGGCGACCATGCCGTCGCGCACCAGGTCGAGGTTGTGGGCGGAGATGGCGATGGCCTCGGGTTCATCCTGCGGGACCATCTGGCCGTCGATCGAGCGCACCAGCCGGGATGTCACCGCCCGGCCGGAGGCGATGCGCGCGGTCATGATCGCAAGCTGCAGTGGCGAGGCGAGCGTGAAGCCCTGGCCGATCCCGTAGTTGTAGCTGTCGCCGACGGTCCAGGGCTCGTCGCGGTTCACCTGCTTCCAGGCCTTTTCAGGCATCAGCCCTTCGGTGACCGCCGGCAGCGGCAGGTCGGGACGCACGCCCAGGCCGAGCTTTCGGGCCATGGCGGCGATGTTGTCGGCGCCGACGCGGCGCGCCATCTCGTAGTAGTAGACGTCGCAGGACTGCGAGAGGCTGCGGCGCAGGTCGACCCGCCCATGCCCGCCGCGCTTCCAGCAGTGGAAGCGCCGCCGTCCGAGTTGAGCGAAGCCCGGGCAGAACACGCCGTCGCCGGGGCTGACGACGCCGGCCTCGAGCGCGGCGAGGGCGACAACCATCTTGAAGGTCGAGCCCGGTGGATAGACGCCCGAGACAGTCTTGTTGGAAAGCGGACGATACTCGTCGTTGAGGAGCGCCCCCCATGCGCCCGACGAGATGCCGAACACGAAGGCGTTCGGGTCGAAGCCGGGCGAGGACGCGAGCGCGATGATGTCTCCGGTCGCGATGTCGAGCACCACCGCGGCGGCGCTTTCGCCGGCCATGCGCCGCATGGCGTAGCTCTGCACGTCGGCGTCGATGGTCAGGCGCACGTCGGCGCCCGCGACGCCCTCGTCGCGGCCGAGTTCGCGCATCACCCGCCCGCCGGCGCTGACCTCGATGCGCATGTTGCCCGCCTTGCCGCGCAGCGTGTCCTCGAGCTTCTGCTCCACGCCGGTCTTTCCGATCTGGAAGCGCGGGATCTGCAGGACCGGATCGGGTTCCTCGAGTTCCGCAAGATCGCGCTCGGAGACCGGTCCGACGTAGCCGACCGCGTGTACGAAGTCGCCGCGCTCGGGATAGAACCGGCTGAGCCCCACCTCGGGCAGCACGCCGGGAAGGACCGGAGCGTTGGCCGACACCTGCACAACGTCCTCCCAGGTGAGATGCTCGGCGATCACGACCGGCACGAAGGCGCTGCGCGAGCCAACCTCGCGCAGGACCCGGGCCCGTTCCTCCTCCGGCAGGTCAATGATCGCGGCGAGCCGGTCGAGCACCGCCTCGACGTCGCCGGCCTGTTCGCGCACGATCGCCACGTGGTAGTTCTGGCGGTTGATCGCCAGCGGACGGCCGCGCCGGTCGCTTATGATCCCCCGCGCCGGCGGGATCAGGCGGATGTTTACCCGGTTCTCCTCTGCGAGAAGGCGGTAGCGTTCGTTCTGCATGATCTGCAGGTCGCGCATGCGCCAGGCCAGCCCGCCGATGACGCCCATCTGAAGACCGAGCAGCATCAGTCCGCGGCGGGTTATCCTCTGGGGGGCGGGTCGTTGGGGAGCCTGCGCATCAGCGTCGCACCTTCGTAAACCCGCCTGAGCCGGTGCGCGGCGCCCTCAGTCCGGGACCCCAGGCCAGCGCCAGGCAGACCATCGGATAGGCGATCATCGTGGCGACGCCGTAGCGCAGCATGACTTCGACGCTCGGACCTTCGAGGAACGACAGCCGCATCATGACGGAGATAATCGCCAGCTGCAGCGCGAAGCCGAGCCCGACTGCCAGCCATTCGAGCGCGAAGGGACCGCCGCGCACCAGCGGCGCGGCGCGGCGCAGCGCCTCGATGGCGAGTACGAAGGTCAGTGCGCCGAGCCCGACCGGCCGCGCCAGCATCAGGTCGGCCAACAGCCCGAGCGCCGCCAGAAGCCAAATCGGCGCCGGCGCGCGGCGCCGATAGACGCAGGCCGCGAACAGGCAGTAGAGCAGGTCCGGCGCCGCGAGCGCGCCGCCCGGCGCGAGCGGGATCAGCGAGGCGTAGATGCACACGAAGGCGAGAAGCGCGAGCGCGAGCCACTGCGCCGGGCCAGAAAGCGGGCGGGAGGCCTTCACGGGTTGGCCTCGCCGACGATTGCCCCGGGCTCGTCGGGAGCCGCCCGCAACGGTCCGACCGCCGCGCCGGTTCCAGCGACGACCGCAGCCGGGCGACGGCGCACGATGCGCACGTAGCCCAACTCCTCGAACGCGGCCGACGGGCGGACCCGCCGGCGGCCGTCGACCTCCACCACCCGTCCGATCAGAAGGTCGGGCGGGAAGATGCCGCCGTCTCCCGAAGTGACGACCCGATCGCCGATGGTGACCTCGTCGCTGCGGTCGAGAAAGTCGAGAGCGGGCTCGGCGCCGTTGTCGCCGCTGACGAGCGCGTGCTGGCCGGAGGGTCGGATCGTCGCCGGCACCCGACTTCGAGACGTCGTTGAGCATCAGGATGCGGGACGACCGGTCGCCGACCCCGGCGATCCGCCCGACGAGGCCCATGCCGTCGAGCACGGCCGCGCCGTCCAAGACGCCGTCGAGCCGGCCGACGTTCACCAGCGCCGAGCGGCTGAACGGACTGCCTGCATCGGCGATGATCTCGCCGGTAACGTAGGTGAGGCGGGGGTTGAGCCGCACGTTGTTGAGCGCCAGCAGCTGCGCGTTCTTCTGCTCGAGCTGCAGCGCCGCCTCGCGCCATCCCCGCATGCGCTGCAACTCGCGCCGCAACTCCTCGTTCTGCTGATAGACGCGGGTGTAGGCCTTGACGTCGGCGAGCATGTTGGCGAGGTCCGCCGCCGGCTTCAGCGTCCACTCGAAGCTGGGAGCGATCCGGTCGAGCAGGCTGATGCGGAACTGCTCGACGCGTATGTTGTCCACGCGCCAAAGCAGGAACACGCCGAGCAGGATCGTCGCCGCGACGCCGAGCGCCACGCGGCGAACGCCGCGCGCATAGTCGGGAGAGGAGTTGTTCTGGAACGCCACTCTGTCGTCTTCGCCTCCGGCCGGGCCCCTCGTCGCGACCCGATCCCGGACGGGTCTCGCGCCCGCCTCAGTTGCCGAAGTCTATCACATGGGAGAGCTGCAATTCAAACTCCAGCGCCTGTCCGGTGCCTAGCGCCACGCAATTGAGCGAATCCTCGGCGACCGTGATCGCAAGGCCGGTCTGTTCGCGAAGCGCAAGGTCGAGATCCCCGAGAAGCGCGCCGCCGCCCGTGAGCATCACGCCGCGGTCGACGATGTCGGCGGCGAGGTCGGGCGGGGTCTGCTCGAGCGCGGTCATCACCGCCTCGACGATGGTCGATACCGTCTCGTTGAGCGCCTCCGCGATCTGGGCCTGACTGATCTCCATCTCCTTGGGCACGCCGTTCAGCAGGTCGCGCCCGCGCACTTCCATGCGCGCGCCGCGGCCGTCGTCGGGCATCCGCGCCGTGCCGATCGAGGTCTTGATGCGCTCCGCGGTCGAGTCGCCCACCAGCAGATTGTGCTGGCGGCGCAGGTAGCTGATGATCGCCTCGTCCATTCGGTCGCCGCCGACCCGGATCGAGCGCGCATAGACCACGTCTCCAAGCGAGAGCACCGCCACCTCGGTGGTGCCGCCGCCGATGTCCACGACCATGTTGCCCATTGGCTCGGTGATCGGCATGCCCGCTCCGATCGCGGCGGCTATCGGCTCGGAGATCAGCCCGGCCCTGCGTCCGCCGGCGGCGATCACGCTTTCGCGGATCGCGCGCTTCTCCACCGGTGTCGCGCCGTGGGGAACGCAGACGATGATCTTGGGCTTCGCCCAGCCCACGCGCCGGTGCACCTTGCGGATGAAGTACTTGATCATCTCCTCGGCGACGTCGAAGTCGGCAATCACCCCGTCGCGCATCGGGCGGATCGCCTCGATCGAGCCCGGGGTGCGCCCCAGCATCAGCTTGGCCTCCTCGCCGACGGCGAGTACGCGCTTCTTGCCGTCCTTGATCGCATACGCGACCACCGAGGGTTCGTTCAGGACGATGCCCTTGCCCTTGACGTAAACGAGCGTGTTCGCGGTCCCCAGATCGATCGCCATGTCAGACGACAAAAGTCCGCTCAATGCGCCGAACATGGAATCCTGCTTTCGAATTCTGGAGCACGGCTTCTCGATCTCCGTATGCGTGCTCGAATGCGGCTTATAGTCCCGCGTCGGGCACAGGGTAAAGGCTCGCGGCCGACGCCGCGCGGCGCCAGTCTCGATTGCAACCTAAACGCGAATCTTTGGTTAATGTCACGCCTGGAATGCGCCGGCGGCGATCGCGGCCGCCACCGGAATGGGTCAGGCGCTGGCGGCGTCTGGCGCGGTCTTGAGCCTCCTAACCATCAGGCGGTTGAGCGCGTTCACGTAGGCTTTCGCCGAGGCCACAACCGTGTCGGTGTCGGAGGACTGGCCGGTGACGATCTTGCCGTTCTCCTCCATGCGCACGCTGACCGTGGCCTGGGCGTCCGTGCCTTCGGTGACGGCGTGCACCTGATAGAGCCGCAACGCGGCCGAATGGGGAACGAGCGTCTTGATCGCGTTGAACGCCGCGTCGACCGGACCGTCGCCGATCGAGGTCACCGAGCGCTCGTCGCCGTCGATCGACAGAGTCAGTTCGGCCGTCTGCGGCCCACGCGTGCCGCAGACGACGTGCAGGTCACGCACCTGGATCCGGTCGTTCGCGGCCTGTGTCCCGCTGTCTTGCATGAGCGCGATCAGATCGTCGTCGTAGACTTCCTTCTTGCGGTCGGCGAGTTCCTTGAAGCGCACGAACACGTCCGCGAGTTGGTTGTCGCCCAGCATGTGGCCGAGCTGCTCCAGCTTCGCCCGCAGTGCGGCGCGGCCCGAATGTTTGCCCATCACCAGGCTGGTCTCTTGAAGCCCGATATCCTCGGGCCGCATGATCTCGAACGTGCCAGAGTGCTTCAGCATCCCGTCCTGGTGAATGCCGCTCTCATGGGCGAAGGCGTTCTTGCCGACGATCGCCTTGTTGTACTGGACCGAGAAGCCGCTGACCGTGGAGACGATGCGGCTGACCTGCATGATCCGCCTGGTGTCGACGCGGGTGCGATAAGGCAAGATGTCGTTGCGCACCCGCATCGCCATCACGACCTCCTCCATCGCGGTGTTGCCGGCCCGCTCGCCAAGCCCGTTGACCGTGCATTCGATCTGCCGCGCGCCGGCCTCGACCGCGGCGAGCGCATTGGCCGTCGCCATGCCCAGATCGTTATGGCAGTGGGTTGCGATCACCACCTCGTCCATGCCGGGGACCCGCTCGAGCAGGTCGCGGATGATCGCCGCACTCTCGCGCGGGGCGGTGTAGCCCACGGTGTCGGGGATGTTGATCGTCGTGGCACCGGCCTTGATCGCGATCTCGCAGACCCGCGCGAGATAGTCGGGCTCGGTCCGCGTCGCGTCCATCGGCGACCACTGCACGTTGTCGCAGAGGTTGCGGGCGTGGCTCACAGTCTCGTGGATGCGGTCGGCCATCGCCTCCTTGTCGAGCCGCACCTGGAACTCGCGATGCAGCGGCGAGGTGCCGATGAAGGTGTGGATGCGCGGGCGCCGCGCGTGCCTGACCGCCTCCCAGCAGCGGTCGATGTCGCCGAAGCTGGCGCGGGCAAGGCCGCAGATCACCGCGTCCCGGGACAGCCGCGCGATCTCGCTCACCGCCTGGAAGTCGCCTTCCGACGCGATCGGGAAACCCGCCTCGATGATGTCCACACCCATTTCGTCGAGAAGCGCGGCGATCTGGATCTTCTCCTCCAGCGTCATCGTGGCGCCGGGCGACTGTTCGCCGTCGCGCAGGGTCGTGTCGAAGATCAGGACTTGGTCCTGGTCGGTGTCTGAAGCGGCCATAGGAAGGATCCTTGCTTCTGAGATCTGGGCTGGCGCGGCAGGCTTGCTCCCCTGAACGCGCGCGCCGGAACCGGCCGCGTTCAGGGGCCCATAAGCATCGCAAGCGGCTCCGCCCGATGGCGGGTCGCGGCGCGCAGGATCCTCGTGCGGTTGCCGGACGACAGTCTCATAACAACGCTTTTACACCGGGACGGCCGCGGAGGAAAAGCCTGATTTCGGCTCGACCACGGCGTCCGGCGCGCCATGTCGAAAGCGGGGAGGACAGACGGATGCGGGCACTGGTCATCGGAGCGTCGGGCGGCGTCGGGGGCGCGATCTGCGCGGCGCTGAGCGCCCGCGGCGATGTCTGCGTCGGTCTCGCGCGCAGCCGGGATGACCTCGACCTGACGGAAGAGGCGAGCATCGCGCGCGCGGCGGAGCGGCTTGAGGGCCCCTTCGATCTTGTCGTCGATGCGACCGGAGCGCTAGAGATCGACGGGCGTGCGCCCGAGAAGACCATCGCCGCCCTGACGCCGGAGGCGATGGCCGCGCAGTTCGCGGTCAACGCCATCGGACCGGCGCTGCTGCTCAAGCACCTGCACCCGCTCTTGCCCCGGCGCGGCCGCGGCGTCTTCGCGACGCTCTCGGCGCGGGTCGGATCGATCGCCGACAACAGGCTGGGCGGCTGGATCAGCTATCGGGCCTCCAAGGCTGCGCTGAACCAGATCGTGCGGACGGCGAGCATCGAGATCGCCCGAGGTCGTCCGGGCTCGATCGTCGTGGCGCTGCATCCCGGCACGGTCGCGACGCCGCTGACCCGCAACTACGCCACGCGGCATCCGACGGTTTCGCCCGCGGCCGCGTCGTCGAACCTGCTCGCGGTGATCGACGGTCTTACCCCGGCCGACACCGGCGGCTTCTTCGCCTGGGACGGATCGGCGATCCCGTGGTGACGCCGCGTCTCGTGCTGGTGCTGGGCGACCAGCTGTCGCCCAACCTCTCGGCGCTGCGCGCGGCCGACAGGGAGCGCGACATCGTGGTGATGGTCGAGGCGTGGGCCGAGGCGACCTATGTGCGCCATCACGTCAAGAAGATCGCCTTCGTCCTCAGCGCCATGCGGAAGTTCGCAGCCAGGCTGCGCGCCGACGGCTGGACGGTCGCCTACGGCGCCTGCGACGCAACCGAGACTGCGAAGTCGGTTCCGGCCGAACTCCTGCGGCGGGCTGCCGAGTTCGGCGCTGAGGCGGTGCTGGCCACCGAGTGCGGCGAATGGCGGTTGCGCCGCGCGATCGCCGCCACTCCGCTGGCCGTCGAGACGCTCCACGACGACCGCTTCATCGCGCCCCGCGGCTTCTTCGCCGCCTGGGCCGAGGGCCGCAAGTCCCTGCGCCAGGAGCATTTCTATCGCGAGATGCGGCGGGCGTCGGGTCTCCTCATGGACAATGGCGCGCCGGTCGGCGGGCGGTGGAACTTCGACGCGGACAATCGGCGGCCGGCGAGGGACGATCTCTTCATGCCCGGCCCCCTGCGCCACGAGCCGGATGCCCTGACCCGCGAAGTGCTTGAGACTGTGGAGCGGCTCTATGGCGACCACTTTGGCGCGCTCACGCCGTTCTGGTTCGCCACCGACGCCGCCGAGGCCGAACAGTCGGCCGCGCACTTCTACGAGGCGGCGCTGCCCCGTTTCGGCGACTTTCAGGACGCCATGCTTGCCGACGAGCGCTTCCTCTACCACTCGGTCCTGTCGGTCTATCTAAACGCCGGTCTGCTCGACCCGCTCGATCTCTGCCGGCGGGCGGAAGCAGAGCTTCGCGCCGGTCGCGCGCCGATCAACGCAGTCGAGGGCTTCATCCGACAAATCCTGGGCTGGCGCGAATTCGTTCGCGGGATCTACGACCTCGCAGGATCGGGCTATGTCGACCAGAACGCGCTCTGCGCGACGCGCGATCTGCCGGCGTTCTACTGGACGGCCGAGACCGACATGGCTTGCATCGCCGCCGCCGTGACCCAGACCCGCGAGGAGGCCTACGCCCACCACATCCAGCGGCTGATGTTGACCGGCGACTTCGCGCTGCTCGCCGGCGTCGATCCCGCGCAGGTCCATGAATGGTATCTCGCGGTCTACGCCGACGCCTACGAATGGGTGGAGGCGCCGAACACCATCGGCATGAGCCA
Source organism: uncultured Alphaproteobacteria bacterium (assembly GCA_963836255.1). Taxonomy (GTDB): domain Bacteria; phylum Pseudomonadota; class Alphaproteobacteria; order Rhodobacterales; family Rhodobacteraceae; genus Amaricoccus. The sequence goes on from CAWIIL010000001.1 coordinate 13,130, forward strand.
GTTCGCCGACGGCGGGATGGTCGCGTCGAAACCCTACGCGGCAAGCGGCGCCTACATCGACCGGATGTCGGACTACTGCGCCGGATGCGCCTACGATGTGAAAAGGCGCGCCGGCGACGGAGCCTGTCCCTTCAACCCGCTCTACTGGGACTTCCTCATTCGCAACCGCGCGGCGCTCGCGGGCAACCCGCGCATGGCCCAGATGTACCGGACCTGGGACAGGATGGACGCAGAAAAACGGGACAACACATTGCGTTCCGCGGCGAAGCTCCTGTCCCGCCTCGATTTCGGCGAGCGCATCTAGCCAAAAAAAAGGCGTCCAGCGAAAACGCGGACGCCTAGTCGGAACGAGGGACAGTGAGATGAAGCAGGGCAGTTCCAAGCCCTTCTTCCCTACACAGATGGGGTCGGCGGCTACGACATTGTAGGGCGGTGAAGAATTCGTGATGGTTCAGGAACCGGCGCCGGAGTCGCGCGCCAGCGCGGCGGCATAGAGCGCCACGGCGGCGGCGTTCGATACATTGAGCGACGCGAAGTCGCCGCGAGACGGGATCCGCGCCAGAAGATCGCAGGACTGGCGGGTGAGCGCACGAAGCCCCGGGCCCTCGGCGCCGAGCGCAAGCGCCATCGGCCCGCCGGCGTGCGGCGCGAGGGCTTCGGCCAGCGGGATGTTCGCCGCGCCGTCCAGTCCGACCACGATGTAGCCCATCTCCTGGAGCGCTCCGATGGCGCGGGCGAGATTCGGGGTGCGCAGGTATGGCTGGCGCTCGAGCGCGCCGGAAGCAGCCTTCGCCATCGCGCCGGTCTCCGGAGCGCCGTGCCGCTGCGGTGAAATCACCGCGCGGGCCCCGAACACCTCGGCCGACCGCAGGATCGCGCCGACGTTGTGGGGATCGCTGACGCGGTCGAGCAGCAGGGCGAGCGCCGCGTCGCCGCCCGGCGCACAGATTTCCGACACCGACCCCCAGTCGAGCGGTTCCACCTCGAGCGCCGCACCCTGGTGTACCGACGCGGGGTCGAGAGGCGCGTCGAACCGGCGCGGGTCCACCACGCGCGGCTCCATTCCGGACGCGGCGATCGCCTCGGCGAGCCGGTCGGCGGCGTTCGCCGTGACGACGAGCGCGCGCCGCCGCCGGGCCGGATTGACAAGGGCGTCCCGCACGGCGTGCAGTCCGAAGAGCCAATGCGTCTCGCGCCGCTCCCTCGCGCGGGTCCGCTCTCGCTCGACGGCCCAGGCCGGTTTCTTCACCAAGGGGGCGCCTCCCTGCCGTTCCCTGCCAGATACGCCCGCGCCGCCCCCGGCTTCAAGGGCCGCGGCACCCGGGCAAATCCAGTTGACGCATCCGGACCGCTGCCGTAAGCCCCGCCGAACGGGCCTCCGGGCCCGGCGCATCCTCGGAGGGGTGGCAGAGCGGTCAAATGCAACGGACTGTAAATCCGTCGGGGAAACCCTACGCTGGTTCGAATCCAGCCCCCTCCACCATCCCGCACTTTGGGGTTGAAAATCCGCTAAAACCTTGAAAGGAAAGGATGTTTGGGCGGCTCGATAGCCTTCGTTCCGGCTGTGTCTCAAGGGCTCTGCGAAGGCCAACTTGAGCACTGTCCGCCGGAGGGCCAAGCTTCCATTTCTGTAAATATTCCAAGGGTGTGCCAAGAACGCGAGGGCCGGCTCCATAAAGTCGCTCAGGTGTGCCTAGGCGGCACTACCGTAGCCGCCTGCTCGGTAAGTCTGATCTTCTGGCGCTCCAACTCTTCGATCCGTTTCTCGTAGGCTCCGATCACGGGCGAGTTGTAGGCGTTCATGATCCGGTCGAGCAAGGATTCGATCTGCTTGCTGGTCTAGGCCAATTGCGTCTCAATCGTGCTGCGCGCTGCGAGCGCTTCCGTGCGGCGCATCTCTCAGATATCGGTGAAAATCGCCTTGGCGAGCTTGCAGAGCTGCGTGGCTGGCTGCAGGATCGTGTGCGACAAGCCTGCATGCTGCCGGATGCTTCCAGTGATGTGCCGATTTCCGCACTGGTCAAAAAGTGTCTCATGGAAGGGATTGTTCTCCACGATCACCTCGGCGAGGTCGTCTGCACCGATCGCTTGTCGGTGGGCGATGGTTATTGTCGTCAGAATTGACAGCACGTTTTCCGGAAACGGCTCTGGTCCGAGGTTCAACCCCGAACGTAAACCTGCGGTGCCATGCTGCGACCTCGCGAGCCGCCGGAACATGACCAGCCGCGGGACGGCGAATGCCTCCCATCCGCGCCTGCACCCCTTCAAACATTCGTTCCATCTCCACGAATGGACCCGCGTCGTCGATGCCAAGGCATCAACGACGGCGAGACCTACGCCACCGTCCCGCGCCGCAAGACCTGTGCCGGCGGAACCAGCGCGAAGGCGCTCCGGAAAGTCATGTCCGCCGCCCGCGCGGATTTCGAAGCGCGCGACCTGAGTCCCGACGGGGCCTCCTCAGATCCGCAGTCCGAGAAAGATCACGGCCAACGGCACCGGGGAAACCGCGAGAGCAACGGTCAGAAACGTCGGGAGCGGTGAGAAGATGCCGCTCAGGCCGGCCATCATCATGATGCCGCCGCCGCCGCCAATGATGGAATTGCCCGGCGTGTTCACCGCCAGCGCCATGGCGATGTAACGATAGCGCAGCCCGAGGTTGAGCGCGCGTTTCGGCTGGCCGTCGAGCAGCATCGCCAACCGCTCCTCGCCCGACAGGGGAGCAGCGCGGGCGACGAGAGCGGCCGCGCGCCGCATCCGCAGGACGGACAACAGGCGCTCCAGCGCGCCGATCGGCAGGAAGCGCCCGATCGTGTAGGCCAGCGTCATCGAGGCGACCGTGGCCACGTAGATCAGCGGCGCGATCGCCGCCCCGAAGGCGGCCAGCATCGCGATCCCGATCTCTGCGCCCGGCACAAAGGGCAGCGCCAGGAGCCCTATGTAGGCCACCAGACCGAACATGATGGCGCGATGGACTTGCTGTTCGTTGTCAGGCCTGATCTGGAGGTTCAGGGTGTCGCGGATGAGATGCGATCCCCATGTGGCGACCACCAGGACGGCGACGAGTATCGCGATCCGCAGGACAAGCCCGGCCGGGCTCAGGCCGGTCGGGGTCAATCAATCGGCCTCAGCCCGAGACGCTCGGGTCGTCGGTCGGAACGTACGTGCCCTTCGCCGCGATCTCGATCTGGTTGGTCCAGTACCAGCGACGGGTGGTCCAGGTGACGTCGACGACGATATCGTCGCCGTCGACGGTGCCGTACCAGACCACCGTATGGGGCGCTTCCGGGCATATCGTCCGGGCCGTGAAATGGATTACGTCGCCGATCATCTTCGTCTCATAGGCTGACCAGCCGAAATCGCAGTATTCCTGACAATCCACCGATTGGAAGGTTCCGTCCCGAAAGAGGATCTCGTCCTCGAGAACCGCGCCGCTCCCCAGGTCCGTGCCGATGATGTCGAACGTTCGGCCGTCGAGGGTGCTCCCCGCGGACCAGTCCCCCTCCGGAACGGCGAGGTCGGGAATGTCCTCGTTCATCACGGCCATCGTCGCGGCGCCCGTGCCGAGCGTGGCGACCGCTATGGTTGCGACCTGCAATATTTGGGGCATTATGTCCTCCGATCTCTGGGTGCTCTGAAATATACTGCCGACCGGGGAGAGGCGGCGGTCCGATGGTAAACCATCGGACCGCTATCGCCAAAGCGTAATCTACGCCGCGACCCCGGCCATCAGGACCCGGAAGGTCGCGCCGATCCGGTAGCCGCCATCGGGCTGACGGAACGGGGCGAGCGCCTCCTCGTGCGCCGCGTCGAGGGACTCCTGGCCGCAGAGTTCGGCGGCCTTGACCGCGACGCCCGACGAGCCGAGCCCTTTGAGCGCCGTCGCAAGGTCTGGATAACTCCACAGAGCGCCGACGTCGAAGACCTCCAGAGCCGTCAAGCCGGCTTTCGGGTGTTTGATCGATCACTGTCATCGGTGGAAAGATGCAACCGACCCCGATGGCCCTGGTGCTGTCCAACGAGCTTGGACCCGTTCTGCGCGGCCTGCGGCGCGCGCTGGAACCTCAGGAGCCCTTCGACCCCGCGACCAGCGACCGCGTGCTCCGGATCGCGCTGCATACGGCGCCGGCCATCATGGCCCGGACCACCGCGGCGATACGGGCGGCCGCGCCGGACGTTATGCTGGACTGGGTCAGAATCAAGACGAACAATCAGAACGACCTCGTGGACGGCCTGATCGATCTCCTGCATGTCGGCGGCCCCGCCCATCTGGTTGACGGGATCGAAGCGGTCGATCTGGAGCCGGTCACCTTCTTCAGCTTCGTGCGCGCGGGCCATCCTGCCATCACGGATTGGAGCGCCGACACGGCGTCGCGGTTCCGCTATTTTCAGGTCGTCGTTGAGGACACGGGCGGCACGCCGATCGAAAAGGAACACCGTCTCCTCAACCGGCCCAGAACCCTCGGCGGCAAGGTGCATGATTTCGCCATCATCGGCACCATGCTCGCCGCGACCGATTTCATCGCGACCCAGCCGAGTTTCGTGATGGGAGAGATGTGGAGGCGCTATGATCTGGAGGTCTTGGAACCGGTCGCCGCCACGAGGGATTTCCCGATGCGCTTCGCTTGGTCGGCCCGCAACGCGTCGGACCCCGCCAACACCTGGCTGCGCGAAACCGTGATCGCGGCCTACTCGGACCACCAGGCCTATATCAATCGCTAGTTGCGAGCTGCGGCCATTCCCCTGAACAGCTGAGGCCCGGGTAGCCACGAGCGCGCAGTCAGGCGTGACTGTGTCAGCGGGACGTATGGCGTGCGTTCATGCACTTTGGCGGATTGACAGCCCGCGACAGCTCCACTAGATACCGACCGTCGGTTTGTATAGTAGGAGGACATGGCGATCTCGAAGGAAGAACCTCCTTCGGCTGAAACCTCCCCGACCCCGCGGCGGAGGATGGCGCCGGATGCGCGACGCGCGGCGATCCTCGATGCGGCACAGGCGCTGTTCTTCGCGCAGGGCTGGGATGCGGTGACGCTCGCCGACGTGATCGCCCGGGCTGGCATCTCGAAGGGCGGCTTCTACCACCACTTCGCCGCCAAGGAGGATCTGCTTGACGCCATCGTGGCGCGGTTCACCGCCCAGGCGATCGAAGGCGCGGCGACGGCGAGGGACGCCGCCACCGGGGACGCGCTGGCGCGGTTCAACGCCTTCATCGCCGCGGCGAATCGCTGGAAGGCGGAGCGCGGGCCAGAGCTGCGCTTCTTCGCCGACGTGATGCTGCGGCCCGGAAACGACATGCTCTTCCAGCGTATCTTCGCTGCGTCATCGGAGGCGACGCTTCCGATCCTGCGCGAGATGATCGAGGCCGGGATCCGGGAGGGGCGCTTCGACGCAGCCGATCCCGGGCTGGTCGCCGAGACCATCCTGGCGCTGTCGCAAGGACGGCGAACCCTGCTGCGCAGGGCCATCGTGGCCGCGGAGTCCGACGATCTCGACGGGGCGACAAGTATCCTCACAGAAAGGATGGCGTCGGAAGGACGGCTGATCGACCGGCTGCTCGGACTGCCGCCGGGCGCCGTCGCGCTGTCCGACCCGGCCGAGTACCGACGCATGCTCGCCGCCATGACGCCGCCGCGGGCGCCGGCGGACGAACGGCCGCGATGACGGCGCCGACGCCGCCCGTGCCCGCCTTCGTCACCCGCGGCCTGACCAAGGTCTATGGCGAGGGGCATTCGGCCGTGCACGCGCTGCGCGGCGTCGATCTGGAAATCCCGGTGGGCGAGATCGTCGTACTGCTCGGCCCCTCGGGCTCGGGCAAGTCCACGCTCCTCAATATAATCGGCGGGCTGGATCGCGGCACGGCCGGCACGGCGCAATTCCGCGACCTCTCCCTGACCGACATGAGCGACGCGGACCTCACCCGCTACCGCCGCGATCATGTCGGCTTCGTCTTCCAGTTCTACAACCTGATGCCGAGCCTCACGGCGCATGAGAACGTCGAGCTTGTGACGGAAATCGCCACCAATCCGATGGACCCCGACGAGGCGCTGGCGCTGGTGGGGCTGAGCGAGCGGACCGATCACTTCCCCGCCCAGCTCTCGGGCGGCGAGCAGCAGCGCGTGGCCATCGCCCGTGCTGTCGCCAAGCAGCCGGACGTGCTCTTCTGCGACGAGCCGACTGGCGCTCTGGACAGCGCGACGGGGCGGGCGGTTCTCAAGGTGCTGGCGGAGATGAACGCCCGGCTGGGAAGCACCGTGCTGATGGTCACCCACAACGCGAGCACCGCGGCCATGGCCGACCGTGTCATCCACTTCGCCGACGGCGCGATCCGCGAGGTCGTTCGCAACGAGACCCGGCGCAGTCCCGAGGAAATCGTCTGGTGAGCCCGCTCGACCACAAGCTCCTGCGCGACCTGTGGCGGATGAAGGGCCAGGCCGGCGCCATCGGCGCGGTGATCGCCGTGGGCGTGATGATGCTGGTGATGATGACCGGCCTCACCGCGTCGCTGACCGAAACGCGGGACGCCTACTACGAGCGCTACCGGCTGGCCGACGTCTTCGCCCCCGTCGCCCGCGCGCCCGAGCGGATCGCGCATCGGCTGGCCGAGATCCCCGGCGTCTCGGCGGTGCAGACCCGCGTGCAGGGCCGCGTGCTGATCGACCTGCCTGACCGGGAGCTTCCCGTGCAGGCGCAGGCGGTGTCGCTGCCCGACCGGGAGCGACCGGCGCTCAATGATGTGTACCTTACTGACGGACGCATGCCCGCGCCGGGACGGCCCGACGAGATCCTGCTGATCGAGAGCTTCGCCGCCGCCCACGGCCTGCGCCCGGGCGACGGCCTGCACGCCACGATGAACGGCGCTCGGCGCAGCTTCGACATCGTTGGCCTCGCCCAGAGCCCCGAGTTCCTCTACACGACCGCGCCCGGCGAACTGGTGCCCGACGACGCGCGTTTCGGTGTGATATGGATGGGCCGGTCGGGCCTCGCCGCCGCCTACGACATGTCAGGTGCGTTCAACGAGGCGCTAATCGGGTTGTCGCGGGGGGCGCGTGAGGAGGCCATGCTCGATGCGGTTGACCGGCTGCTCTCGCCCTATGGCGGGTCCGGGGCCTTCCCGCGCGCCGACCAGACGTCCAGCCGTTTCGTGTCCGAGGAGATATCCGGGCTGGAGGCGGCCACCATCGGCGTGCCGCCCATATTCCTCGCGGTCGCGGCCTTCCTTCTCTACATCGTCATCAGCCGGATAGTGCAGTCCGAGCGCGAGGAAATCGGGCTGACGAAGGCCTTCGGTTACACCAACGCTGAGGTGGGCGCGCACTACTTTAAGCTGGTCCTCGCCATCGCCGCCGGGGGGGCGCTGGCCGGGTGCCTGGCCGGCGTCGCCGCAGGACGCGCGCTGATCGGGGTCTACACCGACTACTACAAGTTCCCCTTCCTGGTCTTTCGGCTGGACCCAGCATCGTTCGCCATCGGAGTCTCGGTCAGCATCCTTGCGGCCTCGGCCGGCGGCCTGTTCGTACTTCGCCGCGTCTTCGCGCTCACGCCGGCCACCGCCATGCGCCCGCCCGCGCCGCCGAACTTCAGCCGCACCGGGCGGATCGGACACAGCCTCAACCGCTTTCTCGACCAGCCAAGCCGCATGGTCCTGCGCAGGCTGACCCGCCAGCCCGTGCGCATGGCCGGCTCGGTGATCGGGATCGCCTGCGGCATGGCGCTGTCGGTGGCGATGATCACCATCTATGCGGGCTTCAACCGCACCATAGACCTGACCTTCTCGGTGGTGGACCGCAGCGACGTCATGGTCAGCTTCACCCATCCGGTCAGCGACAAGACCCTTTTCGAGCTGGCACGCCTGCCGGGCGTCGAGCGGGTCGAGCCGGTGCGCAACGTGTCGGTGGTGCTGCGCCACGGGCTGAAGAGCCACCGCGGCGTACTGACCGGCCTGACGGCAGCACCGGTCCTCAACCGGGCGCTCGACGCGAACCTGGCGCCGATCGACCTGGCCGGGGACGGGTTGATCCTGGCGGACGTCCTGGCGGATATGCTCGGCGTCGACCCCGGCGACGTGCTGACCGTAGATGTGCGGGAGGGGCGCCAGCCGGTCCTGGAGATGCCCGTGGCGGGCACAGCCCGGTCGCTGCTTGGATCGCCCGCCTATATGAACCTCGACGCGCTGAACCGCGCTCTGCGCGAGCCCGGCCGCATCTCGGGCGCCTACCTGATGATCGACGAGGCCCGGCGGGACACGATCTACGCCGCGCTGCAGGACATGCCGACGGTCGCCGGCGTCAGCGTGAAGAGCTTGGCGCGCGACGCCTTCATGACGCTGATGAACCAGGGCACCGGCGCGATCCGCTACGTCATGGGCGCCATCGCCTTCGTGATCACCTTCGGCATCGTCTACAACGCCGCGCGCATCGCGCTTGCCGAGCGGTCGCGCGACCTGGCGAGCCTGCGCGTGATCGGCTTCACCCGGGGCGAAACGGCCTTCGTGCTGCTGGGCGAACTGGCGGTGGTCACGTTGGCGGCGCTGCCGGTCGGCGCGCTCCTGGGCTACTATCTCTCCTTCGGCATCGCCGCGGGCTTTTCGACGGACCTCTACCAGATCCCGGCCGTCTTCGACGCGGCGAGCTACGGGCAGGCGATGCTCGTGGTGCTGGGGGCTGCGCTGGTGTCGGGCTGGCTGGTCAAGCGCGATCTCGACCGGACTGATCTCGTCGACGCGCTCAAGACACGGGAGTGACGCGCATGGCGCGAGCACGACGACGATCGCGGCTGATCCTTAGTCTCGCCGCCCTTATCCTGATCGCCGGCGCGCTGGCCGCCGCGTTCTGGCCGCAGCCCGTCATGGTCGATCTCGGCGCGGTCACTCGCGGGCCGATGATTGTGACCATCGACGAGGAGGGCCGAACCCGCGTGGCCGAGGCCTATGTCGTCTCGACCCCGGTCGCGGGACGCCTGCAGCGGGTCGAGGTCGATCCGGGCGATCCGGTCGTGCGCGGCGAGACGGTCGTGGCGCATATGCTGCCCACCAACCCGGCGGCGCTCGACGTGCGCACGCGCGAACAGGCGCTGGCGGCCGTGCAGGCGGCCGAGGCGGCGCTGCGGGTGTCGCGCGCCGATCTCAACGCCGCCCTCGCGAATCGCGACCTGGCCGAGACCGAGCTCGGCCGCGCCCGGGAATTGACCGAAAGGCGGATCGCCAGCGAAGCCACCTTCGACCGCGCCCGCCAGAACTTCCGGGTGGCCGAGGCGGAGGTGGAGACGGCCGAGGCCGCTATCTCCATGCGCGAGGCCGACCTGGCCAACGCCCGGGCGCAACTGATCGGCTTCGACGACCAGGGCCTGGCCAATGCCGTCGGCGACACCCGCAGCGATGACATCCCGCTCTACGCCCCCGCCGACGGGCGCATCCTACGGATCATCCAGCAGAGCGAGACCACGTTGCCCGCCGGAGCGCCGATCATGGAGATCGGCGACGTTGAGGGCGCACTCGAGGTGGTGGTGGAGCTGATCTCTTCGGACGCCGTGCAGGTCGCGATCGGCAATCCGGTCATCGTCGAGGACTGGGGCGGCGCGCCATCCCTGGACGGCGAAGTGCGGCGCATCGATCCCTTCGCCATAACCAAGTTCTCGGCGCTCGGCGTCGAGGAGCAGCGCGTGCCAGTCACTGTCGCGCTCACCGGCCCCGCCGAGGAGCGCGGCGCGCTCGGCCATGGCTACCGGGTCGAGGCGCGCATCGTGATCTGGCGAAAGGACGACGCCCTGCGCCTGCCCTCGAGCGCGCTCTTTCGCAGCGGCGACGCCTGGGCCGTCTTTGTGGCGGAGGGTGGCGCGGCGGCGATGCGCCCGGTCGAGATCGGCCGCAACAACGGCGTCGTCGCCGAGGTGCTGGGCGGCCTTGATCCGGGCGAAAGCGTCATCCTCTATCCCTCTACGGCCGTGGTGGACGGAACGGGGATAGCGCCCCGTATCGTGAATTGAGGGCGGCAATGAGGGGTGGACTTCGCAGGATTAGAGCGGCGGCCCGTCTGACTGAATCGCGCGGGATTCCCTTTGCATCGGGTTTCTGATTCAAGCTGGCTGCCCGGCGGGAGCCCGGCAGCCATGTCGAAAGCCCTTTCACTCGCGCTTCGCACCCGGGTTCTCGCCGCTGTCGCGCAGGGCGCCAGCCACCGGGAGGCTGCCGCGCGCTTCGGCGTCAGTGCGCCCAGCGTCGGTCGATGGCGGGCGCTGGTGCGTGAGCAGGGCGACGCCCGGCCCGGCCCGCCGGGCGGCGACCGGCGAGCCGGGCCGGGTCGAGGCGCAAGCCGGTCCAATCCTGCGCCTGCTCGACGCGACGCCCGACGCCACCATCGAGGAATTGCGCGCCACGCTCGCCGATCACGGTCAGCGCTTCGGCTACGGCGCGCTGCGGCGGTTTTTCCAGCGTCGCGCCATCACGCGCAAAAAAGACCGACCAGCCGCCAGCACCAGGCCGCGCTGTTTCCCGGCTGACTTGATCGCTCTCAGACGCTGTGACGCCAACTTGCGCGCGGCGTCACCCGGCGCGGCCTTCCTCGCTGTCCACGATCGTCCCTGTACTCCTTCCCAAAAGAGGCACGGAGTTTTCGGTCAAAACGGGGCCAGTATGGGTCCGACCGGCAAGGGCGAGCGCGGCCGCGACACACACGGGGCGCCCCGGTCAAGGGCGCCCCGTTTATCTCGTTGGCCGGGCTGCGGCCCGGGAGCCGCGTCTACTCCGCGCCGGTGTCGACAGGCTCCGCAGCCGGTTCCTCCGGCGCCATGTCGCTCTCTAACGGTTCCTCGAGCGCCAGAGCCGCCTCGGCGGCTTCCTTGCGCTCGGCGATGATCCGCGCGTCACGTTCGTGCGCGACGCGCTTGACCTCGTGCGTGGCGCCGCCGGTGCCCGCCGGGATCAGCCGGCCGACGATGACGTTCTCCTTCAGGCCCACGAGCTTGTCGCGCTTGCCCTGCGTCGCGGCTTCGGTGAGCACGCGCGTGGTCTCCTGGAATGAGGCCGCCGAGATGAACGACCGAGTCTGCAGGCTCGCCTTGGTGATACCGAGCAGAATCGGCGCGCCCTTGGCCGGCTCGCGGCCGAGCGCCATCGCCTTCTCGTTCTCCTCGTCGAATTCGATCTTGTCGACCTGCTCGCCCTTCAGGAGCGTGGTGCCGCCGGAGTCCGAGATCTCCCACTTCTGCAGCATCTGGCGGACGATCACCTCGATGTGCTTGTCGTTGATCTTCACGCCCTGAAGCCGGTAGACCTCCTGCACCTCCTCGATGAGATAGTCGGCGAGCGCCTCTATGCCCATGATGGAGAGGATGTCATGGGGGGCGGGATTGCCGTCCATGATGTACTCGCCCTGCTGGATGAAGTCGCCTTCCTGCACCGGGATGTGCTTGCCCTTTGGCACCATGTACTCGACGGGCTCGGCTCCTTCCTCGACCGGCTCCACGGTGATCCGGCGCTTGTTCTTGAAGTCGCGCCCGAAGCGGACGTGCCCCGAGATCTCGGCGATGATCGCGTGGTCCTTGGGTCGCCGCGCCTCGAAGAGTTCAGCCACCCGCGGCAGACCGCCGGTGATGTCCTTGGTCTTGGCGCCTTCGCGCGGGATGCGTGCGATGACGTCGCCGGGCCGGATCTCCTGGCCGTCCTCGACCGAGAGGATCGCGTCCACCGACATGGCGTGAACCTCGGGGTTGCCGTTGTCCAGCCGCACGGGCTCGCCCGTCGCGGGGTCCATCACGATGATCTCGGGCTTGAGCTCGTTTCCCTTGGGGGCCGCGCGCCAATCCGAGACGATCTTCTGGCTTATGCCGGTCGCGTCGTCGGTCTCGTCGCGCACGGAGAAGCCGGCCACCAGATCGACGAACTTCGCCACGCCCGCCTTGTCGGCGATGATCGGCAGCGTGTAGGGGTCCCACTCGGCGAGCTTGTCGCCGCGCTTCACGTCTACGCCTTCGGCCACAAGCAGCTTCGAGCCGTAGCTCAGCTTGTGAACCGCCCGCTCAAGGCCGTTCTCGTCCGCAATCGCCAGCTCCATGTTGCGCACCATGACGATTAAGTCGCCGTCGGCGTTCTTGATCAGACTCTTGTTGCGCAACTCGACCACGCCGTCATGCGCCGCCTCGAGGAAGCTCTGCGAGCCGCCCTGGGCGATGCCGCCGATGTGGAAGGTCCGCATGGTGAGCTGCGTGCCCGGCTCGCCGATCGACTGCGCGGCGATGATGCCCACGGCCTCGCCGGGGTTGACCATCGTGCCCCGGGCGAGATCGCGCCCGTAGCACTTCGCGCAGATGCCGTCCTCGGACTCGCAGGTGAGCGGCGAGCGGATCTGCATCTCCAGCACGGCCGCCGCCTCGATCATGTCGGCGTCGCGCTCGTCGATCAGGTCGCCGCGCCGGAAGATCACTTCCTGGGTCTTGGGGTCGAGCACGTCCTCCGCCGCGACGCGGCCGAGGATGCGCTCGGAGAGCGAGGCCACCACTTCGCCGTCGCTCACCGCCGTACGGGCGGTGATCGACCGGTCGGTGCCACAGTCCTCCATCTTGACGATGCAATCCTGCGCCACGTCGACAAGCCGCCGGGTCAGGTAGCCGGAGTTGGCGGTCTTCAGCGCGGTGTCGGCCAAGCCCTTGCGAGCGCCGTGGGTGGAGTTGAAGTACTCCAGAACGGTCAGGCCTTCCTTGAAGTTCGAGATGATCGGCGTCTCGATGATCTCGCCCGAGGGCTTGGCCATCAGGCCGCGCATGCCGCCGAGCTGCTTCATCTGCGCCGGCGAGCCGCGCGCGCCCGAGTGGCTCATCATGTAGACCGAGTTCGGTTCCATCTCGGCGCCGTTCTCGTCGCGGCGGGTGGCCGAGATCTCGCCCATCATCGCCTCGGCGACCACGTCCGAGCACTTGGACCAGGCGTCGACCACCTTGTTGTACTTCTCGCCCTGGGTGATCAGGCCGTCCATGTACTGCTGCTCGAACTCCTTGACCTGGTCGCGGGTCGAGTTGACCAACTCCCACTTGGCCTCGGGGATGACCATATCGTCCTTGCCGAACGAGATGCCGGCCTTGAACGCCTCGGTGAAGCCGAGACCCATGATCTGGTCGCAGAAGATCACGCTCTCCTTCTGGCCGCAGTGGCGGTAGACGCTGTCGATGACCTCGCCGACCTCCTTCTTGCGCAGGAGGCGGTTGACGATGTCGAAGGGAGTCTTGAAGTTCTTCGGCAGAAGCGCGCCGAGCCGTAACCGGCCTGGTGTGGTTTCGAATCGCTTGAGCACGCTCTGGCCCTCGTCGTCGATCTGCTCGATCCGGGCGGTGATCTTGGTATGCAGGTTGACGAGCCCAGCGTGCAGGGCGTGGTCGACCTCCTCGATCGAGCCGAAGATCATGCCCTCGCCGGGCTGACCCTCGCGCAGGATCGAGAGGTAGTAGAGGCCGAGGATCATGTCCTGTGACGGCACGATGATCGGCTTGCCGTTGGCCGGTGAGAGCACGTTGTTGGTGCTCATCATCAGGACACGCGCCTCAAGCTGCGCCTCCAGGCTGAGCGGCACATGCACCGCCATCTGGTCGCCGTCGAAGTCGGCGTTGAATGCCGCGCAGACCAGCGGGTGAAGCTGGATCGCCTTGCCCTCGATCAGCACCGGCTCGAAGGCCTGGATGCCGAGGCGGTGGAGCGTCGGCGCGCGGTTCAGGAGGACGGGATGCTCGCGGATGACTTCATCCAGGATGTCCCAGACCTCCGGGCGCTCTTTCTCGACGAGCTTCTTGGCCTGCTTGACGGTGGACGACAGCCCTTTGGCGTCGAGGCGGCTGTAGATGAACGGCTTGAAGAGCTCGAGCGCCATCTTCTTGGGAAGCCCGCACTGGTGCAGCTTCAGCTCCGGACCGGTCACGATGACCGAGCGTCCCGAGAAGTCCACGCGCTTCCCGAGCAGGTTCTGGCGGAACCGGCCCTGCTTGCCCTTGAGCATGTCCGAGAGCGACTTCAGCGGCCGCTTGTTGGTGCCGGTGATGACCCGGCCGCGACGGCCGTTGTCGAACAGCGCGTCGACCGATTCCTGCAGCATCCGCTTTTCGTTGCGGATGATGATGTCGGGCGCGCGCAACTCGATCAGCCGCTTCAGGCGGTTGTTGCGGTTGATCACCCGGCGGTAGAGGTCGTTGAGATCTGACGTGGCGAACCGGCCGCCGTCGAGCGGCACCAGCGGGCGCAGCTCCGGCGGGATCACCGGCACCACGGTCAGGATCATCCACTCGGGCCGGTTGCCGCTCTCGCGAAAGCTCTCGACCAGCTTGAGCCGCTTAATGATCTTCTTGGGTTTCAGTTCGCCCGTCGCCTCGGCGAGATCTGCGCGCAACTGCTCAGCTTCCGCGTCAAGATCGATCCCGGCCAGCATCTCGCGGATCGCCTCGGCGCCGATCCCGGCGCGGAACGCGTCCTCTCCGTACTGGTCCTGGGCGTCGAGGAATTCCTCCTCGCCCAGAAGCTGGCCTTGCTTGAGGTCGGTCAGGCCGGGCTCGATGACGACGTACTGCTCGAAGTAGAGGATGCGCTCGAGATCGCGCAGCGTCATGTCGAGCATCAGGCCGATGCGGCTCGGCAGCGACTTCAGAAACCAGATGTGGGCGACGGGCGAGGCGAGTTCGATATGGCCCATGCGCTCGCGGCGCACCTTCTGGAGCGTCACTTCGACGCCGCACTTCTCGCAGACGACGCCGCGATACTTCATGCGCTTGTACTTGCCGCACAGGCACTCGTAATCCTTGATCGGGCCGAAGATGCGCGCGCAGAACAGGCCATCGCGCTCGGGCTTGAACGTGCGATAGTTGATGGTCTCGGGCTTCTTGATCTCGCCGAAGGACCACGAGAGGATCCGCTCCGGGCTCGCCAAAGAGATCCGGATCTCGTCAAAGGTGCGCAGCGGCTGGACCGGGGCGAACGGGTTCGTGATTTCCTGGTTCATGTCAGAATCCTAAATCGCGTGACAGGGGAGGCGGGGCGCGCGAACGCCCTCACTCCACTTCCGAGTCCAGAAGCTCGATGTTGAGGCCGAGCGAGCGGATCTCCTTTACGAGGACATTGAACGATTCCGGCACGCCGGCCTCGAAGTTGTCCTCGCCCTTGACGATCGACTCGTAGACCTTGGTGCGGCCGGCCACGTCGTCCGATTTCACAGTGAGCATTTCCTGCAAAGTATAGGCCGCGCCGTAGGCTTCAAGGGCCCAGACCTCCATCTCGCCGAACCGTTGCCCGCCGAACTGCGCCTTGCCGCCCAGCGGCTGCTGGGTAACGAGGCTGTAGGGTCCGGTCGAGCGCGCGTGGATTTTGTCGTCCACCAGGTGATGCAGCTTCAGCAAGTACTTAACGCCCACGGTCACCGGGCGCGCGAACTGCTCGCCCGAGCGCCCGTCGAAGACGATCGACTGGCCGGAGGTGTCAAAGCCTGCCCGCTGGAGTGCGTCGTTGACGTCCGCCTCCTTGGCGCCGTCGAACACCGGAGTCGCGATCGGCACCCCGGCGGTGACGTTGGCGGCCGCCTCGAGGAAGCTCTCACCCGGCATCTCGGAGAGCACGTGGTTGTAGACCTCCTCGCCGTAGGCCACTTTCATTGCCTGCTTGAGCGGCGTCATGTCGCCCGAGCGCCGGTACTCGCCCAGGCCCTCATCGATGGCCCGGCCGAGGCCGCGCGCAGCCCAACCCATGTGGGTTTCGAGGATCTGGCCCACGTTCATCCGGCTCGGTACGCCGAGCGGGTTGAGAACCAGATCCACCGGCGTGCCGTCCTGCAGGAACGGCATGTCCTCTTCTGGGACCACCTTGGAGATCACGCCCTTGTTGCCGTGACGACCGGCCATCTTGTCGCCCGGCTGAAGCTTGCGCTTCACCGCGATGAAGACCTTGACCATCTTCATCACGCCCGGCGGCAGGTCATCGCCGCGGCGCACCTTCTCGACCTTGTCCTCGAAGCGGCGCTCGAGCGCCTTCTTCTGGGCCTCGAACTGGACGTGCAGCGCCTCCTGGGCCTGCGCGTCGGCGTCCTCGCCGAGCGCGAGCTGCCACCACTGGCCGCGGCTGAGCGCGCCCAGCAGGTCCTCGTCGATGACCGAGCCGGCCTTGACGCCCTTGGGGCCCTTCACGGCGGTCTTGCCAAGCACCAGCTCCTTGAGGCGCGCGTAGATGTTGCGCTCGAGGATCGCGAGCTCGTCGTCGCGGTCGCGGCTTAGGCGCTCGACCTCCTCGCGCTCGATCTGGAGGGCGCGCTCGTCCTTGTCGACGCCGTGGCGGTTGAACACCCGCACCTCGACGACGGTGCCGAAGTCGCCCGGCGGCAGGCGCAGCGAGGTGTCACGCACGTCCGACGCCTTCTCGCCGAAGATGGCGCGCAGCAGCTTCTCCTCCGGGGTCATTGGGCTTTCGCCTTTAGGGGTGATCTTGCCCACCAGGATGTCGGCGGGGCCGACTTCCGCGCCGATGTAGACGATGCCCGCCTCGTCGAGGTTGCGCAGCGCCTCCTCGCCGACGTTGGGGATGTCGCGGGTGATCTCCTCGGGCCCGAGCTTGGTGTCGCGGGCGGCGACCTCGTGCTCCTCGATGTGGATCGAGGTGAAGACGTCGTCCTTCACGATCCGCTCGGATATGAGGATGGAATCCTCGTAGTTGTAGCCGTTCCAAGGCATGAACGCGACGAGCACGTTCTTGCCGAGCGCGAGCTCGCCGAGGTCGGTCGACGGTCCGTCGGCGATGAACTCGCCCTTCTGGACCAGGTCGCCCACCTTCACCAGCGGGCGCTGGTTGATGCAGGTGTTCTGGTTCGAGCGCTGGAACTTGCGCAGCCGGTAGATGTCGACGCCCGGATCGCCCGGGTCGAGATCGCCGGTGGCGCGCACCACGATGCGCATCGCGTCTACCTGGTCGACGATGCCCGTCCGCTTCGCGGTGATCGCGGCGCCGCTGTCGCGCGCCACGATCTCTTCGATGCCGGTACCCACGAACGGCGCCTCGGCGCGCAGGAGCGGCACC
Organism: uncultured Alphaproteobacteria bacterium; assembly: GCA_963836255.1. Classification (GTDB taxonomy): domain Bacteria; phylum Pseudomonadota; class Alphaproteobacteria; order Rhodobacterales; family Rhodobacteraceae; genus Amaricoccus. Next base: position 30,156 of record CAWIIL010000001.1, read on the forward strand.
GCCTGGCGCTGCATGTTCGAGCCCATCAGCGCGCGGTTGGCGTCGTCGTTCTCGAGGAACGGGATCAGCGAGGCCGCGACCGAAACGAGTTGCTTGGGGCTCACGTCGATCATGTCGACGTTGGCCGGCGGGTTGAGCATGAAATCCCCGGCTCTGCGGGTGGAGACCAGATCGTTGCGGAACCGGCCCTCCGCGTCGAGCTGCGCGTTGGCCTGCGCTATGGTGTGGCGCATCTCCTCGGCGGCGGACATGTAGATCACCTCGTCGGTGACCTGGCTGTCCTTGACCCGGCGGTAGGGCGTCTCGATGAAGCCGTACTTGTTGACCCGCGCAAAGCTCGCGAGGCTGTTGATCAACCCGATGTTCGGACCCTCCGGCGTCTCGATCGGGCACATCCGGCCGTAATGCGTCGGGTGCACGTCGCGCACCTCGAAGCCCGCACGCTCACGCGTCAGGCCGCCCGGCCCAAGCGCCGAGAGGCGGCGCTTGTGGGTGACTTCCGAAAGCGGGTTGGTCTGGTCCATGAACTGGCTGAGCTGCGACGAGCCGAAGAACTCGCGCACCGCCGCCGCCGCGGGCTTAGCGTTGATCAGGTCCTGCGGCATGACCGTGTCGATCTCGACCGAGGACATCCGCTCCTTGATCGCCCGTTCCATGCGCAAGAGACCGACGCGGTACTGGTTCTCCATCAGCTCGCCCACCGAGCGCACGCGCCGGTTGCCGAGGTGGTCGATGTCGTCGATCTCGCCGCGGCCGTCGCGCAGGTCCACCAGCGCCTTGATCACCGCGATGATGTCCTCGCGGCGCAGGGTGCGCACGGTGTCCTCGGCGTCGAGGTCGAGGCGCATGTTCATCTTTACGCGGCCCACGGCCGAGAGGTCGTAGCGCTCGGGATCGAAGAACAGCGTGTCAAAGAGCGCCGAAGCCGCTTCCACGGTCGGCGGCTCGCCCGGGCGCATGACGCGGTAGATGTCCATGAGCGCGGTGTCGCGGTTGATGTTCTTGTCGACCGCAATCGTGTTGCGGATGTATGCGCCGACCGTAATGTTGTCGATGTCGAGCGTCGGGATGTCGCCCACGCCATTGTCGATCAGGGCCTTGAGTGTGCCGCCGGTGACGTCGCCGGTCTTGGCGTCCACGTCCCAAGTCAGTTCGTCGCCCGCCTCGACCCAGATCTCGCCAGTCGCTTCGTTGATCATGTCCTTGGCCGCGAATCGCCCGACGATCGCGTCGAACGGCATCAGGATCTCGGAGACCTGGCCCGCGTCGACCCAGGTCTTGACCATGCGCGGCGTGATCTTCTTGCCGGCCTCGGCGATCACCTCGCCGGTCGCGGCGTCGATGATGTCGTGGGACGGCTTGGTGCCGCGCAGGCGCTCGGGGAAAAACTTCGTCGCCCAGCCAGAGCCTTCCTTGCGGTACTGCGCAGTCTCGTAATAGGCGTCACAGATGCCTTCCTGGTCGAGACCCAGGGCGTAGAGGAGCGTCGTCACCGGGAGTTTCCGGCGGCGATCGATGCGCGCGAAGACGATGTCCTTGGCATCGAACTCGAAATCGAGCCACGAGCCGCGATAGGGGATGATCCGGCTGGTGAACAGCAGCTTGCCGGATGAGTGCGTCTTGCCCTTGTCATGGTCGAAGAACACGCCGGGGGAGCGGTGCATCTGGGAGACGATGACCCGCTCAGTGCCGTTCACGACAAAGGTTCCGTTGGGCGTCATCAGGGGCATGTCGCCCATGAAAACGTCCTGTTCCTTGATGTCCTTGACCGAGCGCGCGCCGGTCTCCTCGTCGACCTCGAATACGATCAGGCGCAGCGTCACCTTGAGGGGCGCCGCGTAGGTCATGTCGCGGGTCATGCACTCTTCGACGTCGTACTTCGGCGCCTCGAGCTCGTACTTCACGAACTCCAGCGTGGCCGTCTCGTTGAAGTCCTTGATCGGAAACACCGACTGGAAGACGCCGTTTATGCCTTCCCCGTCCATCGGCGCATCCTGGTCGCCGGAGTTGAGAAAAAGGTCGTAGCTCGACTTCTGAACCTCGATGAGATTCGGCATTTCCGCGACTTCGCGGATCTTGCCGTAGAACCTGCGGATGCGTTTCTGGCCGGAATGCGTCTGAGCCATGCTCAATCCTCTTGGTTTCGCGCGAGCCGCCCGGCGGGGAACGGGTGGGCTCGGCTATGCCGGACGCGCGCTCCTCTGCTTGTGCGAGTTCCCATTTCGCACGCCCGGAGCGCCGGTGCGTCTGTCGAAGGGCCCGCGCGCGGACCCTGCGAGAGAAGCACGAGCCGGACCGGCGACGTCGCCGGTCCGGCCAGGTCACGGAGGCGCGACCGAAGCCGCGCCTCCGTCAGATCACTTCAGCTCGACTTCCGCGCCGGCAGCGACGAGCTTCTTCTGGATCTCCTCGGCCTCGGCCTTGGAGACGGCTTCCTTGACCGCCTTGCCGCCGGCCTCGACCAGATCCTTGGCCTCCTTCAGGCCCAGACCGGTGATCGCGCGGACCTCCTTGATGACGTTGATCTTCTGGGCGCCAGCGGCCTTCAGGATCACGTCGAATTCGGTCTGCTCCTCGGCGGCTTCCGCCGGGGCGGCGCCCGCGGCCGGACCGGCCATCATCACCGCGCCGCCAGCGGCGGGCTCGATGCCGTATTCGTCCTTGAGGATCGTCTTCAGTTCCTGCGCCTCGAGCAGGGTCAGTCCGACGATTTCCTCGGCGAGTTTCTTCAGATCAGCCATTTTTCCGTTTCCAATCAGGGTTCAGTGGGGTTTCCGGCGTGCCGCTTGCGCGGCTCCGGCCACGGTTGTCCAAGTTCACGCCGCCGCGCGGTCCTCGATGGTGCTGAGGACGCCCGCGATGTTGGCCGCGGGCGCGCCGATCGCCGAGACGAGAGTCGAGCCCGGGGCGCCGATGCACGCCACGATCGAAGCGATGAGCTCCTCCCGCGACGGCAGAGACGCAACGGCCTTGACCCCGGCCTCGTCCAGCGGCGTCTCGCCCATCGCGCCGCCAAGGATGACAAGCTTCTTGTTGTCCTTGGCGTAGGCCTCCACCGTCTTCGCGGCGGCGACCGGGTCTTGCGAATAGGCGAGCACCGTCATGCCCGTCAGCAGCTTGCCGATGCTTGCGCTTGGCGTGCCTTCCAGGGCGATCTTGGCGAGCTTGTTCTTGGCGACGCGGACTTTGCCGCCTGCGTTCTTCATCCGCAGGCGGAAGTCCGTCATCTCGGCAACCGAGAGGCCTTCGTAGTGCGCGACCACGACGACGCCAGAGTCCGCGAAGATCTGGCCGAGTTCCCCGACCACAGCTTCTTTCTGGGCTCTATCCACTCTCTTGCTCCAAGTTCATGGCGGGGTCGCCCCCGCCGGCTCTGTTGCGCGGAGGTCTTCCCTCCGCGTTCGGGTCCGCACCGGTTCCCGCCAAAACCGCCCGGAACGCTCGCGCGCCCCGCTTGATCCTGATCGTTCCCCGTCTCGGGCAGGATTTCCGGGCTCGCGCCCAACCCACCGTCTCGGACAGAACGGATCGCGGCCGAAGCCCCGATCCGCGGCGTCCCCGGGATCGCTCCCGGGGGCGTTTCTTCAGTCGCTCGCCACTGCGCTTGCGACATCGATCGTTACGCCAGGCCCCATGGTCGAGGAGAGCGAGATCTTCTTGAGATAGGTGCCCTTGGCGCCCGACGGCTTCGCCCGGTTCACCGCCGAGACGAAGGCCTTGACGTTCTCCACGAGCTTGCCCTCGTCGAACGAGGCCTTGCCGACGCCGCAGTGCACGACCCCCGCCTTCTCCGCCTTGAACTGCACCTCGCCGCCCTTGGCGTTCTTCACCGCCTGGGCTACGTCCATAGTCACCGTGCCGACCTTGGGGTTCGGCATCAGGTTGCGCGGTCCGAGGATCTTGCCCAGGCGGCCGACAATCGGCATCATGTCCGGAGTAGCGATGCAGCGATCGAACTCGATCTTGCCGCCCTGGATCGTCTCCATCAGGTCCTCGGCCCCGACGATGTCCGCGCCAGCCGCCGTCGCCTCCTCGGCCTTCGGCCCGCGCGCGAACACCGCAACGCGCACCGACTTGCCGGTGCCGTTGGGCAGGCTGACCACGCCGCGGACCATCTGGTCGGCGTGGCGCGGGTCCACCCCGAGGTTCATAGCGATCTCGAGGGTCTCGTCGAACTTCGCGGTCGCGTTCGCCTTTACCAGCGCCACCGCCTCGGCCACCGGAAGGTCGTGCTTGCCGTCCATCGCCTCGCGGGCCTTGGCCGTTCTCTTCGCCACTTTCACCATGACCTACCCCTTGACCTCAATGCCCATCGACCGCGCCGATCCGGCGATGATCTTCATCGCCGCCTCGATGTCGGTGGCGTTGAGATCGGGCATCTTGACCTCAGCGATCTCACGGACCTGCTTGAGCGTGACCGAGCCGATGGTCTCCTTGCCGGGAGTCTTGGACGCCGACTTGAGCTGTGCCGCCTTCTTCAGGAGGAACGCCGCCGGCGGCGTCTTTATCTCCATGGTGAACGACTTGTCGGTGAAATAGGTGATCACCACCGGCGTCGGCTGGCCCGGCTCCACTTCCTGCGTCTTGGCGTTGAACGCCTTGCAGAACTCCATGATGTTGATCCCGCGCTGACCCAGCGCCGGCCCCACGGGCGGCGAGGGGTTCGCCTTTCCGGCGGGAACCTGCAGCTTGAGCTGTCCCGCGACCTTCTTGGCCATGACGGCCTCCTTGCTTTACCAGTCCCGGAGAACGCGATCCCCGGGCGCTTCGTTGGCGTGGTCGGGTCGGGGTCGGCGCGCTGCCCCGGCCTCCCACGAGTGCATCACGAGGCCTTGGCGACCTGCGCGAATTCGAGCTCCACCGGGGTCGCGCGTCCGAAGATCGACACGGACACCTTTAGTCGGGCGTTGTCCTGATCCACTTCCTCGACCATGCCCGAGAACCCCTCGAACGGGCCGTCGGTAACGCTCACCGTCTCGCCGGTCTCGAAGATGATGATCGAGCGCGGCCGCTCCGCGCCTTCCTCGACCTGATTTAGGATGCGCGCGATCTCGCTGTCGCGCATCGGCACCGGCTTGCCCTGCGGGCCGAGAAACCCGGTCACCCGGTTGATGCCAGTCACCAGGTGATAGGCCTTGTCGGTCATCTCCATGCGCACGAGCACGTAGCCGGGCATGAAGCGCTTCTCGGTCTGGACCTTCTTGCCGCGCCGCACCTCGATGACCTCTTCGGTCGGCACGAGCACCTGCTCGATCTCTTCCTCGAGATGGTGCTGCTCCACAGCGTCCTTAATCGCCTCGGCGACCTTCTTCTCGAAGTTCGACAGAACGGCCACCGAATACCAGCGCATCGCCATGTCGTTCTCTACCTCAGTCCAGAGCGGTGTCGGTCCGCCAGTTTTTCTGCGCGCGCGGGTCCCGACGCGGAATGAAAAAGAGCGCGCAACCGAATCGCTGCGCGCCATATCCGTTCAGGAACGAGCTCCAATAACGTCCCGTCGGGCGGGATTCAAGAGGCGACGGCGAGGATCGTCTCGAGCCCGAAGCGGATCACCAGGTCGACAAGAAAGAAGAACGTCGCAAACAGCGTGGCCATGATCATGACCATCACCGTCGTCAGGCCGACCTCGCGCCGCGTCGGCCAGACGATCTTGGCCGCCTCCGCGCGCACCTGCTGGATGAACTGCAAGGGATTGGTACGGGCCATCGTCTTTCTCGCCACCTTTGCCGAGACGCGCAGTTACGCGCTCGCCCGGGGGAGTTCAACCCGCATCCGGCCGATCACGTTGATCTGTCTTGCGCGTTAACCATTTCGCCCGCGCTCCCCTTGTTCGGCGCCGGCGCGAAATAACTCGATCGGATCGAAAGCAACTCGGGAATGACCGACATGGAGATCATAGGAACGAGCCGAGGCGAACGGCTGGTGGGAACCGCCCGCAACGACGAGATCTATGGCCGCGGCGGCAATGACCGGATCTTCGGCGAGGGCGGCCGGGACGACATCGAGGGCGGCGACGGGAACGACGTCATCGAGGGTGGCGACGGCAACGACGAGATCTATGGGCGGGCCGGCAACGACGTGCTCGACGGCGGCGCCGGCGACGACGAGATGAACGGCGGATCCGGGGTTGACACCTTCCGCTACGGGTCTGGCGCCGACGAGATCGAAGGCTGGACCGCCGGCGAGACGATCGAGCTCGCCGCGTCGCTGGGCGTCCGCGACTTCGCGCAACTGCTCGGCCTGGCGTCCTCGCGCGACGGCGGCGGCGACACGTTCCTGAACTTCGGCGGAGGCAACAGCTTGCTCCTTGAGGACGTGCGCCTGTCCCAGCTGAGCGCCGGGATGTTCGACCTTCCAAGCGGCGGCGGTGGCTCGGCGAGCGGATCAGGTCGGACCCTGACCGGGACCAACGGACCCGATGATCTGGTCGGAACGTCGGGCGCGGACCGGATCCTCGGCCGCAATGGCAACGACGATATCGAGGGACGCAGCGGCGCCGACTGGATCCACGGCGGCAACGGCCACGACGAAATCGAGGGCGACAGGGGCAACGACACGATCCGGGGCGGCAACGGCCGCGACGACATCGAGGGGGGAGCCGGCCGCGACACGCTCCTCGGCGGCAAGGGCAACGACGACCTCGAGGGAGGCCGGGGCGATGACCGGCTCTCGGGCGCCAGCGGCGACGACGACCTCACCGGCGGTCTCGGCGACGACGTGTTCGTGTTCTCCTCCGGACGCGACGAGATCGACGACTTCTCCGACGGCGACACGATCGAGATCGCCGCGCGGCTTGGCGTCGACAGCTTCGCCGAACTCATCGACCTCGCGCGGCCCGCCGATGGCGGCGACGACACGGTTATCGACTTCGGCGACGGCGACCGCCTGTTTCTCGAAGACGTGCGCCTCGCCGAGCTGGAGGCGGGCGACTTCCTCTTCCTCTGACCTGGCGAATTGCTCCGGCGCGCCGCCTCGGCGCGCCGGATCCTCGGCGCAGCAAGGGCGGCTGCAGGCTCAGGCTCCGCCGACCGTGATTTGAGATCCGCCTCCTTGGCGCTATCATCTCTCCGAAACAGGAGAGGACGACGTATTCCGAAATAGGAGAGGACGACGTATCATGAACCGCAGAGCCTTCGCCGTATCGGCGACCGGTCTGTTGATCTGTGCCGCGCTACCTCAACCATCCCGCGCCCACCACGGCTGGTATTGGACCAATTCCGGCGAATTTCAGCTCTCCGGCGTCGTTATCGAAGTCAGGCTCGGAAATCCGCACGGCGTGCTGATGGTCCAGGCCGAAGACGAAGTCTGGACCGCCGAGATCGGCCAGCCCGGCCGCAACTCCCGCGCCGGCCTCAGCGGTGATCTGCTCGCGCCCGGTGTCGAGATCACGATCCTCGGAGAGCGGTCCGCCGATCCCGCTGAATTGCGTATGAAGGCCGAGCGGGTGCTGCTCGGCGGCGTGCGCTACGACCTCTACCCCAACCGGAGCTGACCGGCCGCATGGAGGTCGCGGCCGCGCTCGAGGCCTCGGCTCTGGCCTCGGCGCTGCGCGGCGCGCAATGGGTCTATCCGATGGTGAACGCGGCCCATGTTCTTGGCGTTGCGATGCTCGTGGGCGCGGCGATCCCGATGGATCTGCGCCTCGCGGGCTTCTGGCGGCGCGACATGCCGCTCGACGACGTGCTGCGCCTGCTGTGGCCGATCGCCGGCGCGGGCTTGGCGCTTGCGGTCGGCTCCGGCGCGCTCCTCTTCATCGTCCAGGCGCGGGACTACGCCGCCATGCCGCTCTTCGCGCTCAAGCTCGTTCTCATCGCAGTCGCGCTCGTCAACGCGCTCGCATCCGGCCGGCGGGTCCTTGACCTCGCGCCGGCGGCGCAGCGTCGCGTCGGCGCCGCCTCGCTCGCGCTCTGGATCGGCGCTCTCATGGCCGGGCGGATGCTGGGCTACGTATAAACTCCGGCTTGTCCCACCGACGACCCTCGTCGCGTCGCGCCTCCGGTTCGGCCCGGCTAGGCGGACGTCACCGTTCGCGACCCCAATCCTAGTCGCGTCGTGCCGGCCCGACGGCGAGAGGCCGAGGTGCCCCTTGCAGGGCGTTAACACTTTTTCTCAATGAAAACAGGCCTAAAAACCCTGTCCTAGCTAGGACAGCCCCTGGCGCGGTGTTGCGTGGAGTGATCGTCGCGCGTCGCATGCTGGCAGGGGCGAAAGGACTCGAACCTTCGACCCTCGGTTTTGGAGACCGATGCTCTACCAACTGAGCTACACCCCTAGGGCCGGCATGCGCGGCTCGGATACGCCACGGCGGGCGACTATGCAAGAGCCCCCCGCCGCGCGGCCGATCCCTAGCTGGCGCCCCAGAGCGCGCCGAACCGGCGGCGCAGGTCGCGGCTGATCCGGTCGAGGCCGAGGCCGGCGCCGACCGGCAGCGGCTCGGGTCCCTCGGGGGTCAGCAGTGCCACCTCGAATCCCTCGAGCACCACGCAGCTCAGCGGCCCGCCCCGCGCCACTCCGGTGTCGATGGCGATCCGGTTGGGAAGATGCTGCACGTGATCGACGATCGTGTGCCCATGCACGACCTTGAAGCCGAAGTCCCGCGTTGAGGTCAGAAATGGATCGCGGATCCAGATCAGGTCGTCGCGGCTCTGCGCCTCGAGCCGCACATCCGGCCGGATCCCGGCGTGCACGAACACGTAGCCGCCGATCCGGCGGTAGAGCTCGCAGTCGTTGAGAAACTCCAAGTGCTCGACCGGCATCGCCGCAAGGAATGCGTCGCGATAGAGCGCGGGGCTCTCCGGCCGGTCCACTTCTACCCCGTAGGAGCGCAGCGTCGCCACGCCGCCGATCGCGGGATTGAACCAGTGGTAGGCCCGATCGTCCCGTGATGGGTCGCCGGCGTACTCAATGAAATAGTTGTCGTGGTTGCCGAGCAGAAAAGATGTGGGGATCGGGCTGTTCTTCAGACGGATCAGCGTGTCGAGCACCCCGCGGCTGTCCGGCCCCCGGTCGACGTAGTCGCCAACGAAGACAATGCGCGGCCTCGGATGCGGCCGGGCCCCGCGATCCGCGCCGATCCGCGCCAGAATACCGTCGAGGAGATCCCGGCGTCCGTGGATGTCTCCCACTGCGTAGATCCGCTCGCCGTCGGTTGCGTCGCCCATTGCCGTTCCGGCTCCCCAGAAACAGCTGTCAGGATAGGCCATCGCAGCGCGGCGTAAACAGTTTCCGGCGGCGTCTCTGGCCCAGTCGCCGCCACCTTGAACGTCACACGCGGAACGTCACACGCGGCCGGGTTTCTTCCCCCGGCCGCGTGTCCGGCTTCTTGTGTCGAGTTACTCGATGATCTTGGAGACGACGCCTGCTCCGACGGTGCGCCCGCCTTCACGAATGGCGAAGCGGAGCTTCTCCTCCATGGCGATGGGCGCGATCAGCTCGACGTTGAACTTCAGGTTGTCGCCGGGCATCACCATCTCGGTGCCCTCGGGCAGGGCGACGGTGCCGGTGACGTCCGTGGTTCGGAAGTAGAACTGCGGCCGGTAGTTGGCGAAGAAAGGCGTGTGGCGCGCCCCCTCCTCCTTGGTCAGGATGTAGGCCTCGGCCTCGAACTTGGTGTGCGGCTTGACCGAGCCGGGCTTGCACAGCACCTGGCCGCGCTCGACGCCGTCACGCTCCACGCCGCGCAGCAGGACGCCGACGTTGTCGCCAGCCTCGCCGCGGTCCAGAAGCTTGCGGAACATCTCGACGCCGGTGCAGGTCGTCTTCTTGTTCGGCCGGATCCCGACGATCTCAAGCTCGTCACCCACGTTGAGCACGCCGCGCTCGATGCGCCCCGTCGCCACCGTGCCGCGGCCCGAGATCGAGAACACGTCCTCGACCGGCATCAGGAACGGCTGGTCGATCGGGCGCTCGGGCGTCGGGATGTACTCGTCGACCGCCGCCATCAGCGCGCGGATCGAGTCCTCGCCGATCTCCTTGTCGCGGTCCTCGAGGGCTGCCAGCGCCGAGCCCTTGACGATCGGGATGTCGTCGCCCGGGAACTCGTAGGAGGTCAGAAGCTCGCGCACCTCCATCTCGACAAGCTCCAGAAGCTCCTCGTCATCGACTTGGTCGACCTTGTTGAGATAGACCACCATCGACGGCACGCCGACCTGCTTGGCCAGCAGGATGTGCTCGCGGGTCTGCGGCATCGGGCCATCGGCGGCGTTGACCACCAGGATCGCGCCGTCCATCTGGGCGGCGCCCGTGATCATGTTCTTAACGTAGTCGGCGTGGCCCGGGCAGTCGACGTGCGCATAGTGCCGCGCCGGCGTCTCGTACTCGACATGCGCCGTCGAGATCGTGATCCCGCGCGCCTTCTCCTCGGGCGCCGCGTCGATCTGGTCGTAGGCCTTGAACTCGCCGAAGAACTTCGTGATCGCAGCCGTCAGCGTCGTCTTGCCGTGATCGACGTGACCGATCGTCCCGATGTTCACATGCGGCTTCGTCCGCTCAAATTTCGCCTTCGCCATCCTGGCCTTCCCTTCTTCGTGTCATCGGGCTCGGGGACCCCACCTTTCAAGTGCGGGCGGGATAGTGGCAATCGAGTGCAAGCGCAAGACGATCCGTCTGCGTCGCGGACTACTCCAAACCGCTTGACAGCCGGTCCTCTGCCGGCCCTCTGTTGAACGGCCCGACGCCAAAAACCTGGCGCTCCGGTCGGAAGTCGCAATTCACAGCCGATCGTGTTCGGGCTGTGTTGACAAGAGGAATCGATCCTCCTACGTTCGGCGCGCTTCGGACGGGGTCCCGGCCTCTTCCCCACAGCCTGAATTCGGCGATCATGACTCGGGTGTCGCCCCAGTCCTCTGGAACCAAGCCGCGACGGATCCGAGGTGGATCCGTCGTTGGCCTTTAAGCTTTGGCGACCCGCGCCACGATTAAGGTCGCGGGGCCGCATACGAAACGCGTAGACGAGGTACAAACTCGCATGCCAACGATCCAGCAGCTGATCCGCAAGCCGCGGCAGCCGAAAGTGAAGCGACAGAAGTCCATGCATCTGCAGGCTTGCCCGCAGAAGCGCGGCGTCTGCACGCGCGTCTACACAACGACGCCGAAGAAGCCGAACTCGGCCATGCGCAAGGTCGCAAAGGTGCGGCTGACCAACGGCTACGAGGTCATCAGCTACATCCCCGGCGAGAGCCACAACCTTCAGGAGCACTCGGTGGTGCTGATCCGCGGCGGTCGCGTTAAGGACCTTCCGGGCGTGCGCTACCACATTCTGCGCGGCGTGCTCGACACGCAGGGGGTCAAGGATCGCCGGCAGCGCCGCTCGAAATACGGCGCGAAGCGTCCGAAGTAAGGAGACTGGGTCATGTCGCGACGCCACAGCGCCGAGAAACGAGAGGTCCTCCCCGACGCCAAGTACGGGGACGTGGTTCTCACGAAGTTCATGAACAACCTGATGTTCGACGGCAAGAAATCCGTCGCCGAGGGCATCGTCTATGGCGCGCTCGACCGGGTCGAGTCCAAGATGCGCCGGGCCCCCGTCGAGGTGTTCCACGAGGCGCTCGACAACATAAAGCCCTCCGTGGAGGTCCGGTCCCGCCGGGTTGGCGGCGCCACCTACCAGGTGCCCGTCGAAGTTCGGCCGGAGCGCCGCGAGGCGTTGGCGATCCGCTGGCTGATCAAGGCCAGCCGCGCGCGCAACGAGCACACTATGGAAGAACGCTTGGCCGGCGAGCTTCTCGACGCCGCGAACATGCGCGGTTCAGCCGTGAAGAAGCGCGAAGACACCCATAAGATGGCCGACGCCAACAAGGCGTTCAGCCATTACCGCTGGTAAGACACAAGAGTAGCAGGAGCCGTCCAAAATGGCGCGCGATTATCCCCTCGATCGATATCGGAACTTCGGGATCATGGCCCACATCGATGCGGGCAAGACCACGACGACCGAGCGGATCCTTTTCTACACCGGCAAGTCCCACAAGATCGGCGAAGTGCACGACGGTGCCGCTACCATGGACTGGATGGAGCAGGAGCAGGAGCGGGGCATCACCATCACCTCGGCTGCGACCACGACGTTCTGGCAGCGACAGGAGGATGCGGGTCTCGGCGGAATGGATGACACCAAGTTCCGCTTCAACATCATCGACACGCCTGGTCACGTCGACTTCACAATCGAGGTCGAGCGTTCGCTGGCCGTTCTCGATGGCGCGGTGTGCGTGCTCGACGCCAACGCCGGGGTAGAGCCGCAGACCGAGACCGTTTGGCGCCAGGCGGACCGCTACAAGGTTCCGCGCATCGTCTTCGTCAACAAGATGGACAAGATCGGGGCCGACTTCTTCAACTGCGTGCGCATGATCAAGGACCGTACCGGTGCCACACCGTGCCCCATCCAGTTGCCGATCGGCGCCGAGACCGAACTCGAAGGTCATATCGACCTGATCACCATGGAAGAATGGACTTGGAAAGGCGAGGACCTCGGCGCGACATGGACCCGGCAGCCGATCCGCGCGGAACTGGCCGACAAGGCTGCCGAGATGCGCAACGAGATGATCGAGATTGCTGTCGACATGGATGACGACGCGATGGAAGCGTACCTTGAGGGCCAGGAACCGAACGTTGACACGCTGCGGAGCCTGATCCGCAAGGGCACCCTTGCCATGAAGTTCGTGCCGGTGATCTGCGGCTCTGCTTTCAAGAACAAGGGCGTTCAGCCGATGCTGAACGCCGTTATCGACTATCTGCCGAACCCGCTGGACGTTCCGCCCTACATGGGCTTCGCTCCGGACGACGAGACCGAGACCCGCAACATTGCGCGCTCGGCCGACGATGCGCAGCCGTTCTCAGCGCTGGCGTTCAAGATCATGAACGATCCGTTCGTGGGCTCGCTGACTTTCACCCGGCTCTATTCGGGCAAGATCGGCAAGGGCGATCAGATCCTGAACTCGACCAAGGGCAAGAAAGAACGTGTCGGCCGCATGATGATGATGCATGCGATCAACCGTGAGGAGATCGACGAGGCATTCGCCGGCGACATTATTGCGCTGGCCGGGCTGAAGGACACCACCACGGGGGATACGCTCTGCGACGCGCAGAAGCCTGTTGTGCTAGAGACGATGACCTTCCCCGATCCGGTGATCGAGATCGCCGTCGAGCCCAAGACCAAGAACGACCAGGAGAAGATGTCTCAGGGCTTGGCCCGACTGGCGGCGGAGGATCCGTCCTTTCGTGTCGAGACCGACATCGAATCGGGCCAGACGATCATGAAGGGTATGGGCGAGTTGCACCTCGACATCCTGGTCGATCGGTTGAAGCGCGAGTTCAAGGTCGAGGCAAACATCGGCGCGCCGCAGGTTGCCTATCGCGAGACGATCAGCCGTCAGGCCGAGATCGACTATACCCACAAGAAACAGTCCGGAGGCTCGGGTCAGTTCGCGCGGGTTAAGTTGATTATCGCGCCGACTGAGCCGGGCGAGGGATATTCGTTCGAGAGCAAGATCGTCGGCGGCTCGGTTCCGAAGGAATACGTGCCGGGCGTGGAAAAGGGCATCCAGTCGGTCATGGATTCCGGTCCGCTTGCGGGCTTCCCGGTAATCGACTTCAAGGTGGCGCTGGTGGACGGCGCTTTCCACGACGTGGACTCCAGCGTTCTCGCCTTCGAGATCGCCGCCCGAGCGGCGATGCGCGACGGGCTGAAGAAGGCCGGCGCGAAACTTCTTGAGCCGATCATGAAGGTCGAAGTGGTGACCCCCGAGGAGTACACCGGCTCGATCATCGGCGATCTGACCTCGCGGCGCGGACAGGTGCATGGGCAGGACACCCGTGGAAACGCGATCGCCATCGCTGCGACCGTGCCGCTGGCGAACATGTTCGGCTATATCAACACGCTGCGCTCGATGTCTTCGGGGCGCGCCAATTTCACCATGCAGTTCAGCCACTACGAGGCCGTACCGCAAAATATCTCGGACGAGATCCAGGCCAAGTACGCCTGACGACAGAGATCGAAACACCACGCGCCGCGATCGGACGGGCGACGGAACCAAGGAGGCCAGGATGGCGAAGGCGAAATTTGAGCGGACGAAGCCGCATGTGAACATCGGGACGATCGGTCACGTCGATCACGGCAAGACGACGCTGACGGCTGCGATCACGAAGTTCTTCGGCGAGTTCAAGGCCTACGACCAGATCGACGCGGCGCCCGAGGAGAAGGCGCGCGGGATCACGATCTCGACGGCGCATGTCGAGTACGAGACGCCGGCGCGGCACTATGCGCACGTCGACTGCCCGGGCCACGCCGACTACGTTAAGAACATGATCACGGGCGCCGCCCAGATGGACGGCGCGATCCTGGTGGTCAACGCCGCCGATGGCCCGATGCCGCAGACCCGCGAGCACATCCTGCTGGCCAAGCAGGTCGGCGTGCCGTCGATGGTGGTCTATCTCAACAAGGTCGACCAGGTCGATGACGAGGAGCTTCTGGAGCTTGTCGAGATGGAGGTGCGCGAGCTTCTGACCTCCTACGAGTTTCCGGGCGACGACATCCCGATCGTCAAGGGCTCGGCGCTGGCAGCCCTCGAGGACCGCGACAAGGAGATCGGCGAGGACTCGATCCGCGCGCTGATGGCGGCGGTCGACGAGTACATCCCGACGCCCGAGCGCCCGATCGACCAGCCGTTCCTGATGCCGGTCGAGGACGTGTTCTCGATCTCGGGCCGCGGCACGGTGGCGACGGGGCGCATCGAGCGCGGCGTGCTCAACGTGGGTGACGAGCTTGAGATCGTCGGGATCCGGCCGAACAAGAAGACGACCTGCACCGGCGTCGAGATGTTCCGCAAGCTTCTGGACCGCGGCGAGGCTGGCGACAACGTCGGCGTCCTGCTGCGCGGCGTGGAGCGTGACGGCGTCGAGCGCGGCCAGGTGCTGTGCAAGCCCGGCTCGGTCAAGCCGCACACCAAGTTCGAGGCCGAGGCCTACATCCTGACCAAGGAGGAGGGGGGGCGCCACACGCCTTTCTTCGCCAACTACCGGCCGCAGTTCTACTTCCGAACCACGGACGTCACCGGCACCGTCGCCCTGCCCGAGGGCACCGAGATGGTGATGCCCGGCGACAACCTGAAGTTCAACGTCGAGCTGATCGCGCCCATCGCCATGGAGGAGAAGCTCCGCTTCGCCATTCGTGAAGGCGGGCGCACCGTCGGAGCAGGCGTCGTCTCCAAGATCATCGAGTAACTCGACACAAGAAGCCGGACACGCGGCCGGGGGAAGAAACCCGGCCGCAGCCGCCAAACATCTAGCGCGAGAGGCGCGACTTACATGCAAGGTCAGAATATCCGCATCCGCCTGAAGGCGTTCGACTACCGGGTTCTCGACGCCTCGACGGCGGAGATCGTGAGCACCGCGAAACGGACAGGAGCGCGCGTGCGCGGACCGATCCCGCTTCCGAATAAGATCGAGAAGTTCACGGTCCTGCGCGGCCCGCACATTGACAAGAAGAGCCGAGAACAGTTCGAGATCCGGACGCACAAGCGTCTCCTCGACATCGTCGATCCGACGCCGCAGACCGTGGACGCGCTGATGAAGCTCGATCTCGCCGCAGGCGTCGACGTGGAAATCAAGCTCTGAGGGGACCTGAGATGCGTTCCGGAGTGATTGCAAAGAAGCTGGGCATGACCCGGCTGTTTCTGGACGACGGCCGCCAGGTTCCGGTGACCGTGCTGCAGATGGAGAACGTCCAGGTGGTTGCCCAGCGCACCGCCGACAAGGACGGCTACAGCGCTGTGCAACTCGGCGCCGGCGAAGCGAAGGCCAAGCGCACGAGCCAGGCAATGCGCGGTCACTTCGCCGCGGCGAAAGTCGCGCCGAAGCGCAAGCTCGCTGAGTTCCGGGTGTCGCCCGACAACCTTATCGCGATCGGCGAGGAGCTGACGGCGGATCACTACTTCGCCGGCCAGTATGTCGATATTGCCGGCACCTCGATCGGCAAGGGCTTCGCGGGCGCGATGAAGCGACACAACTTCGGCGGGCTGCGCGCCAGCCACGGCGTGTCGATTAGCCACCGCAGCCATGGCTCGACCGGGCAGTGCCAGGATCCGGGCCGGGTGTTCAAGGGCAAGAAGATGGCGGGCCACATGGGCTCGGTGCGGGTGACGACGCAAAACCTGGAGGTGGTGCGCACCGACGCCGAACGCGGCCTGATCATGGTCAAGGGCGCGGTCCCGGGATCGAAGGGTGGCTGGGTCACCATCAAGGACGCGGTGAAGAAGCCGTCGCCCGAGAACGCGATTTTCCCGGCAGCCTTGCGGTCGTCGGCGCAGGAGGCGGCGGCGGCGGCGCAGGCGGCCGCAGAGGCCGCGGCTGCGGCGGACGCGGAGGCCGAGGCGCGGCGCGCAGCCGAGGAGCAGGCCGCGCTCGATGCGGCGGAGAGCAAGGCCGAGAGCGGGGACGCGACGCCCGAAGGCGACGCCACTCCGGAAGAGGGCGAACAGAAATGAAAGCTGACGTGATCAAGCTCGACGCGAGCTCTGCGGGATCGATCGAGCTCGACGACGCGGTCTTTGCGCTGGAGCCGCGCCGCGACATCCTTCACCGGGTCGTGCGCTACCAACTCGCCAAACGACAGGCGGGGACGCATAGCGTCCTCGGCCGTTCGGATGTGTCCTACTCGACCAAGAAGATCTATCGCCAGAAGGGCACCGGCGGCGCACGCCACGGTTCCCGCAAGGCGCCGATCTTCCGGTCGGGCGGCACCTACAAGGGGCCGACGCCGCGTAGCCATGCCCATGACCTGCCGAAGAAGTTCCGGAAGCTGGGCCTAAAGCACGCTTTGTCGGCGAAGGCCGGGGCGGGCGAACTGATCGTGATCGAGACGGCGGCGCTGCCCGAGGCCAAGACCAAGTTGTTGGCCGCGGCGCTCAGCAACCTCGGTTGGAAGCGTGTGCTGGTAATCGACGGCCCCGAGGTCAACGAGAATTTCGCGCGGGCGGCGCAGAACATCGAGGGCATCGACGTCCTGCCGAGCGTGGGCGCGAACGTCTACGACATCCTTCGGCGCGACACTCTCGTGCTGACGCGGGCGGCGGTGGAAGCGCTGGAGGCGCGGCTGAAATGAGCGTAAAGACCGAACTCTACGACGTGATCCGCCGGCCGGTGATCACCGAGAAGGCGACCATGGCCTCCGAGCACGGGGCAGTGGTGTTCGAGGTGGGCTCGTCGGCCACAAAGCCCGAGATCAAGCAGGCGGTAGAGGCGCTGTTCAACGTCAAGGTCGCCGCGGTCAACACCGTTGTCACCAAGGGCAAGACCAAGCGGTTC
Organism: uncultured Alphaproteobacteria bacterium; assembly: GCA_963836255.1. GTDB lineage: Bacteria > Pseudomonadota > Alphaproteobacteria > Rhodobacterales > Rhodobacteraceae > Amaricoccus. The sequence goes on from CAWIIL010000001.1 coordinate 47,448, forward strand.
CGCGGCCGGCCGGGCAAGCGCAAGGATGTTAAGAAGGCCTACGTGACGCTCGTCGACGGCAACACCATCGATGTGACCACCGGACTCTGAGACCTCAAGCGGAAGACAGAAAGACATGGCGTTAAAAGCTTACAATCCGACGACGCCGGGCCAGCGAGGGCTGGTTCTGATCGACCGTTCCGAGCTGTGGAAGGGCCGCCCGGTCAAGTCCCTCACCGAGGGGCTGACCTCCAAGGGTGGCCGTAACAACGCCGGACGGATCACGATGCGGCGCCGAGGCGGCGGGGCCAAGCGGCTCTACCGCGTGGTCGATTTCAAGCGCACCAAGTACGATGTGCCGGCGAAGGTGATCCGGATCGAATACGATCCGAACCGCACCGCGTTCATCGCGCTCATCGGATATGCCGACGGCGAGCAGTCCTACATCCTCGCGCCGCAGCGGCTGGCCGCCGGCGATACGGTGATTTCGGGCGCCAAGGCCGATATCAAGCCGGGCAACGCGATGCCGTTCGCGGCGATGCCGATCGGCACGATCGTGCACAACATCGAGATGAAGCCCGGCAAGGGCGGACAGATCGCCCGCTCAGCCGGAACTTACGCGCAGTTCGTGGGGCGCGACGGCGGATACGCGCAGATCCGGCTTTCGTCGGGCGAGCTTCGGCTGGTGCGCCAGGAGTGCATGGCCACTGTTGGCGCGGTCTCCAATCCCGACAACTCCAACCAGAACATGGGCAAGGCCGGGCGCATGCGGCACAAGGGCCATCGCCCGAAGGTGCGCGGCGTCGTCATGAACCCGATCGACCACCCGCACGGCGGCGGCGAGGGCCGCACCAGCGGCGGGCGTCATCCGGTCACACCTTGGGGCAAGCCGACCAAGGGCGCGCGCACCCGGAGCAACAAGTCGACGAGCAAGTACATCCTTCGCTCGCGTCACCAAAAAAAATCGAAGCGCTGAGGAGCCTCAATGTCACGTTCTGTCTGGAAAGGCCCCTTTGTTGACTCCTTCGTGCTGAAGAAGGCCGAGAAATCGCGTGAGTCGGGGCGCAACGAAGTCATCAAGATCTGGTCGCGGCGATCGACGATCCTGCCGCAGTTCGTCGGGCTGACCTTTGGCGTCTACAACGGCAAGAAACACATCCCGGTCAATGTATCGGAAGACATGATCGGCCAGAAATTCGGCGAGTATGCGCCGACGCGTACCTACTACGGCCACGCGGCGGACAAGAAGGCGAGGCGGAAGTAAGTCATGGGCAAGGAGAGAAACCCGCGCCGCGTGGCGGAGAACGAGGCGATGGCGGTCAGCCGAATGCTTCGAACGAGTCCGCAGAAGCTCAATCTCGTCGCCGAGATGATTCGCAACAAGCCGGTCGCCAAGGCGATTTCGGACCTGACGTTCTGTAAGAAGCGCATCGCCGAGGACGTCAAGAAGACGCTGCAATCGGCTGTGGCCAACGCCGAGAACAACCATGGCCTCGACGTAGACGATCTGATCGTCGCTGAGGCCTGGGTCGGCAAGAATTTGGTGCTCAAGCGGGGCCGTCCGCGGGCGCGCGGACGCTTCGGCAAGATCCTGAAGCCGTTCAGCCAGGTCACGATCAAGGTCCGCCAAGTGTCCGAGGAGCAAGCCTGATGGGACAGAAGATCAATCCGATCGGCCTGCGCCTGCAGGTCAACCGCACCTGGGACAGCCGCTGGTTCGCGGACGGGGCCGAATACGGCAAGCTGCTTCATGAGGATCTCGCGATCCGCGAGTACATCAGGAAGCACGCCGCGCAAGCCGGCGTCAGCCGAGTCGTGATTGAGCGCCCGCACCGCAAGTGCCGGGTAACGATTCATGCGGCCCGGCCCGGTGTGATCATCGGCAAGAAGGGCGCCGACATCGAGACGCTTCGAAAGGCGCTGGCGCAGTTCACCGGCTCCGAGCTTCACCTCAATATCGTCGAAGTCCGCAAGCCCGAGCTCGACGCCGCGCTGGTTGCCGAGAACATCGCGCAGCAGCTTGAGCGGCGCGTGTCGTTCCGGCGCGCGATGAAGCGGGCGGTTCAGAACACCATGCGCATGGGCGCGCTCGGCATCCGGATCAATGTCGCCGGACGGCTCGGGGGCGCAGAGATCGCGCGAACCGAATGGTATCGGGAGGGCCGCGTGCCCCTGCACACGCTGCGGGCCGACATCGACTACGCGCTGGCCGAGGCTAAAACCGCCTATGGGATCATCGGGATCAAGGTCTGGATCTTCAAGGGCGAGATCCTCGATCACGATCCGCAGGCGCGCGACCGTCGGCAGAGCGAGCTTCAGGAAGGTGGCGGCGGAATGCGTCCGCAGCGCGGCCGCTGAACGGCGGCCTGACGCGCGAGGAGAACTGAAATGCTATCACCAAAACGAACGAAGTTTCGCAAGATGCACAAGGGCCGCATCCATGGCGACGCCAAGGGCGGGTCCGAACTGACGTTTGGCCACTATGGCCTTAAAGCTGTCGAGCCGGAGCGCATCACCGCGCGCCAGATCGAAGCGGCACGGCGCGCCCTGACGCGCCACATGAAGCGCCAGGGCCGTGTCTGGATCCGCATCTTTCCGGACGTTCCCGTGTCGAAGAAGCCTACCGAAGTCCGCATGGGCAAGGGCAAGGGCTCGGTCGAGTTCTGGGCGGCCAAGGTCAAGCCGGGACGCGTCATGTTCGAGATTGACGGCGTCGGCGAGTCTGTGGCAAAAGAGGCGCTTCGATTGGCTGCCATGAAGCTGCCGATCAAGTGTCGTTTCATTTCGCGCGAAGACTGGTGACGATGGGCGGCATAGCACCGCCGCGTATCGTGCCGCGACGGGTGCGGCGATGTCAGGACCACTGGGAAGAGACGAGAACGAGTGATGAAGTCTGACGAGCTCAGAGACAAGACGCCGGATCAGTTGCGCGATCAGCTTGGGCAGCTGCGTAAGGAGGCGTTCAACCTCCGCTTCCAGAAAGCGACCGGTCAACTGGAGAACACCGCCCGCATGCAGGTCGTCCGCCGCGACACGGCGCGCGTTAAGACCATCCTGAACGAAAAGGCCGCTTCGGCGGCGGGAGCCTGAGCCATGCCGAGACGCATCCTGAGCGGGACAGTCACCAGCGACAAGAACGACCAGACTGTCACTGTGCTGGTCGAGCGCCGCTTCACGCATCCGATGATGAAGAAGACCGTTCGTCAGTCGAAGAAGTACCGCGCCCACGACGCCGTAAACGCGTTCAAGATTGGCGACGCCGTGCGGATCCAGGAATGTCCGCCGCATTCAAAGAGCAAGCGGTGGGAGGTGCTGCCGGCCAACTCGGAGGCCTGAGCGCCGACTACAGTCGAAACCGCGGGGCCTCGTCCCCGCAGGTCGGGAGAACAACATGATCCAGATGCAAACGAATCTGGATGTCGCTGACAATTCCGGCGCGCGCCGGGTTCAGTGCATCAAGGTTCTCGGCGGCTCGAAGCGCAAGTACGCTTCAGTCGGCGACATTATCGTGGTCTCCGTCAAGGAGGCCATTCCACGCGGCAGGGTGAAAAAGGGTGACGTGCGTAAGGCCGTCGTCGTGCGCACCGCCAAGGAAGTGCGTCGAAACGATGGCACCGCCATCCGCTTTGACCGCAACGCGGCCGTGATCCTGAACAACCAGAACGAGCCCTTGGGCACGCGCATCTTCGGACCGGTGGTGCGGGAACTGCGCGGAAAGAACTTCATGAAGATCATTTCGCTCGCGCCGGAGGTGCTGTGATGGCCGCGAAACTCCGCAAGGGCGACAAGGTGGTCGTGCTCGCCGGTAAGGACAAGGGCAAGAAGGGCGAGATCACCCGGATGATGCCCAAGGACGGCAAGGCGGTTGTGGCCGGCGTGAACGTGGCGATCCGCCATACCCGCCAGAGCCAGGCCAGCCAGGGCGGACGCATCCCCCAGGAGATGCCGATAGACGTGAGCAACCTTGCGATTCAGGATCCAAAGACCGGCGACGCCTCGCGCGTCGGCTTCCGGATCGAGGACGGCAAGAAGGTCCGATTCGCAAAGAAATCGGGGGAGGTCATCCATGGCTGACTACACGCCTCGTCTGCAGAAGCACTATGCAGATTCCATTCGGCCCGCATTGAAGGAAGAGTTCAGTTACGCCAATGACATGCAGATCCCGCGGCTCGACAAGATCGTGCTGAACATGGGTGTCGGCGAAGCCGTGGCGGACTCCAAGAAGATCCGCTCTGCCGAAGCCGACCTTGCGCTTATCGCCGGTCAGAAGCCGGTGGTGACAAAGGCCAAGACCTCGATCGCGGGTTTCAAGGTTCGCGAGGGCATGCCGCTCGGCGTGAAGGTCACGCTCCGGCGCCAGAGGATGTATGAGTTCCTCGATCGCCTCGTGACGATCGCAATGCCGCGCGTTCGCGACTTCCGCGGCGTGAGCCCCAAGAGTTTCGATGGACGCGGCAACTACGCGCTCGGTCTCAAGGAGCACATCGTCTTCCCGGAGATTAATTTCGACAGCATCGATCAGGTCTGGGGCATGGATGTCGTGATCTGCACCACTGCGAAGAGCGACGTCGAGGCGCGCGCGCTGCTCAAGCACTTCAACATGCCCTTTGCGGCCTGAGACGCGAGAGAAAGACATGGCGAAAACGAGCATGGTCAACCGCGAGAAGAAGCGCCAGGCGCTGGTGGCGAAGTACGCTGTCCGCCGGGCCGAACTGAAGCGGATCGCGGCAGATGGCGGCCTCCCCATGGAGGAGCGGTTCAAGGCGCGCCTGAAGCTTGCAAAGCTTCCGCGGAACTCTTCGGCGACGCGGCTTCACAACCGTTGTGAAGTGAGCGGGCGTCCGAGGGCCTACTACCGCAAGCTGCGCATGTCGCGCATCGCGCTGCGGGATCTGGCCTCTAAGGGTCAGGTTCCCGGCATGGTCAAGTCAAGCTGGTAAGGGAGCGCGACGATGTCAGTGAATGATCCGATCGGCGACATGCTCGCCCGAATCCGCAACGCCTCGATGCGGGGCAAGTCGACCGTCCGCACTCCGTCATCGAAGGTGCGGAAGTGGGTTCTCGACGTGCTCGCCTCCGAAGGCTACATCCGGGGTTACACGGACGCGAAGTCCGAATACGGGCATCCCGAGATCGAAATTTCCCTCAAGTACTTCGAGGGACAGTCAGCGATCCGCGAGTTGAAGCGCGTCTCTAAGCCCGGTCGTCGCGTCTACTCGGGTGTGCGCGATATAGCGCCGGTCCGTCAGGGACTCGGAATCTCGATCGTCTCGACGCCCCGCGGCGTGATGTCCGACGCAAAGGCCCGCACCGACAATGTCGGCGGCGAAGTCCTTTGCACAGTGTTCTGAGGAGCGTCAGATGTCACGAATTGGAAAGAGACCTGTCGAACTCCCCGGGGGCGTGACTGCGACGATCTCGGGCCAGACGATCGAGGTAAAGGGCCCCAAGGGCGTTCGCTCCTTCACCGCGACCGACGACGTGACGTTTCTAGTCGACGACGGCGGCGTCTCGGTCAAGCCGCGGGGCGCGTCCAAGCGGGCGCGACAGCAGTGGGGCATGTCCCGGACGCAGGTCCAGAACCTTGTCGACGGTGTGACAAAGGGTTTTCGTCGCGAGATGGAGATCACCGGCGTGGGATACCGCGCGGCGGTCCAGGGCAAGGTGCTGAAGCTTTCGCTCGGTTACAGTCACGACGTCGATTTCAACATCCCCGACGAGGTGACGATCACCGCGCCCAAGCCGACCGAGATCGTCGTCGAGGGGATCGACCAGCAGGTGGTGGGTCAGGTTGCGGCGAACATCCGCGAATGGCGCAAGCCGGAGCCCTACAAGGGCAAGGGCATCCGCTACAAGGACGAGTTCATCTTCCGCAAGGAAGGCAAGAAGAAGTAGGAGCGGATAGTCATGGCAAGCAACAAGCGCTCCCAGTTCGTTAAGCGCCGCCTTCGGGTTCGGAGCAAGCTGCGCAGGCTGGGCGGAGATCGTCCGCGCCTGAGCGTGCATCGGTCGAACAAGAACATCTCAGCGCAGGTGATCGACGATACTGCCGGGCGTACGCTGGCATCGGTCTCGACGCTCGAGACCGATCTGGGTCTACGCGGCAAGAACAACAAGGAAACCGCGGCGAAGGTCGGGGCCGAGATCGCGGCGCGCGCCAAGGCCGCCGGCGTCGAAGAGGTGTACTTCGACCGCGGCGGGTTCCTTTTCCACGGCAGGGTCAAGGCTCTCGCCGACGCCGCCCGCGAGGGCGGGCTGAAGTTCTAGGAGGTCACGATGGCGAGAGAACCGAGAGGCGGTCGCCGGGACCGCGACGAGAACCCGGAATTCCAGGACCGCTTGGTTGCGATCAACCGCGTGTCCAAGACCGTCAAGGGCGGCAAGCGCTTCGGCTTCGCGGCTCTCGTGGTCGTCGGCGATCAGAAGGGCCGCGTCGGCTACGGCAAGGGCAAGGCCCGCGAGGTGCCAGAAGCGATCCGAAAGGCGACGGAGCAGGCCAAGCGCCAGATGATCCGCGTGCCGCTGCGCGAGGGCCGAACGCTTCACCACGACATGCAGGGCCGTCACGGGGCCGGCAAGGTCGTGATGCGCACGGCGCCTGCGGGAACCGGGATCATCGCGGGCGGGCCGATGCGCGCCGTCTTCGAGATGCTGGGGATTCAGGACGTGGTCTCCAAGTCGATTGGGAGCCAGAACCCCTACAACATGATCCGGGCCACAATGGACGGCCTAAAGAAGGAAGCAAGCCCTCGCCTTGTCGCCCAGCGGCGTGGTAAAAAGGTCGCCGACATTCTTCCAAAGATGCCCGACGCCGCTGGCGACGTGGTCGAAGCCGTGGAGGCGCAGTAGTCGTCATGGCGAAGAATTCCGGAAAGACGATCGTCGTCGAGCAGATTGGGTCGCCGATACGTCGGCCGTCGATCCAGAGGAGGACGCTTGTGGGCCTAGGCCTCAACAAGCTTCACCGCGTTCGGGAACTCGAGGACACGCCCTCGGTGCGCGGAATGGTCGAGAGCGTTCCGCACCTGGTGCGGATCGTCGAGGAGCGCGGCTGACGCCGCGTGGCGGGGTCGGACGAGCGAGAGCCGCGTCCGACCAACAAACCAGTTTAGTTGCCGTGGTCGGGCGCCCTTGACGCTTGCGCTCGTATCCGGCCAGAGGAGCAGCGTCATGAAACTCAATGATCTTCGGGACAACCCCGGTGCAGCGCGCAAGTCCAAACGCGTCGGCCGCGGACCGGGCTCCGGCAAGGGCAAGACCGCCGGCCGGGGCGTGAAGGGACAGAAGTCCCGTTCGGGCGTGGCGATCAACGCCTACGAAGGCGGTCAGATGCCGCTCTATCAGCGGCTTCCCAAGCGCGGGTTCAACAATCCCGGCGCGCGTCGTTACGCGATCGTGAACCTCTCGACTCTGCAGAAGGCGGTGGACGCAGGCAAGATCGCGGTGGGGACTCCGATCGACGAGGACGTTCTGGTCGCTTCCGGCGTCGTGCGTCGCAAGCGAGACGGCGTGCGTCTGCTTGGCAAGGGCGCTCTAAGCGCGCCGCTGACGCTGAAGTTGTCGGGTGCGTCGAAATCAGCCGTCGAGGCGGTGGAGCAGGCCGGCGGGACCATCGATGTTCCCGAGGCGGACGTCGGCGTCGCGGCCGCTGAGTGAGGCTTGCAGTGGAACAGCGGGCCGCATAAGTGCCTGCCCGACGCTATCGGCGAAGCGCAGGCGGCTTGCGGCGACGTCCAAGAGGAGGGTCCTGAATGGCGTCGGCAGCGGAGCAGATGGCCTCCAACATCAGTTGGAGCGCCTTCGGAAAAGCCAAGGAGTTGCAGAGCCGGATCCTGTTCGCGATCGGGCTTCTCATTGTCTACCGCGTCGGAACATACATTCCGGTTCCGGGCATTGATGCAGCGCAGCTCCAGCAGTTCTTCAATCAGGCGAGCGCCGGCATTGGCGGCATGCTCAACATGTTCACCGGCGGCGCCGTCTCGAGGATGGCGATCTTCGCGCTGGGGATCATGCCCTACATCTCAGCTTCGATCATCGTCCAGCTTCTGACCTCGATGGTCCCGTCGCTCGCCGCCCTCAAGAAGGAGGGCGAGGCGGGCCGCAAGAAGATCAACCAGTACACCCGATACGGGACGGTCTTTCTAGCCACGTTCCAGGCTTATGGTCTTGCCCTTGGCCTTGAGGCGCAGGGGTTGGCGCATGACCCAGGCTGGTTCTTCCGCATCTCCTGCGTGATCACGTTGGTCGGCGGGACAATGTTCCTGATGTGGCTGGGCGAACAGATCACCGCCCGCGGCATCGGCAACGGCATTTCGCTGATCATCTTCGTCGGAATTGTGGCTGAGTTGCCCGCCGCCCTTGCGCAGTTCTTCACCCAAGGCCGGACGGGCGCGCTCAGCCCGGCGACCATAATCGGCATCATGGTGATGATGGTGGCGGTGATCGCCTTCGTCGTGTTCATGGAGCGAGCGCTGCGAAAGATCCACATACAGTATCCAAAGCGTCAGGTGGGGATGAAGATCTACGGCGGGGAGAGTTCGAACCTGCCGGTGAAGGTCAATCCCGCCGGCGTCATCCCGGCGATCTTCGCGTCGTCCCTGCTGCTGTTGCCGGCGACCATCACCACGTTCTCGGGGCAGGCGGGAAGCGCTGCCGCTGGCTCCGGCATCCTGAGCTATGTCGCCGCGTACATGGGCCGCGGGCAGCCGCTCTACCTGCTGTTTTTCGGCGCGATGATCGTCTTTTTCACGTACTTCTACACCGCCAACGTGGCGTTCAAGTCAGACGACGTCGCCGACAACCTCAAGAAGCAGGGCGGATTTATCCCGGGGATCCGGCCGGGGCAGAAGACGATCGAGTACCTGGACTATGTGGTGAACCGCATTCTGGTCATCGGCTCGGCCTATCTCGCCGCCGTCTGCCTGCTTCCCGAAGTCCTGATCTCGCGTCTTTCGGTGCCATTCTACTTCGGCGGCACATCGCTTCTGATCGTGGTTTCGGTGACGATGGACACGATCACGCAGGTGCAGTCCCACATGCTGGCGCATCAATACGAAGGGTTGATCGAGAAGTCGCGGCTGCGCGGCAAGGGACGGGGGAAGGCGAAACGATGAACATCATTCTGTTGGGTCCGCCCGGCGCCGGCAAGGGCACCCAGGCGAAACGCCTCGTCGATGAGTTCTCGATGGTGCAACTCTCGACTGGAGACATGCTTCGCGAAGCGAAATCGTCCGGGACCGAAATGGGTCGGAAGGTGGCCGACGTCATGGCGCGGGGCGATCTCGTCACCGACGACATCGTGATCGGATTGATCGCGGAGAGACTCGACGCCGACGCCGGGAAGCACGGGCTGATCTTCGACGGCTTCCCGCGCACGCTGGCGCAGGCCGACGCGCTCGAGGATCTGCTTGCGCGCAAGAACGCCACGCTCGACGCCGTGGTGGAAATGCGTGTCGAGGACGAGGCGCTGATCGACCGGGTCGCCGGGCGTTTCAGCTGCCCGAAATGCGGCGAGGTCTATCACGACGCGACCAAACCCACCGAGAGGAATGGCGTCTGCGACAAGTGCGGCTCAACCGAGTTCGTGCGACGCGCCGACGACAACGCCGAATCGATGCGCGTGAGACTGATGGCGTACTACCGCAATACTTCGCCATTGATCGGCTACTATCATGCGAAGGGCAAGCTTCGCAGCGTCGACGGGCTGGGTGAGATCGACGCCGTGGCCGGCGATATCCGGAGCGGACTCGGCCTGTAGAATGGACGCCCGTTAACGCTTGACCCCGACGGCGGCGTGCCTATACTCCGCCGGCTTTCCTAGGAGAGAGTCGTTCCTTTCATGTTCACCTCAGGAACGCGGGATGGGTCGCCCGTTTGTGGCGATGTTTTTTCTGCCGTTCATGCGGCGAGACACTGGGCAACGCCCGTCGCGAATGCGGCGGGGAAGAGACGGAGTAGAGACTTGGCGCGCATAGCAGGCGTAAACATCCCGACCAACAAGCGGGTTCCCATCGCACTCACGTACATCACCGGCATCGGCCAGCCAACCGCACGGCGGATCTGCGGTGAGCTTGAGATCGGCGCTAACCGGCGCGTCAATGAGCTCAGCGACGCCGAGGTGCTCCGGATCCGCGAGTTCATCGACGCCAACCTAATGGTCGAGGGCGACCTTCGGCGCGAGACCCAGATGAACATCAAGCGCCTGATGGATCTGGGGTGTTATCGCGGCCTGAGGCATCGCCGCGGCCTGCCAGTCCGGGGCCAGCGCACCCACACCAATGCGCGCACGCGCAAGGGGCCGGCCAAGGCGATCGCAGGCAAGAAGAAATAGGGATCGAGATCGATGGCACGGGAACGCACGCGCACGAAGCGTAAGGAACGCAAGAACATTTCGACCGGCGTCTGTCATGTGAACGCAAGCTTCAACAATACCAAGATCCTGATCGCCGACGCCCAGGGCAATGCAATCGCTTGGTCGTCGGCCGGCACCATGGGCTTCAAGGGGTCGCGCAAGTCGACGCCCTACGCCGCGCAGATGGCCGCCGAGGACGCGGGGCGCAAGGCGCAGGAGCACGGCGTGCGGACGCTCGAAGTCGAGGTCCAGGGCCCCGGCTCTGGCCGTGAAAGCGCACTTAGGGCGCTCTCGGCCGTTGGCTTCACCATCACCGCGATCAGGGACGTAACTCCGATCGCCCACAACGGTTGTCGTCCGCCCAAGCGCCGGCGCGTCTGACGGAGCCGAATGCGATGTGGGTGCGGGGTCAGTAGCCCCGCATCAGCCTTTTCTGACCCTCGGGCGTTCGCAGACCGACGGATCCGGTTGTCGAACAGGAATGGAGGACGAAAATATGATGATCCACAAGAACTGGCAGGAACTCATCCGTCCTACCGCCCTAGAGATCAAGCCCGGGCCTGATCCCGAGCGCACGGCAGTCGTCGTCGCCGAACCTCTCGAGCGGGGCTTCGGCCTCACACTCGGCAACGCGCTGCGGCGCGTGCTGCTGTCCTCGCTTCAGGGCGCGGCGATCACCTCGGTCCAGATCGACGGCGTGCTGCACGAGTTCTCCTCGGTGCCGGGGGTCCGCGAGGATGTCACCGACATCGTGCTGAACCTCAAGAGCGTTGCAGTCCGCATGGAGGTCGAAGGTCCCAAGCGCCTCGAGATTCGCGCCACCGGTCCCGGCGTCGTCACGGCCGGCGACATCTCGCTCAGCAACGGCATCGAGATCCTGAACCGTGATCACGTGATCTGCCATCTCGACGACGGAGCGTCGCTCTTCATGGAGTTGACGGTCGAGACCGGCAAGGCCTATGTCCCGGCCGACAAGAACCGGCCCGAGGACGCGCCGATCGGCATGATCTCGGTGGATGCGTTATTCTCGCCGATCCGGAAGGTCTCCTACAAGGTCGAGCCGACCCGCGAGGGACAGATCCTCGACTACGACAAGCTGACAGTCACCATCGAGACGGACGGGTCGCTCAAACCCGAGGACGCCGTGGCTTACGCGGCGCGGATCCTTCAGGACCAGCTTTCGGTCTTCGTCAATTTCGAGGAACCGAGCTCGGGTCAGCATCTCGACGAGGCGGACGACCTGGAGTTCAACCCGCTGCTTCTGAAGAAGGTCGACGAGCTCGAGCTTTCGGTGCGCTCCGCCAACTGCCTGAAGAACGACAACATCGTCTATATCGGCGACTTGATCCAGAAGACCGAGGCCGAGATGCTGCGCACCCCGAACTTCGGGCGCAAGTCGCTCAACGAGATCAAGGAAGTTCTGACCACCATGGGCCTTCATCTCGGAATGGAGATCGTGGACTGGCCTCCCGAGAACATCGAGGATCTCGCCAAGAAGTACGAGGACCAGTTCTGAACGGAGGCTCCGGCGGCGCGTTCGCCGGAGACATCCACCACGGGCGGTGAAACGCCCCAAGGAGCCGGTCCCGATACGGACCGGCGGACAAAGCAAAACATAGAGACACCGGAGACCCACGATGCGCCACGGAAACGGCTACAGAAAACTGAACCGCACCCACGAGCACCGCAAGGCGATGTTCGCCAACATGTCCTGCAGCCTCATCGAGCACGAACAGATCAAGACCACGTTGCCGAAGGCCAAGGAACTCAAGCGAATCATCGACAAGCTTGTCACCTTGGGCAAGCGCGGCGATCTCCATGCGCGTCGACTCGCGGCGGCCGAGATCAAGCAGGACGCGGCGGTCTCGAAGCTCTTCGAGACTCTCGGACCTCGGTACAAGGACCGCAGCGGCGGCTATTCGCGAGTGCTCAAGGCCGGGTTCCGCTACGGCGACATGGCTCCCATGGCGGTCATCGAGCTCATTGATCGCGACGCATCGGCGAAGGGCGCCGCCGACAAGGCGCGCGAGACCGTTGAACTGGAAGCGGCCGACGGGTGATCGCCCGCGGGTCTCGGGGCTGATCCGGTGACCCCGGAAACCCGAGACCTGTTCGACGAGGCCGAGTGCGGCGACACGACCGCGTCGCCTCGATCGACGCATCCCAGACCGCTCGCCGACAGTCTGAGGCCGGTGCGCCTCTCGGAGGTCGTAGGCCAAGATCATCTGCTCGGCGAGGACTGCCCGCTCGGACGCATGATCGCGGAGCGGCGTCTTTCCTCGATCATCTTCTGGGGGCCGCCGGGCGTCGGAAAGACCACGATCGCGCGGCTGCTTGCCGACGAGGTGGACCTCGCCTTCGCTCAGACCAGCGCGATCTTCTCCGGCGTGGCCGATCTGCGCAGGATCTTCGACGGGGCTGCGGCGCGGCGCTCCAACGGTCGCGGCACGCTGCTCTTCGTCGACGAGATCCATCGTTTCAACAAGGCGCAGCAGGACGCGTTTCTTCCGCACATGGAAGATGGCACGATCGTCCTCGTCGGCGCGACGACCGAAAATCCATCCTTCGAACTGAACTCGGCCCTTCTGTCGCGGGCGCAGGTCCTGCGTCTGCACAGGCTCGATGATGCGGCGCTCGCGGCGCTCATCGCGCGCGCTGCGGCGTCCCTCGAAGGCGGCCTGGATCTCTCGCCGGAGGCGACCACGGCGCTGATCGCAATGAGCGACGGCGATGGACGGGCGCTTCTCAACCTCGTCGAACACCTCGCCGGCGCGCGCGGTCGCAGGATCGATGTCGGCGACGTGCAGCGCCTGGTCGCGCGGCGCGCGGCGCAGTTCGACAAGACGGGCGATGGCCATTACGGCCTCATCTCCGCCCTGCACAAGTCGGTGCGCGGTTCCGATCCGGACGCGGCTCTCTACTGGCTGGCGCGCATGCTGGAGGCCGGTGAGAACCCGAACTATCTTGCTCGCCGGATCGTGCGCATGTCGATCGAGGACATCGGGTTGGCAGATCCGAGGGCTCAGGGGATCTGTCTCGAGGCGTGGTCGATCTTTGAACGCCTCGGGTCCCCGGAAGGCGACCTGGCGCTCGCGCAGGCGGTCATCTACCTTGCGCTCGCCCCGAAATCAAACACCGGATACACCGCGTTCTCGGCGGCGCGGCGTTTCGCGTCTGAGACCGGGTCTCCGCCCCCGCCGATGCACATCCTCAATGCGCCGACGGCGCTCATGCGGGAGCAGGGGTTCGGTGCCGGATACCAGTACGATCACGACCAATCCGGCGGCTTCTCCGGTCAGGAGTATTTCCCCAATTCCTTGGAGCGCAAGACGTTCTACACGCCGACCGACCGTGGTTTCGAAGAAGAACTCGCGCAGCGGTTGTTGCGCTGGCGAAACGCGAGGTCTACCAAGGGGGCAGGCTAGCACAGGCGGGTGGACTACCGATCACACGTTTCGCCGACAGCAACGAAGGATCGAAAGGCGGGGGTCGAGATGGCGGCGACCGCGGGGCCAATCTGGTGCGGATCGTCTACGTGAGCGTCGCGGGCCTTGCGCTCGAAGAAGCTGATGTGCTTGAGATCGGCGAAGTGTCCCGCAGGAACAACGCAAGGCTCGTTCTCACTGGCCTGCTTCTCCACCATGGCAACAAGTTCTATGGCGTCCTGGAGGGATCCCGCCGTCGGGTCCTGACCAGGATGGAGGTCATCGCCGCCGACCCGCGCCACCGCCGCCTTCAGATCGTCAGCGAACGCCAGGTGCCGAATCGACGCTTCGAGAACTGGTCGTTCGGTAGTCTCCCAACCGGCGCCCTTTCCTCTGACGAAACGCTCGCGACCGACATCTTCATATCCGAGTTCGCGCGTCGCGCCCGCCGCTGAATAGTTGCTTGGCGAGTTTTTTCGGCCGAAGCATTGACATTTCTGACCGCAAGGGTTGATTCAAAACGTTTCCATCTCATGTGACGGTTTCATGGCACGGTCTAGCGCAGACGCATCCCTCGTCCGGTTTTCCTGCTGGTCGACGCTCTCCGACCGGCTGACAGCGGCGGAGACGCTCGACATCGTAAGGCGGGCGTGGAGCTACAACTCTCGCAACGGGATAACGGGCGAGTTGCGGGTCGCCGGTGGCCGCTGCGAGCAGACCATCGAGGGGCCGTGCGACGTCATCCTTCCGCTGGCGGCCCGGGTGCTGTCCGATCCGCGACACGGCGAGATCCGAGTCGAGGCGTTCGGCGCAGTCGCGCAGCGTTGCTTCCCCGACTGGCGCTGCCTCGAGATCGATACGGCGCCCGCGGCGCACCCGGAGGCGCTCGACCCAGGCGCGGCTGGCGCCTTTACGGCCCTGCGACCGCGCCTATCCGGCGAAGCCGCGCAGCCCGACTGCGATGAGGAGCGGCGCGGCGCGTCTCTCTGAAGAGAGGCCGCCTCCCGGCCCCCTTTTGCAGGCGCGCGTTTCCGGCTAGACCCCTGTTGTCCGACGGGATCTCTCGGATCGAACATCGTGGGCGGGTATGAGCGGCGTCCAGCACCTTTCCGTTGAAGCCGATGACGGAAGCCCAAGGCTCGATCGGTGGCTCCGCCGGCGCTTTCCGCACGTGTCGCAGGGCCGCATCGAGCGGATGTGCCGCAAGGGCGAGATCCGGGTCGACGGCGGCCGCGCCAGGGCTTCGGCTCGTCTCCTGCCCGGGCAGATCGTGCGCGTTCCGCCCATCGAGGAGGCCGAGCCGAGCGCGCGGACGCCGTCGGTCGGCCGCTCGATAAACGAGGCCGACGCCGCGCTGATCAGAAGCTGCATTATCTACCGCGACGATGATCTGATCGCCATAAACAAGCCCTGCGGACTCGCGGTTCAGGGCGGTACGGGCCTGGCGTCACGTCACGTCGATGCGCTCGCCGAGGCGCTTCGGTTCGAGAGGAACGAGAAGCCCCGACTTGTGCATCGAATCGACCGGGAGACCTCGGGCGTCCTCGTGATGGCCCGGACCGCCTCCGCCGCGGCGGAAGTGGCCCGGGCGTTTCGCCGCCGGGAAACGCGCAAGCTCTACTGGGCGGTCGTGCGCGGCGCGCCGCGGCCGCCGCAGGGCGAGGTTACCTATGCGCTGATGAAGGCCCAGACCGAACATGGCGAGGTGATGCGCGCGACGGGCGAGGAGGACCGCGAAGACGCCGATGGCGTCCGCTCCGCGAGGTCGCGCTACGAGGTGATCGAGGCGCTCGGGAAGCGCCTCGCTTGGGTGGCGCTCTCGCCGATCACCGGACGGACCCACCAGCTCCGCGTCCATATGGCCGCGATCGGCCATCCGATTGTCGGCGACTTCAAGTACGGCTCGCGGCCGCACGATGGCGGCGACGAGTCCGGAACGCTGCTCGGACCAGGGCTGAGCCGCAAGCTTCACCTGCACGCCCGAAGCCTCGCATTCCGGCATCCGTCCACCGGCGTCTGGCTCGAGCTGACCGCGCCGCTGCCCGATCACATGGCGCGCACTTGGGAGGAGTTCGGCTGGAGCCTAGCCCAGTCGCCGGCCGATCCGTTCGGAGATCCACGATGACCTCGACCCGGCTGGTGGTCTTCGACGTGGATGGCACGCTGATCGACAGCCAGGACATCATCGTCGCGGCGATGAGCGACGCCTTCGCACAGGTCGGGCGGCCCGCGCCGTCCCGTCCAGAAATCCTCGACATCGTCGGGCTTTCGCTGCGCGAAGCGGTCTCCCGGCTCATGGAGGACGCCGACCATGACGAGGTCGGCGACCTCGTGGCCCGCTACCAGCAAGGTTTCGTCACGCGCCGGCAGGAGGGCTCCGGTGAGGCGCTGGCTCCCCTTTACGACGGCGCGATCGAGGCGCTGGATCGGGCTTGGCGGGCAGAGGACACCCTGCTGGGCGTGGCGACCGGCAAGGCGCGACGCGGGCTTGACCATGTATTTCGGACCCACCGGATCGAGCGATACTTCGCCACCGCGCAGACCGCCGATCTTCACCCGTCCAAGCCGCATCCATCGATGCTTCGACAAGCGCTGCGCGATACCGGCTGCGACGCCGGCCGCGCAGTGATGATCGGAGACACGACCTACGACATCGAGATGGGACGCGCGGCGGGCTTCGCCACCATCGGCGTCGCATGGGGCTATCACGCGACCGACCGTCTCAGGGAGGCCGGCGCCGATCGCATCATAGAAGAGTTCGCCGCGCTCGACGACGCCCTTGCGTCGCTTGGCGTCTAATCTATGACGCGGGTGCCGCGCCGCGACTGGTCCGACGTGACCGTGCGCCGTGAGGCGGGCGGTTTCGTCGTCCTGCTCGACGAGCGCCGGCTGAACACGCCGGCGCGGGTCCCCGTCGCGCTCCCTTCGATGGCGCTGGCCGAGCGGGTTGCCGAGGAATGGCGCGCGGTCGAGGATCGGATCGATCCGCGCGATCTGCCGCTCACGGGAATGGCCAACACAGCCATCGACCGAATCCCGGCGGTGTTCGAGGCGATTGTGGGAGCGATCTCGGAATACGGCGACGCGGATCTGCTGTGCTACCGCGCCGCCAGTCCGTCGGCCCTCGCCCTGCGCCAGGCGGAAGCCTGGGACCCCTGGCTGACCTGGGCGCGCGAGACGCTTGCGGCGCCTCTCCTCGTGATCGACGATCTCGCGCACCAGCCGCAGCCCCCCGAAAGCCTCGCGCGGCTTCGCGCCGCCGTCAGCAGGCACGGCGCATTCGAGATCGCCGCTCTCCAGGACCTCGTTGCGCTTTCCGGCTCGCTGGTGCTCGGGCTTGCGATCAGCCGCGGCGCGCTCGCCGGCGAGGAGGCGTGGACGCTTTCGCGGCTGGACGAAGCCTGGCAGACCGAACAGTGGGGCGTCGACGCCGAGGCCGCGATGGCCGCGGCCCGAACGCGATCAGAATTCCTTCGCGCAGACGCCTTCTTGCGCCTCGCGCGGGCGGGTGATGCCTGATGGCAGGCGGCTTGACGTTTCCAGCGTGCAGACTATTGGTCATGGTGCTATTGGCGCACCGCCAACAGATCAACAATGGGCCGGCGTTCGACGACCGTCCTGCCGACAGGGAAAGAAGTATCATGAAATCACGATGCCTCCTCGGGGCGGCCACCACTTTTTCGTTACTCGCAGCCGCCGCCAGCGCCCAGACCCTCGATGCGGTCAGGGCTGCTGACACTCTCAAATGCGGCGTGAACACCGGCTTCGCCGGCTTCGCCTTTCCCGATGCGAACGGCGAGTGGGACGGCTTTGACGTCGCGTTCTGCCGGGCGATCGCGGCCGCCGTGCTCGGCGACCAGAGCAAGATCGAGTTCGTGCCGACCACCGGCGAGACCCGGTTCACCGCGCTGACCTCCGGCGAGATCGACGTTCTCTACCGCAACTCGACCTGGACGTTCACGCGCGACGTCGATCTGAAGTTCACCTTCGCGGGCGTGAACTACTACGACGGACAGGCCTTCATGGTTCCGGCGGAGCTCGGCGTCACGTCGGCGACCGAACTGGACGGCGCGACGGTCTGCATCCAGACCGGAACGACGACCGAGCTCAATCTCGCGGACTTCTTCAAGGTCAACGGCATCAGCTATCAGCCGGTACCGATCCAGACACCCGCCGAGGCGGACCAGCAGTTCCTCGGCGGCGCCTGTGACGCCTACACCACCGACGCCTCGCAGCTCGCCACACAGCGCTCGACCTACGAAAACCCCGATGACTTCGTGATCCTGCCCGAGATCATCTCCAAGGAGCCGCTTGGGCCGGTGGTGCGTCAGGGCGACGATCAGTGGGCGGACATCGTGCGCTGGGTGCAGAACGCGCTGGTGGCCGCCGAGGAGTACGGCGTCACCTCAACGAACATCGACGAGATGGCTACGTCGGACGATCCCGAAATCAAGCGCCTTCTCGGCTTGGAGGGCGACCTCGGCACGATGCTTGGCCTCGACCCGGAATGGGCGAAGCGGGCCATCGCCGCGCAGGGCAACTACGGCGAAATCTTCGCGCGCTACATCGGAGAAGGCACGCCGAGCAACATCGAACGCGGCGTCAACGCGCTCTGGACCGAAGGCGGTCTGCAGTTTTCGCCGCCCTTCCGGTGATCGCAGGCCGGGAACAGGCGTGACGCGGGTGGCCCGCGACGCCGGTCCCGGAGGCGAAAGGCGAGAACGGTCGGTCCCTGCGGCGCGCCCTGAGCGGCGCGTCGCAAGTCGCCGGCGGTGCGGTTCATCAACGGAGCGTGGCCGGGCATGACAACAGCCAACTCGATAGATCAGCAGCCGTTCCGGCTCAGCATGCTGATCTACGACTCCCGGTACCGCTCGCTCACCATCCAGACCCTGGCGGTCATCGCGGTGATGCTTGTCGCTGCATGGCTGGTCAACAACACCGTCCAGAACCTGTCCGCGCTCGGCAAGGACTTCAGCTTCTCGTTCCTCGGTTCGCGCGCCGGCTACGACATCAGCCAGACGATCATCCCGTACACCAACGACGACACCCATGCGCGCGCGGCGCTCGTGGAAATCGTGAACACCCTTCTGGTGGCGATCCTAGGTTGCCTCCTGGCCACGGTGATCGGCGTGCTCGTGGGCGTGCTGCGCTTGTCGCCGAACTGGATCGTCGCGCGCCTCGCGGCCGTCTACGTGGATACCTTCCGCAACGTGCCCGTGCTTCTGTGGATCTTGGCCTTCATGGCGGTGCTGACCGACGTCGCGCCTCCGCCCTCCGCCTTTCGGGGAGACGATGCGACATCCTCGATGCTGTTCGAGTCGGTCGCGATCACCAACCGCGGGATCTTCATGCCCTGGCCGGTGCTGGGTCCCGGGTGGCAGGTCGTGGTGGGCGTGTTCCTGCTCTCGGTCGCCGCCATCGTGGTCTTTGGCCGATACGCGCGGCGACGGCAGGAACAGACGGGCGAGATCCTTCCCACGTTCTGGATCAAGCTCGGTCTGTTCTTCGTGCCCACGCTGCTTGTCGATTTCCTCGTAGGCAGCCCGATCTCGCTCGAGTACCCAGTTCTTGAGCGTTTCAACTTTCAGGGCGGCGCCTTCGTCGACAAGGCGCTGATCGCGCTCTGGCTGGCTCTGTCATGCTACACGGGCGCCTTCATCGCCGAGAGCGTGCGTGCGGGCATCATGGCGGTCTCGCGAGGGCAGACCGAGGCTGCGAGCGCGCTCGGCCTGCGTCCGCGGCGCGTCATGAGTTCTCGTCGTTCTGCCCCAGGCGCTCCGGGTGATCGTGCCGCCGCTCATCTCGCAGTACCTGAACCTGACCAAGAACTCGTCGCTGGCCATCGCTGTGGGGTATCCGGACGTTCGCGCGACGCTCGGCGGCATCACCATGAACCAGACCGGGCGCGAGCTCGAGTGCATGCTGCTTCTGATGGGCTTCTATCTGCTGGTCAGCCTCACGGTGTCCTCGGTCCTGAACTGGTACAACGCCCGTGTAGCGCTGAAGGAGCGATGAGGTGAGCGACACCGGCTTCGTACGTCACGAGATCGTTGCGCCCCGGGCCGCGCCGACGAGCGCCGTCGGCCCGATCCGCTGGGCCCGGGAGAACCTGTTTTCCAGCTGGCTCAACTCGGCGCTGACCATTGTGTCCGCGCTGGCGATCTGGTGGCTGTTTAGCCATGTGTGGCCATGGTTCGCGCACTCGGTCTGGAACGCTGGCTCCCTGAGCGAATGCCGCGAGATCATCAAGGCGACCTGGGGCGAGGACGCATCCGGCGCGTGCTTTGCGGTGATCCGCGAACGCTGGAACCAGTTCCTGTTCGGCTTCTATCCGCGCGAACTCTACTGGCGGCCGACGCTGACCTTCGCGCTGATGTTCGTGGCGATTGCGCCGGTGCTCTTTCCCTGGTTCCCGCGCCAGATGCTCTGGTTCTCCATCGCCTTTCCTGGCCTTGCGTACTGGCTGCTCTGGGGCGGGTCGATCATGACGCCGCTGGCAGCCTACGCCGGCTTCGGAATTCTGCTGCTGGTGATGCGCCTCCTCCAGCCCGTCGCGGCGGGTTTCGTGGCGCTGGGCGTGGCTGTGCTGGCGATGCTCGTCTGGTGGCTCTATCTGGCCGGACCGGCGGCGCGGGTGATCGGCGAGGCGACGCCGTTCCTTTCGCTGACCCCGGTCACGTCGAAGCAGTTCGGCGGCTTCCTTCTCTCGGTCGTCATCGGTGTGACCGGGATCGTCTTCTCGCTGCCGCTCGGCATCCTTCTGGCGCTCGGGCGGCGGTCGGACATGTTCTTTGTCAAGACGATCTGCGTGGCATTCATCGAGTTCATCCGGGGCGTGCCGCTGATCACACTGCTGCTGGTGGCTTCGTTCCTTCTCAACATCTTCCTGCCGCCGGGCACGAACTTCGACATCATCCTGCGCGTCATAATCATGGTGACGCTGTTTTCGGCCGCCTACATGGCCGAGACGGTGCGCGGCGGGCTCGCGGCGCTGCCGCAGGGACAGTACGAGGCGGCGGCCGCCCTCGGGCTCGACTACTGGAAGTCGATGCGGCTGATCATCATGCCCCAGGCGCTCAAGATCTCGATTCCGAACATCGTCAACAACTTCATCAGCCTGTTCAAGGACACCACGCTGGTCGCGATCATCGCGCTTCTCGATCCGATCGGGCTGACCACCGCGATCCGGGCGGACAGCAACTGGAACGGCATCGTGTGGGAGCTCTACGGGTTCGTTGCGCTCCTGTTCTTCCTGTGCTGCTATAGCATGGGACGGTACTCGCGCTGGCTGGAGCGCAAGCTC
This sequence comes from uncultured Alphaproteobacteria bacterium, assembly GCA_963836255.1. GTDB lineage: Bacteria > Pseudomonadota > Alphaproteobacteria > Rhodobacterales > Rhodobacteraceae > Amaricoccus. Next base: position 68,509 of record CAWIIL010000001.1, read on the forward strand.
CAGACCGAGCGCCAATAGGAGAGACGCGTCATGGCCGACACCGCCGGAGAGCTCGCCGTCCAGCCGGACTCGATGAAGGTGACCGACGAACCGGCCATCGAGATCGTCGACATGAACAAGTGGTACGGCCAGTTCCACGTGCTGCGCGACATCAACCTCACCGTATTCAAGGGCGAGCGGATCGTGGTCTGCGGCCCGTCCGGCTCCGGAAAGTCGACGCTCATCCGCTGCATCAACCGGCTCGAGGAGCACCAGAAGGGCAAGATCATCGTCGACGGCACCGAACTCACCTCGGATCTCAAGAACATTGACCGCATCCGCTCGGAGGTCGGCATGGTGTTCCAGCACTTCAACCTCTTCCCGCACCTGACCATCCTGGAGAACTGCACGCTCGCGCCGATCTGGGTCCGCAAGACGCCCAAGAAGGAGGCCGAGGAGCTGGCGATGCAGTTCCTCACAAAAGTCCGTATCCCCGAGCAGGCCGAGAAGTATCCCGGCCAGCTCTCCGGGGGTCAGCAGCAGCGGGTCGCGATCGCCCGGGCGTTGTGCATGCAGCCCAAGATCATGCTCTTCGACGAGCCGACCTCCGCGCTCGATCCGGAGATGATCAAGGAGGTGCTCGACACGATGATCGAGCTCGCCAAGGAAGGCATGACGATGATCTGCGTCACTCATGAGATGGGCTTCGCCCAGGCGGTGGCGAACCGGGTGATCTTCATGGACCAGGGCCAGATCGTCGAGCAGAACGAGCCGAAGGCGTTCTTCAACAACCCGCAGTCGGACCGCACCAAGCTGTTTCTCAGCCAGATCCTCGGCCACTAGGTCGCGGGTTCGAGCCTCCGCGGCACGGTGAAGTCCACGAGACGCCCGGATCCCCAGGAAACCTCGCGCCAGCGGGAGGCGTCGAAGTCGATGATCGAGGTCGCCGCGGTCGGGTGACGCTCGAATTCGGCGTCCTCCGGCGGCGCGGCGAGAAGGCGGGTTGCAGCCTCGCCGAGGCCCGGCTGGTGTCCGAGGATCAGCACCGCATCGTCCTCCGGCGCGGCGCGCAGGACCGCCAGGATGGCTTCGGGCTCGGCGTGGTAGAGCGCGGGAACCGCATCGAAGGTGGTCGCCCCGATCCGGCGTGCGAGGATGTCCCAGGTCTCGCGGGTCCGCGTGGCGGAGGAGACGAGGCCGTGATCGGGACGGTAGCCGTTGCGGGCGAGCCAGTCGCCGATGAGCGCGGCCGCGGCGCGCCCGCGCGGGTTCAACGGCCGGTCGGCGTCGCGCTGCCCCGCATCGGCCCAGCTCGATTTTGCGTGGCGCATGAGGATGAGGCGCTTCATGGAATTTTTCTGCCACGAAACGCTGCCGGCGGGAAGACGCTTCGCTTGCGGGGCTGCGCGCGCGGGATTCGCGCACGCGCGCATGGCTGAAGAGCGGATGGCAACCCATTGAGTATCAAGATAAAAGGTCTATTTCGCGCGCCGGTGGTTAACCTTTCCGAAAGGGCAGCGCCAGGCTCCATCCCAGCCGGCTCGGCCGGTCGTCGCGCCAAGCGAGGCCCGTCTGCATGTCGAGATGCCCCTCGGCGGGCTCTGCGATGTAGGTGCCGAAGATCCGGTCCCAGATCGACAGGCTGAAGCCGTAGTTGCTGTCGTGCTCGATCCGGTGGATCGAATGGTGCACACGGTGCATGTCCGGGGTCACGACGACCTTGCGCACCACGCGGTCGACGGGGCCCGGCAGGTCGATGTTGGCGTGGTTGAACATCGCCATGCCGTTGAGGAGGATCTCGAAGAGCACGACCGCCAGCGCCGCGGGTCCCAGCAGGTAGACCAGTCCGATCTTGAGGCCCATCGACAGCGCGATCTCGGCGGGATGGAAGCGGATCGCCGTGGTGACGTCCATGTCGACGTCGGCGTGGTGGACACGGTGGATGCGCCAGAGCAGCGGCACCTTGTGGGTGATCAGGTGCTGCGCCCAGAGCGCGAGGTCGAGAACGAGGATCGCCAGGACGATCTCGATCCAGGCCGGCCAGTCGAGACCGTTGAAGAGCCCCCAGCCGCGCGCGCCGGCGTCGAGCGCCGCGCCGACCGCAAGCAGCGGCAGCGCGATCGCGAGGATCCGCAGCGTCACGGTGTCCAGAACGATGATCGCCCAGTTGGTCGTCCAGCGGGCCCGGCGGGTCTGGAGACGTGGCCGTCGCGGAGCGCGCCACTCGATCAACGCGAGAAGGGCGAAGAGGCCGAGAAAGACCGCGACACGGATGAGCGCTTCGTTCTGCATGGGCGAGATGGTGGCCGGGCCGCCGGCGCCGTCAAGGCGCCTTTGCGCGATCCGCCTCGATCAGGGTGCCCGCGCCATGGGAGGTGAAGAGCTCGAGCAGGATGGCGTGCGGCGATGTGCCGTTGAGGATGACGACGGCGCGCACCCCGTCGGCGATCGCGTCGCGGGCAGTGCGCGTCTTGGGCAGCATTCCGCCGGAGATCACGCCCGACCGCGCCAGGCGCTCGACCTCGGCTATGTCGAGCCGCTGGATCACCGCGCCGTCGGCGTCCTTCACGCCATCGACGTCGGTGAGCAGCAACAGCCGGTCGGCCTTCATCGCGCCGGCGATGGCGCCCGCGGCGATGTCGCCGTTGACGTTGTAGGTTTCGCCCGCCTCGCCCATGCCCACCGGCGCCACGACCGGGATGAAGTCGGAGCCGAGGAACGTGCGCAGCACGCCGGGGTTCACCTTCACCGGACGCCCCACGAGCCCGAGGTCGACCTCGACCTCGGCGCCGTCGCGGGTCACGCGAGCGACGTCGCGCTCGCAGATCAGCAGGTTGCCGTCCTTGCCGCTGATGCCGACGGCGCGGCCGCCCTGCCGGGAGATCGCCTGGACGATCTGCTTGTTGACGCTGCCGGCCAGCGCCATCTCGACGACCTCCATCACCTCGGGCGTGGTGACGCGCTTGCCCTCCACGAACTCGAACTCGATGTCGAGCCGGGCGAGCATCGCATTGATCTTCGGCCCGCCACCATGGACCACCACCGGGTTGACGTTGCACTGCTTCATCAGCACCACGTCGCGGGCGAAGCGGTCGAGCGTCTCGGCGCTCTTCATGGCGTTGCCACCGAACTTGATGACGATGGTCGCGCCATCGTAGGCTTGCAGGTAGGGCAGGGCCTCGGACAGGGTGCGCGCGGTGGCGATCCAATCGCGGGACTGGGCGGCGGTCTTTTCCATCGGGGACGGGTTCCGGACTGCGGGCGCGACCGGTCTGGCCGCTCGGTGCAGGACGCTCCTTAGGACGCGCGCGGCCGGGCGGCAAGCCGCGCGACACGATGCGTCTGGCAAACCGCGGGAGGCATGAATATATTCATGTTCGAAAGTATGTTCTGGAAGGACGAGGTCATGTCGAGACTTGCAGGAACCCGGCGGCTCGGGATGGCGATGGCCGCGACGCTGGCGCTGGCCGCCTGTGCGGCGCCGCCACAGGAGCGCGACCCCGCCCGCTGCGCGTTCCTGCTCGATCAGTACGATCGGCTCGAGCGGACCTTTCCCAACGAGACCGTCAGCAGCCGCACGGGCCGGCGGGTCGTCAATCCGGTGCTGGGTCGGCAGATCGCTCTTATTCGCGGCGGGCGATGCCTGACCATGACCGCCGATCTTGCGGGCATGGAGGCCTTCGCGGAGACGCTTGAGCCTTTCCAGCCCTCGACAGACGGGGCGGCGGTCGCTCCGACCTTCGTGAGTGCAGGTGTCCTGACCAGCATGGCCGACGAGGCGCGGACCGTCGCGGTCTTCGGCGGGCTGGGCTACAGGGTGAGCACGATCGGCGCGCAGGACCTCGGCCGCCGGGTGTATCTGGGGCCGTTCACCGGGACAGCCGACGTCGAGCGCGCGCTCGCCGACGTCCAGGGGGCCGGTTTCTTCAGCGCCTATGCCACCCGGTTCGGGCCCTTGTGAGCCCGCCGCGCTCCGGTCAGACCATCCCGGCGACGATCGCCCGCAGGCTGTCGACGCCGAGGCCGGTCTCCGCGGAGGTGATCACGATGTCGGGAAAGGCGGCGGGATGCGCCGCAAGGCCGGTAGCGACGCTGGCGACGACGGCGTCGAGGTCTGCGGGACGGATCTTGTCGGCCTTGGTCAGCGCCACCTGGAAGGTGACCGCGGCGCGGTCGAGCAGAGCCATGATCTCATCGTCGACGGGCTTGAGCCCGTGGCGCGCGTCCACCAGCAGGAAGGCCCGGCGCAGATTGGGCCGGCCGGCGAGATAGGCGCGCAGCAGCGCCTGCCAGCGGGCGACGGCTGACTTCGGGGCCTTGGCGAAGCCGTAGCCGGGCAGGTCCACCAGGTAGTTCGCCGCGCCGAGGGTGAAGAAGTTGATCTCTTGGGTGCGGCCGGGGGTGTTGGAGGCCCGGGCGAGCGCCCGGCGGCCGGTCAACGCGTTGATCAGCGTCGACTTGCCGACGTTCGAGCGCCCGGCGAAGGCGACCTCTACCCGGTCGGCGGGCGGCAGCGCGTCCATCGAGGTCACGCCCTTGAGAAAGTCGCAGGGGCCGGCGAAGAGCTTGCGACCGCGCTCGAGCGCCGCGTCGTCGGGCGCCTGCGCGCGGCCGTGCGGGGCGAGCGTCATGGCGCGGCCGTTGGCCGCGTCAACCTTGCGTGGGCGACGTCGGCCAGCGGATGCAGCGTCGTGGTCGGATCGGGGCCGGTCACGAGGTCGCGCGGTCGCCCACCGCGACCGCACCGCCCTCGATCACCTCGGCGTAGACGCCGAAGTCGGTGTGGCCCCAGCCGGCCTCGAGCGCGGCGAGCGTGTCCACGTCGGACCGGCCGGTGGCGGGATCGACGGTGGTCGCCTTGCACCGGCCGATGCGCTCTCGCACCCGCAGCGTCGCCGCGCCGATGCGGATGTCGCGCCCGATCAGGTCGAACTCTTCCCAGGGGCCCCAGCCCTCCACCCAGAAGTTGCCGCGGAAGCGCTGCATCTGCAGGGGTTTGCCGGCTCGCTGTTCCAGCGCGCGGCGGCTGGCGTGGTTGAGGATCGAGATCGAGGGGAAGTCGCTGTCAGTCATGCCGCGGTCGGCGCGGACGACGAAGGCGGGCACAGCCCGCTCGGGATCATTGAGCGGGCGCAGCCAGTCGATCAGGCGCGCCGCGTCCGCGGCGTCGTCTGGGCGCACGTGGATCTCGGGGCGGTCGGGGTGGCGCAGGGTGACGGCGGCGGTTGCCTCGTCGGACTCCGCGGAGATCGCCATCAGCGCCGGGGTGCGCGCGCCGCGGGAGAAATTGACGCAGGCCGCCCAGTCCCGGCTCTCCGGCGTGACCCGCTTGGCGCGGTCGTGCGCTATGGCCCAGACCCGGTCCCATGGCAGGGTCTGGCCCGGCGCGAGGGAGGTGGCGCTCACCGCCTCGAAGCCATGGCCCTTGATCGGGTGGCGCCAGATCTCGCTCAGCCGCGGCTCCGACACGGCTCAGTCCGCCTTTTGTTTGCGTCTGAGCGAGCCGATGATGTTGCCGAGCACGTTGGGGTTCACGCCCTGGGTGCGCATGATGGTGTATTGCTGAATGAAGGTGATGGTGTTGTTGGCCACCCAGTAGATCACCAGCCCCGAGGCGAAGCCACCGAGCATGAACATGAAGATCCACGGCATCCAGGCGAAGACCATCGCCTGCGTCTTGTCGGTCGGCGCGGGGTTCAGCTTCATCTGAAGCCACATCGTCACGCCCATCAGCACCGGCCAGACGCCGATCGACAGGATCGCCAGAAAGCTGGTCGGTCCCGGCGCGTCCCAGGGCAGGAGCCCGAAGAGGTTCAGGATCGAGGTCGGGTCAGGAGCGGAGAGATCCTTGATCCAGCCGAAGAATGGCGCGTGGCGCAGGTCGAGGGTGACGAAGATCACCTTGTAGAGCGAGAAGAAGATCGGGATCTGCAACAGGATCGGAAGGCAGCCGGCGGCCGGGTTGACCTTCTCCTTCTTGTAGAGGGCCATCACCTCCTGCTGCATCTTCATGCGGTCGTCGCCGGCGCGCTCCTTGATCTTCTCCATTTCCGGCTGGAGCGCCTTCATCTTCGACATCGAGACATAGGACTTGTAGGCGAGCGGGAAGAGCAGCGCCTTGATGATCAGCGTGAGCCCGATGATCGCGAGACCCATGTTGCCGATCGCGGCGTTCATCCAATGCAGCACCTGGAAGATCGGCTTGGTCAGGAAAAAGAACCATCCCCAGTCGATCGCGTCGACGAAGCGGTCGATCCCCAGATCGCGCTCGTAGTCGCGGATGATCTCCCATTTCTTGGCGCCGGCGAAGAGCGACGTTTCCGCCGAGGCGGTGGTCCCGGGAGCGACGCTCATGACCGGCAGACGCATGTCGGTCTGGAAGGTGTCGGTGGCCTCGGTGTACTTCGCCACGGCGGTGAACGACTGGCCGGCGGCGGGAACCAGCGTCGACATCCAGTAGTGGTCGGTGAAGCCGATCCAGCCGTTTTCCTGCACGTCGATGGTCTGGGCCGCGGCGTTCTCGACCGGGCTGACCTCCAGATCGACGACCGAGTTGTAGCTCAACTCGTTCAGCGACCCGTCGGTCACCATGATCACGCCCTCGTGCAGGATATAGAACCCGCGGAGGTTGTCGGGCTTGCCGTGGCGCGCGATCACGCCGTAGGGAGCCAGTCGCACCTCCCTGTCGCCGAGGTTCTGGACGGTCTGCTCGACGAAGAACATGTAGTTCTCGTCCACAGAGATCGTGCGCCGGAAGATCAGGCCCGCGCCATTGTCCCACACCAGCGTCACCGGCGTCTCGACCGTGAGCCTGTCCCCGCTCTCGACCTGCCATTCGGTGTTGGCGCCGGGAACGGAATCGGCGGGCAGGTCGCCGGCCGGAACCCAGCCGTAGACGGCGTAGTAGGCGTTCGGCACGCCGACGGGATTGAGCAGGGTGACGTTCGGGGAGTCGGGCTGGATGGTGACGCGATAGCGCTTGAGTTGCAGGTCGTCGATGCGCCCGCCCAGGAGCGACAGCGAACCCGAAAGGGCCGCGGTCTCGATGGGCACGCGCGCGGTCCGGGCCAGAGCCTCGGCGCGCGTCGTTGGGGCCGCGCCCTCGAGCTGCGGCGTCTGGACCTCCGCGCCGTCGGTGGCGCGCGGCACGACTATGTCGCCGGGCTGCTGCGCGGTCTGTTCGGTCTGGATCGCTGCCGGGTCGACCGTCGTCTCGGGCGGCGGGAAGAGCAGGAACCAGACCAGAATGACGGCGAAGCTGAGCGCCGTCGCCAGAAGCAGATTCCTGTTCTGTTCGTCCATTGCCCCGCCCCGCTCAGATCACGCTCGGAATCTGCCCGGGTTCAACAGGGGCGCGCCCTAAAGGTCAAGGTGTATTCGGGTCACCCGCCGCGGCCCGCGCGGCCGCTTCGTAGCCCCGGCCGGGAAAGGCCCGCAGCCAGCCGAACGTGTCCGCAGCCGACATCGGTCGGGCGACGAGATAGCCCTGGAACTGGTCGCAACCGAGCGCCCGGAGCGCCAGTTCGGCGCCCTCGGTCTCGACGCCTTCGGCGAGCGTGGCGATGCCCAGCGCGTTGGCCATCGCGATCATCGAGGCGGTGAGCTGGCGCTGCTCCTCGCTGTTCTCGATGTCGGCGATGAAGCAGCGGTCGATCTTGATGCGGTCGACCATGAAGCGGCGCAGGTTGGAGATGGACGCGTGCCCGGTTCCGAAATCGTCCAATTCGATGTGAAACCCGGACGAGGCGAGGCCGCGGAGGTTGCGCACCACCATGTCCGCGTCGCTCTTTATCAGGACGGTCTCCAGAACCTCGACCGCGATGCGTGCGGGTTCGACGTCGAAGCGCTCCACCTCCCACTTGATCTTCTCGATCAGCCGCGGATTGCGCAGCTGGGCCAACGCAAAATTGATCCCCACCCGGGGAACCTTGAAGCCCGCCGCGTCCCAGGCGTTGATCGCGCCGAGCGAGCGGGCGAGCACCACCTCGCCGATGCGCTCGGTCAGCTCGGTCTCGTCGGCGAGATCGAGGAAGGCCGCGGGCGCAAGCAGGCCGCGGGTCGGGTGCTCCCAGCGCACCAGCGCCTCGAAGCCCGCCAGCAAGCCGGTGCGCAGGTCGATCTGGGGCTGGAAATGCGGCGCAAGCTCGCCTTTCTCGAGCCCGGCGAGCAACTCGGTGTAGAGCAGCTCGCGGCGCTCCACCGCCTCGCGCAGGCCCTGCCGGAAGTAGGAGATGCCGCCGCGGCCGGTGGACTGGGCGTCCGACAGCGCGCGTTCGGCGTTGAAGAGGATCCGGTCGGCGTCGGCCTCGTCGTCGGAGATCAGCGTCACGCCCAGACTGGCGCCGAGGCGCTGGGCGCCGCCGCGCACCGAGAACGGGTTCTCCAGCGCCAACTGGATGCGCTGGGCGATGTTGGCCGCGGCGTTTTCGTCCTCCAGATCGCCGGCGACCACGACGAAATCGTCGTGGCCGAGATGCGCCGCGAAGTCGCCGCCGCGCAGGATCTGCTGGATGCGCCGGGCGACGATGCGGATGATCTCGTCGCTGGTGCGCGGGCCAAGGGTCTCGTGGATCACGTCGAAGCGGTCGAGGTCGACGCGAATGACCGCGGTCTGGGTCGGGCAGCGCGCCGCGGCGGCGGCCTTGCGGCTGAGATAGGCGTGCAGGTAGGTGGCGTTCGGCATGCGGGTGAGCGGATCGTGCAGGAGCCGGAAGCGGTTGTCCTGGTCGGCCTCGCTGGTCCGCGCCACCCAGTCGCGGATCCGGCGGCGCGCGGGAAGGGCGACGGCGAGCCCGAGGGCCGCGAGACCGATCAGCCCGACCAGCGCGGACGCCAGCAGCGCGAGTTCGAGCGACTGGCGGCTGGCTGCGAGGGCGATCGCGGCGCGGTGGTCGATGAGATCGGCGTAGGGCAGCACCTCGCCGGCGAAACGGGCCTTGAACACGATCGCCTCGGCGGCGCCGAAGGGCTCGGCGTCCGCGGTTGCGCGCGCCCGGGCGAGCGCCGCCTCGAGGCCCGGGGCCAGCGTCTCGGACTGGCCGTTGGGAAGATCCGCCGCGCGCCCCGCCCGCGCCTCGAGGCGCGCGGCGATGGCGACCAGATCGGTGGCCACTCCGGCGCGCAGGGCCGCGCGCGCGCCGGCGTCCTCGACGGCGGCCATCTGTTCGACGCGGGTCATCACTGCCCGCAGCGCCGCCGGCTCCTCGGACATCTCCATCACCAGGCGGGCCTCCGCCTCGCGCCGGTCGAGATAGGCGCCGAGCACCAGATGCGAGCCGAGAACCACAGCCGCCATGAGCCCGAGCATCGCGGCGCAGGCGCGCGAGAATAGCTGGTCCGGGGAAAAACCGGAAACGGGCGGCGAATCCGTGGTCATGACCGGCAAACTAGTCCGCAGGCGCCTCAGCAATCGTTAAACGCCGTCTCCCGCTCGCCCAATAGTGAGCCGAATTCTAGGAGAATTTTTGGAATCGCCGGGGGCTCAGAGCGACTTGAAGTCGAAGAGATTCGCGTCGAGAAGGTGGCTCGGGTTCGCCTGGGTCAGCGCCCGGAAGATTTTCTGCCGGCGGCCCGGGCTGCGGCTTTCCCAGTCATCGACCATGCTCTTGATCGCCTGGCGCTGCAGCCCGTCCTGGCTCCCGCAGAGATCGCAGGGGATGATCGGATAACCCATCGCCTTCGCGAAACGGTCGCAATCGGCCTCGGCGACATGGGCGAGCGGGCGCAGGACATAGACGTCGCCAGCGTCGTTCAGAAGCTTAGGAGGCATCGCGGCGAGCTTGCCGCCGTGGAACAGATTGAGAAGGAAAGTCTCGATGACGTCGTCGCGGTGGTGGCCGAGCACGATGGCCGAGCAACCTTCCTCCCGGGCGATGCGATAGAGGTGGCCGCGGCGCAGGCGCGAGCAGAGCGCGCAGTAGGTCCGGCTCGCGGGGACCTTGTCCACGACGATCGAGTAGGTGTCGCGATATTCGATGCGGTGGGGAACGCCGTTGCGCGCCAGGAACTCCGGCAGCACCGTGGCCGGGAAGCCGGGCTGGCCCTGGTCGAGGTTGCACGCGAGCAGGTCCACCGGCAGAAGCCCGCGCCAGCGCAGCTCGATCAGCGCGGCGAGCAGGGTGTAGCTGTCCTTGCCGCCGGAGAGGCACACCAGCCAGCGCGCGTCGCGCCGGACCATGCCATAGGTCTCGATCGCCTCGCGGGTCTGGCGCACGATGCGCTTGCGAAGCTTGCGGAACGCGGTGGACTTGGGCGCGCCGGAAAGGATCGGATGGATCTCAGCGTCCTCGTCGAGCATCGGCTTCAGCGGTCCGGGCGGCTCGGGGGCACCGGGTCGAAGCCCGTCCGCCCCCAGGGATGGCAGCGCGACATGCGCCGCAGCGCCAGCCAGCCGCCGCGCAGCGCGCCATGGCGGGCCAGCGCGTCGAGGGCGTACTCGCTGCAGGTTGGCTGGAACCGGCAGTTGACCCCGAGCAGCGGCGAGACCGCCAGACGATAGGCATGGATCGGAAGGGCGAGCAGGCGCGCAGCGAGCCTCATGGCGCCGCCAGCCGCCTGTGCGCGGCGTCGATCGCCGAGGCGAGGTCGCCGCAGAGGCGGTCGAAGGGCAGAGCGGCAGTCACGTCCCGCCGGCCGATGAGCACATAGTCCCATCCCGGCTGCGCATGAGCCGGCGCGACTTCCCGCGCCGCGGCCCGAAGCCGGCGCTTGGCCCGGTTGCGCGCAACCGCGTTGCCGACCTTCTTGGAACAGGTGTAGCCGACCCTTGCGTCTACGCCGGCCTCCTCGGGCCTGCGCGCCCGGGCCAGAAGCACGAAGCCGTCGCGGGTCTGTCGGATGCCGCGCCCGGCCGCGAGGAAATCCGCGCGCTTCTTCAGAGTCGTAACGGGAGCCGCTTCGGACGGTGCGCGTCCGGACAGGGCGCCCGATCCGGCGGTCTCGCTCAGGCGGACAGCCGCTTGCGCCCGAGGGCGCGCCGGCGGTTGATCACTTTGCGGCCGCCCTTGGTCGACATGCGCGACCGGAAACCGTGGCGCCGCTTGCGCACGCGATTGCTGGGCTGAAAGGTGCGTTTCATCGTTCTTCTCCGTCTCGCGCCACCGGGGGAGCCATGCGCCGCGCCGGTTTTTCCTTGCTGAATCCGTCAGCCGCGTCTGTTAGGCGGGCCAGGCGACGAAGTCAATCGAATGACCGGCCCATGATCGGGCGGGGAGTCGCCGTCTGTAACATTCCGCCCCGCGCCATCAAGCGGGCGTGATGACGGTAACCGCAAGCCCGGTCGCGGCGTAAGGACAGGCTGACAAGCGCGGAGGCGACGCCAGATGAGCGAGATGACCCGGAGGCACCCAGGACTTTCGGCCCGGCGCATCCTGCCGATCGTCGCGATCGCCGCCGGCGCCGCGCTCGGGGTGTTCTTTCTCGGCGACGTGCTGACCTTCGAAGCGTTGCGCGACAATCGCGAGGCGCTGATCGAATGGCGCGATCGCAACTATCTCGGGGCGGCGGCGGCCTACATGGCGCTCTATGTGCTGGTCGTGGCCTTCTCGCTGCCCGGCGCCACGGTGATGACGCTGGCCGGCGGGTTCCTCTTCGGGCTGACACCTGCGGCGGGCATGACCGTGCTGGCGGCGACGATCGGCGCGACGCTTATCTTTCTCGCCGCGCGGCACGGCCTCGGCGACGCGCTCTACGCCAAGCTGACGGCCCGGGGCGGCGACGGGGTCCTCGCTCGCATGGAGCGCGGATTGCGGCGCAACGAGATCAGCTACCTGATGCTGATGCGCTTGGTGCCGGCGATCCCGTTCTTCGTGGCGAACCTCGCGCCGGCGTTTCTCGGAGTGTCGCTGCGCGTCTTCGCGCTGACCACCTTCTTCGGCATCATTCCGGGCACCATCGTCTACACCTGGATCGGCGTGGGTCTCGGCGAGGTCTTCGACCGGGGCGAGACCCCGGATCTCGGTCTGATCTTCGAGCCGGCGATCATCGGCCCTATCCTGGGGCTCGCGGCGCTGGCGGCGCTCCCGATCGCGGTGCGGGCGCTGCGGGGCAAGGAGCAGGACCGATGAGCGCGACCCGGACGGATCTCTGCGTGATCGGCGCCGGCTCGGCGGGGCTTTCGGTCGCGGCGGGCGCGTCGCAGATGGGCGCCTCGGTGATCCTGATCGAGGGCGCGGAAATGGGCGGCGACTGCCTGAACCACGGCTGCGTTCCGTCGAAGGCGCTGATCGCGGCGGGCAAGCACGCCCACGCCATGACGACCGGAGCGCCGTTCGGGGTGCGCCCGGTGCGCCCCGAGATCGACTTCGCGGCGGCCAAGGCGCATGTCCGCAGCGTGATCGCCGGGATCGCGCCGCATGATTCGGTCGAGCGGTTCGAGGGTCTGGGCGTGCGGGTGATCCGCGACTGGGCGCGCTTCGTCTCGCCCGAGGAGGTCGAGGTGGGCGGCGAGCGCATCCGGGCGCGCCGCTTTGTCATCGCCACCGGCTCGCGCCCGTTCGTGCCGCCGATCCCCGGGCTCGACCGGACGCCGCACTTCACCAACGAGACCATCTTCGATCTCCAGGAGCGCCCCGAACACCTGATCGTCATCGGCGGCGGACCGATCGGCCTGGAGATGGCCCAGGCGCACCGCCGCCTCGGCAGCGCGGTCACGGTGCTCGAGGGCGCGCGGGCGCTGGGACGCGACGATCCGGAGATCGCCGCGATTGCGCTGGAGCGCATCCGCGCCGAAGGGGTCGAGATCGTCGAGGGCGCCACCGTCGAGTCAGTCGAGACCGAGGGCGAGGGGATCGTCGTGCGCGTGCGCGACGGCGGCGCCCGCCGGGGCTCGCATCTTTTCGTGGCGGTCGGGCGCAAGGCCAGCCTCGAGCGCCTCGATCTCGCGGCGGCCGGGATCGCGACCACGCGCACCGGCGTGAAGGTCGACCCTGGCCTGCGCACCACCAACCGGCGCGTCTACGCCATCGGCGACGCGGCGGGCGGGCTGCAGTTCACCCATGTCGCGGGCTACCACGCCGGCGTGATCCTGCGCTCGGCGCTTTTCGGCCTGCCGTCGAGGGCCAAGGACGCCCACATTCCCTGGGCCACCTACACCAGCCCGGAGATCGCCCAGGTCGGTCTGACCGAGGCCGAGGCGCGCAAGGCGCACGGTCGCAGGCTCGAGGTGCTGCGCTTCGACTACGCCGAGAACGACCGCGCCCGCACCGAGGGCGAGACGACGGGGCTCATCAAGGTGATGGTGGTCTCTGGCCGGCCGGTAGGTGTGAGCATCGTCGGGGCGCAGGCGGGCGAGCTGATCGGGCTCTGGGCGCTGGCCCTCGCCAACCGCCTGAAGATCTCCGCGATCGCGGGCATGGTCGCGCCCTATCCCACGCTCGGCGAGATATCCAAGCGCGCCGCGGGGCAGTACTACGTCCCGCGGCTCTTCCAGAACGACCGGGTCAAGCGCCTCGTGCGATTCGTGCAGCGATTGGGATGAGTTGCGCCATCTGCTTGTGGGCGGGGGGCCGAGCGCCTACATTCCGCCCGCCAGCCGGGATCACTCATGTTTTTCAACACGCTTTCGGGCCGATTTCTTGGGCTGACGATCATCTTCGTCATGATCGCGGAGGTGCTGATCTTCGTGCCGTCGGTCGCGCGGTTCCGCGAGGACTACCTGCAGAACCGTCTTGAGCTGGCGCAGCTCGCCGCGCTGGCGCTTCTGGCGACGCCGGACGACATGATCACGCTCGAATTCGAGGCGGAGCTTCTGGAGACCGCCGACGTCGTGCGGGTGGTGCTGCGTCGCGACGGGGTGCGCGAGCTGGTCCTCTCCGCGCCGATGCCCTCTCCGCCCGAGGCGACGTTCAATCTTGTAGACCGCGACAGCTTCACGCTGATGCGCGACGCGGTCGCGGTCTACGGCTCTCCGCGAAGCCGGGTGATCAACGTGATCGGGCGCAGCGGCCAGGGCGCGCGCGGCGAGGTGGAGTTCACCATGAACGAGGCGCCGCTCCGGGAGGCTATGATCGATTACGGCCTCCGGGTTCTCTACCTGTCGCTGGCGATCTCGATCGCCACGGCGTCGCTGCTGTTCTTCGCGGTCCGGCGCTTCATCGTCGGGCCGATCCGTCGCGTGGTGGAGAACATGAGCCACTACCGCGACGATCCCGAGGACGCCTCGCGCATCATCGCGCCCGAAAACAGCGTGCGCGAGCTTCGCGAGGCCGAGAAGGCGCTGCGGGACATGCAGGCCCAGCTCACCGGTGCGCTGCGCCAGAAGGAGCGGCTGGCCGCACTCGGCGGCGCGGTCGCAAAGATCAGCCATGATCTGCGCAACTTGCTGACCACCGCGCAGCTTCTGGCCGACCGGATCGAGACGAGCACCGATCCGGGCGTGAAGCGCACCGCCCCGAAGCTGGTCAGCTCGCTCGCGCGGGCGATCGCGCTCTGCGAGCGCACGCTGACCTTCGGCCGCGCCGAGGAGGCGCAGCCGGAGATCACCGAGTTCCCGCTGGCGCCGCTGGCCGAGGAGGTCGTCGAGAACGAGGCGCAGGCGGTGCCGGCGGCGGGCGTGCAGATCGCGTCCGAAGTGCCCGACGGGCTCCTGGTCCAGGCCGACGCGGATCAGCTCTTCCGGGTGCTGACCAATCTGGTGCGCAACGCCGCCCAGGCCATCGAGGCCGCCGGCGCGCCCGGCCAGATCACCGTGCGGGCGCGCGGCGTCGAGGGATTCACCGAGATCGAGGTCTGCGACACCGGGCCGGGGTTGCCGGAGAAGGCGCGCGAGAACCTCTTCCGGCCGTTCCGCGGCGGCGTGCGCAAGGGCGGCTCCGGGCTCGGCCTTGTGATCGCCTCCGAACTGGTGCGCGGCCATGGCGGCGCGCTGGATCTGGCGCGCAGCGGCGACGAGGGCACGGCCTTCGTGGTCCGCATCCCCCAGCGCAAGCGCCGCTGACGCGGCTCGGCTTGTCGCGGGCGCGCGCAGGTCCTAAGCGGGACGGGCGCAGAGCAGGAGGATCTCAGGAATGGCCCATCCAGAGCCCGGAACGCTCGCAAGCCGGCGCGTCGGCGCAACGCTGGTTCTGACCGTCGAGAACGCCGCCAAGCGCAACGCGCTGACGCCAGGGATCCTCGCCGCGCTCGACGCGGCGCTCGAAGAGGCCGACGAAGACGTCGATCTGCGCTGCGTGATCCTCGCCGGCGCGGGCGGAACCTTCTGTGCGGGCGCCGACATCAAGGCCTGGGGCGGCCTCTCGCCGCTCGAATTCTCGCGCGCCTGGATCCGCGGCGGGCACCGGGTGTTCGACCGGCTGGCGCGGTTCCGCGCGCCCACGATCGCGGCGATCGACGGCCGCGCCTATGGCGGCGGGCTCGAACTGGCGGCGGCCTGCGATATCCGCATCGCCACGGAGCGTTCGGAATTCGCGCTGCCCGAGGCCGGGATCGGCGTCGCGCCGGGCTGGTCGGGGCTGCAGCGGCTGGCGCGCCAGCTCCCGGCCCCGGTCGTGCGGCAAATGGCGCTCGGCGGCGCGCGTCTTGATGCGCAGCGTATGCATGCGCTGGGATTTGTCGCAGCAGTCGCCGAGGGCGACGCAGTCACGGAGGCGCTGGCCCTGGCGGCGCAGATGGAGGCGCTGTCGCCGGTTGCGCAGGAGCTCGCCAAGCTCGTGCTGAACGCCGAAGCCGGAGAGGGCCCGGAAGCGGCGCTCGACGCGCTGGCCGGCGGGTTCGCGGCGGCGTCCGAGGATAGGGCTGAGGGCGTGCGCGCCTTCGGCGAGAAGCGCAGCCCGCGGTTTTCCGGACGCTAGCGCCCGGTGAAGCGCGGCGGCCGGCGCTCGGCCATCGCCGCGAGGCCCTCGGCGTGGTCGCGCGAGGCGAAGGCGGCGCGGATGCGCTCGGACGCAGCCTCCGGGTCGAGCGTGCCGCGCGAGAGCTCAAGGATCGTGCGCTTCATGCCCCGCACCGCGCCCGGCGCGAGGCCGGCGAGCGCATCGGCCATCGTGTCGGTCGCCTCCTCGAGCGCGTCCGGCGCCACCAGCCGGTCGAGAAAGCCGATGCGCGCAAGGCCGGCTGCGTCGAACTCCTCGGCGAGCAGGAACGCGCGCCGCGCCGCCTGCGGGCCAAGGCGCTGCACGAAGCGGGCGATGCCCGCGGGTTCGTAGTGGATCCCGAGCCGCGCCGGCGGCGCGAAAGCGCGCATGCCCTCGATCCCGATTCGGAAGTCGCACGAGAGCGCGATCTCCATGCCGCCGCCGTAGACCCCGCCGTTGAGCGTGGCAATGGTAGGCGCCGGGAACGCCTCGAGCGCGTCGCAGAGCCGGGTCAGGGGATTGTCGGTCCAGTCGGCGCCCGCCACGTCGCCCAGCGCCGCCCCGGCGCAGAAACTGCGGCCTGCGCCGGTGACCACGAGCACCCGCAGGTCGGCGCGGCGGCCGAGGTCGGCGAGCATCGCCTCGAAGGTGGCCAGATCAGCCTGCTCGAGCGCGTTGTGGCGTTCGGGACGATCGAGCGTTATCGTCGCCCGCGGCCCGTCTGTGGTCAGGACCAGCATCGGCTCAATCGCCGAGTTCCGCGAAGACCGGCGCGTGGTCGCTCGGGCGCCCCCATCCGCGGGCCGCGCGCAGGATGCGGCTGGTGCCGGCCCGGCCGGCGATGTCCGGCGTAGCCCAGATGTGGTCGAGCCTTCGGCCGCGGTCGGACCCCTCCCAGTCGGGGCTGCGGTAGGACCACCAAGAATAGAGGCGGCCCTCGGGGATGTGCGCGCGGGTGAGGTCGACCCAGTCGCCGGCGCCTTGTACGGCGGCCAGGCGCTCGACCTCGACCGGCGTGTGCGAGACCACCTTGAGCAGCGCCTTGTGATCCCAGACGTCGTCCTCGCGCGGGGCGATGTTGAGGTCGCCGACGAGGACGGCGCGCTCGGGACGCTCGGCCGCGAACCAGTCGCGCAATTCGTCGAGAAACGCCAGCTTGTGGGCGAATTTCGGGTTGGCGACCGGATCGGGCGCGTCGCCGCCGGCGGGGATGTAGAGGTTGTGGATCGTCAGCCCGTCAGCTGTGGTCGCGGCCACGTGGCGCGCGTCTCCCATGGAGCAGAAGTCGCGCTGGCCGGCGTCGGCGATCGGGACGCGCGAGAGGATGGCGACGCCGTTGTAGCCCTTCTGGCCGCGAGCGACCACATGCCCGTAGCCGGCGGCCCGGAACCCGTCCAGCGGCAGCTTCTCGACCGGCGACTTGGTCTCCTGGAGGCAGAGAATGTCCGGCGCCTCCTCGCGCAGGAGCCGCAGCACCAGATCCTCGCGCAAACGCACGGAGTTGATGTTCCAGGTGCAGATGGTGAGGGTCATGGAGGCTCCGCCGGAATGGACGGGGAGATTAGCGGCTGGGTCCCTCGCTACAAGGGGCGTCTCCGCGGGGCAGGAACGGCCGGAGATGGTGGAGGCCAGCGCGCAAATTGGCCCTATGCTTGCCGTATGCATTCTGTACGCACGGCGCGAGGAGATGGAATTGTCCGGAATCAGGCGTTGATCGCCGGCTGGCGGGGCGGACTGGTCGATCCGGGTTCCGGCCTGACCGGGTGGGCCGGTCGCGCGGTCGCAGCAGTCGGCCCGCAGCGGGCGGTTGTGCGAAGGCTGCGCCGCGTCGCCATGCCCGACGGCAACCGCCGTTCAGAATGTGGTCAGGGCGACTTTCTCCGCCCGCAACGCCGCCCAGGTCCAGAGGGCGCCTAGAAAGTCGGCCGCTGCGAAGAACAGGATGCCTGCCGGAAAAGTGCCGACGAGAAATAGCAAGACCATGAAACCCGCGGCGTAGATCCTTAGGGGGATGCTCCAGCGGTAGAGCTCCTGCGCGCCGGATCGTGCCGCGACGAGGTAGTAGGCGCCGATGATCGATGCGAGCATCCCGACCATCCTGATCCAGGCGTCGTCACCGGCGACCAGTCCGAACAAGCCGAGCAGGACATGCGGAGCGACCATGAGCCCCAGCCCGGCAACGACGATCAGGTAGAGGCCGAATGCCTGGATCGAGAGCTTCGAATTGAGAAACATCTTGTCGCCTCATTGCCCGATGTCCGATCGTAGCACAGCGTAGCCGGCCCGTTGACAGACATGAAGCCGATCAGCGGCCCGGTCCCTGTTTTGGCGACCCGAAAGACGGCGCAGCGCGCGCGTCGCGGGGATTCGCGCACCCGGGACGCTCCCAGCCTGCAGCCCGCGGCGGTCGGGATCAATCCATTGTTGCGAAAAGAAAAAAGGTGGTAGCGTCGGCGCATGATGGCGCGCGACGCCCATTCCGGAGGACGCGATGAACGAGGTGCTGATCTTTCTGCACTTTTGCGGGCTGATGCTCGGAGCGACCGGCGGTCTTGGCAGCGCAATCATCATGCGCCGGGCGTCGGCCATGACGCCCGAGGCGGCGCGGCCGCTGCGCGAGCTCGGACCGACGCTCGCCAACGTCTCAGGCGCCGGTCTGGCGCTGATGTGGGCGACGGGGCTGATCCTGGTCTGGAGCCGGTGGGAGGGCCCGGCGAGCCTGCCCGAGCTCTTCTGGCTCAAGTTCGTCTTCGTGCTGTCGCTCACCGCGGCTTCGGTCGCGATTCACATGACCTATGCGGCGATACGCCGGGGCGACGTCGGCGCGGCGGCGCGGCTGCCAAGGCTCGGGCCGGCCGCCGGCGTCTCGTCGCTGCTTGCGGTGCTGTTCGCGGTCTTCGCCTTCGCGAACTGAGCCGCGGTTCAGGGCACCAGCCGGTAGCCGCCGGGCTCGGTGACGAGGATGCGGGCGTTCGAGGGATCGGGCTCGATCTTCTGGCGCAGGCGGTAGATGTGGGTCTCGAGCGTGTGGGTGGTCACCCCGGCGTTGTAGCCCCAGACCTCGTGCAAAAGAATGTCGCGCGCCACCACGTTGTCGTTGGCCCGGTAGAGGAACTTCAGAATGTTCGTCTCCTTCTCGGTGAGACGGATCTTCCGTTCGTTCTCGTCGAGCAACATCTTGGCGGCCGGCTTGAAGGTGTAGGGGCCGACGCCAAAGACAGCGTCCTCGGACTGTTCGTGCTGGCGCAGTTGGGCGCGGATGCGCGCGAGCAGCACCGGCAGCTTGAACGGCTTGGCGACGTAGTCGTTGGCGCCAGCGTCGAGGCCGAGGATCTGGTCGCTGTCGCCGACGTGGCCGGTCAGCATCAGGATCGGGCACTTGACCCCCTGCTTGCGCATCAGCCGGCAGAGCTCGCGACCGTCCATGTCGGGCAGGCCCACGTCGAGGATGACGAGGTCGTAGTGCTGCTCGCGGGCCTTGGCGAGCCCGTCGGCGCCGTTGCCGGCCTCGAACACGTCGAACTCTTCGGTCAGCAGCAATTGGTCTGCCAGCGCTTCGCGCAGGTCCGCGTCGTCGTCGACCATCAGGATCTTCTTGAGGTTGCTCATGTCGCGTCTCCTTTCGCTGCGAGGTGCGTCTTCGCTTCGCGACCCGCAACGTTCGCGTCACCGGGCTCACACGAGTGTGTCCAGTTCGTCGCGAATGTTTCAATGTGCGCGGGGCGCGGCTATGACGCGACCGGACGCCAATGGGATCCGAACCAGATGAGCCTCGGCCTTTCGCCCAGCGAACGACTTGCCCGCGCCCGCGGCGATCTGCGCATGGGCGCGGCCATCGTCGTCGAGGACGCCGGGGTTGCTGCGCTGGTGGGTGCGGCGGAAACCCTGCCCGGCGAACGGCTTGCAGACCTGCGCGGGCTGGGACCCGTCGATCTCGCGGTCACCGCCCGCCGGGCGGAGACTCTGAAGGCGCGGGCCTACGATGGCGATCTTGCAAGGATCGCGGTGCCCGAAGGCGTCGACGCGACCTGGGTGCGCGCCACCGCCGATCCTTCGGCGGATCTCGACTATCCGATGAAGGGGCCCTTCGCGACGCGGCGCGAAGGGTCGGCGGGCATCCACCGCGTTGCGCTGGCGCTCTGTCGGCAGGCGGGGCTGTTGCCCGCCGCACTGGTGGTCCCTGCGTCATGGGCGGCGATCGAGCGGGTTGCCGGCGGGTTGTCCCGGCTCGGGCCCGGGGACGCGCCCATCGGCTTCGTCGATCCCGCCGTGGAGGAGATCGCCGCAGCGCGTGTGCCGCTCGCGGTATCGGCTGCGGGAAAGGTCCGGGTGTTCCGCCTCGCTGACGGGTCGGAGGAGCACTACGCCATCGAGATCGGGCGCCGGACCGGGCGCTGCCCGTGCTCTGCCGGCTGCACTCGGCCTGTTTCACCGGCGACCTGCTCGGCAGCCTCAAGTGCGACTGCGGCGCCCAGTTGCGCGACGCGCTGGCGCGGATCGGGGCGGAGGGCGCGGGCGTGCTGCTCTATCTCAACCAGGAGGGGCGCGGCATCGGCCTCGCCAACAAGATGCGCGCCTATGCGCTGCAGGACCAGGGTTTCGACACGGTGGAGGCCAACCACCGGCTCGGCTTCGAGGACGACGAGCGCGACTTCCGGATCGGCGCCAACATCCTGAAGGCGATGGGTTTCCGGGCGGTGCGGCTGATGACCAACAACCCCGCCAAGGTCGAAATGATGCGCGGCTGCGGCCTCGATGTAGTCGAGCGCGCGCCGCTGCTCGCCGGCCGCACCGAGCACAACGACGCCTACCTGCGCACGAAGGCGGCCAAGAGCGGCCATATCCTGTGAGAGCGGCCGATCTGCGGATCACCGGCCGCGGGGCGTGGTTTCTCGGGCGACGGTTCGCATGCGCGGTCGGGCGCGGCGGCGTCGGCGACAAGCGCGGCGAGGGCGACGGGGTGACCCCGCACGGGGTCTTCGCGATCGAGGGCGTGCTCTGGCGCGCCGACCGGGGCCTGCGCCCGCGCTGCGGGGGGTTGCGCGCGCGTCCCATCGGGCCCCGCGACGGCTGGTCCGACGATCCGCGCGATCCGGACTACAATCGGGCGGTGCTCCGCCCGCGCTCGTTCCGAAGCGAGGCGTTGCGCCGTCCGGACCCGCTCTACGATCTGGTCGCCGTGCTTGACTACAATCGCAGGCCGGTGACGAAAGGGCGGGGCAGCGCGATCTTCCTGCATGTCTGGCGCGGCCCGCGGCGGCCGACGGAAGGCTGCGTCGCCTTGGCGGCGGCAGACCTGCGCTGGATCCTCGCGCGCTGGACGCAGCGCAGCCGGGTGATCGTTGGTCAGGCCTCGACGCGGCGACCTGCGCCGCCAGCGCGGGCGCGCTCATAGGCGAGCGCGGCGGCGGCGAGGTCGCCGATTGCGAGGCCGCGGAAGACGAAGGCGGTCCGCTCGCCCGCGTCGAAGGCCGGCCCGCCCCCGATGAGGTCCGAGAGATCGCCCGAGATCAACTCCGGCGGGACCATCGGGCGCTCCGCGCTCGCCTCCTGCTCGGCGTCGTCCACGTAGAGCCGCGCGAAGGCGGGCAGGCTCTCGGGCAGCCAGGGGATCGCCAGATCGGTGATGGCGGCGAAGGCGCCGGGCCGGAGCAGCCGCGCGTCGAGAAAGGGCGCGATGGCGTAATCGAGCGTCACCGAGGTCACGACGATATCGGCCTCGGCGAGCGCCTCCTCCGGCGTCGTGGCGCGGGCGGCCTCGAGGCCGAGGTCCTCGGCCAGCCCGCAGAGCCGCGCGACGTTGGCCTCGCCGCGGCCATGGGCGCGCACGCGGCGGAGCGGGAAGACCCGGCGGAAGGCGTCGAGATGGCTGCTCGCCTGCACGCCGCAGCCCACGAAGGCGATGGTCGCGGCGGCGGGATCGGCGAGGCGACGCGCGGCCACGAGGCTCAGCGCCGCGGTGCGCGCGCCGGTCACGAAGCCCGCGTCGAGCACGGCGCGCAACGCGCCTGTCTGGCTGTCGAGCAGCAGGATCGCGCCGGTGATGCTGGGCAGGCCGCGGGCGGGATTGTCGGGGCTGACCATCACCGACTTGACCGCGATCAGCCCCGCCGCGTCGGAGGCGGCGAGCGTCGCCATCATGTAGCGGCCGTCGCCGGGCAGCGTCGCGGTCTTGGGCGCGGTCCAGACTTCGCCGCGGGCCTTGGCGGCCAGCGTCGCCTCGATCGCGTCGGCGATGTCGACGGCGGTGACGCCGAGCCCGGCGAGATCCGCGTCAGAGAGATAGAGAAACCCGTCTTCGTCCATCGCGCCGCTCCCCGCGTCCGGACGCCAGTATCGCCCCGGCGGCGGGGGCGGCGCAACCGCTCCGGGCTTGACCGCGCAGCGAAGGGCTTCGAGACTGGTCGAATTGCAGGGGGAGACGGCGATGGCGCGGGTGGTGATGATCGGCGGCAGCGGCCATGTCGGAACCTGGCTGGGCCCCAGGCTGGTGGCGGCGGGGCATGCGGTGGTCAACGTCAGCCGCGGCGCGCGCGAACCCTACCGCCCTGACCGGGCCTGGGCGTCCATCGAGCATGTGCGCCTCGACCGGGAGGCGGAGGAGGCCGCGGGCGATTTCGGCGGCCGCATCGCCGCGCTGGCGCCCGACGTGGTCATCGACATGATCTGCTTCACGCCCGAGAGCGCGCGGCAGATTGTCGAGGCGCTCGAAGGAAAGGTCGCGCATTTCCTCCACACCGGCACGATCTGGGTTCACGGCCCGACGGTGGTGGCGCCCACCCGCGAGAGCGAACCGCGCGCGCCGTTCGGCGACTACGGCGTCTGGAAGAGCGAGATCGAGGACTACCTGATCGACGCCGCCCGGCGGCGGGGATTCCCGGCGACGGTGGTGCGGCCGGGGCACATCGTCGGGCCGGGCTGGGCGCCGCTGAACCCTGCGGGAAACTTCAATGTTGGAGTTTTCGCGTCGATCGCGCGGGGCGAGACGCTGACGCTCCCCAACGCCGGCATGGAGACGGTGCACCATGTCCATGCGGCCGACGTCGCCCAGGTGTTCGAGCGCGCCATGATCCGGCGCAACGCCGCAGTGGGCGAGGTGTTCAACGCGGTCTCTTCGGGGGCGTTGACGCTGCGCGGCTACGCAGAGGCGGTCTACGGCTGGTTCGGCCATGCGCCGAGGCTGGACTTCGCGCCCTTCGAGACCTGGGCGGAGACCCAGGACCCGGAGGACGCCCGCCAGACCCTCGAGCACATCGCGCGCAGCCCGTGCCACGCGATCGAGAAGGCGCAGCGCCTTCTGGGCTACGCGCCGCGCTACAACAGCCTCGAGGGCGTCCGGGAGGCCGTCGAGGATCTGGCGCGGAGGGGCGCCATTCCGCCCGTCTGACGGCGCGACCTGTCCGGTTCAGTATTTTCTCGGCACGTAGAGCTCCGGCGGCAGCACGGCGCGCTCGTAGTCGGGGTTGAACACCCGCTCGGGCAGCGTCACCTCCTCGTGCTCGACCGGCTCGTAGGGAATCAGCGACAGCAGATGGTCGATGCAGTTGAGGCGGGCGCGCTTCTTGTCATTGCCCTCGACGATGTACCAGGGCGCCTCGGGGATGTTGGTGCGCAGCAGCGCCTCCTCCTTGGCCTTGGTGTATTGCTCCCAGCGCACGCGGCTCTGGAGATCCATCGGCGACAGCTTCCACTGCTTGAGCGGATCGTGGATGCGCATGAGGAACCGCATCTGCTGCTCCTCGTCGGTGATCGAGAACCAGTACTTCACCAGCCGCACGCCGGAACGCACCAGCATGCGCTCGAATTCGGGCACGTCGTTGAAGAACTGCTCGACCTGGTCCTCGCTGGCGAAGCCCATCACACGCTCGACGCCGGAGCGGTTGTACCAGGACCGGTCGAAGAGCACGATCTCGCCGGCTGCCGGCAGGTGGGGCACATAACGCTGGAAGTACCACTGGCTCTTCTCGCGCTCGGAGGGCGCGGGCAGGGCCACGACCCGGCAGACCCGCGGGTTGAGGCGCTGGGTGATGCGCTTGATCACGCCGCCCTTGCCGGCGCTGTCGCGACCCTCGAAGATCACCACGATCTTCTCGCCGGTGTGCTGGACCCAGTCGGAGAGCTTGATGAGTTCCGATTGCAGCGCGAGGAGTTGGCGGAAGTATTGCGGGCGGGGGATCGAGGGCGGATGGTTCTGCTTGTAGATCTTGCGGATTTCCATCGACAGCGCTGGCTCGGAGATCTCGAGCTCGTAGTCCTCGTCGAGCGTGTCGGCGAGCTCCGCCTCGAGCCAGTCGAGCGACGGGTTGTCCGGAATGCGGTCGTCCATGCGCAGCGTCTCCCTGTCAGCTCGCCGGGGCGCGGGCGTCGGTGGCCGCCAGTCCGCGAGCGCGATCCCTTGATGCCGCAGATATGTGACAGAAGCTTGGCGGCCTGTCACGCCGGTCGGCGGTTGCTTTTGTGAGGCTCCCGGCGACGGCGTTCCTGTGGGGTCTGGCGGAGGCGACGGTCTTCTTCATCGTGCCCGACGTGCCGATCTCGGCGGCGGCGCTGGGCTCGGCGCGGCGCGGCTTCATTGTGGCGCTGGCGGCGCTGTCGGGCGCGCTCATCGGCGGGGCGGGGCTGTTACTCTGGGCGCAGTCCGAGCCGGAGGCCGCGCGGGCGCTGATGCTGGCGGTGCCGGGCGTCTCGGAGGCGACGCTGGCGCGCGCGCAGGCGCTCCTCGGCGAGGGCATGATCGCGGGCATGGTCGCAGGCTCGCTGTCCGGCGTGCCCTACAAGCTCTTCGCGGTCGAGGCGGCGGCCGCGGGCGCGCCGCTGGGGCTCTTCCTTGCGGCCAGCGCCCCGGCACGGCTGCTGCGCTTCGCGCTGGTCGTGGCGCTGACCCGGCTGATCGCCGGCCGGCTGCTCTCCGGCTGGTCGCGCCGGGCCAGGGTGGTGACGCTGGTCGTTGTCTGGATCGCGTTCTACGCGGTCTTCTTCGCGGTGGTGGGCTGGTGACGCGGGCTCAGCCGATCGGCGTGCGCGCGCCGAAGATCGCCGAGCCGATCCGGACATGGGTCGCGCCGCAGGCGATGGCGGTCTCGAAGTCGTCGGACATGCCCATCGAGAGGCGCGTGAGGCCACGCCGGGCGGCGATCTCGGCGAGCATGTCGAAATGCGGCGCAGGATCGGCGTCAACGGGCGGGATGCACATCAGCCCGCGCACCGGCAGGTCGTAGGGGCCTTCGCAGCGATCGAGGAAGGCGTCGACCTCGTCGGGATCGACGCCGGCCTTCTGCTTCTCGCGGCCGGTGTTGACCTGCACGAACAGCTCGGGGCAGGCGCCGGCCTCCTGCACGGCGGCGGCGAGCTTCCGGGCCAGGCTGTCGCGGTCGAGGCTGTGGATGGCGTCGAAGAGCGCCAGCGCGCGGTTGAGCTTGTTGGTCTGCAGGGGGCCGACGAGATGCAGCGCGATCCCCTCGAATTCGGCGCGGAACGGCGGCCAGCGGGTCTCGGCCTCCTGAACGCGGTTCTCGCCGAAGATCCGGGCGCCGGCGTCGAGGGCGGCGCGGACCCGCTCGGGCGGCTGGATCTTGGAGACGGCGATCAGGGTGACCGAGGCGGGGTCGCGCCCGGCGGCGCGGGCGGCGGCGTCGATGCGGGTCCGGATTTCCTGATACGACATGGGCGGTCTCCGCTGCCGGGCGGCGCGAGCCTAGCGCGCAGGGGGCCGAGAAGGGAAGCGGCAGCGTGAAAGAGGCGCGGGCTTTCACGCGTGCAAGATCAGACAATACGTTGAAATAAAGACCTTAATCGGAACGCGTTAACCCGGCGGCAACACGTGTGAATGGGGCCTCAACAGAAAAGGGCGGGCCGATGGCCCGCCCTTTCCGTCCTCGATCCGGAGTGGATCAGAAGGACATCTTGATGCCGAAGTCGGCGACGGTCTCGTTGTTGCGGCTACTGCTGCCGATGCCGCCTCTACCGAACGTCTGACCGACACCGGCGTTGACGGATGCGCCGCCGCCGAGGTCGTAGGCCGCGGTCAGGCCGTAGCTGTCCTCACCATCCAGATTTTCGAGGTCGTTGGTGCCGTCGAGGATATTGACGTAGTAGGCGCCGACCGTGAAGGCCTCCCAGCCGAACGTGCCGCCGACGGCAAGCGTCGAGAACTCGGCGCCTTCGACAATCGTTGTTGCTAGTTGCTGATTCGCCCAAGCGTAGACGACGCCGAGCCCGAAGTTGTCGTAGGTCCCGCCCAGGCTTGCCGAGTACTGCTCGCCCTTAGGGATCGTGCGGCTGATGGACGCAGCCGGGATTGACCACCGCTGCGTCCGCCGCAGCACAATTGCCATTGACCGGATATCGGTGAAGTCCTGGTCGGTGGCGTTGTAGAGGCGTCGACGTGCCGTGTCGTCCACGGTCGTGAACGATGTGTAGTTGTAGTAGCCGACACCGACGTTCCAGGTGCCGCCGGCGAACTCGCCCGCGTAGCCGGCGCCGACGCCGACATCCGTCAGATCGCGGTTGGACGACACCGAGATGCCGAAGCCGGCGATGTCGAAGTCGTAGCGCACCGTCGGACGCGCGTTCGGGTTGTTCGCGAAGTTGTTCGCAGTGTCTGTGCCGAACGAGCCGCCGTTGGAGATGAAGAACGTCTCGTTGAGGTCGCCGAGACCGGTCAGCGAGAGGTTGCCCGGGACATCGCCGACCCAGTTCTCGTCCGCGCCCGCGGTGTCGCCGAAGGTCAGCGTGCCCCAGCTGCCGGAGACGAAGACGTTGCCCGCCGTCTGGCCGTTCGTGCCGCCCTCGCCGCCGACAGCGTTGTCGGCGCGGACGGACGCGCCGAAGGTGATGCCGGTGTCGGTCTCGCCGGTCATGTTGACGCCGAACCGGACACGGGAGACGGCGCGGACGTCGTCGTCGCCCTGGGACACGGAGCCGTCGTTGTTGATGTTGTAGCCGAGACCCAAACGGGCGTCACCGAACAGGGTGATCCCCTGGGCCGAAGCCGCGCCGCCGATCGCCAGCGCGGCGAGAGCGGTAGAGGCGAAGAGTACGTTTTTCATCGCTTTTCCTCGTTGTTATCGTGAAACCTATCTCAAATCCGGGTTATCCGGACCAGGTGGATTTGTAATCGCTCAAAGCCCGCCGCCCGGTCAAGCGAACGCCGGATACCTGTCGTGTTTGCGTCAAACTCTGATGCAGCTATGCCACAGTGATGCCGGGGACGCGTGGAGGATTGCGCTTGCCGCGCCGGGGCCCGTTCTTTAGACATCCGCGGACCGTTGAATTCTGGGACTGTTTCGTGCGGATCAGGGGCGCATCGCTGCTTATGGTGCTCGGCGTTCTCGCCGGCTGCGGCGGCGATGCGGCGGTCAACCGCGAGCTCGCCACCGAGCGGCAGATGCGCGACCAGCGCATGGTCAGCGACGAGAGCTTCTTCGATCTGTTCCGCAACCGCGGCAATCCCGAGATCGGGATCCAGGTCAACCGGTTCCTCTGGGTGGCCGCGCTCGACACGTTGTCGTTCCTGCCGCTGGAGACGGTCGATCCGTTCTCGGGTCTCATCGTCACCGGTTGGGGCGCCGTCGGCGGCGGGGCCTACAAGGTGACGGTCTACGTCAACGATCCCGCGCTCGACGCCTCGTCGCTCAAGATCGCGGCGTTCCGCCAGCAGGGCGGCAGGGCGGTTCCGGTCAGCGACGCGGAGAACCGGCAGCTCGAGAACGCGATCCTGACCCGGGCCCGTCAGATCCGAATCGCCGCCGCCGGCGGCTGACGCGGCGGCCAAGGGCCGGGGAGCCGAGAATGTCACGCTACAACGCCCGCGAGGTGGAGCCGAAATGGCAGGCCGCCTGGGAGGCGGCCGGCGTCTTCCGCGCCGAACGCGACGCGTCGCGCCCGAAATACTACGTGCTCGAGATGTTCCCCTATCCCTCGGGGCGCATCCACATGGGCCATGTGCGCAACTACACGATGGGCGACGTGGTGGCGCGCTACAAATCCGCGCGCGGCCTCAACGTGCTGCATCCGATGGGCTGGGACGCCTTCGGAATGCCGGCCGAGAACGCCGCGATGGAGAAAGGCGTGCATCCCGGCGACCTGGACCTACGACAACATCGCCACGATGCGTGACCAGATGAAGCCGCTGGGTCTTCGCATCGACTGGTCCCGCGAGTTCGCCACCTGCGATCCGGAATACTACGGCCAGCAGCAGGCGCTGTTTCTCGACATGCTCGCGGCGGGCCTGGTCGACGCGCAAGAGCGCGGTGGTCAACTGGGATCCCGGTCGACATGACCGTGCTCGCCAACGAGCAGGTGATCGACGGCAGGGGCTGGCGCTCCGGCGCGCCGGTCGAGCGGCGCGAGCTGACGCAGTGGTTCTTCAGCATCACCGACATGGCCGAGGAGCTGCTGGAGGCCATCGACGGGCTCGAGGGCTGGCCGGAGAAGGTGCGGACCGATGCAGCGCAACTGGATCGGCAAGAGCCGCGGGCCTGCAGTTCCGCTTCGAGACGCGCGGCGCGCCGGAGGGCTTCGAGGCGCTCGAGGTCTTCACCACCCGGCCCGACACGCTGTTCGGGGCGAGCTTCGTGGCGATCTCGCCGGATCATCCGCTGGCGCGTGCGCTGGAGAGCGACCCGGACGTGGCCGCCTTCATCGCCGAGTGCCGGCAGCATGGGCACGTCGGCGGAGGAGCTCGAGACTGCCGAGAAGCGCGGCTTCGACACCGGCATGCGGGTCGTGCACCCGTTCGATCCCGACTGGGAGCTGCCGGTCTACATCGCCAACTTCATCCTGATGGACTACGGCACCGGCGCGATCTTCGGCTGTCCCGGCGCACGACCAGCGCGACCTCGAATTCGCGCGGAAGTACGGCCTGCCCGTGGTGGCGGTGGTCAGCCCGGAGGGCGCAGACTTCTCGGTGGGCGCGGAGGCCTTCGTGGGCCCGGGGCGCATGATCAATTCGCGGTTCCTCGACGGCATGGAGATCGAGCCGGCCAAGGCCGAGGTGATCGCGCGCTGCGAGGCCGCGGGCGTCGGCGAGGGCGTCACGAAGTACCGCCTGCGCGACTGGGGCATCACCCGCCAGCGCTACTGGGGCTGCCCGATCCCGGTGGTCCATTGCGAGGCCTGCGGCGTGGTGCCGGAGAAGAAGGCGAACCTGCCCGTCCGGCTGCCCGAGGACGTCAGCTTCGACAGGCCCGGCAACCCGCTGGACCGCCACCGAGGGGCCTGAAGGCCGACTGCCCGCGCTGCGGCGGCCCGGCCCGGCGCGAGACCGACACGATGGACACCTTCGTCGATTCGTCGTGGTACTTCGCCCGCTTCACCGCGCCGCGCGCGACGACGCCGACGGTGACTGGACGACGCCGACTACTGGATGAACGTCGACCAGTACATCGGCGGGGTCGAGCACGCGATCCTGCACCTGCTCTATTCGCGCTTCTTCACGCGCGCCATGCAGGATGACCGGGCACCTACCTCGAAAGGCGATAGAACCGTTCGACGCGCTCTTCACCCAGGGCATGGTCACGCACGAGACCTATTCGCGCATCGACGCCGCCGGGCGGCGGGTCTGGCACACGCCCGACGAGGTCGCCCGCGACGCTGGCGGGGCCCGGCTGCTCGCCGACCGGCGAGCCGGTCGAGATCGGCCCCTCGCATCAAGATGTCGAAGTCGAAGAAGAACGTCGTCGATCCCGCCGACATCATCGACCAGTACGGGGCCGACACCGCGCGCTGGTTCGTGATGTCCGACAGCCCGCCCGAGCGCGACGTGGAATGGACCGCCGCCGGCGCCGAGGCCGCCTGGAAGCACCTGCAGCGGGTCTGGCGGCTGGCGAGCGAGGCGGCGGAGGCGACCGGGGACGACGCGCCGCCCGGGCCGGAGGCCGAGGAGCTGACCCGCGCCGTGCACCGCGCCATCCGCGACGTGACCGAGGGCATCGAGGGCTTCGCCTTCAACAAGGCGGTCGCAAAGCTTTACGAGCTGACGAACGCGCTCGCCCGGGCCGGCGGCGACGCGCCGGGCCTCGCGGCGGCGCGCCGCGACGGCGCGCGCACCCTCGCCCAGCTCATGGCCCCGATGACGCCGCACGTGGCCGAAGAGATGTGGGCGGCGCTCGGCGGCGCGGGGCTGGTCGCCGAGGCGCCCTGGCCCGCGGCCGACCCGCGCCATCTTGCCGAGGCGACCGTGACACTGCCGATCCAGGTCAACGGCAAGCGGCGCTCGGAGATCACCGCGCCGGTCGGCGCTGACCGCGCCGCGCTCGAGGCGCTGGCGCTGGCCGATCCCGTGGTGGCGAGGCTCCTCGACGGGGCCGCCCCGCGCAAGGTGATCGTGGTGCCCGACCGGATCGTGAACGTTGTGCTCTGATCGCCGCGCGGTCCTGGCCGCGGCGCTCGCTGCCGCCGGGCTGGCGGGCTGCGGGTTCCAGCCGCTCTACTCGGAAGGCTCGCCGGCCGCCGAGATGATCGGCCGCGTCGAGGTGTCGCCGCTCGACGGCGAGCCCGGCTTCGTGATGCGCGAGCGGCTGACCGAGCGGCTGGGTCCGCCCGCCGATGCCACCCATCGAACTCGACGTCGAGCTCGATCTCGAGCGCGTCGGCGTGGCGCTGACCGAGCAGGACGTCACCACCCGGTTCAACATCGTGGGCGAGGCGCGCTTCCAGCTGACGCCGCTGGCGGGCGGGCCGGCCACGACCTTCGCACCGGTGATCTCGATCGCCGGCTACAGCGCGCCCAAATCGCAGACCGCCTCGGCCTTCGCCTCGCTCTCTGCGCAGCTCGACGCCGAGCGACGCGTCGCCCGGGCACTGGCCGATCAGGTAGTGACGCGGCTGGCGCTCACCGCGCCGGAGTGGGGCGGGTGAAGCTCTCGGCCCGCGACGCGGCGGCCTATATCGCCCGTCCGGGCGCCGACCGGGCCGGTGCGCTGCTCCACGGCGAGGACGCGATGCGCGTGGCGCTCAAGCGCGAGGCGCTGGTCGCGGCGATCATCGGGCCGGAGGGGCCGGCGGAGATGCGGCTGACCCGGCTTTCGGGGGGCGACCTGCGCCGCGATCCCGCCACGCTCTCGGACGCGGTCAGGGCGGTGGGCTTCTTCCCCGGGCCGCGGGCGGTGCTGGTGGACGAGGCCGGCGACGGGATCGCGGCGGTGTTCGTCGCCGTGCTCGCCGACTGGCGCGCGGGCGACGCCCGTATCGTGGCGACCGCGGGACAGCTCGGCCCGCGCAGCGCGCTGCGCAAGGCGTTCGATGCAGCGGGCAACGCGGTGTCGATCGGGGTCTACGCCGATCCGCCGGGCCGCGCCGAGATCGAGGCGGAGTTGACGGCGGCGGAGGTCGGCGCGGTCTCGCGCGAGGCGATGGCCGATCTCGAGGCGCTCGCCCGCGACCTCGATCCCGGCGACTTTCGCCAGCTCGCCCGCAAGCTCGGGCACTACAAGCGCGGCGACGCCACGGCGCTTTCTGGCGCAGAGGTCGCGTCTGCCGCGCCTGCGACGGTGGAGGCCGACCTCGATGTGGTGCTCGACCTGGCCTCGGACGGCGCGGTCGGGCGGCTGGCGGCGGAGGTCCGGCGGCTGCCCGCCGGGGCGGCGACCACGCTCGCCATCGCCGCGGGCCGCCGGTTCCGGACTCTGCACGCCGCTGCATGCGCGGCGGAGGGACCAGAGGTGGCGCTGGCGCGTGCGCGGCCGCCGGTGTTCGGACCGCGGCGGGCGCGCATGGCCGCGCAGGCGCGCGCGCTCGGCCCTGAGCAGATCGCCCGCGCTCTATCTTGGATCGTCGAGGCCGATCTCGAGCTGCGCTCCGGCCGGCCGACCCCGGGCATCGCGCTGATGGAGCGGCTGCTGGTGCGGATCGCGCTCTTGAAGCGGATGTAGCGATGGCTGCTGAATACACGCTGATCGGCGCCCCGCGCACTCGCGCGATCCGAGTGGCCTGGGCGCTAGAGGAACTCGGCCTCGACTACGAGTGGATTCCCGCGCGGCCGCGCTCGGAGGCGGCGCTTGCCCGCAACCCCAGCGGCAAGGTGCCGTCGCTGGGGGTGCAGGGCGCGACGCTGACCGATTCGGTGGCGATCGTGCAGTTCCTCGCCGACCGTCGCGGCGCGATGACCCACCCCGCCGGCACCGTGGCGCGCGGGGTTCAGGACGGCTTTACCCAGTTCGCCGTCGAGGAGGTTGACGGCGCGCTTTGGATGGCGGCGCGGCATCGTTACGTGCTGCAGGAGGCCGAACGGCTGAGCGGCGCTGCGGCGCTGGCGCGGGCGGACTTCGACCGGGCGATGGCGACGCTCGCCGCGCGGCTCGGAGATCGCGACTTCGTGGCGGGCGATGTCTTCACCACGCCCGACCTGATCCTCGGGCACTGCGCCACCTGGGCCGAACGGGCCGGGTTCGACCTGCCCGAGGGTGCGCTCGGCGCCTATTTCGAGCGGATCCGCAGCCGTCCTGCGCTGGCCCGCGCGCATCAGCGCGCCGCCGCCTGAGCCCAGCGCGCGGCGGCGTCGCCGGCGCGGCGGCCGGTGGCCAGGCACGCCGTGATGAGGTAGCCGCCGGTCAGCGCGTCCCAGTCGAGCATCTCGCCGGCGCAGAACACGCCCGGCCGGGCGCGCAGCATCAGGTCCGCGTCTAGCCCGGCCGCCGCCACCCCGCCGGCGGTCGAGATCGCCTCGTCGATCGGCGCAAGTCCCTCGAGGCGCAGGGGCAGGCCCTTGAGCGCGGCCGCGATGCGCGCCGGCGTCTCCAGCCGGTCGCCCGCGCATTCGCGCAGCAGCGCACGCTTGACCGGGGGCAGGCCGAGCGTGCGGCGCAGGTGATTGCCGAAGGAGACCTTGCCGCGGGGCCGCGCCAGCCTCGTGGCGACGGTTGGCTCGTCGAGGTCGGGCAGCAGATCGAGGCTTAGCGCCGCACCGGCGCGCAGCTCCGGGCCGAGCGCATAGATCGCCCCGCCCTCGACGCCGCGGGCGGTGACAACGAACTCGCCGCGGACCCTGCGCCCGCCGGCGGTGAGCGCCGCGGCCTTGACCGGCGCGCCGAAATGCCGGCGCATCGCCTGCGACCAGTGCCGCAGCCAGCCGACGTTGGAAGCCGAGAAGGGGGTCAGCGCGACGCCCGCGGCGGCGAGGGTTGCGGCCCAGGCCCCGTCAGAGCCGAGCCGCGCCCAGGAGGCGCCGCCAAGCGCAAGCACCGTGACGCGCGGCCGGAGCAGCATGAGGCCGCCGGGCGCTTCGAATGCGACCGCGCCCGCCGTCCATCCGGTCCAGCGCCAGCGCGTGCGGATCTCGACGCCGCGCGCCGTCAGGCGGTCCCGCCAGGCTCGGAGCAGCGGCGAGGCCTTCATGGCGTCGGGAAACACCCGGCCGCCGCCGCCGATGAAGGTCGGTTGTCCGAGATCGGCCGCCCAGGCGCGCACGGCGCCCGGCCCGAAGGCTGCGAGCATCGGCGCGAGCCAGTCCGCGCCGCTCGGGTAGCCCTCGAGGAACGGCTCGAAGGACTGCGCCCGGGTCAGGTTGAGCCCGGACTTGCCCGCCATCAGGAACTTGCGCCCGATCGAGGGCCTCGCCTCGGCGACGATCACCCCGAGACCGGCGGCCGACAGCCGGTCGGCCGCCATCAGGCCTGCCGGTCCCGACCCGATCACCAGCGCGTCGCAGATCTCCGCCGTCTCCATGGCGCGCTCTTGCGCGATGGGCGCTTGCCCGGCAAGCGGATTGCCGCGCGCCCCGAGCGGCCTAGGATCGATCGCGCATGTCCGACGATCCGATCTGTCCGCTCTGCGACCGCCCGATCCCAGCCGGCGCGCGCCAGAGCCTCCACCACCTGACGCCCAAGCTGAAGGGCGGGCAGGGCGGGCCGGTCGCGCGCCTGCACCAGATCTGCCACAACGAGATCCACGCCGCGCTGACCGAGGCCGAGATCGCCCGCGACTACGCCACCATCGCGGCGCTGCGGACGCATCCGCGCATCGCGCGCTTCATCGCCTGGGTGCGCGACCGGCCGCCGCAGTTCCACGCGCGTACCGCTGGCGGGCGGCGCAAGCGGCGCTAGGCCATGCGCGTCAGGACAGGCCGACCCTCGCGCGGATCGCGGGGTCGCGCAGGCTGATCTCCTGTCCGGCGAACTCGGCGGCGTCGGGCGTGCAGAGCCAGGCGATGGCCATGGCGGGGTGTTCGGGCGGGGCGTGGCTGGCGAAGTCCATCTGGCTGACCGGGTTGATGCCCGAGGCCTTGATGGCGCGCTGCATGTCGGTGGCGACCGTGCCCGGAGACAGTCCGAACACCCGCACCCCGGCGCCCTTGTTCTCCAGATGCGCGCAGCGGGTCAGCATCGCCGCCGCGGCCTTGGAGGCGCAGTACTGGCTCCAGCCCTCGAGCGGGTTGTGCGCTGCGCCCGAGGAGACGTTGACGATCACGCCCGCACCCTGGGCGCGCATCAGCGGCAGCACGGCGCGCATCCCGAAATAGACGCCGTTGACGTTAATGTCTGCGGCGCGCGTCCAGGCGGCGGGATCGGATTTCGCCAGCGGGCCGATCGGCTCGATGACGCCGGCGTTGTTGACCAGCGCGTCGATGCGCCCGAAGGCGTCGCGGGTCCGCGCCACCGCCGCCTCGACCTGGCTCCAATTGGCCACGTCGCAGGTCATCGCCTCGGCCTTCGCGCCGCTCCGGCGCAGCACGCCTGCGAGTTCGGTGATCTCGGGCGCGGAGCGGGCGAGCAGCATCACGCCGGCGCCCGCATCGGCGAGCGCGCGGGCGCTCGCGGCGCCGATGCCGCGGCTCGCGCCGGTGACGATCACCGTCATTCCTTCGAGTGCGCCCACGGGTCGCCTCCGGTCCGTTCGGGGAAATACGCGGCGATCAAACGCGGGCCCGGCCGGGATGGCAAGGGCCAAGACGCGTCATGGTTGTTTCCGCTGCGCTTTCCCCCTAGGTAGCGGTCGGATCAACCGACATCGGAGCGCCTTGATGGAGCCGTCCCCCGCGATCTACGCCGTGGCTCTCTACGCGGGCCTGAACGGCCTGGTGCTTCTCTGGCTCGCGCTGGTGGTCGGAAAGACCCGCGGCGATCGCGGCGTGCTTATGGGCGACGGCGGGGATCCGGCGCTGATCCGGGTGATGCGCGGTCAGGCGAACTTCGTCGAATACACCCCCCTGTGCCTCCTGCTCATCCTGCTGATGGCGCTCCTTGGCGCGCCCGCATGGCTCGTGCACGTCTTCGGGCTGGCGCTGACCCTGGGGCGGGTCCTGCATGGGCTGCACTTCACCCGGACCGACGCGCCCGGCTGGCAGCGCGGCGCCGGCGCGGGACTTACGCTCCTGGTGCTGGTCGCCGCCAGCCTCGGACTTATCGGCCACGCGGCCCTCGGAGCCTTCTGAGTGGCCCGGGATCTGGAAGGTTTAGCGCAGGCGCTCTTGGTCGCGGCGAAGAAGGCCGGGGCCGAGGCGGCCGACGCGCTCGCGGTGGCCGGCGACAGTCTCTCCATCGAGGTGCGCCAGGGCGCGCTCGAGGAGGCCGACCGGGCCGAGGGCGTGGAGATCGGGCTGCGCGTCCTGATCGGCCGCCGCCAGGCCTGCGTCTCCTCCAGCGACACCCGGCTGGAGACGATGGCGGCCATGGCCGAACGCGCTGTCGCCATGGCCCGCGAGGCCCCCGAGGATCCCTACTGCGGCCTCGCCACGCCCGATCAACTCGCCCGCGACCTCGACGCGGCCGGGCTAGACCTCGTCGATCCCGCGCCCGGGCCCGACCCGGCCAAGCTGCAGGAGCGGGCGCTCGCGGCGGAGGCCGCGGCCCTCGGGGTGCCGGGCGTCAGCCGCATGGACGGCGCTGGCGCCTCCTGGCAGGCGACGGCCATCCATCTCGCCGCGAGCAACGGCTTCTCCGGCGGCTACGGGCGCACCAGTCACGGCGTGCAGGCGGTGGCGATCTGCGGCGAGGGGCTCGCCATGGAGCGCGACTACGCCTTCGAGACGCGCACGCACCGCGCCGACCTGCCAGACCCGGAAGGCGTCGGCGCGCTCGCCGGCGAACGCGCGGTGGCGCGGTCCGGCGCGCGCAAGCCGCCGACCGGGGCCTGGCCCGTGCTCTTCGACGAACGCGTGGCGGGCAGCCTGATCGGCCATCTCACCCAGGCGATCAACGGCGCGATGATCGCGCGCGGCTCGAGTTGGCTCAAGGATGCGCTGGGAACGGGCGTGCTTCCAGCCGGCGTCGATCTGGTGGAGGACCCGGCCCGCCCGCGCGTCGCCGGCTCGCGGCCATTCGACGCGGAGGGCCTGCCAGCGCTTCGCCGTGCGCTTGTCGCAGACGGCGCGCTCACCGGCTGGACGCTCGATCTCGCCAGCGGCCGGCAGCTCGGGATGGCGAGCACCGGCAACGCCAGCCGCGGCCCTGGCGGACCGCCCTCGCCGTCGGTGGGCAACCTCACTCTGAGCCCGGGGACGCAGAGCCGCGACGCGCTGCTCGCCGACATGGGCGAGGGCTTGCTGGTCACCTCGCTGATGGGCAGTTCGATCAACCCGACCACCGGCGACTATTCCCGCGGCGCAAGCGGCTTCTGGGTGCGCGGCGGCGCGATCAGCCATCCGGTCAACGAATGCACGATCGCCGGCAACCTGCGGGAGATGCTCCTGTCGCTGGTCCCAGCCAACGACGGCCAGGCCCACAAGAGTCGCGTGATCCCGAGCCTGCTGGTGGACGGCCTTGTCATTGCCGGAAGCTGACCTGGCGCTGATGGTCGGGGCGGCCAGCGCCGCCGGCGCTATCGCGCTCGGCCATTTCGGCGGCGCGCGCGCCGCGCGGGAGAAGCCCGACGGAGCCGGGCCCGTCACCGAGGCCGATCTGGAGATCGACGCGATGCTGCGCGAGCGCCTCGGCCGCGCCCGCCCGCACTACGGATGGCTTTCCGAGGAGAGCGACGACTGCGCGTCGCGGCTCGAGGCGGAGCGGGTGTTCATAGTCGATCCCATCGACGGCACCCGCGCCTTCGTCGAGGGCGGCAAGGCGTGGAGCCACTCGCTCGCGGTTGCGGAGGCGGGCCGGGTCGTCGCGGGCATCGTGCACCTGCCGATGCTGGGCCGCACCTACACCGCCATCGAGGGCCACGGGGCGCAGTGCAACGGCGCCACGATCTGGGCGAGCACCCGGCGCGACCTCGACGGGGCGCAACTGCTCGCCAACGCCACCCAGATGAAGCCCGAGCACTGGCCGGGCGGCGTGCCGAACGTCGAGCGGCACTTCCGCGCCTCGCTCGCCTACCGGATGTGCCTCGCAGCGCAAGGGCGCTTCGACGCGATGCTGACCTTCCGCGACGCCTTCGAATGGGACGTGGCGGCGGGCGACCTGATCGCCCGCGAGGCTGGCGCGGTGGTCACGACCCGGACTGGCGCGGCGCCGACCTTCAACAACCCCGATCCGCGTGTGCCGGGCATCGTGGTGGCCGGTCGCGCCCTGCATGCCGCGCTCTTCGAGCACATCGCGCCCTGACCTCGCAGGTTCGGGCGGGTCGCATGCGGTCAAGGCCGCCGTGGCCGTCGGAGACCGCAGCCGTCCGGATCGCATCGACGTCGCGCCGGATCCCGCCGCAACCGCGCCGCCGTATCGGACCGCGCGTCATTGATTTCGCCGCGCCCGCGGATAAGGTGCGACCGACGCTCAGCTTCCCGGGGGATCAAGCATGACGCAGCGCCTGCATCTGGTGTTCGGCGGCGAACTGACCGACACGCAGCGCACGGAGTTCCACGATCCGGACGCGATCGACATCGTCGGGATATTTCCCGACTACAAGAGCGCCTTCGCCGCCTGGAAGGCCAAGGCGCAGTCCACGGTGGACGACGCGCACATGCGCTACTTCATCGCCCACCTGCATCGGCTGCGCGACGAAGAAACCGAGGCGAGCGCCACCGAAGAGCTCGGCTGAGGGCGCGGCTCCGTGACGGGGCGCGCCCAACGTCCCGGCCTGCTGCTCGGCGCCTACCTCTTCGTCTCCGCCCGCGCCGCGGGCTGGGCGCGGCGACGGCTGGCGGAGCGGCTGGCGAAGGGCAAGGAGCACCCCACCCGTTTGGGCGAACGCATGGGGGTCACCACGCTTGCGCGGCCCGGCGGCGAGCTTGTCTGGTTTCACGCCGCGAGCGTCGGCGAGGCGGCGTCGCTGCTGGAGTTGCTGCGCCGGCTCCAGCGCCGGCGGCCGGGCGCGCGGTTTCTCGTCACCACCGTCACTGTCACCTCCGAGCAGTTCCTCGCCGAGCGTCTGCCCGCAGGTTGCCTGCACCAGTTCGCGCCGGTGGACGTGCGGCCCTGGGTCGCGGCCTTTCTCGACCACTGGCGGCCCGATCTCGCGGTCTGGACCGAGAGCGAGTTCTGGCCGGCGACGCTCTGGGAGACGCGGAGGCGCGGCGCGCCGATGCTCCTGATCAACGCGCGCATCTCCAACCGCAGCTTCCGCCGCTGGCGGGCGCTGCGGCCGGCGGCGCGGCGGCTGCTCGGGCTCTTCGACGCGATCCTCGCCCAGGACGATCTGGCAGGGCGGCAGCTTCTGGCGCTGGGCGTCGATCCCGCGAGGCTGCGTGTGGTCGGCACGCTCAAGGAGGGCGCGGCCCCGCTCGGCCATGACGAGGACGAGCGCGTGGCCTTCGCGCGCGCGATCGACGGGCGCCCGGTGTGGCTCGCGGCCTCCACCCACGCCGGCGAGGAGGATGCGGTGATCGCCGCCCATCGCACGGCCCGGCGCTCGACGCCGCTGCTCGCCCTGATCCTCGCGCCGCGCCATCCAGACCGCGGCGACGCGATCGCAGCAGATCTGCGCGCGCAGGGCTTCGCCGTGGCCCAGCGTTCGCGCGGCGAGCCGTTCGGGGCCGACACCGAGATCTATCTCGCCGACACGCTCGGCGAGATGGGGCTCTGGTACCGGGTCGCCCCGGTCAGCTTCGTCGGCGGCTCGCTGGCGCCGATCGGCGGGCACAATCCCTTCGAGCCGGCCCAGCTTGGCAGCGCCATCCTGCACGGGCCGCACGTGCGCAATTTCCAGGACGCCTACGCGCGCCTGCACGCCGAGGCGGCGGCGGTCGAAGTCTCGGACGCGGCCAGCCTCGCCGCGGCGCTGGTTCGAACGCTGTCGCCGGACGTGGCCGCGGCCATGGCCGAGGCCGGCTGGCGGCTCTGCAGCGACGGCGCTCAGGTCACCGACGCGGTGCTCGGCGAGATCTGCGACCGGCTGGACCGCGCCGCCTGATGCGGGCCCCGCGGTTCTGGGACAACCCGCCCGAGCGACCCGGGGCCCTGGCGCGGCTGCTGGCGCCGGCCGCCTGGCTCTGGGCGGCGGCGACGCGGCGGCGCATCGCGTCTGGCCCGGGCGAGGCGCCGGGCGCGCCGGTGATCTGCGTGGGCAACCTCACCGTCGGCGGGACCGGCAAGACCCCGGCCGCCATCGCGCTCCTCGAGCGGCTCTCCGCCCGCGGGGTGGCGGCCCAGGTGGTGACCCGCGGCTACGGCGGGTCGCTCGCGGGCCCGGTCCGGGTCGATCCGGCCCGCCATTCCGCAGCGCAGGTCGGCGACGAGCCGCTGCTGCTCGCCGCCTTCGCGCCGGTCTGGGTCGGGCGCGACCGCGCGGCGGCGGCGCGGCGCGCGGTCGCGGACGGCGCGCAGGCGATCGTGATGGACGACGGCTTCCAGAACCCCGGCCTCGCCAAGGATTTCTCCATCGTGGTCATCGACGCGCGCACGGGCTTCGGCAACGGGCGGGTGATGCCGGCGGGCCCCCTGCGCGAACCGGTCGCCGAGGGGCTGGCACGCGCCGGACTGGTGCTGCTCGTCGGTGGGGCGAAGGACCGGGCGGCGCGCGAAGCGGCCCTGCCGCCGGGCGGCCCGCCGGTCGCGGGCGGCGCGCTCGAGCCCCTGCGCACCGGGATGGACTGGACCGGCCTGCGCGCGATCGCCTTCGCCGGCATCGGCCGGCCGGAGAAGTTCTTCGCGACCCTGGCCGACCTCGGCGCGGAGATCCTGGCGGCGCACGCCCTGGCCGATCACGCCGCGCTCGACCCCCGCCTGCTGGCCCGGCTCGAGCGCGAGGCCAAAGTGCAGGGCGCGCAACTGGTCACCACCGAGAAGGACGCAGCCCGCCTGCCGGCGGCGTTCCGCACGCGCTGCCTGGTGCTGCCGGTCCGCCTAGTTCTGGACGACTGGATCGCGATCGACGCGGGCCTGGCGCGGCTTGGACTCTGAGCCCGGCTGCCGCGGGTCAGCCCTCGAGCGCGGCATTCAGCCGCTCGGCGAACTCCTCGTAGCTGAGGTTGCCGGTCTTCTCGCCGTCGATGATGAAGGACGGGGTCGAATCGACGCCGTCGGCGGTGGCGTTCTTCTGGTATTCCGCCACCAGCGCCTCGGCGTAGGCCTGGTCGGACATGCAGGCGTCCATCTCCGTGTCGCTGAGCCCGGCCTGGCGTCCGATGGCGTAGAGGTTCTCCACCAGCTTCTCCGGATCCGAGCCGTCCAGCCATTCCGCCTGCTTCGCGAAGAGCAGGTCGACGAGCCCGAAGTAGCGATCGGACGGCGCGCAGCGCGCGATCATCGCCGCCCAGAGGCTGGCGCGGTTGAAGTAGATCTCGCGAAACACCAGCCGCACCTTGCCGGTGTCGATGAAGTCGGCCTTGATCCGGGGATAGACATCCGAGTGGAACGTGGCGCAGTGCGGACAGGTGAACATCGCGTATTCGATGATGGTCACCGGCGCGGCGGGATCGCCGACGCTCATCTCCTCCACGAGGCGCGTGTCCTGGGCGCGCACGGCGCCCGGCAGAAGGCCCGCGGCGAGCGCGAGGCCGAGGGCGTTTCGGCGGGTCAATCCGGTGGTCATGTCAGCGGTCCGTCCTCTGCTTGTTGGCGTCTCGGGATAGCACATTGCGAGCGAGAGTCTCCAACGCGGCGCGCAATTCCACGTCAGCGACCGAGGCGAGCGGCCCGCGCAGCGGTTCGAGATCGACCGGCCGCGGCGCAGGCGCGGTCGGCTGTGGCGGCGGCGCGACGCGTGCGCCCGCCGGCAGGCCGTTCACCAGCTGGATGCGCCCGACCACGCCCGGCCCGAGCGCTGCGGCGATTCGCTCGATCAGAATGGGCAGCGTCATCTGCACCTGCGGCGCCAGCGCGCCCTCGACCGCCAGCACCAGCAGCCCGCCGCCGCCGCCCCGCGCCGCGGACAGCTTCGCCGGCCAGGTGATCCGGGCGATGTCTGCCCCGGCGATCTCGGGCCAGAGCGCCTCGAGCCGCGCCTTGAGATAGCCTCGCCGCGCCGCGGCGATGCGCGTCTGGGCGGCGATCAGGCCGCTGGCGCGGGTGAAGCCACGCGCCCGGCGGACGGCGGGATCGTGCTTAGAGGTTGCGCTCATTCGTCCGTCCATGCCGGGTTGTCCGCGCCGCGCCCGCAGGCTAGCCCGGTGCGGTCGCCTTGTCAGGGGGGAACCGGCGATGATGCAGGGCGCGGAGGGCGCCATGATGGCGGCGGCGCTGCTCGCCTGGTACGATCGGTCGGCCCGGCGCATGCCCTGGCGCGTGCCGCCCGACCAGGGGCGCGACGGGCGCAGGCCCGATCCCTACCATGTCTGGCTCTCGGAGGTGATGCTCCAGCAGACCACCGTCGCGGCGGTGGGGCGCTACTTCGAGGCGTTCGTGACCCGCTGGCCACGCGTGGAGGGTCTGGCCCGCGCCGAGGACGCCGAGGTGATGGCCGCCTGGGCCGGGCTCGGCTACTACGCCCGGGCGCGCAACCTGCTCAAATGCGCCCGGGTCGTGGCCTTCGAGCGCGGCGGCGTCTTTCCCGACGACGAGGCCGGCCTGCGCGCCCTGCCGGGGATCGGCCCCTACACCGCCGCCGCCATCGCCGCCATCGCCTTCGACCGGCCGGCGACAGTGCTCGACGGCAACGTCGAACGGGTGATGGCGCGCCTCCATGCGATCGAGACGCCGCTGCCCGCCGCCAAGGAGTCGCTGCGCGCGCGCGCGGCGGCGCTCACCCCCAAGCTGCGACCCGGCGACTACGCCCAGGCGGTGATGGACCTCGGCGCGACCATCTGCACGCCGCGCGCGCCCGCCTGCGGGCTCTGTCCGTGGTCCCGCGACTGCGCCGCCCGCGCCGAGGGGATCGCCGCGGAGCTGCCGCGCAAGGCGCCCAAGCCCGAGAAGCCGGTCCGGCGCGGCGTCGCCTGGCTGGCAGTGCGGGCGGATGGCGCCGTGCTGCTCGAGACGCGTCCCGTGACCGGGCTCCTGGGTGGAATGCTCGGCCTGCCCGGACCGGCA
Source organism: uncultured Alphaproteobacteria bacterium (assembly GCA_963836255.1). Classification (GTDB taxonomy): domain Bacteria; phylum Pseudomonadota; class Alphaproteobacteria; order Rhodobacterales; family Rhodobacteraceae; genus Amaricoccus. Next base: position 110,558 of record CAWIIL010000001.1, read on the forward strand.
TGGACCGAGGACGCGCCGTCCGTGGCCCCGCCGTTTCCGGCGGACTGGCGGCCGGCGCCGGTCGAGGTGCGCCACACCTTCACCCACTTCCATCTGCGCCTCGCGGTGCGCGTGGCGCAGGTCGGTCAGGACTTCGCCCCGCCGATCGGGCGGTTCCACCCGGGCGGCGAGGCGCTGGTCTCGGCGCTGCCCACGGTGATGCGCAAGGCGCTGCGCGCGGGCCTGGCGGAGCTATGAGCCGGCGTCGGTCTCAGGCCGCGCAGACCCGGTGTGCGACCACATGGGGCGCAAGCCGCGCCGCGTCGATCTCGACGCCGAGCCCCGGCCCGTCGGGGATGCGCACCCGGCCGCTCTCCAACGCGAACGGCGCGGTGGCGATGTCGTCGCGCAGCGGGTTGAAGGTGCGGTCGAACTCCAGAATCGGCTCGTTCTGGAGTGGAACCGGCGCGGCGGTGAAGGGCGTGGGCGGGATGGTGGCGATCACCTGCAACGCGGCGGCGATGGCGACAGCCGAGCCCCAGACATGCGGGACTGCGAGCACGTTGTGCTGGGCGGCGAGGGCGGCGATGCGGATCCACTCGCTGATTCCGCCGCTGGCGCAGACGTCGGGCTGCGCGATGTCCACGCAGCCGCCGCCGATCAGGTCGCGAAAGCCGAAGCGGGTGAACTCGCACTCGCCGCCAGCGATCGGGATGTCGAGCTTGGCGCGCAGCCGCCGGTAGCCGGCATGGTCCTCCGGCGGCACCGGCTCCTCGAACCACAGGAGCCCGTGCCGCTCCATCTCGCGGCCGATGCGGACCGCGGTCGCTGCGGTGTAGGCGTGGTTGGCGTCGGCCATCAGCATCACGCCGGGGCCGACGGTCTGGCGAATGAGCGCGATGCGCGCCGCGTCCGCTTCGACCGGCAGCAGGCCGAGCTTGATCTTGACCGCGGTGACGCCCGCGGCGGCGTATCCGGCGACCTCCTCGGCCAGCGCCCGCATCATCGCGGGCTTGTCGCGGAAGGTCTCGGGATAGTAGCAGCCGGTGCCGTAGGCGGCGACGCTGTCGCGGAACGCCCCGCCCATCAGGTGGTGGATCGGCCGGTCGAGCGACTTGCCCCAGAGGTCCCAGAGCGCGATGTCGATGGCGCTGATCGCCTCAATGTAGGTTCCGGTCCGGCCGAAGTCGCGGCTGAAGGCGTGGTTCTCCTCCCAGAGACGCACCGGCGCATCGGCGGCCTGGCCGATCAGCCGCGGCCCGAGCACGTCGATCACCGCCGAGGCCACCGGCGCGCCCGGCCCGTACTGCCCCCCTTCGCCCCAGCCCGTCAGCCCGTCGTTGGTGGTGATCTTCACCAGCAGGCTGGTGCGTTCGGGAAAGCGCGCTTGCGAGGAATAGAACACATGCGCTCCGGTCGGCGCTTTCAGGAGGAGGGTCTCGATGCGCGCGATCTTCACGGGGCGGGTCGTTGGTTCCGGGAGCGAAACCGCCGAGGTCGCGCGCCGATGACCCTGACCATGTTCCCCTCCGCCGTTTCTTCCTCTTGGGAAACGTTAACACGTTTTACGTTCAAGAACAGAGGCTTGAAAGTTGTCCTAGCTAGCACGCCCGGTTCACTCGCGCATTTCCGCCCGAATCTGCTGCCGCCAGTAGTCGATCGGAACGCTCTCGCCGTCACGCCGGAAATGCCAGAACGTCCAGCCATTGCACGACGGCGCGCCCTGCACGACCGCGCCGACCTTGTGGATCGACCCCTTGATGTCGGGCGCGACCAGCGTGCCGTCCGCGCGGACCCGCGCGGTGTGGCGGCCGTTCTGGGAATGCAGGACTTCGCCCGCGGCCAGAAGCCCGCGCTCGACGAGCTGCCCGAAGGCCACCCGCGGCTCGGCCCGCTTCGGGGTCGTGGTCGACGCTGCATCAGCGTCCAGCGGCCGGACCGCGTCGATGCGGGCTTGCGCGACCTGGCGGTATTTTTCCTCGCGCTCGATCCCCACGAAGCGCCGCCGCAGCCGGCGCGCCACCGCCCCGGTGGTGCCGGTCCCGAAGAACGGGTCGAGCACCACGTCGCCGGGCCGGGTTGTCGCGAGGATCACCCGGTGCAGCAGCGCCTCCGGCTTCTGCGTCGGATGCGCCTTGTCGCCGTTTGCGTTCTTCAGCCGCTCCGACCCGGTGCAGAGCGGGATCAGCCAGTCCGACCGCATCTGCAGCTCCTCGTTCAACGCCTTCATCGCCTCGTAGTTGAACGTGTACTTCGCCTGATCCGACTTGGCCGCCCAGATCAGAAGTCTCGTGCGCGTTGGTGAAACGCTTGCCGCGGAAGTTCGGCATCGGGTTGGACTTGCGCCAGATCACGTCGTTCAGGATCCAGAACCCCGCGTCCTGAAGCTGCGCGCCAAGCCGGAAGACATTGTGGTAGGAGCCGATCACCCAGATCGCCCCATCAGGCTTCAGCAGCCGCCGCGCCTCGGCGAGCCAGGCCCGCGAGAAGGCGTCATAGTCGGCGAACGAGGCGAAACGATCCCAGTGGTCGTCCACCGCGTCCACCCGGCTGTTGTCGGGCCGATGCAACTCCCCGCGAAGCTGAAGATTGTAGGGTGGGTCCGCGAACACCAGATCGACGCTCTCGTTCGGCAGGGCCCGCATCACCTCCACACAATCTCCGTCATGAATAACGTCATGCGCCAATGGACTGGATTTATTGGAATTCTGCACGTATGACATGAACGTCCACTCATCTTCTGCAAGCCGACGCCAAGGGTGAGTCAAAAGCGATTCGCGGTCAATTTATAATTGAATCAATCGGTTGAAATATTTGCTTCACACAACATCTTGTGGACGGGAGCGAACGATCTCCTATGGTGTGGGCTGACGCCGAGGAGAGCGAGGGCTTCTACATGTTCGCGAGTCCCGTATCCCATGTTCGTTCTCCAGCCGTATCCGGGGAACTGTTGCGCGAGCGCCACCATGATCCTGTCACGAGTGACCTTGGCGACGATCGAGGCGGCGGCGATCGAGAGCGCGCGGCCGTCGCCGCCGACGAGGGTGTGGCATGGGCAGCCGAGCCCTGGGGGCGCGAGCGCGCCGTCGATGAGGGCGATGCGCGGCGCGACGGGTAGGGCGGCGACGGCGCGGCGCATGGCGAGATGATTGGCCTGCAGGATGTTCATCGAGTCGATTTCCGCCACGCTCGCCGTTCCGACGCCGACCAGGGCGGCGCCGATGATCTGATCGCATAGCGCGTCACGACGCGCGGCGGTGAGGCGCTTGCTGTCGTCAACGCCGGGGGGGATCCTGGAAGGATCGAGGATGACCGCCGCGGCGACGACCGGTCCGGCCAGCGGCCCGCGCCCGGCCTCGTCGATGCCGCAGACCGGATGCGGGCCGCTGGCTTCGAGCGCATAATCCGGTCGGGGGTGATCGCTCATGTCGCCGAGCGGCGGAACGGGGCGATCAGGTCATGGATGAAACCGAGTTTGGCGATCGCCGGGGCGGCGAGCACGAAGGGATAGAGGTCGGGCTGGCCCATCGATCGGTTGAGTGAATTCACCGCGTAGGTGAGCGGCAGCCAGTCGTCGATCAGATCCTCGATGCAGTTGGCCCGGTAGGGGTCATAGGCGATCCGGGCTGAGCGGACGTCGGATCCGTCTTCGGGCCGCACGCTCACCCCGAAGCTGCGCGCGGTGTCGAGGGTGGCCACGATGTGAAGGTAGTGGGTCCAGGTCTCGGCGAAGTCCTCCCAGGGGTGAGAGGTCGCGTAGCTGCTCACGAAGGCCGACTGCCAGTCTGACGGGGGTCCGTCGGCGTAGTGGGCCTCGAGCGCGGCGGCGTAGTCGGCCCGCTCGTCGCCGAATACGGCGCGGCAGGCTTCGAGCTTGCCGCCGTCGCGCACCAGCACGTCCCAGTAGTGGTGACCGACCTCATGGCGGAGATGGCCGAGAACGGTGCGGTAGGCCTCGCCGAGATCGGTGCGGCGGCGCTCGCGTTCGGCCGGGTCGGCCTCGGCGATGGAGAGGGTGATGAGCCCGTCCTCGTGACCGGTCATCGCCGGCTTGCCGGGCATGTCGGCGAGGAAGTCGAAGGCGAGGCCGTCGCCGGCGGCTTCGTCGCGCTCGCGCACGGGCAGGTCGAACCGCAAGAGCGCGTAGACGAGCCGGCGCTTGCCGGCTTCGATCTCGCGCCATCGCGCGGCGTTCGCCGGGTCGCCCAGATCGGGAATGGTGCGGTTGAGCGCGCAGGCGCGGCAGAAGCCGCCCGTACCCTCTTCAGGAACGAGCCAGTTGCAGCCCGCGGCGGCGGCGTTGGCGCAGCGGCTCCAGCGCGGGCCTCCGCTTCCGGCGAAGCCGTCGCCGGCGCCCGCCGGACTGGTGCGCATTTCCAGAGCGCCGGGCTCGAATCCCAGATCGCTGCCGCAGCGGGTGCAGGTGAAGTTCTCGAAGTAGACGCGCTGCCCGCAGTGGGCGCAGGTGAAGACCTTCATCGGGCGACTTCCTCATGACGGTCGCTGGCGGCCCCGATAGGATTCGAACCTATGACCTAACGCTTAGGAGGCGTTCGCTCTATCCCCTGAGCTACGAGGCCGCGCGGTCTCTGTAGCGGCCGGTCGGGGCGGGGGTCAATCGGGCGCTGCGGCGTCAACCGGGACGGCTCCGCGGCCTCCCGATCCGCGGCCTGCCGGGCGTCCCCACGGGGACAGATAACAAAGCATTGATTTGGAATAGAAAAAGTGAAAATGCTCCGTTAACGCGCGGCGCAAAGGCCTAGCGCGGCCCAGGTCATCGCGCTTCGCCCGGGCTGTCCGCGCCGTCGCCGCTGGCATCCGTCGGTCCGCCCTCGGCGAGGGTCTGGCGCGGGGCGAGGGGCGCCGCCGGGCGCAGCGGCCGCTTCTCGCCCGGGTCGAGCCAGAGCTTCATCTGCGGGAACGGGATCTCGATGCCGCGGGCGTCGAAGCGGCGCTTGACGCGTTCGGCGTAGGCGCGGCCGACGCCCCATTGCTCGCCCGGCCGGGTCTTGAGACGCGTGCGCAGGGTAACAGAGGAGTCGCCGAGCGTCTCGACCCCGAACCACTCGACGCCGCCGAGCAGCTTGGCGCCCCATTCGTAGTCGTCGGCCAGGTCGTCGTAGGCGGCGAGCATCTCGTCCTTGGCGGCGTCGAGATCGGCGCCGTAGGCGACCCCGATGTCGGCGACGTGGTAGCTGTAGCCCTTCATGTGGTTGGAGACCGAGTCCACCGACGAGAAGGGGATAATGTGCAGCACGCCCTGCACGTCGCGCAGGCTTACCGAACGGATGGTGAGCTTTTCGACCGTGCCTATCCGGCCGGCGAGCTCGACCACATCCCCCACGTTGATGGCGTTCTCGAACTGGATGAAGAGCCCGTTGATGATGTCCTGCACGAGCTTCTGGGAGCCGAAGCCGATGGCGAGGCCGACGACGCCGGCGGAGGCGAGCAAGGGCGCGACGCTGATGCCGATGGAGGACAGTGCGTAAGTGAGGCCGACGAGAAGGATCCCGACGAGGGCGGCGTTTCGCAGGAGCGCGTACAGCGTTTGCTGCCGCGCGGAGGGGTGTACGCCGTTGACCGGAGCAAGGCGGTAGTCGATCCAGCTGGTTATCGCCAGCCAGGCCATGTAGCCGATCAGAACGATCACCACCAGGCTGGTTGCGGCGCTAGCGAAATCCACGCCGTAGCGCGCCTCGAGCCAGTCGCTGGGGCGCGCGAGGCCGATCGACTGGAGCGCAAATCCCGCCCAGAACAGAATGACCACATAGCGCAGAAACCGCAGGAAGGCCGGCACGAAGGCGTTGAGCCGCCCGACGAGGTTCGGCATAGCGTAGTTCATTTCGTCCGAGAGCTGCACGCCACGGTCCGCCATCCGGTTGAGAACGCCGATCACATAAGCCGCGACGGCGAGCGACAGGACGAGCCAGGCGGCTTCGAGGAGTTGCGGCAGCGCCGACTGCCCTGTGGTGAAGGCTTTGTGGAGTAGCACGAGCAGGAAGAACAGCGCCGGATAGTGCCAGTAGTGCGCAAGACGGGCCGTGATCACGAGGGCGACGTTGTCGGGCGACTTCGACGCCTTCTGCGCGAGCGCCATGGGCGGTTCGTGGCGATGGATCAGAATCAGGCTCGCGAGATAGACTACGCCCACCACATGAAAGAGCGTGGTGAAGGCGTTGGCCGTGATCGGTCCGGTCAATTGGCGCACCACCTCACCCACGAGAACTTCGCCGAAGGTGATGATGCCGAGCAGGATGACAATGTGCCGACACCAGTACCGGGCGGTGTGGTCGTCGAGCGGAACGGGGCGAAGGTAAGGCGTCGCCGGGCTGAAGACCGCTCGGGCGGCTACCGCGAACAGGCCCGAGAGCAGGAAGGCGACGAAGAAGTAGCTCGGATAGTTCGGCGGGTCATCGTCCGGGGTGATGGCGCCGATCGTGAGGAGCAAGGCGGCGGAGGCTATCGCAAGCGCAATCAGGTCGACGAAGATGGTGAGCGCAATCAGGCTCACCTTCCGTCCGAGGCTCGCGTTCCGGGCCGCCCCGCCCATGCGTCGCACCAGCGGCAAGAGCGCGAGCCGCGCCGCGATCCAGACGCCGAAGGCGACGGCGAAGAGGATCGCGAGATGGAATGCGACGGTTCGCGCCTCGGCTGCCTTGACCTGGGAGAGTCCGCCGAGGCGGTGAAACGTCGTGCGGATCTCGTGAAGATCTTCCCGAAAATCGGCGACCATGCGTGTGGCTACGACTGGCGCCGCCCCGAGCATCCAGTCCCCGATCGACGGGGAGGGCGGGTTGGCGGCGGCGACGCCTTCGGCCGCGTCGGAATCCGTGTCGGTGGCGTCCCCTCCGGAGGCGCCGACGATCGGCAGCCGCGCACGGCCGGTGCTCTGCCGTGCCGCCTGGTCGGCGACCGGCGCCGCCGGGGAGGCCGCGAGGCCCTGCTCGAGCGCCTCGACGAGACGGGCGCGCGTCGTATCGTTCTTGAGCGCTTCGATGAGCGCCCGGGTCTGATGGTCCGCCATCGCAGGCGGCGACGCCTGGAGCGCCGCGTCCGGGGCCTCGGGCGCTTCGGAGACGGGCGGGGCGGGCGGCGCGGTCTGGTCCTGGGCGAAGGCGGCCAGCGTGAGCGAAAGGGTCAGGCCGATCCCGGCGGCGAGACCGCGACGCATGTCAGAGCTGGGTCCCGAGCGCGACCAGAGCCGCCCCAACCGCGGCGCCGCCAAGCCCGTAGATCCATCCCGGAAAGCGGCGGCGCTCGGGCGGCGGCGGCGGGGCGCTCGCCCGGATGAGCAGCGCCTCGGCCATCTGCGGCAACCGCGGGCCGAAGCGCGACAGCACGCGCACGGTGTCGGCGATGTCGCGCGCCACCGCCTTCGGCCCGAGGTTGGAGGCGATGTAGTTGGTGACCACCGGTGCCGCGGTCTCCCACATGTTCATCGCCGGATTGAGGCTGCGCGCGACGCCCTCGACCACGACCATCGTGCGTTGCAGCAGGATGAGCTCGGTGCGGGTTTCCATGCCGAAGCGCTCGGTCACCTCGAAGAGATGCGCGAGCAGCCGGGCCATGGAGATGCGCGTGGCGTCCTGGCCGAAGATCGGCTCGCCCACCGAGCGCAGGGCCTGCGCGAAGGCCTCGATGTCCTGTTCGGCCGGCACGTAGCCGGCCTCGAAGTGCACCTCCGCGACCCGGTGGTAGTCCTTGCGCAGGAAGCCGATCAGGATCTCGGCGTAGACCCGGCGGGTGTAGGCGTCGATCCGGCCCATGATCCCGAAGTCGAGCGCCACGATGGCGCGGTCGGGTCCGAGCTTGAGGTTGCCCTGGTGCATGTCCGAATGGAAGAAGCCGTCGCGCAGCGCGTGGGTCAGGAAGGCCTGGATGATGCGCTCGGAGAGGTCGGTGAGGTCGGCGCCGCTGGCGCGCAGGGCGGCGATGTCGCCCATGTTGACGCCCGAGACCCATTCGAGCGTCAGCACGCGGCGGTCGGAGGCCTGCCAGATCACCCGGGGCACGCGGAAGCCGCGGTCCTCGGCGGTGTTTGCCTGGAACTCGGCGGCGGCGGAGGCCTCCATGCGCAGGTCGAGCTCGCCCTGGACCACGCCCTCGAAGTGCTCGATCACCGCGCGCGGGCGCAGGCGGCGGGCGAAGGGCGCGAAGACTTCGATGACGCGGGCGGCGAAGTAGAAGGCGTCGACGTCGCGCAGGAAGGCGCGTTCGATGCCGGGGCGCAGCACCTTGACAGCGACGCTCTGCCCGGTCTCGCGCAGGGTGGCGCGGTGAACTTGGGCGAGGGAGGCGGCGGCGATCGGAGCGGAGAAGTCGGAGAAGATCTCGTCGACGTCGCGGCCGAGCTCCTTGCGGATGGCGGCGCGGGCCTCGGTCTCGGAGAAGGGCGGCAGCTTGTCCTGGAGGACGGCGAGCTGTGCGGCGAGCTCGTCGCCGACGATGTCGGGGCGCGTGGAGAGGATCTGGCCGAACTTGATGTAGGCCGGGCCGAGCGCAGTCAGGGCGCGCAGGACTGGCGGCTGGGTCGGGTCGCCCTCGTAGCCGAGCCACTGGAACGGCCAGCCGAACACGCGCGCGGCGACGCGGAGCGAGGGTGGCGCGTCCATCGCTTCGAGCGCGACGCGCATGGCGCCGGTGCGCTCGAAGGTGGCGCCGGTCCGGACCAGCCGCCAGAGATTGTGCGGCCCGCGCATGTCAGATCTTCCAGCCCGAATGCAGCGCGGCGATGCCCATGGAGAGGTTGCGGACGCGGACCTGGCCGAAGCCCGCGGCGGCGATCATGCCCGCGAAGGTCTCCTGGTCGGGGAAACGGCGGATCGATTCGACGAGGTAGCGGTAGCTGTCGCGGTCGCGGGCGAGGGTCTGGCCGAGCGCGGGGATGACGTTGAAGGAGTAGCGGTCGTAGAGCCATTGCAGTGCGTCGTTGGGGATGTGGCTGAACTCCAGGCAGAGGAAGCGGCCGCCGGGGCGCAGGACGCGGATGGCCTCCGCGAGCGCGTCCTCGATGCGGGTGATGTTGCGGACGCCGAAGGCAACCGTGTAGGCGTCGAAGGTCGCGGCGGGGAAGGGCAGGGCCATGGCGTCGCCGGCCACCCAGGAGAGCGCGTCGGCGTCGCGGCGCGCCGACGCCCGGCGGCGGCCTTCCCTGAGCATGTCTTCGGTCATGTCGAGCACGGTCGCGGCGCCGCGGCCGCCGGTGCGGTCGAGAAACCGGAACGCGATGTCGCCGGTGCCGCCGGCCACGTCCAGGAGCTTCATGCCCGGCCGCGGCGCCAGCCAGTCGATCATGGCGTCCTTCCAGAGCCGGTGCACGCCGAGGCTCATGGCGTCATTCATCAGGTCGTAGCGGCTGGCGACGGAGGTGAAGACGCCGCGCACGCGGTCGGCCTTCTGCGCCTCGGGCACGGTCTCGAAGCCGAAATGCGTCGTGCGTTCGTCCATCGAGATCCTGCGCTCTGTCCACGGAGTTCCGACCTGCTTATAAGCCGCGCTGGCGGCGTGACAACCGCGCCTCACGCGCTCCGGAGGGGATTTGCCCGAGCTTCCAGAAGTCGAGACGGTTCGCCGCGGGCTCGAGCCGGTGATGGCCGGGCGGCGCATCGTCCGCGCCGAGGTGCGGCGGCCCGATCTGCGCTGGCCGTTCCCGCCGCGCATGGCCGAGCGGCTGACCGGACGGAGGGTCGAGGCGCTGCGGCGACGGTCGAAGTACCTGCTCGCCGACCTCGACGGCGGCGAGACGCTGATCGCGCACCTGGGCATGTCGGGGCGGATGCTGGTCTCGGGCGAGACTCAGGGCGTGTTCCATCATCCCGCGCCGGCGGCGCAGAAGCACGATCACGTGGTGCTCGAGATCGAGGGTGGCGCGCGCGTGACGTTCAACGACGCGCGCCGGTTCGGGGCGATGGATCTCTGGCCGACGGCGAGCCTCGACGCGCACCGCATGCTGGCCCGGCTCGGGCCGGAGCCGCTCGGCAACGGCTTTGACGCAGCCGTGCTTGCCGCAGCCTTCGCCGGGCGGATCGCGCCGGTCAAGGCGATGCTGCTCGACCAGAGCGTCGTGGCGGGGCTGGGCAACATCTATGTCTGCGAGGCGCTCTGGCGGGCTGAAGTGGCGCCGGCGCGTGCGGCGGGCTCGGTGACGGTGGTGGAGACCGAGGCGCTGGCCGCCGCGGTGCGCGCGGTGCTCGACGCCGCGATCGCGGCGGGCGGGTCATCCCTGCGCGACTACCGGCAGGCCGACGGCGAACTGGGATATTTCCAGCACACCTTCGCGGTCTATGGCCGGGCAGGCGCGTCCTGTACGCGGGAAGGCTGCGACGGGGTGATCGCGCGCCTGGTCCAGTCCGGCCGCTCGAGCTTCTTCTGTCCGGTCTGCCAGCGGACTTGATCGCGACGGAACCGGTGTCCATGGTGGCTGCCGCGTCCGCCGAAGAGGAGAGAGCGATGGCCCGAGAGACCCTTGTCGTGGAGGTCGAGGACAACGTGGCCGTGATCCGGCTCGACCGCCCGACAGCAATGAACGCGCTCAATTCCCAGCTTCTGACCGAGCTCGCCGAGGAACTGGCCGAGCTTGACGCGACGCCGAAGGTCCGCGTGATCATCCTGACCGGATCGGAGAAGGCGTTCGCCGCCGGCGCTGACATCAAGGAGATGGCCGACAGGAGCTTCGTGGACATGTTCCTCGAGGATCACTTCGCGGCAGCCAGTGCGGCGATCTCGGCCTGCCGCAAGCCGCTGATCGCGGCGGTGTCGGGCTATTGCCTCGGCGGTGGCTGCGAGTTGGCGATGATGTGCGACTTCATCATCGCGTCAGACACCGCCAAGTTCGGCCAGCCGGAGATCAACCTCGGCGTCATCCCCGGGCTCGGCGGAACCCAACGACTGACCCGCGCGGTGGGCAAACCCAAGGCGATGGAGATGTGCCTGACGGGGCGCTTCATGGACGCGGTCGAAGCGGAGAGCGCCGGGCTGGTGAGTCGCGTGGTGCCGTCCCGCGACCTCATGCAGCAGGCGCAGGAGACGGCGGCCAAGATCGCGGAGAAGTCGCCGATCGCGGTGCGGGCGGTCAAAGAGGCGGTGAACCGCAGCTTCGAGTTGAGCCTCGCGGAGGGGCTGCTCTTCGAGCGGCGGCTCTTCAACGGGCTGTTCGCGACGGAGGACCAGGCCGAGGGCATGGCGGCCTTCGCGGAGAAGCGCACGCCGCAGTTCCGGGGAAAGTGACCCGCCCGCGGGCATGCGCGGTTGACAGGGCGCGGGGCCGCGGCTAGTGACGCGCCTCGGGATTTCCGAAGATCGCAGAGTACGGACCGAACCATGGCAAATTCGCCGCAATCAAAGAAGCGCGCCCGACAGATCGAGCGCCGCACCGTCGTGAACCGCACCCGGCGCACGCGCATGCGGACCTTCGTGCGCAAGGTCGAGGAGGCGATCGCGTCCGGCGACTACGCGGCGGCGACCGAGGCTCTGCGCAACGCGCAGCCCGAGATCATGCGCAGCGTGTCCAAGGGCATTCTCCATAAGAACACAGCGAGCCGGAAGATGTCGCGTCTGTCGGGACGGGTGAAGGCGCTTCAGGCCTGAAGCCGCGCGACCAGCGACCGCTCAACCTATGCGTGACGCGCCCTTTCGGGGCGCGTTTTGCGTTCGGGCCCTTGCGCAGCCCTCGTCGACGGCGACGCGGCGATGTTCGCCCTTCGGTCCCGTTGTCCGGGCGGCGTGGTTTCGGTATGGTCGAAGTCGCTTGGACGAATCTGAACCGACCCGCCAAAGAATACCTGACGAGTACATTGTATGCGCGAGAATACTCGCGCCGCGCGCTGTCGAGACGCTGATCGACGCGCCTGATTTGCCGTGACTTTTGAAGTCGGGGAAGCGTCCCGGTGCCAGACACGTTCTGGTTGAATTACGCGCGCGTCCCGGTATGAGGAAGGCGCAGCGGATTAGCCGAAGGAGGAAGCGTGCACGGCCCTTTTGTTGTCAGGCGGCCGCCGCGATTCCTTGAATGCGGGGCGCAGGCCCCGGAGCCGAGCCGACGACGCGCGGGACGCGGTCGCAATCGGCGGAACACGGGGGAGAGATGACATGGTGAGTTCCGTCGAGGCGGAGCCCTGGTCACGGGTACGCTCCGAACTGCGCAGCCAGATCGGGTCGGACGCCTACAAGAACTGGATCGATCCGCTGTCGTTTCTCAGCGCCGAAGAGGGTGTCGTGCGCATCGCGGCGCCGACAAGCTTCATCGGGACCTGGGTGTCGCGCAACTACGGCGAGGCGATCCAGCGGCTGCTGGCCGACGGCGGAATTTCGGTCAAGCGGCTGGAATTCAAGGTAGCGACCGCGGCCTGCGAGCGGGAGCGGGCGGAGGTGAGCGCGACCAACGGCAGGGCCGCGGCGGCGGCGCCCGTGGAGGAGGTCGACGTGGAGCTGCCGAGCTCGCCGCTCGAGGGACGGTTCACCTTCGAGAACTTCGTGGTCGGCAAGCCCAACGAACTCGCCCACGCCGCGGCGCGGCGCGTGGCCGAGAGTGGCGATGTCGCGTTCAACCCGCTGTTCCTCTACGGCGGCGTCGGGCTCGGCAAGACGCATCTGATGCACGCCATCGCCTGGGAGATGCGCAACCGGCGCCCCGACGCGCGGGTGCTCTACGTCTCGGCCGAACAATTCATGTACCGGTTCATCAGCGCGCTGCGGTCGCGCGACATGCACGGCTTCAAGGAGCTGTTCCGGTCGGTCGACATGCTGATGATCGACGACGTGCAGTTCATCGCCGGCAAGGATTCCACGCAGCAGGAGTTCTTCCACACCTTCAACACGCTCATCGATCACAACAAGCAGATCGTGATCTCCGGAGACTGCGCCCCGGGCGAGATCGACGGGCTCGAGGAGCGCATCAAGTCGCGGCTGCAGTGGGGTCTGGTCGTCGACCTGCACCCGACGGATTACGAGCTGCGGCTCGGCATCCTGCAGGCCAAGGCCGAGGCGCAACTCGCGCAGCATCCCGGCGTGGTGATCGGGCCGGGCGTGATGGAGTTCCTTGCGCACCGGATCAGCTCGAACGTGCGCGTGCTCGAAGGCGCGCTGACCCGGCTCTTCGCCTTCGCGAGCCTGGTGGGGCGCGAGATCAATCTCGACATGACCCAGGAGTGCCTCGCCGATGTGCTGCGCGCCTCCGAGCGCAAGGTCACCATCGACGAGATCATCCGCAAGGTGTCGGACCACTACAACCTGAGGATGTCCGATCTCCTGTCGGCGCGGCGGGCGCGGGCCGTGGCGCGGCCGCGGCAGGTGGCGATGTATCTCTCCAAGATGCTGACGTCGCGGTCGCTGCCCGACATCGGCCGGCGCTTCGGCGGACGCGACCACACTACGGTGATCCACGCGGTCAAGAAGATCGAGGAACTCAAGAAGACCGACGGCCAGATCGCCGAGGACGTCGAGCTTCTGCGCCGCATGCTCGAGGCATGAGCGCGGCGCGTCGCGCGCTCCCGCCGAGGGGCGCTTGCCCTTTCCCTGCAATTCGCTAACGTCGCCGTCCGCGCGTTCGCAGCACGCCGCGCGGGCGACGCAACGACACGGGTGTCATCATGAAACTGAGCATGGAGCGCAGCGCCCTTCTTCGGGCCATGAGCCGGGCGCAGTCCGTGGTCGAGAGGCGCAACACGATCCCGATCCTGGCCAACGTGCTCATCGAGGCGGAGGGCGATCGGGTCAGCTTCCGGGCGACCGATCTCGACATCGAGGTGATCGACAAGGCCGCCGCGATGGTGGCGCGCGCCGGGGCAACGACGGTGGGCGCGCATACGCTTCATGAGATCGTGCGAAAGCTGCCCGACGGGGCGATGGTCGATCTCGAGGACGATGGGCTCGCCGGGCGGCTGGAGGTGCGGGCGGGACGGTCGCACTTCAGCCTCGCCACGCTGCCGCGGGAGGATTTCCCGATCATGGCCAATTCGGAGTATGAGTGCAACTTCGGCTGCCCGGCGCCGGTGCTGCGGCGGCTGTTCGACAAGGCGAAGTTCGCGATCTCGACCGAGGAGACGCGGTATTATCTCAACGGGGTCTACATGCACGCCGCGACCGGCGGCGTCGGGCAGGTGCTGCGCTGCGTGGCGACAGACGGGCACCGGCTGGCGCGGATCGACGCGCCTCTGCCCGACGGCGCGGCGGACCTGCCGGGGGTGATCGTGCCGCGCAAGACCGTGGGCGAGCTGCGCAAGCTGCTCGATGACGACGACCTGGAGATCGCGGTGTCGGTGAGCGAGACCAAGGTGCGGTTCGCGACGCCGGAGGTGACGCTGACCTCGAAGGTGATCGACGGCACCTTCCCCGATTACAGCCGGGTGATCCCGACGGGCAACACCAAGCGGCTCGAGGTGGACGCCGCGGAATTCGCCCAGGCCGTCGACCGGGTGGCGACGGTGAGTTCGGAGCGGTCGCGGGCGGTGAAGATGGCGCTCGACGAGGACCGGCTGATCCTGAGCGTGAACGCGCCTGACAGCGGCGCGGCCGACGAGGAGCTGTCGGTCGCCTACGCCGATGAGGGGCTCGAGATCGGCTTCAACGCCAAGTACCTGCTCGAGATCGCCAGCCAGGTCGACCGGGAAAACGCGGTCTTCATGTTCAACACGGCGGCGGATCCGACGCTGATGCGCGAGGGCAACGACGAGAGCGCGGTCTACGTCGTGATGCCGATGCGGGTGTGATACGGACGGCGTAACACGCGTGCAATTCCGGTCAAGTTGCTGATAACGCTTCGATTAATATTCGTTAATTCCAGCGATCGCCCGTGAGCGCGCTCGCGGTCATGCAGCTGTCGCTGTCGCACTTCCGGTCGCACATGCGCACCGAGCTGGCGCTCGACGGCCGCCCGGTGGCGCTCTACGGGCCCAACGGCGCGGGCAAGACCAACCTCGTGGAGGCCGTGTCGATGCTCTCGCCCGGGCGCGGCCTGCGGCAGGCGGCGGTCGAGGACATGGCGCGCGCGCCGGAAGCGATCGGCTGGCGGGTCGCGGCGCGGATCGTGGCGCCTGACGATGCGCATGTGGTGGAGATCCGGGCCGAGGCCGGGGCGCGGCGGTTCGAGATCGACGGCAAGCCGGCCGCGCAGGCGCGGCTCGGCGACGTGGCGCGGGTGTTGTGGCTGACCCCGGCGATGGACCGGCTCTGGACCGAGGCCGCGGGCGAGCGGCGGCGGTTTCTCGACCGGATCGCCATGAGCCTGGTTCCGCCTCACGCCGACGCGGCGCTCGCCTACGAGAAGGCGATGAGGGAACGCAACCGGCTGCTGCGCGACGAGAGCCGGGACGCGGCATGGTACGAGGCGCTGGAGGCGCAGATGGCGCGGGCGGGCGCGGAGATCGACGCCAACCGCCGCGTGGCGCTGGCGCGCCTGGCGACCGAGGCGGGCGCGGGGAGCGGTTTTCCCGTCGCGCGCCTGACGCTGTCGAGCGCGAGCCCGGGCGAGGCGGGGGCGCTGGCGGCGGCGCTGCGCGAGGGCCGGCGGCGCGACATGGCGGCGGGGCGCAGCCTGACCGGGCCGCACCGCGACGATCTCGAGGCGATCTATGCCGACAAGGAGACGCCGGCGCGGCTCTGCTCGACCGGCGAGCAGAAGGCGCTCCTGATCAGCGTGGTGCTGGCCAACGCGCGCGCCGTGGCGGCTGACTTCGGCGCGGCGCCGCTGATCCTGCTCGACGAGGTGGCCGCGCATCTGGACGCCGAGCGACGGGCGGGGCTCTACGACGCGGTCTGCGGGCTCGGCGGGCAGGCCTGGATGACCGGCACCGGCGCGGAACTGTTCGCGCCGCTCGGGGACCGGGCGCAGCGGTTCGAGGTGCGGGAGGCGGGCGGGGTCACGGCGACGGCGGAACGTGGTCCCTAGGCGAACGGGGCGCAGGCGACGACCGTCGCGCGGATCCCGCGGCGCCTAGCGCCTGCGCCGCGCCATCCACCCCATGCCGCCGAGCCCGGCCAGCAGCATCCAGCCTGCGGCTGGCAACGGGATCGGGGCCGGGGCGACATCGAACCGGAAATCGCTCACGAAGGCGGCGGTCGAATAGTTCCAGAAATTTCCGGAGTCGATAAAGATTCGATACTCGGCCACTCCGGGCACCGTGCACGTCACTGTCACCGAGCAGTCCTCCGGAACCTCAGCCAGCAGAGTGTCCGCGTTAGGAGGGAAATCCCTGGAAAGCGCGAGGACTTCATCATCGTAGCGTGCCGTGATGGATGCGCGGAGCTCCACTACGTCATCAATGCCCGACACGTCGACCACACCGTCACCCGAATAGGGAACGGGATACCCGGCCTGCTGAAATGTCGTGCCGTCCAGCATCGAAGGCGTCACGACCGTGACGACGGTCCCGTCGCGCCGAGTCCCCTCAAGCTCGAGATCCGGCACGATCACGTAAAAGTCGGAGTCGAATTCTGGGTCGGTGCCGGACAGGCTCTTGCGAAACACCACTCCCAAAAACGACGACCTAACCATACTGACATCAAGCGACGTCGGCGTGAAGTCCGCGAGATCTGGTCGCGTGAATACTAGTTCGATGAAGGTCCCGCCACACCCGCCTCCACAGCCGGCGAGAAACAAACCGCCGTCCAAGTCGCCGATGGCCTGATCCGGGCCTCCATCGACATAGTCCCAGGCGACGTCGAAACCGGCCTCGACCCATGTCCCGCTGGCGCGCTCGAAGTCGCTTCCCTCGACGTTAGTGTTGTAGCCGTTCGCCGCGTCGAAGGTGACGACCACCGCTTTGGCGGTCCCGGACGCGCCGCCGCACAGGGCCAGCGCCATGACAAGGAAGGACGTGCGCATCTCGATTTTCTCCCCCCGCTCTCGCAGCATCGAGGCTGCAGCAACAAGAAAGCGAGGATTTGCTTGATTTATGCATTGATCCAGATCAAACGATGTCACGGATCCGGGAGCAGGCGGGCGGACCGGTTTCGCGTCAGTGGGAGAGGCCCGCGCGCGCCAAAACCGCCTCGCTGGCCGCGCTGTTGAAAACGCCAGATAACGCCATGAAATCGGGAGATATTTTGCGCAGCCGAATCGGACGCGGGGCGTGACATCGGCGCCTGCGGCGGATAAGATGCAGGCCAGCACAGAAGGACGCTTCGAACATGGCCGAACCCGCCCGCGCACCCGACGACTACGGCGCCGATTCCATAAAGGTTCTCAAGGGCCTGGAGGCGGTGCGCAAGCGGCCGGGCATGTACATCGGCGACACCGATGACGGCTCGGGCCTGCACCACATGGTCTACGAGGTGGTGGACAACGGCGTCGACGAGGCGCTGGCCGGTCACGCCGACGTGGTCAAGGTGGTGCTGCACGCCGACAACTCGGTGTCGGTGACCGACAACGGCCGTGGCATTCCGGTGGGCATCCATGAGGGCGAGGGGGTGAGCGCGGCCGAGGTCATCATGACCCAGCTGCACGCGGGCGGAAAGTTCGACCAGAACAGCTACAAGGTTTCGGGCGGGCTGCACGGGGTCGGCGTGTCGGTGGTCAACGCGCTGTCGGACTGGCTGGAGCTGACGATCTGGCGCGACGGCAAGGAGCATTTCGCCCGCTTCCAGGGTGGCGAGACGGTGGAGCCGCTGCGGGTGGTGGGGCCGGCGGACGGGCAGCGGGGCACGCGGGTGCGGTTCCTCGCCTCGACGGGCACGTTCTCCAACCTCGACTACGACTACGCCACGCTCGAGCACCGGTTGCGGGAGCTGGCGTTCCTCAATTCCGGGGTGCGGATCTCGCTGCGCGACCAGCGGCACCCGGAGATCGTGGAAACCGAGCTGCACTACGACGGCGGTGTGCGCGAGTTCGTGCGCTATCTCGACCGCTCGAAGACGCCGCTGATCTCGGATCCGATCTTCATCACCGGGGAGCGCGACGGGGTCGGCGTCGAGGCGGCGCTGTGGTGGAACGACAGCTACCACGAGAACGTGCGGCCCTTCACCAACAACATCCCCCAGCGCGACGGCGGCACGCACATGGCCGGGTTCCGCGGCGCGCTGACGCGCACGATCAACGCCTACGCCGGCTCGAGCGGGCTGGCCAAGAAGGAGAAGGTGAGCCTCTCGGGCGACGACGCGCGCGAGGGTCTGACCTGCGTGCTATCGGTCAAGGTGCCCGACCCGAAGTTCTCGAGCCAGACCAAGGACAAGCTGGTGTCCTCGGAGGTGCGCCCCGCCGTGGAGGGGCTGCTGAACGAGAAGCTCGGCGAATGGTTCGAGGAGAACCCGGCCGAGGCGCGGATCGTCGTGGGCAAGATCGTGGAAGCCGCCATCGCGCGTGAGGCGGCGCGCAAGGCGCGCGATCTGACCCGGCGCAAGACGGCGATGGACGTGGCCAACCTGCCCGGCAAGCTCGCCGACTGCCAGGAGAAGGATCCGGCCAAGGCGGAGATCTTCCTCGTGGAGGGCGACAGCGCCGGCGGCTCGGCCAAGCAGGGGCGGAGCCGGGCGACCCAGGCGGTGCTGCCGCTGCGCGGCAAGATCCTCAACGTCGAGCGGGCGCGCTTCGACCGGATGCTGACCTCCAACGAGATCGGCACGCTGATCACAGCACTCGGGACCGGGATCGGGCGCGACGAGTTCGATCTCTCGAAGTTGCGCTACCACAAGGTCGTCATCATGACCGACGCGGACGTGGACGGCGCGCATATCCGCACGCTGCTGCTCACGTTCTTCTTCCGGCAGATGCCGCAGCTGATCGAGGCGGGGCACCTCTACATCGCCCAGCCGCCGCTCTACAAGGTCGCGCGCGGCAAGTCGGAGCGCTACCTGAAGGACCAGGCGGAGCTCGACGGCTTTCTTGTCGAGCAGGGGCTGGAGGGCGCGAACCTGCGGCTCGCGGACGGCGAGACGCTGGCCGGCGCGGATCTCACGCGGGTCGTGGAAGAAGCGCGGGTGGTGCGCGCCAACCTCGCCGCCTTCCCGACGCACTATTCGCGGCATGTGCTTGAGCAGGCGACGATCGCCGGCGCGCTGGTCAAGGGCGTGCTCGACGCCGATCCGCAGGGCACCGCCGACCGGGTGGCCGCGCGGCTCGACATGATCGCGGCGGAGTATGAACGCGGCTGGCAGGGACGCCCCACCCAGGACAACGGGCTGCGGCTCTGGCGGACGTTGCGCGGGGTCGACGAGGTGCGGGTGCTCGACGGCATGGCGCTGCGGTCGGCCGAGGCGCGGCGGCTGGCGGCGCTGACCGGGTCGCTGCAGGAGGTCTATGGCGGGGCTGCGACGCTGGTGCGCAAGGACCGCGAGCAGCCGATCTTCGCGCCGAGCGATCTTTTGGACGCGGTGATGCGCGAGGGCGAGAAGGGCCTGACGCTGCAGCGCTACAAGGGCCTGGGCGAGATGAACCCAGAGCAGCTCTGGGAGACGACGCTCGATCCCGAGGCGCGCACGCTTCTCCAGGTCAGGGTCAACCAGTCCAACGAGGCCGACGAGATCTTCACCAAGCTGATGGGCGACGTGGTCGAGCCGCGGCGCGAGTTCATCCAAGCGAACGCTCTGAACGTGGCGAACCTCGACGCCTGAGGCGGCGCAGCCCGCCGTCGAGCGGTCAGAACAGTCCGGCGCCGCGCGCGAAGGCCGCGGCTTCGCCACGGGAGCGGGCGTCGAGCTTGCCGAGGATCGCCGAGACATGGTGGTTGAAGGTCTTTGGCGAGACGAAGTGGCTCCCGGCGTTGCTTCGGCCGGTCGTCGAGCTGGCGCAGCACGTCCATCTACGCCGCGTGAGGCCGGCAGGATTGGCGCGCGTTCGAGGGACGCGGGCCCCCCGACCCGGACGCCGCCGGCGTGGAGCAGGACGCGAAACCTCGCCTCAGCGGCGTCGTCACCCATAGACCGGACAATGGTGTGGGCCGCTGGGCCTCGGGGTCACCCTCGAGCAGCGCCAGGGATCGCTCGTAGGGGGCGCCCATGGCGGCCCATCCGTGGCCGGTCCGCCAGTCGCCGGCTAGGTGAGTCCGCCAGCGCTTGGCGAGGCGATCGTGAGGCGGCTGCGGCAATTCGGGCGCGATCAGGCGGCGCCAGAACAACACCTCGGGGATCAGCGCCGGATCGCGGCCCATTGCGATAGCGCGATCGAGCAGGGCGAGCGATGCGGCGGGATCTGCGAGGCCGAGCAATGCGCGTTCGGCCACGACCGCTGCGGTGGGCGCCAAGTCGCGGATCATTTCGGCGTCCACAGCCGCGCGGGCGTGGTGCAGGAGCTGGGCTCTCGGCGTGCCTGTGCCAATGCGGAACAGGTCGAGCGCCAGGGCGTTGAGGCGGCGGCGGGCTCCGTGTGGGAGCGCAGCCTCTACGGCGCGGCGCGAGTTCGTGCCGGAAGGTGAACGCGTCGGGCCCCGAGGGCTGCAGGAGCCCCGCGGCGACGCTGCGCAAAGAGGGGGAATGCGCCCGATGCGGGCAGGGGCATCTACGACGCGAGAACACCGGAAGCGATCCGGGCTGTCGCGACGAAGAACGCGCTGCCGGTCGACCGGATCACTGAACTCAGGGCGCTGATCCCTACTTCTATCTCTGACGCCGTGGCGCGCGGTCCTCAGCCGGGGGCCGCAGCCCGGCGCTTGGCGACGTGGGCGGCGATCAGGTCCCTGTAGAGCTGGCGGACGCGGGCGGTGACCGGGCGGGCGCCGTCGCCGATCGGCTTGCCGTCGATGGAGGCGACCGGGGTCTGGGCGCCGAAGGTGCCGGTGAGGAACGCCTCCTCCGCGCCGTAGGCCTCGACCAGCGAGAAGTTCTTCTCGAGGACGGGGATGCCGTTGGCGCGGCAGAGGGAAATCACATTGGCGCGGGTGACGCCGTTCATGCAGTAGTCGCCGGTGGAGGTCCAGACCTCGCCGCGGCGCACGATAAAGAAATTGCAGGCGTTGGTTGTGTTTACGAAGCCGTGCGGATCCAGCATCAGAGCCTCGTCGGCCCCGGCCTGCTCGGCCTGGAGGCAGGCGATCACGCAGTTGAGCTTGGAGTGCGAGTTGTATTTCGCATCCTGGCTCATCGGCAGGCCGCGGACCTGCGGCACGGTGGCCAGCCGCACGCCGGCGGACTGGAGGCTGGCGGCGGGACGCGAGTGCTCGGCGATGATGACGATGGTCGGGCCGGAGCGCGACAGCGCGGGATGCTGGAAGGGCCTGACCTTGACCCCGCGCGTGATCATCAGCCGGGCGTGGGCGTCTCCTGTCATGCCGTTCGCCGCCGCGGTCCGGTCGAGGGCGGCGCGCAGGGCGGCGCGATCCATGCCGATCTCGAGCGAGACGGCGCGGCAGCTCTCGAAGAGGCGGTCGAGATGCTCGTCGAGGAAGGCCCAGACGCCGTCGTAGAGGCGCAGGCCCTCCCACATGCCGTCGCCCAGCATGAAGCCGCTGTCGTAGACCGACACCTTGGCCTCGGCGCGGGGGACGAGCGCGCCGTTCACCCAGATCAGGATGTCGCGGTTTCGGGCGTCGTCCTCGGCGTCATGGGTGGTGGGCTGGGGCATGGGGCGCGGGCTCCTTGGGCGGAGGCGACGGTGCCGGGTTCGCCGGCCGCTTGTCAAACCCGCACTGGACGAATGCGGCTCCCAGCGGCTAGTCAGGGCCGGCGAAGCGACGAGGGGGCATCGGGCATGAAGCGGGCTTTCGTCTTTCCCGGACAGGGGGCGCAGACCGTCGGCATGGGCCGCGACCTGGCCGAGGCCTATCCTGCGGCGCGGGCGGTGTTCGAGGAGGTCGACGCGGCGCTGGGCGAGGCGCTCTCGGCGCTGATCTGGGAGGGGCCGGCGGAGGACCTGACGCTGACCGCCAACGCGCAGCCGGCGCTGATGGCGACCTCGATTGCGGCGCTGCGCGCGCTTGAGGCGGAGGGCTTCGGGATCGAGAACGCGTCGTTCGTGGCGGGACATTCGCTGGGCGAGTATTCGGCGCTCTGCGCGGCGGGCGCACTGGGGCTCGGCGACGCGGCGCGGTTATTGCGGCTGCGCGGGCGGGCGATGCAGGAGGCGGTCCCGGTGGGGGTCGGCGCGATGGCGGCGATCCTCGGGCTCGACTTCGAGGCGGTCGCGGAAGTCGCGGCGGAGGCGGCCCAGGGCGAGGTCTGCCAGGCCGCCAACGACAACGATCCGGGACAGGTGGTGGTGTCGGGCCATGCGGCGGCGGTCGGCCGGGCGGTGGAGATCGCCAAGGCGAAAGGCGCCAAGCGGGCGATGCTGCTGCCGGTGAGCGCGCCTTTCCATTGCGCGCTGATGCAGCCTGCGGCGGACGCGATGGCGGCGGCGCTGGCGGAGGTGGAGATGGCCGCGCCGGCCGTTCCGCTGGTGTCGAACGTGGCGGCGCAGGCGGTGAGCGATCCGGTCGAGATTAAGCGGCTGCTGGTCGAGCAGGTGACGGGCCGGGTGCGCTGGCGCGAGAGCGTGATCTGGATGGCGGGCCACGGCGTGGGCGAACTGATCGAGATCGGCGCGGGCAAGGCGCTCACGGGGATGGCGCGGCGCATCGACCGCGAGGTCGCTGCGCGGGCGGTCGGAACGCCGGCGGACGTGGCGGCGGTGGCGGGAGGGGTGTGATGTTCGAACTGGGTGGAAAGACGGCGCTGGTGACTGGCGCCTCGGGCGGGATCGGCGGCGCGATCGCGCGGGCGCTGCACGCGCAGGGCGCGACTGTGGCGCTGTCGGGGACGCGGGTGGCGCCGCTCGAGGAGCTTGCGGGCGCGCTGGGGGAGCGGGCCCATGTGCTGCCCTGTGACCTGTCGGACGCGGCGGCGGTCGACGCGCTGCCGAAGGCGGCGGCGGAGGCTATGGGCGGGCTGGAGATCCTGGTCAACAACGCCGGCATCACCCGGGACACGCTGATGATGCGGCTGTCGGACGCGGACTGGGACGCGGTGATCGCGGTGAACCTGACCGCGACGATGCGGCTCTGTCGCGGGGCGCTGCGCGGCATGATGAAGGCGCGGGCCGGGCGGATCGTGAACATCAGCTCGGTAGTGGGCGTGACCGGCAACCCGGGGCAGGCGAACTATGTGGCTTCGAAGGCGGGCGTGATCGGCATGTCCAAGGCGCTGGCGGCGGAGGTCGCGAGCCGGGGGATCACGGTGAACTGCGTGGCGCCGGGCTTCATCGAGAGCGCGATGACCGACAAGCTCACCGAGGAGCAGAAGGCGCGCATCCTCGGCCAGATCCCGGCGGGGCGGATGGGCTCGGGCGAGGAGGTGGCGTCGGCGGTGGCCTGGCTCGCCTCGGACGAAGCGGGTTACGTGACCGGGCAGACCCTCCACGTGAACGGCGGGATGGCGATGATCTGAGCGGCCCGACGCATGGCGCCAAGGTTGGCGGATCTGCAAGCTTCTGAAAATCATACGTAAAAGCGTCAACGCGCCACGGCGCGTGCGAAGCCGCGGCCGAGCGGCCGCCAGGCGGCGAGGGTGAGCAGCGCCGCGCCGGCGGCGGCGACGAGGAAGGGCGCGGCGAGCGCGAGGGGGCGACCCGCGAGGGGTTCGGCTGTGCGCACGATCAGGCCGGAGGCGAGCAGTCCGACCGGCATCATGCCCCAGGCGAGCAGGCGGTAGAGGCTGTTGACCCGGCCGAGCAGCGCGTCGGGGATCGTGCGCTGGCGGTAGGACACCGAGACCGTGTTCCAGATGATGCCGGTGAACTCGAAGGCCGCGAGCACGAGCGCGAGGGCGATCGCGCCAGGCGCGAGCGGGATGGCGAGGAACGCCACCGCGGAGGCGAGCGTCATCCATTGCGCGGCCGGTCCGGGCCCCAAGCGCCGCACGACGGCCTCGGCGCAGAGGCCGCCGGCGACGCCGCCCACCGCGCCGGCAGCGAGGATCAGCCCGTAGGCGGTCGCGCCGAGGCTGAGGGTCTCCTGCACGTAGAGGATGAGGGCGATCAGCACCATCTGGTGCAGCAGATTCCAGGCGCCCGTGATCCAGGCGAGCAGGCGCAGAAGCGGCGCTGCGCGCAGGAAGGCGACGCCCTCGCCGAGTTCGGCGCGCCAGTGCCGCGACGGGCGCGGCGGCGGGCGGAAGCGGCCGCTGAGCCCGAGCATGAGCGGGACGGCCAACGCGAAGGCGGCGGCGTTGAGCGCGAAGGGCAGGGGCAGTGCCGCGGCGATCAGGAAGGCCCCGAGCGCAGGCCCGAGCATGGCGTTGCCGACCAGCTCGACGCTCCAGAGCCGGCCGTTGGCGCGCTCGAGTTCGGAATGCGCCACGATCGCGGGCAGAAGCGTCTGGGCGGCGTTGTCGCGGAAGACCTCCGCCGCGCCGACCGCCAGCGCGCAGACGAGCAGGAGCGCAAAGAGCGCCGGGTCGCCGGCGCCCTGCGCCGGGGCCGGGGGCAGCGGCAGGGCGCGGGCGACCGCGACGGCGGCGAGCGCGAAGGCCGTCGCGCGGACCGCGTCCATGGCGACGATCAGCCGGCGGCGGTCGACGCGGTCGGTGACGATCCCTGCGGGAATGGCGAAGAGGAACCAGGGCAGACGCAGCGCCACGGGCGCGAGCGCGACGAGAAGTGCGTCGCGGGTCAGGAGCGAGGCGAGCCACGCCCAGGCCACCACGGCGACGCCGTCGGCGAGATTGGTCAGCCCGCTTGCGGCGAGGAAACGGGCGAAGGGACCGGTCACGGGCGCAACCGCGCGAGGGGTCAGACGGATCGCGCGCGGGCGGTGATGCGCTCGCGGTGCACGATGTAGAGGCCCGAGCCGATGGTGATCGCGATGCCGACCGCGGCGAGGCCGTTGGGCAGATCTCCGAAGATCGCCCAGCCGATCAGCGTGGCGATGGGGATCTCGAGATACTGCATCGGCGCAAGAGTCGCCGAGGGAGCATAGCGCAGCGACCAGGTCATCAGGAGGTGGCCGACCGAGCCGATGACGCCGATCCCCAGCAGGAGCGCGGTCTGCCCCGGGGTCGGGGTGACGATGGCGAAGGGCGCGAGCCCGCTTGCAGAAAAGACGATCATCGCCGCGCCGATGAGCGCGGTGGCGATCACGCCGCTGATCGCCTGGAGCGCGATCGGGTCGACCTCCTTGGCGATCTGGCGGGTGATGAGCATGAAGAGCGCGAAGGCGATCGCGACGAAGACCGGCAGGAGCGCGACGGCGCCGACGGCGGCGAAACTCGGCTGGATGACGAGGAGCGTGCCGGCGAAACCGACGGTGCAGGCGGCGAGGCGGCGCGGACCGACGGTCTCTCCCAGCACGAAGCGCCCGAGCAGCAGCATGATGAAGGGCATGACGAAGGCGATGGCGACGGCGTCGGCGAGCGGCAGGTGGCGCAGCGCGGTGAAGAAGGCGGCGATGGCGCTGATGTGCAGAAGCGTCCGGGCGAGCGTCAGGCGGAGGGCGCGCGGGCTCATGGCGGCGCGGCTGGGGTCGCGCAGCACAAGCGGAGCCAGAAGCAGCGCCTGCACGGCGAAACGCACGAGCAGGATCTGTCCGAGGGGGACGAGCCCGCCGAGCAGCTTCGCGAAACTGTCTCCCAAGGGCGCCAGCACGCAGAAGCCGAGCATGAAGCCGATGCCGAGAAGGGGTCGGTCCGCGATCATCGCGCGACGCTAGGGCGCGCTGCGGGCGGCGGCAATGGGCGCGTGCGCGGGCGGGCCCGGGGGCGTCGGGAGGCGCCTGCAATAGCGTTTGCCACCGGCCGAGGTTATGCTATAGCGCCCGGCGAGTTGACGTCCGTGTCTGGGAGAATTCGGACGGGTAAGCGGTAAAAAAGCGCCATCCCCGGGGGGAGGCCGAACATACTCCGGTTGTGCGCCCGGGCTGCGCCAGACCAAAAGAGGAAGACAAAGATGAGCGATATCGAAGCACGCGTCAAAAAGATCGTCGTGGATCATCTGAGCGTCGACGAGGACAAGGTGACTGAGAACGCTTCGTTCATCGACGATCTGGGCGCAGACAGCCTCGATACGGTCGAGCTGGTGATGGCGTTCGAGGAAGAATTCGGCATAGAGATTCCCGACGACGCGGCCGAGACGATCCAGACCTACGGCGACGCGGTGAAGTTCATCAGCGAACGGGTCTGAGCTCGCCGCTCCCGCGGGGAGCGGCCGGAGTCGAGACGTGGACGCCCGGCTGGTCCGGGCGTTTTTTTTGTGCGCGCGGGGCGCGCCGCGCGACTCAGAGGCAGAGTCGCCAGACGCCGAGCACGATCCCCATGGCGTCGCCGCGATAGGCGAGGAAAGCGACGGTGAGCGCGAGGCTCGCGGCGAAGAGGCCGGCGAGGGCGAGGGCGCCGAGGAGCGTGGCGCGGGCGGTCATGGCGCGGCCGGCCCGGCGACGGCGCGCGGCGTCTCGCGGATCGGCCAGTTGAGGGCCGCGGCGACGAGGCTGAGCGCGATGGCGATGGCCCAGGCGACGTCGTAGCTGCCGGTGCGGTCGTAGATCCAGCCGCCAAGCCATCCGCCGGCGAAGGCGCCGAGCTGGTGGGCGAAGAACACCACGCCCCCGAGCATCGACATGTGCCGCACGCCCCAGACGCTGGCGACCACGCCGTTGGTCAGCGGCACCGTCGAGAGCCAGAAGAGCCCCATGGCGATCCCGAAGGCGTAGGCCGAGGCGGCCGAGACCGGGCTCAGCACGAAGGCGGCGATCACCGCGGCGCGGGCGAGGTAGATCCAGGCCAGGAGCATCGGCTTGCGCCAGATCCCGCCCCAGAGCCCGGCGAGCCAGGAGCCGAGGATGTTGAAGAGCCCGATCAGCGCCAGAGCGGTGGTTGCGGTGGCGGCGTCCAGTCCGCGGTCGCCGAGCCATGCGGGCAGGTGCACGGCGATGAACACCACCTGGAAGCCGCAGGCGAAGAAGCCGAGCGAGAGCAGCCAGAAGTCGCGGTCGGCGAGGGCGTGGGTGAGCGCCGCCCGGGCGGCCTGCGGCGCGGGGTCCGCGACGACAGGCGCTGGCGCCCGCATGGCGCGGGCGAGCGGCAGCATGGCGAGCGCGATCACTGCAAAGCCGATCAGCGCGCCGCGCCAGTCGAGCCAGGCGATCAGGCCGAGGCTGGCGGGCAGCATGACGAACTGGCCGAAGGAGCCTACGGCCATGGTGAGACCCATGGCGAGAGAGCGGCGCTCGGGCGCGACGCGGCGGGCGACCGCGCCGAAGACGACGGGCATGGTGGTGCCCGAAAGGCCGAGGCCGATGAGCGCGCCGGCAGCGAGCACGAAGCCGGTGGCGTCGCCGGCCGCGGCCATGCCCCAGAGGCCGAGGGCGTAGAGAAGCGCGCCGGCGGCGACGACGCGCGGCGCGCCGTAGCGGTCGGCCAACATGCCGGTGAAGGGCTGCGCCGCGCCCCAGACCAGGTTCTGCATGGCGATGGCGAGCGCGAAGACCTCGCGTCCCCAGCCGTGGTGGCCGCTGACAGGGGCGAGAAAGAGGCCGAAGGCGTGGCGCAGGCCGAGCGAGACGAAGAGGATGGCGCCGCCGGCGGCGAGCGCCAGCGCCGCGTCGCCCCAGGCCGAGCCAGGTCGGGCCGCGGTCACGGGCGGGGCGCCGCTGCGAGGTCGGCGACGCCGCGCAGGGTGGCGAGCAGCGCCTCGGTCTCTGCGCCGAGCGCCCGGCGCATCCGGGCCTGGGCGCCCTTCCAGAGCGGCGCTGCGGCGGCGAGGCGGGCGGCGCCATCGGGCGTGAGGCGCACCGAGCGGGCGCGGTCGTCGCCGCCGGACCCCAGACGGACGAGGCCGTCGCGCGCGAGCACCCGCAGGTTGCGCCCCAGCGTGCTGCGGTCGAGGCCGGAGGCTTCGGCGAGGCTGGTGATCGAGGCGCCGGGATGAGCCTCGATCCGGCGCAGGAGCTGGAACATGGTGACCTTGAGGCCCGAGGGGGCGAGCGCGTCGTCGTAGGCGCGGGTCGCGCCCAGCGCGGCCTGGCGGAGCGCGGTGCAGATGCAGGAGGTCTGGTCCATGACGCGGGTAGATACCCGCAATTGCCGGAGCGTCAAGCGCGACCAGCGCGCGACGGCGAAACGGTCGATGTGATCGCGGGTTGTCGGCTTCGCGGCTTTTGGGATAAACCGGGCCGGATTTCGGGACGGAAGGATCGGCCGATGCGGCGCGTGGTGATCACCGGCATGGGACTGCTCACCCCGATTGCCTGCGGGGTCGAGGAGACCTGGCGCCGCCTGCTTGAGGGGCGGTCGGGCGCGGGCAAGATCACCCGGTTCGACGCGAGCGGACTGGCGTGCGACATCGCCTGCGAGGTCAAGCGCGGCGACGGGTCGGACGGCACGTTCAATCCCGACGACTGGGTGTCGCCCAAGGACCAGCGCAAGGTCGACACCTTCATCCTCTACGCCCTCTGCGCCGCAGAGCAGGCGGTGCGCGACGCAGGCTGGACGCCCGAGGACGAGGCCGAGCGCGAGCGGACGGGCGTGATCATCGGCTCGGGCATCGGCGGGCTTGAGACCATCTCGGAGACCGCGATCGTGCTGCGTGACCGCGGGCCGCGGCGGGTGTCGCCGTTCTTCATCCCTGGCAGCCTGATCAACCTCGGCTCGGGTCAGGTCTCGATCCGCTACGGCTTCAAGGGACCGAACCATTCGGTGGTGACCGCCTGCTCGACCGGCGCGCACGCCATCGGCGACGGCGCGCGGATGATCAAGTACGGCGACGCCGACGTGATGATCGCAGGCGGCGCGGAGGCGGCTGTGTGCGAGCTCGGCATCGTCGGATTCGCCGCCTGCAAGGCGCTGTCGACGAATTTCAACGACACGCCCGAGAAGGCGAGCCGCCCCTACGACCGTGACCGCGACGGCTTCGTGATGGGCGAGGGCGCCGGCGCAGTGGTGCTGGAGGAATACGAGCACGCCAGGGCCCGAGGCGCGAAGATCTACGCCGAGGTGGCCGGCTACGGCATGTCGGGCGACGCCTATCACATCACCTCGCCGGCCCCGGACGGGGATGGGGGGTTCCGCTCGATGCGCGCGGCGCTGCGCGACGCGGGCGTCGATCCCGCCGACATCGACTACGTCAACGCGCACGGCACCTCGACGCCGCTCGGCGACGAGATCGAGCTCGGCGCGGTAGTGCGGCTGATGGGGGATGCGGCCAAGACGGCGACGATGTCCTCGACCAAGTCGGCCACCGGGCACCTGCTCGGGGCGGCGGGCGCGATCGAGGCGATCTTCTCGACGCTGGCGATCCGCGACGGTGTGGCGCCGCCGACGCTCAATCTCGACAATCCGTCGGTGGAGACGCCGCTCGATCTGGCGCCGCACCGGGCGGTGAAGCGGAAGATCGACGTGGCGCTGTCGAATTCGTTCGGGTTTGGCGGCACCAACGCCTCGCTCGTCCTGCGGCGCGTGGAGTAGGCGAACCCTATGGCACGGCATGTCGCGGCGAACGCGCTCACCTTCATGATCCTCGCCCTCGTGGTGGTCTTCGCGCTGACCGCCTGGGCGCAGTCGCGGTACCGCGCGCCGGGGCCGCTGACCGAGGTAACGAGCTTCGAGGTTGCACGCGGCGAGAGCTTCTCCAGCGTGACGACGCGGCTCGAGGACGAGGGCGTGATCTCCGACCCGCGCATCTTCCGGGTGGCGGCGCGCTACACCGACATGGATGGCGGCATCCGCTTCGGCGAGTACAGCATCCCGGCCGGGGCCTCGATGCAGGACGTGCTGGGCCTTCTGAACCGGGGCGGCAACGTGTTCCGCCAGTTCGTCTTCGCCGAGGGGCGCACGAGCTGGGAGGTGGTGCAGGCGCTCATGGCCGAGGAGGAGCTGACCGGCGAGATCGCCGAGATCCCGCCGGAGGGCTCGCTGGCTCCGGCGGGGTACGATTTCCAGAAGGGCGACAGCCGCGAGTCGCTGCTCGACCGGATGCGCGAACAGCAGGAGCGCATCCTCGCCGAGGCCTGGGAGAGTCGCGCGCCCGACCTGCCGATCGAGACGCGTGAAGAACTCTTGATCCTCGCCTCGATCGTGGAGAAGGAGACCGGGGTCGCCGAGGAGCGGGGGGAAGTGGCGGCGGTCTTCGTCAACCGGCTCCGGCTCGGCATGCGGCTGCAGACCGACCCGACGGTGATCTACGGCATCACCGAGGGGCAGGGCAGCCTGGGCCGCGGGATAAGGGCGAGCGAACTCGCCGCGGCGACGCCCTACAACACCTATGTCATCCAGGGACTGCCGCCGACGCCGATCGCCAATCCCGGGCGGGCGGCGATCGAGGCGGCGGCGAACCCGGCCGTGAGCGAGTACCTCTACTTCGTCGCCGACGGCACCGGCGGCCACGCCTTCGCCACCACGCTGGACCAGCACAACGCCAACGTCGTGCAGTGGCGGCGGATCGAGGCGGAGCGGGCGCTGGAAGCGGAGGCGGCGGCGCGGGCGGCCGAGGAAGCCGCCGCACGGGAGGCGGAAGAGGACCCGAGCCAATAATCTTTCTCAACCTTGGATTTAGTGATTGACAGAGCGGACGCTCTAGGGTATAGCTTGCTCCAAGCTGGAAGAAGTGGGACAGCGGGCGCGTCGAAAGACGGGCCCGTTTTTCGTTTCTGCCCGGGCGGAGCAGCCAGGGCAAATCATCACATGACAATTTCAGCGAAGGGTCGAGCGGCGGCCAGCGATACGCTGGAGCGCTCGCTCGAATTGTACCGTGATCTTTCCGTGGCTCTCAGCGAGAGGATCGCCCAGTTGAAGGCTGGAGCGCCGAAAGGCGCGGACGACTGTTCGGAGCCCGTCGATGCGGTGAAGTCGCATCAGAAGGCTCTGCAAACCGTTCTGGATCTCGAGGCAAGTCTTGGCAAACGAAGCAAAGCATGGATCGAAGGGACGAGCCTCGAGCTCGATCTCCTTGCGGCCCGGGCCGAGATCGTTGCGAGAATTGCTGTCTGGGTCGCCCAAGGCTGACCTCGACAGGTTCCTCGACACGCTGAGTCCCAACGCCTTGATGTCGCTGCCCTGGCTCTTCGAGCACTGGGCGATCGAGGGACATCAGCTGCCTCCCGCGGAGGAAACGTGGACCACCTGGGTGATCCTCGGCGGCCGGGGGGCGGGCAAGACCCGCGCGGGATCGGAATGGATCCGCGCGCAGGTCGAAGGCGGGAAACCGGGCGACCCGGGGCGCTGCTCCCGGGTCGCGCTCGTGGGCGAGACCATCGACGAGGTGCGCGAGGTGATGGTGTTCGGCAACAGCGGCATCCTCGCCTGTTCGCCGCCGGACCGCCGACCGGATTGGCAGGCGAGCCGCAAGCGGCTGGTCTGGCCGAACGGCGCGGTGGCCCAGCTCTTCTCGGCGCGCAACCCCGAGGCGCTCCGCGGGCCGCAGTTCGACTGCGCCTGGAGCGATGAGCTGGCGAAGTGGAAGAACGGTGCGGACGCCTGGGACATGCTGCAGTTCGCGCTGCGTCTCGGCGATCGGCCGCAGCAGGTGGTTACCACCTCGCCGCGCAACAGCCGGCTTCTGGACGACATCATGGGTGCGGCGTCGACCGTGACGACGACCGCGCCGACCGAGGCCAACCGGATGCATCTGGCCCGGAGCTTCCTCGAGACCGTCACGGCGAAATATCATGGATCGCGCCTCGGCCGGCAGGAACTCGACGGCGAAATCCTCCGCGACCTCGACGGCGCGCTCTGGAGCTGGGAGACGCTGGACGCCGTGCGCAACGCCGAGGTGATGGCGCCAGACCGGATCGTCGTGGCGGTCGACCCGCCGGTGACTGGCGGCCCTGATGCGGACGGTTGCGGCATCATCGTGGCCGGGGCGACGCTGCAGGGGCCGCCGCAGGACTGGCGCGCGCAGGTGATCGCCGACGTCTCGGCGCAAGGATTGTCGCCGCGGGCCTGGGCCCAGCGCGCGATCGACGCTTTCCACGCCCATGGCGCGGACCGGCTGGTCGCGGAGGTAAACCAGGGCGGCGATCTGGTCGCCAGCCTAATCCGCCAAATCGACCCGATGGTGCCGTTCCGCGCGGTGCGGGCGTCGCGCGGCAAGACCGCGCGGGCCGAGCCGGTCGCGGCGCTCTATGAACAGGGCCGCGTGAGCCACCGCGGCGTCTTCCGCGAGCTCGAGGACGAGATGGCGCTGATGACGGTCGGCGGCTTCGCCGGCCGGGGCAGCCCAGACCGCGTGGACGCGCTCGTCTGGGCGCTGACCGAACTGCTCGTCGCCCCGGCGAGCGAATACCGCGCGCCGAGCATCCGCGGCCTCTGACGCCGCGGCGCCTGCGCGTGCAGCCACGCCCGCCGACCCGAAACACCTTTCAGGAGCAAGCACTCATGGTCTTGCAGATCTTCCGCATGTCCAAGCCGGCGGCGCCCGAAGCGAAGGCGTCGGCGGCCGCGCCGGTGGTCGCCTTTCACGGCGCCGGGCGGGCCGCCTGGTCGTCCCGGGATCCGAACACGGTCACACGCGTGGGCTTTCTCAACAATCCCGTGGGCTTCCGCTGCGTGAAGATCATCGCCGAGGCGGCGTCCGCGGTGCCGCTGGTGGCGCAGAGCGCGGAGGCGCGCTTTGACGCGCACCCGGTGCTGCGCCTGTTGGCCGCGCCCAATCCGGGGCAGGGCGGCGCGTCGCTGCTGGAGAGCTTCTACGGCCACCTGCTCCTGAGCGGGGACGGCTATCTGGAGGCGGCGGGCGAGGATGTCTCGGGGGGCCCGCGCGAGCTTTACGTCCTGCGCTCGGACCGGATGCGCGTGGTGCCGGGTCCGGACGGCTGGCCGGTGGCCTACGAGTACAAGGTGGGCGCCAAGAAGCACACATTCGACATGCGCCAGGAGCGGACCCCGATCCTGCACGTGCGCAGCTTCCATCCGCAGGACGACCACTACGGTCTGTCGCCGCTTGAGGCGGCGGTCAGCGCCATCGACGTGCACAATTCGGCCAACACCTGGTCGAAGGCGCTGCTCGACAATGCCGCGCGGCCCTCGGGCGCGATCGTCTACAAGGGCGCGGACGGGCACGGGGCGCTGGCCTCGGACCAGTACGAGCGGCTGATCGACGAGCTGGAGGCGCACCACCAGGGCGCGCGCAACGCCGGCCGGCCCATGCTGCTCGAAGGCGGGCTCGACTGGAAGCCGATGGGCTTCTCGCCCTCGGACATGGAGTTCCATCGAACCAAGGAGGCGGCGGCGCGCGACATCGCGCTGGCCTTCGGCGTGCCGCCGATGTTGCTCGGCCTGCCCGGCGACAACACCTACGCCAACTACCAGGAGGCGCACCGGGCGTTCTATCGGCTGACGGTGCTGCCGCTGGTGGCCAAGTGCCTTGCGGCGCTGTCGGGCTGGTTGCCGGACTTCTACGGCGAGCCGTTCCAGATCAAGGTCGACGAGGACAACGTGCCCGCACTCGCCGCAGAGCGCGAGGCGCTCTGGCGGCGGATCACCCAGGCGGGCTTTCTCAGCGACGTGGAGAAGCGCGCGCTGCTTGGCCTGCCCAAGCGCGCCGAGGATTGATGAAGGGCGTCGGGGTCCGCGGCGGCGGTTCACGCTTTCTCTATGAACCCTTCGATGTCGCCAGCGCCCGGATCGACGTGAACGAGCGCATCGCCGAGGAGCGGTGGCACCAGCTCGAACGCCGGCTCAACCACATCGAGAGCACGCTCGAACGGCTCGAGAGGCGGGTCTGGCTGGCGGTCTACGGCGCGGCGTCGCTGATCCTCGCGGACATCGCCTACGGGCTCCTGAGCATGACAATCAATTCCTGAGGAAGGTGCGATGATGCAATCGATTGGCGGCTTCGGCGCGCTCGAGACGAAATTCCGCAAGTTCGACGATGAACTGGCGCTGAAGGACGGCGCGGAGATCTCGGGCTACGCGAGCCTCTTCGGCGCGTCCGACCAGGGCGGCGACGTGGTGCAGAAGGGTGCCTACGGCGCTTCGCTCGGCCGCATCGCAAAGGCCGGCGGCTCGGTGAAGCTGCTCTGGCAGCACGATCCCACCCGACCGATCGGGGTCTGGGACGAGGTGCGCGAGGACGTGCGCGGCCTTTTCGTGCGCGGCCGGCTCCTACTCGAGGTGCAGGCGGGCCGCGAGGCGCACGCGCTGCTGCAGGCGGGAGCGATCGACGGGCTGTCGATCGGCTACCGGACGCTGCGCAGCGAAAAGGCGGGCGGCGCGCGCCTGCTGCATGAAATCGAACTCTGGGAGGTGTCGCTCGTGACGTTTCCGATGCTTCCCGAGGCGCGGGTGCAGGCCGAAGTCTCCGATCCCGAGGCTGACCTGGCGCTGACCCTGGCGGAGACCTTCCGCGAAGCCAGGCAGATGCTGGCGTGAACCGACGCCAGCGCAACCATCAGTCATCAAGGGACCAATTTTGATGCCGAAATCAGAAACCGAATCCCGGTCGGTCTCCGCCGCGCCGGTTCAGAACCCGACCTTGGAAGCCAAGGCAGCGCTGTCGGGTTTCCTGCAGGAATTCAGCGCATTCCAGTCGGATATCAAATTGAAACTCAAGGAACAGGAAAACCGTTTGGCCATGCTCGACCGCAAATCCATCGCGATGTCCCGCCCGCCGCTCGCCCGCGGTACGGAAAATGACGCGCCGCACAAGAAGGCTTTCGCCGCCTACCTTCGCTCCGGCGACGACGATGGGCTTCGCGGCCTGACCGTCGAGGAGAAGGCGCTCTCGACCGCGGTGTCGGCCGACGGCGGCTATCTCGTCGACCCGCAGACCGCCGCGGAGATCGTCGGCGTGCTCCGCTCCGCCGCCTCGATCCGCATGGTCTCGAGCGTGGTTCAGGTGGAATCCAGCGCCTTCGACGTGCTCGTCGACCACAGCGACGTCGGTGCCGGCTGGGCGACCGAATCGGAGGCGCGCGGCGAGACCGGCACGCCTCACGTCGACCGTATCTCGATCCCCCTGCACGAGCTCTCGGCGCTGCCCAAGGCCTCGCAGCGGCTGCTCGACGACACCGCCTTCGACGTCGAAGGCTGGCTGGCGCAGCGCATCGCCGACAAGTTCAGCCGCGCCGAGGCGCATGCCTTCCTGCTCGGCGACGGGATCGACAAGCCGACCGGCGTGCTGAGCTATCCCAAGGTCGACAACGATCTCTGGGACTGGGGTTCGATCGGCTACGTGCCCACCGGCGAAGACGGGGACTTCAATTCCGGCGAGCCGGCGGACGCGATCGTCGATCTGGTCTATGCGCTGGGCGCCCGCTACCGAGCCAACGCGACCTTCGTGATGAATTCCAAGACCGCCGGCGCGGTCCGCAAGATGAAGGACGCCGACGGCCGGTTTCTCTGGTCCGACGGCCTCGCCGCCGCCGAGCCGGCCCGCCTGATGGGTTATCCGGTGCTGATCGCCGAAGACATGCCTGACATCGCAGCGAACAGCTTCGCGGTCGCCTTCGGCGATTTCCGCGCGGGCTACACCATCGCCGAGCGTCCGGACCTGCGGATCCTGCGGGACCCGTTCTCGGCCAAGCCGCATGTGCTCTTCTACGCCACCAAGCGTATCGGTGGCGACGTGAGCGATTTCGCGGCGATCAAGCTCCTTAAATTTGCGCTGAGCTGACGCGCGGGCTTCGGCTCCGCTGACGCCGGCGCAGATGGCCCCGTCCGCTCCGGCGGCGGGGTCCGGCACGCTCTCGCATCTTCCAGTTGCTGCTCCTCCTTCCGCTCGGGCGGTGCGGGGGCGTGCCTCACCATGCCGACCGGAAACCAGACGCCATGAGTGGCTTGATCCACAAGGTCGCAGACGTCGATGTCGAACACGTCTTCGACTGGTCGAAGGGATATCTCGCCGCGCGCGAGACCATCACCGCCGACCTGGGCTGGGCGATCCAGCCCGACCTCGGCGGCACCGACCTCCGCGTGGCCGCACAGGGCCACGACGCCCGGCGAAGCCGCGTCATGCTGACGGGCGGGGCGCCCGGACGTTTCCACCACGTCTCCAACAGGGTCCGGACCACCGATGACCGGGTCCTGTGCCAATCGATCGTTGTGCGGATCGCGCTGAGCGCCGCCGAATGAGGAGAACCCGATGGTCCTGACCGAACTGAGTTCCCCGCCGACCTCCGCGGTGCCGATCCGCGCCTTCGCGGAGCATCTGCGGCTCGGGAGCGGCTTCGCCGACGACGGCGCGCAGGACGGGCTGCTCGAGATCTACCTGCGCTCGGCGATGGCGGCGGTGGAGGCGCGGATCGGGCAGGCGATGCTCGCGCGGCAATACTCCTGGACGGTCACGCGCTGGCGCGAGGACGCGAGCCAGGGCCTGCCGATCGGGCCGATCCGGTCGGTCGATTCGATCACGCTGGTCTCCGCCGACGACGCGGAGACGGTGGTCGATCCCGAGACCTATTCGGTGATGCGCGACTGCCAGCGGCCCCGGGTCGTCGGGCGGTTCGGGCGCCACCTTCCGCGCATTCCGCGCGCGGGCCATGCGGAGATCCGCTTCACCGCCGGTTACGGCGCGGGCTGGGAGGAGTCTCCCGCGGACCTTCGGCAAGCGGTGCTGCTTCTGGCCGCGCATTTCTACGAGAACCGTGCGGACGGCTCGATCTCGGGCGGATCGATCCCGTTCGGCGTGCTGGTGCTACTCGAGGCCTACCGGACCATGCGGCTCGGGGGAGGCTGGTCGTGAGCGCAGCGCCGGTTCTTGCGCGCAGGCTGGTGCTCGAGACCCGCGAGAGCGCGCCGGACGGGTCCGGCGGCTTCAAGGTGGCCTGGCGCGCGCTCGGAACGCTCTGGGCGGAGGTGTCCGCGCGCACCGGGCGCGAGGACTTCGTCTCGGGTGAGGCGCGTCCACGGGTCAAGTACCGCATCGTCCTGCGCGCCGCCCCGGTGGGGTCGGAGGCCCGGCCGCGGCCGGACCAGCGGTTCCGCGAGGGCGCGCGCATCTTCAACATCCTGACCGTGGCCGAACACGACCCCCGCGGCCGGTATCTGGAAATCTTCGCGGAGGAGGGCGTTCTGCCGTGAGTTATGCACTCTCCGCCGCCCTGCAGGCGGCCGTCTATCGCCGCCTGAGCGCGGACCCTTCGGTGAGCGCGCTGGTCGGGAGCGAGATCTACGACGCACCGCTCGAACGCGCTCGCGGGCAGGCCGCGCCGGATCACATCACGCTCGGCGAGGACGACGCGAGGCCCAACGACACGGTCACCAGCCGCGGCGCGATCCACGACTTCGGGGTGAGCGTGCACTCCGGCCGAGATGGTTTCGACGCGGTCAAGCGGATCGCGGGCGCGGTCTGCGAGAGCCTCGTGGACGCGCCGCTCGAGATCGGCGGAGGACATCTGGTGGCGCTGCGCTTCCTGCGCGCCAAGGCCGAGCGCGGACCCGCGCCCGAGAAACGCAAGGTTACGCTGCGCTTTCGCGCGGTGATCGACCTCGACACCCACTCCAACCCCTGAGGACATGACATGGCGGCGCAGAGAGGCAAGGATCTCCTGATCAAACTGGACATGACCGGTTCGGGAGATTTCGAAACGATCGCGGGGCTTCGGGCCACGCGCATCACGTTCAACGCCGAGACAGTGGATGTGACCAACCTCGGCAGCGAGGGCCGCTGGCGGGAGCTTCTGTCCGGCGCCGGTGCACGCAGCGCCGCGATCAGCGGCTCGGGCGTGTTCCGCGACGCGACCACCGACGAGCGGGCGCGCGCGATCTTCTTTGGCGGCGAGATCCCGGCTTTCCAGGTGATCATCCCGGACTTCGGCGTGGTGTCGGGCCCGTTCCAGATCGCCAGCATCGAGTATTCCGGCCAGCACGACGGCGAGGCGGTCTACGAGATCGCGCTGGCCTCGGCGGGTGCGCTCGCATTCGCGGCGCTCTGATGGTCAATCCCTATCGCGGCGAGGTCGAACTTTCGGTGGATGGCGAGTTGCGCGTGATGCGGCTGACCCTCTGCGCTCTCGCCGAGCTCGAGGCGCGGCTCGAGTGCCAGTCGCTTCTTGAGTTGATCTCGCGTTTCGAATCGGGAGGGTTCAGGGTGAGCGACCTGGTGAGCCTGCTGACTGCCGGGCTCAACGGTGGCGGCTGGCGCATCGACGAGCGCGAACTGCTGGCGCGGCGAATCGACGGCGGGCCGGTGGCCGCGGCTCAGGCGGCGGCGCGGCTGCTGAAGATCACTTTCACCGTGCCCGGTGACGACGGCGACGAATGAGTTCGCGTCGCCTGGCCCGCGCTGATGCGTCTTGGGCTCGTGCAGCTGCGGCTCGAACCCGACGTCTTCTGGCGACTGACGCCCGCGGAGCTGATGCTGATGGCGGGCGCGCCCGAAGCGCGCGGGGCGCTTGACCGCTCCGGGCTCGCGGAGCTTATTGCCCGGTTTCCCGACAAGTCCTCCCACGAGCAGGATCAGAAGGATTGATCATGGCCGATTTCGAATCCGACTTCGAGAGCCTCGAAGGCCAGTTCGCGGGTCTCGAGGGCAGCATCGCCGGCCTCCAGGGCGTCACGGTCGCGTTTCGCCGCGAGATCGAGGGCGTGCAGGGCAGCATGAAGGAGGCCGGCCGCGAGGCCTCGGGCATGTCGCGCTCGGTCTCGTCCTCGCTGCGCCGCGCCTTCGACGGCGTGATCTTCGACGGCAAGCGGCTGTCGGAGGCGCTCTCAGGGGTGGGCCGCGGTATCGCCAGTTCGGTTCTCAACAAGGCGATGAGCCCGGTCGAGGGCGCGGTGGGCTCGCTGGTCGGCAAGGGCATGCAGGCTCTCATCGGCGGCATGACGCCGTTCGCCAATGGCGGCGTGGTCAGCGCAGGACGGGTCACCGCCTTCGCAAACGGCGGCGTGGTGACGGGCCCGACGCACTTTCCGATGCGCGGCGGCCAGGGCCTCATGGGCGAGGCGGGACCCGAGGCGATCGTGCCGCTAACGCGTGGCGCTGACGGCAAGCTCGGGATCCGTTCGGCCGGCGGAGGGGCGGTGCAGGTGACGATGAACATCTCCACGCCCGACGCCGCCGGGTTCCGCCGGTCCCAGACCCAGATCGCAGCCGAGATGAACCGCGCGATCCGCCGCGGTCGCCGCAACCTCTGAGGTGCGCAGATGAGTTTTCATGAAGTCCGCTTCCCCGCTCCGTTGTCGATCGGATCGAGCGGCGGCCCTGAACGCCGAACCGAGATCGTGACGCTCAGCAACGGTTTCGAGGAGCGCAATTCGCCGTGGCGCAACTCGCGGCGCCGCTACGACGCCGGGCTCGGCGTGCGCTCGCTTGACGATCTGGCCGAAGTCGTCGCCTTCTTCGAGGCGCGGCAGGGCCAGCTCTTCGGCTTTCGCTGGAGGGACTGGACCGACTTCAAGTCCTGCGCGCCGTCGGCCATCCCGAGTCCGCTGGACCAGCGGCTTGGCTTCGGGGACGGGGCGCGCCGCGAGTTTGCGATCGTCAAGCGCTACGCCTCGGGCGGCCAGGGCTACGAGCGGCCGATCCTGAAGCCGGTCGAGGGCACGGTGCGTCTTGCCGTGGCGGGCGCGGCGGTGTCCGAAGCGGCGGTCTCGATCGACCACGAGCGCGGTCGCGCGATCCTTGCGACCCCGCCCCCGGTCGGAGCGGAAGTCCGCGCCGGCTTCGAGTTCGACGTGCCGGTGCGTTTTGACACCGATCGCATCGAGGCCAGCATGGCCGGTTTCGCCGCCGGCGAGATCCCCTCGATCCCGGTCGTGGAGGTGCGTGTCTGATGCGCGACATTCAGCCGGAGCTTCAGGCTAGGCTCGAACTCGGGCGCGACAACGCTCTGCCGCTGCTGGCGCGTGCGCCGGCGCGATGGGCTGGTGCTCGGCTTCACCGACCACGACGCGGACCTGGTCTTCGAGGGCGTGACCTTCCGTGCCGGAAGCGGCATGGACGCGAGCGCGCTCCAGAGCGCGACGGGTCTCGCAGTCGACAATGCACAGGCGAGCGGCGCGCTCACCGACGCGGCGATCTCGGAGACGGACATCCGGGCCGGGCGCTATGACGACGCGGATATCCACCAGTGGATCGTCGACTGGAGCGACGTCTCGCTTCGGGTGCTGATGTTCCGGGGCTCCTTCGGGGAGATCCGCCGATCGGATGGCGCGTTCGAGGTCGAGGTGCGTGGGCTCGCCGAGAAGCTCAATGTCCCGGTGGGGCGTGCGATCCTGCGGACCTGCGACCGCCGGCTCGGCGATGCGCGGTGCGGCGTGGATCTCTCCAACCCGGCGTTCGCGGCCGAGACTGTGGCGGTGGAAGGGTCGGCCGGCGGGTCGGTCGTGGCCACGGGTCTTGATGCCTTCTCCGCCGGCTGGTTCCGGGATGGAACCCTGACCTGGCTGTCGGGCGCCAATGCGGGCCGGCGCGTCTCGATCAAGGAGGACGTGCTGCGCGAGGATGGAGCCCGGCTGGTCCGACTACGCGAGCAGGCCCCGGTGCGGATCGCGGCGGGCGACCGGTTCCGGATCGTCGCGGGATGCGACAAGAGCGCGGACAGCTGCCGCGCCAAGTTCGACAACATCATGAATTTTCGCGGTTTCCCGCATCTACCCGGTGAAGACTGGGTGACCGCCTATCCCAAGAGTGGTCAGATCCATGACGGCAGAAGCAGATCGCGGTCCTGATCCGGTTCCCGGCGTCGCCATCGTGGCGTCGGCGCGAGCCTGGATCGGCACGCCGTACCGGCATCAGGCGAGCAAGCGCGGAGCGGGGGCGGACTGCCTGGGGCTCGTGCGCGGGCTCTGGCGCGAACTGCTCGGGCCTGAACCGGAAGCGCCGCCGCCCTACACGGCGGACTGGTCGGAGACCGGCGGGGCCGAGCGGCTCCTCTCGGCGGCCACCCGGCATTTTATTCCGCTCGATGAGGCCGACGCCCGGTCCGGCGACATCGTCGTGCTTCGCATGGGGCCGCGCGCCGTCGCCAAGCACGTCGGCGTTCTGGCCGTCGCGGGCGACGAACACGCGACGATCATCCACGCCTATTCGGGGCAGGGCGTGGTCGAATCGCCGTTCACGCCCGCCTGGCGGCGGCGCGCGGCCGGCTACTTCAGGTTTCCTGGCAGGAGCAACTGATGGCAACCCTCGTACTCGCCGCGGCGGGCTCGGCGCTGGGAGGCGCGCTCGGCGGCTCCTTCGCCGGCCTGACAACCGCCGTGCTCGGCAGGGCCTTCGGCGCGACGCTCGGCTCGGTCCTCGACCAGAAGATCATGGGGCGCGGCTCGGACCCGGTGGAGACCGGCCGCGTCGACCGGTTCCGGGTGATGGGATCAAGCGAGGGGGCGGCGCTGCCACGCGTCTTCGGCCGCATGCGGCTTCCGGGCCAGGTCATCTGGTCGAGCCGGTTCCTGGAGAGCGTCAACACCGAGAACGTCGGCGGCAAGGGCGGCGGGGGCGGCGGCCAGACCGTCAAGGAATACAGCTATTCCGTGAGTTCTTGCGGTCGCGCTGTGCGAGGGCGAAATCCTGCGCGTAGGGCGGATCTGGGCGGACGGCCAGCCGCTAGACCAGTCGGGGCTGACACTTCGCGTCCACACCGGTTCGGAGCGCCAACTGCCCGACCCCCTGATCTCCGCCATTGAGGGAGATCAGGTCACGCCGGCCTACCGCGGGACCAGCTACGTCGTCTTCGAGAACCTGCAGCTCGCGCCGTTCGGCAACCGGATCCCGCAGTTCAACGTCGAGGTGTTCCGGAGACCCGCACGGGTCTCGGAACGGGTTCCGCGATCGCCGTTCGAGGATGTGCAGGGCGTCGCGCTTGTGCCCGGGTCCGGGGAGTATTCGCTGGGCACCGAGCCTGTCTATCTGGAGAAGTTCCGCGGGGAGACCGTGGCGGCGAACGTGCACAACGATCTCGGCGCGCCGGATCTGGTCGCCTCCATTGACCACCTTGCGGCGGAGCTTCCGAATGCGAAGTCGGTGTCGCTGATCGTGAGCTGGTTCGGGGATGATTTGCGCTGCGATCGCTGCACGCTCCGACCCGCGGTCGAGCAGGCGGCCACCGACGGCGACCCGATGCCCTGGCGGGTGGCGGGGCGCGACCGCGGATCGGCGCACACGGTCAGCCGCGTCGAAGGCCGCCCACTCTTCGGCGGCACCCCGGCGGACGCGTCGGTGGTGCAGGCGATCCGGCACCTGAGGAAGTCCGGCCTGTCGACGATGTTCTATCCCTTCATCCTGATGGACGTGCCGCCGGGCAACGGCCTCCAGGATCCCTGGGCCGGCGCCGGCGAACAGCCGCCTGTGCCCTGGCGCGGCCGTATCACGCTCTCCAGGGCGCCTGGCCGCGCGGGGTCGCCGGATCAGACCGCGGCCGCCGCCGCCGAAGTCGCGGCGTTCTTCGGGTCGGCGCGCGCAAGCGACTTCAGCATCGACGACGACGAGGTGCGGTATTCGGGACCCGCCGAGTGGTCGTATCGCCGGTTCGTTCTGCACTATGCGTATCTCTGCAGGCTCGCGGGCGGCGTGGAATCGTTCTGCGTGGGCTCGGAGATGCGATCACTCACGCAAATTCGGGACGGCAGGACAAGCTATCCCGGCGTTCGCGAACTCGTGGCGCTTTCGAGGGAAGTGCGCACGGCGCTCGGCCCTGACACGAAGATCGGCTATGCGGCGGACTGGTCGGAGTACTTCGGCCACAATCCCGGCGACGGGTCCGACGATATGGTCTTCCACCTCGACCCGCTCTGGGCGGACGAAGCGATCGATTTCGTCGGCATCGACAACTACATGCCGCTGTCGGACTGGCGCGACGGGGAGCATCACGCCGATGCGTCCGCCGGCTCGATCTACGCGCTGGATTATCTGCGCAGCAATGTCGCGGGCGGGGAGGGATACGACTGGTACTACGCCGGTGCGGCCGCGCGGACGGAGCAGACGCGCACGCCAATCCGCGACGACGCCTATGGTGAACCGTGGACCTTCCGTTACAAGGATCTAGTCGGCTGGTGGTCCAGCGAGCATGTGAACAGGATCGGCGGGGCCAAGACCGGCGAGCCGACGCCGTGGCGGCCGAGGTCGAAGCCGATCTGGTTCACCGAGCTGGGATGCCCGGCCGTCGACAAGGGCACGAACCAGCCCAACGTCTTCTACGACCCGAAATCCTCGGAGAGCTTCTTTCCATACTTCTCCAATGGCGTTCGAGACGACTTCATCCAGTTCCGCTATCTGCAGGCGACCTTTGGCCACTGGAACGATCCCGCCAACAACCCGGTTTCGGACGTCTACGGGGGGCGCATGGTCGACATGTCGCGTGCCCATGTCTGGGCGTGGGACGCGCGTCCGTGGCCGGATTTTCCCAACAGGATCGAGACCTGGGTCGACGGCGACAACCATCCGCGCGGGCACTGGCTGAACGGCCGTTCGAGCACCGCCAGCTTGGCCGAAGTCGTCGGCGAAATCTGCGCCAGGGCCGATCTCGCCGCGTTCGATGTTTCGGCGTTGTCGGGAGGCGTCGCGGGATACCTGATCGACGGGATGGAAAGCGCGCGATCAAGTCTCCAGCCGTTGATGGTCACCTACGGCGTCGACAGCTTTTCCCTCGGCGACGAGATCGCCTTCGCCAATCGCAATGGGCGAATCGTGGCGACGGTCGCGCCCGACGCATGTGTGATTGATGGGCGCGAGCCCGTCGTCGCGCTCCTTCGAGGTCCCGAAGCCGAAAGCACAGGTCGCGTCG
Source organism: uncultured Alphaproteobacteria bacterium (assembly GCA_963836255.1). GTDB lineage: Bacteria > Pseudomonadota > Alphaproteobacteria > Rhodobacterales > Rhodobacteraceae > Amaricoccus. The sequence goes on from CAWIIL010000001.1 coordinate 154,021, forward strand.
CGTTCGGATACGTGCGCGCCGATCTCGACTACCAGGCCGGCGCCGTGGAGGCTGCGTCCGCGGACATCGGCCGGCTCGGGGTCTCGCAGATGAGCTATTCGGTACTGCTGAGCGACGGCCAGGCCAAGTCCATCGCCGAGCGCCTTCTCGCCGAGGGCGAGATCGCGCGGGATGTTGTCGATCTTGCCCTGCCACCCTCGAAGCTCTGGTTGACCGCGGGCGACGTGGTCGAGGTGTCGATCGAGGATCGCCAGGACCTCTACCGTGTCGATCGCATCGATGAAGCGGGCGCGCGCAAGCTGAGCGCAGTCCGGATCGAGCCGAGCGTCTACGAGGCTCCGGTCTTCGAGGAGCGGCGCCCAATTGCGCCGTCCATCGCCGCTTCTACTCCGGCCTATCCGGTCTTTCTCGACCTGCCGCTGCTGACCGGCGAGGAGGTTCCACATGCGCCGCATCTTGCTATCGCCAAGACACCGTGGGCCGGGCCGATGGCGGTCTTCACGGCGAACGAGGACGCCGGATATCGATTGAACAGGGAGGTCACCCGACCGGCGGTGATCGGGGAGACTCTGGGACCGATCGATCGGGGTGCTCCAGGTTTGTGGATGGAAGCGTCTTTCGAGGTTCTGCTTGCTTCTGGAACGCTCGAAAGCCAGAGCGCAACGGCGGTCCTCAATGGCGCGAACGTGGCTGCGATCAGGTTCTCGAAGAGCGACGACTGGGAGATCGTGCAGTTCCGCGAGGCGGAACTGGTGGGGGCGAGGACGTATCGCATCGGCGGTTTGCTGCGCGGACAGGCGGGGACCGACGGCGTGATGCGGAACGTGTTGCCGGCAGGGAGCGAGTTCGTCCTGCTTAACGGCGCGGCGGTCCAGTTGCAGGCGCAGGTCGGCGCTCGTGGTCTGCAACGGCACTATCGCATTGGCCCGGCCGAACGCAGCTACGACGACCCGAGCTACACCCATCGCGTGGAAGCCTTCCAGGGCGCAGGGCTTCGTCCCTACCGTCCTGTTCACGCCATCATCCGCAAGCTCGCGAACGGCGATCTCTCGCTGTCATGGGTCCGGCGCACGCAAATCGACGGAGACAGCTGGGAGGGACACGAGCCCCCCGTCGGCGAAGAGCGGGAGGCGTATCACGTGGTGGTTCGCATCAGCGGAGAGATTGCGCGCGAGGAAGAAGTCGGCGCGCCAAGCTTCACCTATTCCATCGCCCAGCAGGCAAATGACAATGCGACCGCTCCAATCAGCTTTGAGATCGCCCAGATCTCCAGCCAGTTCGGACCGGGTCCCTACGAGAGGATAGTCTTTGATGCCTAGAACCGCTCAGTTGGATCTGCCGCTTCTCGCGCCTTCCCAGGCCCAGAAGCACGTGACGGTGAACGAGGCGCTGGTCCGGCTCGATGCAGCAGCGCGCACCAGAGTCGTCACATCCGACCGGACCACACCGCCTTCCGGCGCGCTGGATGGCGACAGCTACCTCGTGCCGGACGGGGCCGCTGGCGATTGGACGGGCCGAACCGGCCAGATCGCCGTCCGCAGCAATGGGGGATGGATCTTCCTCGCAGCCAAGAGTGGTTGGCGGGTCTGGGACGAGGCGCTGTTCTGCGAGCGCGTGTTCGACGGCGAGACTTGGGTGTCTCATGCGGCGTTCCTGTCCCCTAGCGGCGCCGCAACGATTGGCCGCACGGTGGAGTTCGAGCATGAGATCCTGCCGGGCGCGAGCAACGCCACAATCTTGACGATCCCCTCGAACGCCTCCCTGATCGGCGTGACCGGTCGCGTGGTTGATACGCTTCATGGCTCCGGGCTCACCGGCTGGCGCGCGGGCGTTGCCGGCTCGGACAACCGCTACGGCAGCGGGTTGGGGTTGCAGGCTGGATCTTACCTGATTGGTCTGACTGGCAGCCCGGTCACGTACTACGCCAGCACTCCGCTCGTTCTTTCTGCAGAGGGTGGGCTCTTCACGGGAGGCGTCGTCCGGCTCGCGCTTCATGTTCTAGAACTCGTTCCGCCGCGTCCCTAGTCGGGCCGGGCGCTCGGGTACGAGAGCGACCCGGGGCGCCCTTGACTCTTAGCCGCCATAGGCACGACTAGTCTTAGGGATGGCAGTGGGGGAGCGTGTGGTGGCCACCAAACCGATAGCCGAGATCAGCAGGGTGGATCCGGTCTGGTCAATGATCCGCAGCGAGGCGGAGGATATCTCACGAGACGAACCGCTGATGGCGAGCCTCGTGCACGCCGTCGTTCTGCGACACTCCAGTTTCGAACGCGCGCTCAGCTACCGAATCGCGCAAAAGCTCGCGTCTCCGGAAATGAGTGGCCTCGTTCTGCGCGAGATCGCCGACGAAGTGTGGCAGAGCGACGAGGCTTTCGGGATCGCCGCCCGGGCGGACGTGATTGCGGTCTATGAGCGCGATCCGGCCTGTCATCGCTACATCCAGCCCTTGCTGTTCTTCAAGGGATACCAGGCGCTGCAGTGTTACCGCATCGGCCACTGGCTCTGGACCAACGGGCGCAAGGACATGGCCGCGTTCATCCAGATGCGGACCTCGGAGGTCTTCGGGGTTGATATCCATCCTGGGGCTCGAATGGGACGCGGGATCATGATCGATCACGCGCATTCCATCGTCATCGGCGAGACGGCGGTTGTCGGGGACAACGTCTCCATGCTGCATTCCGTGACGCTCGGCGGGACCGGCAAGGTCGACGGGGACCGGCATCCGAAGATCGGGGATGGCGTGCTGATCGGGGCCGGTGCGGCAGTGCTCGGGAGTATCCGCGTCGGAAACTGCAGTCGGATCGCTGCTGGCTCCGTGGTCCTGGAGAGCGTGCCGCCCTGCAAGACCGTCGCTGGCGTTCCGGCGCGCGTGGTGGGCGAAGCGGGATGTGCGGAACCGTCCAAGTCCATGGATCAACTCCTTGGCGAATGAACGCGAGGCCGGGGGCTTGGCTCAGCGAAAGAGCATCTCGCCTTCGCGACCGAGGCCTAGCACAGTGCGCGCCTGCTGATCGAGCAACTCGATGTCAAGCCCTTCTGTAGAAAGGCGAAAGGCCTTGTCAGCGATGTGCGCGCGAACTTCGGACAATTGGGCGAGATCGGTCTTCAACCGGTTTTCCACCGCCGTCACTTGAAAGAGCCTAAAGAGACCATGCTCGCCCTGGAGGGCCGCGAAGGTTAGATAGGCGATCAGCGCGCCTGACAGGGCGAACACCACCAATCCCCCGAGCCCGTTTTGCCGAGTCCCTATGTCTTCGTTGTTGTTCATGCTCGATGGTGCAAGTGCGATGGATTCACTTTGACAGGCGCGCGGCCAAAAGGGAATCCCCTGCTTTGCAGGAATCACTCGAAGTTTTAGGAAGACAGATCCTTCAATCGCGACCCTTGTATATGTCGACGAGTTTCGAGAGCATCTTCAGGGCGTCTCCGCGTTCTCGCTGGAAGGTGTTTCGTCCGATGATCGAACCGTTGCCGCCACCATCGCGAATGGCCCTCGCGTCCTCATAAACGGCTTCCTCGCCCTTGGCCGCGCCACCAGAGAACACCACGATGCGTCTGCCGCTGAAGGCGGCCTGCATGCAATGGCGAACGCGCGCCACCTGGCTCGACACGTCGATCTTGGCGCTCTGGTAGACCTTCTTCGCCTCGTCCTGTTCGAGGTGATCAGTGGAGAGCTTGATCTTGATGATGTGAGCGCCCAGCAGAGCCGAAATTTGGGCAGCGTAGGCGGCGACGTCGATCGCGGTTTCGCCGGCCTTGCTGAGATCCTCGCCGCGCGGGTAGGACCAGATCACGGTCGCCACCCCGCTGCGCGCTGCTTCGTTCCGAAGCTCCGATATCTCCTCGAACATGTCGAGAGCGAGCGCTGATCCCGGGTAGATCGTGAAGCCGATCGCGGCGCATCCGAGCCGAAGCGCGTCATCGACGCTCGCAGTTATCGCCTGATCCCTGCCTCCGTCGGCCGGTATCAGCGAATTGGCCGAGTTCATCTTCAGGATCGTCGGGATCTGTCCCGCGAAGGTGTCCGCCCCCGCCTCGATCATCCCCAGCGGGGCCGCGTAGGCGTTGAGTCCTGCATCAACAGCAAGCTGAAAGTGATAGTGGGGGTCGTAGGCTGGCGGGTTGGGCGCGAAGCTGCGCGCAGGACCATGCTCAAAACCCTGATCCACCGGCAGGATGATCATCTTTCCCGTTCCGGCCAGCCGCCCGGCCATGAGCATGCGGGCGAGTTTCTCCTTCACGCCGGGATTGTCGCTCTCGTAGTTGTACAGGATCTTCTGAACGACCCGTGTGGTCTTCATGCGCGCAACCTTTCCAATCGACGGTTCATTGTCAGTGGCAAGCGAGGGCGGCGACGCCTGGCAGTTCCCGGCCTTCCATCCATTCCAGGAAGGCCCCACCGGCAGTCGATACGTATGTCAGAGCTTCCGTCGAACCCGTGCGATTGAGCGCACTGACCGTGTCACCGCCGCCGGCGATCGAAACCAAACTTCCTGCCCTTGTGAGGCTAGACGCCTGTCGCGCGATCGCATCCGTGGCGGCGTTGAAAGGTGGGGTCTCGAATGCGCCGAGCGGACCGTTCCAAACGAGCGTGCAGGATTCTGAGAGAGTCGCAGCGATCCGCGCGATCGAAGCGGGACCCGCATCCAGGATCATCTGTTCGGGCGGGCAAGACGATACGGGGACGATCTCTGTTCGTGTTCTTGCCGTCAATTCGGATGCAACGACGGCGTCGACCGGAAGAACGATCCGACATTTCGATCCGTCGGCCTTCTCAGCGATTTCCCGTGCTGTTTCGACCAAATCATGCTCGCACAAAGAGCGCCCGACTTCATGACCTTGCGCAGCGAGAAAGGTGTTGGCCATTCCCCCGCCGATGACGAGCACATCGACCTTGTCCAGAAGGTTTCCAAGGAGCGTGAGCTTGGTGGAGACCTTGGCGCCGCCCACGATCGCGACGACCGGTCGCGCCGGGGAGCCCAGAGCGGCCTGCAGCGCTTCCAGTTCGGCCTGCATGAGGCGGCCGGCGCAATTGGGGAGCAACCTCGCCAGAGCTTCGGTCGAGGCGTGCGCCCGGTGCGACGCCGAAAAGGCGTCATTGCAATAGATATCGCCGAGTTCAGCGAGCGCGCCTGCGAAAGCCGCGTCGTTCGCCTCCTCCCCGGCGTGAAAGCGCGTGTTCTCAAGCAGGAGAACTTCTCCGGCAGCCAGGTCCGCGACGGCGTCAAGAGCCAACCGCCCGACGCAGTCACCCGAGAACCGGACGGGTGCTCCCAATGTACTTTCCAGGTCAGGTACAAGTGGCGCAAGGCTCATTTCAGGAACCACGCGACCCTTCGGTCGCCCGAAATGGGACAGCAGGACCGGTTTCCCGCCTTTTGCCAGAATGTCCCTGATCGTTCGAGCGATACGTTCCATGCGAGTCAGATCGGTGACCTTGCCGTCTTGCACAGGAACGTTGATGTCGACGCGCACAAGCACCTTCCTGGCGTTCAGGTGAATGTCATCGAGTGTCCTGAAGTCCATCTCGAGTTGCAGCCTCCGGTCATGCACGGGCGCGGTGGAAACCTGGCGAAGCTGTCATAACAGCGACTCCGCCTGCGCTGCGACATTCTCCGCGGTAATGCCGAAGTGCTTGTACAGATCGTCGGCCGGCCCCGAAGCGCCGAAAGCGGCCATACCGACGAAAGCGGATCTTTTGTGGTTTCCTCGCTCGCCGGAGAGCCATCGATCCCATCCGAACCCCGACGCCGCTTCGACCGCGACCCGAGCCGGTCCGATGGGCAGTACGCGCCGGCGATAGGCCTCGTCCTGCCTTTCGAAAAGCTCCCAGCACGGCATGGACACGACTCGAGCGCCGATTCCGTGGCTCTGGAGGATCGTTCGCGCTTGCAGCGCGATCACGACCTCGGAGCCCGTGGCGATCAGGATCACGCGCCGCTTTCCTTCCGAATCCGCAAGCACGTAGGCGCCGCGGGCGACAAGGTTCTGTCGCGAATGCTTTGTTCGGACGGTCGGGAGGCCCTGCCGGGTGAGCGCCAGAACCGACGGTGAAATGCTCGTTGTTAGCGCGATTTCCCAAGCCTCCGCCGTCTCCACGGTGTCAGCCGGGCGAAAAACGTTCATGTTCGGTGTCGCGCGCAGCATCGCGAGATGCTCGACTGGCTGATGTGTCGGACCGTCTTCGCCGAGCCCGATGCTGTCGTGGGTCAAAACGTAGACGACGCGGAGGCCCATGAGCGCAGACAGGCGCATCGCCCCGCGTGCATAGTCGCTGAACACTAGGAACGTGCCGCCGTAAGGGATGACGCCGCCATGCAGCGCCAAGCCGTTCATCGCGGCTGCCATTCCATGCTCGCGGATACCGTAATGGATGTAGCGCCCCGACCGGTTCTGCGGGTTGAACAGCCCAAGTCCCTCGGTCAGCGTGTTGTTCGAGCCGGTAAGGTCCGCCGAGCCCCCGATGGTATCCGGCACTACTCGGTTGATGACTTCGAGTGCTAGTTCGGACGACTTTCTCGTCGCAACCTTCGGAGCAGCCGCAGACTGTTCTCGCTTGAAGGCGGTCAATGCCTTCTGAAAGTTCTTCGGCAGTTCGCCCGACATTGCTCGATCGAACTCGGTGCGAGCGCGTCCGGACAACCGATCAAGGCGTCTGAACCAACTGTCGCGTATTGACCTTCCGGCCGTTCCGACGTCCCGCCACATTCGCAGGACGTCGTCGGGGATGACAAAGGGCGCTTCACTCCAGCCGTAGGACTCCCGGGCGAGAGCGATCTCTGACTGCCCGAGCGGCGAGCCATGCGCCGACTTCGTGTCCTGCTTGTTTGGCGCGCCGAATCCGATGTGGGTCTTGCAGGCGATGAACGCCGGCCGGTCGCTGCCTCTGGCAACCTCCAGTGCTCTGTCTACGTCCTTTGGATCGTGCCCGTTGCATCGGTGCACGGACCACCCCGAAGCCGCGAAGCGCATCTCCTGATCGGTCCGGTCGGCAAGAGCGACCGGGCCGTCGATGGAAATACCGTTGTTGTCCCAGAGCACCGTGAGTTTCGCGAGGTCCTGTCGCCCAGCGAGGCTGATCGCCTCCTGGCTGACGCCCTCCATCAGGCATCCGTCTCCCACGATGACGTAGGTTCTGTGGTCGACAATCTCCGCGCCGAACCGTTCAGAAAGGGCCGCCTCGGCGATCGCCATTCCGACGGCCGTCGCCAGCCCCTGGCCAAGGGGACCGGTCGTCGTCTCAATTCCCGCCGCATGTCCGTATTCGGGATGCCCGGCCGTTAGCGAGCCAAGTTGGCGGAACGCCTTGATCTCCGACATGCCCACATCCGGATAGCCGTTAAGATGCAGGAGCCCGTACAGAAGCATCGACCCATGACCGGCGGAGAGAACGAAGCGGTCGCGGTCAGCCCAATCGGGGTCACCAGCATCGAACTTGAGGTGTTTTGCAAACAGGACCGTGGCGACGTCCGCCATGCCCATCGGCATGCCAGGGTGACCCGATTGCGCTTGTTCAACCGCGTCCATCGCGAGAACCCGCAAGGCGTCCGCCATCCTGAAGTGGTCCGGATGGAGGCGGCGCAATTCGGGAAATTCCACGAGTTTGTACCCATCTTGCGGAGACAAGGTCGGCGAGAGGCCCACCGGAACTGCGGCTTGATAGCAGGCGGTCGAGAGCGGTCAAGGCGTTTCGCCCGACCGGAGCGGTGCCCATTCGGTCGCTTTGCGATCGGACTGATTGCATTGTCGAGGTTCGCTGCCTAAAAGCGGAACGTTGAACCCGTGAGCATGTGATGAACGATATCAGCCAACTGGACGATCAGTTAACCGCAGCGATCGAGCGGCTTCGATCTTCGATCACCGCACGGTTCGTCGAGGCTCCCCCGAGGCTGGAGGAAGGTGATCTTCTGGCCAGACTGAGACGTCTCGAGAACGAAAACAGCGCGTTGGTAGCCGAACTGGAGAACCTGCGCGTGAAACGCGACAAGGACGTTGCGGCGCTGGATGAACTGATTGCCCAGCTCAAGCCGCTAATCGAGGAGGTCTGATATGCCGGACATGGTGCTCCAGATCGGAGGAAGCACGTTCGAGGTGGCCTGCGAGGAAGGCCAAGAACAATCGCTGGAGTATGCGGCCCGTTTGCTCGACGTCGAAGCTCAGCGGGTGACGGAGTCGGTAGGCCGGTCCACGGAAAAGCGCATGCTGCTGCTTTCGGCGCTCATGCTTGCCGACACAATGATGGACCTTGAGGACAAGCTCCGGGCGACGGAAGAGCGGCTTCGAACTGCCGACGAGAGAACACGGATCGCCGAAGCGAAAGCGGCCATGTTGGCTGCGAATGCCCTAAAGCTCGAGACACAGGCGAACTCAACCGCCAAACACGACGTGAACGCCCTCATCGAGCAGAACGCTCAGGTAACGGATCTCCTTGAACGAGTCCTGGGGGAGATCGTTTCCCTGGAACGGGAAGTCTCCGACGCCCGGTCCTGAGGTAACTCTCTAGCGTCGTCAGGCCTGGGTAGAGTTTGCTTCCCGTATCTTGTCCGCGGCTTCGCGGTTGAACGGTACGCCTGCCTTCACCAGCAATTGATCGAGTTCGCCCGATAGCATCATTTCGACGACGATATCTGAGCCGCCCACGAACTCTCCATTCACGTAGAGTTGTGGGATCGTAGGCCAGTCCGAAAAAGTCTTGATCCCGTTGCGGACTTCTTCGTCCTCGAGGACGTTGATGTCCTTAAAGGAAATCTCAAGATAGTTAAGGACTTTAGCCACTCGACTCGAGAAGCCGCACTGCGGAAGGTCCGACGTCCCCTTCATGAAGAGCACGACATCGTTTGCCTCGATGTCGGACCTGATCCGAGAATGCACGTCATGGTTCATGGTTCTGCTCCGGCGGCCTTGTGGTTAGCGCGAGCGCGTGAAGCTCGCCGTTTGATCCGTCCATGCGACCCTTCAGGGCCGCGTAAACGAGTTGATGTTGCCTGACCCTGTTGAGGCCTCTGAATTCAGGCGCGATCACGGTTGCAGCGTAGTGGTTTCCATCGCCCGCTAGGTCTGAGATCTCAACGACCGCGTTCGGAAACGCAGCGCGGATAAGTCGTTCGATCTGGGCGGCCTCCATGGCCATCGCATTGCTCCGTGCTCATTGCCATTTGGTGAAGGTAGATATGCAGTCTCGCCTCGGCAAGGGTCAGTCCAGCAGTCTGGAGAGCGCGGCCGAATGTGCATCGGCGAGCGTGGCGAGCAGGATCCTCGACCCCGCGAGATCGATCACGTCTCCGACGAAAGCCCCGATCGCGATCGCTGGGACGTCCTTTGCTTCGGCGACCTGCAGGACTTCGGCGGCGTCGGGCTCGGCGCAGGCCACGAGATAGCGGCCTTGGTCTTCACCGAAGAACCAGCCGAGAGGGTCATAATCCGATCGGGATCCGTCAATGCGCACTCCGATCCTGGCGGCAAGCGCCATCTCCGCCGCACCGATCGCCAGTCCTCCGTCAGACAGATCGTGCGCCGCGTGTATTAGCTTCAGCCCCATGAGTTTTCGTACTAGCTCACCAGTGCGCCTTTCGGCTTCGATGTCTACCGGAGGAGCGTCGCCTTCCTCACGCCCGAAAACGTCGAACAAGAGCGCGGATTGCCCTAGATGCCCACGCGTCTCGCCGATCAAGATCAGAACGGCCCCGTGTCCAGGCACCATCGGGATGACGTCGTCGATGGAACTCAGCAAACCGACACCGCCGACTGTCGGCGTTGGCAAGATCGCTCGGCCCTCGGTTTCATTGTAGAGGCTGACGTTGCCGGACACGATCGGCATGCCGAGCGCTGCCGCAGCCTCGCCTAGGCCACGGATGCATCCGACCAACTGACCCATGATTTCGGGTCTTTCGGGATTTCCAAAGTTGAGATTGTCTGTTGTTGCCAATGGGGTCGCGCCGGTTGCGCACAAGTTGCGATAGGCTTCTGCGACGGCCTGTTTGCCGCCTTCATAGGGGTTTGCGTGGCAGTATCGTGGATTGACGTCCGCTGTGAACGCGATTGCCTTGTTGCTCCCGTGGATGCGAATCACCCCGGCATCCGAGCCCGGAACCTTTACCGTGTCCGACATCACCATATGGTCGTATTGCCGCCAGACCCAACTCTTGGAGCCATGATTCGGGCTTTCGAACAAGCGGAGAAGCGCCTCTGCAGGATCGATCTGTGGCAACGGACCGATCGGCTGCGGCATCGCAGACTCGACCCATGGGCGGTCGTATTCGGGCGCGTTTCCCGAGAGCGCGCTCAGCGGCAGGTCGGCTTTCACGTCGCCGCGCATTCGCACGATGAACCGGTCTTCGGAGATGGTCTCGCCAACGACCGCAAAATCAAGATCCCACTTTTCGAAGACTGCGCGCGCGATGGCCTCCCTTTCCGGTCGAAGCACCATGAGCATGCGCTCTTGGCTTTCCGACAGCATCATTTCATATGCGGACATGTCTGCCTCGCGGATGGGCACCTTGTCGAGGTCAAGGCTGATCCCGAGCCCGCCCTTGTCGCCCATTTCAACCGCGGAACAGGTCAGTCCGGCTGCGCCCATGTCCTGGATCGAGATCACCGCTCCGGTTGCCATGAGTTCCAGGCAGGCTTCCATCAGCCGTTTTTCCGTGAACGGGTCGCCGACCTGAACTGTCGGGCGCTTCTCTTCGATTGTTGCATCGAATTCCGCGCTGGCCATCGTTGCGCCACCGACCCCGTCTCGGCCGGTCTTGGCGCCGAGATAGACCACGGGCATGCCGACACCGCTCGCTGCGGAGTAGAATATGGAATCCGCGTCCGCGACGCCGGCGGCAAAGGCGTTGATCAGACAGTTACCATTGTAGGCGGGATGGAACCGCAATTCGCCGCCGACGTTCGGAACCCCGAAGCAGTTCCCATAGCCGCCAATGCCGGCCACAGCGCCACGCACAAGCCCCTTCGTCTTCGGATGATCGGGCGCGCCAAAGCTCAATGCGTTCATCGTCGCGATCGGCCGCGCGCCCATAGTGAACACGTCGCGCAGAATCCCGCCAACTCCCGTCGCCGCCCCCTGATAGGGCTCAATGTAGGTCGGATGGTTGTGGCTCTCCATCTTGAAGACCAGCGCCTGTCCGTCACCGATATCGACGACACCTGCGTTTTCGCCCGGCCCACAGATTACCTGCGGTCCCGTCGTCGGCAGAGTGCGAAGCCACTTCTTCGACGACTTGTACGAGCAATGCTCATTCCACATCGCCGAGAATATCCCGAGCTCGGTCAAAGTCGGCGTGCGACCAATCAGATCAAGAACGCGCTGGTACTCGTCGGGCTGGAGCCCGTGTGCCTCCACGAGTTCCACCGTGACGGCGGCTTCCGGTTCAAACTCGGCAACAGTCATGGTTGCTCCGCGACGTTTGATGCGCGGCTTCTACGCGGGAGCGCAGCGAAGCGGAAGGCGGACGCGCCACAAAAGATGAGGCCATTTCTGCAAATCGTTTTGTTTCTGATTTGTTCTGGCCTCAAAAATGGCTTGCGCGGCAATGCCGCGACGTTTGAGGGGGAGCAATCATGGATGTCAAAGGGTTTGGGAAGCTCTTCGGCTCGCTGAACGAGTTGACCGGCCCACAGTTGAAGGAACTCCTGTCGGCGCTGAAGTCTCTGGATGCGCGGATGCAGGCGCTTGGCGCGATTGAGACGCGGCGCGGCGAACCGGACGCCTGCCCGTATTGCCGGGCAGGAACGGATGACGCGTTGGGGCTCGGCGCGAAGCGGGGTCCAGCGGATGCGATGCGCGACCTGTCAGCGGACTTCTTCCTCGAGGACGGATCCATTCACCGGCAGGTCTTCACAAGGTCCTGCTGGACATGTTTTCCGACCATCCGCGCTCGCGCCGGCGTCTCGGTCAGGCGCTCGGATTCGACAAGATGACTATCTGGCGCTGGCGACAAAGGATCACCCGCGCCCTCGGTGGTTCGGGTGCGTCCGAATTGAGTGGCGGGGCCGAAGCCGACGAGAAATTCTTCCGGGAATCTCGGAAGGGCCCGCGTGAATGGGTCAGGCATCAGCGCGATCCGATCAATCATCCGAAGCCGGACAGAATGCGATGGGTGGACTACAAGCTGACGGGAACGCATATGCCCGCAGGTATCTCGGAGTATCAGAATCCGGTTCTCACCATGGCCGATCGCAGTGGCTCTAGGCGCGCGGACGTATTGCCCGACCACTCCGCGCCGCCGCTGATGGCCATTCTCGCACGATGCCTCCGGGGTGATGCGGTCCTGTGCAGCTACCGGGACCCGGCCTGCGATTTCTTCGCCAGGCAGGCTGGTCCGCCACACTATCGCATCGACGCAAAGAAGGGGCCCTTCGTCATCGACAAGGCCTTCCAAGTCCAGACCATCAACAGCCTGCACGAGCGCTTCGAGCGCTTCATGGAGCCATTCCGCGGACCGGCAACCAGGAACCTGCCCGGATACGCCTCGTGGCCTAACGCGAGATCCGTTCGCCTTGAACAACACGATTTGCAGATCTTGGCTGAAAAAGAGGCCGAGCAATTTGCTCGGCCCAAGTCCAACAGGGAGGTCGAAGCCAGCGACGCGGCGCGCCACCCAACTTCAAGTTGAAATATAGCGTGGATCGTGTCGCTAAACAAGCGCCTCTGCCCATTTCTTGTGCATGGCCGCTATGGCGCAGGCGCATGGCTCGGCGGCGGCAGGCTGCGCTTGTATGCGCTGATCTCTTCAAGCACGAAATCCCGAAAAGCCGCGATGCGTTTCGAGTGCCGCAACTCCTCATTGTAGGCGAGATAGACCGGAATCGAAGCACTCTCCAGATCGGGCAGGATCCGAACAAGCACGCCGCTCGCTTCGGGAATGTAGTCGGGCAGCGCGCCGATGCCGAGATCGTTGCGCACCGCCTCCAGAATGCCGAAATAGCTGTTCACCGTCAGATGCGAGTTCGTGTTCTGCTCGAGGAACGGTCGGACGAATTCCGCACCTGCCCGCACCTGCGGCGACGTCGGGTTGTGGGTTATCAGTCGGTGGACTTGCAGCTGCTCTTCCGATTCGGGCTGCCCGAACTTCCGGACATAGCCCTCACTCGCATAGAGCTTGATGCTCACGTCCATCAATCGCCGCCGAATCAGATCCGCCTGGCTTGGTTCCTTCATACGAATTGCGATGTCGGCTTCGCGCATCGGCAGATCAAGAAGCCGTTCCTCCAGCATCAGGTCGATTTTGAGCTTTGGATAGAGGTCGAACAGCCGCGCCAATCGGGGCGCCAGCCAAAGCGTTCCGAATCCTGTCGTTGTCGTGACCCGAAGCTCTCCGAAAACCTCGTCTTCGGAAGTTCCGTATGCGCGCGGCGGTCGCTTCGAGCCGCTTTGACATCGCCCGGGTCGCTTCAAGGAGCAACTCTCCCTGCTCGGTTAGGATCAATCCACGTGCGTGGCGACGAAAGAGGGTCGTGTCGAGGCTGAGTTCGAGGGCCCTGATCTGCCGACTTACGGCGGACTGGCTGAGAAGAAGGGTCTCGCCCGCATGCGTGAGGCTGCCCGCATCCGCGACGGCGTGAAAGATTTGGAGTTTGTCCCAGTCCATCAGTTCGCCGGTATCCTCGGGATGGGTCGAACCGTTCGACGGTCCGGTGCGCGCATCATTAGCCTTGCGTGTGCGATCTGGCAAATTTGCGACGATTTCCTGTCCGCACCGAATCCTGAAATCTTCGGTCTTTCGCGGCAAGCACTAGCCCGATCACCGCAATTTTTCTTCTTTGCACCGCGCGGCGCGCCTATTCTCGTCTGCATGGGAACATCTTCGCGATCGTATGGGCGGACCGATGACGCTCCATGATGTTACCCTGTCGGATCGCTACGATCTGGGCAAACGCTTCGTTCTGCTCAGCGGCGCGCAGGCGCTAGTGCGCGCGACGCTCATGCAGAAGGCGCGCGACACTGCAGCCGGGCTGAATACAGCAGGCTATGTGACAGGCTACCGCGGATCGCCGCTGGGTGCCCTCGACATGCAGATGGCTCTGGCGGAGCGCGTGCGCGAGGCCAGCGACATCCGTTACGAACCGGGTCTGAACGAGGAACTCGCTGCGACTGCGATCTGGGGCGCGCAGCAGGCCGAGCTTCATGGCGAGGGCCGGTACGATGGTGTCTTCGGACTCTGGTACGGGAAAGGTCCCGGCGTCGATCGCTGCGGAGACGTGTTTCGACACGCCAATATGGCCGGCGTTTCAGCGCACGGCGGCGTCGTCGTATGTATGGGCGATGACCATACCGGAGAGAGCTCTACCACGCTGCATCACTCGGAATTCGCTCTTGTCGATGCGATGATGCCGATACTTTCGCCGGCCGGCGTTCAGGAGGTTCTCGACTACGCTCTCATGGGTTGGGCGATGTCGCGGTATGCCGGTGTCTGGACGGGGCTGAAGTGCGTTAAGGACACCATCGAGGTGTCGCAGGTGGTCGATGGCGATCCCGATCGAACTCGCGATCACCGCGCCGGACAATTTCCTTCTGCCGCCGGATGGTCTCAACATTCGGCTCGGGGACACGCCGGTCGCGCAGGAGGCGCGGCTGCACGATTACAAGCGCTACGCGGCGGAGGCGTTCGCCCGGGTCAACCGCCTGGACCGTCGGGTCCATGGACGCGCAGGGGCCCGCATCGGCATAGTCTCCAGCGGAAAGAGCTGGCTCGACACCAGTCACGCGCTCCAGTTGCTCGGAATCGATGACGCGCGTGCCCGGCAACTCGGCATCACGACGTACAAGGTCGCCGTGGTCTGGCCACTCGACAGCCGCAGCTTTCGCGATTGGGCTGAAGGCCTCGACCTGATCGTCGTCGTTGAAGAGAAGCGGAAGCTCATCGAGGTGCAGATCAAGGAAACGATCTTCAACGACCGCAGAGGCCGCCGCGTCTTCGGCTGGAAGAACGATCGCGGCGACCTCCTCTTCTCCGTCAAGGAGGCGCTCGACCCGGTGGGCGTCGCCGTCACGCTCGGCCGCATCCTGGAGGATGAAGGCGTCATGACCGAGGCGCTTCGGCGCAGGCGGGCCGAACTCGAGCAGGCGGCCGGCGCCGAACGGAAAGCAGCCTCGGTCGCCCGGCGTCCCTGGTTCTGCGCTGGATGCCCGCACAACACCTCCACCCGCATTCCCCAGGGCGCCCGCGCCTACGCCGGCATCGGCTGTCACTGGATGGTGCAGTGGATGGACCGCGACACCCAGGGCTTCACCCACATGGGCGGCGAGGGCGCCAACTGGATCGGCGAGGCGCCCTTCTCCACCCGCCGCCACGTCTTCCAGAACCTCGGCGACGGGACCTACAACCACTCGGGCGTCCAGGCGATCCGGGCGGCGCTCGCCGCGCGCGTGAACATCACGTTCAAGATCCTCTTCAACGACGCGGTGGCGATGACCGGCGGCCAGAAGAACGAGGGCGGCCTCACCGCGGCGCGCATCGCCTGGGAACTCGTCGCGCTGGGCGTCGAGCGGGTCGTCGCGGTCTACGACCCCAAGGAGGAGCCCGAGCGAAGCGCCTTTCCCCCGACCGTTCCTCTGCGGCCGCGCGACGAACTGGACGAGGTGCAGCGGGACTTGCAGGACGTCGCCGGCGTCACTGCGATCATCTACATGCAGACCTGCGCCTCGGAGAAGCGCCGCAGACGAAAGCGCGGCGCCTTTCCCGATCCCGACCGGCGCGTCTTCATCAATCCGCACGTCTGCGAAGGCTGCGGCGACTGCGGCGTGAAGTCGAACTGCGTCGCCATCGCGCCGCTCGAGACCGAGTTCGGACGCAAGCGCGCCATCGATCAGTCCAGCTGCAACAAGGACTTCTCCTGCCTCGACGGCTTCTGCCCGAGCTTCGTGACGCTGGAGGGCGCGCAACCGCGCTGGGAGCGGCGGGCGACATTCGTGGCGACCGGTCTGCCGGAACCGGATCTCCCGCAGTTGGATGGCGTCTACAGCCTCGTCGTTACCGGCATCGGCGGCACCGGCGTCGTCACGATTGGGGCGCTTATCGCCATGGCGGCCCATATCGAGGGCAAAGGCGTTGGCGTCATGGAAATGGCCGGCCTCGCCCAGAAGGGGGGTGCGGTCCAGATCCACTGTCGGATCGCCGATCACCCCGACCGGATTTCGGCGATCCGCGTCGCCGCCGGCGAAGCGGACGCGCTCATCGGAGGGGATCTCGTCGTCTCGGCCGCAGACCGGACGCTTGCCCTGCTCATGCCCGGAAAGACGCGGGCGGTTCTCAATGCACATCGGAAGATGCCGGGCGATTTCACCCGCGACAGGGATCTCATGTTGCCCTTCGATGCTCTGGTAAGCGACGTCGCGGATCGGATCGGCGCGGCCGATGTCGAGGTTCTGGACGCCACGCGCCTCGCCGAGGTCCGGCTCGGAGATGCAGTCTACGCCAATGTGCTGCTTTTGGGCATGGCTTGGCAGATGGGCCTGGTTCCGCTGTCTCGCGAGGCGATCTTTCGGGCCATCGAGATCAATGGGGCTTCGACCGACGGCAATCGCCAGGCATTCCTGCTTGGGCGGTGGGCGGTCGAGCATCCGTCGGAAGTCGCCAGCCTGATCGAAGCTCACGATCCCAGGCCCGAAACCGGGCTTGACCAGATCGTCGAGGTTCGCGCACGGCATGCGCAAGCCTACCAGGGCTCCGCTCTGGCCGATCGATATCGTGATCTGGTTGATGTCGCGCGGGGGCTCGATGAGGACTTTGCGGTCGCTGTGGCCAATGGCTACCACAAGCTCCTGACCTACAAGGACGAATACGAGGTGGCGCGCCTCCATCACGAGACGCTGAGAAAGACGGTTGATCGCCAGTTCCAGGATGTGCGTTCCATCCGCATCCATCTCGCGCCGCCTTTTCTGGCCCGAAGGGGGCGGGACGGTCTTCCCCGAAAGGTCGCGTTCGGGTCGTGGATCCTTCCGGTCCTTGGCGCTCTCAAGCACTTCAGGCGCTTGCGAGGAACGCCGTTCGATCCTTTCGGCCGGACCTCGGAGCGCCGCATGGAGCGGGCGCTGATCGCGCAGTACGAGGCGGACATGCAACGGGTCATCGCGGCTTGGGACCCGGATCGCAAGCGCATCGCGGTGCGCCTCGCCCAGTTGCCGTTGCAGATCAGGGGTTTTGGCCACGTGAAGCACGCTGCGGCCAAGGCGGCGACGGAACAGCGCGCCGCGCTTCTCGCCGAGTTAGACTCCGGCGATGACCGACCGACGCTCAAGGCGGCGGAATGATCGGCCGCCTTGACCTCGCAGCCGCATTCCTTCTTGCGGCCTGCGCCGCGGGCGCGCCCGTGACCCAGCAGGTCGTGGTCTCCGGCGCCGGTTTCAGCGCCGTCCAAGGCGAGAGTTCGCTCCTCGTCCGAACGGTGACGCGCGATTCGTCCAGAGAGCTGCAGGAAGTGATCGGAGCGGAATGTGCGGTGGTCACCAGTCTCTACGAGACGCGGCTCGTCACGCCCGCCCGACTGGTCGTCCCGAGTTTCGGGCCGCAGTCTCCCAAACTCAGCTTCGATTGTGAGGGTGGGGGCCTCCGTGGCGCCGCTCAGCGCTCGATCCGAACCTACGCCCAGGGCGGCTACTATGGCCCCTACGCCGGCTATCCCGGCGGCTTCGCGCCTTGGGGTGGATGGGGATTGTTCAGGCCTGCATACGTGGTTTCGTCCTATCCGAACCTGGTTGTCGAGCTGCGGTAGACCGGCCAGTCGCCGATATTTCGCTCCCGCGGCCCGTTTCTTTTGTTCCTTACCGACGGGCGCGTCCTGCGATACCGTGTGGCGATGAAAGTCGGGACATCTCTCTTGCGTTTCGGTTCGGTTGTTGCTGCGGGCCTTATGGCGGCCTGTGCGCCGACCCCGCCAAGTCTACCGCTCAATGACGCTGTGGTTCGAAGCGAGAGCGACACTGCCGCGCTTTCAATGGCCCGGGGCGAAACGCGGTTCGTCGTCAGGACGGTGGTGGCGGAGCCTTCCGGTGTGCGCGAGGCGCCAGGCGCGCGTTGTCGTGCGGACACGCCCCTATCCAGTTCCGACTTTGTTTCGCCGGCGAGCGTTGGCCTGCCGGAACTCGGCGCCGAGAGCCCGGTCGTGACGGTAACCTGTGAAGCGGGCGACAGGAGGGGGTCTGCGGCGGGAAGTCCGGTGGTGCGCAACCGGAGTTCGGCGATCTACCCGGCGATCGGCCTTTCCGTCGGCACTGGAGGTTACAACGCGGGCGGCGTTGGCGTGAGTTTCGGCGGGCTGTGGACCGCCGGGCCGAACCCACCCCTCAGCGAACTATCGGCGGAGTACCCGGACATAGACGTCGTATTGCGCTGACGATGCTGGCCGGAACCCAATTCTCGCCAGGGGTTCTTGGCCGGTCGCCGTCATCCGTCGCAGGCGTAGAATTGGGTTGTGGCGGTCTCCAGGCATCGGCCGTGGCGGTCGTACCCCAAGCAGGTGTCTTGCCAACCCGAAAACGCCCCCGCGCCCTCGAAGCCCCACGTCCGGCAACGCTTCTCCGCGCCGGCCTCGGCTTCCTCCCAGTCAGGGCCGACCGCATTGTATATGGTTCGGGTCGAGGTCATCGTGACGATGCCGTCCGCGCGACTTCCACCCGACTCGGAAGGGGATACGCCGGGTGGGCTGCTCCCGCAGGCTCCTAGCGTTGCCATTGCCGTTGCGATGATGATCCAGCGCATACCGACCCCCCGGCGGATGTCTTCGATTTGAACCAAATGCTACCAACGCGATCGAATGGTCAACGATTGCGCGCTGAGACGGTTAACAGACGATCCTGTCGGATCGCCGGTTCTGTTGCGACCTTGCCCCTTGCAGAACCGGGACATAACCTTGGCATGGGTCGGCAATGCTTCGCGAGGAGGCGCGGGCAGCTTGGGGCGATGGCGCAGTTGCGCTGCTTGGAAAAGAAGGGACGGGGGTGTTCGGGCGATCCTGCGCGATTGCGTCAGTTCTCTTTATCCTTGCGTCACCGGCGCCGGGTGTTGATCTGGAGTCGCTTGGCCAGCCGGATAGGCAGAACTACTGCCTCGGATACGTCTTTCTGGACGCTCAGGCGCAGTTGCAGTCCGGCGCGATCCGGCAGTCCGAATTCAACGCGATCGGTAAAGGCATCGCCAACCAGCTGCGCGCTACGGGGCGCAATGTCGATCGCGGTTTCCGGCGGGTCGACAGGGCCATCGGCGTGATCCTCGCTGAACGTCCGACACTTACGGAAATCAATCGGCGATCGATGTGGTGCCGGGACTGGTTACAGTTCTGAGTATCCGTCATGCGCAATGAGTTTTTCGACCCAGAAGCGGTCAGTTTTGACCAGCGCGTTGAAGTGCGCCCCTGTCGTTGGACAGGATCAGGCGTCGGTTTTGACAGGGGCACGGGTGTTGCGGTCCTCGGACTGGATGGGGCTGAGATAGCCCGGGGCGGAATGTAGTCTCTTCGCGTTATAGACCTCGTCAATGAAGCGGGGAGGTCGACGGCGACGTCGTCGTAGGTTTCGTACTCGGCGAGGTAGATGACCTCGACCTTGAGGGTCTTCATGAAGCTCTCCGCCTTGGCGTTGTCGTAGGGATTGCGGCGGCGGCTCATGGAGCCGACGAGGCCGTAAGCGGCGAGGAGCGCGCGATGCGTTTCCGAGGCGTATCGCGACCCGCGGTCGGTGTGGACGACGCAGCCTGGCAACGGTCGCCGCAGCGCCACCGCCCGCTCGAGCGCGGCGACGGCGTGTCGGGCGTCGAGGCTGCGGCCGATAGCGTAGCTGACGATGCGGCGCGACTAGACGTCCAGAATGACCGCGACGTAGACGAAGCCGGTGGCGATGGCGATGTAGGTCGAGGCCGCTCGCCATTGTCCTCGGACCAATGGCGGACAATGGCTCGCCCCAGAGCTGGTCGGGCCATGGACCTCGAAGTCGCGCGCGACGAACGGGAGGATCGGCCCGTCGAGGTCGCTGTCGGTGGTGCGGGTGAAACGCCGTCTTCTCCGCGGGTTGAGGTCGTTCTCGCGCATAAGCCGGCGGACCTTCTTGGCATTCACGACAATGCCGCGGTGGCGGAGTTCAGCGCCGACGCGGCGGTAGCCGTAGCACTCGAACTCGTCGGTGATGGCGCGGATTTCAGCGACGAGCTCCGCGGCGGACGGCTTCTCCGGCGACGTGGCGTAGTAAATGGAGCGGGCCAGTCCCATCAGCGCGCCCCCCCGTTCGATGGAGAGGCCGCGGGGCCGGTGATCACGGATGTAGGCCCGCTTCTCGGCGATCGAGCGTTTTTTTGAGCCCCCTTTTGATACTCGATCTCGAGCGCCTGCCGACCGACCAGTCGCTCGAGCGCCGCGATCCGGGTCTCGTACTCCGTCAGCAGCTCGGCCGACGCCATGTCCTGGTCGAGCGAACCAGCCTCCGCCTTCTCGATCCGGATCCGGATCAGGTTGCGAGACAGGTCATGGCGTCGGCCGAGCGCGTGAAGCGTCTCCCCGGCATGATACTCGGCGACGACCTGACGCTTGAAGTCGGTGCTGTGGCTGCGGTGTCTGGGCATGGGACTTCTTTCCCAAGAAAGCCCGCCCCCGGTCAATCGCAAGCCCCTCGATCTTTCCAACTCGAAGGGCGCACTCCAGAGCCCAATAAATCCATAAGACAAGGCTTCGTCCAACGCCCGACGCTCTAGCAGCAGGGTCATCTAGGTGGTGCATATTGCCGCTGTCTATGGTCACCTCAGTAGACACGCCCGGCGTAAAAGCGCCGGTATTCCTCGGTCCAGTCCCACCATACTTGGTGTCGAGGGCTCACCGGTAGCAACACGACTCCCTGTATACTCGATAGCGCGCCGCCGCAGTTCTCGCACGGTATCGGCGTCTGATGCGGTGCGGCCAGCGTGAAGCCGCGAGAGATCTGAACCGGTTGTCCGAACCCGGCTGGGTCGATCCAAGCCGTCGAGTCGAAGGAAGGCGCGTCTGCCCCGGCGGTCGAGGCGGCCGCGCTCGAGCCGCGCGCGACCTGAATGCCGAAGGCTCCGTCGAACTGAGCGTTGGCCGGCGTTGAGACTAATGTGGCGACGGCCAGAGCGATTGTCGCTCCAAGAGCGTATTGGGCGTGTCGGGGCATAGGGCCTCCCGAGCGGTTTGACTTTACCTGTGATTGTAGCGCAGTGGACCGCGCGACGTTAACGAATGTAAACAATTGGTTAATCGGCGCTAGAGCGTCACCCGATCAATCTGCATCATATCCAGCGGCTGTGAAGTAGTTGGCGCATTCCTGCGAGGTGAAGACATCGACGAGCCGTCCGATCGCGGTCCAGAGGCCGTCGACGGTGCGTTCGGCGGCCTTGCGCAGCAGGGCCTTGAACTTCGAGAACGCCATCTCGATTGGATTGAAGTCCGGGGAGTACGGTGGAAGGAACCTCAGCCTCGCGCCCTTCGCCTCGATCATCTCCCGGACCGAGGCGCGCTTGTGGCTGGAGAGGTTGTCCATGATCACCACATCGCCGGGCCGGAGGGTCGGGAGCAGGACCTGCGCGACATAGGCTTCGAACCAGTCGCCGTTGATCGGACCGTGGAGCACCATGGGCGCGACCATGCCGTCGAGGCGGAGGCCGGCAATGAGTGTCGTCGTCTTGCGGTGGCCGTGCGGAACCGCCATCCGCAGACGTTCACCCCGGGCGCAGCGCCCGTGAGAGCGGGCCATGTTCGTCGCCGTCCAGGTCTCGTCGATGAAGACCAGACGCTCGGGTTCAAGATCAGGCTGGCTCTCGAACCAGTCGCGGCGCTTCTTCAGGACGTCGGGCCGGTCCTGCTCGGCGGCATGCCCGGTCTTTTTTTGCGCGTCAGGCCATGGCGCTGGAAGAACCGCGAGAGCGCGGAGATCGACGCGGCGACGCCGCGCCCGGCGAGGCGGGCACGGAGTTCCTCGAGGCTCTGGTCGCGCTCCTCCTCCAGCGCCGCCATGACGACCGCGCGCTGCGCGTCGATCCGACGAGAGCGCATGTCGCCACCCTGTGGTTTCGGGGCGTAGCCGCCCGTCGCCCGCCGCGTCGCGTCCCACCTGATGACCGACGAAACCGAAACGCCGAAGCGGCCCGCCGCCGCGCGACGGCTCATGCCGCCGTCCACCGCCGCAAGCGTCCGTCCTCTCAAATCCATGGAAAGTGGCCTGCCCATCCCGTCACCCCGATATCCGCCTCCGGTACACGGAATCAGACTTCGGCGACCTTGGGAATCCCCCTCAACGACTCATACCGATAGGGCGACGCTCTAGTGCGCCGGCGCGATCAGCCGCTGCCGTTGAGCAGGAAGATCGCCAGCGCCCAGCAGGGCAGCGCCACGAAGAAGCAAAGATAGGCGCTGCGAACGTGGCGGTACTTCGCCGCGGCGATGCCGGCGGTCACGTGGCATTGAGCGGCGAGGTCGGAAAGGTAGGCGTCCGCGTCGAGATCGAGCATGGTGGCGCAGTAGGCGTCGAGTGGTCGAGAGACGATGCCACCGAAGTAGAGGAGCGAGCCGCTGGAGCTGCGCAAGCGCGGTATGACGGTCAGCGCCATGAACCCGAGCGCGCAGACCAGCGGCAGCACCCCGACGAGGGCGTAGCCGGCCTTGTAGAGATTCGGCCCCGGGCCGCGCAGCAGGGCGGCGAGCACGCCGATCATCGCGGTGGTGGTCGGCACGAGCAGCTGGATCTTGGCGTCGGAGGCGCGGATCGAGTCGATCTGGCGGGAGAGGTTCTCCTCGAGCGCGCGGGAGAGGTCGAAAGCCCGCTCGACTGCTGCCGAAGCGGCTGCGTCGAGGCGGAGAGCGGGCTCGGGACTGGGCGTCATGGAACTCGATCGCGGGGGCGGGCGCGCGGGCATCATCGACGGGGCCGCGGGGGTGGTCAAGCGCGGGGCGCCGCCGTCAGTCGCCGCCGAGTGCCTCGGTGGCGGCGCGGGAGATCGGCCAGTCGGGATGGTTTGCGCAGACGGCCGCGACCTCGGCGGCCCACTGGCGGGCGAGCGCGGGATCGGCGCCGGCGATCTCGCCGCCGACGGGCTCGATCCCCTCGAGCGCGGAGAGGCGCGCCAGCGAATCCATGCCGACGAACGCGGCGCAGGTCACGCCGCCGAAGTCGGGGTCCGGAGCCTCGCTCAGCGACGTCTGGGCGGCGAGGGGCGCGCCGGTCAGTAGCAGGACGAGGGCGAGGCTGCGCATGGGGGCGCTCCGGTGATCGGTTTCGTGTCCGCGCCAGTATGGCGGCGGGACGGGCGGATGGGAAGCGCGGCCGGCGCGGTCGGCGCTTGCGCAGGACGGGCGGGGCGGGCGAGAGTGGACGGACGGCGGGGGCGGAAGGAGACGGCGATGGACGAGGCGACCTTCAACATGTCGATGCGGAAGTATCTCAAGCAGGTGGGCGTGACCTCGCAGCAGGCGATCGAGAAGCACGTGCGCGAGCATGGCGATGCGTCGGGCAGGCTCAAGGTGCGGACGGTGCTGAGCATCGAGGGGCACGGGATGGAGCATGTGGTCGAGGGGGAGATCGACCTGGGATGAGGGCGGTCTCGCGCCGTCGGGGCGTGCTCGGCGCCGCCCTGCTGCTGCTGGCCGCCTGCGGCGGGGGCGGCGGCGAAGCCGAGCGGGCGCAGGTCGGGTCCTATCCCAACGAGACGCCGGAATTGCGGGCGATGGCGGAGGCGGCGGCGGCGCGCAACGGGGTGCCGTCGGACCTGGTGCGGCGGGTGGTGTCGATCGAGAGCGGGCACCGGCCGGAGGCGGTCAACGGGACCTACGTGGGGCTGATGCAGATCGATCCGCAGACGGCGCGGACGATGGGCTACCGGGGCGACCGGGCGGGGCTGTTCGACGCGGCGACCAACCTCGAGTTCGGGACGCGCTACCTGCGAGGGGCCTGGATCGTGGCGGACGGGGATTCCGGGCGGGCCTACGACTGGTACCGGCGGGGGTACTACTACGAGGCCAAACGCAAGGGGCTGCTCGAGGAGACCGGGCTGCGCTGAGGGTGTGTTATGGGGGCGTAACACACGTGCAATTCGGAGTAAGTGTATGGAATCAAATGGGTTAATCTTCGATAATTTTTGGTGAATCCGCCCTGGTGGCGCGAATGCGGCCCGATCCGGTGGCTGGCACGCCCGCCCATAGACAGACACGGGAAGTGGATCGCCTACCGTGGCGCATTGGTGGCGACGTTCGAGAGGATCGGCGCCGAACCCCGGCATCGGCCGCCGTCGCGACGCCTTTCGGCCCGGGATGCGGTCGGCGCCATGCGGGGCGCATGTGGTGTTCTATAGGGAGCTGGACGCCGGGGTGATCGGCATCGTCCCGGTGCTGCCCGCGCGGCAAAACGCGGCGGCGCTGCGGTGGAGCAAGGGGCTGGGGTGAGGGTGTGTGCGAGTGGTCGCCCCACTTGCTACTAGATGCTGCGGCCGCGGGAAGGATAGTCGTGGGTACGAAGTCCCACGCTCCAGAGGCGCGCTGATCGGTCCCCGTCAAGGTTGCAGAAAGTTTGCCCCACTTGCTTGCTCTCCGCGAAGTCAAAAGTGCCTACAACCCGATTGCCTTGACGTAGTCGAGAGCCTTGTTGAGTATGTATTGCTTTATGTGGCCTTCAGCTAAAGTGTTCTGGCGTTCCTTGGACTGGCCCGTAACAGGAGTTCCTGAGCTGCGCCACGTCGGCTCAATGCAAATAACATCGACTTCGGAGAGTTTCACGTAAATATCAGGTTGTAAGCCGGGCACTCCGACGCTCTTTCTTTCGACGGAAATTTCTGCCTTAGGGACATCTTCCAACAAAGCTTCCTGAAACAGCTGACCCAACGCCTTGTTAAGGGGCTTGTCTGAGCTTTCTGCTTGAAGTTGTATTCGGCGATATTCGTCCTTATTGCTATCGGAAATAACGCCACGCTCTGCGAACGGCTCAACTTGATTTCCAAGACCCTGCAAAATCTCTTTGTAGACCCTTGTCTTCCGAAGTGCGTCAACGCTCTGACTCTTGGCGGCGGATTTGGATTGCAGCTTAGATTTCAACGCCTCGTCGCCGAAGCACCTCACTGCCGCGACGGAGACGTTGGGCGGCATTGAAAAAAGCCGAACGTCAAGCGCTCGGAATATATGAGCGAGAGAGGAGCGGCGCGCTTTCCACTCTTTCGCATACTGGGCGTCATTGTTCGGATCCTCAATAAACTCGCGCAGAAGGTCGACGTCAATGCGGCTGCGTGTACCCTGAGTGAGCGCCCGAACGGTCGCGTTGATCGCTTCGCGCGTATCCCCAGGCAATAGGATCCAGAGCTTTGGATGCACTCGCTCTTTTAGAACGCTCCATGTCGCGCCTTGCACTTGGCGCGACTTTCTAATTAGCTTTCCATAATAATCAGAAATGGTGCTACAGTCTTGCAAAAGCGATTGACTAATCCAGTTAAACCAAATACTTCAAGGCCATCACCCGTCAAATTCTTGGTTGTATCGTCAGCAACCTTGGGGTACTTTGATTTCTCAAGCCCATTGAATTTGTAAATTCCCTTCGTTTCGAAATCGAGCAGAGAGTCCCGTCCAATTGACCACGCTGTATTAGCAATCTGTTGCGCGGCCTTTTCATCCGTGATGGTCCAGAGCAACAATCCGGTTCCCTCCGGAGTTCGGAAGAAATCCAATAGCTCCGCAAACATTTTTCGAGCGTCCGAGATGTCCTGAGGTGACGGATTGTCTCGCCGTTCGATCAAGAAACTCGTTGGAGGGCTCTACCCGGAACATACTTAGCATGGATGTAGTCTCTTACCGACGTAAGCGGTTCATCGTGTGGTACAGAGAAAACCTCTACTCCATTGAAGAACCTTGGAAGGGTGTTTACGAAGGTCGTCTTGCCGGAACCGGAGAGGCCCAATATGATCTCGAAGACGCCTCCTCCGGAGGATCGGACGAGATCCAAGAGGTGATCCACCCGCTTGGATGCACTTTCGACGGGTTCAACGAATTCGCTCGCGTCGAGTTCAACTTCGCCAGCACGGCGCTTAAGTTTCTCCCAACGGTTTGGCAAGTCTAGAACTGGGACATCGGCTTCACTCATCCTGACTATCCATCATCAGTTCTGAAATAATCGCCTCCTGCAAGATGTCCATTCGGCCGAACTGGCGCATCTTCTTCTTGCCGGCCTTCTGCTTGTCGAGAAGCTTGCGCTTGCGGGTTATCTCGCCGCCGTAGGACTTGGCGGTGACGTTCTTGCGCAGGGCGGAGAGGGTCTCGCGGGCGATGGTGCGGCCACCGATCATGCTTGGGCAGACCCCTCTTGATTGCGCATCCGACGATACGGAAGCTGAAGTGACGTGTCCACGGGGGCTGTATTCCAAACTCGGGGACATGCGCGCCGGAATGGCGCGCAGGCACCATTTCACCATATTTTTACCCTATATGGAAATATATTTCGAACTATATTTCGCGCGACGGCGCCTTGCGCGGGGGCGCGCGGGGATGGGGTCAGGGTGGCGCGGGGAATGGGGCGGGCGCTCTGGTCTCCACTTGTTCGCATGGAAAACCGTCCACCGGACGGTTTCCAGGAACCTTGCTCACTCCATCTTCAGCGCGTTGATGAAGGCTTCCTGGGGGATGTCGACGCGGCCGAACTGGCGCATCTTCTTCTTGCCGGCCTTCTGCTTGTCGAGCAGCTTGCGTTTCCGCGTGATGTCGCCGCCGTAGCACTTGGCGGTGACGTCCTTGCGCAGCGCCGAGATGGTCTCGCGGGCGATGATGCGTCCGCCGATCGCGGCCTGGATCGGGATCTTGAACATGTGCTGCGGGATCAGCTCCTTGAGCTTCTCGACCATGGCGCGGCCGCGGGCGTCGGCGCGGGCGCGGTGGACCATGGTCGAGAGCGCGTCGACCGGCTCGTCGTTGACCAGGATCGCCATCTTGACGAGGTCGTCCTCCTGGTAGCCGGTGACCTGGTAGTCGAAGGAGGCGTAGCCCTTGGTCACCGACTTCAGCCGGTCGTAGAAGTCGAAGACCACCTCGTTGAGCGGCAGGTCGTAGACCACCATGGCGCGGCTGCCTGCGTAGGTGAGGTCGAGCTGCACGCCGCGGCGGTCCTGGCAGAGCTTGAGCACGTCGCCGAGATACTCGTCGGGCACGAGGATGGTGGCCTTGATGCGCGGCTCCTCGATGTGGTCGATGCGGACGGGATCGGGCATGTCGGCGGGGTTGTGCAGTTCGACCACGGCGCCGTCGGTCTTGTGGATCCTGTAGATGACCGAGGGCGCGGTGGTGATGAGGTCGAGGTCGTACTCGCGCTCGAGCCGGTCGCGGATGACCTCGAGATGCAGGAGGCCGAGGAAGCCGCAGCGGAAGCCGAAGCCGAGCGCGGCGGAGGTCTCCATCTCGGAGGAGAAGCTGGCGTCGTTGAGCTGGAGCTTCTCGATGGCGTCGCGCAGGTCCTCGAAGTCGTTGGCGTCGACCGGAAAGAGGCCGCAGAACACCACCGGCTGCGCCGGCTTGAAGCCGGGCAGGGGCGTCTCGCAGCCCTTGCGCTCGGTGGTGATGGTGTCGCCGACGCGGGTGTCGCGCACCTGCTTGATCGAGGCGGTGAGGAAACCGAGCTCGCCGGGGCCGAGCTCGTCGACCGGCAGCATGCCGGGGCGGAACACGCCGACCCGGTCGACGGGATAGACCGCGCCGGTCTGCATCATGCGGATGCGCTGGTCCTTGCGCAGCCGGCCGTCGAAGATACGCACCAGCACGACGACGCCCAGATAGGCGTCGTACCACGAATCGACCAGCATCGCCTTCAGCGGCGCGTCGGGGTCGCCGGCGGGCGCCGGCAGGCGGGTGACGATCGCCTCGAGCACGTCAGGGATGCCGAGGCCGGTCTTGGCCGAGATCTCCACCGCCTCGGAGGCGTCGATGCCGATGACGTCCTCGATCTGCTCGCGCACCCGGTCGGGCTCGGCGGCGGGCAGGTCGATCTTGTTGAGCACCGGCACGATCTCGTGGCCGGCGTCGATGGCCTGGTAGACGTTGGCCAGCGTCTGCGCCTCGACGCCCTGGGAGGCGTCGACGACGAGGAGCGAGCCCTCGACGGCGCGCATCGAGCGCGAGACCTCGTAGGCGAAGTCGACGTGGCCGGGCGTGTCGATGAGGTTGAGGATGTAGGCCTCGCCGTCGCGGGCGGTGTATTCGAGACGCACGGTCTGGGCCTTGATGGTGATGCCGCGCTCGCGCTCGATGTCCATGGAATCGAGCATCTGCTCCTTCATCTCGCGGTCGGCGACGGCGCCGGTCGACTGGATCAGCCGGTCGGCGAGCGTGGACTTGCCATGGTCGATGTGGGCGACGATGGAGAAGTTGCGGATGTGCGCGGGGTTGGTCATGGGCCGAGCGTATGGGGCGCATCCCCGAAGCCCGTCAAGGGGCCGCGAGGGCGCAGGCTCACGGGCGGCCGCGGCCTCCGGCCTTGGCGCGTCCCTTCGTGGCGCGCGGGCCGCGATCGGAGCGGGCGCGACGGGGCAGGCGCCGGTCCGGGGCGCCCAGGCGCAAGAGCACCTGGTCGAGCACCGCCTGGGCGCGCGAGAGCGAGGTGTCCGCGACCCGGCCGGCGACGCCCTCCCAGCCGGCGGCGGCGGGGACGGAGGGTCTTGCGGGGGCCTCGCCGGCGAGCCAGAACTCCACCGCGCCGGGCGGCGGCGTGGGGCTGAAGTCGGTGAAGTCGCGCGCGACGGTCGGCGCGCCGGCTGCGGTTGCGATCGCCGCCACCGCTTCGGCGGCGGCCCGGTCGGCCTCGTGGAAGTAGCGCACGTTGCTGGCGCGGATCGAGACGCCGGCGCGGCCCTGGCGCAGTTCGGCCGGTCCCGCAGCCTGCAATGCCGCGATCAGCACGGCGGCCTCCTCGGCGGGCACGCTGGGCGGCAGGTGGGCGACGATGCGCAGCCCGGCGAGCGCGCCGGCGGGCGGGGGCGGGGCCACGGCGGCCTCTGGCGAAGCGAGGGCTACGGTCGTCGGCGGCTCGGGCAGGCGCGGGGCGGCAGGTATTGTGATGGCGGTCGGCGCCGCCGGCGCGCGGTCGATCTCGACGGTCTGGTCGTAGGGCGCGGGCGGAAGATGCGGGGCGATCTGGCGCCAGGCGGCCGGCGCGTGCAGAGCGAAGGCCCCGCCGAGCGCCGCGCCGCAGAAGAACATCGCCAGCATCAGCCGGTCGGCGCGGCGCATCCAGGCGGGCGGGACGAGCGCGGAGGGCCAAACGAGCCGGAGCGGGATTGCCGGACGGGTGGCGGCGGCGGTCGGCGTGCGGGCCTGCGCGCGGGCGGCGAGAGCCACGGCGCGGCGGCGGCGGGCCTCCACGAGGCGGCGCTCCAGAGCGACCGGATCGAAAGGATCCGGCGCGCCGATTGGCGCACCCGTCATGGGCCTTTGCTCGGTCATGTCCGCCCCGCCCAGGTCGTTCGGTCAAGCCAGTGGCAACCGCATCCCGTACTCCCTTGCAATGAGGCTATGAATCGCGCGCGCATCCGTCAAGCTCCGCGGCGGCGACGCCGCGGGCTGCTGCGCGAAGTGTTGCCGATCCGCCCTGGGGCCCGTCGTGGCCGCCGGCGGCGGGCGATCAGACGATGGCCGCGACGGTCTTGGCGCGGATCTCCGCTTCGGTGACGCCGTCGGCGATCTCCTCGATGTGCAACCCGCGGTGGGTGACGTCGAAGACCCCGAGATTGGTGATGATGCGGTCGACCACGCCCTTGCCGGTCAGCGGCAGCGTGCATTCGCGCAGGAGCTTCGATTCGCCGTGCTTGGAGGTGTGGTCCATGATAACGACGACGCGCTGGACGCCGGCGACCAGATCCATCGCCCCGCCCATGCCCTTCACGAGCTTGCCGGGGATCATCCAGTTGGCGAGGTCGCCCTTTTCGGAGACCTCCATCGCGCCGAGGATCGCCATGGCGATCTTGCCGCCGCGGATCATGCCGAAGCTCTGTGCGCTGTCGAAATAGGAGGTGCGGTCAAGTTCGGTGATGGTCTGTTTGCCGGCGTTGATCAGGTCGGCGTCGACCGCGTCCTCGGTCGGAAACGGCCCCATGCCGAGCATGCCGTTCTCGGACTGGAGCGTCACGTCGACGCCCTCGGGGATGAAGTTCGACACCAGCGTCGGAATGCCGATGCCGAGGTTGACGTACATGCCGTCGCGCAGCTCCTTGGCGGCGCGCGCGGCCATCTGGTTGCGGTCCCAGGGCATCAAACGGACTCCTTCTCTCGGATGGTGCGCTGTTCGATGCGTTTTTCGTGCTGACCCTGGATCAGCCGGTGCACGTAGATCCCCGGAAGATGGATGCAGTCGGGATCGAGCGCGCCGGCCGGCACCATCTCCTCGACCTCGGCCACGCAGACCTTGCCGCAGGTGGCTGCGGGCGGGTTGAAGTTGCGCGCGGTCTTGCGGAAGACAAGGTTGCCGGTTTCGTCGGCCTTCCACGCCTTCACGATCGAGAGGTCGGCGACGATGCCGCGCTCCAGGATGTAGGTCTCGCCGTCGAACTCCTTGTGCTCCTTGCCCTCGGCGATGACGGTGCCGACGCCGGTGCGGGTGTAGAAGCCCGGGATGCCAGCGCCACCGGCGCGCATGCGCTCGGCCAGCGTGCCCTGGGGATTGAATTCGAGCTCGAGCTCGCCGGAGAGATACTGGCGCATGAACTCGGCGTTCTCGCCGACGTAGGAGGAGATCATCTTGCGGATCTGGCGGGTCTGGAGCAGCAGGCCGAGGCCGAAATCGTCGACGCCGGCGTTGTTGGAGGCGACGGTGATATCCTTGGTTCCCGCCCGCACGATCCCGCCGATCAGCAGTTCGGGAATGCCGCAGAGGCCGAAGCCGCCCGCTGCGATGGTCATGCCATCGAAGAGCACCCCCTGAAGCGCTGCGTCGGCGTCGTCATAGACCTTCCTCATCCGGTCCCCCCTCAGCTTGCGTTGTGCGGCTGCGAAGCCGATCACTGCATCAGCGATGGGGTGGCGCCTGTCAAGGGCGCGGGGGCGGCTCAGGCCGCGAGCAGGGCCTCGATCTCGGCCCGGAGGGCGGCGGTTTCCGCGGCTGCGGCGGAGCGGCGGGCGAGTTCGGGCGCGGTGCGCCCGGTGAGCACCGCCTGGCTGAAGCCGACGCGGTTGCCGAGCGTGGTTTCCATCACCTTGTCGCGGTTGTCGCCGAGGGCGGCGAGCACGTCCTCGAGTGCGCCCAGGCGCGGGGGCATGCGGTTGAGCAGGATGCGGACCGGAACCCGCAGCTTCGCCGCGGTCGCGAGCGCGCTTTCGGTCGCCCAGACGTCCATCACCGAGGGCTGGCACGGGGCGATCACGAGGTCGCTCTCGCGGATGGCGTTCTCAAGGAGGTTCGAGGCGGCGCCGGGGCAGTCGACGAGTACGAAGTCATGGTTGCGGGCGGCGGTCTTGATGTCGGAGCTGGCGCGGTAGTCCTTGGATTCGATCAGCGCGATGCGGGGGTCGTCTCGCAGCTTGGCCCAGCGCGTCAGCGAGCGCTGCGGATCGAGGTCGATCAGCGCCACCTTGCGGCCGTCTCCGCTCCAGGCGGCGGCGAGATGCGCGAGCACGGTGGTCTTGCCTGCGCCGCCCTTCTGCTGGGCGAAGGTGATCTTTTGGCCCATCTGGTGGCTCCTTGCGGTTTCGCCCCATTATATGGGACACGCCGCAGTTGAAAAGCGCGGAATCGCCCGAGCGGCCCCGCAGCGGTCAGCTCCAGGGCGCGGTTTCTCCGGGTGGGGGCGGCGCGGTAGAGGCCCGCGGGGTCAGGGTTGCCTGCACGACCACCTGTCGCGGGGCCTCCATGCGGCCGTCGACGAGATCGCTGAGCATGGCGGCGAGCGGCATGCAGGCCTCGCGCAGCGGCGACCGGGTGACGCTCAGCGGCGGGTCGAAGTCCACGGCGCGCAGGTGCGGGAAGCCGTCGTCATGGGCGATGATCGACACGTCGTCGCCGACGACGAGGCCGGCGGCGCGGACAGCGCGGGCAACTCCCGCGGCCAGCGGGGTGGAGGCGCAGACAAAGGCGGTCGGCCGCGGTCCGCTGACCCCGTCGAGTGCGTTGCTGACGAAGCGCGCCACGTCGGGCTGGACCGCCTCGGGATGGGCGACGAAGGCCTCCGATGCGGCCAGTCCCGCCGCGGACATCGCGTCCTCGTAGCCGTCCAGGCGCTGGGCGGCGCAGGCGAGGCCGCGGCGGCCGTTGACGAGCGCGATGCGCCGGTGGCCGAGGCGGATCAGCGCCTCGGCGGCCATGCGGGTCGCTGCCCGGGTGTCCAGGTCGTAGAACGGGTAGGCGGCGTTGGGCGCGTGCCGGCCGTGGAGCACGAAGGGCGCGTCGGCGCCGATCAGGAAGGCGATGCGCGGATCGTCGATCTCGGGCGCGTTGAGCAGGAAGCCGTCGATGGTCTTGCTGGCGACGAGACGGCGCAGGGGCGCGACCGGGTCGGCATCGGTGGCGACGTGCACGATCAGGTCGCGGCTGCGCTCGAGCAGGTGGGCGCTGAGGCCGGCGACGATCTCGTAGACGTACGGATCGATCTCGAGCGACGGCGTGGCGCGCAGCACCAGCGCGATCATGTTCGAGCGGCCGGTGACGAGGCGGCGGGCGCTCTGGTTGGGCGTGTAGTCGAGATCGCGCGCGGCGGCGACCACGCGCGCGCGGGTGTCGGCGCTCACCTCCGGAAAGCCGTTCAGCGCCCGGCTGACGGTGGTCACGGAAAGCCCGAGCAGCGCGCTGATGTCCTTGATGGTGGCCAAGGGTCCCCGGCGAGTTCGATTTCGAGGCGCGAACCCTATGCCATTTCCGCGCGGCCGTCGCTCGGCAAAGCGCCGCGTTGGGCGGGTTCTCGCTCGCAGGGCCCTCAAAGCGGTTTGAAACCCCGCCCGCGCCATGTATCACCGGGTCAGAGTCGGAGAGCGGAGGGGAGATCGGCATGCAGGAGTGGTGGCGGGGCAGCGTGACCTATCAGGTCTATCCGCGGTCGTTCCAGGACAGCGACGGCGATGGGATCGGCGACCTGCCGGGCATCACTGCGCGGCTTGAGCATGTCGCGGAGCTCGGCGCGGACGCGGTGTGGCTCTCGCCGTTCTTCACCTCGCCGATGGCCGACATGGGCTACGATGTTTCGAACTACACCGACGTCGATCCGCTGTTCGGCACGCTGGCCGACTTCGACGCGCTGCTGGCGCGGGCGCATGCGCTGGGGCTCAAGGTGATCATCGACCAGGTGCTCAGCCACACCTCGGACCGGCATCCGTGGTTCGTCGAGAGTCGGGCCGATCGCAAGAATCCCCGGGCGAACTGGTACGTCTGGGCGGATCCGAACCCGGACGGCTCGCCGCCGAACAACTGGCTGTCGATCTTCGGCGGGTCGGCCTGGGAGTGGAGCACGCGGCGGCGCCAGTACTACCTGCACAACTTCCTCAAGGGGCAGCCGGACCTCAACTTCCACGAGCCGGAGGTGCAGGATGCGCTCATCGAGGTGATGCGGTTCTGGCTCGACCGGGGCGTGGACGGGTTCCGGTTCGACACGGTCAACTTCTATTTCCACGACAAGGAGTTTCGGCCCGATCCCGCCGAGGAGAGGGACGACCCGCTCCCGGCGGTCAATCCCTACGACATGATGGATCACATCCGCTCCAAGACGCAGCCGGAGAACATCGCCTTCCTGCGGCGCATCCGCCGGCTGATGGACGAATACGCCGACCGTACCACCGTGGGAGAGGTCGGCGAGAGCCCGCGCCACGCGGTCGCGACCATGGCGGAATACACCAAGGGGCGCGACCGGCTGCACATGGCCTACAGCTTCGACATGCTGGGCGATCCGTTCACGCCCGCGCATTTCCGCAGCCGGATGACGGAGTTCTTCGACGCGGCGCCGAACGGCTGGCCGTGCTGGTCGTTCTCCAACCATGACGTGCGGCGCCACGTCACCCGCTGGAAGGCGCATTGCAACGACGTGGACGCGCTGGCGCGGCAGGCGGCGGCGATGCTGCTGAGCTTCCGCGGCTCGGTGTGCCTCTACCAGGGCGAGGAGCTGGGCCTCGAGGAGAGCGCGCTCGCCTTCGAGGAGCTCACCGATCCGCCGGGCATCACGTTCTGGCCGGACTACAAGGGCCGCGACGGCTGCCGGACTCCGATGCCCTGGGATCACGGCAACGACTACAACGGCTTCTCGACCGAGCGGCCGTGGCTTCCGATCAAGCCGCCGCAGGCCGCCCGCAACGCCGCCGCCCAGGAGCACCACCACGAGGCGCCGCTGAACTTCTACCGCGCGATGCTGGCGTTCCGGAAGGCGCGGCCGGCGCTGCGCAACGGCGAGATCGGCTTCTTCGACGTGGACGCGCCGGTGCTGGCCTACCTGCGCCGCGACCGGAGCGACGCGATTGTGTGCGTCTTCAACATGTCGAAGGAGAACATCGCGCTGGCCGCCGCCGGCGTGACGCTCGCGCCGCGCTCGCCGAACCAGTCCGCGGGGCTCGTCGGCAAGCGGCTGACGCTGGGGCCGAACGGCTTCGCCTTCCTCGATTGCGTGGGCGCGCCGGAGGACGCGGTGCTGACCTACAAGGTGGGACCCTGAGGGCGCGTCCGCGTCGCCCTCGGGCGGCGGCCGCCCGACCGATCCGACAGGCCGGACCGGGCGGGGGCTGGGTTCGCGGCCTTTTGACACAATGGCATGTCCCCTGCGGCGGTGGCGCTAACTCCTTGATGCAAAGGAGAAGCCCATGTCGTTTTTCTGCACCGACCCCGATCCGACCCTGCTCATCGCCAATGGAGACGCGCCCTATGGCGAAGGCCTGGTCGAGGCGCTGCAACAACGGGGATTCGCGGCGCGGATGGCGACCGATCTTGCTATGGCCCGGGCGTCGCTGCGGGATGATCCGGCGGCCTTTCTCGTGGTGGATGCGGTGCTTCCTGACGGGGTTGGGATCGACCTGATCGCGGAGGCGCGCGCAGCGCGGCCGGACGTGGTCGCGGTAGTGCTGAGCGCGCATGGCGACCCGCGGCTGGCGGTCGCGGCGGCCCGTGCTGGGGCGGCGGACTATCTCATCAAGTGGGCAACCGCGGACGAAGTGGCCGGCGCGCTGATCGGCGCGCCGCGCGGACGCTCGCTCCTGCCCGCCTCGTTGCGGCGGCCCGAGGACGTGCGTTGGTTGCACATCCGCGATGGGCTCAAGCAGACCGACTGGAACGTTTCGGAGACCGCCCGGGCGCTCGGCATGCATCGCCGCACCCTGCAGCGCATCCTCAACCGCCGTCGCCCGGCTGAACTGATCGATCTGCGCGAAGCCGCCTGAGCCGCGCCCGGTAGCCGTCGGGCGTAGTCTTCGGGCTCCATCGACCTACGTCATCGTTCTTTGGTCGAAACGACGGGAGAGAACCGATGGAAACCGCCGACGGCGAGCGCATCACCATCCACTTCGACGGCAGCCGCTGCATTCACGCGCGGCGCTGCGTGACCGGGCTGCCGGCGGTGTTCCAGGCTGGGGTGAAGGGTGGCTGGATCGACCCCGACGCCGAGGACCCCGAGGCGATTGTTCGCATCGCCTACGCCTGCCCCTCGGGCGCAATCACCGTGGAGCGCCGAGACGGCGGGGCCGGGGAGGAGCCGCCCCAAGTCAACAGGGTCGCCACGCTCGAGAACGGTCCGCTCGCCGTGCATGCGGAGATGATGATCGAAGGCCAGGGCGCGATGACCCGGGCGACGCTGTGCCGCTGCGGGCTGTCGAGAAACAAGCCGTTCTGCGACAACTCGCACGTCGAGGGCGGCTTCGTCGCGACCGGCGAGCCTCCGTCCAAGGAATCCGATCTCAAGCTCGGCGACCTGAACGGCCCTGTCGACGTGCTGCCGCAGGTGAACGGTCCGCTGCAGATCAAGGGCGCGCTCGAGGTTCAGAGCGGCACCGGCCGGTCGGTGGGGCGCGTCAGGGGTGCGTTCTTCTGCCGGTGCGGGCAGTCGAAGAACAAGCCGTTCTGCGACGGGAGCCACAAGCGGGTCGGCTTCACCACCGCAGACTGACGCACGCTCCCCCGGCGGCGACCGTCGGCGCGCCCCAATCATCGAAGAGCGGCTCTCCGCCGATGCGGCTCCGGCTGCGACGGCGCGGGCGATAGCGCGGTTTTTCGGGCCCTGCTACCTTTGCTCCGCGTCCATGAGGACGTGCGACAAAGAGAGAGACCGGCAAGAAGATGGGCACGGAGCGCATAGGCTCGGAATTCGTCATCAGCGCGAGCCGGGGAAGCAATAGCCCCGAGCCGCAACTTGCCACCCTGCGGGACGGCCGCGTGGTGGCGACATGGTACGACATCGGCTCGAACTCGGGCGACATCCTCCACAGGATCATCGACTACGACGGCCGGCCGGTCACCGGCGAGCGAACCACGACCCTGGGCGTGGCGGGCCCCCAGGAGACGCCGGCGATCGCGGCGCTCGCCGGGGGCGGTTTCGTGATCGTCTGGCGCGACCTGAACTCGGACGGCTTTGGAGATGTGCGCTTCCGGGTGTTCGACGCGGATGGCCGGGGCGTAAGGGAGGCTTTCGCCACCCAGTCCCAGACCGGCCTTCAGAGCTTTCCCACGGTCGCGGCGACCCGGGACGGCGGATTCGTGATAGGCTGGACGGACGCCAACACCGCAACCAACGGTCTAGGCGGCCTGAACAGCCAGGCGGTCATGGCCCGGGGTTTCGACGCCAACGGGGCTGCGCTCGGCGAGGCGGTGCGGGTGAGCGGGGCCGTGGGCGGCGACACCGACGCCGCCTTCGCTTTCGACGGAAGCGACTTCGTCGCGGTCTGGGACGACAACGGCGGCGAACTGGCCTCGCTGTCCGGCGACGGGATCTACTTGCGCCGCGCGCCGGGCGGGCTGCCAGGCGCGAACCAGACCGACGAGGGCCAGAAGGTGAACGGGGCCGGAAACCGGGAGGGCGCCATCGATCCCGACGTGGCGATCACCAGCGCCGGCGTAGTGACCGCCTGGTCGGAGGATGGCGCGGTGCTGATCTCGGTCGACGGCGGCGCTCCGCAGAGCGTGTCCCGGTCGGCCTTCACAAAGGGCGAAATCGGGGTCGCGGCGCTGCCTCTGGTGGGCGGCTTCGCCGTCGTCTGGTCGGAGTTCCGCGACAGCCCGTTCACCAGCTTCGACGTGTTCGCCCGAGTCTACGACGCGGACGGGCTGCCGGTGGAGGGGCCGCTGCTCGTGAAGCGGGCCGTCGGGGCGGAGTTCGACCCCGATGTGACCGGGCTGATCGACGGGCGGTTCATGGTGACCTGGACGGAGCAGACGGACGGCGACGTCATGGGCCAGATCCTCGATGCGCGTTCCGAACCGGTCAGGTGGACTGGCGGATCGTCCGGCGAGCGCTTCTGGGGAACGGAGTTCCGCGGCGGCGACAGGCTGGACGGCGGAGGCGGCGCCGACCTGCTCAACGGCAGGGGCGGCGCGGACACCCTGATCGGTGGCCGCGGCGACGACGCACTGTTCGGCGGCCGCGGCGACGACCGGCTCAACGGCGGCCTGGGTCGCGACGAGATGACGGGCGGGCCCGGCGCGGACGCGTTCGTCTTCCTCAGGGCGGCCGAAGCCGGCCGCCGGGCGGAGCGCGACACGATCACCGATTTCGACCGGCGCGAGGATCTCGTCAACCTGTCAAGGATCGACGCGAACGAGGACCGCCGGGGCGACCAGGCCTTCCGGTTCATCGGCGCGGACCGGTTCGGCGAGCAGGCCGGGGAGTTGCGCTATGCGGGGGGGCGCATCCAGGGCGACACCGACGGCGACGGGCGCGCCGATTTCGAGATCGCGCTCTCGGACGCGCCGCGGATCGGGGCGGGCGACTTCGTCCTCTGACGCTGCGGCGGGCGCGCGTGGGCGGCGGCGAGTCGGGCGGCGGCTAGCCCGCCCGCCGGCGCTCAGGCGCGACGCTGGAAGGCGATCATCACCAGCGCCAGCAGCGACGAGCCGAGCATCAGCAGGAGCGACACCGCGTTCAGGAGCGGCGTGGAGCCTTCCTTGAGACGGTCGAACATGGCGATGGTCAGCGGCGCGTCGGAGCCCACCAGCATGAGCGTGGTGTTGAAGTTCTCGAAGCTCATCAGGAAGGCCACGACCGTCGAGCCGACCAGCGCCGGCGCAAGGTAGGGCAGGGTGACGGTGCGCACCGCCGTCAGCCGCGAGGCCCCGAGGTTGAGGGCTGCCTCCTCGAGCGTGGGGTCGAACTTCTTGAGCCGCGCCGAGATCACCAGCGTGGCGATGGTGGCGATGAACGAGAACTGGCCGAGGATCACCAGAAGGAGCCCGGGGCGCAGGGCCTGGACGTCGATCCCGGGGCCATCCCAGAGCGCGTTGGCGAGGGTGCTGGAGAAGACAAGGATCGAGATGCCAAGCACGATACCGGGGATCACCAGCGGCAGGAGCATCAGCACGTAGAGAAGCCGCTGGAACGGGAAGCGGTAGCGGTTGAACAGGAAGGCGTTGCAGAGCCCGACGCCGACTGACAGCGCCGCGACGCAGACGGCGACGAGGAGCGAGGTGCCCATGGCGCGCAGGATCGGGCGTTCGTGAAAGACCCCGACCTTGGGCCGCTCGGTTCCGAAGAACCAGTCCCAGGTGAAGCCCTGCCAGGGCAGCGACGGAAACAGGCTGTCGTTGAAGGCGAAGACCGAGACGACGATCAAGGGCAGCGCGAGGAAGGCGAAGAAGAGCGCGACGTAGGCCCCGTAGACGAGGCGCAGCCAGGCGGGGCGGGGCAGCGAGGGGATCACGGCGCGCTCATCCCATGGTCTTCTCAAGGGTCTGGCCGGTCAGGCGCAGCGCCGCCCAGACGATGAAGGACGACAGCCCCAGCAGCAGGAAGCCGAAGGCCGCGCCGAGCTCCCAGTTGAAGCGCACGATGAACTGCGAATAGATCAGCTCGGTGAACCAGAGCGAATCCTTGCCGCCGAGCATGCGCGGGGTGAGGTAGTTGCCCAGCGAGAGCATGAAGACCACGATCGAGCCCGCAACGATGCCGGGCGTCGCGTGCGGCAGGACGATCTCGCGCAGGACCGCAGGGCCGCCACCGCCGAGATCGTAGCCGGCCTCGATCACGCTGTCGTCGAGGCTTTCCAGCGTGGTGACGAGCGGCACGACCATGAACAGCATCGAGGTGTAGACGAGGCCGATCATGATGGCGACGTCGTTGTAGAGCATCTCGACCGGACCGGTGGCGAGCCCTGCCCATTGCAGGAGCGAGCTGAAGACCCCGGTCTCGCGCAGGAGGATCATCCAGCCGAAGGTGCGCACCAGTTCGGAAACCCAGAACGGCACCAGGCAGAGCAGGAACAGCGCCGAGCGCGCCCGGCCGCGGGCGATCTTGGCGATGTACCACGACACCGGGAAGGCGATGGCGAGCGTGAGCGCGGTGGCGAGGGTCGACATCATGGCCGTGCGCAGGAAGGTCCAGAGGTAGAGCGGCTCCTCGACGAAGGTGCGGTAGTTGGCGAGGCTGGTCTGGTACTCGCGCACGCCGACGCGCTCGCGCAGGGACAGGAGCGCCATGTCGATGTGGGGAATGACGACGAGCAGCGTCAGCCACAGCAGGAGCGGCGTCAGCAGCAGGATAAGGCCGAGCCGGGCCCGCGCGCGCATCTCAGGGCGTCCCGGCGGGGAAGGCGTTGGCCTGATCGGCGTTCCAGCCCAGGTGCACCGTCGCGCCGGCGGTGAGATGAGCGAAGTCGGCCGATTGCGGCAAGGCCACGTCGATCTCGTCGCCGGCGGCGGCGTCCCGGACCAGCATGCGGCTGTTGGCGCCGTTGAAGAGCAGGCTCGCGATGCGACCCTCGGCGCGATTGTCGAAGTCCGCGACGGCGGCGGCGGTGGTCGCAACCCGGATCGCCTCAGGGCGCACGAAGACCTCGGCGCGGGCGCCGGGCCCGAGCGCACGACCGGCGCCGATGGCGGCGAGGGCGAGGCCGGCGTCGGTGCGGATCCGCAAGCCCGCGGCGTCGGCGGTCTCGACCCGGCCGGTCCAGCGGTTGCTCTCGCCGACGAAGCCGGCGACGAAGGCGGTCTCGGGGCGGTAGTAGAGCGATCGCGCGTCGCCGACCTGCTCGAAGCGGCCGGCGTTCATCACCGCGATGCGGTCGGACATCACCAGCGCCTCGGACTGGTCGTGGGTGATGTAGACGAATGTGGTGTCGAAGGCCTCCTGAAGGGCCTTGAGTTCGATCTTCATGCGCTCGCGGAGCTTGAGGTCGAGCGCGCCGAGGGGTTCGTCGAGCAGGAGCACGTCGGGTTCGAGCACCATGCAGCGGGCGATGGCGACGCGCTGCTTCTGGCCGCCGGAGAGTTCGTCGATGCGGCGCGCGCCGACGTCAGGCAGGCCGATGCGCTCGAGCGCGGCGGCGACCTTGCGGGAGATCTCGGCGCGCGGCAGCCTGCGCCGGCGCAGGCCGTAGCCGATGTTCTCGGCCACCGACATCATCGGAAAGAGCGCGAGATGCTGGAACACCATGTTGACCGGACGGCGGTTCGGCGCGACGTCGCGCATCGACCTGCCGCGGATGCGGATGTCACCGGAGGTCGGCTCCAGAAAGCCCGCGATCATGCGCATGATCGTGGTCTTGCCGCAGCCCGAGGGGCCGAGGATCGAGAAGAACGATCCGGCCGGCACCTCGAAGGAGACCTCGTCCACGGCCAGCGTCTCGCCGAACCGCTTGACGAGGCGGTCGCATTCGAGATCGGGCGTCACGGTCGGCGGCGCGGGCCGGGACGCGCTGCGCGCCCCGGCCGCACTGCGTTCAGTTGGCGGCCTTCACGCGGTCGAGCGCTGCGCCCTCGATCGCCTCCAGACCGGCCGGAACCGTGGGGTACCACTTGATGTTCTCGATCGCCTCGGGCGGGAAGCTCGCCTGGAAGCGGGCCTTGAGGTCCTCGGGCGCGAAGGCGTCTGCTCCGGCGGAGGCGGTGAAGTTGCCGGCGGCCTCGGTGATCATTGCGGCGACCTCGGGGCGCATCACGAAGTTGATCCACTGGTAGGCGGCCTCGTCGGCCTGGCCCTTGGCGGGCAGGGCGAAGGTGTCGATCCAGCCGAGCGCGCCCGAGGCGGGGGCCACGAAGGTGACGTCGGGGTTGTCGGCGTTGAGCTTCCAGCCGCCGGTGTCCCAGGCCATCGCCGCGACGACCTCGCCCGACCGCACGAGGCCGACGATCTCGTCGCCGCCCTCCCAGTAGGTCTTCACGTTGGGCTTGCACTCGATGAGCTTCTGCTCGACCTGGGCCACGAGGTCCGCATAGGCCGCCTCGTCGCCGTAGGCGGCGAAGGGATCGAGGCCCATGGCGAAGGCGAAGCCGATGATCGTCGGCCGCTTGAGCCGGTAGGAGACCTTGCCTGCGACGCTGTCGGCGCAGAGGTCGGTGTAATCCTTGATGTCGGCGGCGGCGGTGGTGTTTAGCACCAGACCGTCCGTGCCCCAGACGTGCGGGATGCCGTAGACGTTGTCGTCGAGCGTGGTGTTGGCCTTGGTCGCCTCGAGCATCGATGGGATGAAGAGGTCGGTCTCGATCTGGGAGAGGTCGATGGGCTTGTAGATGCCGAACTCGATCTGCGGGCCGGAGATGCGGTCCTGGCTCGGCTGGGCGAGGTCGAAGCCGCCGCCGCCGGTGGCGCGCAGCTTGGCGATCATCTCCTCGTTGTTCGACAACGTCACCTCGACGTCGATGCCGGTCTCTTCCTCGAACATCGCGACGACGTCGTCGGGCGCGTAGCCGCCCCAGGTGAGCAGGCGCAGGGTCTCGGCGGTCGCAGGCAAAGCGGCGAAAGCGCCGAGGGCGAGCGCCCCGACGATGAGCGCCGCGGTCGAATTCCGGGAAAGCTGAGTCATGGATGTCTCCGCTGTGTCATGGCCATGAATCGGGGGATCGCCCGGGTCGCGCCGTCGGCCTTCCAGCCGTCCCGCCGCGTCTCGCGCTGAGTCCTGACCCCTCCGTCGCGCGCGAAGCCTGCGCCCCCGGCGCCGCGCCTGTCAAGCCGGCAGAGGAGCGGCGCCCGGAGGCGGCGACGCGGTTCTGGAAAAGCAGGTCGCGGCCGCCGACGCCGGGCCGCGTCATGCTCCCGGACCACTGGCGCGCGCGGTCGCAGGCGGCGGGGACGCGCCGCAGGCGGCTGCGCAGGGCCGCGCCTTCCTAGCAATCTACGAGGAGGTCGGCCATGCTTCGCGGCTACATCACCGCGCCGATCTGCCAGGGGACGAATTCGTTGTCGCCGAGGCCGAGGGCTTCGGATTTGGTCTTCTCGCCGGAGGCGACGCGAAGGACCATGTCGAGGATCTCGCGGCCCTTCGCCTCGAGGGAGACGCCGGCGCTGACGATGTCGCCGCAATTGATGTCCATGTCGTCGGGCATCTGCGCAAAGAGCCGGTCGTTGGTGGCGAGCTTGATTGTCGGCGCGGGTTTGGAGCCGAAGGCCGAGCCTCGCCCGGTGGTGAAGGCGACCACCTGGCAGCCCGAGGCGATCTGGCCGGTGACCGAGGCGGGATCGTAGCCGGGGCTGTCCATGAAGGCGAAGCCGGGCGTGCGCGAGATCTCGCCGTATTGCAGAACGTCGGTGAGCGGGGTCGAGCCGCCCTTGGCCGCCGCGCCGAGGGACTTCTCGAGGATGGTGGTCAAACCGCCGGCCTTGTTGCCGGGCGAGGGGTTGTTGTCCATCGAGCCGCCGTTGATGCGGGTGTATTCCTCCCACCAGCGGATACGCTCGATCAGCTTGTCGGCCACCTCCCGCGTGGCGGCGCGGCGCAGCAGCAGCTGTTCGGCGCCGTAGATCTCGGGCGTCTCCGCAAGGATCGCGGCGCCGCCGAGGCCGACGAGAAGATCGGAGGCGATCCCGAGCGCGGGGTTGGCGGTGATGCCGGAGAAGCCGTCCGAGCCGCCGCATTGCAGCGCGAGTTTCAGCTCGGAAGCGGGGATCGCCTCGCGCGAGACGTCGCCGACCTCGGGCAGGAGATCGCGGATCTGGTCGACGATGCGCGCGACGGTGCGGGTGGTGCCGCCGGTGTCCTGGATGGTCAGGCCGTGGAACCGCTCGGTCCCGTCGGCGTCGAACATCGCCTTCATGCGGGCGATCTGCATCACCTCGCAGCCGAGGCCCACGAAGATCGCTGCGCCGACGTTGGGATGGGTGGCGTGGCCCCAGAGCACGCGCTGGAGGTTGGCGTAGCCCGGGCTGTTGGTGGCCATCGCGCAGCCGGTGCCGTGG
This sequence comes from uncultured Alphaproteobacteria bacterium, assembly GCA_963836255.1. GTDB lineage: Bacteria > Pseudomonadota > Alphaproteobacteria > Rhodobacterales > Rhodobacteraceae > Amaricoccus. The sequence goes on from CAWIIL010000001.1 coordinate 197,250, forward strand.
CTGAAGGCCACGACGCCGTCGATCTCGGGGAAGTCGTCGAGGAGCCCCGAGCGGTTCACCTCGTCGGCGGCGCGGCGCACGACCGTCGCCGAGCAGTTCACCGTGGCGCAGATGGCGATGTAGTTGCGCGTGCCGGCCTGCCCGCCCTTGCGGCGATAGCCCTCGAAGGTCGCGGGCGCGAGGCGCGGCACGGCGGCGCGCGCGGTCTCGAGATCGACGCCGACATGGTAGTCCTGGTCGTGCTCGCCGAAGGCGCAGTTGTGGACGTGGACCTGGGCGCCGGCGGGAATGTCGACGGTGGCGTAGCCGATGATCTGGCCGAACTTGGTGATCGGCGCTCCCGCGGCGATGGGCCCGCGCGCAAGCTTGTGGCCGGCCTGCAGTGGGGCCTCGAGCGGCGCGCCGCCGCCGATCGGGTCAGCGCCCGCGTCGGCTCGGGCGGTCAGCACCGCGACGTTGTCGGCAGGGTTCAGGACCAGGATCGGGTCAGGCATGGACGGTCTCCGCATGGGTGAGCGCGGCGATCACGCCGCGCAGCTCGGCGAGCCCGCGCAGGCGTCCGACGAGCGGGTAGCCCGGATGGGTTCCGCGGCCGATGTCGGGGCCGATCTCGTGGCCGTGGTCGGGGCGGAAGGGAATGTCGGCGTCCGCGCGGCCTTCGGCGCGTCGGCGGGCCTCCTCGGCGAGAAGCGCGGCCACCAGCGCGACCATGTCGGTGTCGCCGCCCAGATGCGGCGCTTCCTCGAAGGAGCCGTCGGGCTCCTTGGCGACGTTACGCAGATGCGCGAAGTGGATGCGGTCGGCGAAGCGCGCGGCGATGGCCGGCGGATCGTTCCGGGGGTTGGCGCCGAGCGAGCCCGAGCAGAGCGTGAGCCCGTTCGAAAGGCTCGGGCGGCGGTCGAGGACCCAGCCGATGTCCTCGGCGTCGGAGACCGCGCGCGGCAGGCCCATGATCGGGCGGGGTGGGTCGTCTGGATGCACGCAGAGGCGCACGCCGACCTCCTCGGCCGTGGGGATCACCTCGTCGAGGAAGCGGCCGTGGGCGGCGCGCAGGTCGTCCCGGCCGAAGCCGGACCAGCGCGCCAGCGTCTCGCGCAGCCCGGCGACGTCGTAGCGGGCGTAGGCGCCCGGCAGGCCGGCCATGATGCTGGCGAGCAGCGTGTCGCGGTCGGTCTCGAAGGACGCGGCGAACCAGGCGGCGCCGGCGGCGACGGCTTCGGGGGGGTATTCGTCGGCGGCGGCCTCCCGGTCGAGCATGTGGATCTCGAAGGCGGCCATTCGAGGGGCGTCGAAGCGCAGGCTGCGTGCGCCGCCGGTGCGGGCCGAGGCGAGCGTGGTGCGCGTCCAGTCGAGCACCGGCATGAAGTTGTAGCAGATCGTCCGGATCCCGCAGGTGGCGAGATTGGCGAGGCTCTGGCGATAATTGGCGAAGAGCGGCGCGAGGTCGCCCTCGCCGCGCTTGATGTCCTCGTGCACAGGCAGGCTCTCGACGACGTTCCAGGCGAGCCCGAGGCCTGCGTCGGCGATGAGGTCTTGCCGCGCGCGAATGGCCTCGACCGGCCAGACCACGCCGTAATCCAGTTCGTGCAGCGCGGTGACGACGCCGGTCGCGCCGGTCTGCGCCACCTCCGAGAGCGGAATGACGTCGAGCGGGCCGAACCAGCGCCAGCTCTCCTTCATGCGGGCATTCCCGTGATCCTTCCCCAGCGCGGCGCGCGCCTCGCCGCGGCCGAGCGCCGCGTGCGTTTGAGCGGGACTTTCCCGCAGCGCGGCGTCCTGCGCAAGGGCTGGTGGAACGACCTCGGGGCTGGCGAGGATCGTGTCGACCGCCCCGCCGGTTCCCGCCGCCGCCGCGCGGTCGTGCAGCGTCGCAGCCAGCGTGCGATCCATGCGGCGGCGGAGAGCTCTAAAGTGGCGGCTGGCCGGCCAGCCGGTGACACCTCGCCCGGGAGCAAGCGCATCGTGATCTGTCACGAGCCAGATATCGCACCAGCTTATCTGAGGGGACTCCGATAGTCTCGACGCCAAGTATGATCGGTTCGGCCGGGGTCTCGATTTCTCAGACGGGACCGAACGAACGCCGCGTCACAACCTGCTTCCATCCATTGATGGAAAAGGCGTTGTCTCCATGCATTGCAAGCACTTGCATGGCCCCTTTCCACCTATGAGTTACGCCGGCGCCGGTGCGGCCGTGCGCGGCCCCTCCGAGCGCCAGAGGATGAAGAGCATGATCAGGATGTTAGCGATGTTGAAGGCGATGCCGTTCAGGATCGCCAGCTGGTAGGAGCCGGTGCGATCGAAGATCCAGCCCGAGAGCCAGCCGCCCAGCGCCATGCCTGCGATCGTCGCCATGATCACCAGCCCGATCCGCGCGCCGGCCTCGCGCGGCGGCAGGAACTCGCGCACGATCATCGCGTAGCTCGGCACGATCCCGCCCTGGCTCAGCCCGAAGACGAAGGAGACCACGTAGAGCGCCACCAGACCGTCGAACGGCAGATAGAGCGCCAGCGCCAGCCCCTGCAGGATCGACCCGACCAGCAGCGTCCGCACCCCACCGATGGCGTCTGCCAGGAACCCCGAGATCAGCCGGCTTACCACCCCCGCCGCCAGCATCAGCGCCAGCATCTGCGCACCCACCGCCACTCCGTAGCCGAGATCGGCGCAGTAGGCGACGATATGGACCTGCGGCATCGCCATCGCCACGCAGCATCCGATCCCGGCCGCGCACAACAGCAGGGTCAGGCCGCGCGGCGAAAGCCCGGTCGGGGCGACCCTTCCGTCCCGCGGAACCGCGCTCGCCGCCATCGCCTCGAGCGGCATCCGCCGGCGCAGCGCCAGCGCCAACGGCCCGGTCGCGAGCACGCAGATCACCGCGATCAGCACGTAGACCGTTCGCCAGCCCTCGTCCTCGAGCGTGCCGCGCAGCGCCATCGGCCAGATCGCACCGGCGAGATAGTTGCCCGACGCCGCGATCGCCACCGCCACGCCGCGCCTGCGGCGGAACCAGTGCGAGACGTCGGCGATCAGCGGCCCGAAGCCTGCCGCCGCCCCGGCCCCGATCAGGGCCTGCGCCGCCGCGAGCCCCGGCACGCCAGTCGCCAGCGCCCCGAGCGCGAAGCCCGCCGACATAAGCGCGCCCGACCCGATCAGAACCAGCGTCACCCCGAACCGGTCGACCAAGCGGCCGAGCAGCCAGTTGCCGACCCCGAAGCCGAGCATCGTCGTGGTCCAGGCGATCGAGGTGTCGCCGCGCCCGACGCCGAAGTCCGCCTGCACCTCCGGCAGCACCAGCACCAGCGCCCACATGCCGACGCCGAGCACGATCGCAAGCGCCAGCGAGATCGCCAGCCGCAGCCAGGCGTAGGGCCCGTCGAGCAGGCGCGCCGCGTCCGGCGCGGTCATGGCTCAGCCGTCCCGCGGCCCGCGGGTGGCGGTGAGGAAGTCCCAGGCGACCAGCAGGAGCGTGATCAGGATCACCCCTCCCAGATCGAGTTGCGGCACGAACCACAAGAGGATCCCCAGGAACGCCGCCAATGTGAAGAAGGCCGCCAGCGCCATGATCCGGTCAGTCGCCATCGCCGCGCGCCTCCCCCGTTTCCGCCATCACCGTCTCCATCAGCCACCGCGCCGTGCGCAGGAGCCGCGCGTCGTCACCGCGGCGGCCCACCAGTTGTACGCCCATCGGCAGGCCATTGTCAGCCTCCAGAAGCGGCAGCGTCACCGCCGGAACCCCGCAGAGCGTCCAGAGCCCGTTGAACACCGGATCGCCGGTGCTCTCCAGCCCGCGCGGCGCCGGCCCCGGCGCCGCCGGCGCGAGAATCGCGTCGCAGCGCTCGAAGATCTCCGAGAGCCCGGCGTTGAGGATCTCCGGCCAGTCGAGCGACGCGATGTAGTCCCGCGCCGGGATCGTCTTGCCCTCGTCGATCGCCGCGCGCAGCTCGTCCGACAGGAGGTCCCGGCCCCGCTTTTCGTAGTGGTAGTAGGTCTTCGCCATCTCCGCGAAGTTGATCCGCTTGCGCACGGCGTCGGCCTCGCCGAAGGCGGTCGGCAAGGGGGCCTCGAAACAACGCTCGCCAAGAAAATCCACGAGTTCGGCGAACGCCGCTATCGTGCCCGGATCAGCGGCGTCAAAGCCCGGCGGGCGCACGAAGGCGAGCGTCGGGGTCACCGGCGGCGTGGCCAGCGCCGTCTCCAGCAGGCGCGGCGACGGTCCAGGCCGTGTCGCCCTGTCCGCCGGATCGTGCCCGAACAAGGCCTGCGCGAGCAGCGCCGCGCCCGGCACGTCCGCGGCGAAGACGCCCACGGTGTCGAGGCTTGGCGACTGGGAAAGCACGCCGGTCCGCGGGATCGCGCCGTAGCTCGGCTTGTAGCCCACCACGCCGCAGAACGCCGCCGGGCGGATCACCGAGCCACCCGTCTGGGTGCCCACCGCCAGCGGTGCCATCCCGTCGGCCACCGCAGCGGCGGACCCCGAGGAGGAGCCGCCCGGCGTATGCGCGGGATCGCGCGGGTTGCGCGCCTTCGAAGGATGCAGGAAGGCGAGCTCGGTCGTGACCGTCTTGCCCAGCACCATCGCCCCGGCTCCGCGCAGCCGGGCCACCAGCCAGGCGTCGCGCTCGGGTGTGCGGCCGGCGTCGAGCGGCGTGCCGTTCTCGGTGGCGAGCCCGGCGGTGTCGATGATGTCCTTGAGCCCTACCGGCATGCCGTGCAGCGGCCCGATCTGGCGTCCGGACGCGCGCCATCCGTCCAGCGCGCGGGCCTGCGCGATCACGTCGTCCCCGTCGAGGCGCGCCCAGGCCTGAATCTCGGGCTCGCGCTCGGCGATCCGCGCGAGACAGGCCTCGGCCACCGAGACGGCGCTGACCGCGCCGAGCGCGAGCCGATCCCGCAGCCCTACCGGACCCGCGCCGGACGAAGCCCTAGCGGCCATAGAAGAGCTCGGGCAGGTAGAACACGATCTGCGGGAAGGTGTACAACAGGAACATCGCGACGAAGACCATCAGCAGGAACGGCATCACGCCCTTGAAGATCGCCATGAGTTGCACCTCGGGCGGCGCTATGCCCTTGAGGTAGTAGGCCGACATCGCCATCGGCGGCGTCAGAAAGCTGGTCTGCAGGTTCAGCGCCACGAGGATGCCGAAGAACAGCGGGTCGATCCCGAAGAGCGGCAGCAGCGGCAGGAAGATCGGCACGAAGATGATGATGATCTCCGACCATTCCAGCGGCCAGCCGAGCAGGAAGATGATCAGCTGCGCCAGCAACAGGAACTGCAACGGCGTCAGGTCGAGCCCGGTGACGAACTCCGAGATCACGTGCTCGCCGCCGAGATAGGAGAACACCGCCGAGAAGGTGTAGGAGCCCACGAAGAGCCAGCAAACCATCGCGGTGGTGCGCACGGTGAGATAGACGCTCTCGCGCAGCCGCTGGAACGTCATCGACCCATAGGCGAGGGCGAGCAGCATGCCGCCGAGCGCGCCGATCGCCGCGGCCTCCGTCGGCGTCGCCAGCCCGAAGAGGATCGAGCCGAGCACCGACAGGATCAGCACGGCGAGCGGGAAGAACGACGTCGCCAGCATCCACAGCAGCTTGGGAAGCGGCACGTCGGGCACCTCTTCCTTGGTGGGCTTGGGCGCGACCGACGGCTGGAGGATCGAGCGGCCGATGATGTAGACGAGATAGAGCCCGACCAGCACCAGCCCCGGCAGGAGCGCGCCGGCGTAGAGCCGCACGATCGACACGCCCGAGGACGCCGCATAGACGATCAGCATGATCGACGGAGGGATCAGGATGCCCAGCGTGCCGCCGGCGCAGATGATGCCCGAGGCGAAGCTCTGGTCGTAGCGCGCCTTGAGCATGGCGGGCAGCGCCAGCAGACCCATCAGCGTCACCACCGCGCCGACGATGCCCGTGGCGGTGGCGAAGAGCGCGCAGGTCACCAGGGCCGCGACGCCCATCGAGCCCGGCATGTTCTTGGCGGCGATGTTGAGCGTCGTGAACAGCCGGTCCACGATGTTGGCCCGCTCCACGATGTAGCCCATGAACAGAAAAAGCGGTACCGCCGTCAGCACCTCGTTCGACATCACCGTATAGGTTTGGTTGATGAAGAGATCGAAGATGCGGTTGTTGAAGAACCCCTCGATCCAGAGCGACCAGCTCTCGAACGCGCCCGCCGTCTCGTCGAGCCGGTTGAAGCCGCGCCACATCCGGTCGGCCTCGAAATAGGCATAGTAGCCGAAGAAGATGCCCATCGCCATCAACGTGAAGGCGATGGGAAACCCCAGGAACACCATGAAGATGAAGAGCCCGAGCATCAGCAGGGCGACTTGCGGGTCGGTCACGCGGGTTCTCCGTTCTGGGTGTCGGGCTCGGCGCGGCTGGCGTCAGGAACCGCTCTCGCCGCGCTGCTTGATCAGAAGATCCTCGGTCTCCTGCACGTCCTCTTCGGCAATCATCCAGCGGCCGTCGCGGATGCAAAGGATGCAGCGGAACACCTGCGCGATCCCCTGGACGATCAGCAGCAGCCCGGCCGCGACGATGACAGTCTTGAACTGGAAAATCGGGATGCCGGCGGGGCTGTTCACGCTGACCTCCGCGTAGCCCCAGGACCGCGCGGCGTATTTCCACCCCGAAATCACCAGCGCCAGAACCCCCGGGAAGAAGAACAGGATGTAGAGCGTGAGGTCGATCGTGGCCTGCGTCCGCGGCGGCCACAGCCGGTAGAGAAAGTCGCCGCGCACGTGACCGCCGCGCGACAGGGTGTAGGCGCCGCCCATCATGAAGAGCGTGCCGTACATGATGAAGGACACGTCGAGCGCCCAGGGCGTCGGCGCGTTGAGCACGTAGCGCACGAACACCTCGTAGCTCACCCCGAGCGTCATCAGAATGATCAGCCAGCCGAAGGACTTGCCGAACCACGCCGACAGCTTGTCTGCGAAACGGATGTAGCTTTCCACGCGCGCGCCCCTCTGCTGCCGCACGGCCCGGCGGCGCTCCAAGCGCCGCCGGGCCGTCCTTTAGTCGGCCGGAGCCCTAGAGCTTCAGCTTGCCGGGGAAGTAGTGGTCATAGGCGAGCGCGTAGTCCGGCGCGTTCATCAGCTCGTAGAACGTCACCTTCTCGACCCAAGCCTTCTGGCTCTCGATCACCCGCTTCATGAACTCGTCCTCTTCGAGAACCGGGATCAGCGTGTCCCAGGCCGCGAGCTGCGCCTCGAGGATCTCCTTCGGCGTCCGGTGAACCGTTACGCCGGCCTCCTGCAGCTTGGCGAGGTCGTTGGAGTATTCCCGCAACGCCAGGGCGGTGTTTGAGGTCGAAGCCGCTTCGACGCTGTACTTCAGGATCGCCTGAAGATCGGGCTCGAGATCGTCGAACAGGTCCCGGTTGACCAGAAACTCGAAGCTCTCCGACGCCTGATGGTACGACGACAGGTAGTAGTTCTTGGCCACGTCCTGCGCGCCGAAGCGGCTGTCGGAGGACGGGTTGTTGAACTCGAACGCGTCGATCACGCCGCGCTCCATGGCCGGCACGATCTCGCCGCCGGGAAGCTGCGCCACGCTCATGCCCATCGACTGCATCAGATCGGCGGCGAGGCCCACGGTGCGGTACTTGAAGCCCTCGAGGTCGGCCGCGGCGGTGACCGGCTCCTTGAACCAGCCGAACGGCTGCGCCGGCATCGGGAAGCCCATGAAGCCGTAGACGTTGAGCCCCATGATGTCCTGGGTCAGCTCGCGGTAGAACTCCTGCCCGCCGCCCTGGTAGAACCACGCCATCATCGTCGTCGCCGAGCCGCCGAACACCGGCCCCGTGCCGAAGAGCGACGCCGCCTTGTTCTTTCCGTACCAGTAGACCGGAACGGTGTGGGCCATGTCGATGACGCCGTCGTTGACCGCGTCGAGCACCTGGAAGGCCCCGACCACGGCGCCGGCGGGAAGCAGGTCGATCGTGAGCCGGCCGCCGGACATCTCCTGAACGCGGTTGACGTATTCGGGCGCGAAATCGGTGGTCCAGATGTCCCCGGCAGGCCAGGACGTCTGCATCTTGAGCACTAGCGGGCTCTGCGCGAGCACCGCTGGCGCGGCGAGTCCGGAGCCGGCTGCGACGCCGCTCGCGACCGCGCCCTTCCGAAGGAACGAGCGCCGCGAAACGTTCGATTTCTTGGTATCTGTCATTTGGATCTCCCGGATCGTTTGTTTTTATCGTCAGACGTGCATACGTCCGTTATGTATGCGCAACATTTAGGACAAGTCCGCGAAGGGCAAGCAAAAATCCGCGCGCCAATGACAAATTCATGAACGCCCGTTGACAACGCCTGGCCGCGGCTCGCGGGCCCGGTCCGACACGGCCCAGGTTGGCGACCCCGAAACGGCTCGGATTTCGCATTGGAAAGATGCCGTAACCAACTGCGATCATAAGAACTTCACAAGGCGCACTCAGGGAGAGATGCGCCGCCAACGCCCGCACACTTGCCGACCGCACCCGGTTGCGCGACAGTGGGCCGGCCCGGTGACGTCAGGAGACGCTCCATGTCGGAGACATTTGTGCAAACCTTCCAGCCGGTCGATGTCGGCGGCGGCGTCACCCGTCGGGTGCTCGCCGACAGCCCCGGCCTGATGACGGTCGAGGTGACCTTCGAGACCGGGGCGCAGGGTGCTCCGCACAGCCACCCGCACCTGCAATCGACGCTGGTCAAGTCGGGCCGGTTCGCCTTCACCATCGATGGCGAGGACTTCGAGGTCGGCCCGGGCGACGCCTTCGTCGTGCCCCCGAACGCTCTGCACGGCTGCCGCAACCTCGAGGCGGGCGTGCTCATCGACACCTTCTCGCCGCGCCGCGACGACTTCCTGTGACCCCACGCGCCGGCGTCGCCCATGTCGGCGCAGGCGCATTCTTCCGCGCCCATCCCGCGCTCCACATCGACGGCGCGATGGCCGCGGCAGGCGGCGATCGGCTCACACCCCCTTGGTCTCGCTCTTCGCTCCCGAAGAACGACGTCCGGTCAACAGACCCTCCGCGCCCGACGTGTGGCGGGATCAGAGGGTCCTGAGGTATTCCAGCAGCGCGGCCTTGTCGGTGTCTGGCAGGCCGGTTCCGTAGAGGTGTCCGCCATTGCCCTCGCCGCGCAGGCGGGTGTCCATGCGCCAGGCGCGCGGACAGTCGTCGTCGGGCGGGCCGTCGCGAAAGCCGACCGCGGCGGGCTCAAGGATGTCGCAGCCGCGCCAGAACACGGTCGGGCGGGCCTCGGGCGGCGCGAGCAGCGCGGCGAGGCTCGGGACCGAGCCGTTGTGCAGGTAGGGCGCGCGCAGCCAGATGCCGTCGAGCGGCTGGGCGGCGTAGCCGATGTCCTTGACCATCGCCTTGCGCTCGACGCCGATCGACGCGGCGCGGGCGTTGGTGGCGTCGGCGTGCTCCTGGGTCCAGGTGTCGAAGCGTTCGCGGTCGGTGCCGATCTCCTCGATGGGAATCACGCCGCCGAAGCGCGCGCCGCCCGGCTCATGGCATTCGGCGCATTCGGTCGCCCAGACCGGCTCGCCCGCCGCGGCGAGGTCTGTGTCGATCTCGAATGGGTAGGGCGGCGGCGCCTTCGAGCGCAGATACTCGCGGATGCGCAGCATGTAGTCGGTGACGTCCTCGGGCGGCGATCCGAGGCCGAGCGCGCTGTCGATGTAGACCGCCAGCGGGTCCTGGGTTTCGCCGGCCCAGTTCATCGAGGTGCCCTCGCGCAGCGACGCGTTCCAGATCGCGGGGAAGTCGGCGTTGTCGACGGTGCCGTCGTCGGGCAGGCCGAGCAGGTTGAACTTGGTGAGGTTGAAGGGCCCGTCGCGGCCCGGTCCCCATTCGGGCCGGTCGTGATCGTGCATCCAGGCGAACTCCGCCGCCTGCTCGAGAATGCGCTTCTTGGCGATCGGGATGATGGCGAAGCGGTAGGCGAGCTTCTCGTCGGGGGCGAGGTCGAAGTTCATCTCGATCTCCCGCATCATGCCGTCGCCCGACCAGCGCGGATCGTTGGCGGCGGCCTCGAGGAAATCGAGGAAGGCCATGGCGTTGGTGGTGTGGGCGGGGCCGGTCGGCACGATGACGGGCGTCGCGTCGGGGGCAGTGCGGTAGCTCGCCGCGTGGCAGATCGCGCAGGTCTGGGTGACGCGGGGGAAGCCCATGATCTTCTTGGAGAATCCGACGGGAAGCTCGCGGCCTTCCTCCCAGGGGATCCCGAAGGCGCGGTAGCCGCCCGGCCCCGGCATCAGGTCGGCGAAGACGCGCGGCATGACGTGGAAGATCGGGTAGGGCACGCCCAGGTCGTTCTCCGCGCCCATGGAGCCGTACTTGAAGTTCTCCTCCTCGGGGTCGGCGCAGAGCTCCGCCCGGCGCGCGGGCTCGACGTCGCCGCAGACCACCTGCGGCTCCTCGCGGAAGAAGCGGATCCAGGCGTACGCCCCGAGCAGCGCGGCGATGGTCAGCAGCACGCCGAAGATCCACGTCAGCCGCGTGGCGAGGCGGTAGCGTTTCTGCGTGGTGACATCGGCCATGATCGTCCCGTCAGAAGGTCTTGAGATGTTCGATCAGCGCCCGCTTGTCGGGCTCGGGCAGCCAGACCCCGTAGAGATGCCCGCCGGCGCCGTTGCCGCGGCAGGGGCCGTCGACGCAGGCGCCGTTCATTTCGGGAATTGGTCCAGGGCATTCGGCCAGCCCGTCGCGATGGGTGACGTAGCAGAACAGCCGGTCGGCCGAGGCGGGGTCGATGTCGGCGGGATCGCTGACGAAGCCGACGGCGACCGGGTCGTAGACGTCGTGGCCACGCAGGAAGGCGCGCGGGCGCTCGGAAGGCGGCGCGAGCAGGGCTTCGAGCGTCGGGACCGAGCCGTTGTGCAGGTAGGGCGCGCGTAGCCAGAGCCCGTCGAGCGGCGCGTTGGCGTAGCCGTCGGTCTTGCGGAAGGTCTGGAAGCGCTCGTCGCCGAAGCCGCCGTAGAGCATGTTCTGGTTCACGGCGAGATCGTGGGTGTAGTTGTCCAGCCGCGCCCGGTCGGTGCCGATCTCCGCGATCGGGGTGACCTGGCCCACATAGGCGCCGGAGAAATCGCGCCCGCTCGCGCCATGGCATCCGGCGCATTCGGCCGTGTAGATCGCGGCGCCCCGTTCAGCGAGCGCGAGATCGAGGTCTTCGGGGAAGACCTCGTCGAAGCGCGGCGGCTCGGCCAATGCGATCCAGTCCTCGATGCGAGCGAGCGATTCGCGGTCGAGGATCGGCGGGAACGCCCCGGTGCCGAAGGCGGCGGAGCGGTTGCGTTCGGCGACCTTGCTGTTGTTGCCGTCCCAGTGGAGCTGCATGCCCTCCTTCGGGCCCTGGAGGAAGATCGAGGGGAAGTCGACGACGCCGATCCGCTCCGCCTCGGGCAGGGCGTCGAAATCCCAGTTCAGAAGCGCCTTGGCCGGGTTGAAGGTGTCGAAGCGGCCGGGGCCGAAGGTTGGCTCATGCACGACAAAATCGTCGAAGCGGTCGACGATCGAGAGCAGGCGCTCGCGGACCATGGCGACGCCGAGAAGCTTCAGGGCCAAGCTGTTCACGAGGTCGAGGTCGAGGTCCATCGCGTCGATCTGCGCGACGAAGCGCTCGCCGGTGAAGCGCTCGTCCATGGCCGCGGCGGCGAGGAAGCTCTGGAAGGCGGAGAGATCGACGGTGTTGGACGGCATGCCGGCGACGATGAGCGGCGCGCCGTCCGGCCCGTTGCGCACCGCGCCGGCGTGGCAGCCGGCGCAGTTGAGGAAGATCCGGTCGATCCCCATGTGAGTCCGCAGCGAGGTGCCGACCGGGCGCGGGCGGACCATCTCGGGCGGCAGGTCGGCGGGATCTTCATAAAGGAAGCCGAAGGCGGCCCAGCCCTCGTCGGCGCGGCCCTCCGGCATCAGGTCGGCGAAGAGGACCGGCATCGCCTCCCACATCGCGTAGGGCATGCCGAAGTTGCGGTCGCCGCCGGTCGAGCCGTATTTGAACTGCGCCTCGGGATCGGCGAAGGTCTCGGCGCGGTCGGTGTTCAGCCGCCAGGCGAAGTAGGCGCCCCCGGCGATCAGCAGGAGCGCGGTTAGGACGGAGAGGCGCACGAACCAGCGCGCAAGGCGGGCGACGAGCGGGCGGCCCTCGGTCTCAGCCATCGGCGCCTCCGATCGCGCGGTCGATGAGAGCCAGCGCCGCGCGGCGCCGGAACGGGCCGGGACCGAGTGCGGGATCGTCGAGGCGCTCAGCGAGCGCCGCGGCGAGTGGCGCCAGATCGTCGGAGACCGTGATCCTGACGGCGTCGTCCCGGAAGGCGAGGCGGATGGCGCGGCCGTCGGAGAGCCGCGGCGCCGGTCCCGGCGCGCCGATGGGCAGCCGCGCACCCGACGCGCCATCGACGGCGATGCGGTCGAGGCGGCCGCGTCCGTTGGCGCCGAGGAAGCCCTCGATGCGCGCCGTTTCGTTCTCGCACACGAAGCGGGTCTCGTCGCCGGTCAGGCGGGTCGCGCAGGGGAGCTCGGCGATGGCGTGGTGGCTTGCTGGCGCGCCGAGGCGGAGTGCCAGCCGGTCGAGATCGCCGGGCGTGAACCCGGCTGCGATCCGCCGGACGGCGGCGGCGAAGCCGTCCGCGGGCGTCCAGACCACTTCGGCGGCGCGCAGGGTCTCGGGATTGCTCGCTCCGGCCGTCTCGGTCGGCGCCTCGGCGGGCGCGGTGAGCGGATCGCGGTTGGGGATGTCGGGGCCTATCGCCGCGAGTCCTTCGGGCCAGAGCGTCGCGACCTGCGTCTCGAATGCGGCGCGGGCGGGGCTGGCGCGCGGCTCCCAGGCCGGGCTGGCCCCGCCGAGACCGTAGCCGAGCGCGGCGACAAGGAGCCCCGCGCGGCAGGCGGCGTCGGGGCAGCCGTCCGACCAGAGCCGGTTGGCCACCAGCGCCGCGGAGGCCGCCTCGGTGGCGGCGTCGAAGGCGGCGAGCGCGTCGACGCTCTGACGCACCGGCGCGCCGTGGAAGCTGTCCCCGAGGGCGACGAGGCGGTCGGCGACGGCGGCGTTCGCGTTGGTCTCGTCCCAGAGCGGGCGCGGGAAGATCGGCGCGGCGCCCTGGTGGCAGGCGAGGCAGACGGCGCGTTCGGCGGAGGTGGCTGATCGCGCCGCGCCGTAGCCCACGATCTCCTCGAACTCGAAACGCCCGGCGGCTTCGTCGTAGCTGATCGCCTCGACCACGTCGGCGGCCGGCTGGAATCCGAGAAAGAGCCGGCCGGCGAGCCGCGGCGTGTCGGGGCCGGCGGCGTCGTCCGCCGTGACCGCGACGAGCACGCGCGGCGAGGCAAAGAAGTCCGGGGCGGCGGTGAGGCGCTGGAGCGAGCGGCCGACCGGGACGAGCGCAGTGGTCACGCCGTCCGGGGCGGCCATGTCCCGGAGACTGTCGAGCGCCGCCTCGAAGGGATGCGGCAGGCCGTCGGGGAAGAGCTCCGCAAGGAGCGATCGGCCGGCGGGCGCCGCGGCTTCGGGCGCCGGCTCGGGCTGGCCGGCCGCCGCCGAAGCGGCGCAGAGCGCGGCCGCCGCAAGGGCGCGGCCCCCGATCATGGCGCGGCGGCTTGCCGGATCTGCTCTCCGGTCCAGCAATCCTCGGAGGTCGCGTCTCCGGACTCGAAAGCGGCCAGTCCCGCCTCGGCGGCCTCGGAGTTGTAGAGGACGAAGTTCAGCAGGAAGACCTTGTTGGCGTAAGCCCGGCCCAGGTAGAGGCCCGGCCGGATCATGCGGATCTCGTCGCGGATCCGCAGCCCGTTGCGGCCGACCAGCGCGTCGGGGCGCTCCTGGTAGCCGGGCAGTTCGTCGTTGTAGGCATAGTCGATGATGATCGACTTCGCGCCGGCCGTCGAGCAGGCTCTGGCCGCAATGCAGCTTCGCCGGGAACAGCAGATAGACCTCGGTCGTCGGCAGGACGAAGCGCAGCGGGCCCTCGCGCGGCACCTCGGCGGTTGGCAGCGCGCGAGGATTGTCGATCAGGTCGTCGAGGGGGCGGAAGTCCTCGATGAAGTTGCGCAGGATCCGGTCGTCGCGGAAGAACATCTTGCCCTTCCACAGCGCGCGTCCCGCGGCTTCGGCGGCCTCGATCTTTTCCGCCGCGATCCGGCCCTCGAGCCCGCCGAAGATTTCCTCGAGGCGCACCCTCATGTCGTCGCCGCGCGAGAAGAAGAGATCGCCGAGATAGGGCCCGTCGGGGATCGGCCCGCCGGTGAGGCGGCCGTAGAGCTGGTCGACCTCCTCCTGGTTGAGCGAGAGCACGTGGGCGGGCGTCAGCCCGGCGAGATCGGCGCGGGTGAGCGGAAAGTCGTGCTCGACCCGGGCCATGTCCACGCGGAAGACCTTGGTCGGGTTGTCGGGATCGGCGAGGCTGTCGTCGGTCAGCGGCGCGAAGGGGATGTCCGGCCGGATCGGCTCGGGCGCATCCTGCGACACAGCGATGAGATAGCCGTAGCCGGCGAGCTTGATCGCCCAGAGCGCGCCGACGGCGACGATTGCGAGAAGGGCGAGGCCGATGAGGACGCGCAGAAGCGAGAGCATGCCCGTCTCCCTCAGAGCGTCGCGACGAAGGCGATGAGCGCGGCCTTGTCAGAGGCGCTCAATCCCTCGCCGAAGCGGTGGCCGGAGTTCTCGACCCGATCCAGCAGGTTCGAGTAGTAGCGCTGGACGAAGTCGTTCCCGACCTGAAGCGTCAGGTCCTGCACCCGCCCGACGACCGCCTCCTCCCGGTGCAGCACCAGTTCGATCGCGGCGAGCTTGCCGGTCCCGATCAGCGCGGCGCGGATCTCGACGAGCCCCGCACGCAGGGCGTCGCGTTGCTCGGGGGAGAGGATTTCCGCGTACTTGGCGTCGAACTTCGCGGGGTTCGCCTCGATGAGCACCAGATCCTGAATGAGGTCCTTGTAGCGCAGCGAGGCGACGTCGACCGCCGGGAAGCCGGCCGGGATGCGCAGCGACAGGCCGAGATCGCGGTCGAGGAGCGCGACCTTGGGCGCGATGTCGATGACGATGTCGCTGTCGAGCGTGAACATCTTGGAGATGCGGCGGTCGGGGTTCAGCAGGTCCTCCATCGACGCCTTGTAGAGCGCGTAGCGGCCATCGACGGAGGGATCGAAGGGCCAGCAGCCGGGCGCGTTCGCCAGCGGCGCGCCGTCCGCGTCCACGTAGGGCGAGGCGTAGAAGTCGAGGTCCGGGTCGGACGGCCTTCCGCAGATCTCCGGGCCGATGGCGTTGTTCTGCAGGAACGGCGCGTGCGCCCAGGCCGAGAGCAGCGAGATGTTGCGGTAGTAGCCGCGGCCGCCGCCCTTCATCACCTCCGCCCGGTTGGGGTCGGCGGGGCGCTCCCGCAAGTCCAGCGAAGCGTATTCGGCCCAGACGCGGCTCGGCATGTGGTTGGAGTGCAGCGCGCGGGCGGCGTAGGTGCCGATTTCGGAGACCGGCAGGGTCTCGTCGTCGCCGAGCCAGTCGAGCCGCAGGGTCGGGTCCCCGGGGTCGGTTGCGAGGAAGTCGACGCTGTCGTAGGGGCCGTCCTGGCTCGAGTGGCAGGAGGCGCAGGTCTCGGCGAAGACCTGGCGGCCGCGTTCGACCGCCCCGTCGAAGAACTCGGCGTCGAGCGCGATCTCGAGATCGCGCGGGCTGTCGAGCCCGCGGGCGCGCCGCAGATCGGTGGGTCGGGCGCTGAGGAAGAATGCCTTGATGTCGGCGAGCCGGTCCTCGATGGCGCGGAACGAAGCGCAGTCGCGGCGGCACTGGCCGATGTCGAACGGGGTCTGGCCGTAGTTGCGCTGCTCGGGATCGGCGGCGCGCAAGTCGGGCACGTGGTTGATCCAGCACTGCTCGGCGCAGGAGCCGATGTTGAAGTAGACCCGCTGGATCGCCTCGTCGTAGCCGATCGAGTCCTCGCCGCCCTTGAGCACCTGCGGGACAATCTCGGTCTTCAGGCTCTTCTCCCAGCACTTGCCGCGGCGGCCGGGTTCGCACCAGCAGGTCGCAGGGTCGGCGCCCGCTTCGCAGGCGGAGGCCTTGCGCCACTTCAGCACCCGATGCTCGAAGAGCGGCCGGCGGGCGAAGTTGATGATCGCGTTCATCGTGCCGGGGTTGGATACCAGGTCCATCGGCAGGGCGGACGTGTCGACCACGCCCGGCCGGGAGCGCGCGATGAGCTGCCATTCCAGCCGGTGCGGCGAGAGGCCGTTGCCGAGCAGGTTGGAGACGCGGCTGTACTGGTTGCCGACGAGGGCGTCGATGTTCTCCCACTCGGGGTTCGAGGGATCCTCGGGCGGGTTCAGCGGGTCGTAGGCGATGTGGCAGGCGCCGCAGGCCATGCCGATGCGGAACGGCGGCTCGACCGAGCCGTCCCAGAGCCGGTTGAGCCGGCTGTCGGGGTTGTCGGGATCGTCTGAGAGCATGGCGGCGTAACCTTGCCAGCCGCCGATGCGCTCCCAGCCGGCGGGATCGAAGCGCGGATTGGGGAACTTGCGCAGGCCGAGCGCGCCGGTCGAAGTGCCGAAGCGCAGGTCGCAGGGATCCTGGCGCTGGTCGGTTGCGCCGTGGGGCGTGGCGGCGTCGAAGGGCGCGTCGGTGAAGTCGCAGGCGGGGTCGCGGTAGCCCTCGCGGCCGACGAAGCTCAGGAGCTCCTCGTCGCCGGGGCACCAGAGCAAGCCGTAGGTCTCGTCGATCGACTGCGCCGGGCAGTCGGGCGATCCGGGAACGCAGCAGTCGGGGTTGGGGATCGCGCCCCAGGCCTCGAACAGGTCGCCGCGGTTCTCGGCGGCGAGGATCTCGTACCAGTCGATCGCGGCGCCAAGCCGCTGCGGATAGGTGTAGGTGAAGAAGCGGTCGTTGAAGGCGGTCGCGAACATCCAGATCTCGCGGCCGGCTGCTTCTTCGGGCGTGTAGCCGGCGTTGCTCGCGGCGAAGGCCGGGCTGAGCACGCTCTGGGCGCGGACCGGGGGCGCGGCGGCGGCGAGAATTGCTAGAACGACGCTCCACGCGAACAGAAACCGCATTACAACCTCCAGTCGTGTTTCGAACTCGATCCACCCGGTAAAGTAATGACGGCGATTGAATGGAATGATCTTGAATGGAAAAAGCCTACCACCTTCGGGTGAGTCGGTCAAAAGGTCGCAGAAGGGTGGCGTGCGTCAGATCACGCCCGCGGCGCGCCGAGCGCCGCGAGAGACGCCGCAAGCACGGCGTCGGGCGGGCCGGAGATGTCGACCACGGCGGCGGTCTCGTCCGGGGCGATCGGCTCGAGCGCGTCGAACTGACTGCGCAGGAGGCTCGGGGGCATGTAGTGGCCGCGGCGCGCGGCCATGCGCGCGGCGATCAGATCGTAGGCGCCGTCGAGGTGGAGGAAGAACACCGGCGCGCCGGCGGCAAGGTTGATCCGGTCGCGGTAGGCGCGCCGCAGCGCCGAGCAGGCGACCACGGCGCGACCCTCGGCGCGGCCGAGATGCGCGCCGATGGCGTCGAGCCAGGGCCAGCGGTCGGCGTCGGTGAGCGGCTCGCCGCGGCTCATCTTGGCGACGTTGGCTTCGGAGTGAAAGGCGTCGCCGTCGGCGAAACTCGCGCCTAACCGCGCTGCGAGCGCCTCGCCGACGGTGGTCTTGCCGGAGCCCGAGACGCCCATCACGACGATCAGGCGGGGCTCGGCCGGGCGGTCCATCGGCTTCAGAGGCTCACGGAGATGCCGCCGTCGACAAAGAGCGTGTGGCCGTTGACGAAGCTCGCGGCGTCGGAGGCGAGAAAGACACAGGCGCCGACGAGCTCCTCGACCTGGCCCCAGCGCCCGGCGGGGGTGCGCTTCTCGAGCCAGGCGGTGAAGTCGGGGTCGGCGACGAGGGCGGCGTTGAGCGGGGTGGCGAAGTAGCCTGGCGCGATGGCGTTGATCTGGAGCCCATATTTGGCCCAGTCGGTCGCCATGCCCTTGGTGAGGTTGGCGACCGCGCCTTTGGACGCGGTGTAGGGTGCGATCGAGGGACGGGCGAGCGCGGTCTGGACCGACGCGATGTTGATGATGCGGCCGCGCCCGCGGGCGATCATGTGGCGCGCGACCGCCTGGCCGACGTTGAAGACCGAGCTGACGTTGGTGCGCATCAGCCGCTCGAAATCTTCGGGCGCGAAGTCCTCGAGTGGGCCGCGATGCTGCATGCCGGCGTTGTTGACGAGGATGTCGATGGGGCCGTGGGCCTTCTCGAAGCCGTCGACGGCGGCGCGGGCGGCGGCGTGGTCGGTGACGTCGAAGGGCAGTTCGGCGACGGTCGCGCCCTCGGCGCGCAGCTCCTCCGCCGCGGCGGCCAGTTTCGCCGTGTCGCGGCCGTTCAGGACCAGCGCTGCGCCGGCGGCGGCGAGGCCGGCGGCGAGCGCGGCGCCGATGCCCTGGCTGGAGCCGGTGACGAGCGCTCGGCGCCCGCTCAGATCGAAGATGTCGTGCGCGGTCGCCATGGTCGTCCCCCCGGGTTCTGCTTTCGGCGACTATAGAAGCCGGCGCCGTGGGTTGATAGGGTGCGGGGAAGGCCGCGCGGACTGCGGCGACCGGGGAGGATGGCGATGCGGGCGCTGGTGCTGCACGATGTCGAGGATCTGCGGATCGAGGAGCGCGAGACCGGCGCGCCCGGGCCGGGCGAGGTGCGGGTGACGATGGCGGTGGGCGGGGTCTGCGGCTCGGACCTGCACTACTACTATCACGGCGGGTTCGGCACGGTGCGGGTGCGCGAGCCGGTGATCCTCGGTCACGAGGTCTCGGGCCATATCGCGGAACTGGGGCCGGGCGTGACCGGGCTGGCGGTCGGCGATCTGGTGGCGGTGTCGCCGTCGCGCCCATGCCGGAGCTGTCGCTACTGTCTCGAGGGCGCGCCGAACCAGTGCCTGAACATGCGTTTCTACGGTTCGGCGATGCCGTTTCCCCACATCCAGGGCGCGTTCCGCGAGGAGTTGATCGCCGATGCGGGCCAGTGCGTTCCGGCGGCGGGACTGGCGGCGAGCGAGGCGGCGATGGCCGAGCCGCTGGCGGTGTGTCTGCACGCGGTGCGGCAGGCGGGAGACCTGGTCGGCAAGCGGGTGCTGGTGACCGGCTGCGGGCCGATCGGGGCGCTCTGCGTGCTGGCGGCGCGCCGGGCGGGGGCGCTTGAGATCGTCGTCACCGATCTTTCGGAGAACGCGCTGGCGCATGGCAAGCAGGCCGGGGCGGACCGGACGATCAACATGGCCAAGGCGGCGGAGGCTTTGAAGGAATACGAGGCCGACAAGGGCTGGTTCGACGTGGCGATGGAGTGCTCGGGCGCGCCGCAGGCGCTGGCCGGGGCGATCGCGGCGCTGCGCCCGCGCGGCGTGGCCGTGCAGGTCGGGATGGGCGGCGACATGACCGTGCCGATGCAGGCGATCACCGTGAAGGAGTTGAGCCTGCGCGGCACCTTCCGGTTCCACGACGAGTTCGCCTGGGGGGTGCGGATGATGCAGGCCGGGCTGATCGACGTGAAGCCGCTGATCACCCACACGGTGCCGCTCGAGGAGGCCATCGAGGCGTTCCGGCTGGCGACCGATCGGGAGGTGGCGATGAAGACGCAGATCGCGTTTTCGGAGGCGGTCTGAGCGGTCCAAGGTTGGCCGGATTTCAAGTATCTGATTTGGAACACAAACTTTGTTAACCGTTCGCAACCGCCGAAAATGCGGCTTGGGTGCGAGCCGTTGCGCGGGTGCGGGTCACGGAGACGTGAGAGGCGGCGTCGCCGTGCGGGATCGGCGCCGAATGTACATTCGAGCCTTTGCATGTAGAAGGGTCGCAGGGTGCATCGGAAGGACGGACATCGAATGGTGATCAAGGGAATTCCGGGCACCCGGACAACGCTCCGGCGGATCGCGCTGGCGGCGGCGGTGCTCGCGGCGGGCCTGTCGGCGCTCGGTGGCGCGGGCGCGCTGGCCCAGATGATGGGCGGTCACGGAATGGGCGGCGGGATGCATGGCCACGGCGCGCACGGCGGCGGGCACGACATGGTCAACATGCCGGGCCTGCGCGGCCTCGACGCGACGCCGGAGGAGAGCGCGGAGCTCGCGGTGATGTTCGCCAACTTCCAGCGGATCGACCGGGAGGTGACCAACCTGCCCGACGGCATCCGCACGGTGACGTCTTCGGAGGATCCGGAGCTGGCGGCGGTGGTGACCAGCCATGTGGTCGGCATGATCGCGCGGGTTGAGGAGGGGCGCGATCCGCAGGTCTTCATCCAGAGCCCGACGCTCGACATCCTGTTCGCGCGGCGCGACCGGATCGCAACCGAGATCGAGACAATCGAGACCGGTGTCGTGGTGACCCAGACATCGGAGGATCCCGAGGTGGTCGCGGCGCTCCAAACTCATGCCGAGGAAGTCACCGCGATGGTCGATCGCGGCATGGCGGCCGTGCACGAGGCGATGATGCGGCGGGCGTCGAACTGATCCGGGCGGGCTCCGGTCAATCCACCATCGAAGCGGCGCGGGCGCGCACGGCGTCAAGGGCGTCGCGATAGTTGCTAAGCCACCCAAGCGCTTCGAGGCGTTTGCGGCAGGCCTCGTTCACGCCACCCGGGGTTTCGTGGCGACCGGGCAGGTCCACAAGCTGATCCACCGGCGTGGCGAGACCGGCGCTGGCAAGGGCGCCGTACATCGACATGATGTAATCCCGCGCGCCACCGCGCGATGCGCCGTCCGCAGTGAGCCCCTCCATCGCTTCGAGAGCGAGCGCGAAGAAGCTCGACATCTGTGCTCCGCCGAGGGCGTAGGCCTGCATCTCGGCCTGGCTCTCGGGCTCGATCAGAACGCCGAGCGGGGCGAAGAGCGTCCGGACGGCTGGCGGAGCGGGATGGAGCAACAACGGCCCTTCGCGCCGGGCGGCCGTGGGCAGCGGCACGGCCTGGCAGACCGTGACGTCGGCTGCAATCTGACGGGCGATGTCCTTGGGGGCCGCGCCGAAGACAAAACTCACGACGATCTGGCCATCGCGAAACGGCAGCCCTTCCAGCAGCGGACCGAGTTGTTTCGGCCGGACCCCGAGACAGACAATGTCGGCGGACCCGGCGACCTCATGATTGGATTCGGCGCGTCGGACCGTCTCGAGACGCGCTGCGAGGTCCCGGGAGATCGTCTCGGATCGGGGTGAGACGATGATCTTCGGCGGTTGTTCGAGGCAAAGCCCTTCTATGACGGCGGCGGCGATCGCTCCGGTTCCGATGAATCCGACTGTCATCGAGGGTCTCCGTCTTCGCCTTGCATGATCGGATGGCGGGCGCGGAAACGGGCGACCTCCGACGGCTTCGGGGCGCGTCCCGTGAAGGCCTCAACATAGACCGGCATCCGGTCGAGCCGGACGTCGAGCGGCTCATCCGTCATCATGGCGATATAGCCCACCTGCGTGAGGTAGATGTTGCGGGCGCGAATGTCGGCCTGATCGGCCGCGTAGCCGAAGCGCGCGAACATGGCGCGGATGGCCGAGAGCCGGGCCGCATCGTTCGCCTCGACGCGCTTCTTGAGCGCGGGTGTTCCGAGAGCCCAGTTCCGGATTGCGAAGTCGAGACGTGAATCAAAGAGCTCCGGGGTGATCCAGCAGTCGAACAAGTTGAAGACCGCTTCGGTGATGGTCTCGGCGTAGACTTCTGTCTGAGCCACAAGATTGCCGGTGTTCTTCTCGCTCCAGCGCTCGATCAGGCGGTCCAGAAGCAATTCGCGGTCGGTGAAATGCCAATAGAAACTGGTTCGCGACAGCCCGAGTGCGCGTGCCAGTGTCATCACCTTGACCGCCTCAACGCCGCTTTCGACCAGAAGCGCGTGCGCCGCGTTGATCCAGAGATCCTCCGATCCCCGCCATCCGCGCTGCACGTGTTCGATGACGCCGTCCATGCGCTGGCGATAACAGCAATCGGGGCCGATGGCAATTTTCTTGACATTCACGTCGATATAATCGACATAAGTGTCGATTTCATCGCGACGCGTCCGGGGGGCCTCATGTCGAAGGATCCACTGCTGCAGCCCTATGCGCTCCGGCATCTCACCCTGAAGAACCGGATCATGACCACGGCGCACGAGCCGGCCTATCCCGAGGACGGGATGCCGAAGGACCGCTACCGGGCCTATCACGCGGAGCGGGCGAAGGCGGGAGTGGCGCTGGCGATGACGGCGGGTTCGGCGGCGGTGTCGCGCAACTCGCCGCCGGTCTTCAACAACATCCTCGCCTGGAAAGACGAGGTGGTGCCCTGGATGGCGAAGCTCGCCGACGCCTGCCATGAACACGGCTGCGCGGTGATGATCCAGCTCACCCATCTTGGCCGGCGCACGCACTGGAGCAAGGGCGACTGGCTGCCCGCCGTGTCGCCGGGCCACGAGCGCGAGGCGGCGCACCGGGCGTTTCCTAAGAAGCTCGAGGACTGGGAGATCGCGCGCATCATCTCCGACTACGCCGACGCGGCCGAGCGGATGCAGGCGGCCGGGCTCGACGGGATCGAGCTGCAAGCCTACGGGCACCTGATGGACCAGTTCTGGTCGGAGCGCACCAACAACCTTGACGCGCCCTGGGGTGGATCGCTCGACAACCGGCTGCGGTTCAGCATGGAAGTGCTCGACGCGGTGCGGGCGCGGGTGGGGCCGGAGTTCATCGTCGGCATCCGCTACACCGCCGACGAGGACGCCGAGGGCGGCATCAGCGCCAAGGAGGGGCTCGAGATCTCGCGCCGCCTCGCCGCCTCCGGCCAGGTCGATTTCCTCAACGTCATCCGCGGGCACATCGACACCGATCCGGGCCTGACCGACGTGATCCCGGTGCAGGGCATGAAAAGCGCGCCGCATCTCGATTTCGCCGGATCGGTTCGCGCGGAGACCGGCATGCCGACCTTTCACGCCGCGCGCATCCCGGACGTGGCCACGGCGCGCCACGCGATCGCCTCGGGCAAGCTCGACATGGTCGGCATGACCCGCGCGCACATGGCCGACCCGCACATCGTGCGCAAGATCATCGAGGGCCGAGAGCACGACATCCGGCCCTGCGTCGGCGCGACCTACTGCCTCGACCGGATCTACCAGGCGGGCGACGCGCTCTGCATCCACAACGCCGCCACGGGTCGCGAGCTCACCATGCCGCACGTTGTTCCTGCGGCGGCGACCAAGCGCGACGTGGTCGTGGTCGGCGCGGGGCCGGCGGGGCTCGAGGCGGCGCGGGTGGCGGCCGAGCGCGGACACGCGGTGACGGTCTTCGAGGCGGCACCCGATCCGGGCGGGCAGGTGCGGCTGACGGCGCAGAACCCGCGGCGGCGCGAGATGATCGGCATCATCGACTGGCGCATGGCCCAGTGCGCGGCGCGGGACGTGACTTTCCACTTCAACACCTTCGCCGAGGCGGATGACGTGACCCGACTCGATCCCGACGTGGTGATCGTGGCGACCGGCGGGTTGCCGCACACCGAGGTGCTGTCGGAGGGCAACGACCTGGTGATCCCGGCCTGGGACATCATCTCGGGCGACGCGAAGCCCGGGTCCTCGGTGCTGATCTACGACGACGCGGGCGATCACGCCGCGATGCAGGCCGCCGAGACCATCGCCGCGACCGAGGCGCATGTGGAGATCATGACGCCCGACCGCAGCTTCGCGCCGGACGTGATGGCGATGAATCTCGTGCCCTACATGCGGTCGCTGCAGGACAAGGACGTGACCTTCACGGTGACCTACCGCCTGAGGGCGGTGCGCCGTGACGGCAACCGGCTGACCGCGGTGATCGGCAGCGACTACGTCAGGGCTCTGGCGATCGAGCGCAGCTTTGACCAGATCGTGGTCAACCACGGCACGATGCCGCTGGACGAACTCTATTTCGAGCTCCGGCCGCAGTCGCGCAACCTCGGGGCGGTCGATCAGGACGCGCTGATCGAAGGGCGACCGCAGGCGGTGGCGACGAATCCCGAGGGCCGGTTCCAGCTCTTTCGCATCGGCGATGCGGTGTCGGCGCGCAACACGCATGCGGCGATCTATGATGCGCTGCGGCTGGTCAAGGACCTGTGACGGTCATGTCCGATTTCCGCGATCGTGCGCCGCCTTCGGCCATGCCGCGGCGCGTCATGGAGATTAGGTGAGCGATCGAGAGGCTGCCCCAGCTGGCTCCAAGGATTCGCGCAATGCACCTTCGCTTCCCGGGCCGCTCTACCGGGACGCCGAGCTCTTCGAGGTCGAGATGCGCCAGATCTGGACGCGCGACTGGCTCTTTGCGATCCCGGCCCGCGATATCCCCCGGGCCGGCAACTGTGGCCGATTCGCTGCCGCGAGGCGGGCGGGCTGGTGTTCGTCTGCCTCGGCGAGACTGCGCCGGCCTTCGACGCGCTGGCTGAGCAGGCGCTCCGGTTCACCGCGCCGCAAGGCATGGCCGATCCGAAGGTGGCGCGTGAGAGCTCCATCGTCGAGAAGGGCAACTGGAAGCTCGTGATGGGGAACAACCGCGAGCGTTACCATTGCTCGGGCAACCATCCCGCCCTCTGCCGCACCTTCGACGACGACCCGCATATCGCGGGATCGGGCGAGGGCATCGAGGATCCGGTGATCGTCACGATGCCGTTCAAGAACGCGGGCACGCTGCTGTTCTTCCACTATCCCAACACCTGGAACCACTTCCTGTCGGACACGGTGAAGCTCCTTCGGATCATTCCGGTCAGCGTCCAGGAGACGCTGGTGACGACCAAATGGCTAGTGCACAAGGACGCGGTCGAGGGTGTGGACTACGACCTCAAGCGTCTCACCGAGGTCTGGACCATGACCAACGACGAGGATCGCCACGTGGTCGAGCAGAACCAACTCGGAATCAACTCGCCCGCCTACGAGCCCCGGCCCTATTCCGATCTGCAGGAGAGAGGAGTGATCCAGTTCGTCGACTGGTACGCCGAACCGATGATCGGCCGGCTGACCGGGCGCAGCGTAATCGCGGCGGAGTAGGGGCGCATGATCCCGCCTCCGCGCCAGGACACGCCGGCCTGGCGGGACAGCGAGCCGCTGCAGTGCGTGGCGGTGATCCCCGAGGCGCCGGACGTCATGACCTTCGCGTTCCGGCCGCCGTCGGGAGCGACCTTCATCTATCGCGCCGGACAGTTCGTCACGCTCGAGATCCCGGTTCCGGGCGGGCCGGTGCACCGGACCTACACGATCTCGTCGAGCCCGACGTCGAACGCCTATCTCTCGGTCACCGCCAAGGCCGAGCCGGGCAGCGTGGGCACGCGCTGGATGCACGACAACCTGCGCCCAGGCATGAGCTTGCGGGCCAAGGGGCCGGCGGGTGTGTTCCACCTGCCGCGCCAGCCGGAAGAACGATACCTGTTCATCGGGGCCGGATCCGGATTCACGCCGCTGATGTCGATGCTGAGCGTGCTCTTCGAGCGCGGCGAGGAGCCCGACGTCAGCTTCATGCTCTGCGCCGACCGACCACCGCATCTGATCTTTCGCAAGCGGCTGGATTACATGGCCAGCCGCGCGCCGGGCATCAAGCCGCACTTCGTGGTGGCCGAGGACGATCCGTTCGAGGTCTGGACCGGCTGCCGCGGCCGGTTCAACCAGCTGATGCTGGGGCTGATGACGCCGGACTACCTGGAGCGGAAGGTCTACTACTGCGGGCCGGACTGCTTCATGCAGGCGGCGCGCGACGCGCCGATCAGCCTTGGCTACGACATGGACGCCTACCACAGGAGACCTTCGCCGCCCCGGTGGCGCGGGTCGAGGACTTGGAAAGATTCGACGACGTGGTGCCCTCGGAAGACATGCGCACCGAGGTTGTCTTCGCTGCCTCGAGCGCGGCCGCCGCCTGCCACGAGACCGACACGATCCTCGCGGTCGCCAAGTCCGCCGGCCTGAACCTGCCGTCTGGGCTGCACCTTCGGGGTGTGCGGGACCTGCCGGGTCCGCAAGGTCTCGGGCGAGGTGCACATGGTCCACACACGCGGCATCGCCGATGAGGACATCGCGGCGGGCTACATCCTCGCCTGCTGTTCCAGACGATCGGGCGCGTCGAGATCGACGCCTGAGGCTTGCGCCTCGAGCCGGCGCGGCAGCGGATTACCGTGAGGCGGCGGCGTGAAGATGGAACTCGGGACCGGCGCCCCGCTTTGGCCGCGAGGACCTCGCGCCGAGGATCGGCTGCAGGCGCTGGAACGCGAGCCAACGGTTGAAGCGAGAGCCTATCGCTGCCTGCCCAACGGCGAGCAGGCGCGACCATCGCCGGTCCAAGGCGAAGCTGCTCGACATGGTCCAGATGATCAACGCGCGGCCGCTTCAGCGCGTCTTCAACGGGCTGATGTGGGGGCGGCCGCCCTCAGCGGTTGCCGCGCAGCAGGTCGGCGGCCTTCTCGCCGATCATGATCGTGGCGGCGTTGGTGTTCGACGCGGTGATCACCGGCATGATCGAGCTGTCGGCGACGCGCAGCCCGTCGATCCCGCGCAGGCGGAGGCGCGGGTCGACGACCGCCATCGGGTCGTCTTCGGGGCCCATCCGGCAGGCGCCGACCGGATGGTGCTGCGTCTTGGCGTTGGCGCAGGCGTAGGCAATGAGCGCGGCGTCGTCGGCGGCGTCCGGGCCGGGCAGGCGCTCGGCCTTCAGGAAGGGCGCGAGCGCAGGCTGGCGCATGATCTCGCGGGCGATCCGGAGCCCCTCGATGGCGCGGCGGCGATCGTCGGGCTCGGCCCAGTAGTTCGGGTCGATCAGCGGCGCGTTGGAGGGATCGGCGGAGGCGAGCCGCACGGTTCCGCGCGACTTCGGGGCGACGTGCGCGGCGTTGAGCGTGACGCCGTTCTTCATCGCCGCGACCCCAGCCTCGATGCCCGACCCCTGACCGAAATGCATCTGCAGGTCCGCGACCGCGTCGGCGCCGGTGCGCCAGAAGGCGCCGGTCTCAAAGAGGCTGGAGGCCGCGGGGCCGCGGCCGAAGAGGTAGAACTGCGCCCCGGCGAGGGCGGCGTAGTGCGGCCTGGCGTAGTGGTCGTAGCTGTGGGGGCCGGAGCATTCGGCGATCACAAAGAGGTCGATGTGGTCGTGCAGGTTCGCGCCCACCCCGGGGAGATCGTGGACCGGCGCCACCCCGACCGAAGTGAGGTGGTCGGCGGGGCCGATGCCCGACAGCAGCAGGAGCCGAGGCGAGCCGATGGCTCCGGAGGTGATCACCACCTCGGCCTCGGCGCGGGCCTCGACGCGTTCGGCGCCCTGCGCGTAGCGCACGCCGACCGCTCGGCCGTTCTCCACGAGGATGCGGCGGGCCTCGGCGCCGGTGGCGACGGTCAGGTTCGGCCGCGACCGCGCCGGCGCGAGATAAGCCTTCGCGGTCGAGGAGCGGCGGCCGTCCTTCTGGGTGACCTGGTAGAAGCCGCAGCCTTCCTGGCGGGTGCCGTTGAAGTCGGCGTTCCAGGGGATGCCGTACTGCTGGGCTGCGCGCAGGAAGGCGTAGGCGACCGGCAGCGGCGCCAGCGGGTCGGCGACGCCGAGCGGGCCGTCCACGCCGTGGAAGGCGTCGGCGATGCGCGCGTTGCCCTCGGCGCGGCGGAAATAGGGCAGAACGTCGGCGAAGGCCCAGCCTTCGCAGCCGTGCTCGCCCGCCCAGGCGTCGTAGACCTCCGCCTTGCCGCGGGTGTAGACCTGCGCGTTGATCGTCGATCCGCCGCCGAGAACGCGGGCCTGGGTGTACCAGAACACCCGGTCGTTCATGTGGCGCTGCGGCGTGGTCGACCAGCCCCAGCTTGCGATGCCCTTGGTCATGCGCGCAAAGCCCGCGGGGATCTCGAAGAGGCGGCTGTCGTCGGGGCCGCCGGCCTCGAGCAGGAGTACGCGCACATCCGGGTCCTCGCTGAGCCGCGCGGCGATCACACAGCCGGCCGAACCCGCGCCGGTGACGATGTAGTCGTAGCTCTTCATGGCCGTCCTCCCCGGCGCAACCTTGGCGCATCGCGCGGCGCGCGCGCAAGCGGGACACCGTCCGCCTCAGCCCGGGCGATCGGCCAGGATCGCGCGCGCGGCGGCGTCGTCGGTGACCAGCAGGTCGCAGCCGATGCGCCGGACCGCGGCGCGGATCGCCGGTCCGCGCGCCCTGCCGCCGCTGGCGATGATGCGCCGCGGCGCGCGGGCGAGCGCGTCGAGGCCGACCGCCATCACCCGATCCGCGATCGGGTGGGCGACGCTCGCGCCGCTCGCGTCGAGGAAGTGGCACATCACGTCAGCGACGCAGCCCGCGGCGACGAGTTCGTCGAATTCCCTTGCGCTCATCAGCATGCGGCTGAGCGAGGAGCAGCCTGGCCCGATGTCGCCGACGCTGACCACGGCGGCGTCGATGCGCTCGGCCAGTGCGTAGATCCGGTCGAGGCCGCATTTCTCGATGAGCGCGCGTCTTGTCTGCGCCGAATCGACGATCAGCGGCGCGGGAAAGAGGTAGCACTCCGCGCCGAGGGCGCCGGCGACGCGCCAGGCGACCTCGGCGGGGTTGGCCTCGCGGGCCTCGACGGCGCCGCCGAGCAGCGAGAGGACGCGTGCGCCCGCGAGCCGGGGCGGGCGGAAGGCGCGCAGGGCGGCGGTGAGCGTGCGGCCCCAGCCGACGCCGAGGGTCACGCCGTCGGCGAATTCGCCGGAGAGCCGCGCGCCGAGCGCGAGGCCGACCGCGGCCGCGGTGGTTTCGGGCGTCGCCCCGCCGGGCACGACGATGACCTCGGGCGTGCCGAGCGCGGTCTCGAGCCGCACGGCGAGGCCGGCGCAGTCGGCGTCCGCGCCCTCGATCCAGAACCGCACCTCGCCACGGTCGCGGGCTTCCTCGAGCAGGCGGATGATGGTGGCGCGGCTGAGGCCGAGCCGGTCGGCGATCTCCTGCTGGGTCAGGCCATGGCTGTAGTACATCCAGGCGGCGCGCAGGCGCCGGGCGGCGGCGTCGGGGCGTGGCGGCCTCACCCAAGCCCCGCGAGAAAGGCGGCGAGGCGCGCGTTCACGGCCTTCGGCGCCTCGACATGGGGCAGGTGGCCCGCGTCCTCGAGCACGTCGTGGGGCGCGAAGCCGGCGAGCCGGCCGCGGGCCTCGGGGTTGATCGCGTCGCGCGCGCCCCAGACGACGTGCCGGGGCAGGTCCGTGTTCGCCAGCAATTCGGCGGCCGCCGCGAATCGCGCCTCGCCCGCCGGGAACGCCGCGGCGATGGCGCGCAGCGCCGCGCGCGCTCCCGGACGGGAGAGCTGGCCGAGGGCGTAGCGGGCGGTCATCTCGCTGATGAGCGCGGGACGGGCGACGAGGCGTTCGAGCGCCGCGCGCATGGCGGCCGCTTCTTCGATCTCGGGGTAGGCGGCGAGATAGTCCGCGTCGACCCCGGCGCCGAGGCCCGCGGGCGCGATCAGAAAGAGCGAGGCGACGCGCTCGGGCGCCGCCGCGGCGGCGAGAAGCGCCAGCCCGCCGCCCAGAGAATGGCCGACGAGATGCGCGGGCCAGTCGAGCGTCTCCAGAAAGCCCAGAAGCGGCGCGAGCAGCGCCGCGGCCGATCCGTCGCCGACCTCCGGTCCCGCGGCGCCGTGGCCGGGAAGGTCGAGCGCGTGCGACCGCGCTGCGCGCCCGGGATCGGTTGCAGCCCAGGAGAGGCGATCGGCGCCGAAGCCGTGCAGATAGACCAGGTGCGGCCCGGACGCGCCGGCGCTGCGGGCCGCGATGCGGGGGCCGGCGGGCTCAGACGGTCTCGATGATGGCGAGTTCTGCGCCGACATCGGCCAGATCCCCCTCCGCCACGAGGATTTCGGCGAGCACGCCCGCGGTCGGCGCCTCGAGCTCCATGGTGACCTTGGGCGTGGTGACGCTGACGATCGCCTCGCCCTCGGCCACCTTGTCGCCGGTGGCCTTGAGCCAGAAGTCCACCTGCGCCTCGGTGATCTCGTTGCCGAGTTGCGGCATGTAGAGTGGCGTGCGCGCCATGTACCTCTCCTTTGTCAGAGCCCGCGGCGG
This sequence comes from uncultured Alphaproteobacteria bacterium, assembly GCA_963836255.1. GTDB lineage: Bacteria > Pseudomonadota > Alphaproteobacteria > Rhodobacterales > Rhodobacteraceae > Amaricoccus. Next base: position 227,199 of record CAWIIL010000001.1, read on the forward strand.
GCGAGGTCGCGGTCGTCCCAGGTCCGGATCCCGCGCCGCGGGGCGCCGATCTCGGGCATGAGATCCTGCGTCAGCGCATCGACGATCGCGTCCGGGCCGGGGAAGTGGGTTTCCTCGAGATCGGCGCCAGGCACGATCCAGTTCGGCGCGCCGAGCACGCGGGGCGGAGCCTTGAGGTCGGCGAAGCCGAAGCGGGCGAGATTGGCGGCGAGCGTCATGGCGAAGCTGCCGCGCTCGCAGGCCTCCGAGACGACGAGCAGACGGCCGGTGCGCTTGAGCGAGGCGAGGACCGGGTCGTAGTCGAAGGGCACGAGGCAGCGCGCGTCGATGACCTCGGCCGTGACCCCGTGGGCCTCCGCGAGCGTCTCCGCCGCGGCGAGCGCGGGGTAGAGCGAGGGGCCGATGGTCAGGATGGTCACGTCGCCGCCTCGGCGGCGGACCTCGGGGACGCCGAGCGGCAGGCGGTAGATCTCCTCGGGCACGCCGTCGGCCTGAAAGATCTCGACCCGGTCGTAGAGCCGCTGGCTCTCGAAGAACACCACCGGATCGTCGCCGGCGAGCGCCTCGGCCATCAACCCCTTCGCGTCATAGGGGGTCGCCGGGTAGACGACCTTCAGGCCGGGCACATGGGCGCAGAGAGCCGACCAGTCCTGGCTGTGCTGGGCGCCGTACTTGCTGCCGACCGAGGCGCGCAGCACGACGGGGACGGCGAGCTGCCCGCCCGACATCGCCCGCCACTTGGCCATCTGGTTGAAGATCTCGTCGCCGGCGCGGCCGATGAAGTCGGCGTACATCAGCTCAACCAGCGCCCGGCCGCCCTCGAGCGCGTAGCCGACCGCGGTGGCGACGATGGCTGCCTCCGAGATCGGGGCGTTGAAGAGGCGCGCGTGCGGGAAGATGTCCGCGAGTCCGCGATAGACGCCGAAAGCGCCGCCCCATTCGCGGCACTCCTCGCCATAGGCGACGAGTCGGTCGTCGCGCAGCATCCGGTCGAGGATCGCCTCGAACAGACCGTCGCGCAGCGTGATCGCGCGCATGGGCGAGAGGGCCGCGCCGTCGGGGCCGCGGCCGGAGCGGGACTTGCGGGCGTGCTGGCGCATCCGCGCCGTCGCCTCGGGCGCGGCCAGAAGCCGCGCGGCCGGGGCGGGCGGCGGCGTCGTGCGGTCGGCGAAGGTGAAGCCTCCGATCAGCGTCGGCGCCGCGGCGAGGTCGATCGGGCGCGACACGCCGGGATCGGCGGCGGCGCGGGCGACGGCGGCGATGGTGTCGGCGGCCCGGGCGGCGATGGCCTCGCGGGTTGCGGCGTCAAGGACGCCGCCGGCGAGGAGCTTCTCGGCGAAGCTCTCCAGCGGATCATGCGCCGCCCAGGCCGCCATCTCCTCTTTCGAGCGGTAGGCGTTGACGTCGGAGGATGAATGCCCGCTCACCCGGTAGCATTCCACGTCGAGAAGCGCCGGACCGGCCCCGGCCCGCAGGAGCCCGGCCTTGCGCCGCACCGCCTCGGCGACCGCCAGAGGGTCGCCACCGTCGACGGTCTCGGCGTGCAGGGCCTCGGGGTTCAGCCCGGCACCGATGCGCGCCAGCCGGTCCCAAGCCATGGTCTCGCCCATGGTCTGTCCGCCCATGGCGTAGAAGTTGTTGACGAAGAAGAAGAGCGCCGGAAGGCCGCCCGCGGCCGCGCCGTCCGCGCCGGCGTGCAGGGTCTGGAACTGACGCATGGCGGCGAAGTTCATCGCCTCCCAGACCGGACCGCACCCGGTGGCGCCGTCGCCGACCATCGCCACGGCGATGGAGTTCCCGCCTGCGTGGCGCATGCGCAGGGCCGCACCGGCGGCGATGCCGGCCGAGGCGCCGACGATGGCGTTGTTGGGAAAGGCGCCGAAGGGCGGAAAGAAGGCGTGCATCGAGCCGCCCATGCCGCCGTTGAAGCCGCCCGCGCGCATGAAGATCTCCGCGAGCAGGCCGAGCAGCAGGAAGTTCTCCGCCCGCCGGCGCGGGTCGTTCTCGGGGATGGCCCGCTCCACCGCGCGCAGGAGCGCGCCGTCGGCGTGGGCCTCCATGATCGCTTCGGTCCCGGCCTCGTCGAGCGCGGCGATCGCCGACAGGCCCTTGGCGATGAACTCGCCGTGGCTGCGATGGCTGCCGTAGATGTGGTCGTCGGGTCCGAGCGCCAGGGCCGCACCGACGGCGGCGGCTTCCTGGCCGATGGAGAGATGCGCGGGACCCTTGTAGGCGTACTCGATCCCGCCATAGCGGCCGGTGGCCTTGAGCGCTGTCAGCATCGCCTCGAACTCGCGCACCAGCGTCATGCGCCGCAGGATCTCGACAAGGCCGGCGTCGCCCCATTCGTCGCGCTCCTCGGCGAAGTCGCGGACGTAGGCGCGCACCGGGATCGCGGTGAAGGCCAGCGCGTCGCGGCGGCGCAGGCGTTCGGGATCGACCAGAAGGCTCTTGGGCATGCAGCGCGCTTCCCCCGGATGTGGTTTGCGACATTTGTCCGCTAACATGGACATATGTTGTTGACAAGCGCCGCCGTCGCGCGACAGGCTGCGCGAAAAGCGCAAGGGAGGCGCGCGGATGATCGCCTGCGGCGGGGACGCCCTCATCGACTTCGTGCCGGTGCGGGCCGCGGGCGGCGGCGAGGCCTTCGCGCCGCGGGTCGGCGGGTCCTGTCTCAACGTGGCGGTGACGCTGGCGCGGCTCGGGACGCCCACCACCTTCATCGGCGGGGTTTCGCGCGATCTCTTCGGCGAGATGATCACCGCCCACATGACCGCGGCCGGTGTCGCGACCGACCGGCTGGCGCGCAGTGATCACGAGACGACGCTGGCCTTCGTGCGCATGATCGGCGCGGATGCGCGCTACGCGTTCTACGACGACAACACCGCCGCGCGGAACTGGACGGCCGATCCGGCCGCCGGGGCGCTCGACGGCCTCGAGGCGCTGCACGTGGGGTCGGTGACGCTGATTTCCGATCCCTCGGCCTCGGCCTATGAGGCGCTGGCGGCGGCGGCGCGCGCAAGGATGGCGCTGTCCTTCGATCCCAACTGCCGTCCGAGCCTCGTCGCCGACCGCGCGGCCTACGCCGCGCGCATGGAGCGGCTGGCGGCCATGGCGCATGTCGTGCGCTATTCCGAGGAGGATCTGGCCTGGCTGCGCCCGGGGGTGGACGAGGCGGCGGCGGCGGCGGCGCTCATCGACGCGGGCGTCGGCGTGGTGCTGATCAGCCGCGGACCGCGGGGCGCGACGGCCTATCTCGCCGCCGGCCAGGTGGATCGTCCGGCCCGCGAAGTGGTTGTCGCCGACACCATCGGGGCGGGCGACACGTTTCATGGCGCGTTCCTGCACGCCGCTCGGGTCGCGGGCCTGCTTGCGCCCGAGCCGTTGCGCGCCCTCGACCGCGAGACGGTCGGAGAGCTTCTCGACTACGCCGTGGCGGCCGCCTCGGTGACCTGCGGCCGGGTCGGCTGCGACCCGCCGACGGGGGCGGAACTCGCCGAACCGGCGGCCGGGCGATGACCATGCGGACGACGCTTTACTTGCGCGGGCTTCCCGGCGAACATGGCTACAAGGCGGTCGACGGAACAAGACCGTGATTTCACAAGCATAAGCAACCCCAGGGAGAGACACATGCTGAGACTCGACAAGACACGCCGCAAGCTGGCCGGCTGCGCGCTCGTGGTTGCGGGAGCCATTGCGGCCGCCGCGCCCTCGGTCGCGCAGGATTCGCCGGATTACAGCGGGATCACCATCAACGTCCTGACCCGGCCCGGGCCGGTGATCGCGCAGCGGCTCGTCGAGCGCGGCGCGGAATTCACCGAGATGACCGGCGCGGAGATCCGCGTCAACGAGGTGCCCTTCGCGGAGCTTTTCCAGAAGATTCTCACCGACTGGGCCTCGGGGACCAACTCGATCGACGTGGGCGTCTTCGCGTCCGGCTGGGCGACCGAGCTCGCCGACGGCGATCTGGTCGAGCCGCTCGACGACTACATCGCCGCGGACACCAAGATCGACATCGACGACATCGCGCCGTATTTCCGCGACTTCAACCAGAAGATCGGCGGCACGACCTACCTGATCACCGTCGATGGCGACTTCCAGATGCTCTACTACCGCCGCGACGTGCTCGAAGAACTCGGGCTCGAACCGCCGCGCAACTGGGACGAGTACATGACCGTCGCCGAGGCGATCAATGGCAAGGACATCAACGGCGACGGCGAGCCCGATTACGGCTCGTGCATCTTCAAGAAGCGCAACGCGCAGGGCTATTTCGCGGTCATGTCGATCGCGGCGGCCTTCGTGCAGTCCAAGGGCACGTCGGAAGGGATCTTCTTCAACCAGGAGGACATGACCCCGAAGATCAACAACGAGGCCTGGGCCGAGGCGTTCCGCATCTATAAGGAGACCGGCCAGTATGGGCCGCCGGACGAACTCAACCACGACATCGGCGACACGCGCGCGCTGGTGCAGTCCGGCCGGTGCGGCCTCGCGATCGACTGGGGCGACATCGGCCCGCTCTCGATCGACGAAAGCGGCGCTGCAATCCGCGACAAGATGGGCGCGGTGATCATGCCCGGAACCTCGCGCGTGCTCGATCCGGCGACGGGAACCCTCGTTGATTGCACGGCCGAGATCTGCCCGAATGCGGTCGACGGCATCAACTACGCCCCGTTTGCGGCGTTCGGCGGATGGTCCGGGGCCATCAACAAGGCGGCCGATCCGGCGGTCAAGCAGGCGGCATACGACTTCCTTAGCTACGTCAACCAGGCGGCGCAGTCGAACGTCGACGTGACCATCGGCTGGACAGGCTACAACCCGTACCGGAACTCACAGCTCGAGAACCTCGATCCGTGGATCGAGGCGGGCTTCTCGCCGGAGTTCGCCGAGAACTACCTCGGGGCGATCAAGGACAGCCTGAACAACCCGAACATGGCCTCCGACATCAAGATCCCCGGCTCGCAGCAGTACACCGGGGTCGTGCTCGACCGTGAGCTTGCCCGGTTCCTCGCCGACGAGATCACCGCCGAGGAGGCGCTCGCCAACATCGAGGCAGGCTGGGAGGAGATCACCGAGGACTTCGACCGCGACAGCCAGCGGGCGATGTACGAGGCCTCGCTCGGCATCACCAACTGATCGGACGGCGCCCTGATGTCAGTCACAGGGCCCGTCGAGACCGACCGGCCGGGGCTTTCCGTCCCGGCCGGCGTCGCCTTGGCTCCCCCCCGGTCCGGCGGCTTCAGCGAGTGGCTCGACCGCCATTCCCGCCAGCTCTTCATCACGCCCGCCGTGGTGATGATCCTGGTGTTCTCGATCTTTCCGCTTGTCGCTTCGCTGATCATCGCCTTCTCGCGGTTCCGCCTGCGCGGCGGCTCGTATCAGGTGCGCTTCGTCGGCTTTGACAACTTCAAGAAACAGTTCGTCGGGTCGGAGCAGTTCCATTTCCTCGGCACCTTCACGACGATCTCGGCGCTCGGCTGGGTCCTGGGACTGTCGGTGACGGGCGCGGTGCTCTGGTGGCTCTGGCGCTATGCGACGCAGGCCTTCACGGTGATTGGCTTCGTCGGGCGACTGATCACCGCGGCCTTCATCATCGGCGTGGCCTTCATGTTCGCGGCCACCACCTTCAGCGGCAACCCGTTCGGCACGCTCGGGGTGACGCTGTTCTACGTCTTCGTCGGCTGCGCGATCCAGTTCGCGATCGGACTCGGCCTCGCGTTCCTCTGCTCCCAGCCGATCTGGGGGCGCAACTTCTTCCGCGTCGCCTTCTTCGTGCCGCTGATGATCACCCCGATCGGGGTCGGATACGCCTTCCGGATGATGGCGGACACATCCAAGGGTCCGTTCGCGCCGGCCTGGCAATGGGCTGGACTTGGCGATTTCGCCTGGGCCGCGGACCCCTGGGCGGCGCGGGTCTTCATCGTGATCGGCAATTCCTGGCAGTGGATCCCGTTCATCTTCGTGGTGATGCTGGCGGCGCTCGAGAGCGTGCCGCGCGACTTCGTGGAGGCGGCGCAGGTCGACGGGGCGTCGAGCTGGCAGATTTTCAGCGAGATCACCTGGCCCACGATCATGCCAGTGGCCGCCACCGTGATGCTGATTCGGGTGATCGAGGCGTTCAAGATCGTCGATCTGCCCAACATCATGACCTCGGGCGGGCCTGGGATCGCCACGGAATCGATGACGCTGCACTCGCTGTTCTCGTGGCGCGCGCTCGATCTGGGGCAGTCGGCGGCCGTGGCCTACCTGCTGCTCTTCGTGACGGTGGTGACCACGGTGTCGTTCTTCAACCTCGTGGTGCTGCGCCACCGCCGGGCCACGGCGTGAGCGACGTCGGCCCGCCACGCCGCCGGTCCCTCGGGGCCCGGCTGTTCGAGCCGCCGGCGATCGGGCGCATGGCACCGGGCACCAAGGTGATCGTCTACGGGCTTCTGGCGTTCTGGACGCTGTTCGTGCTGTTTCCGATCTACTGGGTGTTCATCACCTCGTTCAAGACTGCCGTGGACGTTAACTCCGGGCCGGTCTACCTGCCCTTCGTGGATTTCCAGCCGAGCCTGCACGCCTGGCGCGAGCTTTTTGTGTTCGACTGGAAGGACACGCTGAAGGCCTACAGCAACTCGATCATCATCGCGCTGTCGGCGACGGCGCTCAGCATGCTGATCGGATCCATGGCCGCCTATGCGCTGGCGCGCATCGAATACCGGCCGCGGTTCGGCGTCATCATGATGTTCGTGCTGCTGATGGCGGCGGCTTTCGTGGCGGTGGGCGTCTACGGGGTCGACTGGCGGCTGTCGGTCGCGGCGGCGCTGGCGGCGTTCTATTTCCTGGCGCGGGCGATCGGTGGTTACTTCAAGGCGCGGCTCAGTAACGGCGACATCCTGTTCTGGATGATCTCGCAGCGCATCCTCGCGCCGATCGTGGTGGTGGTCCCGATCTACCTGATGTTCCAGACCGTGGGGCTGCTCGACACGCATCTGGCGATCATCCTGACCTACAGCGTCGTCAACCTGCCGATCGTGATCTGGCTGATGTACGATTTCTTCAAGTCGATCCCCATCGACCTCGAGGAAAGCGCCCAGCTCGACGGGGCGACGCGGCTGACGACCTTCTGGGAGATCGTGCTGCCGCTGTCGCGGCCCGGTCTCGCGGCGACGACGCTCCTGGTGATGATCCTGTCATGGAACGAGTACCTGCTGGCGCTGTTTCTCTCCACGAGCCGAGCGCAGACGATGCCGATCCTCGTTGCGGCGATGAACGCCGGCGAGCGCGGCATCCTGTGGTGGAGCATGTCCGTGGTGATCATCGTGATGATCATCCCCGTGGTGCTGATGGCAATCGTGCTGCAGCGCTTCATTTCCAAAGGTGTGCTGCTGGGAGCGGTCAAGGGATGAACGCGACGTTGGAGGAGCGCGGGCCGCGGGCCGGAGCAGGGGCGAAGCGGCTGTCGATCCGCGAGCTCAACAAGTCGTTCGGCGCGGTGCATGTGGTCAAGGATCTCAACCTTGATGTGCGCGCGGGCGAGTTCCTGGTGCTGCTCGGACCGTCGGGCTGCGGCAAGACCACGGCGCTGCGCATGATCGCCGGGCTGGAGGAGGTCGACAGCGGCACGATCCAGCTCGGTGACGTCGATGTCACGCGGGTGCTGCCCAAGTACCGCGACGTGGCGATGGTGTTCCAGTCCTATGCGCTCTATCCGCACAAGACGGTGGCCGAGAACATCGGTTTTCCGTTGAAGGTGCGCGGCGTCGCGCCGGATGCGCGCGCAGAAGCCGTGCGCGAGGCGGCGGCGCAGGTGCACATGGAGAGCCTGCTCGATCGTTTCCCGCGCCAGCTCTCCGGCGGGCAGAGGCAGCGCGTGGCCCTCGCCCGCGCGATCGTGCGACGTCCCTCGACCTTCCTGATGGACGAGCCGCTCTCCAACCTCGACGCCAAGCTGCGCGGGTTCATGCGCGCCGAACTCAAGCACATGCAGCATGCTCTCGGCGTCACCACAATCTACGTGACCCACGACCAGATCGAGGCGATGACGCTGGCGCACCGGGTGGCGATCATGTCCGGCGGCGTCATCCAGCAGCTCGGACCGCCGCGCGAGGTCTACAACAACCCCGCCAACCTCTTCGTCGCCGGCTTCATGGGCTCGCCGCCGATGAACTTCATCGAGGGCGAGATCCGCGACCGGCGGTTCCGGTCGCACGGGGTGGATCTGCCGGTGACGACCGGCGAGGCGATCCCCAGGGTGACGCTCGGCTTCCGGCCGGAGGACGCGGAGGTGGCGCCGGCGGGCGAGGGGCTGTTCGACGGCCGGGTCTATGCGGCGGAACTCACCGGCGAGGTGACGCTGGTCACGGTGCAGAACGGCGAGGCGACGGTGCAGATCAAGATGCCCAAGGACTTCGACATCGACTTCGACAGCACCGTCGGCGTGCGGTTCCCGATCGAGCTTGGGTTTCTCTTCGACACGCAGTCCGGCGAACGGCTTGCACACGGGGTCGCCGCCGCCTGAGGCGCGGCGCGATCAGCCGTGCAGGGCGTCGGCGTCGGGTGGGCCGATCGAGAAGTCGGTGAACCGCACGCGAAAGCCGGAGCGCTCGGGAGAGCAGGCCATAGGCCCGACGCGGAGCGGCGCGTCGACCGCGAAGGGCGCCAGGCGCATCAGCGTCCAGCCGTCGCCGTCGCGGAACTGCGCCAGCGCCGCTCCGCGAAGAAGAGTGAGCCGCACCGACTGGACGCCGCTCGCGCCTTCGCGGCGCACCACCGACCAGTCGGAGCGGCCGTCGGTGACGACGATCGAGAACTGGGTCGCGCCGTCGGTGTACTCGATCCCGAGCTTGATCCAGCGCGCGGCGTCGGCGCGCACCATCAGCCCGGCCTGATCGTAGAGGTGGCGGTAGCCGCCCTCGAAGGCGATTTCGGCCGTGAACTCCGCCGGCGCGGCGCCTCCGAAGAAGTGGCCATTGTCACGGTGGAAGCCGTACCAGGTGTCCCGCCAGAAGTCCGTCCTGTCGCCGGTCACGACGCGCAGGCCGCCGGCGTCGCGGGTCCATTCCGGGGGCGGGTTGAGCCAGTCGGCGTCGTCGAGGTTGCGCAGGGTCATGCAGGTCTCCGGCGGCTTGGGCGTGGCCAAGCGGATCACGCACCACGGCCGCAATCAAGTCCGTGTCAGGCCCCGGTCGCGAAGAACTGCGAGAGGGAGCGGTTCTTCTGCCGCAGCGGGAGGGCGAACCAGAACCTGCTGCCGCGCCCCGGCTCGGTCTCCACGCCGATCTCCCCGCCCATCAGTTCGACGAGATCCTTGCAGATGGCAAGGCCGAGTCCGCTGCTCGCCGTGTGGCTGGCCAGCGCGCCGGGCCGCTCGTCCTTGTTGAAACGCTCAAAGAGGCGCGGGAGCACCTCGGCGGCGACGCCCGGGCCCTGGTCGGTCACCTCGAAGCGCAGCCGCCGGGCCGGGTCGTGCGCGACCGCGACCGTGATCTCTCCGCCGTCGCTGAACTTGATGGCGTTCCCGAGCAGGTTGGTCAGCACCTGCTTGATGCGCTGGCGGTCGCCGACGAATATGGCGTCGGGGTCGATCTCTACTCGGCTGGTGATAGCGATTCCCTTGCCGACGGCGAGGCCCTGCACCAGCGCGAGCGCCTCGCGCACGGTGTCGGTGACGTCCAGCGGCTCGCGGGTCAGGCGCACCTCGCCGGCCTCGATCGAGGCGGTCTCCAGGAGGCCGTTAATGATCTCGAGCAGCCATTCGCCGGAATCGCGGATCACCGCGAGCTTCTGGCGCTGATCGGGATCGAGCGCGCCATGCTCCATCAGCGCGGCCATGCCGAGGATGCCGTTGAGCGGGGTGCGCACCTCGTGGCTGATATTGGCGAGAAAGGCCGATTTCGACAGGCTCGTCGCCTCGGCCGCGTCGCGGGCCGCCGCCAGCGCGGCGGTGCGCTCGCGCACCTTGGCCTCGAGCGCGGCGTTGTCGGCGAAGAGTCGCCTCTCCAGATGCGCCTTGGCGCAGACCGCCGACAGGAACTGCCGGATCTCGGCGGCGTAGAATGGCTTGTAGAAGATAAAGAACCGTTCGTCCGCGGCCAGCGCGCCGAGGCGATCGGACAGCCGCGCGTCGGCGGCGGCGGTGACGAGGACGACGATCATGTCCGGGTCGAGGCGGCGGATCTCGCGAGCGACGATCAGCCCGTCGATGTCGTCAGGCATCGACTTGTCGAGCAGCACCGCCGTGAAGGGCGCGTCACCGCGCCGGGCCTCGGCGATCAGTTCGAGCGCGTGGGTGCCCGACCGGCAGCAGGAGAGCGTGAACTCGCCCTGCAGCGCGATCGACGCCGTCCCGCCGTAGAGGTCCCGCTCGAGCGCCTGAAGCGGCGCCGCGGCGCTCGTCGCCAGCGGCGCGGCGAGGCTGCTGCGGTAGTTCTCGAGGATCTCGGCCTCGTCGTCCACCGCGAGGATGCGGTAGGGCGGTTCGGTCATTTCGGCGCGCGCGTCGATGTGCATGGGTGCAATCCGCCTTTCTTCAGGCCGGCTCGGGGTCGGAGGCGCGGGCGACGCCCATCGTCACCGCCGATCTGATCTCGGCTCGGTCGAAGGGTTTGCGCAGGAAGAAGAGCCTGCGCGCGGGAGGGATGCGGGTAGCGATCTCGGTGAAGTCGAGATCCGAATAGCCGGTGACGATGCCGATCAGGAGTTCCGGATCGGCGTCACGCAGCCGCGCTGCGGTCTCCACCCCGGTCAGCCCAGGCGGCATGCGCACGTCGAGAAGCGCTGCGTCGAAACGCTCGCCGGCGGCCAGGGCCGCCTCGTGGGCGGCGATGGCGCCGGCGCCCTGGTGGTGGACCGCGGTCTCGAAGACCGGCTCCCCGGCGCGCGGAGCGACCGGCGCCGCGCCGAAGAGACTCGCTTCGAGCGCATCGAGATCGCCGCGCCGCCGGCGTCCTTCGCAGGCTTCAGGCGCGAAGGCGCGCAAGTAGTCATGAGCGACCGCGGGGTCGTCTTCGGCGACGAGCACGCGGATGCGACGGCGCGGGGAGGAGGCGACCATGATCAAACGGCCCGCGGAAGCAGCACGTTGAGCTGCGCGCCCCGGCCGGGTCCGTCGGACTGGGCGAAGATGCGCCCGCGCATCCGGCCGACAGTGTTGGCGCACCAGTGCAGACCCAGCCCGCCGCGCCCGTCGGGCTTGCGGGTGAAGCCCGAGATGAAGATCTTCTCGAGCTCGCCGGCCTCCATGCCGACGCCGAAATCGCGGACGCTGACGCGCACCATCGGCTGACCGTCGACGTCCTCCTCGATGGCGGAGATGGCGATCCTGCGCGAGTTCGAACCCGAGCGCCGAAGCGCGTCCACGGCGTTGGCCAGAAGGTTCTGGAGGACCTGAAGCAGGAGAAGCCGCGACGCCTGGATCGCGCCGACCGCATCGACCGACGCGTCGACATCGATCGCCACGTCCTCGAGCCCGTCGATGGCGACGAGCTGAAGCGCCTCGTCGATCAGGGGGCGCAGTTCGACCATGGTGATGACCGGAGGCTCGTAGCTCGACTGCTCCTCGGCGATCAGGATCTCCTTGATGCGCGCGAACTGCGTGGTGGAAACCCGCAGCGCCTCGGCGAGGCCGGCGCGCCAGCGCTCGCCCTCCTCCGCGCTCAGCCGGCAATACTCGAGCAGTCTCGCGCGGCGGTCTTGGGGCGTTTCGGGATCGGCGATCTCGCCGAGCGCGTCGCCGAGCCGCCGACCCGGGGCGTCGGCGAGGATGGCGCGGGCGTCGGCGACGCGGTTGATCAGCGGGTTCATCGCGTTGCGGATGTTGTGCAGCGTGCTCGCGGCCATGTCGGCGTGCCCGGAGCGGTAGGATTCCTCGATCATACGGTCGTGGGCCGCGGCGAGCTGGGCCGACATGGCGTTGAAGCTCTTGCGGAGATTGCAGATCTCCCGGATCAGTATTCGGGTACCAGAGGGCGGCACCTGGACGCCCGCCTCCCCTTCGGCCATGCGGCTCGTCGCCCTTTCGATCCGCTGCATGCGCCGGGTGATCTGGGTCGCGATGAGGGCGGAAAGACCGATGGAGAACAGGATCGAGACCGCGAGCACCGTGAAGGTCTCGCCGTTGATGCGCGCGGCGACCTCCTCGAGTTCGGCGATCGGCTGGGGCACCATCACTCCCCAGCCCGGCCCGGGAACGGTGGTGAAGCCTGCCACCATATCGGCGCCGAGCGCGGGCGAATGGAAGGTGGCGACCCCGGTTTCGCCGGCCAGCATCCGCTCGACGGCCGAAACCTGCGAGATGTCGTGGGCCTCGCGCTCCCATTCGTCGCGCGGGTGGGCGAGCACGCGTCCGTCCTGGTCCACGATCGTCGCGTGGCCCAGGCGGCCGAAACTGATGCGCTCCTGAAGGTTCCGAAAATAGGTGGTGGAGATCGCGCCGACCACCAGGACGCCGCCGACCCTGGTGACGATGAAGATCCGCGGGTCGCCTCCGTCCGGCGCCATGACCCCCGAGATCGCCACGCCGCCCCCAGCCGCCAGTTCGCGAAACATCGCGAGACGATCGGCGGGAATGCGCGCGGGGCAGGGGTTAGCCTCCGCGAGCGCCTCCCTCAGAACCTCTCCGGTGATGGGATCGGCGACGCAGATGTGGCGGAAGTGCAGGTTGCGGAACAGCGGATCGGCGTCGTCGCCTTCACCGCGGGCGATCAGCGGCGCGAAGGTCTCGAAGAGCTTCGTCACGTCGCGATGGTAGAGTGCGAGCGCTGCGCCGAGATTGTCGGCGATCAGGAGATGGCGTTCGTGGACCTCGTCGAACTCGCTGGAGAGCACCGAATTGTGCGGCCAGAACCAGAAGACGGCCAGCGGCAGGCTCGAGGCGATCAGCACCGTTCCCACGATCGCGGTGCGGAGGCCGATCAGCATGCGACTGCGCCCACAGCCATGGATCCACACGCCCGCACGGGGCGAGCGCTGCGGTGTCCTTTCGCGTCGTTCAGTGTGGCGAGCACCAATCCTTCTCCGAGTTGCACCAGGCAAGTGGCTAATTCCGCCCGGAAATCCTGAGCCGAAGCGCCGGATCCTCTCGCAATGATTAATGGAGTATACTCTCGTTTGGGTTGAAATCAACTTGCATGTTTATTCTCAGGAATGCGCACGCCGGGCGCTCACGAAGCGTGCGGCGCGTTGCAAGGAGCGGCGGAAGCGGTCAAGAAGGTTCGGGTCCAGCCATCTGGAGGTAAGGCATGCGCGGCGATCTGACGCTGGTGATCGGCGGGGCGCGGTCGGGCAAGAGCAGACACGCCGAGGCTCTGCTCGCCGCCGCGCCGGGCCCGTGGGTCTATGTTGCGACAGCCGAGGCCCGGGATGCGGAGATGGCTGCGCGCATCGCGGAGCATCGCGCCCGCCGCGGCGCGGGCTGGAGCACGGTCGAGGCCCCACGGGACCTCGCTGGCGCGCTCGGGATCCTGCCGCCGGAAGCGGCTGCGCTCGTTGATTGCCTCACGCTCTGGCTGAGCAACGCCATGCTCGCCGAAGCCGACCTCTGCGCGGAGACCGACCGACTGCTCGGTGCGCTGGCGGCGCGGCAGGGTCCGGTCTGGATCGTCTCCAACGAGGTCGGGCAGGGGGTTGTGCCTGGCAACGCGCTGGCGCGACGCTTTCGCGACGCCGCGGGCCTCTTGAACCAGCGGGTCGCGGCCGTCGCCGACCGCGTCGACCTGGTGACCGCGGGGCTGCCTCTCAGGCTCAAGTGAGCGCCGCCACGGCCAACGCCCAGACCGCGATGAGGGCGATGAGAAGTCCGTCGGCGATCTGGCAGAGGCGCAGCGCGCGACGGATGTCCGAAGGGCCTGCGTCGCGGCGGCCGCCCGCGTTCATCTCCGCATCCGTGACTATCTCGCCGCCGTAGCGCCGGGGGCCGGCGAGGCTCAGTCCGAGCGCGCCGGCCATCGCCGCCTCGGGCCATCCGGCGTTGGGCGAGCGATGACTTCGCGCGTCGCGCAGCATGGCCCCCCAGGCCCCACCCGCCGTCGCGCCGGACGCGAGCACGGCTGCGAACGCGATCAGCCCGCCGGAGAGCCGCGCCGCGGGCCAGTTGATCGCGTCGTCGAACCTCGCCGCCGCCCGCCCGAAGTCACCGTGGCGCGGGGTGAGGTGGCCGATCATGCTGTCGGCGGTGTTGATCGCCTTGTAGGCGCAGCCGCCCGGCGCGCCGAGCGCGGCGAGCCAGAGTGTCGGCGCGACGATCCCGTCCGAGAAGTTCTCCGCGAGGCTCTCGATCGCCGCGCGGCATACGCCAGCCTCGTCGAGCGCGTCCGGGTCGCGACCGACGATGCGCGCCACCGCAGCGCGGCCGGCGAGGAGCCCGCCGCTCTCGAGCGCGTCGGCCACCGCGCGCACGTGCGCCTCGAGGCTGCGCTGGGCGAGAAGGGCGCTCGCCGCGAGCGCCGCGACGAAGAAGCCCGACCAGCCAAGGCCGGCGAGACCCTGGAGGGCGGCGGCCACGCTCAGTGCGACGGCCAGCACGAGGCCGATCGCTGCCCGCCCGGCGCGGCGTCGACGTGCGGGCGGGTCGCTGTCGAGGTTCCAGCTTCGGTCGAGCCTGGAAATCAATGCTCCGATCCAGGTCACCGGGTGGCCGATGCGGCCGAAGAGCCTGTCCGGGTAGCCGACGACCGCCTCGATCAGCAGCGCGGCGAGAGCGAGAAGCGGGCTCAATCGCTCAGCCGAAGAAGCACGCGTCACCGCCGGCGAGGTAGCGGTCGGCGAGCGCCACCGTGCCGGCGGTGTAGCCCGGTCCGCCGAGTGCGCGGGCGGTGTCGCTCTCGGCGTGGCTGCCGATCCAGGCGGCAAGAAGGAGCCGGCGGAGCATGACGAGGGCGGGCAGGATGGCGGTGTCCTCCGCCGCCAGCGGCGCGACGGAGCGGTAGCCGTCCGCCCAGCTGTCCGCGAGGTCGCCGAGACGCGGGTCGTCCTCGATGAAGCTCACGGCTGCGGCGAAGTCGTACATCCGCCAGCCGAAGCCGCAGTCGTCGAAGTCGATCACTGCAAGGCGATCCCCATGCTCGATAAGGTTGGCCAGCCGCAGGTCGGCGTGGATGAGGCCGAAGCGGTCCGGTCCGTCGCCGTACTTGGCGAGGCGGGCCTCAAGCGTCGCCGTAAGCCGGTCAAGGACCGAGGCGCCGGTGGCGTCCAGGCCAGGCGCGGCGCGCCAGTCTCCCCAATGCGGCGCCGGGCCGAGAATGCTGTAGGTGTCCCAGCGCTTGCGCGCGAACCCCGTCGGCAGTGTCCAGCCGCGGGCGTGGACGTGCAGCCGCGCGGTGATCGCGCCGACACGGGCGAAGGCCGCGGGAAGGGCGGGGCCGGGATCGGGTTCGCGCCCGGCGATTTCGGCGAAGGCGACCAGTCTTCGCCGCCGACCCGCGTCGCTCACGACCTGGAGCAGCGCGCCATCCGTCCCGGGCAGCGGGGCCGCGCAGTCGAGCACTCGGTCGCGCCGGAGCGCCTCGATCCACGCGAGCTCGGACCGGATCTCAGCGTCTTTGTGATAGCCGTCGCGGTGCAGCCGGATGATGCGCGTGGCGTCGCCGTCGCAGGCGCGGAAGGTCATGTTCTCCGAAACGTTGAGAAGGCGCACCTCGGCGCGCTCCGACAGGCCCCAGCGCGGCAGGTGGCTGGCGAGTTCCGCCGGGGTCACGCGCCGTCTTCCGCGCTCCGCACCCGGCGGAGGAGGTAGATGTCCATGATCCAGCCGTGACGGGCGCGCGCCTCGGCCCGCGCCGCGAGGATAGCCGGGCCAGCCTCGGAGAGCGGGCCCGCGCGCAACATTTGCTCCGGCATTCCGACATAGGCGCCCCAGAAGATCTCAACGCCGTCCGGTGGCACGGTTTCGAAGGCGCAGCCGCCGTCGAGCATGACCGCCACGGCGTCGGCGCAGGCGGGCCAGCCGCCCTCACGCAGCCGGCGCCCGGTGGTGATCAGGACCGGGCCCCCGAGCGGGTTGAGCGGGATCGCGAAAGCCGCAGTCAGCAACTGGAGGCTGGTGACGCCGGGGATGACGGTGACGCGCGCTGGCGCGCCGAGCGCGCCGAGGCGGCCGGCGATGCGTAGGCTGCTGTCGTAGAGCCCGGGATCGCCCCAGATCATCAGCGCCACCCGGCCGCCGTCGGGGAGCGCATGGCGCAGCGCCGCGGCCCAAGCCTGCGCGACGGCGTCGTGCCAGTCGCGCACGCCGGTCAGGTAGTCGCCGCCGGTGGCCCGGACGGGCAGGTCGAATTCGACAACGGGCGCCGATGGGCCGAGAAACCTGTCGCAGATTGCGCGGCGAGCCTCGGCAAGGTCGGCCTTGTCCGCGCCCTTGCGCGGGATCAGGATCGCCTCAGCCGCTCGCAGCGCCGCGATGGCCTCGCCTGTCAGGTGCGACGGCGCGCCCATGCCGACGCCCACAAGGGCGAGATCGATCATCCCGGTCCCTCCGCCAGCGGCCCGAAAAGCACGAGCGCCGGCGCGGCTGAGGTCGCGACCTCCGACGATTGAGCGAGCGCGAGCAGCCCTGTCCGGGTCAGCCGCTGATCGGGCAGGCTGACGTTCTCCGCAAGCAGCGCGGGCGTCTCCGCTGGCAGACCGGCGGCGATGAGACGGGCGACGAGCGCCGGCAGGGTGCGCTTGGGCATGAAGACGACCGTGAGGGCGCAGGGATCCGCCAGGGCTGCGATGTCGAGATCCTCGGGCAGCGCGCCGGCGGTGTCGTGGCCTGTGACGAACTGCACCCTGCGCGCGGTCAGGCGGCGGCTGAGCGGGATGCCGGCGGCGGCCGCCGCGGCGGTGGCCGAGGTCACGCCCGGGACGATCTCGAAACCGACCCCGGCGGCGCGCAGGGCCGTGATCTCCTCCTCCAGCCGTCCGAACACGCCGGGGTCGCCGGATTTCAGCCGCACGACACGCGCCCCGGTGGCGGCGTAGTCTAGCAGGAGCCTGCTGACGTGGTCCTGCTTCGGCGAGGCCCGCCCAGCGCGCTTGCCCACCGCGACGAGATCGGCGCCCGGGCGAACATGGCGCAGGATCGGCCCCGAGGAAAGGTCGTCGAAGAGCACGGCGTCCGCCGCGCGCAGCCGATCGACCGCCCGCAGGGTCAGCAGCTCCGGGTCGCCGGGACCCGAGCCGACGAAGCTCACGAAGCCGATCACGGCTCTGCGGCAATCAGATGGAAGAAGGTGCCGGTGATGGCGCCGCGGCGCGAGCCGGTCTCGGTTGTCGGAGCGCCGTCCGCGTCGAGGACATCCGCCAGCGGCGCGTCGGGTTGCTCGAGGATGGTCGAGTAGTGGAACTCGTGCCCGCGCAGGCGCGCGCCCGTCTGGTGGCCGAGCATTGCTTCGCGCAGGGTGGCCTGTCGGTAGCCGAGATGCATGCGCCGGGTCTCGTAGCTTGTGACCAGTCCGAGAAGGCCCGCCATGCGCCGCCGCGCGCCGCCGGCGTCCACCAGCCCCGCACCGAGCGCCATGTAGCCGCCGCATTCGCCGTGGACGGGCCGGGTTCTAGCGAAACGGGCGAGCCCGTCACGGAACCGATCGGCGGCGGCGAGCGCGCCGGCGTGCAGTTCCGGATAGCCTCCCGGCAGCCAGACGAGGTTGGCGTCGGGGTCGGGCGGCTCGTCGGCCAGCGGAGAGAAGGGCAGGATCTCCGCGCCCGCGCGACGCCAGTCCTCGATGAGATGCGGGTAGACGAAGGAGAAGGCCGCGTCGCGCGCGAGAGCGATGCGCTGCGCCGGCGGCGGCGAGGCGCGGCCGGTCCGCGCAGGCCCGCCGCCGGTGGCGAGCGCGCGCACCTCAGCCACGTCGACATGGGCTGTGAGAAAGTCCGCGTAGGCGGCGATCGCCGCCTCGAGGTCGGGGTGCTCCACGGCCTGCACGAGGCCGAGGTGCCGCTCGGGAATCGCGAGGTCGCCCCGGCGCGGCAGCGCGCCCAGAACCCGGACGCCCTGGATCTCCATGCCGAGGCGAAGCAGCCGCTCGTGGCGCGGGCTCGCGACGCGGTTGAGGATGACGCCGGCGACAGCGAGATCGGGCCCGAAGTCGCGAAAGCCGATCGCAACGGCCGCCGCCGACTGGGCCTGACCGCTGGCGTCGAGCACCAGGACGACAGGCCACCCGAGCCGGATCGCGACCTCGGCGCTGGCCCCGGTTCCGGTCGCGCCCGGACGGGCGACCCCGTCGAAGAGGCCCATCGAGCCTTCGGCGAGCGCCAGGTCCGCCCCGGCCGCGCGGCTAGCGACGGCGTCGAGCAGGGCCGGGTCCATCGCCCAGGTGTCGAGGTTGAACGAGGCCCGCCCGCAGGCGGCGCGGTGGAACGCTGGATCGATGTAGTCGGGCCCGCTCTTGAACGGCTGCACCACGGCGTTGCGCGAGAGCGCGCGCAGCAGGCCGAGCATCACGGTGGTCTTGCCAGCCCCCGAGGCGGGAGCAGAGATCATCACGCCTGGTGGCAGCGTTCGGGGCTCAGCCATCGCCGCTCCGATCGGCTGCCGCGCGTGGGCGGAACCTGCGGTCGTAGTCTGTCGCGTAGAGCCGGCTCTCGGAGAAATCCTCCGCCGCCAGCGCCGGCCCGACGAGGATCAGCGCAGTGCGCTCCAGACTTCCGGCCACCGCGTCCGCGATGGTGGCGAGCTGGCCCCGCACCACCCGCTCGTCGGGCCAGCTCGCCCGCCAGACCACCGCGATCGGGCAGTCAGGGCCGTAGAAGGGCGCGAGTTCGGCGGCGACCCGGTCGAGGACGTGGATCGACAGATGGATCGCGAGGGTCGCACCGGTCGCGGCGAAGGCCGACAGGGTTTCGCCCGGAGGCATCGCCGAGGCGCGACCCGAGGTGCGGGTAAGCACGACCGACTGGGCGACGCCCGGCAGGGTCAGCTCGGCGCCGAGGCTCGCGGCCGCGGCGGCGAAGGACGGCACGCCCGGCGTCACCGTGAAGGCGATCCCCAGGGCGCGCAGGCGCCGGACCTGCTCGCCCATCGCCGACCAGACGGAGAGATCGCCGGAATGCAGGCGCGCAACGTCGAGGCCGGCCTGATCCGCAGCGACAAACTCCGCGACGATGGCGTCGAGATCCATTGGCGCAGTGTTGACGACGCGCGCGCCCGGCGGGCAGTGGGCGAGCACCGCTTCGGGCACCAGCGAGCCGGCGTAGAGGCAGATCGCGCAACTTGCGACGAGATCGCGTCCGCGCAGGGTAAGGAGATCCGCGGCGCCCGGGCCCGCGCCGATGAAATGCACGGTCAAGGGTCGGCTCCCTCGGCGATTGCGCAAGCCGCGAGGCGGTCGCGCGACAGCGCCCGGGGCGCGAGCAGCCGGGCGCCGGGGCCAGCCGCGGAGAGCGCCGTGGCCTCGGCGAGGCTGCCGGCGCCCCGGGCCGAGAGCGCCGCCGGCGAGCGGGTGAGCGTCGGGGTCGCGCGCGCCGCCTCGGCGGGCACGGGGGTCACCGGCAGCACCAGCTCCGTCGCGAGCGCGCGCAGGCAGTCGGACCCGGCGCGGTCCGCGACGGCGGCCAGCGCGACGAGCCCAATCGGTCCGCCAGCGCCGTCGAGCGCGTCGCGCAGGGAGGCGGCGGTGGCCGCCCTGCGGAACCCGAAGCCCGCCACCTTCATCGCGCCCCGCTCCACTGGGTCACCGGGTAGGCCGCGCGCCAGGCGCTGCGCACGCCGAGCGGCGCCGCCTCTGAGAGTTCGATGCGCGTCAGCGCGCCGCCCCGAACGGCGCGCCACTCGGCCAGCAGCGCCTCTGATTCGAGCGTGACAGCATTGGCAACCACCCGCACGCCCGGCGTGAGGAGCGTCCAGAGGCGCTCGAGCAACGCGCGCGAGAGTCCCCCGCCTACGAAGACCGCCTGTGGCGGCGGCAGCGCCTCGAGGCCGTCCGGCGCCCGGTGCGTCGCCACCTCGATCCGGTCGACGCCGAGCCGACCGGCGTTGCCGCGCAGGCGCTCGGCGCGCGTCGGATCGGCCTCGATGGCGACGGCCGCATTGGCGGGATGCGCGAGCAGCCACTCGATCGAGATCGAGCCCGCCCCGGCGCCGATGTCCCAGAGTCGTTCTCCCGGCCTCGGCGCGAGGGTCGCGAGGGTCAGCGCCCGGATCGGCCGCTTGGTGATCTGCCCGTCGTGTTGGAAGAACGCGTCGGCGAGCCCCGGGACGCAGGGCATCGCCGGTCCATCGCCGGCGACCTCGATCGCGACGGCGACCGGGTGCGCAGCGTCCTTCAGCGGCGGGGCGTCGGCCCGGGTCGCGCGCACGCGTTCGCGCGGCCCGCCCAGCGCCTCGAGCACGTGGAGACAAGACGCGCCGAAACCGGCATCGACCAGGTAGGCCGCCACGTCCGCGACCGACGGACCGTCGCGCAGGAGCGCGATCAGCCGCCGTCCGGGGGCGAGCCGCGGCCGCAGGCGGGCGAGCGGCGCCGCGTGCAGACCAAGGCAGTCGGTCAACTCCAGCGGCCAGCCGAGTCGCGCAGCGGCCAAGGCGAAGCTCGACACCGCCGGCAGGGCGCGCCATTCGCCGGGCGAGAGCCTGGCCGAAAGCGTCGAACCTGCCCCGAACCAGAACGGATCTCCGGAAGCGAGCGCAGCCACGGGCCGTCCGCGGGCGGCCAGCACCTCGCGCAGCCCGTCGGCGAAGGGCGTCGGCCAGACCCGCGCCCTGGGGCCGAGTCCGGGCAGGAGCGCAAGGTGGCGGGGCGCGCCCCAGACGATTTCCGCCGCCTCCAGCGCGGCGCGGCTTGCGGGCGAGAGCCCCTCCGGGCCATCCTCGCCGACACCGACGATGGTGAGCCAGGGCGCATCAGCCATGCGACGCAACATCCTCGTGCTCGGCGGCACGACCGAGGCGAGCCGCCTCGCCGAGGCGCTTGCGGCGCGAAGAGAGCGGGCGACCCTCTCCTACGCGGGGCGCACGGCGGCTCCGCGAGCGCAGCCCGTCCCGGTGCGGATCGGCGGCTTCGGCGGGGTTGCGGGGCTCGTCGCCCTCTTGCGCGCGGAAGGGATCACGCATCTCGTCGACGCCACCCATCCCTTCGCCGCCGAGATGAGCCGCAACGCCGTGGCGGCCTGCGCGCAAAGCGGCGTGCCGCTCATCGCGCTGGTCCGGCCGCCCTGGCGCGCGCGGGACGGCGACCGGTGGACGCAGGTTCCCGATCCGGAGGCCGCCGCCGCTGCGCTTGCCGGCCCGCCCCGGCGGGTCTTCCTTGCCCTGGGCCGGCAGCGGCTGGAAGCGTTCGCAGCGCAGCCTGCGCACTGGTACCTGCTGCGGATCGTTGATCCGCCGGACACGCCGCCGCCATTCCCGCGCCACCATGTCGTGCTGGCGCGCGGGCCCTTCGACGCCGAGAGCGACCGCGCGCTCCTGCTCGCGCATGGCGTCGATGTCGTCGTGGCGCGCAACGCCGGCGGGTCCGGCGCCGAGGCGAAGCTCGACGCCGCCCGGTCGCTGGGCCTGCCGGTGGTGCTGATCGACCGGCCGCAGGCGCCCGAGCGCCGCGAGGCCGTCGAGGTCGCTGAGGTGCTGGCCTGGCTCGATCATTCCGCTGCCGATCTTGGCGTGTAGACGAAGGGCGCGCCGGCCCGGCGCGGGATCAGGCGGGTGCGGCTTGAGCCGAGGATGACGACCGTGCGCATGTCCGCCATATCAGGCCGGACCTCCTGAAGCCCGACGATCCGGATGTCCTCGTCGGGGGTGTAGACGGCGCGGGCGAGGATGACCGGGCGATTGTCGGCGCAGGCGTCGCGCAGGACGTCAAGCGCATGCGCGAAGCCGTCCGGCCGCGCCTTGGAGCGTGGATTGTAGAGGGCGATCACGAGATCGGCCTCCACCGCGAGGCGCAACCTGCGTTCGATGATCGACCAGGGCTTGAGGTTGTCGCTGAGGTTGATCGCGCAGCAGTCGTGGCCGAGCGGCGCGCCGACCCGCGCGGCTGCGGCGAGCATGGCGGTGACGCCGGGCAGCACGCGGATGTCGAGATCGCGCCAGGCGGCGGGTCCGGCGTCGAGAGCCTCGAAGACCGCCGAGGCCATGGCGAAGACGCCAGGATCGCCGGAGGAAACGACGACCACATGGCGGCCAGCTTCGGCCATGGCGAGGGCCTCGCGGGCGCGCTCGAGTTCCTCGCGGTTGTCGGATGCGTGCAGCTTGACGTTGGCGCGGGGCGCCACGCGGGCGATGTAGGCGGCGTATCCGACGACGTCGGTTGCAACCGAGAGCGCGGCGGTGACTTCTGGCGTGATCAGCGCCTCGTCGCCAGGCCCGAGGCCGGCGACTACCAGCGATCCGCTCATGGCCGTCGCCCCCTTCCATGCGCGATGACGATGGAGAAATACGGCGTCGCAGCGGGCGCGTCCATGTCCGCGAGACGGGTGATCCTCTGGTTGGGCATTGCCGCAAACTCCACCAGCCAGGCGTCGTCGCGACGGCCCGCTGCGTCGAGAGCGCGCAGCACCTTCGCCAGGTTGCGGCCGAGCTTCATCACCACGACCGCGTCCGCGTCGGCGATGCGCCGGGCTAGATCAGGCTCGGGCAGGGTGCCCATGAGCACGCAGAGCACGTCGTCGCCCCAGGTGACGGGCAGGCCGGTGGCGGTCCAGGCCGCCGACATTCCGGTGATCGCCGGGACCACCTCGACGCGGGCGACGTCCGCCAGCCGGGCATGCAGGTGCATGAACGAGCCGAAGAAGAACGGGTCGCCCTCGCAGAGCACCACGACGTCGTCGCCGGCCTCGGCCTGGGCGCGCAGATGGGCGACGCACTTGGCGTAGAACGCCGCCAGCAGCGCGTTGTAGCGCGGGTCCTCGAAGGGGATCTCGGTGGTGACGGGGTACTCCATCGCGTATTCGATCGCGTCGGCGCGCAGCATGCCCTCGACGATGCGCCGCGCCTGGCCGGGGCGCCCGGCCTTGCGGAAATAGGCGACACGCCGCGCGCCGCGCACGAGACGGTCGGCGCGCACGCTCATCAGGTCCGCATCTCCCGGTCCGAGGCCGACGCCGTAGATCGTGCCGGGCGCGGTCATTCGATCCGGCTCGCCAGCGCATTGATCGCGGCGACGGTGACGGCGCTGCCGCCAAGCCGTCCGTCGACGACAACGCAGGGCGTGGGCTGCGCCGCCCAGAGCGCCGCCTTCGATTCCGCCGCGCCGACGAAGCCGACCGGGCAGCCGATGATCGCCGCCGGGCGCGGGCAGCTGGGATCCTCGAGCATGTCGAGCAGATGGAAGAGGGCGGTCGGGGCGTTGCCGATGGCCACGAGCGCGCCGGCAAGGTCCGGACGCCAGAGTTCGAGCGCCGCGGCGCTCCGCGTCGTTCCCATCCGCCCGGCGAGGTCCGCCACTTCCGGCGCGCGCAAGGTGCATATCACCCGGTTGCCGGCGGGCAGTCGCGCCATGGTCACGCCTTCGCTCACCATTCGGGCGTCGCAGAGGATCGGCGCGCCGGCGGCAAGCGCAGCGCGCGCCGCCAGGCCGAACCCTTGGGAAAAGCGCAGGTGCGGCGCGAGTTCCACCATGCCGGCGGCGTGGATCATCCGCACGGCCACGGGCTCTTCCTCGGGGTCAAATCGCGTAAGGTCGGCCTCGGCGCGGATGATGGCGAAGGACTGGCGGTAGATCGACGCGCCGTCGGTCTCGTAGAGATGCGGCATCAGGACGCTCCGAACCGGAGACGCAGCGCCTCGGCTGAGAGGCCGGTCTCAAACGGCGGGTCCCATGGCGCGCCGTCGGCGACAAGGTCGAAGCGCCCGGCGCGGCCGGTCAGCGTGACGGCGGCGGGCGCGCCGCGGGCGCAGCCCTTTGCGCACCCCGAGACGTGCAGGCGTCCGCTGCCGGTCCGGCCGGCGAGGGCCCTTGCGAGGTGCCGGGTCTCGACGCTTGCTGAGGCGCAGAACGGCGCGCCGGGGCAGGCGTCGACTGCAAGCAGCGTCGCGTCGGCCGCGACCAGAAAGCCGGGGGCCGCCGCGGGCGCGCCGCCTTCGAGGATCACCAGCCGCCAGGGGGTGAGGCGCAGATGCGAAGCGCCGCTGGCCGCCATCGTCGCCGAAAGCTCGCGCGCCGTCGTCTGCCCGAACGCCGCCCCGAGGGCAGGGCCGAGCGGCGAGAGCCCGGGCGTCGGCGGCGGGGCCGCCGGGACAGGCGGCTCGACCGGCAATGCGATCTCCGGCGGCGCGGTCGCGGCGAGCAGACGCGCCATCCGGCCCGCCGCGCGCCCGCCACACTCGGCGAACCAGCGGGCGAGCGTGAGCGCGTCGTCGATTGCGCGCGCCTCGGGGACCGGCCGCCCGGCGGGAAGTCCGTCGGCGCGCAGGATCAGTCCCCCGGACCGACCCCGTTCGATGCGGATGTCCGCAGAGGCCGCGCCCAGTGCGCGCTCGGGCCCGCAGTCGATCGCGAAGCCGAACTTCGCCGGAAGCTCGGGAAGCCCGGCGAGGCGCGCCGCGAGAGCGGCCGCGAGGCGTTCGGTTGCGTCGCCCGGCCGCCAGAACGGCGCGACGAGGATGTTGCGCCGGGCCTCCGAGTCGGCGTCCGGATCGAGCAGACCCAGCGCGTCCAGGGAGTCGAGGAGCGGCGCATGGGTTTCGGGGCGAACGCCGCGGATCTGCAGGTTGGCGCGTCGGGTGAATTCGAGCACACCGGACCCGAAGGCTTGCGCCGCGGCGCAGAGCCCTTGGGTCACCTCTGCGCTGAGCCGCCCGAGCGCCGGGCGGACGCGCACGATCAGCCCGTCTCCCGCAGCCATCGGTTGGTGGGCGCCGGGGCACCATCCCTTCGGGGCCGGGCGGTTCACCGGACGCCTCCCAGCACCGCGCCGATCGAATTGCTGCGGGTCCGCCAGAGGCCGGCGTCGCGGAGCCTGCCGAAGCGCGCGCGCATCGCCGCCAGCGCCTCGGGGTTTTCGCGCGCGAGAAACGCCGCCACCTCGGGCCGGCCCAGCGTCGCATCGTGGTAGAGGTCGAAGAGATGGCCGTCTACCACGCGCGCCAGATGCGCGAAAGATGCGAGGTGGTCGAGGGTCGCGGCGATCTCGGCGGCGCCGCGAAAGCCGTGGCGCATCATGCCCTCCGCCCAGGCCGGGTTGGCCGCCCGACCGCGCACCACGCGCGCAATCTCCTCGCGCAGCGTGCGGGCGCGGGGGCGTTCGGGGTCCGTGGCGTCGAGATGATAAAGCGCGGCCTCCCCTCCGAGCGACTCCTGCGCCGCCGCGAAGCCGCCCTCGTGACCGGCGTAGTCGGCGGCGAGCAGCAGATCGGTCTCGGGAAGATCCTGTGTGTGGGCGAAGGCGTCGGCCGCGGCGACGCGCGCCCGGATGCCCGCCGCGTCCGGGGCCGGCTCGGTTCCGTCGAAGGTCCAGGCGCTCGCGGCGAGCCAGGCATCGCCGGCGGCGCGTCGTCCCTCCTCGGAATACTCCTCGGCTGCAGCGCCGAGGCCGAGACCGTAGGCTCCCGGGGCCGGACCGTAGACGCGCGCCCCGGCATCGTGACCCGCGAAGGGGTTGAAGTCCTGTGCCTCGTCGCGCGCGGCGAGGGCGCGGATCGCCTGGCCGAAGAGCGTCGCCAGCGCCGGAAAGACGTCTCGAAACAGGCCCGACACCCGCAGCGTCACGTCGATGCGCGGGCGGTCGAGCAGCGCGATCGGCAGGATTTCGACGCCCGAGACCCGTTCGGAGTCATCGTCCCAGATCGGCCTGGCGCCGATCAGATGCAGCGCCATCGCGAACTCCTCGCCTGCGGTGCGCATGGTCGCCGATCCCCACAGATCGACGACGAGGCCGCGGGGATAGTCGCCGTGATCCTGCAGGTGGCGCCGGACCAGTTCGTCGGCGAGCCGGACCCCCTGGGCATGGGCGTTGCGCGTGGGCGTTGCGCGCGGGTCTGTGGCGTAGAGATTGCGCCCCGTGGGCAGCACGTCCGCACGGCCGCGAAACGGCGAACCCGACGGGCCGGGCGGCACGTGGCGTCCTTCGAGCGCGCGCAGGAGCCCCTCCCGCTCGCCCGCGCCCCGGCCGTAGACGTGAAGGCCATCGCCGAACTGCGCATCCTTCACGTCACACACAAAGCGGTCGATGCGGGTGATCGCATCGGCGGCGTCCGCTGCGTCCGAGAGCCCGAGGTCGTCCTCCACCCCGAGCGCGCGGGCCTCGGCGCGGATGTCGCCGGTCAGCCGGTCGCGGCGGCGCGGGTCCAGCCCGTCGGCCCCCGAGAATTCGTCGAGCAGCGCCTCGAAGTCGCGCCAGCCGTGCGGCCGTGCCACCGCGACGGAGCGGCGGCGGGATGTGTCCGAGCGTCACCGCCGCGAGCCGGCGCTTGGCCTGCGCCGCCTCTCCGGGATCGTTGACGATGAAGGGATAGATCACCGGAAGATCGCCGACGAGAGCTTCGGGCCAGCAGGTCTCCGACAGCGCAACCGCCTTGCCCGGGAGCCACTCGAGCGTGCCGTGCGCGCCGACATGGATCAGCGCGTGGACGCGCTCAGCGCGGCGGAGCCAGAGATGGAAGGCCACGTAGGCGTGGCGCGGCGTGCGGGCGAGATCGTGGTACTCGGCGTCGCGAACGCTGGAATCGCCCCGCTCGGGCTGGAGCGCCACAAGCGCCTTGCCGCGGCGGACGGCCCGGAAGCGGAACGCGTCGTCGCATGCGTTCGGGTCGTCCTCTGCGGCGCCCCATGCTTCTGCAAGTTCGGCGCGCAGCGCGCCGGGAAGCGCCTCCAGCGCGGCGCGGTACTCTGCGAGCGGCCAGGCGAGGGTCTCGTCGCGCAGCGCCGTGGCGAGGGGGGAGCCGCGCGCCGTCGCATGACCCGCCGCCGCGAGATCCGCGAGGATCTCCTCGGCGGACGCCAGCGCGTCGAGCCCCACCGCGTGCGCCATCTGGTGCGCCTTGCCGGGATAGGTCGAGAGCACGATCGCGAGCCGCTTGTCGGCGGGCGCGGTCGCGGCGAGGCGGATGCGTGCCGCGATCCGGTCGGCGATCGCGTCGATCCGTCCGGCGTGAGGGCGATGCGAGACGCGCGCGAACTCCAGCGCCGGATCGCGGGGGCCGGGTTCCTTGAACGAGGCGACCCCGACGAAGATCCGACCGTCCACCTCCGGCAGGACGACGTGCATGGCGAGATCGGCGGCGGAGAGCCCGCGCGTGCTGTCCGCCCAGGCTTGCCGGGAGGCGGTGGAGAGCGCGATCTGGAACACCGGCGCGCCCGCGACCTCGAGGACCGATTCGCCGGCGTCGTCGCGGGCTGAAAATGCGGTGGCGTTCACCACCGCGGCGGGCGCGAGCCGGGCGATCCAGCGACGCAGCCAGGCCCGCGCCTCGGGCGCCTTGAGCGACGGCGCGAAGAGCGCGAAGGCGTCGCAACCCCGCGCCTCGAAGGCCTCCAGGAGTGCGGCGATGGGGGCCATGTCGGCGGCGGCGAGATAGGCTCGGTAGAAGGTCACGATCACGCGCGGTCGGGAGCTCGCCAATTCGAAGGCGGCGGGGCAGGCGAGGCCGTCGCGCGCCGACCATCCGCCGACGTCCGGCAGCGTTCGCGCGCCGCGAACCGGGCCGGCGTAGAGCCCCGCGGCGATCGCAAGCTGCGCGAGCGCCGCCTGCGCCGCGACCGCGCCGCCGGCGTCGCAGAGATGCCCAAGCCGGCGCAGCGTGGAGACCGGCACCGTCGACGCGGCGTCGAGCGCCGGATCGGGGCGTCCGTCGGCAGGCAGCACCGCGAGCGCGACGCCGCGGCTGCGGGCGAGCGCGGAGACCTGCTGGAGGCCATAGGACCAGTAGGGCGCGCCGCCGATCAGCCGGATCAGCACGCCGCGAGCGCCCTCAAGCGTGGTTTCAATATAAGTGTCGACCGAGAGCGGGTGCGCGAGATCGGCGAGATTGGCGAGACGCAAGGCGGGAAGGCGGCCCTCCGCCCGGCGCCAGCCCTCCGCGAGCGCGCTCAGATCGCTGTCGGAGAAGGACAGCGCCACGAGCGCCGCCGGGGTCTGGCCGAGATCGCGCGCGATCGCCGTCTCCTCGATCCCGTGGCTTTCGCGGAAGACGACGTGCATGGCGTGGCCTCAGGCGCCCAGCGCCGAACGGATGGCCACCGGGTCAAGGTCGTCGTGCTCGGCGATCACCACGAGCCGGCCGCGGCGCGCCTCGCCCGCGGCCCATGGCCGGTCGAACTGCGCGCGCACGCGGGTTCCGACCGCCTGCACGAGCAGGCGCATCGGCTTGCCGGTTACGGCGGCGTAGCCCTTCACACGCAGGACGCGCTGGTCGCGGGCGAGCGCCTCGATCCGGGCTGCGAGCGTAGCGGGATCGCTCTGTTCGGGCAGATCGATCACGACGCTGTCGAAGTCCTCGTGATCGTGATCATCCACTCCGTCGTGATGGGAAGGCCGCGCGGCGATGTCGTCCTCCGCGGCTGCGCCGAGGCCGAGGATGACGCGGGCGTCGACGGCGCCTTCGATCACCTCGATGACCGGCAGCGGACGCGGCGACTCCGCCGCGATGACTGCGCGCGCGCGCGCCACGCCGTCGGCGCCAGCGAGATCAGACTTGGTCAGCAGCACGATGTCGGCGCAGGCGATCTGGTCCTCGAAGACCTCAGAGAGCGGCGTCTCGTGGTCGAGCCCGGGATCGGCGGCGCGCTGGGCCTCGACGCGCGCCGTGTCAGGCGCGAAGCGGCCGTCGGCGACCGCCTCGGCGTCTGCGAGCGCGATCACACCGTCGACAGTGATGCGCGAGCGGATGTCGGGCCAGTCGAACGCCTTGAGCAGCGGCTTCGGCAGGGCGAGCCCGGAGGTCTCGATCAGGATGTGTTCGGGGCGCGGGTCGAGCCGCATCAGGGTCTCGATGGCCGGGATGAAGTCGTCGGCCACAGTGCAGCAGATGCAGCCATTGGCGAGTTCGACGATGTTCTCGTCGGGGCAGCCCTCGATCGCGCAGGTTCGCAGGATCTCGCCGTCGACGCCGACGTCGCCGAACTCGTTGACCAGCACCGCCAATCTCCGGCCACCGGCGTCGCGCAGGAGCTTCGCGATAAGCGTCGTCTTGCCGGCGCCGAGAAAGCCGGTGATGACCGTCACGGGTATCTTGGCCAGATCAGTCATCAGGGCTCTCCATGGGCGGGATGCGGGCGATGCAGTTCTTGCGGAAATGCTGTGGACGTTCGCGCCAGGGCACAAGACCGTCGGCGGCCGCGCGATAGCGGCTTGCGCCGTCGCGCAGCGCCTCGAGATCGGCTTCGGCGTCAGGGTCGAGGTTGCCGTAGACGTAGGTCCAGCGCCCCGGGCCCCGAAGCGCCACCGTGCAGCCGTGATCGCAGTTGGACAGGCACTCGACCGCGCGGATGGCGACCCCTGCGGGCGGGGAGTCGCCGCGGAGGCGTTCGAGCAGCCGCGCGCCCGGGCGCGGCTCTGACGCGTCGCCGTCACCGGCGCGCGCCGCGGAGCTTCGGCACGTGACGCAGATCAGCAGTTCGGCCGGGGCCAGATCGCCCGCCGCACCGTCCATCAGCGCGCGCCCTGCGCGGGACGCCGGGCTCCGGGCTCAGTCGATCGCATCTCGTCCCTCCCGTCGGGGCGAGGGCCTGATGGCGGGGCTGCAACGTGCGCGGACCCGTCACCGGAACACCCCGTCCGGCTGCGTCTCTCGTCGCTGGCAGGTCTCCCGGCTTGCGGATGTCGGGACTTGCGTCCCGGCGGCGCTCCAACCTTCCCAGCCGATCGGCCAGTGGTCCACAGAGCCCTCTCCGGTCACGGTCGCGGGGGCGGCTGCGCTTCCGGCTCCCCGCCCTAGCGCATTCCCTCTTCGCCTGTCATAGACAGGAACCAGCAGCGGCGATTTGCAACGAGCGCCGGGCGGGTGTCAAGCAACGGAACGGGGCCATGATTGCCGAAAACGACCGGCACCGGGATAAGATGCGAAAGATCAAGGCCGCCCGCGACCGGATGATGGCCGCCAAGACCGGCGAGAAGGGCCTGATCATCGTCCACACCGGACCCGGGAAGGGCAAGTCGAGCGCAGCCTTCGGGATGATCTTCCGCTGCATCGCCCACGGGATGCCCTGCGCGGTGGTGCAGTTCATCAAGGGCGCGATGGCGACCGGAGAGCGCGACCTGATCGAGACCCATTTCGCCGATCTCTGCCGCTTCCACACCATGGGCGAGGGGTTCACCTGGGAGACCCAGGACCGCGCGCGCGACATCGCCGCCGCCGGGGCGGCTTGGACAAAGGCGCAGGAACTGATCGGCGACCCCGCGATGCGGATGGTGCTGCTCGACGAGATCAACATCGCGCTGCGCTATGGCTACCTCGACGCAGGCGAAGTCGCGGCCTTCCTCGCGGAGCACAAGCCCGAGATGACCCATGTGGTGCTCACCGGGCGCAACGCCGCGCCGGAGATCCTCGAGATCGCCGATCTCGCCACCGAGATGACGCTCCTCAAGCACCCGTTCCGCTCCGGCGTGAAGGCGCAGGCGGGCGTCGAGTTCTAGGCGCCGGCGCGCGCCGTCTCGAGAAGTCCGTCGCAGTCGAGATGGGCCTCAACGTGGTTGGCGAGCGCATCGAGCGTCGCCTCGACCCCGGCCGCGTAGGCGTTGTCCGACGTTGCGGCCCCGAGCGCCCGCAGGAAGGCGCTCCGGAAGCGGTCCGCGGCGAAGACGCCGTGCAGATAGGTTCCCATCACCCTCCCGTCGCCGGAGATAGCGCCTTCCGGGCCGCTCGCGGTCTCAAAGAGTGGCCGCGCGCGGTCCGGGCCCTCGGTGGCGCCGAGATGGATCTGGTAACCCGCCACTGCGGTTCTGGTCTCCACGTGGACCGCTTCGGTAAGATCGAGACGCTTCTCAGGTCGCATCACCGTGCGGACCGCTAGCAGGCCGAGGCCGCGGGCGACGCCTGGCGGACCCTCGAGCCCCTCGGGATCGGCGATGGCCTCGCCGAGCATCTGGTAGCCGCCACAGAGGCCCAGCACGCAGGCCCCGCGGCGAAGCGCCGCGGCGATGTCGATGTCCCAGCCCTGGGCGCGCAGGAAAGCGAGGTCGGCGCGCGTCGACTTGCTTCCAGGCAGGATCACAAGATCGGCCTCGACAGGGATCACGCGGCCGGGCGCAATCATCTCGACCCCGACGCCGGGCTCCTGCGCCAGGGGGTCGAGATCGTCGAAGTTGGCGATCCGCGACAGGATCGGGACTGCGACCCGGAACGCCCCGGTCGAGCCGCGATCGGCGAGGTCAAGCGCGTCCTCGGCCGGAAGCCTTCGGGCGTCGGCGAACCAGGGCGCGACCCCGAAGCCACGCCAGCCGGTCCGCGCCACGATCGCGGCGTAGCCGTCGTCGAAGAGGCGCGGATCGCCGCGGAACTTGTTGATGATGAAGCCGCGCACCAGGGCAGCGTCCGCGGGATCGAGCACCGCCCGGGTGCCGATTATCTGGGCGATAACCCCGCCGCGGTCGATGTCGCCGACGAGCGCGACCGGGACCCGAGCGGCGCGGGCGAAGCCCATGTTGGCGATGTCGCCCGCACGCAGGTTGATCTCCGCCGGGCTGCCCGCGCCCTCGACGAGCACCAGATCCGCCTCCCGCGAAACGCGATCGAAGCTCTCGAGCACGGCAGGCAGCAGCGTCGGTTTGAGACGCGCGTAGTCGCGGGCGCGCGCGTTGGTCAGGCGGCGGCCCTGAAGGATGACCTGGGCGCCGGTCTCGCTCTCGGGCTTGAGCAGCACCGGGTTCATGTGAACCGAAGGCGGCGTCCCGCAGGCGATGGCCTGAAGCGCCTGGGCGCGACCGATCTCGCCGCCGTCGATGGTGACGGCCGCGTTATTGGACATGTTCTGCGGCTTGAACGGCCGTACTGCGAGCCCGCGACGGGCGAAGGCGCGGGCGAGTCCAGCGACAAGGAGCGACTTGCCGACGTTCGAGCCGCAACCCTGGATCATGAGGCGCGCGACCATGGACCCTCCCCGCCGGCGCGTGCCTAGCTGCGCGCCAAGAGGCGCGCAAACAAAATCGGGAGACTTCGCGGGACAGATGCAGGCGGGATCAGATGTCCTGGTTCTGGGGCAGGATCACCACATCGCGGATTGTAACGCGTTCGGGGCGGGTGAGCATGAAGATCACTGCGTCGGCCACGTCCTCGCTCAGCAGCCCTTGGTGCGCGTCGGCCTTGGCGGCGATCTCGGCGGGATCGGTCAGGCCCCAGAGCTCGTTGAGGACGACGCCCGGCGAGACCTCGCCGACCCGCAGCCCGTGCGGGGCGACCTGGCGGCGAAGGCCGTGCACGAACGTCTGAATCGCGTGCTTGGTGGCGCTGTAGACCGGCTCCCAGTGCAACGCCGAATGACCCGAGATCGAACTGGTCACGATGATGTGGCCCGACCCCTGCGCGATCATGCCCGGCAGGACGCGGCGGATGGCTCGGAAGACGCTCGAGACGTTCACGGCGATCATGCGCTCCCAGGCGTCCGGATCGCCGTCGACCACGTCGCCCGGCACGTAGACCCCTGCGTTGGCGAGCAGGATATCGATCCGGCCGAAGTGCCGTTGCGCCGCCTCCACCATGCGCTCCACCGCGGCGGGGTCGGCAAGATCGACCGGCAGCGCGATCGCCTCGACCTCGCTCGCCGCCCGCACCGCCTCCAGCCGTTCGGCCGAGCGCGCGGCGAGCGCTAGCTTCGCGCCCTCGGCTGCGAGCGCCCTGGCCATCGCACGTCCGATGCCCGAACTGGCCCCGGTTACCAGCGCAACCTTGCCGTCCAGCGAGATGCTCATGAGCGGCTCCTGAGATTGCGTTCGCCCTCTCGGGCCCTGCCATGGGTGTCACGTTTGGCGTTCTTGGCGCGAAGTCTGCGCATTGCGTTTCTCCCCTCGATTGCGCGCCGTGCGCGTCCGTCTCAGTAGAAAAAGTCGGCGTCCTCGGGTTTCAGGTAGGGCGCGGCGCGTTCCGGATTTATCTCCACGCCCATGCCGGGGCGGTTCCAGACCTCGATGAAGCCGTCCCTGACCAGCGGGTCGGGCAGACCTTCGACGATGTCGAACCACCAGTTCGGCTTGCCGGTGGGCAGCTCGAAGGCGATGTAGTTCTGCGGCAGCGTAGCGCAGACCTGCACCAGCGCCGCGAGGCCGAGCAGTCCGTTGCCGGTGCCGTGCGGGGCCGTCATGATCCCGTGCAGGTCGGCGTATTCCGCGATCCATTTCAACTCAGCGATGCCGCCGACATCTGCCGGATCGGGGCCGACGACGTTGACCGCGTGGCCCTCGATGAGCGCCTTGAAGTTCTGGCGCAGGTAGATCTGCTCGCCGGTGTGGATCGGCGTCGTCGTCGAGCGGGTCACGTCGGCGTTGACGAAGGGCGTGTAATCGCCGGTGATCATGTCCTCAAGCCACATCAGGTTGAAGGGCTCGACCGCCCGGGCGAACTTCTTGGCGTCGATGGCGGTGAAACCCGGCCCGCAGTCGAGGGCGAGCCCGACCGCGTCGCCGAGCGCCTCCTTGGCCGCCGCCACGCAGTCGACGAGATGCGCCATGCCGCGCTCGGTGATCAGGCCCGAGGTCGTGAAGCCGTGGTAGGGCGTCGCACCCATGCTCTCGCCCATGTGGAAGTCCGCGACGTCGTCCTTCATCGGGGAGTGGAAGGCCACGCCCATCTTCACGAAGGAGAAGCCATGGGGCAGGGCCCGCATCTTGCGCGCCTCCGCGGCGTAGTCGTCTGGGGTCGTGCCCTTCATGGGCTCGCGGATCGCGCCGTTGTAGACCCGGACCCTGTCGCGGACCTTGCCGCCGAGCAGCTTGTAGACCGGCACGCCCGCGGCCTTGCCCGCGACGTCCCAGAGCGCATGCTCGATGGCGCTGACGGCCGCGCCCCAGGGCTTGAAGGCGCCGCGCTTGCGGATGCGCTGCATCACCCGCTCGACGTCGGTCGGGTCGCAGCCGAGCACGCCGTCCCGGAAATACATCACATGCGGCTTGAGATAGGGCTTGTAGCTTTCGACTGAGCCATACCCGGAGACGCCTTCGTCGGTGACGATGCGCACGATCGGATTGTCGCCGATGACCGCGCATCGGAGGTCCGTGATCTTCATTTAGCCTGGTCTCGCGCCGCCAGCCACGCTTCGTATTCCGGCCGCGCCTCGTCAGACAGCGGATAGTAGATCCGCAGGTCGCCGCCTTCGGACAGGCGCTGGCGCGAGAAGTCCTCCCAGCCATGGGCGACGTGGGCCTCCTCGATCAGCCGCGCGGCGAGGCCCGCGGGCACCACCACGGCGCCGTCGTCGTCGGCGACGATTATGTCGCCGGGCATCACCAGGCAGCCGCCGCAGGCGATCGGCGCGTTCACAGCAAAGGGCATCAGGTCGATCTGCGTGTGGAAGTTCGGCGTGACGCCGCGGATCCAGCACGGAATGTCGAGCCCCTTGATGTTGGGCCAGTCGCGCAGGCAGCCGTCGATGACCACGCCGGCGCCGCCGCGACCCTTGAAGTAGGTCATCATCATCTCGCCGAACACGCCGGCGCGCATGTCGCCGCGCGCGTCCACGACCACGATGTCGCCGGGCTGGGTGTGGTAGAGCACGTGCCGGTGCAGTTGCAACTCGGGCTCGGCGTATTCGGTGTTGGAGTAAAGATCGGCGCGCAGCGGCATGAATTGGAGCGTCAGGGCCGGCCCGGCGATCGCCGCACCCGGCTTCCGGGTCACCGGTCCGACCATGTGAGAATTGGTGATCCCGGCCATGTGGAAGAGCGTGCTCGCGGCGGTGGCCGCACCCATGCGCCGGACGCCCTCGATGATCTCGGGCGGCGGCCGGGTGATGTCGTGGGTCTCGAGGATCCTGCCGGGTTCAATCATGTCAGGCGTCCTCCGGCTGAGTGTCGGTTGCGGCGGGATCTGGTCGGGAAATCTGTATTGTTCCGGTGTCCGAATTGCGTTGGGAGACAAGTTTGTCCGCGAAGCATCTGTTGAGTCAACTGGATCAACGATTCTGGGCCGCGCGCGTCTTCTCGCTTGAGACGATCTCGCCGGGTGGGCGCGAATTCGCTTGATGCGGGCGGGACGCGCCGGCGACGGTGTGGTCATGAAACGATCGGGCACATCGACAGGCGCGCGGCTTCGGATCGTGCTCGGCCCCGACATCGCGATCGGGCCGGGCAAGGCGGACCTCCTCGAGGGGATCAGGGCCACGGGCTCGATCGCCGGGGCAGGACGCGCGATGGGCATGAGCTACAAGCGCGCGTGGATGCTGGTCGAGAGCATGAATGGCTGCTTTCGCGCGCCGCTTGTGACGACGAGCCGGGGCGGCGCGGCGGGCGGCGGCGCGTCTCTGACCGACGAAGGCGCGCTGGTGCTCGCCGTCTACCGGCGCATGGAGGCGGAGACCGAGCGTGCGATCGCGGGCGAGATGGGCGAACTGCGGCGCATGCTGCGGCAGGACGACGTCACCTGACGATTGCCGGGACCGGGGCCGACCGATATGTTCAGACAGACATGTCGAGGAGTGCGGGTCATGCGAAGCCGACAAGTTCGACGCCGGATGATCGCCGCGATGGCGTTCATGGCGGCGACGCTCGCGGCCGTTTCAATCGTCGCTCCGGCGCGCGCGCAGGCCGACAAGTCGCCTGTGATCGCGGTGGCGGCGAACCTGCGCTTCGCCGCCGAGGAAATCGCGGCGTCCTTCGAGCACGAAACTGGCTTTGCGGTGCGGCTTTCGTTCGGTTCGACGGGGAACTTCGCCCTGCAGATCCGCGAAGGCGCGCCGTTCGAGATGCTCATGGCCGCCGACGAGCAGACCGTGCTCGACCTGGCGCGTGACGGTTTCGCTCGCGATCCCGGCCTTGTCTACGCTGACGGACGGCTGGTGATCGCCGTCCCCGATGGCGGCCCGCTGGAGGCTGACGGCACGCTCGAGGACCTTCGGCAAGCCCTGCAAGATGGCCGCTTGACGCGTTTCGCCATCGCCAATCCCGAGCACGCGCCATACGGGGTGCGGGCGATGGAGGCCCTGCGGCACGCCGGGATCTGGGAAGAGGCGCAGCCCTTCCTGGTAATCGGCGAAAACGTCAGCCAGGCAGCTCAGTTCGCGCTGTCCGGCGACGCTGACGGGGGGATCATCGCCTATTCTCTGGCGCTTGCGCCGGATCTGGCCGAAAAGGGCGCGTTCGATCTCGTTCCCGCCGAGTGGCATGGTCCGCTGACCCAACGGATGGCGCTTATGCCAGGTGCCGGCGCTGTCGCCGAAGCCTTCTACGACCACGTCCGTTCGCCGCCGGCGCAGAAGACCCTGCGGCGCTACGGCTTTCTCGTGCCGGAGTAACGCCTTGGACTGGACGGCGCTCCTTCTCTCCCTGAAGCTCGCGGGCTGGACCGTGGCGATCCTGCTGCCCGTGGCCATCGGGATGGGGCGACTGCTCGCGTTCCGGGACTTCGCGGGGAAGGGGCTCGTGGAGGCGCTCGTCATGCTGCCGCTGGTCCTGCCCCCGACGGTGCTGGGCTTCTACCTGCTCGTCGCGTTCGGCAGGGATTCGCCTATCGGCGAGCTGTGGAGCGACGTCTTCGGCGGACAGCTCGTCTTCAGCTTCGAGGGGCTAGTGCTGGCGTCGGTGATCTTCAACCTGCCCTTCGCGATCCAGCCGGCGCAGCGGGCCTTCGAGGCGATCCCCCGGGAGATCCGCGAGGCGTCGGCCTGTTCGGGCCTCTCGCCGCTCCGCGCGCTCTGGCGGGTGGAGCTGCCGCTGGCGTGGCCGGGGCTTCTGACGGCGATGGTTCTGACATTTGCGCATACTCTGGGCGAGTTCGGTGTGGTCCTGATGGTCGGAGGCTCCATTCCCGGCGAGACGAGAACGATCGCCATCTCGATCTATGACCGCGTGCAGGCGTTCGACATGGACGCCGCCGCAACGATGTCCGCCGTCCTCGTGGCGATATCGCTCCTGACGATCGCCACGACCTACATGCTGTCGGCCCGCGTCGGGCGGCGCTTCCGATGAGGCGCGCCAGATGGCGACGTTGAGCGTCATCGTCCGCGCCGAGGCACCCATCCCGCTCGATCTCGCGTTCGAGGTGGGGGCCGGCGAACTCATCGCGTTGGTGGGTCCGTCCGGTTCGGGCAAGACGACGACGCTGCGCACCATCGCCGGACTGTGGCGGCCGCAGCTGGCCCGGGTGGCGGTCGGTGAAAACATCTGGCTCGACACTGCATCCGGCCGCGATCTGCCCGCGCATCGCCGCAGCGCCGGAGTCGTCTTCCAGAGTTTCGGGCTCTTTCCGCACATGACGGCGGCGGGCAACGTCATCGCGGCGCTCGACCGGCTTCCCCGGGCGGAGCGCCGGCGGGAGGCCGAGCGGCTTCTCGCGCTCGTTCATCTAGACGGCCTCGCCGAGCGCCATCCGGCGGCGCTCTCCGGCGGGCAGAAGCAGCGCGTCGCGCTGGCCCGCGCGCTCGCCCGGGAACCGGCGGTTCTGCTGCTCGACGAGCCCTTTTCGGCCGTGGACCGCGCGACGCGCGAGAAGCTGCACGAGGAGTTGATCGCCCTGCGCCGCAGCCTGCCGATGCCGGTCGTGCTCGTCACCCACGACATCGGCGAGGCGCAGCTTCTCGCGGATCGGATGGTGGTGATCGACGGCGGCCGCTGCATTGCGCAGGGCTCGACCGCTGCGGTGATGTCCGATCCTGCGGCGCTGCGCGGCATGGGCCTGCGCGAGGTTGCTGCGATGCTGTCCGCCACGGTCGTGGCGCAGGAGCCGGACGGGACCACGCGGCTCGACGCCGCCGGCGGCCCGATCTGGCTGCCGCGGGTCGCAGCCGCCCCCGGCGATCGGGTGCGGGTGCGCATTCTCGCGCACGACGTGATCCTGTCGCGCGCCAGGCCCGAAGGGCTCAGCGCGCAGAACATCCTTCCCGCGCGGGTTGTCGCCGTCACACCCGGCGATGGTCCCGGGGTGATCGTCCGGCTGGCGCTTAGCGGCGGCGAGATCGTCGCGCGGATCACCCGCAGGGCCGCCGACAGCATGGCGCTTCGCCCCGGCGACCCCGTTCACGCCGTGATCAAGTCGATGTCGGTGGCGCGCGACCACGTGGCCGCGGATCCTGGCGGCGCCGCGTCCATCCGGAGCGCGCCCGCCGCAGCGACATCGGATCGACAGACGGATCGGCTGGTCTGATGCGCGAGATCGCGGTCATGCTGGCTCTGGTCGCGGTCGGCAGCGGGCTCGGCGGCGTCGCCCGGTTCGTTGTCTCGGGCCTCGTCGCGCGCGCGGTGGGCGAGGAATTCCCCTGGGGCACGCTCGTGGTCAACGTCTCTGGATCGTTCGCGATCGGCATCCTCGCGCAACTTCACGAAGCCCAGCTCGTCGCCGGATGGCCTGCGGTCTGGTCGCTCGCCGTCGTCGGATTTCTCGGAAGCTACACCACGGTCTCGTCCTTCAGCTTCCAGACGCTGGCGCTGGCGCGCGACGGCGCCAGGTCGCGGGCCGCCATGAACGTGCTTCTCTCCCTCGGGCTCTGCCTTGCGGCGGCGGCGCTTGGTCTGATCGCCGGCCACGCCGCGTTTCCGGCGTCTCAGGCATGACCGATGCCCGCACCTTTCCGGACGGTCTCGCGACCCATCTTGCGGTGGCCCTCGGCGCAGCGCTCGGCGGCGTCCTGCGCGCGGGCCTGTCCGTCGCCATGGTCGAGCTGGCCGGGCCCGGCTTTCCCTGGGGAACCCTCGCGGTCAACGTGATCGGCTCCTTCGCGATCGGCGTCTACGCCGCGCTCACCGGACCGAAAGGACGGCTGGCCGCGAGCGCGCGCCAAACGCAGTTCGTGATCATGGGCCTGTGCGGCGGATTCACCACCTTCTCGCTCTTCAGCCTCGAGACCCTGCGGCTGGCGGCGGCCGGCGAGGCGGGCCTTGCGGCGCTCTACGCGGGCGGATCGGTGGTCCTGTGGCTGCTTGCCGTCTGGGCGGGGCACGCACTGGCGATGCGGTTCAACCTCGCCGGGAGCGCGCCTCGCTAGCAAGGGAAACCGGCCGCCGCGCGGCAATAATGATTTGTGCCGGAGCCGCCCCTCGCCCTACGGTCCGCAGACGCCACCGAGGCGCGGCGATGGCCGCCCGGCAGGTCCCACAGGAGGGAAGGATGATCCATGCGTACGTGAGCGACGCCGACCGCCTCCGGGCCGTCGGCAGCTTGCCCGAGCCGATCGATTCGCTCGTTTGGATCGATCTCGTCGACCCCACGCCCGCCGAGGAAAGCGCCGTCGAGGAACGGCTGGGGATCGATATTCCGACACGCGAGGAAATGAGCGAGATCGAGATCTCGTCGCGTCTCTACACCGAGGATGGCGCGGTCTTCATGACGGCGATGCTGCTCTCGAAGGTGGACGGCGAAGATCCGCTGATACTTCCTGTCACCTTCGTGCTGTCCGGTGGTCTTCTCATCACCGTCCGCTACCACGAACCGCGCGCGTTCGCGACCTTTCCCGCCCGGGCGGCGAAGGTCCCCATGGGCTGCGAGACCGGGGAGGGCGTCCTTCTGGCCCTCCTCGAGGGAATCGTCGACCGGCTGGCCGACATCCTCGAGCACGCCGGCCGCGAGACCGACGAGATCTCCAGCAGCATCTTTCGCAAGCGCGGAGCGAAGCCGACCAGCAGCAGGGACTTCCAGCACCTGCTCGAGAAGATCGGTCTCAAGGGCGATCTCGCTTCGGACATCCGCGAGAGCCTCGTGACGCTCGATCGACTGATCGGCTTCTTCGGTCACGTCACGCTTCAGCGCAAGGCCGGCAAGGACGTGCGCGAGCGGCTCAAGACCCTCGCGCGCGACGTGCGATCGCTGGCCGATTACGTGACCTTCCTCTCCCAGCAGATCACTTTCCTGCTCGACGCCACGCTCGGCATGATCAACATCGAGCAGAACGGCATCATCAGGATCCTGTCGGTCGCCGCCGTCGTCTTCCTGCCGCCAACGCTGATCGCCTCGGTCTACGGCATGAACTTCAGCTCCATGCCTGAACTCGACAACGAATACGGATACCCCATAGCCATCGGGTTGATGATCGTCTCCGCGATCCTTCCCTACCTCTACTTCAAGCGCCACGACTGGCTGTGAGCCACGACCTGCGAGCGCGAGGCCGTAGGGCAGGGTTAATCCCTTTATCAGCGCGATCGAATTGGCAAGAAGGGAAGCCTCGATGAAATCCACATTCGACTATGCGGGCGCGACCGTCTTTGTCGCCGGCGGCACCAGTGGCATCAACCTTGGCATCGCAAAGGCGTTCGCCGCGGCCGGCGCGCGCCTCGGCGTCGGCAGTCGCAACCAGGAGAAGGTCGATGCGGCCGTTGCGGCGCTGGGCGGCCCGGCAGGACCGGCGTTCGGATACACCTTCGACGTGCGCGACCATGCGGCGGTCTCGGGGGCCGTTTCCGCCTTCGCCGAGGAGGTCGGCACCATCGACGTGCTTGTTTCGGGGGCTGCCGGGAACTTCCCGGCCCGCGCCATCGACATCAGCCCGAACGGGTTCAAGGCCGTCGTCGACATCGACCTGCTCGGCACCTGGCACGTGATGCGGGCGGCCTATCCGCACATGCGGCGGCCCGGCGGCAGTCTGATCAACATCTCCGCCCCGCAGGCCTCGGTGCCGATGGCGCTGCAGGCCCACGTCTGCGCCGCCAAGGCGGGCGTCGACATGGTCACGCGCTGTCTTGCGATCGAATGGGGCAGGGAAGGCCTGCGGGTGAACAGCGTGGTTCCGGGCCCGATCGACGGCACCGAGGGCATGGCGCGCCTCGCCCCGGACGCCAGGACCCGGGCCCGTGTGGCCGCATCCGTGCCTATGGCGCGTCTCGGCCTGCCCGACGACGTGGCCGCCGCCTGCCTCTTTCTCGGCTCGGACGCGGCGGGCTACGTCAACGGCGCGATCCTCCCCGCAGATGGCGGATGGGCCCTGCGCGGCGCACCGCTCGGATGACTTGACGGGCGCGACCCGCCGGCCGTCAGGGGCTCGTCATCGCCGGTCAGGACGCGTAGAAGCGGCACCGCAAATCAGCATCAGGGGCTTCATGGACAGGGTTTCGAGCAGCAATCTGATCGCCCGCGCGCTCAGGGAGCCGTTGCTTCATTTCCTGCTGATCGGCCTTGCGGTGTTTGCGCTCTATCGCAGCGAGGCGGGACCGCCCGTCGCCGACGCGCAGCGCGTCATCGATGTGACTCCGGCGGCGGTCGACCGGCTGGCGGCGCAGTTCGAGTCGGTCTGGCGGCGGGCGCCGACCGAGGACGAGCTCGCGGCGCTGCTTGACGACCACGTGCGCGAGGAGGTCTACTACCGCGAGGCGCTCGCGCTCGGGCTCGACCGCGACGACACGGTGATCCGGCGCCGGCTGCGCCAGAAGATGGAGTTCCTCGGGGACGTCGGCGCAAGCGCGCTCGCGCCGGACGAGGCGGCGCTGCGCGCGCATTTCGAGGCGCACCCCGATCGCTTCACGCCCGATCCACGCGTCACCTTCCGGCAGGTGTTTCTTGGAGACGCCGATCCCGCGCCGACGCTCGCAGCGTTGGCCGCCGGCGCGGAGCCGGGCGGCCTCGGCCGGCCGACGCTTCTGCCGCCCGCGCTGGAGGCGGCGACGCCGACAGCCGTGGACGGCACGTTCGGTACGGGTTTCTACGACGCCGTCGCCGGGCTGGATGCGAACGTGTGGTCGGGACCGGTGATGTCGGGCTTCGGGGCGCATCTGGTGCAGGTGCTCGCCAGCGAACCGGCGACGCCGCCGCCGTTCGAGGCGGTCAGGGCGGCGGTGGAGGCGGACTGGCGGCGCGACTCCGCCGACGAACTGCGCGAGGCGCAATTCCGCGCGCTCAAGGACCGCTACGAGGTGATCCTTCCGCAGGAGGGCGGATGACTCGCCTCATCGCGCTGCTGGGGTTCCTTCTCCTGCTGGCCGGCCCGGTCGCCCCGCATGCGCTCCAGCCCGGGTTTCTCGATCTCAAGGCCCTCGGCGGCGACGCCTGGCGGGTCTACTGGAAGGTGCCGACCGCGGGCGGCGGGGCGCTGCCCATCGACGCGCTGCTGCCGGAAACCTGCGCGCCGCGGCGGGCGGAGGAGGGGCTGCGCTTCGATGGCGCGGCGTTCGTGGCCGAGTGGGTGGCGACCTGTCCCGGCGGGCTCGAGGGCGGCGAGGTTCGCATCGAGGGGCTCGAGCGGACCGAGACCGACGTGCTGGTCCGCTACGAACTCGCCCCCGGACAGGTGGAGAGCCAGCGGCTGACGGCGGCGACGACCGCGTTCATTGCGCCAGCCCCGCAAGGCCGTCTCGGCGTGCTCTCCACCTACTTCGCGCTGGGCGTCGATCACATCCTGCGCGGGATCGACCACCTGATGTTCGTCTTCGCGCTGATCCTGCTGATCCGGGACCGTCGGCGGCTGGTCTGGGCGGTGACGGCGTTCACGGCCGCGCATTCGCTGAGCCTGGCGGCGGCAGCGCTGGGCTGGATCGTCGTGCCCGCGCCGCCCGTCGAGGCGGTGGTGGCGCTCTCGATCATGTTCCTCGCGGCCGAACTGCTGCGTCCGGCCGGGTCGCCGGCCGGACTGACGGCGCGCTACCCCTGGGTGGTCGCCTTCGCCTTCGGACTGCTGCACGGGCTCGGCTTCGCGCGGGCGCTCCTGGAGGTCGGGCTGCCGGAGGGCGAGGTGCCATTGGCGCTCTTTGCGTTCAATCTCGGCGTCGAGGCTGGGCAGCTCATGTTCATTGCGATGGTGCTGGTCCTGGGCGCGCTGCTCGGGCGGCTTTATCCGCTGCTTGTCGCCGCGGTGACGCGTCTGGGCGGGCGTGGGCTCGGGGCGGTCAGCTATGCGATGGGCGGGCTCGCGGCGGTCTGGTTCGTCCAGCGCCTCGCGGTGTTCTAGCCCCCGGTCAGGCCGGAAGGGCCGCGCTCATGACCCCGATCGCGGCGATCCAGGCCCCGGCGACCGCCCCGGCGACCGGGCCGAGGCGGCGGCTCGCGAAATCCACGCCGCCCCAGACGAGAAGCGCGAAGAGCGCGATGCCGGCCGCGCCGCCGAGGGCGGAGAGAGAAGCGGCGCGCCCGGCCTCCGGCAGATCGACGGTGAGACCGGCGGCCACTGCGACGGCGGCCGCGAGCAGGGCAGCAAAGGGCGCGGGCAACTGGCGCCCCGTGACGGCGACGAGGCCGAGCGCGGCAACGGCCAGCCCGGTTGCGCGCAGGCCGAAGGGCGGCGCGCTGGCGACGGCGTGGCTGACCACCGCGAGCGCTCCGCAGAGGGCGAGCGCCGCATAGGCCGGTCGGACGGTGGCGATCGGCTGGCGCGCAAGCAGCACCGCGACCGCGGCCAGCAGCAGCCCCTGGGCCGGATCGGCCAGCGGGTGCAGCAGGCTCGCGTAGAAGGGACCCAGATCGCCGAAGGCGTCGTGCGCCGCCGCTACTCCGGGCAGGAGCGTGACCGCGAGCGCGAGCGCCACGCCCCTCACAGCGTCCCGGTCATGAAGCCCAGACCCGCGAGCGCGATCACCCCGCCCGCGGCGCGGACCGCCAGAGAGCCGGTCTGCGATCGTGTCAGCAGGCCGAAGCTGATTCCGGTCAGATGCAGCAGCCCGGTCGCGATGACGAAGCCGGCCGCATAGGCAAGCGGGTTCGCGGCGCCCGGCATTTCCACGCCGTGGGCGTGACCGTGAAAGATCGCGAAGAAGCCGACAACGACGGCGGCGACAACGAGCGGCGGGCGCAGCGCCAGCATCACCGCCAGGCCGATGACCAGCGCGGAGGCGGCGATGCCGAACTCGACGCCGGGCACCGGCGCGCCGGCCACGCCGAGCGCGCCGCCCAGGGCCATGACCAGGGGGAAGGCCACCGGCAGCGCCCAGATCGCCGGCGCGCCGAGAAACGCTCCCCAGAGCCCGACCGCGACCATGGCGGCGACGTGGTCCCAGCCGAGCACCGGGTGCAGGAGGCCAGTCAGGAAACCGCCGCCGGCCGTCCCTTCGGTGTGGGCCGCCGCCGCGCCCGCGACGAGCGCAAGCACGCAGCCGAGCGCCAGGCCGCGCGCCGCCGACGCCGGCCGGGTTGCGGCAGCGCGCTGCGGCGGTCCGGCTGTTCCCCCCGAGGATGCAAAAACGGATCGTTTCATCTGTGCGTCTTCTCCCCGAATTGCCTCGGCGGCGCGAGGGCCGAATGCGGCCCGATGGGCCTCAAGTCTATCGACCTTCCCATATCAGACCGGCGCAGTGAAGGCGATCTCCGCCAGCAGCAACTGTGCAGAGCCTGGCGCGCGTCATCCGCCCAGAATCATCGGGAGCCCCAGCGTCACGACTGGAAACGCGATCAGGATCGCCACGCGGAACATCTCGGACGCAAAGAACGGCGCGACGCCGCGAAATGTCGTCGCCATAGAGACGTCCCCGGCGATCGCTGAGATCACGAAGACGTTCAGGCCCACCGGCGGCGTGATCAAACCAAGCTCCACGACCACGAGCGCGAGGATCCCGAACCAGATCTTGAGATCCTCGGTCGACATCCCGAAGCCCGCGCCCTCGGCCGCCTGGGCGACGCCGCCGTTCATGGCGACCATCACCGGCCAGAAGAACGGCAGGACCAGCAGGATCATCGACAGCGAGTCCATCAGGCAGCCGAGCAGGATCAGCGCCACGAGCAGCACCAGCAGGACCGACATCGGCGACAGGCCGGA
This sequence comes from uncultured Alphaproteobacteria bacterium, assembly GCA_963836255.1. Taxonomy (GTDB): domain Bacteria; phylum Pseudomonadota; class Alphaproteobacteria; order Rhodobacterales; family Rhodobacteraceae; genus Amaricoccus. The sequence continues at coordinate 271,838 of CAWIIL010000001.1, forward strand.
ATGGACCGCCCAGTCGGCTGCGGTCTGCGGCACGCCGGCGCGGGACATAAAGATCTTGAGAAGCTCCGCGCCGAGCAGGATCAGATAGATCATCCCGGTGGCGCCAGCGGTTTCGAGCGCCGCCTCGCGCAGGTCGGCGAGGCCGAGCTGCCGCGTGGCGAGGCCGTAGACGAAGACGGCGAAGACGCCGATGGCTGCGGCGGGGGTGGGGTTGTAGAGACCGGCGTAGACGCCGCCGATCACCAGTCCGAAGACGATGACGACCGGAACGACGCCGCGCGTCGCCGCCCGGAACTCCGCCCCGTCGACCGACCCCTGCGCGGGGCCGGCGCCTGGCGCGATCCGCACGTAGATCGCGATCGTCGCCATGAAGAAGACGACCGCGAGCAGGCCCGGGATCAGCGCCGCCATGAATAGGGTGACCACATTGGCCTCGACGATGATCGCGTAGATGACGAGGACCACAGAGGGCGGGATCAGGATGCCGAGCACGCCCCCCGCCGCGCAGGACCCGGTGGCGAGCGCGGGGGAATACTGGTAGCGGCGCAGTTCCGGCAATGCGACCTTGCCCATGGTCGAGGCGGTCGCGAGCGAGGAGCCGCAGACCGCGCCGAAGCCCGCGCAGGCGGCGATCGTCGCCATCGCCGTGCCGCCGCGCATCCAGCCGACCCAGGCGTTCGCCGCGCGGAAGAGGCCGCGCGACAGCCCGGTGCGTGTGGCCAGTTCCCCCATCAGGATGAACATCGGCACGACCGAGAGATCGTAGAGGGAAAACTGCCCGTAGCCGAGCGTCTTGAGTTGCGAGAGCAGGACGCCCGGACCGTTGATCAGCGCGGTTCCTGCCCCACCCACCAGGATCATTGCATAGGCGATCGGCAGGCGCAGCGCGATGAGGAGAACGAGGACGGCGAGCCCTCCAAGCCCCAGCGCGATCGGCTCCATCAGGACGGCCCCCGGATCTCGTCGGCCAGCGTCAGCGCCGCCGCCGCCGCGAGCAGCGCCAGCGAGACCAGTATGGGCACGTAAGCCCACCAGATCGGGACCTGCAGGATCGTGCTCGAGAGCCCGTAGATCCTCTGGTCGAGCATCCCGAGCGTCATGCGCCACAGCAGGACGGCCGCGAAGCCGAGCGCCACCACAGAGGCCGCGCCGTCGAGAACGCGCCGGCCGCGCGGGCCGATCCCGTTGGTGAAGATTGCGGCGGTGACGTTGCGCCGGCGGAGCTGGCAATACGGCAGGAACATGAAGGCCGCCACTGCGACGCAGATCTGCGTCAGTTCAAAGTCTCCCGCGAAGGGCAGCCCCACGAAACCGCCCAACACCGTCCAGACGTTGATCAGGACGATACTGCTCAGAACGACACCGCCAAGGATTGCCCAGCCGTCGATGAGCTTGCGGACCCGCTCCAGGACGGGCGACTCTCCGGTGCGCCCGAGTTCTATGCCGCGCTCCTCACGACGGCAGATCGCTCGTGTCGGTCGCGCAACGCTGCCGGCTCCGCGCCGAGACTGATGCGGGCGCCTGCCGCTGCGGTGGTCAGGTCGCCGCGTCTCATGTCGTTCCTCCCTGAGGTTCGCGCCGGAACCCGCTCGTCTCGCCGACGGTTCCTTCGGGGCGCCCGCACGGGACGCCTGCACCAAACGCTCCCGCTTTCGACGTCATCATTCCTTTGCGCGGTTGGCAAGCTCCTGCAGCCTCACATGGCCTGCGCCGGCGCACCGCTTCATCGCGCTTGCCGCGCCGACCCCTGCGCCTTAACGTCGCCTTTGATGGTTTCGCCGTCCGCGGCGGAGGAAAGAGGGAACGCGGTGCGGGGCGGGTGCGTCTCCAGTCCGCGGCTACCCCCGTAACTGTGAGCGGTGAGCGAGCGCCCGAACGCCACTGGACCGAAGGTCCGGGAAGGGGGCAGGAGCGACGATCCGCGAGCCAGGAGACCTGCCATCGCCCGCCGGCGCGCCTCCGCGCGTCACGTTCCAGCCAGCCGCACGGAGGGTGCGGAAAGGAGACCAAAAATGCACATCAACCCCGGCGTCGTCGATGGCGCGAAGATCGTCCTGAGCTACGCCACCGCCGTGGGCTCCTTCGGGCTCGCCGCCGCGATGGCGGCGCCCGCCCTGTTCCGCGACGGCGGACCGGCGGCGCTCGCCGCGCGCTCGGTGATGGCGACGGCGATGGTCTTCAGCTTCTTCCAGGTGTTTCCGCACTATCCGGTGGGCGTCTCGGAAGTTCACCTGATCCTCGGCTCGACGCTCTTCCTGCTCCTTGGCGCGGGACCGGCCGCGATCGGGCTGGCGGCTGGTCTTCTCCTGCAGGGGCTCTTCTTCGCGCCGTTAGACCTGCCGCAGTACGGCATGAACGTCACCACCCTGATCGCGCCGCTCTGGGCCGTGAGCCTGGTCGCCAGGCGGATCATCCCGGCGGGGACGGCCTATGTCGATCTGAAGTATTCCCAGGTTCTGGCGCTGTCGGCGACCTACCAGGGCGGCGTCGTCGCCTGGGTGGCGTTCTGGGCCTTCTACGGACAAGGCGCGGGCGCAGATAACCTTGCGGCGGTCGGAGCCTTCGGGGCGGCCTACCTGATGGTGATCCTGCTCGAGCCGGTGATCGACCTGGGGCTGCTTGCGGGCGCCAAGGCCCTCAAGCCGCTGCGCGGCTCGACGCTGGTGACCGGACGGCTGCTGCACGCCGAGGCTTGAACCGGGACGGCCGCGCCGCCGGACAGACTGCCGCGCAAGGCTCGGAGAGGCCGGCATAGCCGGCCTCTTGCCGTTTCGGGGCAACGGTGGTGAGGTGCTCCCGGAAAGCGGCGGCCCGCAAGCAGGGCCGCGCGGGATCGGGAGACTCGGATGAGCAAGGTCATCAAGGGCGGCACGGTGGTCACGGCCGATCGGACGTGGAAGGCCGATGTGCTGATCGAGGACGAGACGATCGCGGCGATCGGCGAGGGGCTCAGGGGCGACGAGACCATCGACGCCACCGACGCCTACGTCATTCCCGGCGGCATCGATCCGCACACCCATCTCGAGATGCCCTTCATGGGCACGACCGCGGCGGAGACTTTCGAAAGCGGCACCTTCGCCGCCGCCTCGGGTGGCACGACGATGCTGGTCGATTTCGTCCTGCCCGGGCCCGACGGCAGCCTCGTCACCGCGATGAACGACTGGGACCGCAAGTCGGCGCCGCAGATCTGCGTCGATCTGGGGTACCACATGGCGATCACCGGCTGGAACGAGCAGATCTTCGCCGAGATGCCCGAGGTGGTGAAGCGCGGGGTCAACACCTTCAAGCACTTCATGGCCTACAAGGGCGCGCTGATGGTCGAAGACGACGAGATGTACGCCTCGTTCAGGCGCTGCGCCGAACTGGGCGCGCTGCCGCTGGTGCATGCCGAGAACGGCGACATCGTGGCGGAGCTGCAGAAGAAATACATGGAGGAGGGGCTCACGGGCCCCGAGGGTCACGCCTATTCCCGGCCGCCCGAGGTCGAGGGCGAGGCGGCGAACCGCGCGATCATGATCGCCGACGCCGCCGGCGTGCCGCTCTACGTCGTGCATGTCTCCTGCGAGCAGGCGCACGAGGCGATCCGGCGGGCGCGGCAGAAGGGAATGCGGGTCTACGGCGAGCCGCTGATCCAGCATCTCACGCTCGACGAACGGGAGTATTTTAACAAGGACTGGGACTACGCCGCGCGGCGGGTGATGTCCCCGCCGTTCCGGGACAAGGCGCATCAGGACAGCCTCTGGGCGGGGCTTGCGGCGGGTTCGCTGCAGGTGGTGGCCACCGATCACGCCGCCTTCACCACCGAGCAGAAACACATGGGGCTGCAGGGCTTCCCGATGATCCCCAATGGCACCGGCGGGCTCGAGGACCGGATGCCGGTGCTCTGGACGAAAGGGGTGGAGACCGGGCGGCTGACGCCGAACGAGTTTGTCGCCGTGACCTCGACAAACATCGCCCGGATCCTCAACGTCTATCCCAAGAAGGGCGCGATCACGCCGGGCGCGGACGCCGACGTCGTCGTCTGGGATCCGAAACTCTCGAAGACCATCACCGCCGCGAGCCAGAAGTCGATCATCGACTATTCGGTGTTCGAGGGCGTGCAGGTGAACGCGCTGCCGCGCTACACGCTGTCACGCGGCGAGGTGGTCTGGGCAGACGGGCAGAACAGCGCGCCACAACCCGGGCGCGGCCGCTTTGTTCCGCGCCCGGCCTTTCCCGCGGCGCACACGGCGCTTTCGAAGTGGAAGGCGCTGAACTCGCCGCGCAAGATAGACCGGGATCCCTTGAACATCCCGAGCGGCGTGTGAGGCCTTGAGCGCCTTCGGCCCGGACGAAGAGGCGGCGTTCGTCGCCGCGGCGGCGATCGCGAAGGCGTATCGCGCCGGCGCCGGCGACCGACCCGTGCGTCCCGATATCGACTACGCCGAGGCGCTGCGGCGCTTCGCCGCGCCGTTGCCCGGCGTCGGAGCCCCGGCGACGGAGGTCGTTCGGGAACTGGCGGAGAAGGCCGAGGGCGGGCTGATCGGGATGGTCTCGCCGAATTTCCACGGCTGGGTGATCGGCGCTTCCCACCCCGCCGGGGTCGCGGTCGACTGGCTGACCTCGGCCTGGGGGCAGGCGGGCGGCTTCGCGGATCCGACCCCGGTCGCGGGCGCGGTGGAGGAAGTGGCGGCGGGCTGGATCCTCGATCTGCTCGGGCTGCCGGCGGAGGCCGGCGTCGGTTTCACCACCGGCGCGACTATGGCGAATTTCACCGCGCTGGCGGCGGCGCGAGACGCGCTGCTGGCGCGGCAGGGCTGGGATGTCGAAGCGCGCGGCCTGTTCGGCGCGCCGGAGATCGCCGTCGTCGTCGGCGGGGAGACGCATTCTTCGGTGTTCCTGACGCTGCGGCTGCTGGGTTTCGGCGCGGAGCGGGTTCATGTGGCGGCGTCCGATGCGCAAGGGCGTATGACTGCGGACGGGCTGGCGCGGGCGCTCGAGGGTCTCGCGGGGCCGATCATGGTCTGCCTGCAGGCCGGCAACGTCAACAGCGGCGCCTTCGATCCCTTCGACGAGCTGATCCCGCTGGCGCGGGCGAAGGGGGCCTGGGTGCATGTCGACGGCGCCTTCGGGCTCTGGGCCGCGGCCTGTCCGGCGCTCGACGGCGTCACGCGGGGGCTCGCCGGCGCCGACAGCTGGGCGGCCGACGGCCACAAGTGGCTGCAGGTTCCGTATGATTGCGGCTTCGCCATCGTGCGCGACCTCGCGGCGATGCAGCGGGCGATGAGCATCACCGCAAGTTACCTGCCCTCGAGCGCGCACCGCCAGCCGGAGGCGTTTTCGCCGGAGATGTCGCGGCGCGCCCGCGGTTTCGCGGTCTGGGCGGTCCTGAAGGCGCTCGGGCGCGAGGGCGTGGCGGAGATGGTCGGCCGGCATTGTGCGGCGGCGCGACACATAGGCGACCGGCTGCGGCGAGAGCCGGGCCTGAGCGTGCTCAACGACGTGGTCCTGAACCAGGTGGTGCTGGCCTGCGGAGACGAGGCGGATCCCGAGCGCGACGCGCTCACCCGCACGACGCTTGCGACCGTCCAGGCCGACGGCGTGTGTTATCCGAGCCAGGGACGATGGCGCGGCCGCGAGATCATCCGCATCTCGGTCAGTTCGGGGCCGGCGACGCTGCAGGACGGGGAGCGCAGCGCCGAGGCGATCATCTCGGCATGGCGTCGGGTGCGCGGGCGGGCGGCGTGAGCGCCGGCGCGGCCGCCCCGGTCATCGAGGCGCGCGGGCTCGATCTGACCTTCCAGACCGCCGACGGGCCGGTCACGGCGCTCTCGGACGTAAACCTGACGGTGAACTCGGGCGATTTCGTCAGCTTCATCGGCCCGTCGGGCTGCGGCAAGACGACGTTCCTGCGGGTGACGGCGGATCTCGAACAGCCTACGGCCGGCGCGATCACGGTCAACGGCGTGAGCCCTGCGGAGGCGCGGCGGGGGCGGGCCTATGGCTATGTCTTCCAGGCGGCGGGTCTGTTCCCCTGGCGCACGATCGCGGCGAACGTGCGCCTGCCGCTTGAGGTCATGGGGTTTTCGCGCGCCGACCAGGAAGCGCGTGCGGCGCGGGTGCTGGAGATGGTCGAGCTCGGCGGCTTCGAGAACCGATACCCATGGCAATTGTCGGGCGGCATGCAGCAGCGCGCGTCCATCGCGCGGGCGCTCGCCTTCGACGCGGATCTGCTGCTGATGGACGAACCCTTCGGCGCGCTCGACGAGATCGTGCGCGACAAGCTCAACGAGCAGCTCCTCGCGCTCTGGGACCGCACCGGCAAGACCATCGCCTTCGTGACCCACTCCATCCCGGAGGCGGTGTTCCTGTCGACGCGGATCGTGGTGATGTCTCCGCGTCCCGGTCGGGTGACGGACGTGATCGAGAGCGGATTGCCCCGCGAACGGCCGCTCCACATCCGCGAGAGCCGGGAGTTTCTCGAGATCGCGGCGCGGGTGCGCAACGGGCTGAGGGCGGCGATCGGCGATGAAGTCTGACGACGCCCTGATCCTGCGGCCCGGAGGCCCCAGCGATGCCACGGCCTGCGCGGCGATTTTCGACGACTGGGTGGATGCGACCGACTGGATGCCGCGCATCCATCCCGCGGAACACTTGGTGCGGCACTACCGCGAGCATGTGCTCGCGGTCTGCGACACGCTGGTCGCGGAGCGGTCGGGGCGCGTGGCGGGTTTCGCGGCGGTCGATTGCGAGGGGCTGGTCGCGGCGTTCTTCGTCGCGGCCGACGCGCGCAGACGGGGCGTCGGCTCGACGCTGCTTGCGGCCGCACAGGCCCGGTGGCCCGAAGGGCTGGCGCTCTGGACCTTCGCGGCGAACGCCGGCGCGCGGCGGTTCTACGCCCGCCACGGTTTCATCGAGGCCCGGGCGACCGAGGGCGACAACGAAGAAGGCCTGCCGGACCTCTACCTGACCTGGCGGGCGGCGGCGTGACCGGCGCACGCGAGGCGGTCCTGCCGGTGCTCACGATCGTCGCGGGCATCTTCGTGATCTGGTACGTCGCAGCGGTCCTGCTCAACGCGCCATGGGCGTACGACCAGGCCGGTCGCGACGGGGTGACGCTGTCGACGGGCGATCTCATCGCCGACACCTGGAGCCAGGAACGCCCGAAGCTGCCCGCTCCGCATCAGGTGGCGGTCGAGCTCTGGAAGACGACGGTCGAGGTCGCGCCGACGTCCAAACGCAGCCTGCTGCGCCATGCCGGCATCACGCTCTCGGCGACGCTGCTCGGCTTTGCGCTCGGGACCGTACTGGGCATCCTGCTCGCGGTCGGGATCGTGCAAAACCGTGCGATGGACGGCTCGGTGATGCCCTGGGTGATCGCCAGCCAGACCATCCCGATCCTCGCCATCGCGCCGATGATCATCGTGGTGCTGAACTCGATCGGCGTCTCCGGACTGTTCCCCAAGGCGCTGATCTCGATGTATATTTCCTTCTTTCCTGTCGTGGTCGGCATGGTGAAGGGCCTGCGCTCGCCCAACTCGATCCTGCTCGATCAGATGCGCACATGGAACGCGAGCGAGCGGCAGACGCTCCTCAAGCTGCGCTGGCCGGCGGCGCTGCCCTACCTTTTCGCCTCGCTCAAGGTCGCCGTCGCCGCGAGCCTCGTGGGCGCGATCATCGGCGAGCTTCCCACCGGCGCGGTGGCGGGCCTCGGCGCGCGGATGCTCACCGGCAGCTACTACGGGCAGACCGTGCAGATCTGGTCGGCGCTGGTGATGGCCGCGATCGCCGCCGCCGCCCTGGTGGGGGCGATCGGGGTGATCGAGCGGATCACCGCGCGGGCGATGGGCGCGCGCGCATGAGGTCGGGCGAAGCGGTCGTCGCGGGGCGGGCGTCAGGCGGAGAACTGGAACGCCGCAAACCGCGACAGAGCCGCGTCGATGCGGGGCTGGTCGCTCTCTCGGGGGCCGTCGATCCAGGTCCATTGCTGGATGCGGAGCGCGCCCGCGGCGCGGTCGGCCTTGAGGTCGATGGCCGCGGCGATGCGGTCGCCGATCAGGACGGGAAGGGTGAAATAGCCGAATTTCCGTCTATCGGCGGGCACATAGGCCTCGAACGCATGCGCGTAGCCGAAGAAGCCGGCGAGGCGCTTGCGCTGGATGATCAACGGGTCGAAGGGCGAGAGGATGTGCACGCCCTCGCATTCGGGCATCTCCACGGCCAGCGCCTCGGGCGCGGCCCAGTGGGGCTTCATGCCCTCGAGCGCCACGGGCGCGAGCAGCCGGCGGCGGACGCGGGTCTCGATGAGCGCGGCCATCGCCTTCTTGCGGGGGGCGTCCATGTAGCAGATCGAGTCCAGGCTGACCGCCCCCTGGGCCCGGAGCGCCCGGTCGAGGAGGTGATCGAGGATCTGGGCCTCGCTTGCCATGCGCGGCCGGGGCGGCCAGCCGAAATGCCGGTCTGTCAGGTCGTAGGTCTTGACCATGCCGTCGCGGGCCGAGACCGTGATCGTGCCGCCGAAGAACGCGTGCTGCAGCGCGCGCTTGGACGGCTTGCGGCTGGCCCAGGGATGGGTCTTGTCGACCAGAACGTCGTCGTCGATGTCGCGGATCGTGAGTGGGCCCTCGCGGCGCACGCGGGCGCGGATGCGGCGAAGATCGGCCGGGGCGACCGAGCCGAACCAGGTGGATGGACTTTCGCGGTGCCGCCGCATCGCGGCGACGTGAAAACGGTAGTCCCGGGTCGGGATGTAGGCGAGCGCGTGGGCCCAGTACTCGAAAACCGACTTCTCGGCGCTCAGCGCCTGGCAGAGGTCAGCGCGCCGATAATCCGGGATGCGGCTCCACAGGATGTGGTGGTGCGAGCGCTCGACGACATTGATCGTGTCGATCTGCACGTAGCCCAGATGCTCGACCGCGGCCCGGGTCGCGGCCGGCCCCTCGCCGAAGGGCGCCGCGGCGTCGAGCCGTTGGGCGCGAAGCCAGAGACGCCGGGCTGCGGCGAGCGACAGGGGGTGCGGACGCAGGAGCATGCGGGGCATTGGGATCGGACCGTGGTTTCGAGACGTTCTAGCACCATCCCGGCGGGGTGGGGCAAGTGAGCCCTTTCCTCCTGGCGGCGCTCGCAACCTGGCTTGGGGGCTGGGGCCTCAACGTCGCGCTGACGCGGAGGCGGCTTACCGGGGCCGCGAGGCTCCTGCCGCCGGTGATCTTCGGGGTCACGGTGCTCCTGATGTGGGAGTTCATGGTGCGCGGGCTTGAGGTCAGCCCGGTGCTGCTGCCGACCCCGAGCGCGATCGGGGCGCGGTTCGCGGCGAGCCTGCCGATCCTCTGGGGCGACTTCATGCAGACCTTCATGCGCGGCGCGCTGTCGGGCTACGCGATCGGCTGCGGGGCGGCGGTCCTGACCGCGGTCGCGGTGGACCGCGCGCCGTTCCTGCGGCGCGGATTGCTGCCGGTCGGCAATTTCGTCAGCGCGCTGCCGATAATCGGCATGGCCCCGATCATGGTGATGTGGTTCGGCTTCGACTGGCACTCCAAGGCGGCGGTGGTGGTGCTGATGTGCTTCTTTCCGATGCTGGTGAACGCGGTGCAGGGGCTGCAGGCGAGCGAGCCTGCGCAGCGGGACCTGATGCGCACTTACGCCGCGAGTTACTGGCAGACGCTTTTCAAGCTCAGGTTGCCGGCGGCGGCCCCGTTTCTCTTTAATGGGTTGAAAATCTGCACGACATTGGCTCTGATCGGGGCCATTGTCGCGGAGTTCTTCGGCTCGCCGACGTCCGGCATGGGCTTTCGCATCTCGACCGAGGTCGGAAGGCTGGCGCTGGACATGGTGTGGGCGGAGATCGCCGTGGCGGCGCTGGCGGGTTCGGCCTTCTACGGCGCGGTGGCGCTGGTCGAGCGGGCGACGACCCACTGGCATCCGTCCCAGCGCCGGGCATGAAGCGCATGACATCGGCCGATAGGCCAAACATGGAGAATCGACGAATGAAGAGATGGCTTTCCGGAGCGACGCTCGCCGCGACCTTCCTTGCGGGCGCAGCAAGGGCGGAGGACGTGACGCTGCAGCTCAAGTGGGTCACGCAGGCGCAGTTCGCCGGTTACTACGTCGCGGAGGATCAGGGCTTCTACGAGGAGGAGGGCATCAACGTCACGATCAAGCCGGGCGGCCCGGACATCGCGCCCCCGCAGGTGATCGCGGGCGGCGGCGCCGACGTGATCGTGGAATGGATGCCGGCGGCGCTCGCCGCGCGCGAGGCCGGCCTGCCGCTCGTCAACATCGCCCAGCCGTTCAAGTCTTCGGGCATGATGCTGACCTGCCGCAACGATTCGGGCGTGACCGAGGTGTCCGAGTTCCCAGGCCACACGCTGGGGGTCTGGTTCTTCGGAAACGAGTACCCGTTCCTCAGCTGGATGAGCACGCTCGGCATCCCCACCGAGGGCGGGACCAACGGGGTGACGGTGCTCAAGCAGGGCTTCAACGTCGATCCTCTCCTGCAGAACCAGGCCGCCTGCATCTCGACCATGACCTACAACGAGTACTGGCAGGTAATCGACGCCGGGTTGGCGCCCGAGGACCTGACCGTCTTCAAGTACGAGGACCAGGGCGTCGCGACGCTCGAAGACGGTCTCTACGTGCTGGAGGACCGGCTGTCCGACCCGGCCTTCGTCGAGACCATGGCGAAGTTCGTGCGCGCGAGCATGAAGGGCTGGAAATGGGCCGAGGAAAACCCGGACGCGGCGGCGCTGATCGTGCTGGAAAACGACGAGACCGGCGCCCAGACCGAGGCGCACCAGAAGCGGATGATGGGCGAGATCGCCAAGCTCACCGCCGGCTCGAACGGCGCGCTCGACCCGGCTGACTACGAGCGCACGGTGAAGACGCTGCTCGCGGCGGGCTCCGATCCGGTGATCACCAAGGCCCCCGAGGGCGCATGGACCCACGCGGTCACTGACGCCGCGCTTAACTGAACCGAGGTCCGGCGCCCCGGCGATTTCGCACGGGGCGCCGACCAATGTCCTGGCGGACCCGATCCTGAGCCGCATGGCGCGATCACTGCCTTGGGCGCTCTGTCTGGCGCTGGTCGCCGCGACGGCGCTCATCCTCTTGGCCATGGGCCGCGTCCCGATCTGCGAATGCGGCTACGTCAAGCTCTGGCACGGCGAGACCATGAGCGCAGAGAACTCGCAGCATCTCAGCGACTGGTACACGCCGAGCCACGTCATCCACGGCTTCGTCTTCTACTGGCTGACCGGGGTGACGATGCCGCGTGTCGGGCTCGGTTGGCGTCTCTTGGTCGCGACGGCGATCGAGGTCGGCTGGGAGATCCTCGAGAACTCCGACCGGGTGATCGAGCGCTACCGCGCGACGACGATCTCGCTCGACTACTACGGCGACAGCGTGCTGAACTCGCTGGCCGACATCGGGGCGATGGCGGCGGGTTTCTGGCTCGCCTCGAGGCTGCCGGTCGCGGCGACGGTGGCGATCGCGTTCGGCTTCGAGATCTGGACGACGCTGGCGATCCGCGACGGGCTGATCCTGAACGTGCTGATGTTCGTCTGGCCGATGCAGGCTGTGCTGGACTGGCAGACCGGGGCGTGACCCGGCCCGACGGGGCGCGGCTTATGGCTTGGAGCCCGCGGCCGCGCTGCTTATTGTCGCATCATGACCACCGCGCTCCTGACCCATCCCGCCTGTCTGGAACACGTCACTCCGCCCGGCCACCCCGAACGGGTGGACCGGCTGCGGGCGATCAACGCGGCGCTCGAGGCCGAGGAATTCGCGTATCTGGTTCGCGAGGAGGCGCCGCGCGCCAGTGACGCGGAGATCTTGCGCGTGCACACGCGGGCCTATCTCGACATGCTCGAGGCGCGCACGCCGGCGCAGAGCTACGCCGCGATCGACGCAGACACCTTTCTCAGCCCGGGCTCGCTCGAGGCCGCGCGGCGCGCCGCAGGGGCGGTGGTTCGGGCGGTCGACATGGTGCTCGCCGGCGAGGTCCGCAACGCCTTCTGCGCCGTCCGGCCGCCCGGCCACCACGCCGAGCGCGAGACCGCGATGGGGTTCTGCTTCTTCGGCAACGTGGCGATCGGGGCGCTGCATGCGCTCGACGCGGGCAGGCTCGCGCGCGTGGCGATCCTCGACTTCGACGTGCACCACGGCAACGGCACCCAGGACCTGATCTGGAACGACGCCCGGGTCCTCTTCGCCAGCACCCAGCAAATGCCGCTCTATCCCGGCACCGGGTCGCCGGGCGAACGCGGCGCCCATGGCCAGATCCTGAACGTGCCGCTCGTCCCGGGCGCAGGCGGGGCGGAGTTCCGCGCGGCGATGACCGAACGCATCCTGCCGGCGATGGAGGCGCACGGGCCGGAACTGATCCTGATCTCGGCGGGCTTCGACGCCCATGCCGACGATCCGCTGGCCAACCTGACTTTCCGAGAGGCCGACTACGCCTGGGCGACGGCCGCGGTCTGCGACCTCGCCGCGCGGGTCTGCGATGGCCGGGTCGTCTCGACTCTGGAGGGCGGATATGATCTGGCCTCGCTCGCGTCGTCCACGGCGGCGCATGTGCGGACGCTGATGGAGCGGGGACATGGCTGAGAAGGGGCCGCGGCCGGTGGCCGAACTGAGCTTCGAGGAGGCGCTTCAGGAACTCGAGGCCGTGGTCAAGCGCCTTGAGGACGGCGAGGTTCCTCTCGATGCGTCGATCCAAGCCTACGCGCGCGGCGAGGCGCTGCGCAAGCACTGCCAGTCAAAGCTCGACGAGGCGCAGGAGCGGGTGGCGGCGATCACCGAAGGGCCCGACGGCGCAAGGACGGCCCGGCCCGTCGACCTGTCCTGAGGCCTGGGCGCGCAGGATGGACGCCGACCAGTTGCAATTCCATGCGCGCCTGAGCCAGGCTGCGACCCGCACCGAGGAGACGCTCGAGCGGCTGCTGCCGGCCGACGACACCACCCTGGGCGCAGCGATGCGCTACGCGGTGCTCTCGGGGGGCAAGCGGCTGCGGGCGTTTCTTGCGCTGGAGAGCGCCGCGCTGTTCCGCGCGCCGCCGGCGCAGGCGCTGCGCGCCGCGGCCGCGGCCGAATGCGTGCACGCCTACAGCCTGGTGCACGACGACCTGCCCTGCATGGACGACGATGACACCCGCCGGGGCAAGCCCACGGTGCACGTGACGTGGGACGAGGCGACCGCCGTGCTCGCCGGCGACGCGCTCCAGACGCTCGCCTTCGCCATCCTCTCCGCCCAGCAGACCGGCATCGACCCCCGGATCCAGACGCGGCTGATCGCGCGGCTGGCGGATGCGATCGGCGCGCGCGGCATGGTCGGCGGTCAGGCGCTCGACATCGCCGCCGAGACAGCCGGGGCGCCGCTTGATCTCGACGCGGTCACCGACCTTCAGGCGCTCAAGACCGGGGCGCTGATCATCTGGTCGGCGGAGTCCGGCGCGATCCTGGGGCGTTCTGACACCGCGCCGATGCGCGGCTACGCCGCGGATCTCGGGCTCGCCTTCCAGATCCGGGACGACATCCTCGATGTGGCGGGCGACCCGGATCTGGCCGGCAAGAAGCTCCGCAAGGACGAGGACGCCGGCAAGGCGACCTTCGTCTCCCTGCTCGGGGTCGACGGCGCGCGCGCGCGGGCGCGTGACCTCGTCGAGCGGGCGTGCGATACTCTGGCCCCGTACGGGTCGGCGGCGGAGAACCTGCGGAGGGCGGCGCGGTTCGCGATCGCCCGCGAGGCCTGACGGGGCCAGCGGCGCAAGACGGCCGGCCCGCGGAGGAGGGGAAGATGGACGACAAGCAACCGAACACGCCGACGCTCGACCGGGTGCAATCGCCCGCGGACCTCAAGGGGCTGAGCAACGCCGAGCTGCGCCGCGTGGCCGACGAGTTGCGCGCCGAGACGATTTCCGCCGTCTCCGTCACCGGCGGCCATCTCGGCGCGGGGCTCGGCGTGGTGGAGCTGACCGTCGCGATCCACGCGGTCTTCAACACGCCCCGCGACAAGCTGATCTGGGACGTCGGACACCAGTGTTATCCGCACAAGATCCTGACCGGACGGCGCGACCGCATCCGCACGCTGCGCGCTGGCGGCGGCCTCAGCGGCTTCACCAAACGCGCCGAGAGCCCCTACGACGCCTTCGGCGCGGCGCATTCCTCGACGTCGATTTCCTCGGCGCTCGGCTACGCCGCCGCGCGCGAACTGGGCGCGCCCGACGTAGGCGACACCATCGCGGTGATCGGCGACGGCGCGCTCTCGGCGGGCATGGCCTACGAGGCGCTCAACAACGCCGGCCACATGAAGAAGCGGCTCTTCGTCATCCTCAACGACAACGAGATGTCCATCGCCCCCCCGACCGGAGCCATGTCCACCTATCTCTCGCGCATGGTCAGCGGCGCGCCGTTCCAGGACATGATGTCGGTGGCCGAGGGCGCGGTGAAGATGCTGCCCCGCCCGATGATCGAGGGCGCCAAGCGCGCCCGCGAGCTGGTCAAGGGCATCACCATCGGCGGCACGCTTTTCGAGGAGCTCGGCTTCAACTATGTCGGACCCGTCGACGGCCATGATCTCGACTGGCTCCTGCGCGTCCTGCGCGACCAGAAGGTCCGCGCCGACGGCCCGGTCCTGATCCACGTCCGCACGGTCAAGGGCAAGGGCTACGCGCCGGCGGAAACCTCCACTGACCGCTACCACGGCGTCTCGAAGTTCGACGTGGTCACCGGCGCTCAGGCCAAGGCGCCGTCGAACGCGCCGAGCTACACCAAGGTCTTCGCCCAGGCGCTGATCCGCGAGGCCGAGGACGACGACCGCGTGGTCGCGGTGACCGCGGCGATGCCGGACGGCACCGGGCTCAACCTCTTCGCGGAGCGGTTCCCGAAGCGCTGCTTTGACGTCGGCATCGCCGAGCAGCATGGCGTGACTTTCTGCGCCGGGCTCGCGGCGGCGGGCATGAAGCCGTTCTGCACGATCTATTCGACCTTCCTGCAGCGCGGCTACGACCAGGTCGTGCATGACGTCGCGATCCAGCGACTGCCGGTGCGCTTCGCCATCGACCGCGCCGGGCTGGTCGGCGCGGACGGACCGACGCATGCGGGCGCCTTCGACGTGGCGTTTCTCGCCAACCTGCCCGGGTTCGTGGTGATGGCGGCGGCCGACGAGGCCGAGCTCGTCCACATGGTCGCCACCGCCGCGGCGATCGACGACGGGCCCAGCGCCTTCCGCTATCCCCGGGGCGAGGGCGTGGGCGTGGAGATGCCAGAACGCGGGCGACCTCTGGAAATCGGCCGCGGGCGGTTGATGCGCGAGGGCGCGGGCGTGGCGATCCTGTCGTTCGGCGCGCGGCTCGCGGAATGCCTTGCCGCCGCCGAGGCGCTTGAGGCGCGCGGGATCCGTCCGACCATCGCCGACGCGCGCTTCGCCAAGCCGCTCGACCGCGACCTGATCCTCGATCTCGCGGCGCGCCACGAGGCGCTGATCACCATCGAGGAAGGCGCGATCGGCGGCTTCGGCAGCCATGTCGCGCAACTCTTGGCCGAGGAGGGCGTTTTCGACGCAGGCATCAAGTTCCGCAGCATGGTCCTGCCCGACATCTTCATCGATCAGGACAGCCCGGGCAAGATGTACGCCGTCGCTGCGATGAACGCCGTCGACATCGAGGCGCGGGTCCTCGCCCTTCTCGGGGTGGAGCGGATCGGCGCCCGCCGGGCCTGAGCCCGCTCAGAGCAGCAGGTCGGACGCGACCAGGTCCGGACTGCCGCTGAAGGCGACCTCGAAGTCAGCGTCGCCGTCGCCGGTCACGTCGCCTTCCAGCCGTCCGCCGGAATAGCGCAGCTGGCCCGCGACGCCGGTGAAGGCGGAGTCGCCGATGAAGACGAAGGCCTGGTTGCCCTTCTGGGTCTCGTTGGCGTCGATGCGGACAAGGTCGACCAGATCCTCGCCGGGGTCGAAGTCCCTGACCCGGTCGCGGTGGTCGGATCCTGGCTCGGAATCCTCGATGGAATCGAAGCGGAACACGTCCGCGTCATCGCCGCCGAAGAGCAGGTCGCGGCCGAGGCCGCCGACAAGAAGGTCGTCGTCGTCATCGCCCCAGAGCGTGTCGTTGTGCTTGCCGCCGAAGAGCCGGTCGTCGTCGTCGCCGCCGCGCAGGCGGTCCAGCCCCTTGCCGCCCTTCAGGCGGTCCGCGCCGTCGACTCCGTAGAGCATATCTTGGCCGCCGCCGCCATTGAGCCGGTCGTCGCCGTCGAATCCCCAGATCGTGTCGCCTCCCGAATAGCCCCAGAGCCGGTCGTCGAAGGCCGAGCCGAACATGGTGTCGCGCCCGGCGAAAAGCAGCTTGTTGAAGAGGCTTGCGTCATCGCGGTCAAAGGCGGCGAAGGCGAGGCGGGCGTCGAGCGAGAGGTCCGATACGGCGAAGGTCCGCAGCCCGTCCTCGCGCAACTCGTAGCCGCGCAGGGTTCCGGTGGTGCCGACGAGCGGGGCCGGCGCGGGCGCGCGAAAGGCCGTATCGAAAAGCGAGGCCCCGAAGAGCGGGAACGCAGCCCCGACCACCGGCGTCACCACGCCGGCGAACGGCAACCGGAACAGGCCGGTGAAGCTTGCCGTCGCGTCGCCGTCGGTCACGCGGATCGTGCTCCGGTTCGCGTCGAGCACGATCGGGTCGTCGAGCACGCTGTCGCGCAGATCGGTCGCCCGAAACGCCCGCAAGACCGCCATGACATGCCCCCGCTTACTCTACCCGACGCAATGCTAGGCGGGCGCGCTTCGCGGCGACAAGCGGTTAATTCACGGTTAATGCTCGGAAAAACCGCAAAGTGCGCGACGCCATTGAACCATGGGTTGAGGCATCGGTCCCGGACGCCGCAGGCGGACCCCCGGGACCGCCCGCCTGTGGTCCTGTTGCGCGACGCGGCCCGTCAGGCCCCCCGCCGCCGCCGCGCCGCCACCCCGAGCGCCCCGAGCCCGCCCAGCAGCAGCAGGCCGGCGGCGGGGAGGGGGATCGGAGGAACGTCCGTGATCTTGATCTGGAAAGCGGGGTTTGAGCCTGCCACGCGCGTTCCCAAAGCCGCCGTTCCAGCCACTGTCCAGTCCGCGGTCGAATCGAAGCCGAAGAAGGCCAGGTATTGAGCCGTCGAGTTGCTCGAAAGGGCTCCGCCGTCCAGCAGGTGCGACGAAGAGCCCTGCGCGAAAGTCAGGTTGGTCAGGTTCATCGAAGTGGTGCTCGATCCGAAGGCGCGAATGAAGATCGTGGAGGCGCCGCCGAGCGAAACATCCCTCGTCAGGTCGTTTGGGGTTGAGCCAGAGACTATGAATGTCAGCTTGCCACCCCCGCCTGCGCCGCCATCGGCGTCATAGATCAGATTGAAACCCCTTTGGGCAGTCCACGAGTTTTGCGCTGTCGTTGGCGAAATTGCGGTAGTGGGAACCCCCAGCCCGACTTCCCAAGTTGCGGCGCCTCCCATGTCGCCGATTTTGCCCTCCGCCACGGCCAGTTCGCAAGCCGCAGTGTTGCATACAGTCCGGAAGTCGTTGTCGGCGGATGATCCACCAAAACGATATGTGTCAACCGCAGCCGACCCCGGCGCCGCCAACCCGAGGGCCAAAAGCCCGCTCAACAGTATTGTCCGCATCCTCGACCATCCCCCTGCAGTAAAACACACCCGCTCAAGCTTGCGAGAGGAAGTAGAAACAATTCCGATGCGGCTGTCAACGGACCCGCGCAACCCTCCCCGGGCCCGAGCCCGGGCCCGCTTTTTCGCCGCGCCGCCGCCCGCCGTCCGGCGGGCCGTCCCGGGCGGGCCGCGGTGCGCGCCGCGAGGATTAACGCTCCTTAACGCCATTCATTTCAGAGACTTGACCGGAATTGCACGCGTGTTATGGCCCGATAACACACCTTGGGCCGGGTCTCGGCGCTTGCCTTCCCGCGGTCAGGGCGAGTCCCAAACCAAGGTTGAGGCGAGACGGCGCCTCAGCCCCTCCCTCACCCCTGCAGCGCCCGCACCCCGAGTTCGCCCTCGAGTCGCGCCTGCATCGCAACGGCGGCGGCGCGGGCGCCGGCGGCGGTCGTGAAATAGGGGATGCGGGCGGAGAGAGCCAGCGCCCGGATCGCCCGGCTGTCGGCGATCGACTGGGACCCCTCGGTGGTGTTGAAGACCAGATGCACCCGGCCGTCCTTCATGCGGTCGACGATGTGCGGCTGGCCCTCGTAGACCTTGTTGATCCGCTCCACGGCGATGCCGTTCTCCGCCAGATAGACGGCGGTGCCGGATGTGGCGACGATCTCGAAGCCGAGGTCGGCCATGATGCGCGCCGCGTCGAGAATTGTCTCCGATTTGTCGCCGTCCTTGATCGACACGAACACTGACCCCGCGGCCGGCAGATTGGCGCCCGCGCCGATCTGTGCCTTGAGGAAGGCGCGCGGGAAGCTGCGGTCCCAGCCCATGACCTCGCCGGTCGAGCGCATCTCCGGCCCGAGCAGCGTGTCGACCCCGGGGAAGCGGTTGAAGGGCATCACCGCCTCCTTGACCGAGAACCACGGGGTCTCGGGATCGGCGAGCGTCATCGGATCTCCCATCGGGAGAGGTTCGTTGGGACCCACGCCCTTGGGGTAGGCGGGGCGGTGCGGGAAGGTCGAAAGCGACTTGCCGGCCATGACGCGAGCGGCGATGCCCGCGACCGCGCTGTCGGTGGACTTGGCGACGAAGGGCACCGTGCGCGAGGCGCGCGGATTGACCTCGAGCACGTAGATCTCGCCGCTCTGGACCGCGAACTGCACGTTCATCAGCCCGCGCACGCCGAGCGCCAGCGCCATGGCGCGGGTCTGGTCCTTGAGCGCGGCGATGGTGCCTGCGTCAAGCGACCAGGGCGGCAGCGAGCAGGCGCTGTCGCCGGAATGCACGCCCGCCTCCTCGATGTGCTCCATTACCCCGGCGATGTGCACATCCGTTCCATCGGCGATCGCGTCCACATCCACCTCGACGGCGTTCGACAGATAGCTGTCAAGCAGGACCGGCGTGTCGCCGGAGACCAGCACGGCCTCGTTGATGTAGCGCTTGAGTTGTGCGTCATCGCGCACGATCTCCATGGCCCGCCCGCCGAGCACGTAGGAGGGGCGGATGACCAGCGGATAGCCGATCTCGCGGGCGACGCGCTCGGCCTCCGCAGGCGAGCGCGCGATGCCGTTCGCCGGCTGGCGCAGCCCGAGCCGGGCGATGAGCTTCTGGAAGCGCTCGCGGTCCTCGGCGAGGTCGATGGCGTCGGGCGGCGTGCCGAGGATCGGGATGCCGGCGTCGTGCAGCGCGTTGGCGAGCTTCAGTGGCGTCTGCCCGCCGAACTGCACGATAACCCCGTGCAGCGTTCCGTTTTCCTGCTCGACGCGCAGGATCTCCATGACATGCTCGAAGGTCAGCGGCTCGAAATAGAGCCGGTCGGAGGTGTCGTAGTCGGTCGAAACCGTCTCGGGGTTGCAGTTGACCATGATGGTCTCGTAACCCACCGACGAGAGCGCATAGCAGGCGTGGCAGCAGCAGTAGTCGAACTCGATGCCCTGGCCGATGCGGTTGGGCCCGCCGCCGAGGATCACCACCTTGCGCGCGTCTGACGGCCGCGCCTCGCACTCGACCTCGCCGCCGGCGTCCGCCTCGTAGGTCGAATACATGTAGGGCGTCTGCGCCTCGAACTCGCCGGCGCAGGTGTCGATGCGCTTGAAGACCGCCGTCACCGCGAGCGCGAGCCGGTCGGCGCGCACCGAAGCCTCGCTGCGGCCGGTGAGATCTGCGAGCCGGGCGTCCGAGAAGCCGAACATCTTTAGCCGGCGCAGGCCCCCGGCGGTCTGGGGCAGGCCCTCGCTGCGGATCCGGGCCTCCGCCTCGACGATCTCGCGGATGCGCGCGAGAAACCACGGATCGAACCGGGTGACCGCGTGGATCCGGGCGTCGTCGAGCCCGTGGCGCATCGCTTCGGCGATGATCCGCAGCCGATCGGGGGTCTGGACCGACAGCGCCTTGACGACGGCGGTCTCGCGGTCGGCCGCGCTCGCCTCGGGCCCCGCGCCGGGGATGGCGATCTCGTCGAGCCCCGATAGCCCGGTCTCGAGTGAGGCGAGCGCCTTCTGAAGGCTCTCGTGGAAGGAGCGCCCGATCGCCATCGCCTCGCCCACCGACTTCATCGCGGTGGTCAGCACCGGCTCGGCTCCGGGGAACTTCTCGAACGCGAAGCGGGGGATCTTGGTCACAACGTAATCGATGGTTGGCTCGAACGAGGCGGGCGTCACCTGCGTGATGTCGTTGTCGAGCTCATCGAGCGTATACCCGACGGCGAGCTTGGCCGCGATCTTGGCGATCGGAAAACCGGTCGCCTTTGACGCCAGCGCCGAAGAGCGGCTGACGCGCGGGTTCATCTCGATGACGATGAGCCGCCCGGTCTCCGGCTGCACGGCGAACTGCACGTTCGAGCCGCCGGTCTCCACCCCGATCTCGCGCAAGACCGCGATCGAGGCGTTGCGCATCATCTGGTATTCCTTGTCCGTCAGCGTCAGCGCCGGCGCGACGGTGATCGAATCGCCGGTATGCACGCCCATCGGGTCGACGTTCTCGATCGAGCAGACGATGATGCAGTTGTCCGCGCGGTCGCGGACCACCTCCATCTCGAACTCCTTCCAGCCGAGCAGGCTCTCGTCGATCAGGATCTGGCTGACCGGCGAGGCGTCGAGCCCGGTTGCGCAGATGCGCTCGTAGTCCTCGCGGTTGTAGGCGACCCCGCCGCCGGTGCCGCCGAGCGTGTAGGCGGGCCGGATGATCGCGGGAAGGCCGACATGCTCGATCGCGGACATCGCCTCCTCGAGCGTGTTTGCGATGGTGGCGCGCGGATTCTCCAGCCCGATGCGCTCCATCGCCTCGCGAAAGAGCTTGCGGTCCTCGGCCATCTCGATGGCCGCGCGCTTGGCGCCGATCAGCTCGACGCCGAACTTCTCCAGTACGCCCATGTCGGCGAGCTTCAGCGCGGTGTTGAGGCCCGTCTGGCCGCCCATGGTGGGCAGGAGCGCGTCGGGGCGCTCCTTCTCGATGATCTTCGCCACGATCTCCGGCGTGATCGGCTCGATATAGGTGGCGTCCGCCATGCCGGGATCGGTCATGATCGTGGCGGGATTGGAATTGACGAGGACGACCCGGTAGCCTTCCTCGCGCAGCGCCTTGCAGGCCTGGGCTCCAGAATAGTCGAACTCGCAAGCCTGGCCGATGACGATGGGCCCCGCCCCGATGATCATTATCGAGCGGATGTCTTCTCTCTTCGGCATGCTGACCTTCGCAGGGTATGATCCCGGCGCGGCGCGCGGCCGGGTTCGGTCGGATTCGCCTCTGGTAGGGCAAATTTCGGCGGTTATAGAGGGCGTCGCCCGGGGCGCAAGCGCGTTTCGCCGCCCAGCGCCGGCGGGCCGACGCTGAGGACCATTGGCCGGTGTGCGCTTCGGTGGCCTGTCGGTCCGCGCCGCAAGGTCCCGATCAGTGCGCGTTGATGGTCCCCGTCGCAAGTCCTTTGCAAAGACTCGAATGTGCTCGCCATGCGATAGCCGGGTCTCACATCGAAGATGTTCAAGTAGCGTACGAAATCTTAAAAAAATTTGTTAACTTTATAGTTAAATTACTATCGAAACTTGCACGTCTAAAATAGAAATCATGGGTGCGGAGTTGTCTCGCACTGCAGTTCAATATGGCCTCGACGGAGGTCGATTGAGTTATTGCCGTCATGCGCGATTTTCCGCCGATCGGCTGAACTCTTGGGGGCGCATATTGGAACCGTCTGGCCAGTCACTAGTTGATAGCATGCCGGCCGGAACAATCCGGTCGCGTCGGTCGGCGTTTTCCGGCCGCCAATGGCAACAGACAGAAAGGCACCACCCATGCACAAGACTGTTCTTTCCCTGGCGCTCGCCGCCTTCGCCGTTCCCGCCCTGGTTTCCGCCGCGACCTTCGAGGAAGTGGACACCGACGCTGACGGCGCGATCTCGATGGAAGAGGCTATGGCCGCGATGCCGGACATGGACGAGGCGGCGCTCCAGGCCGTGGACGCCGACGGCGACGGTTCGATCTCTCTCGAGGAGTTCGAGGCGATCCCGCAGGGCTGAGCCTGAGACGACAGCGGGCCCGCCGGTCGCGACCGGCGGGCCCGCGATTACCCTGGATTGGCCGACCCGAATGCGTCCGCAGGACAGCCCGTTTGGCTGGGTTCGCGGCGTGCGATAGTGTAGCATCGTTAGTGTAGCATCGCCTCGATCGACCCGACAAACGCACCGTTCCGTCGCTGCCCCCCTGGGGTCTAGCGGTAAAAGATGTTCCCGCCGAAGACGCCGACCCTCCGGCGTGTGTCGAACCATCCCGGCGCGATGCGCTCTGCGTGAAAGAAGAGCGCCCCGTCGGTGATGTCCTGTGCGCCGGTCAGCACAGCCTGCGCCGTGCGGAACGCCGCGGCCCGTTCGCCCTCGTGCGCGAGGACGTCAGGATTATCATCGCAGCGGTACGAAAACTGGCAACGGTCGCCGACCACCCCGCAGACGCTGTCGGGAAACTCCGGGTCCTCGGCGCGATCGACCACTACGTGGGCGACGGCTTCACGCCCCTCCGCTCCGGTTCCCCTAGCCTCGAAGTAGATCGCCTCCGCCAGACAAGCGAGATCGCCTCCGGACGCACGCGACACCTGCGGCGCGGGGGCGGGGGCTGGCGTCTCGATCTGCTGTGGCGGCGCGGCGCAGTTGGCGAGAACGAGAAGGCAGGCGAAGGCGGACGCGGAACGCAGGACACTCGACAAACCGGAACTCCGGACAATTGATGATGCGGGCACAATGCATGGTTGAGTCGTTCAGTCCAGTATCCTCATCCCGATGGGCGAAATCCTGCCGATGATCCGGATGCGCGCCGCTGGCCATCGCACGCCCCGAGCGTGTCGCGGAACGGGAGAAGGAACGGGTTGACACGGGTTCCGCCTCGGCGCGAGCATCGCGCAGACCGGAGGGGCCATGCCGAGCGACTGGAACTGGTTTGTCATCGCAACCATGATCGGCAATGCGCTGATCGCGGTGGCGAAATTCGTGGCCGGCGTACTGACCGGCTCGGCGGCGATGCTCGCGGAGGCCGCCCATTCGCTGGTCGCCGCAGGCGCTCTGGCGATGCTGCTCTTCGGAAACCGGCGCGCCTTGCGCCCCGCCGACGCCGCCCATCCCTTCGGCTACGGCAAGGAGCTCTACTTCTGGGCCTTCGTCGGCTCGGTGCTGCTTTTCGCGATCGGTGCGGGTCTTGCGATCGGTTACGGCGCGCAGCGCCTCATGGACCCCCGGCCCATCGAGAACCCGACCGTCGCCTACCGGATCCTGGCTCTTTCGCTGACGTTCCAGCTCGCCACCCTGGCCCTCGCCTGGCGCCGCTTCGACCGCCGCCGCGAGGCCGAGGCGCCCGGCGAGGGGCTGCTCGACAAGCTGCGCCGTTCTCGCGATCCGGCGCGCTACAGCGTGCTCTTCAGCGGCGTGGCGGCGATCGCGGGCCTCATTGTGGCGCTGATCGGCGTCTATCTCTCGGATCGGGTCGGCATGCTCTGGGCCGACGGCGCGGCCGCGGTGGCGGTCGGCGGGGTGATGGCGCTGGCGGCCATTCTCTCCGCCGCCGAGACCCGGACGTTGCTGGTCGGCGAGGCCGCTGACTCTTCGCTGGTCGAGGACATTCTCGGGCTCGCGGGCCAAGCGGACTTCGTGGACGGAGTGAACGAGGCGCGCACCATGCATTTCGGACCGATGGACGTGCTGGTGAACCTCAGTGTCGACGCCCGCGACGAGCTCAGCGCCGGCGCGGTCGAACTCGGCGCGGCCGAACTGCAGCGCCGCATCCGCGCCCGGCATCCGCAGGTCAGCCGGGTCTTCGTCGAGATCCAGCGCGCCGAGGACAACGCCATCCGCCGGCCCATGCTCGACGGTGACGGCGACGGTGGCCGCGGCGCGCCCAGTCCGGCCTGAGGGCGCCCCGGACCCCCGCCCTTGCGCCGTCCCGGCGCCGCCGCTAAGTCGGGCCGGCTTTCCGCGCCGGCTCGCTATCTCGGGGATCTCGCACATGCACGCCTATCGCAGCCACACTTGCGCCCAGCTCACCGCCGCCGACGTCGGCGCGACCGTGCGCCTCTCCGGCTGGGTTCACCGGGTGCGCGACCACGGCGGCGTGCTCTTCATCGACCTGCGCGACCACTACGGGATAACCCAGGCGCTCGCCGACGAGGACAGCCCGGTCTTCCGTCAGGTTGAGAAACTGCGCAGCGAGTGGTGCGTGCGCATCGACGGCGAGGTCAAGGCGCGCGATCCCGATCTGGTGAACCCGAAGATCCCGACCGGCGAGGTCGAGGTCTTCATCCGCGATCTCGAAGTGCTCGGGCCGGCGGATGAGCTGCCGCTTCCGGTGTTCGGAGAGGTCGACTATCCCGAGGAGACCCGCCTCAAGTATCGGTTCCTCGACCTGCGCCGCGAGACCCTGCACCGCACGATCATGCTGCGCAGCAACGTGATCGCCAGCCTGCGGAACCGCATGAAGGAGCAGGGTTTCACCGAGTTCCAGACCCCGATCCTGACCGCGTCATCCCCCGAGGGCGCCCGCGACTTCCTCGTGCCGTCGCGCCTCCATCCGGGCAAGTTCTACGCGCTGCCGCAGGCGCCGCAGCAGTTCAAGCAGCTCATCATGGTCGCGGGCTTCGACCGTTATTTCCAGATCGCGCCCTGCTTCCGGGACGAGGACCCGCGCGCGGACCGCTCGCCCGGCGAGTTCTACCAGCTCGACATGGAGATGAGCTTCGCGACCCAGGAGGACGTCTTCCAGGCCATTGAGCCGGTGATGCGCGGTGTCTTCGAGGAGTTCGGCGGCGGGCGTCCCGTGACGCCGGACTTCCCGCGCATCCCCTACCGGGAGGCGATGCTGAAATACGGCACCGACAAGCCCGACTTGCGCAACCCGATCGAGATGCAGGTGGTGAGTGAGCATTTCGCAGGCTCTGGATTCAGGATCTTCGCAGACCTTCTGGAGCAGCCGGGCAACGAGGTGCGCGCGATCCCCGCTTCCGGCGGCGGCTCGCGGAAATTTTGCGACCGGATGAACGCCTTTGCGCAGGCGGAAGGCCTGCCGGGGATGGGCTACATCTTCTGGCGCGAGGGCGACGAAGCCGCAGGCCCGGTTGCCAAGGCGCTGGGGCCCGAGCGCACCGAGGCGCTGCGCGCGCAGTTGGGCCTTGGCGTGGGCGACGCGGTCTTCTTTCTCGCCGGCCGTCGTGGCCAGTTCGAGCCGGTCGCCGCCAAGGCCCGCGTCCAGATCGGCCGCGAGCTCGGCCTAACGATTGAGGACCGCTTCGACTTCGCTTGGATCGTCGATTTCCCGATGTACGAGCGCGATGAGGACACCGGAGCGCTCGACTTCAGCCACAACCCTTTCTCGATGCCCCAGGGTGGGATGGAGGCGCTGGACACGCTCGATCCGCTCGACGTGCTCGGCTACCAGTACGACATCGTCTGCAACGGCGTGGAGCTGTCCTCTGGCGCGGTTCGAAACCACCGGCCCGACCTGATGTACGAGGCGTTCCGCATCGTCGGCTACGACCGCGCCTACGTCGACGCGCATTTCGGCGGCATGGTCTCCGCCTTCCGCTACGGCGCCCCGCCGCACGCCGGCATCGCGCCCGGCATCGATCGCATGGTGATGCTGCTCGCCGACGCCGAAAACATCCGCGAGGTGATCATGTTCCCGATGAACCAGCGCGCCGAGGATCTGATGATGGGCGCCCCCTCGGCGCCGACGAACGAGCAGATGCGCGAACTCGGCCTGCGGGTGATCGCGACGGAGTGACGCCGCCGCGCCCGGGTCCGCCCGGCGCGCCGCGAAAGGGACAATGCGATGAACGCCGTGCATCCGCCGATGTGGCGCGCGACCGTGCCGGTCTTCCGGGACGCGCTCGACCGCATCGAGGCGACGCTCCTGCGCGCGCAAGCCGCGCTCGGGCCCGGAGTCGACGCGGCGCTGGCGGGCAGCCCGGCCGCGGGCATGCTCCCCGCCGGACGCCAAGTGGCGACGGCGGCGCAATTCACGCTGCGCATCGCCTTCCCGCTGGCCGGCGAGCGGACGCCGGAGGTGCGCGATCCGCTCGACAGCATGGCGGGTCTCAGGGCGCGCATCGCCGGGTCGCGGGCGCTGCTCGCTGGGCTCGATCCGGCCGCCTTCGAGGGCGCCGAGACTCGCATGGTCCGCGCACAGGCCGGCTTCGCCGATCTCGAGATGCCCGGAGAGGCGTTCCTCTTCCGCTTCGGACTGCCGAACTTCTACTTCCACCAGGCGATGGCCTATGTCGCGCTCAAGCAGGCCGGCGCTCCGCTCGGCAAGGCCGACTTCGACGGGCTGCACGACTATCCCGAGGGCTTCTCCCTCGGCTAGGCCGGCCTGCCCCGCGTGATTGCCGCCCCGGCGCGCCCGTGCGATGGTCCCCCCCCCCGTTTCTGCCGAAGGCCCATGACCGAAAGCCCACCGCCCTTCGCCGACTGGACGCCGCCACCGCGTCCCGAACCCGAACTCCGGCTCAAGGGCGTCTACGCCCGCCTCGAGCCGCTGCGCCCCGGCCACGCCGCGGCGCTGCATGCGGCCTTCGCCGACGCGGACCGGATCTGGGATTATCTGCCTTACGGTCCCTTCGCCACCGTCGAGGACCATGCCCGCTGGATCGCCGGGGCCGCCGCCTCGGCCGATCCGCATTTCTTCGCGGTGCGCGCCGGCGACGCCTCGCCGTCCGGGGTGATGAGCCTGCTCCGGATCGCGCCCGAGGCCGGCTCGATCGAGGTCGGCCACATTCGCCTCGCCCCTTCGCTCCAGCGCACCCAAGCGGCGACCGAGGCGATCTACCTGCTGGCGCGTTGGTCCTTCGACGCCGGCTATCGGCGCTTCGAGTGGAAGTGCGACGCCGCGAACCGGGCCAGCCGCCGCGCCGCACAGCGTTTCGGCTTTTCCTACGAGGGCGTCTTTCGCCAGCACATGATCGTCAAGGGGCGCAACCGCGACAGCGCCTGGTTCGCGATGACCGACAGCGACTGGCGCGCTCTCGCGCCCGCCTACGCAGCCTGGCTCGCCCCGGAGAACTTCGACGCGGCGGGCCGGCAGAGGACGCGGTTGAGAGATCTGACCCGGCCATCGCTCTTTGCGGCGGACCCGGGCTGATGCCGGCGAAGAAGGGGCGCAAGCGCACTTGGCACCGGCGCTGGAAAGACGGCTGGCTCGCCCATCCCGACCCCGGGGTGACCCGGCGCGGCGCGCTCATCGACAGCTTCGTCTTCGATCACGGCGCGCTGCGGCGGGTGTTTCGCAACCTCCATGCCCTCGACGCGGATGTCTGGCGCGGCAACCAGCCCGACCCGGCGCTGATTCGGGCGCTGGCGCGGCGCGGCTTCCGCTCCATCCTCAACCTGCGCGGCGAGACCGAATGGGGCTCCTACCTGCTCGAGCGCGAGGCCTGCCGCGAGACCGGGATCGGCCTCATCAACTTCGAGATCACTTCGCGCCGGGCGCCAACGGTCGCGATCGTCGCGGGTCTGGCGGAGATCTTCGAGACCGCCGAGCCGAAGATGCTAATCCACTGCAAGTCGGGCGCTGACCGGGCCGGCTTTGTCTCGGCGCTCTACCTGATCCTTAGGCACGGCGCTCCGGTCGAGACGGCGCTCAAGCAGCTGTCCTGGAAATACCTCCACGTGGCCGGTGCCCAAACCGGGATTATGCGTTTCTTTCTCGAGCGCTACGCCACCGAAGGCGAGGCCGCGGGCAAGCCGCTCCTGAACTGGCTGCGCGAGGACTACGATCCGGAGGCGCTCGCCGCCGACTATCGAAGCGGCGTCGCCGCAGGCTTCCTCGTCGACCGGGTGCTGCGCCGCGAATAGGCGGCGCGTGTGGCCATCGGTCTTGACGGCGGGCTGCACTACCGACACTTGCGCCACGACAACAGCCAGGCCGGAGGGCCCATGCCGAAGGATCAGGCCGCGCTCGACTTCCTTCTGACCCGACGGTCGCGGCCGGCGAAGCTGCTCGGCCCGCCCGGTCCCGACCGCGCCGAGATCCAGGTGCTGTTGCGCGCCGGCGCGCGCGCGCCCGACCACGGAAAACTCGAGCCCTGGCGCTTCGTGGTGCTGCGCGGGCCGGGGCTATCGCGGGTCGCGGCGGCGGTGCGGGCGCGGGCCGCGGTGACCGGCGCGGACGCCGACAAGGGCGCGCTCGCCTTCGAGCAGGCCCCGGTCGCCGTGGCCGTCGTCGCCGTGCCGCGCGTTAGCGATAAGATCCCCGCCATCGAGCAGACGCTCTCTGCCGGCGCTGTGTCGCTGAGCCTGCTCAACGCGGCGCTCGCCTCGGGCTGGGGCGCGAACTGGCTCACCGGCTGGCCGGCCTACGATCGGCCGCTGCTCGAGGCCACGTTCGGCCTCGCGCCAGAGGAATGGCTGGCGGGTTTCCTTCACATCGGCACGGCCAGCGCCGCGCCGCCCGAGCGACCGCGCCCGGACATGGACGCGATCACGACTTGGATCGAGGCGTGAGCCTTCTTCGTCGACCTCGCCCGCGCGGTGGGCCAGATCGGCGATCCGCGTTTCCTGCGGGTGCTGCTCTGGGCGCTCGGCCTGACGATCGTGGGGCTCGCGGCGGTGTTCTGGGCGGTGGTGACGCTGGTGGGCTGGGCGCTCCCGGACACCATCGCGCTCCCTTGGATCGGCGAGGTCGGCTTCGTGGACAACCTGCTGTCCTGGGCGGCGATCGGCGTGATGCTCGCGCTCTCTGTCGTGTTGATGGTCCCGACCGCGGCGGCGGTGGTCGGATTCTTTCTCGACAACGTCGCCGACGCCGTGGAGGCGCGCCACTATCCCGGGCTGCCGCCGGTGAGCGAGGCCCCGCTCGCGCGCCAGATCGGCGAGGCGGCCCGGTTTCTCGGGCTGGTCGTGGCGGCCAATGCGCTCGCCCTCGTCATCTACCTGACCGTCGCGCCGCTCGCGCCATTCATCTTCTGGATCGTGAACGGCTTCCTGCTCGGGCGGGAGTACTTCCAGCTCGTCGCCCAGCGCAGGCTCGCCCCCGAGGCTGCGGCCGGCCTGCGGCGCGCCAACGCCGGCCGCATCTGGCTGGCGGGCGTCGCCATGGCCATCCCGATGAGCGTGCCCGTGCTCAATCTGGTGGTCCCCATCCTTGGCGTCGCGGTCTTCACCCACCAGTTCCACCGCATGGCCCGCGCCGCCGGCCTGGAGACCTGATGCTTCTGCCCGCGCGCGTCCCGGCGCGGTGGACAGCCCCGCCGCTTTGCGCCATCATCCGAGGCGCAAAAGCAAAATCGGGACCCGCGGGCGCACGCCGCGGGCAACTTTCAGGGAGGATCTCATGAAGACCATTGGCACGCTACTCGTCGGAGCGGCCTTCGCGGCGCTCGCATCGGGGGCCTCGGCCCAGACGACGCTTGTTGGCGCTTCGCAGTTCGACGAGGACCACGCCTTCACCAAGTCGTTGCGCGAATTCGAGCGGCTGGCAGGCGAATGCTCCGGCGGCTCGCTGGCGTTCGACCTGCACCTCAACTCCGAGCTCGGCCTTGAGAAGGACTACTTTGAGAACATGAGCCAGGGCATCGCGGTGGACTACGGCATCGTCTCGCCCAGCCACATGTCAACCTTCAGCCAGCAGGCGCCGCTGATGGACATGCCGTTCCTGTTCCGCGACCTCGACCACTGGAACGCGGTGATGGAGCAGGACGCGCTGGCGCCGCTCGCCGCTGACGTGCTCGACAAGGCCAACGTGCGGCTGATCGGCTACGCCGGCGGCGGCACCCGCCAGCTCATCGTCAACAAGCCCGTCACCACCATGGCCGATCTCGAGGGCCTGCCGATGCGGGTGATGGGCGCGCCGATCCAGACGCGCATCTTCGAGGCGATCACCGCGGCGCCTTCGGTGATCGCCTACGACGAAGTCTACAACGCCATCCAGACCGGCGTGATCGACGCCGCCGAGAACGAGGCCGCCGGCATCGAGCAGATGAAATTCTACGAGGTCGGCCCCCACATTGCCCTGACCGCGCACGCGATCACCGTGCGTCCCTTGTCGTTCTCTGAGGCGACCTTCCAGCGGCTGACGCCTGAGGAGCAGGCGTGCGTGCTCGAGGCCGGCAGGGCCGCCGGCAAGCTCGGCCGCGACCTCGAATCGAGCCAGGACTCCGAAAAGCTCGCCGCGATGGAGGCCGCAGGCCTTCTCACCACGCATGAATTCACCGACCGCGACAAGCTGCTCGAACTCGCCGGTCCGGTCCAGGACGCCTACGCCGAAGAGCTGGGCGCCACCGAGGTCCTCGAAGCCATCCGGGCGGTTCAATAGGCCTTCAGCGGGGCGCCGGCTTCCGGCGCCGCCGCATTCCTCCGATCACCGGGCCCGCGTGCGCCGCATCCTCGACATCTACTACCGTTTCCTTCAGGTCGTGCTCACGCTCCTGATGGCGGTGCTGACCGTGCCCGTCGCGATGCAGATCCTGAGCCGCTACACCGGCCTGATCCCGCGCTTCATCTGGACCGAGGAGATCGCCCGTTTCTGCTTCGTGTGGATCATCCTGATCGGCGCGATGATCGCGGTGCGCGACGGCACGCATTTCGACGTCGACGTCATGCCCCAGAGCGCCAGCCGGCGCGTCGCGCTCTTCCAGAAGCTGTTTGTGCACGTGGCCATGCTGCTCGCGGCGCTGACGTTCCTGCGCTACGGCTACGACTTCGCGATCCTGGGCTCGCGGCAGCAGTCCGAGATCTCGGGGCTGCCGATGCTCGCGATCTATTCCGCCTGGCCGCTCGCCGGGCTGACCTGGACCCTCTTCATCGGCGAGAAGATCTGGGACGATGTCGCCGCGTATCGGGGAGGGGCCGCGCATGGGACCGGGTGAGGTCGCCGCGATCCTCTTCGGAGTCTTCGGAGTTCTCGTCTTCCTGCGGGTGCCGGTCGCCTTCGCGCTGGGGCTTGCGGTCGTGCCCGTCTTCTTCATCGAGGAACGGCTGACGCCGATCCTGCTCCTGCGCGAGATGTTCAAGAGCTACAACGCCTTCGTCCTCCTGGCGGTGCCGTTCTTCCTGCTCGCGGCCAACCTGATGAACGGAGCGGGTATCACCGACCGGCTGGTGCGTCTGGCGCGCTCGCTGGTGGGACACCTGCCGGGCGGGCTTGGCCACGTCAACGTCGTGGTCTCGATGCTGTTCGCCGGCATCTCCGGTAGCTCCACCGCCGACGCCGCCGGCATCGGCTCGCTGCTCATTCCGCAGATGAAGAAGGAAGGCTACGACACTTCCTTCGCCGTGGCGATCACCGCCTGTTCGAGCGTCATGGGCGTGATCATCCCACCCTCGATCCTGATGGTGGTCTGGGGCGGCCTGATGTCGGTCTCGATCGGTGGGCTGTTTCTGGCGGGTGTTCTGCCGGGCATCCTGATCGCCGGCTCGCAGATGCTCACCGTCTACGTCTTCGCCAAGCGCCGGGGCTATCCGGTGCACGTGCGCTCGACGTTTCTCCAACTCATGGTCGCCGCGGGTTCCGCGTCGCTGGCGCTGATGACGCCGGTGATCATCGTCGGCGGCATCGTCGGCGGCTTCTTCACCCCGACCGAGGCCTCGGTGGTGGCGGTGTTCTATTCGCTGGCCCTGGGCCTCCTGATCTACCGGTCGGTCAAGCCGCGCGAACTGCCTCGCATCTTCTACGACAGCGCCCGGTTCGCGGCGATCTCGCTCTTTTGCATCGGCACGGCGTCGGCCTTCGGCTGGTGCCTCGCCTACTTCAAGATCCCCGCCGCGCTCGTCGCCCAGATCGAGGCGATGGGGCTGGGCGTCGTGGGAACAGGCGTCATGGTGGCGCTGGCGTTCCTGCTGATCGGCATGTTCATCGATGCGATCCCGGCGATCATCATCCTCGGGACCGTGCTCTACCCGGTGACCCAGCACGTCGGCATGCACCCGATCCACTTCGCCATCATCGGCGTGATCAGCCTCGCCTTCGGCCTTGTGACGCCGCCGTATGGGCTTTGTCTGCTGATCGCCGCGGCCATCGGGGAGATCCGGCTTATCCACGTGCTGCGCGACGTGGCGATCATCCTGTTGCCGATGCTGGTGGTGCTCGGCTTCGTCATCCTGGTTCCCGACGCGATCCTCGCCCTGCCGCGGCTCATCATGCCGAAGTTCATCGAGTGAACCGGGCCGCCAGAAGGCGATTGCGGCGTCCGACCCGAGGTCTATTCTGGGATCCTCAGGACGGTGGATATGGAGTGGACCGATGAAGAGATGCGCGATCCTGGCGGCGGCGCTCGCCGCAGTCGCGGCCGGACAGGGGGCCAGCGCCCAGGAGCTCGGCGACCCCGCGCGCGGGCGCGACCTTGCGGTGGCTGACTGCGCGGAGTGCCATGCGATCGAACCCGGCGACCGGCTCTCGCCCGACGCCAACGCCCCGGCCTTCACCGCGGTCTCCGAGATGCCCAGCCTGGACTCGCACCAGCCTCGTGGTCTGGCTGCAGTCGAGCCATCCGACCATGCCCAACCTCAAACTGAGCGATCAGGAGACCGACGATCTGATCGCCTACATCCTCGGCCTCGCCCCCCGGTGACGCCCGGAGCCGCCGCCTTCTCGCGATTCTCGCCCGGGATCATCGCCCGCCGCATGGAGGCCGTTGGACCGGTCCGGGTCGGCCTGATCGGCGCGGGCAAGTTCGCGTCGATGTTTCTCAATCAGGTCCCGTTCTCTCCGCATGTCGCGGTCACGGCCATCGCCGATCTCGATCCGGACCGCGGCCGAAAGGCCTGCGCGACGGTCGGCTGGAGCGAGGAGCGCATCGCGGCCACCACCTTCACCGACGACGGGCTGGCGCTCATCGCCCGTCCTGACGTCGAGGTGGTGCTCGAGATCACCGGCTCGCCGTCCGCGGGCTGCGCCCATGCGCTCGCCGCCGCTGCGGCGGGCAAGCACATCGTCATGGTCAACGTCGAGGCCGACGTGCTCGCCGGCCCGGCGCTGGCCGCCGCCCACGCCGCCGCCGGCACCGTCTACTCCATGGCCTACGGCGATCAACCGGCGCTGGTCGTGGAGATGGTCGACTGGGCGCGGACCTGTGGCTTCGCCGTCGTCGCCGCGGGCAAGGGCACGAAGTACCAGCCCTTCTACCACGAACTAACGCCCGACGAGGTCTGGCCGCACTTCGGGATCACCGAAGCTGAGGCGCGAGAAGCCGGCATGAACCCCCAGATGTTCAACTCGTTCCTCGACGGCACCAAGTCCGCCATCGAGATGGCCGCGATCGCCAACGCCACCGGGCTCGGAGTGCCGGACGGCGGTCTGGGCTTTCCCGCGGTGGGCTCGCAGTCGCTCCAGGACCGGCTGATCCCGCGCGCGGACGGCGGCCTGCTTGCGCGATCCGGCCTCGTCGAGGTCGTCGCTTCGGCCGAGCGCGGCGCACAGGCGGAACTGCCTGACCACCTGCGCTGGGGCGTCTACGTGGTCTTCGAGGCCCCGAACGACTACGCCCGCGCCTGCTTCGCCCAGTACGGTCTGCGCACCGATCCCTCCGGGCGCTACGCTGCGCTCTGGCGCCCCTATCACCTGATCGGGCTCGAGCTCGGCGTGTCGGTTGTGAACGCGGCCCTGCGCAGCGAGCCCACCGGGACCACGCGCGACTGGGTCGGCGACGTCGTTTCGGTCGCCAAGCGCGACCTCGCGCCGGGCGACATGCTCGACGGCGAAGGCGGCCGCTGCGTCTGGGGACGCCTCGCCCCGGCCGAGGCGTCCCGCGCGGCCGCGGCCCTGCCCATCGGCCTCGCCTCTGGCGTCGCCATGGCGCGCCCGGTCGCCCGCGGCGAGGTCGTGCGCCTTACCGACGTCGCGGCCCTTCCCGACACCGCCGCCAGCCGGGCGCGGGCCCGGACCCTCGCCACCCTCTGAGGCGGCCAGCCGCCACCAAGCGCAACGGAGAGCCCCATGCCGCAGTTCGCCATCTATCCGAGCCTTAAGGATCGCGTGGTCTTCATTACCGGCGCCGCCTCCGGCATCGGCGCGCACACAGCCCGCGCCTTCGCAGGCCAGGGCGCGCGCGTGGGCTTTGTCGACCTCGACGAAGCTGGCGGCGCGGCGCTGCGCGACGAGATCGCCGGAACCGGCGCCGCCTGCGCCTTCGCCGCGGCGGACCTGCGCGACGTCGAGGCTCTGCGCTCGGCCTTCGCCGACCTCGCCCAGGTGCTCGGGCCTGCCACCGTGCTCGTCAACAACGCCGCCCACGACGACCGCCACGACTGGCGGGAGGTGGACGCGGCTTACTGGGACGAGCGCATCGCCACCAACCTGCGCCACATGTTCTTCGCGATACAGGCGGTCGCACCGGGCATGATCGCCGCGGGCGGCGGTGCGATCCTCAACCTCGGCTCCAACTCCTGGTGGGAGGCTGCAGGCGGCATGCCGGTCTACACCTCCGCCAAGGCGGCCGTGCACGGCATGACCCGCTCCTTCGCGCGCGATCTCGGACCTCACCGGATCCGGGTCAACACGCTGGTTCCCGGTTGGGTGATGACCGAACGACAGAAGGCGCTCTGGGTGACGCCCGAGGCGCTGGAGCGACACCTCGCGCGCCAGTGCCTCCCCGATCCGGTCGAGCCCGACTACATCGCCCGCATGGCGCTGTTTCTGGCCTCCGACGACGGGGCGATGTGCACGGCCAACAACTTCATGGTCGAGGCCGGCTCGATCTGAGCGGAGCTGCGCGCCGCGGGCTCAGGCCCCCCGCGCGATCGCCGCGACCCCGGTGCGCGCTACGTCCACCAGTCCCAGCGGCCGCATCAGCGCGATGAACGCGTCGACCTTCTCGGGCGCGCCGGAGATCTCGAAGACGAAGCTCTCGAGCGTGGTGTCCACCACCCGCGCGCGGAACACGTCGGAGGTGCGCAGCGCCTCGACCCGCTTCTCGCCGACGCCCGCGACCTTGATCAGCGCCAGTTCGCGCTGCACCGCCGGCCCCTCGACGGTCAGGTCGTGCACGTCATGAACCGGCACCATGCGGCCGAGCTGCGCCTTGATCTGCTCGATCACCGCCGGGGTGCCGGTTGTGACGATGGTGATGCGCGAGATCCGGCCCGCATGGTCGGTCTCGGCCACGGTGAGGCTGTCGATGTTGTAGCCACGCCCCGAGAAAAGCCCGATCACCCGTGCGAGCACGCCCGCCTCGTTGTCGACGATCACCGCGAGCGTGTGGGTCTCCTGGTGATCGCCGAGCGGGTTGCGCAGGTTGTAGGCGCTGTGGCTCGATGAGCCCTTCTTGATGGCGAGCGCGTTCATCAGACCAGCACCGCGCCGGCGGTGTCGATGGCGTCCTTGGTGCTCGCCTCGCCGAGCAGCATCTCGTTGTGCGCCTTGCCCGACGGGATCATCGGAAAGCAGTTCTCGTGCTTCTCGACCACGCAGTCGAAGACCACCGGACCGGGATGCTCGATCATTTCCATGATAGCGTCGTCGAGGTCGGCGGGATCGGTGCAGATGATTCCCTTCGCCCCGAACGCCTCGGCGAGCTTGACGAAGTCGGGCAGCGCCTCGGACCACGACGACGAATATCGCTCGCCGTGCAGCAACTCCTGCCACTGGCGCACCATGCCGAGGCGTTCGTTGTTTAGGATGAACTGCTTGACCGGCAGGCGGTACTGCACCGCCGTGGACATCTCCTGCATGTTCATCAACCACGACGCCTCGCCGGCGACGTTGATCACCAGCGCGTCGGGATGGGCGATCTGAACGCCTACGGACGCAGGAAGCCCGTAGCCCATGGTGCCGAGCCCACCGCTCGTCATCCAGCGGTTGGGGTCCTCGAAGCCCAGGTACTGCGCGGCCCACATCTGGTGCTGGCCGACCTCGGTGCAGACATAGCGGTCGCGGTCCTTGGTCAGCGCCTCCAGCCGCTGCAGCGCGTGCTGCGGCTTGATCACCTTTCCGGAGTTGCGGAAGCTCAAGCAGTCGCGATCGCGCCAGAGCCCGATCTGCTTCCACCACTTTGCGACCGCCGCGGAATTGGTCCGCGACCCGCGCGATTTCCAGACCTCGAGCATGTCCCCGAGCACCGAGCCCACGTCGCCGACGATGGGCACGTCGACATGAATGTTTTTGTTGATCGACGAAGGATCGATGTCGATGTGGACCTTGAAGCTCTCCGGGCTGAATGCGTCGAGCCGCCCTGTTATGCGGTCGTCGAAGCGCGCGCCGACGCAGATCATCAGGTCGCAGTCGTGCATCGCCCAGTTCGCCTCGTAGGTGCCGTGCATGCCCAGCATGCCGATCCAGCGCTCGCCGCTCGCGGGATAGCGCGCCGAGCCCCATGAGCGTCGAGGTCACCGGGAACCCCGTCGCCCCGGCGAGTTCGCGCAGGGCCGCGCAGGCGGCCGGACCGGAGTTGATCACGCCGCCGCCGGTGTAGAGGATCGGCCGCTCTGCCGCCTCGAGCGCCTCGACCACCGCCAGGATGGCCGCCGGGTCGCCCTTGGTGCGCGGCGCGTAGTGACCGGTGCGCGCCTCTGCCTTCGGGGAGTAGCGCCCCGTGGCGAACTGGACGTCCTTGGGGATGTCGACCAGCACCGGGCCCGGGCGGCCGTGCGTGGCGACATGGAACGCCTGGTGGATGGTCTCCGCCAGCTTCTCGGTCTCCTTGACCAGCCAGTTGTGCTTGGTGCAGGGCCGGGTGATCCCGACTGTATCCGCCTCCTGGAAGGCGTCGTTGCCGATCATGAAGGTTGGAACCTGCCCCGTAAGCACCACGAGCGGGATCGAATCCATCAGCGCATCGACAAGGCCGGTGACCGTGTTGGTCGCGCCGGGGCCGGACGTGACCAGCACGACGCCGGGCCGGCCGGTCGCGCGAGCGTAACCTTCGGCGGCGTGGGCCGCGCCCTGTTCGTGGCGCACGAGGATGTGGCGGATCTGGTTCTGCTGGAACAGCTCGTCATAGATCGGCAGAACCGCTCCGCCCGGATAGCCGAACACTGTGTCCACGCCCTGGTCGCGCAGGGCCTGGATGACGATCTGGGCGCCGGTCATGTGACGGGGCATGTGTTCTCTCCGATACTGTCGCGCCGTGTGCGCGATGCGATCGATCCCGGGTCCGGCCACAAAAAAGCCCCCGTCAGGGGGCGTGGACGCGGCCTTCCGGACGGGGCTATCGCCACATGTCCGGACCGCGCCCGCCTGGGATCACCACATCATCCGTCACGACTATCCTCCGAACGTGCGTCTTAGGCCGGAGATCCTGGGTCGTCAACCGCCAGGTCTCGATAAAGTTGCCGAAGTCGGGGCAGAAATGACCGAATCTTGCGCTAACGCCTGGACCGGAGGCGGTCTCGACGCTACTTCGTGGCCGGAAGCTCGATCGCGGCGACCTGATCGACGATGGCGGTCCGGTCGTTCATGCGACGATCGATCGCGCTCAGATCCGCCTGCTCGAGCAGCGTCCAGCGTCCGTCCACGAACACCTCCAGCGGACGGAACCGCGCCTTGTAGTCCATCTTGGCGCTGCCCGGCACCCAGTAGCCGAGATAGACGTAACGGAGGCCCGCTTCGCGGGCGATGGCCACGTGATCGAGGATGATGTAGGTGCCGAGGCTGTCGGCGGTGAGGTCGGGGTCGAAAAAGGAATAGACCATCGACACGCCGTCCGAGAGCAGGTCGGTCAGGCACACCGCCGCGAGACTGCGCCCGCGGCCGCGCGCCCCGGGCCGGTAGTACTCCACCACCCGGCTCCGCACCGGGGTTTCCTCGATCATCGCCCCGAACTCGGTCATGTCCATGTCGGCCATGCCGCCGGCCGCGTGGCGCGCGTCGAGATAGCGCCGGAAGAGGTCGAACTGGTGCTCGTTCGCCCAGGGACTCATCGACACCCGGTCGAGGTTGCTGTTGCGGCGCAGGATGCGGCGCTGGCCGCGGGAGGGCTCGAAGTCCTCCACGACGATGCGCGCCGACAGGCACGCCGAGCATCCCGCGCAGGAGGGCCGGTAGAGCACATTCTGCGACCGCCGGAAGCCCTGGTGCGACAGCACGTCGTTAAGATTGGCCGCGCCCTCGCCCTGCAGCGCGGTGAACAGCTTGCGCTCGACGCGGCCCGGAAGATACGGGCACGGCTGCGGAGCCGTCACGTAGAACTGGTGCGTCTGTGGCAGGCTGTGGCGCATCGGGATCCTGCGAGGGAATGGTCCGGAAAGAAAGCTATCAAGAGGCGTCGGTTTGCGGCAACAGGATTCTGAGATCGGGGTGAACGGCGCGCGCCCCGCTCAGTCGGCGGGCCGGTTGATCGCCGTCGTGCGCAGCACGAGATCCGGGATGCCCTGGCCATACCGCGTGGCGAGCATCGCGCCGCAGCTCACGAACTGGATAACGATGACGCTGAACGACGCCGTGTAGATCAGCGTGTGCAGCACCGCGGTCAGCGGGTCCAGCCGCTCGCCGTCGAATTTGCGCAGCTCGATCCCCATGATCCGCATGCCCCAGGTCGACGAGCCGCCGGCGATGGTCACCGAACGGTAGATGAAACCGACCGCGGCGATGATGAACGGAAAGAGCGCAAAGCCGAACCCGATGGTCGCAAGCCCGAAGAAGATCGCGATAGGCACGCCGATGGCCAGGATGATCAGAAGGTCGAACACCCAGGCCGCGAGCCTGCGCGACGGCACGCCTTCGTAGAACTGCCGGTCCGCCTCCGGGTCGGGCAGGGCGTGCGTCGTGCTGGGCCAGTCGCGCGCTTCCATCATCTGGGATCTCCTCGCTCGGTCCCGCGTCAGATGGGCGCCGGCGCCGCCCGGCGCAACCCTTGCGCCCCCGCCTCAATCGCTCGGAAGGATGCCCGGCCCGCCGGATATTGCCGGGTCGGGGTCGGGCGCGGCCTTGCCCGGATAATCCAGCCGCCCGAGCAGCGTCTGCATCGCCGCAAGCCGCATCCGCCGCTTGTCCTCGCCCCAGATCACCGTCCAGGGCGCGACCTCGGTGTGGGTGCGCGCGAACATCTCGCCTATCGCCTTCGAGTAGCTGTCCCACCGGCTCAGCCCCTCCACGTCGGGCTCGCTCAGCTTCCAGTGCTTGAGCGGATCGTTCTCGCGTTGCAGGAACTGCCGCAGCTGCTCGGCCCGGCCGATGGCCAGCCAGATCTTGACGAACACGATCCCTTCGCGGGCGAACATGTCCTCGAATTCCGGGGTCTGGGCGAAGAACCGCTCGCGCTCGGCGTCGGTGCACCAGCCGAACACATGCTCGACCACGGCGCGGTTGTACCAGGACCGGTCGAACAGCACCATTTCCCCGGTGGTGGGCAGATGCGCGATGTAGCGCTGGAAGTACCACTGCCCGCGCTCGGTGTCCGACGGGGCGGGCAGGGCGACGACGCGGGTATGCCGCGGGTTTAGGTTCTCGCGGACCGCCTTGATCGTGCCGCCCTTGCCGGCCGCGTCGCGCCCCTCGAACAGAACCACGATCCGGCGGCCTTTGCTCCGGAACCAGGACTGGGCCTTGACCAGCTCGTGCTGGCAGGCCTCGTAGGCCTTCTCGTAGGCGTCCTTGTCCAGCCGCTCGAGATAGGGATAGCGGCTGTCGAGGATCGCGCCCTTGCCGGCGTCCTTGAGCTGCTTGCGGATCGCCTTCGGGGCGTCCTTCGTCGCGAATCTGCTGATTGCGCCCCCGAAGGGCTTGTCGGCGTTCTTGTCGCCCATGCGGTCCTCCCCGGCAGCGATATCCCGACTATGCCCGCGCTCCGGCGGGCCGGCAACCACGCCATGGCCGCACTCCCCCCTCAAGCGCCGCGGATGCGCAACCGGTCGAGCGCCGCCACCACCGCCGGGGTCGCCACATGGTGGGGCATGTGTCCGACGCCCCCGAGCGACGTCAGCCGCGCGGTCGGCGCGGCGTCCGCCAGCGGAATCGAATGGATCTCGATCGGCACTGTCGTGTCGCGGTCGCCGTGGAGCGTCTCGATCGGCATGGCGAGCGTCGGGTAGCGCGGCTGCATCGCGGCGATCTGGTCCTTGAGCGCGTCGAGCTGGAGCGCGTTGGCGCGCAGCGTCTCCGGGCGCAGCACGAGATCGAGATCGAGCGCCTCCACATACCCCTCAGGCGGGTCCTGCGGCGCGAAAACCCGCCGCGCGGCGGCCTGAGCCTGCGCGGGCCCGACCATCCGCGACGCCGCCTGCGCCACGATCGGGCCGAGCACCGGTGTGGCGAGGATCTCGGTGCTCAGCCCCAGCCCGCCCGGCCAGACATGCGAGGGCGAGGCGATCAGCACCAACCCCTCGACGCTGTCGGGCGCATCGAGCGCCCAGGCGAGCGCCACCGAGCCGCCGTAGCTGTGGCCGACCACCACCGCGCGCTGCACGCCCTCGCACGCCAGCGCCGCGCGCATCATCCGCGCCTGTGTCGTCAGGCTCTCCATCCCCGCGGGAAACCCGCTCGACCCGTGTCCCGGCCGGTCGAAGGCGTAGACCGTGCGGCGCCGCGCGATGACCTCCGCGGGTCCCATGGTCCAGTCGCGGCGGTTCCCGCTCGCTCCGTGCAGCAGCACGACCGGCGGCCCCGAACCCAGCCGCTCGAAGGCGACGCCTGTCTCCGCTGGCGCGCGCGGTGCCTCCTCCGCCCCTCCAGCGCAGCCGCCCGCCGCCATGGCCGCCACCCCGGCCAGCAGCCGCCGCCGCCCGGGCCGCTCAGGTTCCGATGGCATCGAGTTCGAAGGGCGTCGACTGGTAGATCTGGTTGATCCAGTTGCCGTAGAGCAACTGCCCGTGGCTGCGCCAGCGGTTCTCCGGCGATCGCGCCGGGTCGCCTTCGGGGAAATAATCCACCGGCATCGTCGCCGGCCCGCCGTTCTTCAGGTCGCGCGCGTATTCCTCGCCGAGCGTGGTCGAATCGTACTCCAGATGATTGAACATGTAGAGCGCCCGGTGCTCGGCGTCCTCGATCAGGCAGGGCCCGACCTCTTCGGAGGCGATCAGCACCCGAAGGTCCGGATGCAGCGCCACGTCCTCGGTCCGCACCTCTGTCCAGCGGCTGACCGGAACGAGGAAGCTGTCCGAGAAACCCTGCAGGAAGCCCGAACCGTGATGGTGGGCCACATGCCTGAAGCAGCCGAAGGCCTTGGCGGGAAGCAGGTGCTTGGGCACGCCGTGGAAGTGGTAGAGCATCGCCATGCCGCCCCAGCACACGCCCATGGTGTGATGAACGTTGGTCTGGGTCCAGGCGAAGACTTCCCGCAGTTCATCCCAGTAGCTGACCGCCTCGTAGTCGAGATGCTCGATCGGCGCGCCGGTGATGATCAGCCCGTCGAACTTCCCGGCCCGCGCTGCGCTGAACGGCTGGTAGAACTCCTCCAGATGCGCCGCCGAGGTGGTCTTGGAGCGGTGCTCGCTCATCCGGATCAGCGTCAGCTCGATCTGGAGCGGCGTCGCCCCGATCAGCCGCGCGAACTGCGTCTCGGTCTGCACCTTCTTGGGCATGAGGTTCAGAAGCCCGATCCGGAGCGGCCGGATGTCCTGCCGCTCGGCGGTCTCGCGCGACATCACGATCACTCCCTCGCGGCGCAGCACGTCGTGCGCTGGCAATTCGGCGGGGATCTTGATGGGCATGGGCGGGGACCTCGGGCGACAGACGGCCTAGATAGAGGCTCGGTCCCTGACCGGCAACTCCCGCCGGACTACGCC
Organism: uncultured Alphaproteobacteria bacterium; assembly: GCA_963836255.1. Taxonomy (GTDB): domain Bacteria; phylum Pseudomonadota; class Alphaproteobacteria; order Rhodobacterales; family Rhodobacteraceae; genus Amaricoccus. The sequence goes on from CAWIIL010000001.1 coordinate 313,546, forward strand.
GGCCGCGCAGATCTCGATGGTGGCGTGCTCGAAGCCGAACCGCTCGGCCAGGATGCGCCGGATCTCGCACCGCGCCGCCTCGCCGTCCGCGCCAGGGCGCAACTCCGCCTCCAGCGTGATCATCGGCCGCTCCTGGCTGATCGACCAGGCGTGCAGGTGCCGCACGTCCGCGAGCCCCGGCACGGCTTCGCGCAGCGCCGCGCGCACGCGCCCTGCGTCAAAGCCCGCCGGCGCGCCCTCGAGCAGGATATGCCCGCTCTCGCGCACGACGCGCCAGGCCGCGACCAGGATCAGCAGCGCCACCAGCGTCGACAGGATCGGGTCGATCGGCGTCCAGCCGGTGCCCAGGATCACCAGCGCCGCCGCGATCGCCGCGACCGATCCCAGCAGGTCGCCCGCCACGTGCAGGAGCGCCGCCCGCAGGTTCAGGTTCTCCCGGTCGCCCCGCGACAGCACCGCGAAGACCAAGAGGTTGACCGCGAGCCCCGCCACGGCGATCCAGAGCATCAGCCCGCCGGCGACCGGCTCCGGCGCGGCGATCCGGTGGACGGCCTCGACCACGATCCAGGCTGCGACCGCGAAGAGCGCCAGCCCGTTGACGAAGGCGACCAGCACCGACCAGCGGTCGAAGCCGTAGGTGCGCGCCGCGTCCGCCGGCCGTTCGGCCATGCGGAACGCCAGCCAGCCGAGGGCCAGCGCGGCGAAGTCGGTCGCCATGTGGCCGGCGTCGGCGATCAGCGCCAGCGAGTTCGCCGCCAGCCCGCCCGCCGCCTCGACCGCCATGAAGACGCCGGTGAGCAGCGCCGCCGCGCCGATCGCCCGGCGGTTGCTCCGCCCGCGCCCGTGGCCATGCCCGTGATGGCCCGCGCCCATCAGGCCGCGAGCGCCTCGGCGATCAATTCCTCGAAGTCCTGCGGGTCGCGCACGCGCTCCACCGAGGCCGCCTCCACCGTGACGCCCCAGGCCTCCGCCATCGCCCGGTAGCGCGGCAGCCGGTGCGCCATCAGCGCCCGGAAACCGTGGCGGATGAAGTCGTCGGGATCGACCGCGTCCGCGGCCACCCCGCGCTCGGCCCGGTAGTCCTCCCAGAGCCGGGTCAGGAACGCCTCGGGATAGTACATCGGCTTCGGCGCGCGGTCGAAGCGGGCGCACAGCGCCTCCAGATGGTTCTCGTCGCCGCGGATCCACACCGGCAGCGTGGCGCTGGCCAGGTCGCGCATCACCGCATCCTCGGGGTCGCCTGCGTCGACCACCTCGCAGAGGGACCCGGAGGTGTCGCAGATGAAATGCGCGTAGCCGTAGATGTCGCGCGCCTTGCCCAGGAACAGCAGCGCGTCGCGTGTCGCGGCGATCTCGGCGGCGCGGTGCTGCCTCTGGCGCAGCAGGTAGTCCTCGAAGGGGATGCCGCCCCGGTCCGGGTCGCCCGGCTTGCCGAGATAGGTCGAGAGCGGCGCCAGGTTGGAGAATGTGATGTTGGAGGCGATGTAGATCGAATCCGATCGCAAGAGTTCGCGCAGGAACGGGTTGCGCATCGCCTCGCGCTTGAAGTTGTCGACGATGTGCTCGCCCATGTAGCGGGTGCCGATGCGGAAATCGACCGAGTAATGGAACCATTCCGCATCGTCGCGTAGCATCGCCGCAGTGCGGGTCTTGCCGAGGCCCGACATGCCAAAGAGGCTGACCCGGCGGGAGTCCGCGCGCCGCCAGTCCTCCGCCGTCGCATAAACCCTGGGACGCCGCTCCATCGCGCCGGTCTATCGGCAGCCCCGCGCGGGTTCAAGCCGCGGCGCCAGGGCGGGCGCCGCGGCAGTCTTCGCCGCTCAGAAAGTGTAGCCGATCCTCAGCCCCGCGCCCCAGACCGAACCGTCGTTGTAGTCGGTGTCGAGCAGGTTGAAAGTGTCGCCGAGCACCCCGTAGGTCAGCCCGCCGGTGACGTTGATCTGGCCGTAGTCGTAGCTCAGCGCCGCGGTGCCGGTGGTGCGGCCGTCGTAGGGTCCGAGGCTCGTCATCTCACCTCCGACGTCGGGCTCGTAAGTCACAGACAGCGATCCCGCGAGGTTCGCGGTCAGCTGGCGGCCGACGCCGACGTTGTAGGTCCACCAGTCGTCGGCGTAGTCGACCAGCGGTCGCTCGAAGCCTAGGAACGCCTCAGTCGTGTCCGAATAGAGCGGCGGCGCGATGGTGAACTCCGACCAGTCGACCCAGCGGATCGAGCCGAAGACCAGCGTGCCCTCGGCCACCCCGGTCTGTGCGTCGAGGGTGACCGACTGCGGCGTGTTGATGTCGGTGCTTGTGTCCGCGGGGCCAAAGAAGTCGCTGTATTCGGCGGTGTCGAGGTCGTGCTTGATCTCCGAGAAATACGTAAGGCCGATCCGCAGCCCGATCTCCGGTCGGGCGTAGGCCGCGCCGACGAGCCAGCCGAAACCCCAGCCGGGATTGGCGTCGACGCTGTATCCCGCGATGAAGGGCAGGGCGGCGTCGGCGTTCAGCCACTGGGCGCGCAGGCCGCCAAAGACCTTGACGTCCGGGTTGACATCGTAGGCGAGCACGCCGGTGATCTGGTATGTTGTCAGGTCGGCGCTGCTGCCGTCGTAGGTGAAGTTGATCGGGTTGGGCAGGAAGCTTCCCCGACCGTAGCTGGTGTCGGCGATGAACGGCTGGTCGAAACCGATGACGTAGCTCCAACGGTCATTGATGTCGTTCTTCCATGCGCCACTGAAATTCCAGCGATCCTCGAAGACGTCGCCGGTGTTGCCGCGAAGCGTGAACGGCGCCGGCCCGACCACGCCCGCCGGGATGGTGGCGTCCTCGCCGCTCTGGTCAGGATCGGTGTAGGTGATCCCGAACTCGGCGTAGGTTCCCTCCTCGTAGAGCAGACGCAAGGTCGAAGGGACGGCCTGCTCGAGCGCGGCCCCGTGGGCGAGGCCGCCGACGAGGCAGAGAGCAGAGGCGCTGGCGAACAGGCGGCCAGCGTGGCCGAAGAAAAACTGACGGTTCATCGATCCCCCCTGATCAGGATAGCCGCAATCGAAGTGGCGGCGCCTGCGAATTGCGTGCTGCAGGCCGTGACGCAACGGTGACGTTGCGTCAGGTGATCGTCAAATGATCATTGCGCGGTCGCGGCTTTTCCGGCGCTCTGCGTCCCGCGGGACACAGGACGCCCCATGGCCGAACGACGCGCCCAAAAACCGGCGTTAACTCTTTTTCTAAATGATTTTAGATGCATATGGCCTGTCCCCGCGGGGACAGGCTGCGCGAGCCATCGCGAAGGAGCACCGGACTACTTCTTCATCGCATCCAGCGATGTCTGCAGGATCGACTCGGCTTCGGCCTTGTCGCCCCAGCCGATCACCTTCACCCACTTGCCCTCTTCGAGATCCTTGTAATGCTCGAAGAAGTGCTTGATGCGGTCGCGGGTCTTCGGCGCCACGTCGTCGAGATCCTGGATATGCGCCTGGAACGGATCGACCTTCTCCACCGGCACGGCGATCAGCTTGTCGTCCATCCCGCCGTCGTCTTCCATCTTCAGCACACCCACCGGCCGGCAGCGGATCACCACGCCCGGGCCGAGGTCGAAATCGCACAGCACCAGCACGTCGGTCGGATCGCCGTCCGCATGCAGCGTGTTCGGCACGAAGCCGTAATTGCACGGATAGAACATCGGAGTGTTGACGATCCGGTCGACGAAGACGGCGCCGCTATCCTTGTCGATCTCGTATTTCACCGGCGCGCCGCCGGCCGCGCCGCCTGTGATCTCGATGACCACGTTGATGTCCTTGGGCGGGTTCTTTCCGGCCGGGATCTTGTCGATGTTCATGGGCGTCTCCTTGGCTTCACCGCGCGCCGCCTAGCATGCGCGCAGTCGCCGCAAAAGGGGGGGCCGTCACGGCGCGGCGCGCCGCCGCTCGGCCCGCATGTTCAGAAGGTTCGCCGCGATGATCAGCGCCGCGCCGGCAAAGACCGCGACGCTCAGCGGCTCGCCGTAGAGCCACATGCCCGCCGCGGCGAAGACCGGCAGCCGGATGAACTCCATCGGCGCCACCACGATGGCGGGCGCGTGGTCGAGCGCTGAGGTCAGCGCGTAGTGCGCCGTCAGCCCGGTCACGCCCGCGAGCCCCACCCAAGGCGCGATCTCCGTCGAGGGCCAGGGGATCCCACCCGGCAGTGCCAGCGGCAGGCTCATCGCAGCCTGTGCGAGCGTCATCCAGAACAACACGCAAAGCACTGTGTCCTCGCGCATCAGCCGCTTGGTGAAGATCGTCGTCATCGCAAAGCAGACCGCCGCGGTCAGCGCCGCCGCCTGTCCCGCCCCGAAGCCGATCTGCCCCGGCTGCGCCACCACCATGACGCCGGCAAACCCGACCGCCGCCGCCAACAGCCGCGCCCGCGTCAGCGGTTCGGCGAGAAAGACCGGCGCCAGCAACGCCACCCAGATCGGGTTTGTGAACTCCAGCGCGACGAGTTGGGCCAGCGGGATCGTGGCCACCGCGAAGAACCACAGGTTCTGCCCGGCGTAGTGAACCACGTTGCGCCGCACGTGCTGGGCCGGTTGCGCGGTGCGGATCTGCGCAAAGCCCCGGTCGCTCCGCCAGACGATCAGCGCCAGCGCCGCGAACCCGATACTCGATCGATAAAGCATCAGTTCGAAGGTGTTCATCTCCGTCTGGATCTCGCGCCCGGCGACCGCCATCAGCGTGAAGGAAGCCGCCGCCCCGAGTATCCAGGCGAACGCGACGAGTGGTTGGGAAGGCGTCGCCGCGCGCAGGGTCCGGCCGGCCGGCGTCACTCCCACTCGATCGTGCCCGGCGGCTTGGAGGTGATGTCGTAGGTCACCCGGTTGACGCCGCGGACCTCGTTGATGATCCGCGTCGCGGTCTCTGACAGGAAGGCGTGTTCGAACGGGTAGTAGTCGGCGGTCATGCCGTCGACGCTGGTGACTGCGCGCAACGCCACGACATAATCGTAGGTCCGACCGTCGCCCATCACGCCGACGCTGCGCACCGGCAACAGCACCGCAAAGGCCTGCCAGATATCGTCATAGAGCCCATGCTTGCGGATCTGGTCGAGATAGACCGCATCGGCCTTGCGCAATATCTCCAGTTTCTCGCGGGTGATCTCTCCGGGGCAGCGGATCGCGAGGCCCGGGCCGGGGAAGGGGTGGCGCCCCACGAAGCTCGCCGGCAAGCCCAGTTCGCGCCCGAGTGCCCTAACCTCGTCCTTGAAGAGCTCGCGCAGCGGCTCCACCAGCTTGAGGTGCATCCGCTCGGGCAGCCCGCCGACATTGTGGTGGCTCTTGATCGTCACTGACGGCCCGCCGGTGAAGCTCACGCTCTCGATCACGTCCGGATAAAGCGTGCCCTGGGCGAGAAACGCCGCGTTTCCAACGCTCTTTGCGTGTTTCTCGAAAACCTCGATGAAGAGTCCGCCGATGGTCTTGCGCTTGGTCTCCGGGTCCGACACGCCGTCCAGCCCATCGATGAACCGGTCCGCCTCGTCGGCGTGAATGAGCGGAATGTTGTAGTGGTCGCGAAACAGGCCCACCACCTCCTCGGCCTCGCCCATCCGCATCATGCCGGTGTCGACGAAAACACAGGTCAGCTGCTCGCCGATCGCCTCGTGGATCAGCACCGCAGCGACGGAACTGTCCACTCCGCCCGAGAGGCCGCAGATGACCTTGCCGCCGCCGACCTGCGCGCGGATCTCTGCGATCGCCTGCTCGCGATAGGTGGCCATGGTCCAGTCGCCGGTGAAGCCCGCCAGATCGGTGAAGTTCTTCAGCATCCGCGCGCCGTTGACGGTGTGATGCACCTCCGGGTGGAACTGCACCGCGTAAAAGCGCCGGTCGGGATCTCCCACGATCGCGAATGGCGCGTTCGGCGAGCCGCCCATGACCAGGAAGCCCGGCGCTAGCTCGGTCACCCGGTCGCCGTGGCTCATCCAGACTTCCTCGCGGCCGCTCTGGAACAGGCCCAGAAACAGTTGCGGGTCTGCGTCCGCCGCGGGCGTCACGAAGGCGCGACCGAACTCGGCGTGGTGCCCGGCCTCCACCCGTCCGCCGAGCTGCTCCATCATCGTCTGCTGGCCGTAGCAGATGCCCAGAACCGGAACCCCGAGCGCGAAGGCCGCCTCGGGCGCCCGCGGGCTGTCCGGCTCGGTGACGCTCGCGGGTCCGCCCGACAGGATGATCGCCTGCGGCGCGAACGCGCGCAGAAAGGCGTCGCTCACCTTCTGGAACGGATGGATCTCGCAGTAGATCCGCGCCTCGCGCAACCGCCTCGCTATGAGTTGCGTCACCTGGCTGCCGAAATCGACGATGAGCAGGCGCTGATGGTCGGGCTGGGTCATGCGCGACGCATAGGGCGGGGCGCTTGAGCACGCAAGAGGCCGGCGCGCCGGCAACGGCGGCCCTCTCACCCATCCGCCGGACGTGCCCGTCACGGACTTGCGGACCGCCGCCGCCGTGGCGCGTCTTCGGGCACATTAACACTTTTATCCTTTAAAAATAATGTTTTGAAATCTGTCCTAGCTAGGACGTCCCGTTCCCCACCCCGAAATCGGGTTCGGATGGCGTCGCCGTCGCCCCGCTTCGCCGCCGCGAGACGGCCGATCTCGATGTCGCGTCTGGGCCTCGCAGCGGCGCAATTTACCGCACGATCCGATCGTCCCGCCACTATCAAGGAACTCGGTTCGCCCGGGAAGCGTCGGGCGCGGGACACGCGCGCCGCGGAGGTCAGGCATGGCGGAAGTCGAAACGATCGAGGGCGCGTCGGCCCGGCGCGGGCGAAGCGGCGGCGGCGCGGCGCGGCGCGCGGAACGCACCGCCCCGCGCATCGAGGCCGCCCCCTTCATCGAGCGGCGCATCCCCAACTACGAGATCCTCGACGACGAGGGCCTCGCGCTGATCGAGGCCAACGCCGAGAAGGTGCTCGAGGAGATCGGCGTCAGCTTCGTCGACAACCCCGCCGCCCTCGCCCGCTGGAAGGACGCCGGCGCCGACGTGCGCGGTGAGCGCGTCCACCTGCCGCGCGGCCTCGCCCGGAACCTCTGCGCCACCGCCCCGTCAAGCTATGTCCAGAAGGCCCGCAATCCCGCCCGCGACGTCACCGTCGGCGGCAAGTCGCTGGTGCTCGCGCCGGTCTACGGCCCGCCGTTCTTCCGCGATCTCGAGGGCGGGCGGCGCTACGCCACCATCGGGGATTTCCGCAACCTCGTCCGCCTCGGCTACATGTCGAAATGGGTGCATCATTCCGGCGGCACCGTCTGCGAGCCCACCGACATCGCGGTCAACAAGCGCCACCTCGACATGCTGCTCGCCCACATGACGCTCACCGACAAGCCCTTCATGGGAGCGGTGACCGATCCGTCTCGCGCGCGCGACTCCGTCGAGATGTGCCGGATCCTCTTCGGCGAGGACGCCGTGGGCCTCGGCTGCTACATGACGAGCCTGATCAACATCAACTCGCCGCTCACCTTCGATGCGACGATGATGGGCGCGCTCGAGGTCTACGCCGAGGCGGGCCAGGCATGCATCGTCTCGCCCTTCATCGTCGGTGGCGCGATGGCACCGGTCTCGGTCGCCGGCACGCTGACCCAGGTGCTCGCCGAGGCGATGGCCGGCATCGCCTATTCCCAGCTCGTGCGCCCGGGCGCGCCGGTCGTCTTCGGCTGTTTCGTGACTTCCATCGACATGAACTCCGGCGCCCCGACCTTCGGCACCCCGGAAGCGTCGAAGATCCTCTACGGCGCCGGCCAGCTCGCACGGCGGCTCAACCTGCCGTTCCGCTCGGGCGGCGCACTCTGCGGCTCCAAGCTGCCCGACGCCCAGGCGGCCTACAAATCGGCCAACACGCTGCAGGCGGCGCTGCTGGGTGGCGTGAACTTCATGCTGCACGCCTGCGGCTGGCTCGAAGGCGGGCTGGTGTCGAGCCTCGAGAAGTTCGTGATTGACGCCGACCAGCTCGGTGTCCTGCACTCGATCGCCGCAGGGATCGACCTCTCCGAGAACGGTCAGGCGATGGAGGCGATCGCCGAGGTCGGGCCAGGCGGTCACTATCTCGGCTGTGCTCATACCCAGGCCAACTTCAAGTCCGCCTTCTGGCGGACCCAGGTTCTCGACTACCAGCCGTTCGAAACCTGGGCCGAGGCCGGGGCGCGGGACACGATGACGCTTGCCAACGCCCGCGCGCGCCGCCTGCTGTCCGAATACCAACCCCCCGCCAACGATCCCGCAGTGATCGAAGCGCTCGATGACTTCGTGGCGCGGCGAAAGGGCGAGGAGCCTGACGCCTTCGGCTGACTCAGCGCCCGACCCGCGCCGCCTCAGCTGCAAGCCAGGCCCGCACCGCCGCGGGGTCGCAGGCGCGGCCGCGCGCGGCTGTTGGTCCGTGGCCGACCTTCACGCCGAGCCCGCCCACCGACTGCGCCGCTGCGATCGCGTCCTCGTCGGTCACGTCGTCGCCGATCATCACCGGGCGGCGGCCGCGGAACGGCGGCTTGTCCAGCATCCCCAGAAGCGCGCGGCCCTTGTGCGCGTCCTGCGGTTTGACCTCGACCACCATCTTGCCGGCCTGAGCCACGTAGCCCGGCGTCGCGGCCGCTTCGCGCGCCGCCGCGAGGCAGTCTACTTCCGCGGCCGGATCCGCGCGAAAGTGCAGCGCCGCCATCGGTCCCTTGATCTCGAGCCGGACACCGGGCCGCGCCGCCGCGACCTCGAGCGGGGCGAGCACGGTCGGCGGCGGGATCTCGCGGCGTGGCGCCGGCGTCTGGCCGGGGGCGGCGATCTCCAGCCCGTGCCCTCCGGCGCGCCAGAGACCCGCTGGAGTGCGCCGCGCGAGATCTGCGAGCCCACGACCGCTCAGCACCACGAGCGCCCCACCGAGCGCCCCCGCGAGCGTCTCCAGCGCCGCCTCCGCGCCTGCGCCGAGGCGCGCGTCGTCAGGGTCGTTCACTATGTCGGCCAGCGTTCCGTCGAAATCGAGAAACAGCGCGTCGCCGGATCCGAGCATGATGTCTGCGAGCTCGAATCGGCCGTCGCCGTCCATGCTCACGAAGCCCCAACCTCGTCGAGCGCGGCGATGAAGCTGCGCCGCCACCAGGCGAGATCCTCTTTGCGCACGGAACGGTCGAGGGCGCGCCAGCGCTCCCGGCGCTCCTCGATCGGCATCGAAAGCGCCTTGTGGATCGCGTCGGACATCGCGGCGATGTCGTGTGGATTGACAAGCAGCGCCGTCTCCAACTGTTCGGCTGCGCCGGCGAACTGCGAGAGAATGAGCACGCCTGGGTCGGAGTCGTCTTGGGCGGCGACGAACTCCTTGGCCACGAGGTTCATGCCGTCATAGAGCGGCGTCACCAGCCCGACCCTCGCTAGCCGGTAGAGCCCGGCCAGCGCATCGCGCGAATAGCGCCGGGCGAGGTAGCGGATCGGCATCCAGTCGAGATCGGCGTAATCCCCGTTGATCCGGCCGGCCAGGCGGTCGAGTTCCTCGCGCAGGTCCTGATAGGCGTCCACGTCCACCCGGGACGGCGGCGCGATCTGCAGGAAGCTTACCCGCCCCCGGAACAATTCGTACTGGTCGAGCATCCGCCCGAAGGCCTGCATCCGCTGGGGGAGGCCCTTGGAATAGTCCATCCGATCCACGCCGATGACCAGCGCGCGGTTGTCGATGATGCGTCCCAGCCGTTCTGCGGCCGCGCAGGCCTCCGCGCTCGTGGCCCGGCCGGCCACGTCGTCGGCGTCCACGCCTATCGGGTAGGAGCCGAGCCGCGTGATCCGGTCGAAGACCGAAAGCCGCCCGTCCTCGAGCAGCTTCGCGTCGCAGTGCTCGGTCAGGTAGCGCTGGAAGTTCGCCGTGTCGCGCACGGTCTGGAAACCGATGAGGTCGAACGCGCAGAGGGCCCTCGCTAGCCGTTGATGCTGCGGGATCGACGTGAAGACCTCGGGCGCGGGGAAGGGGATGTGCAGGAAGAAGCCCATCGGCCCGTCCCATCCGCTTGCGCGCATCTCCTGACCCATCAGCAGGAACTGGTAGTCATGGATCCAGACCGTGTCCGCGGGGCGCGTGAGTTGGGAGAGAAGCCGCCCGAACCGCCGGTTCACCGCTTCGTAGGCGGCGAAGTCGGCGTCGTCGAAGGTCGCGAGATCGGTGCGGTAGTGGAACACCGGCCAGAGCGCGCGGTTGGCGAAACCGAGATAGAATCCCTCGTATTCAGCCTCGGTGAGATCAGCGAGGGCAAAGTCGATTTCGCCCTCGGCGAAGACCCGAACGCCGCGCGTCTCGCGTTCGAGCGTCTCGCCGGACCAGCCGAACCAGACCCCTCCGCCGCGTTCGACCAGTGCGTCAGCAAGCGCCACCGCGAGGCCGCCGGTCGGGGCCTCGCCGGGGATGGCGGTGCGATTCGATGCAATGATGAGCCGTCCGGACACGGGGCGCATCAAGACCGATGCGCCCCGTGAGCGCAAGCAGGGCGTCGCCGCCGCGTCGCGGGACGCAGCCCTTCAGGCTGCGGCGACCTGGGCGACCATGCGCGCCTCGGCGATGATCGCGGTCAGAATCGCCACGTGCCGCTGGAGGTTGTAGGTCCCCTCGCCGGAGGTGCGCGTCGCCTCGAGGCGCGTCTCTTCGGCGAGCAGGCTGTCGATGGCGCGCGCGGAGGCGCCGGCAGCCTGCTGGCGCAGGAGCTTCTTGAGGTCGCGCTCCCTGCGGTAGTCGACCACGCCCGCGCGGGCGGCGCGGATGAGGATCTTGGGTCGACGCAGCGCGTGGAGCATCTGGGCGAAGTCGGACATCTGGTCCCTCCTGTGAAATTCTCGCAAGCGCACTATCGCTCAGGTGGAGGGGGTGTTGCGCAACTTTTGCGTGCATAGCGCGCTGCCCATTTCGGGAAACGTGGCAATTTCCGATGGTTAATGAATGATTCATGAATCAATCTTAAGACGAGTTTTGCGAAAATTGTCTTGAACGAGACCCTGTCGTTGAACACGAAATTCGTCCAGCCGATCCCGCCCGGAACCGCCTGAAGGATCCCCGATCTTGATTCCGAATTGGGTCCCCGACGCCGCGCTCACCTATCTCGCCCACACCGCAGGCGGCCACGCCATCCGGGAGCTCGCCCGCGTCAAGGGCTGCCACGCCTCCACCGTCCTGCGGCAGATCCGCCGCGTCGAGGCCTGGCGAGACGACCCGCTTATCGACGAGGCGCTCGAAGGCATGTGCCGCAGCCTCGCCGCCACCCCCGATCCAGAGACAGTAACGAGGAAGTCGATATCCATGACCCAGACCGCCACCAAGTCCGATCCGGGGCCAGACGCGAACGTCGTCCGCGAGGCCAGGCGCATCCTGCGGCGGCTCTGCGAGAAGGGAGCCTTCCTTGCGGTCGCGCCGACGATGGAGCGGGCGGTGGTGATGCGCGAGGTTGTCCCCGGCCGCCAGAACCGCATCGCGGTGGTGGATCGCGACGTCGCCCACGCCTTCGCGCTTCAGGAGTGGATCGCCTGCGAACGCCCTGGAAAGATTTCCTGTTACTCGATCACCGCGGTCGGCCGTGCGGCGCTCAAGCGCATGCTCACCGAAGAGCGCGAGCAGCGTGCGCCGCGCGACGGTTTCGCCGAGGCGCAGGCCCCGTTCCAGGAGCAGCACCGGCTCTATGCCGAGCGCAAGATCGCGTCACGGGACGGGTCGCGCGAAGAAACCGTGCGCCTCAACCTCGCCGAAAGCCCGCTGTCCGTGCTCGGCCGCAAGCGCGACCGGTCCGGCGAGCCATATCTGACTGCCGACCTCATCGAGGCTGGCGAGCGGTTGCGCGAGGACTTCGAACTGGCGCAGATCGGGCCGCGCGTCGCCCAGAATTGGGAGCGGTTCCTGACCGCAGGAGGCTCCCGCGGGGTCTCGGCCCTCGCCGACCCGGGCGGGTCCGGATCCGACGCGGCGCGCCGACGCGTCGCCGAGGCGATGCAGGCGCTCGGACCAGGCCTCTCCGACGTTGTATTTCGCATCTGCTGCTTCCTGGAAGGCCTTGAAACAGCAGAGAAACGCCTGGGATGGTCCGCGCGGTCTGGCAAGGTAGTCCTGCGCATCGCGCTCGAGCGCCTCGCCTCGCACTACCGCATCCCGGCCAGCCAGCAGCGCCGGGCTGGCTGAGCCGTCAGCCCGCCGCGGCGATGACGCCGCGGAAGTCATGGGCCTGTAGCGACGCGCCGCCCACCAGCGCCCCGTCCACGTCGTCGACGCCGAAGATCGCTTCGGCGTTGGCGGCCTTCACCGATCCCCCGTAGAGGATGCGCACGGCCCGGCCTTCGGCGACCCCGAAGCGGTCGATCAGGGTCTTGCGGATGAAGGCGTGCGCGTCCGCGATCTCCCCGACGCCCGGCACCAGTCCGGTTCCGATCGCCCAGACCGGCTCGTAGGCGATCACGAGGCGCGCGGGGTCGATGCCCTCGCCGAGCGAGCCGGCGAGCTGTGCGCCGATTCGCTCGAGCGTCTCGCCCGCCTCGCGTTCGGCCTGGGTTTCGCCGACGCACACGATTGCGGTCAGGCCCGCCCCCTGCGCCGCCGCCGCTTTTCGCGCCACGATCTCGTCGGTTTCCCCATGATCCTGACGCCGCTCGGAATGCCCGACGATCACCGCGACCGCGCCGGCGTCGGCCAGCATCGCCGCCGAGACATCGCCGGTGTGCGCGCCCGAAGCCTCCCAATGGCAGTCCTGACCACCCACCGCGAGAGCGCCTCCCGCGAGCGCCGCGATCAGCGTCGCGGGCGGACAGATCAGCACGTCGCAGGCCGTCGACGCGTCCGCCGCGACCGCGTCGGCGAGCGCGCGACCGGGTGCGGCCAGTCCGTTCATCTTCCAGTTGCCAGCGATCAGCTTGCGATTGGCCACGCGTCTCCCTCCCGTCGGTTTCGACCGACCGGCTAGCAGACCGAGCCGTCCGCGAAAAGCCCGGGCCTCAGGCGTCCTTGAACTTGATCGATTCGCCGCAGCCGCAGGCTTCGGCGACGTTGGGGTTGTTGAAGGTGAACCCGCTCTCGAGCAGTTCGGTCCGATAGTCGATCTCGGTGCCGAACAGGAACATCTGCGCCATCGGCGCGATCATCACCCGGGCGCCGTTCTGCTCCACCACCTCGTCGTGCGGATCGATCGCCTCAACGTAGTTCATGGTGTATTCCATGCCGGCGCAGCCGCCCTTCTTGACGCCGATCCTCAGCCCCTTGGAGCCGCCCTCGGCCATCAGCCGCGCGATGCGCGCCTCGGCGGCCTGGGTAATCGTCACCGGTGGCTTTCCGGGAATGCCGAACATCTTGTCTCGTTCCTTCCGCTTGCGCGTGAGCTACATGAAGCCGAGTTCGAGCCGGGCCTCGTCGGACATCATGTCCATCCCCCACTGGGGCTCCCAGACCAGCTCGACATTGACGTGGCGCACGCCCGGCAGCGGCTCTATCGCGGAGGCGACCCAACCCGGCATCTCCCCGGCCACCGGACATCCCGGCGCAGTCAGCGACATGGCGATGTGCACGTCGCTCTCCTCGGTGATCTCGATGGTGTAGATCAGCCCCAGATCGAAGATGTTGACCGGTATTTCCGGATCGTGGACCGTGCGGCACGCCTCCACGATGCTGTCGTAGAGCGGATGATCCGTGCTCGAAGGCCGGATCAGCGGCGTTCCCTCCATCGGGGCTTCTGGCTCGGCGGTCATGTCTTGGCGCTCCATAATTCCCGACTTGTCATATAAGGAATAGCCGCGTCGGGTAAAGTCGCCGCGTCGAACCTTCCGCCGGCCCCCTGCGGCGGGTCGTCGCAACGACGCCTCCGCGGACCGGTCCCGCACGCGCTTTTCCCGGTTCTGGCTTTGCCGTCGCCGCGCAATGGGACTAGCAGGAAGCCATGAGTCGCTTCGCCTTTCGCATCGACGCCACCGACGGCCGGGCCCGGACCGGCGTCATCGCCACGCCGCGCGGCGAGATCCGCACACCGGCCTTCATGCCCGTGGGAACGGCGGCTACCGTCAAGGCGATGCTACCCGAGAGCGTGGCGGCGACCGGCGCCGACATCCTGCTCGGCAACACCTATCACCTGATGCTGCGGCCGGGAGCCGAGAGGATCGCCCGGCTCGGGGGGCTGCACCAGTTCATGAGCTGGGACCGGCCGATCCTCACCGATTCGGGCGGCTTCCAGGTGATGAGCCTCGCGGACCTGCGCAAGCTCACCGAAGAGGGGGTGACGTTCCGCTCCCACGTGGACGGCTCGAAACACATGATCAGCCCCGAGAGCAGCATGGAGATCCAGCGGCTGCTCGGCTCGGACATCGTGATGTGCTTCGACGAATGCCCCGCGTTGCCTGCGTCGCGCGAGACGATCGCGGCGAGCATGGCGCTGTCGATGCGCTGGGCGGAGCGGTCGCGGGCGGCGTTCGGGGACCAGCCGCGGCATGCACTCTTCGGCATCCAGCAGGGCGGGCTTGAGCGGGACCTGCGCGAGGAGAGCGCGGCGGCACTGAAGGCGATCGGCTTTGATGGCTACGCGATCGGCGGGTTGGCGGTGGGCGAGGGGCAGGCGGCGATGCTGGGCGTGCTCGACTACGCGCCAGGGCAACTGCCCGCGGACCGGCCACGCTACCTGATGGGGGTGGGCAAGCCCGACGACATCGTGGGGGCGGTGGTCGGCGGGGTCGACATGTTCGACTGCGTGCTGCCGACGCGGTCGGGGCGCACGGGGCAGGCCTTCACGCGCCGCGGCGCGGTCAATCTCAAGAACGCCCGACACGCCGAGGATTCGCGCCCGCTCGATCCCGACTGCGGCTGCCCGGCCTGCCGGTCCTACAGCCGCGCCTACCTGCACCACGTGGTCCGGTCGGGCGAGATCATCGCGGCGATGCTGCTGACCTGGCACAACCTGCACTACTATCAGGAGCTGATGGCTGGCCTGCGCGCCGCCATCGCCGCGGGCAGGCTCGCGGGTTTCGAGGCGGAGTTCCACCGCCAGCGCGCCGAGGGCGACCTGGCCGAGTCGGGCGTCGCCTGAGGCCCGCGTAACACGAATAACACGCGTGCAATTCCGGCCAAGTCATTGAAAATGTGGTAAGTTATTTTTCGCGTTAATCGTGTCGAAATCTTTTTCACACGCGCGGACGGGATGAGCCGCCTTCAAAGCGGCGGCCGCGCCGGGGCCATGGTCCTGACCGGCTGCCGCCTGCGCGTCCGGCGGCGTCTTGAAGAGCTTGCAAGCGGTGGCGCGATGCCTGTACGTGGCTTTCCCGCAACCGAACGAATTCAAGGCGTCGCAACGCAGCGATCCCCGGCGCGAAGGATACAGCCCATGATCCAGAAGTCCCTCACAGTCCTGGCCTTCGCCATGCTGCTTGCAAGTGGCGCCGTCTCGCAGACGAAATCCACCGTGCAGTTTGCGCCGGGCGACTTCGGCGCGATGGTCAACGGCGCGATCGAGGGCGACGCCTACATCGATTACATGCTAGGCGCCCGGGCCGGGCAGGAGATGTTCGTGGAACTGACCGTAGAGGGCAGCAACGGCGACGGCACGGTCTATTTCAACATCCTGCCGCCGGGCTCGACTGGCGAGGCGATCTACAACAGCTCGATCAACGGCAACAGCACAACGGTGCCGCTGCCCTCGGACGGCGACTACGCCATCCGCGTCTACCAGATGGGCAACGACGCGGACGCCGGAAAGACCTCTGGCTTCAGGATCGACCTCTCGATCCAGTGACAAGGATTGGCTCTTCCCGCTCGATTCGCCCTTGCATCGCCGCCCGGTTGTAGGGTCGGTTCGCCCTATTCCGGGCCGTTCTTTTCTTCGCTGTCGCTCCGCGCGTCACCTTCGGGGCGATGGCACGGCATCTGCCCTCGAGCCCCGGGGCGCCCGGCCGCAGGGCGCCCGGCGCGGTCCGCCCGCCCCTTGCCAGCGCTGCGGGGCGGGGGCAGAAGGGTCCGGCTTGAAAGGGAGCGGGTGCGGGGCCAAATGAACGACGAGGGAGCGCCGGGCCGCCACAGAGGTGGGGCCGGAGCGCTTCGCCGAATAAAGAAGGGTTTCCCATGACGGCATCGAGCACCCAGTCCTATCCCGTCCTGCCGCTGCGCGACATCGTCGTCTTCCCGCACATGATCGTGCCGCTCTTCGTGGGCCGCGACAAATCGGTGCGAGCGCTCGAGGCGGTGATGAAGGACGACAAGCAGATCCTGCTCGCCAGCCAGATCGACGCCGGCGAGGACGACCCCAAGCCCGAGGGCATCTACAAGGTCGGTGTGCTCGCCAACGTGTTGCAGTTGCTCAAGCTTCCCGACGGCACCGTCAAGGTGCTGGTCGAGGGCAAGGCCCGGGTGCGAGATGAACGAGTTCCTCGAGAACGACGCCTATTTCGAGGCCACCGCCGAGCTCATCGCCGAGACCGAGAACGACGCCGAGGCGATCGAGGCCCTGAGCCGCACGGTCGGCGCCGAGTTCGAGCGCTACGCCAAGGTCAAGAAGAACATGTCCCGACGAGGCGGTCTCGGCGGTCTCCGATACCGTTGGCGCGGCCAAGCTCGCCGACACTGTCGCAGGTCATCTCGGCGTCGCGGCTCGAGGAGAAGCAGGCGCTGCTGGAGGAAGTCGACGTCGGCGAGCGGCTGGAGAAGGTCTACGGCCTGATGCAGGGCGAGATGTGCGTGCTCAAGGTCGAGAAGAAGATCAAGACCCGGGTGAAGACCCAGATGGAGCGCACCCAGCGCGAGTATTACCTCAACGAACAGATGAAGGCGATCCAGCGCGAGCTTGGCGGCGGCGAGGACGGCCCAGAACGAGGCCGCCGAGCTCGACGAGCGCATCGCAGGCGACCAAGCTCTCCAAGGAGGCCCGCGAAAAGGCCGAAGGGCGAGCTCAAGAAGCTGCAGCACGATGTCGCCGATGTCGGCGGAAGTCGACTGTGGTGCGCAACTACCTCGACTGGATGCTGTCGATCCCGTGGGGCAAGAAGAGCCGGATCAAGAAGGATCTCAGTCTCGCTCAGAAGGTGCTCGACGACGATCATTTCGGGCTCGAGAAGGTCAAGGAGCGCATCGTCGAGTACCTCGCCGTGCAGTCAGCGCAGCCAGAAGCTGAAGGGGCCGATCCTCTGCCTCGTCGGCCCCCCGGGCGTCGGCAAGACCAGCCTTGGCAAGTCGGTGGCTAAGGCCACGGGGCGCGAGTTCATCCGCATCTCGCTCGGCGGCGTGCGGGACGAGGCGGAGATCCGCGGCCACCGGCGCACCTATATCGGATCGATGCCCGGCAAGATCATCCAGTCGATGAAGAAGGCGAAGACCACCAACCCGCTGATCCTGCTCGACGAAATCGACAAGATGGGCCAGGATTTCCGCGGCGATCCCGCCAGCGCGATGCTCGAGGTGCTCGATCCCGAACAGAACTCGACCTTCGTCGATCACTACCTTGAGGTGGAGTACGACCTGTCGAACGTGATGTTCATCACCACGGCGAACACCTACAACATGCCGCGTCCGCTTCTCGATCGGATGGAGATCATCTCGATCTCGCCGGCTATACCGAGGACGAAAAGCGCGAGATCGCCAAGCAGCATCTCTTGGCGAAACAGGATAAGGGCCACGGCCTGCAGAAGGGCGAGTTCGCGCTCACCGACGCGGCGCTGCGCGACATGATCCGCTACTACACCCGCGAGGCGGGGGTGCGGAACCTCGAGCGCGAGATCGCCAAGATGCTGCCGCAAGGCGGTGACCGAGATCGTGCAAGGGCGCCGCGGCCAAGGTCGTGGTGACCCCGGAGAACCTCGAGGAGTTCCTCGGCGTGCGCAAGTTCCAGCTACGGCCTCGCGGAGGAGGAGCGACCAGGTGGGCGTCTCCACCGGACTGGCCTGGACCTAGGTGGGCGGCGATCTTCTGTCGATCGAGGCGCTGAGGCTGCCGGGCAAGGGCCGGATGAAGACCACCGGCAAGCTCGGCGACGTGATGAAGGAATTGATCGACGCGGCCTCGTCCTTCGTGCGCTCCAAGGCG
This sequence comes from uncultured Alphaproteobacteria bacterium, assembly GCA_963836255.1. Lineage (GTDB taxonomy): Bacteria > Pseudomonadota > Alphaproteobacteria > Rhodobacterales > Rhodobacteraceae > Amaricoccus. The sequence continues at coordinate 331,542 of CAWIIL010000001.1, forward strand.
CCGGACCTCGGGCTGAAGCCGCCGATGTTCGAGAACCGCGGACATCCACGTGCACGTGCCCGAAGGGGCGACCCCGAAGGACGGGCCGTCGGCGGGCATCGCGATGGTCACCTCGATCGTCTCGGTGCTCACCGGCATCCCGGTCAAGCAAGCGACATGGCGATGACCGGCGAGGTGACGTTGCGCGGCAACGTGCTGCCGATCGGCGGGCTGAAGGAGAAGCTGCTGGCGGCGCTGCGCGGCGGGGTGAGGACGGTGCTGATCCCCTTGGAAAACGTCAAGGATCTGCGCGACATCCCCGACAACGTAAAGTCGGGGCTGGAGCTGATCCCGGTGTCGAACGTGACGCGACGTGCTCAAGGTGGCGCTGACCCGCGCGCCCGAGCCGATAGAGTGGGACGAGGCCGCCGAGGCCGCCGCCGCGGCGGCGTCCAAGGCGAGCCCCGCCGCGCCAGCCGCGCCCGCCCACTGAGCCTGCGTTTTGGCCGCCGCCCTGTCCTCCGGGAGGGGCGGCGGCCGGACGAAAGCCGTTGCGCCGTCGCGCCCGCCGGCCGATGATGTCCGCGTCCGGGCGTTCCCCGCCCGGACGATGTACGCAACCCGGCCGGACACGGCCCCCCGAGGTGGCTCGCCCGATGCAGCAGTCCGACATTCTCGACCACGTCGTCTCCACGACCGGCCTTGACCGCGCCGACGCCGAAAGGGCCCTCGCGGCCGCCTTCGACTTTGTGCGCGGGCGCGTAGGCGCCGGGCAGGACTTCGCCCATCCCGCCTTCGGCCAGATCCGCGTAGTCGAGCGCAAGACCGGGGCCGGCGAGACCCGCACGCTCTATCGCTATCGCCCGCAGGCGCCCGATCCCGACCGCGCCGCGCGCAAGGCGCTACGTCAGCGCCGCGGGGCCGGGGGCGCGGACGGCTGAGGCCGCTCTCGACGCTTGCGATCCCGCTGCGGAGGCGCTAATCCACCCGCCGGGGCGATTAGCTCAGCGGTAGAGCGCTACGTTCACATCGTAGATGTCGGCAGTTCGATCCTGCCATCGCCCACCATTTCCATGCCCCGAAAGAGTGACGTCCGTCGCTAGGGCGACGGACGTTTCGGATGCATATGCAATGGCTTGGATGACGTTGCGGCCTTTGGGCGCTGCGGTGGCGGCCACCTAGGCGGCGACCTCCTTCACGTTGTGCACGACCCGGCTCAGGATGCCGTACTTGATCGCCTCGGCGGTATCCATCCACTTGTCGCGGTCGATGTCGACAAGCACTTGGTCATAGGGCTGGCCGGTGGCGTCGGAGATGATCCGCGCCAGCCGCGCCCGCATGATCTCGATCTGCTGGGCCTGGATTGAGATGTCGGTGGCCTGGCCGCCGATGCCGCCCGAGGGCTGGTGGATCAGGAAGCGGGTGTTGGGCAGGCAGAGCCGGTCGTCCTTCTCGGCGGCGAGAAAGATGTGCGTGCCGGCGCTCGCCACCCAGCCGGTGCCGATGATGCGCACCCGCGGCGGGATGAACTTGATCATGTCGTGGATGCTGTCGCCGGCCTCGACGTGCCCGCCCTGCGAGTTGAGAAACATCACGATGTCCGCGTCGCTCTCGTCCGAGAGCGCCAGCAGTTGCGCGATGACCCGCTTGGCCATGCGCTGGTTGATCTCCTCGCAGATCAGCACCTGGCGCGACTTCATCAGCCGTTCGGTGACGAAGTCCGGCGCGCGCGCCTCCTTCTTCTCGTCGTTTTCGCTCATCGGGGATCATCCTCGCCTGCTCTGCGGCCCTGAGGCCGTTCGCCCGCGGTTCTACAGATTTCAGCGCCGGTGTGTAGTCCCGACGCGCTTCCGGCTCCGGCGACCCTTGCGCGCGCGCCGGCCGGCGCGATATCACCTCTCCGACCCGGGTGATTAGCTCAGTTGGTAGAGCACTTCGTTTACACCGAAGATGTCGGCGGTTCGAGCCCGTCATCACCCACCATTTCCACCCCACGAGCCACATGTTCGGCCAACCGCCACTTGAGCGTGCGCCGGCCCGCTGACCTGCTTGGCGCCGAAGCCGCAGGCACAGATGATTGCGGCTATGGTTTGAGTAGTCGATCCTCGTGTGTGGATTTCGTCTCGTCCGAAGGCATAGCGAGCAAGTCGGCTGTAGAAGCGCTTGAGAGGATCGACCGAGACCGGGCTCCCCGCTTTGTGATGAAGTGGACGTCGTCCCGTTGCTGGTGCCGACATGCCTCTGCCGGGCCGACCCGCCGCCGACCGGCTGACCCCGACGCGGCTTCCGGCCACGGGCGCGAGAAGGGCTTCGAGGCGCTCTTCGGGTTCACCCGGCTCAAGACGGTCGCCGCTGACCGGCGCGCCGGGCTCCGTCCGGGGGCTGACAAAATCAGGAATTTTGCTATGATGATGTCAGGGAGGACCGATTCATGAAAGACGCACCAGACACCGAAAGCGCTGAGGCGATCGAAAGCGGCGGGGGCGCGAACCGCAGGGGCTTTCTCTACGGCGCCAGCCTTGCGGCGATCACCGCCGCGGTGGGGGCGGCGATCCCGTTCCACCGCAACCTGCCGCGCGGCTTCGTTCCGGCCGCCTTCGCCCAAGGCGACCTGCTCGCCGGCAAGACCGGCCTCGTGCTGCTCAGCGACCGGCCGCTGAACGCGGAGACCCCGCCGGAGTTTCTCGACGACGACATCACCCCGACCGACCGGCACTTCATCCGCAACAACGGCGCGATCCCGGAGAACATGGATCCGGCGACCTGGACGCTGAGCATCGACGGGCTGGTGGACAATCCGCTCACGCTCTCGATCGCCGACATGCGCGCGCAGTTCGAGGAGGTGACGCTGGCGCTGACGCTTGAGTGCGGCGGCAACGGCCGCGCCTTCTTCGACCCGCCCGCCAGCGGCAACCAGTGGACCTGGGGCGCGGTCGGCTGCGCGGAATGGACCGGCGTGCGGCTCAAGGACGTGCTCGCAGCGGCGGGCGTGCAGGCGAGCGTCATCTACACCGGCCATCACGGCGCGGACACGCACCTCTCCGGCGATCCCGACAAGGCGCCGATCTCGCGCGGCATGCCGATCGAGAAGGCGATGGCAGACAACGTGCTGGTGGCCTTCGCCATGAACGGCGCCGACCTGCATCCCGAGAACGGCGCGCCGCTGCGACTGGTGGTGCCGGGCTGGCCGGGCTCGGTCTCGCAGAAGTGGCTGACCCGGATCGAGCTGCGCGACGTGGTCCACGACGGCGAGAAGATGGGCGGCGACAGCTACCGGGTGCCGGCCTATCCGGTGGCGCCGGGCGACGAGGTGCCGATCGAGGATTTCGTGATCATCGAGCGGATGCCGGTGAAGTCGATCGTCACCTTCCCGGCGAACGGCGCCGAACCCGTGGCCGAGACCGCGGTGCGCGGCCACGCCTGGTCGGGCGACCGGACGATCGAGAAGGTCGAGATCTCCATCGACTTCGGCGCGACCTGGACCGAGGTCGAGCTTGACCCGCCGCTCAACGACGGGGCCTGGCAGAACTGGCGCACGAGCGTGGTCTTCCCCGAGCCGGGCTACTACGAGGTCTGGGCGCGGGCCACCGACAGCGGGGGCGTAGCGCAGCCCTTCGCGATCGCCTGGAACCCCAAGGGCTACCTAAACAACTCCATGCACCGCGTGGGGCTGCGGGTTGCCTGAGCGCACGCGTGCGGCAATGGTCGGCGCCGCCGCGCTCCTTCTTGCGGGCGGCGCGGCGGCGCAGGACGAGTACGGGCTTCTGGTGGAGGGCGATGGCGTCGAGGAGACCTACTACGCCTGCACCGCCTGCCACTCGGAGATGATCGTCGCCCAGCAGGGCAAGACCCGCGACGGCTGGGACAAGCTGCTGGACTGGATGGTCGCGGAGCAGGGCATGCAAAAGATCGCGCCCGAGGAGCGCGCGACGATCCTCGACTACCTCGCCGCCCACTACAACACCGACCGGCCGAACTTCCCGCGGCGCTGACCGGAAGGCCGCCGGCCCCTTGCGCCCCGGCGGGTCATCTCGCAATCTCCGGCGCAACGCATGCGGACGGGAGGCGGCGATGCGGCTTGAGGGAAAACGGGCGCTGGTTACCGGCGGGGCGTCGGGGTTCGGTCAGGCGATCGCCGCGGCCTTCGCCGCGGAGGGCGCGCGGGTGATGATCGCCGACATTGACGCGGAGGCGGCCGAGCGCGAGGCCGCGGCGCTCGGCGTGCCGGCGCTGGTGGCCGACGTGGGCGAGGACGCAGGCGCCGCCGCAATGATCGAGGCGGCCTGGTCCGGTTTCGGCGGGCTCGACATTCTGGTCAACAACGCCGGGATCACCCATCCGCCCGGCCCGCTCGAGGAGGTCTCCGAGGCCGACTTCGACCGGGTGCTGCGGGTGAACGCCAAGTCGGTCTACCTGACCGCCCGCCACGCCGTGCCGCGCATGAAGGCGGCCGGGTCGGGCGTGATCCTCAACATCGCTTCGACCGGCGGGCTCTCGCCGCGGCCCCGGCTCAACTGGTACAACGCCTCCAAGGGCTGGATGATCACCGCCAGCAAGACCATGGCGGTCGAGTTGGCGCCGTCAGGCATCCGGGTGAACGCCATCTGCCCGGTGATGGCCGAGACGCCGCTGCTTCCGGCCTTTCTGGGCGAGGACACGCCCGAGGTTCGCGCGAAGTTCCGCGCCACCATCCCGCTCGGCCGTTTCGCCCTGCCCGCCGACATCGCCGCCGCCTGCGTGTTTCTCGGCTCCGACGAGGCGGCGATGATCACGGGGGTCGCGCTCGAGGTCGACGGCGGCCGCTGCATATGATGCGACCCGGCCCGCGGAACCTCGTCACCGACGTGACGGGGATCCTGGTGGGCAACGCCGACGATGCGCGGCTCAAGTCCGGGACGACGGTGGTGGCCTCCGACAGGGCCTTCGTCGCCTCGGTCGATGTCCGCGGCGGCGCGCCGGGCACGCGCGAGACAGACCTACTGGCGCCCGGGCGGCTCGCGCCGGGGGTCGATGCGCTGGTGCTTTCCGGCGGCTCGGCCTTCGGGCTCGAGGCGGCGTCAGGGGTCGCGGACGCGCTGCGCGAGGCGGGGCGCGGCTTTCAGGCCGGCCCGGCGGTGGTGCCGATCGTGCCCGCGGCGATCCTCTTCGATCTCGCCAATGGCGGCGACAAGGCTTGGTCGGACAACCCCTATGGCGCGCTCGGCCGCGCCGCGCTCGCCGCCGCCGCCGCCGACTTCGCGACGGGCAGCGTCGGGGCGGGCGCAGGCGCGCTCACCGCCACGCTGAAGGGTGGGCTGGGATCGGCGTCCTTCGTGCTAGAGGGCGGGATCACCGTGGGCGCGCTGGTCGCAGCCAACCCGATCGGCGGGGTCACAGCGCCGGGCGGCCGGCGGTTCTGGGCGGCGCCCTTCGAGGTCGACGACGAATTCGGCGGGCTCGGCCCCGTGATCGGTCCGGTCGCGCCGTTCACGCCGCGCCGCCTCAAGCCAAGGCGCTACGGCGCGCTCGGCGCCACCACGCTCGCGGTCGTGGCCACTGACGCGGCGCTCGACAAGACCCAGGCGCGCCGCATGGCCGAGGTCGCCCATGACGGCATGGCGCGCGCCGTCGTTCCCGCCCATACGCCCTTTGACGGGGATCTGGTGTTCGCGGCCGCGACAGGGCGCTTCGACGACGGCGCCCCTGCGACGCCTGAGATGGAGATGGAGATCGGCCACGCGGCCGCGCTCTGCCTTGCGCGCGCCATCGCCCGCGCCGTTCATGCCGCGACGCCATCACCGGGCGACCTGCTGCCCTGCTGGGCTCAGATTTCCGACTGACCCGCGGGCTCGAGCGCTGTGTCGCTGCGGGTCGTCGCGTCGTCCCCGCCGGGGTCGGATTGGTCCTCCGCTTCGGTCGGACGCACGGGGAGCGCCGCGCCGAGGGCGCGGGCCACATGGGACGCGACCCGGGCGTCGGGCGCGGTGGCGAGCTTGACGACCTTGGCGTCGCGGTAGGCGCCGAGCCGGGCCGTTGCGAGGATGGCTGCCCGGCCGCCAGGCTGGGGCAGGGCGAGGCGCACCTCCTCGGTGGCGCGGCGGGGGATCTCGATCACCTGGCCGACCTCGAGCGCGCGGACCGCGGCGAGGCTCATGCGCTGGCTGTGGAGCACCGCGTCGAGCGGCACGCGCGCCGTGGCAGCGGCCCGGCGCATGTGGGCGCGCCAGAGGTCAGAGGGACGCTCCTGACTGAGGATCGGCGGCCCCGAGGCGCCAGCGGCGCGCAGCGCGTCGATCGCCGAGAGCGGCAGCACGATCAGGAACTGGCCCTTGCGTCCGGCGGCGCCGAGCCGCAGGGCGAGGCCGAAGACTAGCGCGTCGGCCGTCTCGGGGGCTATGCGCAATTGCGCGAGACTGCGGCGCTGCTCGCGCAGCGTCAGCGCGCCCGCGACCGGCAGGCCGAGCCCGGCCGCGAGCGCGTCGCAGAGCGCCTCGGTGGCCGCCGCCAGATGCAGCCGGCAGAGCGTCATGTCGATCTCGGTGAGCGGCCGCTCGGCAGGCTCGGGCGCCGCGGCTGGATCGCCGCCAAGGGTGAGGTCGACCAGATGATCGACCAGTTCGGGGGTCGCCGCGATCAATCCCTGGGTCTCGGCGCCGGCGACCGAGACGACGCCGATCATCGACGCCGCGGTGATCGGGCGGGTCGCGTCCGAGAGCCGCGAGACCATAGCCGCCGAAAGCGAGGCCTCGATGTCGCAGCGCACGATGGGTCGCAGCCTGTCCTCGACGCTGCGCGCCAGCGTCTCGCCGGTGCCGCCGGGATCGGAGAGCGGCGATCGCGCCACGGCGCCGTGCCGGAGCTTGCGGTTGAGGGCGCTTTCGTCTGCGGGCATGCGGGGTCCGGGGATCAGGGGCGCTGGCAGTCTTCGCGGCCAATGGTTGCCAAAGCCTGAACGGGGCGCGGCCAATTTGGGGCAAATGCCCGGCCTTTGGGCCGCGCGTGCGGGCCGTTCGGTAACCCGGAGTTCAGCTTTGTCCGCCTATCTCGCCACGGGTCGGGGGGCTTTGCCATGGACAACAACAAATCGGGACGGATCATCGTCATAAGGCGCAAGAAGGTCGTCGCCGGCGGTCATCACGGCGGCGCCTGGAAGGTCGCCTACGCCGACTTCGTCACCGCGATGATGGCGTTCTTCCTGCTGATGTGGCTCCTGAGCGTCACCGACGAGCAGACCCGGATGGGCCTCGCCGACTATTTCAGCCCGACCATCCCGATCCACAACAGCCGCGGCGGCGGCGACGGGCCTTTCGACGGCGACAGCATGTTCGTCCAGGACGTGCTCGCCCGGGACGAGACCGGCCAGAAGGGCGACCCGAATGTGCTCGACGAGATCGGCGCCGCCGACGACAGCCTCTGGGAGATCGAGGCCCGGCTTAGGAGCGGGGCCGACAGCGGGGACGCGCTCGAGGCCGATCCGCTGCTCAAGCACATCCGCACCCGCCTCACCGACGAGGGCCTGATCGTCGAGATCTTCGACATCGACGGCTCGCCGCTCTATGACGGCGACACCGCCCGGCCCAATCCGATCCTCGACAAGCTCTTGTCGATGATCGGCCGGGTGCTGGCCACCACGGCGAATCCGGTGGCGATCAGCGGCCATCTCGCCACGCCGGACGTCGGGCCGGCGCGAGCTGAGCCCTGGGCGTTGTCCACCGAGCGGGCCCAGCTCGCCCGCCAGCTCGTCGTGGCCGGCGGGGTGGAAGACGCGCGCATCGCGCGGGTTGCGGGCCACGCCGACCGCAAGCCGTCCTACGAGCAGGTCGACGACCTGCGCAACCGCCGCATAGAGGTCACGCTCCTGCGCAGCTTCGGCCGCTGAGGCTGCGGCGGGCCCGTGGGACGTTAGCGGGATCTTAAGCCCCCGTCTCCATTGATGGCCGCCGTGTAACCAGTATCCCGCGCCGCCCCTCACGGACAAAGGACGATCAAATGGGTATCTCTTCGTCGATGAACGCCGGCGTGTCCGGCCTCAACGCGAACGCCAACAAGCTGGCGACCATCTCCGACAACATCGCCAATTCCCAGACCTACGGCTACAAGCGCGCCGACGTCGATTTCGCCTCGATGACCGTGAGCGACTCCGGATCTCCGTTTACCATGGGCGGCGGCGGCTGGTTCACCGCGGGCGGCGTCACCACTGACGCGATCTGGGACATCGAACGCAAGGGCGCTCTGCAGTCCACCTCGAACCCCACCGACATCGCGCTGACCGGGCGGGGCATGCTGCCGGTCACCGGGATCGCCTCGGTGGGCAACACCGGCGAAATGCCGTTCATGCTGACCGCGACCGGCTCGTTTCAGGCGGATGCGAACGGCTACCTGCGCACGCCGAGCGGCCTGGTGCTGCTCGGATGGCCGGCGAATCCCGATGGGAGCATCCCGCCGCAGCCGCGCGACAGCGCCGCCGGCCTCGAGGCGGTGCGTATCAACCGCGCGTCCTTCGCCGCTCAGCCCACGACCCAGATCACGCTCGACGCGAACCTTCCGGCCACCCAGACCCAGGCCGGCGCCACCGGCGCGGCGCTGCCGGTGACGGTGGAGTACTTCGACAATCTCGGCGCGTCTCAGACGCTGTCGATGAGCTTCACGCCGACGGTTCCGGCCCCCGGCAGCCCGCAGACCAACACCTGGACGATGGACATCACCGACCAGGCCTCCGGAAACTCCGCGGGCAGCTACCAGATCGTCTTCTCCGACACCCCGCCCAACGCCGGCGGCATCGCAAGCTTCACCGGTCCGACCGGCGGCGTGCTGCCGTCCTCCTACGACCCGGCGAGCGGCCAGATCACGCTGGGGCTTGGCGCGCAGTCCATCTCGATCGCGGTGGGATCGACCGCGGGCGGCCCGCAGCATCTGAGCCAGCTTTCCTCGACCTTCTCACCGGTCGGTGTGACAAAGGACGGGTTTCCCGCCGGCACCTTCACCGGCGTCACCGTCGACGAGAAGGGCTTTCTGAGCGCCAGCTACTCCACCGGCTTCACCAAGGTGATCTCGCAGATCCCGGTCGTCGACGTGCCGAACATGAACGGCCTGCGCGTTCTCGACAGCCAGTCCTTCGCCATCACCCGGGAAAGCGGCTCGATGTTCCTGTGGGACGCGGGCTCGGGTCCGACCGGGGCGATGCAGGGCTTCGCGCGCGAGCAGTCGACCACCGACATCGCCACCGAGCTCACCCAACTCATCCAGACCCAGCGCGCCTATTCCTCGAACGCAAAGATCATCCAGACCGTGGACGAGATGCTTCAGGAAACCACCAACCTCAAGCGCTGAGCGCGCTGAAGCCAGGACGAGGTCCGCCGCATGAACATCTCGAGCGCCCTGAGCAACGCCGCGTCGGGCCTGTCGGCCACGGCGCGGCTCGCCGACACGATATCGAACAATGTCGCCAACGCGATGACGCCAGGGTTCGCCCGGCGCACGACCGAGCTGTCGTCGCTGTCGCTGGGCGGCTTCGGGTCGGGCGTGCGCGTGGCCGGCACCGGGCGCGCGGAGAACGCGTTCCTCACCGCAGAGCGCCGTGGGGTTGACGCCGCCGCCGGCGCCACCGCGACGCGCTCGGACGCCTGGGAGCGCATGATCGGCGCGATGGGCGAGCCCGGCAGCCCCAACGCCATGTCGACCCGCGCCTCCGCGCTGGAGACGACGCTCATGGCCGCGGTCGCCTCGCCGCAGTCAATGGCCAAGCTCAACGACGCGGTGGTCGCCGCCAAGGAGCTCGCAACCTCGATCAACCGGGTCTCCGACGAGAACATGCGGCTGCGCACCGAGGCCGACGCCGAGATCGCCCGCCAGGTCGATGTGGTGAACGATTCGCTCAACGCCATCGACGCGATCAACCGCAAGATCACCACGCTCGATCAGCAGGGGGCCGACATCGCCGCGCTCCAGGACGAGCGCAACCGGCTGATCGACGGCATCGCCTCGATCATCCCGGTCAAGGCGATAAAGCGCGAAGGCGAGCAGATCGCGCTCTACGCCCAGAACGGCGGCGTGCTTCTGGACGGGCGGGTGTTCGAGCTGCGCTTCGACGCGGCGCCCAATGTGGTGACCCATGACCTCACGCTCGCCAATGGCGGCCTCGGGCCGCTGTTGCAGGAGCAAGGCGCAGCCGGGGGGCCGGTGGTCATAGCCACGGACAGCGGGCGCGGCCTGCTCGACGGTGGCTCGCTGAGCGCGCTCTTCGAGATCCGCGACGTGATCGTGCCGGAGTTCAACGCCGAGATCGACCGCTACGCCGCCGATCTGGTCGAGCGGTTCCAGACGCTGGTCCCGCCCGCTTCGCTCGACGCCGCCGGCGAGGGGCTCTTTGTCGCCGCCGGCGCGGGAACGCCTGGGCTTGCGGGGCGCCTTGCAGTCAATGCCGCGGTCGATCCGTCGCAGCCCGGCGGGGCGGTGTGGCGGCTGCGCGACGGGCTCGACGCGGCGGCGCCCGGCGCGGAGGGCTTCGGCGCCTATCTGCAGGCGCAGGTCGACGCGATGTCCGCGCCGCGCGACCCGGTCGGGTTCATCTCCCAGAACGCCCGCGCCGGCAGCGCCGGCATGGCCTCCGAGATCGGCTCGTTCTTCGCCGGACGAGCCGTGCGCTCCGACGAGGACCGCGCTTTTCTCGTGGCGCGCCAGCAGATCCTGTCGGAGGAGGAGGCGCACGCGATCGGCGTCGACACCGACGCCGAACTGCAGACGCTGATGCTCGTCGAGCAGACCTACGCGGCGAACGCGCGCGTGCTGTCGGTGATCGACGACCTGATGAAGCTCCTGATGGAAGTCTGAGGCCATGAAGCTCAACGCCGCATCCGATCTCGCCCGTCTGACCGCGCTGCAGACCCGCGCGATCAACACCCGCAACGCGCTCGATCGCGCGGCCACCGAACTCACGACCGGCGAGAAGAGCAGCCGTTACAAGGCCACGGGGGGCAACCTCACGCGGCTCTTCGCTCTGGAGCGCGCGCTCGAGCGCAACGCGGTCTTCTCGGAGACCATCGCGCTCACCGAGATGCGCCTCGACGTCATGCAGCAGAGCTTCGGGCAGATCCTCGCCCCCGTCGAGCGGATCGGTCTCGACCTCTCGATCTCGGTCGGGCAGGGCGACGTGGCTGGCAGTCGAATGCACGCCGTGGCCGCGCGCCAGGCCTTCGCCGACACCGTGGGTATCCTCAACGGCCAGGTCGCGGGCCAGTCGCTGTTTGCAGGCACGCTGACCGACCGCCCGGCGCTCGCCGGCGTCGAGACGATCCTCGCCGATCTCGACGCGCTTGCGGCGGCGAACCCGACCGCGGCTGGAACCATCGCCGCGATCGACGCCTATTTCGATGCGGCCTCGGGTTCGGTTCCCAACTTCTTCGGCGACGGATACGTCGGCGCGACCGACAATCTGAATGGCGTGACCATCGGCGAGGGCAGGCGGATCGACTACGCCATGCGCGCAGACCAGCAGGAGATCGTCGACGTCCTGCGCGCGCAGGCGCTCGCGGCGGTGACCGCCGGCGGGGCCTTCGCCGGACCGCTCGCCGAGGAGATGGCGCTGCGCGGCGAGGCTGGCGACCGTATGATCGCCGCCAAGGAGGGCGTGCTCGCGCTCCAGTCGCGTGTCGGCATGTCGCAGTATGCGGTCGAGCAGGCCCGCGCCGAGCGGGTGTCCGAGCGCGACGCGCTGAACCTCGCGCGCGCCAAGCTCGTCGCCGTGGACCCGCTCGAGGCCGCCTCGGCCTACCAGCAACTTCAGGTCCAGCTCGAGGCGGTCTACACGGTGACCTCGCGGCTGGCGAACCTGCGCTTCTCGAACTTCATGTAGGACGGACCGTGCGCGCCCTCATCGCCAGGATCCTGATCGTCTTCGCCTGCGCGCTGTCGCTGAGCGCCGCGCCGCTGCACGCGTCGCCTGCGCGCATCAAGGATCTCGTCGAGGTCGACGGGGTGCGCGGCAACGACCTGCTCGGCTACGGCCTGGTGGTCGGCCTCAACAACACCGGGGACTCGCTGCGCTCCTCGCCCTTCACCGAGGATGCGATCGTCAACCTGCTTGAACGCCTCGGCGTCAACGTCACCGGCGAACAGATCCGCGCCCGCAACGTCGCGGCGGTGCTGGTGACCGCCACGTTGCCGCCCTTCGCCCGCGCCGGCGGCCAGATCGACGTCAACGTCTCGGCGATCGGCGACGCCTCGAGCCTGATGGGCGGCACGCTGGTGATGACGCCGCTCAACGCCGCCGACGGCCAGATCTACGCGGTTTCACAGGGCTCGATCATCGCCGGCGGGATCAGCGCCCAGGGCGAGGCGTCCAGCGTCACTCAGGGCGTTCCCACCGCCGGGATCATCCCCGCCGGCGCGAGGGTCGAGCGCGAGGTCGACTTCGACTTCACTCAGATGCGCGACCTGCGGCTGGCGCTGCGCAATCCCGACTTCACCACCGCCGCCCGGATCGAGCGCGCGATCAACGACAACATCGGCGCGCGCCTCGCGACCATGCTCGATTCGGGCACGGTCCTTCTCGATCTGGCCGCGGTTGGCGTCGACACGCCGGCGCTGCTGATGGCGCAGATCGAGAACATCGAGGTGTTGACTTCGAGCAAGGCCCGGGTGGTCGTCGATCAGCGCTCGGGCACGATCATCCTCGGCTCGGACGTGCGCATCAGCCGCGTCGCGGTCACCCAGGGCGCGCTCACGCTCCAGGTCGAGGAGGCGCCGCTGGTCGTCCAGCCCAATCCCTTCGCCAACGGCGAGACAGTGGTGATCCCGCGCACCAACGTCGGCATCGAGGAGGATCCCGGCAACGGGTTGGCCATCGTCGAGGCGTCGGTGTCGCTGCCGCAAGTGGTCGCCGGGCTGAATGCGCTCGGGGTCTCCGCGCACGACATGATCGACATCCTTAAGTCGATCAAGGCGGCGGGCGCCCTGCACGCGGAGTTCGTGGTCCAGTAGCCGCCCGGCTCAGGTGGGGACGGCCCTGACCAGCGTCGCGAGCCGCTCGATGGCGAAGAGGTAGCCCTGGGTTCCGCAGCCAGCGATGACCGCCGCGGCGATCGGCGAGACGTAGGAGTGCCGCCGGAACGCCTCGCGGGCGTGCACGTTCGACAGATGGACCTCGATCACCGGGCAGGGGCAGGCGCGCAGCGCGTCGTGTATAGCGATCGAGGTGTGGGTGTAGGCTGCCGGGTTGATGACGATCCCGGCGGCGTGGAGGCGCGCGGCGTGCAGTTGTTCGACGATCTCGTGCTCGGCGTTGGTCTGGTGGAAGCGCAGCGCGAAGCCCTTGGCTTCGGCCAGGGCGCGGCAGGCGCGCTCGACGTCCGCAAGGGTCTCGTGCCCGTAGATCTCGGGCTCGCGCAGGCCGAGCAGATTCAGGTTCGGCCCGTTCAGGACATAGACCGTCTGGGTCATGGCGGCGGCTCCCGTCTTGCCGCACTCTGGCGCGGCGGCCCGGTTGGATACCATATCGCGCCCGCTTGCAAGCGGGCGCGCGCCGGCGGGTCGCGAACGCTTCCTAGGGACCGGAGCGCGTCGGGGCGGCCTCGGCGGCGGCGGCCGCGAGGTCGAGCCGGCCGCCCGGGGTGAGCCGCATTTCCCAGGTGCAGGCGGGCGCGGTCCGGTCGCGCAGTCGCGTCAGCCGCCAGCGCCGCGCCCCGTCGATCGCCCAGCCCGGCGCGGGGGCGAGGCGCCAGCGGGTCTCGACCCCCGCCGCGCCGCCGGGATCGGGGCAGAGCAGGAGCGGCAGCGCCGCCGTCCCCCGCGTAGCAGCGCCTTCGCGCGCCGCCAAATGCAGCCGGCGCACCGGGGTCAGCGCCGGCGGCGTGGCGGTCTCGATAACCACCAGCGGCGTCTGTGCGGCGCGCAGCGCCTCCTCCGCCGCCCAGAGCATGTCCTCGTCCGAGCGGGCCGCAGCGAAGACCAGCCGGCCAGGCTCGAGATGGGCGCGCACCCCGTCAGGATGCAGCCGCGCCTGCGCCCAGGCCGGGCGCAGCCAGAGGATCGGCCCGTCCAGCGCCGCGCCGGCCAGCAGCGCGAACAGACGCCGCGCGGGGCCGGTCGCCTCGTGCGCGCGGCCGCGCGCCAGCGCAACGCCGGGGGCGAGGACGAGCGCGTCGGGATCCGGGGGCCGGCGGGTCTGGAGCATGGGCGCACGCGACTGATGTTCATTTAATGTTCTCACACCGAGGGGCGGCGGATCAAGCCCTGGCGCCTGTCGCAGTGTCCGCCACTTGGCGCCGCGCGACCTCGCTCGGGACCGCCATCGAGACGCCCGAAACCAGCACCGTGCGTCTCAAGGCGCGGGCCGTGCCGCGTGGCTATTCCGCCGCCATGTCGACGTCGAAGGCCGCGGCCATCAGTGTCCGGGTGTAATCGGTGCGCGGGGCGTCGAAGATCTCCGCGCTCGAACCCGCCTCCACAACGTCGCCGTTCTGCATCACAACCACCTTGTGGGCGAGCGCGCGCACCACGCGCAGGTCGTGGCTGATGAAGAGGTAGGCGAGGCCGTACTTCTTTTGCAGGTCGCGCAGCAACTCGACGATCTGCACCTGCACGGTCATGTCGAGCGCGCTCGTGGGCTCGTCGAGCACCACCAGCCTGGGCTGCAGGATCATCGCGCGAGCTATGGCGATGCGCTGGCGCTGGCCGCCGGAGAACTCGTGCGGATAGCGGTCCATCATGTCCGGATCGAGGCCGACCTCGCGCAGGACGCCCGCCACCCTGTCCTCCACCACGCCGTCATGCCCGTGCAGGCGCAGGCCCTCGGCGACGATCTGCTCGATCGACATGCGCGGGCTGAGCGAGCCGTAGGGGTCCTGGAACACCATCTGCATCTCGCGGCGCACCGAGCGCAGCTGGCGGTTCCTCCAGCCCTGGATGTCCTGCCCGAGAAACACGATCGGGCCCTGCGAGGAGATCAGCCGCATGATCGCGAGCGCCAGCGTGGTCTTGCCCGAGCCGCTTTCGCCCACCACCCCGAGCGTCTCGCCAGCGCGGATCCGCACGCTGGCGTCGTTGACCGCTTTCACGTAGCCCTCGGTATGGCGCAGGAAGCCGCGCCGGATCGGGAACCAGACCCGCAGCCCGTCGGTCTCGACCACGGTCTCGGACGCCTCCGGCGCTGGGTCCGGCCGGCCGGCGGGCTCGGCGGCGAGCAGCATCTGGGTGTAGGGATGGCGCGGCGCCGCGAAGATCGCCGCGGTCGGGCCGGTCTCGACGATCTCGCCGTCCTTCATCACCGCCACCCGGTCGGCGATGCGCCGCACGATGTTGAGGTCGTGGGTGATGAAGAGCATCGCCATGCCCTCGGCCTGCTGGATCTCGGCCAGCAGGCTCAGGATCTGCGCCTGGATCGTCACGTCGAGCGCGGTCGTGGGCTCGTCGGCGATCAGCACGTCGGGCCCGTTGGCGAGCGCCATGGCGATCATCACCCGCTGGCGCTGGCCGCCGGAGAGCTGGTGGGGATAGGCCCCGAGCCGGCTCTCGGGGTCGCGGATGCCGACCTGTCCCAGGAGCTCGAGAATGCGCTCCTGCGCCGGTTCGCCGGTCAGCCCCTGGTGCAGGGCGAGGCTCTCGCCGATCTGCCGCTCGATGGTGTGCAGCGGGTTCAGGCTGGTCATCGGCTCCTGGAAGATGAAGCTGATGTCGTTGCCGCGGGCCCGGCGCAGCGTTGTCTCGTCGGCGGAGAGCATGTCCTCGCCCCGGTAGAGCACCTGCCCCGACAGTTCGGCGTTGTCGGGCAGGAGCCGTACGGTGGAGAGCGCCGTGACCGACTTGCCCGAACCGCTCTCGCCGACGATCGCCAGCGTCTCGCCGGCGGCCAGGGTGAAGCTCACGCCGCGCACCGCCTCGGTGCGCTTGCCGCCCTGGGTGAAGGTCACTACGAGATCGCGCGCCTCCAACACCGTTGCGCCGGAACCGCTCACCGGAAGGTCTTTCGGGGATCGAAGGCGTCGCGCACGCCCTCGAAGATGAACACCAGAAGCGACAGCATGATCGCGAAGGTGAAGAAGGCGGTGAAGCCGAGCCAGGGCGCGTTGAGCCGGTTCTTGCCCTGCAGCGCCAGCTCGCCCAGCGACGGATACGAGGGCGGCAGGCCGAGGCCCAGGAAATCGAGCGCCGCTAGCCCGCCGATCGCGCCGGTGATGATGAAGGGCATCAGCGTGAGCGTTGCGACCATTGCGTTGGGCAGCACGTGGCGGAACATGATCGTGGCGTCGCCGACCCCGAGCGCGCGGGCGGCGCGCACGTATTCGAAGTTGCGCGCCCGCAGGAACTCGGCGCGCACCACGCCCACCAGCGAGGTCCAGCTGAAGAACGCTATGAGCAGCGTCAACAGCCAGAAGTTCATCGTGAAGATCGCCGAGAGGATGATGATCACGTAGAGGCTCGGCATGTTCACCCAGATCTCGACGATGCGCTGGAAGAAGAGATCCATCCAGCCGCCGAAATAGCCCTGGACCGCGCCGGCGACGACGCCGATCAGGCTCGAGATCACCGCCACGACCAGCGCGAACAGCACCGAGATGCGAAAGCCGTAGATGACCCGCGCGACCACGTCGCGGGTCTGGTCGTCGGTGCCGAGCCAGTGGTTGCGGTCGGGCGCGGAGGGGGCGGTGAGCACCCCGTAGTTGATGGTGTTGTAGCTGTAGGGGATCAGCGGCCAGATCGCCCAGCCAGGGTTCTCGATCGGGTTGCCGCTGACCGAGCCGGTCTCGGCCTGCTCCAGAACGCCCTCCGGGTCGTCGAGACAGGCCTCGAGCCCGCCGGTTCGGATCAGGCAGCGCACCTCGGGCGCGTGGTACTCCGCCTGGGTTTGGAACTCCCCGCCGAAATCCGCCTCCGAGTAAAACCGCAGCACCGGGAAGTAGAAGGCGTCGTTGAAGCGCACGACCAGCGGCTTGTCGTTGGCCACGAATTCCGCAAACAGCGTGATCAGGAAGATCGCGAGGAAGATCCAGAATGACCAGACCGCGCGCCGGTTCGCGCGGAAGTTCGCCAGCCGCCGCTTCTGGAGCGCGTTCAGCCGCATCGGATCTCGCCTCGGGCGCAGGTCGGGCGCATCACGTCTCCCGGGTCTCGAAATCGATGCGCGGATCTACCCAGACGTACATCAGGTCCGACAGCAGCCCGACCAGAAGCCCCATCAGTCCGAAGACGTAGAGCGTGCCGAACACCACCGGATAGTCGCGCTGGATGGCGCTTTCGTAGGCGAGCCGTCCGAGTCCGTCGAGGCTGAAGATCGTCTCGATGATCAGGCTTCCGCCGAAGAAGACGCTGATGAAGACCGCGGGAAAGCCCGCGATGATGATCAGCATGGCGTTGCGGAACACGTGCCCGTAGAGCACCCGGTTCTCGCGCAGCCCCTTGGCCCGAGCGGTGACCACGTATTGCTTCTTGATCTCGTCGAGAAACGAATTCTTGGTCAGCAGCGTCAGAGTCTGCGAAGGCCCCGATCGTGGAGGCCAGCACCGGCAGCGCGATGTGCCACAGATAGTCCGGCGCGACGGTGCCGAGGCAGTAGAGCGGCTGGAACGTCTCCGACAGCGGCCAGCAGGCGCTGGGGTCGATGTCTTCCGAGATCAGGCCGCGCAGCGGGAAGATCCGGAAGTACGACCCGCCCGCGAACAGCACCAGCAGCATGATCGCGAACAGAAAGCTCGGGATGGCGTAGGCGACGATGATCAGCCCGCTGGTCCAGGTGTCGAAGCCCGACCCGTCCCGGATCGCTTTTCGTATGCCCAGCGGGATAGAGATCGCGTAGGCGATCAGCGTCGACCACAGCCCGAGGGTGATCGAGACCGGCATCTTCTCGAGCACAAGATCGACGACCGAGATCGACCGGAAGTAGCTCTCTCCGAAATCGAAGGTGAGATAGTTGCGCAGCATCAGCAGAAACCGCTCGAGCGGGGGCTTGTCGAAGCCGAACTGGCGTTCGAGATCGGCGATGAACTCCGGCGGAAGCCCCTGGGCGCCGCGGTACTCGCTCGCCCCGCCCGCGCCGCCGGCCCCGCCCGCCAGCGTCTCCGAGCCGCCGCCGGTGATGCGGTCGGTGGCGCTCGTCTGGTTCTCGAGCTGGGCGATGATCTGCTCGATCGGCCCGCCGGGCATGAACTGCACCAGCACGAAGTTGATCAGAAGGATGCCGAACAGCGTTGGCACGATCAGCAGCAGCCTGCGCAGGATGTAGGCGCTCATAGGACCGGACCCCGGCCGGAAGCCTCATGACGCGGCGTTCTCCAAGCCGATGACCGCACGTCTCTGGTTCCGATCATGCCAGGATCAGCGCAGAGCGCCCTCGGCCTTGAGCCTGTCGTACTTCGCCGGGTCGATCCACCAGTAGGCGTCGCCGCGGGCGTAGGGGGCCGGCGTCTCGGGGCGGCCGAACATGTCCCAGTAGGCGACGAGGTACTTGCCGCTGTACCAGTTCGGCGCCCAGATGTGCTTGGAGCGCAGCACCCGGTCGAGCGCGCGCACCCGCGCCTCCATGGTATCGCGGTCCTCCGCGGCGATCACCTTCTCGATGAGCGCGTCGACCACCGGGTCGGCGACGCCTGACAGGTTCGGAGATCCAGGCGTGGAGGCCGCGTCGGAGGAGAACATCTGGCGCAACTCGAGCGACGGGCTCATCGACATCACGTAGCGCCCGGTGACGATGTCGTAGTCGAAGTCCTCCTGCCGCTGCTGCATCTGCGCCGCGTCGATCTGGTTGTAGCGGGCATCGACGCCGATGCGGCGCAGGTTGGTGATGAACGGGTTGATGACCCGTTCGAAGGAGGGATTGTCATCGACGTATTCCAGCGTCAGCACCTCGCCGGCGGCGTTGCGGCGCATGCCGTCGGCTCCCACCGTCCAGCCCGCCTCGTCGAGCAGGGCCGAGGCGCGCCGGATCGCGGACCGGTCGAGCTGCTGGGCCCCCATGGTCGGTGGCGTATAGGCCGCCTCGGTGAAGATCTCGGGCGCAAGCTGGTCGCGGAACTCCTCAAGCGTCGCAAGCTCCTCGCCCTCGGGCAGGTCGGTGGCCTGCATGGTCTCGGTGTTCTCCCAGAAGCTGTCGGTGCGCTCGTAGAGCCCATAGAACAGCGTCTCGTTTGTCCACTCGAAGTTGAACATGAGCGCGATCGCCTCGCGGACGCGCGGGTCCTGCAGCTTTTCGCGGCGCATGTTGAACCAGAAGCCCTGCGTCCCCGAGGGGCGCGCGTCGGGAAGCTCCTCGCGGATCACCCAGCCCTTCTGCACGGCGGGGAAATCGTAGCCCGTCGCCCAGATGACCGAGAAGAACTCCTGGTGAAAATTGTACTCACCCACCTTGAACGCCTCGAAGGCGGCGGTGTTGTCGGCGAAATACTCGTAGTCGTAGCAATCAAAGTTGTTGGCACCGACGTTCACCGGGAGGTCGGCGCCCCAGTAGTCGGGGTTCTTGCAGTACTTGATCGAGCGGCCAGGACTCACGTCCTCCACAAGGAACTGGCCCGACCCGACCGGCGGGTCGAGGGACGATTCCTCGAAGGGCACCGTGTCGTAATAGTGCTTGGGCAGGATCGAGATGCCGCCGGCGAGCCCCGGCAGGTCCTTCTTGGCGGCGCCGTCGGCGAAGGTGAACTTCACGCGGTGGGTGTCGAGCGCCTCGACGTTCGCGATGTCGCGCAGGCTGATGCGATAGGTGGGCGCGCCCTTATCGAGCAGCACCTGCCACGAAAAGACCACATCCTCGGCGGTGATCGGCGCGCCGTCCGAGAACGTCGCCTCGGGGCGCATGTTGAAGATCACCCAGGACCTGTCCTCGGGATATTCGAGGCTTTCGGCGATAAGGCCGTAGGCGGAGTCCGGCTCGTCGGCCGAGCCGATCAGCAGGCTGTCGTAGAGAAGGCCCAGCCCCTGCGCAGCCTCTCCCTTGAGGATGAAGGCGTTGAGGCTGTCGAAGGTGTTCGAGGCGCCGGTGCCGCGAAACACCATCGTGCCGCCCTGCGGGGCGTCGGGGTTGACGTAGTCGAAATGCGCGAAGCCCTCGGGATACTTCAGGTCGCCGAAGGTGGAGATGCCGTGGCTGACGATCACGGCGTCCTCGGAGGCGCGCGCCGTCGAGGCGGCGAGCCAGAGTGCGGCGCCAAGCGCCAGACCCCCGGCGATCAGGAGGCGCAGCGGGCGGAAATCCTCGGGGAGTGCGCGGGCCGCGGCGCGGCGGTTTCTGTGCATCACGTCTCGCCTCGTGTCAGCTTCGGCCTGAGCGCGCACCTTAATGCGGCGCCGGCACACGTAAAGCGCGATCTGCGCGAGCGCGAGCAGGAGTTCGTGAGGTGGACGTGAACGCGGAGATCAGTTGCCGAGAGACTCGAGGTAGGAGATCAGGTCGGCGCGCTCCTCGGACTTGTTCAGGCCGGCAAACGACATCGACGTACCGGCGGCGTACCCCTTGGGGTTCTCGAGGAAGGCGTAGAGCGCCGCCTCGTCCCAAACGCCCCCGAGCCCGGCGAGCGCGTCCGAATAGTTGAAGCCTGCCACCGCCGCCTGTTCGCGGCCAACGACCCCGTTCAGGTGCGGCCCGACACCATCGGTGCCATCGACCTTGTGGCAGGCGGCGCACTTGCGGAAGACACCCTCGCCTGCGGCTGGATCGGCCGCGGCCACCAGCGCCGCAACGTCCACCTCCTCGGCAGGCGTCTCGGCCTCTGCTTCGCCGTCGTCGCCAGTCTCGATAAGATAGGCGATCTCCTCGCTCTCGGTTGCGAAGATGTTCTCCGCCGCGAATCCGATCAGCAGGAAGACGAGCAGACTGCCGCATATCGCGCCGACGAACTTGGTGATTTCCATCGTATCCATGGGTTACTCGCCCTCGGGTCCCGCGCGAACGGGCCACTGCTCCAGTCGGGACGGTTCTAGCCGCAACTTCGGACGGAGCGCAAGACCGTGGGACGCGACCGACCGTCCCGGTCGCGCCGCGGCTCCTGGCCCCCCGCCCGCCCGCCTTTCGCTTGCCGCCGGCTTCTGTCATGGTCGTCCGCCATCACCAAAACAGGCACGGGGCAGCACATGGCGGCGCCAGCAGACACGATCGCATTCCAGGGCGTGCCGGGCGCCTATTCCCATCAGGCCTGCGCCGAGGCCTTCCCCGCCATGGAGGCGCTGCCCTGCAACAGCTTCGAGGGCGCGGTCGCGGCGGTCAACGAGGGGCGCGCGGCGCTGGCGATGCTTCCGGTGGACAACTCCACCTACGGCCGTGTCGCCGACATCCATCACCTGCTGCCCGACTCAGGGCTGCACATCATCGGCGAGCACTTCCTGCGGGTGCACATCAACCTCCTCGGGGTTCCGGGCGCGGCGCTCGGCGACATCGCCGCGGCGATGAGCCACACGGTGCTGCTCGGCCAGTGCCGCGAGTTCCTGCGCACCAACAGCATCGCGCCGCGCATCGGCGCCGACACCGCCGGCTCGGCGCAGATCGTCGCGCGCACCGGCGACCGGACCCTCGCCGCGCTCGCATCCGAACTCGCCGGCGAGATCTACGGGCTCGAGGTGCTGGCCCGCCACATCGAGGACCAGTCCAACAACACCACCCGGTTTCTGGTGATGTCGCCCGAGCCGCGTCCCGCGCCGCCCGGCGACGTGCTCACCAGCTTCGTCTTCCGGGTCCGCAACATTCCCGCGGCGCTCTACAAGGCGCTCGGCGGCTTCGCGACCAACGGCGTGAACATGATCAAGCTCGAGAGCTACATGATCGGTGGCCACTTCACCGCCACGCAGTTCTACGCCGACATCGAGGGTCACCCCGACGACGCGCCGGTGGCGCGTGCGCTGGAGGAGCTGGGCTACTTCACCACGCATCTCCAGATCCTCGGCGTCTATCCCGTCCACCCCTACCGCCGTGCGCAGGCGCCACGGTCGATTTGACCGGGACCCGCGCGCGGCTACAACTTCTCCCAGAGACCAGAAAGGGCCGATCAGCCCTTCGCAGGGAGGACCAGACATGCAGAAACTCTTTCAACGCGCCGCCGCCGCCGCGGCTCTGGCGCTCGCCGCCACCGCAGCCAGCGCCGAACGCACGCCTGCGCCTGAGGACGCCGCCGCCTACATCGTCGCGCCCGCTGATGGGGCGACCGTGTCGAGCCCGGTCACCGTAATCTTCGGGCTGGCGGGCATGGGCGTCGCCCCGGCCGGCGTCGAGGCCGAGGCCACCGGCCACCACCATCTCCTGATCGACGCCGACGTAAACGCTATCGACTACGACAACGCGCTGCCGGCCGACGAGCAGATCCGCCACTTCGGCGGCGGCCAAACCCAGGTCTCGGTCGAACTCGCGCCCGGGGAGCACACGCTGCGGCTGCTGCTCGGCGATCACAACCACATCCCGCACGAGCCGCCTGTGCTGTCC
Source organism: uncultured Alphaproteobacteria bacterium (assembly GCA_963836255.1). Lineage (GTDB taxonomy): Bacteria > Pseudomonadota > Alphaproteobacteria > Rhodobacterales > Rhodobacteraceae > Amaricoccus. The sequence goes on from CAWIIL010000001.1 coordinate 353,893, forward strand.
GAGCCGGTCACCATCACCGTCGAGTGACCTGATCCGCCCGCGTCGCCTGCGGGCGGACCGATCGCCTTGGGGGCCGGATCAGCCCTCGCGCAGGCGCGCAGCCTGGACGTGCATCCAGTCGAAGTTGCGGCTGCGCCCGAGGCTGACCCAGCCCTCGGCCTCCCAGAACCCCCACCAGTCCGAATAGTCCGCATGGGCGAAGCGCGCCCGCTCGCGCCCCCATTTCAGCCGGTTGTTGCCCGGATCGAAGTCGATTGCGATCCCCCAGGAATGGGTGGACATCGTCGAGCCGCCGCGCTTGAGCCGCGCGTTGTAGTCGCCCCCGAAGAGGTCGAGGCCCAGCCGCTCGATCTCTGCCTGGCCATAATGCGCGAAGACCTTCTCAAGCACCTCGCCGAGGCTGTCGGCGACCTTCTCGTGCACCCGGAAGAACGAGCGGTGATGCCGCAGGTCCCAGGCGATCCGGAGCTTCCAGGGACAGGGCACCTTGGCCAGGGGCGGCGGCGGGGTCGGCGCGTTGTCGACGCGACCGGGCGGGCCGTAGTAGCCGCGGATCCCGGCCTCCTTGGGCCATCCGCGCGGGTTGGTCGGAACCGAGACCTCGTCGCGCCAGTCGTCGGGGGCGTCTCCGGTCTCCAGCGTCTCGAGCAGCGCGTCCGTCGCCCAGTCGGTCTGCGGGCCCCAGTAGCCGTCGATCTTGCCCGCGTCGATCTTGACGTCGTGGCACCAGATCTGAAGGAACGCTATCGTCTGGCGCCGGGCGGACCAGTCCGCAAAGCCCTCCGGCAGGTCGTCCGGGCGGCTGGCGAGATGCGCCGCCACCGCGCCGTCGGTGCCCGACCCCCGTTGCCCGTCGATCGGTCCGGAATAGAGTCCGAACTCCTTCAGGCGCTTTTGCAGCGCCTCCACTGTCGCCTTGTCCAGCATGCCACACCCCCGTCAGCCGTTGCGCGACCGTTCCCGACGTCACTCCCCGCTGAACAGGCACTCCCCGCCGCATGCCGCGGCGGCCCCCGACCGTCCGGGTCGCAGACCGCGCAGGACGCGGCCGAGTTCGAGCCTATACCAATCGCTGCGCGATTTCAAAGAACGGCCGCCGCACGGCCTCAGTCGGCGAACTGGCGCAGCGACTCTCGGAAGGTGAGGTATTCCGCGTCGAAGCGGCGCAGGTCCGCCTGCGAGGCGTACTTGCGCCCGATCGTCCAGTTCGAGGGGCCGCGCGAGTCGGTCACCGTCATGTAGGATCGGCGGTACGAGCCGTCCTTCGCCGCGATCGTGCTCCAGCGCTTGGTGAGCGGACCGGTCGCGACGACCTTCTCGTCGGCGAGCCGTTCGGTCGCGGGGTCGAGCGCGATGTCGCTCGCCACGCCGCCCCATTGCGGGGAATGCACGTAGAACTCCACGGTCCCGTCGGGCGAGGCGAAGAACGCGCTGTCGGCGCCGTCGGCGCTGTCGCTCTGCAGGGAGGGGCGCGCGGTGAAGTCCTGGGGATAGTCCACCTCGAACCAGGCGCCCTCGAAGGCCTTGAACCCGGTCGCCGCCTGCGCCGCCAGAAAACCGACCGCGACCAGCAGCGCGAAAGTCCGAACCAGTCTCGCCGTCATGTCGCGCTCCACCTTGCCGCGCGCCAGTCTAGTGCCCCGGGTCGGGCTTGTCAGCCCAGCCGGTCCGCGAGCCAGCGCTCGAGCAGGAAGCGCGCGATCGAGCCCCGGCGCGCGGGCCGCATGTCCGGCGTCTCGCCCATGAGCCCTGCGAGCACCAGCGCCTTGGTGAGCCAGCGCGCGTCCTCAAGCTCGACGGGGTCGAGGGTGATCTCTCGCGACAGCGCCACCCCGCGGCAGCCGATCATCAGGCTCGACGGGAACGGCCAGGGCTGGCTCGAAAGGTAGTCCACGGGTCCGACCGCCACGCCGGCCTCCTCGCGCACCTCTCGGCGGACCGCGGCCTCGATGGACTCTCCTGGCTCCATGAAGCCCGCCAGCAGCGAGAACATGCCCGGCGGCCAGATCGGCGCGCGCCCGAGCAGGACGCTCTCGTGATGGGTGATCAGCATGATCACCACCGGGTCGGTGCGTGGGAAGTGCTGTCCGCCGCAGGCAGGACAGACCCGCTTCCAGCCTGCGTCCGCCACCTCCGAGGCCGACCCGCAGCGTGCGCAGAAGCCGTGGGTCTCGTGCCAGCCGAAGACGCCCTTGGCGGCAGCCGCGTTGCCGGCGTCCTGGGGCGAGAGCTGCGCCATCAGCGCCCGCAGGTCGCCGAAGCGCAGGTGCCCGGGCATGCCCGGATGACCCTCCTGCGCCTCGTCGACGAAAGGGCGCGGCCCGTCCGCCGGCGCCGGCGCGGCCGCGTCTTCGGCGAGCGTGCGCGCAAAGCGCGGCGCACCGGCCTCGAGACCGAGAAAGATCTCGGGCCCGGCCGCGTCGGCGAGAACGGGCGCGTCCTGCGCCAGCCAGGCGAGCCGCGCGCCGTCGCTGAAGTCCATCATCGGCTTGCCGCTCCAGAGCGCCAGCGACCGCGCCGCCGGTGACGCCCGCAGCGCCGCCAGCGCCGCGGCGTCGCCGCGCAGATGCGCCGCCCGGTCGATCGAGCCGCCCGCGAAGGTGACCGCCTCGGCGTCGCGCATTGGGGTGTCTCCGCTGGATTGCGGCACGACCATGCCGGAACGCCGCCGCGGGGGCAACGGCGCGCGCCGCTCAGGTCCAGCTCTGGTCGGGCTGGCGTCGAGCGCATCGCTCGGGGAAGGTCCGTCGGCGGTTCCCGGGAGGCCGCATCCAGAGGTCCTGCAACACTGCGCGCCTTGAAGCCCGCCCGGCGCGGCTGTATGTAACGCCCCGAGAGGTTGGCGCGGGCAGGCGCCTCGCCAACCCGGTCAGGTCCGGAAGGAAGCAGCCGTAACGAGCCCCGCTTGGGTCGTTGTCCAGCCTCTCACTTCGTCGCCGGATAGCCGGAGGAGGACGTTGATGACTGTCGCATCCCCTCTCCGGGCGCGCGCCTGACGCCACCTGGCGCAGGCGGCTGAGCCGCCCGGACAAGCCCCCGCCGCTCGCGCCCGCGCGACGGACGGGCCTGTGGGACGTCTCCCGCCGGGAGACCATCCGGACGGACCGATGACCGACATGAACCTCTCGCTGCGCGCGCTGGGCTGGAGCCCGGCGTTTCAGGCGCAGCTCGACCTCGACGAACTCGAAACCACCGAACCTGCGCGCATCGCCGCTCTCCACCGCGCCGCGCTCGACGTGATCGGCCCGGACGGCCTCCGCCGGATCGCGGCGACGCCGGCCCTGCCGATCGCGGATCTGGCGGTGGGCGACTGGCTGCTGATCGACCGGACCGACGGACGGATCGCGCGACGGCTGGAGCGGACGGCGCTGCTGGCGCGCCGCGCCGCAGGGACCGGCCGCGACGGCCAGCTCATCGCCGCCAACGTCGACGTGGTCTTCGTCGTCAGCTCCTGCGACGCCGACTTCAACGTGGCGCGGATCGAGCGTTACCTCGCGCTCGTTCGCCAGAGCGGCGCCCTGCCGGTGCTGGCGCTGACCCGCGCCGATCTCTGCGCCGATCCCGGCCATTTCGTCGACGCCGCGCGCGTCATCGACGCAGCTCTCCCGGTCGAGGCGCTCGACGCCCGCGACCCGACGGCCGCCGCGCGGCTCCTCGACTGGTGCGGGCCGGGCCGGACCGTGGCGCTCGTCGGCTCCTCGGGCGTCGGCAAGTCGACGCTGACCAATGCGCTGACCGGCGCGGCGCAGGCCACCCGCGCGATCCGGGACGACGACGCCAAGGGGCGGCACGCCACCACCTCCCGGTCGCTGCATGCGATCCCGGGCGGCGGCTGGCTGATCGACACGCCGGGGATGCGGGCGCTGCGGCTCGCCGACGCCGCCGAGGGCATCGCCGCGGTCTTCTCCGACCTCGAGGATCTCGCCGGGCGCTGCCGGTTCAAGGACTGCTGCCATGACGGCGAGCCCGGCTGCGCGGTGGCCGAGGCGCAGGCTGCGGGCCATCTGGATACGGCGCGGGTGGCGCGCTGGCGCAAGCTCGCCCGGGAGGAGGCGCACAACAGCGCCTCGCTCGCGGAGGCCCGCGCTCGCGACCGCGCGCTCGGCCGGCTCTACCGCTCCGGACAGGCGGCCGGCCGGCGCATGCGCGGCGAAGACTAGCCCGCCGCGCCCCTACCAGACGCCGTCCGCGACCACGTGACCGGGACGCGCCTCGGCCCAGTCGGCGAGGAACGCGGCCATCTTCGGCTCGACCGCCCCCTCGATCGCGGGGCGCGGCAGGGCGACGCCGTGCTCGAGCGCGAGGCGCATGCAGCCGATATGGTCGCGCGTCGCGCGCTGCGGGCAGTTCTCCGATCCGTGCAGGATCGTGGAGAAGAACGTGCCGCCGTAGGCGTTGAGGTGGCTCAGATCGGGTTGGAGTGACAAAAGCCAGGCCGTCTTCTCGACCATGCCCTCCCAGCCTGCCAGATGCAGCGGCGGCATGCCCATCTCGTCCGCGACGTTGGCGTCGAACCCCATCGTGACCAAGCGCTGCATGTGCGGCAAGGTGCCTTCGCGCCAGACCAGCCGGCACAGAAGAAAGCGCAGTTCCTCCGAGAGCCTGTCCATGTCGATCCAGTCGCGCTCCCGGGTCTCGCCGTCAGCGGCCCGGGCGAGTTGCGCCTCGTCCGCTGAGAGCGGCGTTGCGGCGCCGGCGTCCTCCAGGACCCGGGCGGCGGCGTGGTTCCCGAACACGCGGGCGAGCGCGTAGGGCGTGTGCCCGCGCGCCACTGCCGCCGGATCGGCGCCATGGTCCAGCAGCAGGCGCACGATGCGCTCCGAACACATGCGCCGCGCGGCCTGGTGCAGGGCGGGGATCACCAGCGAGGGCTCGCCGGACGGGTGCGGCAAGATCCCCTCGTTCGGATCGGCACCGGCCTTCAGGAGCAGCTCCACCGCGGCGAAGTCGTCGAAGTCGAGCGCGCGGGGCAGGGCGTTGGTGCCGGCGGGATCGGCGCCGTGGGCGAGGAGCATCTCCAGCCCCTCGTGGCTGTCGAGCTCGGTGGAATGGTAGAGCGACTCGTTGTCGTCTGGGTTCGCCCCGCGCTCCAGCAGCCAGCGCGCCATCGCCATGTTGCGCGAATGCCCGATCGCGCCGTAGAGCGCCGAGAGCCGGTGCTCGCCGCTCTCCTCGAACGGGTAGCTCGCGTTCACGTCCGCGCCCGCCGCGACCAGCGCCTCGGCGGTGGCGATCATGTCGACCTCCGACCCCCCGCCCCGCCAGTGCCGCGAGAAGGTCAGGTGGAGGATCGGCGCGCGCACGCCCACGACGCGGTTGGCCGCGCCGGGATCGGCGGCGAGCGTCGCCCGCACCAGATCGACGTCGTAGAGCGCGCAGGCGAGCCCGAGGTTCTCCCGTCCGAGGCTTGCGTCCGCGTCGATCAGCGCCCGGACCATCCCGTGCTGGCCCACATAGAGCGCCGTCTTCAGCCTCTCGGCCTTCGCCGCGCGGTCCATTGTTGAGGCGTCGGCTGCGAACTTCAGCTTCGGCCAGCTCTCGAACCCGGCCTCGCGGGCGAGCGCGTGCAGCGCCTGGGAGAGCTGTGGCGGCCCATCGCCGCCCGCGTCCCGCAGGCGGTCGATCGCGTCGGCGTCACCAGCACGGGCGGCGCGCAGCAGCGCGCGCGCCTTGCGGCGGAGGAATTCGGGGGAATCACCTGAAGTGGCGTCCAGGGGGACGTTCGGCATCTGGCCTCTCCTGTCGTCGCCCCTGGGGTCCGCTGGCTGCGGGGCGCAGAAAAAACCGGATGGATCTCGGTGTTCGTTCAGGACGCGCACGGCGCTTTCCGCGGACCCGGGTGCCCTCCTGCGGGGCGCAACCAGTCTAACATCCCCGTGCGACGGCGCAACCGCGCCCGGGCAAGTCCCGCTTGCCCCGCTCCCGGCCGGGGCATAGGTTGGCCCGATCCCGAACGCCGCCGGACATACATTGACCGACACAGCCCCGCAGCCGGCGACGGACGCCACCTACCGCGTCCTCGCCCGCAAGTATCGCCCCGCGACCTTCGCCGACCTGATCGGCCAGGACGCGATGGTGCGCACCCTGAAGAACGCCTTCGAAGCCGACCGGATCGCCCACGCCTTCGTGCTGACCGGGGTGCGCGGGGTGGGCAAGACCACGACCGCGCGCATCATCGCCAAGGGGCTCAACTGCGTCGGGGCGGACGGCGCGGGCGGGCCGACGATCGAGCCCTGCGGCGTCTGCGAGCCCTGCGTCGCCATCGCCGGGGGGCGCCACGTCGACGTGCTGGAGATGGACGCCGCCTCGCGCACCGGGGTCGGCGACATCCGCGAGATCATCGACAGCGTCGCCTATCGCGCGGCGTCGGCCCGCTACAAGGTCTACATCATCGACGAGGTGCACATGCTGAGCGCCTCGGCCTTCAACGCGCTCCTGAAGACGCTGGAGGAGCCGCCAAGCCATGTGAAGTTCATCTTCGCCACCACCGAGATCCGCAAGGTGCCGGTGACAGTGCTGTCACGCTGCCAGCGCTTCGACCTGCGCCGGATCGAGACCGAGGCGATGCTCGCCCATCTCGAGGCGATCGCGGGCAAGGAGGGAGCGGGGGTCGCGCCCGACGCGATGGCGCTCATCGCCCGCGCCGCTGAGGGTTCGGTGCGCGATGCGCTCTCGCTGCTCGACCAGGCCATCGCGCACGGGGCCGGCGAGACCTCCGCGAGCCAGGTGCGCGACATGCTCGGCCTCGCCGACCGCGGGCGCGTGCTCGACCTCTTCGAGATGATCATGCGTGGCGACGCCGCCGGCGCGCTCGGCGAGCTTTCGGCCCAGTACGCCGAAGGCGCCGACCCGATCGCGGTCTTGCGCGACCTGGCCGAGATCACCCACTGGGTGTCGATGGTGCGGCTGGCGCCCGAGGCTGCCGACGATCCCGCCATCGGCCCCGACGAGCGGGCGCGGGGACTGGACTTCGCCGGCCGGCTCGGCATGCGCGCGCTGACCCGGATGTGGCAGATGCTGCTCAAGGCGCTGCAGGAGGTCGCCGGCGCCCCGAACCCGATGATGGCCGCGGAGATGGCGGTGATCCGCCTGACCCATGTCGCGGACCTGCCCTCGCCCGAGGAGCTGGTGCGCCGGCTTTCCGACGCGGCGCCTCCGCCGCCCGACGCGCCGACGGGACGCCCGACGCACAGCGACGGCGGTCCGGGCGGCGGGCGCGGGAGCCGCGGCGGCGGCCCGGCCGCGGGCATCGCGCCCGCGCACGCGGAGCCCTCGCCTGCGCCGGGGCCGCTGGCGCGTTACACCGCGTTCGAGGACGTGGTGGCGCTAGTGCGCGCCCGCCGCGACGTGGCGCTGCTCGTCGAGATCGAGGAAGGCGTGCGGCTGGTGAGCTACGCGCCCGGGCGCATCGAGTTCGAGCCCGCCGATGCCGCCGACCCGGGCCTCGCCCCGCGGCTGGCGCAGCGGTTGCAGGCCTGGACCGGCGCGCGCTGGGGCGTCTCTGTGGTCTCCGCCGGCGGCGGCCCGACCATCGCCGAGACCCGCCGGCGCGAGGAGACCGCGCTGCGCGCCAAGGCGATGGAGGATCCGGTCGTCCAGGCGGTGCTTGCGGCCTTTCCGGGCGCGACGATGACCTCGGTCCGGCCGCTCGGCGGACCGGACGAGGCGCTGCCGCCGGCGCCTGACGAGATCGACGTGGACGACGACTGGGATCCGTTCGATCCCTTTGCAGAGGAGGATTGACCCCATGCTCAAGGGAATGGGCCAGCTCGGCGACATGGCCAAGCTGATGAAGCAGGCGCAGGAGATGCAGGGCAAGATGGCCGAGGCGCAGGAGCGGCTCGAGTCCATCGAAGTCACCGGCGAGGCCGGGGCGGGCCTCGTCAAGGCGACCGCCAGCGCCAAGGGCGAACTGAAGGCGCTGAGCGTCGATCCCTCGCTCTTCAACCCCGAGGAGCGCGAGGTTGTCGAGGATCTCATCGTCGCCGCGGTCAAGGACGCCCAGGCCCGCGCCGCGGCCGCCGCCCAGGCGGAGATGGCCAAGGTCACCGAGGGCCTCGCGCTTCCGCCCGGGATGAAGCTGCCGTTCTGAGCTTCGGGAATGGCTGAGGGCGGCCGGGAGGTCCAGCGGCTGATCGCGCTGATGGCGCGGCTGCCCGGGCTCGGGCCCCGCTCGGCCCGTCGGGCGGTGCTGACCATGATCCGCCGGCGCGAGACGCTGCTCGACCCGCTCGCCGCGGCGCTGGGCGAGGTCGCCGCATCGGTGCGTGAATGCGCGACCTGCGGCAACATCGCCACCGCCGAGACCTGCGAGATCTGCGCCGATCCGCGCCGCGCGACCGGCGAGGTCTGCGTCGTCGAGACCGTGGCCGATCTCTGGGCGATGGAGCGCGGCGGTGCCTTTCGCGGCAGCTACCACGTGCTCGGCGGCGTGCTCTCGGCGCTCGACGGCGTCGGGCCGGACGCGCTTCGCGTCCCGCAGCTTCTGGCCCGCGCCGGCGCGCCCGGGGCGCGCGAGATCATCCTCGCGCTCAACGCCACCATCGACGGCCAGACCACCGCCCACTACATCGCCGAGCTGCTGGAGCCGCTGGGCCTGCGCGTGACCTCGCTTGCCCAGGGCGTGCCGATCGGCGGCGAACTCGACTACCTCGACGACGGCACCATCGGCGCGGCGCTCCTGGCCCGCAAGGCGCTCTGAGCCGCAGGGACTACCCGACCACGCGCCGCCCGGTCAGGCTGGCGACGATCCGGTCGGCCAGCGCGTCGATCGCCCGCCCGTAGGCGTTGGCGAGCGCCAGATAGCCGGGCCCCTGCGGCGGCACCTCGATGGCGAAGCGCTGGACGCCGATGATCCGGCCGGTGGCGGGCGCGGAGATCACGTACTGACCGGTGAACTGCAGCGACCCGTCCTCGCCTCCGATCAGGCGGTCCACGATCACCTCGACCCGCGCCGAGGGTCCGTCGAAGCCGGGCCATGGCTCGGCGGCGACCGGCGCGGCCAGTCGCTCCTGCAGGGCCGCGATCAGCTGCCGCGTCAGCCCGCGCCGCGGCGTATCGGCCCAGAGCGCCCGCTTGTCGAGCGTCACCGCGCCGTCGGGTCCCAGCGAGGCCATCTCGATCGCCTCGGCGTAGGCGGGCAGGCTGACGTCGGCCACGGACACCCCGCCGCTCGGCGCCGGACCAGAGGGCGCTGGCCCGGGCGCGGGCAGGAGGTAGTACTGCGGCGTCCCGCAGCTCGCGAGCGCGAGCAGGAGCAGGAACGGCGACAGAATCGTCCGAATCGCGCGCGGCGTGGTCATCTGCGTCATCTCCCGAACAGGACGGAATTGGGGCGGCGCTCGAGCGCCGTGACGAGCGCGTTCACCGACCGCGACGTCTCGCGCAGCTCGCGCAGCAGCAGGAGGGTGTCGCGGTTGATCTCCGAGCCGGGCCCGAACGCGCCGAGCGTGGCGTCGGCCCGCGCCGCGACACGGGAAAGCTGTCCGACCAGCGCCGGCAGGTCCGCCGTCGCGGCGTTGATCGCGGCCGCCGCCGCGTCGGCTGAGGCGAGCGCGCCGTTGACGTTCTCGACCGCACCCCCAGCGCGCAGTTCGGCGAGGATCGCGGCGACCTCGTCGAGCGCCGCGCCGAGGCGCGGCGGCAGGTCGCGCAATTCGTCGCTGGCGATCAGCGCCTCCGCCGCCGCGAGGCTCGCAGTCGCCGAGGCGACAAGCTCGTCGAGCGGGACCGCGGCGGCCTGATCGGAGACGCGCCGCAGGCTCTCGATCAGCGCCGGCAGCTCCGCCGAGGCGGCGTTGACGCTGGTGGCTGCGCCCTCCGCCTCGCTCAGCGCCGCGCGCAGGCTCTCGGTCAGCCGCGCCGCGGCGAGTTCGTCGGTGACCGAGCGGATCGAGGCCAGCGTGGCGTTGACGTTCTCAAGCGCGCCGCCCTCGCGGATCTCGGCGAGCAGCCCGCGCAGTTCGCCCAACGCCGCGTCGAGCGCCACGGGCGCCTGCGCCACGCCTTCGCTGCCGATCAGCGCGCTCGCCTCGTCGATCATCGTCGTCGCCGAGGCGGTCAGCTCGCTCAGGGGCAGCGCCCGGGCCTCCGCCGACAGCGCCGCCAGTTCGTCGAGCACCGCCGGCAGCCGGTCGGTCGTCACCGTCACGCTCTCGATCGCCCGCGTCGCGGCGTCAAGCGTGCCGGCGACGCCCGCGGCGACCTCGCGCTCGGCCAGATCGTCGGTCAACCGCCGCAGAGAGGCGAGGCTCGCGTTGACGTTCGCAACCGCCCCGCCGCCGCGCAGGTCCGCGAGCAGAAGCTCCAGCTCGGCGATCGAGGCGCGCGCCGCCGCCGGGATCTGCTGGATGTCCTCGCCGCGCAGGAGTTCGGTCGCGGCGTCCACGGCGGCGCTCGCCGAGACCACCAGCTCATCAAGCGGCAGGGCCGCCACTTCGCCGGAAAGATCGCTGAACTGCGCGAGCGCCTCGGGAACCCCCTCGACGGCCGTCCGCGTCGCCTCGATCACGCCGGCGACGCCCGCGGCGATCTCCTGGCGCGCCAACTCGTCGGTGACCGCGCGCACCGAGGCGAGGATGCCAGTGATCTCCGCCGGGATCTCCTTGAGGCCGCTGTCGCTGACCAGCGCGCGCAGGTCGGCGAGCAGCAGGCCGAGGTTCTCGGGCGCGGTGCGCACCCGTTCGTCGGTGATCAGCACGTTGGCGCTGGCCATGAGTGTCGTGACCGAATCCATCAGCTCCTCGACCGGCAGCGCCTCGATCCGGGCGAGCACTCCCTCGGCGGAGGCCGCGAAGCCGCCCCCCGACTGCGCGACGCTGGGAAGTTCGGGGAACGGCTGCGCGGCGAGGTCGAGGACCGCAGGCGGCGCGTCGGGCAGCTCCACTAGTTCCACGAAGAGACTGCTGGTCAGGATGTTGCCCGTCGCCAGCCGCGCGCGCAGGCCGCGCTCGACGCTGGTGGCCAGAAGCTCCAGGGTCGCGTCCCGCGACTGGTCGTCGAGCGGGAGGCCGAAGCGTGACGGGTTGAGCGACATCGTCGCGCGCACGTTGACCACCGGCTCGCCGTCGACCCGCACGACCTCGGCCTGGATCTCGGTCACCCGTCCGACCTGGATGCCGCGGTACTCCACCGCCGCGCCGATCGCGAGGCCCCGCACCGAGCTCTCGAAGGTCGACATCAGTTCGATCTGGTTGTCGGGGTCGTCGTTGAGGATGACGACGCGCGCCTCCTCCTCCGAGGAGAAGAGCTGGAACGTGTGCTCCTGCTCCACGGGAGCGCCGCCCGAGGTGACCGTGTCGTACGACACTCCGCCCTGCAGCAGCGCGGCGAGGCTCTCGACGTTGAGCGTGGCGCCGCCGGCCCCAAGGTTTACCTGGAAGCCCGAGGCGTTCCAGAACCGCGTCGCCGAGGTCACCGCGGCGTCGTAGGGCGCGTCGATGAAGGCGGTGATGAGTACGTCGCCGCGCTCCGACAGCGTGACGTCCTCGATCTTGCCGACGCTGATGCGCTTGAAGAGCACCGGCGCGCCGACCGAGACCGAGCCGCCCTGCGACGCGCGCAGGAAAACACGCAGCCCCGGCGTTCCGATCGGCGTCAGCGGCGGCTCCCGGAGCGCGACGAAGCGGGTCTGCGGCGGTCCCCGCTCGGCGTCGAGATCTGCCTCGATGTAGGCGCCGCCGACGATGGTGTCGAGCCCGCTCACCCCCTGCGGGCCCACCTGCGCCCGCACCAGCCAGAAGCGTGCGTTGGCGTCGACCCACTGGCCGGATTCCTTGTCGAGCCGCACCGACGCGATGACAGTGCGCAGGTCTTCGCTGAGCTCGGTGTTCTCCACGATGCCTATGGTGAAGTCGCGGTACTTGACCAGCGTCTCCCCGGCGGTGATCCCGGCGGCGCTGTCAAAGACGATCTCGATCAGCGGCCCGCGGTCGGAATAGCTCCGCCAGGCGATGGAGAGCGAGATCGCCAGCGCGATCAGCGGCACCAGCCAGGCCAGCGACAGCCGCAGCACCGGGCGCCGGCGTTGCGTCTCGAGGATCGGCTCGTTCGGCGCGTCACTCATCTCAAGGGTCGGCTCCTTCCGCGGTGTCCCAGAGCAGCCGGGGGTCGAGGCTGAGGGCGGCGATCATCGTGAAGGCCACCGAGAGGGCGAAGAAGAACGCGGCCGGCCCCGGCCGGAAGCCGACGATGAACCCAAGATGGACCAGCGCGGCGAGGATCGCCACCACGAAGACGTCGATCATCGACCAGCGGCCGATGAACTCCACGAACTCGTAGAGGTGCGTCCGGCGCGGCAGCGACAGCGCCACCTGACGCTTGATCGAATAGGCGAGATAGCCGAGCACGAGGAACTTCGAGATCGGGATCATCACGCTGGCCACGAACACCACCGCCGCGACCAGCCAGGCCCCATGGTGCATCAGGTCGACCACCCCGCCGATGATGGTCGAGCTCATCTCGCGGCCGAGGAACTGCGTGCGCAGCATCGGAAAGAGGTTGGCGGGGATGTAGGCGACCATGCCCGCGATCAGCCAGGCCCAGAGCTTCTGCACGCTGTCGGGCCGGCGCCCGTGCAGCTCCGCTTCGCAGCGCGGGCAGCGCGCCACGCCCGGCCGGCTGACCCGGCCGCACACGCCGCAGCCGAGCAGTCCGGCCGCGCGGGCGGTCAGGATGGGCTGTTGAGTTCCAACGTGCGCCACAGGGTCTTCTCGCAGAGGCTCGTGGATTCCAGGATCACGATCAGGATGACGAGCACGAGCATCCAGAACGCGGGGCCGAAGGTCACCGTCGCCATGCCGCCGATCTTGACCAGCGCCACCGCCACGCCGACGATGAAGATATCGGCCATCGACCAGGGCCGCAGCTCGCTGGCGAAATGGAACGCGTGCCGCGCGCCGGGCAGGAGTGGCCGCCCGAAGCGCAGCGGCACCAGCGCGTAGGTGAGCGTCGCCGCCCGCAGCAGCGGCACCACCACCAGTACCAGCATCAGCGCCACCGCCAGCGGCGCGGTGATCCCGTCGGCGAAGGTGAAGGCGGTGTCGAGCAGCGACGCGGCGCTGCTCAGGCCCGAGGCCGACACGCTCAGGAAAGGAAAGAAGATCGCCGAGACCACGAGGATCGCCATGGACAGCGCGCTTGCGATCAGAGCGTCGATGGCGTTGCGCTGGGATCGCAGCATCACCTCGCCGCAGCGCGCGCAGCGCAGTCGCCCGCCGACGGGGATCTCCGGCACGCGGTGCAGAGCGTCGCAGATCGTGCAGGCGATCAGCTCGGTCGTATCGGGATCAAGGGCGTCACCCGCCCCCGGAGGGGCCGGCGGTCTCTCAGCGCTCATCCGGGCTCTTTCGTCGGCGCGGCCTCAGCCGGGGCTCATGCCCCGAAGCCGCTCGGACCGACGTCGCAATAATTCGAGCACGGTCAGGAGCACAACCGAAATCGCCACGAGGATCGTCGCAACCGCCAGGATCGTCGGCGAGATCTGCTCGCGCAGGCCGGTGAACATCTGCCAGGGCAGGGTCTTCTGCCCCGCCGAGCCGACGAACAGCACCACCACCACCTCGTCGAACGAGGTTATGAAGGCGAAGAGCGCGCCCGCGATCACCCCCGGCAGGATCAGCGGCATCTGCACCTTGAAGAAGGTCCGCACCGGGTTCGCCCCGAGGTTCGCAGCCGCCCGCACCAGGCTCTGGTCGAAACCCACCAGCGTCGCAGTCACGGTGATGATCACGAAGGGGATGCCGAGCGCCGCATGCGCCAGCACCACGCCCCAGTAGGTGCCCTGAAGGCCGATGCGCGAGTAGAAGAAGTACATGCCAGCCGCCGAGATGATCAGCGGCACGATCATCGGCGAGATCAGGATCGCCATGATGGTGCCGCGAAACGGCACATGCGGCTGGCTGAGCCCGATCGCGGCCAGCGTGCCGAGCGTGACCGAGATCAACGTCGCCATCGGCGCGATCATCACCGAGTTGCGCAGCGCCTGCTGCCAGTCGGGGTTGGTGAAGAAGTCCTGGTAGTGCTTGAACGAATAGGCGTCCGGATCAAGCCGCAGCATGCCCGGCGTGAAGGTGAAGAAGTTCTCCGCGTTGAAGCTGAGCGGGATGATCACCAGGATCGGCATGATCAGGAAGAACAGGATCGCCACGCAGATCGCGCGAAACGTCCAATACCAGATCCGCTGGCCGGTCGAGGCGTAGGAGGGAAGCGCCATGATCGTCTATCCCAGCTTCACGTTGTCGATGCCCACCAACCGGTCGTAGACCCAGTAGAGCGCCAGCACCACCGCCAGCAGCATCGACGCCAGCGCCGCCGCAAGGCCCCAGTTGAGCGAGGTGGAAATGTGATAGGCGATGCGGTTGGAGATGAAGATGCCCGACGTGCCGCCGACGAGTTCGGGCGTGATGTAGTAGCCGATCGACAGGATGAACACCAGGATCGAGCCCGCGCCGACGCCCGGCACGCTCTGCGGGAAGTACACGCGCCAGAACGCCGTCCAGTCGGTTGCGCCCAGCGACTTGGCCGCGCGCAGATAGGTCGGCGGGATGGTCTTCATCACCGAATAGAGCGGCAGGATCATGAACGGCAGCAGGATGTGCGTCATGGCGATCACCGTGCCCGTGGCGTTGTTGATCATCACCAGCCGGTTGTCGTCGGAGATGAGCCCGATCCAGACCAGCAGGTCGTTGATCACGCCCTCCTGTTGCAGGAGCACCTTCCAGGACGCCGTGCGCACCAGCAACGACGTCCAGAACGGCAGCAGCACCAGGATCATGATCAGGTTCGACGTGCGCAGCGGCAGGTTCGCCATGAGCCAGGCGATCGGATAGCCCAGCAGGATGCAGGAGGCGGTGATCGCGATGCTGAGCATGAACGTGCGCATGAACAGCTTGAGGTAGATCCGCTCGTTGTCCGGAACCGCCTGCGGCCCGCTTGCGGTCAGCTCCATGTCCACCGCATTCAGGAAATAGCCAGACGTGTAGGTGCCGGAATAGTTCTTGAAGGTCCGCCAGATGTCGATGTCGCCCCAGTCCTCGTCGATATCGAGGAACTGCGCCTTGTAGGGAACCGCCGGGTCCATATCCTCGACGGAGCGGCCGCTCTTGCGAAACAGCGAGGAGATGCCGGGGTTCTCGTAGTTCAGGCGCGATCCCAGACGGGTGTGGCTCTTCGCCTCCACGGCGATCAACAGATCCGCATGCAGCGCTTCGAAAACATCCTCGCCCGGCGCTTCTCCGGTCGCGGGATCCCAGTCGTGGAGCGCTGCGACCGTCTCCGGGATGGTTTCCTGGACGATCTGGTTCTCCACCGACCGGAACAGCATATCGGCGATGGGCAGAATGAAGGAAAGCATGATGAAGAGCAGGAGCGGCGCGATCAGCAGAAGCGCCCGCAACTTCTGGGCCCGGAGCGAGCGGGCGAGGCTCGCCTTCAGCGGCGTGCCGTCCGCGGCGAGCATAGGACCGGACGCGGTCGCATCTCCGGGATGAGCGGTGGCGTCGGTCATGGACGGCGGCCTCCTTGGAGTGTCCCGGGCGCGCAAATGCGCGCGCCCGGGACGGCATCAGATCACTGGGTCAGCCAGGCCTGGAAGCGGGCTTCGACGTCGTCCTGATTGTCGGCCCACCAGAGCAGGTTGTTGACCAGATAGTTCTTCTGGTTGTTCGGGTTGGTAGGCATGTGCGGGGCCATCGCGATGCCCAGATCCGCGTGCTCGCCCACCAGCGGCTGCGACGACGCGCGGGCCGGACCGTAGGAGATGTACTTCGCCTGGTCAGCCAGGCGCTGCGTGTCGGTGGCGAAGCGCAGGAAATGCATCACCCGGTTCATCCGGTCCTCGGGGAGATCGGCGGGGACGACCCATCCGTCGAAGTCAAAGACCTGCCAGTCCCAGAGCATCTTCACCGGCTGGTTCTGTTCCTCGATGACCGAGAACAGCCGACCGTTGTAGGTCGAACCCATCACCACCTCGCCATCGGCGAGAAGCTGCGGCGTCTCCGCGCCGGCCGACCACCAGACGACCTGGTCCTTGATGGTGTCGAGCTTTGCGAGCGCCCGGTCTACGCCGTCCTCGTCAAGCACATCGTAGAGATCTTCCTTGGCGACGCCGTCGCACAGGAGCGCCCATTCCAAGTTCTTCTTGGGGCGCTTCTCGAGCGAACGCTTGCCGGGGAAGTTCTCCAGATCGAAGATCGCGCAGACGCTGTCGGGTTCGCGGCCTTCCCACTCGGCTACGTCGGAACGGAAGCCGAAGGTGGTCGAGAACACGATCTGGGGAATGAAGCACTCGTTGATGAGCGAGTCTCCGAAATCCTCCGTGACGGAGGTCCCGTCCGCGCCAGGCTCCAGCGAGGCCTCGAAGTCGATCTCGACCGCGAGTCCCTCATCGCAAAGTCGCTGCGAGTCCGGTCCCTCCGCATCGACTAGATCCCATGTGACGTTGCCCGCCTCGAACATCGCGCGCAGTTTCGCCACCGACTCGTTCGCGCTCTCGTCCCAGACGAATGTCACGCCGGTCAGTTCCGAATACGGCTCGGCGTAGGCCTTCACCTGCGAGGTCTGGTAGGCTCCGCCCCAGGACACGACTGTCAGCGTGTCGGCGCAGTTCTCACATGGCTGCAGGTCCTGAGCGAAGGCCGCGAAAGGCACGATCGCCAGCGCCGAGGCGCCAAGCAGTCTGCTGATTCTCATTCAAGTCTCCTTATCATAGTCCCGATATTGCTAACATTTCCCGCGTCCGGCGTCGGGTCTGCCGGACGCGGGAATTCACGGCACCTCAAGCGCACGACAATCCTCGGTGGCCCATCCCACCGTGGTGTCCACGCCGACCTTGAGCGCGGCGTGGGCGTGGCTGTTGGGCACCTTGACGATGAAGTCGTCGTGCCCCGCCACCGCCATCCGGCAGCGGATGTGGTCGCCGAGGTAGATGAGTTCGAGGACCTTGCCCGGAAGCGCGTTCTGGCCCTCGCCGGCGTTCGGAATGACCCGCTCGGGGCGGATCGACAGCATCGTCCGCTCGCCCGGGCGTCCGCAGTTGACCGCGAGCGCCTCCACGGTGGAGCCGTCCTCCAGCGTCACTCGGGCTCGGCCGCCCTCGATCGCCTTGACGGTTCCGTTCAGCCGGTTGTTCTCGCCGATGAACTGCGCGACGAACGCGTTGTCGGGCTCCTCGTAGAGCACCGAGGGGCTGGCGAGTTGCTGGATGCGGCCGTCGTTGAACACGGCGATCCGGTCCGACATAGTCAGCGCTTCGGACTGGTCGTGGGTGACGTAGACCACGGTCACGCCCAGCTGCTGGTGGATGTGCTTGATCTCGAACTGCATGTGCTCGCGCAGCTGCTTGTCGAGCGCGCCGAGCGGCTCGTCCATCAGCACCAGCTCGGCGTCAAAGACCAGTGCGCGGGCGAGCGCGATGCGCTGCTGCTGACCGCCCGAAAGCTGGGCGGGACGGCGGCCCCAGAAGTCGCCCATCTGCACCATGTCGAGCGCGCGCTTGACCTTGGCGTCGATGTCGGACTTCGACATCTTGCGCACCTCGAGCGGGAAGGCGAGGTTCTCGCCTACCGTCATGTGCGGAAACAGCGCGTAATTCTGGAACACCATGCCAATGCCGCGCTTGTGCGGCGGGATGTTGTTGATCGGCCGGCCGTCCAGCTTGATCTCGCCGTTGGTCGCGGTCTCGAAGCCCGCGAGCATCATCAGGCAGGTGGTCTTGCCGGAGCCGGAGGGGCCGAGCATCGTCAGGAACTCGCCCTTGCCGATGTCGAGGTTGAGGTCCTTCACGACGAGCGTCTCGCCGTCGTAGCTCTTCTGGACGTGTTCGAACGCCACAAAAGCGTCTGAGAGCCCTGAATCGGCCGCCATTCGTCATTCCCTGCTGCGGTCGCCGGTTTCCGGCGCGCCTTTATCGTTGCCCATTTGTATGACAGTGAGGCAGCGGACGCAAATGCTGACTTGAAAACGGCGCTTCGCGGCGGCTTTGGCCATGCGGCTCAGGCCGCTTGTGCCTGATGCCGCTTGCGTTTCCCGGCGCCGTCAACTCTACTTGATCGGTGTCCGAGCAGGGGGGATGCGTGGCGGTCTTTTTCAACGAGATGTATGAAGGCGACGCCCCGCGTGAGGCTTATGCACCGCTGGTCGACTGGGTGGCCCGCACCCCGTCGGAAACGCTCGCCCGGAAGCAGCGCGAGGCCGAGGCGCTGTTCCGGCGCATCGGCATCACCTTCGCCGTCTACGGCGAGGGCGGTGACACCGAGCGGCTGATCCCCTTCGACATGATGCCGCGCGTCTTCACCGCCCACGAGTGGCGCAAGCTCGAGCGCGGCGTCAAGCAGCGCGCCCGCGCGCTCAACGCCTTCCTCTACGACGTCTACCACCGCTCCGAGATCGTGCGCGCGGGCATCGTGCCGGCCGAGCTCGTCTACACCAACGACGCCTACGAACTCGCCGTGGTCGGGATCGACCCGCCCGGCAACGTCTATTCCCACATCGTCGGCATCGACCTGGTGCGCACCGGGCCCGAGGAGTTCTTCGTGCTCGAGGACAACTGCCGCACCCCCTCGGGCGTCAGCTACATGCTCGAGAACCGCGAGATCATGATGCGGATGTTTCCCGAGCTCTTCAAATCGGTCCGCATCGCCCCGGTCGACGACTATCCCGAGCGCCTGCGCCGCACGCTTGATTCTGTCGCGCCGCCGAAATGCGCCGGCCGGCCGGTCTCTGTGCTGCTCTCGCCCGGCTCGTTCAACAGCGCCTACTACGAACACTCCTTTCTCGCCGACCAGATGGGCATCGAGATCGTCGAGGGTCAGGATCTCTTCGTGCAGGGCGACTTCGTCTACATGCGCACCACCGAGGGTCCGCAGCGCGTCGACGTCATCTATCGACGCATCGACGACAGCTTCCTAGATCCGCTGTGCTTCCGGCCGGACTCTATGCTCGGGGTGCCGGGGCTGATGAACGTCTACCGCTCCGGCGGGGTGTCGATCGCCTCCGCCCCGGGCGCGGGCGTCGCCGACGACAAGGCGGTCTACACCTACGTGCCCGACATGGTGCGCTTCTATCTCGGCGAGGAGCCGATCCTGAAGAACGTGCAGACCTGGAAATGCGCCGATCCCTCCGACCGCAAGTACGTGCTGGAGAATCTCAAGGATTTGGTGGTCAAGGAGGTCCACGGCTCGGGCGGCTACGGCATGCTGGTGGGGCCGAAGTCCACCAAGGACCAGATCTCCGCCTACGCCGAGCGCATCAAGGCGGCGCCCAACGACTTCATCGCCCAGCCGACGCTGGCGCTCTCCACCTGTCCGACCTTCGTCGAGGAGGAGCTGGCGCCGCGCCACGTCGACCTGCGCCCCTACTGCCTGGTGGGTCGCGAGGTGCATCTGGTGCCTGGCGGGCTCACGCGGGTGGCGCTGACCGAGGGCTCGCTCGTGGTCAACTCCTCCCAGGGCGGCGGGGTGAAGGACACCTGGATACTGGCGGACTGAGGCGGGGGCGATGCTCAGCAGGACGGCGGAAAACCTCTACTGGCTCGCGCGCTACATGGAGCGCGCCGAGACGATGGCGCGCCTGCTCGAGGTGGGCTACCGCATGGCGATGATGCCCTCGGCCGGCGAGGGCTACCGCAACGAGTGGGAGTCTCTCGTCGCCGCCACCGGCTCGCTTTCGGGCTTCAAGACCCGCTACGGCGAGGAGTTCCGCCAGCGCGACGTAGAGAGCTGGATGTTCTACGACCGCGAGAACGCCTCGAGCGTGATCTCCTGCATCGAAACCGCGCGCCAGAACGGCCGGGCGGTGCGCACCGCGCTCACCACCGAGATGTGGGACGCGCTCAACGGCGCCTATCTGGAACTGCGCGAGATCGAGCGCCGGCCGCGCTCGGACCTGCTTCTGCCCCAGCTCTGCGACTGGACCAAGCGTCAGGGCTCGCTGCTGCGCGGTGCGACCGAGGCCACGCACCTACAGAACGACGGCTACGACTTTCTCAACATCGGCTACTTCCTCGAGCGCGGCGACAACACCTCGCGGCTCCTTGACGTGAAGTACTACGTGCTCCTGCCCACCACCGACATGGTCGGGGGCAGCGTCGACAGCTACCAGTGGACCACGCTGTTGCGCGCGCTCTCCTCGTTCCGGTCCTTCCACTGGACCTACGGAAGCGAGTACAGTCCGCGCAAGATCGCGCACTTCCTCATCCTCAACCAGTCGTGTCCGCGATCGCTCCTGCACTGCCTCGCCGAGGCGGGGCACCACCTCAACCGGCTCTCGCGCCACTACGGCCGTCTGACGCCGGCCAACGAGCGCCAGCGCCGCCTCATGGCCGAACTGGCCGAAGCCGACGTGGAGGACATCATCAACGAAGGGCTGCACGAGTTCCTCGGCCGCTTCGTCAGCGAGAACGGCGCGCTCGGGCGCGACGTCGCCGACGCCTATCTCTTCGGGGTCCAGTGATGCTGATCGCCGTCCGCCACGTCACCCGCTACCACTTCGACGCGCCGATGCGCTTCGTCACCCAGAGTCACCGGCTCACACCGGCCGATAGCGCCAGCCAGCGGGTGCGGGATTGGGAGGTCACCGCCGAGGGGGCGGAGTTCGGCGCGGCCTTCGTCGACGGGGCGGGGGACCCGGTCCAGGCCATGACCGTGCAGGGGCCGATCGAGGCGGTCGAGATCGTGGTGCGCGGCGTCGTCGAGACCACCGACACCTCGGGCGTCCTGCGCGGCCGCCGCGAGATCGTCTCGCCGTTGGTCTATCGCCAGCCCACCTCCGCCACCGCCGCCAACGGCGCGCTGGCCGATCTCGCCGGCGAGGCGCTGCGCAAGGTCGCGCCCGACGAGGCGCTGGCGCGCGCGCACGCGCTCGCCGCCGCGGTGAGCGAGGCGGTGGAATACGCGCCCGGCGCCACCGAATCCGGCACCTCCGCCGCCGAGGCGCTCGAGGCGGGCAGGGGGGTCTGTCAGGACCACGCCCACGTCCTCATCGCGCTCGCGCTCGCGTCGGGACTGTCGGCGCGCTATGTCGCGGGCTACCTGCTTTCGGGCGAGGACGGCGCGCCGGAAGAGGCGTCCCACGCTTGGGCCGAGATCCACGTCGACGGCTTGGGATGGGTCGGCTTCGACGCGGCCAACGCCTGCTGCCCGGACGCGCGCTACATCCGTCTCGGCTCGGGCCGCGACGCCGCCCAGGCCGCCCCGATCCGCGGCGTCTCGCGCGGCGGCGGCGTGGAGAGCATGGATGTCTCCGTGGTCGTGGCCGAGCGCCGCGGCCAGAGCCAGGAGCAGCGCCAGCAGTGACCCGCCGTCGCAACGAGACCCCGGCATGACCTACTGCGTCGGACTGCTGCTCGAGGCCGGCATGGTGATGCTGTCGGACACCCGCACCAACGCCGGGCTCGACAACATCGCCATCTACCGCAAGATGTTCGTCTTCGAGGAGCCCGGCGACCGGGTGATCGCCATCCTCAGCGCGGGCTCGCTGTCGATCACCCAGACGGTGATGGCCAAGCTCCAGGACGAGATCGACCGCGGCGACGCCACGCCGGACACCTCGATCATGCTCGCCGACACCATGCTCGCCATCGCCGAGATCGTCGGCCGCATGCTCCACGAGGTCAGCGAGTCTATCGGCGAGCGCATGGGCAACTCGGGCCAGTCGCAGTCAGCGAGCCTGCTGGTCGGCGGCCAGCGCAAGGGCGGGGTGATGCGGCTCTTCCTGATCTATCCGGAGGGCAACTTCATCGAGGCGACCGAGGACACGCCCTATCTTCAGATCGGCGAGCACAAGTACGGCAAGCCGATCCTCGACCGCGCCGTCACCTCCGCCACCTCTCTCGAGGACGGCCGCAAGGCGGCGCTCCTGTCGATGGATTCGACCATGCGCTCCAACCTCTCGGTCGGCATGCCGCTCGATCTCGCCATCATCGGGCGCGACGACCTGCGCGTCTCCCGCCGCGAACGCATCGAGCCCGGCGACCCGGCCTTCACCGCCATGTCCGAAGCCTGGAGCAAGGCCCTGCGCGAGGCCTTCGTCAACATTCCCTAAGCGCGCGGCGGTGTGCTCCTGGCGCCGCGCAAGTTCCCAGGCAAGGCCGCACCGCATTCACCCCGCCGGCAGCGCCCGCTCCACAAGCCGCACCCAGTAGGAACAGCCCGCCGGGATAATCTCGTCGTTGAAATCGTACTCGGGATGATGCAGCGCCGCGCTGGCGCCGTTGCCGATCCAGATCATCGCGCCCGGGCGGGCGTTGAGCATGAACGAAAAATCCTCGCCGCCCATCACCGGCGACCGGTCGGTGTCGACCCGGTCCTCCCCGGCGATCTCCATCGCCACCCGACCTGCGAAATCGGCGCGGTCCGCGTCGTTGACCGTCACCGGATAGTTGCGCCGGTACTCGACCTCGGCGGTCGCCCCGTGCGCCACCGCGATCCCCTGGACCAGCTCGCAGAGCCGCGTCTCGATCTGGTCGCGCACGCCCTCGTCGAGGGTGCGCACCGTCCCGCGCAGACGCACGCGCGCCGGAATGATGTTGAAGGCCTCGCTCGAGGTGCGGAAGCTCGTGATCGACACCACCGCCTGCTTGATCGGATCGACGGCGCGCGCCACGATGCTCTGCAACGCCACGACGATCTGGGACGCGACCAGCGTGGAATCGACGCAGTCCTGGGGCCGGGCCGCGTGGCCGCCCCGCCCCGTCACCGTGATCGAGACCTCGTCGGTGGCCGCCATCAATGGTCCCGGGCGGATGGCGAAGTCGCCGGCCGGAATATTGGGCCCGTTGTGCATGCCGTAGACCTCGTCGATGGCGAAACGCTCCATCATTCCGTCCTCGACCATCTCGCGCCCGCCGCCGCCGCCCTCCTCGGCCGGCTGGAAGATCACCGCCACCGTCCCGTCGAAGTTGCGCGTCTCCGCAAGGTACTTCGCCGCCCCGAGCAGCATCGCGGTGTGCCCGTCGTGGCCGCAGGCGTGCATGGCGCCGGGAATGGTGGAGGCGTGCGGCAGTCCGGTCTCCTCCTGCATCGGCAGCGCGTCCATGTCGGCGCGCAGCCCGATCGTCCGCCCGGAGCGGTCGCTGCGGCCGCGGATCACCCCGACGACGCCGGTGCGCCCGATCCCTTCGACCACCTCGTCGCAGCCGAACGCTCGCAGCTTCTCGGCGACCAGCGCGCTGGTGCGGTGCGTGTCGAACAGGACCTCGGGATGGGCGTGGATGTCGCGCCGCCAGGCGGCGATCTCG
Source organism: uncultured Alphaproteobacteria bacterium (assembly GCA_963836255.1). Lineage (GTDB taxonomy): Bacteria > Pseudomonadota > Alphaproteobacteria > Rhodobacterales > Rhodobacteraceae > Amaricoccus. Next base: position 377,126 of record CAWIIL010000001.1, read on the forward strand.
TCCTGGAGGTCGGCGAAACGGTTGATGACGGGCATGGATTGATCCTCAGCTGCACTGGCGCTCGATCAGGCGCCGCACGAAGGCCGCGCCCGCCGCGAGCTGGTCGATGGTGATGAACTCGTCGGGCTGATGAGCCTGGGCGATGTCGCCGGGCCCGCAGACCACGGTCGAGAGGCCCGCGTCCTGGAACTGGCCGGCCTCGGTCATGTAGGCGACCACGTGGTGCGCGTTGTCGCCGGTCAGCGCTCGCGCGATACCTTCGGCCGCGCCGTCCGCCTCCGGGCGGCAGGCCGGCAGCTCGCCCGTCTCCTCGATCCGCACGCCCGCGTCGGGGTGGATCGCCTTGACCTCCGCGTCGAGCCGCGCCGCCTCGGCGCGGATCCGCGCCTTCCACGCCGCGCGATCCTCGTCGGGCAACATCCGGATCTCGCACTCGAAACGACAGTCGCGCGCGGTGATGTTGTGCGCGGTGCCGCCGGCGATCACCCCGACGTGCAGCGTCGCGAACGGCGGGTCGAACGGGCTCGCGGGATCGGCGGCGCGCGCGTTCGCGGCGTTGGTCTCGTTCATCCACTCGATCAGCCGCGCGCCGGTCATGATCGCCGAGACGCCGCGGTCCATCAGGCTCGAATGCACTTCGTGGCCGCGCACGCGCGCGTCGAAGTACCAGGCCGCCTTGTGGCCGGTGACCACCTTCATCGACGTGGGCTCGCCGACGATCACAGCTTCCGGCGCCGGCAGGGCCGCGCCCATCGCCGCGATCATCGGCGGCGCGCCGAGACAGCCGATCTCCTCGTCGTAGCTGATCGCGATCACGATCGGCCGCCGCAGCGGCGCGGCGCGCATCTCCGGCGCGAGCGCCAGCGCGGTCGCCACGAACCCCTTCATGTCGCACGCGCCCCGCCCGTAGAGCCTGCCGTCGCGCTCACGCAGCGTGAAGGGATCGCCCGACCAGTCCTGGCCCTCGACGGGAACCACGTCGCTGTGCCCAGACAGCGCCACGCCGCCGGCGACGGCGGGTCCGATCGCGGCGAAGAGCGCCGCCTTCTCGCCGGTCGCGTCGGGCACCCGCGTGGCCGTCACGCCGTGGCCGGCGAGATAGTCCTCCACGAAATCGACCAGATCGAGATTTGAGCGCGTCGAGATCGTCGGGAACGCCACGAGGCGCGCCAGCATCTCGCGCGGGGTCAGGTGCTCGGGCATCGCCGCTCCTCGTCTCGTCGCGCGACTGTGCGGAGCCCCGAGGTGGAGCGTCAAGCCGCTATTGCCGGTTGTCGCGCGCAAATTCTTGCTGTTAACGTTGCCGCTCGCGCACCAACGCGAGGCTGCGACGCCGGGGAGTGGCGTGGCCGGGGGACCTTCTTGACGGGGGCTGCATGTTGGACGGACCCGCGCCGGTCCTCGAGGTTTCCGACCTCAAGACAGTGTTTGACACGCGCGACGGTCAGGTCCACGCCGTCAACGGCGTCAGTTTCGCCATCGCTCCCGGCGAGCTTCTGGGCGTGGTCGGCGAGAGCGGCTCGGGCAAGTCGGTGACCATGATGTCGATCATGGGCCTGCTGCCGAGCCCGCCCGCCCGGGTGGTCGGCGGCGACATCCGCTACCAGGGTCGCGACGTGCGCGCGATGTCCGAGGACGAGATGCGCGACCTGCGCGGCGGCGAGATCGGCTTCGTCTTCCAGGATCCGATGACCAGCCTCAACCCGGTCTTCACCGTCGGCTATCAGCTCATGGCCCCGCTGCGCGCGCATCTGGGCATGTCGAAGGCCGACGCGCGCCACCGGGCCGCCGAGCTCCTGAGCCTCGTCGGGATCCCCGACGCCGCCGACCGCCTGAACGACTATCCCCACCAGTTCTCGGGGGGCATGCGCCAGCGGGTGATGATCGCCATGGCGCTGTCGTGCGATCCCAAGGTGCTGATCGCCGACGAACCCACCACCGCCCTCGACGTCACCATCCAGGCCCAGATCCTCGAGCTGATCCGCGAACTGCGCCAGAAGCTGGGCATGGGCATCATCTGGATCACCCACGATCTGGGGCTCGTCGCCGGCATCGCCGACCGGGTGATGGTGATGTATGCCGGCCAGGTGGTCGAGCAGGGCGAGGTCGCCGAGATCTTCTCCAACCCCCAGCACCCCTACACGCGCGCCCTCCTGGAGACCGTGCCCAGCGTCACCGGACAGCGCGAACGGCGTCTGCGCACCATCGAGGGCCAGCCGCCGAGCCTCTGGGCCCCGCCGGCCGCCTGTCCCTTCGCGCCGCGCTGCCCGAACGCCTTCGGGCGCTGCCTCTCCGAGAACCCCTGGCGGCTGGTGATCGCCGACGGCCACGACGTCGCCTGCTGGTGGGACGCCGACAGCGGGGAGCCCCGATATGTTGGATGACGCGCCGCTGGACGACGGGGCGGTGCGCGCTGCGGACAACACGCTGGTCCGGGTCCGCGGCCTGCGGATGTACTTCCCGATCTACAAGGGGCTGTTGCGCCGCCAGGTCGGCCAGGTCAAGGCCGTCGACGACGTGAGCTTCGACATCCGCCGCGGCGAGACGCTCGGCCTGGTCGGCGAGAGCGGCTGCGGCAAGTCCACCACCGGCCGCGCGATCCTGCGCCTCTACGAGCCCACCGACGGGGTCATCGAGCTCGACGGGCGCGACATCGCCCGGCTCGAGGGGCAGGCGCTGCGCGAACTGCGGCCGCGGATGCAGATGATCTTCCAGGATCCCCAGGCGAGCCTGAACCCGCGCATGACCGTGGGCTCGATCATCGCCGAGCCGCTCGACGAGCATCGCAGCCTGAGCTCCGCCGCGCGCCGGGCGCGGGTGCTCGAGCTCATGGACGCGGTCGGCCTCGCGCCGGGCTTCGCCAATCGCTACCCGCACGAGTTCTCCGGCGGCCAGCGCCAGCGCATCGGCATCGCCCGGGCGCTGGCGCTCAGCCCGGAGTTCATCGTCTGCGACGAGCCGATCGCCGCGCTCGACGTCTCTATCCAGGCGCAGGTGGTCAATCTGCTTGAGGATCTCCAGGAAAAGCTCGGGCTGACCTACCTCTTCATCAGCCACGACCTGAGCATGGTGCGCCACCTCGCGACCCGGGTGGCGGTGATGTATCTCGGCCGGCTGGTGGAGCTCGCCCCGCGCGAGGCGCTCTACGAACTGCCGCTGCATCCCTACACCCAGGCGCTGATCTCCGCCGTGCCGAGCCCCGACCCGGAGGTCGAGGCGCGCCGGCGGCGCATCATCCTGACCGGCGACGTGCCGAGCCCGGCCAATCCGCCAAAGGGGTGCGCCTTTTCGACGCGTTGCCCGAAAGTCTTCGACCGGTGTCGCATCGAGACGCCGCCGTTGCGCGACCTGGGGCGGGGGCGCTTCGCCGCCTGCCATCTGGTCGAAATCTCCGGAGACGCCCGCCTGATGGCGTTTCCGCCCAAACTGGAGGAGCGAAACATGCGACTGAAGAGTCTACTCATGGGGGCCGCCGCCACGGCGCTGGTCGCCTCCGCCGCCCACGCCGAGCGCGGATCGGACGGCCAGCTCAACATCATCTACTGGCAGGCGGTGTCGATCATGAACCCGTTCCTGTCGAGCGGAACCAAGGACATCGAGGCCGCGAGCCTCGTGATCGAGCCGCTGGCGCGCTTCGACGAGACCGGCCAGATGGTGCCCTACCTCGCCGCCGAGATCCCCACCGTCGAGAACGGCGGCGTGTCCGAGGATCTCACCACCATCACCTGGAAGCTCAAGGAAGGGCTTCTTTGGTCCGACGGCACGCCGGTGACTTCCGCAGACGCCGTCTTCACCTGGCGGTACTGCACCGATCCCGAGGGCGGCTGCGCCCAGCTTCCGAACTTCCAGGGCGTCACCAGCGTCGAGGCCCTCGACGACCTGACGCTCAAGATCACCTTCGACGAGCCCAACCCCTATCCCTACGGGCCGCTCGTCGGCGCGCAGTCGCCGGTCATCCAGGCGGCGCAGTTCGCCGACTGTCTCGGCGCCAAGGCGCCCGAATGCACCGAGGCGAACTTCGCGCCGGTGGGCACCGGCCCATTCGTGGTCACCGACTTCAAGGCCAATGACGTCGTCACCTTCGAGGCCAACCCCAACTACCGCGACGCGGCCAGGCCCGCCTTCGGCACCGTGGTCTTCAAGGGCGGCGGCGAGGCGGCCTCGGCGGCGCGATCGGTGCTCGAGACCGGCGAGTTCGACTACGCCTGGAACGCCCAGGTCGAGCCCGAGATCCTCGCGCAGATGGCGGCGGCCGGAAAGGGCGAGGTGATCTCGGCCTTCGGCACGCTCGTCGAGCGCGTGATGGTCAACCAGACCAACCCCGATCCGGCGCTGGGCGACGAACGCTCGACGGTCGCGCATCCGCACCCCTTCCTGACCGATCCCAACGTGGTCAAGGCGCTCAGCCTCGCCATCGACCGCGAGATCCTGGTGGAGACCGGCTACGGGGCGGCGGGTACGGTGACCTGCAACCTTGTGCCGGCGCCCGAATACAACGCCTCCACCAACAACGACTGGTGCAAGGCCCAGGACCTCGACGAGGCGAACCGCCTCCTTGACGAGGCCGGCTGGCTACCGGGTGGCGACGGCGTGCGCGAGAAGGACGGCGTGCGCATGTCGATGCTCTTCCAGACCTCGACCAACTCGGTCCGCCAGGCCAGCCAGGCGCTCATCAAGCAGTGGTGGGACCAGGTCGGCGTCGAGACCGAGCTGCGCAACGTCGACGCCGGCGTGTTCTTCGGCGGCGATCCGGGCTCGCCGGACACCTTCCAGAAGTTCTACGCTGACGTTCAGATGTACGCCAACAACTTCGACGGCACCGACCCGCAGCGCTACCTCGGCGACTGGGTCTGCGCCGAGATCCCCAGTCCCGAGACCCAGTGGCAGGGCGGCAACATCTCGCGCTGGTGCACCGACGAGTATGCGGCGCTGCTTGCGGAGATGGCGCAGACCTCCGGCCAGGAGGCACGGGCCGAGATCGCGATCAAGCTCAACGACCTGATCGTCAACTCGCCCTCCTACATCCCGCTCGTGCATCGCGGCCGCGTCTCCACCCGGTCGTTGACGCTCGGAGGGGTGAAGCTGAACCCCTGGGACAGCGAGCTGTGGAACATCGCCGACTGGTTCCGCGAAGAGTGACGCAACCCCGTCCGGGCCGCCCGCGCGGCCCGGACGCTCCCTGAAGGATCGCGAACGGCATGTTCACCTACACGCTGCGACGCCTGTTCTTCGCGATCCCGACGCTGCTGGTCATCAGCTTCATCATCTTCGCGCTGCTCGACCTCTCGCCGGGCGATCCCACCGCCAACCTGCCGCTGACCATCCCCGCGGAAGTGCGCGAGCAGATCCGCCAGAGCCTCGGTCTCGGCGAGCCCTTCCACATCCGATACCTGCTCTGGCTCCAGCAGTTTTTCGTCAACGAACCCCTAAACATCCTCGAACAGCTCACTGGCTGGACCATCGGCGACAGCGAGAACCGACTGCGCGTGATCTCCTGGCAGACCCGCTCCCCGGTGGTCGACCTCATCGTCGAACGCATGCCCCAGACCCTCTGGGTGGTGGGCATGTCCTATGTGGTCGGCATCCTCATCGCGATCCCGATCGGGGTGATCTCCGCCTACAAGCAGTACTCCTGGTTCGACCAGTTCGGCACGCTCTTTTCGATGATCGGCTTCTCGGTGCCGACCTTCTTCACCGGCCTCGTCTTCATCGTGATCTTCTCGGTGACGCTCGGCTGGCTTCCGTCGATCTACGACACCAATCTGCGGGTGACCAACGTCGAGACCTTCTGGCTGCAGGTCAAGCAGATGGTGATGCCGGTGATGGTGCTCGCCCTCTTCAACGCCGCCCAGATCAGCCGCTTCATGCGCGCCTCCATGCTCGACAACCTCAACCAGGACTACGTGCGCACCGCCCGCGCCGTCGGTCTGAAGGAACGCGCGGTGGTGCTGATCCACGTGCTGCGCAACTCGCTCATCCCGGTCGTCACCGTCATCGCGCTGGGCGTCCCGCAGATCTTCGGCGGCGCCATCATCACCGAGCAGATCTTCCGGGTGAACGGGCTGGGCCAGCTTCTGATCACCGGCATCCAGGCCGCCGACATACCCCTGGTGCAGACGCTGACCTTCATCTTCGCCGTGCTGATCGTGCTCTTCAACCTGATCGCGGACCTGCTCTACGGCGTGCTCGACCCGAGGATCCGCTATGACTGACGTCTCCTCGGTCCCGATGCCCGCCATCGACGCGCCCGAGCGCAGCTTGTGGTCCGACGTCTGGTTCCAGTTCCGCCACCACAAGGGCGCGATGGCCGGCGTGGTGATCTTCGCGCTGATAGTGTTCGCGGTGGTGTTCGGCCCCTGGATCTACACCGTCGATCCGCAGTTCATCGACACATCCGCGCGCAACGCCGCGCCCTCGTTCACCCATCCGATGGGCACCGACAACATCGGCCGCGACATCTTCGCCCAGGTGCTCCAGGGCGGCCGGGTGTCGCTGGCGGTGGGCGTCACCGCGATGCTGCTTAGCCTCGTGGTCGGCACGCTCATCGGGGTGCTCGCGGGCTATTTCCGCTGGCTCGACGGCCCGCTGATGCGGCTGACCGACCTCTTTCTCGCGCTGCCGCTGCTGCCCTTGCTGCTCGTCATCATCATGCTCTTTCGTGACACGCTGCGCACGATGATCGGGCCGGAATCGGGCATCTTCCTGCTGATCGTCTTCATCATCGGCATCACCTCGTGGATGCAGACCGCGCGCATCGTGCGCGGCGACGTGCTGGCGCTCAAGGAGCGCGAGTTCGTGCTGGCCGCCCGCTCGGTGGGCGCGCCCAGCCGGCGCATCATCACCCGCCACATCCTGCCCAACGTGCTCTCGCCGATCATGGTCTCGGCGACGCTCGGCATCGCCAACGCCATCATCACCGAAAGCGCGCTCAGCTTTCTGGGCCTCGGATTCCCCTCCGACTTCCCGACCTGGGGGCGGCTGCTCTACGACGGCGCGAACTTCATGACGCTCACCCCGGCGCGGGTGATCTGGCCGGGTCTAGCAATTTCGCTGACCGTGCTTTCGATCAACTTCATCGGCGACGGTCTGCGCGACGCGCTCGACCCGCGCATCCGCGGACGCTGAATTATTGTGCGATGCAATAATTTGTGAGCGACTGCACATAGAACTTTAACCACCCGCGGCTACATCGGATGTAGACTTGCGTTCGAAAGGCGCGCGCCATGGCCTTCGGGTTGCCGCACATCAGCTTCATCGGTTATCCCGCGCCGATCCCCTGCGCCGGTCACGCGGGCCTGGGGTTTCGAGAGGCGCGCCCCGCCGACGCCCCGGCGATCCTCGATCATCTGCGGCGTCTCCCTCCCGAGGACCGGCGGATGCGCTATTGCGCCACGATCTCCGACCAGGCGCTCGCCCATGAGGCTACACGGCTGTTCCAGCGCGCCCATTTCACTCTCTGCGCCTTCGACGGTCCGCTCTGGGACGGGCCGTTCCACCGGTCCGGTCCGATCCGCGCCGTCGCCGAATTCGTGATCTCCGGGGACCAGGCCGAACTCGGCCTCAGCGTCGACGCCGAGCTGCGCCGTCGCGGCGTCGGCGCCTATCTGGTGCAGACCGCCAGCCGCCTTCTCGCGCCGCGCGGGGTGCGCACGGTGACCGCCTACACCCTGCCTCAGAACCGCGCGATGATCGCGCTCGGCCTCGCCTCCGGGGCCTGGATCGAACGCGGCCCCGAGGAGGTCGAGATCGATTTCGACGTGGCTGCGCTCCAGGCGGCCTACCTGCGCCGCCGCGCCGAACAGGTCTTCCGCCTCGTTCCACGGCGCATCGCCACGGCCTGAGCGCCGCGCGGCCCGCCCCGGCCCACCTCTGCAAAGATCAGGAATCCACACCGGCGCCACCATGCGTCCTGCCCAGCGGGTCGGAGCGGCTTTGCAGGCGAGCGGCGCAAGCTGTTGACATGCGCAGAGTCATTTATAACAATTTCACATATGAATGTATAATGAAAGAGGTTGGATAATGCGCGCCGCTCTCGCTTTCGCCGGTCTGGTCTGCCTGCTCGCCGCCTGCGATCCGGCCGCAACTCCCCCCGGAGCCGCACCGTCGCAGGGAAACCTCACCCCGGGCGAATCCCGCTGGCTCTACGGCATCGATTCGGGCGACGTGGACTGCGCCACCATGGGCTCCCGCCGTCCCGGCAACGTGGTCTGCGGCTACAAGCGCGATGGCCGGGAAGTGACGGCCGAGATCACCATCGAGGAGACGACGATCGGCGCCAAGTCCGATCTGCCTGTCGGCGATCCCGGGTTCTGGCAGGCGCTCGTCACCGATATGGAGCGACGCGCCCAGTCGACCTCGGCGCCCGGCGCGACGCGACTGCAGGCGGAAATCCAGGGTCCGCCGAAGCCGCTAGCGGCCGACGCCGATGCCTGTGTCCGATATCGGTTCGACCGCCGCCAGGGCGACACCTTCATCGACAACGAAGGCGTGCGCTGCGCCTACTTCGACCCAACGACGCGCATCGTCGATTTAGTGCTCGTCGAATACGTCGAGCAGCGGACTGGCCGGCCCCGGGCCCCCAGCTTCTCCCGCGAGGCTGACGCCATCATCGCCACGCTGAGCCGGAAGCCGAAAGCGGCGCCCTGACGACCCGCAACCGCGAGAAGACCAGGAGCGCACGCGTCGCCAGAGGGTCCACGGACGCGACGCGGGACGGTGTCACTACCGGCGCTTGCCAACCGCCGCGCGACTCTGCCATAAGCCGCCCATGGGTGCGACGCGCATCATTGCTATCATCTGCATTCGCCGCTGAGGAAACCCTCGCGGCGCGCTGCCCCTGTTCCCATCCAAGGACCAAAGTGCTAGCCCGCCGCGACCTGCGAGGAATCGGGCCATGGCCGAGATCACGCTCTACAACACGCGGACGCGCCGGAAAGAGGCGTTCGCGCCGCTCGACCCGGATAACGTGCGCATGTACGTCTGCGGCCCCACGGTCTACGACCGAGCCCATATCGGCAACGCCCGCCCGGTGGTGGTGTTCGACGTGCTCTACCGGCTCCTGCGCCACGTCTACGGGCCCGACCACGTTACCTACGTCCGCAACATCACCGACGTCGACGACAAGATAAACCGCCGCGCCGCCGAGACCCTGAAGCCCGGCGAGACCGAACTTCAGGCGATCCGCCGCATCACAGACGAGACCATCGGCTGGTTCCGCGACGACATGGGTCCTAAAGGACTGGATGCGCTGCCCCCGACATACGAACCCCGCGCCACAGACTTCATCGCCCCCATGGTGGCGATGATCGAGACGCTTATCGCGAACGGCAACGCCTACGCGGCCGAGGGTCACGTGCTTTTCGAGGTCGCCACCGACCCCGAGTACGGAACCCTCGCCCGCCGCAACCTCGACGAGATGCGCGCCGGCGCCCGCGTCGAGGTCGCGCCCTACAAGCGCGACCCGATGGATTTCGTGCTCTGGAAACCTTCCAGCGCCGCCGAACCCGGCTGGCCGAGCCCCTGGGGCCGCGGCCGCCCCGGCTGGCACATCGAATGCTCCGCCATGGCCCACGAGCTGCTGGGGCCGTCCTTCGACATCCACGGCGGCGGCATCGACCTCGCCTTCCCGCACCACGAGAACGAATGCGCCCAGTCCCGCTGCGCCCACCCGGAAGGAACCTTCGCCAACATCTGGATGCACAACGGTTTTCTCAATGTCGAAGGCGAGAAGATGTCGAAATCGCTCGGCAATTTCTTCACCGTCCGCGATCTGCTCGACAGGGGCGTCCCCGGCGAGGTGATCCGTTTCGTTCTGCTCTCGACGCATTACCGACAGCCAATGGACTGGACGGAGCAGAAGGTGGAGGACGCGAAAGCTACGCTACTGAAATGGTGGGCACTGGTCGATGGAGTCGCACCTGCTCCAAAACCTGCTGGCCTAACGATTGATGCCTTGTCAGATGACCTCAACATTCCTCGCGCGGTCGGCACCTTGCATCATTTAATTCACGATCCGGCCCTGCTTAGGGCAAGCGCCGACTTGTTTGGCTTGCTTGCGGATGGTCACGGAGACTGGGCTAGGCGCATCACCCAGGAGCTGGAGCACGCCTTTATTGTTGGGCCAATGGAGAGCATGCCGCACTTCCAAGAACTCAACCAAATCGCGTTGCGTTGGAGTTTTCTAAGGGGAAACAAGGAGTTCTCCCGAGCGGATGAACTGCGTCAGAAGTTGTCTGAAGCGGGAGTTGAACTTAGGGCAACTTCAACTGGTCCAAGTGTCGAAATCATGAGCGGCTTCGACGCCTCCAGACTGGAGGCGCTCAAATGACCCCCGAGCGCCTATACCTCTACGACACCACCCTGCGCGACGGCCAGCAGACGCAAGGCGTCGACTTCTCCGTCGAGGACAAGACCCGCATCGCCCTGGCCCTCGACGCGCTTGGGATCGACTACGTCGAGGGCGGCTGGCCGGGCGCGAACCCGACCGACAGCGGCTTCTTCGAGGCCGCGCCCAGGCTCGAAACCGCCACCTTCGCCGCCTTCGGCATGACCAAGCGCGCCGGACGCTCGGCGGAGAACGACGACGTGCTCGCCGCGGTGATGAACGCGCGGACCCCGGCGGTGTGTCTTGTCGGCAAGACCCACGACTACCACGTCGCCACCGCGCTTGGTGTCACCGAGGATGAGAACCTCGCCAACATCCGCGACAGCGTCGCCCATGTCGTGGCGCAGGGCCGCGAGGCGCTCTTCGACGCCGAGCACTTCTTCGACGGCTGGAAGGCCAACCCGGACTACGCCCGCGCCTGCCTCGACGCCGCGCTCGACGCCGGCGCGCGCTGGGTGGTGCTCTGCGACACCAACGGCGGCACGCTGCCTCACGAGATCGGCGCGATCACCGCCGCGGTGATCGCCGGCGGCGTGCCCGGCGACAGGCTCGGCATCCACACCCACAACGACACCGAGAACGCCGTCGCCGGCAGCCTCGCCGCCGTCGACGCGGGCGCGCGGCAGATCCAGGGCACGCTCAACGGTCTCGGCGAGCGCTGCGGCAACGCCAACCTCGTCAGCCTGATCCCGACGCTCTTGCTCAAGGAGCCCTACGCCAGCCGCTACGCGATCGGCGTGCCGCGCGAGAACCTGCGCCGCCTCACCCGGACCAGCCGGATGCTCGACGACATCCTCAACCGCGTGCCGAACGCGGCGGCGCCTTACGTCGGCGCCTCGGCCTTCACCCACAAGGCCGGACTGCACGCCTCCGCAATCCTCAAGGATCCCGCCACCTACGAGCACGTCGAGCCCGAGGTGGTCGGCAACGCCCGCTTCATCCCGATGTCGAACCAGGCCGGCCAGTCGAACCTGCGTGACCGGCTGGCCAAGGCCGGCATCGAAGTCGAGCCCGGCGATCCGCGCCTCGCTTCCATCCTCACCGAGGTCAAGGCGCGCGAGGACCGCGGCTACGCCTACGACAGCGCCGCGGCGAGCTTCGAGCTGCTCGCGCTCGAGGCGCTCGGCCGGCTGCCGCGCTTCTTCGAGGTCGAGCGCTACCGCGTCACCGTCGAGCGCCGGGTCAACGCCCGCGGCGAACAGGTCACCGTCTCGGAGGCGGTGGTGGTCGCCCGTTTCGGCGACGAGCGGGTGATGAGCGTTTCCGAGAGCCAGGACCCGGTCACCCATTCCGACCAGGGCCCGGTCAACGCCCTCTCCCGCGCGCTCGCCAAGGACCTCGGCCCCTACCAGGCCTGCATCGACGACATGCACCTGGTCGACTTCCGGGTGCGCATCACCTCCGGCGGCACCGAGGCGGTGACGCGGGTGCTGATCGACAGCGAGGACGGCGAGGGCCGGCGCTGGTCGACGGTCGGGGTCTCGGCCAACGTCGTCGACGCGAGCTTTCAGGCGCTGAATGACGCCATCGTCTGGAAACTCCTGCGCGACGGCGCGACGGTGGCGGGAGGCGCGTGATGGATCCGGTGTTCTGGGAGCTACATTCCGGCCTCGATCGCGAAGCGCCCGGCGACGACGCCGATACCCTCGCGGCGCTGCGTCTCGCCGGGCTTTCGGGTCCGATCTCCGTCCTCGACCTCGGCTGCGGCCCGGGCGCCTCGGCGCTGACCCTGCTCGGCGCGCTGCCCGAGGCGCAGGTCACCGGGCTCGACGCCCACGCGCCGTTCCTCGAGGCCGCCCGCGCCCGAGTCGCCACGGCGGGCTTCGCCGAGCGCTTCACCGCCGTCGAGGCCGACATGGGCCAGCCGCCGTTCCCGCAAGCCTCCTTCGACCTCATCTGGAGCGAGGGCGCGATCTACTCGATCGGCGTCGAGGCCGCCCTCGCCGCCTGGACGCCACTGTTGCGCCCGGGCGGGCGGCTGGTGTTCAGCGACGCGGTCTGGCTGACCGACGCGCCCGACCCGGTCGCCGCGGCCAACTGGGCGGAGTATCCGGCCATGACCGACGCCGCCGGGGTGCGGGCGAAGATCGCAGCGGCGGACCTGACGCTGCTGGGCGACGTCGAGCTCTGCGACGCGGCCTGGGACAACTACTACCGGCCGCTCGCCGTCCGCGCCACTGCGCTTGAGAAGGCGCATGGGCGCGACCATCCGGTGCTGCGCGACGCCCGCGCCGAGATCGCGGCGCGCCGCGACCATCCCGACGACTTCGCCTACGTGTTCTTCGTGGCGGCCGCGTGACGGCGGAGGCCTGCGCCGACCTGGTGGAGCGCGGCGATCCCGACCGCTGGCGCGCGGCGATGCTTGCCCCCCCCGCCAGGCGCCCCGGCCTGATGGCGCTCTACGCCTTCAACCTCGAGATCGCCCGTGCGCCCTGGGTCGCGTCCGAATCCATGCTGGCCGAGATCCGCCTGCGCTGGTGGACCGACGCCATCGCCGAGATCTGCGCCGACGCGCCGCTGCGCCGCCACGAGGTGGTCGCCCCGCTCGCCGAGGCGATCCGCGCAGGCGCGCTGCCCGAGGCGCTGTTCCAGGAGACCATCGCCGCCCGGCTCGTCGACGCCGAGGCCCGTCCGCATCCCGACCGCGCCGCGCTCGAGACCTATCTCGACCGCACCGCCGGGCATCTGGCCTGGCTGGCCGCGCTGCACCTCGACGCGCCGCCCGCGGCCGAACCGGCCGTGCGTCGCTTCGCCCGCGCCTCGGGCACCGCCGCGTTCCTGCGCGCGCTGCCCGAACTCAGCGCCCGCGGCCGCGAGGCCCTGCCGCCCGACGCCTCAATCGATACGCTCGCCGCCGCCGCCCTCGCCGACCTGGAGGCCGCGCGCGCGGCCCGCGCCACGGTGCCGCGCGCCGTCGCGCCGGTGCTGCTTTCCGGCTGGCTCGCGGAGACCCGCCTCCGCCGCGCCGCCGCCGATCCCGAAGGGGTCTGGTCCGGCGCGCTCGAGGTCTCCGAGTTCCGCGCCCGGGCCGAACTCATCCGCCGCGCCGCCACCGGCCGCTGGTAGACGTGGCGGACCGCGTCGGGACCGCGTTGACGCGTTTATCATTCAAAAACAGATACTTGAGGATTATCCTGGCTGGGACAGCCGTTTCAGGTGACCCTGCGCTCGCCCACCGCGCCCTTTCTGGATCTGCTCAAGGCAGAGCCGCAAGATGGGCCGGCGTTGTGTCGGAACCCAAATTGTGTTAGAATAATGATGCGGTAGCCTTGGCTGCCCGTTGTAAATTACGTACCCCTTTTTTTGCAGCAATGTGCCTTTTCCTTTCAAGTCTGCCGTGAGGCGGTGTTCTGGATCGTGTGACCCGGTGATCCGCCTTCCAGAAGTGCAGTCGACGGTCCCGACAAGGCCGCCCGAGCGGTGCGCGCGGGTCTCGTCCGCTGCATAGTGAGTAGGAAAGGACAACCAAGATGAACCGAGCTACATCGCTTGTCGTAGCGGCGCTCCTGGGCTTGGCTGCGCCCAATACAGCTCTCGCTGACGAAGATCCTCAGGCCGCAGGTGTGACCTGGGAGGAACTCACCAGGACCACGACCAACGCGGTCAGTGACCCGATCACCTATCCCGAAGGCACCTCGGAGATCTTCGTCGAGATCGGCATCTTCGAGAAGGATGGGCAGACTTCGCTCCATCAACACCCTGTGCCGATCGTCGTCTATGTGATGGAGGGCGAGCTTGAAGTGCGCGTGGATGGAGCTGACCCAATCCGCATGATGCCAGGCCAAGCTTTCGTGGAACCCCAGAACCGCAACATGCAGGCGTTCAACGTGGCGAATGGGCCGGCCAAACTGCTCGTTGTCACCATGGGAGCCGAAGGGCAGCCTACTGCGGTCGATCCTGAGTAGAACCGATGTTCCGGAGCGCGCCTGTCAGGCCTGACTGATCGAAGCGGTACAGTGGTCCATGCTGCCATGGCGGCGCCTCTTCACTGGTGCAGCCGTCGGAGCCACCGAGGCGGCTCCGGCGGGCTCGAGGTCTCCGAGTTCCGCGCCCGGCTCCGGCTCATCCGCCGCGCCGCCACCGGCCGCTGGTAGGCGTGCTGGATAGCGTCAGTGCCGCGCTAACACTTTTGTCATTCAGAAACAGATACTTGAGGGTTTTCCTGGCTGAGACAGCCGTTTCGCGCCGGTCTGCGGCCATCCACCGTGAGCCAGATAAGCGCCCCGCCCGCCAGCGTCAGCATCGGGATCATCGCCAGATTCACCGCCTGCCAGCCCGCCACCGCGTCGCCGCCGACGCAGTTCATCAGGCCCCCCGAGGTGATGGAGGCGAGCGCCACCATGCCGAAGACCGCAAAGTCGTTCATGCCCTGAACCCGGCCGCGCTCCTCCGGCCGGTAGGCGGTCGTCAGCATGGTCGTGGCCCCGATGTAGCCGAAGTTCCAGCCGACCCCGAGCAGGACCAGCGCCCCGAAGAAGTTGAAGAGATCGACCCCCGCCAGACCGACCACGCCCGCCGTCGCCAGAAGCCCCAGCCCGATCGCCACGATCGTGCGCGCCCCGAACCGCGCGATCAGCGCTCCGGTGAAGAACGACGGCGCATACATCGCCAGAACATGCGCGCTGACAACGTCGGCTGCGTCCGCCGTGACGAATCCGCAGCCGACCATCGCCAGAGGGGTCGAGGTCATCACGAGGTTCATCAGCGCGTAGGACACCATCCCGCAGATCATCGCCACCACGATCACCGGACTGCGCAGAAGCTCGCCGTAGCTGCGCGCCTGCGGCCCGTCCGCCGCCGGCGGCGCCGGTCGCGGGCTGTCGAGGAACGCGAACATGAAGACGCCCGCGAGGTTGAGCGCCACCACCGCCACGTAGGCCCCCGCAAAAGGGATGGGCGCCAGCGCGTCCTCGGTGATCTTGACCATCTGCGGCCCGACGATCGCCGAGCCGAGGCCCGCCGCCATCACCCAGGAGATCGCCTTCGGCCGGAACGCGCCGCTCACGCCGTCGACCGCCGCGAAGCGGTAGAAGTTCTGCGCCGAGAGATAGACCCCGGTGAGCAACGATCCGGCCAGGAACACCCCGAAGCTGTTGAACCACAGTCCCGCCGCGCACAGCGCCGAGCCCACCGCGCCGCTGAGCGTCCCGAGCACGAAGCCCGCCCGCCGTCCCCGCCGCTGCATCAGGCCCGACAGCGTCGGCGCCGCCAGCATCGAGCCGGTGACGATCAGCGTGATCGGCAGCGTCGAGAGGCACTTGATCGGGCTCAGCACCTGGCCCGCCAGCCCGCCGAGAATGAAGCTCACCGGCATCTGCGCCCCGAGGATCATCTGGGCGGCGACCAGGACCCACAGGTTGCGCCGGGCGCGGGCATCCGCGCCGGGTTCGTCCTCGGGGCTGTCGTCGGGCGCATCCATGTCGCTTCTCTAGCCGCCCGCCGCGCCGGCTCCAAGCTGTTCCGCTCCGCGCCCCGACGTGCTAGCCGGGCCGCCATGGTCGGGCGCATCATCGAGACGGAGGCGGACGTCGCGGAAGGCGCGGAGCATCTCGCCGCGATAGAGCCGCGCTTCGCCGTTGCGCTCGAGGCGACCGGTCCGCCGCCGTTGCGCCGCCGTCCCGATGGCTTCGCCCAGCTTCTCTCGGCGATCGTCAGCCAGCAGGTCTCCACGGCCGCCGCTGCGGCGATCTGGGCCAGGGTCGAGGCCATCGGCGCCACCGACCCCGCCGGAGTGGCCGCCGTCACCGACGACGCCCTGCGCGCCTGCGGCCTCTCGCGCCAGAAGGTCGCCTACGCCCGCGCCATCTGCGACAGCGGCGTCGATTTCGCAGCGCTGCGCCGCCTGCCCACCGAGGACGTCGTGGCCGAACTGGTCCGCCTCAAGGGCGTTGGCGTCTGGACGGCGGAGATCTACGCGATGTTCAGCCTCGGCCGAGCCGACGTCTTCGCTCCGGGCGACCTCGCGCTCCAGGAATCGGCCGCGCGGCTCTTCGGCCTTCCCGAACGCCCGCGCGAAAAGGCGCTGCGCGAGATGAGCGCCGCCTGGGCCCCCTGGCGCGCCGTCGCCGCCCGGCTGCTCTGGGCCTACTACCGCGTGGAGACCGACCGCGAGGGCGTGCGCTAGGCCGCCGGTCGCGCCCCGTCGAGCAGGAGCCCGATCTGCCGCCGTATTCGCGCTTGGCAAGCTTCCCGCGGGGCGTCGTCGAAGATCGCGGGGCGCAGCTCCCAGAGATAGATCGCGTAGAGCGCCTGGATCAGGTCGTCCGGATCGACCTCCGCGCGAAGCTCGCCCGCGGCGACGCCCTCCTCGATGATCCGGCGCGCCGGCCGGAACGCCTCGGCGAGTTGGGCCCTGTTGACGCGCTCGGTCTCCTTCGGCCACTCCCAGGAATAGGCGAGCATCACCGAGGCCAACCGGGCGTCGCGCAGGTCTCCGGCGATCCAGACCGCCACCAGCCGCATCAGGCGGTCGAGCGTCGATCCGGCGGACGCCGCCGCTTTGGCCGAACGCGCAATCTGGGCCCGGTTGTTCTCGGCCACGACCTCGTAGAGCAGTCCGGCCTTGCTGTTGAAGTAGACCTTGATCAGCGCATGGGTCACGCCGGCGGCGCGGGCGATTTCGGTCACGCCCACGTCGTCGTAGCCGCGCTCGGCGAAGAGCCGCCGCGCCGCCTCCAGCAGACGCGCCCGCGTCGCCGCGCTCTGGGCGGCCTTTCGGGTCGTCGGGCGGCAACTGTCGCGATCCATCGTCGTCATGTCCGGACCATGGCCCGCGGGCTTTCCGATGTCCATCACAATGTAATTGACAATGATAATAACATTGTGCATTTAAAGACCGCCGAATGCAAGGGAGGCGCGAATGGACCAACTCCTGAACGGAGGTCTGGTGGCGGTGATGCGGCACGGTCCGGAGGCGGCGGGATGCGATCTCGCCGAGCTTCGCGGCCAGCTCGAACGCCTACAGGAGATGCTCGCGCAGGAGGCCGGCGAGCGGCATCCCGACTGGCGTTCGGCGATCGCAGCAGAAGCCGAGACGGTGACGCTTCTCGAGCTCGAATGCGCAATCGCCCGGCGCGCCTCGGAGATCACGGCGCGAGGCCTCCCCTGCGTCATCGCGAAGCTCGCGATCTGGGAGATGGTGGCGGCCGACGGCGCGGAGGAGCGCGACGGCATCTGCCCGGACAACGGTCTCGTGCATTCCGCCCTGGCCGACCTTCGGCGTCTCGCCCGTCGGCGAACGCGATAGCCCGAGATCCGCGTGCCGCGCGGGACGGCCGCGTCTTGTCCCCGCGTCGGTCTACGCTAGGATGGCGATGAAATCACGGGAGCCGCCGATGGCGCATCTGACCGGTCCGGAGCGTGCCGCCGCCTCCGGCCAAGCCGACAGTCTGGTGATCTTTCTCCATGGCTACGGCGCGGACGGGAACGACCTGATCGGGCTGGCGGAGCCGCTGGCGCCGCACCTGCCGAACACGCGGTTTCTCGCGCCGAACGCGCCGCAGCCCTGCGTCAACAATCCGGCCGGCTACCAATGGTTCCCGATCCCGCACATGGACGGCAGCTCCGAGGTCGAGGCGGGGATCGCCGCCGGCCGGTCCTTCGCGCTGCTCGACGCCTGGTTCGATGAGGTGGCCGGACAGGGGATCGGCCCGGATCGCACGGTGCTCGTGGGTTTCAGCCAGGGCACGATGATGGCGCTGCACGTCGGCCTGCGCCGCGCCGCGCCCTTCGCCGGCATCGTCGGCTTTTCCGGCCGGCTCCTGCACCCGCGCGCACTTGCCGGCGAGATCGTCAGCCGCCCGCCGGTCCTGCTGATCCACGGCGACATGGACCCGATTGTGCCGCACGCCTCCATGCCCGAGGCCGCGAGCGCGCTCGAGGCGGCCGGCGTCGAGACCAGGACTCACACGTCGCGCAACGTCGGCCACGGCATCGCGCCAGACGGCCTCGGCCTCGCGCTTCGCTTCGTGCAGGAGCGATTCGCGGCGGCGCGATAACCTCTCGCGGCGGCGCGATAACCTCCGCCGGCGTCAAAAAACTGTCCGGCCTTCGCGCTAGCTTGCCGACGGGCAGGGCCTCCGCCCGCTATATAGGGTCTTGTCTGGCGCCCCGGGCGAGATATAGTCCCGCGAGGCCGAAGCCGGGCATCCGTCCGTCCGGCGCACCGCCGGGCGGCCTGCGCAGGAGCCGATGTCGATGCTGCAAAGCACGCACACCCCGAGTTTCGTCAGGAGCCCCGCCGGGCTGCGGGATCACCCGGCGCTGGTGCTAAACGCCGACTTCCGGCCGCTCTCCTACCTGCCTCTGTCGCTCTGGCCTTGGCAGGACGCGGTCAAGGCGGCCTTCCTCGACCGCGTGACCGTGCTCGCTGAATACGACACCACGGTGCGCTCGCCGTCGATCGAGATCCGAATCCCCTCGGTCGTGGTGCTCAGGGATTACGTGAAGCCGGCCCGCGCCACCGCCTTCACCCGGTTCAACCTTTTCCTGCGCGACGAGTTCACCTGCCAGTACTGCGGGGCGAAGGATCACCTGACCTTCGACCACGTCACTCCGCGCTGCCGGGGCGGGCGCACCACCTGGGAGAACGTCGTCGCCTCCTGCGGCCCCTGCAACCTGCACAAGGGCGCGCGCACGCTCAGGCAGACCGGCATGACGCTGCGCCGCAAGCCCTACCGGCCCACACCCGAGCAGCTTCAGAACGTCGGGCGCAAGTTTCCGCCAAACCATCTGCACGACAGCTGGATGGACTTTCTCTACTGGGACGCCGAACTCGACGCGTAGGCGCGGATCCAGATGACCGCCAGCACCAGCGACGCAAGCGCGTTCCAGCCGGCCATCGACACGCCCAGAAAGCTCCAGGCGATCTCGTCGCAGAGAACCACCGGCGTCTCGAGGATCTGCGCGAGCAGGTCCCCCGGCGACACCTCCGCCGCGGCCGGCGCCGTGCAGCTGTCCGGCCCCGGCCACCAGCCCTGCTCGATGCCGACGTGGTAGATCCCGATCCCCGCGCCGGTCAGCATCGCCAGCGCCCCGAGTGCGGCCGGCCAGCGCCAGCCCGTGGCCAGCACCAGCGCCCCGAGCGCCATGGCGATCCCGTGCGGCCAGCGCTGCCAGATGCACAGCGGGCAGGGCAAGAGCCCCCCCAGATACTGGAAGGCGAGCGCCGCCGCGAGCAGCAGCGCCGAGCCCGCCGCCGCGCCGAGAGCCGCGCGTTCGAGCCCGCTCAATGCGTCAGTCCCAAAGCCACGAACCCTCCGACAAGCGCCGCCACGCCCAGGGTGAAGACCAGCCCGAGGCGGCGCTCGATGAAGTCCTTGATCGGCGCGCCAAACTTCCACAGCAGCGCTGCGATCACGAAGAACCGGAAGCCCCGGGCGATCACGCTCGCCACCATGAACACCCAGAAGTTGAGCCCGGTGGCACCCGACGCGATGGTGATGACCTTGTAGGGGAACGGCGTGATCCCGGCGATCAGCACGATCCACGCCCCCCAAGCGTTGTAGTCGGCGGCGAACGTGTCGAACTTCTCGCCCTTGCCGTAGAACTCCAGCACAGGCCGGCCCACCTGCTCGAAGAGCCCCCAGCCGATGAAGTAGCCGAAGGCCCCGCCGGCGACCGACGCCAGCGTGCAGGCCCCCGCGATCAGGAAGGCCTTGCTCGGGCGCGCGATGATCATCGGGATCAGGAGCACGTCCGGAGGGATGGGAAAAACCGAGCTTTCCACGAAGCTCACCACCACGAGCGCCCACATCGCGTGCGGCGAGGCCGCCAGCGACAGCGTCCAGTCGTAGAGCCTGCGTAGCACTTTGTTAGCCTCACGGTGGTAGCCGCGGCACAAGCATCACGGACGCAGGCCCGCGTCAAGCGCGGCCGCGGGCCGGTCCAGGCGGACGGGAGATCGTCGATGACCCCAAGGGCGCAGGCCGGCGCATGAGCCGGGTCGCCAGACAGTCGAACGCCTTCGGGCGGGCGGTCAGGGTGATCGCGGCGCTGGTCGTGCTCGCCGGCTCCGGGGCGGTGTTCTGGACCCTCACGCGCGTCGATCTCGGCCGCCACGCGTTTCTCGGCGACCGCCAGAGCCTCTATGACGACGCCGACGCCATCCGCTCGGGCGAGACGGCCCAGAAGCGCGCCCGCCTGATCGGAAGCGCCTTCGACAACGCTCAGGCGTTCTGGGCGCGCACCTTCTCCGCACGCGCCGACCAGCCCTACCGGCCGGCGAGCCTGGTGTTCTTCTCGCGCACCAAGCCCTCGCCCTGCGCCGGGCCGAACGGCGCGACCGGACACCTCTACTGTGCCGCCAACGGCGAAGCCGCCTTCGATCTGGTGTTCTCGGAAGAGTTGTCCCGGCGGCTCCTGCGCGACGCCGACGTCGCCGAGGCGCTGCTCGTGGGGTATGTTGTCGCAGGGCGGGTCCAGGACCAGATCGGCCGGCTCGACGCCGCCGCGCGCCAGCGCCGGGCCGCGACCGGCTCCGCCGCGCGCGCCGAGATCGACGCCGCGCTCGCGCGCCACGCCGACTGCCTCGCGGGGGTCTGGGCGGCGGACGCGGCCGAACATCTGGGCGCGGCCTCCGAGACGTTCTACCGCGACACGCTCGCCGCCGCCCGCCGCGCCGCCACCGCGCTGAAGAAGTCCGGATCCGCCGCGCCCGAGACGCTCAACCTGCTCGACGCCGGCCCGCTCGAGGACCGTGGCCTGGCCTTCGGGCGCGGCCTTTCCGCAGCCGACCCCTCCGGCTGCGCCAGCCCCTGACCCCTCGTCCCCAGCCGTCCTCTCAGGGCAAGTCGCGGCGAAGCGGCTCGATGGCGCCGCGCCGCGGCGTCCCGTCGGGCTGCGGGGGCAGGGGGATCGTGGCGCAGGACCCCGCCGCCACCCAGGTCCAGGCGTCGCCCTGGTAGTCCACCGTCGCGCCGCCGGGCGATGCGTCTGCGCCGATCCCGTCGTTCTCGCCGGCGCGCGCCACGCCGTAACACTTCTCGCGCCCCGCGTCGTCCTGCTGCGCCACAGCGCTCGCCGCTGCTAGCGCCGCGACAAGCGCCGCCGCGACCGTCGTTCTGGTGCGCACGCGCGCCTCCGTCGTCGATTCCGCCCACCTCCACCTTAGCGCCCGCGCGGCGCTACGGAAGCCCTCGCGCCGCCCGGGCAAAGACGTTAACGTCGCGCCGCGAAGCGAAGCCCCCGGGAGGAGCCGCCATGGAAATGCAGGGTGAACGCCTGATCGCCGCGCCGCGAGACAAGGTCTGGGCGGCGCTCAACGACGTCGAGATCCTCAAGGCGTCGATCCCGGGCTGCCAGGAGATGTCGGGCACCGCCGCCGACGGCTTCGAGGCGACGGTCAAGCAGAAGATCGGCCCGGTCAGCGCCACCTTCAAGGGCGCGGTGGCGCTCTCGGACGTGCGGGCCGGCGAGAGCTACACGATCTCCGGCGAGGGCAAGGGCGGCGCCGCCGGCTTCGCCAAGGGCGGCGCGGACGTGCGCCTCGCCGACGCCGAGGGCGGCACTCTGCTCAGCTACGACGTCAAGGCCAGCGTCGGCGGCAAGCTCGCCCAGCTCGGCAGCCGGCTGATCGACGGCGCCGCCAAGAAGCTCGCCGACCAGTTCTTCGAGAACTTCCAGGAGGCCGTCGAGGGCCCCACCGAGCCCGCGGCGCCCGAGGACATCACCGACGCCGCGACCGGCGAGAAGAAACCCGGCTGGATCGGCCGGATGATGGGCAAGAAGGCCTGAGCCGCGGATCTTTCTGCCCGGCGCCGTGATCTGGATCACGCTACGCGCGTCGCCCGTGACGTAACCATGCTGGCAACCGGAACCGAGGCGCACACGCGCTTCCCGGGCGACGCGGCGGCGGCCCGCAGGGTGGGGTGGGCCCGCCGTCGCAGCGCGCCGGGCTTCCGGGTTCACTCCGAGGCCGCGTCGCGCGCCGCCCGCATCGCCTGCGGGTGCGTTCGTTCGTAGACCTCCATCAGCCGCGCCTGATCGACGCCGGTGTAGACCTGCGTGGTGGTCAGGGAGGCATGCCCGAGCAATTCCTGGATCGCGCGCAGGTCGCCCCCGGCCTCGAGGAGATGCGTGGCGAAGGAATGCCGCAGCGCGTGCGGCGTGGCGCTCGCAGGCAGGCCGAGCTGCATCCGCGCGCTCTGCATCGCCTTCTGGAGATGGCGCTGGTCGAGCGCGCCGCCGCGCGTCCCCACAAAGAGCGGCCCGTCGGGCGGCAGGTCGCGCGGGCAGAGGCCGACATAGGCGTCCACCGCCCGGCTGGCGATGGGCAGGACCGGCACCAGACGCTCGCGCCCGCCCTTGCCGCGGATGCGCAGGCTCGGGGGCAACGGCGCGTCGCGGCGGCGCAGGCCGAGCGCCTCGGAGATGCGCAGCCCGCAGCCGTAGAGAAGCGTCACGACCGCCGTGTCCCGCGCCGCCACCCAGGGCACGACGCTCTGCGCGCCCACGGTCTCGATCAGGAGGCGCGCCGCGCCGGCCTCGACAGGACGGGGCAGGCGCGCCTTCTGCTTGGGGCCCCGCGTGGCGCTGACCGCCGGCGCCGCCAGACCATGGGTCTCCGCAAGCCAGACATGAAACCCCTTCACCGCCGAGAGCGCCCGGGCGAGCGACCGGGCCGAGAGCCCGCGCGCGCGCTCGTGCGCCATCCAGGCGCGGATCTCGCTGGTGCTCACCGCGCCGAGCCCGGCCCGGCCCACCGGGCCGCCGCGGTGGCGAGCCAGAAAGCCCAGGTATCCGGCCACGTCGCGGCGATAGGCGGTGACGGTGCGCGGGGCCGAGCCCCGCACGGCGGCGATCTGCGCGAGCCAGTCCGAGAGCAGCGCCGTCGCCGCCTCGGACCCGGCTGTCGTCACGCCAGCCAGCGCCGCATCGACCGTTCGAACACGCCGCCGAAGAAGTCGAGCAGGTCCATGCCCTGGTCGGGATGGAACCGCATCGGGTCGCTCGCGCCGAAGGCCAGCAGGCCGCCGAGCTTGCCGGGGCCGAGGTCGAGGCGGATCAACGCCTCCGACCGCACCCGCGCCGCGTCAGGCCCGAAGATCTCGTCGGGCGCCGGATCGACTTGGCGCAGCGTCACCTTGCGCGGCCCGAGCCCGCGGCCGAGCCGGATGTAGGCGTCCACCCCCGCCTCGGGCAGCGCCAGGATCACGTCGTGCAGCGGCCCCTTCGGCCCGAGGCTCTGGCGCGGCCGCGCCGCCGGCGCCTCGAGCCCGATCCGGATCACCTCGACCCCGAGGATGTTGGCCACGTCATGGGTCAGCGCCTGCAGGAACTCGGCGAAATCCTCCGCCTCCAGCAGCGCGAGACAGGCGCGATGCACCTGGTTGGTGCCGGCCACGTTCTCGTAGGCCGCCGCCAGCACCTCGCGGTGGGTGTCCTCGAGCCGGTCGAGCCGTTCCTCGAGCCGATCGACCAGAACCCCGCGCAGGTCGACGACGTTGCGCCCGAGCGCGCGCTGCCGGTCGGCGGCGAGCAGCGCCCGCATCAGCTGGTCGTCCTCGAGGATCAGCGCCGGGTCGGCGAGGATCCGGTCCTTGAGTACTTCGGCGGCCTCGTCGTTCATGGACACATCCTCACACGATCTTCTGGCCGGTCGCGGCCCAGTCCTTCAGGAAGGCCTCGAGCCCCTTGTCAGTCAGCGGATGATTCGCCAGCGACTTGATCACCCCGGGCGGGGCGGTGACCACGTCGGCGCCAGCCAGCGCCGCCTCGCTGACATGGTTGGGGCCGCGGATGCTGGCGGCCAGCACCTGGGTGGCGAAGCCGTAGTTGTCGTAGATCGTGCGGATGTCGCGGATCAGCTCCATCCCGTCGAGATTGACGTCGTCCAGCCGCCCGACGAAGGGCGAGATGAAGGTCGCCCCCGCCTTCGCCGCCAGCAGCGCCTGATTCGACGAGAAGCACAGCGTCACGTTGACCATCCGTCCCTCGTCGCTCAGCGTCTTGCACGCCTTCAGCCCCGCCCAGGTCAGCGGCACCTTCACCGTGATGTTGTCGGCGATCTTGGCGAGTTTGCGGCCCTCCGCGATCATCTCGTCGGCCTCGAGCGCCACGACCTCGGCGCTGACCGGGCCGGGAATGAGGTCGCAGATCTCTTTGGTCACCTCGACGATGTCGCGCCCCGACTTGAGGATCAGGCTGGGGTTGGTGGTCACGCCGTCGACCATTCCAAGCGCGTGCAGCTCGGCGATCGCAGCGACATCGGCCAAATCGACGAAGAATTTCATGTGCGTGTCTTTCGCTCGCGGGCGTCAGCCCTTGTGGTTTCGCACCATCCTAGCCCAAGGTATAGCGCGATGGAACACCCCATTCGCCCCGAGGCTGCGCCGCCGCGCCCTGATTTCGCCGCCGGCGAGACCGTCGCCGTGCTGACCGCCGAGGGGCTCGACCGGCTGCTCGACTATCGCGTTCCGCCGGGCGGCCTGTCGCTGGGCGATTATGTCGAGGCGCCGCTCGGGCCGCGTCGGGTGATCGGCTGCGTCTGGGGCCCCGGTCAGGGCGGCTTCGACCCCGACAAGCTGCGCAGCCTCGAGGGCCGCCTCGACGCGCGCCCCATGCGCCCGGCGATGCGGGCCTTCCTCAAGCGCGCCGCCGACTACACGCTCACCCCGCTGACCGCCATGCTGCGCCTCGCCACCCGGGCGCCCGGCTTCGGCGCGCCGCCGGCCGCCCGGCCGCTCCTGCGCCTCGGGCCGACCCCGCCCGAGCGCATGACCGCGGCGCGCGCGCGCGTCCTCGCCGCGCTCGAGGAGTACGGCGATCTAGGCCTCGCCCCGGGCGAACTGGCCGCGCTCGCCGGCGTCTCGGCCAGCGTGCTGAAGGGGCTCGAGGAAAAGGGCGCGCTGCGCCGCGAGGACACGCCCCGCGATCCACCGTTCCCCGCGCTCGACCCCGAGGCCCGCCCGCCCGCGCTCTCGCCCGCCCAGGCCGCCGCGGCGACTGAACTGCGCGCCCGCGTCGCCGAAGGCGCCTATTCCACCACGCTCCTGATGGGCGTGACCGGCTCGGGCAAGACCGAGGTCTATCTCGAAGCCGTCGCAGAAACCCTGCGCCGCGGTCGCCAGGCGCTGGTGCTCCTGCCTGAGATCGCGCTTTCGGTCGAATTCCTCGACCGGGTCGAGGCGCGCTTCGGCGCGCGGCCCGTGGAATGGCATTCCGGCGTCACCGAGGGCGCGCGCCGCCGCGCCTGGCGGGCACTGGCTGCCGGCGAGGCCCGGCTGGTGGTCGGCGCGCGCTCGGCGCTGTTCCTGCCCTTCGCCAGCCTCGGCCTCGTCGTCGTCGACGAGGAGCACGACAGCTCCTACAAGCAGGAGGACGGCGTGCTCTACCACGCCCGCGACATGAGCGTGCTGCGCGCCTTCCTCGAGGGCGCCGCCGTCGTGCTCGCCTCCGCCACGCCCGCGCTCGAAACCTGGGTCAACGCCGAGACCGGCAAGTACCGCAGGCTCGATCTGCCCGAGCGCTTCGGCGCGGCGCGGTTGCCGGAGATGTCGGCGGTGGACCTGCGCGCCGATCCGCTCGAAAATGGCCGCTGGATCTCCGCCCCGCTCGCGGCCGCTGTGTCCGAGCGCCTCGCCGCGGGCGAGCAGTCTTTGCTCTTTCTCAATCGGCGCGGCTACGCGCCGCTGACCATCTGCCGTGCCTGCGGCCACCAGATCGGCTGCGGGCATTGCGACGCGCGCATGGTCGAGCACCGCTTTCGCAAGCGCCTGGTCTGCCACCAGTGCGGCGCCCGCGCCCCGGTGCCCACCAGCTGCCCCGCCTGCGGCGTCGAGGCCCGGCTCGCCGCGATCGGCCCCGGCGTCGAGCGGCTGGCCGAGGAAGCCATGGACCGCTGGCCCGACGCCCGGGTGGCCGTGCTCTCCTCCGACCTCGCCGAGAGCGCCCGCGAGCTCAAGGCGCGCATCGACGCCATCGCCTCGGGGGCCGCGGACATCGTCATCGGCACGCAACTGGTGTCCAAGGGCCACAATTTCCCGCTCCTGACCCTTGTCGGCGTCATCGACGCCGATCTCGGGCTCCAGGGCGGCGACCTGCGCGCCGCCGAGAAGACCTTCCAGCTCATCCGCCAGGTCGCCGGCCGCGCCGGGCGCGCTGAACGACCCGGGGCGGCGCTGATCCAGACCCACCAGCCCGAGCACCCGGCGCTCCAGGCGATCCTTTCGGGCGACGACGCCGGCTTCTGGCGCGCCGAGGCCAACTCGCGCCGCCGCGCCGGCGCGCCGCCCTTCGGCCGCATGGCCGGCGTGGTGGTCTCGGGCCGCGACGAGACCCGGGTCTGGGACGCCGCCCGCGCGCTCGCCTCCGCCGCGGGCCCGCTGCGCGCCGCCGGCGCTGAGGTCTACGGCCCCGCGCCCGCCGCCATCGCGCGCATCCGAGGCCGGCATCGGGTCCGCCTGCTGGTCAAGGCGCCGAGGACTGCCGCGCTGCAGCCCGCGTTGCGCGACTGGCTCGCCGCCGCGCCGCCCCCCGCCGCGGTCCGGGTCAGCGTCGACGTCGATCCCCAGAGCTTCTTCTGAACGCCGCGTCCGGCCCGGAGTCGTTAACGAACTCTTGACAAACGTGCGTGGCGACGGTCTTCTTCAACTCCCGGATGATCCGCCGATCCCACGGACGCCGGTTACCTGTCGCCCTTGGGGTGGGGGACGACGCCCCGGAGGCGACCATGCTCGGACAAATCGATCTGATGCGGCGACCGGGAACGGTTCTCGGCTTGACGGCGGCGATCGCGGGCCTCGTCTGGCTCTGCCGCTGGCTCGGCTTCGGCGAGGGCGTGCTGCTCGCCGCCACTCCCGCCTCCGGCGTCGCGCTCATGGCGACCCTCACGCTGCGCTGGCGCGGCGGCGTCGTGGTCTTTGCGGGCTTCGTGCTCGGGGACGCGCTCGCGGGACAGGGTCCGGTCGAGGCGACCGTCGACGGCGTCGCCCACGGCGCGGCCGCGCTCGCAGCCTGGATCGCCATGCGCGCGCTGGCGCGACGAGGCGGGACCGCGACGCGGATGCTCGAATGGCTGGTCTTTCTGGCCGGGGTCGCGCTGTCTTCGCTGGTTGTGGCCAGCGTCTTCGCGCTCGCAGCGGCCCTCGGCCTGCTCGGCCCCGGGATCTCGCCGGTGAGCCTCGCCGCGCTCGCCTGGATCTTCGAGCCGCTCGGGCTCGCCACCTGCGCCGCCGCGTTGGCCACGGCCGCCGAGGTCGACCGCGTCCGCGAAGACCCTGGCCCCGCCATCGGCATCGCCGCCTTCGGGCTCGTGCTGCTGGCGGCGCTGGCGATCCTGCTCGACCTCGGCGACAGCCTCGACCCGGGCGCCGTGACGCTGCTGCTCGCCGTGCCCTTCTGCCTCTGGATCGCAATGCAGCGCCGCAGCTTCGACGGCGCCGTCATCTCGCTGGCGGCCGTCAACGTCGCGCTCTGCATCCTGCTGCTCCATTTCGGCGGGGCGATCACCGCGCCGGGCTTCGTGACCACGATCGTGCTGCTCAACCTTCTGGTGCTCACCTGCCAGCTCGTGCACGCGGTCAACCGCGACCGCCTCGACGCCATCGACGAAAACCTCGCCCACCGGCGCGACCTCGAAAGCCGCGTCGACGAGCGCACCGCCAGGCTCACCGAGATGACCGAGCGCGCCCTGACCGCCGACGCCGCCAAGACCCGTCTTCTCGCGACCGTCGCCCACGAGGTGCGCACGCCGGTCTCCGGGATCATCGGCATGACCGGCGTGGTTCTCTCCTCCGATCTCGACGAGGACACCCGCCGGAATGTCGGCCTGATGCGCTCCTCGGGCCTGCATCTGCTCTCGGTGATCGACCGCATCCTCGACTATTCCCGCCTCCAGGAGGGAGCCCATCCCGAGGCGAAGGACAGCGTCTTCGATCTCGCGGCGCTGCTCACCGAGATCGTGGAGGAGGCGCGCTTCACCGCCCGCTCCGACGCGGTGGCGCTGCGGATGTTGATGGAGCCTGGGCTTGCGCGGGCGCGCCGCGGCGACCGCCGCGCGCTGCGTCAGATCGTCACCAACCTTGTCGGCAACGCGGTCAAGTTCACCGACGCGGGCCTGATCACCGTGCGGGCGCGCGCGCTGGTCGACGACACGCTGCGCATCGAGGTCGAGGACACCGGCGTCGGCGTGGTCCCCTCGGCGCAGGAGCGCATCTTCCTGCCCTTCGAACAGGGTGAGGACGCGACGACGCGGCGCGCGGGCGGCGTCGGGCTCGGGCTCGCGATCAGTGCCGAGATGGTCCGGGGCATGGGCGGACGCATCGGCCTGCACAGCGCCGTCGGCGAGGGGTCGATCTTCTGGATCGAGGTTCCGCTGGCCATCGACGACGAGGCCCCGCCGCCCGCGCCGCCCGTACCCCGCCCGGAGTTGCGGCTCGTCGGCTCCGGTTGACTTCGCCCAGCCCGGGCACACTTCCCTCAGCGAGAACGAACACCTGGAGGTGGGCATGCCCGCGATGCGGACCACTTTCCTTGCGGGGCTTCTCGCCGTCGGTCCCGCCGCCGCGGAGGTGACGGCGCGCTTCGTCGAAGGCGCTCCAAACGACGTGTTCGAGATCGACAATTCCGGCGCCTGCGATTTCGGCCCGCTCCGGCTCGACATCGATCTGTCCGGCGCGCCGGCCGGACTTCTCTTCGACGTCACCGCCGGCGGCCCCGGCGTCTTGGTCTTCCAGCCGCTGCGCCTCGTCGCCGGCGCCGAGCAGGTCACGGGACTCTCCGAACTGGCCGACGGCGACCGGGCGCTGGCGCTCGATCTCGCCGGACTGCCCGCCGGCGCGCGGATCGTGATCTCCGTCGATATCGACGGCACGCTGGCCAACGGCCCGCTGGGCCAGACCCGTGTCGCCGGCGCCGAGATCGCCGGGGCGACGCTCCGGGTCGTCTCCGCCTCCTCCGCCGCCAGCGCGGCCTTCGACGCAGGCGGCGTCGCCCGGGTCGCGGTCAGCGGCTGCACGTCCTGACGCATCCCCCGATCCGTCTGGCGTTTTCGCGCGGTCGCGGCTAGAGACCCACCGACCAGCGAACCGCGAGCCGACCATGACGCCGCCGCACCCGACCATCCGGCCCCAGCCCGGCATCCTCGACATCGCGCTCTACCAGGGCGGCGAGGCGCGCCTTCCGGGCGTCGACCGGCCCCTCAAGCTCAGCTCGAACGAAAACCCCTTCGGGCCGAGCCCCGCGGCCGTGGACGCCTTCCGCGCCGCCGCCGCCTCGCTCGCGCTCTATCCCGACAGCAGCCACGCCGCCCTGCGCGCGGCGATCGGCGCAGCCCACGGCGTCGATCCCGCGCGGGTGATCTGCGGGGCGGGGTCCGACGAGATCATCGCCTTCCTCTGTCAGGCCTACGCCGGCCCGGGCGACGAGGTCGTGTACACCGAGCACGGTTTCGCCATGTACCGCATCTCCGCGCTCGCCGCCGGAGCGACGCCGGTTGCAGCGGCCGAGACGGACCGGCGCGCCGACGTGGACGCGATCCTCGCCGTCTGCGGCCCGCGCACGGCGCTGGTGTTCATCGCCAATCCCAACAACCCCACGGGCACGATGCTCGATGCTGGCGAGGTGGCGCGGCTCGCCGCCAACCTGCCGCCCCGCGCGCTTCTCGTGCTCGACGGCGCCTATGCGGAATACGTCGACGACTTCGACGGCGGCGCGGGCCTCGTCGACGCCCGCGAAAACGTCGTGATGACCCGGACCTTCTCCAAGATCCACGGCCTCGGCGGGCTTCGCATCGGCTGGGGCTACGGCCCCGCCCATGTCATCGGGGCGCTGGAGCGCGTCCGCGGGCCCTTCAACCTCTCCACGCCTGCGCTCCTCGCGGCCGAGGCGGCGGCGCGCGACGCGGGCCACGTCGCCCGCTGCCGGGCCGAGAACGCCGCCAACCGCGCCCGGCTCGCCGCCGCACTCGCGGCGCTGGGCGTGCCCTCCGATCCGTCGCACGCCAACTTCGTGCTCGCCCGCTTCGCCGATCCCGAGACCGCCAGCGCCTGCGACGCCGCCCTGCGCGCCCGCGGCATCATCGTGCGCAAGGTCGCGGGCTACGGACTGCCGAACTGCCTGCGCATCACCGTCGGCGACGCCGCCGCCTGCGACCGCGTCGCCGCGGCCGTCGCCGACTTCCTGCGGGCCGCCGCCTGATGGCCTACGAGCGCGTCGCGCTGATCGGGCTCGGGCTCATCGCTTCCTCGATCACCCACGCCATGCGCAGGGCCGGAATGGCGACCACCATCACCGGCTACGCCCGCACGCCCGAGACCCGCGCCGAGGCCGCCCGCCTCGGTCTCTGCGAGGTGCGCGGCAGCGCCGCCGAAGCCGTCGAGGGCGCCGATCTCGTCATCCTCTGCGTCCCGGTCGGCGCCATGGAGGAGACCGCCCGCGCCATCGCGCCGCGCCTCATCCCCGGCGCCACCGTCACCGACGTGGGCTCGGTCAAGCGCGCGGTGATCGCCGCGGTCGCGCCGCATCTGCCAGACGGCGTCGCGTTCATCCCCGGCCATCCGCTCGCGGGCACCGAGCATTCCGGCCCGGCGTCGGGCTTCGCCGAGCTCTTCGACGACCGCTGGTGCCTGCTGACCCCGTCCGAGGACGTCGACCCCGCGCGGCTGGCGGCGCTGGCGGATTTCTGGCGCGCGCTCGGCGCCCGCGTCGACCAGATGGATCCCGACCACCACGACCTGGTGCTCGCGGTCACGAGCCACGTGCCGCACCTGATCGCCTACACCATGGTCGGCGTCGCCGACGATCTGCGCCGGGTCACCGAGAGCGAGGTGATCAACTACTCCGCCGCGGGCTTTCGCGACTTCACCCGCATCGCCGCCTCCGACCCGACGATGTGGCGGGACGTGTTCCTCAACAACCGCGACGCGACGCTCGACATCCTCGGGCGCTTCACCGAGGAGCTCTTCGCCCTCCAGCGCGCCATCCGCACCGGCGACGGCGCCCAGCTCCACGCCTATTTCGACCGCACCCGCCGCATCCGCCGCGGCATCATCGAGGCCGGGCAGGACACGCCCGCCCCCGACTTCGGCCGCATCCGCAAGGCCGGGGGCTGACCCCGGGCCGACCTCAGGCGAGCACTTCCTCGAGCTCGAAGAGATTGCCGAAGGGATCGCTGAAGAACGCGACCTTGCGCCCGATCGCCTCCACCACGAACGGCTCGGCGGCGATGGTCACGTCGCGCGCCCGCAGCTTCTCGATGGCCGCGGCCACGTCCGGCACCGTGAAGCAGAAATGGTGAAACCCGGCCTGGCCGAAGCTCTTGATCAGATCGCCGCCGCCCGCGCGCGCCGCCGTCGTCGGCCCGTCGCCCACCACCTCGATGACGCAGCGGTCGTCGTTCGCCGCGGCGAGATAACCCAAGCGGGCCCCGAGCATCGGCTCCGGCCATTCGTGCACCACCCTGAAGTCGAGCTTGTCGACGAACCAGGCCTTGGCCGCGTCGTAGTCGGGCACGCGCACGCACTGGTGGCTCATGCGCAGCATCGCGAACTCGGCGTCCGCGTTGGTCCTGGGAAGGCTGAATCCGGGCACGCGGTCCCCCTGTCCGTCGGCGCGCGCCGCCCACGGTGGCCCGGCGCGCCCGATCCCTGGGCAACCATGGCCCGCGCGGACCGGTTTCGGCAAGGCGCGCGGGGCCGCGGCCGCTAGTTCTCCCGCTGCATCCGGGCGAAGAGCCGCAGCGCGTGGCTCGGATCGTCGGCGAAGCCGGGCAGCGCCGAGTCGTAGGCCGCCCGGATCAACGCCCCGATCTCGGGCCGCAGCACCGTAGCCCCGCCGCCCGGCGGCCGCGCCAGCGGCGAGCGTCCCCGGAACGCCGTGTCCGACCACAGAAGCGCCGACTGCGCCGCCTGGCTCAGCGCCAGAACCTCCGCCTGCGCGGCGCTCAGATGCGCGTCCATGCGCAAAAAAACGAAACAGGCCCGGATCGCCCCGCCCGCGTCGAAGCGGAACAGCCGGTACTGGTTGGTCTCCGCCGCCTCGAGCCGGTCGAGCAGCGCCGCCAGATCCGGCACCAGCCGGTCGAGATCGCGAACCCCGCGCAACTCGTCCCAGTCGCGCACAAAGAACACCATCAGGTTGACGCCGAGCTCTGGGTCGAGCTCGACCACGGAATGCCCGGCCAGCGTCGCCACCGCCTCGATCGCGCCCTTGACCACCGACAGCGTCGCGGTCTCCACGCCGAACGCCACCGGCGCGAACGGCCGCCCCCAGCGCGCGAAGGCGAAGCTCCCGTCCGACCGGGTGAACAGCGCCGCGATCTCTTCAGGCGTCATGGCGCCAAGTGTTGTCCGAACCCGCGCCGCGACGCAATCCGGCCGCCGGGCGACGCCCGGCGCGCCGCCCGCCTATCGCCGCGCCAGCCGCGGCGCCTCCCCGAGCGCGATCGGCCCGAGCCGGGTCTCGCCGTCGCTGAAGCTGAGCGGCGCGGTCAGCGCATTGCGGTCCCCGGAGAGCAGCGCCAGAAGCTCAAGCCCGGCCCGCAGTCCGCTCGCCACCGTCCGGTTGAGCGCGCCGGCCTGCTCGGCCACGTCGATCATCTCGCGCCAGTTCCGCGCCCGCAGCTCGATCTCCCCGTCCGCGAAGCCCGCCGCGTCGGCGGCGAGCGCGCCGCGCCCGCGCAGGTCAAGCTCGCCCCAGACCATGCTGGCGTCGCGGATGCGGATCTCCTCGACCACCGGGTTCACCTGCTCGACCGCCGTCCGGTCGAGCGCCCGGTCGAAGGTCACCGTCGCGTCGATCACCGCGGACTGCGCGGCCTCGGGCAGCACGCCGGTCTGACCGATCGCCGCGAACCAGGCGTCCGGCGGCGCGATCGCCGTCGCCTTCAGGCTGACGTCGTGCCCGTGCTCCGGGGCGTCCTCGCCGACGCTGCGCCGTGTCGCGAGCAGCGCCGCGCCGATCCGCGCTGTCCAGCCGGTCTCGCCCGTCACCCGCACGTCCTCGAGTTCGATCGCCGTGCGCTCGAGCGCCAGCGCGGGGCCAGGGGCCAGCACCACCGAGCCGCGCATCACGCCCGACTCGATCGTCACCGTCTCGTAGGGCGAGGCGATCTCCTGCGCGCCCGGCCAGACCGCGATCACGTGGTGGGGCTTCCAGGACATCGACAGGATCTGGAACTGCGGGGCCCGCCAGGACCAGCCCGACGCCGGATCGGCCAGCTCGAGCCCCTCGATCATCGCATCGATCCGGTTGGGAAACCCCGTCACCGAAATCTCCGCGGCCTCGGCCACCCAGCCGTCGGCGCGGCGCTCCGCAAGCCAGGCCTCGAGCGCCCGTTCGCGCGCGCTGGCGTGAAACCACCACCACCCGCTCCACCCGAGCGCCGCCAGCACGACGATTGCCAACAGAAGCCGCATGTCCTAACCCCGCGCGATCGCGGGTTGTTAGCGCAGCGCGCTGCGGGCGAGAAGGGAAAACGGCCTCGATGGATGACCGCGGGCAGGGTTTCTGGGTCTTCGGCTACGGCTCGCTGATCTGGGATCCGGGCTTCGAGTTCACCGACCGCCGGCGCGCGACGCTCGCTGGCTATCGGCGGGCCTTCTGCATGTCCTCGATCCGTTACCGCGGCACGCCGGAGCGCCCCGGCCTCGTGCTGGCGCTCGACCGCGACGCCGAAGCGGCCTGCGCCGGCGTCGCCTATCATGTCGAGGGCCCGCGCGTCGCCCAGACGCTCGACTACCTGCGCGCCCGCGAACTCGTCTCCTACGCCTACGCCGAGGCCCGGCTGCCCTTGCGGCTGGAGACCGGCGAGGACGTCGAGGCGGTGTGCTTCGTGGTGCGCCCCGAGCACCCGCAGTACGCCGGCGTGCTGAGCCTCGAGGAGCAGGCCGAGGTCATCGCCACCGCCCACGGACCCAAGGGGCCGAACGCGGAGTACCTGATGAACACCGTCGCAGGCCTCGAGGCGCTGGGCCTGCCCGATCCCGAACTGGTCCGCCTCGCCGAGATGGTGCGCGTGCGTCTGGCGCGTTGAGCCGCCCGCGTCCCGCGCCAGCTCGACGACGCTTGCGCCATGCAGCCCATCGCGGCTGTCCGCAGCGGTTCGCGACCCTGCCGCCGGCGGACATGCACAACGGGTTGCGCTGGATCGTGACACGCGCGGTCGGGCCGTCAGCCGAACGTGTGCCGCATCAGTGGCCGATCGGGGCGGCGGCGTTTGCGCCCGCATGCGCGATAGCCGCGTCGAGCAGCCGGCCGCCATGGCCCCGCCGCCGGCGGCCGGCTCGCACCACGAAGCAGGTGACACTCCAGACGCCCGGGTCGTCTGCCTCCGCGGGATCGAGCGGCGCGGTCAACCGGCCGGGCTCGTTCCAGAGCGGCGCGTCGGCGCGCGGGCCGACCTGGACCCAACCCACCGGCGCGCCGTACGCGTCGTAGCCGATGAGCCCCGGCGGCGGTCCGGCCGCGACCCGCGCCGCGAAGCCCGCCTTGTGCTCGGCTCCCGAGTTCGCCGCGAAGTCCGCGCGCGTCAGTCGCCACCACATGCACCAGCAGCCGCCGCAATCGCCGCGTCCGGCGGCGAGTTGAGACAGGTTGCGAACCTTGGGACCGGCGGGCAAGGAGAAGGCCCCTCGGTCCTCCGTGCTGATCGTCACCTCGCGGCGCGCCTGATCCAGAGCCATGATGGTGGCGGGAACGACGCTTCCGACTTCCGAAACGAACCAGTTCTCTGCGTAGGGGTTGCACCCCATCAGCAGCGTCGCCGCGACGAGAGCGATCAGCCGTGTCGCCTGCATCCCCGGGATTCCCAGCCGCGTTCTCGCGCACGTCGCGCGCCCGACCAAGGCGATCGGCAAGCGCAAATCTCGTCGTCCGGCCCAAGCCGCCGCCGTTCAAGCCTCGTCGGGCGCCTCCGCGGCCCGCGGGGCCCTATGGCGCTTGACCCAGACCACGATGCCGTCGGCGGCGATCACCCGGACCATTTCGCCGACCTCCGGCGTCTTCTCGCCCTCAAGCCGCGCCGGCCACTGAACGCCGTCGATGCTGACCTCGCCCTCGTGGAAGCGGAAGCTCACCACCTCCGCGTCGCGTCCCACCAGCGCCTCGGCCCGCTGGTTGAGCCGCGCCGAGCGTCCCTCGCCGTCGCCGAAGCGCCCGACCAGCGCCCGCCCGATGAAGGTGTAGCCGATCGAGAGCAGCGCAAAGAGCCCGAGTTGCGCCGCCCCGCTCGTGCCCGGCGCGATCCAGAGCGTCAGCGCCACCGTCATCGCCGCCAGCGCCGACCAGATCAGCACCGTGGACACCGTCAGCATCTCCACGCCGGCCAGCACGACCGCGCCCGCGATCCACCACCACGGCGAGATCCCCCCGAGAACCTCCATCGCTCAGCCGTCCCTGTTGGACTGGGCCGTCCGGGACAGTTCGGCGATGCCCGCCACCGAGCCGATCAGGCTGCTCGCCTCCAGCGGCATCATGATCGTCTTGGAGTTCGGGCTGGCGGCCACGTCCCGCAGCGCTTCGGTGTATTTCTGCGCCACGAAGTAGTTGATCGCCTGGATGTCGCCGCGCGCGATCGCCTCGGAGACCATCGTCGTAGCCTTGGCCTCTGCCTGCGCCGACCGCTCGCGCGCCTCGGCGTCGAGGAACGCGGCCTCCCTTCGTCCCTCCGCCTCGCGTATCTGGCTCTCGCGCACGCCCTCGGCCTTGAGGATCGCCGACTGCTTCTGCCCCTCGGCCTGCAGGATCTCGGCGCGCCTCTCGCGCTCGGCCTTCATCTGCCGGGCCATCGCCTCGGTGATGTCGGGGGGCGGCGCGAGGTCGCGGATCTCGACCCGCGTCACCTTCACCCCCCAGGGCGTCGAGGCCTGGTCGATCACCGACAGCAGCCGGTGGTTGATCGCGTCGCGGTTGGAGAGCGACTCATCGAGATCCATCGAGCCGACCACCGCGCGCATGTTGGTCTGGCTGATGTTGCGCAACGCCCGCTCCAGGTCGCGCACCTCGTAGGCCGCCCGCGCCGCGTCGACCACCTGGTAGAACGCCACCGCGTCGGCGACCACCATGGCGTTGTCGCGGGTGATGACCTCCTGCTGCTCGATGTCGAGCACCGTCTCCATCATGTTGATCTTCGATCCCACCCGGTCCATCACCGGGATGATGAACCGCAACCCCGGTTTCAGCGTGCGCGTGTAGCGCCCGAACCGCTCGACGGTCCAGTTTTCGCCCTGGGGCACCGACTTGACCATCAGCAGGATGAGGACGATCGCGAAGAAGAGGATCGCGATCACCGGCGCCACCACCGCGTCGATGGAGCCGAGCGCTTCGAGAAACTGGTCCAACAGCTTTCCTTCCCTGTGCCTCGCGCCATGCGCGCGCCGATCGGGGCGCCATTCGCGAGCCCGGATTGTGCAGCAACACAAGCCGGTTGGAAAGCGTTGCCACACCAAGTAAGGTCGCACGTGTCCGTTGAGGAGAGAACGACCGAACATGGCGTTGACCCTGAAGGCCGAACCCCGGTTCACCCAGCCGGTCCGGCAGATCGTCATGATGCTGATCGTGCTCGGGCTCGCGGTCGCGGGCGGCGTGCTGCTGTTTCCCACCGTCGCCCCGGTGTTTCTCGCCTCGCCCTATCTCAACGGCTTCATCGGCTTCGTGTTTCTCGTCGGCGTGCTGGCCTGCTTCTGGCAGGTCTTCACGCTGATCAGCGCGGTCAACTGGATCGAGGGCTTCGCGCTCGACCGGCCCGGCCACCAGTTCACCAAGTCGCCGCGCCTGCTCGCGTCGCTCGCCGCGCTGCTCTCCGAACGCCGCGCGCGCTCGGCGCTGACTGCGAGTTCCACCCGCTCGATCCTCGACAGCGTCGTCACCCGTCTCGAGGAACAGCGCGACCTCACGCGCTACCTGATCAACCTTCTGATCTTTCTCGGCCTGCTCGGCACCTTCTACGGTCTCGCCACGGTTGTGCCGGCGGTGGTCGACACCATCCGCAGCCTTGCGCCCCAGGAGGGCCAGAGCGCCATCGAAGTCTTCGACAACCTCATGTCCGGGCTCGAGGATCAGCTCTCGGGCATGGGCACCGCTTTCGCCTCGTCGTTGCTCGGCCTCGCCGGCTCGCTGGTGGTGGGGCTTCTCGAGCTCTTCTCCAGCCACGGTCAGAACCGCTTCTACCGCGAGCTTGAGGAATGGCTGTCCTCGATCACCAAGATCGGCCTCTCGGCCGTCGACGCCGAGGGCGGGCTCAACGCCGCCAACGTCCTGACCCTGGTCGGCCAGACCAGCGAGCAGATCGACGCGCTGCGCGAGGTGGTCGAGCAGGGCGTCGCCCGGGCCGAAGCCACCGAGCTCCGCATCGTCGAACTCGCCGAGGCGCTGAGCGCGCCCGAGGCCCGCGCCGCCGACCGCGCGCTCTTCGAGCGCATCGCCACGGCGCAGGAAAGGGTCGCCACCATTCTCGCCGAGCGTGACGAGGAAACCGGCGCGCTCGACGCCGAGACCCGCGCGCGCCTGCGCTCGATCGACACCCAGGTTCTGCGCATCCTCGAGGATCTCTCCGCCGGGCGGCAGGACATGGTCAGCGAGATGCGCGCCGAGATCGCCGGCCTGACCGAGGCGTTGCGCGCCGCCGCCGGCCAGTCGAGGCGCTAGGCGATGGCGCTCAGCCGCCGCGCCACGGGCCGCTTCGCCAACTCGATCTGGCCGGGCTTCGTCGATGCGATGACCGCGCTGATCCTCGTGCTATTCTTCGTGCTGTCGATCTTCATGATCGTGCAGTTCGTGCTGCGCGACACCATCTCCGGACAGGATCGCGAGATCGAGGATCAGGACCGCCAGCTCGACGAGTTGAGCCTCCAGGTCGCCAATCTCGCCGACGCGCTCGGGCTCGAGCGCACCCGCGCCGACACCCAGCAGGAACTCGTCACCACCTTGACCGGGCAGCAGACGGCGGCCGAGGCGCGCATCGCCGCTCTGACCGCCGAGCGGACAGCGGCCGAGGCGCAGATCGCCGGGCTCACCGACGCGGCCGCCGAGGCGGCGGCACGCATCACCGCCTTCGAGGCCCAGGTGGCGGGTCTGCTGGCGCGCAACGCCGACGTGAGCGCGGCGCTGGAGGCGGCCGAGACCGAGAGCGCCGAGCGGTTCGACCAGGCCCAGGCGCTGGAGCTGGCGCTGGCGCAGGCGCGCTCGGAGGTCGACGCCGGGGTCGAGGCGGCGCGGCTCGACGCGGCCCGCCGCGAGGCGCTGGAGGCGCTGACGCAATCCCTGCGCGACGACATCGCGGCGCTCGAATCGGAGACCGCCACCCAGGCCGAAACCCTTTCGGAGGCCGAGGCCGCGCGGCTCGCCGAAGCCGCCGCGGCCCAGGCGTTGCGCGACCGCCTGGCCAATGCCGACGCCGAACTGACCGCCATGACGCTCAGTCTGGAAGCCGAGCGCAAGCAGGCCGAAGAGACGCTGACCCTGCTGGCCGCCGCCGAGGCGGCGCGGCGCGCGCTCGAGGGCGCCGAGACCGCGGCGCTGACCGAGCAGGAGCGCCGGGCGGCCCAGCTCGCCCAGGCCGAGGCGCTGCTCGCCGAGCAGACCGAGATCTCCGCCGAGGCCCAGCGTCAGGTGGCGCTCCTCAACCAGCAGACCGCCCAGCTTCGCGCCCAGCTCGACGGCCTGCAGGGGCTGCTCGACGCAAGCCGCGCCGAGGACGTCGCCGCCCAGGTGCAGATCGAGACCCTGGGGCGCAATCTCAACGCGGCGCTCGCGCGCGTCGCCGCCGAGGAGGCGGCCCGCGCCGAGGCCGAGTCCGCCCGCGCCGAACTGGAGGCCCGCGAGCGCGAACGCCTCGAGGCGGAGGCGCTGGACCTGCGCCGCTACCGCTCGGAATTCTTCGCCCGCATGAGCGAAGTGCTCGGCGCACGCGAGGGCGTGCAGGTGGTGGGCGACCGCTTCGTCTTTCCCTCCGAGGTGCTGTTCGCGCCGGGCTCGGCGACGCTCGGGGCGGCGGGCCGGGCCCAGGTCGCGCGCGTGGCCGAGGTGATCCGCGACATCGCGGGCGACGTGCCGCCCGAGATCGACTGGGTGCTGCGCGTCGACGGCCACACCGACCGCACGCCGGTCTCCGCCGGCAGCGCCTTCGACGACAACTGGGAGCTGAGCCAGGCCCGCGCGCTCTCGGTGGTGCGCTTCATGACCGAGGACCTCGGCCTGCCCGCCGAGCGCCTCGCCGCCACCGGCTTCGGCGAATTCCGCCCCGTCGATCCGGGCGACAGCCCCGAGGCGCTGGCCCGCAACCGCCGCATCGAGCTGAAGTTCACCGAACGGTAGTGGTCCGGGCGGATCGGATGACCTCGCCGTGGAAGACCGGTGGGCCGGCGGACGTGCGGGTCTGCGGACCTGCGCGCCGGTGTCGGCCAAGGCGGCTCGTTCGGCGACCGGCGTCGTTCACCGGCAGGTCGCGTCCGGCGGCAAGCCCGCCAGACCGCCTTCAATCCCACCGGGCGGCTCCACGTCAGTTGGTCACGCGCGTGACGACAGGGGCCTTCCAGTCGCCGTTCAGTGCCGCTTCCTTCGGCCAGTAGAGCCGCAGGATGACCCAGAACGGGCCCTTGGGCGCGGGCAGCCAGTTCGGTTCCAGGTCCTTGCCCGGCGACTCGTTCTGGAAGTAGAGGGTGATCCCGCCATCGGCGTCCTTGACGAACTGATCCATCATCGTCGAATTCAGCAGATAGCGGTCGATCGGATTGGCGACGAGCAGGCTGGACGGCAATTCATACATCGTCGTCGACCAGAACGCGTTCACCGGGGGAAGCTCGCCCGGCGCGAAACGCAGGGTGTACTTGTTCGCGCCGTCCAGTTTCTGGCCCTCGGAATCAACCGCGAGAACCGGATAGATCGCCTCCTCCTTGGCGTTTCCGTAGATGCCGGTCGTGCCGAGCCAGCGGTAGAGGTAGTTGTCCCCGAGGTATTCGCGGCTTCCGAAGACGTCGCCGGAGGTGATCTTGCCTTCGTCCATCTGCTTGGCGACGTCGGCGAAATCCTCCCAGGCGTCGGCGCGGCCCGCTTCGATGGCGGTCTTCATCTCGGGCGAGAGCCTGGCCGGGTCGAAGGTCTTGCCGCCTTCGATGCCGATCTTGGCGAAGCGCTCCCTGAGGGCCGCCTCGCTCGGCACCACCGGGCTGTAGGTCAGCACGAAGTTCATGATGTTGAAGAAATCGAGCGATGTTTTCAGCTCGGCCTTGGTGAGCGGCTCGATGAAATCCACGGCCGGCGCTGCAGGTGGCGGCGTCGTGCCCAGGAACGCCGACAGCGGCTGCATCCTGTACTCCGCCTGGATCTTCTCGACGTTTGTGATGTCGTCCGGATTGAACAGCTGCGTGCGTATCACGACGACGCCGAAGTCCGTATCGGACGTGTAGACTTTCTTGATGCCGTCCGGCGTCTCGCCGGTCCAGTCCGGCCCGACGATCATGATGTTGCCGGCTTCGTTGCCGGTGGTTCGCGACCCGGCGTAGCCGATGATGTAGTTGTAGGCATCCCACATCTCGACGTCGTAGTACCGCTTCTCCTCGATCTCCGGCAGGGAGATCACGATCGGCTCGGCCCGCAGATCCAGTCCCGCCCAGGAATACGGCGTGTCCGAATTGGGCGTCTGCACCGCCGTATCGGCCGGCGTGAACACCCTGTTGATGTTCTTGAGATTGTTCCAGGGCGCCTTGAAGTTGGGGCTCGTCTCGTCGACGAAATATTCGTACGAGATGATGTAGTTGTCCACTAGCGGGTAGCCGTAGACGTAGGCTTCTTTGGCGATCGCGCGCGCCTCCTCGGGGGTGACATCCTGAGCGAAGGCGCCGGGCGCGAGCAGAACTGCGGCCGCCACGGCGCCGGCGAATTTCAGTCCAGACAGCATCATTCGGGAACTCCCATCAGATTTTCGTTGGCGCCGGACGAGCCTTTCCGACTGCGCGGCCCGCTCGTGGCCTCAAATCACTCGGCCGCCGGCTCCAGATCGCCGATCTTCCAGCTCTTGTCGAACCAGGGTTCCAGCGGCCCGTAGAGCCTGAAGAGCACGAAATAACCTTTGCCCGGCATGGTCTGGACCCAGTTGGTTTCGTGACCTTCGGGCGCCTCCGGACCGAACCAGACTGTGGCCGACCCGTCCGCGCCGACGGTCAGCGCCTTGTCCGTGCTGTCGACGCCTCCCAGCTTCTGGTCCGTCTCAAGTATCGATCGGGTCTGGTTGTCATAGACGACGAAAGACCAGAAATCCTTGGCCGGAACCGGGCCAGGCAGCGTGACCTTGTAGGTCTTGCCGCCGTCGAGGAAATCGCCCTTGGAGTTGCTGACCGCCGCAGCATAGGCCGATCCCTCGCCAGCCTTTGCCAGGGTCATCGCCGGGGTGATGCCGGTGGCCGTGTAGAAGAACATCGTCGCCGCATCCATGAGACGCTCGGCGCCGTCCTGGAACAGGTAGCTTCCACCCATGAAGGTCGTGAACCATTGGCGGTCTTCGTAGAATTTCGCCGATGGATCACGCGAGGCGAACAGGAACGTCCGCGCCGTGGCGTTGCCCACCGCCACCGCCTCGGTCAGGATGTTCTTCCTCCGGTCGTCGGGCGCGAAGTCCTGACCCTTGCGGATGCCGATCGAGGCGTAGAGACCGACGGTCGCCGGATCCACCCAGTCGGCGGGCTCGGCCTGCACGACCTGGTTCAACTCCTCGTAGAAGCTGAAGTCATTGGCGCTGATCGTGTTGAACTGCTGGCCGGACGCATCGACAAACGTGGTCAATGGCGGATTGTCGGCGGCGCTCAGCGGATAGACCCTGGTGCCCGCCTTCACATGTTCCACGGCGGCCGCCACGTCGCCATTCTCGACAAAGGCCCGGAAGAAAAGCAGCAGGGTGTTCGTGCGGGGCTTCTGGACGAAGTATCCGCTCTCGGGCATGGCGTCGGTAGTGCCGGGCGGCACGAAGAGGTACTTGCCGCCCTTGCCCGCATCCGGCCCGGTCAACCCGATGTCGGTGACCCAGCGGAAATCCGCGTCATCGACCGGGCCGAGGACGCCGGTCGGCACCTCCATGACCATGGGGCCTTCGGACAGGTCGAAGCAGGTGAAGCCATAG
The DNA here is from genome assembly GCA_963836255.1 of uncultured Alphaproteobacteria bacterium. GTDB lineage: Bacteria > Pseudomonadota > Alphaproteobacteria > Rhodobacterales > Rhodobacteraceae > Amaricoccus. Next base: position 419,557 of record CAWIIL010000001.1, read on the forward strand.
ACCGTGGTGGTGTTCGGCGTCAGGAACAGGGATCTGGCGTCCATGAGGTCTTCGGTGATGCCGAAGGCCTCGTTCGTCTTGATGCCGATGGTCTCGAACCCGTTGCACGCCGCGCGGATCGAGGTGGCGGATATTCCGGTCAGGAAGGCCTGCACGCCGCGCATGAAATCGAGGTTGTCATACACCTGCTCGACGGTCTGTTGGTCGGGCGCACCGTCGTTGAACGTCAGCGTGCCGATCCGGGTGTCCGTGCTGTCGGGTGTGGTGATCTTGGCCGGAATGTCCGCCGAATAGGTCGGCGCGCCCTGCGCCAGCGCCGCAGAGCCTGCGATCGTCGCCGCGGCGAAGACGAAATGCGCGCACGGCGCCGCTGTCGCGACAACGGCAGCAAGCTTGAGACGTGATGATTTCACTGGAGACGTCCCGTTTGAGTTCCGGACTTTCGCGCCTGAGGTAGGCCCGTCCGGAAGTCTTATCAAGCGAGTTTCGGGGCTGCGGCGCGCGAGGTTGCGGAACCACGGCGGCCGATCCGCAGCAAGCGGCGTCTCGGACCTTCAGCAGGCACGGCCCGCGCCATGTCCTGGCACGCCGAATGCGTCCACCATTCCCGGCGGGCGCAATCGCGGGGCCGACCTGTTTGATCGTCTTGCATCTCTGGGACGACGGCGGACCAGGGGCGCCTGCCAGACCGTCTTCATGGCGCGTGGCCGGCCCGAGCCGCGCGAGCGGGGTCGAAGCGTCGGAGCCCGGCTGACGGGCCGGCGCGCCGCGACGACAGGCCGGCGCAGGATTAATCTTCCTTAACGCTATGTTTTTCAATCACTTGGCCTGAATTGCACGCGTGTTACGCCCCGATAACACACCCCCGACCCGATCCTCGACCCGGGACGGGCGCCCGCGAACCGGCTCCGGAGGCTTGCCTTCCCGGGGCGGCCGCCCAAGAATTGCGGCCGCGCCTCCTGGGCGCCGACAGGAGCGGGCTTGGGCGTCACCCTGATCAGCATGGCCGGCCGGGCGTTCCGGCGGCTCGGCGGGCCGCGGGCGCGGCTGCCGCTCCTCGTGATCGGCGTCGCCATCCTGATCGGCGGCGGGCTGGCGCTCTGGGCGCGGGTCGGGCTCAACCGCCTGCTCCACATCGGCCCGACCGCCGTCATCGCCGTGACCGTCGAGACGCAGGGAGATTTCTGCGGGACGCCCAGCCTCTATCTCGTCCCGGTCGCCGGCGGCGCTGACCGCACCGACTACCGCGCGATCGTCGACGTTCTCGGCGGGCCGAACCGGTTTCCGGGCCTCGCGGGCGAGATCGCCGCCCCGGTGCTGGCGCTGCCCGAGTCCCGTCGGCCCGGCGTCGGGCTCGGCCGCGGTCTTGGCGACCGCTGCGCCGAGGTCCGGCTCCGGATCGAGGGCGACTTCGGCGCGGTCGCAGACATCGCCGACGGAACCGCCACCACGGTGGCCTCCGAAAGCCCGGGCCTCGTCGTCGTCAGCTACCGCCTTCCGGAAGTTCCCGGCCCCACCGCGGCCACCGCCCGCTTCACCCTGCGCGGCGTCGACGACCTCTGGCAGTTCGGCCACAAGCGGGCGCAGTTCCTGAACGGCGGCCGCGAGGGCGTCAACGTCTTCCTCTACGAGGAGGAGGGCTATCTCTTCCTCAACGAGAACTTCGCGTTCGTGCGCCCCCCGAACGTGCGGCGCGGCTTTGTCGACATCCATCTGGAGCGCATGGGCGGCCGCTACGCCTCCAGCGCCGACGTGGTCCGCCGCCGCCCGACCTCCGATCTCGAACTCCAGCAGGCCCTGCTCAACCTCTCCACCCTCTTCGGCATCGGCGTGTCGCTGCTGGTGGAAGGCGTGCTGATCCTGCTCGTCTCGGCGGTCGGGGCGATGCGGCCGCCGAACGGCGGCGGCACCTGACGCCTCCGGCGCGGTGCGCGCTGGCTCCTCTCAGGTCGGTTTCTGAGGAAAGCGCCGGCGCCGAGCGGTCAAATTTGGGAGTCCTTCAAGTCTGACCCGGTCAGATCGCGAAGAGGTGGGAGCGCAGTTGTCGAAAACCCATGGACTTGCCGTCGTGACCCTGTTCGCGCTGCTTCTGCAGCCGCTGGCGGCGCAGGAGATGGCGGCGCCGGAAGAGGAGGCGCCGGTCGTCACCACCCAGGACGTGCAGGCCGCCCTCGAAGATTTGTTGGCGTCCGGAGGCCGCGAGCCACCCGATGCGATCAGCACGGCCGAACCCGACATTTCGCTCGAGGCGCTCGACATCGTGCTCGAGCCGCTGATGCTCGATGATCTCCGCACCGAGATGGCGGGTTGGAGCGATCTTCTGCGCGGCGCCGTGGAAGATCTGTCGGCGGCCGAACTCCAGCTTTTCGAGATCAATCAGGCGGATGCGCCCGCGGAAGATGGCGGTGAAGGATCAGGCGGGAACGGCGCCGCCACGCCGGCAGTCGAGGATCCAGAGACGGCTCAGCTGGTGGAGCGGATTGGCGAACTCCGCGAGACCCGCACGGCGCGCGCGGACCGCTTCAAGCATGTGCTCGACACGTTCGTGGGCCGGGGAGGGGGTCCGGCGGAGACCGACGAGGCCCGCGCCTACATCGCCGACGTGGGCGGGGTCCGGGTCGATACGCGCAACATCCGCACGACCCTGCTGACCGTGCAGGAGTGGGCGCTCTCGGAAGATGGTGGCCTGCGCATCGCCCGCAATGTGGGCATCGTCCTCGCCGCGCTGCTCGGCGGCCTGGTGATCGGCTGGATCGCCGGTCGGGTCGTGAACCTCTTCCTGAAGGGGAGCGAGCTGACATCCAACCTTCTGCGCCGGTTCCTGCGCAAATGGATCACGCGCGTCGGCGGAGCGGTCGGCTTCCTTGTCGGCCTGTCGTGGATCGGCACAAACATGACCCCGATCCTCGCCGGGCTCGGCGCCGCAGGCTTCATTCTCGCCTTCGCGCTTCAGAACAGCATCGGCAACTTCGCGAGCGGGCTTCTTATCCTGCTTCAGCGTCCCTTCGATGCGGGGGACGACATCGAGGCGGCCGGCGTTTCGGGCGAGGTGGAGAGCGTGTCGCTGTTCTCCACCCACCTCAAGACCGACGAGAATCGCAAGGTGATCGTGCCGAACAACATGATCTGGGAAGACGTGGTGGTGAACTCCACGAGCGCGGCGACGCGACGGCTCTCGATCGAGATCGAGGTGAACGCCGAGGAGCACGACATCGACGAATCCGAACGCATCCTGATGTCCGCGATGGAGCAACATCCCGGCGTGCTCGACGATCCGGAGCCCGAAGTCATGCTCGACACGGTCACGGCGGAGAGCTTCACGTTCGCGTGCCGACCGTGGGTCGCCACGCAGGACAAGGACAGGATCCGCCGTGAACTGGTGGCCCGCTTCAGCCGGGACCTTGCCGTGGTCGAGGGTGCGACCAAGGCCGAAGCCTGAACCCCGGGGTCGTCTCTTGCCCGTTCCGGGCGCGCCGCCTGACAGGCGCGCCACCGCCAGCCGCCCGGCCTTACGCAGCGTCCAGGGTTGGACGGCCGTCAAGCTGCTGATTTCAGGCGGGAAAAGTATTAACGCCAGCGGGGCGGCCGGACGCTACGTCGCCGGAGGCCTCGCGGTTTCGCCGCCTCGCCATCTCGTGAGAACCGGACAAGGCTCCGTGAAATGGCGAAACAATATCATTCTCCAGTCCTAATTGTTTCCCGAGAGCCAGCGAGGCTCCCCGCCGGGACGCAGACACCCCCGGCGGTCACCCACAGGACCACACGAGAGGGAAACCAGACCATGACCAACCGCCGCTTCGCCTTCGCCGTCGCCGCCGCGCTCGCCGCCGCCGCCCCGGCCTTCGCCAACGACCAACTCATCGCCAGCGCCGGCCTCACCGCCGCCGAGGCCGAGGGGCTCACCCTCAACCAGATCGCCGCGGCCAAGTACAACCGCGGTCGCTCCGCCACCGACCAGCAGGCGGTCCGCATCGACCGCGGCGGCGACGCGGTCGCGCTCAACGCCCAGGCCGTGGCCATCTACAATTCCGGCAAGGGCGCGCAGGACCTCCAGCCGGCCCGCGACGCGACCGCCGTCACCAAGGCCACCCGCTCCGCCGGCGGTTCGGTCGCCAGCGACCCGCTCGAGGCGCGCGCCATCGACCTCTACAACCGCGGCAAGCCGGTCACCGACCGCCAGAGCCTCTGAACGTCCGGACGGGCCCAAGGGTCCCGTCCCTCGACCCCCAAGGCCCAGGGGCCCCGGTCCGGAAAGGACCGGGGCCCCTTTCGTCGGGCGCCTCGGTGCGACCGTGCGCCGCAGTCGCCTGCGGCGTCTCCGGCGCTTCCCATGCGCGACAGTGTCGTGTTAGATTGACACATGAGCGCGAATGTGGAGTTGACACATCCCGGCCTGCCCCAACCGCGGGCGGCGCTCGAACTTCTCAAGCCGATCACCTGGTTTCCGCCGATGTGGGCCTACGTCTGCGGGTTGGTGTCGTCGGGCGTGGCGTTCTCGGGCAACTGGGGCCTGATCGTCCTTGGCGTGCTGCTGGCCGGGCCGCTAGTCTGCGGGATGAGCCAGGCGGCGAACGACTGGTGCGACCGCCACGTCGACGCGATCAACGAGCCCGGCCGGCCGATCCCCTCGGGCCGGGTGCCCGGGCGCTGGGGTCTTTGGATCGCGCTGGCGATGTCGGCGCTGGCGCTGGTGGTCGGCGTGGGCCTCGGTCCCTGGGGCTTCGGAGCGACGGTTGTGGCGGTGATCGCCGCCTGGGCCTACTCCGCCGAGCCGGTGCGGCTGAAGCGGTCTGGGTGGATCGGGCCGGGCGTGGTCGGGCTCTGCTACGAGGGCCTGCCTTGGTTCACCGGGGCGGCGGTGCTTGCGCAGGCGTTTCCCGGCTGGCAGGTGGTCGCAGTGGCGCTGCTCTACAGCATCGGCGCCCACGGCATCATGACGCTCAACGACTTCAAGGCGCTCGAGGGCGACCGGCGCACCGGGGTCAATTCCCTGCCCGTCACGCTGGGCCCGGAGCGCGCCGCGCGGGTGGCCTGCGCGGTCATGGCCGCGCCGCAGGTTGTGGTGGTCGGGCTCCTGCTCCTCTGGGGCGCGCCGGTCTTTGCGGGGATCGTCGCGGTCTCGCTGGCGCTGCAGCTCCTGGCGATGCGCCGGCTGCTCGGCGACCCGCGCAAGCTCGCGCCCTGGTACAACGGCACCGGCGTGCTGCTCTACGTACTCGGCATGCTGGCCGCGGCCTTCGCGCTGGCGCGGATCGGAGCCGCGGCATGAGGCGGCTCGGCTGGCTCGACATCTTCCGGTTGGGCCTCGTGCAGATGGCGATCGGCTCTATCGTGGTGCTGACCACCTCGACGCTGAACCGGGTGATGGTCGTCGAACTGGCGCTGCCGGCGATGCTTCCCGGCGCGCTGGTGGCGCTCTACTACGCAGTGCAGCTCAGCCGGCCGAACTGGGGCTACCGCTCCGACGCCGGCGGGGCGCGCACGCCCTGGATCATCGGCGGCATGGGCGTGCTGGCCCTCGGCGGGCTCGGTGCGACGCTCGGCACCGTATGGTTGGAGACCTCGTTCGCTGGCGGCCTCGCGCTTTCGGTGGCCTCGTTCCTTCTGATCGGCGTCGGGGTCGGCGCCTCGGGCACCTCGCTGCTGGCGCTGCTCGCGACCGCAACTGCGCCCGAGCGGCGGGCGGCGGCGGCGACGATCACCTGGCTGATGATGATCCTCGGCATCGCGCTGACCGCAGGCGGGGTCGGCGCGGTCCTTGATCCGTTCTCCCCCGCCCGGCTGGTCAGCATCGTCTGCGCGGTGTCGGCCGGGGCCGTGGCGCTGACGGCGCTCGCCGTCTGGGGCATCGAGCGACGCCTGGGCGGACTGCCCGAGCCGCAGGAGGAGCGCATTCCCTTCCGGGTCGCCTTCGTTGAGATCTGGGCGGAGCCGCGGGCGCGGCGCTTCGCGGTCTTCGTCTTCCTGTCGATGACCGCCTATTTCATGCAGGAGCTGATCCTCGAGCCGTTCGCGGGCCATGTCTTCGGCTTCACGCCGGGTCAGTCGACCTCGATGGCGGGCCTGCAGAACGGCGGCGTTTTCCTCGGCATGCTCACGATCGGCGTGGTGGCGAGCGGGCTCAAGCGTGGCGCGCTGGGACACTGGACCGCGGCGGGCTGCGTGGGCTCCGCCGCGGCGCTGGCCGCGATCGCCTTCGCGGGGTTCGCGGGGCCCGGCGCGCCGCTCCTTCCGCTGGTCTTCGCACTCGGCTTCTTCAACGGCGTGTTCGCGGTGGCGGCGATCGGATCGATGATGGCGCTTGCCGGTGACGGCCGTCCGGGCCGCGAGGGCACCCGCATGGGGCTCTGGGGCGCGGCGCAGGCGATCGCGGCGGGTTTCGGCGGCTTCGTCGGCGCGGCGGCGGTCGACCTGATGCGGCGGCTGGTGGCGGATCCGGCGGAGGCCTACGGCGCGGTGTTTCTCGCCGAGGCGGGGCTTTTCTTGGTCGCAGCGGCGCTGGCGCTGCGGGTGGCGGCGCAGGGCGCTGCGCAACTTGTTCCGGGGGAGTGAACTATGGAGCGGACGGACTATGACGTGATCGTCGTCGGAGGCGGGCCCTCGGGCGCGACGGCGGCGGAGGACCTGGCCCGCGCGGGCCAGCGGGTGGCGCTTCTGGACCGGGCCGGGCGGATCAAGCCCTGCGGCGGGGCCGTGCCGCCGCGCCTGATCGCCGACTTCGCCATCCCCGACGAGCAGATAGTCGCGCGCATCAACACCGCCCGGATGATCTCGCCGGCGGCCAACCACGTCGATATCCCCATCGAGAACGGCTACGTCGGGATGGTCGACCGCGAGCATTTCGACGAGTTCCTGCGCGCCCGCGCCGTGGCCGCGGGGGCCACCCTGATCACCGGGACCTTCCAGCGCATCGAGCGGGACGCGACCGGCACGCCCTCGGTCGTCTATCGTCCCAGGGGCGGCGAGCCCGTCTCGATCTCGACCCGCCTCATCGTCGGGGCCGACGGCGCGCGCTCGAACGTCGCCAAGGCCGAAGTGCCCGGCGGCGAGAAGATCCCCTACGTCATCGCCTACCACGAGATCATCAAGGCGCCGGCGAACGGCGGCGCCTACGACAGCACGCGCTGCGACGTGATCTACGACGGCCGGATCTCGCCCGACTTCTACGGCTGGGTCTTCCCGCACGGCGCGCAGGCGAGCGTCGGCATGGGCACCGGCGTCGACGGCGTCGATCTCAAGGACGCGACCGCCGCCCTGCGCCTGGCCTCGGGCCTCGCCGACTGCGAGACGATCCGCCGCGAGGGCGCGCCGATCCCTCTCGAGCCGCTCAAGCGCTGGGACAACGGCCGCGACGTGGTCCTCGCAGGCGACGCCGCCGGCGTGGTGGCGCCGTCCTCGGGCGAGGGCATCTACTACGCGATGGTCGGCGGGCGCTGCGCGGCGGCGGCGGCGGCGGCCTGCCTGGCGAGCGGACGCGCCAAGGACCTCAAGCTCGCGCGCAAGCTTTTCATGAAGGAGCACAAGATGGTGTTCCGGGTGCTGCGGGTCATGCAGGACACCTGGTACCGCTCCGACGACCGGCGCGAGCGGTTCGTCACGCTCTGCCGCGACGTCGACGTGCAGCGGCTGACCTTCGAGGCCTACATGAACAAGAAGCTGGTCCGCGCGAAGCCCCTGGCGCATATTCGCATCATGGCCAAGAACATCGCGCATCTGACCCGGCTGATCCCGGCGGCATGACCCAGACGATACCGGCCTGGGTGAACGGACGACTGCGTCCCGTCGAGAAGATCGACGCGCATCGCCGCGGGCTGCGGCATCCGGCGGTGTCGGTCTTCGTGATGGACGGGCAGCGGACGCTCATCCAGCGGCGCGCGCTGGAGAAGTACCACACCCCGGGGCTCTGGGCGAACGCGGTCTGCACCCATCCGCACTGGCGCGAGGCGCCGGCCGTCTGCGCGGCGCGGCGGTTGCGCGAAGAGCTCGGGATCGAGGGGCTGGCGCTGACGGCGCGCGACCGGGTGGAGTACCGCGCCGATGTCGGCGGCGGGCTCATCGAGCACGAACGCGTCGACCTCTTCACCGGCGAGGCCGGCGCCGACCTCGCAGTCACGCCGAACCCGTCGGAGGTGATGGAAGTGCGCTGGATCGATCTGGAGGCCCTGCGGGCGGAGATCGCGGCCCGGCCGGAGGCGTTCACGCCCTGGCTCCGGATCTATCTCGAAGAGCATCACGGACAGATCTTCGGCGAAGCGGCCTGACGGCCGCATCGCGGGCCGAAGGGGTCGGCGGGCCCGGACGCGATGGCGCGCCCGGGCGCGGCGGGCTGGCTCAGGAGGCGGCGGTCATCATCTTGACCGGGGCCTTGCCGTTGGCCTTCATCCGCGCGGCTGCGGCGGCGGGCTTGCCGGCGACCTTCTTGGGCGTCGCCTTTGCGGCGCGGGCGGCCATCGGCTTCGCCTTGGCGGCCGTCTTGGGCTTGGAGGGAGCCTTGGCCTTCGGAGCGGCCTTGGTCTTGGCCTTCGCCGGCGCCTTCGTCTTGGCCATCGTCATCTTCTTGGCGGCCTTCTCTTCGGCCATCAACATCTTGACGGTGGCGGCTTCGAGCGCACGAATGCGGACGAGCAGGGCCTTCAGTTTGTAAGCGGACATGCGCAGATACTCCTCATGCGAGGTGGATGATCCGCCAGCGGGAGCATCCCTTCTGGCGCTCCCGTTATTTTCCGCAAATGTTACTAAATTGTTTCCGAAGAAAAAAACCTTAACAGACGCGGGCGATTGCGTGGCGGATACGCAATAGATCCGCATCGTTTCGAAGCGCGCCTGTCGCCGTCCGGCTTCGTCCAGAGGAGGCGTCGATCCGTCTCGCCGTTACTTGGCCGCGCGCCCACCCAAGCGGCGTCCGCTCAGCGGATCGCGCCGGCCTCCCGCAGCGCCTCATACCGTTCGGCGTCCGCCCACCAGATCGAGCTCGATCCGATCCCGTAGTCCGGCAGCGGGTCGGGGTGGAGGTAGTAGTCGTAGTAGGCGACCCAGGTCTCGGGCCGGACCCAGTAGGGGATGCGCAGGTGCATCGCCCGCAGCACCCGGTCGAGCGCACGCACCCGCACGGTCAGCTCCTCGCGGGTCTCGGCGGTCTCGATCAGCCCGATCAGCCGGTCGATCGCGGGACTGGAGACGCCCGAGACGTTGAGCGCACCGCCGGTTTCGGCGAATTCCGAGCCGAAGGCGTCGCGCAACTCCGCGCCCGGCGTGTCGCTCATCGGCACGAAGACATGGACCGCGTCGAAGTCGAAGGTCTCGGCGCGCTCGCGCCACTGGGCGCTGTCGACGAGGCGCAGCGAGGCGTCGACGCCGATGGCGCGCAGCATCTGGCTGAACGGCGAGAGGTACTGCTCGGCGTCGGGGCTGGAGAACATCATCTCGAGCCGAAGCTGGGTTCCGTCCGGCCCGACCAGTTGCCCTCCCTCCTGCACGTAGCCCGCCTCGGCGAGAAGGGCCATGGCGGCGCGCTGGCGGGCGCGGTCGCGCTGGGCGCTCGCGCCCTCGAAGGGCCGGGCGGCGTCGACCTCGAGGATATCCTCAAGGCCCGGCGGCAGGTCGGCCACGAGCGGCTCGAGGATCAGGCGCTCCTCGGGGCTCGGCGGCCCCCCGGCCGCCATGTCGCTGCGTTCCCAATAGCTCGCAGCCCGCGCCTCGACCCCGTGAAAGAGCGTGGCGTTGACCCACTCGAAATTGAACATGATCTGGAGCGCCTCGCGCACGCGGGCGTCTTGGAAGGCTGGGCGGCGCAAATTGAAGTAAAGGCCGCCGGCGTTCGGCACAGTGCGCGCGGGGATTTCGTCGAGCACCACCTCGCCCCGGGTGACGGCGGGAAAGTCGTAGCTGCGCATCCACCGATCGGCGTTGGTCTCGCCCCGAAAGGTGTATTCGCCGGCTTTGAACGCCTCGAAGGCGCTCGCCTGATCGGCGTAGTAGTCGATGCGGATCCGCTCGAAGTTGTTCTGCCCGACGTTCACCGGGAGGTCCTTCGCCCAGTAGTCCGCGTCGCGCCGGTAGATTACGAAGCGCCCCGCCTCGGCCCGTTCGACCTGGTAGGGCCCCGAGCCCAACGGCGGGTCCATCGAGCTCTGCGAGAAATCGCGTCCTTCGTAGTAGGCCCGCGAGAAGATCGCCGTGCCCGCGACGATGGGTAGAAGGTCGCGGGTGGAAACCCCTTCGGCGAAGGTGAACTTCACCTGGTGCGGACCCTGCGCCTCGACGGTCTCGATCCCGCCGAAATAGGCGCGATACCGCAGCTGGGCGCGGTTCTTCATCATGTCGAAGGTGAAGACCACGTCGTCGGCTGTGAGCGGGCTGCCGTCGGAGAACCGCGCCTCGGGGCGCATCCGGAAACTGATCCAGCGCTTGTCGTCGGGCCAGGTAGCGCTCTCGGCGACGAGCCCGTACATTTCGTCGAGCGTGTCGAGCGTGCCGACCATCAGGCTGTCGAAGACGCCCCAGGAGCCGGCGGCGGGGTTGCCCTTTTCGGTGAAGGGCGTGAGTGAGTCGTAGCCCCCCAGAGTCCAGGAATGATGGATCCCGCCCTTGGGAGCGTCGGGCTCGACATAGTCGAAATGCGCGAAGCCCTCGGAATAGCGCAGCGCGCCGAAGGTCGAGAGGCCATGGCTGGTGACGGTCGTCTCCTCGGCACCGGCCTGCGGCGCCGGCGCGACGACCGCGAGTGTGACCGCAAGGGCTGCGGCGCAGAGGACGGGGCGGGGGCGCAGGGCGAAAACCATGTTGCAGAGCATAGCCCGGCCGCGCCGCCACGCCACCGGATATCGCGCCCGCAGCGCCTCCTCCAAACCCATGCGGCCGCCCGGAGGCGGCCGCGAGGGGAGGGTTGGAGTCGGCGCCCGAGGGGAGGACTACTCGTAGACCGGCTCCGGGCCCACCAGTTCCGGCCAGTTGGCCAGCATCGACTGGCCGAGCAGCGGCTTGGCCGCGCCCTGGTGGCAGGTCGTGCAGTTGGCCTTGGCCACGTCGCCGAGCGGTCCGAGCCTTTCGGCCGGCAGCAGGTCGAGGTTGGGCGGGATGTAGACGTTGTTGATCTCCTGCACCATCGACCGGCCGAGCTGCGCCGTCGCCCACTGCGGGGTGAACCCGGCCGGATCCGCCGGTGAGCGGGTGTTGTGGCAGTAGGTGCAGTTGACGCCCAAGCTGTTGGCGAAGTGCATCATCAGCGCGTAGGTCTGGTAAGTGTGGTAGATCGAGGCGTTCGAGCTGCCGTCCTCGTCGCGGGAGGAATAGCCGTGAACGACGACCTCCTGGTCGGATTCGAGCAGGTAGGTCTGGAGCGCGTCGATCGGCAGCGCCGTGGAGTAGTTGGCCGCCACCGCGCGGTTCTGCATCATCGCGCTGGGTCCCGCCCACTGGCTGTGCGGCTCGGGCAGGAACCAGTGGTTCTCGGGAACCGCATTGCCGCGATGGCAGGTGTAGCAGGTCACCCCCGTCGCCGCGACATGGCCGTCCCAGTCCTGGTTGATCGCCCAGACCATCTCGATCATGTTCCGCGCGACCGCCGTGGCGTAGGTCTCCTCCTCGCCGAAGAGCGTGTCGTTGCCGACCCATTCGCGCATCGCCGCGACCAGCCGCTCGTAGTTGCGCACGGTCAGATGCCCGAGCGGTTCGGAGTTGGGATAGACGTCGCGGGCGAGCGGCTCGCCCGGCTCGGGCGGGATCGGCGCCGCGGCGGAGGCGGGGAGCTGGTTGCTCATCGCCAGCGCCGCGGAGTCCGCGTCGAAGGAGACCACCTCCATGCCGGTGCCGCGAAAGCCGGTCTGCACCGTGCTGGTGGGCCAGATCTCGCCAAGCTGGCGCGGCACCACCATGAAGGCGATCGCGATCACGAAGGCGATGACCCCAATGAGGCCCCCCTTGAGCAGGAGGCCGGTCATCTCGTCCCGGATCTGTTTGCGCGATTTGCTCATGTCAGCCTCCCGTTCCGACATAGCCGCCGGCGCCGAGCATCGACGGGTACTCCGGCGCGAAGTTGTGTTCGACGGCCCAGAGGTACCAGTTGTCGACCACGGTGCCGGTGAGCAGGATGCCGATGCCGCCGGTGATCGGCGTCAGGATCGCGAACCACCAGATCCAGCGGTGGATGCCCTCCGCCGTCGCGTTGAAGCCCATCGTCCAGCGCCAGAAGAGGGCGCCGCGCTCGTAGGCCGTGCCCCGGTCGACGATCTGCTCGATCTCGCGGTCGCCGCCGAGGCGGCTGATCGCCAGCACGGTCGCGCCGTGCATCGCAAAGAGCATGGTCGAGCCGTAGAGGAAGGTGATCGAGAGCGCGTGGAAGGGGTTGTAGAAGAGGTTTCCGTAGCGCAGCGAGAACGCCGTGGTCCAGTCGAGGTGCGGGAAAATGCCGTAGGGCACCGCCTCCGACCAGGAGCCCATCAGCACCGGCCGAATCAGGCCCAGCACCAGGAAGAGCCAGATCGCCGCGGCGAAGGCCCAGCAGACATGGTAGCCCATGCCGAGCGCCTGGGCGCGGCGGTAGGTCCGGATCCACCATGTGATCACCGAGACCAGCAGGAAGAACCCCGCGATGATGAACCATCCGCCGTCGTTGAGCGGTGGGATCGAGAGCCCGTACTCCGGTCCCGGCGGCTCGAGGGCCAGCCAGAACAGCTGCCGTATGAACTCGCCGACCTGAAAGTCGACCGACGAGAGCATCGACAGGCCGACGATGTTGAACCAAAGGATCCCCGTGACGAGGCTCACCAGTCCCCAGGAGCCGAGATAGATCGGGCCGAGCTGGGCGTTGCCGATCCAGCCGAGCAGGTTGGAGAAGCCGGGCCGGCCGATGCGTCCGAGCTCCGATCCGCCTCCCGCCATCCCGAGCTCGGCGGGGCCGCGGACCTGAACCTGGGTGAAGATGTTCTGATATTCGGCCATCGCTCAGTTCCCCCAGATCGGCAGGTCAAGCCACCAGTTCCACCATTCGGGCCAGCCCTTGGTCCAGAGCGGACCCGAGATGATGATGCAGACCGCGCTCCAGAAGCCGGCGTTGAGCGCCAGCAGCAGACCCAGGCGGTGGATGCCGAGCGTGCCGACCGAATAGCCGATGAAGTCGCGGAAGAACGTGTCCTCGTGGTCCGGCGTCTTGATCTCCTGCCCCTTGGGCGGGTTGGTCGCAGAGAGGACCAGACCACCGTGAAGCGAGAGGGCGAGCGTGGTGGTGAAGAAGAACGTCACCGCCAGCATGTGCGCCGGATTGTAGTGGAAATGCAGGTACTGGTAGCCGGTGTTCGACACCCAGTCGAGGTGGCTGAAGATGCCGTAGGGGAACGCGTGGCCCCAGGCCCCGAGCAGCATCGGGCGGAACACAACCAGCGTCGAGTAGGCGAGGATCGCGAAGCCGAAGGCGACCGGCACGTGATAGCCGATGCCGAGCTTGCGGGCGATCTCGACCTCGCGCAGCGCCCAGGAGATGAAGGCGCCGTGCGCGCAGACCGTGATGATCTGCCAGAGCCCGCCCTCGGCGAGCGGCGCGACGCCAAGCCCGTAGGAGATGTCGGGCGGCGCGATGTTGATCAGCCAGGGGTTCCATTCGCCTTGCAGCACGGCGCCCCAGAAAATGAGAATCGTGCCGAGCACGGCGAAGAAGAACGCCGACACGCCGAAGAACCCCACATAGAGTGGACCGACCCAGAAATCGAAGAGGTCCCCACCAATGAGCGTCCCTCCGCGGACGCGATACTTACGTTCGAAGCTGAGCAGGGCCATACTTCTGTCTCCGCAGCAGAGGCTTGAGCCGATCTTGGCGAAGCCGGTTCGGTGTTCTTGGTTCGCCGCGGGCGGGCGCGCCGCCCGCAGCAGGTGCTGGCACGCTACTCGGCGACGACGGTGACGGGCGCATACTTGATGGCCGCCTGGTCGAACCAGTTGTAGCGCTCCGTGCTGAGCAGGACGAGATGGATCATCGCCGCCAGTAGGAAGAGGAAGACGCCCTGCGCCACGAAGACGCGCCGCGGGTCGAAAACCAGCCAGATCTTGTAGAACTTGCTCATTCTCGTGTCCTCCTCAGAACCAGGGTCGCCAGATGAAGACTGCAAGGTGCGCAACAATCGCGATCGTAGCAAAGAGGTACAATCCGCTCATGTAGACGCTGTGCAGCTCCTGCGCCTGGTCGTCTGTCAAGCCTGTGAACGACAGGCCCGTATCGTCAGCCATAAACAATCCTCCGGATGGTCTGACTGGCGCCGCAGTATCCTCGCGGCCAGGTCACCGCCGCCGGTCTCCCGGCGCCGGATTGGACAGCCGTCGTCTCAGACGGCGAAGATCTGCGGCGTCACGCGTCGGGCCATGTCCCACGCCTCCGCCAGGAAGAAGCGTCGCGGCAGGCCGCTGCGGTTCGGCAGCACCGACCGCACCAGCGCCGTCGGCACCGAAATCAGCAGGATCAGCACGAAGTAGACCGTGTACTCCAGTCGGCTGGCGTGACGCGGCATGCGTCCGTGGCCGCCGGGGGCGTCGGCGTTCATCATGGTCTGGTCTCCTCAGGTGAAGCGGGTCTGATGTCGCCATCCCGGTCCGGGGGCGACAGGCTGGCGACGGTCGAGCGGTCGACCCGTCCGTCCCCCTTGTCGAGCGCGCGTTTCTCGGCCGCGTCGCGCAGCGACTTGGCGGCGGAGATGCGGGTGAGCACCGGGTGGCGCGCAACGATCTCGTCGAGCAGCGCCTGCGCGTCTGTGTCCCAGGGCAGATCGCGGCGCAGCGTGGTCGGCGTCGCGGCGGCGGCGTCCATGTCCGAGCCCAGCGGCAAGACATGAAAGAGCGCGTCGAAGAGCGCGTTGCAGACTTCCTGGAGCACGTAGGTGGCGCCGGCGTATCCCATGAAGGGCGTGCCGGTGGCCCGGCGGATCGCCGCGCCGGGGAAGGAGGCGGGGATGAAGGCGGGCTTCGGCCCGAAGCCGCCCGACATCTCGGCCATGTACATCTTCTCGTTGATCGAGCCCATGATCACCAGCGGCCGGTCCTTGGCCAGCATGGCGCGCACCGCCTCGTTGTCGGTCTTGGCGCCGGCGACGCGGGCGACCGCGAAGGCGCAGGGCAGCCCGAGGTCGCCCTCGAGGAAGCGGCGCACGCCGCGCGCGTAGGTCTCGTTGGCGACGATGGCGAAGGAGGCGGTGGCGAAGAAGTCCTGGGTGACCGACCGCCACAGGTCCCACAAGGGCTTGATCGTCGAATGTTTCTCCCGCGCGATGAACGGCTCGGGGTCGAGGCCGAGCATCTCGCCGAGCGTGCGCAGGAAGCGCGTGGTCGAATCGAGTCCGATCGGGGCCTGGAGATACGGCTTGCCGAGAACCTCCGCGAGGCCGCGGCCGAACTCGCGGTACATCACCACGTTGGCGTCGGCGTTCACGAGCCGGGGCATGTCGCCCAGATGCGCGCCGAGCGGCATCACCATGTTGACCTCGGCGCCGACGCCCTCCACCAGCCGCCGGATCTCGGCGAGGTCGGAGGGCATGTTGAAGACGCCGTACATCGGCCCGAGAATGTTGACCCGCGGCCTGGAACCTTCCGGCCGCTCCGCCTCGCGCGGCATCCGGCCCTTGGTCATGCCGAATTCGGTGAAGGCCCAGGTCATCGCCCGGTCGGCGGACTGCCACTGGTCCTCGTCGATGGTGCGCGGCAGGAAGCGCTGGATGTTGGCGCCCTGCGGCGTGACGCCGCCGCCGATCATCTCGGCGATCGAGCCGGTGACGACCACCGCCGGCAGCACCGGGTCGAGCGTGTCCCAGGCGCGCTTCATCGCGTCCTCGGTGCCGGTTCCCATCTCCTCCTCGCCGAGGCCGGTGACGACGATCGGCAATTCGTGAGGCGGCAGCGCGTCGGTGTAGTGCAGCACGCTGGTGACCGGCAGGTTCTCGCAGCCGACAGGTCCGTCGATGACCACCTGCAGGCCCTTGATGGCGGTGAAAGCATAGACTGCGCCCCAGTAGCCGCCGGCCCGGTCGTGATCGGTCACGAGCATCAGATCATCTCCGCGGCTTTTTCGGCGCGGATGCGCTTTTCGAGCTTCTTGGCGTGGCGGGCGCGGAATTCGGGCTGCAGGTTCGGATCGCCCTCCCAGATCCCCGCAGTGTCGCCGGCGCCGGCGCCCTCGAAGAAGGCGCGCATCGTCTCCATGCGGCCCTTGTTGGCGATGGCGGCGTTGACGACCTCGGCGAGCTGTCCCGGGCCGGCGGGGCCCATCAGCGGGCGCGCCGAGATAAGGTTGGTGAAGTAGAGCGCCGGGACGCCGAGCTCCTTGGCCTTCTGCACCACCGGGGTGGTGCCGATGGCGAGGTCGGGCCGGATCGCCTCCATCGCCGCGCAGTCGTCCTCGAGGCTGGCGCGGAACTTCACGGTGACGCCGCGATCGCGAAGCCAGGCGGCGTCCTCTGCGTTCCAGGGCGATTTCGGGCAGGCGGTGCCGACATAGGGCATCCGCGCGCCCGACTCGATCAGCAGCCGCGCCACCAGAAGCTCCGAACCCTCGTAGCCAGACAGCGTCACGACCCCGTCGACCGGGTTGGCCGCGAGGCCGGCCCGGATCGCGGGAAGCACGGCGTTCTGCGCCGCGGCCACCTTGTCGGCGGGCAGCGCGAAGACGTCGCCGATGGCCTTGAGCCAGGCGGCGGTTCCTTCCGCGCCCACCGGGCCGGAGCCCAGCACCGGCCGGCCGGCCGCCTGGAACTCGCGGATCGCCGCGGTGTAGAAGGGATGGATCGCCGCCACCGCGCCGCAGTCGAGGGCGGCGTAGAGCTCGCGCCATTCACGGCAGGGGACCACCGGGCCGGCGGCGAGGCCGAGCGGGGCCAGCATGTGGCCGATCATCACCGGGTCGGCGGGGAACATCTCGCCGAGCAGCGTCACCGTAGGCCGGTCGGACCTTCCGCCTTCGGGTGCCTTGACGGGTCCGGCCTCGATCTCCTTTCGGGCGTAGGCGAGCATCGCGCCGGCCAGCACGTCCTTGGCCTCGGCGTGGGTCGGAACGCCGAAGCCCGGCACGTCGATGCCGATGATCCGCACGCCGTCGATCTGGTCGGGCAGGAGCCGCAGCGGCACGCCCGAGGCGGTCGGGACGCAGAGGTTCGTCACCACGATCGCGTCGTAGCGGTCGGGATCGGCGAGATCGTGGACCGCCTCCCGGATGTCCTCGAAGAGCTTGCCGGTGACCAGCGTCTCGGAGTTGAACGGCACGTATCCCACCGACCGGCGGGCGCCATAGAAATGGCTGACGAAGGTAAGGCCGTAGACGCAGCAGGCCGACCCGGAGAGCACGGTCGCGACCCGCCGCATCCGCAGCCCCACCCGCAGGGACCCGAATGCAGGACACATGCTTTGCGGCTTGTCGTGCGGTCCTTGCGGATAGTCCTTGGCGAACCGGGCGAGCAGGTCGGCGGTCTCGCCGCCCATCGCTTCGGCGCGCAGCTTCTCGGAGCCGGCGTGGCAACCGCCGGCCGGGGCCGTCGCGTCGGGCGTTCCGGTCAGGACGGGCGCCTCGGCGTCGGACTCGTATCGTGTCTCGCCGCTCACGCTGCGCGCTCCGTCGCTTGCGAGGCGTAGGGGCAGACGCCGGCGCGGCGGGCCTCGCGCGCGGGCGCCTGCGCCTGCGCCTGGGCGGGAACGGGCCGGAGCGGCGCGTCCGGCCGGAAGCCGGAGAGCGCGCGGTCGGCGTCGGCGAGGGCGTCGAGATCAAGCATCGTCGTAGACCACCTCGAGCGATGGCTTGGGCGCGTAGTTCTTGCCGCGCATGTCGGCGTCAGTGGCGGGTTCGAGCACGAAGTTTCCGCCCGTGTCCTCCGGCGAGAACAGGCCCAGCAACCCGTCCTGGCTCAGCGGCCTCGGACGGTTCGGGATCGAGCCTGCTATGTTGTCGGAGAGCTCGGCGAACATCGCGCCCCACTGCGAGGCGGCGGTGCCGACGATCTGGTAGTTGGCCGACTTGCGGCGGATGTCCTCGTCGGCGGGGATGGTTGCGAGCACCGGGATGTCGACAGCATTGGCAAAGGCTGCGGCCTCGCCGGTGCCGTCGTCGCGGTTGATCACCATGCCGGCGACCCCGACGTTGCCGCCCATCTTGCGGAAGTATTCCACCGCCGAGCAGACGTTGTTGGCGACGTAGAGGCTCTGGAGGTCGTTGGAGCCGACCACGATCACCTTCTGGCACATGTCGCGGGCGATCGGCAGGCCGAAGCCGCCGCAGACCACGTCGCCGAGAAAGTCGAGCAGCACGTAGTCGAAGTCCCAGTCATGAAAGCCCAGCTTCTCCAGCAACTCGAAGCCGTGGATGATGCCGCGCCCGCCACAGCCGCGGCCGACCTCGGGTCCGCCGAGCTCCATCGCGAAGACGCCGCCGCGCTTGAAACAGACGTCGCCGATGGCGACCTCCTCCCCGGCGAGCTTCTTCTTCGAGGAGGTCTCGATGATCGTCGGGCAGGCCTTGCCGCCGAAGAGCAGCGAGGTGGTGTCGGACTTCGGGTCGCAGCCGATCAGCAGCACGCGCTTGCCCTGTTCGGCCATCATGTGGCTGAGGTTGGCGAGCGTGAACGACTTGCCGATGCCGCCCTTGCCGTAGATCGCGATGATCTGCGTGTCCTTGGTCGCCTCGCGCACCGGGATCTCGCCAAGCGGCGCATGCGCTTCGGCGCGAAGCTCGGCGTCGCGGGTCTTCAGGTCCGGGATCTTGAGATCGACGGTCATGCGCAGCCCTTCCAGTCGAGGATCATCTTCAGGCACCCCGGGTCGCTGAACGCGGTCTCGTAGGCGAGCGGGGCGTCGGTCGCCGGCGCGCGGTGTGTCACCAGCCCGTCGAGCGACAGCGCGCCCTCCTCGACGAGGAGCCGGGTCGCGAGCATGTCGTCGCGGTTCCATTCGGCGGCGACGCGGATGCGCGCCTCCCGCATGAAGGCCGGGGCGAAGGCGAAGGCCAGGGGTTCGGAGTAGAAGCCCGCGAGCACGATCTCGCCGCCCTTGGCCAGCCGGCCCATCAGCGTGTCGAGGATGCCAGCGTCGCCGGAGGCGTCGAAGATCGTGCGATAGTCGCGACGGTCGTCCGCGTCGGGATGCAGGACCTCGTATCCGTCCGCGCCGGCGCGCCGGTCGGCGTCGAGCTCCCAGACCTTCGGCGGGGGTCCGCCGGCGGCGAGCGTCATGCGCGCGATCAGCCGTCCGAGCGCGCCGTGGCCGACGATGAGCTCGGGCAGGTCGTGGTCGAGGCCCGCGACCGCGTGGCGGGCGGTCGCCGCGAGCGCGAGCAGCGCGCCCATTTCGCCCAGGCCGCCATCGACCGGAGCGACTCGCTCCGCCCGCGTCACGAGCGTGCGCGCCGCCCCGCCGAAGAGCCCGCGCACGGGCCCGTAGCAGTCCGCACCGGGAACGAAGACGGTCTGGCCGACCCGCAGGCGCGCGTCGCGGCCCGCCTCGATCACCTCGCCGAAGGATTCGTAGCCCGGAACCAGCGGGTAGCCCATCCCGGGGAAGGGCGGCATCTTGCCGGAATAAAAGAGCTTTTCGGTGCCGGTGGAGATGCCCGAGTGATCGATCCGGATCACCACGTCTTCGGGTCCCGGCGGGTCGATCGCCAGCGTCTCGAGACGAAGCTGTCCGGGCGCGTCGAGCAGAACCGCAGTCGTGTGCATGATCGGCTCCCCCCTTCTTCCTTGTGTCGCGTCATCCGGTCGGCGGATGCGTCATCGATTGAGTGTCAGTGTAGCTTGACAGTCTTGGTTGTCAATCATGGCTTACAACATTTCAGCGCCTCCGTGGAGGACGCGCTCCGGTCTCAGGGACGGCGCGCGGTGACGACCGAGGTGACGAAGCGTTGCCGTGTTGGTCGGACGGTGATGTCGGCGAATCCCGCCGCGCGCAGGAACGCCGCATGGGTCGCCGCGTCCCGCGGCCTCCCGGTTCCCATGGCGAGCGTGTAGAAGCCGAAATAGGCGTCGCCGGCCCTGCTCGGCCGGGCGCCGCCGGACATCGGCTCGGAGACGATCAGCCGCCCTCCCGGCGGCAATACGTCGCGGACCTTTCCGAGCAGGCGCCGCACAACAGCGTCGTCGTGGTCGTAGAGAACCCGCACGAGGCTGATCGCGTCCGCCCCGCCGGGCAGCGGATCATCGAGAAAGCTGCCGCCGTGGATCTCGGCGGCGAGGCACTCCGCATCGAGCCGCGCCCGCGCCCGCGCGGCGACCGCGGGCAGGTCGAACAGCGCCCCCGCGAGCCCCGGGGTCGCGCGCAGCGCCGCGGCGAGGAACGCGCCCTCACCGCCGCCCACGTCCATCAGCCGCAGCACCCCCTTGAGCGGCGCGGCGGCGAGCGTCTCCTCGGCGACCATCGCCTGGCTCACGGCCATCAACCGCGAATAGGGCGCGGCCTCCTCGGCGGTCATCGCATGGGTGCGCGCGCCGCCGACGTAGCCCCAGAAGCGCGCCAACTCGGGCTCGCCGACGCCGCGCAGGAGCGCCACCGGATCAGCGAGATCGCGGTAGAACATCGCGTGATGCCGCACCATCTCCACGACCCCGGGCGCGCCGAGCAGCGCCGCCCCGAGCGGCCCCAGCGCATAGCGCGCGCCGTCGCGCTCCAGGAGGTCGAGCGCCGCCGCCGCCTGGGCCAGCCGCGTCGCGCGGTCCAGCGGCAGGTCGATGGCGCGGGCCAGCTCTTCGGCGGTCCGCGGCGATCGCAGCGCGGCGAAGACGTCGAGCTCGACGCAGGCGAGCAGGGTCTGGGAATAAACGAAGCCCGCGACGAGGTCGTAGAGGCGCGCCGCCTCGCGCCGCGCCAGCGGCCGGGTCGGCGGGAACCGCGCCGCCCAGGACTGGAAGGCCGGATCGGCGGCGCGGGCGTTGCGCCAGTCGCGCAGGCGCGCGCGCAGCCGGGCCAGAAGCGCCTCGGGCATCCGCCGAGCCGGTCGGCGTCAGGCGGCGTGGCTGGCGAACTCGAGCGGGGTGAGCCGCTTGGCCTGCCGGCTGACCAGCTCGCAGAGCGCCGCCTCGCCGGGGCAGGAGGGGATCGAGGCGATCGCGCCCCCAAGGATGTCATGCAGCTTGGCGACCGCGCCGGCGACGCCGAGCGCCGCGACCGCGCTCGGCCGGGCGTGGGCGGCGTCCTGTCCGACCGGCTTTCCGAGCTCGGACTCGCTCAGGAGCGCGTCGCGCAGGTCGTCGGCGACCTGGAAGGCCTCGCCGATGCGCGCGCCGAGCTCGATCCAGGGCTCCGGCTTCTCGCCGGCGGCGAGCGCGCCCATGGTGGTGGCGGCCACGAACAGCGCGCCGGTCTTGGCGCGGTGATAGGCGGCGAGATCGACCGAGGCCTCGCTCTCCCAGCCCTGGCCCGCGCAGATCCCGCTCGGCATTCCGGTGCGGCGCGCCAGGGTGGCGACGAGGCCGGCGAGCCGGTCGGGCGCGTCGGCGCCGGCCACCGCCAGCGTCTCGAAGGCAAGCACGATGAGCGCGTCCCCGGTCAGCAGCGCCAGAGGTTCGGAGAACGCCGCATGGACCGAAGGACGGCCCCGTCGCAGGTCAGAATTGTCGAAGCAAGGCATGTCGTCATGGGCGAGGCTGGCGCAGTGGATCAGCTCGATCGCTGCGGCCGCGGCGTCCGAAAGCCGTGGGTGGTCGTCGCCGCAGGCGATCGACACCGCCAGCGCCAGCTGCGGGCGCACCCGGGCGCCTCCGGGAAAGACCGCGTGCGCCAGCGCCGCGGCGAGGCGGGGCGGGGCCTCCGGCGCGGCCGTGGCGCGCAGGGCTGCGGCGAGGGCGGTCTCGATGCGGTCGGTGGCGGTCATGCAACCCTCCTCTGCGCTTGTGTCATGCTGGAATGACGTCTAGCGTGTCAACAATACTGGACACTCTCGGAGAGGCTGTCAATCGGCTTGGACAGGGCGCGCGACGGACGGGTGGTGGTGATCGGCGCGGGCGTCGCGGGGTTGAGCGCAGCGCTGCTGCTCGCCCGGTCAGGGCGTGCGGTGACGGTGCTCGAGCGCGCCGGCCATCTGGGCGGCAAGGCGCGCCGGCTGCCGAGCCCGGCGGGAGAGATCGACGCAGGCCCCACGGTCTTCACCATGCGCGGAGTTTTCGATGAGCTCTTCGCCGCGGTCGGCGCCCGGCTCGACGACCGGGTGACGCTGCATCCCCTCGACGTGTTGGCCCGGCACTACTGGCCCGACGGCGCGACGCTCGACCTGATGGCCGACATGGACGCGTCGCGCGAGCGGATCTCGGCCTTCGCAGGGCCCCGGGCCGCGGCCGAGTTTACGGCCTTCGACGCCCGGGCGCGGGTGCTCTTCGACGCCTTCGAGGCGCCCGTCATGCGCAACCCGCAGCCGACGCCGCTGGGCGTCGCCGGCGCGGTGGCGGGGCGGGCCCTCGCGGTGCTGCGGGCGCTGGGCGCCCGGCCGACGCTCGCCGGCGCGCTCGATCGACAGTTCTCCGACCCACGGCTCGCGCAGCTCTTCGGGCGCTACGCCACTTACGTCGGCGGCTCGCCCTACCTCAGCCCGGCGGTGCTGATGCTGATCTGGCGGGCCGAGGCTGCCGGCGTCTGGCGCATCGAGGGCGGGATCGCGGCGCTGGCGCGCGCGATCGCAAGCCTGGCCGAAGACGCGGGCGCGGAGATCCGCACCGGGGCGGAGGCCGCGGAGATCCTGGTCGCGGATGGACGCGCAGCGGGCGCGCGGCTCGCCGACGGCGAACGGATCGCGGCGGCGGAGGTGCTGTTCAACGGCGATCCCGCGGCGCTTGCGGCGGGCCTGATGGGCGCTGCGGCCCGGCCGGCCGCGCCGCCGACCCCGCGGGCGGCGCGGTCGCTCTCGGCCTGGGTCTGGACCTTCGCCGGCGCACCCGAGGGCGCGCCGCTGGCCTATCACACGGTGTTCTTCGGCGCCGACTACCGGCGCGAGTTCGATGCGCTTTTCGCCGCGCGCGCGACCCCGGAGGATCCCACGATCTACATCTGCGCCCAGGACCGGGCGCCGGGGAGCACCCCGGGACGCCCCGAGCGGCTGATGATGATCATGAATGCGCCCGCCGACGGCGATCTGGGCGCGCCCGACGACAGGGAGGTGGAGCGATGCACGACGCGGGTTTTCGGACGGCTGGAGGCGTCCGGTCTGAGGCTCGAGCCGCCGGGGCGCGCGGCGATCGCCACGCCAGCGGACTTCGCGGCGCGCTTTCCCGGGACGGGGGGAGCCCTCTACGGGGCGGCGCCGCACGGGATGATGGCGACCTTCCGCCGGCCGACGGCGCGCACGCGGGTGCCGGGGCTCTACCTCGCGGGGGGCGCGGGGCATCCGGGGCCGGGGGTGGCGATGAGCTGCCTGTCCGGCCAGCTCGCGGCCGCGGCGATCACGCAGGACCGCGGTTCGACCTGAAGGTCGATCCCGACGGCTACGCCTGGTGGTACCTCGACGGCGTCTCCGAGGACGGCGCGAAGGCGGTCACGGTGATCGGCTTCATCGGCTCGGTGTTCTCGCCCTATTTCAAGGCGGCCGGCCGGCGGGCCCCGCTCGATCACGTGGCGATCAACGTCGGCCTTTACGGGCGCGGCACGCGCTGGGCGATGACCGAGCGCGGCGCGGGGGCGCTGGACCGCGGGCCCACGCATTTCCGGGTCGGACCGAGCGCGCTAAACTGGGAGGGCGGGCGGCTGATCGTCGATCTCGACGAGGTGGCGGTGCCGCACATGACGCGCATCCGCGGCCGCATCACCGTGACGCCGCGGGCGGTGACCGGCGTCGAGGTGGCGCTGGACCGGGACGGCCACGTCTGGCGGCCGTTCGCGCCGGTCTCCGACATCGAGGTGGATCTCGAGAACGCCGGCTGGCGCTGGTCCGGGCACGGCTATCTCGACGCCAATTTCGGAAGCCGGGCGCTGGAGGCGGACTTCCGCAGCTGGACCTGGGGGCGCTACCCGCTGGGGCCGGACGCGGCGGCGACCTTCTACGACGCCGAGAGGCGGGACGGCTCGAAGCTCGGCGTGGCGCTGCGCTTCGGGGCGGACGGCTCGGTCGCGCCGATGACGGCGCCGCCCGACACCGGCTTCGCCCGCACCTTCTGGCGGCTGCCGCGCAGCACCCGCGCAGATCCGGGCTATCGCCCGGCGCAGGTCAAGGCGATGCTCGACGTGCCGTTCTATTCGCGCTCGATGGTGCGGACCCGCATCGAGGGCGCGGACACCGTGGGCGTGCACGAAGCGCTAGACCTCGACCGTTTCGCGCATCCGCTCAACCAGATGCTGCTGCCGCTCCGCATGCCGCGTCGGCGGGCCTGGGCGGGCGCATCAGGCGGACCGGAGCGTGAAAGGGCGCCGTGATTCACGCGTGCAAGAATCGATAAGTCATTGGAATATAATATTTATCCAGATCGCGTTAACCCGGTCGCAACCACCGTTAACGGCGTCGCGGAGCGATACCCGCGCGGCGGGAATATGTTATCATAGATGGGGCCTTGCTGGAATGGATGGGCGGTGCACTCACTGGGTTGTAGTGGAACGTGCGTTGCTGGGTTGTAGTGGAACGTGCGTTGGAGGAACGTCGACAAGGGGAAAATTCCTTGCGGATCTTGGGTGCGACCATATCTGTTGCGGTGACCAATGGTTTACCAACAGTAAATCAAGATGCTCTAGGTTGAGGTAGGTAGCTAGGGGTCATGGAGTCGAATTACGATGACACTCGCTGGCTGGAATTTGATTGCAACCGTCCTCGTAGGCGCCGTAACCGCATTCGTCGGGTGCGCTACCATGGAGCACGGTCGGCGCATCCACACCCTTGAGAATAGGTCCTCCGGTTTCGATATGGGTGTTGAAGGCAGAAGTCTAATTTTCACGAGTTCCGGTGACGAGTTTGTCCAGCCAGAAGATATCTCTGTTGAGCCGATATTTGTCAGGCCAGATGTTGCTGGAGAGGCAATAAACGTACCCGCAGACTCTGGAGACGTGCGATTGAGTAGTAGGTCAATAGTTTTTCACGACTTAATTGATAGTATTTGTCTATACGAAGAAAACAAAAATCAGTGCAACGAAAACGAGATTTATCAACTTCGCGTTAGATATTCAGTAAAAGGAGTTCCTGATCTTGATATCGTCGCCGTTCCTCAGAGTTAATTTTGTTGCCGCGCTGTTGATCGGCAACGCCTGTACAGTCTTTGCGCATTGCAATGATGAGAGTTACGCAAGCCAAGGCTCGAATTATTCAAGATCCTGTTGGGATTCAAGCTCTCTAGATGACCAGGGGACTTCTCTGACATTCCTTTCGTTTCTAACTGCGGATCGAATTTTATCCTCTCTCACTTCAGAAGGGCTTACAAGCGAGGACCCTGAGTATACTGCCCTTGACAGAATGAGAGTATACATGGCCGAGGGTAATATTGAGTACATCTATCTAGAGCTCAAATCTGAAGAAAAATCTCTTGAACAAGACATAGATTGTTATTTTGGCATTATGGACGATAAGAAGATTTCAGACCAAATTATTCTTATGATTGCGCCGAGTTTCGTAAGGCCGCCGAAGTCATGTCAAAGCATTAAGAGCTTTATTTCGAGAGAGGTCGAGCGCATGGCCGCTGCCGCTGCGCTTCGGGAGGTTTATGAAGAAGCTGGAAATTCAATAACGCAAGAAGCGGCCCTCGAATATATTGATACAACGACCGCCGTCACAATTGATGTATTGTATGGAGGGGGGCGAATGGTACAATATACTAGAATTTACGATTGGAAATCGTATCCAGAATTAATGAAAACGAAAATTCAATCGGCTGAATTTAGTAATTCAGAAAAGTCTTGGGAAAATTCTGTAAATATTAATTCAGTCGAGTTTGCTCTAAATTATTCAACATCAAATAAAGATAGTTTTGAGGTGCTTGTAAGTGAGTTGCAAGAGGTACCTCGGGACAAAGACTCAGATGTGGAATTTACTCTATATTCCAAAGATGATAGTGAAAAATTATCACAGAGATCTGATGTAGAAGTAATTAAGTATGGAAGAGTACAAATACCCGAAGATGAGTTAAAAATAGTCCTCACTGCAGCGCAATTGGAAGTTTCAAAAAGACTGTCAAATTTGACAGAGCTGATTTCTTTATATGGAGTTGAGGGCGCAAATTAGAATGAGCTTTGCTGCCGTTATTCAATCAGGCAGTCGATATAATCTCCGCTTGCAAAGTGGCAGTGCAGGTTGTTGCGGCGAAGCAATGGCAATGTGCTAGTATCTCTCCTAGGAAACGTGACGGGGAGGAGCGCGAATGCCCTACGTGACGATAACGACCTGGGAGCTGGCCGACGGGCTCGACTGGGAGACCAACCTGCGCAACGTGCGCGAGCGTCGGCTGCCGGCGCTGATCGAGCTTGGCGCAACGAAGGTCACGCTGATCCGCACCAGCGATCGCACGAGCGCCGCGATCACCGAATGGCCCGACGCGGGCACGCGCGATTCGGCTATGAACGCCATCGCGGAGGTGCGGCGGAAGGTGAGTTCGGTGGACGGGTTCCGCATGACCGGCGAGATGATGGGCGCGGTCGTGGCCGAAACCTGAAGCGGGCGCCGGCGGATCGACCGCCGGGGCCCGGGGGTCCGGGGGCGCGTCAGCGCCGCCCGGGGGAATCGCGAACGATCAGGCCAGCGCGAGGTTGGTCGCGGATTCGCGGCCGTCGCGGCCCGATTCCAGGTCGAAGGTGACCTTCTGGTTGTCGTCGAGATGGGTGAGCCCGGCGCGCTCGAGCGCGGAGATGTGGACGAAGACGTCCTTAGATCCGTGCTCGGGCTGGATGAACCCGAAACCCTTGGTGGCGTTGAACCATTTCACGGTGCCTTTGGCCATCGTGAAGTCTCCTCAGTGTGTTCGCCGCCCGCGGTATGCGGCGGCCCGGCTTTGGTCAGAGCAGAATCTCAGCACTGAAGCCGGTTAGGGAGACAGCATGGGATCGTGATAACGTCGCGAGCCTCATATCGCCCAAAACCGTGCGAAATGCAAGGGGGCGGCGTGCTGCGCCCGCTCCGCGTCTTGTAGGCGCAGACGGCCGGGGCCGCGCGGAGGGGCGCCGGCGCGCTCGCGCCTCGCCCTCAGTCGAAGCTCTCGACCACGTCGTACATCACCGGCTCGAAGCTCTTGCAGAGCGCGCTGATGGCGCGGTTGCGCGCGCGCATCTCGTCGGAGCGCAGCATGGCGAGGAAGTCCTCGCGCCGACGCCACTGGGAATAGTTGGCGATGCGGGTCTGGGCGTCGTTGACGTGCAGGCCCGCGGCGATGAAGCCCGGCTGCTTCGAGATGTAGGCGTCGTAGGCGTCCTTGAGCGCGTCGAGCAGGTCCTGGCAGGTGCCCGGCGTCATCTCGAAGGTGGTGATGACGGTCTGAAGCGTGGCGTCCTTGGCGATCGTCGGCATGGCGTCCTCCTCGGCGCGATCCTAGCAGAACCGCGCGGCCGGAAAAGCGCCACGCGCGCCTCAGCGGGCGTCGAGCGGCAGGAAGCCTGGCAGGATGCGCCCGACCACGGAGAAACGCGGGGTTACGTTGCGGACCTTGAGGTTCTCGATGCGGGCGACTCCCCCGTCGGGCCCGGTCAGGTCGAGCCCGACATGGGCGTAGAGCACCTCCGGCGTCCAGACCAGGTGGACCCCCGGGCGGGCTGCGGGTCCGATCACCGCGGCGACCCGCACGATTCCGCCGTTCGGGTCGAGCGCGACCTCGGGGCCAGCGCTCTCGAGCCCCTCGACGCCGCGGCCGTGGCGTCCGCCCGGCCAGGCCGCGACCCGCACCGACAGCGCCGGGCCGCGTAGGTGCCTGAGACGCGCCGAGATCTCCACGAACGCGCCCGTCGGCATCGGGGCCTCGCCCATGTAGCGCAGCCGCTGGACCGGCTCGATCTTGCGCAGCTCAAGGCAGGTCCCGAAGTCTGGATCGCCGCGGGCGAGACGCACGTTCTGCGCCACGTCATAGGCAGGGGTCTCGGGGGTCCCGTCCGCCTGCGACCAGAGGCAGAGGCCCTCCTCGAAGGGCGGCGGGGTCAGATCGATGTCGGCGGCCGGATCATGCATCGGCGGCGGTCCCTCGTGGCGACGCGGCAAGGTCTGTCGGCGGGCCGCTCGCCTGCCGACCTGCCTCGCAGAAACGTTTCAGGCAGGGAGCGGGAACCTCCCTGCTCCGTCACAACCTTGAATCATTTGGTTAACGAAAAGTTAACCATAACGTTTCGGAAAGCGTTTTTGGGCCCATGCCCTCAGGCCCCGGCGTCGCCCGGCTTGCGAACCCAGACGCCGTTGATCTGCCAGTCGCCGCCAATGGTGACCATCTCGTAGTCGACCACGTAGAGCGCCCCGGCCTCGTCGGTGATCAGCACGCTCTGCACCGTGCGGCCGTTCTTCTCGGTGAGGCCCGAGAAGCGCAGCGACCCCGGCCGCCAGACCATCGGATAGCCGTCGCGCACCATGCGGCCGAACCGGTCGGAATCCCCGAACATCCGCTTGATGGTGGGCGAGGCGTATGTGAAGGCCCGGTCGAAGTCGTCGGCCTTGAAGGCCTCGATCTGTTCGGAGATCACCGCCCGGATGTCGGTCTCGGCGGTCTGGGCCCGGGCCGGCGACGCGGCGAGCGCGGCGGCGACAAGCAACGATGCGGTCAGGATGCGGACGGACATGGCGCGGCTCCTCCAATCGACCTCGAAGGCTTGACGTGCGGCTGCGCCGGCGAAAGTCAAGCCCGCGCCCGGGATCGCGGTGGGGGGCTCGCGCGCTCAGGCCGCGGCGGTTCCCGAGGCGACGAGATCGCCCCGCAGACCCGCCTCGATCAGCGCGACCGTCTCGGGCACGCCGTAGAGCGCGATGAAGCCGCCGAACCGCGGCCCCTGCGTCTCGCCCAGCAGCACCTCGTAGAGTGCGCCGAACCAGGCGCGCAGCGGCGCGAAGCCATGCGCATTGCCGACCGCGAACACCACATTCTGCAACGCCTCCGCGTCTGAGGGCCCGTCCCAGGCGCGCAACCGGTCGCGCAGATCGGCCAGCGCGGCCGCCTCCTTGGCGTCCGGCAAACGGTAGGTCTTCGCCGGCTTCACGAAATCCTCGAAGTACCGCACCGCATGCCCCGCCGCAGCGTCGAGCCCCGGATGGTTCTCCGGCGTCGCGTCCGGCGAGTATCTGCGGATGAACCCCCAGAGCACGTCCTTGTCATGGGCGTTGGCCACGCTCGCGAGGTTCAGGAGCATCGAGATAGCTCACCTCCATGTCCGAGGCCGGCGGCTCCCCGCCATGGATGTGCCAGGCCGGATTGTTCAGCCGCGCCGGCG
Organism: uncultured Alphaproteobacteria bacterium; assembly: GCA_963836255.1. Taxonomy (GTDB): domain Bacteria; phylum Pseudomonadota; class Alphaproteobacteria; order Rhodobacterales; family Rhodobacteraceae; genus Amaricoccus. The sequence continues at coordinate 448,861 of CAWIIL010000001.1, forward strand.
CGTCCTGCCCCGGCCAGGCGCGCAGATGCTGATGATACTCGTCCACAGCCTTGGGGATCACGTCGAAATGGAGCCGCTTCGCCGTCTTCGGCTTCTGGTACATGAAATGGCTCAGGCTCTCCGGACTGGCGTAGGTCAGCCACTCCTCCATGCTGAGCCCGTTGCCCTTCGACTTCGAGATCTTCTGGCCCTTCTCGTCGTTGAAGAGCTCGTAGGTGAAGAGCTCCGGCGGACGCTCTCCCAGCGCCCGGCAGATCTTGGCGCCGAGCTCCGCGCTCGGGATCAGATCCTTGCCGAACATCTCGTAGTCGACCCCGAGCGCCGCCCAGCGCATCGCCCAGTCGGGCTTCCACTGCAGCTTGACGTGGCCGCCGGTGACGGGCGTCTCGACCCGCTCGCCGTCGGGCTCCATGTAGACGATCGTTCCCCTGGCGACGTTACTCTCCAGCGTCGGGACCTGCAGCACGTGGCCGGTCTTCGCGCTCACCGGCAGGAACGGCGAATACGTCGCCCGGCGCTCGTCGCGCAAGGACGGCAGCATGATCCCCATCACCGCGTCGAAGCGCTCGAGCACGCGCAGCAGCATCGCGTCGAAGCGGCCTTCGCGGTAGTACTCGGTCGAGGAGGCGAACTCGTAGTCGAAGCCGAAACGGTCGAGGAAGGCGCGCAGCCGGGCGTTGTTGTGGGCGCCGAAGCTCTCGTGGGTGCCGAAGGGATCGCGCACCGACGTGAGCGGCAGGTCGAGATCCTCGGCCAGCGCCTCACGGTTGGGCACGTTGCCGGGAACCTTGCGCAGCCCGTCCATGTCGTCGGAAAAGCAGATCAGCCGGGTAGGGATGTCCGACAGCGCCTCGAAGGCGCGCCGCACCATCGTCGTGCGCGCCACCTCGCCGAAGGTGCCGATATGGGGCAGGCCCGAGGGTCCGTAGCCGGTCTCGAAGAGAACAAAGCCCTTTTCGGGCGGCGCGGCCTCGTACCGGCGCACCAGCCGGCGGGCCTCCTCGAAGGGCCAGGCCTTCGACGTTTCCGCCGCCGCTCTCAGCTCGTCCGTTCCGGTCATGCCGTCGCGCTCCGGCCGGTTCCGGCCCCCCGCCGGGCCGCCTGCTTCCTATTGCCGACCCCTGCGGGCGTCAATACAACCGCCGGCGACGATCCATCCCAGCCGAGGAGTGCGTCATGCCCGCGATCGACTTCAACACCACGCCGTTTTCCGCCCAGGACGCGCTCGTCGCGCTGATGGTCGCGGTCTCGGCCTCCGACGAGAACATCACCACGCCGGAGCTGCTGTCGATCAGCCGCATGGTCGACACCCTGCCGGTGTTCGACGAGTACGACACCGACCGGTTGCGCCCGGTGAGCCAGACGGTTCTGGAGCTCTTCACCGAGGAGGACGGTCTCGACGCGCTGTTCGGACTGGTCAGGGACGGACTTCCCAAAACGCTCTACGAGACCGCCTACGCGCTCTGCTGCGACGTGGCCGCGGCCGACGGGCACGCCTTCCAGGCCGAGCTGCAGTTCCTGCTGGAACTGCGCTACTACCTTGAGATCGACCGCCTGCACGCCGCCGCCATCGAACGCGGCAGCGCCGCACGCCACCGCCGGCTGCCCGAGGAGAGCCTGCGCGCCTGACCGGACCGGACCGCGCCCGGAGCAAGCCGAAGGCGCCGGGAGCGCGCCAGCCCGTCCCGGCGGGCTGGCGCTTTGGCGCAGTCAGCGCGCCGCGCCGAACGAGGATGTGCCTGGCGCGCCGCTCGGCGGGTGCGGCGCCATCCACAGACGGGCGCGCGCCCGGCGCGGCCCCCGGGTGGCCAACGTGGACAGGGTCATGGCCGGGTCGAGGCGCTCTTCAAGCCTCGCCGCAGCCGCGACCCTATCCGCGCGGACGCGGGCGCAGCGGCGGCGCGGGCATGGCCTCGGCGATCCATTCCCGGATCAGCGCCGCCTGCATGGCGCGCGCCCGCCCGCCCCAGGCCTTCGCGCCGGCGGGCGCCGCGGCGGCGTCGGGGCGCAGGCCCCGGCGCCTCTCAGGATCGGCGGAGTAGATCGCGAAGGCCAGCGCCCCGTCCCGCCCCTCGACGTAGCCCGCAAGCCCGCTGGCGAAGTAGAGCGTGCCCGATTTCGCGGCTACCCGCAGGCCCGCGTAGGCGCCGGGCGGATCGTCGGGTCCCGAGACGCCGATCTCCTTGAGGAGCGGCGACAGCCGCGCGCGCTCGGCGGCGAGCACCGCGACGGTCTCGGCCGGGCTCCAGCGCGAAGCGTCCGACAGCCCGGAGTGATCGACGAAGCGCGCCCCCGAAACGCCGTAGGCGGCCCCGGCCCAGGCGGTCATCGAGGCGGCGGAGGCGGCCAGCGTCTCGGGGCTTCCCGCGAGCGCCTGGCTGGCGCGCAGCCCGACCGCCTCGGCGGTGAGGTTGGTGGAGTGGCGCAGCATGCCGCGCAGGATGGCGTTCAGCGGCGGGCTGTCGTGCACGGCCAGCGTCTCGCCCGCCGGCGGCGCGTCGGCGATCTCGGGCGCGGGCAACGTCACGCCCTCCAGGAGCGCCACCGCCCGGAACACCTCGCCGGCGTAGGCGGCCGGACGGCGCACCGGCAGCCAGACCCCGCCGGGTCGGTTCATGCGGCGCGCCGACAGCTCCCAGACCTCGCGGTTGGCTTCGAGGCGGTGCGCCGGCGGATCGGCGGCGCCCACGACGCCCGCGACGCCCGCGACGTCGACGCTGAAGTCGCGCCCCGGCGCGTGAAAGCGCAGAGCCGCGCCGTTCGCCCGTGGCGTCCAGTCGAGGCGCACCCGGTTGAAATCGAGGTTCAGCCCCGAGACCGCCGGGTTGTAGCCCGCATGCGGCGGCTGGTCGGGGTTGGTCATGGCGATCGCCGGCAGGGCCCCGGCCGCCATTCGCAACCGGCCCTCGATCCGCGTCACCCCGGCTGCGCGCAACGCGCGCGCCAGAGCGCGCAGCGCGTTGGTGTCAAGGAGCGGGTCGCCGTCGCCGACCAGCGCGAGATCGCCCCTGAGCGCCCCGTCCGCGACCGGCCCCGTCGCGACCAGCCGGGTCTCGAAGCGGTACTCGGGTCCGAGCGCGTCGAGCGCATAGAGCGCCGTCATCACCTTCAGGACCGAGGCGGGCGGCGCGCCCGCGTCGGCGCGGTGGGCCCCGAGCGCCGCCCCGGTCGTCAGGTCGATCGCGGAAAAGCCGCTGAGATCGGCGAGGCCCGCCTGGGCGAGGATCGCCTCGCTCGGGTTCCGGGCGGCGACGGCGAACCGGGGCAGGGCGGTCGCGGCGACCAGCCCGACGAGCAGCCGGCGGCGCGACAGCCCGGCGATGGGCGGGGGGGGGTGGCGCGGGGTCAAGGGATCGTTCGGCCTTTCGACGCTTCGGATCACGTCACTATAGCGCCGCTGCGGCTGCGATGGGTTAACGCCCTCGCGATCCGGGCTCAGCGCCTCCAGGCGCCGAGCGCGCGCAACTCGCTCGACGACAGGTCGAGCATGCGCCCGCTCAGGAGCGTCCAGACCGGCGGCTGCGTGCGCGCCAGCGCGCCGGCCTGCGACGCGGGCAGCCGCCAGCGCGCGTAGCGCCGCGCCGCGGGCGACAGTCCGGCGCGCAGCTGCTGGCCGGGCCGGGCGAGCACGCCCACCGGGGTCGTCGCCATGATCTCGTCCCAGCGGTCCCAGCGGTGGAATCCCACGAGGTTGTCGGCGCCCATCAGCCAGACGAAGCGCACGCCCGGATAGCGCCGGCGCAGCGCCGCGAGCGTCTCCACGGTAAGCCGCGTGCCGAGCCGCGCCTCGACGCCGGTGACCACGATGCGCGGATGGCGCACCAGCCGGCGCGCGGCGGCCAGGCGGCGGTCGAGATCGGCCGGCGCCTCGGGCTTGAGCGGGTTGCCCGGGCTGACCAGCCACCAGACCCGGTCGAGCCGGAACGCCCGCAGCGCCCAGCGGGTGATATGCAGGTGCCCGGCGTGCGGCGGATCGAAGGAGCCGCCGAGCAATCCGATCGCCATGCCCGGCCGGCCGATGGGAAATCCCTGCAAACCTGCGTCCTCCGCCGCCAGCGCGCCAGTAACCGCGGGGCTGGGCGCGCTGTCAATCGCCCGAGGCGGCCCGCGCCGCTGTTGCGCCGCGGCAACAGCGGCGATCGGGCGCGTCGGCCGGGCGCGGCCCCGCCCCGGACCGCAGCCCGAGGCGGGCGCGCTCCGGCGGGCGCTGCGGTGGCGCCGGAGTTTCCCTTTGATTACAAGCCGTTCGGATTCAACCGCAGGGGTCGCGGGCGGCGGCGGGCCGGGCTCCGCCCCCTGCGGAGGCGCCACGCGCGCCGCCTGCCGCGCCGGACATCCTCGCAGAAAACCGGTTTGCATTGAAGGCAATAGGCCAAGTCGCTCATGCAAACTTCTTGCCTGATCGGTCTGGTCGCGCTTAACCTTTGGTTAACAACTATACCGAGCGGGGCAGGCAATGGCGGAACAGGAAAAGGCGGAGCAGGAGAGATCGCGGGGGAGATATCTTGCGGTCGGCGGGCTTCTCGCCGGGGCGACGGCGTTCGTGGCGGCGTCCGAGATCGGGGTCACCCCCTACATGCGCGCCGTCCAGAACGGACAGGCCGGGGCGGAGGCGTCCGTCGGGCAAACGCTGGCGCTGCAGGACGCCGAGGCCGAGATCGCGCGCTTGGAGGCCGATCTGGCGGATCGCGACGCGCGCATCGGCACGCTCAACGCGACGCTCGACGGGCTCGAGACCGATCTCGCCGCGGCGCGGGCGGACCTCGCCGCGGCCCTGGCCGCCGCCGCCGATCCGGACGCCGCCGACGCGAATCCGGCGGCGGAGGGCGACGCCATCGCCGCCACCGATGCGGACGCGGACGACACGATGGCCGCCGCGGACGCCGACGCCTCCGGAGCGGGCGACGCGGTGTCCGAACTCGATCGGCTGAACGCGCTGCTCGCCGAAAAGGAGGCCACGCTGGCCGAGCGGGACGCGGCGCTGGCCGAACGCGACGCCGAGATCGCCCGGATCGCCGCGCGCATCGAGGCGCCCGACACGCCGCCGGCCGTCGCGGCGGTGCTCGCGGCGATGCTGGAGACGCCCCAGGTTCCGCCGGCCCCGGCCGCCCCCGCCGCGACCGGCGCCGCCGGAGCGGACGCCGCCGCTCTCGCCGCGCTCAACTCCAGCGACGCGGCCCCCGCCGAACCCGACCTGCAGGATGTCTCCCAGGACGTGGCCCGGATCGACGCGGCGCTCGCCGCCGTCAAGGACGCGCCCGCGGTCAACGCCCCGCCCTCGCCGCCGCCAGGCGCGTCGCTGGCTCAGGTGCATTTCGACATGGCCAGCGCCTCGCTGACGCCGGGCGGGCTGATCAACCTGCTGCACGCGGCCCGCGCGGCGCGCGAGATGGGGCTTGAGAAGATCGAGGTCCTGGGCTTCACCGACACGGTGGGCCCGGCCGAGTTCAACCGCCAGCTCGCCGCGAAACGCGCCGAGGCGGTGGCGAAGGCGCTGATGGACGCCGGTCTGCCGCGCGAGATGATCGTGGTGGCGGGAATGGGCGAGAACGGCGCGCCGATCTCCACGCCCGACAACGTCGCCGAGCCGCTCAACCGCTGCGTGGGCATCTTTCCGGCGATGCCCGGGACCACCCAGACCAACTGAGCGCGCCGAACGTCGCGCGTCGGCTTGGTCGCGGCGCGCGATCGGTCTAAGCAATGAACCTTGGGCGGGGAACGTCCGGGGCGAGCCATGCCTTTCACCATTCGCCAGCTTCAGTTCTTCGTGGCCGTCGCCGAACAGGGCAGCGTCTCCAAGGCCGCCCGCCAGCTCTCGATCTCGCAATCCTCCGTCACCGAGGCGCTCAAGGGCCTCGAGGCGGACCTCGGCGTCGCGCTCTTCGAGCGCCGCGCGCGCGGGCTCGAGCTCACCCACAAGGGCAGCCAGTTCCTCCGCCACGCCGCCGAGATCCTGCGCAGCGTCTCGAACGCGCGCATCGCCTTTCGCGACGAGACCCTGCCGACGCCTGGCCGGCTCCAGCTCGGGGTCACCTCGCTGGTGGCGGGCTACGTGCTGTCGGACATCCTCGCGCGGTTCCGGCGCGCCTATCCGCAGGTCGAGGTCCGCGCCATCGAGGACAACGGCGACTATCTCGAGCACCTGCTGATCGGCGGCGAGCTCGACGTGGCGGTGGTGCTGACCTCCTCGATCCGCGATCGCGCCGCCCTGCACGTCGAGACCCTCCAGGTGTCGCCCTACCGGCTCTGGCTGCCGCTCGGCCATCCGCTCGCCCGCGTCGAGGCGATCGGGCTCGACCAGGTGGTCAGCGAGCCGCTGATCATGCTCACCGTCGACGAGATCGAGGAGAGCACCAACCGCCTGGTCGCGGCGCCCGGCTTCCGCCCCAACGTCGCCTTCCGCACCCGCTCGGTGGAGGCGGTCCGCAGCCTCGTGGCCACCGGCGCCGGGGTCGCGCTCCTTCCCAGCCTGATCTACCGGCCCTGGTCGCTGGAAGGCGACCGCATCGAGATTCGCGACGTCTCCGGCGACCTGCCCGCCGTGCGGGTCGGGCTGGCCTGGCGGCGCGGCGCGCCCCTCTCGGCGGCGGCCCACGACTTCGTGCGCTCCGCCCAGACCGCGATGACCCTGCGCTGAACCGCGTCCATCGGTTTTTCCGATATCGCCGTTCTGTGTTTTGCGATTGCGAAGGGACCCGACCGATGGAATGAGTTTCCATCGGGGCAGCGCAGCGGTCCGCGACCGGCCCGCGCGCGCAAATTCGGAGGGGAACACGATGCTGAACGGACATGCGGGGACAAGATTTGCAGGCGGCGTGGCGATCGCAGCGATGCTCGCTGCCAGCGGCGGCTTGGCCCAGGTGGCGGAACTGGGCGAGCCCGAGGGCCAGCTCAACATCGTCGCCTGGCCCGGCTACATCGAGCGCGGCGAGACCGATCCCTCCTTCGACTGGGTGACCGCCTTCGAGGCGGCGACCGGCTGCCAGGTCAACGTCAAGACCGCCAACACCTCCGACGAGATGGTGGCGCTGATGAACGAGGGCGGCTTCGACCTCGTCACCGCCTCCGGCGACGCCTCGCTGCGGCTGGTGGCCGGCCAGCGCGTGCAGCCGATCAACACCGATCTCGTGCCCTCCTGGAGCCGGATCGACGAACGCCTCAAGGACGCGCCCTGGTTCACGGTGGACGGCGTGCACTACGGCGTGCCCTACCAGTGGGGCCCGAACGTGCTGATGTACAACACCGAGGTCTTCCCCGAGCCGCCCACCTCCTGGTCGGTGGTGTTCGAGGAGACCACGCTGCCCGACGGCGAGACCAACAAGGGCCGCGTGCAGGCCTACGACGGCCCGATCCACGTCGCCGACGCCGCCCAGTACCTGATGACCCACCAGCCGGAGCTGGGCATCACCTCGCCCTACGAGCTTAACGAGGACCAGTACGCCGCGGCCCTCGACCTGTTGCGCCAGCAGCGCCAGCTGGTCGGACGCTACTGGCACGACGCCTTCATCCAGATCGACGACTTCAAGAACGAGGGCGTCGTCGCCTCCGGCGCCTGGCCCTTCCAGGTCAACATCCTCCGATCCGGCGGGGAGCCGGTGGCCAGCGTCATCCCCGCCGAGGGGGCGACCGGGTGGGCCGACACCACCATGATGCACGTCGACGCCGAGAACCCGACCTGCGCCTATCTCTGGATGGAGCACACGCTCTCGTCCAACCTGCAGAGCGACCTCTCGGTCTGGTTCGGCTCCAACCCGGTGGTGCCCGACGCCTGCACCGACGGCTCCGGCCAGCAGACCGCCGAGGGATGCACCACCAACGGCTTCGACGACTTCGAGCGCATCCGCTTCTGGACCACGCCGGTGTCGTCCTGCCCGCAGGGCGAGTGCGTGCCCTACTACCGCTGGGTCTCCGACTACATCGGGGTGATCGGCGGGCGCTGATGGAGCCTGCGCGCCCCGCCGCCGGGGCGCGCGCCTCGTGCAGGGGGGTCCGCAGCGCATGACGCTCGCCGTCGAATTCGACCGGGTCTCGCGCCACTTCGGCGAGGTGCGCGCCGTCGACGGGGTGGACCTCGCCATCCCCGAGGGCGCGTTCTTCGCCATGCTCGGGCCCTCGGGCTCGGGCAAGACCACCTGCCTGCGGCTGATCTCGGGCTTCGACCGGCCGACCGCCGGCCACATCCGCATCTTCGGCGAGAACGTCGAGGGCGTGCCGCCCAACCGGCGCGCCGTCAATACGGTCTTTCAGGACTACGCGCTCTTCCCGCACCTCAACGTGCGCGACAACGTCGCCTACGGGCCGATGGTGCGCGGCGCGCCCAAGGCCGAGCGCCACGGCCAGGCCGAGGAGATGCTGGCGCTGGTCAAGCTCGACGGCTTCGGCGACCGCAGGCCCGGCCAGCTCTCGGGGGGCCAGCGCCAGCGCGTCGCGCTTGCCCGCGCCTTGGTCAACCGGCCGCGCGTGCTCCTGCTCGACGAGCCGCTGGGCGCGCTCGACCTCAAGCTGCGCGAGGCGATGCAGGACGAGCTCAAGGCGCTCCAGCAGCGCCTCGGCGTCACCTTCGTCTTCGTCACCCACGACCAGGGTGAGGCGCTGTCGATGGCCGACCAGGTCGCGGTCTTCAACGAGGGCCGCATCGCCCAGGTCGGCAGCCCCGCGGAGATCTACGAGCGCCCGCGCACGCGCTTCGTGGCCGATTTCGTCGGCTCCGCCAACGTGCTGCCGCCCGAGATCGCCGCCCGGTTCGGCGGCGCGGGCTGGTCTAGCCTGCGCCCCGAGGCGCTGCGGCTCACCCCGCCCGAGGGCGCGCTGCAGGGCGCGGTCCTGGCCACGCGCTATCTCGGCGCGGGCACCCGGGTTCTGGTCGACGTCGGCGGCTTCGAGCTCTCGGCGATGGCGCCCGCAGGCGAGGCGGTGCCCGCGCCCGGCGCCCGCGTCGGCCTCGCCTGGGCGCCCGGCGCGCTGCACCGGATGGAGGACGCCTGATGGGCGGCGCGCCCGCCCTCGCGCAAGCAGCCGGAGCCCGCGCATGAGCGCCGCCGACCGCCTCTCGGACGCCTTCTGGCGCCGGCCCGGGCTGCTGGTCGCGCTCCTGCTCGCTCCGCCGCTGCTCTGGCTCGGGGTGGTCTACCTCGGCTCGCTCGCGGCGCTGCTCGCGCAGAGCTTCTTCTCGATCGACGAGTTCTCCGGCATGATCCGGCGCGAGGTCACGCTCAAGACCTACGCCGAACTCCTGCGCCCGCAGAACCTCGACATCATCCTGCGCACGCTGACCATGGCGGCCCTGGTCACGCTCGCCTCCGCGGTCGTGGCCTTTCCGATCGCCTACTACGCCGCCCGCTACGCGCGGGGCCGCTGGAAGGCGCTGTTCTACCTCGGCGTGATGCTGCCGCTCTGGTCGAGCTATCTGGTCAAGATCTACGCCTGGAAGATGATCCTCGCCAAGGAAGGCATCGTCACCTGGGCCTTCGGGGGCCTCGGGATGGGCTGGCTGATCGACGGGGTGCTCGGCCTGCCGGTGATCGGCGGCCCGTCGCTCTCGGTCAGCTACATCGGCACGTTCCTGGTCTTCGTCTACGTGTGGCTGCCGTTCATGATCCTGCCGATGCAGGCCGCGCTCGAGCGGGTCCCGGCGAACCTCGTCGAGGCCTCCGGCGATCTCGGCGCCAGCTCCGGGCAGACCTTTCGCAACGTCATCCTGCCGCTGGCGCTGCCGGGGGTCGTCGCGGGCTCGATCTTCACCTTCTCGCTGACGCTGGGCGACTACATCATTCCGCGCATCATCGGCAATTCGACCGCCTTCATCGGCATGGCGGTCTATCAGCACCAGGGCACGGCGGGGAACATCCCGCTCGCCGCCGCCTTCGCCATGGTGCCGATCGCGATCATGATCGTCTATCTCTGGGTCGCCCGGCGGCTGGGGGCCTTCGATGCGCTCTGACGCGCCCGGCGCCCCGCTGGGACTCAGGATCGCCGCCGGCGCGGGGCTCCTCTTCCTGCACCTGCCGATCCTGCTGATCTTCCTCTACGCCTTCACCACCGACGAGCGCAGCTACAGCTTTCCGCCCCCGGGGCTGACGACGCAGTGGTTCGCCGTCACCTGGAACCGGCCCGACGTGTGGGAGGCGCTCTGGCTCTCGGTGCGGGTCGCGGCGATCTCGACGCTGGTGGCGATGGCGCTCGGCACCCTGGTCGCCGCGGCGATGGCGCGCACCCGCTTCTTCGGCCGCGAGGTGATCTCGCTCCTCGTGATCCTGCCGATCGCGCTGCCCGGCATCATCACCGGCATCTCGTTGCGCTCGGCCTTCAACCTGATGGACATCCCCTTCTCGGTCTGGACGATCATTCTCGGCCACGCGACCTTCTGCATCGTCGTCGTTTACAACAACGCCGTCGCCCGGTTCCGCCGGCTGTCGGGCTCGCTGGTCGAGGCCTCGGCCGATCTCGGCGCCAACGCCTTCCAGACCTTCCGGCACGTGATCCTGCCCAACCTCGGCACCGCGCTGCTGGCGGGCGGCATGCTCGCCTTCGCGCTCAGCTTCGACGAGGTGATCGTGACCACCTTCACCGCCGGCCAGCAGGCGACGCTGCCGATCTGGATGCTCGAGGAACTCGTGCGCCCGCGCCAGCGCCCGGTCACCAACGTCGTGGCGATGGTGGTGGTGCTGGTGACGCTGCTGCCGATCCTGGCCGCCTACTACCTCACGCGCGGCGGCGACGATGTGGCGGGGGCGGGCAAGTGACCGGCGCGGCGGGCGCCCACCTGCGCGGCCGCAGCGTGTGTCCGCCAGAATTAACGAATATGAACGCAAGCAATTTCATTTACTTAGCCGGAATTGCACGCGTGTTACGGCCCCATAACACACCCCGGCGCTTGCCGGCCGCCTGACAGGGAGAAGGCCATGGAGACGAAGCTTCTGATCGGTGATCGCGCGGAAGAGGGCCAGGGCGAGCCCGAGCCGGTCCTCAACCCGCGCACCGGCGCGCTGATCCTCGAGATGCCCGAGGCCTCCCCGGGCCAGGTCGACGCCGCTGTCGCCGCCGCCGCCGCCGCCTTCGAGCCTTGGTCGCGGACGACGCCGGCCGAACGCTCCGCGGCGCTCCTCGGGATCGCCGCCCGGATCGAGGCCGACGCCGAGGACTTCGCCGCCCTCGAGGCGCTCAACTGCGGCAAGCCGATCAACGCGGTCCGCAACGACGAGATCCCCGCGATCGTCGACTGCTGGCGCTTCTTCGCCGGGGCGGTGCGCTGCCAGACCGGCGCGCTCGCGGGCGAATACCTCGCCGGGCACACCTCGATGATCCGACGCGACCCGATCGGCGTGGTCGCCTCCATCGCGCCCTGGAACTATCCACTGATGATGATGGCCTGGAAGCTCGCGCCGGCGATCGCCGGCGGCAACACCGTGGTCTTCAAGCCCTCCGAGCAGACGCCGCTGACCGCGCTCCGCCTTGCGGGCATCCTCGCCGAGGAACTGCCGCCGGGGGTCGTCAACGTCATCCCCGGCCGCGGCGAAAGCGTCGGCTCCGCGCTGATCAACCATTCCGGGGTGGACATGATCTCGCTGACCGGCGACGTCGCCACCGGCAAGAAGATGCTCCAGGCCGCGGCGAAGTCGGTCAAGCGGACCCATCTCGAGCTCGGCGGCAAGGCCCCGGTGGTCGTCTTCGACGACGCCGATCTTGAGGCGGTCGTCGGCGCGCTGCAGGCGTTCGGCTACTACAACGCCGGCCAGGACTGCACCGCCGCCTGCCGGGTCTACGCCGGCCCGAAGATCTACGAGCGGCTGGTGGCCGACCTCTCCACGGCGGTCGCCGGCATCCGCCTCGGCCGCGACGACGACGCCGAGAACGACATCGGTCCGCTCATCAGCCTGCGCCAGCGCGACCGCGTGGCGAGCTTCGTCGAACGCGCCCGCGAACTTAGCCACGTCGAGATCACCGCCGGCGGCAAGGCGGTCGGCGAGAACGGCTTCTACTACGCCCCGACCGTGGTCGCCGGCGCGCGCCAGGAAGACGAGATCGTGCGCCGCGAGGTCTTCGGCCCGGTGGTGTCGGTGACGCGGTTCACGGAGGTCGACGAGGCGGTCGCCTGGGCCAACGACAGCGACTACGGCCTCGCCTCGTCGGTCTGGACCCGCGACGTCGGCCGCGCCATGGCGACCGCCGCGCGGCTCCGCTACGGCTGCACCTGGATCAACACCCACTTCATGCTGGTCAACGAGATGCCGCACGGCGGGCTCAAGCAGTCCGGCTACGGCAAGGACATGTCCGCCTATGCGCTCGAGGACTACACCGCCGTGCGCCACATCATGATCGCGCACGACTGAGGACGGCGCCGCGCGGCGGCGCGGGCCTCAGCGCCCGTTGGCCGCGCGCCACGCCACGAAGGCGGCCTGATGCTCATCCTTGGTGCAGGGATAGAGCCCGATGATCGACACGCCGGCCTTGACGCGCTCCACGACGAAATCCTCGTAGGCGGTCATCTCCACCGCCTCGTCGGCGATCGCGTCGGCAAGTTCGGCGGGGATCACGATCACGCTGTCGTCGTCGCCGACCATGACGTCGCCGGGAAACACCGGCGCGTCGCCACAGCCGATGGGCACGTCGATCTCGATCGCCTCGTGGTGGGTAAGGTTGGTGGGGCTCGAGGGCCGGGAATGGTAGGCCGGGATGTCGAGCTCGCCGATCCGCATGCTGTCGCGCAGGCCGCCGTCGGTGACCACGCCCGCGCCGCCGCGCATCATCAGTCGCGTGATCAGGATGTCGCCGGCGCTGGCCGCGCGCGCGTCCTTGCGACAGTCCATCACCAGCACCGACCCCTCGGGACAGGTCTCGATGGCGAGCCGCTGGGGATGCCGGGGGTTGCGGAACTCGGCGAGCTGGTTGCGATCCTCGCGCGCCGGCATGTAGCGCAGCGTGAACGCGGGCCCGACCATGTTGCGACCCTTGCGGGCGACCGGGCGCACGTCCTGGATCACCTGGCCGCGCAGTCCGCGCTTGTAGAGCGCGGTGGCGAGCGTCGCCACCGACACCCCCATCAGCTTGCGTCGCGTGTCGAGGTTCATCGGGCTCTCCTCACTGCGGGGACGCCTGCGTCGCGTCCGGGACGAGTCCGGCCGCGCTCAGGAACCCGCGCAACTTCGCCTGCTGGACTTGGGTGAGCGGCCAGGCGGCGGGCGGTCTCGCGGTTCCGCAATCCTGGCCGAGCGCCTGGAGCGCCGCCTTGACGCCGCTGACGTTGGCGCCGTTCATCTCCTCGGCGCGGATCTCCTCGAAGGCCCGCATCCCGGCGATGAGCGCCCGGGCCCGGGCGTAGTCCGAGGCCTCGAGCGCGCGGTGTATCTCGATCGAGCGTTCGGGCCAGACGTTGATCAGGCCGCTGGTGAAGCCGCGCGCGCCGACCGCCGTGAAGGCCGGCGCCCAGACCTCGGCCAGCCCGCCGACCCAGGTGATCGCCGGATCACAGGCCGCGATCGCCTCCGCCAGCCGCAACGGGTTCGGCGTGGCCCATTTCACGCCCTTCACCCCCGGGATCGCGCAGAGGTCGACCACGCCCTGCGTGCCGATCGCGTCGTTGCGCAGGTAGAGCATGATCGGCAAACCGCCCGAGGCGTCCGCCACCGCGCGCACGTAGTCGACCGCGCCGCGCGGGGCCACGAAGGGATCGGGCGGCTGGTGGACCATCAACCCCGCCGCGCCGGCATCGGACGAGACCCGGGCGAGCCGGCAGGCGTCGCGCACGCTCCGCCCGACCCCGGCCAGCAGCGGCGCGCGGCCGGCGACGAGCCCCGCCACCGCGCGCGCCATCGCGCAGGCCTCGTCGATGGTCAGGGCGTAGAACTCGCCGGTGTTGCCGTTGACCACCGGCAGGTGCACGCCGGCAGCCAGCGCCCGGTCGAGGATCGGCGCGAGCCGAGCCGGATCGATGTCGCCCGCCGCGTCGTAGGGCGTCACCAGGATGCCGGAGACGCCGGCCAGCGCGCGGTCGAGGTCATGGGACACGCCGCGCCGCCTCAGTAGATCGCCGGTTCGCCGGCGGCGCGCCCGTGCGCGCGCGTCAGGAAGTCGAAGTCGCAGCCCGCGTCGGCCTGCTGGACATGCCGCTGGTACATGTAGCCCCAGCCGCGCGCGAAACGAGGCTCTGGCGGTGTCCACGCCGCGTGGCGGCGCTCGAGTTCGGCCGCGTCGACCAGCATGTCGAGGCGGCGTTCGGGCAGGTCCATGCGCACGATGTCGCCGGTGCGCAGCAGCGCCAGCGGCCCGCCCACGAAGCTCTCTGGCGCGACATGCAGCACGCAGGCCCCGTAGGAGGTGCCCGACATGCGCGCGTCCGAGATCCGCAGCATGTCGCGGTGCCCCTGTCGGATCAGCGCCTTGGGGATCGGCAGCATGCCCCATTCCGGCATGCCCGGCCCGCCCTGGGGCCCGGCGTTGCGGAGCACCAGCACATGCTCGGGCGTCACCTCGAGATCCTCGTCGTCGATGGCCGCCTTCATCTCGGTATAGCTGTCGAAGACCAGCGCCGGCCCCTCGTGCCGATGAAACCGCGGATCGCAGGCGGCCGGCTTGATGATCGCCCCGGATGGCGCGAGGTTGCCGCGCAGCACCGCCAGCGATCCCTCGTGGTAGACCGGGTTGGCGAGCGGGCGGATGACGTCATCGTTCCAGACCCGTGCGCCCTCGAGGTTCTCGCCGAGCGTCCTGCCGGTGACGGTCAGCGCTGTGGCGTCGAGCCGCGCCTCGATCTGCTTCATCAGCGCGCGCAGTCCGCCGGCGTAGTAGAAATCCTCCATCAGGTAGTCCTTGCCGGAGGGCCTCACGTTGGCGATCAGCGGCGTGACGCGGCCGAGCGCGTCGAGGTCGTCGAGGGTGAGACCGACGCCGGCGCGGCGGGCCATTGCGATCAGGTGCACCACGGCGTTGGTCGAGCATCCGGTCGCCATCGCCACGATCGCGGCGTTCCGGACCGAGGCCTCGGTCACGATCCTGTCGGGCGTGAGCTCCTCCCAGACCATCTCGACGATGCGCCGACCGCAGGCCGCCGACATGCGCTGGTGCTCCGAATCCACCGCCGGGATCGACGACGCCCCCGGCAGGGTCAGGCCCATCGCGTCGGTGATCGCCGTCATCGTCGAGGCCGTGCCCATCGTCATGCAGGTGCCCGCCGATCGCGCGATGCCGCCCTGGACGCCGCGCCATTCCTCGTCGGTGACGTTGCCGGCGCGCCGCTCGTCCCAGTACTTCCAGGCGTCCGAGCCGGAACCGAGGGTCCGCCCTGCATAGTTGCCGCGCAGCATCGGTCCCGCCGGCAGGTAGATCATCGGCGCGCCGGCGCTGATCGCGCCCATCACCAGGCCCGGCGTGGTCTTGTCGCAGCCGCCCATCAGCACGACGCCGTCGAACGGGTGCGAGCGGATCATCTCCTCGACCTCCATGGCCAGCAGGTTGCGATAGAGCATCGAGGTCGGCTTGGTGAAGCTCTCGTCGACCGAGAGCGACGGCATCTCCACGGCGAGGCCGCCGGCCTGGGCCACGCCGCGCTTCACGTCCTGCGCGCGCTCGCGAAAGTGGCTGTGACAGGAATTGATCTCGGACCAGGTGTTGAGCACGCCGATGATCGGCCGCCCGATGAAGTCCTCCTCGGCGAAGCCGAGCTGCATCATGCGCGAGCGGTGGCCGAAGCTGCGCAGGTCGTCCGGCGCGAACCAGCGGGCGCTGCGAAGCTTCTCGGGGTTTCGGGTGGTCGCGTCGAACATGTCAGAGCCTCCCCCGGAGCGTCCGGTCAGGAGTATGCCTATGCATCAATCGCTGTCAAAACGCGAGCGTCGCCAGCGCGCCCCGGTTGCCGCCCCATAACGCCGCATTAACGCCTTGCCCGCTAAGTGGCGGCGCTATCAGCGCAATCGTTCGAGGACGGCATCATGGAGCGTCCGGCGCCCGAGGACCGGCTGGGAGAGGCCGCGCGCCTCGTCGCGCGCGGGCTGCGTCGCCCGGCGCTGCCGCCGGTGGCCATCGGGCTGATCGCCCGCGCCGCCGACGCCGCGGCGATCGCGCTGGCCGCGTGGTTCGCCCGCTACGCCGTTGCGCCGCCGGCCTCCCCAGACCTCGCCTCGGTCGTCTGGCCGCTGGTCTCGGGGCTGCTCGCTCCGATCCTGCTTGGCGCGCTGGCGGCCTATCGCCTCGCTGCGCTCGCGCGCTGGGCGCGCGGCTGGCTGCGCGCCGCGCTCGTCGGCGCGCTTGCGATCCTGGCCCCGGCCGCCTTCGGCGCAGCCGGGCCTGATGCCGCCACGCTCCTTCCCGCAGCACTCGTCGCCGCGCCGCTCGCTCTGGCGCCGGGACGCGCGCTCGTCGCGGCCATCGCCCGCTGGGCGCGGGACTATGGACTGACCGAGCGGCGCGCGGTGATCGTCGGCGGCGGTCCGGCGGCGGCGGGGCTGATCCGCGGTCTCGCCGACAACCCCGAGAACGACATCCGAATCTGCGCGATCTTCGACGACCGCGCCGACGACCGCTCGCCGGCCGCGGTGATCGGCGTGCCCAAGCTCGGCGCGGTCGCCGATCTCGTCGACTTCGCCCGCGCCGCCGAGATCGACCTGCTCATCGTCACCCTGCCGCTCGAGGCGGAGACGCGAATCCGCGAGATCCTCGACAGTGTGAAGGTCCTGCCGCTGGACGTGCGCCTCGCGGCCTTCAGCGCCGGCTTCGGCTTTCCCCGCCGCGAGGGGCTGGTCGAGCTGGTGCGCCGGCCGCTGCTCGCGCCCGACCGGCTCGCCAAGCGCGCCTTCGACCTCGCCGTGGCCGCGCCGCTACTCGTCGCGCTCGCGCCGCTCCTCGCGCTCGTGGCGCTGGCCATCCGCCTCGACAGCCCCGGGCCGGTCCTGTTCCGCCAGCTTCGCCACGGCTACAACCATCGCCCGATCGAGGTGCTGAAGTTCCGCTCGATGCGCATCGAGACCTGCGATCCGCGCGCCCGCGACGTGGTCACCCGCGGCGATCCGCGCGTCACCCGGGTCGGGCGGGTGATCCGCCGCTTCTCGCTCGACGAACTTCCCCAGCTTCTCAACGTGATCCGCGGCGATCTCTCGCTGGTCGGGCCGCGGCCGCACGCGCTCGACGCGGTCTCCAGCCGCCGGGAGCCCTTCGAGAGCATCGTCGAGGGCTACGCCGCCCGCCACCGGGTGCCGCCGGGCATCACCGGCTGGGCCCAGATCCACGGCTGGCGCGGCGAGATCGACGATCCCGAAAAGCTGCGCCGCCGGGTCGAGCACGATCTCTACTACATCGAGAACCGCTCGCTCTGGCTCGACTTGAAGGTGCTGCTCCTGACGCCGCTCCGGCTCCTCGACCCGCGCGGCGCCTACTGAAACCGGCGCAGCGCCGCGCCTGCGGCCGACCCGAGCGCGAGGCCGGCCCCGTTCGCGGCGAGATCGCCCCATTCGCGCCAGCGGTTGACCAGCGGCTGAACGAGCTCGATCGCGCCGCTCCAGCCGAGAAGCCCGGCGAGAACCCAGCCCCAGCCGCGCGGACCCGCCAGCGCCACGGGCACTGCGAGCGCGGCGTAGGCAATCAGGTGATGGGTCTTGTCCCCGCCCGGCGGGGCGGGCGGCAGCGCCGGCAGCGGCGCGAGGCTCAGCGCCGTCACCGTCGCGAGCAGCGCAATCGTCGTGGCGCGCCACCGCCGCGCGTTCCATGCCAGAAGCGGATCCATGCCGTGCGCCTACGCCGCGGCCGGGGTCAGGACAAGCCGCGGGTCTAAGAACTTCGCCATCTTCTCAGAGCGTTCTTTGTGTGCATACTGCGCGGCGCGTTCGCGCACAAAAGTCAATCAACGAGCCCGGCGGCGGCCGCCGCACGCCGGGCAGGGGAGGAACACCATGCGACATCTGCGTTCGAATCGGCTCGTCACCGGAGCTCTTGCGGCGGGTCTCATCGCCGCGGCCGGAGCCGACGAAGGCCCAGGATCTCACCATAGCCTCGTCCATGCCGGCGCTCGAGTTCCCGTTCTTCGTTCACATGCAGAAATCCCTCGCCAGCGCCGCCGCCGAAAAGGGCGGGATCGCGCTGATCGAGACCGATGGCCAGAACCAGACCACCAAGCAGACCGCCGACGTCGAGGCCGCCGTGATCCAGGGCGTCGACGGCATCATCATCAGCCCGATCGACGCCGTGGCGATGGCGCCGGCGCTCGGCGCGGCGGTGGACTCCGGCGTCCCCGTCGTCACCATCGACCGGCGCGTCGAAGGCGTGGACGGCATCCTCGCCCATGTCGGCGCGGACAACGTGATCGGCGGCGAGGCGCAGGCCAGGCTGATCATCGAGCTGTTCCCGGACGGCGCGACGATCGTAAACCTGCAGGGTCAGCCCGGCGCCAGCCCGGCGATCGACCGCAACCAGGGCGTGCACAACGTGCTCGACTCCATGTCCGACAAGTACGTCTTCGTCGCCGAGCAGACCGCGAACTTCGCCCGCGAACAGGGCGCGTCGGTCACCGAGGCGATCCTCGCCGGGCTCGACAGCCCGCCGGATGTGATCGTGGCGGCCAACGACGACATGGCGCTCGGCGCGCTCCAGGTCGTGCAGGAGCAGGGCCTCGACATCGCCATCCTCGGCTTCGACGCGCTGCCCGAGGCGCTCGGGTCGGTGCGCGACGGCGGGCTCACCGCGACCATCGAGCAGTTCCCGGGCGGCCAGACCGCGCAGGCGCTCGACACGCTTCTCGCCTACCTCAAGGACGGGGTCCAGCCCGAGCCGGTGATCCTGCTCGAGCCCATTGCGATCACCCAGGACAACCTCGACCAGGCCGAGCGCATCGGCGAGGTCCAGTAGTCCCGCAGCCACCGGGATCCGGGGCCGGGCCGGGGCGCTTTCCCCGGCCCGGCCCGCGGCCGCAAGCGGGAGAGCCCATCGCATGAGCGACGCCAGCCGACCGGACAGCGCGCCCGCGCGCGCCGATCCCGTGCAGTTTCTAGCCCGCTACGCGGCGCCGCTCTTTCTGGTGCTGCTGATCCTCGCCTTCGCCCTGCTTGAGCCGCGCTTCCTGCATCCGCTCAACGTGATGAACGTGCTCCGCCAGGTCTCGATCTCCGGGCTGGTGGCCATCGGCATGACCTTCGTGATCCTGACCGCCGGCATCGACCTCTCGGTGGGCTCGCTGCTGGCGCTCGCCGGGCTCGTTTGCGCCTACGTCTCCAAGGGCGGGCTCGAGAGTCGCTTCGCCATCGGCGCGAGCGAGATCACCGGCAACCCGGTCTGGATGGCCGCCGCCGCGGCGCTGGCCATCGGGCTGATCGGCGGCGCGATCCAGGGGCTCGCCGTCACCCGCCTGCGCGTGCCGCCCTTCGTGGTGACGCTCGGCGGGCTCACCGCCTTTCGCGGCGCGGCGCTGCTCTTCTCGGGCGGCGGCCCGATCTCGGGCTTCGAGCCGGACTTCACCTGGTGGGGGCAGGGGCGCATCCAGGGCGTGCCGGTGCCGGTGATCATCTTCTTTCTCGCAGCCCTGATCGCGCATCTGGTGCTGCGCTACACCGCCTTCGGCAAGCACGTCTACGCCACCGGCGGCAACGAGCGCGCCGCGGCGCTCAATGGCGTGCCGACCCGGGCGATCGTGCTCACGGTCTACATGATCAGCGGCTTCTTCTGCGGCCTTGCCGGCTTCCTTCTGGCGGCGCGGCTCAACTCCGCCGAGGCGGTCGCGGGATCGGGGCTCGAGCTGACCGTCATCGCCGCGGTGGTGATCGGCGGCACCAGCCTCTTCGGCGGCGTCGGCACGATCTTCGGCACCATGATCGGCGCGCTGCTCATCGGGGTGCTGACCAACGGTCTGGTGCTGCTCAACGTCTCCTCGTTCATCCAGCAGATCGTCATCGGCGTCATCCTCGTCGCCGCGGTGGCGCTCGACCAGTTCGCCGCCGGGCGCAGGGCGGCGCTATGACCGGCGCCGAGCCCGTCCTGGAGTTCCGCGACGTCTCCAAGCACTTCGGCGCGATCCACGCGCTCGACAACGTCGACCTGACGCTCTCCCCGGGCGAGGTGGTGGGGCTGATGGGCGACAACGGCGCCGGCAAGTCGACGCTGGTCAAGATCATCGCCGGCAACTTTCAGCCCAGCCACGGCCGGATCATGCTCTACGGGCGCGAGACGCAGTTCAGCTCGAGCCGCGACGCGCGCGACCGCGGCATCGAGGTGGTCTACCAGGACCTGGCGCTCTGCGACAATCTCACCGCCGCTGACAACGTCTTTCTCGGCCGAGAACTGCGCCGCCGCCTCGGCCCCTTCGCGCTGCTCGACTACCGCGCCATGTCGCGCCGCGCCGAGGAGCTCTTCGCCGAGCTCCAGTCCGAGACCCGGCCGCGCGACGTGGTGCGCCAGATGTCCGGCGGCCAGCGCCAGGCCGTCGCCATCGCCCGCACCCGGCTGGCCGAGGCGCGCATCGTGCTGATGGACGAGCCGACCGCGGCGATCTCCGTGCGCCAGGTCGCCCAGGTGCTCGACCTGATCGGGCGCCTGCGCGACCAGGGCGTCACGGTCGTGCTGATCAGCCACCGCATGCCCGACGTCTTCACGGTCGCCGACCGGCTGGTGGTGTTGCGCCGCGGCCGGAAGGTCGCCGACAAGCCGATCTCCGAGAGTTCGCCCGAGGAGGCGACCGGCCTGATCACCGGCGCGATCGAGACCGCCTGAGCGCGTCCTCCCGCGGGCCGGTCAGTCCGCCGCCCGGATGACGTCGGCCTGCGCGGTCCGGGCCGCGACCGCCGCATTCGCCTCCGTCTGAACCGCGCTGTAAGTCTCCATCAGCAGGGTCCGCAGCCACAGATTGCCTGGATCGCGAGTCAGCCGCGACGACCAGACGAAGCGCACCCGGAACCGCTCCTGCGCCACCGGCGGCTTGAGCGCGCTCAGCCCGTACATCTCCATCTGGCTCGCCATCAGGACCGCCGGCAGCGTCGTCAGAAGGTCGCTTTCCGCCAGCACCGCTGCCACGGTCGAGAATTCGCCGATCTTCGCGCCGATCCGCCGCGCCGTCGCCGGGTCGTCGGGCCGCACGTCGACCGGGCTTCGTGTGCTCGTTGCGATCTTCACCTGCAGATGCGGCCAGCGCGCCCAGGCTTCCGGACCCCAGTCGGACACCGCCGGATGATCCGCCCGCGCGAAGGTGTACCACTCGAAGGGCTCGACATCGCGCTCGTGGAGGCCGTGCGGCAGGCGCAGATCGCCGCCCACATGCGCCACGTCGACCAGCCCGTCGGCCACCGCGTCATAAACCTGCGCGCTCACGTTGAACCACTCCAGCATCACCCCGGGCGCCTCCGCCCGGGCTTGGGCCACGACCGCCGCCACCAGCGAAGGAAACGACGACATCATGATCCGGAACACCCGGTCGCTGGTCGCCGGATCGAACCGATCGCGCGGCGCCAGCATCCGCCGCAGGCTGCGCAACACCGGCCGCACCTCCTCGATCAGCTCGAGCGCATAGAGGCTCGGCTGCATCCGCCCGGCGACCCGCACCAGCAACGGATCGTTCAGCTGCGTTCGGAGCCGCCCCAGCGCATGGCTCACCGCCGACGGCGTGACCGCCAGCCGGTCTGCCGCGGCCACCAGCGTGCTCTCCTCCATCAGCGCCTCGAATGTCACGAGAAGGTTCAGGTCGATGCGGTGAAGTTGAACCTCATTCATGGGCCCTGAAATCGTTTCGTTACCGGAATACAGCGGTGCATGAGACAAGTATGTCGCTCCGGAGCGCAAAAGCGACATTCAGCCAGAAGGATCGAGACCATGACCCTCAAGGTAATCGGCTCCGGCTTCGGCCGCACCGGCACTATGACGACGAAACAGGCCCTCGGCACGCTCGGCTTCGGCCCGACCCACCACATGACCGAAGTGATGGCCCATCCCGAACAGCTCGCCCACTGGAAGGCGATCTTCGCCGGCGAGGATGTCGACTGGGCCGAAGTCTATGCCGGCTACGGCTCGCAGGTCGCCATCGCATTCCCGGACGCGAAGGTGATCCACGCCGAACGCCCCGAGGACGACTGGTGGGCGAGCTTCAACGGCACCATCGGCAAGTTCTTCGCGATGATGGACACCATGCCGCTGCCGCCACATCTTCTCGAAATCTTCGAAGTGACGAAATCCGGTTTGATCGAGAGAGCTTTCGCGGACTTTACCGACCGCGACAGCGCCATCGCCAGCTATCGCGCCAACAACGCCCGCGTCCGCGAGATCATCCCCGCCGAGCGCCTTCTCGTCTTCAACGTCGCCGAGGGCTGGGACCCGCTCTGCCGCTTCCTCGACGTGCCGGTCCCGGAAACCCCCTTCCCGAACACCCACGCCCGCAAGGAATTCTGAGAGCATTTCGGCGGCGAGCCGGAGAGGCCGGCAGGGAAGGCCCGCATCGCGGCGGAATGACGCCCCCGACCTGACCACCTGTGCGAAACCGGCCCCGCAGGCTCTGCGGGGCCGTCTCGCATTCCGGCGCAGGTGCACTTCGAAGTGGCCGCCCATCTTTGATTCTACGCCTTGCAGTGAAACCCGGCCAAACCTTTTGTCGCAACGAATGCGGAGATCGAGTGCTAGCCTGCCTCAGGAAGGGAATCAGCATGGGCAAGCTCGGCGGCGGATTGGCGGCGATCGGCAACACCCCGTTGATAAGGCTGGGGCCATTGGTTCCCGAAGGCGCCGCCGAGGTTTGGGTCAAGCTCGAGGGCGGAAATCCGACCGGCTCCTACAAGGACCGGATGGCGGTTTCGGTTCTGACCGCCGCCATGGAACGAGGCGAGACCGCCCCGGGCGATACGATTGTCGAGTTCACCGGGGGCAGCACCGGCACGGCGCTCGCCTTCGTATCCGCCATCCTCGGGATGAAGTTCACGGCCGTGTTTTCCGATGCGTTTTCCCAAAGCAAACAGCAGGCGATGGAGGCATTCGGCGCGACGGTTCTTGTCGAGAAATCCGTCGACGGCGCCATTACCCACGAACTTGCGGAACGGATGAGGCGGCGCGCCCACACGCTGGCCGAACGGCCTGGGCATCATTACGCCGATCAGTTCGGATCGCCGGATGTCCGGCGTGGCTATGCGCCGATGGGTGCGGAAATCGCATCAGCACTGAATGGCAAGATCGATGTCTTCTGCGCCGCGGTCGGCACAGGGGCGGCTTTGATGGGCGCGCTTGACGGACTTCGCGAAAGCGGTGTCGCCCCGGATGTCATCGCCCTTGAGCCGGCCGAGTCTCCCTTGCTCACGACCGGGAACTCCGGCGCCCATAAGGTGGAAGGAATAGCGGTCTTCCCCGAGCCGCCATTTCTCGATCGCTCGGCCTTGAAGGAGGTGCGCACTGTTAAGCAGGGCCGGGCCTTCGAGATGTGCCGAAGGTTGGCCCGGGAAGAGGGTGTCTTCGGCGGAGGCTCCACCGGCTTGAACGTCTGCGCGGCGATCGATCTTGCGGTGGAACTCGGGGAGGGGCATCGGGTTGTGACGCTGGGCTGCGACAACGGCGCGAAGTATCTTGGAGGTCACATCTATTCATGATAGATTATCTCGGATATACAAGTCAATACTTTGCTGGAGGGCCTTGAAATACTTTTCGGGCCTAGAGTTTTATATTCGCCTGGATAACAATAATGTGGCCTCCTAAAGCCGCTTCATTCCAATGGCATTCTGTTGGATGGTATGGTTCCGAGAAGATCCCCTTTGCCGCTGCTGGGGCCGTCATGCCCTTCCGGCCGCGTGCCTTCTGCTATTTCACCGACCGCGACGGCGCCATAGTCGGCGGCGCGCCCGGAGCGGGCGTCAGGGCGCGATTCAGGAAGTCTTAGGTTTTGGTTTCAGTTATAAATCAAATACTTAAGCGTGTTTCGCACGTGGTACTGCCAGAGATCTCGCGCCCGGAGCCTTCCGCGAGGGCATCCGCCAGATGATGGGCCGCCGTTTCGGAGTCGCGCCTTCGGCCCTTTCCACGCCCACGCCGTGCTCGGTCTTGTGCCAGTGGAAGGGTCGGGTGAAGAGCTCTCCAACCGCCCGCCAGGCGGCGATCGCACCAAGCGGCCAGTAGACGAACAGGAGCGGCACCCAGCGAAGCTGGCGCGTCCGCCCAGAGGCGCGGGCCGCGACCAGCGCGATCGAGACGGTCACGGCGCTGCCCACCGCGGTCGTGGCGAAGAAGAGCGTCACCAGCCATCCCGGAAAGCCACCCCAGATCTCGAGCCCGAATCCGAAGCTCGCGAGCCACGCGAGCCAGAAAAGCGGCATCGCGAGATAGGAGGTGATGGCGCCGAGAAAAAGCACCTGGAAGCCCAGAAAGCCGCGCAGGCCGAGGTCGCGGTAGAGCGCCGCGGGGTCGCGCATGTGGCTCGCCCAGGTCAGCGCGTAGCCCTTGAGCCAGCGCGAGCGCTGCCGGATCCACGGCCGGAGCCGGAAGTTCGCTTCTTCCTCCGTGGTGCTCTCGAGCATCTCGGTCCGCAAGCCGAACCGCGCCAGCCGCATGCCGAGATCGGCGTCCTCGGTGACGTTGAACGCGTCCCAGGCGCCGACCGTCTCGAGCGCGCCGCGGCGGAAGAAGACCGTGGTGCCACCGAGCGGGATCGGGATGCCGAGCCGCTGCACGCCCTTCAGGATCACCCTGAACCAGATGGCGTATTCGAGCGTGAAGCAGCGGGCCACCCAGTTGCGGTCGCTGTTGTAGAAGTCGAGAAAGCCCTGCAGACAGGCGACGTCGCCCGGCGCCTCGGCGAACCGCCGGGCCACGGCGCGTAGTTGCGCGGGATCGGGCCGGTCCTCGGCGTCATAGACCCCGATGATCTCGCCGCGGCAGAACGGCAGCGCGTAGTTCATCGCCCGCGGCTTGGTGCGCAGGGCCGCGAGCGGAACGGTGATCACCTCGACCGTCGCCGGCAGTTGCGCCTGCGCGATCGCCGCCCGGGTCACCTCGTCGTCCTCCTCGAGCACCAGCTTGATGTCGAGAAGCGCGTGCGGATAATCCATCGCCCCGAGCGCCTCCATCAGCTGCCGCGCCACGGCCTCCTCGCGCAGGAGCGGCACCAGCAGCGAGATCTGCGGCAGGCGCCGGAAGTCCGAGAGCTGGGTCGCCGCCACGGTCGGGCGCGTCTGTCCCGGCCGGAAATGCGCAAACAGCGCCACCACCCTCAGGCCGGTGGTCGCGAGTGTCACCAGCAGCACCCAGCCCAGCAGCGCCAGAAGCGCAAGCTTTGGGGCCAAAAGCGTCACCACCGCCGCCAGGGCCAGCGCGAGACCCATCATCCGGCCCCGCCGCGCCGACTGCCAGCCGACGCAGCTGAAATCGCTCGGACACCGGTCGCGCGCCGCGTCCCGCAACCGGGCGCTGAACGTCCGCGCGATCGCCTGGCGGATCGCGTCCGGGTCGGCGATGGCCAGCGCCACCCGTGCGCCATCTTCTCCGAAAGTCTCAATCGCCGCCGCAGCGTCGTCTGGGTTGGCGATAGCGATGACCCGGGTGCCGCCGACCTGACGCCAGGGAATCGCCTCGAGCCGCAGGCAGTCGCCGGGATCGAACTGCAGCGCAAGGGCGGGATCGGGCGGCGAGGTCGCGAAATCCACCTCGCCGAGCCCCGACTGCCGCGAGAGCGCCGCCGTGAGGTCGCGCCGCTCCATTCCGTGGTTCGCCACAAGTATGCGCCCAAGCTTCTGGTCCTGCTGCGCCTGGTCTTCGATCGCCGCAGCGACGGTCGCCTCGGTCACGACACCCTTGTCGATCAGCAGCTTTCCCAGAGGAACTCTATCCGGCCTCGGCTCGGCCGGTCTGGAAGCCGGCGTTTCGGAAATCGGAGCAAATGGCAGAACTCCGGCCATGACACACTCGCATAATCTGAACGCGAGTAGTGTTAGCGGAATTCTAACAAAGCTTTAAGAAGAAGAAATCTTAATGATTAATCAGGCAGGTGCGGCCGCCGCCTCCATCGACGCGACAAACCTCTCGAAAAGGTAGTAGCTGTCCTGAGGCCCAGGGCTCGCCTCTGGGTGGTACTGCACCGAAAACACGGGACGGTCGGCGAGGGCGATCCCGCAGTTCGAGCCGTCAAACAAGGAAACGTGTGTTTCCACAACGCCTTGCGGCAAGCTCTGAGCATCGACAGTGAAGCCGTGGTTCATCGAGGTGATCTCGACCTTTCCCGTGGAGAGGTCTTTGACCGGATGATTGGCCCCGTGGTGGCCGTGGTTCATCTTGATCGTCTGCGCGCCGAGCGCCAGCGCCAGCATCTGATGGCCAAGGCAGATGCCGAAAACCGGCAAGCTGGTGTGGTCGAGGATCTCGCGGATCATTGGCACGGCGTATTCCCCGGTGGCGGCCGGGTCGCCAGGCCCGTTCGACAGGAAGACCCCCTCTGGGTCGTGCGCGAGCACCTCCTCGGCGGTAGCGGTCGCGGGAAGCACGATGACGTCGCAGCCGGCCGACGCGAGACAGCGCAGGATGTTGCGCTTGGCCCCGTAGTCGATCGCGACCACGCGGCGGCCCGGTTCGCGGCGCGGCGCGTGACCTTCGGGCCAAGCCCAGCGCATCTGGTTCCAGCGATAGCTCTGCGCGCAGGTAACGCCACGCGCGAGATCGAGACCCTTGAGGCCGGGAAAGGCGCGCGCACGTGCCTTGAGAGCCTCAAGGTCGAACGCGCCCTCCGGGTCGTGCGCCACCGCGACGTGTGGGGCGCCCTGGAGTCGGATCGCGCGGGTCAGCCGTCGGGTGTCGACGCCGCCGACCCCGATGCGTCCCCGGCGCGCCATCCATTCCGTCAGCGTGCTCGCGGTGCGCCAGTTCGAGGGCTCGGTCGGATCCCACTTCACGACGATTCCCGCGGCGACCGGGTCGCTGGCTTCGTCGTCATCGGGATTGACGCCGACGTTGCCGATGTGCGGTAAGGTGAAGACTACAACCTGCGCGGCGTAGGACGGGTCTGTCATGATCTCCTGGTAACCGGTCATAGCGGTGTTGAAGCAAAGCTCCGCGACCGCGTCGCCTGTCGCGCCGAAGCCGCGACCAAAGAAGGCCTGACCGTCAGGAAAAACTACGCAGGCTGTGGGGCGCGCGTTCTCTGCAACGGGCGTCGCGTCCGTTGAACTGGTGGCGGCTGCGGCGCCGGGCATGGCGAATCCCCTTGATCTGGTGCGGACCCTAGGGCCGTCCGCCTCGATGGTCAAGCAAGCCACTATCGGATTTAATCCATTCAGTTCATGTGGTTACACTGGGAGTGCCGGGTTGCGTATCACGGGCCGGATCACTATATGAATTCGATTGCCGTCCAATCGGCGCAAGCGCACAGGTGAACGATGATCCGTGAGCGGATATCGGAGGATCTCAAGCAGGCCATCAAGGCGAAAGAGGCGGAGCGTGTGGCGACGCTGCGCCTGATACTCGCGGCCATTAAGGATCGCGAGATCGCCGAACGCATGGGCGAGTCGGGCAGCGATCTCTCCGACGCGGTGTTGCTCGGCATCCTGGAGAAGATGGTCAAGCAGAGGCGCGAGAGTGCCGGCATGTACGACGAGGCCGGCCGCGTTGATCTGGCCGATCAGGAGCGCGGCGAGATCCGCGTGATCCAGCACTACATGCCAAAGCAGCTCTCCGACCATGAGGTGCGGACGGCGATCGACAAGGCGATCCGAGACACCGGCGCGACCTGCGTGAGGGACATGGGCAGGGTGATGGCGCAGCTGAAGTCGAAACACGCCGGCCAGATGGACTTCTCAGAGGTGGGCGCCGCGATCAAGGACGCCTTTCGATGATGGCCGCCGGCGGTTGTCCATGAAGACATCCCAGTTCGGCCGTCTCGATGGCAGGCGGGTCGAGGAGGCGACGCTGCGAAGCGCCGAGGCAGAGGTGCGCGTGCTCGGCTATGGCGCGATCGTGCGGGACTGGCGGGTGGACGGCGACGGCCGGACGCTGCCGGCGGTGCTCGGGTTCGGGTCGCTGGAGGACTATGTGCGGCATTCGCGGTCGCACGGGATTGTCGCGGGGCGCGTCGCCAATCGGACGGCGAACGGGCGTTTCGAGCTTGAGGGGAAGAGCTACCAGCTCACACCGAACGAGGGGCCCCATCATCTGCACGGCGGCGCGGTCGGGCTCGGGCGCCGGCTGTGGGAGATGGATACCGACGCGAGCGCCGAGGCGGTGCATCTGCGCTACTTCAGTCCGGACGGCGAGGAGGGATATCCCGGCGCGGTCGAGTTCCGCGTCACCTATCGGCTCGAGGGCATGCGGCTCGTTGTCGAGATGTCGGGCGCACCCGACCGGCCGACGCCGATCAATCTGGCCCAGCACAACTATTACAACCTCGGCGGCGGGGGGGACGTGCTCGATCACCGTCTGTGGGTGGCGGCCGAGGAGTACACCGAAACCGACGCCGCTCTCATTCCGACCGGGCGGCTGGCGCCCGTGGAGGGCACCGCGCTCGATTTCCGCGCCCCGCGGGCGATCGGCGAGGCGGCGCCGGAGGTGCGGTCGCTCGACGACAACCTGGTCCTCGATGCCGCGCGCGATCCGTCCCGGCCGAGCGCGACCGTGGAGTGCCCGCGCACGGGGCTCACGTTGCGGTTGTGGACGCGCGAGCCGGGCCTTCAGGTCTTCAACGCCGCGACCCAGTCGATCGCGGCGGTCGGGCACGACCGGGCGCGCTATGGGGCGTTCTCGGGGCTGTGCCTGGAGGCGCAGCACTTCCCCGACAGCCTTCACCACCCCGACTGGCCGAGCATCCTCAGGACGCCGGAGGCCCCGTACTTCCAGCGGCTCGAAGTGGAAATCGGCCCGTCCTGAGGTGTGTTACGGGCGTGTAACACGCGTGCAATTCCAGGTATCTAACTGATATCGCAGGGATTAATCTATGTTAATTTTCGGTTGACGCGCTGCGCGGCAAGAGCGGCGGCGTCCGCGCCGGGATCGGCCCGTTTCCGAGGGCGGCCGAAGAGGTTCAGGGCGGTCGCTGGCGATTCGGGGCTTCGTGTCCGGTCTTCGATAGACGAACTTGAGGATGGAGCGTGGGCGCTGCGGAGGGTTGCGGCTGGCCGAGTCGCGACGCCGCAATAGGGCTTTCGGGGCGCTGTCGGAGCGGCGTCGGGCGGGTCTGCGTGGCCCGTGCCGGCACGGGCCGCCGAGAGCCGAAGGGGGGGCCGAAGCGACCTGCAATCAACAACTTAAGGTTGATTATGGGTAGCATCGGTCGCGCACAGGTCGTGGGAGCGATCCGAGCCGCTGTTCGTTAATCTCTTGTTATGTTTACGAAAAATTAACGGGCTCAAAGCGTGGTGGTCGGAGGCGTGTCAACCACAAAATCTGCGATTCTTGCAAAAATTTCCGTTGACGCGCAGGCTGAAATCCCTCCTATTGGGGGTCCGCCTGCCGAAACACACAATATGTGGTGGAGCGCGCCGGGGCGGCGACCGAAGAGACCGAACCGGCTGACGCCGCCCGGGGCCCACTAGACGATAGGGACAGACGCATGAAAATCGACCGCCGCTTCACGACCGAGGACACCGCAGCCTACGGGGCCCTGAAGTTCCGCGAAACGTCGTCGGAGATCCGCAACCCCGACGGCTCCGTCGTGTTCCGGCTCGATGACGTCGAGGTGCCAGAGAGCTGGAGCCAGGTCGCCGCCGACGTGCTGGCCCAGAAGTACTTCCGCAAGGCCGGCGTGCCGGCCGTGCTCAAGAAGGTCCGCGAAAAGGGCGTGCCGGCGTTCCTGTGGCGCTCGGTCCCCGACGAGGCGAAGCTCGCCAAGCTGCCCCCAGAGCAGCGTATGGGCGGCGAGACTTCAGCCCGTCAGGTCTTCGACCGGCTGGCCGGGGCCTGGGCGTACTGGGGCTGGAAGGGCGGCTACTTCTCGTCCGAAGCCGACGCCCGCGCCTACTACGACGAGATGCGCTACATGCTGGCCGCCCAGATGGGCGCGCCGAACAGCCCGCAGTGGTTCAACACCGGGCTGCACTGGGCCTACGGGATCGACGGTCCGGGGCAGGGGCACTTCTACGTCGATTTCAAGAGCGGCGCGCTGACCAAGTCGACAAGCGCCTACGAGCATCCCCAGCCGCACGCATGCTTCATCCAGTCGGTGGCCGACGACCTCGTCAACGAGGGCGGAATCATGGACCTCTGGACCCGCGAGGCGCGGCTGTTCAAGTACGGCTCGGGGACCGGGACCAACTTCTCGAGCCTGCGCGCCGCCAACGAAAGCCTCGCCGGCGGCGGACGGTCGTCGGGCCTGATGTCGTTCCTCAAGATCGGCGACCGCGCGGCCGGGGCGATCAAGTCGGGCGGCACCACCCGGCGGGCGGCCAAGATGGTGATCTGCGACATGGATCACCCCGACATCGAGGAATTCATCAACTGGAAGGTGGTCGAGGAGCAGAAGGTCGCGAGCCTCGTCGCCGGCTCCAAGATCCACGAGGCGCGGCTCAACGACATCTTCGCGGCGATCCGCGCCTGGGACGGGGCGGAGGCCGACGCCTTCGATCCCAAGAAGAACCCCGGGCTGAAGACGGCGATCCGCGGCGCCAAGAAGGCGTCGGTGCCGGAGACCTACGTCAGGCGGGTGCTGGACTACGCCGCGCAGGGCTTCGCCTCGATCGAGTTCCGCACCTATGACACCGACTGGGACAGCGACGCCTACCTGACGGTGTCTGGTCAGAACTCCAACAACTCGGTGCGGGTCACCGACGCGTTCCTGCGCGCGGTGCGCGAGGACGCCGACTGGGCGCTGGTCCGGCGCACCGACGGCAAGGTCGCCAAGACCGTGAAGGCGCGCGAGCTCTGGGACCAGATCGGCCACGCGGCCTGGGCCTGCGCCGATCCCGGCGTGCAGTTCCACGACACCATCAACGCCTGGCACACCTGCCCGGCGGACGGGCCGATCCGAGCCTCGAACCCGTGCTCGGAGTACATGTTCCTCGACGACACGGCCTGCAACCTCGCGTCGATGAACCTGCTGACCTTCCTGCGGGGCGGCCAGTTCGACGCGGCGGCCTACGTGCACGCCACCCGGATCTGGACGCTGACGCTCGAGATCTCGGTCCTGATGGCGCAGTTCCCGAGCGCGCGCATCGCCGAGCTCAGCTACCGGTTCCGCACGCTGGGCCTCGGCTACGCCAACATCGGCGGGCTCCTGATGACGCTGGGCCACAGCTACGACTCGGCCGAGGGTCGGGCGCTCTGCGGGGCGCTGACGGCGGTGATGACGGGTGCTGCCTACGCGACGTCGGCGGAGATCGCGGCGGAGCTCGGCGCGTTTCCCGGCTACGAGGAGAACGCCGGGCACATGCTGCGGGTGATCCGCAACCATCGGCGCGCGGCGCAGGGGCTGCCGGGCGGCTACGAGACGCTGGCGGTGCCGCCTGTGGCGCTCGATCACGACAGTTGCCCCGATCCCGCGCTGATCAACCTCGCGCATTCGGTCTGGGACCAGGCGCTGGAGCTCGGCGAGAAGCACGGGTTCCGCAACGCCCAGACCACGGTGATAGCGCCCACCGGCACGATCGGGCTGGTGATGGACTGCGACACCACCGGCATCGAGCCCGACTTCGCGCTGGTGAAGTTCAAGAAGCTCGCCGGGGGCGGCTACTTCAAGATCATCAACCGCGGCGTGCCGGGGGCGCTGGCAAATCTCGGCTATTCCCCCGAGGCGGTGCGCGAGATCATCGCCTACGCGGTGGGTCGCGGCACGCTCGCCGAGGCGCCGGAGATCAACCCGACCGCGCTGATCGGCCACGGCTTCGGCTCCGAGGAGATCGCCAAGATCGAGGCGGCGCTGCCGACCGCCTTCGACATCCGGTTCGTGTTCAACCAGTGGACGCTGGGCGAGGAGTTCTGCACCGGGGTCCTGGGCATTCCCGCCGAGCGGCTGCGCGATCCGAGCTTCGACCTGCTGCGCCACCTGGGCTTCAGCCGCGCCCAGATCGATGCGGCCAACGTGCATGTCTGCGGGGCGATGACGCTCGAGGGCGCGCCGCACCTGAAGGCCGAGCACCTGGCGGTCTTCGACTGCGCCAACCCCTGCGGCAAGATCGGGACGCGCTACCTGTCCGTGGAGAGCCACATCCGGATGATGGCGGCGGCGCAGAGCTTCATCTCGGGGGCGATCTCCAAGACGATCAACATGCCCAACGACGCCAGCATCGACGACTGCAAGGCGGCCTACGAGCTGTCGTGGTCGCTGGGGGTGAAGGCCAACGCGCTCTACCGCGACGGCTCGAAGCTCAGCCAGCCGCTCTCGGCCTCGCTGATCGAGGATGACGACGATCTCGAGGAGACGCTCGCCGAGGCGCCGCAGGGCGAGCGGGTGGCGTCGCTGTCGGAGAAGATCGTCGAGAAGATCATCATCCGCGAGATCGAGCGCTCGAACCGGGTGAAGCTGCCCGAGCGGCGCAAGGGCTACACCCAGAAGGCCATCGTCGGCGGGCACAAGGTCTATCTGCGCACCGGCGAGTACGAGGACGGTCAGCTCGGCGAGATCTTCATCGACATGCACAAGGAGGGCGCGGCCTTCCGGGCGATGATGAACAACTTCGCCATCGCGGTGATC
Organism: uncultured Alphaproteobacteria bacterium; assembly: GCA_963836255.1. Taxonomy (GTDB): domain Bacteria; phylum Pseudomonadota; class Alphaproteobacteria; order Rhodobacterales; family Rhodobacteraceae; genus Amaricoccus. The sequence goes on from CAWIIL010000001.1 coordinate 481,397, forward strand.
GGTCGGCCTGCAATACGGCGTTCCGCTTGAGGAGTTCGTCGAAGCCTTCACCTTCACGCGCTTCGAGCCGGCGGGCATGGTGCAGGGCAACGACTCGATCAAGAACGCCACCTCGATCCTCGACTACATCTTCCGCGAGCTGGCGGTGAGCTATCTCGACCGCACGGATCTCGCGCATGTGAAGCCCACGGGGGAATGCTTCGACGATCTGGGCCGCGGCGAGGAGGTGCTCGAGGCGGGTCCCGAGGAGGCGCGCGGCGAGTTCGCCCAGGCTTCCATCGACGTGATCCGCCAGCTGTCCTCGACGGGCTACCTGCGCAAGCGGCTGCCGCAGGAGCTGGTGCTGCTGCAGGGCGGCGCGGACGTCGGCGGGGCGCTCGGCTACGGCAACGGCTCGGTGGGGCTGGCGACGCGCACGACCGTGGTCGCAGCGACCGTGGGCGCGCTCGACCAGCGCACCAAGGCCAAGATGCAGGGCTACGAGGGCGATCCGTGCGGGGAGTGCGGCAACTTCACGCTGGTCCGCAACGGGACCTGCATGAAGTGCAACACCTGCGGCGCCACCAGCGGCTGCAGCTGACGGCAGGAAAGGCTGTCAGATCCCCCATAAACAACCCTTTTTTGGGGGTTTTCGGCACCCTGTCGGCTCCTGAATAACGCCCTGCAAGGGGTAACTGGGTGAAATGAGTGGGCGCGGCCTTCGGGTCGCGCCTATGCCGTTTGCCGACACGGGGGCGGAGGCCATGAAACAGGTTCAGATCGAAGGCAGGTTCAACAGGAGCGGCACACTCAAGAACGTGATCCTGGCGTCGGCCGATATCGACATCGATGTCTTCAAGGATCAGATGGCGGTGTTCGACCCCCGGGACCGTCGCTTCTACGTGCTCATTTCCGCCGACGACAAGGCGCTTTCCACATCGAGGTTTCTCGCCCGCGGAATAAGCCGCGTGGGCGACGCGGATGCGGAACAGCTGGCGGCACTGGGCGTCACCGTGATCGACATGACGGCCGTGACCGACCCCAATGATCTCAATCACAGCAAGTTCGCCGAATCGCCGGAGATTGTCCAATTGATCGGCGGATCGATCCTCGCGGGCAATTCCCTCGACGCGTCGTCGGGTGGTCCGGGGCCCGTCGGCGCTGCTCTGCAAGGACTGGCGAACACCGCCGGTTCGATCGTGGGGGGTGGTCAGGTTCTCATCGTGCCGGGTGGATGAGGAGCGGAGGTTCCGATGTCGAGCGCAACCGACCCGCTGGTTGATAGTGGTCCGACCGGCGACACCGCGGCGCGCGCGGGGGTCGACGAGGTGGTGCGCATCACGTCCCTTTCGTTCGCATGGCCGGGCGACCGGGCCCCGGTCCTCAGCATCGACGCTCTGAGCATCGCACGGGGCGAGCGCGTGCTTCTGCGCGGCCCCAGCGGTTCGGGGAAGTCAACGCTCTTGTCCGCCATTGCCGGCGTTGTCGACATCCCGGCCGGAACCGTCACGCTTGCGGGCACGGATATCGGCGGCCTGCGGAGCAGCGCGCGCGACCGGTTCAGGGTCGACCACACCGGCATGATCTTTCAATTGTTCAACCTGATCCCGTGGCTGTCCGCCCTGGACAACGTGCTCCTGCCCTGCCGCTTCTCCGCGCGACGCGCACGACGGGCGGGGGAGAACCCGCCCGCGACCGCCGCGCGGTTGCTGGGCGAGCTCGGCCTCGGTGAGCTCGAGTTGCAGCGCGCTCCCGCGCAGTCGCTCAGCGTCGGCCAGCAGCAACGGGTGGCGGCCGCCCGGGCCCTGATTGGCGGGCCCGATCTGATCCTGGCGGACGAGCCCACTTCGGCGCTCGACGAGGCTGCGAAAGCGGTCTTCGTCGATCTGCTGCTGCGCGAATGCGCGCAGGTCGGCGCCTCGCTGCTCTTCGTCAGCCACGATCCCGATCTGGAACGCCATTTCGACCGGGTGATCGATATGACCGAGTTGAACGGTGGGTGGCGCCCATGCTGAGACTTGGTGCGCAAAGCCTCTGGAACAGACGGTTCGTCGTCGCGCTGACGGTCCTGTCGATCGCGCTCAGCGTGTTTCTCGTGCTCGGGGTCGAGCGCCTGCGCACCTCCGCCAAGGAAGGGTTCGCCAACTCCGCCTCGGGCATCGACCTGATCGTGGCGGCGCGAGGCAATCCGGTGCAGATCCTGATGGCGACGGTCTTCGGTGTCGGGTCGACCGGCCCCGGCATAGACTGGGACAGCTACGAGATGATCACCGGCCTGCCGCAGGTCGACTGGGCCGTGCCCGTCGCGATGGGCGACAATCACCGGGGCTTCCCGGTGATCGGAACCACGCCCAACTACTTCACGCTTCTCCGACACAGTGGCGGTCAGCCGCTCGCCTTCGCCGAAGGCCGCGCATTCTCGGAGGCGGACGGGGCCGTCGTCGGGGCTGAGATCGCCGCCCGGTTCGGCTATGGCGTCGGCACGGTCATCGTGAACGCGCATGGCGCGGGAGCGGTGGCCTTCGACGTCCACGACGAGGCGCCGTTCACTATCTCGGGGATCCTCGCGCCCACCGGCACGGCGGTCGACCGCATGGTTCTGGTCTCGCTCGAAGGCTTCGACCGGCTGCACGATGCTCCCGAACCCGCACCGGCCGACCCGTTCGATGCCATGCCGGATGCCGAACAAACCGGGTCGATGCAGGAGCACGGCGAAGGGCGCGAGAGCCATGACGACCACGCCGAAGCCCGGCCTCACGCCGAAAGCTCCGAGGAACATCGCGACGCGGACCCTGAAGAGCACGACGACGCGCATGCAGAGGACCACGCCGACGATGAGCATGACCACGACGCCCACACGGGAGATGATCACGACGAACATGCCACGGACGATACCGACGCGCACGACCACGCCCACGAACCCGACAGGATCAACGCAATTCATGTCGGGCTCGCGGATCGGAACGCCATCCTGTCAATCCAGCGCGCGGTGACCGACTACGAGACCGAGCCCCTGACCGCCGTCCTGCCGAATGTCGCGCTGCTAGAACTCTGGTCCATCACCGGAACGGCGGAGAACGCGCTTCGCCTTATGGCGTCGGCCGTGGCGCTTGCGGGCATCGTCGGGATGGTGGTCATGCTGTCGGCCTCGCTCGATGCGCGCCGGCGCGAATTCGCCATTCTCAGGTCGGTCGGCGCCACGCCCGGGCGGGTCTTCGGCCTGATCGTTCTGGAAGCGGCCCTCGTCACGGCAACAGGGATCGCCCTCGGCCTCCTGCTGCTTGCCGTCGCCACGCGACTCGTCGAGCCGATCATCGCCGCGCAGTTCGGCCTGCGTCTCGACGCCAGAGGCGTGGCGGGGCGCGAAGCCCTCCTCGTCCTCGCCATCTTTGCGGCAGGGCTGATCGCTGGCATCCTGCCCGCACTCCGGGTCTATCGCATGACGCTGGCGGACGGACTGTCCTTCCGGCTCTAAGAAAATGGAGAACACGATGTCTATCAGGGTTCATATCGCCGCGGCTTTGCTCGCATTCATCCTCGGGACGTCGCCCGCGCTCGCGGAGCCTGCTCAGATCGGCTGGGACGCCCTCGCCCCAGCCGCAGAGACCTACGAGAACCCGTTCGCCGATCTGGAGCCCGACCAGTTGGAAGACCTCAGAGCCGTGCTTCAGGCGCGGTCTGCGGGCGCGACTCCGGCAAGGCCCGAGATGCAACAGGAGGCCGAGGCCGCAACCGCTCGCCTCGAAGCCGGCGGCCTCGACGTCGACTGGCTGTTCGCGCAGCGCGATTTGATCATGGAGAAGCGGGAGAGGGCCGCAACCGGGATCCGGCCGGAGATCGTCGGGCAGGATATCCGCATGCCCGGATACGTCCTGCCGCTGGATCTGCGCGACGGCAAGGCGGTCGAGTTCCTGCTGGTTCCGACCGTGGGCGCCTGCATCCACACCCCGCCGCCGCCCGCCAACCAAATGGTGCATGTCCGCTATCCCGAAGGCGTGGAGATCGAGGGACTGTTCTCGCCGGTCTGGATCCGCGGGACGATGATGACCGAAGAGACGACCCAGACCGTGCGCTATGTCGACGGCCAGAGCCAAGTCGATGTCAGCTACGCCATGTCCGCCGATCTCGTCGAGCCGTATCAATGACCGCGGCCGGCCGCGGCGCAGGGGACTAGGGCCCGTTGCTCCGGCTTGCCCGCGCGCTGACACTCGCCCTGGCCGTAATCGCTCTGATTGCGGCCGTCTCGGGCACGGCCTCGAATCTGGGGGTTCGCGCGGACCGGCATTTCGCAGGGGATCTCCCGGTCGTGCGGACCGAGTCCCCACAGCAGACCCTCACGTCGCTCGTGACGATCAAGTCGGAGATTGAAGCCGCGCGTGAGCGGTATGCAACATCACGCGGCAGCGCGGATTTCGCGCTGATGCTCGGGCTGGTCGACGAACTCATCTCCCTGATCGACCTCTCCACCCAGCCGGAGGCTGTCGCGCGGAGGAATGGCGTACAGACGGCGATGACGCTTCTGGAAATCTCGGACCTCATCCCTCCCATTGACCTCGCAGCCGTTCCCGATGCGTCCGCGATGAGGGACGCGGGCTTCACCTCCTATGCCGTACCCGGCACTCCGCTTCGTCTGACGCGAATGGGCGAGGGTGAGCGTGACGGCGAGTTCCTGTTCGATGCCTCCACCACGAGGATCGCGCCGCGATTCCTGAACGGGCTGCAAAGCGACGCACCGGACGCTCCGGTAACGGATTGGACGGCGGAGTTCGAGCAATTCGCCGGCCCTTGGATCCCCGCCGAGTGGATCGCGACGCTGCCGCCCACGATGAAACGCGACTTGTTCGGGACGCCGGGGTGGAAGGTCGCGCTGACCATGTCGGTCGCGCTTGTCATCTTCCTCGCGCTGTTTCTGGCGCGTTCAGCGCTTCCGAGTTCGAAGGGCATGCGCCTGCTCCCCCCGATCTCGAGGCTTCTCTACGCGGCGTCGATCCTGCCCCTTCTGCTGTTCCTGCGCTACGTCCTCGAAGACCAACTCAACCTTACGGGACGCTTCGCGGACGGGGTGCGGGTCATCTTCATCACGATCTGGTACGGGTCGCTCGCGGCCATCTTCTGGAATGCGGCCCTGGCCGGGGCAGCGGCGATCGGCGCATCGAAGGTCGAGCGCGGGGACGCGTCCGACCAGAGCCTGCTGCAGCTCGTCGCCCATGTCATCGGACTTGTCGGCGCCATCTGGATCGCCGCCTATGGGCTTCAGTCCCTGGGTCTGCCGGTTTTCAGTCTGATCGCCGGTCTCGGGATCGGCGGACTAGCGGTCGCCCTCGCGATCCGGCCGACGCTCGAAAACCTCATCGGCGGGCTGGTCATCTACCTCTCCAAACCCGTTCGGGTCGGCGACTGGTGCGAATTCGGGACCCGCAGCGGCACTGTCGAGCGGATCGGAGTGCGCTCCACGAACATCCGCGCCATGGACCGGACGGTCATCTCGATCCCGAACGCGCAGTTCGCGAACATGGAACTCGTCAACTGGGCCCGGTGTGACCAGATGCTGATCGAGCCGACCATCGGTCTGATCTACAACACCACGTCCGACCAGTTGCGATACGTCCTTGCGGAGGCGCGAAGAATGGCCCTTTCGCACCCCAGGATCGACGGAGACACGGTCCGCATCCGGTTCGCGGGCTATGGGGAATCGTCTCTGGACATCGCTTTCCGGGTGTATGCACGGACGACCGAATGGAATGATTTCCATGCCATTCGCGAGGATTTCCTTCTCCGGCTGAAAGACATCGTCGAAGCGGCCGGTACCTCGTTCGCCTATCCGTCCCGCACTCTCTTCGTCGCTCGCAACGAACCGCCGGATCACGATAAGACGGCCGAAGCGGAGAACAAGGTGAAGACATGGCGCGGTCGCCATGAGTTGCCGTTTCCCAACTTCTCCGAGAAAACGCGCCGGAAGCTGAAGGACACGCTGACCTATCCACCGCAGGGATCTCCGGACAGCGACGACGATGAAGCTCATATTGAGTTTGCGAGCGAACCTCTGTCATCCGAAGGCGGGAGCCCGAAAGAAACCGAATGAGGCGAGACAGGACCAGGAAGCGATCCCGCAACACTTCGGAGGGAGTTCCGAGGCGAGCATTCGAAGTTCTCGTAACCGCAACGCGCCAGCTCGGCGCGCGCACACTCAGTCTACGAGGGCCGCGTCCATGGTGATCTCGAGGCTGGCCAGCGCCTTCGACACCGGGCAGCCCGCCTTGGCCGCGTTGGCCGCCTCGGCGAACTTGCCCGCGTCGGCGCCGGGGATCCTGGCGCGGACAGTGAGGTGCACGGAGGCGATCTCGAAACCGACCTCGATCGGGACCACGGTGACGGTGGCGGTGGTGGAAATCTCGTCAGCGGTCAGGCCGTGCGAGCCCAGCACGCCCGACAGGGCCATGGAGAAACACGCTGCGTGGGCCGCGCCGATGAGTTCCTCGGGGTTCGTGCCGGCGTCGTCGCCGAAGCGTTTTGCGAAACTGTAGGGCAGGGCCTCAAGCGCGCCGCTTTCGGTCGAGACGATGCCCGAGCCCGCCTTGATCTCCCCTTTCCAGACTGCCGATCCAGTTCGTTTCATCAGTTCTTTCCCCCATTTGCCTCGGTCGCCGTCCCGCAGCGCAGACTTGAACCTAGCGGCTCGGGCCCGACATGCGAGCCGAAACGACGCTCAGCGCGCGACTTTCCGCGAAAAGGTCAACTTGTTGCCCGCGAGGCTCGCCGGATCACCCTCCCAGGCCCAGGCCAGAAGCGTGGGCTCGCGGTCGGATACCGTGATGCGGTGCATGTGTCCGGGCGGATTGAAGATCAGCGATCCGGGCCCGTAGACGCCCTGATCGTTTTCTGACATGGCCCCGGAGAGGCAGACATAGCTTTCGGTGATGCCGGCGTGTGCGTGGGCGGGATAGATGCAGCCCGGGGCGAAGAGCACCAGGCCGAGGATGAGATCGTCGCATATCACCGGGCCGCGCGGCCCGGCAAATTCCGCGAAGGCGTATTTGGCGGCGAGCCCCTTCGGAACCTTGTCATAGCCATATTGCCATTGCAGGGCTCCGGAAACGGCCTCGATCGCGCGGATGAACGAGGCGCCGGGGGCGGTGCGCCCCTTGTCGAGTGCGCGGCGCAGGTGAGCGGCGACGGGCTTCGATTCGGGCCCCGCGATCCGGATTTCCGGATTGGATCGCACCGCCGACGTGATCCGGGCCCGCACGTTTCGCTGGTGACTGCGGATCGGCGCGGAGCCGCCGGAGGAGAGTTCCCGGTAGTGATCATGGAACTCGCGCAGGAGGTAACGCCAGTCGGGAAGGTCGGCAAGGCGGGGTGTTGCGGTCATGCAGTGGAGGCCCGCGCATGACAGTTCCCGCGGCCTTCCGACCCGGGAACGGTTCTGATCCGCCCCCGGTCCTGCGCGATCGGGAGCGTTCGCCAAGGCGCCGGGTTCCGAACGGCGCTCACCAGGGTACGTCGACGAGTTGCTGTCGACCGCTCAAGATATCGCGGATGAACGCGCAGGGATCTTCGAGGCTGGCGAAGTGCAACCAGCTGAACGCCGCAAACCTGTCAGGCGCCACCGCGTAGAGGAGGCCGTTGATCCGGTCCGCAGCTATCGGCCCGGCGGCGTTGGCCGCGCCCAGCAGGACGATCCGGTCGTCGGGCTCAAGCGCTGAATACTGAGCAACTGCGGCGACATACTTGTTGCCGATCCATTGCCACGGCTCGATGCCATGAGCGTGCAGAATTGCGTGCGTGGTCTCGTGGGCGGCGATGCTCCGATAGGCGGGCGCCTCGCCGATCGATGCAAACAGCCCGCCTTCAGAGGTGTTCGAGACGCATTCTCTCAGGGAGGCGATCCGAATGCGATCGGTGCGGGCGTCGTAGAGAGCGTGCGCCGGCGCGCCGCAGAATTCGGGCATGGTGTCCGAGACCGTGATTTCCAGAAGACCAGCCTCGAGCCCGCAGGCCGCGAGAAGTTCCTTCGCGGACGTCACACCCTCGCAAATCAGGGCGCGCTCGAGGTCCGTCGCGTTTCGGACGGGCGAGCCATCGATCCGGCAAACCGGAACCGTCTGTGCCGCCGCAACGGCGGCCCAAGCCCACGAGGAAACCACGATCAGCGGGGCGAAGCGGAACGGCGTGGCCATGCAGCGGCCGCCTATCCGCCGGTGTGGCTCATGTGCCGCGAAACCTGTCCGGTCGCGGTCTGCCGGGAATAGTCGAAATCGTGGCCCCGCGGCTTGCGGGCGATGGCGGCGCGGATCGCAGCAATCAGAGGCGCGTCGTTGTCGGGATGGGCGCGCAGCGGCGCGCGCAGGTCTGCGTCGTCCTCCTGTCCGAGGCACATGTAGAGCTGCCCGGTGCAGGTGAGGCGCACCCGGTTGCAACTCTCGCAGAAATTGTGGGTGAGCGGCGTGATGAAGCCGATCCGCCCGCCGGTCTCGGTCACCCGCACATAGCGCGCCGGCCCGCCGGTTCGGTCGGCGGTGTCGGTCAGCGTCCAGCGCGCCTCGAGGTCGCGCCGCAGGGCTTTCAGCGAATAGTACTGGTCGAACCGGTCCTCGTTGCCGAGATCGCCCATCGGCATGACCTCGATGAAGGTGAGGTCATGCCCGCGATCGCCGCACCACGCGACAAGGTCGTGGATCTCGCCGTCGTTGACGCCTCGGAGCGCCACGGCGTTGATCTTCACCTTCAGGCCCTCCTCGCCCGCCGCGTCGATCCCGTCGAGGACCTGGTCGAAGCGACCCCAGCGGGTGATCGCCCGGAACTTCTCGCGGTCGAGCGTGTCGAGCGAGACGTTGACGCGGCGCACGCCGCAATCGGCGAGTTCCGCCGCGAACCGCCGCAGCTGGCTGCCGTTGGTCGTCAACGTGAGCTCCGAGAGCCGCCCGCTGGCGAGGTGGCGCGACATCGCCCTGAAGAAGGCCATGACGCCGCGCCGGACCAGCGGTTCGCCGCCGGTGACGCGCAGCTTAGCGACGCCGAGCTCCACGAAGGCCGAGCACAGGCGATCGAGTTCCTCAAGGGTGAGCAGGTCGCGTTTGGGCAGGAAGGTCATGTCCTCGGACATGCAGTAGACGCAGCGGAAGTCGCAGCGGTCGGTGACCGAGACGCGCAGATAGCTGATCGTCCGCTGAAACGGATCGACAAGGGGCGCGGGGTCCGACAAGCTTTCCTCCCAGTTCTTCGGAGCCGAGTTCTATGGGCGCGCGCGGCGCACATCAAGGGATGCGCGAGCCCGGCGGAGGCGCCGGCGACGGGTGCCGTGTGTCGGGGCGCGGGTTGCGATGGCGCAGCGACGACCGGGCCTGAGCTTTCTTGGGTCGGCGACGGGCTGGACGGCGCTGCGGCGGGAGTTCCGTTGGCCGCGCTGGCGGCGGTTCAACATCGCCGAGGCATGCTGCGACGGCTGGGCCCGCCAGGAGCCCGACCGCGTCGCCCTGCGCCAGGTGCTGCCCGACGGCGCGGTGCGGGACCACACCTACGCGCAACTCGCCCGCGCCTCGCGGCGCTTCGCCAACGTGCTCGCGGCCCATGGCGTGCGGGCCGGGGATCGGGTCGCCATCCTGCTTCCGCAGACGCCCGAGGTGGCCATCGCTCATCTCGCCGCCCACCGGCTCGGGGCGGTGACGGTGCCGCTCTTCACCCTGTTCGGGGAGGACGGGCTCTCCTACCGGTTGCGCGACAGCGGCGCGCGGGCTCTGGTCACCGACGCCGACAACCTGCCCAAGATCGCGGCGATCCGCGGCGACCTGCCAGAGCTGCGCTCGGTCTTCTCCATCGACGGTGTCGGCCGGGGCGTCGCCGGGTTCTGGCGCGAGATCGGCGAGGCCTCCGACGCCTTCGCCAACCATCCCACCGGGCCGGACGATCCGGCGCTGATTTGCTACACCTCGGGCACGACCGGCCCTCCCAAGGGCGCGCTGCACGGGCATCGGGTTCTCTTGGGGCATCTGCCCGGGGTGGAGCTGTCGCATGAACGCCTGGGGCGGCCCGGGGACCAGCTCTGGACGCCGGCGGACTGGGCCTGGATGGGCGGTCTGACCAACGTGCTGCTGCCGGGGCTCTACATGGGCGCGCCGGTGGTGGCGCACCGGGCGCCGAAGTTCGACCCCGAGGCCGCTGCGGCGATGATCCGCGACCTCGGGATCCGCAATCTCTTCATGCCGCCGACCGCGCTGAAGATCATGCGCGGGGCGGGCGTGGCGGGCCTGACGCGGGTCAGGACCGTCGCCTCCGCGGGCGAGGCGCTGGGGGCGGAGATGCTCGACTGGGGCGCATCGGTCTTCGGGCGCCAGATCAACGAGTTCTACGGACAGACCGAATGCAACGTCGTGGTGACCAACTGCGCGGCGATGATTCCAGTCAGGCCGGGATCGGCGGGGCGCGCCGCGCCCGGCCACGCCGTCGCAATCGTCGATTCCGAAGGCGCGGTCCTAGCGCCGGGCGAACGCGGTGAGATCGCCGTGCGGCGACCCGACCCGGTGATGTTCCTGCGCTACTGGAACGCGCCGGAGAAGACCGCGGAGAAGTTCGCCGGCGACTGGATGCGAACGGGCGACGAGGCCAGCATGGACGAGGAAGGCTATGTCTGGTTCTCTGCGCGCGCCGACGACGTGATCACCTCGTCGGGCTACCGGATCGGCCCGACCGAAATCGAGGACTGCCTCATGGGCGACCCGGCCGTGGCCCTGGCGGCGGCGGTGGGGGTTCCGGACCCGATCCGCACCGAGGCGGTGCGGGCCTTCGTCGTGGCGGCCACCGGCGCTGATCGGGAAGGGCTCGCGGACCGGCTGATCCGGCGCGTACGGGAGAGATTGTCTCCGCACGTCGCGCCGCGCGAGATCGTCTTCGTCGAGAGCCTGCCGATGACGGCCACGGGAAAGATTCAGCGCCGCATCCTTCGGGACGATCGATGAATGCTCGCAATACGTTCAATTGCAGCTATTCTCCCCCAAACGCCAGGGCTGGGTTGCCACAGGGACGGGACGCGCACGCAGTGGAGTTCACGGAGTTCGAGATTGCGATCGAGAAGGTGGGCGAGGCAAACATGCCTGCCCTGTGGACGAACCTTATCGGCTTTCTCCGGGAGCGTGGGGTCGCCCGGGTCGGGTATCACCATCTCCCGCCGATCGGCGCGCCCGACGCCGCCGACCTGCGGTTCTTCAGCGACGGCTTCTCGGACGAACTCATCCAGCGCTACCTTGCGGAGCGGCGCGCCGGAAACGCCCCCGTGGCCCAATACGCCCAGCGGCATCCCGAACCGATCTACTGGGATGAGATCGCTCGCCTCAAGCCGCTGACCGAAGCCGAGCGCGCCTACATGGACTGGATGGAACTGAATGGTCTGATCAAGGGCTGCGGTCTGCAGGCGTTCGGACCGAACGGGCGGAACGGCTTCTTCGCGCTGGCGTTCCAGCCGGGGCGCAGCCGTCTGGACCCGAGCGACATGCGCTGGATCCAGCTCGCCTGCCAGTCCGCGCATCTGCGCTTTTGCGCCCTGCTCCTGCCGACGCTCGCCAGCCCGCCCGATCTTTCCGCGCGCGAAGCCGAGGTGCTCGGCTGGGTCGCGAAGGGCAAGAGCAACGCCGTCATTGGCGAGATCCTCGGCATTTCGGCACACACCGTCGACGCGCATCTGCGAAAGATCTACCTCAAGCTCGGGGTTTTCGACCGGATCACCGCGTCGCTGCGCGGGCTCGGCTTCGGATTGCTCCATTCCAGCGGCTGAGCCGCATCCCGTGATCACGTTACTCCCACAGCGTAATGGCGAGGCGATGCGCCAGAGCCTAGGTGCAGGTCGTGATCAACGGGGAAGTACGACGATGGTGGAGAACCTGATCTTCGACATGCGGCTGCCGCGGGCGATGGCGGCGGGTGTCGACTCGCTGCCGGGCGATCTGCGGGTCCTGAAGGACTACCTGGAGCTCATCCAGGCATTGCTCGGCGAGAAGGCGCGAGAATACGAGCCGACCTGGGAGCAGGCGATCTGCGCCGGCGTCGAAACCTCCGACCTGCACCGCCTCGAGGAGGCCGTGGCCGAGCGCGCGGCCCGCGTTCGCGCCGAATCGTTGCACGCCGTGCTGGAGAAGCTGGCGATATGGCGCGCGATCCATGCCTGCGAGGACGAGTGCGACCTTGCGGATGGACCGTCGATTCGCGACCGGCTGGTGCTGTCGATCGAGGCCGACATCGCGAGGCTCTCGCGGCGCGAAAGGGCCTCCTGATCGCCGCTCCGGCGCGGGAACTAGTCGCCACCCGCCTCCACGAGGAAGTCGCCTGCGGCCCAGCCCTCGGGGCCCGGTTCGGGCGCTGCGACTTGGCACCAGCGGCGCGCTTCGGCCATCCGGCAGCCGAGGTTGCGCACCACGGAGTCATCCGGCAGGAGCAGCAGGACGTCGGCCCCTATTGACGGCCCCGAACGCAGGTTGAGGCCGCCCGCGGCCCGAACGCGCCAGCGATCGGGCCCGCCTTGCAGCCCATCTGCAAAGTCGCCCTCGACCGTCGCAGCGAGGTCGCCGGTGACGGCCACGTCGAGCGTGAAGTCCGACCTCACGGCGCGCGGCGTGGTGGCCGGGTCGATGAAGACCGAGATCGTGTATTCCCCAGACGCCGAAAGCGTCGCGTCGAACCGCCTGATCCCCTGCGCCAGCGGGCTGCCGGGACCGTCAGCGGGCAGGGCGGCGTTGCCCGGGCTGACGCCGGGTGGGAACACCGTGAAGGCCATGGCGGGGTCGGTTGCGTCGAGGGAAACCGTCATCCGCTGACCGGCCTCCGCGCCGAGTTGGTAGAGCAGCGTCTCGCCGCCCGCGAGGCCGTCGGTGATCCGCGCGCTGGTAGCGCCTGCGTCGAAGCGCACCGGAGCGCCGCGCGTCTCCTGGGCGGTCGCGGGTGCGGTGGCGGCGGCGGCGAGAAGGACCGCCGTGGCGAGACGCCGTGCGAGCGACCGACGCCAGCCTTTCGCGCGTGGCTGCGCCGGACGTGGGGTCGGTGGGGGCGACGAGGTCTGCATCGATGGTTCGCCAGAGCCTGTCACGGCTGATCCGCCCGCGCGTGGTTGCGGAACGGTGTCGGAGACAAGCCTATGATGCGCCGAATGCGGCTGCGCCGTCAATGAACGGCGGCCGCCGGCGAGCGTTGCGTCGGATCAGCTTCGCTGGTCGCGGGTCGCCTGCGGGTTCCCGACTTCGACCGCCGAGCCGTCGGCGGCGTAAGTTCGCAGGCGGGACTGCTCGGTCTCGATCTGGGAGATTTGCGCCTCGGCGGCCTTCACGCCGGCGAGGCTGGCGAGGATGAGCCGGCTGTTGCGCTCGGCCTTGCGCTTCAGGGCGTCCAGGAACGCCTCGGGAGCGTCGCGGCCGCCGGCGAGCATTTCCGCGATTTCCGCCTCGCGGCGGTCGACCAGCGCCTGCAGACCGGACAGCGGCCCGTTGAGGATCACCTGCCGCTCCAGATCCAGCAGCCGCAGGATCCGCGCGTAGCGCCCCGAACTCAGCATCCCGTTGATCATTGTTCCTCCATCCTCTGCGTGAGAGTTTCGAACACGTGCTCGGCGATGCCCACGCCGCCGGTCTTCGCGATCAGTCGGCCGTACTCGGCGGTCAGGAAGCTCGCGAAGGCGTCTTCGCCCGCGCCTCCGCCGAAGCTTGACGAGACGGTGTTCACCCCGGCGGTCTTGAGCATTTCGGCGAGGAAGGCGGCTTCGAAATCCTGCGCCGCCGCCCAGGCGGAGATCGACGCGGGGTCCGTCTGGGCGCCGGGCGCGGGCCGCGTCACGGGCGCCGGAACGGTGCCGATGGGCGAGAGATCCATGATCGCATCCTCCTCGGGGCGCTGACCGGTGCGACAGATATGCGTCGACGCGGTAAATAATTCGTAAGGCATTGCCGATACTCGCTGGCGTCATGACCGACCTTGCCGGTGCGCCATGATCACATCGCTCTTGAGCATTCTCTCCCCGCGCGCGGAGCCGTCCGATCGTGCGCCGGGCCGCGCGCCCGTCGATCCGGCCGCCGAGCGTCGGCGGGACGGGAAGGGGCGGGAGGACAAGTTCGAGGCCGTACTCGATGCAGGCAAGGCCTCCGGCGATTCCACGCAGGCGGAGCCTGCGTCGGAGGCGGCGCAGGCTGTGGCGATGCAGGGCCGGGCCGGTGGCCGCGCCGCGTTCGAGCTGGCTCCACCGGAAGCGGAGGCCGTCGCTGCGACGCCCGAGGGCGCGGAGGAAGGGCTTCTGGCGGCGGTCGTGGCTGACATCGACATCGTGGGGTCTCAGCAGGGAGCGGTGGTCCCCGAACTGGTGGAGGCCGCGTCCGAGCAGGCCGAGGAAGCGACCGAGGCGGAGGCGGATACCGAGGCGCCGAGCCTCAACGGCGAGGCGGCCGTGGTCGAGCCGGACGCCGCCGTCGAGCCGACCCGGACGCTGGAGACCGCCGCGTCGCTGGCGGGGCCGCCGGTCGACGCCAGGGCTGCAACGGCGGGCGATCGGGCGGAAGGCGACGCCGCATCGGTCCAGCCGGTCGCCCGCGGAGAGACCCAGCGCGGCCGGGACGCACCCGAACCCTCGCCGGTCGCTGCCGTTGCCGCCGGGCGAGATGCGGCGCCGGCCTTGGCTCCGGACCGGCCGACGGGGCTCGACGCCTTGGCGGCCCGTCCAGCGGAACCCACGGCTGCCAATCAGATCGCGTCGTCGCGCGCCGAGCCGGTCGCCCCTTCGCCGGCGCAACCCCTGGTGCAGGCGCAGACCGTCATCCACCAGATCGGTGTGGCCGTCGGCCGCGGCGACGCGGCCACGATCGACATCCGGCTCGATCCCCCCGAGCTTGGGCGAGTCCACATCCAGCTCAACCCGACCGAACGCGGCGTCCAGGCGATCGTGTTCGCCGATCGGCCGGAGACCGGCGACATGCTGCGGCGGAACGCCGACGAACTGGCGCGCGGCCTGTCCCAGGCTGGCTACGGCGAGGTCTCGCTCGATTTCGCCAGCCGGGAGGAGGCGCCGAACGATCCGCGCGCCGGTCGTTGGCTCGCCGAGCTCGCGCCGATGAGCGGCGGCGAGACGGCGGATGAGCCCGACGGCGCGGAGCGACCCGCGCGGGTTCCGAGCGACGGTCTCGACATCCGACTCTGAACGATCATCCGAGAGGAAAGACACGATGGAACTGACCCCGCCAACGGTCGCGACCTCCGCCATAGCCCGGCGGACCGACGCCACGCCCGGAGATGCGGGCGCGGCCGCGAACGAACTCGCCGGCGATTTCGAGACGTTCCTGACGCTGCTCACGGCCCAGCTCAAGAACCAGGACCCGCTGAAGCCAATGGAATCGACCGAATTCGTCGCCCAGCTCGCGAACTTCTCCTCGGTCGAGCAGCAGGTCCGCACCAATGACCGGCTCGACGAGATCGCGGCCGCGCTCGGCGGCGACACCTCGACCGGGCTCGCCGCCTGGATAGGCCGTGAAGTGCGCGCGCCGGGCAAGGCCGCCTTCTCGGGCGTGCCGGTCGAGGTCGAGGTGCAGCCGCTCAAGGACGTCGATCAGGCGGTTCTGGTGGTGCGCAACGACTTCGACCAGGTTGTGGCGCGCCGCGCAGTCGATCCGACCGCCGCCAGCGTGGTCTGGGACGGCACCAACGAGGCGGGAACGCAGGTTGCCCATGGCGTCTATGCGTTCGACCTCGAGACCTACCGCGACGACGCGATCGTGGACACCCAGCGGGCGCAGGTCTTCGGCACGGTGGCGGAAGTCCGCATGAACGAGGGCGCGCCGGTTCTGGTGCTGGACAATGGCGAGCGCGTGCCGCTCGAGGACGTGACCGGGCTGCGCTAGGCGTCCGCGCCCGGGACGATCATGGGTCCGGGTCGAGGGTGTGCTTGGCGGCGTTGATCATCGCCGCCAGCGCGTCCGAGCCGCCGAGATCGGGATGCACCTTGCGGATCAGGCGCTTGTGCGCGGCCTGGATCTCTTCGGGGCCGGCACCGGGCTGCAGTCCGAGCACGCGGTAGGCTTCCTCCCGCGACATGCCGCCCTCTGCGGGCCGGGCCTCGTCGTCCGGCGGCGGCGCGGCGGAGTCTCCCCGCCGCTGCAGGAACGCGCTCAGGAGCGAGACGCCCTCCGCGTCGCCCTCCGCTTCGAGGAGTTGCAGCAGGGCCCGGAGGTCGTCGCCGTCCAGTTCGGAGAGCCGCCTGCCGGCGAAGGGCCCGTGCAGCGCCTCGCCGTCCATTTCGCCGGTCTCGTGGTCAAGCCGCATGCGCAGGCCGGCGCTGCTGACCTCGGAAACCTGTCCGGGGCTCGGGGTCTGGCGTGGCGTGGCTCGGCTCCACAGCGTGTAGCCGATCATCGCCAGCGGTACAGCGAGCGCGAACTGGCGCAGCGCCAGCAGCCCCGCCGCGCCGGCCATCACCGCGACCGCGCCGGCCTGGCGCGGCGACAGCCGCCGGGCCGCGGCGATCACGAGGCCGCCGCCGAGCAGCAGAGCCGCGAACCAGAGGGCGGCCTGGGTCACTTGCGCATGTCGGCGAGCAGTCGCCGGGCCGCCGCGCCGCCGGAAGACTCAAGCGCCGCTCTGCCGCCCGCCGCGTAGGTCGCCACCGCCCCCAGCAGGGCGCGCAGCTCGTCCGGCGCGGCCGCGTTGAAGGGAAGATACGCGCCCCCGGTCAGGCGGGCGATCTCTCGAAAGGCCCGTTCCGCGGTGGCGTCGCGCCCCTCGTGGAACATGAAGGCGCGGGTGTTTCTCAGCGCCAGCTGCGCCGCCTTGTGGCAGAGCAGGTCGACCGGCTCCTCCATGCAGTCTCCCACATAGACCAGCGCGGCCACCGGCGCCTTGCGGGTTTCCGCCTCGGCGTGATCGAGCATGCGGCCGATCTGGGTCAGGCCGCCCTGGCAGGAGATGCCGGTCATCAGGCCCTTCAAGGCCGCGGCGTCGCCGACCCAGCGCGAGGATCGCGCCTCGCCGTGTCCCCGGAAGTAGGCGAGCTGCACGTTGAGCCCGCCAACGCGCGCGGCAGAGTTGAACATCGACGCCTGGAGATGGCAGGCGAGATCCCAGGTGGGCTGTCGGCTCATGGTCGCGTCGAGCGCGAAGATCAGGCGTCCCTTCGCGGCGCCCGGGGCGCGGGGAACGACCGAGCGCGCCTCGCGCAGGAAGGTGTCGATCTCCGACCGCTTCGAGGGCGCGACAGCGGGCGTCCCGGCCGTGGCCGGCTGCGCCACGTCCCCGGCTGGCCGCGCCCAGGGGGTCGGCGATCGGGGTCTCGAGGGTGTCTTCTTGTCAGCCAAGGCGATATTCTCCGTCAGGAGAGATTGGCGCCCCGCGCGGCGCTTGCAAGTCGCTTGGCCTGGCGGGGAACGCCCAGATCGTCGCGCGCGCCCCGGCGAACGCGCTGGACGCGCGCATGCCGGGTTGCTATAGGCTCCTCCGCTACTCGCTCTGGTCCGGCGTAGCTCAGTGGTAGAGCAGTTGACTGTTAATCAATTGGTCGTAGGTTCGAATCCTACCGCCGGAGCCAATCACTATTGATTTAATTGAAGAATTTGGCGCGCCCAAATTCTACGACCTCAGGACTAATAACCAGAAGATGACTGTAGCAGCGATGCAGATTGCGCTCGCGAAGTGACAGCAAATCCGATTCAACCTCAGGTCTCGCGACCCCGCCCTCAGGCCTGCAGCCCCTGGTCGCGCAGCCAGTCCTCGAGGGCGGGCCGCACCGTGATCTCGCCGCGAGCGCGGGACTCGTTGATCACCGCGCGCGCCGCGCGCAGGTCGAGCTGGCGCAGGATCGCCTTGACCGGGCCGATCGAGGCGGGCCGCATCGACAGGCTGCGCAGGCCGATGGCCGACAGCGCGACCGCCTCAAGCGGCCGCCCGGCGTCCTCTCCGCAGAACGAGACCGGTTTTCCGTGCTCGGTGCAGCGCGCGACGATATGCTCCAGAAAGCCGATGAAGCTCGAGCTCAGCGTGTCGTAGCGCCGCCGCACCAGCTCGTTCTCGCGGTCGGCGGCGAAGAAGAACTGCTTGAGGTCGTTGCCGCCGATCGAGATGAAGTCGGCCATCTCGAAGAACCAGTCCGGCGCGAAGGCGAGGCTCGGGGTCTCGAGCATCGCCCCGATCTCGACCCGGTCGGGAACATTGCGGCCCAGCGCGCCTTCGCGCGCGATCTCGCGCAAGAGCACCGCGCGCGCCGCCTCGAACTCGCTCGGCTCGGCGATGAAGGGAAACATGATGCGCAGCGGCCGCCCCTGCGCGCCGCGAAGAAGCGCCTGAAGCTGCATGCGCAGGATGCCGGGCCGGTCAAGGCCGACGCGGATCGCCCGCCAGCCGAGCGCCGGGTTCGGCTCCTCGGAGCGCTTCATGTAGGGCAGCACCTTGTCCGAGCCGATGTCCAGCGTGCGGAAGGTCACCGGCTTCTCGCCGGCCGAATCGAGGATGCGCGCATAGAGCGCCGCGAGATCGGCGCGCCGCGGCACGGTCGAGCGGATCAGGAACTGCAACTCGGTGCGGAATAGCCCGACCCCCAGCGCGCCGCACTTGGGCAGGCTCGGCAGGTCGGCCATCAGGCCCGCGTTCATGTGAAGCTGGAGCGTCACCCCGTCGCGAGTGGTGGCGGGCTTGTCGCGCAGCGTCGCGTAGGCCTGCTGGGCCTCCTCGCGCATCTCCAGCTTCTCGCGGAACGCCTTGGCGACCGATTCCTCGGGGCGCAGGTGCACCACGCCCTGGTCGCCGTCGATGAGGATCGCATCGCCGTTGAGCGCCTCGCGGGTGATGCGCTCGGCGTGGATGACCAGCGGGATCGCCAGCGCGCGTGCCACGATCGCGGCATGGCTGCCGACCGAGCCCTCCTCGAGCACGACGCCCCGCAGCCTGCGGCCGTAGTCGAGAAGCTCCGCGGGGCCGATGTTGCGCGCGACCAGGATGGCGTTCTCGGGCACGTCGCGCCGGGCGTCCGGATCGCCGCCCGACAGGAGCCGCAGCAGGCGGTTGGCGAGATCGTCGAGATCGTGGAGCCGCTCGCGGATGTAGGGGTCGGCCACCCGGCTCATGCGCGTGCGTGTCGCCGACTGCTCCTTCTCGACCGCCACCTCGGCGGCGAGTCCGCTCGCGATCGAATCCTCCATGCGCCGGACCCAGCCCTTGTCGTGGGCGAACATCCGGTAGGCGTTGAGCACGTCGCGATGCTCGCCGGACGCGGTCAGGTAGTCGGCGGCGAGCATCTGGTCGACCTCGGAGCGCAACTGGTCGAGTGCGACGTGCAGGCGGACCGACTCGCGCTCGGGATCGTCGCTGATCGGGTTGGCGACCACCAGATGCGGCTCGTGCAGCAGCACGACTCCCTCCGCCACGCCCTCTTGGCCGACGACGCCGCGCGCGAAGAACGGCCGGCGATGCTGCTGGGCGAGCTGCATAGGCCCCGGTCCGACAAAGGCCCCGAGTTCGGTCATCTCGGCGATCACCATCGCCACCACCTCCAGCGCGTAGACCTCGTCGTCGGTGTAGTCGCGCGACACCCGGTTCTGCACCACCAGCACGCCGAGCACCTCGCCCAACCGCTGGATCGGCACGCCGAGAAAGCTCGAATAGATCTCCTCGCCGGTCTCGGGCATGAAGCGGAAGCCGGCCGTGTTGGGCGCGTCGCGGGTCGAGAGCGGCTCTGCGGTGTCGGCGATGCGCCCGACCAGCCCCTGGCCGATGCGCAGGCGCGTGAGATGCACGGCCTCGGCCTTGAGCCCCTCGGTGGCGCAGAGTTCCAGCACGTCGTTCTCGGTGCGCAGGTAGACCGAGCATACCTCGGCCACCAGCCCGTCGGCGATGAGCCGCACGATCCGGTCGAGCCTTTCCTGGCCGCCGGCGGATTCCGCCAGCGTGCTGCGCAGGCGCGTCAGGATCACGCGGGAATCAACCGCGTTCGAAAACGGCATAGGCGGTTCCGGTCCCGGTCTCAGCTGGCCTTGTCCAACTCGAATGCATCATGCAGCGACTGCACCGCAAGTTCCAGATACTTGCGGTCGATCAGCACCGAGACCTTGATCTCTGACGTCGTGATCACCTTGATGTTGACCCCGTCTGCGGCGAGGGCTGCGAACATCTGGTGGGCCACGCCGGCGTGGCTGCGCATGCCGATGCCCACGATTGAGACCTTGGCCACGTCCTCGTTCACGTCGAGGTCGTGGAAGTTGAACTCGCCTCGCGCCTTCGCCCGCTCCAGCGCGTCGCGAGCCCGCGGCACGTCGCTGATCGGGCAGGAGAAGGTCATGTCGGTGCGGCCCTCCTCGGAGATGTTCTGCACGATCATGTCGACGTTGACGCCGGCCTCCGCCAGCGGCCCGAAGATCGCCGCGGCGATGCCGGGGCGGTCGGCGACGCTGATCAGCGTCAGCTTGGCCTCGTCCCTCGAATGGGCGATGCCGCTCACCACGCGTTTCTCCAAGATCTCCTCCTCGTCGCAAACGATGGTGCCCGGCTCGTCGGAAAAGCTCGAGCGGACCTGCACGGGCACGCGGTTTCGCATCGCCAGCTCGACGCTGCGGGTCTGCAAGACCTTGGCCCCGAGGCTCGCGAGCTCGAGCATCTCCTCGTAGGAGATCCGCGCGAGCTTGCGAGCCTTCTTGGTGATGCGCGGATCGGTCGTGTAGACGCCGTCTACGTCGGTGTAGATGTCGCAGCGCTCCGCTTCGAGCGCCGCGGCGAAGGCGACGGCGGTGGTGTCCGAGCCGCCGCGCCCCAGCGTGGTGATGCGGCCCTCGGGGCTGATGCCCTGAAAGCCCGCGATCACCGCGTGCAGCCCCTCGTCGAACTTCTGGATCAGCCGGCTCGTCTCGATCGATTCAATGCGCGCCGCGCCGTGGGTCGAGTTGGTGCGCAGCGGCACCTGCCAGCCCTGCCATGATCGCGCCGGCACGCCGAGCTCCTGAAGGGTCAGCGCCATCAGTCCGGCCGTGACGTTCTCGCCCGACGAGACCACCGCGTCGTATTCGCGCGCATCGTAGAGCCCCGAGGTCTGGTCGACCCAGCCCACGAGTTCGTTGGTCTTGCCCGCCATCGCCGAGACGATCACCGCCACGTCGTAACCGGCCTCGACCTCGCGCCTGACGTGCTCGGCTGCGCCACGGATGCGCGCGAGATCGGCGACGGAGGTGCCGCCGAATTTCATCACCAGACGGGGCATGCGGGGCGGGCCTTCGGGCACGATTGGCGTCGACGCGTCCTTTATCGGCGCCGCGCGACGCCTGCAAGCCGCGTCCGGCGGCGGCGGCTGCCGCGCGCCGTCAGTTCGCCCGGCGGCTCGACCAGGGCAGGGGCGCGACCGGGATGCCGTCCTCGAGGAGCGCGCGGGCGTCGGTCACGCGCGCCTCGCCGATGATCGGGCGTTCGGGCGCCTCGCCGGCGTGGATGCGTCTCGCCTCGCGCGCGAAGTCGCGGCCGACGTTGTCGGAGGCCGCCTCGATCCGGGCGCGCAACTCGCGCAGCGCCTGCTCGGCGGGAGAGGCGGGGGCGCTCAGCGGGGCCGCCGGGGCCTCCGGCCGCTCGGGCGCCACCGGTGTGGCCCCGGTCGCGACCTGCGGCGCCATCAGGTCCTTCTCCACCTCATCCGTCCCGCACACGGCGCAACTGAGCATCGCCGCCTGCCGCAGCCGGTCGAAATCGCCCCCGGAGGCGAACCAGCTGTCGAAGCGGTGTCCTTGGTCGCAGCGCAGCGAGAAGCGGATCATGCAACAAACCTGTCGAAATACCTTCATCTCCTAGATATACGACGCGACGATGAAGACAATGGCGGAGCCCGGGACAGGTCCGGGCGCGATCGGGTTGCAGCTGCGATGATCTCCCCCAGGACCAGCGACCTCGTGATCGCCGCACTTGCGGCGGGTGCGCTCGCGGCTGCGGTCGCGGCCTGGCGGGTCGCGCCGGCGGTCGCGTTCGTCATCGCCTTCGCCGCCGTCGCCGCCGCCGGACTGGTCCTGCGTCGCAGGGCCGAGCGCGCCCGCCGCGCCGCGCCGCCGCCCGAGGCCCCGCGCGCCAAGCCGGTGCAGCCGCCGCAGATCGGCTTCGGCCCGGCGCTCATGGAGACCCTGCCGGCGCCGGTGCTGATCATCGCGCGCACCGGCCGGGTTACTTTCGCCAATTCCGCCGCGCACGCCGCCTTCTCGCGCATCGAGCCGGGCGCGCATTTCGCCAGCCTGATCCGCGCCCCGGCCTTCGTCGAGGCGATCGGCCGCACGCTCGCCGAGGGCCGCCCGCAGGACTTCGAGTTCACCACCCACCAGGGCCGCGAGCGCATCTTCGAGGCGCGCACCGCGCTGCTGCCCTCCAACGGCGCCTTCGGCGAAGAGGCGCAGGCG
The DNA here is from genome assembly GCA_963836255.1 of uncultured Alphaproteobacteria bacterium. Classification (GTDB taxonomy): domain Bacteria; phylum Pseudomonadota; class Alphaproteobacteria; order Rhodobacterales; family Rhodobacteraceae; genus Amaricoccus. The sequence continues at coordinate 503,737 of CAWIIL010000001.1, forward strand.
ATTGTGCTCATCGAGGACCGCACCCAAGCCCGCCGCGCCGAACAGCTTCGCTCGGACTTCATCGCCAACGCCAGCCACGAGCTGCGCACGCCGCTGGCCTCGATCATCGGCTACATCGAGACACTGCAGAACCATGCGCGCAACGACCCCGAGGCCCGCGAGCAGTTCCTCGAGATCATGGCGCGCGAGGCGGGGCGGATGCGCCGACTCGTCGACGACCTGATGTCGCTCAGCCGCATCGAGATGAGCGAGCACGTGCGCCCGGTCGAGGAATGGCCGCTCAACCGCATCGCCGCCGACAGCGCCTCGGCGCTGGCGCCGGTGGCCGCCGATAGGGGCGTGAAGCTCACGGTCGATCTCGACCCGGACGCGGCGATGGTGCGCTGCGACCGGGATCAGATGGCCCAGGTCTTCGCCAACCTCATCGACAATGCGATCAAGTACGGCGGCGCGGGCGTGGAGGTGCGCGTCGCCGCGGCGGCGCCGGACGCGGCCCATCCCAACCGTTGCGGCGTCAGCGTCAGCGACACCGGGCCGGGCATCCCGCGCGACCACATCCACCGCCTGACCGAGCGCTTCTACCGGGTGAACGTGTCCAGCAGCCGCAACCGCGGCGGCACCGGGCTCGGGCTCGCCATCGTCAAGCACGTGCTCAACCGCCACGAGGGCCGGCTCGAGATCGTCTCCGAACCCGGAGAGGGCAGCCGCTTCACCGTCTGGCTGCCGCGCGCCGGCCGCGCCGCGGGCCCGGTCCATGCGGTTGGTGATCCGAGTGAGGCCGCCTGAAGCCTATTAAGAACAATATCTTGCGCTGTCGTGAAAGTGTCGTGCGACTGTCGCAGGCTTGTTGCGGCCGCGCCTATACTTCACAGTCGAGACGAACCGCCCGGCTCCGACCGGAGCGGCGGTCCCGAAACCATCGGAAGGACGCATCGCCGTGGCGCACATCGTGTCGGCCTTCGACGAGGACCTCGTGCAGGTCCAGGCGCGCATCTCCGAGATGGGCGGCCTCGCCGAGGAGCTGCTGTCGAAATCGCTGGAATCCGTCCAGAGCCGCGACGCGGAACTCGCCCGAGAGGTGATCGAGCGCGACAAGGCGCTCGACGCCATGGAGATCGCGCTCGAGGAGACCGTGGTCAAGGTGATCGCCCTGCGCCAGCCGGTCGCCCACGACCTGCGTGTGCTTATCGCGGCGATGAAGATCGCCTCGACGCTGGAGCGTATCGGCGATCTGGCCAAGAACATCGCCAAGCGCGCGATCCCGCTCAGCTCCGCGCGTCCGGTGAAGCTGACCAACTCGATCGTGCGCATGGGCCGCGCGACGCTGACCCAGTTCTCGGACGTGCTCAACGCGCACGCCTCCCGCGACGTCGATCTCGCGGTGCAGATCTGGAACCAGGACTACGAGATCGACGAGATGTACAACGCGATCTTCCGCGAGGTCGTCACCTACATGGTCGAGGACAGCCGCCTGATCGGCGTCGGCGCGCAGCTTCTGTTCCTCGCCAAGAACCTCGAGCGGATCGGCGATCACACGACGCACGTCTCCGAGATGGTCTATTACATCGTCAAGGGCGATCTGCTCGGCGACGACCGGCCCAAGGGCGAACCCATGGGCGTGGACTTCATCCACGACTGATCACGGGTCCGGCAGGAGAGACGGCATGTGCGCAAAGGTGCTGGTGGTCGAGGACGAGGAGGCGATCAGCCACCTGCTGTCCTACAATCTCCAGAAGGAGGGCTTCACGGTGGCCACGTCGGGCGACGGCGACGAGGCCATGATGCGCGTCCAGGAGGAACGGCCCGACATCGTCCTTCTCGACTGGATGCTGCCCAACATCTCGGGCATCGAGTTCTGCCGCCAGCTGCGCAGCCGCAACGAGACCCGCGAGATCCCGGTGATCATGCTCACCGCCCGCGGCGAGGAGGAGGACCGGGTGCGCGGGCTCGAGATCGGGGCGGACGACTACGTCACCAAGCCGTTCTCGATGACCGAACTCGTGGCGCGGATGCGCGCGGTGCTGCGCCGCACCGCGCCGGCGCTGGCCGGCGACGTGGCGACCTTCGCCGACCTCGTGCTCGACCGCCAGCTCTGCCGAGTGCGACGGGGCAAGCGCGAGGTGCATCTCGGCCCCACCGAGTTCCGCCTGCTCGACGTGCTGATGCAGCGCCCGGGCCGGGTGTTCTCGCGCGAGCAGTTGCTCGACCGGGTCTGGGGCCACGACGTCTACGTCGAGAGCCGCACCGTCGACGTGCATGTCGGCCGGCTCAGGAAGGCGCTCAACCGCCGCGGCGACCGCGACCCGATCCGCACCGTGCGCTCCTCCGGCTACGCGCTCGACGAGACCTACGCGGGCTGAGCGCGCGCCGGACCGCTCCCGGAGCGCGCGGCGAACGCTTCCGAGTGCGGCGCATCGAGTTGCGCCGACGCTTGGGCGTCCAGCACCGCGTCCGCGGCGGCGTAGCTCACCAGGCAGACGAGGATCACCGGGCTGGCCGACAGCGCCGCGGTTGCGTCCGGCGCGACCCGCGCGCCCTGCGCCACGAGGGGCGCCGCACGGTCGGCGCTGCGGTTCCAGACCGTCACAAGATGGCCTGCCCGCAACTGCGCCCGCGCGAGCGCCGCCCCCATGGCCCCGAGGCCGATCACCGTGACGTCGGTCGCGTGCTGCACGTCGCCCCCGATTTCAGCCGGAACCGGATCCGGCCGGACCCAGCCTAGCGGAGTCCGGCCGCCTCTGGCCAGCGCCGCCGCGATCGCCTATCTCGACGCGATCCTGCAATCCGGAAGGCCGTCATGGCGCGCTACCTGATCACCTCCGCTCTGCCCTATATCAACGGGGTCAAGCATCTCGGCAACCTGGTGGGCAGCCAGCTTCCCTCCGACGTCTACGCCCGCTACCTGCGCGCGCGCGGGCATGAGGTTCTGCTGATCTGCGCCACCGACGAGCATGGCACCCCGGCCGAGCTCGCCGCCGCCAGGGCTGGCGAGCCGGTGGCGGCCTATTGCGCGCGCATGTGGACCGTTCAGAAGGACCTCGCCGACGGGTTCCGCCTCAGCTTCGATCATTTCGGGCGGTCGTCGTCCGAGCGCAACCACCGGCTGACCCAGCACTTCGCCGGATGTCTGGCCGACGCCGGGCTGATCGAGGAGGTCTCGGAGAAGCAGGTCTACTCCATGGCGGACGGCCGCTTCCTGCCAGACCGCTACATCGAGGGAACTTGCCCGAACTGCGGCTACGAACGCGCCCGCGGCGACCAGTGCGAGAACTGCACCAAGCAGCTCGACCCCACCGACCTGATCGACCCGCGCTCGGCGATCTCGGGCTCGACCGACCTGGAGGTGCGCGAGACCAAGCATCTCTACCTGCGCCAGAGCGCGCTGCGCGAAGATCTGCGCGCCTGGATCGAGGAAAAGACCGACTGGCCGATCCTGACCACTTCGATCGCGAAGAAATGGCTCGATGACGGCGAGGGGCTTCAGGACCGCGGCATCACCCGCGACCTCGACTGGGGCATCCCGGTACGGCGCGGCGACGCGCCCTGGCCCGGCATGGAGGGCAAGGTCTTCTACGTCTGGTTCGACGCGCCGATCGAGTACATCGCCGCCTCCGCCGAATGGGCCGACGCGCACGGGCTGCCCGACGCCGCCTGGAGGCGCTGGTGGCGCACCGACGAGGGGGCCGAGGACGTGCGCTACGTTCAGTTCATGGGCAAGGACAACGTGCCGTTCCACACGCTCAGCTTCCCCGCGACGATCCTCGGGTCGGGCGAGCCGTGGAAGCGCGTCGACTACATCAAGTCGTTCAACTACCTCAACTACGAGGGCGGCAAGTTCTCCACCTCCGAGGGTCGGGGCATCTTCATGGACGCGGCCCTCGAGGTGCTGCCCGCCGACTACTGGCGCTGGTGGCTTCTGTCGAACGTGCCGGAGGGCTCGGATTCGAACTTCACCTGGGAGAGCTTCCAGGCCGGGGTGAACAAGGATCTCGCCGATGTGCTCGGCAACTTCGTCAGCCGGGTGACCAAGTTCGCGCGCTCGAAGTTCGGCGAGACGGTTCCCGCCGGCGGCGCCTACGGCCCCGAGGAGGCAGCGCTGACCGCGGAGCTTGCGCGCCGGCTCGCGGCCTACGAGGCGCAGATGGAGGCGATCGAGCTGCGCAAGGCGGCGCAGGAGCTGCGCGCGATCTGGGCGGCGGGCAACGAGTACCTGCAGGCGGCGGCGCCCTGGGCGGCGTTCAAGGCCGATCCCGACCGGGCCGCGGCGGTGACGCGGTTCTCGCTCAACCTGATCCGGCTCTACGCCGCGCTGTCGCGGCCGTTCCTGCCCGACGCCAGCGCGGCGATGCTGGCCGCACTGGGGCTGGAGGACGCGGACTGGCCCACGGACATGGAGGCCGCGCTGTCCGTGCTGCCCGCCGGCCATGGGTTCAGCGTGCCGGAGGTGCTCTTCGCCAAGATCGATGACGCCCGGCGCGCGGCGCTCGAGGCGCGGTTCGCGGGCGCATGAAGCGTGTTACGGCGTGATAACACGCGTGCAATTCCGGTCAAGCCATTGAAATAAAATGCGTTAAGGATGATTAATGCGCTGTGATGCGCCGCCCAGGTGGGAGACGCGATCAGTCCACGAGACCGAGCTGCCGCGCGATGGAGGCGCTGTCGTAGTAGTCCCGGCCCTGGACGACCTTGCCGTCCGCCACCCGCATCACGCTGCAATAGCGGACCTCCATGAAGCGCCCGCTCGGAGGGAACTCCCCGAGGCTCGACTTCAGCGGTCCGGTCTGGACGCCGCGGTTGACGAACTCGACCACCGCCCAGTCGTCCTGAACGATGACCCGGGTGATCTTCACCTCGCCTTCGGGAAACGCCGTGCGCCAGCGGTGGTAGTCGGCGCGGTAGCCCTCGGGACCCACCTGAAGCTCGCCGCGCGCGACGTCCTCGAAGCGGCAGTCCTGCGCAATGACCGCGGCGCCGCGCTCGGGATCCCGAAGGTCCCAGGATTCGTGGAAGATGCGCACGATCCGCTCGACTTCTGACATCATGGCGACTGCGCTCCCGCTGGTTTCGCCGATGCGCGAGCCTCCCCGATCCGATCCCCGAAAGCGAGCGGCTTTCGCCCCCCGCCGCCCGAATTGACACGTTGACCCCCATGCGGCAGAAGACCGGCTTCGCCGCGCGCCCTCCGGCCGCCCGCGGGGCGTGCGTGTTCCGGGCGGCCGCGCAGGAGACCCCGCCGTGATCCCGCCCGTCCTTCCGACCTACGCTCGGGCGCCGCTGACCTTCACCGAAGGGCAGGGGCCGTGGCTCGTCGAGGAAAGCGGCGCGCGTTACCTCGACCTCGGCGGCGGCATCGCCGTCACAGCACTCGGCCACGCCCATCCCGCCCTGGTCAAGGCGCTGGAGGACCAGGGCCGCCGTCTCTGGCACGTCTCCAACCTCTACCGCATCGCCGAGCAGGAGGCGCTCGCCGAACGGCTCGTCGCCGCCACCTTCGCCGACACGGTCTTCTTCACCAACTCCGGCACCGAGGCGATGGAGCTCGCCGTCAAGATGGCGCGCAAGCATTTCGCCGCCGCCGGCCAGCCGGAGCGGCATCGAATCGTCACCTTCGAGGGGGCCTTTCACGGCCGCTCGATCGCCGCGATCTCCGCGACGAAGGCCCCGAAGATGATCGACGGCTTCGGCCCGCTGCTGCCCGGCTTCGACATCCTGCCCTTCGGCGACCACGACGCGCTGCGCGCCGCCATCGGCCCCGAGACCGCCGGCGTGCTGGTCGAGCCGATCCAGGGCGAGGGCGGGATCCGCGTCCTGCCCGAGGCCTGCCTGAAGGGCCTGCGCGACGCTCTGCGACGAGGCGGGCGTTCTGATGATGCTCGACGAGGTGCAGTGCGGCATGGGCCGGACGGGGCGGCTCTTCGCCCACGAATGGGCCGGGGTGACCCCCGACATCATGATGGTCGCGAAGGGCATCGGCGGCGGCTTCCCGCTCGGCGCGGTGCTCGCCACCGAGGACGCCGCCTCCGGCATGACCGCGGGCACCCACGGTTCGACCTACGGCGGCAACCCGCTGGCCTGCGCGGTCGGCTGCGCGGTGATGGACGTCGATCACCGCCCCGGGCTTTCTCGACGAGGTCAGCCGCAAGCCTCGGGCCGGCTGCGCCAGGGGCTCGAGGGGCTGGTCGCCGCGCATCCGTCGGTCTTCAAGCGCGTGCGCGGGCGCGGCCTGATGCTCGGGATCGAGTGCGCGGCCCCGGTCGCCGACGTGGTCCGGGCGGGCTACGACGCCCACGTGATCGTGGTGCCGGCGGCCGAGAACGTGGTCCGTCTGCTGCCGCCGCTCAACCTCACCGACGCCGAGATCGACGAGGGCCTGCGTCGGCTCGACGCCGCGGCCACGGCTCTCGAGGCGGCCTGCATGCGCAGCTTTCTCGACATGCACACCACCCCCGCCGGCGATCTGCGCGCGATCCTCGACGACGCTCATGCGCTCAAGGCCGCCCGGAGCGGCGCGACCCTGGGCGCGCCCGACGCCGAGCAGCCGCTCGCGGGGCGCATCGTCGCGCTGGTCTTCGAGAAACCCTCGACCCGCACCCGCGTCAGCTTCGACGTGGGCGTGCGCCAGATGGGCGGCGAGACGCTGGTGCTCTCGGGCGCGGAGATGCAGCTCGGCCACGGCGAGACCATCGCCGACACCGCCCGCGTGCTGTCGCGCTACGTCGACATGATCATGATCCGCACCTTCGAGGCGCAGACCCTGCACGAGATGGCCGAGCACGCCACCGTGCCGGTGATCAACGGGCTGACCAACCGCCAGCCATCCCTGCCAGATCATGGCCGACATGATGACCTACGAGGAGCACCCGAGGCTCGATCGCCGGGCAGCAAGGTGGTCTGGACCGGCGACGGCAACAACACCTGCACCTCGTTCCTGCACGCCGCCGGCCAGTTCGGCTTCGACTTCACCTTCACCGGCCCCGAGGCGCTCGATCCTGCGCCCGAGGCGGTCGCCTTCGCGCGCGGGAAGGGCTCGCGGGTGGACATCGAGCGCGACGCCGAGCGGGCCGTCGAGGGCGCCGATCTGGTGGTCACCGACACCTGGGTCTCGATGCACGATGCGCCGAGCGACCCGCGAGCGCCGCTACAACCAGCTGCGCCCCTACCAGGTCAACGAGCGGCTGATGGCGCGCGCCAAGCCCGACGCGCTGTTCATGCATTGCCTGCCCGCCCACCGCGAGCGAAGAGGTCACCAACGCGGTGATGGACGGGCCGCAGTCGGTGGTCTTCGACGAGGCCGAGAACCGCCTGCACGCCCAGAAGGCGATCATGCGCTGGTGCCTGGGCGGTTAGGGCCGCGTCCGACCGGGCGGGATCAGGCGGGCGCGGCCGGGTGCAGCCGCCCCTCCGCCGCGAGCGCGGCGAAGGCCTCCCAGGTGGCGCGCATCCCCGCGGCGGGCGGGATCGAGGGATAGTCGCCCACATGCGCGCGCAGCGGTGCGTCGTCGAGATCCGGCGGCACCGGGACCGGCCCGCCGGTCGCCGTGATCCGGTGGCCAGGCGCCAGCGTCGAGAGTTGCGCGAGCCCCTCCTCGACGGTCTGGCACGCGCCGTTGAGGTTGAAGACCGGCGCGTCCTCGCCGTCGCGCGTGACCGCCGCGATGAAGGCCGCCGCCGCCTCGCCGGCGTAGAGCCAGCTCACCGGACCGGAATAGGGCACCTCGAAGGCCTCGCCCCGCACCACATGGGCGATCGCCTGCGTGACCATCGAGGTCATGCCCTGATCGCGCCCGACGCCGTAGACCACGTTGGGCCTGATCCCGACCGACGGCACCCGCCAGTCGAGCCAGTAGACCTTTGCGGTGTACTCGTTCGCCAGCTTGTAGGCGCCGTAGAGCGTTGACAGGTGCTGCCCGCCCGGCGGCATTCCCAGCGCGGCCGTCGAACTGGCGTAGGCCAGCCGCCGGATCCCGGCGTGGCGCGCGGCCTCGAGGATGTTGATGGTGCCCTCGACGTTGACCCGGGCGCCGAGCGCCGGCTCCGCCTTGCAGAACGGCACCTGCATCCCGGCCAGGTGGATGATCGAGCGCACCCCGTGTTTCGCCACGACCTCGGCCACCCGGTCGCCTTCGGTCACGTCGACGCATTCCCAGGTCAGCGCCGCGGCCGCGGCCTCGCCCATCACCAGGCCGGGGCGGCGGCGGTCGTCCCGCAGGTCGCAGGCCACCACCGGCGCGCCCGACCGCGTCAGGATCGCCACCGTCCAGCCGCCGATGCAGCCGCCGGCGCCCGTGACCAGAACCGGACCGTCGCAGCGCGCCGGGTCCACCAGAAATCCATCCGTCAGCCAGTCCATGCCGCTGTCCTCCCCTGTCCGGCCGCCATGTGTCTCCCAGTTAAGCCCGGCCCGCCGCGACGTTCCAGAAAAACTGGGCCGGCCGGCTGCGGCTCGCACATCGGATCCGCCCGTGCGGTGACTGCATCGACAAGGCGGAGAGGACCTTGCGCGCCCCGGAAGGCGATCAGGCTCCGGCACCCAAGCGGCCGACCGGAGTCGTTTCGCCTCCGGGGGTTGGTGTGGTAGCCTGAGCTTTCGTCGCGAGAGCCCGCATCAGGCCGGCTACGCGTACGACTGAAAGCCAGCGACATGCCCGAGACACGACACGGATCATGCTTCTGCGGCGCAGTGCGCGTCGAGACGACCGGGGAGCCCGAGGCCATGGGCTACTGCCATTGCGCCTCTTGCCGGTCGTGGTCGGCCGGGCCCGTCAACGCCTTCACTCTCTTCAAGCCCGAGAACGTGAAGGTCACCAGCGGCCAGGAGCAGGTCGGCCATTTCGCCAAGACCGACCGCAGCGACCGGCAGTTCTGCACGATCTGCGGCGGGCACCTGATGACCGGCCATCCGCACTGGGACCTGATCGACGTCTACGCGGCGACGATCCCCGGGCTGGCGTTCGCTCCGGGCGTGCATGTCAACTACGCCGAGACGGTGCTGCCGATGAAGGACGGACTGCCCAAGATGAAGGACTTCCCGGCCGAAATGGGCGGCAGCGGCGAGAGCTTGCCCGAATAGGGTCCTGCGCGGCCGGGGGCGCTCTCAGCCGATGACGGCGCGGATGGCGAAGGCGACGATGGCCAGCGTCGCGACCCCGGCGAGCCAGTAGGCGGCGAACCAGAGCAGCCGGCGGCCCATCAGTGGTAGCCGTGCGCCGGGTCGACCTTGCCGCGGAACACCCAGTAGGCGTAGGCGGTGTAGGCGAGGATGAGCGGCACGAGGACCAACGCGCCGACGAGCAGGAACCGGAGGCTCTCGTCGGGCGCCGCGACATCCCGGATCGTCAGGCTTGGCGGGACCATGTAGGGGTAGAAGCTGATCCCGAGGCCTACGAAAGTCAGCACGAACACCGCCAGACCCGCGAGGAACGGCCAGGCGTCGCGCTCCTCGCGCAGGCCGCGCAGGTAGAGCCAGGCGGCCCCGGCCACCAGGATCGGCACCCACATCGTGGCGAAGATATTGGGCGTCGAGAACCAGCGGCCGAGATAGAGCGGCTCTACAAACGGCGTGATCACGCTGACCAGGCCGATAAGCGCGAGCGTCGCGGGGCCGAGGATCCGCGAGACGGCGCGGGCGCGGTCGCGGACCGGGCCTTCGGTCTTGAGGATGAGCCAGGCCGCGCCGAGCATGGCGTAGCCCACGACGAGCGCCGCGCCCGTCAGGAGCGAGAACGGCGTCAGCCAGTCCCAGTGGCCGCCGGCGTAGGCGCGGTTCTCGACGGCGACACCCTGGACCAGAGCGCCGAGGGCGACGCCCTGGGCGAAGGCCGCGACGATGCTGCCGCCGAAGAACGAGAGGTCCCAGAGCCATTTGGCGCGTTTTGTGCGCCAGCGGAACTCGAAGGCGACGCCGCGGAAGATGAGCGCCAGCAGCATGGCGATGATCGGGGCGTAGAGCGCGGGCATCACCACGGCGTAGGCGAGCGGGAAGACCGCGAAGAGACCGCCGCCGCCCAGCACGAGCCAGGTCTCGTTGCCGTCCCAGACCGGGGCGATGGTGTTCATCGCCAGATCCTTCTCCTCTTTCGTGCGCATGAGCGGAAAGAGGATGCCGATCCCGAGATCGAACCCGTCGAGGATCACGTAGGCCAGCACCGCGAAGGCGATCAGACCGGCCCAGATGAACGCGAGATCGAGTTCCATTGCCGCCTCCTCAGTTCGACGCGATGAAATCGGGATCGGCGGACGGCGACCCGGCGCTTCCCGCGGTCCGCGTCGGGCCGATGTCCTCCAAATGCTGCGGGTCCGAGGGCGGGCGGTTCATCAGACGCAGCAGGTAGAAGGTGCCGGCGCCGAATACCGCAAAATAGACGACGATGAACGCGATAAGCGAGGACGAGACCGCGCTGAGCCCGATGGGCGATGCGCTGTCGGCGGTGGTCAGGCGCCCGTAGACCGTCCAGGGTTGGCGGCCGACCTCGGTGGTGATCCAGCCGCAGAGCACCGCCACGAAACCCGCGGGCCCCATCGCGACGGAGGCGCGCAGGAGCCAGGGGCTGTCGTAGAGCCCGCCCCGCCAGCGCCGCCAGAACGCCCAGAGCGAGAGGCCGAGCATGGCGAATCCCAGGGCCACCATGACGCGGAACGTCCAGAAGATCAGCGCCGCGGGGGGCCGCTCATCCTTGGGGAAGGCCTTGAGGCCCTTCACCTCGCCGTCGAGCGAATGGGTGAGGATCAACGAGCCGAGATAGGGGATCTCGACCTTGTAGCGCGTCACCTCGGCCGCGTCGTCGGGAAGGCCGAAGAGGATGAGGGGGGCGGGCGCCTGGGTCTCGTAATGCCCTTCGATCGCGGCGATCTTGGCGGGCTGGTGCGCGAGCGTGTTGATGCCGTGGAAATCGCCGGCGACGATCTGGAGCGGGGCCACCACGACGATCATGCCCATCGCCATCGAGAACATGCGCCTCGCGCCGGCCTCGGTGCGGTCGCGCAGGAGGTGCAACGCGCCGACGGCGCCCACGACGAGCGCGGTGGTGAGATAGGCGGCGAGCACCATGTGCACGAGACGGTAGGGGAAGGACGGGTTGAAGATCGCGGCCCACCAGTCAGTCGGGACGAACTGGCCCGCGTCGTTCATCGCGAATCCGGCGGGGGTCTGCATCCAGGAATTGACCGACAGGATCCAGAACGCCGAGCCAAGCGTGCCGATGGCGACCATGAGGGTGGCGAGGAAATGCAGTCCGGGGCCGACCCTGGCGCGACCGAAGAGCATGACGCCGAGAAATCCCGCCTCGAGGAAGAAGGCGCTGAGCACCTCGTAGCCCATGAGCGGGCCGACGACGGGTCCGGCCCGGTCGGAGAAAACCGACCAGTTGGTGCCGAACTGGTAGGACATCACGATGCCCGAGACGACGCCCATGCCGAACGCGACGGCGAAGATCACCTTCCAGTAGTTGAAGAGCCGCAGGTAGACGTCGTCGCGGGTCCACAGATGCAGGCCGTTGAGGACGGCGAGATAGCTCGCGAGACCGATCGAGAAGGCTGGGAAGATGATGTGGAAGGACACCGTGAACGCGAACTGGAACCGGGCGAGGTCCAAGGCGTCGAATCCGAACATCATCGTCCTCCCGGACCCGCGGCGGGGCCCGTCACTCTGAAGTCACCGCAAGGTTCTGAGGGCGCGAGGGCGGCACGGGTTGCCTTTGCGCACCGCGGCATGTTCCGGCGACGCGGTCAGCGCCGCCGCCAGCCGACGCGAGCCACGGCAGCGCGCTCCACGCGACGAGCGCGCCTGCTCCGCATCGAATGCCCATGCCCGGACCCTAGCGTCTCGGCTTCGGCGAGGGAAGGCATGGCGCTGCGGGGCGTCGAGGAGCGCCCTTGAAAGACCCGGCGGCGACATTGGCGCATTCTCGCCCTATGCTCATTCGCCGACGGGCTTGAAGAGGGGGAATGCGCCGTGCCGGCTTACGTGACCGGACAGATCGACGTCCATGATCCGGATTCATATCGGGCGGATCTGGACGGCTTGATGCCGAGTTTCCGGCGCCATGGGGGAGAACTGCTCGTGACATCGAGCGCGGAAACCGAGGTTCTCGAAGGCGACTGGGCCCGGCCACGCACCGTGGTCCTGCGCTTTCGCTCGGTCGAAGACGCCAGGGCCTGGCGCTCGAACCCGGACTACGTCGCCCTTTCGGAGCTTCGACACCGCGCCGAGAGAACGAACCTGGTTCTGGTCGCGGGCGTCGCCTGAGCGAACCGTCTTTCGGAGGCTGGCCCGCACCCACCCCTGGCGCCGGCGCCGCGCCGTCGGGTTGGTGGTGGCGCGGCGGGCGATCTTCGCCTCCGGGTGCGGCGGGTGGCCGTGGGTGCGCCGCCGGTACGCCGGCCCGCCGGCGCGCAGGTACCACGGGGCCGCTCCCGACGTCTGCGCCGCGCCGCGGCCGACTTCCCTCGGCGGCGCCCTGAGGCTAGGGTCGCTCATGGACATGCGCCGGGGCACACGCGCGCTTGTCGCGGGGGGTGCGCTGGCGTGGCTGGCGGCGACGGCCGCGGCGGGCGAGGATCGACGCGAGACGGTGTGCAACGCCCTGGCCATTCCGGAATACCGGCTCGAGCCGCCCCCGAGCCAGTACGCCGCTTTCTGCGAGCGCCGGCCGGAAGCCTGCCAGCTGACCGGCGCGGCCGCAATTGCCGCAGCCGGGTTCTGGCGATCACGAGCGAACTGGACTGGCCCGATACGGTGTCCGCCTTCCTTGCCCGCGTCTGAGGTCTCACCCGCGCCGAGATCGACGCATTGCGATTGCTCGCATCCGGCGCGACCGTGGCCGCGATCGCCGGCGCGACCGGACGCAGCGCGGGCATGGTGCGCTCGCAGATCCACAGCCTGCTGCAGAAGACCGGCGCCCGAAGCCAGGCCGAGGCGATCCGCCTCGCGATCCTGTTGCGCCAGTCGGTGCCGGCCGGCGCCGGGCGCGCGCTCCCCCCTGCCGCGCCCGATCCACGCGCGCGCTTCCTGCGCATGGGCGATGGGCGCCGGATCGAAGTTCTTGATTTCGGCGACCCTGCCGGGTGGCCAGTGGTCTGGACGCACTCGAACTACGGGTTCTGGCGGCTGCCGGGCGACGCCGAAGCGGATTTCGCCCGGCGCCGCCTCCGGGTGATTGTGCCATTCCGGGCCGGCTGGTGTGGCAGCGACCCGCTGCCGAACGGGGCGAACGCCCTCGAACTCGCGGTCGTCGACATTCATGCGGTCATGGCGCAGCTGCGCGTCGCGTCCGCGCCGATCGTGGCGACTGGCGACGACATACGCTTGGCGCTGATGCTCGCGCAGGCGGCGCCGGACCGGGTTCGCCACGTCTTCGGAATCGGCTCGGGCTTCCCCATCCTGCACGAGGTTCAATACCGGCGTCTCTTTCCCCTGGCGCGGTTCCTCCGCGCCTGCGCGCGTCGCACGCCCATCGCACTTCCGTTCCTTGCGAAGAGCCTGCACGTGACCATCGCACGCTACGGGCTGGAGCGCTACATGCGCGCCACTTTGGCCCGCTCCCCGGGCGACGCCCGCGCCATGGCCCAGCCGGAGATCGTGGCGGCGTTTCTTGCCGGGGCCGAGCGGCTCTTTTTCACCGAGCGCTGGTCGGCCGCGTCCTTCTGCGCCGAAGTCGCGCTCTTCCACGAGGATTGGCCGAGTGGCCTCGGCGACGTCGCCTGCCCGGTGACCCTCATCCATGGCGAACAGGACAGCAACGCGCCGTTCGAGACCGCGCACGACTACTGCGCCATCTACCCGTCGTGGCGCTACATCGGCTTTCCGGACGAAGGCCAGTTTGTCGCCCATGCCCGCTGGCGCGACGTCCTGGACCTGATCGAGACGTCCATGCCGCCGGCGCTTCCGGGACCGCGCCCCCGCCGATCAGGCTGACACACGCGGAAAACGATCACCCATCTACAATCTGATGGATGCGCGGCGCCGCAACTCGGGCCCTAATCAGCGCGTCAAGGCTGCATCACAGACGGAATCTTCAGGTCCCGGCCATGCCCGCATTCGAACGCGCCGTCGCCCACCGCTCCATGACGGTCTTCGTGTCTCTGCTCGCCTTGGCGACGTTGGCGGCGGACCGCCGGAACGCCGCTACAACGACCCTCACGTCGGTCGCAGAGGGCGAGTACTGGGAGGGCCAGCCATCCCGCGCGTACTCCGGCAACTTCCGCGCCTCGAACAACCCGTTTTTCATTCGGAACTACTTGGTGTTCGATCTTGCCTCCATCACCGACACAATCAGCGCCGCGACGCTCGTCGTGCCCGGATACGACGCGACGATCATCGGCGTCGATCCGATCTCCTTCAACGTCTACCAGGTCGCCACGCCGACCGGGGTCCTCCTCGCCGGCGGCGACGGAACCAGCGACATCCACGGCGACCTCGGCGACGGCGCACTCTACGGCGCGACGATCGTACCGGCCCCGCCGGCTGGCAACAACAGCGGCGGGGCGCAGATGCCGGACGTGACCGTCGCGCTGGGCGGCGCGGTGGCGGACCTCAACGCAAGCAGGGGCTTCCAGTTCGCGGTCGGAGGGACGACAACCGGCCCGAGCATGACGATCCTCTGGGTTGGCATCACGACCGGAAGCCAAGACAACAAGGCCAGGCTCGTACTCGAGACGACGCCCGTTCCGGCCGTTCCCCTTCCGCCGACGCTCGCGCTCATGGCGACCGCCCTGGGCGGAGGCGCCCTGCTGCGCGCACGCAGGCGTCACCGCGCGCCCTGACCCGTGCCGAGCCACGCCATGTCCGGGCAAGGGCCGCGCCAGACGCCTGAACGCATCTCGATGACGGGGATCCTCCTAGTCTGCCTCGCCGCGGCGCTCTGGGGCACCGTCGGCGTCGCCAATGGGCTGATGGAGGCGCGCGACGCGGTGCATCCGCTGCTCGCCGGCTTCACCCGCACCGCGCTCGGAGCCGCAAGCCTCCTGCTCGTCGCCGAAGCCCTGCGCCTGCCCTCGAGCGCGACGCGGCCGCCGCTCCGGCTGTTCTTCGCATTCGGCGTGGCCGGCGCCGTATTTCAGAGCTGTCTGTTCGCGGCCTACGCGCAGGCCGGCGTCACGGTGACCGTGGCGGTCACGGTCTGCGCCCCCGTCGTCATCATCGTCGGCGCCGAAGCGGCATTGCGACGGCGCGCGCCCGAAGTCGGCGGCGCGCTGGCGATAGCGATCGCCACGCTCGGGGTCGCGGCGGCGCTGGCCGGGGGCGCGCCGCCCCAGGGCGCGGCCGGCGGAGTCGATTGGAAGGGGGTCCTGCTCTTGACCGCCGCCTCGCTGTCCTACGCCGTCGTGGCGGGGCTGGCGCGAGCTATGGCGCGAGCGATGCACCCGCTGCGCGCTACCGGCTTCGGATTGTCGATCACCGCCCTCGCGCTCGGGATCGCGGCGCTCGGCGCGCCCGGTCTCCGGTTCGGCGCCCTTGGCGAGCTTCCCGCGCTCGACATCGCGATTCTCGCCTACACCGGCGTCGCGGCCACCGGCGGCGCCTATCTCGCCTTCGTGATCGGCATGCATCTCAGCCGCACCGCGGCGTCGGGCCTCGCCGCGACGCTCATCGAACCCGGCGTCGGGGCGCTGCTGGCGATGGTCATCCTGCGCGAAAGGCTCAACTCGGCCGAGGCGCTCGGCTGCGGCCTGATGATCTCGGCGATGGTGGTCCTCTTCCGCTCCGAACGCCGCTTTGCGGCCGGCTCACCCGCCAGTAGTCCCGCCGGCGTTGCCCGAGGCACGTGAGACTGGCGCGCGGCGCGCGAAGCAACGTAGTGGGAAATCGGCAGGCTGCACGAGCAGGAGAGGCGGCCGCCTTTGGTAGAGCCATCGGGCGGCCAGAGGCGCGTTGGAAGCAGCCGGCGTTGCAGTTGAACTAGGTCGGAATCCGCGGCTTTACCGGACGGTTCCACAACACTCTCGCTGAGGTGGCCGCCCTCGCCGGCCGGGACCTGGTCCAGCTCAGCACCGGGACGCCGCGGGAGGCGCGCGAAACCGCAATGCGGGTCGCGGCCCTCGGCGGCGGCTATGTCGACGCCGCAATCAAGTGTTATCCCGACGGGGTCGGCAGGGCCGACAGCCTCGTCTTCGCCGCGGGCGCGCCGTCGGCCTGGAACGCCTGCGCGCCGCATCTGAGGCTGATCGGCGGCGATCTGCGCTATCTCGGAGAAAACGTGGCGGCCGCCGCGGCTCTCGATCTCGGCATGCTGGCGGTGAGCGTGGGGCTCTACCTCGGGGTGGCGCAGGGCGCGCGCATCTGTCAGTCCGAAGTCGTCGGCGTGGATCGGCTGGCCGGGGCGATCGGCTTCGGCGCGCTGCCGCGCAACCGGCTCGAAATCGTGCATGCCGGCGCCTATGCCCTGAACAGCCTGCATCCGGGCGCTTCGCTCGAAGTCTGGGCGGACGTGGTCGACCGCCTCCGCGTCCAGGCGCGCGACGCGGGCATCAGTGCGGAACTCCCCGATCTGGCCGGCGCGATCCACGCCCGGGCTATTGCGGCGGGCCTTGGCCCGCAGGACATCGCCGCCCTCGTCAAGGTTCTGCAAGACCCGGCCACCGCGCCGCCGGCGCGCTGACCACACCGTCAGTCCCGGGGCGGGCGCGCGATCTCCTCGGTGAGGTGGCAGTCGTAGTTTTCGCCGCCGGGCATCGTGCAGAGCCCGTCGAAATGATCCGGCGGCAGCGGCGCGTAGCTGGGATGCGCATGAAGGGCGTCGGTCTGGTCGAGATAGGTCGCGCAGGTGGAGAGAAAATACTTCTCCCGACGCCATTCGGAGGCGTACCAGCCCGCGAAGGTGGCCCGCATCGCGGCGATCTCGCCCTCGGCGCGCGCCTCCGCGAAGATCTGGGCAAGATCCTCGTAGTGCTCCAGCGCTTCCGCCGCCTCCCACAGATCGCGCCCCTCCGCGGTCTCCGCAGCACGCGCGGCGTAGAGAGTCGCGATCGCCTGGGCGTCGGCCTCGAGCGCGTAGACCAGCCGCACGTTCTCCGTGCGCGCCCAGTCGAGCGAAAGCCCGAAGCCGCGACGCAACTGGTCGGCATGGCGCAGCTCGTGCGCGGCGATCAGCAGCATCTCTTCGGACGAGAGCCCCGGATCGAGCGCGACCACGCGCGACGACGGCTCATAGTAGCCCCGGCAGTCGGCGAGCCGCGGATCGAGGCAGAAGACGACGTCCGCGCTCTGCGCCACCTCGGCGAGATAGACGGCGAAGTCGTCCTCGCCCGACAGAGCCGCCGCGATCGCCGCGAGTCCCTTCGGCGCGGGCCCGGCGTCGCCGGGCAGCAGGCAGACCTCCTCCCATCCGGGGTTCCACGCCGAGAGGCGCTTCTCGAGAGCGTCGTCGGTCTCCGCAGCGACCGGCGCCGCCGTCAGCGTCATCGCGAGGGCGTGCAAAAGCGCGGATCGTTTCGGCATGGCCTCTTGCTTTCCCACCCAAACCCTAGCCGGTCTGAGCCGGAAGGTCGAGGCGGACGTGGTCGACCGCCGCCGCGTTCAGGCCCGCGATGCCGGGACCAGCGCCGAGCTTCCCGATCTGGTCGGCGCGATCCCCGCCCGAGCGCTTGCGGCAGGTTGGGGGATCCCGGCGCCAACCCTCCTGAATGGCGCAGGGCGCGGCCGATCTTGACGATTCTCGCTCGTCAGGACCACGCTGGCATGTGCAAGGTCGACCGATGCGAGCGAGGACCAGATGCTTGAAATAGCCGAATTCATCGACCCAATGCCCTCGCCGCTCTGGAGGCTCGCCAGGCAGGCGGGCGTCGATGCGGCGGTGGGCGGCTTGCCCTTCGAGACTCTGCGGGCGGGCGAGCGTGTCTGCGATCTCGCCCCGCTCGAGCGCATGAAGCGCACCTACGAGGACGGCGGCTTCCGTCTGGAGGTCATCGAGGCGCGTCCGCCGCTCAATCTCGCCAAGCGCGGGCTGCCGGGGCGCGACGATGAAATCGACGCCGTCTGCGATCTGCTCGAGAACATGGGCAGACTGGGGATCGGGGTCTGGTGCTACGAGTGGATGACCGACTTCAACTGGCTCAGGACGTCGAAGAACACGCCTTCACGGGGCGGGTCGGTGGTGACAAGCTTCGACGCCGCCGATCTTTCGCCCGAACCGACGGAGCTCGGTCCGATCGGCGAGGATGCGCTCTGGGCTAATCTGGAGTACTTCCTCGACCGGGTGCTGCCGGCCGCGGAGAGGTCGGGCGTCAGGCTGGCGATGCACCCCGACGATCCGCCCCTGTCGCCGATCCGCGGCGTCGGCCGGATCATGCGGAGCGTCGAGAACTTCCGGCGGCTGGTCGACATGCGCCCCAGCACGATGAACGGCGTCACCCTGTGTCAGGGCAACTTCACGCTGATGACAGACGATCTGCCATCGGTGATCCGGAGCCTCGGCGACAAGATCCACTTCGTGCATTTCCGCGATGTCAGGGGCACGCCATCGAAGTTCGAGGAGACCTGGCACGACGCCGGCAAGACCGACATGCTCGCCTGCATGCAGGCCTACCGGGACGTCGGCTTCGAGGGCGTGCTGCGCCCCGACCACGTGCCGACCGTGGAGGGCGACAGCAACGACAACGCCGGCTATTCCTCCTTCGGCAGACTCTACGCCATCGGCTACATTCGCGGCCTGCGAGAGGCCGTCTACAGGCAATAGGGCGATACATCGTGCAGATTGCGATCACCGGCGTCAGCGGCCGGATCGGACGCGAGATCGCGGCGCAGGCCGCGTCCGCTGGCCATCAGGTGGTCGGAGTCGATCGTGCAGCCCCCGACATGGCGGCCGCCGAGGGCCTGCGCTTCGTGCAGGCCGACACCGACGACTACGCCGCGCTCGTCGAGGCCTTCGCAGGCTGCGACGCGCTGATCCACATGGCCGCCATTCCGGCGCCGATCGGCTATCCCGATCACGTCGTGCACAACAACAACGTCGTCGGGAGCTACAACGCGCTCCGGGCCGCGGTCGAGAATGGCGTCTTGCGCATCTGCCAGGCCTCGAGCGTGAACGCCATCGGCCTCGCCTTCAGCCGCGCGGCGCATTTCGACTATCTGCCCATCGACGAAGACCATGCGTGCCATGCCGAGGAGCCCTACAGCCTGTCGAAATGGATCTGCGAGCAACAGGCGGACTGTTTCGCAAGGCGCCATGAGGATCTGCGCATCGCAAGCATGCGCTTTCACTATGTGGTTCCCGACCGGGCGCAGGCAGGGGCAATCTACAACACGCTCGAGCCGGGTTCGGAAAAACACCTCTGGGCCTACACGCTGGTCGGACCGGCGGCGCAAGCCTGCCTGCTCAGCCTGACCGCCGATTTCGCCGGCCACGAGGTCTTCTACATCGTCGCTCCGGACACGACGATCGACATCCCCAGCAGGGACCTGGCCCGGCGGTTCCTTCCTGGCGTCCCGATCCGCGGCGACCTCGGCGGCTTCCGCAGCTTCTTTAACTCGTCGAAGGCGGAACGTCTGCTGGGCTGGACCCACCCCGAACATCCGAGGCGCAAATGAAGATCCGCGACATCAAGGTCATCGTCGCCTCGCCGGGGCGAAACTTCGTGACAGTGAAGATCCTCACCGACGAGGGTCTGTACGGCGTCGGCGACGCCACCGTGAACGGGCGCGAGAAGGCGGTCGTCTCCTATCTTGAAGACCACGTGATCCCGACCCTGATCGGCAAGGATCCGAGGCGGATCGAGGATATCTGGCAATACCTCTACAAGGGCGCCTACTGGCGACGCGGCCCGATCACCATGGCGGCGATCTCGGGCATCGACATCGCGCTCTGGGACATCAAGGCCAAGGCGGCGAACATGCCGCTCTACCAGTTGCTGGGCGGGGCCTCGCGCGACAGGATCATGATCTACCAGCATGTCGGCGGCATGACGATCGAGGAAACCGTCGAAGGCGTCATCGCCCGCCGCGAGGCGGGTCTCGACGCGATCCGCGCCCAGGTCTCGATCCCTGGCCTGCCGCCGATCTACGGGACGGGCCCAAGCTCCGACCAGGCGAACGGCGGGATGGTCCAGTCGATGCCGGTCGAGGAGGTCTGGTCCACCCACAAGTACCTGCCCCTGATCCCGAAGCTCTTCGAGAAGCTCCGCGACGCCGTCGGCTGGGACGTCCACCTGCTGCACGACGTCCACCACCGGCTCACCCCGATCGAGGCCGCGCGGCTGGGCAAGGATCTCGAACCCTTCCGGCTGTTCTGGCTGGAGGACCCGGTGCAGGCCGAGCTTCAGGAAGGCTTCCGCCTGATCCGCCAGCACACCACCACACCGATCGCGCTTGGCGAGATCTTCAACACGATCTGGGACTGCCAGCAGCTGATCTCCGAACAGCTGATCGACTACATCCGCGTCACCTCCGTTCACGCGGGCGGCGTCACCGGTCTGCGGCGCATCTTCGACTTCGCAGGCGTCTACCATGTGCGCTCCGCCTGCCATGGCCCGATGGACGTGTCGCCGATCGCGATGGGCGCGAACGTCCACGTGGATCGATGGGCGCCCAACTTCGGCATCCAGGAGTACTCCGGCTACACCGACGCGACCCACGAGATGTTTCCGCATGCGTGGAGTCTGACCGGCGGGTACCTGCAGAGCGGCGAGGCCATCGGCCATGGCGTCGACATCGACGAGAAGGTCGCCGGGGAACATCCCTACGTGCAGGCGTACCTGCCGGTCGCGCGGGCCGAGGACGGCACGCTCTGGAGTTGGTGAGGAGCAGCACTCATGAAGATCACCACCATCAGGCCGTTCCCGGTGTGGATCGGTCATCGCACCAGCTCATCGTCAAGGTTGAGACCGACGACGGTGTCTTTGGCTGGGGCGAAAGCGGGCAGTCCGGCCGCGAGCGCATCCGCTTCTTTCCCGACTCCTCCAACGACCGGGGTTTTCGAGCCGCGCGAGCACATCGCGACGACGGCCCGCGCCGTTGCGCAGGCCCGCGAGGCCCTGGGAGACAGGATCGCGCTTGGCATCGACTGGCACCACCGCCTCAGCGTCGCCGAGGCGGCGAACTTCTGCCAGAGGATGCCGACAGGCACGCTCGACTTTCTTGAGGAACCGATCCGGTACAAGACCCCGGAGGCGCTCTGGACCCTGACCGACGTGCCCTTCGCGATCGGCGAGGAGTTCAGCAGCAGGTGGCAGTTCCTGCCCTTCATCGAGCGCGGCATCCATCAGTTCAACCGCATCGACGTCTGCAACGTCGGCGGACTGACCGAAGCGATGAAGGTCGCGGGATGGAGCGAGGCCCACGACGTCGATCTCATGCCGCACAACCCGCTCGGCCCGATCTGCACCGCAGCCGCCGTGCATCTGGCGGCGGCGATCCCGAACTACTCGTGCTCGAGACACGCGTCAGCCCGAACGACATCTACGCCGGCGGCGTGACCGACGACGTCTTTCCCGTTCAGCTCCGGCTGGAGGGCGCGGTCTATCCGGTTTCCGACGCTCCGGGGCTCGGGATCGAGGTCAACGAGGCGATGCTCGAACGGGAGAGCTTCCGGTTCTGGGAGGCCCCGCACCTCAGCCGACGCGACGGGTCCGTGACGAACTGGTGAGAACCGCGCCGCGCCGACTGCCGCCGCTGACAGCGTCCAGACCGGCCGGCTGAAGGCGAGCCTCGTGGAATTCTTGCGCGGCAGTTCGCGCTCATGGACGGAGGCTTGCGGTCAGGCCAAAAAGGCGGCTGCGCCGATCGGGAAAGCTGCTAGGCTGATCGTCGTCGGGCAGTCCGGCCGAGGAACAGGGACGATCGTCCGCGCCCATGCCCGATCCCTTCGCCCATCACCCCGAACTCCGCAGCCTGATGACCGATCCCGAGGCGTCGGTGCTGCCCGCGCTCTCGTTCGAGGCGCTCGAGGCCAAGCTCAGCGCGCTGGGGCTGCCGGTGGGCTGGTGGTATCCTGAGGAGGAGCGCGAGGCGCTGCGCGCCGCGACGATGGCGGACTGGGACGGCGGCGATCTCTGGGTGTTCGGCTACGGCTCGCTGATGTGGGACCCGGGCTTTCGCTTCGCCGAGGTGCGCCGGGCCTTCGCGCCGGTTCATGCGCGGCGCTTCATCCTGCGCGACGTCTACGGGGCGCGCGGCACCCATGAGGCGCCGGGGCTGATGGCGGCGCTCGACGACGGCGCCGGCTGCGAGGGGCTGGCCTTCCGCATCGAGGCCGGCGAGGTGGAGACCGCGACCTGGGCGCTCTGGCGGCGCGAGCGGATCGCGCCGGGGTACCTCGCGCGCTTCATCGAGGTGCGCCTCTCGGACGGGCCGCGCACGGCGCTGACCTTCGTGGCCGACCACGCCGCCGAGATGATCGCCTCCAACATCACCCGCACCGAGCAGGTGCGGTTCCTGGCCACCGGGACCGGCTTTCTCGGGACCAGCCACGACTACATCCGCAACGTGGCCGCGCACTTCGCCGCACTCGGGATCGAGGACGCGGAGGTCACCGGGCTTCTGGCCGAGGTGGAGGCGTGGACGGGGGCGGACGGCGATGGCTGAGACGCCGGTTCCGTTCTTCGACGGGCACAACGATTTCCTCTTGCGGCTGATGACCACAAGCGCGCCGCGCGAGAAGACCTGGCTCGAGCGCGGCGCGGCGGGCCACATCGACCTGCCGCGGCTGCGCGAGGGCGGCTTCATCGGCGGGCTCTTTGCGATCTTCGTGCCGCCGGTGAGCAGCGGGCCGCCGCCCGACTTCATGGCGCTGATGGCCGATCCGCCCTACGACCTGAGCCTGCCGCCGCCGATGGCCCCTGAGACCGCCCAACCGCCGGCGCTGCGCATGGCCGGACTGTTGCACTGGATGGCCCGCGCCGCGCCCGAGGACTTCGCGCTGGTGCACAGCGCCGGCGAGGCGAGGGCCGCGATCGCCGCGGGCCGGATCGCGGGCTTCATGCACATGGAGGGGGCGGAGGCGATCGGGACCGATCTCGATGCGCTCGATCTCTTCCACGCCATGGGGCTGCGCTCGCTGGGGCCGGTCTGGAGCCGGCCGACGGTGTTCGGGCACGGCGTGCCGATGCGCTTTCCCGGCGATCCCGACATCGGCCCGGGGCTGACGCGGGCGGGGCGCGCGCTGGTGCGGCGCTGCAACGCGCTGCGGATCGTGATCGACCTGTCGCATCTCAACGCCGCGGGCTTCGAGGAGGTCGCCAATCTCTCTGACGCCCCGCTGGTCGCGACGCACTCGAACGCGCATGCAGTCTCGGCCTCGCCGCGCAACCTCACCGACCGCCAGCTCGACCGGATCCGCGACAGTGGCGGCATGGTGGGGCTGAACTTCGCGACCTTCTACCTGCGCGCGGACGGACGATCCGGGCGCGACATCGGCTGGGACCCGATCCTGCGCCATCTCGACCACCTGATCGGTCGACTCGGCGAGGACCATGTCGGGATCGGCTCGGACTTCGACGGCTGCGTCAGCCCGGAGGCGATCGGCGACGTGACCGGGGTCCCGCGCCTCTTCGCGGCGCTGCGGACGCATGGCTACGACAACGCGCTGATCGCGAAGATCGCGCGCGAGAACTGGCTCGCCTGCCTCGAGCGCACGCTCGGCGGATGATGCGGCCTCAGGTCTTGAGCCGGTAGCCGGTCTTCAGCCAGCGGTAAGCGAGCGCGCCGAGCGCTGCGTCGGTGGCGAGCACGACCGCAAGGCCGAGCGCCGGCGGCGCGTCGCTGAACCCCAGCGTCCCGTAGCGCATCCCGTCGATGAGGTAAAAGACCGGGTTGACGTGCAGCAACACCCCGAAGGCCGGGGGCACCGCCTGGGCGGAATAGAAGGTGCCCGAAAGAAAGCTCAGCGGCGTGATCACGAAGTTGGTGAAGGCCGCGAGGTGGTCGAACTTGCGCGCGACGATCGCGCCGATCAGCCCGGCGATGGCGAGCATGGCGCTGCCCGCCAGCACGAAGGCGAGAGCCCAGAACGGATGGGCGAGGCCGACGCCCACCAGCGGAAAGATCACCACGCCGACGCCCACCGCCACGAAGAGCCCGCGCGCCACCCCGCCGGCGGTGAAGCCGGCGAGCAACTCGCCCGGGCTCAGCGGCGGCATCAGCGTGTCGACGATGTTGCCCTGGACCTTGGAGACCATCAGCGAGCTTGAGGTGTTGGCGAAGGCGTTCTGGATGACGGTCATCATCAGGATGCCCGGCGCGAGAAAGACCGCGAAGGGCACGCCCTCGACCTCGCCGCGGCGGTCGCCGAGCGCCAGCGTGAAGACGGCCATGAAGAGGCCCGCCGTCGCCACCGGGGCGGCGAGCGTCTGGGTCCAGACGTTGGTGAAGCGCCGGATCTCGCGCTCGGTGAGCGTGGCCAGGCCCAGCCAGTTGATCCGGCCGAACCGCCGCACGCCCATCGCGCCGTGAACGGGCGCGGCGGATCGGGCGCGGACGTCGTCGATTTCCATGGGCGCCGCTTGTAACCGAAGACCGCAAGGTTACAATAGGAAGGCGACGCCGGCCTCAGTTGGCCTGCGCCGCGACGCCTCGTCCCGTTCCGGGACGTCCCCTACGGAGCCGACAATGTCCTGGACCGACGAACGGGTCGAAACCCTCAAGAGCATGTGGGCTGACGGCAAGAGCGCAAGCCAGATCGCCAAGGAACTCGGCGGGGTCACCCGCAACGCAGTGATCGGCAAGGTGCACAGGCTCGGCCTGTCCAATCGCACGCCGGGCGCCGAGAGCGAGGCCGAGGCGGCGCCTGCCGCCGCCCAGCCCGAGGAGGAGGCGGCCAAGAGTGCAGCGCCCGCCGAGGAGAAGGCCGAGGCAGATGCGCCGAGCGCCGCGGCCCGGCCAGCGTCACAGGCGACCAACATCCCGGCGCAGCGGCCCAAGCTTATCCCGGGTCAGCCGCTGCCGCCGCAGCCCTCGGCCAACGAGATCAGCGCGGAGGCGCTCGCCAATCTCGCGGAAGTCGCCAAGAAGGCCAAGCGGCTGACGCTGATGCAGCTCACCGAGCGGACCTGCAAGTGGCCGGTGGGCGATCCGGCGACCGACGACTTCTGGTTCTGCGGACTGCAGACCGCGCCCGGCAAGCCCTACTGCGAGGTGCACGTGGCGGTGGCCTTCCAGCCGATGTCCTCGCGCCGCGACCGCCGGTCGGGCAGCCGCTAGGGTCGGAGGGCGATAGGCGTCCTGCGACTGACAGTCGCGGGAATTGCAACACCTTCAGGTTGATGCGAAACTTGCCCCGGAGGCGGGGCATGTCGACTCGGATCGAGTTCCTGGGAGCTGGTTCAGAGCCTGTTCGACCCTGCGGCCGACCCCGAGCGCATGCACGACCTGATCGCCGGCTGGGACGCGCAGTTCGAACGCCCCGGACCCGAGATTTCGATCCGGCCGGAAAGCAGCTCCGGAACCGCGCTGGCCGTGGACGTGGCCGATGTGATCGCCGTGCTCGAACAGCTGCAGGCGGATGAAACCCGTCAGATCGACGATTTGTTGTCGGGCGTCGTCGGGGCGGCGATGGTGCTGGGCGGCGACGGCGAAGTGTTCGCCGTCAACGACGCGGCCGGCGCCGCTTTCGGGCTGAAACCCGGGCAATTGGTATTCGACATGGCGTTGCACGCCGACAGCTGCGACGAGCTCGCCGCCGGCCTGGCGGAAGTGACCGCCCGCGCCGGAGAAAGCCACGAGCTGGTGATGCAGCTGCGGCCGGTTGGCGTCCATCGGGTGATCCTCGTCCATCTCAAGGCGCATCCGGCGGTGATCGACTGGGAGTTGTCGCGGTCGCTCCTCGAGCGGATCAACCGCGAGGTCAACGCCGCGGTCGCGCTCACCTCGGATGTGGCCGAATATGGTCTCGAGGAGTGCTGGCGGTTTCCGGTGGATGGCGCGGGCGACTGCGAGGACTTCGCGCTGGAGAAGCGCCGGCTGCTGGCGGCCGCGGGGCTGCCCTCGGCGGCGCTGACCATGGCGATCGTCCATCACGAGGTGCAGTTCTTCCCGCACGCGGTCCTGCTTGCCGAGACCACCGGGGGCACCTGGGTGCTCGATAACCTGGCCGACGAGCTCATGTGCTGGGACGCGCTGCCCTATCGCTACGAGCGGCGCGAGCGCCCCGACGGCCAATGGGTGCGCTATGTCGTCCGGTGACCGCGGCGCCCACCCCTATCGCCGGCGCCGCGCCGTCGGGATGGTGGTGTCGCGGCGGGCGATCTTCGCCTCCGGGTGCGGCGGGTGGCCGTGTGTGCGCCGCCAGAATGCTGGCCCGCCGGCGCGCAGGAACCACGGGGCCGCTCCCGACGTCTGCGCGGCGCCGCGGCCGACTTCCCTCGGCGGCGCCCTGAGGCTAGGGTCGCGCATGGACATGCGCCGGGGCACACGCGCGCTTGTCGCGGGGGGTGCGCTGGCGTGGCTGGCGGCGACGGCCGCGGCGGGCGAGGATCGACGCGAGACGGTGTGCAACGCCCTGGCCATTCCGGAATACCGGCTCGAGCCGCCCCCGAGCCAGTACGCCGCCTTCTGCGAGCGCCGGCCGGAGGCCTGCCAGCTGACCGGACCGGCGGTGATCGACTGGGAGTTGTCGCGGTCGCTCCTCGAGCGGATCAACGGCGAGGTCAACGCCGCGGTCGCGCTCACCTCGGATGTGGCCGAATATGGTCTCGAGGAGTGCTGGCGGTTTCCGGTGGATGGCGCGGGCGACTGCGAGGACTTCGCGCTGGAAAAGCGCCGGCTGCTGGCGGCCGCGGGGCTGCCCTCGGCGGCGCTGACCATGGCGATCGTCCATCACGAGGTGCAGTTCTTCCCGCACGCGGTCCTGCTTGCCGAGACCACCGGGGGCACCTGGGTGCTCGATAACCTGGCCGACGAGCTCATGTGCTGGGACGCGCTGCCCTATCGCTACGAGCGGCGCGAGCGCCCCGACGGCCAATGGGTGCGCTATGTCGTCCGGTGACCGCGGCGCCCACCCCTATCGCCGGCGCCGCACCGTCGGGATGGTGGTGTGGCGGCGGGCGATCTTCGCCTCCGGGTGCGGCGGGTGGCCGTGGGTGCGCCGCCAGAACGCTGGCCCGCCGGCGCGCAGGAACCACGGGGCCGCCAGCGCCACGCCGGCGACGAAGCCGCCGACATGGGCGAGATGCGCCACCCCGCCGCCGTCGACGCCGAAGGTCGAGTAGCTGTTGAAGCTCTGCAGCGCGAACCAGAAGCCGAGCATCACCCAGGCCGGCACCGTGAACACCTTGATGATGATCACCAGGATCACGATCACGTCGACCCGCGCTTTCGGAAACAGCAGCAGGTAGCCGCCCATCACCCCGGCGATCGCCCCCGAGGCGCCGACCATCGGCACCGTCGAGCCCGGATCGGGCCAGACTTGCGCTAGCGCCGCCAGCACTCCGCAGGCGAGATAGAACAGCAGGAAGCCCACATGCCCGAAGGTGTCCTCGAGGTTGTCGCCGAAGATGTAGAGAAACAGCATGTTGCCGAGCAGGTGCATGATCCCGCCGTGCAGGAACATCGAGGTCAGGACCGTGTAGCGCTCCGACCCGCCCGTGAAGTCCGCCGGCGTCAGCGCCCAGGTGTCGAAGAACGCCGCCAGCCGGACCTCGTTGGTGAAGAGCCCCCAGTAGGCGATGAAGATCACCACGTTGAGCGCGATCAGCGCATAGGTGACGTAGGGCGTGCGCAGCGACGGGTTGTGGTCACGTATGGGAAACATGGCGCGGCCCCTCCGATCCGGTTGCTGGGAAACCTAGGGCGCGGAGGGGGATCTGTCACGCGTCCCGTTGTCGAGGCCCTTGGCGCATCACAGCGCATTAATCTTTCTTAACGCCCTTTATTTCAATGGCTTAACCGGAATTGCACGCGTGTTATCACGCCGTAACACGCTTCATGCGCCCGCGAACAACGCCTCGAGCGCCGCGTGGCGGGCCTTGTGTCGATCCCGGCGAAGAGCACCTCCGGCACTCTGGCGGTATTCGCGTTCGTGACTGCCTCAGGCCGCGGCGCTGCGAACCGGGGCCGCGCCCTCCCACTGCGATCCAGGCCTGTAGCGCGCCGCGACCTGGCCGTCCTCCAGCGCGAGCAGGTGGAGCCAGCCGTTGTCAAAGAGCGCCCGGAGGTCGGAGTGGCGCTCGAGGACAGCGAGGATCGCTTCCTGCGGCGCCTCCACGAAGACGGAGAGCCGCAGCGGTTCGTGGGCGAGGTGCGCGCCGTCATGGACGGTCTGCCAGGGCAGGCCCGTGCGCAGCGCGCCGCCGTTGCCCTCGACGACGCCCAGGCCGCCCACGACGTTGTGGATGAGCTTGTTGCCGCCCCCGAAGACCTGCGGCGCGACGGACGAGCCGTAGTATTGCAGGCTGATCCAGCTTGCGACCACCACGGGCGCCGTGAGGATGAGTTCGAGCGTGCCGAAGCCTGCGTCCGCGCGCCAGTCGTAGGAATGCAGGAACGCGCGGCCGGCGAGGTCGGCGCGGCGGGTCGCGCCGCGGGGCGCGGCGATGAAGGCCGCGCAGCCAGCGAGGCCCCATTCGGGGCGCACCTCGGCCCAGTTCCGGGCGCGGGCGGCCACTGTGTCGGTGTCCGCTCCGGGAAACCGCGCCGCTCGTTCCGCGCGAGTGACCGCGCCGGCGCCGGCGAGCCATGCCCTCGCCTGCGCGAGGTCCGCCGACAATCCAGCGGCCTGAACGGCCACGACGTCGTCTTGGTAGAGCGTCACCCCGTCGGTGGTGGTGTCGTGAAGGCCGGCGACGAAGAGCGTGTCCGCGGGCAGGTCGACGCCGTGAGCTGCGAGGCCGGCGCGGGCCTCGGGATCATTGAGGAGTTGCGCGAGCAGCCGCGCCGACACCTCGCCGGTGCGCCCGCCGCAGGCGCCGCAGTGGTACGCGCTCGCGTGCGGGTTGTTCACGACCGTCGCGCCGTGGCCGAGCAGGAGCACGATGCGGGCATGGCCGCGCGTGAGCGACATGGCCTTCAGGACCGCAGCCGCGGTCTCGGCCTTCGCCTCGGCCGGCAGCGAAGGCTCGAACTGCGGCGTCGACGCGACTTCGGCGTCCACTGTGCTCCACCCGAGCGCGTCACGCAGGAGTTTGCCGGCGTAGAGCGGCCCGGCCGCCTCGACGAAGGCGAAGGAAGACACGGCGGCCTGCCGGAAGCGGCCCCACGCGCGCACCGCCCGCGCCTGGATCCGGGCCCGAGCCGCCATCGCCGGGTCAGCTTCGGCGCGCGCCCGCAAGCCTGGCTGCAGCAGAACCGGAAGGTGGGCCTCGACAAGGTCCGATGCGAAGCCGCGATAGGCCACGGGCAAGCCGAAGAAACCTGCGAAGCCGATGGTTTCGATGCCCGGGTCGAGACCCTCGAGCGCACGGCGGAAGACCTCGGAACGCACGTCGATGCAGAAGGCGGCCTGCAGCGCCGGACGGCCTGCGGTCGCGGCCGGCGCGCGCACAAGGACCGCCCCGAGGCGGCGCTGGTGGCTGCGCTCGGCCGCGTCCTGGAGGACTGCGTCGATGATCTGGTCAGGCCCGGCGACGATCGGTGTGGCGTGGGCGGCCGCCGTGCGTCCCCAGTCGGCGGTGACCTCCGGGCCTGCGTGTCCGAGCAAAGCCTCCTCCCAGACCAAGCGGAGCGCCAGGAGATCGGTCACGCTGGCGTCGGTCCCGCCGTCGAGTTCGGCCTGCCACATGAGCCAGCGGGCGTGCTGCGCCCAGCCGCCGAGATCCATGAGCAGGCGATGGAACGCGGTCCCGGCGGCGTCGGCGGTGATCCCGAGCGCATCCGAGGCGCGCAGGATCGCGCGTTCAGGCGTGTCCGGGCAGGCTGCGACATGGGCGCAGAAACCGGCGCAGCCGACGATTTCGGGCGTGAGGTCGTGGGACGCCCATTCCCGCCACGCGGCGAAGGCCGACTGTCCGGGGGCCGGGGTCCAGAGCGCCTGCCCGTGGTCGAAATGGCCGGCCGCCCAGAGCCCGATGCTGCGCGTGATGGCGCTTGGCCAGTCGACGCCGGAGAAGCGGGCGGCGAGATCGGCGACGGTCGGAAGCGGCTGTGGGGCGGGGCTTTCGGACACCAGCGAGGCCTTCAGCGCTGCGACGTCGGCGGGCTTGCCAGGGGATCTGCAGGCATCCAGGGCCTCTGCGAGGTCTTCCAGCGCAATCCTGCCAGTCGCGACATCGGCGGCGTAGTCGCTGCGCGGCCGGGTGAGCGGCGCTCCGGCGACGCGCGCGAGCCGTGCGGCGGCCTGGGCCAGATCCTCGTCGGTCTGCCCGAGGCAGGGATTGACGGCGACCGTCGCGTCCAGCGGGAAGGCCGGGGGGATCGCCCGCGCGGCGGCCTCGGCGGCGGCGAGCAGGGCGGCGAGCCGCGCTGGGGCGATGTGCGCCTGGGTAATCAGCATGGGCGTCTCCATCGGTCAGAGCGGCCGGGCGGCGCGGAAGCCGCCGATCAGCCGGTCGAGCGCTGCGTTGACGTAGAGGCCGTTGGCGAGGTGGACGCGCAGTCCCGCCGAGGCGGGATGATGCGCCCAGTGCGGGAAGAACGCCTGGGCGACGGCCACCACCGCGAACGAGGCGAGGGTCAGCACGATCATCGCCCATTCCAGCGCGCCGGGGTCCGGCGGCAGGGGAAGCAACTCGCCGGCTATCCGCCCGGCGAGCCAGTGAAAGGCGAAATAGGCCACCGCGGTCGCGACGGAGGCCGCCGCGGTCCGCCTTGTCAACTCGGCCGGGGCGGCGTCGGCCAGGCCCTGGGCGACAAGGTAGGCCACCCCGAAGATCAGGATCGCGCCTAGCGCCAGCGCCTGCGGGGATTTCGGGCCCGCGAGGAGGCTGTAGGTGATCGCTACCGCGGCGTAGAGGGCGAGCGCCAGAAGGAAGGCGCGCCCGACCGCCGCCGCCCCGGGAACCGCCACGGGACCGGGCCGCCGCGCGGCCAGAACCGCAGCGACCGCCGTTCCGGAGGCGAGGAAGGCGTGGGCCTTATAGAGCGCATGGGCGACGACGTGCAGGAGCGCCAGCGCCCAGAGACCGAGGCCGCACTGCAGCAGCATGAAGCCCATCTGGGCCACGGTGGACCATGCGAGCGCCGTCTTGATCGCGCTCTGGGTCAGCATCACCAGCGCCCCGAAGAGGGCCGTGAAGCCGCCGATCATGACCAGCGTTGTCATCGCGGCCGGACTGGCCTGGACGAGGTCTGCGCTGCGGATCAGCAGGAAGCCGCCTGCATTGATGACGCCCGCATGAAGCAGCGCCGATACCGGCGTCGGGGCCTCCATGACCTCCGTGAGCCAGCCGTGCATCGGGAAGCTCGCGGTCTTGAGCGCCGCGGCGACCACGAGAAACCCCGTGGCGAACACCGCCGCGCTGGGCACACCAAGGGCGGCCTGCGCCGCGATCGCGCCGAAGTTGGCCGTGCCGAATGCGACCCAGAGCAGAACGGCGGCCGCAGCGATCGCCACGTCGCCGGCCCCCCAGACGAGCGCGAACTTCCGCGCCGCGCGCCACGCCTCCGACCGTTCGGGATAGAACAGCAGAAGCCGCCGAAGCCCAAGGCCGATCGAAATGAACGCCGCGATCAGGATCGCGAAACTTCCGGCCTGCACGAGTGCGAGCACCGCCGCGATCGTCGCGAGCATCAGCCCATGGAACGCGCCCTCGCGGGCTTCGCCGTCGAGATACGTCCGCGAATACCGTACGACGACCCAGCCGACGAAGGCGACGAGCGTCGCCATGACGGCGCTGACCGCGTCGAGACGGAGGGAGAGAAGGAGCGGCCCGGAACCCGCCGAAATCTCGCGCGACCCGTGGAGGGCGAGTTGAACACAGCCGGCCAGCGTAAGGACCAGCGCC
This sequence comes from uncultured Alphaproteobacteria bacterium, assembly GCA_963836255.1. Taxonomy (GTDB): domain Bacteria; phylum Pseudomonadota; class Alphaproteobacteria; order Rhodobacterales; family Rhodobacteraceae; genus Amaricoccus. The sequence continues at coordinate 535,537 of CAWIIL010000001.1, forward strand.
GCAAGCGCCGCTCCTTCGGCCAGCCGCGGGATCGGGCCGGGGCGACGGCCCGGCCGGGCGAAGGCGAGGACCGAGACCACGATGAGCGGCAGCGGGGCGAGAGCGGCGACAAGCATGACGGTCTCCGACATTGACGAGTCCCGCTGAGATAGCTGGTCGGAATTGACAATTAAAATACATTGTTCTGTACGGTACGTTCTATAAAAAAGAATAATGATCTTTGGGTCGAATCAGGTCACGAACGTCCAGCAGCGCCGCAAGCCCCTCGTCGCCTTGGGCCTCAGGCTGGCTTCGAGCGGCTATCTGGCGCCCTGATCGATCGGTTGACCGCCACGTCCATGGTCTCGAGATGAACGGCGATGGCTACCGACTCGCATAGAGCCGCGCTCGCAAAGCCGCCAAAGCCGACTGATCGAGACCGCCAACGCACCGTCCGGGCGGAATGGCTTCCCTTCGGTGGCCGAGTCACGTCATTCTTCTCATTTGTCCCCTGGACTCTCGTCTACGACCTGCTTGCGCGGTCTCACTGGGCAGTCCTGCTGCCCCTCGGACGGTCAACGCTCGCGCGACGCCCTTTCCTCAATCCCCGAGACGCCCTCGCGCCGCGACAGTTCGGACAGCACCGCCGACCATTCGACCCCCGCGGCGGCGAGCATGACCTGGAGGTGGTAGAGCGCGTCGGCTGCTTCCGCCGTCAGCGCGTCCCGGTCACCGAGAACGGCGGCAACCACAGCTTCCACAGCTTCTTCGCCAAACTTCTCCGCGCATTTCGCCGGTCCCTTCGCGAGAAGCGCAGCCGTGTGTGAGGTCTCCGGGTCCGCGTCGGCGCGCATCCTGATCGTGGCCGCGAGGCGTTCAAGCACCCCGCTCACGCCGGTCTCACTGCAACGCCCGCGGCAGCCAGCGCAGCCTTGGCCTCCCCGATCGAGTGTTCGCCGAAATGGAAGATCGAAGCTGCGAGCACCGCCGAGGCGTGCCCGTCCGTCACGCCCTCCACGAGGTGTTCGAGCGTCCCCACGCCGCCCGAGGCGATCACCGGGATCTCCACTGCATCCGCCACCGCGCGGGTGAGCGCGAGGTTGTAGCCTGATCTGGTGCCGTCCCGGTCCATCGAGGTCAGCAGGATCTCGCCGGCCCCGCGCGCGGCCATGTTGCGGGCGAAGCCGACCGCGTCGATCCCCGTCGCCCGGGAGCCGCCATGCGTGAAGATCTCCCAGCGTCCGTCGCTCACGGTCTTTGCGTCGATCGCGACGACGATGCATTGCGCCCCGAACTTGTTGGCCGCTTCCGCCACCACCTCGGGGCTGGTCACGGCCGCGGTGTTGAAGCTCACCTTGTCCGCCCCGGCGAGCAGCAGCGCGCGAACATCCTCGGGGGTGCGCACGCCGCCACCCACCGTCAGCGGCATGAAGCACTGTTCTGCGGTGCGCGAGGCGAGATCGAGGAGCGTGCCGCGGTTCTCCCGGCTTGCAGAGATGTCGAGAAAGCAGAGTTCGTCGGCGCCCGCCTCGTCATAGGCGCGCGCCGCTTCAACCGGATCGCCGGCGTCGACGAGATCGACGAAGTTGACGCCCTTCACCACGCGCCCGTCCTTGACGTCGAGACAGGGGATCACCCGCACCTTGAGCATCAGGCGCTCCGATGCAGCAGGGCCGCCGCGGCGCCCGCCCCGATCAGCGCGGCGCCGCCGCTGCGGTTGACGATCCGCATCGCGCGGGGGCTGCGGACCATCCCGCCCGCCCGCGCGCCGAGGATCGCGTAGCCGAAGGCGTTGGCGAAGGCGAAGACCACGAAGGTCGCGACCATTGCCGCGGCCTGATCGGCGAAGGGCCGCGCTGGGTCGAGAAACTGCGGCACGAAGGCCACGAAGAAGAGGATGCTCTTGGGGTTGAGCACCGTCACCAGCCAGGCGTGGGCCAGCATCCGTATCGGCGGGGCGGCGTCCGTCCGCGCCGAGGCCGAAGCCGTCCCGCCCGCGCGCCAGAGTTTCGCGCCGAGCCAGACCAGGTAGGCCGCGCCGATCCACTTCAGCGCCGTGAACAGCGCCGCCGACCCCGCCAGCAGCGCGCCGACCCCCAGCATGGAGAGCGTCATCGCCGTGAGATCCCCGAGCGCCACGCCCGCAGCCATCGGGGCCGCGACCCGCCAGCCGCGCCCCATCGCGTAGGACACGACCAGAAGCACCGTTGGCCCGGGGATCACCAGAAGCAGCGCGGAGGCCGCCGCGAAGGCCAGCCAAATCTCGAAATTCATGCCCTTTCCTCCAGAAGCGCCACGGCCTCGAGGAGATCGATGCGTCCTTCGTAGAGCGCGCGGCCGGAGATCACCCCGTCGAGCGGCGCGCCGCAGTCGCGCAGCGCGCTCAGGTCGGCGAGCGACGACACGCCGCCCGAGGCGATCACCGGGATCGAGACCGCCTGCGCGAGAGCTGCGGTCGCCGTGACGTTGGGGCCGTCCATCGCGCCGTCGCGGTCGATGTCGGTGTAGATCAGCGCCGCGACGCCGGTGTCCTCGAAGCGGCGGGCGAGATCGAGGACGGAGACGTCGCTCGTCTCCGCCCACCCCTCGACGGCGACGCGACCGTCACGGGCGTCCATGCCGACGGCGATCCGGCCGGGATGGGCCGCCGCGGCGGCGCGCACCAGTTCGGGATCGCGCAGCGCGGCGGTGCCGAGGATCACCCGGGCGACGCCCCTGGCGAGCCAGGTCTCGATGGTGGCGCGGTCGCGCACGCCGCCGCCGAGTTGCGCCGGAACCGCGACCGCCGCGAGGATGGCCTCGACCGCGTCGGCGTTGACCGGCGCGCCGGCGAAGGCGCCGTTGAGATCGACGATGTGGAGCCACTGGCAGCCCGCCGCCTCGAAGGCGCGGGCCTGGGCTGCGGGATCTGCGCTGAAGACGGTCGCAGCGTTCATGTCGCCGCGCAAGAGGCGCACGCACTGGCCGTCCTTGAGGTCGATGGCGGGGTAGAGGATCAACGCGCGGCGCTCCGGCTATCGAGGTGTGACAGATAGACCGCACCCGCGCGAAATGCAAAAGGTCGGAAGGGCGCCGCGGCGGTTCTGGCTTGCCTGTGCGCGCGGGCTCGCGTCACAGTCCGAAAAAAGAGCAGAAACAGGAGAGAAGCCATGAGAAAGGCGTTTTCGCGAATGGCGTTCGCCGGGGCGGTTCTGGCCGCGACTGCGGGCCTCGGGGCAGCGCAATCGGCCGAGGGCGTCTGGTTGACCGAACCCATGCGGACGGGCGGCTACGCGCATATCGAGGTGGCGGCCTGCGGCGGGTCGGGCGAGGTGTTGTGCGGCCGGATCGTCGAGGTGTTCGAGAGCGACCGGACCGATCTGGTCGGCGCGCAGATCCTCCAGGACATGGTTGCACAGGGGCAGGGGAACTGGGGCGGTGGCACGCTCTATTCCCCCGACAAGCGCAAGCACTACGACTCGCGCATGGCGCTGGTGGGCGAGGGGCTGCGGGTCCAGGGCTGCGTCGCGGCGCTCTGCAAGGGGCAGCTCTGGGCGCGGGTGCGCTGATCCGGCCGGGCGACTGCGCCGACCCGCCAAGGTTGGCGGGCTCGCAGGGCGCTGAAACCAAAGCGAAAAAGGGTTAACGCAATCGGGCCGCCGCGCGCATCGCCTCCACGATCTCCATGGTCTCGACGCTGACCCGCGCCACGCGGGCGACCAGATCGACCGCCTTCTCCTTGTGGTCGGCGAAGCGGTAGGTGTCGAAGCGGGCCCGGATGGTGCGGTCGCGCGGGGTCTTCTCCTTGTGCTGGTCGAGCACCCAGTCCACGCCCGACCGGTTTCCCAGACGATACGCCCAGACCTCGGCCGGCAGACCCGACAGCACCGTCTCGCTGTCGAGCGTCACCGTTCCCGCCCCGGGGTCCGACTTGAGGATCACACGCGGGCTCACCTGGCCCGCGCGGGCCTTGGCGTCGGGCGTGTCGGTCCGCGCGACCGGCCAGGGCTCCACGCTCTCGTAGCCGATGTGCAACGCCATCAGCCGCGCGCCCCACTCCGCCCAGCGCCCGAAATCCGCGTGGAACGGCAGTCGCGGAAACGCGCGGCGCAGGTTGATCGCGTAGGTCTCGCGCCAGACCGGATCGTGCAGGGCTGCGTAGACGTAATGGAAGATCGCGTCCTTCGTGACCCCCGCCGCGGCGCCGTAGTGGTCACGGAATTGCTTGAGCGCCCAATCGGTGACGTTGTCGATCCGCTCGCCGGTGGAGGCGTAGCGGTAGCGGGACAATCCCTCAAAAGGATCGAGCGAATAGAGCGCATAATTCGGAATGCGATCTGTCGCGAGGCAGCAAAAGTCCAGCCGGCTGCCTTCTCGGACACATATCACAACGTTCTGTGCTGTAGCGTCCGGAAAAAGCTGAGCGATCTGATAAAGATCCTCGTTGAGATCGAACGCATGGCAGGCACTGCGAGTAACAAACGGTCGGTATGTCACTGACCCAAAATCCGCAGGCCTCACGAGGATCGGAGTTCCGGCGCGCAATAGTTTCTTCAGTTTACGTGTCCATTTGATGTCCGGTGTCAGATCGGCGTCTTCATTCGGAACGAACTTGGCCTGCTCAAGGTAGGTCTGCTGCAAGAGTGCAACCTTTTGCCGCAAGACCTCCTCGTCGGTGTCGATCACCCACTCATCTCGGTTCGTCTTTATCCCTTGTGAAAACAGCTTGAATATCGCCCGTTCCTGCCCCTTCACCTTGGCGGCCTTGGTCTTCTTGTCCGCCACCGGGATCAGGTCGTCCCAGTCGTTCTCGTTCTGATTGATCCAGTTGGCGTGCCGGTCCGGCTCGATCCGCTCGAACCGGATGTCCGACGCCCGCTCGGCCCCGAGCCAAGCCAGCTTGTCTTCCGCCGTCTCCATCTCCGGCCGGCGAACGTAGTGGATGCGGCATTCCTTGTGCTTGCGCTTTTTGACCAGAAACGAGATCGCCACCCCGGTCTGGATGCCGAACACGTTGTGCTTGGTCCCCGACAGCCTCGGATTGGCCCGCACGTCGCCGCCCAGATCGACGACATAGACCTCGGCAAACTCCTGCGCGACATAGCGCCGGAACCCGTCGAACGTGCGGCTGTCGATGAAGCTGCGGTTGGTGACGAAGGCGATCACCCCGTCGTCGTGCATCCTGTCCGAGGCCCAGCGGAAGAAGCGGGCATACATGTCGTAGACCTTGGTCTTCTGCGCGGTGGAGAGCTTCACGAAGCTGCGTTTGATCAGGCCGTCGATATGGGGATAGTCGCGGTTCTTGTTGTTGTCGTTCTCGTTGGCCTGATTTGCGTTGTAGGGCGGGTTGCCGATGATGACCGAAATCTTGCGCTTGTTCTGCTCCAGCACCCGCTTCACGTTCTCGTCCGAGAGGGCGGCGAAGAGGTCGTGCTGGTGGCCGGTCTTGATGCCCAGCCCGCCCACGTTGTCGAGCGTGTCCACGAAGCAGAGGTTCTCGAATTCGGCGTATTGCCCGCTGGCTGCCGCGTAGGTCGCCTCGATGTTCAGGTTGGCGACGTAATAGGGCAGGATCGCCACTTCGTTGGCGTGGAGCTCGGTCTTGTATTTGCGCGCCAGCTTTTCCGGCTGGCCCCGGAAATGCTCGATCAGCTCGCAGATGAAGGTGCCGGTCCCGGTGGCGGGATCGAGGATTTCCACATGATCGTCGATCAGCGTGCGGCCGAAGTGCTTGTGGGTCAGCCAGTCGGCGCCCTGCACCATGAAGCGCACGATCTCGTTGGGGGTGTAGACCACGCCCAGCCGGTCGGCGGCCTTGGGGTTATAGACCTTGTAGAAGTTCTCGTAGATCACCTTGAGGAAGGTCTGTTTCTCCAGATGGCTGGTGATCTGCGCCGCGTTCGCCCGGATCGCGGCGTAATACGGCTCCAGCCCCTTGAGCGTGTCGCGTTTGACCCCGCCGGTGAAGAACGCCCCTTCCAGCGCGTAAAGCTCCTTGGCGATGTTGTTCTCGCGGTGGAAATCCGCGTCGTTGAACACATGCGCGAAGATCTCCTCGGTCAGGACGTGCTGGATCAGCATCTCGCGCACGTCGGCCTCGGCCAGGCCCGGATTGATCGTCTCGCGCGCATGGGTCAGGAACCTCGCCGCCTGCGCCTTGAACGCCGCGTTCCCGGCATAGGCGTCGTCGATCTTGCCCCTGAGCGCGTCTAGAACGCTCGGCAGGTCCGCCTTGAACTGCTCCACCGCCGCGCGGAACTGCGCGATCTCGGGCCGCTCCCAGGCGAAGAACAGCGTGACCAGCCGGTCGAGCGCCGCGACGTCGTTCATCGGCGCGCGCAGCGCCTCGCGGCCGTTCTGCCAGAGGATCGCGGTGGCGGTGTCCTCGAATAGGATGTTGTCCTTGGGATACCCCTTGGCGAATTTCTTCGCGATCTCCGCGTCGAGATCGTCGCCGGTGTCCTTGGCCTCCCAGTATCCCAGCGGCACCCGGATGTCGTGCAGCACGGTGCCGTCGGGATAGACCTTGGACCGCAGGCCGGTCTCGTGTTCCAGCTCGGCCACGAAGGTCAGCCCGGCGGATTTCGACCAGTCCTTGAGCAGGTCCTTGAACGCCTCGCGCACGACCTGTTCGGTGGTCTTGCCGGAGACCTTCTTCAGGCGGTCGATCCCGACGAGGTATTCGTTGACGAGGATTGCGCTCATGGATCGCCCGACTGGCTTGGGCGGACATGTTCCGCTGGCCTCGCGGCGGCGTCAACAGCCACGCGGCCCGGGGCGGTCTGCGGCGCGTCGGATCCGCGCGGGCTCAGGCCGGCCGCAGCCCCAGCATCGCGCGGGCCTGCGCCCGGGTCGCCACGGGCCGCTCGTATTGCTCGCAGAGCGCGACGGTGCGGCGCACCAGCGCCGCGTTCGACGGGGCGAGCGCGCGGGCGTCGAGGCGCACGTTGTCCTCGAGCCCGGTGCGCGCGTGACCGCCGGCGGCGACGCACCATTCGTTGAGCGTGATCTGGTGGCGGCCGATGCCGGCGGCGCACCATTCCGCATCCGGGGCCAGCCGCGCGACGGTCTCGACGTAGAAGTCGAAGGTCGGGCGGTCGACGGGCATGGCGTTCTTCACGCCCATCACGAACTGCACGTAGAGGCGGCCGGGAATGCGGCCGTCGCGGTTCATGGCCGCCGCCTGGTGGATGTGGCTGAGGTCGAAGGCCTCGATCTCGGGCTTCACATCGTGGGCGCGCATCTCGGCGGCCAGCCAGTCGACCAGATCCGGGGGGTTCTCGTAGACACGGGTCGGGAAGTTGTTCGACCCGACCGCGAGCGAGGCCATGTCGGGCCGCAGCCCCAGCATGCCGCCGCGGGTCCGGCCCGCGCCTGACCGGCCGCCGGTGGAGAACTGGATGATCATGCCCGGGCAATGGGCGTGCAGGCCTTCCATCAGCCTCGCAAACCGCTCGGGATCCGAACTCGGCGTCTCGTCGTCATTGCGGACATGGGCGTGCACGATCGCGGCGCCGGCCTCGAAGGCCTCGTGGGCGCTCTCGACCTGTTCGGCGACAGTGATCGGCACGGCCGGGTTGTCGGCCCGCGTCGGCACCGAGCCGGTGATCGCCACGCAGATGATGCAGGGTTTCGGGGCGCCGGGGTCAGACAAGTTCCTGCTCCTTCTAGACGCCCGCGATCAGCGCGCCGAGGGCTTCATTTGAGGACGTCGATCCGAACTTGTGGCGGATGTCGAGATACCACGTCTGATGGTTGATGCCGGAGCGGAATATGGCGACCTCCTCCATCCGCACGCTGAGCGCGCGGGCGATCTGGCGGTGGCCGTTGCCGCGCTGGCCGTAAAGGATGCCGCCGGCGCCGATCGTGTCCTCGGCGAAGGCCTCCAGCCCGCCGATCCGGACGCAGTTCATCACGTAGCGCGCGCCGGTCAGCGCCTCGCGGCGATCGGTTGTCGCCGTGACCTTCGCGGGCAGGCCGTTCGCCTCGACCATGCGACGGATGATCTTCTCGATCATTTCCAGATTGTGCGGATCGATGTCGGTGCGCGATCTCGACCCCGGTGAATTCCGGCACCTTGAAGATGTCGGCGCAGAGCTTCTTGGTGAACCCGACGCTGCCCGCGCCGATGATGCAGATCTTGAGGGCTGTCATGCGGCCTGCTCCTGGATGAGGGAATCGAGCAGGCCGAGACCGTCGAGCACCGGAATGTGAAGCTGCTCCTGCTGGCGGCGCGGCATTCGTTGCCGACAGCGCTCCACCCGGCGGATGGCTGGCCGCCACGTCATTCCAGAACGGCGAGTCGCGGCGCTCGGAGACGTCGTGCAGCCGGATGAACTCGCGGAAATCGTCGACCTGGCGGGCGTGGATGGCGTTGTAGCGGCCGCGCGCGCCCTCGATGTCGATCATCTGCGAGAGCAGCATCAGCTGAACCACCGTGCGGTGGATGGACGTGGCCTCCAACGGTTCGAGCAACGACGACGCCAGGCCCACCGCGACGCAATTGCCGATCCAGGTCTCGCACAGGCGACCCGCGTCTATGTTGATGTTGTTGCGGGGCTCGATGGCATGGCCAAGCGCCGCCTCGACCTCCGCCTTCGCCTCGTCAGGGGACGCGTGCGCGTCCGAATCGACGTAGCCGCAGCCGTAGCGCTCGCGGGTCGGGATGCGCCACATCCAGCCGGATCTCATCGCGCGGGCCAATGACACTGGCGCGATCTCATCGCCGGGTTTGAGATCGACCCAGAACGGCATCGCGCGGTTGACCGGCAGGACGTCGCCGTAGCTTGCCCATTCCGCGCCAAGCTCGCCGACCAGCGCGCGGCGAAAGCCCGAGCAGTCGAGGAAGAAATCGCCCTCGACGCGCTGGCCGCTTTCCAGAACCAGCCGCGTGATCCGCCCGTCCTCGGTCTCGAGCCCGGTCACCTGGTGGTCGATCACCGTGACGCCGGTCGTTTTGCTGCGCAGAAACGCCCCGGCCAGCGCCTGGTCGAAACGATAGGCGTGGTGGAACGGCCCGGCGGGCACCGCACCAGCCCGCCGCTCCTGCGCGCGAAGGGCGCTTTGCGCCGGTCGATCAGGTGTTGAAAGAGATGCGCCGCGCCGACGGGTACACGTCGAGGCCCGGCCCGCCACCTGTCCGGGATCGTCGATCGGGCCGCCATAGGCGTGACCGACGCGCCGCCAATCCTGGTGGCGGATGCCGAATTTGATCGTGGCGCCGGTCTCGCGCAGGAACTCCATCTCGTCGATCCCGAGATGGCGCAGCATCTGGCGGAACACCGCTGTGGTGCCCTCGCCGACGCCGATGGTGCCAATGCGGCTGCTCTCGACGACCGTGATGGCCACGGTTTCCTTCCGCCGCTTCGCCACATCACCGAGGATCAGCGCGGCGAGCCAGCTGGCGGTCCCGCCGCCGACGATCACGATGCTGGCGGGCCATGCGCTCATGACGCGCGGCGCGCTCCGATCCGCGCGAATTCGGGCAGCCATTCGTCATGAGCTTCAAGCAGCGCGTCCACCAGCGACCAGATCTGGTCGAGATCGAGCTCGGCGGAGGTGTGCGGGTCGAGCATCGCCGCGTGATAGACGTGCGACCGGTCGCCGGTCATCAGCGCCGCGACCGTCAGATCCTGGACGTTGACGTTGGTCCGCATCAGCGCGATCAGCTGCGGCGGGATGTCCCGAACCACCGTCGGCTGAAGACCGTTCGCGTCGACCATAACCGGCACTTCGACGGCGCAGCCCTCCGGCAGTTGCGGGATGAAGCCCGCGTTCGGGATGTTGCCGTAGATCACCGCGGGTTCTCCGGTCCGGACCGCGTTCATGATCGTGGCCGCGTATTCCCGGCTTGGCTTCACGTCGAACGCGTTGTCGCCTTGGAGATGCGCGGCCTCCTTCTCCCAGCGGGCGATCTGCTCGACGCAGCGCTTGGGGTATTCGTCAAGCGGCACGCCGTAGCGATTGATCAGGTCCGGGCGGTCGCGTTTGATGAAATACGGCGTGTATTCGGCGAAATGCTCGCTGCTCTCGGTGACGAAATAGCCCAGGCGCGACAGCATCTCGTAGCGGACCTTGTTGGGACAGCGCGGATTGTGGTTCGGCCCCTTTGGAAACCTGCCCTCCGCGTAGCCGCGTTTGAGCTCGGGATAGAGGTTGACATGCGAGCCGTCCGGCATCCGCCGCTCGAAATTCAGATAGAACGCCATGTGGTTGATGCCGGCCGCCCGGTAGCGCAGCTCGTCCACTGGCACGTCGAGGTCCTCCGCCAGCTCCGCAGCCGTGCCCTGGACCGAATGACAAAGGCCGACCTGAAGGATCGCGGGATACTTCGCGCCGATCGCCCAGGTGTTGATCGCCATCGGGTTGACGTATTGCAGCATGATCGCCTCTGGACACACTTCCAGCATGTCCTCGCAGATCGACCAGAGATGCGGCACGGTCCTGAGCCCCCGCATGATCCCGCCGACGCCGAGCGTGTCGGCGATGGTCTGGCGCAGGCCGAAGCGCTTGGGCACCTCGAAATCGGTGATCGTGCAGGGATCGTAACCGCCGATCTGGAAGCAGACGACGACGAAATCCGCGCCGTCGAGCGCCCTGCGTTGATTGTCATGCGTCTCGACCTTTGCCGGCACGTCGAGGATCCGGACCATCCGTCCCACCACGGCCTCGCTCTCGGCGAGGCGTTTGGGGTCGATGTCCATCAGCCGGATCGTCGCGCCCGAGAGCGCCTCGCGGCTCAGGATGTCGCCGGCGATGTTGCGGGTGAACACGGTGCTGCCCGCGCCGATGAAGGTGATCGTTGTCATGTCGCTATCTCGAATGCTGCGCGGACGAGCCGCCTTGTGTAGTCCGTCTGAGGGTCGACGAGCACGTCCTTGACCGGCCCCTGCTCGACGACCTGTCCGTTCTGCATGACCATCACGCGGTGGCAGAGCGCGCGCACCACCTTGAGGTCATGGCTGATGAAGAGGTAACTCAGCCCCTTTTCGCGCTGAAGCTTGCGCAGAAGCTCGATGATCTGCGCCTGCACGCTGATATCGAGCGCGCTGGTCGGCTCGTCGAGCAGGATGAATTCGGGCTCCAGCGCGATCGCCCGCGCGATGGCGAGCCGCTGGCGCTGGCCGCCCGAGAACTCGTGCGGGAAGCGCGAGGTGATGGTCTCGGGCAGGCCCGCGTCGCTCAGCGCCTTGCGGACCCGCGCGAAGCGGTCCTTGGCGCCCGAGCCGATGCCGTTAACGATCAGCCCCTCCTCGATGAGCTGGCGCACCGACATGCGCGGGTTGAGCGAGGCGAACGGGTCCTGGAAGACGATCTGCATCCGGCTGCGCAGCGGTTTCATCTGCTTGCGCGACTTCTCCTCGATGCGCGCGCCGAGGAAGGTCACATGGCCCTCGTCCATGTGGATCAGTCGCATCAGGCTCTGGCCGAACATCGTCTTGCCCGAGCCGCTCTCGCCGACCAACCCGAGCGTCTCGCTCCGGCCGAGCGTGAGGTCGAGATGGTCGACCGCCACCAGCGGCGTGTAGGTGCCTCGGAACACGCCGCCCTTGCGGAGCAGATACCGGACCGTGACGCCGTGGCCTTCGAGCACCGTTTCGGCAGGGCCAGTCAGAGGGTTTGCGACGCCCTTGGGATCGGAGGCCAGGAGCCGTTTCGTATAGGCGTGCTTCGGACGGTCGAACACCTCCTCGGTCGGTCCCTCCTCGACCACCTCGCCGTGCTGCATGACATAGACGCGGTCGGCGAACTGGCGCACCACGGTCAGGTCATGGGTGATGAGGATCAACCCCATGGCGTACTTGTCCTTGAGCCCGTCGATCAGGTTCAGGATCTCGGCCTGCACGGTCACGTCGAGCGCGGCGGTAGGCTCGTCGGCGATCAGCACGTCGGGCCGGTTGGCCAGCGCCATCGCGATCATCACCCGGCGCCGGAACCAACTGTCGAACCATCCGCCGACATAGCCCGAAGTGTTCCCCACCAGCGTACCCACGATCGTCATCAGCGTGATCGAGGTGAGCGCGAGCGCCAGAGAGATCCGGCTCCCGACGATCCCGCGCGAGAAGATGTCGCGGCCCAGCTTGTCGGTCCAGAGCACGTGCAGCGGCGAGCCGTCCGATGTGCCGATGAAATGCCGGTTCATCGGGCTGCCGAGGAAGGTGTAGTCCCACCCTTTCGCGAATAAGCGCAGCTGGCGTGAATTGTCGTAATCCGGACCGGTCATCGGCTGATAGGTCACGGGGTCAAGCTCGTCAGTCTCGACGATCGGAAACGCGACCGGCAGCCGCCGCCAGCCTGCCACCGGGCCGTCGCCTGGCACGAACCACGTGATGCGGTCGGGCGGCGCGAAGCCGACATTGGGCTCCTTGGGGTTTACTGGCGCGAAGAAGTCCGCCAACACCGATACAATCAGGAGCATCGCCACCAGCGTCAAGCCGAGCATTCCCAGGATCGACCGCCGTAGCCGCCGCCAGACGAGACTCGGATAGCTCTGGCTCTCGCTGACGACGGTCGAGATCCGCGTGTCGGCGCCCTCGGCGAACGGATCCGTGTCGATGGTCACGCGCCCGTTCTCACCCGGATGCGCGGATCGAGGGCCACCAGATTGCCAAAGATCAGCGTGGCGCCCAGCACCAGAAGCAGCGTCGCGGTGACGTAGACGTCGCCGATCCCCATCGAGCTCACGATCGCCGACCCCACGGTGGCGAGCGAGAAGACGACCGCCACCGCGATCTCGCCGGCCAGCATGTAGGGCAGGATCACGCCCTGATAGGCGACCAGGGGATGCAGCGCGTAGGGCGCCGCGTAGCGCATGATGACCGTGCGCTCCGGCAGGCCCTTGGCGCGCGCCGTCTCGACATATTGCGCGTTGAGCGTGTCGAACAGGTTTGCCCGCATCACCCGCATGTTGTAGGCGAGCCCGCCAAGCGTCGCGATGAACACCACCGGCCAGACATGCTGGATCAGGTTCCAGAGCTTGTCCCAGTTGAAATCGAACCAGCCGAGCCAGTATTCCTGCCCGCCATAGCGCGAGGAATAGAAACTCCCCAGCTCCCGAACGTTCAGCTTGAACGCCAGCACGTAGAGGATGATCAGCGCCAGCAGGAAGCGCGGAATGGTCATCCCGAGAAACGACACGAAGCTCAGGATCGTGTCGGTACAGCTGTATTGACGGGTCGCGGCGATGATCCCGAACAGCGACGCGAGAAAATGGCAGGTCAGGGCCAGCGCGATGGTCGCCGGCAGACGCTCGGCCACGACCTCGTAGACCGGCTTGTTGTAGAAATAGGAGTGCCCGAAATCGCCCCGGTTCAGGATGCCGCCGATCCAGCGGAAATGCTGCACCACAATCGGGTCGTTCAGGCCATTCTCGGCGCGATACTTCTCCACCGCCGCGTCGGCGGCCGCGAACGTCGCATTGCCTTGAGTGATCATGTTTGAACGGATTTAGTCTCCGTAATCGCCCGGCGGCGCCTAGATGATCGCGAAAGTGATCACGCTCATGGCGTGCAGGACGGGAATCGCCTGCAGAATGCGGATGGCGAGAAAACGAAGCAATTGAATTCCTCCAAAGGACCGCGCGGCGTGCGGAGCGCGGGGCTCCGCACGCCGCCGGGCGTCACTCGGCGGCCATCGGACCGTCGGAGCCGTGCGCACCGGGCAGCGCGCCTGGATGCAGCTCATGGTCGGCCTGGGCGTCGGCGGCCACGAACACGCGCTCGCGGATGATGTTGTCCTCGGCCCTGTTGAACATGAAGATCGGCGCGCCCGCCGGGATGTTCGAGAAGCGCTTGTTGATGATCGGCGCGCCCGGATACTGCGTCAGACCGATGCCGTAGAGGTTTTCGGTATAGAGCTTCTGATAGGTCTTCATCAGCTCTCTCCGCTCGTCCGCGTCGTTCGTCGCGATGAACGCGTTGACCGTATCGACCATCTCCTGCTCAAAGGGCAGCAGATCAAGCTCTCCGGCCGCGTTGGCCATGTGACTGAACGCCACGCGCGCGGCCCGGTGGGCGCGAGCTCGGTCGTGTTCTGGACCAGCGTGATCAGCTCCGACGTGTTGCGGTGAACGTAACAGTCGTAGCGGCCGGCGGCCCGCGCCGCGTCCCTGTCGTTGCCCGACAGCGAGTTCAGCACCACCTTGATTCCGGCTCCCTCCATCATGGCCACGACGCCCTCCGCGAGGTTCTTGTCGGTCTGGTAGTCGATGTTGTGCAGCAGCGTGACCTGCACGTCGTCCGCGCCGAGCACATCGGCCGGATGGTTGAGAAAGCCGTTGCCGTCCTTGTCCTCGAGCCCGGCCGCAGCAAAATGCGCCGCGGCGCTCTCGAGGCTGTAGGGATCGAACATCGTGATGTCCCTGTCCTAATGGGACGTGCCGGGGTAGAGACCCCCCGGATAGTGGGCGGTGAAGGGACCCTTGACGAGGCTCTCGCCCAGACGGACCCGATCGAGCGCCTGGGTCACGCCCATGCGGAAATCGGCGTTCCGGTTCGAACTCGCGGACCGCCTGCGCCCGCTCGTCCTGCTCGCCCCAGCCGTTGCCCGACAGGTTGGGATAGAGGCTGTAGCCGATGATGCGCGGTCCGAACTCGAGCTTGGCCACCGAGTTCGGATCCGTTGCGCGCCGGAGGCTCTCGTCGTAGTTCTCGGCCTGTTCCAGGTTCGGGAAATCACCCGTTCCGGCCACCGCCTGCACGTCCCGGTCCGCCCATGTGGACAGACGGTAGTGCATCTCGTTGAGATAGGGCAGCTGCTGGCCGGTCTCGTCGACCTTCCAATAGAACGGATTGCGGCGCAGGACGACGATGTCGTCGCTGCGGTACTCCACCGGGACCCAGGCTCCCAAGACGGGGAAGTTCAGGCAATCTGGCGGAAACGCGTTGCGGTATTCCTCATAGGTGTTGTCCGAATTGGCCGGATGCAGCGGGGCCATGATGTGGCTCGGCCCGGGACAGAAATTTCCGTCGGCCACCACGTAGAAAATCCTCGGCGCCGAACGGATCGCCGTCCGACCATTTCGCGCCCTCGATCAGGTTGACCGTCAGCTGCATCCCGTGCGCCGCCGCCATTCGGCCGCCTCAACCTGAAGGCCGCCTGCTCGGGATGGCGCTGTAGGGGTGCTGCGCCGATCGCGCAGTTGCTGGGCTGCGCGTGGCATGTGGCGCGCGAAGAGAAAACCGCCGCCCGGGCCGGGGATAGAGTTCGCACCGCAATCTTCGGCAGAAGGTCCACATGAAGTCGCCGGTCGCTCTTGTATCTTTCCTAATCGCGTCTTCACCAGCGCGTCGCGCAGAGCCCGCCATGGACGTTCGGCGCGTCCCTCCATGGATGGCTCCCAGGCATGGAGACTACATCGACACGCCGTTCGGAGCGGTCTATTCCGACGTCAGCGGCAGCGACGCACTTTCCGACCTCGACATGGGATGGCAGGCCTTCGCCAGCGTCGGTTACAAGTTCGATGCGCGCTGGTCAGTGCAACTCGGGTATCGCTACATGGCGATAGAGAAGAAGATCGGGGAAGCCGAAACATCGATCGATCTCTACGGCCCGCTTCTCGGCGTGACGGCCCACTTCTAGGCGACCAGGACGAGGGTCGCTCTTCATCACACATACGAAGGATCATCCAATGCAGTTGTTGTTCGGCGGATCGACCGCCCGCACCGCCGCCGCCGCTCTGGCCGCCACAACGCTGGCGGTCGCCGGCGCAGCCAGGGCCGACGAGGGGGAGGCGCTCTTCAAGGCGATGTCGGACTTCCTCGCCGCCCAGCAGGCGTTCGCGTTCGACTACAACTCGACGCTTGATGTCGTCACCACCGACGGTCAGAAGCTCGCGATCGCGAGTTCAGGACAGACGGCGGTGGAACGGCCCAACCGGATACATGCGTCCCGCACCGGCGGTTTCGCGGCTGTCGAGGCGAATTTCGACGGCGAGACCCTGACGCTGCTCAACAAGGACGAGAACCTCTACGCCGAGGAGAAGATCCCGGGATCGATCGACGAACTCATCGACACCCTTCGCGAGACATACCACCGTCCGCTGCCGGCCGCAGACCTGCTCGCCGGCGATGTGCACGCGACCCTGATGCCGGTCGTCAGCGAAGTCAGGGATCTCGGCAGCGGGGTGATCGGCGGCGAGGAATGCGACCACATCGCGTTTCGGGGCGAGCACGCTGACTGGCAGATCTGGATCGCCCAGGGAGACCAGCCGTTTCCCTGCCGCTACACGATCACCGCGCGCGACATGACCGGCGCGCCGGAATACACGTTGGTCATGCGAAACTGGACCACGGGGCCGGAGGCCCTGGCGCAGTTGGCGTTCGAGCTTCCCGCCGAGGCGAAAATCGTCGCCGCCGGGGATCTGCCGAATTTCGACGCCGTCGCAGGGATTTATCTGATCGAAGGAGCGCAGTGACATGAAGAAGAACCGTATCTTGAGCATCGTCCTGGCAGTCCTGGTGGCGATGTCCTTCATCGGTGTGGAAGTCGGCTCGCCGGTCGCCGGATGGATCGGCGTCGCCAAGCCGGCGGAGGCGAGGGTCGGCCGACCGCTCACGCCGGTCAGCGTGGCCGGGGTCGGGCGGCGGACGGTCCGGCGCTGCGCGGTCGGCGTCTACTACTGCTGACCAAATGCTGATCCCGGTCGGTGGGGCTTCGCTTGTGGCCCGGGGGCGAGACTTGCAGGTGTCCGTCGCGTTGCGCCTGTGCTAACCGGGGGTCTTCGCGCCGACACGGGGATCCACCAATGACGTTACTGACGGAAGACGGCCAGAAGGTCGTGGACGAGGTCGCCGCCCGGCATGGCGTCAGCGCGGATGCCGTGACGCATCTTCTGTTGGCTCTGGCGGCCGGGCAGGGATCGCAGGCCCAGTTCAACCATCCCGAACTCGGCGGCATGGGTCAGTGGTCGCTGGGCGGCATGACCATGGTTGGCGACATGTTCAACAACGGGCTTAAGGCCAAGGTCGACGGCGTCTGTTCGGATCTCTCCGGCATCCTGCGAACGGATGGCGCCTTCGCCGCACTCCGGTCGCACCAGTCGCAATCGCAGTCGCAGGGCGGCGGACAGGGGGCGGTTGGCGTGAGCCTGTTCGTGCCGTCGTCTCGCGAATGGCCGGCCGAACTCGGCCAGCCGGCCTCGGTGGGGTCCCAGAACGACATGCGCTACGCCTGGTTTCCGGACAAGCGGCGGCTCGCGATCGATGTCGGCGGCCGGATCACGGTCCATGACACCGGCGACCACCAGATTGGCGGCTTCGGCCAGGCGCAGAGCGGCGGGCAGAGCCTGACCTTCACCAGCCAGCACGGGCTAGTTCGGGTCGCAGATCTGCCGATCGTCGAGGTTGGCGCCGAAGTAGCGCCGCGGCCTATCAGCGGGCCAGCCGCCGCGCTCGGACCCGCGCCAGCGTCAGCCCCGGGGTCTTCGACGCCGACGCCCACGCCGACGGTTGAGGCGCCGGCGCTTTTTCCCGAAGCCATGAGCGACGATCAGATCTTCAACCGCATCGAACGTCTGGCCGGCCTCTTCGAAAAAGGCATCCTGAGCCAGGCCGAATACGAGGCCAAGAAGGCGGAGCTTCTGGCGCGGCTCTGATCTGCGGCAAGCGTCCGCCGCCGGAGATCATTGCGACCCTTTCGGTGAGAACGAAGGCGCGACACAGGGTCCGATACGCGGTTGCGCTCGCGGGCGGTTCGGCCGAACCTGATCCGGCTCGCCCGATCTGGCGGCGTTCTCCGGAGGAAGGCATGGCGGCGGAAATCGGCCTGATCGGGCTTGGGACGATGGGCGCGGCGCTGGCGCTCAACATCGCGGAGAAGGGTTTTTTGGTAACGGTCTACAACCGCACGACCGAGCGCGCGCACGCCTTCGCGGCGAAGGCTGGACCGCTTGCGGAGCGCATCACCGTGGCGGAGACGCTGGAGGGGCTCGTCGCAGCATTGCGTGGTCCGCGCGCGATCCTGCTGATGGTGCCCGCGGGCGCGGCTGTCGACGACATGAACGCGATGCTTCGCCCGCTCCTGGCGCAGGACGACCTGATCATCGACGCGGGCAACGCCAATTTCCGCGACACCCGCCGGCGCGCGGCCGAGGCGGAGGCCGCCGGATCACCCTATCTCGGCGTCGGCGTTTCGGGCGGCGAGGAGGGTGCGCGCCACGGCGCGTCGATCATGGGCGGTGGCGATCGTGCGGCCTGGGACCGGGTCGCGCCGATCCTTCGCGCCATCGCCGCCGATTTCGCCGGCGAACGCTGCGCCGCCTACATGGGCCCCGACGGCGCGGGCCATTTCGTCAAGACGGTGCACAACGGCATCGAATACGCCGACATGCAGATGATCGCCGAGGTCTACGGGATCATGCGCGACGGGCTCGGGCTCGGCGCGGCGGAGATCGGTGACGTGTTCGCGCGCTGGAACGAGGGGCCGCTGCAGTCCTATCTCATCGAGATTTCCGCCAAGGTCGCGGGGGCTGTCGATCCGGACACCGGACGGCCGCTGCTCGACGTCATTGTCGACAGCGCCGGGCAGAAGGGCACGGGACGCTGGACCGCGATCGAGGCGCTGATGCTGGCCGCGCCGGCGAGCGCCATCGAGGCGGCGGTCGGCGCGCGCACGGTCTCGTCCATGCTGGCGGAGCGGCGCCGTGGCGAGGAGATCTTCGGGGCGGCGCCCGGTCGCTTCGATGCGCCGGCGGACTTCACGGACACGCTCGAGGCGGCGCTGCTGGCGGGCAAGATCGCCTGTTACGACCAGGGTTTTGGCCTTCTTGATGCGGCATCGCGCGAGTTCGGCTGGGATCTGCCGATGGCCGGCATCGCCCGCGTCTGGCGGGCGGGGTGCATCATCCGCTCGGCGATGCTCGACGACATGGCCGAGGCCCTTTCGGCCACACCTGGCGGGAACCTGATGTTCGCCGGCGGCTTTGCAGAGCGGCTGAAGGCGGCGCACCTGTGCCTGCGGGCGGTGGTGGCGCGCGCCGCCCTGTCGGGCGCGCCGGCCCCGGCGCTCTCGGCGGGGCTAGCCTATTTCGACATGATGCGCACGGCCCGGTCGACCGCGAACATGCTCCAGGGACAGCGCGACTACTTCGGGCTCCACGGATTCCGCCGCGTCGACCGGGAGGGCGATTTCCACGGCCCCTGGGCGGTTGAGTGAAGAAGAGGCTCAGAAGAGTCCCTCGATGAGCCCCTCGGCGTTGAGGCCGATCCTCTCGGCGGCCGGAACCTTCGGCAGGCCGGGCATGGTCATGATCTCGCCGCAGATCACCACGACGAAGCCGGCGCCTGCGGAGAGGCGCACTTCTCGCACGGGCACCGAATGGCCGACCGGCGCGCCACGCAGGTTGGGGTCGGTGGTGAAGGAGTACTGGGTCTTGGCCATGCAGACCGGCAGCCCGCCGTAGCCCTGGGCTTCCCATTCGCGGAGCTGGTCGCGGATCTTCTTGTCGGCGATGACTTCGTCGGCGCGATAGATGCGCTTGGCGACGGTCTCGATCTTCTCGAAGAGTGGCATCTCGTCGTCGTAGAGCGGCGCGAACCGAGCGCTGCCGCCCTCGACGATCTCGACGACCTTGCGCGCGAGATCCTCGATGCCCGCCGAGCCCAGTGCCCAGTGCCGGCAGAGCACCGCCTCCGCGCCCATGCCAGAGACGTAGTCCCTGATCGCCTCGATCTCGGCCGCTGTGTCGGAGACGAAGTGGTTGATCGCGACCGCCGCAGGAACGCCGAACTGGCGGACGTTCTCGATGTGGCGACCGAGGTTGGCGCAGCCCTTCCGCACGGCTGCGACGTCTTCGGCGCCGAGGTCCTCCTTCCTGACGCCGCCGTTCATCTTCATCGCCCGCACCGTGGCCACGATGACGACCGCCTCCGGCTTGAGCCCCGCCTTGCGGCACTTGATGTCGAAGAACTTCTCCGCGCCGAGATCGGCGCCGAAGCCCGCTTCGGTCACCACGTAGTCGGCGAGCTTGAGCGCCGTTGTGGTGGCGACCACCGAGTTGCAGCCGTGGGCGATGTTGGCGAAGGGACCGCCGTGCACGAAGGCGGGGTTGTTCTCCAGCGTCTGCACCAGGTTCGGCTGCATCGCCTGCTGGAGCAGGACCGTCATCGCGCCGTCGGCCTTGAGGTCGCGCGCATAGACCGGCGTGCGGTCGCGGCGATAGGCGACGATGATGTCGCCCAAGCGCTTTTCGAGGTCGCGCAGGTCGGTGGCGAGGCAGAGGATCGCCATCACCTCGGAGGCGACGGTAATGTCGAAGCCGGTCTCCCGAGGAAAGCCGTTCGCGACTCCGCCCAGGTTGCAAACGATCTGGCGCAGCGCGCGATCGTTCATGTCCATCACCCGGCGATATGGGATCCGCCGGATGTCGATGTCGAGTTCGTTGCCCCAGTAAATGTGGTTGTCGAGCATCGCGGCGAGCAGGTTGTGCGCGCTGGTGATGGCGTGGAAGTCGCCGGTGAAGTGGAGATTCATGTCCTCCATAGGCACGATCTGGGCGTAGCCGCCGCCGGCGGCGCCACCCTTCATGCCGAAGTTGGGCCCGAGCGACGCCTCGCGGATGCAGACGGCGGCCTTCTTGCCGATGCGGTTCAGGCCGTCGCCGAGCCCGACGGTGGTCGTGGTCTTGCCCTCGCCCGCCGGGGTCGGGTTGATCGCGGTCACAAGCACGAGGTGGCCGTTCGGCCGGTCCGCGAGCGACTTGATGAACGGTTCGGAGACCTTGGCCTTGTCGTGGCCATACGGCAGCAGTTGCTCGCCCGGAATGCCGAGCGCTGCGCCGATCTCCTGGATGGGCTTCTTGTTGGCCTTGCGGGCGATTTCGATGTCGGACATGGCGGGCATCCCTTGGCGAACCGGTGGCTGGGTCGGGCGACCGCGCCGCCCCGGTCCGGTCCTACGCTTCCCCTCGCAGCGCGTCGCACGGTTCCCGACGCAATCGTCGCCATCCGCGACAGGCAGCGGCCAGGTTCAGGAGATCTCGTCGGCGAAGTGCTTCATCACCAGCCGGATCGGGTTCGGCGCGGCCTGGCCGAGGCCGCAGATCGAGGCGTCCTCCATCACTGCGCACAGATCGCGCAGCAACGGCTGGTCCCAAGTCGGGGCGTGCATCAGTTCGACCGCCTTTGCGCAGCCGGTCCTGCAGGGTGTGCACTGGCCACAGCTCTCGTCCTCGAAGAAGCGAAGCATGTTGAGTGCGGCACCCCGCGCGCTGTCCTTGTCGGAGAGCACGACGACTGCGGCGGAGCCGATGAAGGAGCCGTGTGCCTGGAGTGTGTCGAAGTCGAGGGGCACGTCGTCGAGGGTCGCAGGCAAGAGGCCCGCCGAGGGTCCGCCGGGCTGGTAGCCCTTGAAAACATGCCCTGGCGCCATGCCGCCGGCGGCCGCGATGATGTCGCGGATCGTGGAGCCTGCGTCGAGCACGTGCACGCCGGGGTTCGCCACCCGGCCCGAGACGGAGTAGCTGCGCAGCCCCTTGCGGCCGTTCTTGCCGTGGGCGGACAGGACCGCTGGCCCCTCGCGGGCGATGCGCGTGATCCAGTGCAGGGTCTCGATGTTGTGCACCAGCGTCGGTCGCCCGAAGAGGCCGACCTGCGCGACATAGGGCGGACGGTGGCGGGGGAGGCCGCGCTTGCCCTCGATGGATTCGATCATCGCGCTTTCTTCGCCGCAGATGTAGGCACCGGCGCCGCGACGGAGCTCGATGAAGCCTTGCGCCGCCAGCCCCTCCGCCTCAAGCGCTGCAATCTCTCGCCTGAGAATCTCCAGCGCTGCTGGATATTCGTCACGGGTGTAGAGATAGATCCGGTCGGCCCCGATTCCCGTAGCCGCGATCAGCGCGCCTTCGAGCATCAGATGCGGGGTTCGCTCGAGGTAGTAGCGATCCTTGAAGGTGCCCGGTTCGCCCTCGTCGCCGTTGACGGCAAGGTATTTGGGGCCTTCGGCGTTGCGGACTATGTCGAACTTGCGTCCGGAAGGAAAGCCGGCGCCGCCGAGCCCGCGCAGGCCGCTTTCCAGAAGGTCGTCGCGCAGCGCCTCAGCTGTCCGCTCGCCGGCGCGCAGGGCGGCGAGGGCTGCGTATCCGCCTCCGGCCCGATAGGCGTCAAGCGCCTGGTAGTCGGGCATGACCGGAAGCAGGTCGCCTTCCGCCATGACCGAAGCGACCTTCTCGGGTGTTGCGTGGTCGACATGGCGGTGGCCGATCTCGACCGCCGGGGCCGTGTCGCAGCGCCCCATGCAGGGCGCGCGCAGAACCCGCACGGCGGCCGGATCGACGGCGGCTTCGAGAGCAGCCTTGAGCGCCTGCGCTCCGGCGAGTTCGCAGGAAAGCAAGTCGCAGACGCGGATGGTCACCGGCGGCGGCGGGGTGTCGCCTTCCTTGACGACGTCGAAATGCGCGTAGAACGTCGCGACTTCATATACCTCGGCCTGGGCGAGACGCATCTCCTCGGCCAGTGCGCGCAGATGCGCGGCCGACAGGCGACCGTGAGCGTCCTGGATCAGGTGCAGATGCTCGATGAGAAGATCCGCGCGCCTCGGCCGGTCGCCGAGCAGGGCGCGAACGTCGGCCAACGCCGCGTCATCGAGGTCTCGGCCCTTTGGCCGCGAGCGCCCCTTGCCGCGTCCCGACTTCCAGACGCCGTCCCTGTGCCCGGCTTTCGCCATCTGACCCGCTTCCGCCGATTGCCGCTTTCTCGGTCCCTTGCTGCCACTCGCGACGATGTCTGGTAAACAGGAAAGCGACGCAGGGAGCGCCATACGCGGCAGGCGCTCTCCGAATTCAGCCCGTGAAGTCTGCCACGGTCGGACGGAGCGCCGCCACCAGCGCGGCCGGAGACACGGCGAAGACGTGATGTGGAGTGCCCGCGGCAGCCCAGACGATCTCGAAGCGCAGAATGTTGCGGTCGAGGTAGGTCTCGATCGGGCTCAGATGGCCAAGTGGAGACACGCCGCCGATGGCGAAGCCGGTGCTGATCCGAACTTCCGCGGCGTCAGCTTTCTCCAGAGGGGCGCCGACCAACGCCGCCGCCCTTGCCGGGTCTACCCGCCGGTCGCCGGCGGTCAGGAAGAGAGCGTGCCGGTCGGAAGTTTCGATCCGGAAGACGATCGACTTGACGATCTGCGCCACGTCGCAGCCGCAGGCCGAAGCTGCCTGCGCCGCCGTCGTGGCGCCGGCCTCCATGCGAACGGGCGTGATCTGCAGGCCAAGCCGCGCTGCATGCGCAACGACCCGCCCGAGCGAGGCGCTGCGCTCGATATCCGTCGGCTCAGTCCCGTCTGGGTTCGGCTCCGGCGTGTGTTCTCAGCGCGCCTCCACGTCCACGTAATCGCGGTGGGTCTTGCCGGTGTAGAGTTGCCGGGGCCTGCCAATCTTGAGCTGCGGGTCCTCCAGCATCTCCTTCCACTGGCTGATCCAGCCGACAGTGCGCGCAAGCGCGAAGATCGGCGTGAACATTGAGGTCGGGAAACCCATGGCGTCGAGGATGATGCCCGAGTAGAAATCGACGTTCGGGTAGAGCTTCTTCTCGATGAAGTAGGGATCCTCGAGCGCGATCTTCTCGAGCTCCTTGGCGACCTGAAGGGTCGGGTTATTGTCGATACCGAGCAGGCCTAGAACCTCATCGGCGGACTGCTTCATCACCTTCGCGCGTGGGTCGAAGTTCTTGTAGACTCGGTGGCCGAAGCCCATCAGCCGGAACGGATCATCCTTGTCCTTGGCCCGAGCAATGAACTCGGGAATGCGGTCGGGCGTGCCGATCTCGCGCAGCATCGTCAGGCAGGCCTCGTTGGCGCCGCCGTGCGCCGGGCCCCAGAGACACGCGACGCCCGCCGCGATGCAGGCGAAGGGGTTCGCCCCGGAAGAGGACGCGAGCCGCACAGTCGAGGTCGAGGCATTCTGCTCGTGGTCGGCGTGCAGGGTGAAGATCCGGTCCATCGCGCGGCTCAGAATCGGGTCGACTACATAGTCCTCGGCCGGGACCGAGAAGCACATGTTGACAAAGTTCGAGGCGTAATCGAGGCTGTTGCGCGGATAGACGAAGGGCTGGCCGATCGAATACTTGAACGCCCAGGCGCAGATCGTCGGCATCTTGGCGATCATGCGGATGGTCGCAACCTCGCGCTGCCAGGCGTCGTTGATGTCGGTGGAGTCGTGATAGAACGCCGACATCGCGCCCATGACTCCGCAGACGATCGCCATCGGGTGAGCGTCGCGGCGGAACCCGCGGAAGAAATAGGCCATCTGCTCGTGCAGCATGGTGTGGTTGGTGACGCGGCTCTCGAAGTCCTCCATCTGCTCGGCGTCCGGCAGGTCGCCGTAAAGCAGCAGGTAGGCCACCTCCAGGAAGTGGGACTTCTCCGCCAGCTGCTCGATCGGATAGCCACGATAGAGCAACTCGCCCTTGTCGCCGTCGATGTAGGTGATGGCGCTCTCGCAGGAGCCGGTTGACGTGAAACCGGGATCGAAGGTGAAGACGCCTCCGTCGCTGTAGAGACGACGAATGTCCAGAACTTCCGGCCCGAGGGTTCCCTGGTAAATCGGAAGATCGAGTGTTCGGTCGCCGACGCTGAGTTTAGCGGTCCTCGTAGCCTGGTTTGTCATTTCACTTCCCCTGTTTCGGGCGAGGCGGCCGATCTGCGGACGGCGCCTCGACCTGGTTCGAACGATCCCCTCGCGCGGTGGGAAGATCCGGCGTCATCCTGGCGGTTGAATGGCGGCGTCCGAAAGCCGGGCGAGGGTTTCGTCCCGGCCGAGGATGGCCATCATGTCGAACACGCTGGGCGAAACGGTCCTCCCCGAAAGCGCAACTCTAATCGGTTGCGCAAGCTTCCCCAATCCCTTGGATTCTTCCTCCGCGAAGTCTCGTACTGCAGCCTCGAGAACCTCGGTGGACCAGCTAGCATGCTGCAGGCGCGAAGTCAATCTGTTCAGCATACCGCGGGATACTGCATCGAGGTGACTCGCGGCGTTCTCGTCGGGAGAGAGGGGGCGATCTTCGAGCAGGAATCGCGCCATTTCAAGTATCTGCGGGATCGTCCTCGAGCGCTCCTTCAGCCCCGGCATCGCAAGGAGCATCATGTCTCGCTGCCTTTCGGTCAGGGGCGGCCGCTGGGTCGCGGCGAGGAACTGCTCGACTTCGCGCATGAGTTCCGCATCCGCGGTGGCGCGGATGTGCTGTCCCGACAGGTTCTCCAGCTTTGAGAGGTCGAATCGCGCGGGGGACTTTCCGATGCGATCGACATCGAACCAGGCGATCGCCTGATCGGTTGTGAAGAACTCGTCGTCGCCATGGCTCCAGCCGAGTCGCGCGAGGTAGTTTCGCATCGCCTCCGCCGGATATCCCATGTCGCGATAGGCCTCGACGCCGAGCGCGCCGTGGCGCTTCGAGAGCTTCGCGCCGTCGGGTCCGTGGATCAGCGGGATGTGGGCCCAGATCGGAACGGGCCAGTCCATCGCCTGGTAGATCAACGTCTGGCGCGCCGCGTTGGTGAGGTGGTCGTCTCCACGGATGACGTGCGTCACGCCCATGTCGTGATCATCGACGACCACGGCGAGCATGTAGGTGGGCGTGCCATCGGACCGCAGGAGGATCAGGTCGTCGAGGGCGTCGTTTCGGAAGGTGACCCGGCCCTGCACCACGTCCTCGACCACGGTCTCGCCGTCGCGCGGGGCTCTTAGGCGGATCACGAAGGGCGCGTCGGGCGCGTCGGCGGGATCGGCGTCGCGCCAGGGCGAGCGGAAGAGCGGAGGCCGACCCTCGGCGCGCGCCTGTTCGCGGAAAGCCTCGATGTCTTCCCGCGTGGCGTAGCACCGGTAGGCGCCGCGGCGCGCGAGCATTTCGCCCGCGACTTTGGCGTGGCGGGCCTGTCGGTCGAACTGGCTGACCACCGGGCCGTCCCAATCGAGGCCGAGCCAGCGCAGGCCTTCGAAGATCGCCTCGGTCGCCTCCGGCGTGGAGCGTCCTCGATCGGTGTCCTCGATGCGCAGGTGAAACGCGCCGCCGCTGTGACGGGCGTATAGCCAGTTGAAGAGCGCAGTGCGCGCGCCGCCGATGTGCAAGAACCCAGTTGGCGACGGCGCGAAGCGGGTGACGACGGGCGGGGTCGACGCCATGCCTTAACCTCTCGGAAACCATGTTGAGTTCATGACCGTTTAGGCGAATTGTGGACGGGAGAACAAGGGACGTGGGCGCTTTACGCCTCAATGGCGTCATCGATGCGCAACGCCCGAACCTCGCGCTCTGGACGCCGGTGCTGTTTGGCGCAGGGATTGGGGTCTATTTCGCAGCGCCGCGCGAGCCCGAGGGCTGGATGCTGGCGGCGCTCCTTTCGGCGCTGGCGATGTGCGCGCTGACGCTGCCGCGTGTGGGGCCCGCGGCGCGGCTTGCCCTGCTCGCGCTGATCCTGCCCGGGCTCGGCTTCACCGCCGCCGCCTGGCGCAGCCATTCGGTGGCGGCACCGGTTCTGGCGAATCCCGCGACGTTGAACGTGGAAGGCCGGATTGTCGCGCTCGATCGGTCCGCAAGTGGCCGGCCGCGGGTGACCCTCGACCGGCTCGTCCTATACGGGGTCGAACCATGGAGGACCCCGCAACGGATCCGGATCTCGCTGGAGTCCGACACGGCCCAGGAGATGCTGGCGCCAGGATTGCGGGTGGCCGGACGGGCACGGCTCTCACCGCCCTCGGCTCCGGCCGAACCGGGAGGTTTCGACTTTCGCCGGCTGGCCTGGTTCTCGCAACTCGGAGCGGTTGGCTACGCCCGCACACCCATGGTCGAGGTCGAGTTCGATCGGTCGCGCGGGGTGGCGACAGCGGGTGTTCGAGGCGCGCATCGCCATGGCGCGCGCGATCCAGGCGGCGGTTCCCGGACGCAACGGCGGCTTCGCCGCGGCGATCCTCACCGGCGACCGCTCCGAGGTGGATCCGGCGGCGCTTGACGCGTTGCGGGCTTCAAACCTTGCACATCTGTTGGCGATCTCGGGTCTGCACATGGGGCTTCTGACCGGGTTCGTCTTCGCGCTGGTGCGCTACGGATGCGCGCTCGTTCCCCCGCTGACGCTCAAGTTTCCGATCAAGAAGGTCGCGGCGGTGGCCGCGCTTCTGGCCGGAGCAGCCTATCTGCTGCTCTCGGGGGCGAGCGTGGCCACGCAGCGCGCCTTCATCATGACCTCGGTGGTGCTGGTGGCGGTGCTGATCGACCGGCCGGCCTTTACCCTGCGCTCCGTTGCGCTCGCGGCGATGATCGTGCTCGTGTTGAGGCCCGAGAGCCTCATGGAAGCGGGGTTCCAGATGTCCTTCGCCGCAACCACGGCTCTGATCGCGGCGTTCGAGTGGCTGCGGAGCCGCGTCTGGTGGCGTGAGACCCAAGGCGAGCAGTGGCGCTATCTGCGCCCGGTGATCGGCGTGACCGTGACGTCCTTCGTGGCGGGCGTCGCCACTGCGCCGATCTCGGCCTTCCATTTCAACACAGTCGCCCAGTACGGGCTCGCCGCGAACATCCTCGCGGTGCCGGCGATGGGGCTGGTGGTGATGCCTGCGGCCGTGCTCGCCGGTCTCTTCGCACCGCTGGGTCTCGCGGCGCCGGCGCTCTGGGCCATGGACGCGGGCATCGGCTACATCCTTGCGATCGCCGAGTTCACCGCGTCGCTTGAGGGCGCGGTGCGGGCCGTGCCGTCGGGTCCGGCGGCGAGCCTGGCGCTTGTCGCGGTCGGCGGCCTCATCCTCGTGCTCTGGATCGGGCGGGGCAGGCTCTTCGGCGCGGCGCCGATGGCGCTTGGGGCGGCGCTCTGGGCCAGCGCCGACCGGCCTGACCTGCTCATCAGCGAAAACGGGCGGCTCTTCGGGATCGAGACGGAGGCGGGGCGGGCCCTGAACTCGGATCAGGGCAATGGTTTCGTCGCGCAGACATGGCTCGAGAATGACGGGGACGCGGCGACGCAGGAGATCGCGTCGCGTCGGCTTCCGGTGGATCGCAAGCGCGGCTTTGCGAGCATGAACTGGCCAGGCGAGGGCGCGATCGTCTATCGCGGCTCGCGCGACCAGGGCCCGGACGCTGCGCGTGACTGCGCCGAGGCCGCGATCCTCGTTGCGCCGCTCTGGCGGGAGGCGCCGGAGGGGGGCTGCGTGTTCATCGGCGAAGACTTCCTTCGGCGGGAGGGGGCTCTTGCGATCCGGCGGGCTGAAGACGGCCTGCGGATCGACGGGGCGCGGACACGCAACGAAGCGCGGCCCTGGACCCGAGATCCGGCGCGCTAGGCGCGCCGACGTCCGCGAAACGCGCAAGCGCGGACAGCGGGGAGGAACCGGCGCGGCCGTCAGTAGGTGCGGATCAGACCTACCAGCTTGCCCTGGATCTTGACCTGATGGTCCTGATAGAGGCGGGTTTCGTAGGCCGGGTTGGCGGCTTCGAGCGCGATGGTCGAACCCCGGCGGCGAAAGGTCTTGAGCGTGGCCTCCTCGCCCTCGATGAGCGCGACGACGATGTCGCCGTTCTGGGCCGTGGGCTGTTCCTGGATCACCACGACATCGCCATCGTTGATCCCGGCTTCGATCATGGAGTCGCCCTTGACTTCGAGCGCATAGTGCCGCCCGGCGGTCGCGAGCATCGTCGAAGGCACCGAAACGCTGCGCGAGGCGTTCTGGATCGCCTCGATCGGCGTGCCGGCGGCGATACGGCCCATCACCGGGAGTTCGGTCGAGCCGCCAGCCGAGCCCCAGCCCGCCGGGGCGCGGCTTGCGCCGAAGCCACCGTCGAGCACGGTGGCGCTGGAGGGAACGTCGCTCTCCAACGTCTCTGGAAGGCGCAGGATCTCGATGGCGCGGGCGCGATGGGCGAGACGGCGGATGAAGCCGCGCTCTTCGAGCGCGGTGATGAGGCGGTGGATGCCGGATTTGGACCGAAGATCGAGCGCTTCCTTCATCTCGTCGAACGACGGCGGCACGCCGTCGCGCTGCAACCGCTTGTGGATGAAGTGCAGAAGGTCGTACTGCTTGCGCGTCAGCATCGGCCGGATCCTCGGATTGTCACCTGCATTGTTCTATGAACGTTCATGTTTTGTGTCAAGCATGCATGGAGTCACTCAATCTGGAGATGATTAAAGCCAGATGAACTCAGCCGGTTCTCCTGCTGGGCGGGCTGGATCGCCGGGCGGGCGGATCAGCAGGCCGTCAGCGGCGGACAGCACGGAGAGAAGCGAGCTGTCCTGGCGCGGAAGCGGCGCGCAGGTCCAGCCTGTGTCACGGCTTTCGACAGTCGCGCGCATGTAGTGCTCGCGCCCACCGTTCGGGCCGACATCGACGGCCAGCCGTCCGGATGCGCGCGCAGGCGGCGCGTAGCCGAGCCCGAGCATGGCCTCGACGGCCGGAACGAGGAAGAGCCTGCCGCAGACCATCGCAGAGACGGGATTTCCCGGCAGCCCGATCATCGGCGTCGCGCCCAGACGGCCGGCCATCATCGGCTTTCCCGGACGCATGGCGATCCGGTAGAAATCGAGCTCCAGGCCCGCCGCGCTGGCCGTCGAGCGCACCAGGTCATGGTCGCCCACCGACGCGCCGCCGATCGTCACGATCAGGTCCGCGCCTTCGGCGAGCGCAATCACGGCGCGCAGGGCGGCGACGTCGTCGCGCGCGATCGGCAGGATGCGCGCCTCCGCCCCGCGGCCCTCAAGCAGGGCTTTCACCCCATAGATGTTGGAAGCGACGATCTGGTCGGGGCCGGGCGTCTCGCCGGGTGAGACGAGTTCGTCGCCGGTGGCTATCAGAGCGACCAGCGGGCGGCGGAAGACCTTGAGCGTGGGCGCGTTCATCGCAGCTGCGAGCGCGATGTCGGCGGGGGTCAAGCATCTTGGAGCGGCGAGCCGCGCGCCGGCCCGGAAGTCGCCCCCGGCGGGACGGATGTGGGTCGCGGCGTCGGGGGTCGGCCGCGGACGGACCAGGTCGCCGTGCCGGTCGACGTCCTCCTGGATCAGCACCCTGTCGGCCTCCGGTGGAACCGGTGCGCCGGTGAAGATGCGCACGGTCTCTCCGGGGCCGAGCGCAGCTGTGAAACGCGCGCCGGCCGACGAGATTCCGACAACCCGGAGCGTCGGGTCACCCTCGAGATCGGCAGTGCGGACGGCGTAGCCGTCCATGGCGGAGGCCGGGAAGGGCGGCTGGTCGCGCGCCGCGACCTCGTCGCCGGCGAGCACCCGGCCGCCGGCTTCGCTCAGAGCGACGGTCTCCGACGCGAGCGGACCGAACAGGTCGGCGAGCCGCGCATGCGTCTCGGCGACGGAAATCAGCGGCGTCATCAGCGCGCCTCGTAGCGCCCGGACTTGCCGCCGTCCTTCAACCGCAGCCGGATCTCGCCGATGACCATGCCGCGGTCGACCGCCTTGAGCATGTCGTAGATCGTCAGCGCGGCGACGGAAACCGCGGTGAGCGCCTCCATCTCCACGCCGGTCGGCCCGGTAGTCCGGGCCTCCGCCTCGATCTCGATGCGGGAGGCCTCGGTGTTGCGGTTGAGGTCGAGCCGGACCTTGGAGAGCGGCAGGGGATGGCAAAGCGGGATCAGATCAGCTGTGCGCTTGGCGGCCATGATGCCGGCCAGACGCGCCACGCCCAGAACGTCGCCCTTGTCCGCCGCACCTGCGTCGAGCCGCGCCAGCGTCTCTGGGGCCATGGCGATCCAGCCGCTGGCTATGGCCACGCGCGCGGTCGAGGCCTTGCCGGAGACGTCGACCATGTGCGCGGCGCCGCCGGCGTCGAAATGGGTCAGCGCGGCCATCAGCCGGCCTCCGGCTTCCAGGGTGCGCGCAGAAGCTCGCGCGTCGCGGCCGCCACGTCCGCCTCGCGCATCAGCGTCTCCCCGATCAGAAAGCACCGCACGCCGTAGCTTGCGAGCTGCGCGAGGTCGTTGCGCGTGGCCAGCCCCGACTCGGAGATGATGAGCCGGTCGGGCGGCACGGAGCGCGCGAGACGGCGCGTCGTCGACAGATCCGTCTGAAAGGTGTGCAGGTCGCGGTTGTTGATGCCCACCAGCGGCGACTTGAGCAGCTTGGCGCGCTCGATCTCGGCGGCATCATGGGTCTCGATGAGCACGTCCATGCCCCAGGCGATGGCTGTGGCCTCGAGTTCGGCCGCCTGCGCGTCCGTGACGCTCGCGAGGATGATAAGGATGCAGTCCGCGCCGAGCGCGCGGGATTCGACGACCTGCCAGGGATCGAAGAGGAAGTCCTTGCGTAGGACCGGCAGACTGGTGGCGGCGCGCGCCTCGGCAAGGAAGGCGTCGGAGCCCTCAAAGCTTGGCGCGTCGGTCAGGACGCTGAGGCAGCACGCGCCGCCGGCCTCGTAGGCAGCCGCGAGCGAGGCGGAGTCGAAGTCGGCGCGGATGAGGCCCCTCGAGGGCGAGGCCTTCTTGATCTCCGCGATGAGCGCGTAACTCCCGATCACTGCGTGGCGCGCAAGCGCGGCGGCGAAGCCCCGGGTCGGGCCTGCGCCGCGGGCTGCGGCTTCGATCTCGGCAAGGGGGCGGGCGAGCTTGCGCTCGGCGACGTCGCGCAGCTTGTAGTCGCGGATCTCGTCGAGGATGCTCATGCGCTCGCCTTTGCAAGTTCGCTCGTGAGCGCCGCGAGCCGTTCAGCCCGGTCGCGCGCCGCGCCGCTGTCGACGCTCTCGGCGGCGATCCTGGCGCCCTCGGCGAGATCGACCGCGCGTTCGGCGATGACCAGAGCCGCCGCAGCGTTCAAGAGGGCCGCGTCGCGATAGGCGGACGGCTCGCCCGCGAGAAGCCGGCGCAGTGCGGCGGCGTTTTCCTTCGGGGTGCCGCCAGAGATCTCGGCAAAATCGCGGCGGGCGAGCCCGGCCTGCTCGGGGGTGACGATGAACTCGCGCACCTGCCCGTCCCTCAGCTCGGCGACCCAGGTCTCACCGGCGATCGAGACCTCATCGGCGCCGTCCGCCCCATGAACGAGCCAGGCGCGATCCGCCCCGAGCGCGCCGAGCGTCTCGGCCATGGGGCGGATCACCGAGCGCGCGTAGGCGCCCGAAAGCTGCCTGCGCACCCCGGCGGGATTGGTGAGCGGGCCGAGGATGTTGAAGATCGTGCGTGTCCCAAGCTCCTGGCGCGCCGGCATGACGTGGCGCGTGGCGGGGTGGTGCATCGGCGCCATCATGAAGCCGATACCGACTTCCCGAAGCGCGCGCTCGACGACCTCCGGGCCGACCATGACGTTGACGCCGATCTCGGTGAGCGCGTCGGCGGCGCCGGACTTCGAGGAGAGGTTGCGGTTGCCGTGCTTGGCGACCGGCACGCCGGCGCCGGCCACGATGAAGGCGGCGGCGGTGGAGATGTTGAGCGTGCCCTTGCCGTCGCCGCCGGTGCCGACGATGTCCATGGCCCCTTCGGGCGCGCGCACGGGCACGCATTTCGCGCGCATCACGGCGGCGGCGGCGGCGTATTCTGCCACGGTTTCGCCGCGGGTCCGGAGCGCCATCAGAAAGCCGCCGATCTGAGCGGGCGTCGCGTCGCCCTCCATGATCGCGGTGAAGGCGGCTTCGGCCTGTTCACGGCTGAGTGGACCCTCGGCTGCGAGCGCGATCAGCGGCTTGAGCGGCGCGCTCATGCCGCCACGAGCGCGGTCGCGAGGAAGTTTCCGAGCAGCGCGTGTCCATGCTCGGAGGCGATGGATTCGGGATGGAACTGCACGCCGTGGATCGGGGCGTCGCAGTGGCGCAGTCCCATGATCGTTCCATCCGCGAGATCGGCGTTGACGATCAGCGCGGCGGGCAGGCTGGCGCGCTCGACCGCGAGGCTGTGGTAGCGCGTCGCCTCGAAGGTCGCAGGCAGGCCGGCGAAGACCCCGGTGCCGTCGTGGCGGATCATCCCGGTCTTGCCGTGCACGATATCGGATGCGCCCACGACGCGGCCGCCGAACGCCTGACCGATCGCCTGATGTCCGAGGCACACGCCCAGGAGCGGCACGCGGGCCTCGGCGGCGGCCGTCACAAGATCGAGGCAGACACCGGCCCGGTCGGGATCGCAGGGACCCGGCGACAATACGATCGCGTCGGGCCGCATCGACAGGGCCTCGCCGGCCGTCAGCTCGTCGTTGCGGCGTACAACCACGTCAGCGCCGAGTTCGCCAAGATAATGAAAGAGATTGTAAGTGAAGCTGTCGTAGTTATCGATCAGCAGCAACATAAGATCGCCTCTCCAAGGCTTTAGGCTGGCGGGCGCGCGAGGCCACGGTATACATGGCCCCTGCGGTCGATCCCGGTCAAGGGCCTCGGACGCAGCCTGCGAGGGAGGGTCCACTTGGCGAGCGCGTGGCCAGTGCGTGACCACAGTTTCCGAAACGGCTTCCTGACCGGGCTCGCCGTGGGTCTCGCCGTATGCTTCGCGCTGGCCGCCGTCTTTCCCGCCCGGATCTACTATCCCCCGAGTGTGGAAGGCGGGATAGACGCCGCCCCGATCACCCCCGATGCGCCCGGTTCCTTGGTGCCGCCGCGCTTCGGCGAGGCGGGCGATCCGTCGGTCGGCGGGCTCAGCGGCGCGTCGCCCGTTCCGGCCGCGCGGCCGGAGGTCTCGCTGTCGCAGTTTCCGAAACCGGCCGCGCCCGATGTCTTCGAGGGCGGCGACGCGGGTTCTCCGTCCCTCTATCCTCCCGATCGTCCCTGAAAACAGATCAGTTCCCCATGCGGCCCGTCACGAAGAGATGCGCGTCGCGGGCGGCCTGCCGCAGCGCCTTCGCCTTGTCGACGGTCTCCTGGTATTCGGCGGCGGGGTCGCTGTCGTGCACGACGCCGCCGCCGGCCTGGATGTAGAGCGTCTCGTCCTTGATGACGGCGGTGCGCAGGGCGATGCAGATGTCCATGTCGCCCTGGGCGGCGAAGTAACCGACGCCGCCGCCGTAGACGCCGCGTTTCTCGGCCTCGAGCTCGTCGATGATCTGCATCGCGCGGACCTTGGGCGCGCCGGAGACCGTTCCGGCGGGCAGGCCGGCGAGCAGGGCGGAGAGCGCGTCGTGCTCGTCGCTGAGCGCGCCCTCGACGTTGGAGACGATGTGCATAACGTGGCTGTAGCGCTCGATGATGAACTGCTCGTTCGGGTCTACGGTTCCGATGCGGGCCACCCGGCCGACGTCGTTGCGGCCCAGGTCGAGCAGCATCAGATGCTCGGCGCGCTCCTTGGGATCGGCGAGCAGCTCCGCCTCGAGCGCCGCGTCCTCCTCCGGCGTCGCGCCGCGGGGGCGAGTGCCTGCGATCGGGCGGATCGTCACGCTTCCGTCCTTGACCCGCACGAGGATCTCCGGGCTGGCGCCGACGACCTGGAAGGCGCCGAAGTTGAAGTAGAACATGTAGGGGGAGGGGTTCGTGCGCCGCAGAGCCCGGTAGAGCGCGAAGGGCGGCAGCGGGAAGGGCTGCGCCCAGCGCTGCGACGGCACGACCTGAAAGATGTCGCCGGCCCGGATGTAGCGCTTGGCGGTCTCGACCATCTCAAGATAGCGCTCGCGGCTGGTGTTCGAGACGGGCTCTGGGGGCTCGAGGTCGGCGCCGAGGTCGCGCGACGTCGTCGCCGGCGCGCGATCGAGTTCGCGCACTGCGTCCATCACCCGTTCCGCCGCCTGCGCGTAGGCGGCGCGGGCGTTGAGCCCCGAGCCGGCCCAGGCTGGGCTGACCACGGTGACCTCGCCCTTGACGCCGTCAACGACTAGCACGACCGACGGTCGCAGCATCACCGCGTCGGGCAGGCCGAGCGGATCGGGATTGACATTCGGCAGCCGCTCGACATGGCGGACCATGTCATAGCCGAGGTAGCCGAACAGCCCGGCCGCCATCGGCGGCAGGTCTCGGGGCAAGGCGATGCGGCTCTCGGCGATCACGTTCCGCAGCGACTGGAGCGGCGGCTCCGCGGCCTCTTCCCAGGCTTCTGGATCGAAGCGGGCCGAGCAGTTTACCCGCGCGCGCGCGCCATGACACTCCCATACCAGGTCTGGCTTCATGCCCATGATCGAGTAGCGACCGCGGGTCTCGCCGCCGGTGACGCTTTCCAGAAGAAAGCTGTCGCGGCGCGCCTCCGTGAGCTTGAGCATCAGCGAGACCGGTGTGTCGAGATCGGCGACGAGGCGCGTCCAGACCACCTGATTCTCGCCGCGCTCGAACGCGGCTGCGAAGGCCTCGACCGGAGGATTGAGTTTCACAGGCCGGGCTTCACTGGAGATTGACGAGCGCCGCTTCGATCATGTTCTGGTTGATCGACACGCCGGCTGCGTCGCGGACTGCCGCCGTGTAGAGCGCCAGCAGGTCGGCGGCCGCCTGATCGCGAAGTTCGGCGCGCAGTCCCTCGACGATGGTCGCATTTTCGCCTTCCACCGGATCGAAGGGCAGGATGTCGACGACGCTGGCGAGCACAGCGCCCGCGCCGTCCGTCTCGATCAGCGTGTCGCCGGGCTCGCCGGCGAAGACGCGCTCGAGCAGCGCCGCCGGAAGACCCGGCGCGACCTGGTTGCGCGCCAAGGGTCCGGACGAGGCGACCTCGACGCCGAGCTGCTCTGCAAGCGTCGCAAGCTCCGTTCCGGAGGCGATTTCCTCGGCGAGGCGCTCCGCCTGCCCGGCCAGAGCCGCGGCGGTCTGCGCGCGGGCCCAGTCCTCCTCGACGGTGGCGCGGATCTCGTCGAGCGGAACAAGCGTCGGCGGATCGATGGCGTCGACGCGCAACGTCACCACCGCGCCCGAACCGAGCGTCACCAGATCGGTCTCCTCGCCCACCCGAGCTTCCCGCGCGAGGGCTGCGAATTCGGGATCGTCGGCGAGGCCGCCGACGGTTTCCGCGTTCAGTGCGAGTTCCCCGCGTTCCATCGCCGTCTCCTCGGCGATCTCCTCAATGGTCGCGCCGCCTGCGATCAGGTCGTCGAGCGCGGCGCTCTCCTCGAAGACACGATCGCCGGCTTCTTCAAGCGCTAGCTCGGCGCGGAGCGTTTCTCGGGCCTCCTCGTAGGGGGTGACGGCGCCCGCGAGCACGGCATTGATCCGGAAGATCGATGGACCCAGTTGCGTCTCCACAGGTCCGACGAGGCCCGGTCCCGGAGCGTCGAAGACCGCCGTGGCGGCGGCCGGGTCGAGGGCAGCGCGCGTAACCTCGCCAAGGTCGGTCTCGGCGGGGCCTAGGTCGCGCTCTGCGGCCAGCGCGTCAAAGCCGATCTCGCCAGAGTCGAGGCGCGCGCGGGCGGCGCCGGCCTGTTCGGCGTCGCCAAAGCCGATGCGGTCGACGATGCGGCGCTCGGGCGTCGTGAACCGCTCGGGGTCGGCCTCGTAGGCGGCGCGCAGCGCTTCCTCGGGCAACTCGATGGTCTCGGCGATCGTTTCGGGGTCGAGAATGGCGTAGGTGATCCGACGCGTCTCGGGACGGGTGTAGCGGTCCGGGTCCGCCTGGTGTGTTTCGGCGAGTTCGGCCTCCGTCGGGGCGAGGATCGGGGCAGGCAGCATCGACGCGTCAAGCCGGATCCATTCGAACGTCCGCCGCTCGCCGAGATGGGAGAGCACGGCGTCGGTGGCGACCGCTGGCATGGTCGCGCCGGCCTGAACGCCCGCGGCGATCAGTTCGCGCGTGCCTTCGCGGCGCAGCAGCGCCTCGAACTCGGCCGCCGACAGCCCGATGCGGTCAAGCATGAAGGTGTAGGCCTCGCGGCTGAACGCGCCGTCCGCGCCGGCGAAGGCGGGAACCGCGATCAGGCGCTCGCGAACGGCCGCATCGCCAGTGGAAAGGCCAAGGCTTACCGCCTCGCCGTCGAGGGCAGCATCGTTGACGAGCCGCGACAGCACCGCGCTATCAACTCCGAACTGGCGAGCTTCCTGCACGGTCAGATTGCGCGCGGTCTGCGAGGAGAGCCCGCGGATCTCCTGATCGACCGCGCGGGCGAATTCCTCGGCGTCGATCTCGCGGTCGCCGACCGTGGCGACGTTCGACGTCGTGAAGCTGCCTACCCCGATGCCGAATCCCGCAAGGCCGACGATCAGCAGGCCGACGATCGCCCAGACGAAGAAATTGGAGGACGAGCCGCGAAAGAACTTCAGCATGGCTGTTGAATATCTCCGATCCACCGCGCTGCGCGGTTCTAGGGGGTCGCCCGGAAGGAGACAAGTGCGCGATGCCCTCGCCGCCACGACCGGTCCCCAGGTCGGCTTGACGCGGGAATGGGCCGCAGTTACGCGCTCGGCCGATGGCTGATCCCCCGATCCTCACTCTCAGCGGCGCCAGGCTGTCCTTCGGCGGCGACCCGCTCTTGGTCGACGCGTCCCTCGCGATCCATCCCGGCGAGCGTGCGGCGCTGGTCGGCCGCAACGGGTCGGGGAAGTCGACCCTGTTGCGGCTTCTCGCCGGGTCGGCCGAACCCGACTCGGGCGAGCGCTTCCTGAGGCCCGGCAAGACCGTGGGCGTCATGCTCCAGGAGCCCGACTTCGCAGGCTTCTCCACTCTGTCGGACTACGCCGCGCAGGCGTTGGGGCCGGACGATCTCTGGCGGGTTGAAATGGCGTTCGACGGGCTCGACATCGACGGCTCGCTTGCGCCGGATCAGGCGTCTGGAGGCGAGCGCCGGCGCGCGGCGCTCGGGCGCATCCTCGCCGAGGCCCCGGACCTGATGCTGCTCGACGAGCCGACGAACCATCTCGACGTCGCCACGATCGGCTGGCTTGAGGACTGGCTCGCCAAGAGCCGTGCCGCGTTCGTCGTGATCAGCCACGATCGGGCGTTCCTGCGCGCCGTCACGGACCGGACGCTCTGGCTCGACCGTGGCGTCCTGCGGCAGTCCGACCGCGGGTTCGCGGGTTTCGAGGAGTGGCGCGACCGGATCTACGAGGAAGAGGATCTGGCGCGCCACAAGCTGGATCGATTGATCCGATCCGAGGGGCGGTGGGCTGTCGAGGGCATCTCGGCGCGGCGCAAGCGCAACCAGGGCCGGGTCCGGCGGCTCGCGGAACTGCGCGACGAGCGCCAGGCGCAGATCCGGCGCGCCGGCGCGGCCAGCATGACCTTCGAGGCAGAGCGCCGGTCGGGCCGCATCGTGATCGATGCAAGGGATGTCTCGAAGGCGTTCGAGGGCCGAGCGATCGTCTCCGACTTTTCCCTGCGGATCCAGAGAGGTGAGCGTGTGGCGTTGGTTGGACCCAACGGCGTTGGCAAGACGACGCTGCTGCGCCTGCTGACTGGACGGCTCGAACCTGACGTCGGCGGCGTGCGGCTCGGGGCCAACCTCGCGCCGGCCTACTTCGATCAGAACCGGGCCGAACTCGATCCGACGCTCA
Organism: uncultured Alphaproteobacteria bacterium; assembly: GCA_963836255.1. Classification (GTDB taxonomy): domain Bacteria; phylum Pseudomonadota; class Alphaproteobacteria; order Rhodobacterales; family Rhodobacteraceae; genus Amaricoccus. The sequence continues at coordinate 573,770 of CAWIIL010000001.1, forward strand.
CGGTCTGGCAGACTTTGACCGGTGATGCGGAACTCGGTGCCAGCGGTCGCAATGATCAGGTGATGGTGCGCGGTGCGCCGCGCCACGTCGTGGGCTACCTGAAGGACTTCCTCTTTCATGAGGGGCAGGCGCGGGGACCGGTGTCGGCGCTCTCGGGGGGTGAGAAGGCGCGCCTTCTGCTCGCGCGGCTGATGGCGCGGGATTCCAATCTCCTCATCCTCGACGAACCCACCAACGATCTCGATGTGGAGACGCTCGATCTGCTGCAGGAGTCGATCGACGACTACGACGGCACCGTGCTGCTGGTCAGCCACGATCGCGACTTCGTCGATAGGGTCGCAACCACGACCGTCGCGATGGAGGGCGATGGCCAGGCCGTAGTCTATGCCGGGGGATGGAGCGACTATCGCGCGCAGCGCGCAGAGGATACGCCGGCCGCGGCCACTCTGGACCGGGAGCGCTCAGGATCGCGCGGGTTCCCCAAGGCCAAGGACCCGGCAGCGTCGCAAACTCGCCGGCCCACGAAGCTGGGGTACAAGCAACTGCGCCGCCTGGAGGAGCTTCCTGAGGCGATCGCGAAGCTTGAGGTGGAGATCACCCAGGTCGAGGAACTCCTCGCGGATCCCGAGCTCTTCGCTCGGGACCCTGCAAGGTTTCATGCCGCGACCACTGCGCTGGCCGCGCGGCAGGTGGCGCTGGTCGCGGCAGAGGAAGAGTGGCTCGATCTCGAGGCGCGCAGGGAAGCCTCCGAGACCTGAAACCAAACTGCCCGCGTCCGCTGGTCAGCGCCGCCCGAGAAGTCGGACGCCGATCCGCCGCTCGACCGCGCGCATGCGGCGCATTTCCTCCGCGGAGCAGAGCGTGATCGCTTCGCCGGCCGCGCCGTTCCTGCCGCTGCGTCCCGCTCGGTGAACGTAGGCGTCGGGGTCGGCGGGAGGGTCGAAGTTGATCACGTGGCTGACGCCTACGACGTCGATGCCGCGGGCTACAATATCGGTGGCGACGAGCACGCGCGCCGAGCCAGACGCAAAGAGACCGAGGGCGCGCATGCGCGCGTACTGTCCCTTTTCGCCGTGAATGGCGACGGCGCGCACCCCGTCCTGTCCGAGGTTTTGCGCAATCTGTTCCGCGCGGCGGCGCGTGCGGGCGAAGACGATCACCTTCTTCAAGGCGGGATCCCGGAGCATGGCGGCGAGCCGGGTGCGCTTTTCCTCCGGCTCGGCGCGTTCGGCGAAGTGCCGGAAATCGCCGGAGGCCGGCGGATCGGGCGTCACGGAGATCCGCGCCGGACGCAGGAGCAGGTTCCGAGCGAGCCTCTCGACCTGGGGAGACATCGTGGCGGTGAACATCGCCGAGCGGCGCTCCTCAGGGAGCAGCGAGACGATCCGGCGAACTGGCCGGGCGAAACCCACGTCGAGCATCCGGTCGGCCTCGTCGATGACGACGTGGCGGGCGGCGTCAAGCCGCAAGGCACCGGATTGCACGAGATCCAGCAGCCGGCCGGGGGTCGCGACCACCACGTGCGCGCCCTCCACAAGGTGCCGAATCTGGGCCTTGCGCGAAACCCCGCCGAGGATGGCCAGCACGGAGAGCCCGGTTCCGGCTGCGAACTGACGCAGATTCGCCTCGGTCTGCAGAGCCAGTTCTCGGGTGGGCGCGAGGATAAGCGCATGACATGCCCTCGGCTCGAGCGTCGCCCCGCGCGCAAGCAGGTGATGGAGGATCGGAAGCGCGAAGGCGGCGGTCTTGCCGCCTCCGGTCTGTGCAAGTCCGATCACGTCGCGCCCGCGAAGCTGCGGCGGGATGGTCCGGACCTGGATCGGCGTGGGCGTGTGAAAACCTGCACGCCGAAGCGCGCCTACAAGCGGACCGGCGAGGCCGAGATCCGCGAAATCTTGAACAGTCACGCATGGTCCTTCCCCCCCGAGACAAAAAGGTCTCGCGGAATCGCTCCTGTTGGAGCGGACATTCAGAAAAATCTTGTGGTCAATGAAGTGCGAAGCCGTGGTGGAACGGCGACGGCGCAATCGGCAATTTATTGCAAATGCATAACAATTCGGTAAGCGCGCCGGAGAAATCGGAATACTCGTGTCTGATCAGCCGGACTCGACCCACCGTCGTCCGGCAGAGCGTCCACCCGTACTGGCCGATCATCAGCGAAACCGCAGGCCCGTGAAGAACGCTGACCGTCGCCAAGGCCGCAGGCCTGTAATCGTAGCTGTGACGATCTCTTGCACACAGCTGACGCATCTTATGCCCGACTCCGCGTCATCCCTCGCGATGTCGTCGCCCTGAAAACAAGAGATCGAGGATCTCGAGGCCCCTCGGACCACCACTCCGCGATCAATCCAAGCTTGGTGTAGAAGAAGGTTCCGGCTCCGGAATCGGCGTCCCTGTGCGCCGGCGGCGAAGGTGAGGTTCGACCCGATCGGATTGTGCAGAGCTCACGCCGAACCTCAAGCGCCGTGGTCGTGATGCGGGTCGCGTGCGTCTCCGCATCACATCCCCTTTGGCCCAAGGTCCCGCGATCGGAGTGGCGGTTTCGATATCGAGAGAACGGTCACGCCGCGACTGGCCAAGACACGTGCGCCTCCAAGTCCCGAGAGGTCGAACGCGACCGGTTGAGTCGTCCGATTGACCAGCACGACCGAATGCCCTCCTGCACGGCCGGCGAGAGCCATCGCCAACGCGTCCGCTGCCGTCCAGTCCCCTGGCGCCATCTGGGAGCCGTCGGGCTTGAGCCAGGTCACGTCGCCAGAACCGGCCTCAAGCCCGCGGAGAAACATCGGATCCGAGATCTCGGGATGTGCGTGCCGCATCGCCGACAGTCGGGCGCAGTGCGCTTCGAGATCGGCGTCCCGATTGCGCCAGTCGAGCCAGGTGATCTCATTGTCCTGTGCGTAGGCGTTGTTGTTGCCCTTCTGGCTTCGGCCGAACTCGTCCCCGGCGGTCAGCATGATCGTACCCCTGGAAGCGAAGAGCGCGCCGAGGAGCGCCATGACGTCGACGCGCCGCGCTGCGGCGATGGGTTCGTCTTCGCTCGGTCCGTCGACGCCGTTGTTCCAGGAATGGTTCTCGTCGTGGCCGTCGCGGTCTTCTTCGCCGTTGGCGAGGTTCCGCTTGGTCCTGTAGGCGGTGACGTCTGCGAGTGTGAAACCGTCGTGCGCGGCGATGAAGTTGACTGTCCGGGTCATCGGGCCCGCAAAGACGTCCTGCGAACCGGCGAGCGCGGTTGCGAACTCGCCGAGCATGCCGGCCTCGCCGCGCCAGAACCGGCGCACCTTGTCGCGGAAGCGGTCGTTCCACTCCAGAAACGGCGCGCCGAACTCGCCGAGCCGGTAGCCGCCCGGCCCCACGTCCCAGGGTTCCGCGATCAGGATCCGGTCGGCGAGAACCGGGTCCTGCCGCATGTCGCGCAGGAGCGGCGCATCTGGGTCGAAACCAGCCGGCGTGCGGCCCAGAACGGTGGCGAGATCGAACCGGAACCCGTCGACGCCCGCCTGCGTCACAAAATGGCGCAGGGTGTCTGCAAGCAGCCGCCGCGTCGCCGGATGGTCGCACGCCAGCGTGTTGCCGCAGCCCGTGTCGTTCACCAGACGGCTTTCGGCGTCGTGGCGATAGTAGGCGCGGTTGTCGAGACCGCGCATCGAAAGCGTCGGCCCGCCGATGTCGCTCTCGCCGGTGTGGTTAAGGACGAGGTCGAGGATGACGCCGACGCCCGCATCGTGAAGCGCCGCGACGGTGACCCGCAACTCGTCAATTCCGCCGGGACAGATCCGGGGATCGAGCGCCATCATGGCGACGGGGTTGTACCCCCAAGCGTTCTGCAGTCCGAGCGGCTGCAGATGGCGCTCGTCGATCCAGGCCGTGATCGGCATCAGCTCGACCGCGTCGACGCCCAGCTTCACCAGATGCGCGATGATGGCTGGATCGGCCAGGGCCGCGACGGTGCCTCGCAGCCGTTCGGGCACCTCCGGGTGGAGGCACGTGAAGGCCTTGACCGGAACCTCGTAGATGAAGCCGCCGGGCCGGAAACGGGGTGGCGCCGGCGGGACCGGTCGTGGGGCGATCGGGCGCAGGATCGCCTTTGGCGTCAAAAATGCGGTGTCGATCGCCTCCGAACGTCCAGCCGAAAGCCGCGCGTCGTATCGGAACGGGCGGTCGATCTGCGTGGCGTAGGGATCGACGAGAAGTTTTGCGGGGTCGAAGAAGAGGCCGTCTTCGGGACTCCACGGGCCGTCAGCACGCAGTCCGTATCGCGTCCCTTCTGTTGCATCGCCGGTTTCGACCGACCAGACACCGTCGCCGACCTGCATCAGTTCGACCCGACCGACTTCGCGATCGTCCTTCGCGTCGAAGAGGCACGCCCAGATTTGCGTTGCTGCGCCGGACCATACGGTGAAGCGCGCGCCGCGGGTGGTCGGACGCGCGCCGAAATCGATCGTGGACTGAAGCGAAGCCGTCAGGTGACCACGTCCGGTGCCGAGCGGCCTGTCCGCTTCGAGATGCCTGCGATGGCGTCGGCTGTCGCCGCCAGCCCTGCGAGCGCCTTCGAAGGATCGAGGTCGAGGCCATCAGGCCCGGGCGCGAAGCGCTCCAGGTACAGCCTGAGCGTGGCTCCGCTGGTTCCGGTCCCCGAAAGGCGGAAAACCGCGCGGTCCCCACCCTTGAAGAGGATGCGCACGCCTTGGTGTTCGCTGCTCGAGCCGTCCACAGGATCGAGGTAGGCGAAATCGTCCGCGGTCTCGATACGGTGCCCCTCGACGTCGCTGCCCGGGAGTTGGGCCAGGCGTGAACGAAGCGTGGTCATCAGGTCATTGGCGACCCCGATGTCGATCCCCTCGTAATCATGCCGCGCGTAGTAATTGCGTCCAAACACCCCCCAGTGCTCCCGGGCGATCTCCGCCACGCTCTGTTTCCGCGCGGCGAGGATGTTCAGCCACAGCAGCACGGCCCAGAGCCCGTCCTTCTCGCGCACGTGGTCGGAGCCCGTGCCGGCGCTTTCCTCGCCGCAGATCGTCGCCATGCCAGCGTCGAGCAGGTTGCCGAAGAACTTCCAGCCTGTCGGCGTTTCGAACACGGGCACGCCCAGCGCCGCGGCGACACGGTCGACTGCAGCGCTGGTGGGCATCGAGCGCGCAAGCCCACGCAGACCGTCGGCGTAGCCGGGCGCGAGATGGGCGTTGGCCGCCAGCATCGCCAGCGAATCCGACGGGGCAATGAAGATGCCCCGACCGATGATCAGGTTGCGATCACCGTCGCCATCGGAGGCCGCGCCGAAGTCCGGCGCGTCGGTCGCGAACATCGTCTCGTAGAGTTCGCGCGCATGCACCAGGTTCGGGTCCGGATGATGTCCGCCGAAGTCGGGCAGGGGAACGCCGTTTATCACCGTGCCCGCCGGTGCGCCAAGCCTGCGCTCGAGGATCTCGGTGGCGTAGGGGCCGGTCACGGCGTGCATCGCGTCGAAGGCCATGCGGAAGCCGCCCGAGAACATCCCACGGATGGCGTCGAAATCGAAGAGGCTCTCCATCAGCGCGGCGTAGTCCGCGACGGGATCGACGACTTCCACCTCCATGTCGCCGAGGTTGACCCTCCTGATCACGCCGATTTCCACGTCTTCGCCCGCCAGTATCCTGTAGCTGTCGATCTCGCGGCTGCGCTCGTAGATGGCGTCGGTCAGGCGTTCAGGGGCCGGTCCGCCATTGCTGGCGTTGTACTTGACCCCGAAGTCCTCCTTCGGCCCGCCCGGGTTGTGGCTCGCGGACAGGATGAGCCCGCCGAACGCCGCGTTCCTTCGAATAAGATGGCTTGCGGCCGGGGTCGACAGGATGCCGTCGCGTCCGACGATCACCCGGCCGAAACCGTTCGCGGCCGCCATCTTGAGCACGATCTGGATCACCTCTCGGTTGAAGTAGCGCCCGTCGCCGCCAACGACGAGCGTCGCGCCTTCGAAGCCCTCGAGACAGTCGAAGACCGACTGCACGAAGTTCTCGACGTAATGCGGCTGCTGAAAGTGCGGCACCTTCTTTCGCAGGCCTGACGTGCCTGGCTTCTGATCGTCAAAGGGCGTGGTGGCGACGGTCTCCATGATCTCGTGTTCATTCCGCATTTGGGGCCAGTCGAGTATAGATATCTCGGTATCGGGAGGCGCTGCGATCCCACGACACGTCCGCCTTCATCCCCTGTCGTTGCAGCCCGGTCCAGACCTTGGGATCCCGATGCAACGCGATCGTCGTGGCGAGCGCGCGTCGAAGGCCGTCGAGCGTGACCGGCTCGAACTGGACTCCGGTTGCGACGCCGGCCGCAAGCGCGGCGGCGTTGGCGTCGATCACCGTGTCGGCGAGCCCGCCCGTGCGTGCGACCACCGGGATCGCGCCGTAGCGGAGCGCACAGAGCTGCGTCAGGCCGCAGGGCTCGAATTGGGACGGCACCAGCACCGCATCGGCCCCGCCCTGAGCCAGATGCGCAAGCGATTCGTCATAGCCGACGATGACGCCGATACGACCCTGGCGCCGGCCGGCGAGACCGAGAAATGCGCCTTCCAGCGCAGCGTCGCCCGAGCCGAGAACGGCCAGCTTGGCGCCAGCCGCAGCGAGATCGTCGGCGCATCCCGCCAGCAGGTCCATGCCCTTCTGCCAGGTCAGGCGGCTGACGACGGCGAAGAGCGGCGCGTCGTCGACGTCGAGGCTGAACCGGCTCTCCAGCGCCCTGCGATTGGCGTCTCTACGCCGCAGCGTGCGCGCGCCGAATGTCCTGGCTAGATGCGCGTCGGTCTCAGGATTCCAGACCTCGGTGTCGATTCCGTTCACGATGCCGCTCAGGTCACCCGATCGCAGCGAGACCAAACCGTCGAGACCCATCCCGTAGTCGCGGGTCTGGATTTCGGCCGCATAGGTCGGGCTGACGGTTGTGATCGCGGAGGCGTTCTGCAGTCCGGCCTTCAGGAACCCCACCCCGCCGTAGTACTCCACTCCGTCCAGTGCGAACGCGGCGTCGGGCAACTCGAGCGCGGCAAATATCTCCGCCGGGAACTGCCCCTGGAACGCCAGGTTGTGGATGGTGAACACGGAAGGGCGGTCGATCCCCAGGAACCGGAGATAGGCCGGCGCGAGCGCCGCCTGCCAGTCATGCGCATGCAGCACGTCAGGGGTGAACTTCGCAACAACACCCGCAGCGATGTCCGCGCCCGCCCGCGAAAGTGCGGCGAACCTGCGCCAGTTGTCCGGATGATCGTTGCCGCCGGCATCGGTGTAGGGCCCGCCCGGTCGGTCGAAGAGCTCCGGGGCGTCGAGCACGATCAGATCAAGGCCCATCGCGCTTGCCCCGAGCAGGCGCGCCGGCTTGCCAAGAAGCGCATCGTAGACATGCAGCTTTCGCGTCTTTCCCAATGCGCGCATGACGCCGGGGTAGCCTGGCACCAGCGTGCGGGTGTGCACGCCCTGTCGCGCAAGCGCCGGTGGCAGCGCGCCAACGACGTCGGCGAGACCGCCCGTCTTGACCAGGGGGAAGACTTCCGATGCGACGGAAAGCACCTTCATCGGATCACAGGTCGAGCGCGTCGATCATCGACTGGGTGATCAGCACCACGCCGCCTTCCGTCCGACGGAATCGCTTGGCGTCGAGCGCCGGATCCTCGCCCACCACCAGGCCCTCCGGGATCACCACTCCGCGGTCGACCACCACCTTGGTCAGCCGCACGTTGCGCGCGATCCGGCAGTCGGGAAGGACCACGGCCTCCTCCAGCAACGAATAGGATTGCACCCGCACTCCGGTGAACAGCAGGGTGCGCCGCAGGCTCGCTCCGGAAATGATGCAATCGCCGGATATCAGCGAACTGACCGCTGAGCCGCGACGGCCTTCCTCGTCGTGAACGAACTTGGCCGGCGGCTTGATCTCTGCGTAGGTCCAGATCGGCCATTCGGTCTCATAGAGATCGAGGCTCGGCGTAACGCCGGTCAGGTCGAGGTTGGCCCCCCAGTAGGCGTCGATCGTGCCCACGTCGCGCCAATAGGCCTCCTGCTCTTCGCCAGTGCGCACGCAGGAGCGGCTGAAGCGGTGAGCCATCGCCTTACCGTTCTTCACGATGGTGGGGATGATATCGCCGCCGAAATCCCGGTTGGAATTCGGATCCTCGGCGTCGAGGCGAAGCGCGTCCATCAGGAAGCTGGTGCGGAACACGTAGATGCCCATCGAGGCCAGCGCCATGTCCGGCAGGCCGGGGATGCCCGGCGGGTTGGCCGGCTTTTCCACGAAGGCCGTGATACGGTCGTCCGCGTCGACGTGCATCACTCCGAAGCCGGTGGCTTCCATCCGCGGCACTTCCAGGCAGCCCACGGTGACGTCCGCGTCGCAGTCCACGTGCTGGCGCAGCATGACCTCGTAGTCCATCTTGTAGATGTGATCGCCGGCGAGAATGATGATGAACTCCGGCCCGTAGCTTTCGATGATGTCGATGTTCTGGAAGACCGCGTCGGCCGTCCCTTCGTACCACCGGGTTTCGGACACGCGCTGGCTGGCTGGCAGGATGTCGAAGCTCTCGTTGCGTTCCGGCCTGAGGAAGTTCCAGCCGCGCTGCAGGTGCCGGATCAGGGAATGCGCCTTGTACTGGGTGGCCACGGCCATACGGCGCACGCCGGAATTCAGCGCGTTCGACAGCGCGAAGTCGATGATGCGAGTTTTTCCACCGAAATAGACCGCCGGCTTCGCGCGCCTGTCGGTGAGTTCTTTCAGGCGACTGCCGCGGCCCCCCGCAAGCACATACGCCATCGCGTCGCGGGCGAGCGGTTGAACTGTCTTCTGCATCTGGCCTCCCGGATCCAACATCATTATTCGCCGCTATCCCGCGACGTTCTCGAGCCAAAGGGTCGCGAGCGGCGGCAGCGCAAGCGTCAGACCCGGCCCTCCCGCCTCCTCGATCGCAACGATCTCGCCTTCGGGACCGGCGCCGCTCCCACCGAACTCGGCCGCATCGGTGTTGACAAGCACGCGCCATCTCCCCCCAACCGGCGCCGGAACGCGGTAGGTCTCCCGCGGGATCGGCGTAAGGTTGGCGATCACCATAACGGGGGCGGCGTCTGGCGCCTTTCGCGCCCAGGCGAACACCGAATTCGCGGCGTCGTCGACGATCAGCCATTCGAAACCTTCCGGCTCGCAGTCGCGCGCATGCAGGGCAGGGCGTTCGCGATAGAACAGGTTCAACCGCCGCACGAGGTCCTGGACGCCGCGGTGGCGGGCGTCCTCGACGATCCCCCAGTCCAGAGAACGCGCCTCCGACCATTCGCGCACTTGGGCGAACTCCTGTCCCATGAAGAGAAGCTTCTTGCCGGGATAACCCCACATGAAGGCGTAGTAGGCGCGGAGCGTGGCGAACTTGCGCCATTCGTCGCCGGCCATTTTCATCAACAGGCTGCCCTTGCCGTGCACCACCTCGTCGTGGCTGAGCGGCAGCACGAAATTCTCCGTGAATGCGTAGAGCAGACCGAAGGTCAGGTCCTTGTGGTGGTGCTTGCGGTGCAGGGGATCGAGCGCCATGTAGCGAAGCGTATCGTGCATGAAGCCCATGTTCCACTTGAAGCCGAAGCCCAGTCCGCCCTCGTGCGCCGGCGCGCTCACCTTCGGCCAGGCCGTGCTTTCCTCGGCGATCATGACGACGCCCGGATGGCTTGCGTAGGCGGCGCGGTTGGTGCGTTGCAGGAACTCCACTGCGTCGATGTTCTCGCGTCCTCCGAAGCGATTGGGCACCCATTCCCCGGCCTTGCGCGAATAGTCGAGGTAGAGCATTGACGCTACCGCGTCGACGCGCAGCCCGTCGACGTGGAATTTCTCGAGCCAGTAGAGCGCGTTGTTGACCAAATAGCTCGACACCTCCTGGCGTCCGAAATTGTAGATCGCCGTGTTCCAGTCGGGGTGAAACCCCTGACGCGGGTCGGCGTGCTCGTAGAGCGCCGTCCCGTCAAAGCGCGCAAGCCCATGGGCGTCGGTGGGAAAATGCGCGGGCACCCAGTCGACGATGATGCAGATCCCTGCTCGATGGGCGCCATCCACGAAACGCGCGAATCCCTCCGGCGGGCCGAAACGCGCCGTGGGCGCGTAGAGCCCGGTCGTCTGGTAGCCCCAGGACGGATCGTAGGGGAACTCGCTGATCGGCATGAACTCGATGTGCGTGAAGCCCATGTCCACGACGTAGGGGATCAGGAGGTCACCCAGTTCATCCCACGAGTAGAAGTCCCGCCCATCGGGCTTCCGCCACGACCCGGCGTGGACCTCGTAGATGGAGACCGGCTGGCGGCGGGCGTCGACGCTCGACCAGAAGGCGCGGTGATCCGCGTCGCCCCAGTCGTGATCGAGCCGCGGCGCGACAAGCGACGCCGTCGCCGGCCGCAACTCGGCCGCGCGCGCGAAGGGATCGGCCTTGAGCGGCAGCCGCACGCCATCCGGGCCGATGATCTCGAACTTGTACCCGGCCCCGACGCCGACCTCCGGCACGAAGATCTCCCAGATGCCGACGTCGGCGCGCAGGCGCATGGCGCAGCGTCGCCCGTCCCAGCTGTTGAAGTCCCCGACAATGCTCACCCGCCGCGCGTTTGGCGCCCAGACCGAGAAATGCACCCCTTCGACGCCCTGATGCTCCATTGGATGCGCGCCGAGCCTGTCGAAGAGCCGCAGGTGCGTGCCTTCGGCGATATAGTAGTCGTCCATAGGGCCCAGCACCGGCCCGAAGGAATAGGGATCCCAGACCCACCAGGCGCCGCCAGTGTTGCGCGCGCGATACCGCAGCGGCTGTGGGCCCTTGATGTCGAGCGGGCCCTCGAAGACGCCGTCGGCGCCGCGCGGCTCAAGCGTGCCGAGCCTGCCGCCGCTCGCCGCGAACGCCTCCACGGCATCGGCGCCGTCCACGAAGGCCCGCGCGACAAAGCCGCTTGACGCAGCCTGGACGCCGAGCACCGAGAATGGATCGGGATGAAGACCACGGACGATCGCGGCGATGTCCGCGTCTCCCAGCCGATCGCCCCCGTCGACTTCCGTCAAGTCGCCCCCTCCGGCATGGACCGAACTCGAGGCTACAGCGGCACGTTCCAGATGTCTCTAGCGTAATCCCGAATGGTGCGGTCGGACGAGAACCATCCCATGCGCGCCGTGTTCAGTATCGCCTTTCGCCGCCATTCCGCGGGTTCTGCCCAGAGCGCGTCGACCTGTCTCTGCGCAGCCGCGTAGGCGTCGAAGTCCGCCGCCACCATGAACCAGTCGTGTTCGTAGAGACCCCCGATGAGGTCGCGGTAGCGCCCCGGATCGTCGTGCGAGAAGACCCCCGACGAGATCGCCGAAAGCGCTTGGGCGAGTTCCGGCGACGCCGCAATGGTTTCGCGCGGGTCCGCGCCCTCGGACCGTCGCGCGGCGACCTGGTCGGCGGTGAGCCCGAAGATCACCATGTTCTCCGCCCCAACATGTTCGCACATCTCGACGTTCGCGCCGTCGAGCGTGCCGATGGTGATCGCTCCGTTGAGCGCGAGCTTCATGTTGCCGGTCCCCGACGCCTCCATGCCCGCCGTCGAAATCTGTTCGGAGAGATCGGCCGCGGGCACGAGCACCTCGGCGAGCGAGACATTGTAGTTGGGGATGAACACCACCCGGAGCACGTCGCGCACGGTAGGGTTCGAATTGATGACCCGGGCCACATCATTGGCGAGTTTGATGATCAGCTTGGCGTTGTGATAGGTCGGCGCCGCCTTGCCAGCGAAGAACTTGACGCGCGGGGTCCAGCTCTTCTCGGGATGCGAGCATATCTGATCGTAGAGCGCCACTGCCTCGATGATGTTGAGAAGCTGGCGCTTGTATTCGTGGATACGCTTGATCTGGACGTCGAACATTGCGTCCGGCGACACGCGCATGCCCATCCGCTCGCGCACCAGCGCGGCGAGCCGGAGCTTGTTCTCGCGCTTGACCGTGGCGAAGGCCTGTTGGAAGCCGTCGTCGTCGGCGAACGCCTCGAGATCGCGCAGCGCGTCGATGTCGTCCAGAAACCGGTCGCCGATGGTTTCGCGGATGAGCCCGGTCAGTCCCGGGTTGCACTGCATGAGCCAGCGCCGCGGCGTGATACCGTTGGTCTTGCCGTTGATGCGGTCCGGAAACAGCTTGTGAAGATCGGAAAACACGGTCTTCTTCATGAGCTCGGTGTGCAGTTCGGACACGCCGTTGATCGAGTGGGCGCCGACGAAGGCGAGGTTGCCCATGCGCACGCGCCGTTCGCCGTTCTCGTCGATGAGGCTGATGTTGCGGATCGCGGTCTCGTCCATGTCCGTCTCGATCCGGGCGAGCCTGAGGAGCTTGGCGTTGATCTCGTAGATGATCTGCATGTGGCGCGGCAGCAGGCGCTCGAACAGCGGCACCGGCCAGCTCTCGAGCGCCTCCGGAAGCAGCGTATGATTGGTGTAACTGATCGTCTTCCGCGTCAGGTCCAGCGCTGTCTCGAAATCAAACTCGTATGTGTCCATCATCAGGCGCATAAGTTCAGCCACGGCGACCGCGGGGTGCGTGTCATTGAGCTGAATCGAGACCTGCTCTGGCAGATTGTCGAGGGTCTTGTGCTGATGCAGGTGCCGCCGCAGGATGTCCTGGATTGACGCGGAGGAGAAGAAGTACTCCTGACGAAGCCTCAACTCCTGGCCTGATGGCGAGGCGTCCGCCGGGTAGAGAACCCGCGTCAGCGCGTCGGCCCGGTTGCTTTCCCGCAGGGAGCCGATGTGGTCGCCGGCGTTGAATGCGGCGAGCTGGATCGGATCGACCGGCTCGGCGTCCCAGAGCCTGAGCGTGTTGACTTGCGCCGCGCGCCAGCCGACGACGGGCGTGTCGTAGGCGCTCGCGATCACCTGTTCGGCCGGACGCCAGATGAAGCGCTCTTCCTCGCCGTTGGCCTCGTGATAGTCGACGAACCCGCCGAAGCCGATCTCGTAGGCGGCCTCGCGACGGTCGAATTCCCATGGGTTGCCGTGTTCGAGCCAAGTCTCGGGCAGTTCGATCTGGTCGCCCCGGACGATCTCCTGCCTGAAGAGCCCGTGCCTGTAGCGGATGCCGTAACCGAACGCGGGCACGCCGACCGTCGCCATGCTCTCCATGAAACAGGCCGCGAGCCGGCCGAGGCCGCCGTTGCCTAGCGCCGCGTCTGGTTCAAGCTGGGCGATAACGTCGAAATCGACGCCGAGCGAGGATAGCGCCTCGCGGAGCGATTCGAGCAGCCCGAGGTTGGAGACCGCGTCGCGCAGCAGCCGGCCGATCAGAAACTCAAGGCTGAGGTAGTAGACCCGCTTCGCCCCGGAATCGTAGGTCTCGCGCGTCGTCGTCATCCACCGGTCGATCGCGCGATCGCGCGTCACCAGCGAAACGGCGACCAGCCAGTCGTTCTGGCTCGCGACCGTCGGGTCCTTGCCGACCCGGTAGATCAGGCGCTCGACGATCTCGCGGGCGAGGGCTTCGGGATCGCTCGATCTCGGACCGGGCAGAGGCATCTGGCGCATCATTTCGTTCATGGGCGTCTTTCCGTTGGATGTCAGTCCGCAACGCGGTCTATGCCGCCGTGCGCCGCCGACCATTGCAGCGGCGCCTTGAGAAAGGCCTCGACGGCGTCGAGGGTCGTCGGCTCGAAATGGCCGCCGGCGCGGGCCTCGTCGAGGACGTCGCGCCAGGTGGCGAGATAGTGCAGCTTCAACCCGTGCTCCTCGAGCACCGCCTCGGTGCGCGGAAAGACGCTGTAGAAGAACACCACCAGCGTGTGCTCGACCACCGCCCCGGCCTCGCGCAGCGCGTTCGCAAACCCGATCTTCGAGCCGCCGTCGGTCGTGAGATCCTCGACCAGGAGCACGCGCTGGCCCTCCGCGAGCGCGCCCTCGATCCGCGCATTCCGACCAAACCCCTTGGGCTTCTTGCGCACGTAAAGCATCGGCAACGACAATCGCTCGGAGATCCACGCCGCGAAGGGAATGCCCGCCGTCTCACCACCCGCCACCGCGTCGAACCGCTCGAAGCCGGCGTCGCGCAGGAGCCTGGCGCAGGCGAAGTCCATCAGCGTCGAGCGGATCCTCGGATAGGAGATCAGCTTGCGGCAATCGATGTAAACCGGCGACGCGAGACCCGACGTCAGCTTGTAGGGCTCGTCGTTGCGAAAATGGACGGCCTCGATCTCGAGCAGCATCCGGGCGGTCAGCTGGGCCATCTCGGCGTCGAGCGGAAAGGCGAAGGCGCTCATCGGCGTGTTCCGTTCGGGCCGAAGCCGCGGGCGCGGCGCGACTTCTGGGGGCTGCAAGGCCCATGAAACGCGGGTCTTGAGATCACGCCGCCACCCGCCAGAACAGCGGCCGCCCGGGATCGAAGACCCGTACCGGCCCAGCCCCGGTGGGTATCTCGGTCGGAACCGGCGCGGGCGTCTCGTCGCGAACGAGGGTGATCCGGCCCGGATTGGGCGGCAGGCGGTAGAAGGCCGCGCCATGGAGCGAAGCGAAGCCTTCCAGCCGGTCGAGCGCGCCCTCTTCCTCAAAGACCTGGGCCAGCCAGCCGAGCGCCACGGGCGCCGTGAAAACCCCGGCGCAGCCGCAGGCGCTTTCTTTGGCCTCCACGACGTGCGGGGCGCTGTCGGTGCCCAGAAAGAAGCGCGGGTCGCCCGAGATCGCCGCCGCGCGAAGCGCCGCGCGATGGGTGGCGCGCTTCAGCACCGGAAGACAATAGAAATGCGGACGTATCCCGCCTGCCAGAAGCGCGTTGCGCTCGAGGATGAGGTGATGGACCGTGAGTGTGCCGGCGATGCCATCGCCGCCACTGCGGACATACTCGACGCCCTCCCGGGTGGTGACGTGCTCGAGAATGACCCGAAGGCCGGGCACCCTGCGGCGCGTCGGATCGAGCACCCGCTCGATGAACACCGCTTCGCGGTCGAAGATGTCCACGTCCGGATCGGTGACCTCGCCATGCACGCAGAGCGGCAGGCCGATCTCGGCCATCCGCTCGAGCACCGGCGTCGCCACATCCATGTTTCGCACGCCGCTTTCGGAATTCGTCGTCGCCCCGGCGGGATAGAGCTTGACCGCCGTCACGAGGCCCTCGGCGTGGGCGGATGCAACGTCCTGCGGATCGGTCGTTTCGGTGAGATAGAGCGTCATCAGCGGCGTGAAGTCCTGCCCCTCCGGCAGCGCCGCGAGGATGCGCGCGCGATAGGCCCTTGCGTCATCTCCCGTGACAACCGGCACCGCCAGGTTCGGCATCACGATCGCCCGAGCGAAATCCCGGCTCTCGGGCAGCACGCCTTCCATCATCCCGCCATCGCGCAGATGCAGATGCCAGTCGTCCGGGGTCGTGATCTCCAAGCTCCGCCGCATCGACACTCCTGTCCATCGTCTCGATTAGTCGCCGTCTCGGGCCAGCGCAAGCGATCGGCCGCGGCGGCCACGCGTCGGCTTCGCCCCTGTTGCCGCGTAGCAGCACCCTGCGGGCGCCGCCGGGCCCTGCCCGGCCTCGACCCGCTTGCCATTCGCTCCGGACATCCTAGAAGAAGCGGCTGGAGGTGGGCGGACATGCTTCGACGTTTGTTTGGCGCGGGCAAGCGCAGCTTTGAGAGCCTGAGCGAACAGGAGATCCTGGCGCTGGCGATCTCTTCCGAAGAGGAGGACGCCCGGATCTATCGCGCCTACGCCGAAGGTCTCTCCGACAGCTTCCCCCAGTCGGCCAAGGTCTTCGAGGAGATGGCCCTCGAGGAGGACGAGCATCGTCGCAGGCTGATCGATGCGCACTCGCGCCGGTTCGGAGATACGATCCCGCTGATCCGCCGGGAGCACGTGCGCGGCTACTACGATCGAACGCCGGACTGGCTGGTCCGACCGCTCGGCATCGAGAAGACCCGCGTCATGGCCGAGCGCATGGAGAAACAGGCGGAGCGTTTCTACCTCGTTGCGGCGCAGAGAGCCACCGAGGCGGGAACCCGGAAGCTCTTGGGCGACCTCGCGGCGGCGGAGAAGGGCCACGTCAGCCTCGCGCGCCGGCTCGGCCTCGCGCATACGCCTGACGAGGTTCGAGACGAGGAGCAGTTCGCAGAGCGCAAGCAGTTCATCCTGACCTACGTGCAGCCGGGACTTGCCGGCCTCATGGACGGCTCTGTCTCGACGCTCGCGCCGATCTTCGCAGTCGCCTTCGCCACCCAGGACACCTGGACCACTTTCCTCGTCGGCCTCTCCGCCTCGATCGGCGCCGGCATCTCGATGGGTTTCACCGAGGCCGCTCATGACGACGGCAAGCTTTCTGGACGCGGCTCGCCGCTCAAGCGCGGTCTTGCCTCCGGCATCATGACAACAATCGGCGGTCTCGGCCACGCGCTGCCCTATCTCATTCCGGATTTCTGGATCGCAACCACAATCGCGATCGCGGTCGTCTTCGTGGAACTCTGGGCGATCACCTGGATCCAACACCGCTACATGGAAACGCCGTGGATGCGTGCGATGCTTCAGGTCCTGCTTGGCGGTTCGCTGGTGCTGGCCGCCGGCATACTGATCGGAAACGCCTGATCGGTCCCGATCAGGCGACCTGCGCCCCGAAGAGGATCTCCTGCGCCCTTCGATCGGTTTCGATGCTCGTGCGCAGATCCTCACCCACGGCCCATCCCGCCTGGACCGCCGGCCGCTCGGACACGCGATCCAACCAGGATGCGAGGTTCGGGAACCTGCCAATGTCCTGCTGCTGGCCCTCCCAGCCGCGCGCCCAGGGGTAAATCGCCATGTCGGCGATCGAATACGCGCCGGCCACGAAGTCCCGATCGGCGAGCCTTTGGTCGAGCACGCCATAGAGGCGCCCCACCTCGCGGCGATAGCGGTCCTGGGCGTAGGGAAGCTTCTGCGGCGGCGACATCGACGGGGCGTACTTGAGGAAATGATGCGCCTGTCCGGCCATCGGACCGACGCCGCCCATCTGCCACATCAGCCACTGCTCGATCTCCACGCGCTCCCGCTCGGTCGCGCCGCCGAACCGGCCGGTTTTGCGCGACAGGTAGAGAAGGATCGCGCCGGACTCGAACACCGAGATCGGCCTGCCGTCGGGTCCGTCGTGATCGACGATGGCCGGCATGCGGTTGTTCGGCGCGATTTCCAGGAATGCCGGCTCGAACTGATCGCCCCGATTGATGTTCACGACTCTCATGTCGTAGGGCAGGCCCATCTCGTGAAGGGCGATGGACACCTTACGGCCGTTCGGCGTGGGCCAGTAGTAGAGCTCGATCGGTCGCGACATGCCTGGCCTCCATTTAAAAATTTCGAGGTGGGGCGAATCGCGCCTCAATCAAGCAGGCAGAGCCTCGCTTCCCTCGCAGTCCGGGCCGGAGGCGAAGCTCGGCTGGCGCAACGGCGCCGGGGCGAGCCGGCTCCAGCGCGGCTCCTGAGCGGTTCCGCACGGGCCGGCGCGCAACGACGCCGGATCCCATCCCGGCGCGCGGCCCAGAATTCGCCGGTAGATCTCGAAGGTCTCCGCAAGCGAGTAGAAGCTCCAGTGGCATACCCGCGGGAGCGATCCCGGGAACGCGACGCCGGCGGCGCGCAGCGATGCGACCACCTCGGCCTTGTCGAGCTGGACGTCGACCCAGTTCGGCGGGGGCCGTCGAAGCCCCAGGCCGACCGCCTGGTCGTTTCGGCTCCGGCGGGGCGCGAATGTCTCGAAGATCTTGTCGTAGAGATCGTTGGCCCGGGCGGTGAAGTTGTAGACTTCCGGGACTTCGCCCGGCTGCAGACCCGAGAGGCGCTCCTGCGCGGTGTTGGCGAACTCGGCGCCGGCTAGCAGGATCATGCGGCCGTTCCAGCAGCCGAGGCGCGAAACGCCCGACAACGCCACCCGGACGCCGAGCGAGTGCGCGAGCACGTCGACGCGCCGTTCCGGCGCGATGGCGCGGATCGCCGCAACGAGCTCCGCCAGCAGCGCTCCGACCTCTTCGGCGCGGTCGAAGACCCGGGCGAACCCGGTGCGGCCGGTGGCGAAGAGGCTCGCCGCGTGCGCCTCCCGCGCCCGCCAGCCGAGCCCGACGCACAGGCCCGTGGCGGGGTCGTCGCGGACGCCGAGCTCGCTGGTCCAGCTGCGGATCCGGCGGCAGGTCCGCGCCGGGGCCGGGGCGAAGAGAAGACGGTGCGGGTCGTAGGCCGGATGGCCCGGGTCGAAGCGGTAACCGTGGATCAGGATGGTCACCGGCGTCTCCTTCGGCAAGGCTTCGAGCTCCCGCCGGAGCGTATCGACCAGTCCACCCGGCCGATCGGCCGGGCTCAGCCCTGCTTCGGTCGCGGTCAGGCCGAGGTATGGCATCTTCCCATCGCAGCTGCCTCAATTCAAAGGCGAAATAGGATGGCCAAGTTAACGCGGCATGGCGCTTCGGTGACTTTGCCATGACAATCGCGGCGCGGCGTCCCGCGACCGCGCCATTGACCAAGGCCCCGCACAACGCTAGGCGCTTGCCGGTCGACGGCGTCGTCATTTGCCGAAGGGGGGAGGGCGCGTGAACAGGATCGAGGGCCGCCCCGCGGGCGAGAACCGGTCGGCCACGGAGCTCGGGGTCCGGACGCGGCTCGTGCACGCTGGCACCCGCCGGAGCCAGTTCGCGGAAACCTCCGAGGCGATCTTCCTCACCCAGGGTTTCGTCTATCCCAGCGCCGAGGCGGCCGAGCAGCGCTTTATTTCCGCAGGAGACGACGAGTTCATCTACGCCCGCTACGGCAACCCTACGGTGCGCATGTTCGAGGACCGCATCGCCTCGCTGGAAGGGGCGGAAGACGCCTTCGCCACCGCCTCGGGCATGGCGGCGGTAAGCGGCGCGCTGCTCTGCCAGCTCAAGTCCGGCGACCACGTCGTCTCAGCCCGGGCTCTTTTCGGCAGCTGTCTCTTTATCGTGGAGACACTGTTGCCGCGCTTCGGGGTCGCGGTCGACGTCGTCGATGGTCGGGATCTCGAAGCCTGGCGCGCAGCGGTCCGTCCAGACACGAAGCTGTTGTTTCTGGAGTCCCTGTCGAACCCGACGCTTGAGGTGGTCGATATCGCCGGCGTCTCGGAGATTGGCCATGCGGTCGGGGCGCAGGTGATCGCCGACAATGTCTTTGCGACGCCGATCTTCCAGCGCAGCCTCGCGCTCGGGGCGGACGTGGTGATCTATTCGGCCACGAAGCACATCGACGGACAGGGACGCTGCCTCGGCGGGGTCGTGCTCGGAACTCGTGACTTCATTCGCGGCAAGCTCGAGCCGTTCCTAAAGCACACGGGCGGAGCCCTGAGCCCGTTCAACGCCTGGGTATTGTTGAAGGGCCTGGAGACGCTCGACCTGCGCTGCAGGGCCCAGGCCGCGAGCGCGCTGGCGATCGCGGAAGCGTTCCGCTCGCACCCAGCGGTCGCGAGCGTGATCTATCCGGGCTTGCCCGGACATCCCCAGCATGCGCTGGCCGACCGTCAGATGGAGACCGGCGGCACCGTGCTTTCGATTGACCTTCGCGGCGGAAAGCTCGCCGCGTTCCGGTTCCTCAACGGGCTCGACCTGATCCTGATCTCCAACAATCTCGGTGACGCAAAGAGCCTCGTGACCCATCCCGCGACGACGACCCACCAGCGTCTAGGCGCCGAGCAGCGCGCGGCGCTGGGCATTGGCGACGGGTTGGTTCGGCTCTCGGTGGGCCTGGAAGATCCGCAGGACCTGATCGATGATATTGGGCGCGCATTGGCCTCCGCGCAAGTCTAGCGATTCACCAAGATTCCATTAAGGCGATTACTTTTCATTCGCTTTTCGCGTAATGGTTGTTTATGCTCTATCCTTGAAGCATAAGGGAACGGTCCTAACTGCGAGAAGCCGTCGGGACCAAGGTAGACTGATCGGTTTGGGCAGACAAAGCTGCGGAAGGCGAAGACATGAACATGCACACTCCTAGGGTATCGCGTGGCGGATCGAAGCCAGAGCAGGCCCGGCCGACCCTGGCTGAAGCGGAAACCGCGGCCCGCACCCTGCTCCGCTGGGCCGGAAACGGCGCTCAGGAGGGCGACGGCGCCGCAGTGTCGCGACTGCTGGCGGGGTCCGCGCCTTCTCCGTATCCCCAGTTCAACCGCAGTTATCCCGAAAAATTCAGGCCCGACCCAGCCTACCTTGGCACGCTTCCGGACCTCCAGAATGGCCCCGACAGCCTGATCAAGGGTGCCAAGCACGAGATCCAGCATGTGGGCATCTCGAACTTCCGGCTGCCCATTCGCTTCCGGACCCGCTCCGGCGGCGAGGTTCAGCTCGAGACGTCCGTCACCGGTTCGGTGTCGCTCGAGGCGAACAAGAAGGGCATCAACATGAGCCGCATCATGCGGTCCTTCTACAAGCACGCAGAGAAGTCGTTCTCCTTCGAGGTGATCGATGCAGTGCTGGAATCCTACCTCGGGGATCTCGAGAGCTTCGACGCCCGCATCCAGATGCGCCTGAGCTATCCCATGCTCAAGAAATCGCTGCGCAGCGGCCTCGAGGGCTACCAGTATTATCACGTCGCATTGGAGATGCTGAAGAGCTCCGAGCGGACGCAGCGCATCCTGCACATCGACTACGTGTACTCCTCGACCTGCCCTTGTTCCACCGAACTCGCCGAGCACGCCCGGCGCACCCGCAACCAGATGGCCACGCCGCATTCACAGCGGTCTGTCGCGCGGGTCTCGGTCGAGCTTGTCGGCGACGAGACGCTCTGGTTCGAGGACGTGGTTGACCTGTGCAACCAGGCGATCCCGACCGAGACGCAGGTCATGGTGAAGCGTGAGGACGAGCAGGCCTTCGCCGAACTCAACGGATCGAACCCGATCTTCGTTGAGGACGCGGTTCGCCTGCTCTGCCAGAGCCTCGAGAGCGACCCCCGCGTCGGCGACTTCCGCGTGGTGGCCAGCCATCAGGAGAGCCTGCACTCGCATGACGCTGTGTCGATCCTGACCGTCGGCGATACGTTCCGTCAGAACACCTTCGATCCGCGGCTCTTCGACACGCTCTATCACGTCGGCTGAAGCCGGCGTCCACGGTCCGGCGCGCATTCAACGGCGTCCTTGACAGGGCGCCGCGGCTGCGCGAACGATCCTCGCCAGGATGATCGACTTCAGGCCCGTGGGCTACGTCGTTGGGTGGCTGATCGCGGCGCTGGGTGCGTCGATGTTCGCGCCGATGCTCGCCGACATCCTCTCCCAGAGCGGAAATGGCGACGAGTTCGCCAGCACGGCGATCCTGACCATTGTGGCTGGCGCGGTCTTGGTGTTTTCCTGCGAGAGCCGGCAGACCGGCGTCATGAACGTCCAGCAGAGCTTCATGCTGGCGACTAGCATCTGGATTGTTTTCCCCTTTTTCGCGGCCCTGCCGTTCTGGTTCGGCGCGCCGAACGCCTCGTTCACCGACGCGTTCTTCGAGGCGATGTCAGGCCTCACCACAACCGGCTCCACCGTTTTCGTCGGGCTCCAGGACCTTCCCGCGGGCACGCTGCTCTGGCGCGGGATGCTGCAATGGTTCGGCGGCCTCGGCATCGTGGTGGTGGCGATGGTGTTCCTGCCGGCGCTTAACGTGGGCGGAATGCAGCTCTTCCGCTCCGAGGCCTTCGACACGCTGGGCAAGGTGCTGCCGCGCGCCAAGGAGATCGCGCTCTCGCTGACCTCGATCTACCTCACCCTGACGTTTCTCTGTTTCATGGCCTACCTCTGGACGGGAATGGCAGGCTTCGACGCGTTCGTTCACAGCATGACCACGGTGTCGACGGGTGGCATGGCCAACAGCGACATCTCGTTCGGAGCCTATGGGGCGGGCGCGCACTACGTCGCCGTGGCCTTCATGATCCTCGCGGCGTTGCCCTTCGTCCGCTTCATCCAGCTCGCCGCCGGATCCGCGCGCCCGCTCCTCCAAGACAGCCAGATCCGCGACTTCCTGCTGATCATCCTTGTCTTCGTGACGGTGCTGTCCTCATGGCTCGCCGCGCGCGCCGAGACGAGTTTCGAGCAGTCGTTCCGCGAGGTGCTCTTCAATGTGGTCTCGATCTCGACGGGAACCGGCTATGCGAGCGCCGACTACGACACCTGGGGTCCGCTGGCGATGACGATGTTCTTCGTCATCGGCCTGATCGGCGGCTGTTCGGGCTCCACGGCCTGCTCGGTCAAGGTGTTCCGCTACCAGCTCCTTGTCTCGGCCATGTCGGCCGAAGTGATGCGCCTGCACAGTCCCAACCGCGTGTTCGTGCCGCGCTACAACAAGAGACCGGTGTCGCAGTCGGTGCTGAACTCGGTGATGGCCTTCTTCATGTTCTTCTTCCTGACGATGGCCATCGTGGCGGTGCTCCTCGTCCTGCTCGGGCTGGAGCCGATCACCGCGATCTCCGGCGCGGCCACGGCCATGGCCAACATCGGCCCGGGCCTCGGCCCCGAGATCGGACCGGCCGGCAACTTCGCCGGGCTCTCCGACGCGGCGAAATGGGTGCTGGCCTGCGCAATGCTGATCGGAAGGCTCGAGGTGATGTCGGTGTTTGTGCTATTCACCGCCGCGTTCTGGCGAGGCCGATTCTTGATCGCAATCGCAAGAAGCGCCACCTAGAGGCGGCCATAACCCCCGGGGGAAACGCGGGAAGTGCTCGATCTTCGTCCCGTTGGCCGGATCGTTGGCTGGCTGCTTTCGCTGCTCGGCGCGGCGATGATCTTCCCGGCCCTCGTTGATCTCTGCAACCGCGACGCCAACACTGCGGCCTTCGGCGAGGCCGCCCTGCTGACCATCGTCGTGGGCGCGACCACGGCCACGGCCTGCGGCGGCGCGCGGCGGCAGGGTCTCTCCAAGCAGCAGGGCTTCATCCTCACCACCACGTGCTGGCTGGCGTTCTCGGCCTTCGCCGCGCTGCCGATGATCCTCGGCGCGCCGCACCTCTCGTTCACGCGTGCGTTCTTCGAGACCATGTCGGCGATGACGACCACCGGCGCGACGGTGATCGTCGGTCTCGAAGAGATGCCGCGGGGTCTTTTGCTCTGGCGGCTGATGCTGCAATGGATCGGCGGGCTCGGCGTCGTGCTTCTCGCCATGATCCTGCTGCCGGTGCTCGGCATCGGCGGGATGCAGATCCTCCGGATCGGCGACTTCAACACCATCGACAAGATCATGCCGCGCGCCCGTGACATCGCACTGTCCTTCGGGTCGGTCTACGTCGGTCTCACCGTCGTCTGCGCGATGGCCTACGACTGGGCCGGCATGTCAGTCTTCGACGCGTGGGGACACGCGATGAGCACCATCTCCACAGGGGGAATGGCGAACTACGACGCCTCGTTCGCCGATTTCTCGGCCTCGGCGCAGTACATCGCCATCGTGTTCATGCTGCTGTCGTCGCTCTCCTTCGTGCGCTTTGTCCAGTTCGCCGCCGGCGACATGGGCCCACTCTTTCGCGACACCCAGGTCCGGACATTTCTGGGGATCTATTTGGCCTTCGCCGCGGCGCTCGCGCTGACGCGGCTGCTGGAGGGTCACACGCTCGGCGAAGCGGAGCTGCGTGAGGTTGCGTTCAGTCTCGCCTCGATCCTGTCGACGACCGGTTTCGCCACCGCCGATTACGCGGAGTGGGGCAGTCTTGCGGCTGTCGTCGCCTTCTGCGCGATGATGATCTGCGGCTGCTCGGGTTCGACCTCCGGGGGGCCGAAGGTGTTCCGCTATCAGCTTCTGGCGACCGTGACCGCCGCCGAGATCGCGCGGCTGCGCCGGCCTCACGAGGTTCATGTGCTCCGATACCAGGGCCGCAGGGTGGGATCAGACGTGACCAATTCGGTGATGGCGCTGATGATGAGCTTCTTCCTCACGCTCGGGCTCGGCGCGGTGGCGCTGTCGGCGATAGGTCTAGATCCGGTCACGGCGATCTCGGGTTCCGCGGCGACGCTGTCGAACGTGGGGCCGGGGCTTGGTCCGGTGATAGGTCCCGCCGGGAACTACGCGTCGATGCCCGATCCTGCGCTCTGGGTGATGAGCTTCCTGATGCTGGTCGGACGGCTGGAACTCCTGACGGTCTACGTGGTCTTTACCGCTGCCTTCTGGCGAGGGTGAGCGGCGTTGCCGCCGGGCGGCGGCTGCGCTAGGAGAGCCGCGCATCCGGCCTTGCGAGCGCGCCAATGACCGACACCCCCCGCAGTTTCCAGGAGGTCATTCTCCGGCTCCAGGCCTACTGGGCAGCGCAAGGCTGCGCGATCCTGCAACCTTACGACATGGAGGTGGGCGCGGGCACCTTCCATCCGGCGACGACGCTGCGGGCGCTCGGGCCGGCTCCGTGGTCGGCGGCCTACGTCCAGCCGTCGCGGCGGCCGACCGACGGGCGCTACGGCGAGAACCCCAACCGGCTGCAGCACTACTACCAGTTCCAGGTCATCATCAAACCCTCGCCCCCCGACCTTCAGGCGCTCTATCTCGGCTCGCTCTCGGCTATCGGCGTCGACATGGACCTGCACGACATCCGCTTTGTCGAGGACGACTGGGAGAGCCCGACGCTCGGCGCCTGGGGCCTGGGCTGGGAGGTGTGGTGCGACGGCATGGAGGTCAGCCAGTTCACCTATTTCCAGCAGGTGGGCGGCCACGACTGCCGGCCGGTCTCGGGCGAGCTGACATACGGGCTCGAGCGGCTGGCGATGTACGTGCTCGGCGTCGATCATGTGATGGACATGGCCTTCAACGATCCCGCGGCGCCGATCCCGCTCGACTACGGCGACGTCTTCCGCGAAGCGGAGCGCCAGCATTCGCGCTGGAACTTCGACGTGGCCGACACGGCCGTTCTGCTGCGCCACTTCGAGGACGCCGAGGCCGAGTGCGCCCGCATCCTCGAAGCGCCCAAGATCGATCCGCGCAGCGGAGAGCGCATCGTCATGGCGCTTCCGGCCTACGAGCAGTGCATCCGGGCGAGCCATCTCTTCAACCTGCTCGACGCGCGCGGGGTGATCTCGGTGACCGAGCGGCAGGCCTACATCGGCCGGGTGCGGGCGCTGGCCAAGGCGTGCGCCGACGCCTGGCTGGCGGCGACGACGGAAGCGGCGGCGTGACGCGCAGCCTTGGGGCGGGAGCCTTCCCGGCATGAACGGGCGGCGGCTGATGATCGGCTTTCTGGCCGTGGTGGCGCTCTTCGCCGCGGGGCTGATCTGGTTCCAGTTCTTCGCCTTCTATGAGCGGACCGGGAGCTTCGCGCCAGTGGCGGTCGGGGAGCGCGAGATCGATTTCGCCGACTACGAGGGCATCGACGCGACCTCGTCGCCGCTCAAGCTGCGCGGCTGCTTCGCCGCCGACCCCGCGGACTTCGCGGGGCTCGACCCGGTGGAGGACGCTACGCCTCTGACGCCGCCGCCGTGGTTCCGCTGCTTTGACGCCGAGACGATCGCCCGCGATGTCGAGGCGGGCAGGGCGGCCGCCTATCGCCTCGCCTCGGACTCGCCGGAAGGGTTCGACCTGATGGCGGCGGTCTATCCCGACGGCCGCGGTTATCTCTGGCGCCAGCTCGGCCCGAAGTTCGCCGACTGATCCACTCCGCGGCCGCCAGGGTGTGTTATGGGGGCGTAACACGCGTGCAATTCCGGTTAAGTAACTGGAGTTTAAGGGATTAACCTTCATTAATTTTCCCTTGCCGGCCCAGATGGCCGTCTTGGTCGCCGGATCCGGGGCGCGACGGCGCCCGTCCTTCGGCGAGCTTGATCGCGCCGCGATCCGCGTTAAGGATTGAATCGGCTCTCGCACGCGCGAATGCCCGAAACATGCGTCGGAGCCTTGCGTCCGGCCGACAACAAGACGGACGCGGGGGCGCCAATGGAAACGATCATCTCGTTCATCAACAACATCCTGTGGAACTACCTGCTGATCTACGGGCTGCTCGGCGCCGGCCTTTACTTCACCATCCGGCTCGGGGCGATCCAATTCCTGCATTTCGGCGAGATGCTGCGGGTGATCACCCACGCCCGCAGCGCCGACAAGGCCGGCATCTCGCCCTTCCAGGCGCTGACGATCAGCCTGGCCAGCCGGGTCGGCACCGGCAACCTTGCCGGGGTGGCGGTGGCGCTGACGCTGGGCGGGCCCGGCGCGATCTTCTGGATGTGGATGGTGGCGCTGGTCGGCATGGCGACGGCCTATTCCGAGAGCACGCTCGCGCAACTCTACAAGACCACGACCCGAGAGGGCCAGTACCGCGGCGGCCCGGCCTTCTACATGGCGCGCGGGCTGAACGCGCCCTGGGCGGGCTCGGTGTTCTCGGTCTGCCTGATCCTGTCCTTCGGCCTGGTGTTCGTGGCGGTGCAGTCGAACTCGATCGCCGAAGCCTTCGCCGGCGCCACGGGCATGCCCAAGATGGGGATCGGGATCGCGGTGGCGGCGTTCGCGGGGCTGGTGATCTTCGGCGGCATCCGCTCGATCGCCAAGGTGGCCGAGATCCTGGTGCCGTTCATGGCGGGCGCCTATCTGCTGATGGCGGTGGTGGTGATGATCCTCAACTTCTCCGAGGTGCCGGCCACGCTCGGGCTGATCGTCTCGAGCGCCTTCGGGCTCCAGGAAGCCGCCGGCGGCCTGACCGGCGGGCTCGCCGCGGCGCTTCTCAACGGCGTCAAGCGCGGCCTCTTCTCCAACGAGGCCGGAATGGGCTCGGCGCCGAACATCGCCGCCGTGGCGACTCCGCAGCCGCACCATCCCTCGAGCCAAGGCCTGGTGCAGGCCTTCGGCTGCTTCATCGACACGATCCTGGTGTGCACCGCGACGGCGCTGATGATCCTGCTCTCCGGCGTTTTCGTTGAAGGCGCGCCCACCGGAATGCAGCTCACACAGGATGCGCTCAGCGCGCATATCGGACCGGCGGGGCTGTGGTTCATCGCGGTGGCGATCTTCTTCTTCGCCTTCACCTCGATCCTCGGCAACTATTCCTACGCCGAGAACGCGCTGACCTTCCTCGGCGTCGACAGCCGGCTGGGGATCACGCTCCTGCGCTTGGCCTGCCTCGGCATGGTGGTCTGGGGAGCGATGCAGGCGGTGACGACGGTGTTCAACTTCGCCGACGCCGCCATGGGGCTGATGGCGGTGATCAACCTGGTGGCGGTGATCCTGCTGTCGGGCACGGTGGTGCGCCTGACGCGGGACTACTTCGGGCAGCGCCGCGAGGGCCGCGAACCGCGGTTCCACATCGCCGAGTTCCCCGACCTCGCCGACGGGGTCAACCACGACATCTGGAAGTAGCCATGGCCAGGAAAGCCGATGCGGGCCCCGATCTTCAGGCGATCGTCGACGATATCGCCGCGCGCATGGCAAGCGAGACCGACCGCGGCGAGCAGGCCGACTACATCCCCGAGCTCGCCGACGTCGACATCAACCAGTTCGGCGTCGCCGTCGTGCCGGTCGACGGGCCGCCGGTCGTCGCCGGCGACGCCGACACCCTGTTCTCGATCCAGAGCATCTCCAAGGTCTTCACCCTTACGCTGGCGCTGGAGAAGATCGGGGCCGATCTCTGGAAGCGGGTGGGGCGCGAGCCCTCGGGCGATCCCTTCAACTCGGTGGTGCAGCTCGAATACGAGCGCGGCGTGCCGCGCAACCCGTTCATCAACGCCGGCGCCATCGTCATCGCCGACGTGGTGCTGGGCGATCGCGCGCCCAAGGAGGCGATCGCGGAGATCCTCGCCCATTGCCAGCGGCTCTCGGGGGACGCCTCGGTCGACATCGACGCGAGCGTGGCGAAGTCCGAGGATCGGACCGGCCACCGCAACCGGGCGCTGGCGAACTTCATGCTGGCCGAGAACAACCTCCAGAACCCGGTCGAGCGGGTGCTCGACGTCTATTTCGCCCATTGCGCCATCGCGATGAACTGCCGCCAGCTGGCCATGGCCGGCCGGTTCCTCGCTTCCGCCGGGCGCATCGAGGGCGACGACGACCCGCTGGTCACGCCGGAGCGGGCGCGGCGCATCACCGCGCTGATGATGACCTGCGGCCAGTACGACGCCTCGGGCGAGTTCGCGTTCCGCGTCGGCATCCCGGCCAAGAGCGGGGTCGGCGGCGGCATGCTGGCGGTGGCGCCGGGCCGGGGCTCGATCGCGGCCTGGTGTCCGGGGCTAGACGAGAAGGGCAACTCGGTGCTCGCCGGCCGGGCGATGGAGGAATTCGCGCGGGCGACGGGCTGGTCGATCTTCAACGGTTGAGCCTTGACCTCCGGCCGGGCTTCGGGTTTGGCCGGGCCGGACAGGTCGCCGCATTGGCCGACCTGTGCGAATGACGCCGGAGCCCGCCATGCCCGACCTGCTGCTCGAGCTCTATTCCGAGGAGATCCCGGCGCGCATGCAGGCGCGCGCCGCCGACGACCTGCGGACGCGGGTGACCGAGGGCCTGGTCGAGCGCGGGCTCCCTTACGCGCATGCGACCGCGCTCTCGACGCCGCGGCGGCTGGCGCTGGCGGTGACCGGGCTCGAGGCGCGCTCGCCGGATCTGCGCGAGGAGCGCAGGGGTCCGCGGGTGGACGCGCCCGAGGCGGCGCTCGAGGGGTTCCTGCGCGCGACCGGCCTGACCCGCGACCGTCTGGAGCGGCGGGCCGACAAGAAGGCCGAAGCCTGGTTTGCGGTGACGACGCGCCCGGGCCGGGCGGCGGCCGAGATCGTCGCGGAGACGGTTGAGGCGGTGGTGCGCAGCTTTCCGTGGCCCAAGTCGATGCGCTGGGGCGCGGGCGATCTGCGCTGGGTGCGGCCGCTGCAGTCGATCGTCTGCCTTCTGAGCGACGAGGCGGGGGCGGAGGTGGTGGCGCTCGACATCGACGGGATCGTCGCGGGCGACGCAACCTTCGGGCATCCGTTCCTGGCGCCGGGGCCGATCCGGGTGGCGGGCTTCGAGGACTACGCGGCGAAGCTGCAGGCGGCCTGCGTGCGGCTCGATCCGGCCGACCGCCGGGAGCGGATCGAGCACGACGCCCGCCAGCTCGCCTTCGCGCGCGGGCTGGAGCTGGTCGAGGACGCGGGTCTGCTCAACGAGATCGCCGGGCTGGTGGAATGGCCGGTGGCGCTGGCGGGCCGGATCGAGGCGCGGTTTCTCGACCTGCCGCCTGAGGTGCTGCGGACCTCGATGAAGGCGCACCAGAAGTTCCTGGCGCTGCGCGACGCGGATTCGGGGCGCATCGAGGGCTATGTGGTGGTGGCCAACCGCGACACCGCCGACGGCGGCGCTGCGATCCTTGCGGGCAACGCCCGGGTGCTGGCGGCGCGGCTCGCTGACGCGGTGTTCTTCTGGGAGAACGACCTCGCGACGCCGCTGGAGACGATGGCGGGCAAGCTCGACGCGGTGACCTTCCACAACCGGCTCGGCAGCCAGGGCGAGCGCATCGGGCGCATAGCCGCGCTGGCGCGCGAGATCGCGCCGGCGGTGGGCGCGGACCCCGACCTCGCCGAACGGGCGGCGCGACTCGCCAAGGCCGATCTGGCCAGCGAGATGGTCTACGAGTTCCCCGAGCTGCAGGGGGTGATGGGGCGCTACTATGCGCTGAAGGCTGGCGAGGATCCGGCTGTGGCCGACGCCGCGCGCGATCACTACGCGCCGCTTGGGCCGTCGGACGAGGTTCCGGTCGCGCCGGTGTCGGTGGCGGTGGCGCTGGCGGACAAGATCGACCTGCTCATTGGATTTTGGGCAATCAAGGAACAGCCGACCGGATCGCGAGATCCTTTCGCGCTCCGCCGGGCCGCCTTGGGAGTCATTCGGATCATTCTTGCGAACGAACTGCGATTTGGGCTGAACCGTCGCCCTGGACCTTTCGCGGTCTCCGCCGAGATGGTCGGTGCTCGCGATACATCGAGTGGGCGGAGTTTCGCGGACACAAACGAGCTGCTCGTCTTTCTCGCTGATCGTCTGAAGATTGCGTTGCGCGACGAGGGCGTGCGGCATGACGTGATCGACGCGGTGTTCGGGCTCGGCGGGCAGGACGATCTGGTGGCGCTGGTGGCGCGGGTGCGGGCGTTGCAGGGGTTTCTCGCCACAGAGGACGGGGCGAACCTGCTGACCGGGTTCCGGCGCGCCAACAACATCCTCGCCGCCGAGGAGAAGAAGGACGGGGTGGAGTATTCGCTCGACCCGCATCCGAGCCTCGCCGAGACCGACGAGGAGAAGGCGCTCTTCACGGCGCTCGATGCCGCCGAGGTGGCGCTCGCCCCGGCGCTCGAGGCCGAGGACTTCGCGGGCGCGATGGCGGCGCTGGCGGCTTTGCGCGGGCCGATCGACGCCTTCTTCGAAACCACGGTAGTGAACGCCGAGGCGGAGATGGTTCGGCGCAACCGACTGTGCCTGCTCAATCGCATCCGCACGGTGATGAACCGGGTGGCGGTGTTCTCCGAGATCGAGGGCGGCTGAGCGCGGCGAATTGCGTTGCGCGCCCGGCGCGGGTCGCTATGTTGCAGTGCAATGAAACCGGCGGCGTACACCGATGAGGCTGACGCCCGCGTTGCGCGGCTCGACGGAAGCATGGCGGTTCGCGTCGAGGTCTACGGCCGCCGCGCCGCCAAGCTCGCTCGGCTCGCCGGTTTCGGGCTGCCGGTTCCCGAAGGTGTGGCGCTCTCCTTCGACTGCGCGCGCGCGATCGGACGCGGCGCGGCCCTGCCGCCGCTGCCCCTCGACATCACGCCCGGACGGCTCTTCGCGCTGCGCGGCAGTCCCGCCGACCGCGCCTGGGGCGGTCCGAAGGCGGTGTTCGGCCTCGGCCTGAACCCGGCCGCCGCGGCGCGTGGCGGCGAGGGGGTCGCCTCTGCGATGCTGCGCGACTTCGTCGCCGCCTACGCGCATCTGGTGCACGGCGTCGATCCGCTGGGCTTCGCCGGGACCGGGGACGCCGAGGCGCTGGCCACGCGCTTTGCGGAGCTGACCGGCGCGGATTTCCCGCAGGATCCGGCCGTCCAGATCGTCGCAGCCGCCGCGGCGGTGGCGCGGGCCTGGGATGCGCCGTCCGCACGGCTGCTGCGCCGGGCCAAGGGCGCGTCCGAGGATGGCGGGCTCGCGCTGATCGTGCAGGAATACCTGCCATGCGCGGGTCCCGGCCCGAACGGCGCGGGCCGGCTGACGCCGATCGACGCGCGCACCGGCGCGCCGGCGATCTCGATCGCCTTCCATGCCCCGGCCGCGGCGGGCGGCGCGGCGGCCCGCCTCGATCTGGAAGAGACCGCGCCCGAGGCCCGGGCGGCGCTGGTCGCGGCGGCGGCGCGCGTCGAGGCGGGGCTCGGCGACGTCTTCGAGATCGATTTCGTGATCGACGGCGGCCGGCTGGCGCTCGTCGATGCGATCCCGGCCCGGCGCAACGCCCGCGCGGCGGTGCGCGTCGCCGTCGACCTGGCCAACCGCGGCGCGATCAGCCGCGAGCGCGCGCTCCTGCGCGTCGAGCCGATCAGCCTGGTGGAGCACCTGCATCCGCAGATCGACCCCTCCGCGCCGCGCGACGTCTTCGCCCGCGGGCTCGCCGCGAGCCCCGGCGCGGCCACCGGGCGCGTGGTCTTCACCGCGGAGGCGGCGCAGGCCGCGGCGGCGCAGGGCGAGGGTGCGATCCTCGTGCGGCCCGAGACCACGCCCGAGGACATCCGCGGCATGCACGCCGCGCGCGGGGTTCTGACCGTGCATGGCGGCATGTCGAGCCATGCGGCGGTGATCGCCCGCGGCATCGGCCTGCCCTGCGTGGTCGGGGCGAGCGAGTTGCGCGTCAACGCCGAGACGCGGGTGTTGCGCTCGCCCGACGGGCGCGAGTTCACCGAAGGCGCGCTGATCACCATCGACGGCACCCGCGGCGAGGCGATGGCCGGCGCGCCGCGCACGGTGGCGCCGGAGCTTGGCGGCGCGGTGCGCCAGCTTCTGGAGTGGGCCGACGCCGTGCGCAGGATCGGGGTGCGCGCGAACGCCGACACGCCCGCCGAGGCCCGCATGGCCCGCGAGTTCGGCGTGGACGGCCTCGGCCTCTGCCGCACCGAGCACATGTTCTTCGAGCCGGCGCGCATCACGGTGATGCACGAGCTGATCATGGCAGACGACGTCGCCACCCGACGCGCCGCGCTCGAGCGATTGCTGCCGATGCAGCGGGCCGACTTCAAGGAGCTCTTCGAGATCATGCGCGGCATGCCGGTGACGATCCGGCTGCTCGATCCGCCGTTGCACGAGTTCCTGCCGGCCTCGCCGGAGGGCCTGCGCGATCTGGCCCGTGCGCTCGGGGTCGAGGTGGACGCGGTGCGCGCCCGCGCCGCCGAACTCGCCGAGGTCAATCCGATGCTCGGCAAGCGCGGGGTGAGGCTCGGCATCACAATGCCCGAGATCTACGAGATGCAGACGCGGGCGATCCTCGAGGCGGCCATCGAGGTCAACCGCGGCGGCGGCCATCCTGTGATCCCGGAGATCATGATCCCGCTGGTCTCGGCGTTCCGCGAGGTCGAGCTCGTGAAGGCGCGCATCGAGACGATCGCGGAGGCCGTGCGCGTCGAGCGCGACGCGCCGCCAACCGCCTACCGGCTCGGCGTGATGGTCGAGACGCCACGCGCCGCGCTGCGATCGGGCGATCTCGCCGCAGCGACGTCGTTCCTCAGCTTCGGGACCAACGACCTGACCCAGATGACCTACGGGCTCAGCCGCGACGACGCAGGCAGGTTCATGCGCGACTACGTCGGCAACGGGGTCTTCTCGGAGGATCCGTTCCATTCGCTGGACGTCGAAGGCGTAGGCGAGTTGCTGCTCATCGCCGCCAACCGCGGCCGCGCGCGCAATCCCGACCTGATCCTCGGGCTCTGCGGCGAGCACGGCGGCGACCCGCCCTCGATCCGGTTCTGCAAGATCGCGGGCTTCGACTACGTTTCCTGTTCGCCGTTCCGGGCGCCGATCGCGCGGCTCGCGGCGGCGCAGGCGAGCCTGCTGTCTGCAGGCGAGGACGGGGAGGCGTCCCCGGCGTGAGCGCGGGGCGCCAGGACCTCGCCGGGCTGCGCGCCGGCGGCAAGGCGGCGCTGGCGCGCGCGCTGACGGCGCTCGAGGAGACGCCCCAGAGCGGCGCGACCGCGGCGCTTCTCGATGCGGCCCTGGCCGATCCGGTTGGCGTGGCGATCGGGCTCACCGGCCCGCCCGGGGTCGGAAAGTCGACACTGGCGAATGCGCTTGTCGACGCCTTCCGCACGGCGGGGCTGCGGGTGGGGGTGATCGCGGTCGATCCGACGTCGCGGATTTCGGGGGGGGCGCTCCTGGGAGACCGGGTCCGCATGGGCGGCCGCGACGGCGACCCCGGGGTCTTCATCCGCTCCATGGCGGCGCAGCGGCGGCTGGGCGGGCTCGCCGAGATCACCTTCCCGGCGATGACGCTGATGCGGGCGGTCTTCGACCGGGTGATCGTGGAGACCGTCGGCGTCGGCCAGTCCGAGACCGAGATCGCCGAATGCGCCGATCTGGTGGCGCTCTGCGTGCAGCCGGGCGCCGGCGACGCCCTGCAGTTCATGAAGGCCGGGGTGATGGAGACGCCCGACCTGGCTCTGGTGACCAAGGGCGACATGGTCGCCGAGGCGGGGCGCGCGGCGGCGGCGCTGCGCGGGGCGCTGTCGCTCGACTCCGGCCCGGTGCGGAGCGCGCCGGTGGCCATCGTTTCCGCGCAGACCGGCGATGGGCTCGCCCAAGCGCTTGAGATCATTGACGCATTGATCGAAGCGCGTCGCAGTTCCGGCGTCATGGCCGCTAGCCGGCGCGCCAAGGCGCAAGTCTGGGTTGAAAGCCGAATCGCCGAATCATTCGGCGCGGTCGGCCTCGCCGCGCTTGCTGGCCGTATCCGGCGCGAAGAAAGTCCGTTCCGGACCTATTTCGGCCTGGTTTCGGAAGCTGAGAGCCGGGTTCGGGAAGCGCTGCGAACGCTCTGAAACTCGGACGAATCCCCCGCCGCGCCGCCTGTTCCCGCACCGGACTCGTTCGGCGGGTTTCCGCCGACGGTTTTCGGCGTCTGGACTCCGTCTTCGCGAGACTGCCAAACGAAGCCGCTTAACGATCTGTTCACCAACGCGAAAATGCGCGCGGGAACGGGTACTTCGCTGTCGGGGGACATGGGATGCGGGTTTCGGAACGGCTTCGCGCGGGACACTGGCTCTGTGCGGTCGCGGCGGTGGCGATCGGTTTCGGCGCGGCCGCGGTCCAGGCGACGGAGCCGCCTGCGGCGCGGGCCGGAGAGAGCCTGTCGCAGCTTCTCGGGGCCGAGCGGACCGCGATCGCTCGCAAGAGCGGCGCGCGAATTGCGGCGCTCTCGCTCAAGAGCCAGCGTCCGCAGCCGCGCGGCGTCGACGAGGCGGTCACCGCGAGCACCAGGGGCGCGAAGGCGACCGACGCCGTGGAGGTGATCGACGCGCGCCGGATCTCGATGTCGCTGGTGGATTCGCTGCCCCTGACCGAGCGGGGCGAGGAATGGCGCTGTCTTGCCGAGGCGATCTATTTCGAGAGCCGGGGCGAGCCGCTGTCGGGCCAGGTCGCCGTCGCCGAGGTTGTTCTCAATCGCGTCGACGACCGCCGCTATCCCGGCAGCATCTGCGGCGTGACGCGGCAGGGTGTCGGCTCGGGTCGCGCCTGCCAGTTCTCCTACGCCTGCGACGGGCGGCCCGAGGACATGACGAGCCCACTGGCGCGTGAGCGCGCGAAGAAGCTGGCCGCTCTGATGATCGATCGCGCCGACCGCACAGTCACCGACGGCGCCACGCATTTCCACGCCACCTACGTGCGGCCCGGCTGGGCGCGGCGCATGACGCGCACCGCCGCCATCGGCGCCCACCTCTTCTACCGCACCGGTGACGCGATGGCGCAGCGCTGAGCGGCGAGACGTTGCGTCAGTCCGCGAAGGTCTGCGCGAGATAGAGATCGCCGCAAGCGGGTCCGCCCGGATCGACGCCGACGCCGCTCCCGAGCCGGGTGAACTTCGCCGACAGGAGCGACGAGCGGTGCTTGGGCGAGGCGAGCCAACGGGTGACCACCGACTGCGCGAGGCTTGCGTAGGTGTGCACCGGCACCGGCTGCTTCGTGTCCCCGTAGATGAAGTCGCAGCCCCGCGAGGACATCGAGATCGGGCGGCTGAGCAGCCGGTAGACCTTGTCCATGGCGATGTTCTCGGCGGCGGCGCGATAGGGGACCGAATTGCGCATCATCCGCTGGCGCAGGTCCTTCTGGCCGCGCACCGGCAGAACGTGGGCGTGGGTGCGCAGCTTGGCCATGTTGCTCGCGTGATCGGCCGCGGCCTGCGTCAGCCGCGGGTCGAGCGCGAGCGGCGCCCGGCCGGCCTGCCGCCGTGCGGCGTTGGAATAGATCAGCACCGCCTCGGCGAAGAGCGCCTGGTCCGGCCGGTCGGAGATCGGCTGGTTCATCCGGCTCGGCAACTGCTGCGCGCCGGCGGCGCCGGCTGCGGCTGCGGAAAGCAGAAGTATGGCGCAAGCGCGCCCTATGCGTGACATGTCGATCCCCTCCATACCCCGGTTCGCCCGCCGCCGCGTCCTGTCGCGGGACGATCGGCGGAACCCCGCGCACGGTCGCCAGCATGAGCGATCATGCTTTTCGGCCGGTTAAGCGGGGCGGGCGGATCGCAGGTCTGGTGAACGCCCCTTAACCCTGAGGGGCCGGCCTTGCCGGGATGGGGCGGTCTATGTATTCCTGATCCTGAGGGCGGCCCGATGCGGGGCCGGGGCGGGGCGGCATGGACGAGACATCGATCGCATTCGAGATGCCGCACGCGCGGGCGTCGGCCACGTCGGCGGGAAACCTGCCCGACCGGATCTCGGTGCGCGACTACACCCGGTCAGTCGAGATCGGCGCCTTCGCCAGCGAGCGCGGCGTCATGCAGCGGGTCCGCTTCAACGTCGTGCTCGAGGTGCGCCACCACACCGCCGCGATGGACGACGACGTCGACAAGGTGATCTCCTACGACACGATCACCGAAGCGATCGAGACCGAGCTCACCGCGGAGCGCATCAACCTGCTCGAGACCCTCGCCGAACGGGTCGCGGCGCGCTGCCTCTCAGATCCGCGCGCGCTCCGGGTATTCGTGCGCATCGAGAAGCTCGACCGGATCCCCGGAGCGCTCGGCGTGGAGATCATGCGGGCGCGCTTCGACGAGGGCGCCACGCGGCTGCGGCCGGCGCAGGCCGCGGCGCGCGCGGCGGCGCTGCGGGCGCGCGTGGTCTATCTCGACCCGGATGCGCTCGCAGGTGACGCGCGCGCGGACTGGCTCGACGCGCTGGCGCGCTCCGCGCTCGGCTCCGTGCTCTGCCTCGGCCCCGCCGCCGCGCATCCGCCGGCGACGACGGCGCCGCGGCGACGTATCGGGCTTCTCGCGATCGACCAGGCGGCCTGGGCGCTCGCCGACGCCGACCCGCGCTTCACCGTCGTATCCTCGCGGGCCGAACTCGACTGGGCGCTGAAATCGGGCCGCCAGCCGGTCTGGGCGCCGACCAAGATGGTGATGGACGCCGTCGCCGGGCCGAAGGCCGACGCCAGCCACCCGGCCGGACTGGCGCTTTGGCTCGCCAGCGAGATCGGCGCGACCGAGGCGCTGCTGGTGGGGGCGGACGGCGCCGGGCCGGAGGGCGAGGCCTACACGGGCCGGGTCGCGTCCGTCTCGGTCCCGTCCGAGCTGGCCACGGGCCGGCGCTGATGGCCCAGTCCCAGATCTGCGACTTCGGCTGGCGGGCGGTGGACTTCGATCTGCCCGACACCGACGGCGCGAGCTGGAGTCTTGAGAGCCTGCGCGGCCCGAACGGGCTGGTGATCGCCTTCATCTGCAACCATTGCCCCTATGTGCTCGCGATCGCCGACAGGCTGGCCATGGAGGCGGCCGCTCTGAAGGAGATCGGTGTGGGCTTCGCGGCGATCTGCTCTAACGACGCCGTGAGCCATCCCGCCGACAGCTATGAGAAGATGGGCGAATTCGCCCGCCGCCACGGGTTCTCCTTCCCCTATCTGCACGACGCCGACCAATCGGTCGCGCGCGTATTTGGCGCGGCCTGCACGCCGGACTTCTTCGGCTTTGACGCCGAGCTGGCGCTGCAATATCGTGGGCGGCTCGACGACGCCGGGCGCAGTGAACGCCCGCCCGAGCGGCGCGAACTCCTCGAGGCGATGGCGCAGGTGGCCGAGACCGGAAAGGGTCCCGCCGAGCAGACCGCCTCGATCGGCTGTTCGATCAAGTGGAAATCCGCCTGAGCGGCGAGCGGCAGACCGTCCGGTTTCGTCCGCTGCCGCGCTCGGAGCGACCGCGCCCGCCTGGCGCGGCACGGCTTGCAGGCGGCTCGCTCTGGTTCGACACGGTGGTCGCGCACCGCCGCGACGCCCCGCCCGAACGCCTCGGCCTCGCGGCCGTTCCCGCCGCGGCGCTGGCGCGGCTGACCGCGCCGCGTCCCGGGTTCTGCGGCTTCGCGTTTGACCGGCCGCGGCTGATGGCGGTGCTCAACGTCACGCCCGACAGCTTTTCGGACGGCGGGCTCGACGCCGGGCCGGAGGCGTCCGTGGCGCGCGGCCGGGCCCTGGCGGCGGCGGGCGCGGACATCCTCGACATCGGCGGGGAATCGACCCGGCCAGGCGCGCATCCCGTCTCCGCCGCCGAAGAGATCGCCCGCGTGGTCCCGGTGATCGAGGGGCTGCGCGGGGCCGGCGTCGAGGCCCCGATCTCGATCGACACGCGCAAGGCCGCGGTGGCCGAGGCCGCCTTCGCCGCCGGCGCGGACATGCTCAACGACGTCTCGGCGCTCGGCTTCGACTCCGAGATGGCGGCGCTGCTGGCGGCGCGCGGCCGGCCGGTCTGCCTGATGCACGCGCAGGGCGATCCGGAGACCATGCAGGATGCGCCGGCCTACGACGACGTGCTGCTCGACGTCTGCGACCACCTCGAGGCGCGCCTCGAGGCCCTCGAGGCGATCGGCGTGCCGCGGGCTCGAGTCGCGGTTGATCCCGGCATCGGGTTCGGCAAGACGCTCGAGCACAACCTCGCGCTGATCCGCGGCCTCGCGATCCTGCACGGTCTTGGCTGTCCGGTGCTGCTCGGCGCCTCGCGCAAGCGCTTCATCGGGACGCTCGGGGACGCGCCCACGCCCGCAGACCGGGCGCCGGGATCCATCGCCGCGGCGCTCGAAGGCTTGCGTCAGGGCGCGCAGATGATACGGGTGCACGACGTCGCGGAGACGAGACAGGCGGTCGCGGTCTGGACTGCGCTCAACGCCTGAGCAACGCGGCGCGGGACATCGGGACGGGCGCGCAGGATCATGGGTAGAACGCTCTTCGGGACCGACGGCGTGCGCGGACGCGCCAACGAGCACCCGATGACCGCCGCGGCGGCGCTGCGGCTCGGCCAGGCGGCGGGGCGGTATTTCCGCAAGGGCGACTACGCGCACCGCGTGGTGATCGGCAAGGACACCCGGCGGTCGGGCTACATGCTGGAAAACGCGCTGATGGCGGGCTTCACCTCCGTCGGCATGAACGTCTTCATCGTCGGGCCGGTGCCGACGCCGGCCGTGGGCTTTCTCGCCCGCTCGATGCGCGCCGATCTCGGCGTGATGATCTCCGCCTCGCACAACCCGTTCGAGGACAACGGCATCAAGTTCTTCGGGCCCGACGGCTTCAAGCTCTCCGATGCGGCCGAGGAGGAGATCGAGACGCTGCTCGAGGGCGAGCCCGACCTGGCCGAGCCCGCCGCCATCGGGCGGGCGACCCGGATCGAGGACGGCCGCGGGCGCTACATGGAGTTCGTCAAGACCACCTTCCCGCGCGGCCAGCGGCTCGACGGGCTCAAGGTGGTGGTCGACTGCGCCAACGGCGCGGCCTACCGAACCGCGCCAGACGTGCTCTGGGAGCTGGGCGCGGAGGTGATCCCGATCGCGGTGTCGCCGAACGGCTACAACATCAACGACGGCTGCGGGTCGACCAATACCGCGAACGCGGTGGCGGCGGTGCGCGCGCACGGCGCCGATCTCGGCATCAGCCTCGACGGCGACGCCGACCGGGTGATGATCATCGACGAGACGGGCGCGGTCGCGGACGGCGACCAGTTCATGGCGCTGATCGCCCAGAGCTGGGCGGCGGAGGGGCGGCTGAACCACGGCACCTTGGTCAGCACGGTGATGTCGAACCTCGGGCTCGAGCGGCATCTGGAGCGGCACGGGCTGCGGCTGGAGCGCACCGCGGTCGGCGACCGCTACGTGGTCGAGGCGATGCGCGCGGGCGGCTTCAACCTCGGCGGCGAGCAATCCGGCCACATCGTGATGACCGACTACGTCACCACCGGCGACGGGCTGGCCGCGGCGCTGCAGTTCCTCTCGGCGATGGTCGCCTCCGGACGCCCCGCCAGCGAACTCGCCCGCGTCTTTGAGCCGATCCCCCAGCTCTTGCAGAACGTGCGCTACCAGTCGGGCGCGACGCCGCTCGAGGAGGAGAGCGTGCGGGGGGTGATCGCGGCCGCCGAGGCGCAGTTGCGTGGCCGCGGCCGCCTTCTGATCCGCAAGTCCGGCACCGAGCCGCTGGTGCGGATCATGGGCGAGTGCGAGGATCCCGACCTCCTGCGAGCCATCGTCGGCGAGATCGAGGCGGAAGTGGCCAAGTACGCCTGAGGCGGTCCGGTCAGGCGCGCCGGCGCGCCTGCGAGACGGCGAGTCCCGCGAGGATCAGGGCGAGCGCCGCGGCGAATTGCGGCGGCAGGGGCTCGCCGAGCGCCACGACGCTGATCATGAGCGCCCAGACCGGCACCTGGTAGTTGACGAGGCTGAGGAACGACGGCCCGGCGGTGCGGGCAAGCCGCACCAGCATCAGCGTCGCCAGCGCGGTCGGGACCACCCCGAGATAGAGCGCGGCCGCCCAGGCGGCGGCCGGCGCAGGGCCGGGCAGGCCCTCGACCGCAAGCGCCAGGGGCGCGGCCAGCACGGCTGCGAGCAGGAGCGCGGCCGCGGAGATGGCGACGTGGGGCGTGGGCGGCGCCAGCCGGGTGACGATCGCGCCGAGCGCATAGGAGATCGCGACCCCGACGCAGGCCAGGCGCGCGAACACCATCACGACGTCCGCCGGTCCGCCGGCCGCGCCGCCGGGACTGACCAGCAGCGCGGCGCCGACGAAGCCGATGGCGAAACCCGCAGTGCGGTGCGCGGTCATGGTCTCGCCCGGAACGAAGACATGGGCGAGCGGCAGCACCATCAGTGGCATCGTCGCCATCGACACGCCCGCGAAGCCCGAGGTCACATGTTCCTGCGCCCAGGCCAGGCCGGCGAAGGGCAGGGCGATGGAAAAGACCGCCATGCCGAGCGCGTGCGCCCAGACCCGGCGCGCCTGCGGTCCGGGAACGCTGGGCAGCCGGACGCCGGTCGCACCCGCGAGCCCGACGAGCAGCGTCGCCGCCACGCAGATCCGGAGCGCCGCCACGGTCAGCGGCCCGAAGCCGGTGAGCGCGATCTCGATCATCATGAAGGAGGCACCCCAGATCAGCCCGAGCAGGCCGAGCAGCGCCCAGTTCGAGGGCGTCGGCGCGCACGCGCTCGGCATGGGGCCGGCCCTCTCCAACGGCTTCTGCGCGGCGCTTGTGCACGCCTTGCGGCGGCTTGGCCAGAGCCGCGATTTCCCGGTTGGCAAGGGCGGGGGAATCGCATAACCGGACTTCGGGCGCGTCACCGGACGAGGGTGAGCGGTGGCGGGCTCAGCGATCTCACCCTGACGATGGAGCTGGCAGATGAGCCTAGCCCCGGCTGACGCGACTTTGGTCGCAGCCCACCCGAAACCTGCCGTTCAACCGTTGCGTCCGGAGTTCTCTTCCGGACCCTGCCCGAAGCGTCCCGGATGGGATGCGGCCGCCGTCGCCGCGCGCGCCTTTCTCGGCCGCTCGCACCGCGCCGCCGGTCCCAAGGCGCAACTCGCCGAAGTGATCGACCGTACGGCCGCCATCCTCGGCGTGCCCGCCGCCTACCGCGTCGGCATCGTGCCGGCCTCCGACACCGGCGCCTTCGAGATGGCGATGTGGTCCATGCTCGGCGCGCGGCCCGTCGACATGCTGGTCTGGGAGAGCTTCGGCCAGGGCTGGGCGACAGACGCCACCAAGCAACTGAAGCTCGACGACTGCCGGGTGCTGACTGCGCCCTACGGCGCGCTGCCCGACCTGGCGGCGGTCCGCGCCGACGCCGACGTCTGCTTCACCTGGAACGGCACCACCTCCGGCGCGCGCGCGCCGGACGCGAACTGGATCGCCGCCGACCGCGCGGGTCTGACCTTCTGCGATGCGACGTCCGCGGCCTTCGCGCAGCCGCTCGACTGGGACAAGCTCGACGTGACGACCTTCTCCTGGCAGAAGGCGATGGGCGGGGAGGGCGCGCACGGCGTGCTGATCCTGTCGCCGCGCGCGGTGGAGCGGCTCGAGAGCTTCGCGCCCGACTGGCCGCTGCCCAAGATCTTCCGCCTCACCAAGGGCGGCAAGCTGAACGAGGGGATCTTCCGGGGCGAGACCATCAACACGCCCTCGATGCTCTGCGTCGCCGACGCGCTCGACGCGCTCGACTGGATCGAGAGCATCGGCGGGCTCGCCGGCACGATGGCGCGCGCCGACGCCAACGCCGCGGCGCTGCAGGCCTGGGTGGACGCGACCCCTTGGGTCGAGAACCTCGTCGCCGACCCGGCGGCGCGCTCGAACACCTCCGTATGCCTGCGGATCGTTGACCCGGAGATCGCCGCGCGCGACGAGACGGCTCAGCGCGATTTCGTCAAGCGCATTGTCAAGCTCCTGGAGTTGGAACGCGCCGCCTACGACATCGCCGGCTACCGCGACGCGCCGCCAGGACTGCGGATCTGGTGCGGCGCGACCGTCGAGACCGAGGACGTGCGCGCGCTGACGCCCTGGCTCGACTGGGCCTTCGCCACGGCCAAGGCCGGCTGAGCCCGACCCCCCTCGTTCCTTCAAATCCAGCGGGCCGCGCCCGCCCAAGGAGCCGTTCCCATGCCCAAGGTTCTCATTTCCGACGCCCTCTCCGACGCCGCCGTGCAGATCTTCCGCGACCGCGGCGTCGAGGTGGATTTCCAGCCCGCGCTGGGCAAGGACGCCGCCCGTCTCGCCGAGGTGATCGGCGGCTTCGACGGTCTGGCCATCCGCTCGGCCACCAAGGCCACCGCCGACCTCATCGCCAAGGCCGACCGGCTTAAGGTGATCGGCCGCGCCGGGATCGGGGTGGACAACGTCGATATCGCCGCCGCCTCCGCCAAGGGGATCGTGGTGATGAACACGCCCTTCGGCAACTCGATCACCACCGCCGAGCACGCCATCGCGATGATGTTCGCCTGCGCCCGCCAGATCCCCGCCGCCGACGCCTCGACCCGCGCCGGCAAGTGGGAGAAGTCGAAGTTCATGGGAACCGAGATCACCGGCAAGACGCTCGGGCTGATCGGCGCGGGCAACATCGGCTCGGTGGTCGCCGCCCGCGCCATCGGGCTGAAGATGAAGGTGATCGCCTACGACCCGTTCCTGTCGGCCGAGCGGTCGACGGCGATGGGCGTCGAGCGCATCGAGGATCTCGACGAGCTGCTCGGCCGCGCCGATTTCATCACCCTGCACCTGCCCAAGACCGACAAGACCGCGAACCTGCTGTCGGCCGAGCGCGTCGCTCGCATCAAGCCCGGCGCGCACCTGATCAACTGCGCGCGCGGCGGTCTCGTTGACGAGGCCGCCGTGGCCGGGGCGCTGCGCGAGGGTCGGCTCGCCGGCGCGGCCTTCGACGTCTTCGCCGTGGAGCCCGCGACCGAGAACCCGCTCTTCGAGGCCCCCAACGTCGTCTGCACGCCGCACCTGGGGGCCTCGACCTCGGAGGCCCAGGAAAACGTCGCTCTGCAGATCGCCGAGCAGATGTCGGACTATCTCGTCAGCGGCGCGATCTCGAACGCGCTCAACGCGCCGAGCGTCACCGCCGAGGAGGCGCCGATCCTCAGGCCCTGGGTCCGGCTCGCCGAACTTCTCGGCAGCTTCGCCGGACAGGTCACCGAGCACGCGGTCCGCGAGATCGAGATCGAGTACGTCGGCGAGGTCGGCGCGCTGAACCTCAAGCCGCTGACTGCGGCGCTGACCGCGGGGCTCCTGAAGCCGCTGGTGGGCGAGGGCGGCGTCAACATGGTCTCCGCGCCGATCGTGGCGCGCGAACGCGGGGTCAAGATCGCCGAGACCCGCAAGGACGCCCAGGGCGCCTTCGGCTCCTATGTCCGGCTGATCGTGACGACCGAGAAGCAGACGCGATCGGTCGCGGGCACGATCTATTCGGACGGCAAGCCGCGCTTCATCCAGATCAAGGGCATCAACCTCGAGGCCGAGCCGATGGCGAACATGCTCTACACCACCAACACCGACTCTCCGGGCTACATCGGCGCGCTCGGCACCAAGCTCGGCGACCTCGGCGTCAACATCGCCACCTTCGCGCTCGGCCGCGCCGAGAAGAGCGGCGAGGCTCTGGCGCTGCTCGGCGTCGACGCGCCGGTGGACGCGCCGACGCTGGACGCCATCGCCGCGCTGCCCCAGATCCGGCAGGCCAAGGCGCTGCGCTTCTGAACCCCGGGAGCGTTGCGCCGCGCCCCTCCGGTGAGGCACCATGGGCGGCGTGGGAGGCGCGCCGATGCTCGACACCGCCCGGTTGCGCCTGCGGCGCGCCCGAATGGAGGACGCGGACGACCTCTTCGAGGTCTTCGCCGATCCGCGCGCGATGCGCTACTGGGACAGCCTTCCCCACGTCGAGATCGGGCAGACCCGGCGCTGGCTCGCCGGCATGGTGGCGTTCTCGCCCGACGAGACGGACGACTTCGTGGTCGAGCATGAGGGCCGGGTGATCGGCAAGGCAGGCTGCTGGCGGATGGGCGAGATCGGGTTCATCCTGCGCTCCGACCATTGGGGGAGGGGCCTGGGCTCGGAGGCGCTCGGCGCGGTGATCCCGCATGTCTTCGCCAGCTTGGACATCGCGCGGCTGGACGCGGACGTCGACCCGCGCAACGCCGCGGCGCTGCGGCTCCTGGAGAAACACGGCTTCGTCGAGGTCGGCCGGGCGCAGCGGACGTTCCTCGTGGGAGATGAGTGGTGCGACAGCGTCTATCTGGCGCTGGAGCGCCCGGAGATCGGGGGATAGACATGATGACGCCGCCGTTTCTCGGCTTCGGGACGATCGCAACGGCCGCTTGATCGCGCCACGCTACGTGCGCGCTGGTCCGGGTCCAGCGCGCAGATCGCGAAGCACTTTCGGAAATTCCCGGACAATGCCCAGGCAGGTCGTCTCACGGCGCGCAGGCGAGCGCGGCGGCGAAATCCTCAGGGCTGCGCAACGGGCCCAGGTCGCGCACGGAGATCTGGTCGCCTGCGAGGCGCGCGGCGCGCAGGCGGGTCCAGCCGAGGTCGGCGGTGACGATCTCGGGGATCCCGTCGCAGGTCCGCAGCCCGCCTGAGATGAAGTCCTCGCCGATGCGGTGGTTCGAGAAGCCGGCGGCGGCGGCGCGTTCGGTGAGCCCGCCGGGCGCGAAGGCCCAGATGCGCAGGACACCGCGCAGATGCGGGGTCTCGACATAGGCGATCTCGATCGACCCGTCGCCGTCGAGATCGGCGATCGCGGCTGGCGCGAGCCAGCGGTTGGGCGTGCCGATCTCCGGGGTGGCGGCGATGGCGCGCAGCGTTCCGCGGTCCCCGCCGTAGACAGCGAGCCGGGCGCCGCCCGCGGCGGAGCTCTCGACCACGACGATCTCGGGCGGC
Source organism: uncultured Alphaproteobacteria bacterium (assembly GCA_963836255.1). Lineage (GTDB taxonomy): Bacteria > Pseudomonadota > Alphaproteobacteria > Rhodobacterales > Rhodobacteraceae > Amaricoccus. The sequence continues at coordinate 618,466 of CAWIIL010000001.1, forward strand.
GCAACGCCGTCGATGTCGACGAGCCGCGGGACGAGGTCCTCGAACACCCGGTCCTCGGGCAGCCGCGCCGTCGCCACCGCGCCGTCGGGCGTCCGCAGCGTCAGCGCGCCCCATTCGACCGCGTCGCCGAGCACGCCGTGGGCGTAGCGGCCGGTGGGCTCGGTGAAACAGGCGCGCGCGCCCGCCGCCTCGACGCAGGAGGTCTGCGCCTCGACAGGCGCGGCGAGGGCCGCCGCGGCGAGCGCGAAGGCCGCGGCGCGCGCCCTCAAATCTGCTTCTCGGGCATCTGCACCACCAGGCCGTCCAGCGCGTCAGACACCTTGAGCTGGCAGGTCAGCCGGCTGCGCGTGGGATCGGGCTCCCAGGCGAAGTCGAGCATGTCCTCCTCCATCGGGTCGCGCGGCGGCAGTTTCTCCACCCAGGCGGGATCGACGTAGACGTGGCAGGTCGAGCAGGCGCAGGCGCCGCCGCAATCGGCCTCGATGCCCGGGATGTTGTTGTCGCGCGCGCCCTCCATGACGGTGAGGCCGTTGGGCACGTCCACCTCGTGGCGCGCGCCGTTGTGCTCGATGTAGGTGATCCGGGCCATGGGCGGCTTCCTTGCAGTCTCGCTGTGGTCTTCGATCGGTGGGTCGCGGCGGTTATCTAGTCGCGGACGGCGGGATCCGCCATGGTTGAATTGCAGGGACGACGACCGGGGAGGGGAGCGAAGCCGATGGAGAGCCTTTATCTTTCGCGAGAGGACGCCTTCGTTCGCTGGCACGAGACCCCGGGGGCGGAGCCTGCGGTGGTGTGCCTGCCGGGGCTCTGCCTGCCGGCGGTGGGCAGTTTTCTCGACGTGGCGACCGATCCGGCGCTGGCCGGGCGACGGTTCGTGATGATCGACTTCCTTGGGTCGGGGGCGAGCGACCGGCCGGCGGATTTCGACCACGCGCTGGCGAGCCATGCGGCCGTGGTCGCGGCGGTTCTCGACCATCTCGGCGGCGGGCCGTTTGCGCTGGTGGGGCATTCCATGGGCGGAACGGTGGCGATCGCGCTCGCCCACGTCCGGCCCGACCTCGTCTCGCGGCTGGTGGTCGGCGAGGCCAACGTACTGCCCGGCGGCGGCGCAGCCTCGCGGCGCGTCGCGGCGGACCCCGGCGCACGCTTCGCCGCCGAAGGCCTGCCGCGGATGCTCGCAGCACTGCGGGAGGGGGCGCTGGCGGGCGGCGGGTTCGAGGGCTTCGTGTTCGGGGCCTGGTCGCAGGCCGATCCGCGGGCGCTGCACGCGATCAGCCGGGCGCTGGTCGCGCTGCCCGAGGCGTTCGAGGAGGACTTCCTTGCCCTGGGGATCCCACGGACGTTCGTCTACGGAGAGACCGACTACGGAGAAACCGACTCTCCCCGTCGCGGTGGCGCGGCGACGCCGGACGCGCCCGATCCGGCGCGGCTCGAGGCGCGCGGCGTGCAGGTCGCGGTGCTGCCGGGGGTCGGGCATGAGTTGATGATCGGCGCGCCTGCGGCGTTTGCGGCGCTGCTGGCGGGTCTGCTCGACTGAACGGGCTTGCGCGGCGCGGCGGATGTTCTAGGTATGTTCCTCATGCGCGTCGATGCCCCGCCCCGTCCGCCCGCCTGGCCGCGTCCGCCGGCCTGCCTGACCGCGCGGCGGCTCGACCTGCCGCCGGACGGGGCGCGGGTGGCGGTGGCGGGGCTGGTGATCTGCCGCCAGCGACCGGGCACCGCCAAGGGGGTGATCTTCCTGACGCTCGAGGACGAGACCGGGGTCGCAAACATCGTGGTCTGGGCGAAGATCTTCCAGCGCTTCCGACGGGCGGTGATCGCGGGCCGGGCGCTGAAGGTCATCGGGCGGGTGCAGCGCGACGGCGACGTGATCCACGTGGTGGCGCAGACGATCGAGGACATCTCGGCGCTGCTCGACGAGATCGTGACGATGGAGGGGACGGGGCCGGCGGCCCCCTGAAACGACGCGGCCCCGCGCCGGTTTCCCGGCGCGGGGCGCGCGCGTACGCGACGACCCTCGCGGGTCGACGCGGGATCAGTTCGCGACGCTGAGCGCCACGAAGCGGGGGGCGTCCTCGCGGATGACGAGCAGCAGCACCGAGCTGCGCCCGGCCTCCTCGGCCGCCTCGATGCGCTTGCGCATGTCCGCAGCAGAGGCCACAGGCTCCTGGCCCACCTCGGTGATCAGGTCGCCGACGCGCAGGCCCTTGATCTCCGCGTCCGAACCTTCCTCGATCGAGAGGACCACCAGGCCCGCGGCCTCGCCGTCGATGCCGTGCTCGGCGCGCAGCTCGTCGGTCACCGGCGAGAGGGTCAGGCCGAGGACCGTCTCCTCCTCCACGACCTCGTCGCCGGCCGGCGCTTCGGCGGAGGCCAGCATCGGCTGCTCCTCAAGCCGGCCGATCGTGACCTTGAGCGGCACGTCCGCGCCGTCGCGGAACACCACCACCTCGACCTCGCGGCCCACCTCGGTCTCGGCGACGATGCGCACCAGCTCGCGGGTGTCGTCAACGACCTCGCCGTCGAAGCTGAGCACCACGTCTCCGGCGAGCATGCCGCCATCCATCGCGGGCCCTTCGGGCACATCCGTCACCAGCGCGCCCTGCGCCGCCTTGAGGCCGAGCGATTCGGCGATGTCCTCGTCGATGTTCTGAATGCGCACGCCGAGCCAGCCGCGCCGGGTCTCGCCGAAGTCGCGCAGCTGGGCCACGACCCGCTCGACCACGGCCGAGGACATCGCGAAGCCGATCCCGATCGAGCCGCCGTTGGGCGACAGGATCGCGGTGTTCACGCCGATCACCTCGCCGTCGATGTTGAAGAGCGGCCCGCCGGAGTTACCGCGGTTGATCGCGGCGTCGGTCTGGATGAAGTCGTCGTAGGAGCCCTGGAGCGTTCGGTTGCGCGCCGAGACGATGCCGGCGGAGACAGAGAAGCCCTGGCCGAGCGGGTTGCCGATCGCCAGCACCCAGTCGCCCACGCGGGCCGCGTCGCTGTCGCCGAATTCGACGAAGGGGAGATCCTCGTCGGTGTCGACCTTGAGCAGCGCGATATCGGTGCGGGCGTCTCGGCCGACGAGTTCGGCCTCGAGCTCCTCGCCGTCGACGAACAGCTCGACGGTGATCTCGTCGGCGCTCTCGATGACGTGGTTGTTGGTGACGATGTAGCCGTCCGGCGAGATGATGAAGCCCGACCCGAGCGCGCTCGAACGGCGGCTCCGGCGTTCCTGCTGCCCCGGCTCTCGGTCGAGGAAATCGCGGAAGAAGTCCTCGAAGGGCGAGCCTTCGGGGATGATCGGCCGTTCGTCCTGGCTCACGTTCGCGACGTTGGTGGACGTGGTGATGTTAACCACGGCGGGGCTCAGCCGATCCGCGAGGTCCGCAAAGCTCGGCGGCGCCACGACGCCCTCGGGCGCCGTCACCTGTTCGGCCATCGCCGCCGGCGGCGACGCTGTCGCCGAGAGCCCGAGGGCCAGCGCAAGGCCCAGTGCTAGTGAAGCGCCGAGCGGTGATCCGGCCGGCGGCGTCTGCTGCGTCAGTTGTCTCAACTCATTTCTCCTTGGTTCTTGCGTCCAGCGCCCGCCCACGCTCGAACGCGACGACCACCAGTTGAATCCATCCCACCCGGTAAGCAAGTCACGCATGCGTGCCGTAACGGGCATGTGACGGTCGGGGATACCTGTTCACAGCCGAGACAGCGCCACCAGCACGACGCCGATCGCCACGGCAACGAGGCCGATCAGGCGTCGCTGCTCGGCGTCGAGGCGCTCGAGCATCTCGAGCACCTCGCGAATTCTCGAGGGCGCCAGCGCCAGCACCAGCCCCTCGACGATCGCCACGAGGCCGGCGCCGAGCAGCAGCGCCTCGATCATTCAAGCTGGGCGCTCGGGGACGCCGCGGCGTCCGGGTCGGCGTCGCTGTCGCCGGCCGCTGCGGGCAGCGCCGGTGGACCGGACGGCGAGCTCAGGTAGTTGAAGAACTCGCTGTCGGGCTCGATCATCATCGTGGTGTTCGCGCCGGTCATCGCCGACTGGTAGGCCTCCATCGATCGGATGAACGTGAAGAACTCCTGGTCGGCGGTGAAGGCCTCGGCGAGAATGCCGTTGCGCTCGGCGTCCGCCTCGCCTCGGATGATGTTTGCGTCGCGATCCGCCTCCGAGACGATCTCGATCGCCGTCCTGTCGGCCTGTGCGCGCACGCGCTGCGCCGCCTCGTTGCCTCGGGCGCGCTCGTCCGCCGCCTCGCGCTCGCGCTCGGCCTGCATGCGCTGGAAAGTCGCCGCGAGGTTCTGCTCGGGCAGGTCGGCGCGCTTGATGCGCACGTCGATGACCAGCACGCCGAGCTGGCGCGCCTCGATGATGGACGCGTCCCGTATGCGGTTCATCAGGCCGACGCGATCGGCCGACAGCACGACTTCCGAGCGGACGGAGCCGAGCGCCTCGCGGATGTTGGCGTTGAGGATGCCGTCCAGCCTCTGTTCGGCCGCGGCCATGCCGCCCACGCCGACGGCGCGGCGGAACTGCTCCACGTCCTCGATGCGCCAGCGCGCGAAGGCGTCCACGATCAGCCTCCGGTCGTCGAGGGGGGTCACTTCCAGCGCGTTGGTGTCGAGCGCCTGGATACGGGAGTCGTAGTAGACGACGTTCTGGATGAAGGGGATCTTGAAGGCGAGGCCGGGATCCTCCTTGATCGACTTCACCTGGCCAAATTGAAGCACCATCGCCTTCTGGCGTTCGTCAACGATGAAGATCGCGTTGAGCGCGACGAAGCCGAGACCCACAAGGATCGCGAGCAGAATGGGAAGTCTGAGCATCAGCGGGTCTCCTCGGTCGTCGTGCGACGCAATTCGTTCAGCGGCAGATAGGGCACGATGCCCTGGCCGCCGGTCCCGGGGGTGTCCATGAGGAACACCTCCACGTCGCCAAGCACGGTCTCCATAGCCTCGAGATAGAGGCGCTGGCGTGTGACGTCGGGCGCCTTGACGTATTCCTCGAGGACCGCGGTGAAGCGGCTCGCCTCACCGGTGGCGGCGTTGACCACCTGGGCGCGGTAGCCCTCGGCTTCCTGAAGGGTCTGGGCCGACTGGCCGCGCGCGGAGGCGAGGCGCTCGTTGGCGTAGGCGTCGGCGCGGTTCTGCAGCGTCGAGCGTTCCTGGCGCGCGGCCTGCACGTCACGGAAGGCGTCGATGACCTCCTGCGGCGGGTCGGCTTTGTCGAAGTTCAGCCGCACGATGTTCACGCCCGCGCCGTATTCGTCGAGCGTCGCCTGAATCAACTCGCGCACTTCCTGCGCGATGATGCCGCGGTCGCGGCTGAGGATCGGGGAGAGTTCGCTGCGTGAGACGACTTCCCGCATCGCCGATTCCGAGACGGCCTGGATGGTCAGCTGCGGGTCGGCGATGTTGAACAGGAACTCGGCCGGGTCGCGCACGTTCCAGACCACCTGGAAGAAGATGTCGACGATGTTCTCGTCGCCGGTCAGCATCAGTCCCGCGGGCCGGCCGTTGCGCTGCGTGCCGGCGCCGATCTCCTCGGTGTTCTCGCGGGTAACCTGAATGATCTCGGGCCGGACGATCGGCCAGGGAGCGAAGTTCAGACCCGGATTGCCGATGCAGTCGCCGCGGCATTCGCCGAAGGTGAGCTCCACGGACTGCTCCTCGGGACGTACCGTGTAGAAAGAGGCGAAGAGCCAGAGGCCGACCAGGCCGAGCGCGATAAGCCCCAGACCGCGCCGTCCGATGGCCGGGCCGCCGCCCGCGCCGCCGCCGGAGCCGCCGCGCGAGCCCCTGCCGCCGCCCATGAGCACCTTGAGCTGCTCCTGGCCCTTGCGGACGATCTCGTCGATGTCGGGAACCGGTGGCTGCCCGCCCGGCCCGCGACCACCGCCGCGGTTTCCGCCCCCATCCTGACCGCCGCCGCCGCTGCCGCCGCGGTTGCCGCCTCCTCCCCAGGGACCGCCGTTGTTGCTGTAGGGCATGGGCCTCCGCTCTCCTTGCTATGCTGCTGGCGCCGCCGGGCGGCGCCGTGATCTCTAGGTGACCCCTGAGGGCCGGATTTCAACCATTCATGACACGGGCGTGCGCATGGTGACCAGTTCCTCCGCAGCGGTCGGGTGCACCGCCATGGTGGCGTCGAAGTCCTCCTTGGTGGCGCCGAGGCGCAGCGCGATCGCCGCAAGCTGGACCATCTCGCCCGCGGCGGGGCCGACCACGTGGCAACCGAGCACGCGGCGGTCGGCGGCGTCGACCACGAGTTTCATCAGCATGCGCTCTCGCCGGCCCGCAAGCACGTGGTTCATCGGCCGGAAGGCGGTCCGGTAGACTTCGACCGCACCGCGTTCGCGCGCCTGCGTCTCGGTCAGCCCGACCGTTCCGATCTCGGGGCGCGTGAAAACCGCGGTCGGGATCAGCGTGTGGTCGGGCCTTGTCGGCTCGGAGCGGAAGATGGTGCGCGCGAATGCCTCGCCCTCGCGGATCGCCACCGGCGTCAGCGCGGCGCGGTCGGTGACGTCGCCCACCGCGAAGATCGAGGGCACGCCGGTCTGCGACCACGCGTCCACCACGATGGCGCCGTTGCGCCCGAGCGCCACGCCCAGGGCCTCGAGCCCGAGTCCGGTCGAGTTCGGGTTGCGCCCCGTCGCGAACATCACCTGGTCGGCGTGGTGGCGCTCGCCGTTGTCGCAGGTCGCTACCAACCGGTCGCCGTCTTTCTCGATGGCGGTCAGGTCGCGCTGGATCTCGACGACCACGCCGCGGTCGCGCATGGCGTCGGCGAGGTGGTCGCGCACGTCGTCGTCGAAGCCGCGCAGGATCTGGTCGCCGCGGTAGAGCAGCGTCACCTTCGAGCCGAGCCCGTTCATGATGCCGGCGAACTCGCAGGCGATGTAGCCGCCGCCGACGATGATCAGCCGCTCGGGCAGCCGGTCGAGCCCGAACATCTCGTTGGAGGTGATCGCCAGTTCGGCGCCGGGGATGTCGGGTACGAACGGCGCGCCGCCAGTGGCGACGAGCAAGTGCTTGGCGCTGTAGTGCGCGCCGGTGGCCAGTTCGACCTCGTGCGGATCGACGATGGTCGCGCGGGCGCCGAAGAGCTGCACGCCCGCCCGGCGGAGATTGTCGTGGTAGATCGCCTCGAGCCGCGAGATCTCGGCGTCCTTGGCCGCGATGAGCTTGCGCCAGTCGAAGGCGGTGTCGCCCACGCTCCAGCCGTAGCCGTGGGCGTCCTCGAAGCCTTGCGAGAAATCCGCGGCGTAGACGAGCAGCTTCTTGGGCACGCAGCCGCGGATCACGCAGGTTCCGCCGTAGCGGTATTCCTCGGCGAGAGCGACCTTCGCCCCCGCCTCCGCCGCGACGCGCGCCGCGCGCACGCCGCCCGAGCCGCCGCCGATGACGAAGAGATCGAAGTCGAAGGCGCCTGCGGCCATCGCTCAGGCGTCCTCGCCGCGCATTTCCTCGGCCAGTTCCACCGGCACCCGGCGGATCACCTGGGCGGCGCCATCCGGCGCGCCGACGATCACCGCCTCGGCCATGCCGATGAAGAGCCCGTGCTCGACCACGCCCGGGACCGCGTTGAGCGCCGCGGCGAGCGCCGCAGGATCGCCGATGCGCTCGAGATGCAGGTCGAGAATGTGGTGGCCCTCGTCGGTGACGAGGGCTGCGTCGCCGACCATGCGGAGCGTCACCCGGCGGGCGTCGACATCCATGTCGGTGAGCACCGCCTCGACGCTGCGCCGGGTCACCGAGACCCCGAAGCGCACCACCTCGACCGGAAGCGGGAAGGCGCCCAGCGTCGCCACCTGCTTGCCGGCGTCGGCTACGATGATCAGCCGCGCGCTCGCCGCGGCTACGATCTTCTCCTGCAGGAGCGCCGCGCCGCCACCCTTGATGAGATTGAGCGCGCCGTCGAACTCGTCCGCCCCGTCGACGGTGATGTCGAGCGCGCCGATCTCCTCGACCGTGGAAAGCGGCAACCCGACCTCGTCCGCCAGCGCCGTGGTCGCGCTCGAGGTCGCCACGCACTTCACATTAAGGCCTTCCGCCGCGCGGCGCTCGGCCAGAAGCCGCACGAACCACGCCGCGGTAGAGCCGGTGCCGAGCCCCACATGCATCCCGGTCTCGACCATCCGAAGCGCGCGCGCCGCGGCTGCGCGTTTGGCGGCGTCGGCTGGTGTGAGCGACATGGCGTGCTACCTCTCAACGGTCAGGGCTTCCGGGCCGCCGCGTTATAGGCGCAATGACCAGGCGCCGAAAGTCGAATTGCCGCGGACGACGCGGCGAGGTCGCTTTCAGTCGCACGCCCGCGCTCTTCTCGGGGCATTGCATTGGTGGGCAGGGCGAAAGGAACGCGACGATGGACCTCAGCGTCTTCGACATCTTCAAGATCGGCGTCGGCCCGTCGTCGAGCCACACGATGGGGCCGATGGTGGCGGCGGGGCGCTTTCTCGACGCGCTGCGCGCCGGCGTCGACCGGGTGCCGGGGACCGGCGAGATGGCGCGCGTCCGCTGCCGCCTCCACGGAAGCCTCGCCTTCACCGGCAAGGGCCACGCCACCGATCGGGCGGTGACGCTCGGCCTGTGCGGCTTCGCGCCCGAAGACTTCGACGCGGCCCGCGCCGAAGCGGCGCTCGCCGGGCTCGCGCGCGAGCCAAGGCTGACGCCCGAGGGCCTGCCGCCACTCGCCTTCGATCCGGCCACCGATCTGATCTTCGACTATGGCCCGCCCTTGCCAGGCCACGCCAACGGCATGACGCTCTCCGTCTATGACGCGGCCGACACCCTCTACTGGGAAGAGACCTACTATTCGGTCGGCGGCGGCTTCGTGGCGACCGCCCGTGAGCTTGCCGCGCCGCCGTCCGCAGCCGCCGGGCCGGCGCTGCCCCATCCGTTCCGCAATGCCGCCGAGCTGCTGGCGCTCGCCGCGCGCCACGGGCTCAGCATCGCGGCCCTGCAGCGCGCCAACGAGGACGCCCGCCGGCCCCCGCGCGAGACCGACGAAGGCCTTGCGCGCATCTGGGCGGTGATGTCGGACTGCATCGACCGCGGCCTTTCGGCCCCGCCGGGCGTGCTGCCCGGCGGGCTGAACGTGCGCCGACGCGCCGGACACATCCGCGACCGCCTGCTGGCCGACCGCGGCCGCAACCTCGCCGCGCCGCACACGATCAACGACTGGATTTCGGTCTACGCCATCGCCGTCAACGAGGAGAACGCCGCCGGGGCGCAGGTGGTCACAGCGCCCACTAACGGCGCGTCCGGCGTGGTGCCGGCGACAATCCGCTACTGGCTCGACCACGCGCCCGGCGCCGATCCCGGGCGGGTGCCGGAGTTCCTGCTGACCGCCGCGGCGGTCGGCGCGATCATCAAGACCAACGCCTCGATCTCCGGCGCCGAGGTGGGCTGCCAGGGCGAGGTGGGGTCCGCGGCGGCGATGGCTGCGGCCGGGCTCGCCGCGGTGCTCGGGGGCGCGCCCGAGCAGATCGAGAACTCCGCCGAGATCGCGCTCGAGCACCACCTCGGCATGACCTGCGACCCGATCGCCGGCCTCGTCCAGGCCCCCTGCATCGAGCGCAACGGTCTTGGCGCCATCAAGGCGGTGAGTGCAGCCAGCCTGGCGCTGCACGGCGACGGCCAGCATCTGGTCAGCCTCGACAACTGCGTGGAGACCATGCGCCAGACCGGCCTCGACATGGACGCCCGCTACAAGGAAACCTCGCTCGGCGGCCTCGCGGTGAACGTGCCCGCCTGCTGAGCCGCGCGTCCGCCCCCTACTCCTGGAGCGACTGGATGTAGTAGGTGAGCGCCATCATGCGGGCCTCCACGATGTCCTCGGCGCTTATGCCCGGATGGACCTCCTTCGGCAGAGCCTCCGCCATGAACAGATCGCCCCAGATCGGCATCATCGAGGTGCCGTGCGCTGACATCGATCCGCTGGCGATGGAGTCCCAGACCCGACCGAACGGAAACACCCCGTCGTTCGACGCCGCGAGTTGCCCGAGATCGGACGGTTTCGGCTCGATATACACGGCGACCGGCCCATCGCCAGCACCCTCCGCGCCATGACAGGCGGCGCAGTTCTGGTCGAACAGGGCCTTGCCGAAATCGACGCTCTGCGCCGAAGCAAGCGACGCCGCGGAAACCAGGAGACACGCCGCAAGACCGCCTCTGGTTGCGTTCGCAAAGGCCATTGATTGCACTTTCATGCCGATACCCTCCATTCTAGATGCATCCGAATATTGTGATTCAACCCGAGCCGCCCGACCTTGATTTGGATCAACTCCCAGGCCGCGGTCGAAGAGGCCGTGCGGCGGGCCGCCGATCAGTTGCGGCGCGCGCGGCACCGTGCTTCAACGAGGGTGAGCGCGCAGCGGGCGCGCGCAGGGAGCGGGCGCGTGAGCCGCGATCGCCTCGATGCATCCTTGCTGCGGGCGGCCCTGGGTCCCGGGCTGCTGATCGCCAGCGCAGCGGCGGCGGCGGTCTACGCCCTCGATCTCATTCCGCCCAGGACGCTCACCTTCGCGGCGGGACGCCCCGGTGGCGGCTACCACGCGATGGCCGAGCGCTACCGGACGATCCTCGCCCGCGACGGCATCGAGATGATCGTGCTCGACACCCCGGGCTCGGTGGAGAACGCCGCCTTACTCGCCTCCGGCGCGGCGGACGCAGGGTTCCTGCAGGGCGGGATCGATCCGCCGCCCGACGCCGGGATCGAGGCGCTGGCCGCGGTGTTCCTCGAGCCGCTCTGGATATTTCACGATGGCGGGCTCGTCGACCCCTCGGATCCGCCAAGCTGGCGCGGCGAGCGGATCGCGGCCGGGGAGGACGGCAGCGGAACGCGGGTCGTGGCCGCGGAGATCATCGCGGCCCTCGGTCTCGGCCCGGACGAGGTCGATCTGGTTCCGCTCGGCGGCGCTGACGCCGCGGAGGCGCTGCTCGACGGCTCGGTCGACGCCGCGCTCTTCGTGGCGCCCGCCGACGCGCCATACCTGGCCGACCTCCTCGCCGCGGGCATGGCCTTCAACCCGTTGCGCGACGGCGAGGCGCTGGCCCGGAACCTGGCCTACGTGCAGGTCGTAACCATCCCGCGGTCGGCCATCGACTACGTGGCGCAGATCCCGCCGGAGCCGGTCGAGCTGATCGCCATGGTCGGCCGGCTCGCCGCGCGAGATGACCTGCACCCGGCTCTGGTCGACCGGCTGGTCGGCGCGGCGCGCGAGGTGCATTCCCCGCGTGGGTTGCTCGCCGAGGAGGACGCGTTTCCGCGCGCCGCCGGCGCGGCGCTGCCGGTCACGGCACAGGCGGCGGATCTGCTGCAGAAGGGGCCGCACCCGCTGTCGCGGCTGCTGCCCTACTGGGTGGTCGCGCAGATATCCATCGTGGCGTTGCTGCTCCTGCCGATCCTGTTCCTGCTGGTGCCGCTGATCCGCGTGGGACCGACGCTCTATCAGTGGCGGATGAATTCGCGGGTCTGGCGACGATACGGCGAGTTGCTCGACATCGACCGCGAAATGCTGACCGCGCCCGAACCCGGCCGGCTGCGCGATCTGGAGGCACAACTGGACGCAATCGAGTCCGATCTGATCGACCTGCAGCTGCCGCTGCGCTTCCGCGAGCGCGCCTACACCATGCGCGTCCACATCAACCTGGTGCGCAGCCGTATCCGCGAGCTCCTGCGCGGCTGACGGCTCAGCCGAGCGCCGCGATCGCCGCGGCGAGTTGCGCCGCCGGCAGGATGGCGATGACGCGGCGACGGTCGAACCGCGCGGTGAGCGGCCCGCCGAGCGCTGCGTTGGAGACCGCGATCCGGCCGTCGGGGGCGAAGTCGAGCCCGGCGACCGGCCAGCGCAGCCCCGAACTCTCCACGCCCCGCGCCCGGCCCATGGGGAAGAACGAAACCCGGGTTCCCGCGGCGAGGTCGAGCCGGAGGCCGTCGGGACAGAGGAAACAGACGTCCTCGGCGCCGAGCAGGACCGCCTTCGCCTCGGGGCGGGTCGCCAGCGCGTTCAGCGCCGCGAGCGCGTGATCGGCGCGGCCGCCGAGAAAACCGACGCCGACGAAGAACGGGGCCTTCACCGACCGCAGGCACTTCTCGAGGTCGGTGCTGTCCTGCTCGGCGATCTCGCGCAGCGTCACCCCGCGGGCGCGCAGGCCCTCGGGGTCGGCGACCGAGTCCATGTCGCCGATCACCGCGCGCAGCGCCACGCCAGCGGGCAGCGCCACGTTGGCCCCGCCGTCCGCTGCGATCGCCACAGGCGCCAGCGCCAGCGCCGCCGCGAGCGCCCCGTCAGGAACTGGCCCTGCGCCGATCAGCGTGACGCCGGCGGCGCTGACTATCGGCGAGTCGTTCACCGCCAGTCGCGCATCACCACCGCGGAGATGCTGTTCTGGGGCGAGCCCTCGATGAGGCGGTCGGAATAGGTGAGGTAGACCAGTGCGTTGCGGGTCTCGTCGTGGAACCGCACCACCTGGATGCGCTTGAACATCACGCTGGCGCGGCGGCCGAAGACCTCCTCGCCCTCCTCCAGCTCGCCGAGAAGGCGGATCGGGCCGGTCTGCTGGCAGTTGATCGAGGCGTCTGCGGTGTCCTCTGCGAGGCCGAGCGAGCCCTTGACGCCGCCGGTGCGCGCCCGGCTGACGAAACAGCTCACGCCCTCGACCTTGGGATCCTCGAAGGCCTCGACCACGATGCGGTGGTTGGCGCCGAGGATCTTGATCGCGGTGGTGACCTCGCCGACTTCCTCGGCGGCGGCGGGCGCCGCGGCCAGCGCCACCAGCACCGCCGCGACGGCAAGCACCCGGGTCATTCCCGGTCCTGCGGCGGGGCCTCGCGCCCGACGCCCGAGAAGATCGCCCGCAGGGGCAGCGCCCAGAGCACGCCGAGGCCAACGAAGATCAGGAGCTCGACGAAGAGGCCCGGTCGGTCGAACATCTCCACGACGTTGACCGCGACGACGATGTAGAGCGGCAGCCCGACCAGGAGCGCCACCAGCGACCAGCGCCGCCGCGCCTTGTAGCTGAGCCCGCTCATGCGGCGAACGGATCGGTGACGAGGATGGTGTCCTCGCGCTCGGGGCTGGTGGAGAGCATCGCCACCGGGCAGCCGATCAGCTCCTCGATCCGGCGCACGTACTTGATCGCCGCCGCCGGCAGGGCAGCCCAGCTCCGCGCCCCGGCGGTGGTTTCCGACCAGCCGGGCATGGTCTCGTAGATCGGCGTCACCCGCGCCTGAAGCGCCGCCGCCGTCGGCAGGTGGTCGATGCGCTCGCCGTCGAGGTCGTAGGCCACGCAGATCTTGAGCTCATCGAACCCGTCAAGCACGTCGAGCTTGGTCAGCGCGATGCCGTTCACGCCGCTCGTGGTGCAGGTCTGGCGCACCAGCACCGCGTCGAACCAGCCGCAGCGGCGCTTGCGCCCGGTCACCGTGCCGAACTCGCGCCCGCGCTCGCCGAGCCGCGCGCCGTCGGCGTCGAAGAGCTCCGCCGGGAACGGACCCTCGCCCACGCGCGTCGTGTAGGCCTTGACGATGCCGAGCGCGAAGTCGATCGCGCCCGGCCCCATGCCGGTGCCGGTCGCGGCCATGCCCGCAAGCGTGTTCGAGGAGGTGACGTAAGGATAGGTGCCGAAGTCGATGTCGAGGAGCGCCCCCTGCGCGCCCTCGAAGAGGATGCGCTTGCCGGAGGCGCGCGCCTCCGCGAGCGTGCGCCAGACCGGCGCGGCGAAGGGCAGGATGCGCGGGGCGATCTCGACGAGCCTGGCCTTGAGCGCCGCCCGGTCGATCGGCTCGGCGCCGAGCCCGCGGCGCAGCGCGTCGTGGTGGGCGAGCAGGCGGTCGAGCCGGGTCTCGAGCGTGTCGGCGTCGGCAAGGTCGGCTACGCGCACGTTGCGCCGCCCGACCTTGTCCTCGTAGGCCGGGCCGATGCCGCGGCCGGTGGTGCCGATCTTCGCCGCCCCGGCGGCCTCCTCCCGGATGCGGTCGAGATCCTGGTGCAGCGGCAGGATCAGCGGCGTGTTCTCGGCGATCATCAGGCACTCGGGCGTCACCGAAACGCCCTGCCCGGCGAGCTTCTCGATCTCGGCGACCAGCGCCCAGGGGTCGAGCACCACGCCGTTGCCAATGACGCTGAGCTTGCCGCCGCGCACGATGCCCGAAGGCAGCAGGCTGAGCTTGTAGGTCACGCCGTCGACGACGAGGGTGTGCCCAGCGTTGTGGCCGCCCTGGAAGCGCGCGATCACGTCGGCGCGCTCCGACAGCCAGTCGACGATCTTGCCCTTGCCCTCGTCGCCCCACTGGGCGCCTACGACCACGACGTTGCCCATGTGCCCTGCCCCCGGTTGCCTTCGCGCTCGTTATAGGCGGCGCGCGCCGGCGAGGAAAGCCGGGCCCGCCGCGGCTGCGCGGCGGCGCGCCGACCCTTGACAGCCGCCCGGTTCGGGCGCAGCGAATTGGGCGGGAGGCCGCGCGCGGACGCCGATCCGGCAGCCGCGGCCCGGTGCGCGCTCCCCCGCGCGGGCCAGGCGGCCCGCCGCGGCGAAGCCGGAACAGGCGTCAGCCATGGCCAAGGGCCAGAAGAAGAGCAATCGCGAAGCCAAGAAACCCAAGCAGGTCAAGCCGAAGACGACTGCGGCTGCGAGCAGTCTGACCGCAGCCCTCGAGACCGGCAAACCCAAGAAGAAGTGATCGGCGGCGGCCGGCCGCCGCTCGGAACCGGGACCGGCAGCGGGCATCGCGCACGGTGGGCGCGGTCGTCACCGCCCGGCGCGGCACGCCTCCGGCGGCGTCTCGGACGGGCCGACATGGGCGTCCATCCAGTCCATCACCGGGCGCGAGCGATGCCTGAGCCCGCGCGCGAAGGCGATCGGCGCGCGACCGTCGTCGGGCCCGAGATCATCGCCCGCAAGCACATCCTCCTGGCCCAGGAGATGCACGAGCGAATGGTCCTTGGCCACACCGCGCGGCTCCGAGGATCTTGCCGCCGCGCTCGCCTGCGCGGTGAGACGACGTGGCCCGGGCGATTGTCCGGGAATTTCCGAAAGTGCTTCGCGATCTGCGCGCTGGACCCGGACCGGGCGCGCACGTAGCGTGGCGCGATCAAGCGGCCGTCGCGATCGGCCGCGCGATACGGGGAGCGGGACGCCACCACCGAACCGGGACCGCCAGAAGCGCGCAGGCGCCAGGGCCCGGGACTTCATCGCCGCCCGGGCGAACCCGGCAGCACGAGAGGGATACCGATGAGTGACGCCTCAATTGGGACGCCGGAGCAACTCCGCGACCCGAACTACACCCCGCCGCTCTACAAGGCGATTCCGCTGGGCATCCAGCATGTCATGGCGATGTTCGTCTCCAACGTGACGCCGGCGATCATCATCGCAGGCGCCGCCGGCTTCGGCTTCGGCTCGAATTCGCCGGATTTCCCCGAGCTTCTCTACCTGATCCAGATGTCGATGCTGTTTGCGGGCCTCGCCACGCTCCTGCAGACCATCACCATCGGTCCGGTGGGCGCGGCGCTCCCGATCGTGCAGGGCACCTCTTTCGCGTTCCTGCCGATCATGATCCCGCTTGTGGCCGGCAAGGGCGTCGACGGGCTGGCGGCGCTCTTTGGCGGCGTGATCCTCGGCGGCTGCTTCCACGCTTGCCTCGGCTTCGTGGTCGGGCGCATCCGCTTCGCGCTGCCGCCGCTGGTGACCGGACTCGTGGTCACCATGATCGGGCTGGCGCTGGTGCAGGTCGGCATCCAGTACGCCGCCGGCGGCGTGCCCAGGATCGGAACCCCGGAATACGGCTCGATCTCGAGCTGGTCGGCGGCGCTGGTGGTCATCGTCGTCACGCTCGGGATGAAGTTCTTCACCCGCGGCATGCTGGCTGTCTCGGCGGTGCTGATCGGCCTGCTAGTGGGCTACGTCTATGCGCTGCTGACCGGCATGCTCACGTTCGAGGCGATCGCGGGAAGCTGGAACAACGCCGCGGCCTTTGCGCTGCCGCAGCCGCTGAAGTACGGCTTCGAGTTCTCGCTGGCCGCCGTCATCGGCTTCTGCCTGATGGCCTTCGTCTCCGCGGTCGAGACCGTCGGCGACGTTTCGGGCATCACCAAGGGCGGCGCCGACCGCGAGGCCACCGAGAAGGAGATCGAGGGCGCTACCTTCGCTGACGGTATCGGCTCGGCGGTCGCCGGTGTGTTCGGCGGCCTGCCCAACACCTCGTTCTCCCAGAACGTTGGCCTGATCGCCATGACCGGGGTGATGAGCCGCCACGTGGTGACCTGGGGCGCGCTCTTCCTGATCGTCTGCGGGCTGGTGCCCAAGGTCGGCTCGGTGATCCGCACGGTGCCGATCGAGGTGCTTGGCGGCGGCGTGATCGTGATGTTCGGCATGGTCGTGGCTGCGGGCATCTCCATGCTGTCGGACGTGCACTGGAACCGGCGCAACATGGTGATCTTCGCCATCTCGATCTCGGTGGGTCTCGGCCTGCAGCTTGAGCCCGGCGCGGTCCAGCACCTGCCGGATACGTTGCGCATCCTGATGACCTCGGGGCTGCTGCCGGCGGCGTTTCTCGCGATCGTGCTGAACCTGGTCCTGCCCGAGGAACTCGCCGACGAGGCGACCGAGGAGGTCTCGGGCGGCATGCAGGGACATGGCGAAGGCGACTTCGGCTTCAAGCACGACTGAGCGCGCCGCCCGCGCATCGCGCTGCGCGTCCCGGGATCGTCCCGGGGCGCGTTAACACTTTTTTCCTAAAGAACAAAGACCTGAGTCGTGTCCTAGCTGGGACGCCTCGACTCCGGGGCCGTCAGGCCCTCGAATGCGGCCGCCCGAGCGCCCGCCAGCCGATGTCGCGGCGAAAGAATCCACCTGGCCAGTCGATCGCCTCCGCCGCCCCGTAGGCGAGCCCATGGGCGGCGTCCAGACTCGGCCCCTGCGCCGAGACCCCGAGCACCCGTCCGCCATTCGAGACCGGCGCGCCGTCCTCCATCCGGGTTCCCGCATGGAAGACCTGCACCCGCGGGTTGTCGACGTCGGGCAGCCCGATCTGCTCCCCGCGCGCGAAGTCGCCGGGATAGCCCCGCGCCGCGACCACCACGCAGATCGCATGGTCGTCCGCCCAGTTCAGCCGCGCCTCGCCCAGCCGGCCCTCCGCGCAGGCCAGGCAGACGTCGAGCAGTTGCGCGCCGAGCCGCATCGCCAGGACCTGCGCCTCCGGGTCGCCGAAGCGCACGTTGTACTCCACCAGCCGCGGCGCGCCGTCCGCGACCATCAGCCCCGCGTAGAGCACGCCCTGAAACGGCGTCCCGCGCCGGACCATCTCCGCCAGCGTCGGCCGGATGATCCGCTCGACCGCCGCCGCCGTCACCTCCGGCGTCATCACCGGCGCCGGCGAATATGCCCCCATCCCGCCGGTGTTGGGCCCCCGGTCGCCGTCGAGCGCCCGCTTGTGATCCTGCGCCGTCCCGATCGCGACGAAGTCCTTCCCGTCGGCGAGCACGAAGAGGCTCGCCTCCTCGCCGGCCATGAATTCCTCTACCACCACCCGCGCGCCCGGTCCCTCGGCGAAGATCGCGTCGAGCGCCGCCTGCGCCGCCTCCACGGTCTCGGCGACCGTCACGCCCTTGCCCGCCGCCAGCCCGTCCGCCTTGACAACGATCGGCGCGCCGTGGGCCGCCAGGTAGGCGCGCGCCGCCTCCGGGTCCGTGAAGGTCTGGCTCGCCGCCGTCGGCGCGCCGCAGGCCGCGCAGATCGTCTTGGTGAAGTCCTTGGACGCTTCGAGCATCGCCGCCGCGCGCCCGGGCCCGAGCGTCAGCACTCCACCCGCGCGCAGCGCATCCGCCACGCCCTCGACCAGCGGCGCCTCCGGTCCGATCATCACGAACCCGATGTTGTTGTCGCGGGCGAAGGCCAGAACCTTCTCGCCGTTGAGGATGTCGAGCGGCACGCAGGTCGCCTGCTCCGCGATCCCGGCATTGCCCGGTGCGCACCACAGGCGGTCGCACTTGGGGTTCTGCGCGAAGGCCCAGGCCAGCGCGTGTTCGCGCCCGCCGCCGCCGAGAATGAGGATGTTCATGCGCCCCTCGCCTTGGCCCGCTGGGATCGGCGTTCTATGCTGCCCATCGAGACCTCGCAAGCGTGAGCCGAATGGACCTGCTCGAAGACAGCCCCAGGGGCGCCAACGCGCCGGAATTCACCGTCGCCGAGATCGCCGGAGCGGTCCGCCGCGTCATCGAGGGCGAGTTCGGCATGGTCCGGGTCCGTGGCGAGGTCGGGCGCGTGTCGCGCCCCGCCTCCGGCCACCTCTATCTCGACCTCAAGGACGATCGCGCGGTGCTGAATGCGGTGATCTGGAAGGGAACCGCGCGCGGGCTCGCCGTGCAGCCCGAGGAAGGCATGGAGGTCGTCGCCACAGGGCGGCTCACCACATTCCCCGGCGGCAGCCGCTACCAGATGGTGATTGAGGCGCTGGCCCCCGCCGGTGTCGGCGCGCTGATGGCGATGCTCGAGAAGCGCAAGGCGGCGCTCGCCGCCGAGGGCCTGTTCGACGCATCCCGCAAGCGGCCGCTGCCCTTCCTGCCGGAAGTGATCGGCGTCGTCACCTCACCCTCGGGTGCGGTCATCCGCGACATTCTCCACCGGTTGCGCGAGCGGTTTCCGCGCCAGGTGGTGATCTGGCCGGTGACGGTGCAGGGCGAGAAATGCGCGAGCGAGGTTGCGGCGGCGATCCGCGGCTTCAACGCCCTGCCGGTGGAGGGTCCGATCCCGCGCCCGGACCTGCTCATCGTTGCGCGCGGCGGGGGTTCGATCGAGGATCTCTGGGGTTTCAACGAGGAGATCGTCGTGCGGGCCGCGGCCGAGAGCGCCATACCGGTGATCTCCGCCGTGGGGCATGAGACTGACACCACGCTCATCGATCTGGTGGCCGATCGCCGCGCGCCGACTCCTACTGCTGCGGCCGAGATGGCGGTTCCGGTCCGCCTCGATCTCCTCGCAGCACTCGCCGGTTTCGAGGAGCGCCGCCGGCGCGCCGTCGCGCGCGGGCTCGACCAGCGCCGCCAGAGGTTGCAGGACCTCGCGCGCGGCCTGCCGCGGCCCGAGGCGCTGGTCGCCGAATGCGCCCAGCGGCTCGACGGCCTCGGCCAGCGGCTGCCGCTGGCGCTGCGCGCGGCCGCGCGCGAGAAACGCCTCAGCCTTGGCCAGGGGGCGGCAGGCCGGTTCGGCCCGGGCCTGCTCGCCATGCGTCTCGAACGGGAGCGGCTGCGTCTGGAGCGGGCTGGCGGCGGGCTGCGCCCCGAAACGCTGCGCGCGCGGATTGCCGGGCTCGGGGATCGGCTCGAAGCGCGCGTCGACCGCCTGAGCCGCGCCATGCGCCAGCATCTGCGGGACCGACGGGCGCGGCTTGGCCTAGCGGCGCGTTCCCTTGTCGGCCTCGATCCGAAGGCGGTTCTCGCGCGCGGCTATGCGATCGTGCGCGACGAGGCCGGCGTCGTGCTGCCGCGCGCCGCCCTTGCGCAAGCGGCGACGGTCCTGGAGATCGAATTCGCCGACGGCCGACTGCGCGCCGCACACGCCGCAGACGCGCAGCAGAAGGGAGCGCGGCGGCGGCGCGCGCCGGATGACGATCCCGATCAGGGATCTCTCCTCTGAAGGAGCCTCAGGCGCCCACGTCGGGCCCGCGACACGCGAGCGGCGCCCGGTCAACGCGTTCGAGCACGACCGGTTCCTCGTCCGGCGCGCCGTCCTCGATGAAGTAGGCGACCACGCCGCCGCCCTCCCGGCGAAACAGCCAGCATTGTTCGCCCGGATCGCCGTCGTAGACGAAGCAGATCGCTCCACCGTGCTCGCGCCAGCTCCCAGGCGCGCAGGTTCCATCCGGGAACCGCCAGACGCTGCGACGCCCGGATTTAAAGGCTTCCGAGCCGAAGGGCGCGCCGCCAAGGCTGAAGTGCAGGGTGCGGCCTTCTGAGAGCGCCTCGAACTCCGCTCCGGTCATCGGCGCATCCGCCGCCGCCGGGCCGGTGAGGCCTAAAACGACGGCGATTGCGAGACAGGATTGCAGGGCAGGGCTCATCTCGTCATCCTGATCGGGAACGATCCGATTCTATATCGGCCCTCGACACGGTGCCAGCGGTTTGCGAGGGAAGCCCTGCGCGCGACGGGGTAGGGCGGCACGGGGAACAGGGTCGAGGCGGCGATGGATCTCTTCGCGGACATGAAGGCGCAGGTGCTTGCGGCGATCGGAGAGATGGTCTCCGAGGGCGCGCTGCCCGAAGGTCTGCCGATAGGGGCGGTGACGGTCGAGCCGCCACGCGATCCGGCGCACGGCGACATGGCGACCAACGCTGCGATGGTGCTCGCGAAGCCGGCGGGCGGGAGCCCACGCGAAATCGCCACGCGTCTGGCCGAGATCCTTTCCAAGGCCGATGGAGTGCTATCCGCGGACGTGGCGGGTCCGGGGTTTCTCAATCTGCGGCTCGATACCGCGCGCTGGTTCTCCACGCTTCCGGAGTTCATCCGGCAGGGCGGCAATGCCGGCCGGTCCCGGATGGGCGCCGGACGGCGGGTGAACGTCGAGTTCGTCTCTGCCAACCCGACCGGCCCTTTGCATGTGGGCCATACCCGCGGCGCGGTCTTCGGCGACGCGCTCGCGGGCCTTCTCGATTTCGCGGGTTTCGACGTGACGCGCGAATACTACGTCAATGATGGCGGCGCCCAGGTCGATGCGCTCGCGCGGTCGGTCTACCTGCGCTATCTGGAGGCGCTCGGCGAGGCGGTGGACTTCCCCGAGGGCGCCTACCCCGGCGACTATCTGATCCCGATCGGCGCGGAGCTCGCGGAAAGCTACGGCGACGCACTCGTGGGTCGACCGGAGGCCGACTGGCTTCCCGAACTCCGAGCGTTCGCGACAGACGCGATGATGGGGATGATCCGGGGCGATCTGGCCCTGCTCGGGGTCGAGATGGATCATTTCTTTTCCGAGCGCGCGCTCTACGGCACCGGCGACATCGAGGCCGCGTTGGCGGCGCTAGAGGCGAAGGGACTCCTCTACGAAGGGGTGCTGGAACCGCCGAAGGGTCGGGTTCCGGAGGACTGGGAGCCGCGGGAGCAGACGCTCTTCCGCGCCACCAAGTATGGCGACGACGTTGACCGGCCAGTGAAGAAGTCCGACGGGAGCTGGACATACTTTGCGCCGGATATCGCGTACCATTTTAACAAGATAGAGCGCGGTTTTGATGAACTGATCGATGTACTCGGCGCCGATCATGGCGGCTATGTGAAGCGGCTCAAGGCCGCGGTGGCGGCGCTTTCCGACAATCGTGTGCCGCTCGACGTCAAGCTCTGCCAGCTCGTGAAGCTGACCAAAGGCGGCGAGCCCTTCAAGATGTCGAAACGGGCCGGCACCTTCGTCACGCTGCGCGACGTCGTCGACCAGGTCGGCCGCGACGTCACCCGCTTCGTCATGCTGACCCGAAAGAACGACGCTCCCCTAGACTTCGACTTCGACAAGGTGATGGAGCAGTCCAAGGACAACCCGGTCTTCTACGTGCAATACGCCCATGCGCGCGCCTACTCTGTCCTCGCGCGCGGGGCGGAGGCGGGGATCGCGACGGACGACGCGACGCTTGCGGCGGTCGATCTCGCGCCGTTGGGCTCGGAGGGCGAAACCGCGTTGGCCCGCAAGCTCGCGGAGTGGCCGCGCATGGTCGAGATCGCGGCGGGGAGTCACGAGCCGCACCGGATCGCCTTCTATCTCTATGACCTCGCGGCGCAGTTCCACGGGCTTCAGCATCAGGGCAAGCTGGACCCGGAGTTGCGCTTCGTCCGTGAAGACGCGCCGGAGCTATCCGGAGCGCGACTTGCGCTGGTCCGCGGGACACAGGTTGTCATTTCCGCAGGTCTTGCTATCCTGGGAGTGACCCCGATGAACGAGATGCGTTAAGCATCCACTAAGCATTTTGGGGTTGGAGCAGAGGCACATACTGGATATAGTGTGTCAAAACAGGCAAGAACCCAATGCGCGATGTCTACAACGATGGCTACGATTCCGTAGTCGCCGGCGATCCGGGCGGAGTGATCCCTGAGTTCAGTGAAACGCGCCGCGGCGGCGGCGCTCTTCGTCGGGCTGGTCGCGGCCATGGGCCTCTGGGCGTATCGGCTCGGAACCCGCGATGCCGGCGAGGTGCCGATCATCCGCGCGATGGAGGGCCCGGCTCGGGTCGCGCCGGCGGATCCGGGCGGTTTGCAGGCCGCGCACCAGGGCCTTGAAGTCAACAACGTGCTCGCCGGGCAGCCGGCGCCCGCGCCGCGCGCAGTAGTGGTCGCGCCGCCGCCCGAAGCGCTTGCCGAGGAAGACGCTCCGCAGGGCGACCTGCTGCGTTCGGTGCAGGCGGCGATGGTTCAGAAGGCGATGGAGGACAGCGAAGCCGAGCTTGCGGCGTTGCCTTCGTCCTCTGCCGAGGTGGCGGTTGTCGAGGACAACACGGCGATGGAGCCGTCCGCGGAAGCGGCCGAGCAGGCGCCGCTCGCGGCGGGGCCACGGCCGATGGGGCGCCCCAAGAACCTTGCGCCGCCAAGCGCCACTCCGGTCGCAAGCCGGCCTGGCGCGGTGTCGGGGTCTCGGGAAGTGGCGAGCCTGCCGGCCGGATCGCGGTTGGTCCAGCTCGGCGCCTATGACAGCGCCGAGCTTACGCGCGCGGCCTGGAACGATCTCGTGAAGCGCTATGGCGATATTCTCGGGTCGAAGAGCCTCTACGTCGAGCGCGCCACTTCGAATGCGCGGGTTTTCTATCGCCTGAGGGTCGCCGGTTTCGACAGCGCCGACGGCACCCGGGTGATGTGCGAGGAGTTGCGCGCCCGAGGGGTCGACTGCATCCCGGTGACGCTCCAATAGATGCGCCCCAGGGCCGTCATCTTCGGCTGCGCCGGACCGGAACTTCTCCAGAGCGAGCGCGCGTTCTTTTCTGGTGCGGATCCGTGGGGGTTCATCCTCTTCGCTCGAAACATCGAAAGTCCCGCGCAGCTCCTGCGTCTCACCAGCGATCTACGCGACGCTGTCGGACGCGACGCGCCGGTGCTCGTCGATCAGGAGGGCGGCCGGGTCGCGCGGATGCGCGCGCCCGACTGGCGGGAATGGACGCCGGCGCTTGAAGAATGCGAACGGCTTCCCGGCCCGGATCTGCGGGCGCGGGCGATGTATCTGCGCTATCGGCTGATCGCCGCCGAACTTGTGTCGGTCGGCATCGACGTGAACTGCGCGCCGGTGCTCGATGTCGTGCACGCCAGGACGCATCCGGTCCTGCGTAACCGGTGCTACGGCCGCGATCCCTCGGACGTGGCGCGGATCGGCCGGGCGGTTGCCGAAGGTCTGCTTGCGGGCGGCGTGCTGCCGGTGATGAAGCACATGCCCGGGCAGGGGCGCGCCGATCTCGACAGTCATGCCGACCTGCCAGTGGTCTCCGCGACGCCGGCCGAGTTGGCGCGGGAGTTTGCACCGTTCAGGGACCTCGCGGATCTGCCGATCGGCATGACGGCGCATGTGGTTTATTCGAAACTCGATCCCGAGGCCCCGGGCACGCTTTCGGCGCGGGTGAACTCGGCGATACGAGCCGACATCGGCTTTGGCGGACTCCTGCTCACAGACGATCTGTCGATGCGCGCGCTCAAGGGCGCGTTCGCGGAGCGGGCGGAACGGGCGCTCGCCGCGGGCTGCGACGTGATCCTGCACTGCAACGGCGATGCGGAGGAGATGTCGGAAATCGCGTCGGCCGTCCCGCGCCTTGATGGCGCGTCGGCCCGCCGGGCGGATGCGGCGCTTGCGCGGCGCGGACATGGCGCCGGCGCGGACGCCGCGGCGCTGGAAGCCGAGATGCGCACCCTCAGGGAGAGCGTCGCCAGTGCCTGAGGATTTCGCCGGGTTCGAGAGCGCCGTGGAGCTCCGCGTTGCGGAGGCGCTTGTGGTGGACGTGGATGGCTACGAGGGCCCGCTGGACCTCCTCCTGATGCTCGCGCGTTCGCAGAAGGTCGATCTGCGCAAGGTGTCGATCCTCAAGCTCGCCGAACAGTATCTCGGTTTCGTCGAGGCGGCGAAGCGTCTGCGCATCGAGCTCGCGGCGGACTACCTCGTGATGGCGGCGTGGCTTGCGTACCTGAAATCGCGTCTCCTGCTGCCGCCGGATCCGGCCGAGGAAGGCCCATCCGGCGATGAGCTGGCGGCGCATCTGGCTTTCCAACTCCAGCGCCTCGAAGCGATGCGCGACGCCGCCGCGCGGCTGATGGGGCGAGACAGGCTCGGGCGGGAAGTCTTCGCCCGGGGCGAGACCGAGCGCGTGTCTCGCGAAGTCCGGGTCGAATACGCCGCCGACATCCTCGACCTGATGCGGGGGTATGCGCGGATCAGGACGCGGGAGGAATTCGAGCCGCTCCATCTGCGGCGCGGTCCGGTCTACACCATGGAGGTGGCTCTGGAACGGATGCGCGCGCTGATCGGCACGGCGCTGGACTGGACCAGCCTCGCGGCCTGGCTTCCTCAAGACTGGATGGACGACCCCAAGAAGCGTCGATCGGCGACCGCCGCCAGCTTCGCGGCGGCGCTTGAGCTGGTGAAGTCGGGCCAGCTGTCCCTGCGCCAGGAGGGCGCGTTCAAGCCGATTTATGTGCGTCAGCGGTGCGAGGAGCCAGCCCCATGAACGAAACGACCAGCGTCTTCACGGTGGATCCCGACTTCGATCCGACGGACTTTTCGATTCCGCCGCTGCCGGAGCAGGAACGAATGGTCGAGGCCATGCTCTTTGCAAGCGACAAGCCGCTTTCGGCGCGCGACCTCGGCGAGCGGTTGCCCGCCGGCTGCGACGTCGGCGAGGCGCTCGCGCGGTTGCGCCGGAGGTACGAGGGACGCGGCGTCGAGCTGCGCCGGGTCGGCGACGCATGGGCGTTCCGGACCTCCGCCGATCTCGGCTTCCTGATGAGCCGCCAGGTCGCGGAGACGCGAAAGCTCAGTCGCGCCGCGATCGAGACGCTGGCGATCGTCGCCTACCACCAGCCTTGCACGCGCGCCGAGATCGAGGAGATCCGCGGGGTCTCGGTGTCTGGAGGCACGCTCGACCTGCTGATCGAGCTTGGCTGGGTGAAACTCGGTCGCCGGCGGATGACCCCCGGCAAGCCGATGACCTTCGTGGTGACGCAGGCGTTTCTGGACCACTTCGGGCTGGAATCCGAAGGCGACCTTCCCGGCGTGGCGGAACTGCGCGCGGCGGGGCTGCTCGACAACCGTCCCGGGCCCGGCGGACTGCGCGGTGCGGGACTCGGGCAAGACGATCCGGATGATGGAGACGCGCCTGACGTCAGGGGTGATCAGGACGAGTTGTTCGGCTAGGCCGGCACTGCTGGCGCCCAATCAGCCAGTCCGGAAATGCTTGGAGAGCTTGAGGCCCTGGCCTTGGTAGTTCGATCCGAGGTCCTGTCCGTAGAGCACGTCCGGCCGTTCGGCCATGCGCTCGTAGACAAGCCGTCCCACGATCTGTCCGTGGTCAAGCGCGAACGGCGCCTCGTGGCAGCGCACTTCGAGCACGCCGCGCGATCCCGTGCCGCCCGCCGCGGAATGCCCGAAGCCGGGGTCGAAGAAGCCGGCGTAGTGCACCCGGAACTCGCCAACCATGGCGAGGTAGGGCGCCATCTCTGCCGCGTAGTCGGGGGGCACGTGCACGGCCTCGCGGCTCACGAGAATGTAGAAGGCCCCGGGATCGAGGATGATCTGTCGGTCCGCGGCCGGCACCGGTTCCCAGAAGTCGGCGGGCGTGTAGTGGCCGACACGGTCGAGGTCGATGAGACCGGTGTGCGGTTTGGCCCGGTAGCCGACGATGGCGCCTGTCTCCGGGGCGAGGTCGACCGAGAAGCCCAGACCACCATCGATATGCGCCGCGCCATCGACAAGGCCCTCGCGCGCGTCGAGGTCGGCGAGTTCCGCGTCATCCAGCGTCGTGGCGCCGCGGCGGAAGCGGATCTGGTTGAGCCGCATGCCGGGGCGCACAAGCACCGAGAACGAACGCGGCGAGATCTCCGCGTAGAGCGGCCCGGTGTAGCCCGGTTCAATGCGGTCGAACTCCGCGCCGCGGTCAATTATCAGCCGGGTGAAGAGGTCTAGACGCCCGGTCGAACTCTTGGCGTTGGCCACTGCGCCGACGTCGCCGGGCAGGGCGAGGCCCTCGACCAGTGGCACGAGGTAGACGCAGCCCTTCTCGAGCACGGCCCCGGGGCCGAGATCAATGCGGTGCATCGCGAAGTCGGCCAGACGGTCCGCGACTGCGCAGCCTCGGCCGGGCAGGAACGAGGCGCGGACGCGGAAGGCCTCCGCTCCGAGGCGAAGATCGAGGCTCGCCGGCTGGATCTGGCCGTCAGCCGGAGCGGCGTCCGCAACGATCTCGCCGCGCGCAAGCATCGCCCGGATCCCCTGAGCCGGGATGACGCCGGGGGCGTCCTGAACCGCAGCGGAGGTATCGATGGTCGGGCTAGCGAGATTCGAACTCACGACCTTTCGTCCCCCAGACGAACGCGCTACCAGACTGCGCTATAGCCCGACAGGCGCGCTCTTAGTCGGCAGGGCGCAGCAGGGCAAGGGGAAAGCCGGGATCGATCAGCGCCGACGCTCGGCGAGCATCTCGGCGCGCAGGGCTTCGAGTTCTCCCAGAAGCGCCTTGAGAGCCGCCTTGTTTTCGGCTGCCGTCTTGACGGCCTCGGGCCGGATCGCGACAGGAGCGGCCTCGGGCTTCTCGAAGAGGTCGGCCTGCGGTTGTCTGGACCCTTTCGGCGAAGGCCGCTTCGCGCCGTTGGCGGCGGTCTTCTCCGGTCTGCGCTTGGGTGGGGCTGCCGGAGCCGGTTCGGAGGCGGCGACGGGTCCGACCTCATCGCTCGGGGTGCCGAGCCCGGCGACGTGCCGGACGCCCCGCTCGCGCAGCACCTTCTGCACGCCCTTGATGGTCAGACCGTCCTCATAGAGCAGGCCCTTGATGCCCCGAAGCAGTCGGACGTCCTCGGGCCGGTAGTAGCGCCTGCCGCCGCCGCGCTTGACCGGCTTGACCTGTGTGAAGCGCGTCTCCCAGAACCGCAGCACGTGCGGGGGCACGTCGAGCGTCTCGGCGACCTCGCTTATGGTCCGGAAGGCTTCGGGGGACTTGTCCATCGGCGCTGCCCTTGCCGCTATCGCTTGTTGCCCGAGTCCACGCGCTCTTTCATGATGTGCGAGGGCCGGAAGGTCAGAACGCGCCGCGGATCGATGGGCACCTCCTCGCCGGTCTTTGGATTGCGCCCCATACGCGCGGATTTCGAACGCACGCTGAAGGTTCCGAACGAGGATATCTTCACGGTCTCGCCTCGCGCGAGGGCGTCGGACATGTGCTCGAGCACCGATTCGACCAGTTCGCTCGATTCGTTTCGGGACAAACCCACAGCGCGATAGACCGCTTCACTCAAATCCATACGCGTCAGGGTATTGTCACCCACGGCACTTCCCCCTGTCCAAAATCTCTCTATTTTGTTAACCCTAGGTGATTAAAGGAAAGCGAGTCAATAACAACGGCTTGCAGGAACGAGTCGCCGCCGGCCTACCAGCGGACCGCCGCAGCGCCCCAGGCGAGCCCGCCTCCGATCGCTTCCATCAGCAGAAGATCGCCGGTCTTGATCTGTCCCGCCCTGCGCGCCACCGAGAGCGCCAGCGGGATGGACGCGGCGGAGGTGTTTCCATGCTCGTGCACGGTAATGACCACACGTTCCGGAGATACGCCGAGTTTGGTCGCGGTCATCGTCATGATCCGCAGGTTCGCCTGATGGGGCACCAGCCAGTCGATGTCGGCGGTTGTCAGCCCCGCGCGCTTCAGAGCCGTCGCTCCGGTCTCGGCGAGCTTGACCACAGCGTGCTTGAAGATCTCGCGCCCGGCCATGTGCACAACCCCGGCCGACCCTGTGGTCGACGGGCCGCCATCCACATAGAGCAACTCGTTGTAGCGGCCGTCCGAACGCAGGTCGGTGGCCAGAACGCCCCGATCGGTTGGGGCGCCGTCGCCCACTTGCGCCTCGAGTATCACCGCGCCCGCGCCGTCGCCGAAGAGCACGCATGTCGAGCGGTCGGTGAAGTCCAGAATTCGCGAGAAGGTCTCCGCGCCGATCACCATCACCCGGTTGGCCTGGCCGCAACGGATGAGGGCGTCGGCCTGAGCAAGCGCGAAGACGAAACCCGCGCACACAGCGTGCACGTCGAAAGCAAAGCCATTTCTCATGCCGATCGCCGCCTGGACGCGGGTCGCGGTGGACGGAAAGGTCTGGTCGGGCGTGGCGGTGGCGAGAAGGATGGCGTCTATGTCGTGCGCTTCGAGTTCCTGCGTCGGTCAACGCATCCTGCGCCGCGGCGACCGCGAGGTCGGAGGTCTTTTCGCCTTCGGCCGCGAAGTGGCGCCGTTCGATCCCGGTGCGCGCCCTGATCCATTCGTCGGAGGTGTCGAGAGACGCCTCGAACTCGGCGTTCTCCACCACGCGCGCAGGCAGGAAGTGCCCGCTGCCGCGCGCGACGGCCCGTATGACGGTCATGTGCCGGTTCCCTTGCGGCCCGCGTCCGCCATTCCGGCGGCGACACGCGCCGCGATCTTCTCCGAGAAATCGCGCTCGGCGAGGGTGAAGGCGAGCTTGATCGCCGCAGAGACGCCGGTGGCGTCGGCGCTGCCGTGCGACTTGATCACTGTGCCGTTGAGTCCGAGGAAGACGCCGCCATTGACCCGACGCGGATCAATGCGCTTCTGCATGCGATTGAGCGACGTGAGCGCGAAGAGCGCGCCGATACGGCTGAGCGGGCTGTAGGCGAAAGCAGTCTTGAGTTGCTCGCGGATCATCGTCGCGGTGCCTTCGCCGGTCTTGAGCGCAATGTTGCCGGTGAAGCCGTCGGTGACGATCACGTCGACGCGCTCAGAGGCCATGTCGCTGCCCTCGACAAAGCCGATGTAGTCAAGATCTCCCGCTTCGGCCACCGCTGCTATGCGCTCCGCGGCTTCGTGAAGCTCCGCGCGCCCCTTGTGCTCCTCTGTGCCGACGTTCAGGAGGCCGACCCGCGGGCGTGGCAGGTCGAGCGCGTTGCGCGCGTAAGAGGCCCCCATCACGGCGAACTTCACCAGATCGTCCGCGTCGGCGCGAATGTCGGCGCCGGCATCGAGCAGCACGTTGTAGCCGGAGGGGTTGTTCGAAGGCCAGAGCACAGCGATCGCAGGCCGGTCGACGCCGGGCGTCTTGCGCAGAAGCAGCATTGAGAGCGCCATCAGCGCACCAGTGTTGCCGCACGAGATCACGACCTCGCACTCCCCCGACTTAACCGCTTCAAGCGCGCTCGCCATGCTCGAGCCCTTGGCCCGCCGCACGGCCTTCGAGGGCTTCTCATCCATCTCGATCACGCCCTCGGCATGACGGATTTCGGTCGCAGCGGCGAGCGGACTGCGCTTGTCAATCGATCTTTGGAGCAGTTGGCCGTCGCCGTGCAGGATGTAGCGAAGCCGAGGGTTCTTCTTGAGCGACTTGCCCATGCCGCTCACGACATCCGCAACACCGCGATCACCGCCCATGGCGTCGATGGAAATAGTGATCGGATCGTCGGGGCCCTTAGAGGCTGGGTCGCCGGTCATTGCGGGCCAACCTCGCGGGTTGGGGGTCAGGCTGCTTCGTCGTCGAGGTCGATCTCATCGGCGAGAACCACGACCTCGCGGCCGTCGTAGTGCCCGCAGGCTCCGCAGATGTGATGCGGACGCCGCAGTTCGCCGCAGTTGGGGCATTCGTTCGGGTTGCCGGCCACCAGCGCGTCATGCGAGCGCCGCATGCCACGCCTGGCGCGCGTGACCTTGCTCTTGGGTACAGCCATGTCTCGACCTCGGTTTTCATCGGGCGCGGGCCCGCGCATGTGTCATCAGTGCGTTCCGCCGCCGCGTAGCAGATGCCGAAAGTGCTGTCACGCCCGGGATCGGCCGGATGAACGGAAATTCGAGGCGCGAAACATAGCGATCGCAGCGCGGCGCGCAAGGGCCAATCGCGGGCTCAACCCTCGCCGTCCCGCATCCGCTCGCGCAGGGCTGCGAGGCTCGCAAAGGGCTTCTCCCGACGTGTTTGGCCGGCGTCGGGCTCAGTGTCGGCGAGCGCGGCGTCAGGTTTGCGCGGATAGGCCGGCAGCGCAAGCGCCAACGCCTCGAGCGCGACTGCCCCGAGATCGATGCGGGCCCCGAGCGGTTCGACATCGTCGTCGGCGTCGCCGGGCAGAAGGACGACCTCCGGCCCGTCCGGCTTCAAGGTTGCAAGGAACCGGCGCGACATATCGTCGTCGACACGAGTCGTGACCGGATCGAGCGAGACGACACAAGTCTGGACAACGGTGGCGCCAAGTCGCGCAGTCAGCCCCCATCCGTCCGCAATCGGCCGCAGGGCCCCGAAGAAGCGCATCTTTCGTACTGATCGCGCGCCGAGCAGTCGGGCGATCGCTTCGGACTCCTCCGCCGTGGGGGATATGTCGAACTCGACGACGCAGGCGTCGCCAAGATCTGCGCGCGAGATGACGCGGGCGAATTCGGGATTGGTCGCGGAGCGCTTGGACAGATCGGGCATCGCTGCTCGGGGAGGGAGAGTGGAAACAGGGGGGAGGGCCGACGCCCAAGTTCCTTGAATTTAGACCATGCGCAGAGTAGGGGAGCAAGGGATTTCCTGTGACTTAAGGGCGGCGGATGAGTTAGTCTCGATTGCGCGGCGCATGCATCGCCCTTGTGGTGTGCGGCTTCGCGGCGGCGGGGTGCGCGCCGACCACCCGCATCCACGGCTATGTGCCCTCTGACGCGGACATCGCACAGGTGCGCCCCGGCGTTGACAACTTCGAGGCCGTCGAAGCTGCGCTCGGCCGTCCTTCGAGCAGCGGGCTGCTCGGCGACAGGGCGTGGTACTACGTGCAGACGACCATCGAGAACTACACCTACAACCCGCCGAGGGTCATCGACCGCTCCGTGGTGGCGGTCGAGTACAACGCCGGCGGCGTCGTCACGGACATCGCCCGCTACGGGCTGGAGGACGGTCGGATCGTCAATCTCACGGTGCGTACGACCGAAACCGGCGGGCGGACGCTCGGCGTGCTGGAGCAACTGTTCGGGAACCTGCTCACCCTCGACGCGGAACAGTTCGTCGATCAGTAGCTGTCAGCCACTTTTGGCTCGATGGGCGAGGGCCGCGCCGTTCATGCAGTAGCGCAGGCCCGTCGGCGCGGGGCCATCGGGAAAGACGTGGCCGAGATGGGCGTCGCAGCGGGCGCAGACCACCTCGGTGCGCCGCATGAACCAGGAATTGTCGGCCCGTTCCTCGACCGCGTTCTCGGTGATCGGCCGAAAGAACGATGGCCATCCGGTGCCGCTCTCGAATTTGGCATCCGCGTCGAAGAGCGGCGCGTCGCAGCAAACGCAATGAAACACCGCGGGTCCCTCTGGAAGGTCGTTGTTGGTGAAGGCGCGCTCTGTGCCCCGCTTGCGGGTCACCTTGAAGGCGAGATCGGAGAGTTGCGCGCGCCAATCGGCCTCGGGCTTATAAATCTTGTCCTGCATGATCGGGTCTCCGGCAATCGTTCCCATCACTAAGGTCGGCGGGGCACGGGCGACGTCAAGACACGGTCACACTTCTCTGAGAAAAGGCAAGGAGATGACACGCGGGGCTTGCGGATGACGCAATTCTCATTGGGTCGCTATCGAGCGATCTGGCGGCGCGGCGACGAGGATCTGGCGGCGCTCGCGCCGGCGCTGGCGCTCCGGGCGCAGGCGTTCCGGAACGGAACGCAGGCGAGCGATGGCGACCCGTTCGACGAACGCGCTTGGCATCTGCTGATCGAAGAGAGGGAGAGCGGGACCGTCGTGGCCTGCGCACGCGTCACCGAATTCGCGACCGGTCGTCAAATCGTTTCGGGCTATTCGGCGCAGCACTACGAACTCGCCGGCCTTTCTCTGATCGACGCGCCCCTGATGGAGGTCGGACGCGTCTGCCTGCGTCCGGATGTGCGCGATTCCGATCCGCTCCGCATGACCTGGATGGGAGTCGCCCAGCGAGCCGCAGCGCGCGGCGTCGTGATGCTCTTCGGGTGTTCGAGCTTTCGGGGCGTCGATCCAGAGGTCTACGGGGAGGCCTTCACCCTGTTGGCGCGCGACCACCTCGCGCCGACGCGCTGGCGGCCGCTGATCAAGGCGGCGCAGGTCTTTCCGTTCGCGCGGGCCTTCCGCCGTCGCCGGCCCGACGCGATCGCCGGGCTCCGGCTGATGCCGCCACTGCTGCGCAGCTACATCGCCATGGGTGGACGCGTATCGGACCATGCGGTCGTCGACGGGGATCTCGACACGCTGCACGTCTTCACCGGGCTCGAAGTGGAGGCGATGCCCGCGGCGCGTCGCGCGCAACTCTTTCGAACGGCAAAGGAATAGGGTTCGCCGCGCACCCAGAGGACGCCTTGCCAGCCTCGGACCGCTCCGGTAACTCCGGGTGATCCCAAAGGACAGGAGAAGCGCGCCGTGGGCGAGCGCATCCTCAACGCGATGGCCTGGCTGGTGGCGGCGGTCTGCATCGGGCCGATCGTCGCGGCCGGGCTGGCGGCGCTGGCCGGCGATCTTGAGACGTGGCGCAAGCTCTTCGCCACGGTGCTTCCGGGCTATGCCGTCAACACCCTGCTTCTGGCCTCGCTGGTGGGGACCGGGACGGCTGCGGTTGGAGCCGGGTCGGCGTGGCTGGTCACCATGCACCGCTTTCCCGGGAGCCGATGGCTCGAAGTGCTGCTGGTCCTGCCGCTGGCCTTCCCGGCCTATGTTCTCGCCTACGCCTACACCGACCTGCTCTCTCATCCGGGCCTCGTTCAGACCACGCTTCGCTCCGTCACCGGCTGGGGACCGCGCGACTACTGGTTCCCCAACATCCGGTCGCTGCCTGGCGCGGCGCTCATGCTCGTCTGCGTGCTTTATCCTTACGTCTACCTGCTCGCCCGGGCGGCTTTTGCGCAGCAGTCCGCCAACGCCTACCTCGCCGCCCGCACCCTCGGACGCGGGCCATGGTCTGCGTTCTGGCGAGTGAGCCTGCCGATGGCGCGCCCGGCCATCGCCGGAGGGGTTCTGCTCACGATCATGGAGACGATCGCGGATTTCGGAACCGTGGCCCACTTCGGGGTCAAGACCTTCTCCACCGGCATTTACCAGGCGTGGTTCTCGATGAGCGACCGCGCAGCGGCGGCGCAACTCGCGTTCTGCCTGCTCGCCTTCGCGCTCTTTCTCGCGCTTCTGGAGCGCATCCAGCGCGGCCAGGCGCGCTCCTACACCCGTGGCGGCGGGATCGCGGGGATCGAGCCGACCCGGCTTCGCGGCGCCGCCGGGTGGATCGCCGCGTTCTTCTGCGCGGTTCCGGTCCTGGTCGGCTTCCTTCTGCCCGTAGGGATCCTCGCTTCGATGGCGGCGGAGTCCGGCCAGAGCGTCCTGGACGCGCGCTATCTGCGCTTCGCCCACAACTCGCTACTGCTCGCCGGCGTCGCCGCGCTCTTCACCGTGGCGGGCGCGGTCCTGGTGTCCTTTCGGGCGCGAATGGTGCCCGGCCGGACGTCGCGCGCGCTGCTCATCGCGTCGGGCCTCGGCTACGCGGTGCCGGGCGGTGTGATCGCGGTCGGCATCCTCGTGCCAGCGGCGGGTTTCGACAATCTCGTCGATGGATGGGCGCGCGGGACGCTGGGAGTTTCGACCGGACTGATCCTGACGGGATCGATCTGGCTGCTCGTGCTCGCCTACTGCGCCCGCTTCATGGCGGTCGCCCTGAACGCCTACGACAGCGGCCTTGCGACCGTCGGCCCGCACATGGACGCCGTGGCGCGGACGCTGGGGCGCAGCCCGCCGCGGGTGTTGACGTCGGTGCATTTCCCGATCCTCAAGGGCAGCGTGCTCACGGCGCTTCTCATCGTCTTCGTTGACGTGATGAAGGAGCTTCCCGCCACCATGATCATGCGGCCGTTCAATTTCGATACGCTTGCCGTACAGGCGCATCGCCTCGCATCTGACGAGCGGCTCGATCAGGCGGCGGTTCCAAGCCTCGCGATCGCCGCGATCGGGCTTCTGCCGGTGATCCTCGTCTGTCGCCGCCTCGCCGCGCGACGGCCGGGTCTGCGCGCTGCGGCGCTGGCGGAGCGCCCTGCGACCTAGTCGCCCTCCTGCTTTACGGGACCGCCGAGGCGCGGCGTCCGGTTGCGCATTGCCGGGCGCGCACGCGTCTGATTTGTTCACCGCAAGGGAAGCGGGCGGGGGAAGGTCATGCCGATCAGTTTCGACTTCAGCGGCAGGGACGCGATCGTGACCGGCGGCGCGAGCGGCATCGGTCGCGCAACGGCCGAGCGTTTGCGTGACGGCGGCGGGAGGGTGCGGGTCTGGGACCTCGCCCCCTGCCAGATCGACGGGTGCGTCTCGGCGCAACTCGATGTCACCGACCGGGCGGCGATCGCCGCGGGGCTGGCGGAGGCGGAAGCCGCGGGCGAGGCGCCGGCGATCCTCGTCAACAGCGCCGGGATCTTCGGAACCTCGCTCCCGACGGTCGACTACGATCCTGACGACTGGCGGCGGGTGGTCGAGATCAACCTCTTCGGGACGTTCGAGGTCTGCCGCCAGGTTGCCCCGCGCATGGCCGCGGTCGGCTACGGTCGCATTGTGAACATGGCCTCGATAGCCGGCAAGGCTGGCACGCCCAACCTCTCGGCCTATTCCGCCGCCAAGGCCGGCGTCATCGCCTTCACCAAGGCGCTCGGCAAGGAGTTCGCCAGGACCGAGGTGCGGGTCAACTGCCTCGCGCCCGCGGCGGTGGAGACGCCGCTCCTGGATCAGGTCGACCCCGCGACGGTGGCCGCGATGGTGGCCAAGAGCCCGCTTGGCCGTCTCGGCCGCGTCGATGAGGTCGTGGCGCAAATCCTCTATCTCTGCTCGGAGGAGTGTTCCTTCAACGTCGGCGCGGTCTTCGACGTTTCCGGCGGGCGGGCGGATCATTGAGCGGACGCGGCGCTCGGGGATTGATCGCGGCCCGGATCCGTGACGCAGGTTCGCGAAACTGGCGACAGGCGGAGACCCGATGAAACCCTTCCTCATTCTGCAGTTGCGACCTGAAGTCGATGCCTCGGACGATGAGTATGCGGCGATCCTGCAGAAGGGACGGCTCGACGCCGACGATACCCGGCGCATTCGCCTCGATATCGAGCCGATCCCGGAGGGGCTCGATGTGTCGGACTATTCGGGCGTCATCGTCGGCGGCGGCCCCGGTTGCGTCAGCGACCCGGAGGCCGAAAAGGATCCGGTCGAGAAGCGCATCGAGGACGCGATCTTCGGCCTGATGCCGGCCATCACGGCGCGCGACATCCCCTACATGGGATGCTGCTACGGCATCGGCATCTTGGCCCACCACCTCGGCGCGCGGGTGAGCAAGGACAGGTTCTTCGAGCCGGTCGGAGCGACCACCTGCGAGCTGACCGACGAGGGCCGCGCCGACCCACTGTTTTCGGGGTTGCCGGACGTCTTCCGCGCCTTTGTGGGCCACAAGGAAGCTGTGCAGGAGTTGCCG
Organism: uncultured Alphaproteobacteria bacterium; assembly: GCA_963836255.1. Taxonomy (GTDB): domain Bacteria; phylum Pseudomonadota; class Alphaproteobacteria; order Rhodobacterales; family Rhodobacteraceae; genus Amaricoccus. Next base: position 654,043 of record CAWIIL010000001.1, read on the forward strand.
CCCGGCTGCGCCCACTTGGCGAGCTCCGGGCCCTGTCCGTTCCAGGTGATCCGCTACGGCGACAACGTCTACGCTACGCAGTTCCACCCGGAACTCGACGGCTACTGGATCGAGCGGCGCGTGCACATCTACAAGCATCACGGCTATTTCCCGCCAGAGCAGGTCAACGAGCTGATCGCGCTTGGCCGAAACGAGGATGTGCGCGTTCCCGAACTGATCCTGCAGCGCTTCGTCGCCCGCTACGCCCGAGACTGAGCCCGGCTGACAGGACTAGGGTTCGCCTGGGTGTAGTCCTCCGCCGAGACCGCGCATCCGTTACCGATGCGGATCGCCACCTCGCGAAACGCGGCCTCGCCTGCGTTTCCGCTGACCATGTGTTCTTCGCCGCCATACTCGAGCCAGAGGTCGCCGCGGCCCTGGCCTCCCTTCAAAGTGAAGGTCTGGTTGCCCGAAGGAGGCGCAAGCTTCGCCGCCGTGGTTCCGGCGGCAACGGTTCGGAGGGCTCAGGGGAACCCGACCTCGTTGAAGATCTGTTGCGCCAGCGGCTGGTTCTCTCCGAGCGCGGCCAGGTTCAGCGTGTCCGCTCGGAATGCGCCAAGCCGCGCGGCCACCTCGCCGACCTCGGCGTCCGCAACCACCGGGAACTCGTAGTTCTGGTCGGCGAAAAACGCCTGGGTGTCGGGTTCGGTGAGGTACTCCAGGAAGGCGATGGCGTTGTCGCGATTGGGCGCGTTCGCGGCCACGCCGGCGGCGGAGACATTGATGTGCGCGCCGTTTCCGTCCTGGTCGGGAAACACCCAGCCGATGCCGTCGGCCCCCGAACTGAGCCCGTCGATTTCCTGATCGAGCGCCCGCGCGAAGTAGTAGGTGTTCGAGAGCGCCACGTCGCAGATCCCCGAGACGAGGCCGCGCAGCTGATCGGTGTCACCGCCTTCGGGGGGACGGGCGAGGTTGTCGAGAACGCCCGCAGCCCAGGCTCGCGCCGCCGCCTCGCCTTCGTTGGCGATGATCGCGCCGAGCAGCGACAGATTGTAGATGTTGGACGAGGAGCGCACGCAGAGCCGGCCCTTCCACTCGGGATCAGCGAGCGCGGCGTAGGTCAGCGGCGGATCTTCAACGCGGTCCTTGGCGTAGAAGATCGCCCGCGCCCGCTGCGAGAAGCCGAACCAGTGGTTTTCGGGATGGCGCAGGTTCTCGGGGATCCGCTCGATCAGGGCTTCTGACGCGACCGGCTGGAGCAGTCCCTCGCGGTCCGCGAGCCAGATGCGGCCTGCGTCCACCGTCAGGAAGACGTCCGCGGGACTGTTGGCGCCCTCCGCCATCATGCGCGCGATCAACTCGTCCGCCTCGCCCTCGATCCGGTTGACCTTGATCCCGGTCGCCTCGGTGAAGCCCTCGTAGAGTGTGTCGTCGGTGTCGTAGTGGCGAGAGGAGTAGACATTCACTTCCTGGGACGCCGCCTGGGCGGCGAGCAGCAGTGCTGCGCCGGCGACGAGCGCGATTCGCGGGTGGCGGAGCGGGCGGGGCATGGGGGTCTCCATTGCGGCCTTAAAGACTGACTCATTGCGTCGGGTATTGCCTCGCATTCCCGACAAAGAGAATCAAGATTATTAGTCGTGGATCTGTTGTGGCACCCTGCGGCCCTCGGCCTCAGTAGTCGCGCTCGAAGAAGATGCCGAGCGTCGTGTTGCCGTCGGTGCCCACCGAGCCGCGGGCCGTGAGCCGGTCGGAGAGGTCAAGGTTGATCTGGGCGCGGCTCAGGCCCTCGCTGTCGGTCTGTACGTCGACGTAGATGTCTTCGGAGAGGTACTTGCCGGCGGTCAGCGCCGTGGATCCGTCCGCCTCGGTGATGATGTCAAGATCGTCGAGCCCAGTCGCGCCGCGCAACTGGCCGAGGATCCCCGGCCCACCGCCTCCGCCCGCGAGCTGCGCCGCGGCTGCGGCGAGCTGGGCGTATTGGAACGGCGAGAGATCCTGTGCCGCGCGATTGAAGAGAAGCCGCGCCAGCACCTCGTCCTCGGGCAGCGGAGGCTGGGAACTGAATGCGATCTGCGGGTCCGAGGCCCGGCCCGAAACCGTGACGATCGCGGTCACGTCATCGGAGCGGGACTGCGCCTCGAAGAAGATCTCGGGATCGAGATCACCCACCAGCGTGAGCGAGCCGGAGGTGAACTCGATCCGCTGCGCGAGGATGTCGAGCCGGCCGCGGCGCAGGTCGAACTGTCCGACGGGCTGGATGTCGGTGGTCGTGCCACGGACCGTGAGCTCGCCGCCGAGCTCCGCGTCGAGACCGCGGCCGCGCACGAAGATCTGCCGCGGGGCGCTTACCCGGATATCGAGCGCAAGCCCGCTTCGCCCGGAGGTCTGCGGGGGGCTCGGCGCGCCCACGTCGGCCCGCCGCAGCGTCTCCACCACGCGCGGCGGCGGAAACTCGTGCACGACCTGCTCGAGCGCCGCCGCCGCGTCGGCGCCCAGCCCCTCGGAGACCGAAATCTCGGTCTGGCCGAGGTCGATCCGGCCCGAGATCGTTCCGCCGCCGCCCTGAAGCGGCCCCGACAGCGTGAGCGCGCCGTTGATCTCGGTGGTGACGAACGAGCCGTCGGTGTAGCGGACATCGTTGATGTCGAGACGCAGATCGGCGGGATTGCCCGCCGCGCCCTGCAGCGAAACCGTGCCCGAGGCGTCCAGCGTGCCGCCGCCCGTCGTGGCGCTGAAGCGGTCGAGCGCCACCCGGTCACCCTGCAGGCTCGCGGCCAGCTGCAGGTTCTCGAGCCGGAGGTTCGTGGCGGGATCGGTCAGCGTTCCGCCATCGATGGTCACGCTTCCGCCGAGCTGGGGCGCGACGAGCGACCCGCGCGCCGTTGCGGAAACCTGCATGATCCCTTCGGCCTGGGCGTCGCGGAAGGCGAGCGCCGCGTCGGCGAGTGCAAGTGGCGCGGCTCCGTCGAGCGAGACGTCGAGCCCGTCACCGCTGAGTGGAACGCGACCCTGTGCGCTCAGCGCGAGGCCCTGGGAGTTGGTCAGCCGGGCCGAGGTGATCATCAGGGCGCCGCCGCCGAACCCGCCCGCGACCTCGAGCCCGAGCGGGGCCACGCCGTTTTCGCCCAGCACAGTCGCGCTGATCCCGCCGCCCCGAAGGTTGAAGTCGGCGGCCGGATCCGCGAGCGTTCCTGTGACCGTGGCCGCGCCGCTGATCTCGCCCTGCAGTCCGCGCCGGCCTGCGAGCTGGTCGATCAGCGCCAGCGGGAACGCCTGCAGGTCGACGGCCAGATCGAGCGCGCCGCCGTCGAGCGGAACGCCGCCGCTGATCCGGGAGGCGAGCCCTCCGCTCGCGGCGACCTGCGCATCCAGGTCCAGGCGCCCATCCGCGGTCGCGCCGGTCGCGTCGAGCGTGACCGGCGGCAGGCCGGCGCCCCGTGTCGTGGCCGAGGCGAGGCCCGCGCCGCTCAAGTCGAAGTCGACGTCGGGGGCTGTCCGCGTGCCGGTGACCCGCGCGGTTCCGTCGACCTGTCCCTCGAGCCCGAGGCCCGGGGAGACGACATTGACGATGTCGAGCGGCAGTTGGGATATGTCGATTTCGACGTCGAGCGTCTCGGACACCTCTCCCTGTGCGGTGAGGCTTCCCTCGCCGACGCTCAGTCGCGTGGGCGACAGCGTCACTGTGCCGTCGGCGAAGGTGGCGGTCGCTGGGGCCTCTAGGGTGGCCGACCGCACGCCCTCGGCGAGCGTGAGCATGTCGAGCGTGACAGCGAGCCCCGGTCCGGTCCGGTCGAGCGATCCGGCGACCTCCGCTGTCGCACCCCTGTCGAACGTCGCGTTGGCGGAGAAATCCATGCTGTCGCCTTCGCCCGGAGCGGCGTCGAGCGTCGCGCTGGTCACCAAGACGCCCCCGGCCTCGAGGCCGGACAGCGCCAGTCTGCCGTCCGCCATCGGCCGTGTCAGCGCCTCGGTGACCGCGAAGTCCATGTCGAGGTCCGCGAGCGACGCCCCCGCGGCCGAAAGATCGCTGGCCGTCCCGGCGACTGCGACGCGCTGGCCGTCGTCCGCCGCGTCCAGATCGATCGTTGCCTGCAGCGAGCCGGATGCCTCCACGAGCGCGAGCGCCGCCAGAGCCGCAAGGTCGGGCGCATCTACACTCAGGCGGCCTTCGAAGGCCGACGTCCCAACCGCTGTGAGGTCTCCGGAAACGCGGTTTTCGCCGACGGCGGCGACCAGCCCTTCGATCCGCCTGGTCTCGCCTTCAAGCGTCACGTCGCCGCCGAGGGAGACCGGCTGGCCGTCCATACTGCCCGAACCGGCGATCGTGCCGGAAAAGTCCTGCCCGTTTAGCCGCCCTTGTGCGTCGAGCTTCAGAGCCTCGACGGGCTTGCCCGCCAGCGAGCCCTCGGGCACCGCCGCGGTCAGAGTCACGTCGATGTCGCGTCCGGCGCCCTGCGCTGACCCGGTCGCTGTCAGACGACCGGCAAGCCTAGGATCTATCGTGGCCAGATCGTCGAGTTCGGCGGTGAAGCCGATATCGGTGGTGTTGGTCGAAACGCGACCGTCGGAGGCGAAGCGCATCTGCGGGGTCTCCAACCGCAGCCCCTCGGCGCGGATCCCGGTAGCGTCGCGCACCGCGCGGCCGCCCAGAATCGACTGGCCCGCGAGAACTGCGTCGAGCCTCGGGTCGCCGAGCGCCAAGTCTTGTGCTGTCCCGTCGAGGGTGAGGTCGAATGCACCGGTCTGGGAGTCGGCGCCGCCCTCCGCGCGCAGATCGATCGAGCCCCCGAGCGGCCGGCCGGCGAAGCTGGAAAACGCCGCGAGATCGACGGCGGTGGCGGCGACGCGGCCTTCAAAGGCGAGATCTTCGACCGTGCCGCTGGCGAACAGCGTGACGCCCGCGCCAGTGATTTGGAACTGGCGGACGTCCGCGGCCGCGCCGGGTGGCAACGCCACGTCCGCGAATAGGTCGATCCGGTCGCCCACCGCCGGATCGAGCAAATTCTCCGGCGTTCGAACGCCGGTCGCCACACCCTCGACGCTGATGGTGACGTTGCGCGCGGCCGGATCGTCGATGTTCTGCGCCAGGCCACCGAGGGTGAACGTCACGTCCTCCATTTCGATGTCGCCGGCGCGCAGCCTGTCGAGCGCCATGTAGCCGTCCCACCGCTGCCCGGCGCCGTAGGACACGTAGAGTTCCGCCGAATTCAGCGTCGTCGCCGCGCCAGGTGCGGGCAGGGTCACAGGCGGGCCGGTGGGATCGCCGAGGCTGCCGACCAGGCTGAAGCGCCGCGGAAAGAAGTCCGGCGTGGTCTCCAGATCGCCTCTCAGCGACAGCGTCGCGGCTTCAATGTCCAGCGCGTCGAGCCGCAATCCGCCGCCGGTCTTGCTCACGCCCGCCGCTTGCACCGATGTATCGCCGGCGAAGAAGTCGCGGTACTCGGCCGGCACAAGCGGCGAGAGGCCGCCGGCGATATCCGCGTCAAACCCCAGCCCGTCCTCGCGGCCGCGCAGTGCGACCGTCCCGCCAGCGATGCGCTCCCCACCGGCGTCGAGCGCAAACTCGATGTCGATGTTGTCTATGGGCCCGGCTCCGCTCAGCCGAAGGTCGACCGCCGGCTTGCCTTCAATGCGCAGTAGTCCGGCGACCAGACCGCCCTGGGGCTCCTGAAGCCGCAGGTCGAGGTCGAGTTCGCGGCTGGCGTTGGCGTAGGACGCCTTCAGCGTCAGCGCTCCTCCCGGCGCGTCCTGCCGGGTTACGTCGAGATCCGCGTCAAGCGCGCCATCGGCGAGCGTGAACGAGCCTTCGATCCCGAGGCGCGCCGCCTCGCCGAGCGCGTCCTCGTCGATGGCAAGCGTGCCGAGCTCGATCGCGCGCAGATTGATCGCGACCGGCAGTTCCGGCAGGGCGAACGGCTCCTGCGCCTCCGGCGTTGGCGGAATGTCGGGACGGCGGCGCCATTCGATGCGCTCGGCCTTCAGCAGATTGACATTGACCCGGCCGAGCAAGAGCGCCGATCGCGTCCAGTCGATCTCGGAATTGATGATCTCGAGCCACGGCCCGGCGTCGTCCGAGACTGTGATGCTCCCGATCGTCGCTTGCGACGACAAGAGGCCCGAGACGTCTGAAAGCGCGATCTGACGACCGGGGCCCGAGAGCTGGGTCTGCAGAAGGTTGGCGAGAACGCCGTTCTCGCTGGTCGCATCCGCGTCGTCCGTGGATTGCGCCAGCGCCGCCAGCCCGAGCAGCGCCAATCCTCCTGCAATGACCGCGAGCCGTTTCAAAACGCCTGCCCGATGCCGATGTAGAGGGCGACCGGAGCGTCCTCCGGGCGCGGGTTCAGCGGCGCCGCCAGATCCGCCCGCAGGGGGCCGATGGAGGTGAAGTAACGCACGCCGAGCCCGGCGCCCGCCCGCAGGTCCGTCACGCCGCTGAAGTCGGCGGACTCGGTGACGTAGCCCACGTCGAGGAACCCGACCGCCCCGAAGCTCTCGTTGAGGCGCACTCGGATCTCGCCCGAGGTCTCAAGCAGGCCCGCGCCACCCACGACGCCGTCCTGGCCGTTGACGTCGGGGATCTCGACCCCGATGGAGCGATAGGCGTAGCCGCGCACGGAGCCGCCGCCGCCGGCGAAGAAGAGCAGATTGGGCGGGCTTTCTTCGGGCGGGGGACCGAAAAAGGCTCCGAGCCTCGCCCGGCCGGCGAGGACGAAACGTGCGTCCTCATCGACGGCGTAGTACTTGCGACCCTCCACTGTCGCCAGAAGTGCAGGATTGCCATAGACGGCCTCATAGAGCGGCTGCGCCTCGCCGGCGAGGTAGTAGCCGCCGATTGCGTTGAGCCGATCGACGCGTCGTCGATCAAATTCGCCCCGCCCGAGCACTGAGACAATGGTGAAGTCGCGGGTTCCGAAATCGTCCTCGAAGCGGGATCGCGACGCCGTCAGGAAGAGGTCGGCATTCACGCCCTGTCCGAAGCGGCGGCTGAACCCGATCTGACCGGAGATCGATCGTTCCCAGTAGTTCTCTAGGTCGAGTTGGCGGGCGACGGCGCCGGCGACGAAATCATTGTCGGGCCTGTAGACGCCCGGCTTGGTGAAGCTCACACCGAAGTTATAATTGTACTCGCTCGGATCCGTCGAAACCAGCAGCTGCTCGATCGTGGCGTTGAAGCGCAGCCGCTCGGCGCGGCCGAAGAGGTTCCGGTGCATCCAGTAGGCCTCGACGCCCAATCCGTCGATCGTGGAGTAGGTGCCGCCGAAGCCGAAGGTGCGCGGGCGGCGATCCTCGACGGTGACGGTGAAGGGGAGAATGCCGTCGGGGCCGAGTTCGTCGCCCTCCTCGATCCGGATCGACCGGAAGACCCCGAGCCGCGACAGGCGCTCGCGCGCAGCATCCACCGTGTCGGGATCGTATTCGACCCCCATTTCGAGCCCGGTCATGTATTCGATGAACGCCGGATCGACCCGCTGGCTGCCGTTGACGCTGACCGGGCCGAAGAACGCGACGCGATCCGGCTCGAGGGTGATCGTGACGTCGACCTCGTTGGTGCGATGGTCGGCAATGACGTCCCGTCCGGCCTCGCGGGCCTTGGCGTGCCCGAGCTGGCGCCACTGTTCGACCGCCAGAGCGCTCGCGGCACCGATCACCGTGGCCACCGCGGGCTCGCCGGACTCGAACCCCACCGTAGCCGGGCCGGCTACTTCGTCGCCATAGACCTGCTGAAAGGTCGGCGGGTTGACGAAGCCCGCTGCGCCGAAACGGAAAATCGGCCCTGGGTCCACGGTGATCACCATCGGCACGGACGTGGGGAACTCCGCCGCCAGCGTCAGGTCGGCCACCTCGGCGCCGGCGGCGGTGATGCTGATCGAGCCCCCGTAGTAGCCACTGTTGTAAAGGGCGGCGAGGATCCGTCGATAGTCGCCCCGGCCGCGCGAAAGCAGTCCGCCCTTGCCGGCGGCCGGTTGCTCGCGCTGGAGCCAGAGAGAGGACGCGTTCTCGACGGTCTTCTGAAGGTCCCCGTCGCCTGTGACGCGGACCTCGACGGTGTAGGGCAGGGGATCGATGATCTCGATGCGGTCGGCTTCTTTCTCGTCGCTGCCCCAGAGACGAAAGCCGAAGAGCTCGAAAGCCAGAGCTGGCCCGCCCGCGCACAGCGCGAGAAGCGCCAACGCAGCCGCTTGGACGCCGAGCCGACCATACCGCTTCATCGATGGAACCTGCTCACCTCGTCTCTTTTTGTTGAGGCCACCCTAGCGGATTCTAGGAATTGCACAAGCGATGTGAGCCTTGCGCCGGTCTGGACGTCGGGCGTGGCGCTCGCCTATGGAGGGGTCCGGCGAAGCGGGTCCGCTCGGGCAGCGTTTCCTTCACGATTTGCTGTCACCGGTTCGGCGCAGGCCGCCGCCGCGCGGCGAGATGGGAGTTCCGACAATGGTCGAAACCGCGAAAGCCGCCACCCCGGTGCGCAAGGGCGTCATTCTCGCCGGCGGATCGGGGACGCGGCTCTATCCGATCACGCATTCGCTCTCGAAGCAGCTGCTGCCGCTCTATGACAAGCCGATGATCTACTATCCGCTGTCGGTGCTGATGCTGGCGGGGCTGCGCGAGATCGCGATCATCACGACGCCGGCGGACCGGGACCAGTTCCGGCGGCTGCTCGGCGACGGCTCTGACTGGGGCATGGCCTTCACCTACATCACCCAACCGAAGCCCGAGGGGCTCGCGCAGGCGTATCTTCTGGCAGAGGAGTTCCTCGGCGGCGCCGCCTCGACGATGGTGCTCGGCGACAACGTCTTCTTCGGGCACGACCTGCCGGTGCTGCTGGCGCGGGGCGGCGAGCGGCCGCGCGGCGGCACGGTGTTCGGCTACCAGGTCCGCGACCCCGAGCGCTACGGGGTGGTGGAGTTTGCTGCGGACGGCACGGTGCTCTCCATCGAGGAGAAGCCGGCGGTCCCGAAATCGAACTACGCGGTCACCGGCATCTACCTGCTCGACGGCGAGGCGCCGGCGCGGGCGCGCGGGCTGCGGCCGAGCGCGCGGGGCGAACTCGAGATCGCCGACCTGCTCAACCTCTACCTGCGCGAGGGGCTGCTCGAGGTGCAGCGCATGGGCCGCGGCTACGCCTGGCTCGACACCGGCACTCACGCGAGCCTGCTCGACGCCGGCAACTTCGTGCGCACCATCGAGGAGCGGCAGAACCTCAAGATCGGCTGCCCCGAGGAGATCGCCTTCTCGAAGGGCTGGATCGACGCCGCGGCGCTGCGCGAGCCTGGCGGCACCCTATCTGAAGACCGAGTACGGGCGCTACCTGCTGCGGGTCGCGGACGGGGGCGAGATGCGGCCATTACACGCGTAACACGCGTGCAATTCCGGAAACGGCGTTGAAATCGTTGGGATTAATCTTCATTAATCCCGATCGTAACACACCAGGGCGTCAAGTCGGCTCGAACTGGATCGCCACGCCGTTGATGCAGTAGCGCAGCCCGGTCGGCGCCGGACCGTCGGGAAAGACGTGGCCGAGGTGGCTGCCGCAGGTGGCGCAATGCACCTCGGTCCGGGTCATGCCATGGCTCGTGTCGGTCGAGGTTCCGACCGAACCCTCCACCGGCGCGTGAAAGCTCGGCCAGCCGGTGCCGCTCTCGAACTTCACCCCATGCTCGAAGAGCGGCGCGTCGCAGCCGGCGCAGGAAAATACGCCCGGCCGCTTTTCGTGCAGGAGCGCGCAACTGCCAGGACGCTCGGTTCCGTGACCGCGCATCACCGCATGCTGCTCAGGCGTGAGGATGCGGCGCCATTCTTCGTCGCTGCGCGTCACCCGGAAGGTCTTGGTCTCGGTGGTCATGCTGCGCTCCCCTATAGTTCCGGTTCATCATGTCGCCCGCGACTGCGCCAAATCAAGGGCGGCGGATCAGGTCTCCGGCAGCGTCGTCTTCCGCAGGGCGGCGGTCAGCCGATCCATGAGCGGCGGGCGGAATACCCCCATGCGCGCGAACCCCGAGATCGTGAACGCCGGCGCGATCTCGAGGAGCCGCCACGCCGCCGCCTGCGCGGCGTCGACGCGCCCATCGTTCACACATCCGGCGATGAGATAGGCGTAGGCGACGCTGAAACCCGGGTTGGCGCGGATCGCGAGGTTCGCATGGGCGATGGCCTCGTCGAAGCGGCCGGCGAACAGACTGGTCAGGGCGAGCGCGCACCAGGGATGATAGTTGAGCGGGTCGTCAAGCGGACTGAGGCGCAGCGCCCGCATGGCGTGCGCGACTGCGCGGTCGTCGCGCTCGCTGTGCGCGCCCACCAGCGCGCTGAAGCCGTAGGCCAGCGCCGAATTGCCATTGAGCGCCAGCGCGCGGTCGAGCGTTTCCACCGCCGCATCGTAGTCCTGGGTGAGGTTGGCGCGCACGAAGGCCGCCATGCTCATGGCCTGCGCGTCGTCGGCGCCCGGGCCGAGCGCGGCGTCGGCGTGGGCGAGCGCGGCGCGGCGGTCGTCCGGATCGAAACCGCCGCGGAAGAAACGCTGCTCGCGGCACCACGCCGCGCAGCCGTGCGCCGCCAGGAACGACGGGTCGAGGCGCAGCGCCTCGCCGAGCAGCAGCAGCGCCGCCTCGCAGGCGTCCGGCGTGTTGGCGAAGACCTGGGGCAGGGCGCGCAGGTAGTGATCGTAGGCGTCGAGACTGTCGGGGCGCTTGCGGCGCGCCCGGGCGATCTCCGCGCGGCGCAGCGAGGGCTCGATCACGCCAGCGATCTGCTCGGTCAGCTGGTCCTGGAGGTCGAAGACGTCCTCGGCGGCGCCATCGAACCGTCCGGCCCATAGGTCGCCGCCGGACGCGCCGTCCACCAGATGCGCGCCGATGCGGATGCGCGCGCCGGACCGGCGCAGGCTGCCCTCGAGCAGGTAGCGCACGCCGAGCTCGGCGGCGACGACCTGCGACGCCATCGCCCGGCCGCGATAGGCGAAGGACGAGTTGCGGGCGACCACGAACAGGCCGGCGATCCTCGACAGGCTGGCGATGACATCCTCCACGAGGCCATCCGCGAACCAGTCTTCGACGCCTGCTGCGAGCACCTCGAACGGCATGACGGCGATCGAAGGCCCGCTGGCCGCCCAGGCCCCGCGCAGCTCCGGCAGGACCAGCCGGTAGCCGCGGCGCGACACGGTCTGCAGCACGGCGTGGTCGTCGTCGGCCAGGGCGCGGCGGATTTCGTGCACGCATTGCACCAGGCTGTCGTCGGTGACGACGGATTTGGGCCACACCGCCTCCATCAGCTCCGCCTTGCTCACCAGCCGGTTGGGATGGGCGAGGAGGTGGCGAAGGGTCGCGAAGGACCGGGGTCGCAGGCTGGTCCGGTCCCCGCCGGGCGCAAGCAGGGACTCGGCGTCCAGGTCGACCACGACGCCGTTGACCGAGCGGACGCCCCGCGAGCCCTCGCCCATGCACGTCACTCTCCCCGGCGCTGGCCCCGTCCGGACCCGGCCGAGCGAGAGACTACCACGTCCCGGGCGCGTCGGGAACTCGAAGGGCCGACGCGGGCGATTTCGGGAAAGTTTCGGCGAACGATCAGCGCGCCTTCGTCACTTGGACCCGCGGGTCCGCTAGGCTTGCTCGAGGCGCAACCGGAGGGGCGAAGATCATGCAACGGCAATCGACGCGGCGCGGCGCGCCATCGGCGGTTTGGATCGCCGTCTGCCTTGCGGGGTTTCAGGCGGGGCCCGCGTCGGCGGAGGGGCGCGGCGAGGCGCTGCAAGGGATCTTCTGCAACACCGAGGCGCAGCTCGATGCGGTGCTCGCCGCGATGAGCGCGGGCGCGTCGCCGGGCGGGGCGGTCGAGATCGCCAACTTCGGCGCCGTGGCCTGCACGCTCGTCGACCGCCTCGGCTTCGTCGTCGTCGACCCGGTCGTCATCGCCGACGGCGGCGCGGCGCCCTTCGCGAAACACCGCGGCACGCTCACCGGCGTGCTCGCCGGCGGCGCGCTGCGGCCGGTCACGCCGCCGGTCGCGGTCTTCTTCGCGACCCCCGATCGCCTTGCCGAGGCGCGGGAGGAGCGCCGGACCTGACCGGCCCGGCGGGCGGAAGGCCGCCGGTCAGGCCCGGATCAGCCCCATATTCTCGAGCTTCAGGATCACCTGCTGGGCGCAATAGTCGACGTCGAGGCTTTCGGTGTCGAGCTTCAGCTCCGGGTTCACCGGTTCCTCGTAGGGGTCGGAGATGCCGGTGAATTCCTTGATCTTGCCCTCGCGCGCCAGCTTGTAGAGCCCCTTGCGGTCGCGGCGCTCGCATTCCTCGATCGAGGTGGCGACATGCACCTCGACGAAGGCGCCGAAGGCCTCGATCTCCTCGCGCACCGCCGCGCCGCGTTGCAAAATACGGCGCGATCGGCGCGCAGATGGCGATGCCGCCGTTCTTGGTGATCTCGGAGGCGACGTAGCCGATGCGGCGGATGTTGAGGTCGCGGTGCTCCTTGGAGAAGCCGAGCTCGGAGGAGAGGTTCTTGCGCACCAGATCGCCGTCCAGAAGCGTCACCGGGCGCCCGCCCATCTCCATCAGCTTGACCATCAGCGCGTTGGCGATGGTCGACTTGCCAGAGCCGGAGAAGCCGGTGAAGAACACGGTGAAGCCCTGATCGGCGCGCGGCGGCTTGGTGCGGCGCAGCTCCTCGACCACCGCCGGGAACGAGAACCAGTCGGGGATGTCGAGCCCCTCCTGCAGCCGGCGGCGCAGCTCGGTGCCGGAGATGTCGAGAATGGTCTGGCCCTCGGCGACCTCGTCGCGCGGCTCGTACTGGGCGCGTTCCTGCACGTAGACCATCTGCTTGAAGTCGACCATCTCGACGCCGATCTCGGCCTCGTGCCTGGCGAACAGCTCCTGCGCGTCATAGGGGCCGTAGAAGTCCTCGCCCGCGGAGTTCTTGCCGGGCCCGGCGTGGTCGCGGCCGACGATCATGTGGGTGCAGCCGTGGTTGGCCCGGATCAGCCCGTGCCAGACGGCCTCCCGCGGGCCGCCCATGCGCATGGCGAGGTTGAGGAGGCTGAGCTCGGTCGTGGACGACGGGTACTGGTCGAGCACCGCCTCGTAGCAGCGCACCCTCGTGAAATGATCGATGTCGCCGGGCTTGGTCATGCCGACCACCGGGTGGATCAGCAGGTTCGCCTGGGCCTCGCGGGCGGCGCGGAAGGTCAGCTCCTGATGCGCCCGGTGCAGCGGGTTGCGGGTCTGGAACGCCACGATCTTGCGCCAGCCGAGCTTGCGGAAGAGCGCGCGCAGCTCGTTGGGCGTGTTGCGCCGCGCCTTGAAGTCGTAGTGGACCGGGGGCTGGATGCCGGTGATCTGTCCGGCGACGTAGACCGGTCCGGCGCGGTGATGGAGGTAGTTGACCGCCGGATGGGCGATGTCGTTGGCGCCGAACACCTTCTCGGCCTCGCGCGCCTTGTCCGGCGTCCAGATCTCGCTTACCGACAGGATGGCGAGGATGACGCCCTCGGCGTCGCGCAGCGCGATGTCCTGCTCGGGCGCGATAGTCTCGGCGAACTTCTCGGACACGTCGAGCGTGACGGGGATCGGCCAGAGCGTCCCGTCGGCGAGGCGCATGGTCTCGACGACGCCGTCATAGTCGGCCTCGCCCATGAAGCCCTTGAGCGGGTGGAAGCCGCCGTTCATCAGAAGCTCCAGGTCGCAGACCTGCCGCTGCGTCAGATCCCAGGACGGAAGCTGCGCCGCCTCGACCTTGAGCTTCGCGGCGCTCTCGTAGGAGACGTAGAGTTCGGGGATCGGGGCGAGATTGGGCGCGGCCATAATGGCGGAAACCTTTGATACTGATTCGGACTGCGCCGGGTGTTAGCAGCGGGTCCGCAGGCGGTCAAAGCGCCGCGCCGACTATCAGGGTTAAGGCTGCGCTGCACTGCAACAAAGCCGGGGTGTGTGGCTTTTCAGCCGCGAAACACCCGGCGCGCATGCAAGACGCGGCCCAGCGCGGTCAGAAGGCTGAGTCCCGCAAAGGCCCAGGCGAGCGGCGCGAAGGCCGCGGGCCAGAGACAGAGCGCGACGAAGAAGGCGATGGTCTCTCCGCCTTCGAGCAGCCCGCCGGAGTAGAAGAGGTTCTTGACCCCCTGCGCCTCGGTGCGGATCCGGCGTTTTTCCGCGAGGATCGCGAAGCCGAGGAAGCTCGCGCCGTTGACGTAGAACGACAGCAGCAGCGCCGCCCCGGCGACCCCGTTGGCCGCGGGATCGTGCAGCACGAAACCGAAGGGGACGGCGCCGTAGAAGGCGAAGTCGGAGGCGATGTCGAGAAAGCCGCCGAAATCGGTGCGCTGGGTGGCGCGGGCCACTGCGCCGTCGAGCCCGTCGGCCAGACGCGAGAGCCCGATCAGCCCCAGCGCCAGCCAGAACGCGCCCACCGCCACTGCGCCGGCGGCAGCGAGCCCGAAGCCGAGGCCCGCCAGCGTCACCGCGTCCGCGGCGATCCCGCGCGCGGCGAGCCGGGCGCCGAGCCGATCGAGCGGCGGGTCGATCCAGCGGCGCAGCGCCGCGTCGAACACCGCGCCGTCTCAGCGCGCGGCGTTCTCGGCGATCAGCGCGCGCGCGCGATCGACGAGCGCCGCGCCGTCGACGCCCTGACCCGAGACCTCCGCGACCCAGCGGTCGACCACCGGCTCGAGCGCCGCGCGGAAATCCGCGGTCTCCTCGGGGCTCCAGACGATGTGCGCGTTGCCGTCCGCGACGATCTGGGAGATGGCCGCGTCGTCGGTCTCGCGCCAGACCTGTCCGAGCCGCGCGAGCCAGTCCGGCCCCGAGGCGTCTCGGAACGCCGCCTGGATGTCGGGCGGCAGGCCGTCCCAGCGGTCCTTGTTCATCGACAGCTGGAAGACGAGCGTGCCGAGCCGGTAGTCGTCGGTCCCCTCGATCTGGTAGTCGGTCTGGTCCTGGAGCTTGAGGGGCGCGGCCATCTCGAAGGGCAGGAGCGCGCCCTCCACGACGCCCTTGGCGAGGGCCTGCGGCAGGTCGGGCACCGGCATCGCCACCGGCGTCGCGCCGAGGGCCTCGATCGACCAGGCCCCGGTGCGCGAGGGAACCCGGAGCTTCACGCCGCCGAGATCGCCCGGGGCGTGGACCTCGACGCCGGCGATCTGCACGGCGTTGCCGGCATGCACGTGAAGGAACATCACCTCGAGCCCGGCGTAGTCCTGTGCGAGGTCGGTGGGGAAGAGCTCCGCCATGGCGAGGTTGGTGGCGACAGGATCGTTGACGTGGACGTTGGGCAGTTCGAAGACCTCGCTGCGCGGGAAGAGCCCGGGCGTGTAGCCGTTGACCGTCCAGATCAGGTCAACGACGCCGTCGCGCGCCTGCTGCACCAGTTCCGGCGGACGGCCGCCCAGGGTCATCGCAGGGTAGATCTCGATGCTGACCCGGCCGCCGGAATTCGCCTCCACCGCCTCGACCCAGGGCTCGAGGGTCTCGGTCTGGGTCGGCGTGTCCGGGCCGAGGAAATGGTGGAGCTTGAAGGTGTAGTCCTGGGCCCGCGCGCCGGGCGCCAGCGCCAGGGCGAGCGCGGCGGTCGCCGCGAGTCCGAGCAGTCCGCGCATCATCCCTCTCCCCGATCCGGTGGACGCGGGGCCATGCATAGTTGCGCGCGCGCCCCGCCGCAATCTTAGGCGGCGCAGGGCGCTGGACAAGGCGGCCGGGCGGGCGGAAGCTGCGGGGCATGAGCCAGGACGCCGCAGACCGGATGCGGGTGGAGATCGCCGGGCGGCGCGAGGATCTCGTGGCGCTGACACAGGGTCTCGTGCGGGTGCCGACGGTCAATCCGCCGGGCGAGAACTACCGGGCGATCTGCGAGATGATCGCGGCCCGGCTGGCGCCGTCGGGCTTTGACTGCCGGTTCCTGCGCGCGGACGGCGCGCCGGGCGACAGCGACCGGCATCCGCGCTGGAACCTCGTCGCCCGTCGCGAGGGCGCGGGGCCCGGGGACTGCGTGCACTTCAACGGCCACACCGACGTGGTCGAGGTGGGGCAGGGCTGGACGGTCGATCCCTTCGAGGGCGTGCTGCGCGACGGGCGCGTCTACGGGCGCGGGGCCTGCGACATGAAGGGCGGGATCGCCGCTGCGATCGTCGCGGTCGAGGCGTTCCTGGCGGTCCGGCCCGGGCACGCGGGCTCCATCGAGATCTCGGCCACCGCCGATGAGGAGACCGGCGGATACGGCGGCGTCGCCTGGCTGGCGGAGCGTAGCTACTTCGATCCCGCGCGGGTGCAGCACGTCATCATTCCCGAGCCGCTCAACAAGGATCGCGTCTGCCTCGGGCACCGCGGGGTCTGGTGGGCCGAGCTCGAGACCTACGGGCGCATCGCCCACGGCTCGATGCCCTTCCTCGGGGACTGCGCGGTGCGGCACATGGGCGCGGTGATCGCGGAGATGGAGACGAGCCTCTGGCCGGCGCTGGCCGAGCGCCGCACCGCGATGCCGGTGGTCCCGGCCCAGGCGCGGGCCTCGACGCTCAACGTCAACTCGCTTCATGGCGGCCAGGCCGAGCCCGAGCCCGGCTTCACCGGCTGGCCGGCGCCGCTGGTGCCCGACCGCTGCCGCATGGTGGTCGACCGCCGCTTTCTCGCCGAGGAGCGGCTCGAGGAGGTGCGCGCCGAGTTCGACGCCGCCGTGCGCCGCGTCGCCGACCGCCGCGGGTTCGCCTACGCGATCCGCGAGATGCACTCGGTGCTGCCGACGATGACCGACCGCGACGCGCCGGTGGCCCGCGCGCTCGCCGGGGCGATGCGCGCGACGCTCGGGCGGGAACCCGAATACGTGGTCTCGCCCGGCACCTACGACCAGAAGCACATCGACCGGATCGGGCGGCTGAAGAATTGCGTCGCCTACGGGCCGGGAATACTGGACCTCGCCCATCAACCCGACGAGTATGTCGCGGTGGACGACATGGTCGACGCGGCGACGGTGATGGCGCTGGCGCTGGCCGATCTGCTCGGCGACGCGGACACGGCGAAAGACACGGCGAAACAGGGAAGGGCGCGCGACGCCGGAAACGGCCGCGCCGGGAGATCGACATGAAGCACATCCTCGCGGGCCTTGCGCTCGGGCTCTCCGCGCTGGCCGCGCCGGCGCTCGCCCAGAAGACCGACATCGTGATCGGCATGCAGCTCGAGCCGCCCAACCTCGATCCCACCGCCGGCGCGGCGGCGGCGATCGACGAGGTGGTCTACGCCAACGTCTTCGAGGGGCTGACCCGCTTCGGGCCCGACGGCGCGATCCTGCCCGGCCTCGCCGAAAGCTGGGAGATCGCCCCGGACGGGCTCTCCTGGGTCTTCAACCTGCGCGAGGGCGTGACGTTCCACGACGGCCTGCCGTTGACCGCGGAGGACGTGGTGTTCTCCTTCGACCGGGCGATGGCCGAGGACTCGACCAACGCCCAGAAACAGCTCTTTGCAGGCATCAACGAGGTCACCGCCATCGACGATACGACCGTCGAGATCGGCCTCGATGCGGTGAACGGCTCGCTGCTGTTCAACCTCGCCTGGGGCGACGCGGTGATCGTCTCGCCGGCGAGTGCGGAGACCAACGCCACCAACCCGGTCGGCACCGGGCCGTTCCGCTTCTCCGACTGGGTGCAGGGCGACCGGGTGGAGCTGGTGCGCAACGACGCCTACTGGGGCGAAGCGCCGGCCTTGGAGAAGGTGACCTTCAAGTTCATTTCCGAGCCGACGGCGGCCTTCGCGGCGATGATGGCCGGCGACGTGCACGCCTTCCCGGTGTTTCCCGCGCCCGAGAACCTGGCGCAGTTCGAGGCCGATCCGCGCTTCAGCGTGATCATCGGCTCGACCGAGGGCGAGACCATCCTGGCGATGAACAACGCCCGCGAGCCCTTCGACAAGCTCGCCGTGCGCCAGGCGATCGCCCACGCCGTCGACCGGCAGGCGATCATCGACGGGGCGATGTTCGGCTACGGCATGCCGATCGGCAGCCATTTTGCGCCGCATCATCCGGCCTACGTCGACCTGACGGGGATGTCCGAGCACGACCCGGAGAAGGCGCGCGCGCTGCTGGCCGAGGCGGGCTATCCGGACGGGTTCAAGACCACGCTGCACCTGCCGCCACCCTCCTATGCGCGGCGCGGCGGCGAGATCGTGGCGGCCGAGCTGCGCGACATCGGCGATCGAGGCGGAGATCATCAACGTCGAATGGGCGCAGTGGCTCGAACAGGTGTTCAAGGGCAAGGACTTCGGGCTGACCATCGTCAGCCACACCGAGCCGATGGACATCGAGATCTACGCCCGCGACGACTATTACTTCGGGACCCACGACCCGGTGATGCAGGCGCTGATCGCGAGCCTCGACACGATGTCCGACCCCGAGGACCGCAACGCGATCCTGCGCGCGGCGCAGAAGCACATCGCCGAGCAGCAGGTGAACGCCTTCCTCTTCCAGCTCGCCAAGACCGGCGTCGCCGACGCGAAGATCGAGGGGCTCTGGGAGAACTCGCCGACCCAGGCCAACGACATGACCGGGGTGCGCTGGACGGAGTGAGGGGGCGGAACCGCCGGACGGGACCAACGGTCCGCGCGCGGACCGTTGGTCAAGTCATTGATTTTGCTGAAATGCTGGGTGCTGAATTAACCGTTTCGAAAGCGTTTCACGCGGGTGCCCGCATCGCCCGCCAGCGCCGGGTCCGAGATCCGTCGAGGCCCCGGTCAGACGGCCGGGGCGCGCCGCCGCCGCATGGCACCGAGCGCTCCGAGCGCGCCTACGAGCAGCAGGCCGGCGGCGGGAAGGGGGACGGGCGACACTCCGAATGAACTGACAGAAATCCGATAGGAGTTGCTGTCGACGACGTTGAAGCGAAGCCCTGCGCGGTCTCCCCGCGCGGTCGAGAAATCGATCGACTGCGGCAGGCTGGTTATAGCTGGAAGGTTCTCGAGGATCATCGAGAAATAGTCAGGAGTGTTCGATGAATTTACTGTGGGAGCCGTGAGGCCCTGACCCGAGGTCGCATCGACGATAATCATCGATAGCGAACCAAATGTGTTGAGCCGCAGCCCGCCCGCTGGGCTTGTGGCCTCGTAAGTCGAGCCGAAGAGCACCGAAAGCTCGCTGATCGCATGGTATGCATAAGCAGAGTACGAGGTGACGGGGGTCGTTTCAACGAGGAAGCTCCCCACCACGGGGTTGCCGACCGCAACAGGGCCGCCGACGAGTGGCTCGCCGACGCTGGTTACAGTGGCCTCAAAATCGTACTGAACGATCGCCGCTGAAGCGCTGCAAGCGCACACTACAAATGCCGAGGCTGCCATGACGGACTTCAGGAATGTCTTCATCTGTCACCCGTTGGTGCTGGATTCACACTTCAAGTGCGACACCGAGGTTGGCTGCGAATGCCTCGATTGGCGTGCGGTATCCGAGGCACTTCCGAGGCGTCGCGTTGAGGTTCCAGATGACGTCGTCGATGTCGGCATCGGTGTATTCCTCGAGGCTGGTCTTTCTGGGGAGGTCGCGGCGGAGCCGGCCGTTCGCGTTCTCGATCGAGCCATGCTGCCAGGGGCTGTGCGGATCGCAGAAGTAGGCGTCCAGGCCGATGGCGTTGGTGACGGTCTCGTGCCGCGCGAACTCGCCGCCGTTGTCATGGGTGATCGTGCGGCACGCCCTGGCCGGCAGCCCGCCCAGCTCCGCGGCGATGGCCTCGGCGGTGCGGTCGGCGTCTTTGCTGAGAAAACGACGGGCAAGGGTCAGCCGGGAGCGCCGCTCCTGCAGCGTCAGGAGGATGTCACGCTGGCGGCGGAAGTGCATCAGGTCGCCTTCCCAGTGGCCGAACTGGCTGCGAAGATGGGCCTTTGTCGGTCGCTGGTGGATCGGGATGCGGTTGGGGATGGCGGGCTCGCGCCGGCCGTTGCGTCGCCGTCGAACCCGCTTCGGCCTGCGCTGCGCCAGCAGCCTCGGCAGGCCCGCGCCCCGACCCGCCGGGCTGTAGGCATGGCGATATATCGACTCCGCACTGACCCTGCTCTTCGCTCCCTCCAGCTCCATCCGCCCCGCGATCTGCTCCGGGGACCATCCCATGGCAAGGCGGTCCTCGACGTGGGCGCGCAGGCGGGTGGAGCGCTCGATCTTCGAGCCGCGCAGCTTGCGCGCCCAGGCGCGGCGGCCCGCGCTGTCCGGCCGATAGCCGTCGGCGCAACGGTTGCGCTCGAGTTCGCGCTGGATCGTGCTCCGGTGACGATCCATCCGCCTCGCAATCTCGCTGACGCTCAGGTCCATCTCGATCATGCCGCGCAGGCGGCATCTCTCCTCAAGGCTGAGGTGGCTATATCTCTTTCCCATGGCGGCTCCGGACATAGCCGGTGTCGCACTTGGTTTGTGAGTTTACGGGTTCGCTCGTACAACCAAGTACGGGCTCATGAAGCAAAGAATTAATTGGGTGTCGTTTGTCCAGGCAAGTGGAAATCGGCCCATTAACCATGAAACGTCGCCACTTGCAGCCGTCGCTGCGGCCATGGCGATGAACCTGGGAGCCGAGGACAATCAATGGGCGCAGGGCAGCGCTGCCAGGCCGAACAGGCGCGAATCGCCGCCCCCCGCTGGCCTTCGCCGCGCCGCTCGCATAGGTTTCGCGCGCGCATCTCCGGGAACCGCCGCCGCTCCATGCTCCGCTACGCCCTGACCCGACTGGTCTCGCTCGGCCTCAGCCTGATCGTCGCCAGCGCGGCGATCTTCACGGTCATCGAGATCGTGCCGGGCGACCCGGCCTCCTACATGCTGGGGCTGAACGCCAGCCCCGAGACGGTGGCGGCGCTGCGGACCGAGCTCGGCCTCGACCAGGGGCCGCTGGCGCGGTATCTCTCCTGGGTCGGCGGCATGCTGCGCGGCGATTTCGGGATCAGCTACACCTATCGCACGCCGGTGGCGGACATGGTCGCCGACCGGCTCTGGGTGTCGCTGCCGCTGGCGCTCTATGCGCTGGCGCTCTCGACGCTGATCGCGTTTCCGGTGGGGTTTCTCGCGGCGGCGAACCGGGGCCGGGCGGTCGACGCCGGCGCGATGGGCGCGACGCAGCTTGGCGTGGCGGTGCCGAACTTCTGGTTCGCGATGATCCTGGTGCTGATCTTCGCGGTGAACCTGCAATGGTTCTCGGCCGGGGGCTTTCCCGGTTGGGAGGCGGGGGTGGTTCCGGCCATGAAGGCGCTGACCCTGCCGGCGATCGCGCTGGCTCTGCCGCAGGCGTCGATCCTCGCGCGGGTGATGCGCTCGGCGCTTCTGGACACGCTGGGGGAGGACTTCATCCGCACGGCGCGGGCCAAGGGGCTGACGCGCGGCCAGGCGCTGCGCCGGCATGCGCTCAGGAACGCGCTGATCCCGGTGCTGACCATCATCGGGCTGCAGTTCTCGTTCCTGCTGGCGGGGGCGATCATCATCGAGAACGTGTTCTACCTGCCGGGGCTGGGGCGGCTGATCTTCCAGGCGATCTCGAGCCGCGACCTGATCGTCGTCGAATTGGTGGTGATGCTGCTGGTCTTCGCGGTGATCCTCGTCACCTTCCTGGTCGATCTCGCCTACGCCGCGGTCGACCCGCGGCTGCGCGGGCGCGGCTGATGCGGACGCTGGTCCTCGGCGCGGGCCTCGCGCTCGCCTTCGTCGCGGCGGCGCTGGTCTCGTTCGTTTGGACGCCCTACGACGTGGAGACGCTCGACATCGCGGCCCGGCTCCAGCCGCCCTCGGCCGCGCACTGGTTCGGCACCGATCACTTCGGGCGCGACGTCTTCTCGATGATCATGGTCGGCGCGCGGGTCTCGATCGCGGTGGCGCTGGTGGCGGTCGGCATCGGCATGGGGCTCGGCGTGCCGCTCGGGCTGATGGCGGCGGCGCGGCGCGGCAGCTGGCTCGACGAGATCGTGATGCGCGGCAACGATCTGGTGTTCGCGTTTCCCTCGCTGCTGATCGCGGTGCTGATCACGGCGGTGTTCGGGCCCTCGGCGCTCAACGCGATCATCGCCATCGGCATCTTCAACGTGCCGGTCTTCGCGCGGCTCACGCGGGGCGCGGCGCTGTCGCTCTGGACGCTCGACTTCGTGCGCGCCGCCCGGGTGGCGGGCAAGGGCGCGGCGCGGATCTCGGTCGAGCACATCCTGCCCAACATCGCCAACCTGCTGATCGTGCAGGGCACCATCCAGTTCTCGCTCGGCATCCTCGCTGAGGCGGGACTGTCCTATGTCGGGCTCGGGGCGCAGCCGCCGACGCCGTCCTGGGGGCGGATGCTGGCGGAGAGCCAGACGATGATCTCCTTCGCGCCGTGGCTGGCGCTGTTTCCGGGCTTCGCGATCGTGCTGACGGTGCTGGGGCTCAACCTGATGGGCGACGGGCTGCGCGATCTGCTCGATCCCCGCATCCGGCGGGCGCGGGCGTGAGCCTGCTCGAGGTCCGCGGCCTCACGCTCGCCATCCACGGCGCGCCGATCCTGCGCGGGATCGTTCTCGACGTGGGCCCCGGCGAGATCACCGGGCTGATCGGCGAGAGCGGCTCGGGCAAGTCGATGACCGCGCTGGCGGTCATGGGCCTCCTGCCGGGCGGGGCGGAGGCGCAGGGGCGCGTCCATCTCGAGGGCGACGACCTGCTGGCGAAGTCCGAGGCGGCGATGTGCGACGTGCGCGGGCGCGCGATCGGCATGGTCTTCCAGGAGCCGATGACCGCGCTCAACCCGCTCCAGAGCATCGGCGACCAGGTCTCGGAGACCGTGCGCGTCCATCACGCCGCCGGCCGGTCGGAGGCGGCGCGGATCGCCCGAGAGACGCTCGACCGTGTGGGGCTGCCGGCGGCGGAGTTTCCGCTGTCGCGCTATCCGCACGAGCTCTCCGGCGGTCAGCGGCAACGGGTGGTGATCGCCATGGCGATCGCGCTCCGCCCGAAGCTGCTGATCGCCGACGAGCCGACCACGGCGCTCGACGTCACCACCCAGGCGGCGACCCTGGCGCTGATCCGGCGGCTGGTCGACGAGGACCGCATGGGGTGCCTCTTGATCACCCACGACCTCGCGGTGGTCGCCGACGTCGCCGATCGGCTGGCGATCATGCAGGCCGGCGAGATCGTCGAGCGCGGCGCCACGGCGGCGGTGTTCCGCGAGATGCGCCATCCCTACACCCGGGCGCTCTTCGCCGCCTCGGCGCATCGGCCCGAGCGCGCGGCCTCGCCGGAGCGCGCGCCGCTTCTGGAGGTCGCCGACCTGCGGCGGAGCTATCCGCTCGGGCGCGCGCGGCTCTTCGGGCCACAGCGGGTCTTCGAGGCGGTGCGCGGCGTCAGCTTCACGCTGCGCCATGGCGAGAGCCTCGGACTGGTGGGCGAATTGGGCTGCGGCAAGTCCACGCTCACCCGGGCGATCCTAGGGCTCGACCCGGTGCAGGGCGGCTCGGTGCGGATCGAGGGCGCGGAAGTGCGCGCCGGTCAGGCGATGCCCCGCAGCCTGCGCGCCAAGATGCAGGTGGTGTTCCAGGACCCCTACGGCAGCTTCAACCCGCGTCACCGGGTGCGGCGGCTGGTGACCGAGCCGTTCCATCTGCTCGACGAGCCGCCGCGCGGCGCGGCGCGGCGTGAGGCGGTGGAGGCGGCGCTCGAAGACGTCGGCCTGTCGCCGTCCGACGCCGACAAGTTCATCCACGAGTTCTCCGGCGGCCAGCGCCAGCGCATCGCCATCGCCCGCGCGCTGATCATCCGGCCGCGGCTGATCATCCTCGACGAGGCGGTCTCGGCGCTCGACGTGCAGGTGCGCGCCCGCATCCTCGACCTGCTCGCCGATCTCTCCGAGCGCTACGGTCTGTCCTACCTGTTCATCAGCCACGACCTGACGGTGGTCCGCGCCATCACCGACCGGGTGATGGTGATGCGGCTGGGCGAGATCGTCGAGGAGGGGCCGACCGAGGCGGTGCTCGATGCGCCGCGGCACGCCTACACGCGCGCGCTGGTCGCGGCGGCGCCGGTCCTGGAGTTGAGCGCATGAGCGACTTCACCCATCCGACAGACCGCTGCCTTGACCGCGCGCGCCTTCGCCGGGCTCGCGGCCGAGCCGGGGCTGTCGGCGGGGGCGCTCAACGTCGGGCCGGGCGCGCGGTTCAGGCCGCCGCCGCCGCCCACGTCGCGCCGGTGACGCCGGAGCTCGGCGGCAAGTCGCCGCAGCGCGTCTTCGCCGACGCCGATCTGCAGCTGCGCTGCCGTTTCTCGTCCGCCCCGGGGTTGAGAGCGCCGGCCAGACCTGCTCGGCCGCCTCGCGCATCCTCGTCGCGCGCCCGGCGTTCGAGGCGGTCGCCGCGGCGATGGGCGCGCGCTACGACGCGATGGTGGCGGGGCCGGATCTCCGCCGGCCGGAAGGCTGTCGTCGAGGGCTACCCGCCGCAGGGCCCGGGCCTCGGAGCGCTCGGGCGATGGGGCTCGCGCTCCGGCTGCGGGCGGGGCAGGCGTTTCTCAACAACTATGGGGCCGGCGGCGGCGTCGAGTTGCCTTTCGTCGGCCTGAGCCTTTCGGGCGTCCTGAAGTCGGCGCCACGCCGCTCGGGCTGGCTGCGCTCGCCGCAGCGCATCCCGGTCCGGATCGCATTGCCGGGATGATCGTCTATGGCGACGCCAAGCCGGTGCCGGCAACCGCGCCAGAGCCTCGCCAGATGCGAATGGTTGGGATGGTTTCAAGCGCTTGATAGACCTGCGAACGGCCGTTTCTGACTTCGGCCGGACTGCCGCATCGCAGCATTGAAGACTGGTCGAACCGCCCGCGGGACGCGTGCATCCGACACGTGCGCCACTCTTATTCGTGTTTGCGACGGAGGTCGCCTCGGCCTCCGTCGCCATGCCGCGATCGGTGGTGGCGCGAGCCGAGGATTTCCCCGACGGCGAATTTGGCGCGGCGGCGCGCCGGCCGCGCGCCAAGTTAACCATCTGTTTACGTTCGACTTGTGGTGGAGCGATTGGACTGTAACGTGAACATCAGGGAGCGGGCACCGACATCGACGCCGCGAAGGAGATTTCATGAGACCTGCAGTCATGGTGTTCGCCGCCGCGGTCGGCGCGGCCGCCTTCGGATCCACAACGCCCGCTGGCGCCGTCCCCATCGAGTACGTCTACAGCGGGCCCGATCTCGTCTGCGACCGCGACCGGGGCTTCTGCCCGTTCGGCGAGACCATCGCCGGGTTCTCGGGCTTCACCTTCCGCGCCGACCTGCCGAGCCCCGACTACGTCTTCGAGGCGCTCGGCGGACGCGATGACGACCAGTACATCGTCAACGACAACGGGCGGCGCTTCACGCTCGACTGCTTCGCCGATCCGGCGGCTTGCGACGCGGTGCGGCCCGACTGGCTGACCGGCGACATCGACCGCTTCTTCAACGGCCATCGTTCGGGAAGCTCCGACGGCTACACAATATTCTCCGCTGTCTGGCGGGACGGCGCGCTGAGCGCCTACGCCTTTGACGAAGGCGCCAACAGCGGATGCGGGGGCGGGCCGTTCTACCTGCTCACCAACACCGACTTCTGCTTCGGACGCAGCGGGGAGGGCGACATCTACGACAGTTTCGCCTACTTCGAGCCCGAGCCGGGCGGCTGGACGACGACGCCGATCGCCCCGATCCCCGCGCCCGCGCCGGTCCTGCTTCTGGCGGCGGCGATCGCCTCGCTCGTCGGCGTTCGCCGCCGCGCCTGAGCCGTCCGCGGCCGCCGGCCGTCGAGCCCGCGCCGCGCATTCTGTGTGGGCGACAGCCGGGGGCGGCTGGCCTGGCGCGGCCTCTGCGCCTGCGACGGCTGGCCGGGCGCTCGGACGCGCGTGCGATCGCATCCCGCTGGGTTCCGCACGAAACGCCCGGGCGGCTCCCGCGCCGGTGGTCGGGCCCGGAAGGTCCGCAAAGCGCGCGCCGTGGGGATTTCAGGGAACGTTCGGCCACATCTGGCGCCGGTGGTCGGAGCGTGCAGGTCCGGTTCTCGCGCGCTCTCTGGCGGAACGCCCGCCCGTTTCCCGCGACGGTGGTCGAGGCGCCAGGCCCCGCAGACCGGGCCCCAAGGCCGCCCCGGCAGAACCTCCGCGCACATCCCGCTCCCGCGCCGTGTTTCCCCCAGACCAGACGCCGGTCCGCTGCGACTGCGGTGGTTGCGCTTGCGCTTTTGGTCGGGCTTGGATGGTCCGCTCAGAAGTCGGTCGGCGCGCCGCCCTCTTGTTTGCGCCGCGCCACGAAATCGGCCAGCTCCGCGCGGATCGACGCCTCCATCGGCGGCGGCTCGAACTCGCGCAGGATCGCCTTCCAGATCCGGTTCGCGCGCTCCGGCGTGGTCGCCGCGCCGTCCTCGGCCCAGGCCTCGTAGTTGCGCCAGTCGCTGAGGAAGGGCGCGTAGAACGCGGTCCGGTAGCGGCTCTGCGTGTGCGCGCACCCGAAGAAGTGCCCCTGCGCCCCGACCTCGCGGATGGCGTCGAGCGCCAGCGTGCCGTCGGACACCTCCACCAGCTCCGGCTCGAAGTAGCGCTGGATCTGCTGGAGCATCTCGCAGTCCATCACGAACTTCTCGTAGGACGCGATGAGACCTCCCTCGAGCCAGCCGGCCGCGTGATAGACCAGGTTGGCGCCCGCCTGCACCGCCGACCACAGGCTGTTGCTGCTCTCCCAGACCGCCTGCCCGTCGGCCGCGTTCGATGCGCAGGCGTTGGACGCCCGCAGCGGCAGGCCGTAGTGGCGGGCCATCTGCCCGGTCATCTGGGTCGCGCGCATGTACTCCGGCGTGCCGAAAGCCGGCGCGCCCGAGCGCATGTCGACGTTGGAGGTGAAGGTCCCGATCATGCAGGGCGCGCCCGGCCGGACCACCTGCAGTAGCGCGATCGCCGAGAGCGCCTCCGCGACCGACTGCGCGACCGCGCCCGCCAGCGTCACCGGCGCCATCGCCCCGGCCAGCGTGAAGGGCGTCACGATCACCGGCTGTCCGCGCCGCGCGAAGCGCATCGCGCCGTCGAGCATGGGCCAGTCGTGCTTGAGCGGGCTCGACGAGTTGATGTTGGTGAAGATCCGCGGCGTCGCCTCGAAGGCGGCCGCGTCCACCCCGGCGGCGATCCGCGCCATCTCCAGCGCGTCCTCGACCCGCTCGGTGCCGAGGCTGTAGGCGTGGACCGCCTTGTCGCTCAGCGTGAGCATGTCGAAGAGACAGTCGAGGTGCCGCAGGCTGGGGTGCAGGTCCACCGGCTCGACGGGATAGCCGACCAGAAGGTGGATGCAGTCGAAGGCCTGGGAGAGCTTCACCAGGTCGCGGAAGCTCCCGATGTCGCCCGGCCGCCGACCGCGGTCGAGGTCCATGGCGTTCGGCGGCGAGGCGACGTTGCCAAAACACATCGACCGCCCCCCCAGCGACACCGTGCGCGCCGGGTTGCGCGGCTCGATGGAGAAGCTGGCCGGCGCCAGCGCGATCTTCTCGGCGACAAAGCCGCGATCCATGCGCACGGTCTGGGCGCCGCGCGGCGCGTCGCAGCCCGCCGCGCGCAGCAGGTCGCGCGCCTCGGCGTTGAGGAAATCGACGCCGATCTCCTCAAGCACCCGCATCGCCGTGTCGTGGATCGCCGCAACCCCCTCCGGCGACAGGGGCTCGGTCGGCGCGTCGGTGTTCTGCGGAATGCGCCAGGGCGACTGCTCGATGCCGCGGGCCGGCCCGCCGCCGCGCCCTCCGCGTCCGCGGCCCGGCCTCATCGCGCCGACGCCGAGCGGGGCTTCACGCGGCCGCGATCCCGAGCCAGGCGGGCAGGGCGGAGATGTCGGGCAGCACCACGTCCGCATGGGGCGCGAGTTCGGCCTCGTCTGCGATGCCGGTCAAGACCGCCACCGCCCCCATGCCGGCCGCGCGCCCGCTGACCAGATCGTGGGTGCTGTCGCCGACCATCACGCAGGCGGCTTCGGTAAGGCCGGTCTCGCGGCAGAAGGCGTGCAGCATGCCGGGCCCCGGCTTGCCTCCGTGGCCGCTGTCAAAACCCGCCACGAAGGCGAAGCGCTCCAGCACACCGGCGCGCCCGAGATGGGCGCGCGCCGGCTCCTCGCCATCGTTGGTCGCCACGCCGAGCGTGAAGCCTTGCGCGCGCAGCAGGTCGAGCAGCGGCTCGAGCGGCGTCGTCGGCACCTGGCGCGCCGCGGAGGTCGAGCGCAGGATCGTCTGGCGCAGATGCGCCGCGCCGAGCTCGGGCAGCGCCTGGACGATCAGCGCGATCAGAACGTCGATGGTCTCGGCCACCACCGGGCTGCCGCGGTCGAAGCGTCGGGCGCCGCGATCAAAGCCCATCGCTTCGGCGAGCACCGCCGAGCGCACCGGATCGTCGCCGCCGATCTCCTCGATGAAGCCCGCGCACCACACCGCCCAGGTCGCGTTGAAGTCGAAGAGCGTGCCGTCCTTGTCGAACACGATCCCCCTGATGTCTGGTCGCACCGGTCGCTCCAATCCTGTGTTCGCCCCTTCGCCCGGCGCCGCTTGGCCGGTTTCCGCTCCGCCCAAGGCGCGCCCGCGAGGGTCGCCCCGCCCCTGGGCCTCAGGTCCAGGCCGGAGCGTCGCCGCCGGGCAGGCGGGTGCGCGCGCGCCCGGGCGTCTCGGGATCGACGCCGAGATCGCGGGCGAACTCGAGCACGAGATCCTCGCTCGAGAGCACGTAGTCGAGCACGAAGCCCAGGAACTCTGGATCGCGCGCCCGGTCCGAGATATCGTCCATCGAGCCGCCGCCGGTGGCCAGGAATCCGGCCAGCGCATCCGGGTTGCGGGCCAGCCAGATGAGGGCGTCCTGGCCTGTCTCGGCGGCTTCATCTGGGGTCAAGAGAGCCTCCCGGCGCGTCGGTTAAACCATTCGTTAACACATTTGCGTCTATGTTTCGTTCTGATCAAGGGGGTGAGAGACATCATCCCGCGAGGAGGGCGTCGGATGTCGGGTAGGGTTCTGGTTGTTGACGACGTGGCAACCAACCGCCTGCTTCTCCGCGCGAAACTGTCCTCCGCCTATTATGATGTCGTGGTTGCCGAAAACGGAACGCAGGCCCTGGAGATGGCCCGCTCCGAGCAGCCCGACATGGTCATGCTCGACGTGATGATGCCCGACATGGACGGCTTCACCGTCTGCTCGATCCTCAAGGCCAGCGAGGAGACCGCGCACATCCCCGTGATCATGGTGACCGCGCTCGATTCGCCGGAAGAGCGGATCCGCGGCCTTGAGGTGGGCGCCGACGACTTCCTCTCCAAGCCCTTCAACGATCTCGCGCTCTTCGCCCGCGTCAAGAATCTCATGCGGATGAAGATGATGTTCGACGAGCTGCGCCTGAGGGACCTGACCTCGCGCGAGCTCGGCCTCACCGACTTCATCTCCGAGAAGGAGATGGACCTCGAGCTCGGGGGGCCGATCCTGATCGCGCCGCCGAGCCTCGAGGACGGCGCCTGCTGGGCGGACGAGTTGCGCCAGCGGCTCGGCATCCAGACCATCGTCACCTACTCCGAGCGCGAGGCGCTCAACCTCGCGCGGCTCGAGCTGCCCGACGTCTTCGTCGTGCACCAGCGGCTGATGGAGGGCGGCGACGGGCTCCGTCTGGTCTCGGCGCTGCGCTCGCGCACCGAGACCCGGCAATCGGCGGTGATCCTGGTGGTGGAGAACGGCGACGTGCAGACCGCCGCCAAGGGGCTCGATCTGGGCGCCTCCGACTACATCGAGACGCCCTTCGACGTGAACGAGCTGATCGCCCGCATCCGGTCGCAGATGCGGCGCAAGCGCTACTCCGACCAGCTTCGCACCAACGTGCAGAACGGGCTGAAGCTCGCGGTGATCGATCCGCTGACCGGCATCTACAACCGCCGCTACGCCAGCCAGCACATGCTGCGGGTGATGGAGCGCGCGCGCGAGACCGACGGGGTGTTCGCGGTGATGATGATGGACCTCGACCGGTTCAAGACCATCAACGACCGCTACGGGCACGACGCCGGCGACGCGGTGCTCAGGGAATTCTCCCGCCGGCTCCAGGAGAACATCCGCGGCGTCGATCTTGTCGCGCGCTTCGGCGGCGAGGAGTTCTTCGTGGCGATGCCCGACGTGGACGAGCACGCCGCCGCCGCGGCGGCCGAGCGCATTCGCCGCGCCGTCGAGGACGAGCCGTTCCTGCTGCCCGGCGCCGACGCGCCGGTGCAGGTCACGGTCAGCGTCGGGGCGGCGATCGCCACGGCCGCCGACAGCGACCCGGAGGCGATCATCAAGCGCGCCGACACCGCGCTCTACCGCGCCAAGGAAACCGGCCGCAACCGCGTCAGCTTCTTCGCCCGCGCCGCCTGAGCGCTCAGTCGCCCCGCCGCCGGCCCTCGAGGATCCGCGCGGCGTAAAGCGCGCGCGTCTCGGCGTCCATCTCCGCGATCTCTGCGGCAAGCAGCGCCGCGCCGACCGCGGCGAGCGCGTCGGCCGCGGCCCGCTCCTCGGCCAGCGTCGCCTCGACCCGCGCGATCTCGAAGGGCTCCGCGGTCAGCGCCGCCGCCAGCGCCGCACGCTGTGCGCGCCGCGTTGCTGACATATCGCGCCAGGCGCCGTGGCTTTCGCGCATCCGCTCGGTCAGCGCCTCCCGGTGCCGCTCGGGCATCACCCGGGCATAGCTGTGCAGCGCCGGGCCAGGGCGCATCCGGTCCGGCGGTCCCTTGACGAGGGCGCCCGCGATCAGCCCGATCAGCGCGAGATTGAGCCCCGCCGACACCAGAAGCACCATGCGGAGCGGTCGCCGCGGACGGATGGGGTGCGGCGCGTCGGTCATCGGTCAGTTCGCCTCCGCCATGTCGAAGAACTCCGAGACGGGATCGGCGTCCGTCCAGGCCGCCTCGCGCGCCCAGTCGATCAGACCTGACGCCCCCACGAGGAACCCCGCCAGTGCGCAGGCCGTCAGCGTCGCAGCCCCGCCCGTGCCCAGAAGCCCCGTGAGCCACGCGCCGAAGCGGGGCGCGGGCGCGGTGGGCGCAGTCGCGACGGCGCGGCCCCGCGCGGCCGTCATGCGCGCCGCGTCGTCGAGGATCGCGGTCATCAGCGCAGCCGGCGGCGCCGGCCGTGCGGCCCGCGCGGGGCCGAACCAGGTCTCCAGACCGTCGTCCTCAGGGGCTGCGTCGTGTCGGGTCATGGTTGCGTCTCGCCGAAGTCGAATTCGTCCCGCATCGGGGCCAGCCTCGCGGCGAGCGCCTGTCGGCCGCGCTTGAGCAGGCTCTCGACGGCCTCGACGCTCGTCTCGAGGATCTCGGCGATCTCGGGGTTCGCGCGCTCCTCGAGATGGCGCAGGATCACCGCGGACCGCTGGCGGGCGGGCAGGGTGGCCAGCGCCGCCTCGAGCGCGGCGACCCGGTCGCGCCCAACCGCCGCCGTCTCGCCGTCCGGCTCCCGCCCGGCGATCTCGGTGTCATCAAGCGAGTCCGACCGCCGCCGCCGCCTGAGGCGGTCGATGCAAAGGTTGTGCGCCACCCGGTAGGCCCAGGTCCCGACCTGCGCGCCCCCCTCGCGCCAGTCGGGCGCGATCGTCCACATCCGCAGCATGGTCTCCTGGGTCACGTCCTCAGCCTCGCTTGCATCGCCGAGCATCCGCCGCGCCAGCGCGTGGATCCGCGGCGCGTGCCGCCCGGTCAGCTCCCGCGCCGCCGCCGGGTCGCCCTCGGCGTAGCGGCGCAGGAGCGCCGCGTCCGAACTGGATGTCCCGGTCTTCAGCGCCGCGCTCCTCCCGCCCCGCCCGCGCGTCGGCCACGCCGCTCCATCCCCGGCCGCCGCCGCCCGCAGGGTCAACGCGACCGTCTGGCACGGACGTCGCCGCCGATCCAGCGGGGATCGCGCCCCGCCCGCGCCGCTGCGCGCGCGCCTCCGGTCTTCCAGCGCTTCATACCCGTCACGGCGCCTCCGATCTGCGGTCGGTTCGGCTCTTTAACGCTCATACGCGGGATTTCCGGCGCGCGGGGGGCACCGCCGCCACTGGCGGCCCGACGCGCCATCGAATACCTTGGCTGCGAACCGAGAAGGAGACTCCGGTGGCGGAAACCGAACGCGACACCCGCGCGGCGATCCTGCGCGGGCTCAAGCTGCTCTGCCCGGCCTGCGGCGCGGCGCCGGTGATGGACGGCTATCTGACCGTTCGCGACGACTGCGAGGTCTGTGGCGTGGAACTGCACCACCAGCGCGCCGACGACGGGCCGGCCTGGGCGACGATCCTGATCACCGGCCACCTGATGGCGCCGCTGATGCTGCTGATCTTCGAGCTCTTCCGCCCGCCCGGCTGGGCGATGGCGCTCGGCTTCTCGGCGGTGTTCGCGGCGCTGTCGCTGTTCCTCCTGCCGCGCCTGAAGGGCGCCTTCGTCGGCGTGCAGTGGGCCAAGCGCATGCACGGCTTCGGTGAGGCGGGCGATCTTGCGCGAGGTCCCTGAACGCAAGGACGAGGTCCGCGACGCGGCGACGGTCATCCTCGTGCGCCACGACGGTGCCGCGCCGCGCGTCCTGATGGGCCAGCGCGGCGCGACGGCGGTGTTCATGCCCGACCGGTTCGTCTTTCCCGGCGGCGCTGTCGACCCGTGCGACCTCGAGCTTGGCGCGCGCGGGACGAGCCCCGCGCCCGAACCGGCGACCCTGCGCCACGCCAGCCGGGAGGTCGCCGCGGCGCTGCCCTTCGCCGCCATCCGCGAGCTCTGGGAGGAGACCGGCCTCGCGCTCGGGACCCGGCGCGGGGCGCGGTCGCGTCGCGAGATCTGGCCGGAGCCCTGGCGCGGGTTCGTCGACGCGGGCGTGGAGCCGGCCACCGCTGCGCTGCGTTTCGTGTTTCGCGCGGTGACGCCGGCCGGCCGGCCGCGGCGCTTCGACGCGCGTTTCTTCCTCGCCGACGCCGCGGCGCTGGCCGGGTCTCCGGACGATTTCGCCCGCGCCTCCGGCGAGCTGCGGCATCTGCGCTGGGTCGATCTCGCCGAGGCTCGCCGCCTGCCGCTGCCGTTCATCACCGAGGTGGTGCTCTCGGAGGTCGAGACGCGGCTGGCCGGCGGGCCGACGTCGCGGGGCGTGCCGTTCTTCCGCCAGGGCGGCGACGGATCGGAGTTCGTCCTGCTCTGAAGCTTGACAGCCGGGGCCGATCGGGTATCACACGCGCTCGATTTCCGGGATTCTGGGCGATCCGGCGCGCCCTCGGGCCGCGGTCGCATGAGAGGACGCAATGGCGAAGCCGACGACGATCAAGATCCGCCTGAATTCGACGGCGGACACCGGGCACTTCTACGTGACCAAGAAGAACTCGCGCACGATGACCGACAAGATGACCGTGCGCAAGTACGACCCCGTCGCGCGCAAGCACGTCGAGTACAAGGAAGGCAAGATCAAGTAGCGACCGCCCCGCGCGCTCGCGACGTCAGTCTTCCACAAGAACGTACTCGGCGACCACCGTCGGGACGAAGGCGACGAAGTTGTCGTCCGAGATCAGCGTGACGCGGGTCTCGCCGGTGGCGCGGTCGCGCCAGACCGAGATCCCCTCCATGTTCTCGAACGGTCCGAACGGCGTCTGCAGCAGCGTCGCCTCGGCAGCGATCCTGTCGCCCGCGATCTCGAAGCGGCGGATCCGCGTCGAGAACCCGCCCGCCCAGCGGAATTCGCGCTCCAGGAGGTAGAGCCGCGCGTCCGGGCCGAAGTCGGCGTCGACCACCAGATACTGGCCCCGGCGCGGGATCCGCAGCCGCCTGTCCCAGCGCCCCGCCTCGAGGCGATAGACCGGAAACGGCCGCGTCCACGCGCCGGAGCGCTCGGGAATGGCGTAAAGGACGCCGCGCCCGTCGACCGCCAGCGCCTCGAGCGCCGAGTTGTTCTGCAGGCCCGGGAAATCCGGATGGCCCTCAAGGCCCAGCGCCGGCCCGTCGATGCTTGGGTAGCGACGGATGCGGTGGAAGGCCTCGAAGCTGATAAAAAAGCCGCCGTCGGGATCGACCGCCAAGCCCTCGGCGTCCACGTCCTCGCCGTCGAGCGGCGCGCCGCTGATCGCGCGCAGCGGCCCGAAGCCCGTGGTCTCGATCGCCGTCAGCGCGCCGTTCTCGCGGATCATCCGCCCGGTCGCCCAGGCGCCGCGGTCTGAGACCGCGACGAGGCTGGCGCCCGCGTCCAGGACCGCGATTCCGGACATGCCCCCGAAATCGGCCGACGGGTGGGACCACACGACCCTGCCATCGGGCTCGAGCCGCGGTTCGGCCGCGGCGACCCCCGCCGCGGCGATCAGGACGGCGGCGAAGAGCCGGATCAGTCGTTCAACACCTGCGCGCACTGCGGCGGCAGGTCCGCGACGCGCAAGGGCGGCTTCGCCGGCGTCTTGGGCGCGTTCGGATCGGGCGGCTCCAGCGCCTCGGTGACCCACCAGACGGCCTCCGCGCAGCCGTCGCCGGCGGGCAGCGGCTCGGGGTTCACGCAGCCGACCGCGCCCCGCGGGCAGTTGAGCCGGACGTGGAAATGCGTGTTGTGGCCCCACCAGGGCCGGATCTTGGCGAGCCAGGCCCGGTCGCCGCCGCCTGCGTCCGCGCACATCCGCAGCTTGACCGGCGGGGTGATGAAGATGCGGTTCACCCTGGGGTCGCGCGCGGCGGTCTCCAGAAGGAAATGGTGGGCGCGGGTCCAGTTGCCGTTGACCGCACGCTGGTCGGCGCTGCGCACGTTCATCGACGACAGGCTTTCGCGCTGCGACCGGCTGAGATCGAGGCGGGTCGCCGGCAGCAGCCAGACGTCGATGTCGAGCCCGATCTGGTGCGAGGCGTGCCCCGCCAGCGGACCGCCGCGCGGCTGCGAGATGTCGCCGACATAGAGCCCGCTCCATCCCGCCCGCGTCGCCTGCTGGCTGAGATCGCCGATGAACTCGATTGCCGCCGGGTGCGCCCAGTTGTGGTTGCGCGACAGCCGCATGGCCTGCCAGGTCGGGCCGGTCTCGGGAAGCTGCATGCCGCCGGCGAGACAGCCCTGGGCGTGCCGTCCCACCGGATGCGGGTCGTGGGGCGACGGGGTTGGCCTCGCGCCGAACTGCGACTGCGCGCTCTGGGCAGCGACGCTTCCCGCGCCCGCCAGCAGCGCAAGAAGGAGCGCCGCTACTCGAAATGCGATCATGCCTGTCTGACCTCGGACTGCTCGTTTTCCGTTGACACCCAGTTTAGCAGAATTGCGCCCGTCAGGAAGAGCAGGATCACCGGTGTCACGCCGAGACGCTGGCTCCCGGTGGCGGCGGTGACCAGCGCGATCAGCGCCGGCCCGATGAAGGCGGTGGCCTTGCCCGAGAGCGCGTAGAGCCCGAAGGCCTGCGCCGGGGCGACCCGCCCCTCGGCTTGGTGCACCAGCAGCGTCCGCGACGAGGCGCCGAGCACGCCCGCGCCGACGCCCAGAAGCCCGCCGGCGACGAAGAAGACCAGGTCCGGAAGCCGGGAGTCCGGCGCGACCGGGACGAAGAGAAAGCTCGTGCGGCTGGTGAGAAGCAGAACTGAACACACTGAAATCAGGAGCCAGATGGCTGTCAGGATCACCGTCTTTGGCCCGATGCGGTCGTCGGCCTTGCCGCCGAGCCAGGCGCCGACCGCGCCCGTTCCCGCGGCGATGATGCCGAAGACGCCGAGCTGGAACACGCCCCAGCCGAGCACGCCGGCGGCGTAGATGCCCCCAAAGGCGAAGAGCGCCGCCAGCGCGTCACGATAGATCATCGAGGCGGCGAGATAGGCCGCGAGGCTGGAATGGGCCCGCACGTCACGCACCGTGCGCACGAGGTCGCGCAGGCCCTCGCGCACCGCGCCGCCGGCGCCGTTGGTCGCAGGCGCGTCGGGGGTGAAGAGAAAGAGCGGCGCGGCGAAGACCAGATACCACAGGGCGCTGAACGGGCCGGTGGCGCGCTCGGGCTCGCCGGCGGCGGGATCGAGGCCCAGGATCGGCGCGATGCCGATAAGCGTCGTCTCCCGGCCCGGGGCGGGGGCGAGAAACGCCAGCACCGCCACCAGCGCCAAGAGCCCGCCGAGATAGCCGATCGCCCAGCCAGAGCCCGATATGCGCCCGATCGCCGACCGCGGCCCCAGCCCCGGAAGCATGGCGTTGGTGAAGATCTGCCCGAATTCCGCCCCGATGAAGGCGAGCCCGAAGAAGACCAGCGCGAGCGCCGGATGCGCCATCGCCGGCGTGGCGATCCAGAGCCCCAGACAGCCGACGACGAACGGGATCGAGAAGACCGCGACCCAGCGCTTGCGTCGTCCGGTGCGGTCGGCGATCGCCCCGAGGGCGGGGGCCAGGATCGCCACCGTGAAGCCCGCGATCGAGGCGGCAAGGCCCCAAAGCGCCTGTCCCTGCACCGGGTCACCCACGACCTGGGCCGCGAAGTAGGGCGCGAAGATGAAGGTGACGATCAGGGCGTGAAAGGGCTGGTTGGCCCAGTCAAAGAGCATCCAGGAAAACACGCCCCTGCGGGAGGACTGTCCGGCCATCTGCGTCTCCATCGCGCCCGACCCCGCGGCGACCGCGGCCGGGACGGCTTGCGACCCCGCGGCCCGCGGACTAGGTGTGGCGCACTCTGACGTCAACCGAAGTTACGGACCGAGGCGATGCAATCCATTTTTCAGATCCTGTTCCTGATCATCGACGTGGTCTGGTTCATCGTCATCGCCCAGGTGATCATGAGCTGGCTCATCAACTTCAACGTGCTCAACCGAAACCAGCCGCTGGTCTGGCAGATCTGGACCGGGATCAACCGTCTGCTCGAGCCGCTCTACGCGCCGATCCGGCGGGTTCTGCCCGACATGGGCGGGCTCGACCTGGCGCCGCTGGTGCTGCTGATCGGGCTCTATGCGCTGCGCATCGTGCTGGCCAACAACATCGGCGTCTTCCTCTGACCGGCGCCGCCTTGGGGCGTCAGGACTTGTCCCCGACGAAGGCGTCCTCGCCCCAGAGGTCCCGCAGCCGCGCGTCGCGGCCGCAGGAGCGCCGGTAGAACGCGTAGCGCAGCGGGTTCTTGGAATAGTAGTCCTGGTGGTAGTCCTCGGCGGGCCAGAAGGTTCCGGCCTCGAGGATCGGCGTGACGATCTCGCGCCCGAGCGCGGCCTGGGCGCTCGTGCGTGACGCCTGCGCCGCAGCGCCCTGTTCCGTGTCGAGCGCGAAGACAGCTGTCCGGTAGCTCGAGCCCCGGTCGCAGAACTGCCCGCCGGCGTCGGTGGGATCGACCGACCGCCAGAAGACGTCAAGCAACTCCTCGTAGTCCACGACGTCCGCGTCGTAGGTGATCCTCACCGCTTCGTAGTGGCCTGTCTCGGTGCTGGTCACCTGCTTGTAGGTGGGGTTCTCGAGGTCGCCGCCGATGTAGCCCGACATCGTGTCCACGACGCCCGGAACCTTGTCGAAATCGGCCTCGACGCACCAGAAGCATCCCCCCGCGACGATCGCGGTGCGGATGTCGCGGGCCTCCGCTGCGCCCGCCGCCAGCAGCACCGCCAGCGCGACGACCATCGAGCGCATATCTGCCTCCCCTCGTGCATGACCGCAGCAAGGCTCGCCGGCGCGTCCGCGCAAGTCAATGGCCGACGCGCCTGCGCGGCGTCAGGTCCCGGCGTCTGACAGGATCGTGTTCAGATATCCTCCGCGAAAGAGGAACCTGCGGGAGATGCGGGTGGCGTTCGCCAAACCGCCTGTTATGATGAAGCATCATCCAACCAACTCGAAGCACTTCAGGGGGCATGGCCGATGGCTGACGATCACAATTACAATCGCATGCTCGCGCAGATCATTTCCCAGGCGCGCGGGCGCAGGATAGATCGACGCGGATTCATGGAAGGATCGCTTGCGGCGGGGCTTGGCGTCGCGGCCGCCTCGACGCTCTGGGGCTCCAAGGTCGCCGCCCAGACCCCGCAGCGGGGCGGTCTCTTCCGCGTCGGCGTGCACGACGGCAACACCACCGACAGCCTCGATCCCGGCACGACCGAGAGCGTATTCATGATCCAGCTCAATCACGTCTCGCGGAGCTACCTGACCGAAATCACCAGCACTGACCAGCTCGGCCCCGACCTCGCGGAAAGCTGGGAAGCGTCGCCGGACGCCGCGGAATGGCGCTTCGAACTGGCCCCCGGCGCGACCTTTCACAGCGGCAAGGCGGTGACGGCCGAAGACGTGGTCGCCTCGCTGAACTTCCACCGGGGCGAGGACACCGCGTCGGCGGCCAAGGCCCTGCTGACCGACGTCATCGACATCCGCGCGGATGGCGATCACGCCGTGGTGATCACGCTCGCCTCCGGCAACGCCGACCTGCCCTACCTCCTGTCGGACTATCACCTGGTGATCCTGCCGGCCCAGCCGGACGGCTCCATCGACTGGGCCAGCGGCGACGGCGCCGGGCCCTACCGGATGGAGAGCTTCGAGCCCGGCGTGCGCGCCGAATTCGTCCGCCACGACGGCTGGCACCGCGAGGGCGCCTGGTTCGACGCCGTCCGCATGGAGGCGCTGAACGATCCCAACGCGCGCCAGACGGCGCTGGTCACCGGCGAGGTCGACGCCATCACCGACGTCGATCTCAAGACCGTGTCACTGCTCGAGCGCGCGCCCGGCGTGGTGGTGCTCGACGTGCCAAGCGGCTCGCACGTCACCCTTCCGATGTTCACCGACACCCCGCCCTTCGACAACCTCGACGTCCGACTCGCGCTGAAGTACGCGATGAACCGTCAGGAGATCATCGACAAGATCCTCTACGGCCACGGCAGCCTCGGCAACGATCATCCCATCGGCCCTTCGGTCCCCTACCACGCCGATCTCGAGCAGCGCTCATTCGATCCCGACCGCGCCCGCTTCCACATGGAGAAGTCCGGCGTCGGGCCGATCACCGTCGATCTTTCGGCGGCCGACAGCGTGATGAGCGGCGCGGTGGACATGTGCGTGCTCTACGGCGAGCGCGCCCAGCAGGCGGGCATCACCATCAACACGGTGCGCGAGCCCAACGACGGGTACTGGTCCAACGTCTGGCTGAAGAAGCCCTTCGTCTTCGTGCAGTGGGGCGCGCGGCCCACCCCGGACGTGATGTTCTCGCTCGCCTACAAGAAGGGCGCGGACTGGAACGAAAGCCGCTGGGAAAACGCGCGCTTCAACGAACTCCTGCTGGCCGCCAAGGCCGAGCTCGACGAAGCCAGGCGCGCGGAAATGTACGCAGAGATGCAGCTTCTCTGCCGCGACGACGGCGGCACGATCGTGCCCTTCTTCCGCAACCGCACGATGGGCCGCCGCGACAACGTCGCGAGCCCCGAGAAGATCGCCTCCAACTGGGAGCTGGACGGGGCGCGGGCCTATCATCGGTGGTGGTTCTCCTGAGGCCCGCCGCCGACGCATCGCCGCGCTGCAAAGTTACTGGCGTGACGGCGCGCGCGCGGTAAGATGCCGGCATTGCCGGGGCATTCCGGCGTCAGCCAGGGGTGGACCGGCACATGACTGACCGCAATCGTGACGACGTTCTGATCGCCCGGCTCATCGAAAGCGCGCGCCGGCGCAGGATCGACCGGCGCCGCTTCATGGAGGGCGCGCTCGTCGCCGGCGTCGCCGCCACCTCGGCGACGGCGCTCTGGGGCACGAAGGTCGCCGCCCAGGAGCCCAAGCGCGGCGGGGTCTTCCGCGTCGGCGTGCATGACGGGAACACCACCGACAGCCTGGATCCCGGCACCACGCAGAGCGTCTTCATGATCCAGCTCTCGCACGCGATCCGCAGCTATCTCACCGAGATCACGCCCACCAACGAGCTCGGCCCAGACCTCGCGGTGTCCTGGGACGCGGCGCCGGGCGCCGCGGAATGGCGCTTCCAGCTCGCCGACGGCGTCACCTTCCACAGCGGCCGCGCGCTCGCCGCCGAGGATGTCGTGGCCTCGCTCAACCATCACCGCGGCGACGACGCCACCTCCGCCGCCAAGGCCCTGCTTGCGGACGTCACCGACATCCGGGCGGACGGCGACGCTGCGGTTGTGATCACGCTCGCCTCGGGCAACGCCGACCTGCCGTACCTGCTGTCGGACTATCACCTGGTGATCATGCCGGCGATCGACGGCGGCGGCGCCGACTGGCAGAGCGGCGACGGCACCGGACCCTACAAGATCGTGAACTTCGAGCCCGGCGTCGGCGCCGAGCTTGCGCGCCATGACGGCTGGCACCGCGAAGGGGCCTGGTTCGACGGGGTCCAGATGGTGACGCTCAACGATCCCACGGCGCGGCAGTCGGCGCTGATCACCGGCGACGTGGACGCCATCAGCGACGTGGACCTCAAGACCGTCGCGCTCCTGCAGCGCGCCCCGGGCATCGTGGTCGAGGACGTGCCCAGCGGCTCGCACGTCACGCTGCCGATGTTCACCGACACCGCGCCCTTCGACAATCTCGACGTGCGCCTGGCGCTGAAATACGCCATCGATCGGCAGGACATCATCGACAAGATCCTCTTCGGCTACGGCAGCCTCGGCAACGATCATCCCATCGCGCCCTCGATGCCGTTCTTCGCCGAAATCGAGCAGCGGACCTACGATCCCGACAAGGCGAAGTTCCACATGGAGAAGTCAGGCGTCGGGCCGATCACCGTCGATCTCTCCGCCGCCGACAGCCTCTTCAGCGGCGCGGTGGACATGTGCGTGCTCTTCTCCGAACACGCAAAGGCCGCCGGCATCACCATCAACCCCGTGCGCGAGCCGAGCGACGGCTACTATTCCAGCGTCTGGCTGCAGAAGCCCTTCGTGGTGGTGCCCTGGGGCGCGCGGCCGACACCGGACGTGATCTTCTCGCTCGCCTACAAGGCGGACGCGCCGTGGAACGAGAGCCGCTGGCAGAACGCGCGCTTCAACGAGCTCCTTCTGGCCGCCAGGGCCGAGCTCGACGAAGCCAGGCGGGCGGAGATGTACGGCGAGATGCAGCTGCTGCTGCGCGACGACGGCGGGACGATCATGCCGTTCTTCCGCAATCGCGTCATGGCGCGGCAGGAGAACGTCATGCACGGCGAGAACGTGGCCGCGAACTGGGAGCTCGACGGCGGCAGGGCCTATCATCGCTGGTGGTTCGCCTGAGGCGCGACGCGCGCGCGCAGGATTTCACGAAGTCTTAGGATTCGAAACCGTATCGATTCCAATGACTTGAGTGTGTTTCGCACGCGCGCACGCCTGCGCGCGCAGCGTCGGGTCCGGGTCCCGCCAGCAAGAGCGATGGCGCGCGCCGCGCGCGTCGTTCTATCCTGCGACGCGGGCGTGCGCCCGGCCGGAGGCGTGAGATGACCCCAACCCTGCTGATCCGCGACGCCGACATGCTGGTGACGATGGACGCGGACCGCCGCGAGATCGCCGGCGGCTGGGCGCTGATCGAGGGCGACCGCTTCGCCGCGGTCGGCGGGCCCGAGACGCCGCCGCCCGTCGCCGACGAGACCCTCGACATGCGCGGGCGCATCGTCATCCCCGGCCTCGTGAACACCCACCATCACATGTACCAGAGCCTGACCCGGGCGACGCCGGCGGCGCAGGACGGCGAGCTCTTCACCTGGCTCCGCACGCTCTATCCGATCTGGGCGCGGCTGACTCCGCGCATGATCCATGTCTCCACCAGGACGGCGATGGCCGAGCTGATCCTCACCGGCTGCACCACCAGCTCCGATCACCTCTACGTCTTTCCCAACGGCTGCCGGCTCGACGACAGCATCGAGGCGGCGGCCGAGATCGGCATGCGCTTCCACGCCGCCCGCGGCTCGATGAGCGTCGGCGAGAGCAAGGGCGGCCTGCCGCCCGACGCGCTGGTCGAGGACGAGGCGGCGATCCTCGCCGACAGCCTCCGGCTGATCGAGGCGTTCCACGACCCGTCCCCGCGCGCGATGCTGCGTATCGTCGTTGCGCCCTGCTCGCCGTTCTCGGTGTCCCAGGGGCTTATGCGCGACTGCGCCGACCTCGCCCGCTCCCAGGGCGTGTCGCTGCACACCCATCTCGCCGAGAACGTCAACGACGTCGCCTACAGCCGCGAGCGCTTCGGCATGACCCCGGCCGAATACGCCGAGGATCTTGGCTGGGTCGGCCCGGACGTGTGGCACGCCCATTGCGTCCAGCTCGACGCGCCCGGGATCGCCGCCTTCGCGCGCACCGGCACGGGCGTCGCCCATTGCCCGTGCTCGAACATGCGCCTCGCCTCGGGCATCGCGCCGGTCCGCGCCATGCGCGACGCCGGGGTGCCGGTCGCGCTCGGCGTCGACGGTTCGGCCTCCAACGACGGCTCGAGCATGATCGGCGAGGTCCGCCAGGCGCTCCTGCTGCAGC
The DNA here is from genome assembly GCA_963836255.1 of uncultured Alphaproteobacteria bacterium. GTDB lineage: Bacteria > Pseudomonadota > Alphaproteobacteria > Rhodobacterales > Rhodobacteraceae > Amaricoccus. Next base: position 696,268 of record CAWIIL010000001.1, read on the forward strand.
GCGTCGGCTTCGGGCCCGCGGCGATGAGCGCCCGCGAGGCGCTCGAGATCGCCACCCTTGGCGGCGCGCGGGTGCTCGGCCGTGATGACATCGGCGCCATCGCGCCGGGTATGGCCGCCGATCTCGCCGCCTTCGACCTCGACGACATCGGCTTTTCGGGCGGCCTCGCGGATCCGGTGGCGGCGCTGGTCTTCTGCGCCCCGCCGCGCGCCTCGACCGCGGTCATCAACGGTCGCGTGGTGCTGCGCGACGGCGCGCTGCGGACCGTCGACCTGCCCGCGCTCGTGGCCGAGCACAACCACCTCGCCGCCGCGCTCGCCGCCGACTGAGCGCGCCGCTTGTGCGGCCGGTCCGATCCGGCTTAGCGTGGCTGCGAGCAACCAAACGGGTGGGACACGACATGCATCGATTGATCACGCGCAGGTCTTCTCTGGACCTCGACCGGCGCAGGCTTCTGGCGCTTTCGGGCGGCGCCGCCGCTATGGCCGGACTGGGCGCGTTCCCGCGCGGCGCGCGGGCGCAGGATCCGCTCAAGGTCGCCGCGATCTACACCGTACCGGTGGAGCAGCAGTGGGTGAGCCGCATCCATCTCGCCGCCGAGACGGCCGTCGCGCGCGGCGACATCGAGTATGTCTTCTCCGAGAACGTCGCCAACACCGACTACGCCCGTGTGTTGCGCGAATACGCCGAAGCCGGCAACGACCTGATCGTCGGCGAGGTCTTCGGCGTCGAGCAGGCCGCCCGCGAGGCCGCCGCGGACTATCCCGACATGGCCTTCCTGATGGGATCGAGCTTCAAGGAGGACCCCGCGCTCGCCAACTTCGCGGTCTTCGACAACTACATCCAGGACGCCTCGTACCTGACGGGCATCATCGCCGGCGCCATGAGCGGCTCGAGCCGGATCGGCATGGTCGGAGGCTTCCCGATCCCCGAGGTCAACCGGCTGATGAACGCCTTCATGGCAGGCGTGCGGGAGGTGCAGACTGATACGGCCTTCCAGGTCGCCTTCATCGGCAGCTGGTTCGACCCGCCCAAGGCCAAGGAAACCGCCTTCGCGATGATCGAGAACGGCGCGGACGTCATGTACGCCGAGCGCTTCGGCGTCTCGGACGCGGCGCAGGAGCGCGGCGTGCTCGCGATCGGCAACGTCATCGACACCCAGCCGGACTATCCCGAGACCGTGGTCTCCTCGGCGATCTGGCACTTCGAGCCGACGCTCGACGCAGCCATCGCGGCGGTGCGCGCCGGCGAGTTCGTTGCCGCCGACTACGGCGTCTATTCCTTCATGATCGCGGGGGGATGTTCGGTAGCGCCGCTGGGAACCTTCGAGGGCAAGGTGCCCGAGGCGGCGATGGAGGTCGTCGCCGAACGGCAGGCGCAGATCCTGGCCGGCGAGTTCGTGGTCGAGATCGACGATTCCGAGCCGACCTCGACCTGAATGGACCCGGACCCGGAAGCGCCGGTCGTCCTGCGCCTCGACCGCATCACCAAGCGCTTCGGCGCCGTCCTGGCCAACGACGCGATCAGCCTGACGCTAGGCGCGGGCGAGGCGATCGCGCTTCTGGGCGAGAACGGCGCCGGCAAGACCACGCTGATGAACGTGCTCTTCGGCAAGTACGCCGCCAATTCAGGTGTCGTCGAGGTCTTCGGCCGGCCGCTGCCGCCCGGCCGGCCCGGCGCGGCCCTCGCCGCCGGCGTCGGCATGGTCCACCAGCACTTCGCGCTGGCCGACAATCTCAGTGTGCTGGAGAACATCACGCTGGGCACGCGACCGCTCTGGCGGCCGGGGCGCGCCTTCAGCGATGCGCGGGCGCGCATCGCGGCGCTGTCGCGCGACTTCGGGCTCGGGGTGCGCCCTGACGCGCGCGTCTCGACGCTCACGGTGGGCGAACGCCAGCGCGTGGAGATCCTCAAGGCGCTCTACCGGGACGCGCGCATCCTGATCCTCGACGAGCCCACCGCCGTGCTCACGCCCCAGGAAGGCGAGGCGCTCTTTGCCACCATTCGCAGGGCGGTGGCTAAGGGCCTCTCGGTGATCTTCATCTCCCACAAGCTCGACGAGGTTATGGCGCTGGCCTCGCGGGTCGTCGTGCTGCGCCACGGCCGGCTGGTGGGCGAGACCCGAACCGACCGGACCGACAAGCACCGGCTGGCGGAGATGATGGTCGGCTCCGAGATCGCGCCGCCGCGGGTCGCCACCGCCGCGCCCGGGCCGGTCCTGCTCGGCCTGCGCGGGCTGCGCACGCCTGACGCCGCCGGGGCGCCGGGGCTCAAGGGCGTCGATCTGGACCTGCGCGCCGGCGAGATCACCGGGCTTGCCGGCGTCTCGGGCAACGGCCAGGCGGCGATCGCGGGCATCATCGCGGGCCTCGCACGCGCGGTGTCCGGAACGCTCGAGCTTGATGGCGCGCCGGCGCGGGGCTGGTCGCCGCGCGCCGCGCTCGCCGCCGGAGTTGCGCGCATTCCGGAGGATCGCAACGCTGTCGGCGTGATCGCCGACATGAGCGTCGCCGAAAACGCCGTCAGCGAGGCCTACCGCGCGCCGCCCTTCAGCCGCTCGGGCTGGATGGACTGGCGCGCGGTCGCGGACTTCGCCGAGGGCATCGTGACACGCTACGACGTGCGCTGTTCCGGCGTCGGCGCGCCGACGCGGCTCTTGTCGGGCGGCAACGTGCAGAAGCTCATCCTCGGCCGCGCGCTGGAGGCGGGCCCGCGGATCATCCTCGCCGACCAGCCGGCGCGCGGGCTCGACGTTGGCGCGGTCGCCTACGTCCAGTCGCGGCTGCTCGAGGCGCGCCGGGACGGTGCGGCGATCCTGTTGATCTCCGAGGACCTCGACGAGATCATGACACTGTCGGACGTCATACGGGTGATTTCCGCCGGCCGGCTGTCGCCGCCGTTCGCGCGGGGCTCGATGTCGGCGCCGGAGCTCGGTCGCTGGATGGCGGGGCAGGGGTTCGCGGGGGCGGCCGATGCGGCTTGAGCCGATCGACGCGCCGGGCCCGTTGCGGCTTCTCGGGCCCCCGGCGCTCGCGCTCGCCTTCACGATCGCCGTCGCCGCGGCGCTGGCGCGGGTGGCGGGCGGCGATCCCTTCGCCACCCTCGGCCTGATCGTCGAGGGCGCGGCGGGCTCGCGCTTCGCCCTACTCGAGACGCTCAACCGCGCGACGCCGCTGATCTTCACCGGGCTCGCGGTCGCGGTGGCGTTCCGGGCTCGGCTCTGGAACATCGGGGCGGAGGCGCAGCTCTACATGGGCGCGGTCGTCACCGTGCTTCTGGGGACCGGGGCGCTGTCGCTGCCCGCCGCCGCGCTCCTGCCGGTGATCGCGCTCGCCGCTTTCGCCGCCGGGGCGGCGATGCTGCTGGGTCCGGCCCTGCTCAAGACCCGCTTCGGCGTGGACGAGGTGGTCACGACGCTCCTGCTCAACTTCGTGGTGCTGCTCTTCGTGTCGCTGCTGCTCGAGGGGCCGCTGAAGGATCCCATGGGGCTCGGCTGGCCGCAGTCCTCGCAACTCGTCGCCGAGGCGCGGCTCCCGCGCCTCGTGCCAGGGCTGCGGCTGCACTGGGGGTTCGGCATCGCGATCCTCGCCGCCGTCGCGGTCTGGGTGATCCTGCGCCGGACCACGTTCGGCTTCGAGATGCGCGCGGTCGGGCTCAACCGCGAGGCGGCGCGCTTCGCGGGCGTCCGCGTCGAGGCCACGCTGATCCGGACCGCCGCGCTCTCGGGCGGGCTCGCGGGGCTCGCCGGCTTCTCGGAGGTCGCCGGGCTCAAGGGCAACCTCACGCTCGATCTGAGCCCGGGTTTCGGCTACACCGGCATTATCGTGGCGATGCTGGCGCTGCTCAATCCGCTCGGGGTGGTCGCGGCGGCGATCTTCGTGGCGGGCGTCTTCGTGGGAGCCAATTCGATGAGCCGCGCGGCGGGCGTGCCGAGCTACATCGCCGACATCCTGCTCGCGGTGGCGCTGCTCTCGATGGTGGCGGCGCTGATGTTCACCCGCTACCGAATGGTGCGCGGCTAATGGTCGAGTTCCTCGAGATCCTCTGGTCGGCGAGCTTCTGGGCGGCGGCGATCCGCATCGCGAGCCCGCTGATCTTCGCGACAATGGGCGAGCTGATCTGCGAGCGCGCGGGCGTGCTCAACCTTGGCATCGAAGGCATCATGGTCGCGGGCGCCTTTGCGGGATGGATCACCGTCTACGCCGGCGGCGGGCTCTGGACCGGGGTCGCGGTCGCCGCGGCCACCGGCGCCGCCTTCGGGCTGCTGCACGGGGTCCTGACCGCGCCGCTCGGGCTCTCGCAACACGTCGTCGGGCTCGGCGTGACGCTGCTTGCGACCTCGGCGACCTATTTCGCCTATCGCCTCGCCCTGCCGCGGGTGACGACCCCGCCGCGGATCGAGGCTTTCGAGCCTTGGCCACTGCCGGTGCTGTCGGAGATCCCGCTGGTCGGACTGGCGCTGTTCTCGCAGACCCCGCTGACCTATCTCGCCTTCGCCACGGTCGTGGTGGTCTGGTTAGTGCTTTTCCGCACGCCGCTCGGCCTCGCGGTGCGGGCGGTCGGCGAGAACCCCGAGGCGGTCGAGGCGCAGGGTCTGTCGGTGTTCGCGTTGCGCATCGGCGCCGTTGCGGTGGGCAGCGCGCTGATGGCTGTCGGAGGCGCGTTCCTGACCATGTCGGCGTTCAACTCGTTCTTCTTCGAGATGGTCAACGGCCGCGGCTGGATCTGCATCGCGCTGGTGGTGTTCGGGGCCTGGATGCCGTTTCGCGCGCTGCTGGGCGCAGTGCTCTTCGCGGCCTTCGACGCCTTCCAGGTGCGGCTCCAGCAGGTGGTCGGCGGCGCCGTGCCCTATCAGGTCTTCCTGATGATGCCCTATCTTCTCTCGATCGCCGCACTGGTGCTGATGTCGCGGCGCGCGCGGGTGCCGGCCGCGCTGATGGCGCCGTATCGAAGGGGAGCGCGCTGATGTTCGACATCCTGATCCGGGGTGGGACGCTGCCCGACGGCCGCGTCGCCGACATCGGCGTCCGGGGCGACCGGATCGCGGCCATCGGCGCGCTCGAGGCGACCGAGGCCGGCCGGGTCATCGAGGCGGCGGGGGATCTGGTCAGCCCGCCCTTCGTCGATCCGCATTTCCACATGGACGCGACGCTCTCCTACGGCCTGCCGCGCGTCAACGCGTCGGGGACGCTGCTGGAGGGCATCGCGCTGTGGGGCGAACTCAAGGAGATCATGACGCTCGAGGCGGTGCGCGACCGGGCGCTGGCCTACTGCGACCTGGCCGCGAGCATGGGCCTTCTAGCGATTCGCAGCCACGTCGACGTCTGCGACGACCGCCTGATCGGCGCGCAGGCGCTGCTCGAGGTGCGGGCGCAGGTCAAACCCTGGCTCGACCTCCAACTCGTCGCCTTCCCGCAGGACGGGCTCCTGCGCGCCCCGAACGCCATGACCAACCTTGAGCGGGCGCTCGACATGGGCGTCGACGTGGTGGGCGGCATTCCGCACTTCGAGCGCACGATGGCGGCCGGGGCCGAATCGGTGCGGCTCCTGTGCGAGGTCGCGGCGCGGCGGGGCCTGATGGTCGACATGCATTGCGACGAGACCGACGACCCGATGTCGCGCCACATCGAGACCCTGGCCGCGGAGACGCTGCGTCTGGGGATGCAGGGCAGGGTGGTCGGATCACACCTCACCTCGATGCACTCGATGGACACCTACTACGTCTCCAAGCTCATGCCGCTGATCGCCGAGGCCGGGGTGGCGGCGGTGCCCAATCCCTTGATCAACATCATGCTCCAGGGCCGGCACGACGGCTATCCCAAGCGCCGCGGCCTGACGCGGGTGCGCGAACTCCTCGCAGCGGGCGTGTCGGTCGGGTTCGGCCAGGACTGCGTGCTTGATCCCTGGTATTCGCTTGGAACCGCCGACATGCTCGATGTCGCCTTCATGGGGTTGCACGTCGCGCAGATGAGCGCCCCCGACGAGATGCGCAAGTGTTTCCAGATGGTCACAAGCGACAACGCCGCGATCATCGGGCTCGAGGGTTACGGGCTTGAGGTCGGCGCGCGGGCGAGCCTCGTCGTGCTGGACGCCGGCGATCCGGTCGAGGCGCTGCGGTTGCGCGCTGACCGGCTCTGGGTGATCTCGAACGGCGTCGTCGTCGCCTCCGAGCCGCGGCGCGAGGCGGCGCTCCAGCTCCCGGGTCGTCCGGATCGACCGCAGCGCAGGTTTTGCCCGAGCGGTTCGCTCGCGTAAGGTTCGACTTCGCGCGTGGCCGACAGTTTTCGGCCTATTCCTCTAAAATTCAACGCCTTTTGGCGGCAAATTCCACGTCTCCAGCGACCCTCGGCTAACCCGCCGCTAACGGGGCGTCCGCTATGGGTCGGTGGAATTTCCGGGGCGAGGAGAGGCCTGAATGATCCCCACGATCGTTCGCGGATCGTTTGCACTGATTCTCGCCGTAGCGCTCTGGTCGCAGCAGGCCGGTTCGGCGCGCGCAGAGCCCTCCGAAAGCGAGATCGCGCGCTGCGAGCGGGCCATCGCCGGCGCCGGGGCGCGCAGCGTGCCAACGTCCGTTCTGCACGCGATCTCGTTGACCGAGACCGGCCGGATGCTGAATGGCCGGCTCCGGCCCTGGCCCTGGGCGATCAACCGCGAAGGGCAGGGCCACTGGTTCTCCAATCGCGAGGAGGCGCTCGCCTTCGCGCGCCGCAGCGTCGCCGAAGGTCGGCGCAGCTTCGACGTCGGCTGCTTCCAGATCAACTACCACTGGCACGGAGAGAACTTCGAATTGCTCGAGGCGATGTTCGATCCTGATGTCGGGGCCGCCTATGCGGCGCGGTTCCTCGACGAACTTCATCGCGAGAAAGGCGACTGGTCGGCCGCTGCGGGCGCCTATCATTCCAGAACGCCGCAATTCGCCAACAAGTATCGCGCGCGATTTGATCGAATACTCGCCAACATCGACGGCACCCCGATCCTCATGGCGGCGGCGAGCCAGCCGGAAGCCGTCGTCGAGACGCCGGCGCGCGAGCGCAAGAGCCGCGAGCGGATGAAGAAGAAACCGCTGGTGATCAGCATCGATCCGGCCAAGTTCGCCTCCGGGCGCAGGAGCGTCGCCTCGAAAGAAACCGAGACCGACCAGCCGCAGCTCGACCCGAGTCCGGCCGACATCATCCTGACCCAGGCCGAACCGATCGTGCTCGACTGGTGATGCGCGCCCCGACTCTGACATCCGGGATCTCTCGTCCTGTCAATGACTTGGAGGCCGTTTCCTCAGGGAGGGGGCAGGCTGGCGGATGTTGTGCGTCGAGTATCTCGGCTCGTTAACTGCCAGTAAATGCATTCTGGTGTTTATTCTACAAGTTTCGGGAAAACTCGAAATATCTAACTCTTGAAATGCCAAGAGATTCGTGTGAGTACTGACGCTGTAAGTATCGTGAGTGGTGTGTGTGATGACGCAGGAAAATACAGTGGCACGTTTGCTCAAGCTCCTGCGTCGACAGTTCAAGGACGAATCTGCAGCGACCTCCATCGAATATGCGTTGCTTGCGGCGCTGATCGCCTTGGCGATCATCGGCGCGGTATCGGTCATGGGGGGGTCACTCGCTGATTCCTACGAGAACGTTCTGACGGAGCTGGAAGCTGCAAAGGACCGCGACTGACGACTGCTTCGAAACGAGTACTTAGCAACGGAGACGGGTAATGAGTAAAGCACTGAACTTCGCGACGCGCCTTTGGAACGACGAAGAAGGCGCCACCGCGATCGAATACGGCCTCCTGGCCGCGCTGATCGCCGTCGCGATCATCACGATCGTCGGCACCCTTGGCGGAACGCTCGAGGACACCTTCACCGAGATCAACGACGAGCTGACCGCGGGCGCGCCCGCCGCCACGCCGTAATCGCGGGCTCAACCGAAGCCTGGCTGTCTGAAACCGACCAGAAGGACGTGTGAGCCATGCGATTGATAATGTTGGTGCTTGTGGCGTTCGCAGTCGCAAGCGGCACGGGCTTCTACGTCCTGCGGGGTCTTGAGTCGCCCTCGCGGCCGGTCGAGACGGTTCAGGCCGATGCGCCCAGATCCGTTGAGGTCTACGTTCCGGCGGCCGAACTGGCCGCCGGGGCGATCATCACCCCGGAAAAACTCGTCACCATGCCGATCGCCGAAGGCTCGGTTACGGCCGAGATGGTTCCGGCGGGCGACACGGGCAGCCTGATGCTGATCGGCAGCGTCGCGCGGCAGGTGCTTCCCAAGGGTGTCCCGATCGCGAGATCGGCCGTCGTCCAGCCCGGCGAGAGGGGTTTTCTCGCCGCCGTGCTTCCCAAGGGCAAGCGCGCCATATCCATTCCCATCGGCGAAGTCGCCGGCGTGAGCGGCCTCGTGCTGCCCGGCGACCGAGTCGACATCATCCTGACCTACAGCGTCAGCGGCGAGAACATCGAGGCCGCTCGCGACATCCGGGCCAGTGAAACGGTGATGCGCAACATCCGCGTTCTGGCGCTCGATCAGCGCCTGACCAAGGAAGAGGTTCCCGAGGAAGAGGGCAAGAAGGCGCTCACGCCCATCGCTCGCACCGCGACCCTCGAGGTCACGCCGCAGGAGGCCGAACTTGTCACGCTGGCCACCGATCTCGGCACGCTCTCGATGGTCCTCAACTCGATCCGCGATGGCGGCGAGGAGGTCGAGGTCGCTGGCTTGCAGACGCTGGGCGGCGGCGTGGGTCCGACCGGCTCGGGCTGGCCCGCGCAGTCCGGCGGCGCTCCGGATGCGACGCCGCTCGGGCGTGGCATGACGCTCGACTCCGACGTCACCTCGCTCCTCCAGCATGACTGGTCGGCGCGCAACGGCCAGAGCGCCGACAGCGCCCTGCTGCCGGCGCCCGGCCAGGCCGAGAGCGCCGTGCCGATCGACGACCGCATCATCCGCGTCCAGATCGTGCGGGGCACGACCACGGGCGACGTGAGCATCGACCCCGGCGCCTCGGCGGCGTCGGTCCCGGCGGAAGGGGCCGTTCCGGCAACACCCGCGGAATAGAAGTTCCAAGCGAAAGGCATAGAAGTGCTTAGAAAATACAGTTTCGGGCTCGCTATCGCCGTTGCGCTTCTGGCGCAGCCGGTCACATGGGCCGAGCAGGCAGGGGCATTCGAGCTGATCGAGCCGCAGTCCGAGAAGTCGGTCTCGCTCGTGGTCGGCACGGGACAACTGATCCGCGTCGACGCGGAGTTCTCGAGCCTCTTCGTCGCCAATCCTGACGTCGCCGATCTTGAGGTGAAGTCGCCGCGCCTGCTCTATCTCACTGGAGTCGGTGTGGGCGAGACGACGCTCTTCGCGGTCGACGACGACGACAACGTGCTGATGTCGGCCACGATCAAGGTGACCCACAACACCTCGGCGCTCGAAAGCGGCTTCCAGAAGGTCGCGCCCGGCCAGAACATCCAGGCGACGACAATCGACCAGTCGCTGGTGATCACCGGCAACATCGCCACGCCCGACGACGCAGCCAACGTCATGCAGGTCGCCAACCAGTTCGTCGATGATCCGAGCCGTGTGGTCAACCGCATGACCGTCGCGGCGCCGACCCAGGTCAACCTTCAGGTGCGCATCGCCGAGATCGGCCGCAACGTCGACCGCCAGCTCGGCATCCAGTGGGGCGCGGTCGGGGTCAGCTCCGGCGGCTCGACCCAGTTCGGCTTCGTCGGCGGCCGCGGAGTCGACGGCGGCTACTCGGTTGGCGTCAACTATTCCGGCGCCCGGGTCTCGGTCGACGTGCTCCTGCAGGCGCTCGCCGAGGAGGGCCTCGTCACCATCCTGGCCGAGCCCAACCTCACTGCCCGCTCGGGCGAGAGCGCGAGCTTCCTCGCCGGCGGCGAGTATCCCTACGCGGTCCGCAACGATCTTGAGAACACGATCACCTTCAAGGACTTCGGCATCGGTCTCAACTTCACGCCGACCGTACTCGACGGCAGCCGGATCAGCCTGCGCGTCGCCACCCAGGTCAGCGAATTGGCGTTCAACGACGAATCGGACGTGCCGGCGCTTCGGTCGCGGCGGGCGGAGACCACCGTCGATCTCGGCAGTGGCCAGAGCTTCGCCATCGCCGGGCTGATGCAGAACAGCTCGTCGCAGAGCGACAGCCGCATGCCCGGCCTTGGCAACATCCCGGTCCTCGGCGCGCTCTTCAGCTCCTCGGGCTTCAAGCGGGGCCAGACCGAACTGGTGATCATCGTCACGCCGGTGATCGTCAAGCCGACCAACCCGGATCGCATCGCCACGCCGGTCGACAACTTCGTGCCGCCGAACGACTTCGAGCGCATCCTGCTCGGCCGCTTCACGGGCAACGCCCAGAGCGCCCAGCAGGTCCAGAACCGCATCGGACGTCGTCGGCTCTACGGGGCTTCCGGCTTCGTCTTCGAGTGAACCCAGCGGAGAAGGGCGAGCAAATGACCATGAATAACAGAGCGAAACGCCGCACACTGGGACTGGGCGCCGCGCTTGCGGCCTGCGCGCTCGCGGTCTCGGGATGCATGGAGCAGCCGATCACCCGACCGGTGCAGCCGCAGTTCTTCACCGACTCGACCCAGGCGCAGACGGATCTCTTCTTCCAGCCCGGAAGCAGCCATCTGGCCAACGGCGAAGTCAACCGCCTGCGGTCGTTTCTTGCGGGACTGGCGTTGCAGCCGACCGACGACGTGATCGTCGACGTGCCCTCGAGCGGATCGCCGACCGTCGACGCCCGGCGCTACGCGGCGGCGCGCAACGCCGTCGGCAACGTGCCCGCCCGGGTCCGGGTCGAGCCGCGGCCGGGCTTCGCCACCACTGAACCGAGGCCCGACGCGGGGTTCGTCCAGGTGATCCGCTACGACCAGCTCGTGGTCGATTGCGAGAACAGCGGCAAGACCGCGTTCGACATCGAGTACCGCACGCCGATTCCTCCGATGGGCTGCTCGAACGCGGTCAACCTCGCCAACATGGCCGCCGAGCGGCGCGACCTGGTGGCCCCGCGCCAACTCAAGCCGATGGACGCGCGCACCAGCGTCGCTGCCATGGAGCGCTACACCTCCGGGCAGCTGATCCCGCCGCCCTTCGCCCTCGACGCGGTGAGTGACTGATCATGGCCCAGGCAGCATCAAGAGACCTCGAACTCGAAGAGGACATGGGCGACCGCGAGCCGTTCGCCGCCTACATCTCCGACGACGCCACCCAGACGGCGGCGCAGGAGATAGCAACCCAGCGCGGCTGGGCGACGAGCAACATCCGCAAGGGCGGCCTGGCCACGGCGCTGCGGCTTCTCGGCGTCGCGCCGCCGCCGCGGATCATGATCGTCGACATCGAGGGGCTCGAGATCGGCGAAGTCGAATCGGGGCTGCGCGAGCTGACGCGCCTCGGCTCGTCGGTGATGGTGCTCGGCACCGTCAACGACGTGAACTTCTTTCGCCAAATCATGCGCACCGGCGCGCAGGACTACCTGATGAAGCCCGTGGACGCCGACACGCTCGGCGAGGTGTTCGTGCGCCTCGAACAGCCCGGCGACGACGGCAAGCCGAGCGGCCGCGTCGTGGGGTTCATCGGGGCCCGCGGCGGGGTCGGCGTGACCACCCTCGCGATCAACACCGCCTGGATCATGGCCGAGAAGCTCAGCCGGCGCGCAGCTCTGGTCGACATGGACCTCTATGCCGGGAACATCGCGCTCGCGCTCGACATCGAGCCGACCCGCGGCCTGCGCGAGGCCTTCGACGATCCCGAGCGGGTCGACGAGGTGTTCCTGCAGAACGCCATGGCGAAGTTCGGCAAGAGCCTGCGGGTCCTCGCCACCGAGGAGAGCTTCGAGGACACGGTGCGGATGACCGACGACAAGGTGCTCATCCTCGCGGACACCATGCGCAACAACTTCGACATGTCGATCCTCGACGTGCCGCGTCACTTCGTGATGCGCGAGCCGGCGCTGTTCACGCGCTTTGACGACATCGTCATCGTCACCGAGCTGACGCTGCAGTCGTTGCGTGACGCCAATCGCCTCTCGCGCCTGATGCAGACCCGCAACCGCGACGCGAAGGTCCACATCATCGCCAACCGGGTGACCTCAAAGCCCGACGTGTCGGTCAAGGAGTTCGAGGACGGCATGGAGGCCAAGCTGCGCTGCGCCTTCGCGTCCGATCCCAAGGCCTTCGCCAAGGCGACCCTCCAGGGTCAGCCGCTGGTCAGCTCGGACCCCAAGCATCGCCTGGTCGTCGAGTTGCACAAGCTCTGCATCGAGCTCGCCGGCGTGCCCGAAGAGAAGCGCCAGAGCTTCTTCCAGCGTCATCTCAAGCGGAAGTAGGCCGGCATGGAAGACGGATTCGACGCCAACAAGGTCACCGGCGCGCACGACAGCGCGTCGATGCTGCGCTCGGCCTGCGCCGAGCGCATTCGCCAGCAACTCGGCGAAAAGCTGATCAGCGCCAATCCGCTCCAGCTCGCGGAACTCGCCAACGACATCCTCGAGCAACTCGTCGCCGGGCGCGAGGCCAAGCCGAGCCTCGTCGAGCAGCGCCAGGTGCTGAAGGACACCGTCGAGAGCCTGCGCGCCGAGATCGCCGCGGCCCGGGCCAAGGAGGTTGCCGAGGACGAGGATCCTAAGGAGGAAGTCGACCCGCTGGCGGAATCGGCCATGCAGGCGGCGCCGGAGGTCAAGAACAAGCGCGCGCTGCAGGTCAAGTCGCAGGTGATGCCGCTGCTGATGCAGCGCATCGACATCTCGGTCGCTTCCGCGCTCGGACCCGATGAGCTGCGCAACCAGATCAGCGAGATCGTCGAGGAGATCATGGTTGATCTCCGCATCCAGCTCAACGCCACCGAGATGCGCTCGATCGTGCGCCTGCTGGTGGACGACATGATCGGCCTCGGGCCGCTCGAGCCGCTCCTGAAAGACGAGACCGTCACCGACATCATGGTCAACGGACCCCACCAGGTCTACGTCGAGCGCGGGGGCAAGCTCGAGTTGACCGACGTGGTGTTCCGCGACGATCCGCACGTGCTCCACGTCGCCACCCGGATCGTGACCGAGGTCGGCCGCCGTGTCGACGAATCGACGCCGCTCGTCGACGCCCGCCTCAAGGACGGCAGCCGCGTCAACATCATCATACCGCCGCTCGCCATCGACGGGCCGACCATCGCCATCCGCAAGTTCTCCAAGAAGGAGATTACGCTCGATGTGATGGCGCGCCAGAACAACATGTCGGCGGAGATGTCGACGGTGCTCAAGATCGCGGGGCGCGCCCGTCTCAACATCCTGATCTCGGGCGGCACCGGCTCGGGCAAGACCACGCTCCTGAACGCCATGAGCCGGATGATCGACCACGGCGAACGCACGGTTACGATCGAGGACGCGGCCGAGCTTCAACTCCAGCAGCCGCACGTGGTGCGCCTCGAGACCCGCCCCGCCAACATCGAGGGCGAGGGCGAGATCACCATCCGTCACCTGCTCAAGAACGCGCTTCGCATGCGGCCCGACCGGATCATCGTCGGCGAGATCCGCAGCGAGGAGGCGATCGACATGCTTCAGGCGATGAACACCGGCCACGACGGCTCGATGGGCACGATCCACTCCAACACGCCGCGCGATGCGCTCACCCGCCTTGAGAACATGGTGGCGATGTCGGGCTTCAAGCTGCCGGCCGAGGCGGTGCGCGAACAGATCCAGTCGGCGATCCACCTCATCGTCCAGGTCAGCCGCATGCGTGACGGCAAGCGGCGGATCACCCAGGTGACCGAGATCACCGGCATGGAGGGCGAGGTCGTCACCACGCAGGATCTCTTCAAGTACATCTTCGACGGCGAGAACGCGGACGGCAGTCTGTCGGGTCGCTTCGAGTGCTCGAACCTTCGCCCGCATTTCATGCCACGCGCCGAGTATTTCGGGCTCGGCTCCCGCCTGATGGAGGCGATGGGATGTCGTACCTGACCCTTGTCGTCGCGAGCCTGTTCATTGGCTCGGTCGTTCTGGTGATAGCACTCGGGCTCTTTGTGATCACCGTGGTGCTGCGCATGCAGCAGAAGTACCGCCGCCGGCTGTCGCGGGTCGGACGCAAGCGCATGTCGGGGCGCATGGATGTCGAGGAGGCGCGCATGAAGATGCTGCGCCAGACCAAGAAGACCAACCCGCTCGAGCCGCTCACCGACGCCTTGGCGCGGGTGGTGCCGTTGCTCGACAAGACGCGGCTTCGCGCCAACATGCGGCGCGCGGGCATGTCGATGTCGGTCGGCGGTTTTCTCGGCTATTCACTGTTTCTGTCCGCGCTTATCATCGCCGGCGGCAGCCTCGGTCTCGGGTATCCCCCGGCGCTGCTGGCCTTTCCCGCGCTCCTGCTGGGCATGTTCCTGATGGACGTGCTTGTGAAGTTCCGCGGCGAGCTGGCCTCGAACCGCTTCATGCGCCAGATGCCCGACGCGCTCGACACCATCATCCGCGGCATCCGCTCAGGCCTGCCGGTCATCGAATGCGTGGGCACCGTGGGGCAGGAGGCGGATGAGCCGATCCGCAGCCATTTCCGCACCATCAGCGAGAGCGTCAAGCTCGGCGAGCCGATCGAAGCGGCGCTCTGGAAGGTGGCGCGGGTGATCGACCGGCCGGAGATGGACTTCCTCGCGGTCTCGATCTCGATCCAGATGGAGACCGGCGGCAGCCTTGCGGAGGCGCTCGGCAACCTCGCTGACCTGCTGCGCAACCGCCAGCGCATGAAGCTCAAGATCAAGGCCATCTCGTCGGAGGCCAAGGCCAGCGCGATGATCATCGGCGCCCTGCCGTTCCTGATGCTGGGCCTGCTGACGATGATGAACCCCGACTACGTCATGCCGCTCTTCATCGACCCGCGCGGGCAGATGATGCTCGGCCTGGGGCTCGCGAGCATCACCATGGGCGCATTCGTCATGTGGCGCATGACCCAGTTCGAGATCTGAGGAGGACGCCCCGTGACCATAACGCCCACGGTGGCTCTCGCCTTCGGCGGCACCTTCGCCGCCCTGCTTCTGGCCCTCAGCGTCGGCGCATGGGCGGTCGAGCGCCGGTCGCGGATGGTGCGTGTGCGCAGCGCCGTCGGCAAGCGCTCCAACCGCAACCTGACCGGCGGGGCGGGGGCGCAGGCCGCCAAGGAGAACCGCTGGCAGAAGGGCATGCTCAGTGTCATGCGCGGGTCGACCAAGCGCGCGCAGATCGTGAAGGGACGCCAGGCCCAGGACGCCAAGCAGCTCCTCATCAGCGCGGGCTACCGGTCGCGCGACGCGATCGTCGTCTTCACCTTCTTCAAGCTGGTGATGCCGATCTTCTTCATGGGCGGCGCGGCGCTCTACGTCTACGGGCTCAACCCGATCGGCAAGGGGCCGATGGCCGATTTCGGCGCGGTGCTCGCGGCGGCGCTGATCGGCAGCAAGATGCCGGAGTTCTTTCTCAAGAACCGACGGCAGAAGAGGCTCGACAGCATCCGCAAATCGCTGCCCGACACGCTCGACATGCTGGTGATCTGCGCCGAGGCGGGACTGGCCTCAGATGCGGCGATCAAGCGGGTCGTAGCGGAGACCAGCCGCAAGGCATCGATCCTCGGGGACGAGCTGAACCAGACGGCGCTCGAGCTTAGCTTCATGCCCGAACGGCGTCAGGCGCTCGAGAACCTCGCCGAACGCGCGCCGCTGACCTCGATCCAGGGCTTCGTCAGCACGCTGATCCAGGCGGAGAAGTACGGAACGCCGCTGGCGCGCGCCTTCAAGGTGCTGAGCCAGGAACAGCGCAACGAGCGCATGATGCGCGCCGAGGAAAAGGCCGGAAGGCTGCCTGCCACGATGACGGTGCCGATGATGCTGTTCATCCTGCCGGCGCTCTTCATCGTGCTCATCGGCCCGGCCGCGCTCGACATCCTCGACAACTTCATCAACATGAACAACTGACGCCGAGGCGCTAGTTGAGCGCTCCGATCGGCTTGCCAGCCGCCAGCAGGGCGCGAAGCTCGCGGTAGTAGGCGATGTTGTCCTGGATGCGCGCCGGCGGAAGATCGTTGGCGAGCGTCGCCGCCGCTTCCTTGTCGCGCCCCGCCAGCCCGTAGACCAGAGCGAGGTTGCCGCGCGTGTTCGCCGTCGCCGCCCCGTCGCGGATCAGTTCGCGCAGGATGCGGATGCCCTCGCTGGTCTGGCCCGACAGCCCGAGCGAAAGGCCGAGATTGCTCAGGAGCGCAAAGTCGGTCGGGTCGCGCTTCAATCCGGCCCTGTAGACCTCCTGCGCCTGGG
Source organism: uncultured Alphaproteobacteria bacterium (assembly GCA_963836255.1). Classification (GTDB taxonomy): domain Bacteria; phylum Pseudomonadota; class Alphaproteobacteria; order Rhodobacterales; family Rhodobacteraceae; genus Amaricoccus. The sequence goes on from CAWIIL010000001.1 coordinate 712,521, forward strand.
CGTGCCGGCTGAGGCGGTCGAGCGCGATGCCGCGCGCCGTGATGATCTGGAGGTTCTTGGGATCGCGTGCGGCGGCCTGGTCGAGGGTCTGGAGCGCCGCCGCGGCGTTGCCGGAGGCGAGCTGCGTCCGCCCGAGTTCGAGCAGGATCTCCGAATCGCGCGGCTGGCGTCGGTTGGCCTCCGCAAGCGCCTGCTCGGCGCGGGCGTACTGGCCCATGCCGGTGTAGGCACGGCCCAGGCCCACCAGCGCGTCGGTCGAGCCCGGGTTGGCGTCGTAGGCCTGCCGGTAGAGCGCCTCGGCGGTGGTGTAGTCGCCCGCCTCGATGGCCTTGTCAGCAAGCCCCGACTGGGACGACTTGCCCGCCAGGTTCATCGAGTCGGCAGAGCAGCCCAGAAGCAGGACGGCCGCCGAAAGTCCCGCGGCCGCGCGTCCGATTTTCGAGATCGTATGGCCCATGTTTCTCGCCCGCATGACAGTTCAGAAGGGATCGTTCGATTAAGCTGTATTAACCACAACCATTAACGGAGGGTTTATCGGCGCGGCCCGGATCACGGCGCGGGCTTACGATTTGGAAAGAATGCCTGCCGATAGTCGCCGTGGCGCTCCAAGGGGCGCGGGCCCATTGCGGAGGTTCAATGATCTGGCTGATCTCGGCCCTGGCGGTGATGGTTTTCGCGACCGCCGCGATCACCGACATCCGCTCGCGGCGCATCCCAAACGGCCTCGCGCTCGCGCTTCTCGCGCTCGCCTGCGCGCGCATGCTGCTCGCGCCCGGACAGGACTTCGGCGCGACCGGGGTCGATCTGCTCATCGGCCTCGCGCTCTTCGTCGCGGGGGCGGCGCTCTTTCACTTCGGGCTCTTCGGGGGCGGCGACGTCAAGCTGCTCGCCGCGGGCTCGGTGTGGATCGGGGCGGCGTCGATCGGGGAGTATCTCTTCGCGACGGCTCTGGCCGGGGGGGCGCTGGCGCTGGCCTTCGTGCTGTGGTCCTTCGCTGCGCGCGCGTTCTCGGCCGGCGCGGTCCGGCCCAGTCTGCCCTACGGCGTCGCGATCGCGGTCGGCGGCGTGTTCGCCACGCTGGCGCCTGCCTGAGCGCGGATCAGGCGGCCCTGGTCGCGGCGAAGGCGACCCCGACGTGCTCCATGTCGTGATAGCGAACCTCCGCGTCATAGACCGGGCCGTTGTCGATGCGCAGCTCGAAGGTCTTGGGCACGCCGAGCCACTCCGACAGCTTCAGCCGCGCGCCGCCCTCGCAGAGATCCAGCACGATGCAGTCGACGGCGCTGTGGCCGTTTCGAAACACCACCCGACCGCGTCGGAGCACGTGCTTTCTCACAAACCGTCTGCGTTCTTCGCTCATCCCGTCCATCCCCCTGTGGCCTGCGCGCCCATCGCGGTCGTCCTAAATTAACACCGCGTTCACCCTGCGTCCAATCAGTCGGTCGCTAATGGTAAACTGCCATTCGCGGTGTCGGCTAAACTTGTGCGAATAAAATTAGTGCGATGTTATGAGTTTCTCACCCAGTATGTACGCAAGCGCAGGGTGCTGCGCGAACTGCTGGGCGCTTGCGTCGAGCGCGCGTGTCGCGAGCTCCGCCGCCCGGGGGGTTGGCGAGGACTTGCCGGATGACCGAACCGAGATACGACACTGCAACCGGGTTTCTCCAGCGTCTCTGGCGCGACCGGAAAGGCGCCGCGGCCGTCTTCATCGCCGTCGGGCTCATCCCGATGATCGGCGCGATCGGGCTGGCGGTGGATTCCTCGCTCGGCTACCTGCTCAAGAGCCGGCTGTCGAAGTCGCTCGACACCGCCGGCCTCGCCGCTGGCCGAGTCGCGCTCCAGGACAACGCCGCCGACATCGCGCGCCAGTACTTCGACGCGAACTTCGCCAACACCTCCGGGACCATCACGCTCACCGACTTCCAGTTCGAGCTCGACGACACCCGCCAGTTCGTCACCATCAGCGCCCAGGCGACAGCCCCGACGTTCTTCATGCGCATCTTCGGCCAGGACGAGATGACCGTGGCCTCCCGGGCCCGCATCGAACGCCAGACCACGGGCATGGAGCTTGCGCTCGTGCTCGACAACACCGGCTCGATGTGGGGCGCCAAGTACACCGCGATGCTGGCGGCGGCCTATGATCTCGTGGACATCATCTACGGCGACGAGACCGAGGTTGAAAACCTCTGGGTGAGCCTCGTGCCATACACCGCCACGATCAACATGGGGCCAGGCAGGACCGGCTGGCTCGCCGGCGGCGACCGGGCGGTCTCGAGCCCCGGCGACTTCTCGACCGACGGCTGGAGGGGCTGCGTGATGGCGCGCACCGGCGGGCGCGACCAGGACGACGCGCCGCCGTCCGAGGCCGCATTCGCCTCCTACTTCTACGCCGCGACCGCCCGCACCCAGGACAACAACTGGCCGCCGATGCGGACCAGCATCGCCGATGAGAACGGTGGCTCCTCGTCCGACAGGAACCAGGCGCGCGGGCCCAATCTCGGCTGCGCCTCGCCGATCACGCCGCTGACCGCCTCCCGGACCACCATCGAGGCGGGCCTCGCCGCGATGGGGCCGATCCACCGCGGCGGCACCGCGGGCAACCTCGGGCTGTCCTGGGGCTGGCGCGTGCTCTCGCCGCGCTGGCGCGGGCTCTGGGGCGGCGCAACGCCTGCAGACATGCCGCTCGACTACGGCACGCCGCTGATGGAGAAGGTCGTGGTCATCCTCACCGACGGCAACAACCAGTTCCACGATCAGGACACGGGCGGGGGCACCCCGAAGTCCGACTTCACCGCCTACGGGCGGCTCGACGACATGGGCGTCGCCGACCTCGCCGCCGGCCGGGCCGTCCTCGACGGCCGGATGGGAACCACCTGCGGGTTGATGAAGGACGAGGGGATCCGCATCTACTCGATCACCTTCGGCGCCTCGCCTGACGCGACCGCCCAGAACCTCTTCCGAGCCTGCGCCACCTCGCCCTCGATGTACTTCCATGCGCCGGACGAGACCGCGCTCGCCCAGGCGTTCAAGGCGATCGGCGGCGAGCTCGCCAATCTCCGGATCGTGGAGTAGCGGCGATGGTCCGCGCCCTCCGCAGATATCGCCTTCGCCGCCTCGCCGGAGACAGCCGCGGCGCGGTCGCGCTCGAGTTCGCGCTGCTGACGCCGGTGATGCTGCTCTTCTTCATCGGCGGCATCGAGATGGCGATCGTGCTCTTCATCAGCTCCACGATCGAGGCCGCCGTCTTCGAGGCGTCGCGCTTCGGCATCACCGGCGAGACCACGCCCGGGGTGACGCGCCAGGAGCGGGTCCTGCAGATCGTCGGCGACAAGACCTACGGGCTGGTCAAGATGGACGAGGTCGAGATCGAGACGCTGGTCTACGACACCTTCTCCGACATCGGACAGCCCGAGCCTTGGGAGGACGAGAACCTCAACGCCGCCTACGACGCGGGCGAGGAGTTCACCGACGTGAATGGCAACGGCGTCTGGGACGCGGACATGGGGGCCGCCGGTCTCGGCGGCCCGAGCGACGTGGTCGTCTACTCCATCAGCTACAACTGGGGAATGATCACCCCGATCATGCGCGAAGTCCTCGGCGTCAGCGCGCGGCGCATGTCGAGCGTCGCCGTGCGCAACGAGCCGTTCTGAAGGAGCGAGGCCACATGAAACCGTTCCTGGCAAGGTTGCGGCGCGACGTCTCGGGCGTCGCCATGGCCGAGTTCGCCATGGTCACGCCGATCCTCTTCATCCTGGCGATCGGGTTGATCGAGGCCGGGCGCATGATCCTGCTGACCCAGAAGCTCCAGAGCGGCAGCTTCATCCTCGCCGACCTCGCCGCACGCGACAAGACGCTGAGCGAGGAGCAGCTCGACAACATCTTTCTCGCGCTCAACAATATCATCGAGCCCTTCCAGTTCGACGACGCCGGCACCGCCATCGTCACCAGCATCGCCGGCGATTCGACCGGGGACCCGATCATTCGATGGCAGAGGCAGGGCGCCGGCACGCTGACCGAGGCCAGCCGCATCGGCGTCACCGGCGGAGTCGCGACGCTGCCCGACGAGATTTCTCTCGCCGACGATGAGACGCTGATCATCGCGGAGGTGTTCTTCGCCTACGAGCCCTTCATCGCGATCGCCTCCAGCGAGACGGTCATGCGGCGCGTCGCCTACTTCAAGCCACGCCTCGGCTCGCTGCACACGCTCGCCCCCTGAGCCGGCGACGCTGCCACGAATCCGCCAAGGCTTGAGTCCCCTGTCCAGATCCCGGCGATCGGCGCAGTGTCGACGGCGGGCGCCGCGCATGTCCGAGCTCCAGCGGGGCTACACTGGTCACCCGGCAAGTCGGACCGGGCTTAGGGTGCGGCGAAGGTTGCGCGTACGATCGGGATCGCGGTGTCGACCCGGAGCGTCACCGTGTCGAGCGACTGGAAGGGCAGGGAGGTCTCCACCGGAAACGCCACGCTGACGGTCACGTAATCGACCCCGGCCACTACCTTGGTTCCGGCCGTGACGTCGAGGCTGTCGGGGTCGTAGTCGGCGAGCAGACTGCGCATCATGTCGGCGACCTCCGTGGGCGTCTGCGTGCCGTCCATGATCACCATGCGCGCCGCGCGCCCGAGCGCGTGGTCCATCTCGCTCCTGGCCATCATCACCCGCCCGAACTCGAGCGAGGCGGCGACAAGCGCGATCAGCAGGCCGACCACCAGCGAGAAACCAGCCGAGACGCTGCCGCCGCCGTCGCCGCCGAGTCGGCGCAGCTTGGCGAGGACGCTGGCCTGGTCGTGGCGCGCGGTCATCTCAGCGCACCTGAAGGCTGGTGCTGGAGACGAGCTCGCGGTCGCCGAACAGCATGCCGCTGAAACGGCGCGTCGCGGCGATTTCGATGAACACCGACGCCTCGTCGCCGGAGGCGCAGGCGGTGGTGCAGGCCGTTGCGACGCTCCCGCAGCGGCAGTTGAGCGCCACGTCCACCGCGAGACCGTCCGAATCCCCCGCCGATTCCAGCACCAGGTCGCGAATGATTGCGGTGTCGTTGATCAGCGACATCGCCGCCTGCGCCCCGGCCCGGACGCTCCGGTCCATGTCCATGCGCATCGTGATGCCGCCGGCCACGTCGACCATCATCAGGAGCGCGAAGATCAAGAGCGGCGCCCCGATGGCGAACTCGACCACCGAGACGCCGCTTCGGTCGGCGAGAATGCGCCGCAAGAACATGCAAGCGTTCATCGCCGCGCCCTCCTATTCCACCAGCGTCACGAGACGGGAAGACCGGATGTCCTTCACGCCTGTGCCGGTGCAATCGATGCCGATGCCGGAGTTCCCGCTGAACTTGATCGTGCGCGCCACCACCTGCGTGCAGCCGTTGTCGGCGGTGCTGCCTCCGAGCACCTCCATGTGCCCAGACTTCGAGTAGATCGCGCCGTTGAACTTGGAGGCGTTGTTTCCGTTCATCTTGTGGACGTTGTAGGGTTCGTCGCGATCGACGAAGATCAGCACCCCCGCATAGTCCCCCGCCGTGGGCGCGTAGATCTGCACGGTCGACGCGCCGTTCATCTTGATCGTCGCGCCGTTGGTCAGGAAGAAGGTGACGCCGGTGCCGGTCATGACGCCGGTCGAGGTGACGTCGAGTTCGCCGCCGTCGACGACATAGACGCCGGGCGCCATCGCCACCGTGCGCTGCACCTTCAGCCCGCCGCAATAGCGTCCGCCGGTGATGCTGTAGCTGGCGCCGGCGCCGCCGCCGAAGACGTTCTGCGACTTGCAGCTGCTGAAGTTCTCGCCGTTCGGCCCCGTGCCCGTCAGGTCGGGCTTGTCCAGATAGGCGTAGGGATCGTCGACGATGTCGGCATGTTCGTAGGGCGAGGTGCAGGTGGTCAGCAGCAGCCCGCTGTCGGCGTCGACCTCGCCAGAGGCGGAGACGCAGGGCGTTTCCACCGCCGCCGAGCCGGTGACGATCACCGAGTCGTTCGCCAGCGAATTCGAATGTACGCTGCAGCCGACGAGGATCGTGTCGGTGTTGCCGATGAATGTCACCGCGCCCGGCGCGGATTCGTCGAGCGCCAGCACGCAGGTCTGGCTTCCCTGAGAGATGCGCGCCACCGCGCGGCCCGCGACCGGCACCGGCCCTTCCGCGAAGAGCCCGGTGAACATGCGCGGGAGGTCTTCGGTTACGGTGACCTCGACGGCCTCCGCGTCGCCGACGAAGCCGCCGCTCGCCGGCGGCTGGTCCATGTCGACCACCCCGCGCGCCAGCACATGGCCGGTGTCGGCGGCCGCGTCCTCCGCCGCGGCCTGCATGGTCGCGGCCGAATTGCCAGCACGCAGCGACACCGCCGCGGCGTAGGCCGCGGAATCGGCGGCGTTCTGGACCTTGCGCTGGCTGAAGTACCAGTAGCCCACCTCGGCGCCCATGCCGAGACCGCCGACGAAAACCGGCATGGAAACCGCGATGAAGACCGCTGCCGCGCCAGAAGCGTCCTTGATGATTCTTCTGAAAGGCTGCCGTTTCATCGCAAGCAACACCATGAAGGCTTCACGCTTGCCGAATCATCCGACGCAAACATTTACATCGCGCAAAGAAACCGGACTGCTTTTCTTAAAATTCTCTTCACACCGTCGGCAACGTCCGCACCGCCCGGGCGCGCCGCGCCGAGGCGCCGCTAGCCGGCGTCGACCAGCGCCCGCGCGCGATCCACGCTCGCCTTCGCCGCGCCGGCGAGCAGGCGCACGTCGTTGGGAAGCGTCACGAGGTCGAAGCCCCATCCGATGGCCCGGGCCGCGTAGTCGGGCGAGCCGCAGTGCAGCCCCGCCTGCTTCCCGGCGGCCTTCGCCGCGTCGAGCACGCGCCGGATCGCCGCGATCATCTCCGGCTCCTCGCGGTCGAAGCCCGGGGGCAGCCGGCCGCCATGCAGGCTCAGCGTCAGGTCCGAGGGCCCGACATAGACCGCGTCCACACCCTCGACCGCGACGATCTCGGCGAGGTTCTCCATCGCCCGCCCCGTCTCGATCATCGCGATGCAGAGCACCGCGGCGTTGGCCTCCGAAGGGTAATCCGCGCCGTGGGCGAAGAGCGCGCGCGTCGGCCCGATGCTGCGCACGCCGTCCGGCGCGTAGCGGGAGCAGGCCACGAAACGGCGCGCGTCCTCGGCGGTCTCGATCATCGGGCAGATGATCCCCAGCGCCCCGGCGTCGAGCGGCTTCATCACCGCGGCGGGTTCGAGCCAGCTGGCGCGGACCAGCGGCGCCACGCCGCTCGCGCGGATCGCGGTCAGCATCTCGACGCAGGCCTGATGGTCGATGAGACCATGCTGCATGTCGATGCAGACGGAATCGTATCCCTGCTGGGCGACGATCTCGGCGGAGAATCCGCAGGGTATCGACAGCCAGGCGTTCAGCGCCGGTCGATCCTCGTTCCACAGCCGCCTGATCGGATTTTCCAGCATGGGCTCGCTCCTGGTGGTTCTCGTCTCGGGACGCGTCGGGCCGAGCCCACGCCGCGCCGGCATTCAAACAGCGGCGCACGCCCGGACACAAGGTCGCGCCGTCGCCGCCGGCGTCAGATCAGCGGGCTGACCACGGCGAGCGTGTTGTTCCAGAGCCGCCGGCCGATCGACCAGACCTCGACCTCGGTCGCAGTGATCTCGCGGCTCTCCGCGAGATATGCGCCCTGGCGCGCCTGCAGCGTCTCCGTGACGGTCGCGTCCATGATCAGCACGTTGTTCTCGTAGTTCAGATCGAAACTGCGGCGATCCATGTTGGCCGAGCCGATCAGGCACACTTCGCCGTCGAGCGTCAGCGTCTTGGCGTGCAGGAGCCCGCCCCCGTACTCGAAGATCCGCACGCCGGTCCGCAGCAGGTCGAGATAGAGGCTGCGGCTGGCGGCGGCGACGGCGAAGTCGTCGTTGCGCGCCGGCAGGATCAGCGTCACCGAGACGCCGCGGTTGGCTGCGGACTCCAGCGCGCTCTGCATCGCGGCGGTGGGGGCGTAGTAGGGCGTCGTGATCGTGAGTTCGCGCCGGGCGGCGTAGGCGAGCGAGGCGAACATCTCGGGCATCGCCGAAAACCGGCCCGTGGGCCCGGTGGAGACCACCTGTGCGGTGAAGCCTGCCTCGGGCGTCCCGATCGGCGCCTCGATCGTCGCGGAGAGATCCTCCCCGGCGTTCTGCATCCATGCAACCGCGAAGAGCCGCTGGTTCTGCGCGACGATCGGCCCGGTCATGCGCAGCATGACGTCGACCCAGGGCGCGTATTTCGCCTTCACCAGGAACTCCGGGTCGGCGCAGTTCTGGCTGCCCACGAAGACGATCTGGTTGTCGATCACCACGATCTTGCGGTGGTCGCGCAGGTCGATGCGTCCGCGCAGGGCGTGCAGGATCGGGATCGGCCCGAGCGGCAGCGCCTGCGCGCAGGCCGCGCCCGCCGCCTTCATCTCGCGCCAGAGCCCCGAGCGCACGAACGCCCGCGAGCCGAGGTCGTCGACCATCACCCGGCAGGAAACCCCGCGCCCGGCCGCGCGCATCACTGCCCGGGCGACCTTCTCACCGTTTCCGTCGGTCAGCCAGATGTAGAAGGCGATGTGCACGTGGCTCTGCGCCGCGTCGATGTCGGCCACGATCCGGTCGATGGCGGCGTTCGAATCGGCCATCAGCTCCGCGCGGTTCCCGCCGACCGGATCGAAGCCGCTGATCGAGCGCCCGACCGCAAACAGCGGCTCGTAGCGATCCGGCGCCCGTGCGGCGTTCTCCTGGGCCCCGTAGCCCTTCGCCGCCTCGGGCCGGGGCAGAAGCGCTTCGGCCCGCCGCAGCGCCGCGATCCTGCGCCGCCCGATGCTGGTCTCACCCAGAAACAGGTAGAGCAGCATGCCGAAGACCGGCACCATCAGGATCACCAGCACCCAGGCCACCCGCGACGCCGGATCGCGATGTGGCCGCAGGAGCGCCCGCACGATAAAAGCGGCCTGCAAGAGCAGGTGGATGACGATGGCCATTGTGACTTCCCTGGCTTCGCCGGCCTTGGCCGAACGGTTCACGAACCGCTCTTACACTGGCAGGGGCGTGACGAGAACCGCGCGCGCGGCAGGAATTGGCCGCAAGGTCGCGGTCCGGGCAGCCGCCGGCGTGGCAAGCGCGATGGTGACGGGACACTCGGATCGGGAGGAAGACATGGTTGCGCGAATTCTGGGATCGATCGCGGCCCCGAGGCGCCGATGACGCCCGAGTGGCTGGTCCGCGGACCGTTTCCGGCCCCGTTCGACACCGGCGAGCGCTGCCGCATCACCGAGCACCTCAACCTCGACGCCAGCCCCGAGGCCTCGCTGGCTCTTGCCCGGGTCGCGCCGGGAGTGACCACGGCGCTGCACGCGCTCGCCGGCGTCGTCGAGCGCTACGTCGTTCTCGAAGGCCAAGGCGTCGTCGAGATCGGCGGGGTCAGCGCGCGCATCGGCCCCGGCGACCGGGCGATCATCCCTGCGGACGTCCCGCAACGGGTGATGAACACCGGGGCAGGGGATCTGGTCTTCTACGCGCTCTGCACCCCGCGCTTCCGGCCCGAACTCTACCGGACGCTCGAGGACGACCGCACGCCGCCGATCCGCGCGCCGTGACGGGGCGGGGAGGCCGCGCGCTTCACGCCATGATGCCGCCGTCGATCGCCACCGCCTGGCCGGTCATGAAGGCCGAATCCGCCGACAAAAGATAGACCGCCAGCGGCGCGATTTCCTCGGGCTTTCCCAGCCGCCCGTTCGGCTGGCGCGCCATGAACATCGCCCGCGCCGCTTCGTATTCCTCCTCGGTGGTTCCCAGATCGCGGATGCGCTGGCGCAGCGACGGCGAATCCACCGTGCCCGGACAGATCGCGTTGACCCGCACGCCGGTCCGAAGGTTGTCCACCGCCACCGCCTTGGTCAGCCCGATCACCGCCGCCTTCGACGCGCCGTAGGCGACCCGGTTGGCGAAGCCCTTGATCGAGGACGCCACCGAGGCGACGTTTACGATCGAGCCCGACCCCGCCGCCTGCATCCCCGGCAACGCCGCCCGCATCGTCAGGTACATGCTGTCGACGTTGATCGCGAAGGCTCGTCGCCAGTCCTCCGGCCCGCAGGCCGCGATGTCGCCGTGATGGACCCAGCCGACCGCGTTGACCAGGCCGGCGAACGGCCCGCGCGCCTCGATGAGCGCCGTCACCGCCGCGGCGTCGGTCACGTCAAGCGGCGCGGTGGCGATCCCGTCGGCCGCCAGCGCCTCCAGCGCCGCCGCGTCGATATCGACCGCCAGGACCTCCGCGCCCGCCCGCGCGGCCGCGCGCGAGATCGCATGCCCGATGCCCGCGCCGGCCGCCGTCACCAGCACGCGCCCGCCCGATAGATCGTTCACATCCGCCTCCCCGTCGCCCTGTTCTCGCCACATTGCCTAGCGGTCCGGCGTCGGGCGCGAAAGCCGAAACCCGCCGCGGCGCCATGGTTGACCGGCCCGGGACCGCGACCTAACCTGCGGCGCGAAGCGGCGCAGGCCGTTCGCGAAGGTCGAAAAAATCCTCGGGGGGAACCATGACCACGATCACCAGACTCGGCGGCTGCGCGATGGCGCTGGCGCTTACGGCTGTAGCGGGCGCCGCGTGGGCGGAGTGCGACTGGAAGCCGGAGCGCCCGGTCACCTACGTCGTGCCATGGGGCGCGGGCGGCGGCACCGACGCCAACTCGCGCATGCTGGCGAGCCTCCTCGAGAAGGAAATGGGCCAGCCCTTCAACGTCGTGAACCGCACCGGCGGCAACGGTGTCGTCGGCCATTCGGCGATCGCCACCGCCGAGCCCGACGGCTACACCGTCGGCGCGGTGACGGTGGAGATCACCACCATGCACCACGCCGGGCTGACCGATCTCAACCAGACCAACGTCACCCCGATCGCGCTCGTCGACATCGTGCCTTCGAGCGTGCTGGTGGCAGCCGATTCGCCTTTCGAGAGCCTCGACGACCTGCTCGCCTACGCCAAGGAGAACCCCGGCGAGCTGACCGCATCCGGCACCGCGCAGGGCGGCATCTGGCACCTCGCGCTCGCGGGCATGCTCAACGCCGAGGGCATGGATCCCGAGGCGATCCGCTGGGTGCCGTCGGACGGCGCCGCCTCGGCGATGCAGGAGTTGATCGCCGGCGGCGTCGACGTGGCGACCCCGGCGCTCTCCGAAGGCAAGGCGCTGGTCGAGAGCGGCGAGCTCAAGGCGCTCGCCTACATGCACGACACGCCGATGGCCGCGCTGCCGGACGTGCCGACGACCAGGGACGCGCTCGGCAGCGGCTGGACGCTCGCGGCCTTCATCACCATCTCCGGGCCCGAGGGCCTCGACCCCGATATCGCCTGTTCCTACGAGAAGGCCGCGCTCGCGGTGTTCGAGACCCAGGAATGGGCCGACTTCAAGGCGTCGCGCGGAGCGGACGTGGTCAAGATGGGCAGCGCCGATCTCGGCGAGATGATGGCCACGACTTCCGACAACCTCGGAGCCACCATGGAAGCCATCGGGCTCACGCAGTGAGGTCGGCGCGGGGCGGGGCCTCGGCCCCGCCCCGGTTCCGTGGGGACGCGCGCGCGTGAAGGTCAACGACCTCGCGCTCGGGTTCATCGTCGCGGCCTTCGGCGGCTGGGTCATCCTCCATGTCCGGGGCTTCCCGGACATGGCGGGCATGGAGTACGGGCCGGCGTTCTTTCCCGGCCTGATCGGCGGCGCCTTCCTGATCTGCGGGGCGCTGCTGGCTCTCTCCGCCCTGTCCGATCCCGACCGAGGCCCGTTCGCGACGCGGCCCGCCTGGACCCGCGACCCGCTGGCCATCGCGCGCGCCGCCGGCGTTCTGGCGGCCGTGGTGCTCTACGCGCTCCTCGCGCCGCGCCTTGGCTTCCTGCTGACGGTGTTCCTGCTCACCGCGGGTCTCCTGGCGCTCATGGGCGTGCGGGCCCTGCTGATCGCGCCGATCGCCCTCGTCCTGCCGATTGCGCTGCACTACGCCTTCGCGGTGGCGCTTCGGGTGCCGCTGCCGCGCGGGCCGCTCGAGACCATGCTGTTCTGAGCCGTGGCGGAGGTCTTCGCTCTCGTCTTTCGCTGGGACGTTCTCTCCACGATCCTGCTCGCCTCGGTCTACGGCCTCTTCGTCGGCTCGGTGCCGGGACTGACCGCGACCATGTCCGTGGCTCTGCTGGTGCCGATCACCTTCTTTCTCGACCCGGTCCCGGCCGTCGCCGCCATCGCCACAGCCTCGGCAATGGCGATCTTCGCCGGCGACATCCCCGGCGCGCTCCTGCGCATCCCCGGCACGCCCGCCTCGGCGGCCTATGTCGATGAGGCCTTCGCGCTGACCCAGAAGGGGCAGGCCGAGCGCGCGCTCGCCACCAGCCTCGTCTCCGCCTCCCTCGGAGGTCTGATCGGCGTGGCGCTGCTGACCCTCTTCGCCAGCCAGCTCGCCGCCTTCGCGGTGAGGTTCTCCTCGGTGGAGTACTTCTGGCTCGGCTGCCTCGGCCTGACCTCCGCGGTCGCGGTCTCGAGCGCCTCGGTTCTGCGCGGCGCGCTCGGCCTTTTCATCGGCCTCTTCATCTCCACGGTCGGCATCGACATCGCCACCGGCCACGCGCGCTTCACCTTCGGCCAGATGAACCTGCTCGACGGCGTGTCTTTCATCCCGGCGATGATCGGCATGTTCGCGCTCAGCCAGGTGCTCCGCACCGTCACCACCGACCTCGACTCCATCGTGCCGAAGGCGACAATCGGAAGCCTCGGCTCCGAGATGGTGCGCGTCGTGCGCACCTACTGGAAGAACATCCTGCGATCGGCGACGCTCGGCAACCTGCTCGGGGCGCTTCCGGGCGCCGGCGCCGACATCGCCGCCTGGATCGCCTACTCGCTGTCGCGGCGCTTCTCGCGCACTCCCGAGAAGTTCGGCACCGGCCACGCCGAGGGCATCGCCGACGCGGGCGCCGCCAACAATTCCGCCGTCGCCGGCGCCTGGACGCCGGCGCTGGTCTTCGGCATCCCCGGCGACACCGTGACCGCGATCGCCATCGGCGTGCTGATGCTCAAGGGCATCACCCCGAGCCCACGGGTGTTCGTCACCGACGGTGATCTGGTCTATGCGATCTTTCTGGCCTTCGCGCTCGCCAACATCCTGATGCTGCCGCTCGGCGCGCTGGCGATCAAGGTGGCGCGCTACGCGATAGCGATCCCCAAGCGCGTGCTGATGCCGCTTATCCTGATCTTCTGCATCATCGGCGCCTACGCGGTCGACAACACGCTCTTCTCGGTCTGGATCATGCTCGCGCTCGGCGTGCTCGCCTATTTCATGGAGGAGAACGACATCCCGATCGCGCCCGCGATCCTCGGCATCGTGCTCGGCAAGGTCATCGAGAAGAACTTCCTGATCACCATGATCAAGAGTTAGGGCGAGATTTCGGGCTTCTTCGACCGCCCCGTGGCGGCCGTGCTGGGCGCGGCCACCGTCGCGCTCTGGCTCTGGCTCGGCTTCAGCGCCCTGCGGTCGACGCTTCGAGGAAGGCGCAAGGGCGCGGCCGGCTGAAAGCCCCGCGGCCGTGCGGCTCAGCCCTCGCGAAAAGCCCGGAAGGCCGCGGCGACGTCGTGGGCCTCGCCGGAGCGCAGCGGCCGCAGCGGCGGAAGCGTGCGCCGCCAGCCGGGCTCGCCCGTCGCCTCCGCCAGCGCGGCCTTCACCGCGGGAACGACCGGGTGGCGCAGGATCGCGGCGACGAGGGCGTTGACGCCCGGGTCCTCGCGCCGCGCCAGGAGGATCCTGCGCAGCCGCCCCGCGGCGAAGTTGGCGAGGCCGCTGATGCTGCCCGCAGCCCCGAGGCTGGCCGCGCGCGCCAGCAACCGCTCGTCGCCCACGAGGATCTCGAGGCCGGCGAGCTTCAGGAACGCACGCGCTGTCTGCAAGTCCCCCGAGGAATCCTTGACGCCCGCGACCGCGCGCGGATGCGCCCGGGCCAGGCGCGCCACCACGTCCACCGGCAGACCGACGCCGATCACCTGCGGGATGTGGTAGAGCAGGAACCGCGCCTCTCCTGCGTCGCGCAGCACCGCATCGAACCAGTCGTAGAGACCGTCGGGCTGGACCGCGCCGAAGAAACTCGGCGGCGGCAGCAGGAACCGGGTGATCCCCGCGTCGCGCGCGCGCGCCACCTGGGCCCGCACCTCCGTCACCGACGCGCCGTGCAGGCAGAGCAGCAGCCGCTCCGGCGGCGCTCCGCCCGCCACCAGCCCGGCGATGGCCGAGAGCCGCGTCTCCGCGTCGATCGACGGGCCTTCGCCGGTGGTGCCGAAGAGCGTCACGCTGTCGCAATCGCCCTCGAGAAGATCGTGGGCATGGCGCTCCAGCCGGGCGCGATCGATCGCAAGATCGGGCAGGAGCGGCGTCGTCAGGGCTGCGGAAATGCCGAACATCCCGATCCCTTCCCCTCTGCGGCGGTCCGGGGGTCCGGCCGGTTCCGCCGACCGCGACCTCGAACCGCGAGGGCGGTGGAGGCGACGACCGGAATCGAACCGGTGTACACGGATTTGCAATCCGCTGCGTAACCACTCCGCCACGTCGCCCAGCACCCCGGGATTAGGTTTTGGCGTCGCGCGCGTCAAGGCGTCAAAACCGGGGCCGGCGAGAGCCCGCGCCGCGTCGCGATCACCAATGTTGCGCAACGGCGCTGCCTGGGCTCTACTGGGCGCCTGATGAGGGCCGGAGAAATTGCTCGGAGAGCGCGATGTCGACGGATCGACTGGACGACGCCGCCCGGGCGGGCTGGCTCTACTATGTGGCGGGGCGAACCCAGGACGAGATCGCCCGCCACATGGGCATCTCGCGACAGGCGGCGCAGCGGTTGGTGTCGCTCGCGGTGTCCGCCCGGCTGATCCGGGTTGCGGTCGAACATCCGATCGCGCGCTGTCTTGACCTAGGGGAAGCGCTGAAGGACCGCTTCGGGCTGCGAAGGGCCGAGGTGGTTCCGGCCGATCCGGGGGCGGAGAGCGGCGCGATCGGTCTCGGCGAGGCGGGCGCGGCGGAGATCGCCCGGTGGCTGCGTCGCCGCGAGCCGGTGGTGATGGCGATCGGCACCGGGCGCACGCTCAAGGCCGCCGTTGACCTCCTGCCCGCGATCGACTGTCCGCAGCATCGCATCGTCTCGCTGGCGGGCAGCATCGGACCGGACGGGTCGGCGGCCTACTACAACGTGATCTTCTCCATGGCCGAGGCGATCAAGGCGCGGCATTTTCCTATGCCGCTGCCGGTCTTCCTGTCTTCCGAGGAGGAAAGGGCGCTCATGCAAGCCCAGCCGCTGATTCGCTCGACGCTGGATCTGGCCGCGTCCGCCGACGTGGCCTTCGTCGGCGTCGGCGAGATGGACGACACCGCGCCGCTCTTTCTTGACGGGTTTCTCAACCGCGCGGCGCTCAGCGACCTGCGCGCCGCGGGCGCGGTCGGGGAGATCTGCGGGTGGCTCTTCGACGCCGAGGGGCGGCTTCTGGATGACGGGCGCACCGCCAGCGCGCCGCTGCCTCCGCGCGACCGCGCGGTCGTCACCGCCATCGCCAAGGGGCCGAGGAAGCGCGCGGCGCTGGGCGCGGCGGTGCGCGGCGGGCTGGTGAATGCGGTCATCACCGACGAGCCGACCGCCGAGGCGCTGCTCGGCCTCGACCCCGGCGCGCCGACCGGAACCGGGTAGGACTTCCACGGGAAACTGACCTCTTCGTTCACCCTTCGGGGTCACCGCGGCTCCGACCTGCCCGCGGAAAGCTATCTCGTGCGGTACGACCCACGCGCCGCGCGACGGTTTGTCCTTGACAAACGTTAACCGGACATGCGATCATTTGCTCACAACAAGAGCAATTGCCCGATTCTGAGGGCAATCCAAGGAGGATCAATGACCCGAACCACGATATTGCTTGCAGCCGCGTCAACGCTCGCGCTCGGCGCGATGGCCAGCGCTCAGGAAATAACCGTCGCCACCGTCAACAACGGCGACATGATCCGCATGCAGGGGCTGATGGACGACTTCAACGCCAAGCACCCCGACATCACCGTGAACTGGGTGACGCTCGAGGAGAACATCCTGCGCGAGCGCGTCACCACCGACATCGCCACGCAAGGCGGCCAGTACGACGTCATGACCATCGGCACCTACGAGGTTCCGATCTGGGCGGCGCAGGGCTGGCTCACCGCCCTCGACAACCTCGGCGACGACTACGACGTCGACGACCTGATCCCGCCGATCCGCGCCGGCCTGTCGGTCGACGGCACGCTCTTCGCCGCGCCCTTCTACGGCGAGAGCTCGTTCGTGATGTACCGCACCGACCTCATGGAAGCGGCGGGCCTCGAGATGCCCGACGAGCCGACCTGGGAGTTCATCGCCGAAGCGGCGCGCGCCATGACCGACCGCGACAACGACATCAGCGGCATCTGCCTGCGCGGCAAGGCCGGCTGGGGCGAGAACACCGCCTTCCTGACCACGCTCGCCAACTCGTTCGGCGCGCGCTGGTTCGACGAGAGCTGGACGCCGCAGTTCGACCAGCCGCAATGGCAGGAGGCGATCAGCTTCTACATCGACCTGATGAACGAGGCGGGCCCCCAGGGCGCGTCGTCCAACGGCTTCAACGAGAACCTCGCGCTGTTCCAGCAGGGCAAGTGCGGCATGTGGATCGACGCCACCGTCGCGGGATCCTTCGTCTCCGATCCCGAGAATTCGGTCGTCGCCGACAAGGTGGGCTTCGCGATGGCGCCGGACATGGGCCTCGGCAAGCGCGCCAACTGGCTCTGGGCCTGGTCGCTCGGCGTCCCGGCGAGCTCGAAGAACCCGGAAGCCGCGCAGACCTTCATCTCCTGGGCGACCGACAAGAACTACCTCGACCTCGTCGCCGAGAAGGAGGGCATCGCCAACGTGCCTCCCGGCACCCGGACCTCGCTCTACGAGAACGCCGAGTATCTCGAGACGGCGCCGTTCGCCCAGATGACGATCGACTCGATCAACGTGGCCGATCCCGACAACCCCACGGTTGATCCGGTGCCGTATACGGGCGTGCAGTTCGTGGCGATCCCGGAGTTCCAGGGGCTCGGGACGACCGTCGGCCAGCTCTTCTCGGCGGCGCTCGCCGGACAGATGACCGCCGAAGACGCCCTCGCCCAGGCGCAGGCCGTCGCCACGCGCGAGATGACCCGGGCCGGCTACATCAAGTAGCCTTCCTCCCCGGCGCCTGACCGCCCGGCTGGTCCGGGCGGTCCCTTTCCCCACCGTCGGAACCCGGACGCCCGCCGTCCGACCGAGAGGGAGGTCTTGACCATGGCCACGAAAGAAACCGCAAAGATCGCCCGCCTGATGCGCGCGCCCGCCATCATCCTGCTGCTGATCTGGATGATAGTTCCGCTGGGTATGACGCTCTACTTCTCGTTTCTCAACTACAACCTGCTGAATCCGGCGGGCACGAGCTGGGCGGGCTGGTTCAACTACCAGTATTTCTACACCGACCCCGCATTCTTCGAGTCGATCCGCAACACGCTGGTCCTGGTGCTCGGCGTCCTCCTCATCACGGTGATCGGCGGCATCGCCATCGCCATGCTGATCGACCTGCCGATCTTCGGCCAGGGCATCGTGCGCATCCTCGTCATCTCGCCGTTCTTCGTCATGCCTCCCGTCGCCGCGCTGGTCTGGAAGAACATGATCATGAACCCCAGTTACGGGGTGTTCGCCGACATCGCCAAGTTCTTCGGGATGCAGCCGGTGGACTGGTTCGCCCAGTACCCGCTCTTCTCGATCATCCTCATCGTCGCCTGGCAGTGGCTGCCGTTCGCAACACTGATCCTGCTCACCTCGCTGCAGTCGCTCGACGGCGAGCAGATGGAGGCCGCCGAGATGGATGGCGCGGGCTTCTGGAGCCGCTTCATCCATCTCACGCTGCCGCACATGGCCCGCGCGATCACCGTGGTGATCCTGATCCAGACCATCTTCCTGCTGGCGGTCTACGCCGAGATCCTGGTGACCACCAACGGCGGGCCGGGCTACGCCTCGACCAACCTGGTGTTCCTGATCTACCGCGCCGCGCGCCTCAACTTCGACATCGGCGGCGCCGCCGCGGGGGGCATCATCGCCGTCGTTCTCGCCAACTTCGTCGCCATCTTCCTGATGCGCGCCGTCGGCAAGAACCTGGATTGAGGAGAGCCCCATGGCCCGCGCCGTCACCACCCGCCGCAAGATCGGCTACACCGCCGCCGCATGGACAGTGGCCCTGCTGATCTTCTTCCCGATCCTCTACACCATCATCACCAGCCTCAAGACCGAGCCCGAGGCGATCGCCGGCTTCAACCTGATCCCGTCGTTCACGTTCGAGAGCTACCGGGCGGTGCAGACCCAGAACGACTACATCAAGCCGTTCATGAACTCGGTGATCCTCGCGGTCGGCTCGACGCTGCTGGCGCTGATCGTCGCGATCCCGGCCGCCTGGGCGATGGCGTTCTCGCCGACCAGGCGCACCAAGGACATCCTGATGTGGATGCTGTCCACCAAGATGATGCCGGCGGTGGCGGTGCTGGTGCCGATCTACCTGATCTTCCTGCGCACCGAGCTGATGGACACCCGCATCGGGCTCACCGTCATGCTGATGCTCATCAACCTGCCGATCGTGATCTGGATGCTCTACACCTACTTCCGCGAGATCCCCGGCGAGATCCTCGAGGCCGCGCGCATGGACGGCGCCTCGCTCTGGAACGAGATCGTCTACGTGCTGACGCCGATGGCGATCCCGGGCATCGCGTCGACGCTCCTGCTCAACATCATCCTCGCTTGGAACGAGTCGTTCTGGACGATCCAGCTCACCACCACCAACGCCGCGCCGCTCACCGCCTTCATCGCCTCGTTCTCGAGCCCGCAGGGGCTGTTCTGGGCGAAGCTCTCGGCGGCCTCGGTGATGGCGATCGCGCCCATCCTGATCATGGGATGGTTCAGCCAGAAACAATTGGTCCGCGGCCTGACCTTCGGCGCGGTGAAATAGGAGGAACGACCCATGGGCCAGATCAACCTGCGCGGCGTCCGCAAGGCCTTCGGCGCGACCGAGGTGATCCCCGGCATCGACCTCGACATCAACGAGGGTGAATTCGTGGTGTTCGTCGGCCCCTCGGGCTGCGGCAAGTCCACGCTGCTGCGGCTGATCGCCGGGCTCGAGGACACCACCTCGGGCAACATCGAGATCGACGGCCGCGACGTCACCGGCGAGGCGCCGGCCAAGCGCAAGCTCGCGATGGTGTTCCAGTCCTACGCGCTCTACCCGCACATGACGGTGGGCAAGAACATCGCCTTCCCGCTGAAGATGGCCGGCGAGGACAAGGCGAGCATCGACAAGAAGGTCGCCGACGCCGCGCGCATCCTCAATCTCACCGACTATCTCGACCGCCGCCCCGGCCAGCTCTCGGGCGGCCAGCGCCAGCGCGTCGCCATCGGGCGCGCGATCGTGCGCCAGCCCGCGGCCTTCCTCTTCGACGAGCCCCTCTCGAACCTCGACGCGGCGCTGCGCGGCACCATGCGGCTCGAGATCTCCGAGCTGCACAACCACCTCGGCACCACCATGGTCTACGTCACCCATGACCAGGTCGAGGCGATGACCATGGCCGACAAGATCGTGGTGCTCAACGCCGGCAGGATCGAGCAGGTGGGCAGCCCGCTCGAGCTCTACCGCAGCCCCAAGAACCGCTTCGTCGCGGGCTTCATCGGCTCGCCGACGATGAACTTTGTCGAGGGCGCCGAGGCGGACAAGCGCGACGCCAAGTTGATCGGGGTGCGCCCCGAGCACTTCATGATCTCCACCACGGAGGTCGAAGGGGCCTGGAAGGGCGTGGTCGGCGTCGCCGAGCACCTCGGCGCCGACACCTTCGTGCATGTCGACGCGGGCACGCTCGGCACGCTCAACGTGCGGGGCAGCGGCGAGGTCCCGGTGCGCCACGGCGACACGGTGTGGTTGACGCCCGAGCCTGAGCGCATCTACCGCTTCGACGCGGCTGGTCTGGCGCTCTGAGCCGCCAGGTCCCGGCCACGATGGAGAAGCCCATGCCCGTCCCGCTGTCGATTGCGACCCTCGCCGCGCTTCCGCCGAAGGTGGCTGTGCCGCGCTACGCCCGCGACGACCTGCGCGCCGGGATCGCGCATTTCGGCGTCGGCAACTTCCACCGTTCGCACATGGCCGTCTACATGGACCGGCTCTTCAACGCCGGGCGCGACCAAGACTGGGCGATCGTCGGCGCCGGCGTGACGCCCCATGACGCGAAGATGCGCGACGCGCTCGCCGGCCAGGATTGGTTGAGCACCATCGTCGAGATGGGTCCCGAGACCCGGTCCGCGCGGGTGACGGGCGTGATGACCGAATTCGCGCCGCCGATGGACGCCGCCGCCATCGTCGCCCGCCTCGCCGATCCCGCGATCCGCATCGTCTCGCTGACGGTCACCGAGGGCGGCTACTTCATCGACCCGGCCACCGGCGCCTTCGACCCCGGGCATCCCGCGATCCGGGCCGACGCCGCCAACCCCGACGCGCCGAAGACCGTCTTCGGGCTGATGCTCGCGGCCCTGCGCGCGCGCCGCGCCGCGGGGACCGCGCCCTTCACCGTGCTCTCGTGCGACAACGTCCCCCACAACGGCGTCGTGGCGCGCAACGCCGTGGCCGGCCTCGCCGAGGCCGAGGATCCCGCGCTCGCCGCCTGGGTCCGCGACGCGGTCGCGTTTCCCAACGCCATGGTCGACCGCATCGCCACCGCCACCGGCGACCGCGAGCGGGCGCTCTGCCGCGACGACTTCGGCGTCGACGACGCCTGGCCGGTGTTCTGCGAGGACTACATCCAGTGGGTGCTCGAGGACGCCTTTCCCTCGGGGCGTCCGGCGTTCGAGGAGGCGGGCGTCACGCTGGTCTCCGACGTCACCACATGGGAGCAGATGAAGATCCGCATGCTCAACGGCGGCCATGCGCTGATCGCCTACGCAGCCGCCCTGCTCGACATCGAGTTCGTGCACAACGCGATGGCCGACCCGCTGGTGCGCGGCTTTCTTGACAAGGTCGAGCGCGAGGAGATCGCCGAGGTGGTAGCACCCGCACCGGGCATGACGCCGGCCGGGTATCTGGACCTGATCGCCGGGCGCTTCGCCAATCCCGCCGTGGCCGACACGGTGCGCCGGCTCTGCTTTGACGGCTCGAACCGCCAGCCGAAGTTCATCGTGGCGAGCATCGCCGACCGGCTCGACCGCGGCCTGCCCGTCGAGGGGCTGGCGCTGGGCAGCGCGCTCTGGTGTCGCTACTGCGCCGGAACCACCGCCTCGGGCGCCGCGATCGCGCCCAACGACCCGGACTGGGAGCGCCTGAACGCCATCGCCCTGCGGGCGCGGGACGATCCGGCGCAATGGCTCGGCCTGCGCGACGTCTACGGGCGCACGGCCGACAACCCGGGCTTCCAGGACGCCTTCGCGGCGGCCCTGCGCGCGCTCTGGACCGACGGGGTGGCCGAGACGCTCCGGTCGCGCCTTCGCTGAGCGGAGCGGCATGACCGCAAGTCCCGGGCTGGTGATCTTCGACTGCGACGGCGTTCTCGTCGACAGCGAGCCGATCGCCATGCGCATCCTGCTCGAGACCCTGGCGGAGGAGGGGCTCCGGCTCGACCCGGAGACCGGATACGACCGGCTTGTCGGCCTGAGCCTTGCCGACATGCGCGCGCTTCTCCTCGACGAATTCGGGTTGGTCCTCTCGGACGCCGCCCTCGCGACCATGCGCCAGCGGCTCTTCGGCGCGTTCCGGGCCGAACTCCGCCCGACGCCGGGCGTGGTGGAGGCGCTGGCGACGCTGCCTGCGCGCTACTGCGTCGCCTCTTCGAGCCAGAAGGAGCGGATCGACCTGAGCCTCGAGGCCGCCGGCCTCGCGCCGGGCTTTCTCGGACCCGTCTTCAGCGCCACCGATGTGAGCCGCGGCAAGCCGGCCCCGGATCTCTTCCTTCACGCCGCCGCTTCGATGGGTGTCGCCCCGCGCGACTGCCTTGTGGTCGAGGACAGCCCCACGGGCATCCGCGCCGCGAAGGACGCCGGCATGCATGTGGTCGCCTTCCTCGGCGGCGGCCACGCCGGCCGCCCGGGATGGCGCGCGCGCATACTCGATCTTGAACCGGAGCGCCTGATCGTCGATATGCGGGACCTCTTCGACGCGGATTGACGGGGGAAACGCGTGGCGGAGTTGATCGCGGCGGTCGACGTCGGCACCGGCAGCGCGCGCGCCGGCGTCTTCGACCGCGACGGCGCGATGCTGGGCCGCGCCGAGGCGCCTATCGAGACCCGCGACGCCGGCGGCGGCGGCTTCGAGCAGGACAGCGGCGAGATCTGGCGCGCGGTCGGCCACGCCCTGCGCGCGGCCCGCGCCGAGGCCGCCGCCGCGCCGGCGGCAATCGCCGGCCTCGCCTTCGACGCCACCTGCTCGCTGGTGCTGCGCGACCGCAGCGATCAGCCGCTGGCCGCAAGCTCCCGCGACGCCCGCTGGGACACCATGCTCTGGCTGGACCATCGGGCGCAGGCGGAGGCGGCGATCATCACCGCCACCAGTCACCCGGCGCTCGACCGCGAGGGCGGGGCGGTGTCGCCGGAGATGCAGACCCCGAAGCTGCTGTGGCTCAAGCGCCGCCGGCCCGAGACCTGGGCGCAGCTGGGGCGCGCGCTCGATCTCTCCGACTTCCTGGCCTGGTCGGCCACGGGCAGCTCCGCCCGGTCGGTCTGCGCGCTGGCCTGCAAGTGGACCTACCGCTCGGATGCGCCCGAGCCCTGGGAGCGCGGCTTCTTCGATGCGGTCGGGCTTGGGGACGTCATCGACCGCGCCGGCCTGCCGGCGCGCGGGGTCGCTGTCGGAACCGATCTCGGACCGCTGACCGAACCGGCGGCGGCGGTCTTGGGCCTGACGACCGGCTGCCGGGTGGCGGCGGGGCTGATCGACGCCCACGCCGGGGCGCTCGGATGCCTCGGTCCCGCGGCCGAGGGTAGGGCTCCGCGCTACGCCCTGATCGGCGGCACCTCAACTTGCCTCATGGAGATCGGACCCGAAGCGCCGCCGGCGCGGGGCCTCTGGGGCCCGCACCGGGACGCGATCCTGCCCGGGCTCTGGGTGCGCGAGGGCGGGCAGTCGGTGTCGGGCGGCCTGCTCGACCACCTCTGCCGGCTCTGGCTCGGCGGCGCCGTTCCTGACGGCGCGCTGCACGCCAGCATAGCGCGGCGCATCGCCGAGCTGCGCGCTTCGGCCGGCTGGGACCTCGCTGGCGATCTTCACGTCCTGCCCGACTTCGCCGGCAGCCGCACACCCTTCGCCGCGCCGGAATTGCGCGGGGTGATCTCGGGCATGAGCCTCGACGGCGGCTTCGACGGGCTCTGCAGGCTCTACTGGCGCACGGCGGTGGCGCTGGCGCTCGGCCTGCGCCAGATCCTCGCGCTGATGACCGGCGACGAGGCCGCGCGTCCCGACCTGCATCTCGCGGGCGGCCACACCCGCAGCCCGCTTCTGATCGAGCTCTACGCCAGCGGCACGGGATGCCGGGTGCTCGCCCCGCGCGAGGCCGACGCGGTGCTGCTTGGAACCGCGATGGCCGCCGCGGCGGGGGCCGGGCTCTGGCCCTCGCTCGCCGCGGCCTCCGCCGCCATGGCCCGCCCGGTCGTGGCGCGCGCCCCCGACGCCTCCGGCGCCGACCGGCTCGCGCGCGACTACGCCGTGCTGCAGGCGATGCAGCGCCACCGGACTGAGATCGCGGCGCTGGCCGCGGGCGACCCGGCCCCGACCGCCTGACTGCGCCGCGCGGCCGGTCGCGGCGAGTTGCCGAGCCCGGGGGAATGTGCGAAGGAAAATCCGGTTTCCGGAGCGGCGGGAGTGACTGGGATGATCGATTTCGCAGCGGCGCGCGAGGCGATGGTGGACTGCCAGGTGCGGCCCGCCGACGTTACGCGCTATCCGATCATCGAGGCGATGCTCGTGGTGCCGCGCGAGGACTTCGTGCCGCGCCGCCTGCGCGAGGTCGCCTATCTCGGCGAGCACGTGCCGCTGATCCCCGGGCGGGTGCTGCTCGACCCGCGTGTTTTCGCCAAGATGGTCGACGCGCTGGAGCTTGGCGGCGACGACCTGGTGCTCGATGTCGGGTGCGGGCTTGGCTATTCGACGGCGGTGCTTGCGCGCATCGCCGAGGCCGTGGTGGCGGTCGAGGAGGATCCCGATCTCGCCCGTGAGGCCGAGGCCGCGCTGGCCCGGCACGCGGTCGACAACGCGGTTGTGCATCCCGGGCCCCTGAACGCCGGCGTCGCCCGGCACGGCCCGTTCGACGCGATGATCTTTCAGGGCGCGATCGAGGTCTTTCCCGACGCTCTGCTCGAACAGCTCAAGCCCGGCGGCCGGGTAGCGGCGATCTTCGTCGAGGACGGGCGTTCCCAGGCGCGCTATGGCGCGAAGGTCGCCGGCGCCATGACCTGGCGGCGGATCTTCGACGCCACCGCGCCGCTGCTGCCGGGCTTTGCGCGGACAAAAGCGTTTGAATTCTGAGGCGATCCGGGGGATAGTCCGCCAAGAGCCCGGCCAACGGGTCCTTGGCGTGAGCAGTTCTCGAGGTCCCTGATGGCGAAGCGGCGTCTCCGGAAGTTCCTGCTGTCCTCGGCGATGGCGGGCGCGCTGGCGCTGGCCTCCCCGCAGGCCTTCGCCGAGACGCTGACCGACGCGCTCATCGTCGCCTACCAGACCAGCCCGCTGCTCGAGGCGAGCCGGGCGAGCCTGCGCGGGCTCGACGAGCAGGTGCCGCAGGCGCAGTCGGCGCGGCGTCCCCAGACCGACGTCGGCATCTCCGCCCAGACCGACAGCAACGTGATCGAGGCCTTCGACGACCAGGTCAACCGGCTGCAGGCGGCGTTGAACGCCAGCCTGCTCGTCTTCGACAACGGCCAGACAAAGGCCGCGGTCGAGGCGGCGCGCTACCAGATCGCGGCCGGCCGCGCCGATCTCACCGATGTGGAGCAGTTCGTGCTCTTCAACGCGGTGCAGGCCTACATGGACGTGCGGCAGAACCAGGAGTTCGTGCGCCTCGCCTTGGCCGACGTGGACCGGCTCGGCGAGACGCTGAACGCCACCCGCAACCGGTTCGAAGTCGGCGAGGTCACCCGCACCGACGTGAGCCAGAGCGAATCCCGCCTTGCCGCCTCGCGCAGCACGCTCGCCGACGCCGAGGGCGCGCTCGAGGCCGCGCGGCAGGCCTATCTCGCCGCGGTGGGCAAGCTGCCCGGCACGCTCGAGCGGGCGCCGGCGCTGCCGGCGGTGCCGCGGACCCTCGAGGAGGCGACCGAGATCGGGCGGCGCAGCAACCCGCAGATCCTCTCCGCGCAGTTTCTCGAACGCGCCGCCGTGGCCGACTTCGACCGCGCGCTTGCCGCCAAGGGACCCTCCGTTTCCGTGTTCGGCTCGGTCGGCGTGGAGCGCGGCAACGTCGGCAGCTTCGACTATGACGGCAATTCCTTCGGCAGCGCCGGGGTCCAGGCCGCGATGCCGCTCTACACCGGCGGGCGCAACGACTCGCTGGTGCGTCAGGCCCAGGCCCTGCTCGACCAGCGGCGCTTCCAGGTTCAGGACGCAGGCCGGTCGGTGACCCAGCAGGTCGCCAACGCCTGGATCGAGCTCGAGACCGCGCGCGTCTCCATCATGGCCCGGCGCGAACAGGCTGAAGCCGCGCGCATCGCCGCCGAAGGCGTGGCCGAGGAAGCCCGGCTCGGGGCGCGCTCGACCCTCGACGTGCTCGACGCCGATCAGGAGGCGTTGCAGGCCGACGCCGAGGTGGTCCGGGCGCTGCGCAACGAATACGTCGCGACCTACGGGCTGTTGCGGGCGATGGGCCTTCTGACCGTGCGCCACCTCAACCTCGGCATCGAGACCTACGATCCGGACGTGAACTTCACCCGGGTCCGCAGCGGCCCGATCGGCGGCTACGACACCTCCGCCGTCGACCGCATCCGGTCGCGCTGGACCCGCCAGTGAGCCGATGAGCGGCGCGTCGGAAGAGACCGGACACGCGGCCGCGCCACACGACGGCGAGTCCATCTCCGAGGTTCTGGCATCCATCCGCTCGCTGGTGAGTTCCGAGACCCGGGCGCGAGCCGTCGCCCAGCCGGGCGCAGGCGAGGTCCTGATGCTCACCCCCGAGATGCGCGTCACGCCGTCGCAGGGGCCCCAACGCTTCGGCGAGGTTCTGACCGAGGGCATGCCGGCCCCGTCCGGCGCCGCGCCGATCCTCGACGAGGCGGCGCTGCGCAGCGTGGTCAACGCGGTGGTGCGCGAGGAGCTTCAGGGCGAGATGGGCGACCGCATCAGTCGCAACCTGCGCAAGCTGATCCGCCAGGAGCTTGCCCAGCTTCTCGCCGAGCGCGACGCCAAGGCCGACGGTTGAAACGGGCCTCCGCCGAAGCGGCGGCCGAGAGGGGCGCAGATTTCAAGGACCGCGCCGCGATCTGTCGCGGGCCAGATCGCGCGGGGATAACGGCAACGCCGCCCCCGTGCGTCCCACCCCCTAACCGAACAGCGGCGCCATCTCGATCGCGTCGCCCTCCTGGGTGAGCGCCAGCGGCCGGTAGTCCCGCAGCCGGTCGATGCGCTCGTAGACCGACGCGTGGATCGCCTCGCTGGCGCAAAGCCCGATGCTGCGCGGACTGCGGTCCCAGAACAGCCGCGCCGAGCCGGTGCGCGCGCCCTTCGCCGGGGCCGCCGCGTCGGTGGGAAAGGACCGTCGCCAGTCGGATGGGACGTCGAGGCTGCTGCGCAGCGCCCGTTCGATCATCCAGACCAGCGGGATGTTGGCCAGCGGCCGCGCCTCGGGACGGGTCCAGACCTGACCGCCCACGTCGCCATGCGCGCCGGGAAACCACATCTGCTCGACGCGTCCCTCGCGCCGCGCGCCGCCGAGCCGCCACGGCAGCGGCGTGAAGGCGGCGCGATCCTCGTCGAGCGCCAGCGCGTGATAGGCATGGCGCACGTTCGGCAGCAGCAACTCGTCGTGGAAATGCGCGGCCATCGGCGCCAGCCGCGAGAAGCCGGGGTAGGGCACCCCGAGCGCCTTGACCGTGTCCCAGACCCCGATGAACTCCACCGGCACGCCGCCGCGGCAATGGGTGCGCCGGAAGAGCCGCCCGTGCGGCCCCAGATCGTCGAGCTGGTAGAAGTGCAGCGCTTGGGTGAGGTGCCAGTCGCTCACGCAGTCGCGGCGCAACAACCCCAGCCGCCCGATCATGCCGGCGAGACACCGCACCGCGTAGCCTCCGCGCGAGAAGCCGAAGAGCATGATACGGTCGCCGGGCCGGTAGCGCCGCGACAGCACCGCATACCCATGCGCGATCGAGAGCGTGATGCCGATGCCGGCTGCGGCGGCTACCCACTTCGCCGCATAGCGGCCCTGAACCCCGGGATTGTAGGCCACCGTCTGCCCGCGCCGCGCCCCGGTCGTCAGCAACAGCTTGTAGAGCAGGCCCGCATTCGTCTCGCGCCCGGGATCGAGCCGGCTCAGGGTGCCGTCGACGATGAAGACATGCGTGCGCGGAAGCATGCGGACGAGAACTCCGTGGGCCGGCACGCCGCCGGCCCCTACCGTTTACGCCTTACAAATGGCTATCTTATGAAGGTTTTCCAATCATTCCGCGGCAAATTTTGCGCTCTCGATCCAGCTCCAGACCCGCGACGGCGTCATTGGCATGTCGACGTGGCGCACGCCCGTCTCCCAGAGCGCGTCGAGCGCGGCGTTGGTCACCGCCGCGAGCGCGCCGACGGTGCCGGCCTCGCCGCAGCCCTTCATGCCGATCTCGTTCTTGATCGAGGGCACCAGCTCGGTCTCGAAGGCCATGAAGGGGACGTCGGTCGCCCGCGGCATGGCGTAGTCCATGAACGACCCGCTCAAGAGCTGCCCGTCGCCGGAATAGACCACCTGCTCGGTGATGGCCTGGCCGATGCCCTGGGCGACGCCGCCGTGCACTTGGCCCTCGGCGAGCATCGGATTGACCAGATATCCGAAGTCGTCCACGACGGTGTACTTCACCACCCGGGTCTCGCCGGTGGTGGGATCGATCTCGACTTCGGCGAAATGCGCGCCGTTGGGATAGGAGCGACCCGGCAGCTTGTAGCTGGCTTCGGTCACCAGCAACTCGGCCCGGCCCAGTTCGCGGGCGATTTCTGAGAGCCGCATCAAGTCGACCTCCCGGTCGGTCCCCGCGACCCGGAACACCCCGTCCTCCCAGACCAGATCCTCGCCGGAGATCTCGAGCTCGTCCTCGGCGAGCGGCCGGTACCGCTCGATCATGATGTCGGCGGCCTTGTTGACCGAATTGCCCTGCATGGTCACCGAGCGCGAGCCTCCCGTCGCGCCGCCGCGCGGGATGAGGTCGCTGTCGCCCTGCATGTAGCGCACCTTCTCGAACGGAATGCCGGCGCGCTCGTGCAGGAACTGCGCCATCACCGTCTCATGGCCCTGGCCGTTCGACTGGATGCCGGCGTAGAGCTCGACCATGCCGTCGTCGGCGAAGGCGATCTTGGTCCATTCGCGCGTGTCGCCGAGGATCGACTCGATGTAATAACTGAGCCCGATGCCGCGAAGCTTGCCCGTCTTCGCGCTCTCGGCCTTGCGCGCGGCGAAGCCCGCTACATCCGCCTCCACCATGGCCCGGTCGAGCACCCGGTTGAAGTCGCCCACGTCGTAGGTCTCCCGAGCG
The DNA here is from genome assembly GCA_963836255.1 of uncultured Alphaproteobacteria bacterium. GTDB lineage: Bacteria > Pseudomonadota > Alphaproteobacteria > Rhodobacterales > Rhodobacteraceae > Amaricoccus. The sequence goes on from CAWIIL010000001.1 coordinate 741,268, forward strand.
ACGGTCTGGTAGGGAAACATCTCCTTGGGAATGAAGTTGCGCCGGCGCAACTCGACCGGATCGACGCCGAGCTGGCGCGCCGACCAGTCCATCAGCCGCTCGATGACATAGATCGCCTCGGGCCGCCCGGCGCCGCGGTAGGCGTCGATCGGCGTGGTGTTGGTGAAGACCCCTTGCACGTGAAAGAACGCCTTCTGCACTTCGTAGACGCCCGGCATCACCTTAAGCGCGAGCTCGGAGGCGATGAACTGGCCGTAGGGGCTGTTGTAGGCTCCGAGGTTGGACACGCAGTGGATCCGGAGCGCCTGCAGCCTCAGGTTGGCGTCGAACGCCGCCTCGGCGCGGGTGACGTGGTCGCGGCCGCCGTTGTCGGTCAGCATCGCCTCGCCGCGCCCGCTCATCCAGCGCACCGGCCGGCCGATGGTCTTCGCGGCGAAGGCGACGGCGAAGTATTCGGGATAGTTGAACCCCTTGATGCCGAAGCCGCCGCCGACGTCGGGCGTGGTCACGCGCACCGCCTCGTGCGGCAGCCCGAACTTGTCGGCGAGTTCCTTGCGCAGGTTCCACACCCCCTGGCCGGAGAAGCCCACGTGCAGCCGCGCCCCGTCCCATTCCGCAAAGCACCCACGCGGCTCGAGCGACATGCCCATCACCCGGTTGTCAATCAGGTCGAGCGCCACCGTGTGCAGGGCCGCGTCGAAGATCTCGCCCACCGCGCGCTCGTTGCCGAAGGACCAGTCGTAGGCGAGGTTCTCGGGGGCCTCCGCGTGGATCGCTTCGCCGCCGACGGCGGTCTCCACATGGGCGGGCAGGTCCTCGAAATCGCAGGCGATCAGCTCGACCGCGTCCACCGCCTGCGCCCGCGTCTCCGCCACGACCATGGCGATCGCCTCGCCGGCGTAGCGGACCACGTCCTCGGCGAGCACCGGGCGGGTCGGATCGGCGGCGTCGCTGCCGTCGCGGTTGCGCACGACCTCGTAGTCGACCTCGTTGTCCATCTCGGCGCCGAAGTCCGCCGCCGAGATCACCGCCACCACCCCGGGCGCGGCGCGGGCCGCATCGAGATCGAGCGCCGTGATCCGCCCGTGGGCGACCGGACTGCGGAAGAAGGCCGCGTGCAGCGCGCCCTCGGGGGCGGCGTCGTCGAGATAGCGCCCCGTTCCGGTCAGGAAGCGCACGTCCTCCTTGCGCCGCACCGGCTGACTGGTTCCGAACTTGCTCATCACGGGCCTCCGATGCTGCGCTTCGCCGCAAACCTTAGTGGTTTCGCCCTCCGCGTCCAGTGCGCGCGCCGCCGCGCCGGAGGGGTTTTCCTCGCGCGGCCCCGGCGCTAAGGAAGCGGCGCAGCAATTGCGGGACAAGCACCGATGCCGCTCGAGAAATCCTTCGACGCCGCGACCGCCGAGCCGCGCATCGCCGACCGCTGGGACGCGGCCGACGCCTTCCGCGCCGGCGCCAACGCGAAACCCGGCGCCGAGGCCTTCTGCATCCTGCTGCCGCCGCCCAATGTCACCGGCTCGCTGCACATGGGCCATGCCTTCAACCACACGCTCATGGACATCCTGGCCCGCTGGAAGCGCATGCAGGGCTTCGACGTGCTCTGGCAGCCTGGCCTCGACCACGCCGGCATCGCCACCCAGATGGTCGTGGAGCGCGAACTGGCTCGCGAGGGGAACGCCGGCCGCCGCGAGATGGGCCGCGAGGCCTTCGTGGCGAAAGTCTGGGAATGGAAGGAACGCTCCGGCGGAACCATCCTCGAGCAGTGCCGCCGTCTCGGCGACAGCTTCGATCTGTCGCGCAACCGCTTCACCATGGACCGGGGCTTTCACGACGCGGTTCTGCGCGCCTTCGTCGAGCTTTACGAGAAGGGGCTCATCTATCGCGGCAAGCGGCTGGTCAACTGGGACCCGCATTTCGAGACCGCGATCTCCGATCTCGAGGTCGAGCAGGTCGAGACCAACGGCTCGCTCTGGCGGCTGCGCTACCCGCTCGAGGGCGGCGCGACCTACGAGCACCCCGTCGTCTGGAACGACGAGGGGACCCCGACTGAATTCGAGATCCGCGACTACCTCGTCGTCGCCACGACCCGCCCCGAGACCATGCTCGGCGACACCGGCGTCGCGGTGCACCCCGACGACGAACGCTACCGGCACCTGGTCGGCAAGACCGTGCGCCTGCCGCTGGTCGGCCGCTCGATCCCGATCGTCGCCGACGCCTACGCCGATCCCGGGAAGGGCACCGGCGCGGTCAAGATCACGCCCGCGCACGACTTCAACGACTGGGCGGTCGGCGAGCGCTGCAGCCTGCGCGCCATCAACGTCATGGATGCGCGCGCCTGCATCCGCCTGAAGGACAATTCCGAATTCTGGGAGGGCGCGACGCCCGAGGCGGCGATTCACGACTTCGACGGGCTCGACCGCTACGAGGCGCGCGACCTCGTCGTCACCCGCGCCCGCGACGAGGGCTGGCTCGACGGGATCGACGCCGAGACCCACATGGTCCCGCACGGCGACCGCTCGAAAGTCGCCGTCGAGCCCTACCTCACCGACCAGTGGTTTGTGGACGCCGCCAAGCTCGCCGGCCCGGCGCTCGACGCCGTGCGCGACGGCGGCACCCGGATCATGCCGGAGAGCCACCGCAACACCTATTTCCGCTGGCTCGAGGACATCGAGCCCTGGTGCATCTCCCGCCAGCTCTGGTGGGGCCACCAGATCCCGGTGTGGTATGGGCCTGCCCTTTCGAGTCTGGGCCTCCAAGGCGACGAGCTTCAAGCGTTCTGTGCTGTTTCAAAGGAGGAGGCGGCCCGGCAGGCCGAGGAGTTTTACTCAACCAAACTCGGTCGGTCCGTGTTCATCTCGGCGACCGATGTGACTCTTGAGAGTCCGCGCCCTGGGCTCAAAGCACCTGTCGGAGCCGGCATTGGTGAAGTCGGGGACTCGATTTCAGAGATCCGCTTGGTCCGCGACCCCGACGTGCTCGACACCTGGTTCTCCTCGGGCATCTGGCCGATCGGCACCATGGGCTGGCCCGAGGACACGCCCGAGATGGCGCGCTACTTTCCCTCGACCGTGCTGGTCACCGGCTTCGACATCATCTTCTTCTGGGTCGCGCGCATGATGATGATGCAGCTCGAACTGACCGGGAAGGTCCCGTTCCGCGACGTCTACATCCACGCCCTCGTCCGCGACGAGAAGGGCAAGAAGATGTCCAAGTCGCTGGGCAACGTGCTCGATCCCATCGAGCTCATCGACGAATACGGCGCCGACGCGGTGCGCTTCACCCTGACCGCCATGGCGGCGATGGGCCGCGACGTGAAGCTGTCGAAGGACCGCATCGCCGGCTACCGCAACTTCGGCACCAAGCTCTGGAACGCCGCGCGCTTCGCCGAGATGAACGACTGCCGGCCCGACCCGAGTTTCGACCCGCGCGGCGCCACGCTGACCGCCAACAAGTGGATCGTCGGCGAGACCGGGCGGGTGCGCGAGGCGGTCGACGCCGCCCTCGCCGCCTACCGCTTCAACGACGCGGCCAACGCGCTCTACGCCTTCGTCTGGGGCCGCGTCTGCGACTGGTACGTGGAGCTCGCCAAGCCGCTCTTCGACGATCCCGCCGCCGCACCCGAAACCCGCGCCACCATGGCCTGGGTGCTCGACCAGTGCCTGATCCTGATGCACCCGGTCACGCCCTTCATCACCGAGGCGCTCTGGGCGGAGATCGGCGGCCGCGACCGCCTGCTCGCCCACGCCGACTGGCCCGCCTACGGGAGCGAACTGATCGACCCGGCGGCGGACGCGGAGATGAACTGGGTCATCGGCCTCATCGAGGAGATCCGCTCGGTGCGCGCCCAGATGCGCGTGCCGGCGGGCGCCAAGATCACCCTGATCGAGCTGGACCTCGTCGCCGCCCAGGCCGAGGCGCTGGAGCGCAACCGCCCGCTGGTCAGCCGTCTCGCCCGGATTGAGCGCCACGAGACCGCCGCCGCCGCGCCGAAGGGCGCGGTGACGCTCGCCGTCGAGGGCGGCGCCTTCTGCCTGCCGCTCGCCGACGTCATCGATCTCGACGCTGAGCGCGACCGGCTGACGAAGGCGCTGGACAAGCTTAACCGCGAGGCCGGTGGCGTCCGATCCAAGCTCTCCAACCAGGCCTTCGTCGCCAAGGCGCCCGAGGCGGTGGTCGACGAGAATCGCGCCCGAACTCGAGGCGCTGGAGGAGGAGATCGCCATCCTGCGCGCCGCCGGCGCCCGGCTCGCGGCGCTCTGACGTTCTTCGGCGCCTCGGAATCGCGCGGCGCCCGCCTCTCGGGAGGCGGGCGCGTGACCGCGCCCACCAGGGCGACCGCGCTGCGATTGCGCGCTCCGGGGAAATCCGCGCCCCTCATTGGTCCGCACGACGGCACCCACCGTCAGAGCGCCTCCAGCCCGCTCCCGATCAGGTTCACCCCGATGGCGACCAGCACCGCCGCCGCCAGGAGCGCCTTGTTTCGCGCCAGCCAGGCCTGCGCCGCCCCGAGCCCGGCGCGCGACCCTTCCGGGTCCGCGAGCCGCCAGGCGGTCGGCGCGATGACGCCGAGGCAGGCGAGCCCGGCGAAGACCAGCGACGCCAGCAGCGCCTGCGCCGGCGGGACCGCCGCGCCGCCGACGATCAGCCCGGCGCCGGCGGCGAAGGCCACCTCCTTGAGGTTGAGCGCGGTCAGCGCCACCCCGAGCCGCGCCGCCCGGCCCGGTGTTGCGTCACCGATCGACTGCATCCAGCCGGACGGCGCCGGCGTCGCGCCGTTGCGGATCCGGCGCCGCAAGACGACGCCGGCTCCGACCAGCAACAGGCAGCCCACGCCGATCCGCAGCCAGCCGCCACGCTCGGCCCCGCCCCAGGGCCCGGCGACCTCCGCCGCGAGCAGCGCCACCACGAAGCTCAGACCCAGCAGCGCCCCGAAGCGCCCGGCGACAAAGCCCAGCGCGCCGGACGGCCCGCTCGGCGCCAGCAGCAGCATCACCGCGGCGATGATCGGCAGCGGGCTCAGCGCCACCGGCACCGCGTAGGGTATCAGATCGCCCAGGATCGGCAGCATCGAGGACCTCGCCAGCGCCAGCGGCCAGAGTGCGCCGAGTTGCGGGCGCAGGCAAGCCGACCGACGCGCCGCGAGGACCCCGTCGCCGACGGTCGCACGACTTCAACGCAAAATTAACGAAGATGAACGCCTGCGATTCCAGTGACATAACCGGAATTGCACGCGTGTTACGCCCGGATAACACACCCCGAGCGCCGCGTCCGACCGGCGCCGTCGGGTCGGAGGCGAACAGGCCGCCTGCCGACCGACGCCCGCCCGGGAACGTCTCGAAGCTCCCATGATCCGCCGGTCGGGCCCGGGGCTCATGGGATGGCTCGCGGACCTCAGGAGGTCGGCGCGGCGGCCTCCTCGGCCTTGACGTGCCCGGCCAGCGCCTCGCGGAGCCGTTCCTCGCGGGTGTGGTCGAGCGAGGTCTGGAGCACGCGGCCCTCCACGCCATCGAGGCCGGCCAGCACCTTGTCGCCCGTCATCTTCTTGACGAGCACGAAGAGCACCGCTTCGCCCTCCTGGATGTTCTCCCCGGCGAGACCCTTCATGAACTTGTCATCGACCCCGATGTCGGTCAGCGCGCCGGCGATGGCGCCGCCCGCCGCGCCGGCCGCGACACCGACCAGAGGGTTGAGAAACAGCACGCCGATCAGGAGCCCCCAGAAGCTGCCGCCCGCCGCGCCGGCGGCGGTGGTGTTGAAAACCTGGTTGAGCTTGACCTTGCCGGCCTCGTTCTTGGTGGCGATGCAGGCGTCGCCAAGCTCGATCAGATAGTCCTTCTGCATCTGGAAGAGCTTCTGTCGAACCTCCTCGGCCTTCTCCTCGGACGGAAATACAACTGCGATTAGGTCAGCCACGGATCGATCCCCCTGTCGATTGCGCATCAATTTGACGCCGGGAGGACCTCCCGGCGCGAAAGGGGGTAACCGGCGGACGACGTTGCGTCAACGCCGTCCGTGGCCGTGACGGACGCGGCGCCGTTACTGGCAGGCGCCGCGCTGGGTTCCCGCCGCCGCCCCGGCGCCGGCGCCGACCGCGGTGGCGATCGCATTGCCGGTGCCGCCGCCGATCTGGTTGCCGAGCAAACCGCCGACCGCTGCGCCGCCGAGCACGCCCGCCGCGCAATCGATCTCGCGGTTTACCGTCGGGTCGCTGGTGCAGGCCGCAAGCGCGAGCGCCGCCGCCCCGAATATGAAAGCCGTCCGCATGTGTTTCTCCGTTGGCTCGATAGGGTCAGTGGCGCAAACTCTAGGGGACGGTCGGCGTGGCGTCCACAGCATTTGGCGTCCTGACTGATGGGATGGCGGCGACCTGCCCGGCTTCAGCGACAACTTCGGCCGCCGCTTCGAGCGCGCCGCGGCCGCGGGCGACGCCGAGGGCCGCGAGCCCGGCCTCGATGCCGGCGAGCGCGCCAAGCAGCATCGGCGGATCCATGTGCCCCATGTGGCCTATGCGGAAGAGATCGCCGGCGACGTCGCCCGGGCCGGGCATGCCAACTCCGAGCGTCAGGCCGGCCACATCCGCGCACCAGCGCCGCAGCCGGTCGGCGTCGCCCGGCGCGGTCCGGATCGTGGTCACCGCCGGGCTCCGCGCGCCAGGATCGGAGACGTTGAGGCGCAGATCGCCCTCCGCGCTCCAGCGCTCGACCGCCGCCCAGACGGCGCGGGCGAAGACCGCGTGCCGGCTCCAGGCCGCCTCTAGGCCCTCCTCGTTGAGCAGCATGTCGAGCGCCTCGCGCAGCCCGTAGAGGTGATGGGTGGGCGGAGTGCCGCAGAAGCGCTGGTAGAATATCTCCGGCCGCGTGCGCGGGCCCCAATCCCAGTAGGGGCTCGCGCAGTCCACCCGCGCCGCTTCGGCCTTGGGTCCGTGAAAGGTGAAGCCGAGGCCGGGCGGGGTCATCAGCCCCTTCTGGCTGGCCGCGAGCATCACGTCGACGCCCCAGGCGTCCATCTCGAAGCGCGCGCAGCCGAGACAGGCGATGCAGTCGACCGCGAGCAGCGCCGGGTGGCCGGCCGCGTCGATGGCCGCCCGCAGCGCCGCCACGTCGTTGTGCGCCGAACTCGCCGTGTCGGTCTGCACCGTCAGCACCGCTTTCACGCCATGAGCGTGGTCGGCGCGTAGCCGGCTCTCGACCCGGTCGGGATCAAGCGCGCCGCGAAAGCCGAAGTCGAGTTCGTCGACCTCGATGCCCATGCGCCGCGCTGTCGCCGCCCAGCCCGCGCCGAAGCGTCCGGTCAGGATCGCAAGCGCCTTGTCTCCGGGTGCGAGCATGTTGGCGATCGCGGCCTCCCAGACTGCATGGCCGTTGCCGACGAAGATCACCGGCTCGGCGACTTCGCTGCGCGCCACCCGGCGCAGGTCGGAAAAGAGCCCGTCGGTCATCTCGATCAGCGCGTCGCCGTAGATGTTCGGCGCGGGACGGTGCATGGCCCGCAGAACACGGTCGGGAACGACCGAAGGGCCAGGAATGGCGACGAGGTCACGGCCGCGGGCGAGATTCATCGGAAGGCTCCGTCGAGACGATGCGCGCCACCCTAGCGGGACCGCCCGCTGCGGAAAACGGCAATTCGCCTTTCGCGTCCGCGCGCGCCCGTGCTAACAGCGGCCCCGGCCGGGACGCGCCCGGCGCATCGGAAACACCGGCGCATGCGGGACACTCCTCACGAGATCGACCCGGGCGACGCGTCGTTCTGGGCGGCCTACAAGCGGCTCTGGGACGACTGGCTCGCGCCCCATCGGGCGCTGCTGGTCGTCACCATCGTGCTGACGCTGGTAGTGGCCGCAGCGTCGGGCGCCTATTCCAAGGTGATCCAGCTGGTGATGGAAGCGCTGGAGGCGCGCAATCCGACGGTGATCCTCTGGGGGCCGCTCGCGGTTTTGGGCCTCACCTCCGTGAACGCCGTCGCGGGCTTCTACAAGGAGACGGTGAGCGCCAAGGTGATCACCCGTATGGAGACCGAGCTGCGCAAGACTATGTATGCAACCCTCGTCGGCGCTGATCTCGCGCGGCTCCAGACCCATGCACCGGCCGGTCTGGCGGCGCGGTTCTCCTCCGATATCGGCCTGATCGGCAGCTCGGTCTCGGCGCTGCTCGGCGTGGCGACCAGCTTCTTCACCATCGTGGCCACCATCGCGGTGATGCTGACCATCGACTGGCCGCTGACGCTCTTCATGGTGGCGATCTTCATGATCGCGCTGGTGCCGGTGAACATCATCGGGCGCCGGCTTCGCAAGCTTTCCAAGCGCACCCAGGCGCAGGTGGCGACCATGACCTCGGAAGTGACCGAGGGGCTTTCGGGCATCCGCATGGCCCGGGCCTACCGGCTCGAGCAGACGCTGGCCGACAGCGCCGAGACCGTCTTCGAGCGTCTCTTGGGGCTGCGCCTGCGCCAGAACGTCTGGCAGGCCCGGGTCGCGCCGATCCTAGAGGTGCTGCTCGGCGCGTCGGTGGCGATCCTGCTCATGGTAGTGGCGAGCCGCATCATCGCCGAGCGCATGACCATCGCCGACTTCACCGGTCTTCTGACCGGCGTCGGCGTGCTGGCGGGGCCCGCGCGCAAGATCGGCGGCTCCTTCGCCAAGGCGATGCAGGGACGCGCGGCGCTCGACAGGGTGTTCATGCTCTTTGACGCGCGCAACACTATCCTCGACGGGCCGGAGACCATCGGGCGGGCCGAGGGGCGGATCGGCTTCGAGAACGTGTCCTTCGCTTATCCCGACGGCCATGTGGCGCTGCGCGACGTCTCGCTCGAGATCGCGCCGGGATCGCGCACTGCCTTCGTCGGGCGCTCCGGCGCGGGCAAATCGACCGTGTTCAACCTGCTACCCCGCTTCTACGATCCGACTGCCGGGCGAATCGTCCTCGACGGGACCGACATCCGCGAGCTGACGCTGGCCTCGCTGCGCGACCAGATCGCGGTGGTCAGCCAGGATTCTGTGTTGCTGAGCGGCACGGTTGCGGAGAACATCGGTTTCGGGCGTGCCGGCGCGAACCGCGCCGAGATCCGCGCCGCCGCCGAGGCTGCGGCGGCGGACGAGTTCATCGCAGCACTGCCAATGGGTTACGACACGATGGTCTCGCCGACCGAACACGCCTTCTCGGGCGGCGAGCGTCAGCGTCTCTCGATTGCGCGCGCCATTCTGCGCGACGCGCCGATCCTGCTTCTCGACGAACCGACCTCGGCGCTCGATGCGGCCAGCGAGGCCGCGATCCGCCGCGGCCTCGAGAAGCTTGCGCGCGGGCGGACGACGCTGGTTATCGCGCATCGCCTCTCGACCATCCTCGACGCCGACCTTATCGTGGTGATGGAGGCTGGGCGGGTGGTCGAGACCGGCACGCACGCCGACCTTCTGCGCGCCGAAGGGGTTTACGCCGACCTCTATCAACTGCAGTTCTCGGGAGCATGACGCCCCGAGCGCGCTTTTTCGGAGGCAGGCAAGGATGGACGACAGCACGGCGGCGTTGCGCGGCGAGGACCGGGCAGTGCTGCGGATCGGCGGCGCCGACGCGCGCGACTTCCTGCAGGGGCTGATCACCAACGACATCAGCAAGCTCGCCGCTGGCCCGATCTACGCGGCCCTGCTGTCGCCGCAGGGCAAATACCTGTTCGATTTTTTCCTGGTTGATGCGAGCGGCCAGGGTGTGCTGGTCGACGTGAAGGCCGAGCGCGCGGTCGCGCTGGCTCAGCGACTCAAGCTCTACCGCCTGCGCGCCGACGTCAAGGTCGAGCCAACCACGCTCGCGGTCGTCCTCGGGACCGGCGCCGCGCCCGCCGGGGCTTTCCGCGATCCGCGCGATCCCGGTCTCGGCTGGCGGGCGATCACCGACGACCCGGCGACGCTCCTCGCTGGCGCAGCCGCGCTCGATCCGGCTGAAATGACGCGCCGCCGGATCGAGCGCGCCGCGCCCGAGACCGGCGCCGAGCTTATCCCGGAGGAGAGTTACATCCTCGAGATGGGATTCGAGCGGCTCAACGGCGTCGATTTCCGCAAGGGGTGCTACGTCGGCCAGGAGGTGACCGCGCGGATGAAGCACAAGACCGAGCTTCGCAAGGGGCTGGCGCGGGTGGCGATCGAGGGGCCGGCGCCGCCGGTCGGGGCCGAAATCTTCTCAGGTGGGCGGCCTGCGGGAACGCTGCTGAGCCGGTCCGACGACCGCGCACTCGCCTACCTGCGTTTCGATAGGGCTGGTCCGGACATGAGCGCCGGCGACGCGCGCGTCAGGTGGATCGAAGAAGCTCCATGAGCGTCTCGTGGGCCGTCGGGTTCGCGGCCACGACGCTGCGGCTCTCGAAGATGCCCGTGGTCCCGTCGACCGATCCGACGAAGCCACCGGCCTCGCGCACGAGCAGGAGCCCCGCCGCCATGTCCCAGGGGTGCAGCCCCTCCTCCCAGAAGCCGTCATAGCGCCCGGCCGCGACATAGGCGAGATCGAGCGCGGCGGACCCGAAACGCCGGATGCCGGCGGTCTGCGGGGTGAGCCGTGCGATCTGGCGAAGGGTGCGCGGCAGGTCAGCGCGGCCGCCGAAGGGAATGCCGGTGGCGAAGATCATCTCGATCAGATCCCGGCGCCCCGATACCCGCAACCGCCGGTCGTTGAGATAGGCGCCCGCGCCCTTCTCGGCCACGAACATCTCGTCCTTCACTGGGTCGTAGATCACCGCCGCGACGATCTCGCCCTTGTGCTCGAGCGCGATCGAGATCGCCCAGTGCGGCAGCCCGTGCAGGAAGTTCGTGGTGCCGTCGAGCGGATCGACGATCCAGCGGCGGGTCGGATCGGCCCCGGCCACCTCGACGCTCTCCTCGCCGAGCCAACCGTAGTTCGGCCGAGCCTCGGTGAGTTCGTCGCGGATCGTCTCCTCGGCCTTGGTATCGGCGCGGCTGACGAAATCGCCCGGCCCCTTTGACGAAACCTGGAGGTTCTCCACCTCGCCGAAGTCGCGCAAGAGATTGCGCGCCGCCTTGCGGGCGGCCTTGATCATCAGGTTCACGTTGGCGGAGGCCTGGGCCATGTCGCGGCTCCGGAGGGGAATGACGCCGCGTTATGGGCGGTTTCGCCCGGGGCCACAAGCCGCCCCGGCCCCGGCCCGGCGCCCTCTCAGCGCTGGCGATACATCAGGTCGTAGAAGTTGCTCAGGCCCGGCCAGGCCCCTTTCGAGACCACGCCGTCGGTGGCGAACTTGTTGAAGCTCACCTCGGTTAGCTGCGGCATCACCCGCTTGGCCTCTGCATAGGTCACTTGCCCGTCGTGGCTGGCGTCAGCCTTGGCGAAGGCGGCGGCGTTTGCTGCGCCGGCCGCCAGCGTGAGCGCGCCGGCGACGGCGAGGGTTCGTAGCAGGCTCGACATGATCTTCTTGAGTCCTTTCGGTGCGGAATGCGGGTCTTACCCGGCGCGTGCGCCGACGTCGGCGGCCTCCGCCGCCCCGGTCCGGGCGCCGACGCGCATGCGCGCCTTGACGGGGAGATGATCGGAGGCGCGGCGGGCAAGGGCGGTGTCGTGCACGCTCATCGGGCCGAGCAGAGCGTGGGGCCGCGCCACGATGCGGTCAAGCGGCAGCACCGGGAAATACGCAGGAAAGCTCGGCACGCCGCTCTCAACCGGTCCGAAACCGGGCGCGAGCCCGTGGAGCGCCGAGCGGCCGCGCCGGCGCCACTCGTTGAAGTCGCCCATCAGCACGATCGGATGGTCGGTCTCGCGCCTGGCCACCGACACCAGCGTGGCGATCTGGCTCAGCCGCGCCTGGCGCAACAGCCCGAGATGCGCCGCCACTACCCGCACCGGCCCGTGCGGCAGGTCGACGTCGACGACGAGCGCGCCGCGCGGCTCGTGGCCGGGCAGGTCGATCTGCTGGGCGCCGCCGACCATCGCCTCGCGCACCAGCAGCAGGTTGCCATGCCAGCCGTGGCCGCTGTGACCGTTGTCCACCGGAACCGGCACCAGGCCCGTTTCGCGCTCGATCGCCTCGAGGTCGAGAAGACCCTCGCGATCGCCGAAGCGCTTGTCCGCCTCCTGGATCGCCATCACGTCCGCGCCAATCTCGGCTATCACGGTTGCGACGCGGCCCGGATCGAACCGGCCGTCGACTCCGACGCACTTGTGTATGTTGTAGGAAGCGAACAGCGGTTCGCTTCCCCGTGCTCGCGCCATCTGCCGGTCTCCTCGCCTCAGTCTGCGAGATAGGACGCCCGGGCCGCCACGCAAACCCCTCTCGCCGGCGCGCAGCCATCGCAGTAGCGTGAGCCCGTCTCGCCCCCGCTATTGCTCAGCGGCGGCCCGTCCGCGAGACGGGCTTGGGTGAAGGCCGGGCACGCGTCACGGGGCGCGACGCGAACTGCTGTCCGGCTCTCAGGCTGCGGCCTGCGCCTTGGCGATGTCGCGCTTGATGCGCAGCGCGGTGCGCGAAAGATCGCCGTCGGCGGCCTTTGCGAGAAACGCGTCGAGCCCGCCGCGATGGTCGACGGTGCGCAACGCAGCAGCGCTTATCTTCATACGGAAACTGCGTCCGAGCGTCTCACTCGCCAGCGTCACCTCGTTGAGGTTCGGCATGAAGCGTCGACGGGTCTTGTTGTTGGCGTGGCTGACGTTGTTGCCTGTCATCACGCCCTTGCCGGTCAGTTCGCAGCGACGGGACATCGGGTCATTCCTCAGGTTCAGGTCTGGCTCGGACGGGCGCAACAGCAGCCCCGCGGGCCAAAAACATGGAAGCGCTCCTTACTGAGGCTGCGGCGGCGCGTCAAGGCCCGTGCACCCGACGCGGGCTGCGTCTCAGTCCTCCGGCGGCAGGATCGCGCGCGCGATCTGGTCGGCGGCGCGTTCGGGCGCAAGCCTGCCGGCCGCCACATCGCCCGCGAGGCCCGCGCGCAGCGCCGCGAGGTCCGGCCGCGCCGCGAGACGTTCCAGAAGGTGCGCCTCCACCGCCCGGTCGAAGGCGGTCCCGGCCTGCGCGCGCCTGCGCGCGGCGAGCGCGCCGCTGGCGCGACGGGCGGCGGCCAGCGCCTCGATCGCTTCCCAGGCTGCTGCGACCCCGAAACCGGTCGCCGCAGAGACGCGGATCGCCCGCGGCCAACCCTCCGGATCGCCTGGCCGTGGCCGCAGGAGCCGCAGGGCCCCCGCGTAGTCAGCGCAGGTGCGCGTCGCCTCCGCCTCAAGCGCGCCGTCAGCCTTGTTGACGAGGATCAGGTCGGCCATCTCCATGATGCCGCGCTTGACCCCCTGAAGTTCGTCCCCGCCGGCTGGTGCTATCATGAGCGCAAAGATGTCGGTCATCTCCGCCACCAGCGTCTCCGACTGTCCGACTCCGACGGTTTCGACCAGCACCACATCCGCCCCCCAGGCCTCCGTGAGTACGATGGCCTCCCGGGTCCGGCGCGCGACGCCGCCGAGCGCGCTCCGGCTCGGCGAGGGACGTATGAAGGCCTCCGGCGCCCGCGCGAGCCGCTCCATACGAGTCTTGTCGCCGAGGATCGAGCCGCCGGTGCGCGCCGAGGACGGATCGACCGCGAGCACCGAGAGCCGCATCCCCCGCCCTATCAGCATCAGGCCCAGCGTCTCGATCAGGCTCGACTTGCCGACGCCTGGGGTTCCGGTCAGCCCGACCCGCAGTGACGGCCGCGCCGGTGCGGGAAGCGCGTCGAGGAGCGCATGCGCCCGGTCGCGATGCTCCGCCCGGGTCGATTCCGCCAGCGTGATCGCCCGCGCAAGCGCGCGCCGGTCGCCTGTGGCGACGCGCTCGGCGAGTTCGCCGGGATCCTCGATGGCGCGGCTCTCACGCAAGCTTCACCTTCCGTGCGTCGGTTGCCCCTTGGTTTAAGGCGGGCTCTTTGGCATATCCGGGCTAGCTTGTCCCGAGCCATTTCCTGGGGGTGTGTTGATGTCGAGATCGTTTTGCTTCGCCGCGCTAGCCGCGTTTGCGGCCCTCACCGGAACCGGCGCCAGCCCGGGTGACGTCCGGGCGCAGGAGGCCGGCGCTGTCTTCGACTTCTTTCTTTCCGGCGTCCGGGCGGGACAGATGCAGATACGCGCCAACCAGGTCGACGGTCAGTACGCGGCGGCGAGCGAGATCCGCGCGGCCGGCCTCGTGGGCGCTTTCGCGAACTTCTTCTACGACGGCGAAGCCTTCGGCCGGATCGCGGCGGATGGCGCGGTCGTCCCGGTGCGGTTCGTGGCGGATTCGCGTTCGCCCCGGGCCGAACGGCGCACGGAGATCGACTGGGAGAACGGCACGCCTGTCTCGGTCTCCGTCGTGCCGCCGCGATCCTCGGCGCCCGATCCCGAGGCCCAGGGCGGCACGCTTGACCCGGTTTCCGCCGGTTTCCGGCTTCTGCGCGACGCGCCGGCGGGCGAGATCTGCGACACCACCGTCGACATCTTCGACGGCTCGCGCCGATCGCGCCTCAAGCTCGCGGCCCCGGCCGAGAAGGATGGCGACCTGATCTGCTCCGGCACCTACGCCCGCATCGAGGGCGAGGCCCACAGCGCCTCGAGCCAGCGCGAGTTCCCCTTCGAGATGACCTTTCGCACCGACGACGACGGGATCGCCCGGCTCCAGCGTATCGAGACCCGCACCCAGTTCGGCAAGGCCGTCGTCGAGCGCCGCGGCTGACCCGGCCCCCCGCCCCGGCGCCGCTGCCGATCGAGCCGGTCCTGCCGGAGCTCGAGGCGGCCCTGCGAGCGCGCGGCGTCGCGGTGCTGCAGGCGCCGCCCGGGGCCGGCAAGACCACGCGCGTGCCGCTGTTCCTGCACGAGCGGGCGCTCTATCGCCAACGCATCCTCATGCTCGAGCCGCGCCGGGTCGCCGCGCGGGCCGCCGCGGAACGATTGGCCAAAGCGCTGGGCGAGCAGCCGGGCGGGCGGGTCGGCTACCGGATGCGCGGCGATAGCGCGGCGGGCTCGGCGATCGAGGTGGTCACCGAAGGCGTTCTGGTCCGCATGATCCAGTCCGACCCTGGTCTCGAAGGCGTCGGCTGTGTGATCTTCGACGAGTTTCACGAGCGCGCGCTGCAGGGCGACCTTGGCCTCGCGCTGGTCTGGGAGGCTCGCGGCGCGCTCAGGCAGGATCTGGGGATTCTGGTGATGTCGGCGACGCTCGACGCCGCGCCGGTCGCGGCGCTGCTTGACGGCGCGCCCGTCGTCACCGCTGAGGGCCACGCCCATCCCGTCGAGACCCGCTGGCTGGACCGGCCGTGGCGGTCTGGCGACGGCCGCGGGCCGCGCTTCGAGGCGGCACTGGCGGATCTCGCCGCCGCGGCGCTGGCAGAGACCGAGGGCGGAGCGCTCGTATTCTTGCCCGGCCGCGCCGAGATCGACCGGGTGGCGCGCGCGCTCGCCGGGCGCATCGCAACAGACGTGGCGCTCCAGCCCCTGCACGGCGGCTTGTCGCTCGCGGCCCAGCGCGCGGCGCTCGCGCCGGTGCGGAGCGGGCGCAAGGTGGTGCTCTCCACCGCGATCGCGGAGACCTCGCTGACCATTCCCGACGTGCGCGTGGTGATCGACGGCGGGCTGGCGCGCCGGGCTAGGCACGATCCGGGCTCGGGGATGACCCGGCTCGTCACCGAGCGCGTGACCCACGCCGAAGCCGATCAGCGTCGCGGCCGGGCAGGGCGGGTGGCTCCGGGGTGGTGCTACCGGCTCTGGGCCCGGGGCGAGGAGGGCGGCATGGCGGCCTTCCCGCCGCCGGAGATCGCCTCGGCCGATCTCGCAGGTCTCGCGCTAGAACTGGCTCTATGGGGCGCGCGCGACGCCGGCGGTCTCGCCTTCCTGACTCCGCCGCCGGCCCCGGCGCTGGCCGAGGCGCGCGCGCTTCTCGCCGATCTCGGAGCGCTCGACGCCGCCGGCGCGCCGACCACTCACGGGCGCGACCTCGCCACGATGCCGCTTCACCCGAGGCTCGCGCACATGCTGCTCGGCGCGGCCGAGGCCGGGGCGGTGGCTCTCGCCGCTGATTTAGCAGCCCTACTCGCCGCGCGGGACATCCTGCCTCGGAGCCACGGCGCCGATCTCTCCCCCGGCTCGAGGCGCTGCGCGTCGGTGGCACCGCTGATCCCGCCGCCCGCGCGGCGATCCGCGCCGAGGCGAAGCGGCTGCGCGCGCTCGCGCCGGGTGGGAGCGGCCCGGGCCTTTCGCCAGGCGCGGTCCTGTCGCTCGCCTATCCCGACCGCATCGGCCTGCGCCGACCGGGCGCGGCCCCGCGCTTCCTTCTGTCGGGCGGCAAGGGCGCCGGTCTCGACGAGGACGACGCGCTCGCCAGCGCACCGCTGCTCGTCGCCGCCGATCTCGACGGAGACCCGCGCGAGGCGCGCATTCGCCGCGCCGCTCCGGTGGCCGAGGCCGAGCTTCGCGCCCTGCACGCCGATCGCCTCCGCCGCGCCCGCGTCTGCGAATGGTCCCGGCGCGACCGCGCGGTGGTCGCCCGCGAGCGGCTGATGCTGGGCGCGCTGGCGCTCGTGGATCGGCCTTGGCTGGACGCGCCCGAGGAGGCGACGCGCGCCGCTCTCATGGCCGGCGTGCGCGATCTCGGGATCGAGGCCTTGCCCTGGACCGACGCCGCGCGACGCTTCGTTTCGCGGGTCGCATGGCTGCGCGCGCAGGGCGCAACGGACCTGCCCGACATGTCAGACGCGGCCCTCCTCGACGCCCTCGAGACCTGGCTCGGACCCTACGCCGTGGGAGTGGCGCGAGCGTCAGATCTCAAGCGCATCGACCTCGCGGCGGCCCTCGCCGTCCGGCTCGATCACGCCGCCAGCCGCCGGCTCGACGCCGAGGCGCCGGCCGCGATCGTCGCGCCGACCGGAACCCGGCTGCCGATCGACTACTCTTCCGGCGCGCCGACCGCCGCGGTGCGGCTCCAGGAGATGTTCGGGGTCACCGCGCATCCCGTAGTAGGCCCTTCCGCCACGCCGGTGACGCTAGCGCTGCTCTCCCCGGCGCGGCGCCCGGTGCAGACGACCGCCGATCTGCCGGGCTTCTGGACGGGCGGCTACGGCGAGGTGCGCCGCGAGATGCGCGGCCGCTACCCCAGACATCCCTGGCCCGAGGATCCCGCCGCAGCGCCGCCGACCCGGCGCGCCAAGCCTCGCGGCGGCTGACGCGAGAAACTTGCTCGCGCGTCGCCGCGGTGATCTACTGTCGCAGTCCGATCGGACCAACACACCGCCCCAGGGAGGCAAATGATGAACGCGCCGCTTCGGGAGCCCAGCTTCCGCGAATCCGTCGATCTGATGTTCAACCGGGCGGTCGCGCTGATGGACCTCTCCCCGGGGCTCGCCGAAAAGATCCGCGTGTGCAACTCCACCTACACCGTGCGCTTCGGCGTGCGGCTGCGCGGCGGGATCCACACCTTCACCGGCTACCGCGCCGTGCATTCCGAGCACATGGAGCCGGTCAAGGGCGGCATCCGGTTCTCGATGGGCGTCAATCAGGACGAGGTCGAGGCGCTGGCCGCGCTGATGACCTACAAGTGCGCCCTCGTCGAGACGCCGTTCGGCGGATCCAAGGGCGGTCTCTGCATCAACCCGGGCGACTGGGAGGAGCACGAGATGGAGCTCATCACCCGGCGCTTCGCCTACGAACTTTGCAAGCGCGACCTGATCAACCCCAGCCAGAACGTGCCCGCTCCCGACATGGGCACCGGCGAGCGCGAGATGGCCTGGATCGTCGACCAATACCGGCGCATGAACACCACCGACATCAACGCCGCCGCCTGCGTCACTGGCAAGCCGCTCAACGCAGGTGGAATCGCCGGCCGGGTCGAGGCGACCGGGCGTGGCGTTCAATACGCGCTGCGCGAGTTCTTCCGCCATCTCGAAGACGTCAAGTCCGCGCGGCTTGAAGGCACGCTCGACGGCAAGCGCGTGATCGTCCAGGGCCTCGGCAACGTGGGCTTTCACGCCGCGAAGTTCCTCTCCGAGGAGGACGGCTGCAAGATCGTCGCGGTCATCGAGCGTGACGGGGCTATAGTGAACCCCAACGGCATTCCGATCGAATTTCTGCGCACCCACATCAACGCCAATGGCGGGGTCAAGGGCTTTCCGCGCGGCGAATACGTCGAGGACGGAGCGGTCGTGCTCGAGCAGGAATGTGACATCCTTGTGCCCGCCGCGCTCGAATCGGTCATCAACCTCGGCAACGCCGACCGCATCCGCGCCAACCTGATCATCGAAGCGGCGAATGGCCCGGTGACCTCGGGCGCCGACGAGATCCTGCGCGAGAAGGGCGTGGTGATCATCCCCGACCTCTACGCAAACGCCGGCGGCGTGACCGTCAGCTACTTCGAATGGGTCAAGAACCTCAGCCACATCCGCTTTGGCCGCATGCAGCGCCGGCAGGAGGAGGCCGAACACCTGATGCTCGTCAACGAACTTGAGCGACTGCTCCAGAACGCGGGCGTCGAGCTTCGCCTGTCGGAGGAGTTCAAGGCGGACTACAGCCGGGGCGCGGGCGAGTTGGAGCTGGTCCGCTCCGGTCTCGATGACACTATGCGCACCGCCTACCAGTCGATGCGCGAAGTCTGGCACGGTCGCAAGGACGTCCACGACCTGCGCGTCGCGGCCTATCTGGTCTCGATCGGGCGCGTGGCGGCCAGCTACCGATCAAAGGGGCTTTGAGACGCGCGCTTGGTCACGCGACGTCAAAGGTGCGCCACTCCTCGCCACCATTGTCCTGCTGGTCGATCCTAGCGTCTCCCACAACCGTTCCGCTTGAATTGGAAAGTCGGCCGGGTGCAGGTTTGGGGCATCGTTACAGCGCAATAGCGGCAGTCCTGGCGCGACATGGTGAACGGCGCGAAGCCGAATTGGGACGTGCTCTTTGATGCAATCGAGGCCTGTGTCGACGGGCCGTCAGCGCACTACTGGCGCGAGCTGATCGTGGCCTATCCCGACGCGAAGGTTCTTCTGGCGATGCGCTCGGCGGAAAGCTGGTGGACCGGTTTGAAGGTACGATCCTGAAATAAATCCAATCCGGCGGCGACCCGGAGGGTCTGGTGCCGCGTTTAACCGCCCGGCAGATGTTCGACGGTCGGCCTGACGACCGCGACCACGCCGTCGCGGTCTACAACCGGAACGTCGCGGACGTCATCGCCACGGTCGATCCTGACCGTCTGTTGATCCACAATCTCGGCGACGGATGGGAGCCGCTCTGCGCCTGGCTGGGCGTACCGGTGCCGGATGTCGAGTATCCGAGCGGAAACACGTCGCGTGACTTCGTCGAGCGGCTCTCGGACTGCGGCGTTGACATCGCGTAGGTTTTCACCCGGACTTGCGGATCAGATACGCGTAGCGCGGATGGCCGAGATCGCTCTGGCCGATCAGGGCGTGTCCCTGCTCGGCGCAGAAATGCGGGATGTCGATCAGCGCCGCAGGGTCATCGGCGACGACGCGCAGCACCTCGCCCGGCGCGAGCGGCCCGAGGCGCTTGCGCGCCTTGAGGACCGGCAGCGGGCACAGCAGCCCTCGCGCGTCGAGTTCGGCGTCCCAGTTCATGTCTTTCCTGCTATCCAGCGGCCTCGTCTCTGTCCATGCCCCGGGAGTCCGTGCGATTCGGGCCGACGCGCGCCGATCGGCCCAGCGGACACGGTCTACGGCAATGTGAGGCCATGGCGCGTGACCTGCAACCATGGGCGAGCTAGGGTCTAACACCGGTTATGACGGGTACCGCCGATGTTCGGAGTTCGATCTCTGGGACGCCTCGCTTGCGCCCGCCCTCGGCGTGGCGACAGCCGCCGGTTTGCTGAGCTTCCTGTCGCCCTGCGTCCTTCCGATAGTGCCGCCTTATCTTGCCTACATGGCGGGCGCCTCGATGGACGATCTCGAGCGCGGGACCAACGCCGATCGCAAGGTGATGCGCGCTGCGTTCTTCTTTGTCCTTGGCCTCTCCACAGTCTTTCTGATGCTCGGGCTCGCCGCATCCGCGATGGGTCAGTTGCTGCTCGCCTATCAGCGCGAGATGGCGATCGTCGCGGGGGCGGTGATCGTGCTCTTCGGACTGCATTTTCTTGGCATCCTGCGCATTCCGATCCTCTACCGCGAGGCGCGCTTCGACGTGGGCGACCGCGGCGGTTCGGCGTTCGGGGCCTACGTGCTCGGCCTCGCATTCGCCTTCGGCTGGACGCCCTGCATCGGACCGGTTCTAGGCTCGATCCTGTCGCTCGCCGCCCAGGAAGGCTCTGTCGAGCGGGGAGTGCTGCTGATGGGCTTCTACGCTGTCGGCCTCGGGGTGCCGTTCCTCCTGACCGCGCTCTTCATGCGGCACGCCTTGGGTCTGATGGCGGGCATGAAGAAGCACATGCGCGTCATCGAGAGATCGATGGGGGCTCTGCTTGTCGTGGTCGGGGTGATGATGCTGACCGGGGCGTTCACCGACCTGTCGTTCTGGTTGCTAGAGACGTTCCCGGCGCTCGGCCTGATCGGTTGATCAGCCCTTCGGGTGCGCGGCGCCGTTAGAACTTTTTCCTAATGAAGTCAGAGGTAAGATCGTGGTCCGCATGAGGGCCGCCTTCGACGGAACTCATTCCGTCCAGTCGTCGATCGCGCGGATGTCGTCGTCGGACCATCCCAGATGGTGCGCGATCTCGTGCACCAGCACATGCGCGACCAGCCGGTCAAGGCGCACGTCGCCGCGTTCGATCCACTCCTCGAGGATCGGCCGGCGGAACAGCCAGACCACGTCCGGTCCCAACGGCTGGTCCATGCTCGACTTCTCCGTGGCGGCCACCCCGTCATAGAGCCCGGTCAACGCGAACGGATCCTCGACGCCCATCTCGTCAAGCATCTGGTCGTCAGGAAAGTCCTCAATCCGGATCGCGACTTCAGCGCAGACCGCCCGTACCTCCGCCGGCAGTTGCGCGAAGGCGCGGGCCGCCATCGCCTCGAAATCGGCGAGCGAGGGGGCGGTTCGGACGGTGTCGTGCGGCATGGCTTCTCTCTATTCCCGCCGCCGGCCTCCGGAAAGCCAAGATCGCTCGCCGGGCCTCGCGCCGGGCGTGGGGACCCGCTATGGAGAAGTGAAGGAGCCGCCGATGATCGTCACCCGCTTCGCCCCGTCGCCCACGGGCAGATTGCATGTCGGCAACCTGCGAACCGCGCTCCTGAACTGGCTGTTCGCCCGCAAGGCCGGCGGTGATTTCATCCTGCGCCTCGACGACACCGACGCCCAGCGCTCACGCCCGGAATTCGCCGAGGCCATCCGCGCCGACCTCCGCTGGCTCGGCCTTGGGTGGGACCGCGAGGCGCGACAGTCCGACCGGCTTGAGCGCTACGCGGAAGCTGCGACTTGGCTGCGGGAAGCCGGCCGGCTCTACGAGGCCTTCGACACGCCCGAAGAGCTCGCGCTGCGCCGCCGCGCCCAGCGCGCCGCCGGCCGCCCGCCGGTCTACGACCGTGCGGCGCTGCGGCTGAGCGAGGCCGAACGCCAGGAACTGCGCGCCGAGCGCGCGCCGCACTGGCGATTCCTGCTCGAGCCGGGCCGCATCGAATGGCGCGACGGCGTGCTCGGTCCGGTGTCGATCGACGCTGGCAGTCTGTCGGATCCGGTGCTCTTCCGCGCCGACGGGCAGGTTCTCTATACGCTCGCCAGCGTCGTCGACGATCTTGAGATGGGCGTGACCGACGTAGTGCGCGGCGCGGATCACGTGACCAACACCGGCGCGCAGCTCCAGATCATCGCCGCGCTCGACGGGGCGCCGCCCCGCTTCGCGCATCATTCGCTGCTGACCGGACCCGATGGAACTGCGCTGTCCAAACGCCTTGGAGCCCTGTCGCTCGACGAACTGCGCGCTGGAGGACTCGAGTCGATGGGGCTGGTGTCATTCATGGCTCGACTCGGCGCGTCGGACCCGGTCGAGCCGCGCGCTGACATGGCGGAGGTGATCGCGGGCTTCGACCTCGGACGCTTCGGCGCGTCCCCAACGCGGTTCGATCCCGCCGAGTTGCGGGCGCAGTCGGTGAGGGTGTTGCGTGGGCTTGGTGCGGAAGCCATCGACGCCGACCTTGCTGCGCTGGGCGTGCCACCGGATGCGCGCGAACCGTTCTGGGAGGCCGTACGAGACAACATTGATGCGCGCGCCGATCTCGCGGA
Organism: uncultured Alphaproteobacteria bacterium; assembly: GCA_963836255.1. Taxonomy (GTDB): domain Bacteria; phylum Pseudomonadota; class Alphaproteobacteria; order Rhodobacterales; family Rhodobacteraceae; genus Amaricoccus. The sequence continues at coordinate 763,395 of CAWIIL010000001.1, forward strand.
CTGGTGGACGCTCTGCCGTGATGGCGCAACGCCAGTAGTCGCCCCCGAAGACGCCGGCTTTGTGGCGACGGCAATGGAGTTGTTGCCGCCGCGCCCCTGGGACGGCAGAACTTGGCGCACTTGGACCTGCGCGGTGCGGGCCGAGACCGGTCGCAGCGGCCGCGCGCTCTTTCTTCCTCTGCGCCGAGCGCTCACGGGACTCGACCACGGGCCGGACATGGGTCGGCTCATGCCGCTGCTCGAAGCTGCGCCGCGTGCAAGAACGGTTTGAACTGCCGGACGCCACGGAATAGGTTCGCTTTGCGGCCTGACGCCGCGTCAATCAGGGGGAAACCATGTCTGTAGCACGTGTAACCGAAATCACCGCTAGCTCGCCCGACAGCTTCGACGAAGCAGTCAAGGTCGGCATCGCCCGCGCGTCGACGACCCTGAAGAATGTCGAGGGAGCGTGGGTGCAGGACCAGACCGTGGTCGTCAAGGACGGCAAGGTCACCGAGTACCGTGTCAACATGAAGGTGACCTTCATCCTCAAGGATTGATCCGGTCGCGAACCGGACGTGCTAGGGCGCGTGTTCGTCACGACGCCGCTCGCTGCGATCGCCGCCACCCTTGGTGCCGATCGCAGCCTTCACGTCGATCCCGGTCCGCGCCTTGACCTCGCCCAGAGCGAGGCGGCGGCGGTGCTGATCGCATCAAGGAACGGCTGTAGGCTTGATCTCATGCGCTGGGGCATTATTCCGATGAGACGGGTCAACGCCCGTGGGCGATCGGTGATGGAGACGATCGTCAACGCCCGGTCAGAGACCCTTTTCCAGAAGTTGGCGTTCGAAGAAATCGGCCGGGCGATCCTGCCCGTGGACGGCTGGCACGAGCGGACGGGTTCGACCCGGCGAAAGACCCGCTGGCGCATCGTCCGAAAGGACTCGGCGATTGTAGCATTCGCGGCCATCTTCGATGTCTGGCTGGCACCCGGGGGGCGGCAGGCTGCAAGCTTCTCGACCGTCACCTGCGCGCCAAATGCCGATCTCGAGGCGATCCACAGCCGCATGCCCGTGGTGATAGCGGCGCAGGATGTCGGGATATGGCTGACCGGCCCCGCCGAGTAGGCTGCGGCGCTCTGTCGGCCACTGCCGTCAGGCGTTCTCGATATCCGGGAAACAGGCGATCCTGCCACTTGAGGAGCGGGGCGCCTGGCCGACAGTCACCTTCAAGGCGATAGGAAGGAGCAAGCCACGGCCAGGGCCCGGCCGCTACGCGACAGCATATGATCGCCGGGGCTGAACCGGCGTGTCAGGTTCAGTCGATGAGGGCGAGGTTGATCGCGCTCTGCCGGCCGTCGCGGCCAGTTTCCAGATCAAAGGTCACGCGCTGATTGTCCTCAAGCCCGGTCAGGCCTGCCCGCTCGACGGCGGAAATGTGGACAAACACATCCTTGGAACCGCCCTCCGGCTGGATGAAACCAAACCCCTTGGTGGGGTTGAACCATTTCACGGTGCCTTTGGCCATCGTGTGGTCTCCTCTCGATTTACTGCCCGCGGGATGCGGCAGCCCGGCTGTGTCAGAGCAAAATCGTGTGTCTGAAGCCGCAGAGGGAACCAGAGCAGATAGTGATAACCAAGCGTATGAATCCATGAACTCAAGCCCGTTTCGATTGCAAGTGGGATGGCTTGCGCGACGGGCCGCGGGCGGGGATCAGCGGTGGTCGATCAGGGCGCGCAGGAACGATTGGCGGGGCGGCTTGGAGCGGTCGAGCGCGGCGCGCATAGGATGGCGCTCGACCGCTTCGATGGGTGGGCGTTCAAGCCGGGTCAGACTGCTCTGACGGGCCCGCCATCTTCGCTTCAACCCGTAGTTCGCCATCGGCACCACCATGAGGGCTGTGACGCAGGTGGCGACGACGATCTCGAGCGGAATGCTGGGCACTGGCCGTCCTTTCGATCCTGGAGTCGGGCGGGAATCGCAACGCAAGCGTCGGACGGCTTCGTAAAGAGACCATGAACGCAGGCGGCTCATCAGGGGGCGATGGCGCGCATGGCCGGTCCCTGCTAGCCATGGAGCGGTGCGAGGGAGGGTGACGACACAATGCTGCTGATCTTCAAGGGTGCGCTGATCGGCCTTGCGGCCACGGCGTGCATGGATGCCTGGGCGCTGGCGTTGAGGGCGGCGACCGGCCAGCCGTTGCCGAATTGGGGTTTCGTCGGGCGATGGTTCTGGGGACTACGGAGCGGGGTGGTGTTTCACGACGACATCGCGCAGGCGGAGCCCTTCGAGCTCGAGCTGGCTTTCGGGTGGTTCTGTCACTATGCGGTCGGCCTCATCTACGGCGTCATCTTCGCGCTGATCGTCGGGGCCGGTTGGTTCGCCGATCCGGGATTCGCGCCGGCATGGATCTTCGCGATCCTCACGCTCGGCTTCGGCTGGTTTCTGCTTCTGCCCGGTATGGGTCTCGGCTGGGCGGCTGCTAGGACCGAGAATCCTGCCAAGGCCCGCATCCTAGGGCTCGCATCCCATACGGTTTTCGGAGCGGGACTCTGGGCATCGGCGTTGCTGATCGCCTGAACTGGTGACAAGCATGAAGCCAGCGCGCAAAGTCAGGCGATCGCGGGCTCTCCGGATGCGGTTTCCTCGATTGGGCTGCGTGATGGCCGGCTCATCGCGTATCCCTGTGCATGGGTGAATCCTGCGGCGCGGACCTGGGCGATCTGTTCGAGCCGCTCTACGCCTTCGGCGGTGACCGCGACGCCGTTCGACCTTGCCGTCGAAATGATGGCGCGGATCAGTTCCGCCGTCGCGGGATTGTTGAGATCACGCACGAAGGACCGGTCAAGCTTGATGCGATGATGCGGCAGCCGCGCGAGATAGGCGAGCGCGCTGTAGCCCGTGCCGAAGTCGTCCAGCGCGATGCGCACGCCGCGGTCGATCAGCGCTTCGATCTGCGCAATGGTCTCGGGGTTGTCGCGCATGAGCACCGTCTCGGTGATCTCGAGCTCGAGCCGCTCCGCCGGGAAGCCGGATTCAGCCAGCGCTGCGTCCACCTGCGCCGTGAACGTCGGCTGGTGGAACTGAAGCGCCGAAATGTTGACCGACAGCACCAGATGGGGCGACCAGTCCGTCGCCTCCGAGCAAGCCCGGCGCATCGCCCAGTTCCCGAGAGGCAGGATCAGCCCGGTCGATTTCGGCAATGGGAATGAAGGTGTTGGGCATGATTTCGCCGCGGCTCGGATGCCGCCAGCGCATCAGGGCCTCCGCCCCGCTCACCGCCCCCGTCTCAAGGTCGACATAGGGCTGGTAGACCAAGTGCATCTGGCCGTTCTTGGGCGCATGCGAGAGTTCGAGCTCCAATTGGCTCTTTTCGAGGATCGCCACGTCGAACTCCGGTTCATGCACGACGAAGCGATTGCGCCCTTCGTTCTTGGCGCGCTTGAGCGCGGTGTCGGCCTGCAGGAGCACGATTGCGGTCGGTACAGCCGCGGGCGCGCCGGCGACAACGCCGATGCAGGCCTGCACGCTCACTGTCTGGCCGCCAAGATTAGCCGATGCGCCGACAGCTTCGAGCGCGCGCTGCGCGAAGGCCTGAAGTTCGCCGCCATGACGATGGGCCACGATCACGAAGCGATCGCCCTCGAGACGCAGCATGCGTTCGCTGCGGCCGAGAGTGTCGCGCAGGCGTATGGCGGTCAGGGCGAGTAACGCGTCGCCCGCCTCCATGCCAAGCGCGTCGTTGATGGCCCGGAACCGGTCAAGATCGAGCAGAAGAAGCGCTGCGCGCCCGCCGCCCGCGGCGCGGGTCTCTTCAATGAGCCGAAGCGCGACGTCGCGAGGCAGGATCGCCGCCGGTTCCTCTGCAATCTCGGCTTCCGCCAGCCTTGTGGCCCTCGCGGCCGCGCCCTCGCGGGCGCCGAAAGCCACGGCTGCGAGCGCAGCTCCGTCCCGGAGCGTTGCGGCGATGGCCTCCGGATCCGCCGCGGGCTCTTTGAGGAGGATGACGATGTAGCGGTCGCCGACAAGGCTCGGCGCGGGTACCCTTGACGCGAAGACCAGGCGGCCGTCCCGGGTCTCGACGCGGCCGCCCTGTGAGGTGACCCTCGACAGATCCATGATCAGCCTGCGATTGCGGCCAAGCGTGGCTTCGAGTTCGACGCTGCCGGAAACGAGATCAGCCGTGCCGTCTCGCGCGGCGAACACCCCGATCAGAGGAACACCGGTTGCGCGCGCCAGAAGGCGCAACAGCGGGGCGAGATCATCTGGCGCTGAGGTTCCGGTCAAGGGCGAGGTGGTTCCCTTCACAATGGTAATGCCACATCCGACGATGCAACCTATGGTAGCACGAAACGTTTGGGGTTTCCTAGGGGCCTCGGCGATTCGGATCTGCGGCGATGCGGCCTGCGGAGTGGCCCGCGATTGGCTCTTGTCACTGCGAGCGGCCTCCGTATATATCCCACGCCACTGGACGCGGGCGTAGCTCAGGGGTAGAGCATAACCTTGCCAAGGTTAGGGTCGTGAGTTCGAATCTCATCGCCCGCTCCAGTGAAATAACAAAAATCCTCAGTATTCGGCGGAGGCTTCAGCCGCGTTGACAGTCCGTCCCCGCCGCGATTAGCTGGGACAATAACAAAATCGGGAGGACAACAAGATGGTCGACACGACACGCGCGGTCATGGCCGCGGCTGCGTCATCAATCGCGCTGGCCCTGACGGGAACCGCGGCGCTCGCTCAGTGGGTTCCGGACAAGCCAATCAACATCATCGTCCCGTGGTCGGCCGGAGGCTCCACCGACCAGGTGACGCGCGTTGTCGCGCCTATCCTGGAGGAAGCCCTGGGCACCAGCATCGTCGTCGTGAACCAGCCCGGGGCGTCGGGCTCGATCGGTACCAAGGCCGCTCTCGACGCGCCTCGCGACGGATACACCTGGACGGCGAACGCAATCGCGAACAACGCCACCTACGCGGTCACCGGGCTGATCGACGGCACCTCCATCGAGGACTACCAGATCTATCTCTCGGTCGCGAACGTGCCGGTGGTCAGCGTGAATGCCGATGCCCCCTACCAGGATTTTGCCGAGCTTCTGGAGGCGATGAAGACAGGCGACGTAACCGTCGGCACCGCAGGCGTGAACTCATCGGGCGGCATGGCGCTCGCCGCGCTGAACGAGGCGGCGGGCGGCGGCCTCACGGCGCGGCCCGTGACCTATGACGGCGGTAATCCGGCGGTGATCGCGGCGGCGTCGGGCGAAGTCGTCGCCACGACCCAGCTTGCCGTCGAGCAGGCGGAGATGATCCGAGGCGGCAAGATCCGCCCGCTTGCGGTTCTTGCGAACGAGCCGTTGGTTATCGAGGGTATGGATCCGATCCCGCCGGTGACGGAGTGGCTCCCCGACATGCTGATCGCGCCGGACTACTTCGGCATCCTGATCCCGACGGGCGCGCCGCAGGAGGTCTATGACGCCGTCGACAAGGCCTGGGCGGAAAGCGTGATGACTTCCGAGGCCCTGAAGTCCTACGCGAACGAGCGCGGGGCGGTGTTCGCCCCGGCGTTCGGCGAGGAGGCGTTGGCCCGGACCATGCCGGTGGTGATCTCCGAGGCCTGCGCCCGAGTGACCCGTGGCGAGGCTGTCGTCGATCCGTCAGAAATCGGTATCGTCTGCCCCGCGGAGTAGACGCGCGCGATGGCGGCTCTTCGCCGCCATCGCGTTCCATTGGATTGGCGCCCGGTCGACCAGTCGCCGGGAAGCGGAGTAGCGGATGATGTCGCTCGACACCGCCGCAGCCGACAGGGTCACCGCCGCGGTCTTCTTCGCTCTCGGCGCAGCGATGGCCCGAGGCGGCTTCGTGATGGACCGCCTGGAGGTCCGCCAGATTCACCCGGCCAGCATTCCGGGCCTCCTGCCCATGATCCTGGGGGCGGCGCTGATGATCTGCGCGGCTCTGCTCTTTCTCGGTGCGCGTCGGCGCGTGTCCGAACCGGCTGCAGAGGGGGGGGCTGCTGCCGCGCCGTCGTGGGGCGCGCTCGCCTTTGCGGCGGGATGGAGCGTTTTCTATGCCCTGGTTCTCGTCGGTCGGGTTCCGTTCGCCGCGGCGACCGCCGTCTACATCGCCGTGTTCGTGCTCTGGTTCCGGGACGGGACGGGCGCGCTAGGCGTGCGCGGCGTGGCGAGCGTGATCGTGCTCGCCTTCATCGCAGCCGCCGGAATAGCCGCGCTGTTCCGCTACGGCTTTCTCGTGCGATTGCCGTGATCGAGTCTTTCTCGTTCTTCGGGGCAGCGGTCGTCCAACTCCTCACGCCGGTCATGCTTATGCACGTCGCCTGGTCGACGCTGCTCGGCATCTTCGTGGGCAGCCTGCCGGGGCTCACGGCGACCATGGGCGTTGCTCTCCTCACGACGCTCACCTACACGCTTGATCGCGACTCCGCGATCCTTGTGCTGATCTGCATGTATGTCGGCGCCATCTACGGCGGATCGCGCAGCGCGATCCTCTTGAACATCCCCGGAACGCCAGCGAGCGCCGCGACCTCGCTCGACGGTTATCCGCTCGCGCAGCAGGGAAGGGCGGGCTACGCCATGGGCCTCGCCACTGCGGGATCGGCGCTCGGCACCTGCGTCGGCATCCTGCTTCTGGTCCTACTCGCGCCGCCGCTCGCGGAGGTGGCGCTGCGTTTCGGGTCGTTCGAGTTCTTCTGGCTGGCGGTCTTCGGGATCGTGATCTCCGGCCAGCTCACCGGCGGCGACGCCCCGCTCAAGGGATACATCAGCGGTCTGCTCGGGCTGATGGTCGCCATGATCGGGAGCGACGGGATCCACGCCCACATACGCTTCAACCTCGGCGTGCCGGACCTCAACGGCGGCATCGGACTGATTCCGGCGATGGTCGGCGCCTTCGGCTTCACGGAAGTGCTGACAGTCATGTGGCGCGCGAACGCGACGCTTGCCGCCGGCGCCGACCGGTCCGACCGGGTCCTTCCCCGCCTGGCCGATCTCTGGCGCTACCGCATGACTATCGGCAGATCCGGAGTCATCGGCACGTTGGTCGGGATCATTCCCGGCGTCGGCGAGGACATCGGCGCATGGGCCTCCTACGCGGCGGCGCGCCGGACCAGCCGCGAACGCGAACTCTTCGGCAAGGGTTCGGCGGAGGGTCTGACGGCGGCGGAGACCGGAAACAGCGCCGTGGTGCCCGGCGCGCTCATCCCCGCGCTCACGCTTGCGGTTCCGGGGTCCGCGCCTGCGGCCGTGCTGATCGCCGCACTCTTCATCCACGGAATTCGCCCGGGTCCCATGATCATGATCGAGGCCCCGGAGTTCATCTATTCGGTCGCCGCGATGCTGCTTCTGGCGACGATCGCCATCGCCATCTTCGGGTTGTCGCTGACGCGGGTCTTCGTGCAGGTGCTGCGCATTCCGCGCGCGATCCTCATGCCGATCGTCTTCACGCTTTGCGTGATCGGCCCCTATGCGTTGACGCAGCGCATCTTCGACATCTGGGTCATGGTGGTCTTCGGCCTGATCGGCTTCGCGCTGCGACAGATGAACTACCCGATGGCGCCGCTGGTGCTCGGGATCATTCTGGGGGATCTGCTCGACAAGAGCCTGCGAAGGGGTCTCACGCTGAGCAACGGCGATCTGTCCCCGTTCTTCACCCGGCCGATTTCCGCGGTCTTCGCCGTGACCATTCTGATGGTCATCCTCTTCAGCATCCCCGCGGTCCGGCGCGTGTTCGCAAGGCTGCTGGGACGCTCCGGAGACGCCGCGCAGGACGGACGATGATCACCCGCTGGCGCCCACGCGGGCACGATCGCAAGACACGAATCCGGGGGACAGGGAGGAAGTCATGGAGCAGCGCATAGGCATCATCATGCACGGCGTGACCGGGCGGATGGGCATGAACCAGCATCTCATCCGCTCGGTCTTGGCGATCCGCGATGACGGCGGGATCGCGCTGAAGAACGGCGATCGTCTCGTGCCGGATCCGATCATCGTGGGCAGAAACGCCGACCGGATCGCGGCGCTCGCGGCGCGCCTTGGCGTCCGGCGCTGGACGACGGATCTCGCTGGCGCGCTCGCCGATCCCGACGATACGATCTTTTTCGACGCCGCCTCGACGCGTCTGCGTCCCGCGCTCCTGCGCCAGGCGATCGCGGCGGGCAAGCACGTCTACTGCGAGAAACCAGTCTCCGAGAGCCTGGATGAGGCCATCGCGGTGGCGCGCTTGGCCCGGGACAAGGGCGTTCGGAACGGAGTCGTGCACGACAAGCTCGACCTTCCCGGCCTGCGCAAGCTTAAACGGCTTCGCGACGGCGGGTTTTTCGGACGGATCCTGTCGGTGAAAGGCGATTTCGGCTACTGGGTCTTCGAAGGCGACTGGCAGCCCGCGCAGAGGCCGAGCTGGAACTATCGGGCCGCCGACGGCGGCGGGATCATCTCCGACATGCTCTGTCACTGGCGATACGTGCTAGACAACGTCGTGGCGCCGGTGAGGTCGGTGAGTTGCATGGGCGCTACCCACATCCCGGAACGCCGCGACGAGGCCAGTGAGGCCTATGCCGCCGACGCCGACGATGCGGCTTACGCCACTTTCGAACTCGAGGGCGGAGTCATAGCCCAGATCAACTCGAGCTGGTGCACGCGGGTGCGCCGCGACGACCTCGTCACGTTCCAGATCGACGGGACGGAAGGCTCCGCCCTCGCGGGCCTGCACCGCTGTTTCATTCAGCACCGGGCGACGACCCCGAAGCCGGTCTGGAACCCTGACGAGCCGCAGACCCGCGACTTCTTCACCGACTGGGCCGAGGTGCCGGACAACGAGACGTTCGGCAACGGTTTTCGGACCCAGTGGGAGCAGTTCCTACGGCATGTCGCCGAGGACGGGCCCTGGCGCTACACGCTGCTGGAGGGCGCCAAGGGCGTCCAGCTAGCCGAACTCGGCTACCGGAGCTGGCGCGAGCGGCGCTGGCTCGACGTGCCGCTGCTGGAGGTCTGATCCTCTCGGCCGCAGATGGAGCCACCACCGAATGGCGAGACCGGTCTGTCCGTGATCTCCGCTGGAACCAGATCCAGCATGCCACATCGCAGGAATGGACAGGGGCGCACCGCAGGATGCGCCCCTCTCACCATCGGTTCAGAAAGCTGACCTAGCAGGAATAGTACATCCTGTACTCGACCGGATGCGGCGTGTGCTCGAAGGCGTAGACCTCCTCCCACTTCAGCGCCATGTAGCCGTCGATCTGGTCCTTGGTGAATACGTCGCCCTGCAGCAGGAACGCGTGGTCGGCGCTCAGGCTTTCAAGCGCCTCGCGCAGGCTCCCGCACACCGTGGGGATCCCGGCGAGTTCCTCGGGTGGCAGGTCGTAGAGGTCCTTGTCCGACGCCTCGCCCGGGTCGATCTTGTTTTTGATGCCATCGAGGCCGGCCATCAGCAGCGCCGCGAAGGCGAGATAAGGGTTCGCGCTCGGATCTGGGAAGCGGGCCTCGACGCGCTTGGCCTTGGGACTCTCGGTCCAGGGGATGCGGACGCAGCCCGAGCGGTTGCGCGCCGAATACGCCCGCAGCACCGGCGCCTCGAAGCCCGGGATCAGCCGCTTGTAGCTGTTTGTTCCGGGGTTGGTGAAGGCGTTCAGGGTCTTCGCATGCTTGAGGATGCCGCCGATGTACCACAGCGCCTCCTGGCTCAGATCGGCGTACTTGTCGCCGGCGAAGAGCGGCTTGCCGCCCTTCCAGATCGACATGTTCACGTGCATGCCCGAGCCGTTGTCGCCGGCGTAGGGCTTTGGCATGAACGTCGCGCTCTTGCCGTAAGCGGCGGCGACGTTGTGGATGACGTACTTGTATTTCAGGATGTTGTCTGCCTGTTCGGTCAGACCGCCGAAGATCAGACCCAACTCGTGCTGGGCGCTCGCCACCTCGTGGTGGTGCTTGTCGACCTTCATGCCCATGCGCTTCATGGTCGAGAGCATCTCGCCGCGGATGTCCTGACTCGCATCCACGGGCGGAAGCGGGAAGTAGCCGCCCTTCACGCCTGGCCGATGGCCCATGTTGCCCATCTCGAATTCGGCGTCGGTGTTCCAGCTCGCGTCCACCGCGTCTATCTCGAAGGACACCTTGTTCATTTCGACCGCGTAGCGGACGTTGTCGAACAGGAAGAACTCCGCCTCGGGCCCCCAGTAGGAGGTGTCGCCGATGCCGCTGGACTTGAGATACGCCTCGGCCTTCTCCGCCGTCGACCGGGGATCGCGGTCGTAGGGATCGTTGGTGTCCGGCTCGAGCACCGAGCAGTGCAGGCAGAGCGTCTTCTCTGCAAAGAACGGATCGATGTAGCTTGAGGAGCCATCGGGCATGAGCTTCATGTCCGACTTGTCGATCGACTTCCATCCCGCGATCGAGGACCCGTCGAACATGAAGCCTTCCTCGAGGAAGTCATCATCGACCAGGTCGGACATCACCGTGACGTGCTGAAGTCTGCCTCGGGGGTCGGTGAAGCGAAGATCAACGTAGGCGACCTCCTCGTCCTTGATCGTCTTCAGAACGGTGTCCTTGTCACTCATGTCTTGTCCTTGGAGTTGGTTTCGTTGTCGGACCGCACCTGGTTCAGAGCGCGTCGGCGCCTTCTTCCCCCGTGCGGATGCGGATCGCCTGTTCGACCGGCAGCACGAAGATCTTGCCATCGCCGATCTTGCCGGTCTTGGCGGCGTTGATGATCGCCTCGATGGCCGCGTCCACCATCTCGTCGGCGAGGATGACCTCAATCTTTACCTTGGGCAGGAAGTCGACCACGTACTCGGCCCCGCGGTAGAGTTCCGTGTGGCCCTTCTGCCGGCCGAAGCCCTTCGCTTCAGTGACGCTCAGCCCCTGAATGCCGACTTCCTGAAGCGCCTCTTTCACCTCGTCGAGTTTGAAGGGCTTGATGACAGCCTCGATCTTCTTCATGGAGACGGGTTCCTTCCCAGACTATCAGTCTATCAGTGACCTTCGGTTTGAACCGGACCAAACAGCTTGGGTGCCGGGTTTCAATGCGACCACGGGCGAGCCTGACTTAGGTGGTTCGAATTTCCCCGGATTCTGCACGAAAACTGGGCGAGGTGCACAAGAGACAGGCAGAAACAGAAGCCCGAACCGTGCAGAAGGGGCCGGCGACGCCGAATTGATGGGGCGGATTTAGGGCCGAATTTTTCCCTCGCGCGCCCCATGCGCGTCTGTTAGAGACCGGCGGCAGTTCGGCGGGGCGGCCCGTTTCGCCGAAGCCGCGGGCGTGGCGGAACTGGCAGACGCACCAGATTTAGGTTCTGGCGCCGAGAGGCGTGGGGGTTCAAGTCCCTCCGCCCGCACCAGAAGATTGCGAGGATGGACGACATGCAGGTCACCGAGACGTTGAACGAGGGTCTGAAGCGGGAATACGCCATCCGGGTTTCAGCCACGGAGCTTGACGCCAAGGTCAACGAGAAGCTCGAAGAGGCCCGCAAGGACTTCCAGATGAAGGGGTTCCGCAAGGGCAAGGCGCCGGCGACGCTGATGAAGAAACTGTTCGGCAAGTCGGTGCTCGGCGAGGCGATGCAGGAGAGCATCGACGAAGCGATGCGCGAGCATTTCGACGCGTCCGGCGACCGCCCGGCGGTCCGTCCGGACGTGCGCATGACCAACGACGAGTGGACGGAAGGCCAGGACATCGAGGTGGCGCTCGCCTATGAGGCGCTGCCCGAAGTGCCGGAGGTTCCGCTCTCGGGCATCGCGCTTGAAAAGCTCGTCGCCGAGATCGACGACGCCGCCATCGACGAGGCGCTGGCCAACCTCGCGGGCTCCGCCAACACCTTCGCCGACCGCCGCAAGGGCTCCAAGGCCAAGGACGGCGACCAGGTGGTGATCGACTTCAAGGGCTCGGTAGACGGCGAGGAATTCGAGGGCGGCACGGCGGAGGATTTCCCGCTGGTGCTCGGCTCGGGCAGCTTCATTCCCGGCTTCGAAGATCAGCTGGTCGGCGTGAAGGCCGGCGACGAGGTGGAGGTCGCGGTGAAGTTCCCCGACGACTACGGCGCGGAGAAGCTCGCTGGCAAGGACGCGTCCTTCGCCTGCGTGATCAAGGAGGTGAAGGCGCCAAAACCCGCCGAGATCGACGACGAGCTCGCCAAGCGCTTCGGCTCGGACGATCTCGACGCGCTGAAGGAGCAGATCAGGGGCCGGCTCGCCGACGAATACGCGCAAGCGAGCCGCGCGGTGCTGAAGCGGCGGCTGATGGACGCGCTCGACGCGCTGGTCGACTTCGACCTGCCTCCGAGCCTCGTCGACGTCGAGGCGAAGCAGATCGCGCACCAGCTCTGGCACGAGGACAATCCCGACCATCACGGCCACGATCACCCCGACATCGAGCCGACCGACGAGCACCGCAAGCTCGCCGAGCGCCGGGTGCGCCTCGGGCTGCTGCTCGCCGATCTCGGCAACAAGAACGAGATCACCGTCGCCGAGCACGAGCTCCAGCAGGCGGTGTTCGCGCAGGCCCGCCAGTATCGCGGCCAGGAGCGGCAGTTCCTCGAGTTCGTCCAGAAGAACCCCCAGGCGCTCCAGCAGATCCGAGCGCCGCTGTTCGAGGACAAGGTGGTCGACTACATCGTCGAGCTCGCCCAGGTCACCGAGAAGACGGTGAGCAAGGACGAGCTCCAGACGGCGATCGCCGCGCTGGACGAGACCGACGGCCCGGCGACCGCGGCGGTGCCCGACTGACGAGGGCGCGCCCGCGCCGGGTCCCCTTCGCGGGACCGCCGCCCGCGCCCCGGCGGGGCGCGCCGCAAGGGAGCCGGCAATGGCGAGCGTGCTGATCCTCTACGCGCACCCGGGCCAGCGGCATTCCCAGATCAACCGTGAGTTGAGCAAAATGGCGGGCGCGATCGAAGGCGTGACGCTTGTGGATCTCTACGCGGAATATCCGCGCTTCAAAATCGACATCGACGCCGAACAGGCGCGGCTGCTCGCGCACGACGTGCTGATCTTTCAGTTCCCGATCTTCTGGTACTCGACGCCGGCGTTGCTGAAGGAATGGCAGGATCTCGTGCTCGAGTTCCGTTTCGCCTACGGGCCGGGCGGTGACCGGCTGCAGGGAAAGCTGTTCCTGGCGGTGGTAACCGCGGGCGGGCGCGAGGAGGCCTACAGGGTCGGCGGCGCGAACCGCCACTCGCTGCGCGCGCTGCTCCATCCGCTTGAGCAGACCGCCGCACTCTGCCGGATGCGCTACCTGCCGCCGTTCGCGCTGTTCGGCGCCCATGCGGCGCGGTCCGACGGGCGCGGCGTCTCGCACGCCGACGCGTATCGCGTCCTGCTCGAGGCGCTCCGTGACAACCGGCTTGACCTCGAAGCGGCCGCGCGGCGCGAACTGCTCTCCGACGGCGCGCCGCCGCTGCTGGCGGGGGCCTGAGCGATGGAGGGGTTCCTCTATTCGGCGCTGGTCTATCTCGGGGCGGCCATCGTCGCGGTGCCGCTGGCGACGCGGTTCGGGCTCGGTTCGGTGCTCGGTTACCTGATCGCCGGGGTGTTTGTCGGGCCGGTCCTGCAGCTCGTCGGGTCGGAGACCCAAGACATTCAGCACTTCGCCGAGTTCGGCGTGGTCATGATGCTGTTCATCGTCGGGCTGGAGCTGGAGCCACGGTCGCTCTGGGCGATGCGCGGCCGGCTGATCGGCCTCGGCGGCCTGCAGGTCGGGCTCACCGCCGCGGCGGTTTGCGGCCTCGGCGTTCTGCTTGGCCTGCGGTGGTCGGTGGCGCTCGCCATCGGCATGGTGCTCTCGGTGTCGTCGACCGCGATTGTGTTGCAGACCCTCAACGAGAAGGGCCTGATGAAGAGCGAGGGCGGCGCGGCGTCGTTCTCGGTGCTGCTGTTCCAGGACATTGCGGTGATCGCGATGCTGGCGCTGATCCCGCTCCTGGCGATGCCGGAACTGATCGCCGCGCAGCACGGGGCGGACGATGGCCACGGCGGCGGCCCGAGCCTCGTCGCCGGCCTTGCCGGCTGGCAGGTGGCGCTCGTCAACCTCGCCGCCATCGCCGCCGTGGTGGTCGGTGGCCAGCACCTCTCGCGGCCGCTCTTCCGCTTCATCGCCGGATCGCGGCTGCGGGAGATGTTCACCGCCACCGCGCTCCTGCTGGTGGTGGCGATCGCCTTCCTGATGACGCTCGTCGGCCTCTCGCCAGCGCTGGGGACCTTCCTCGCCGGGGTGGTGCTGGCCAACAGTGAGTACCGCCATGAACTCGAAAGCGACATCGAGCCGTTCAAGGGTCTGCTGCTCGGGCTCTTCTTCATCACCGTCGGGGCCGGCATCGATTTCGGTCTGCTGTTCGGCGATCCCCTGCGCATTCTCGGCCTCACCCTCGGCCTGATCCTGCTCAAGTCGGCGGTGCTCGGGGCGCTCGGGCTCGCGTTCGGCCTCGGCGGCGTCGACCGCTGGCTGCTGGCGCTCGGGCTGGCGCAGGCTGGCGAGTTCGCCTTCGTGCTGACCTCGTTCTCGGTCCAGAACGCCGTCATTCCCGGCGCGTTGTCCGGGACGCTGCTGCTGGTGGTGGCGCTCTCGATGCTGATGACCCCGGCGCTGTTCATCTTCTTCGACCGGGTGGTGCTGCCGCGCGCCTCCTCGCGGCAGCAGCGCGACGCCGACGAGATCGACGCGCCGGGCGTGGCGATCATCGCCGGGCTCGGCCGCTTCGGCCAGATCTCCAACCGGATGCTGCTCGGCAACGGCTTTCGCACGGTGGTGCTCGACAGCCGATCGGACCTGATCGAGAACATGCGCAAGTTCGGCGTGCGCGCGTTCTTCGGCGACGCCTCGCGTCCAGATCTGCTGCACGCCGCCGGGCTGGCCGAGGCGCGCGTCCTCGTCGTGGCCATCGACGATCCTGAGCGCGCGCGAGAGATCGTGACCTACGCCCGGCGGGAACGGCCGGACATCCACATCGTCGTCCGCGCCCGCGACCGCCACGACGTCTACCGCCTCTATTCGGCGGGGGCGGACGACATCGTGCGCGAGACCTTCGACAGCGCGGTCCGGGCGGGGCGCAGCGCGCTCGAAGCGCTTGGCGTGCATGCCTACGAGGCGGAGAAGATCGCCACGGTCTTCGTTTCGGAGGACCGTCGCGGCCTCCGCGAACTCGCCGACCTCTGGGACCCCGACACGCCGTCGGCGGAGAACCGGCCCTACCTCGAACGCGCTCGGGCTCTTCGCGAGCGCGAGGAGGCGGCGATGCGCGGCGACCGCAGCGCGCTGCACGACCGCACCGACCGGGCCTGGACTCCGCCGATCGACGGCGAGGCGGCGACGCCGGACGGGCGGTGAGGTTTCGGCGGCGCGCGACCCGTCGCCGCACGCGGGGCCGGCGCGCGGCGACGGCGATCGCGGCGACGCGCCGGGTCCGGCGTCATGCTCGGGGGATGCCGGGTCCGCCTCTTGCAGAGGTCCGAACGGATCACTATTCCTCCAGTTGAAAGGCCGGGGCGAACCCGGCCTTGATTTTCGGAAGGCTTTCCAATGTCAGACCCCGTCGAGACCTACATGAACCTCGTGCCGATGGTCGTCGAGCAGACCGCGCGGGGCGAACGGGCGTACGATATCTTCTCGCGCCTCCTGAAGGAGCGGATCGTCTTCGTCGCGGGTCCGGTGCACGACGGCATGTCGACGCTAATCATCGCCCAACTGCTTTTTCTGGAGGCGGAGAATCCCAAGAAGGAAATCTCGATGTACATCAACAGCCCTGGCGGGGTTGTGACGTCGGGACTGTCGATCTACGACACGATGCAGTACATCCGCTCGCCGGTCTCGACGCTCTGCGTGGGGCAGGCGGCGTCGATGGGGTCGCTGCTGCTCACCGCCGGGGCCAAGGGGCACCGCTTCTCGCTGCCCAACAGCCGGATCATGGTCCACCAGCCGTCCGGCGGCTTCCAGGGCCAGGCCACCGACATCATGATCCACGCCCGCGAGACCCAGGCGCTGAAGGATCGGCTCAACCAGATCTACGTCGACCACACCGGCAAATCGATCGACGTGGTCGAGGAAGCGCTGGAGCGCGACCGGTTCATGACGGCCCAGGACGCCAAGGACTGGGGGCTGATCGACGAGATCGTCACCAACCGCGAAGCGCCTGCTTGAGGCCCGCCGAGGTGCCGGGCATTGGAACTGCTTTTGGCTTGTATTTGCCGATCCAAGCATGTTCCAATGACGCAGGCGAAGTTTTCACGGGGCCGACGACCCTGACGACGAACGAAAATACGGTGCAGGCCGGAGGCGAGGCATGAGCAAGTCGAGCGGCGGCGACGCTAAGAACACCCTCTACTGCTCCTTCTGCGGAAAGAGCCAGCATGAGGTGCGCAAGCTGATCGCTGGACCCACGGTGTTCATTTGCGACGAATGCGTCGAGCTTTGCATGGACATCATCCGCGAGGAGACGAAGAACAATCTCGTCAAGTCCTCGGACGGCGTGCCGACGCCGCAGGACATCTGCAAGATCCTCGACGACTACGTGATCGGGCAGCAGGTGGCCAAGCGCGTGCTCTCGGTGGCGGTCCACAACCACTACAAGCGGCTGAACCACGCTTCGAAGAATTCCGACGTCGAGTTGCAGAAGTCGAACATCATGCTGATCGGCCCGACGGGCTGCGGCAAGACGCTGCTGGCGCAGACGCTGGCGCGCATTCTGGACGTGCCGTTCACGATGGCGGACGCGACGACGCTGACCGAGGCGGGGTATGTCGGCGAGGATGTCGAGAACATCATCCTCAAGCTGTTGCAGTCGGCGGAATACAACGTTGAGCGGGCGCAGCGCGGGATCGTGTACATCGACGAGGTCGACAAGATCAGCCGCAAGTCGGACAATCCTTCGATCACCCGCGACGTGTCGGGGGAGGGCGTGCAGCAGGCGCTCCTGAAGATCATGGAGGGCACCGTCGCCTCCGTGCCGCCGCAGGGCGGCCGCAAGCATCCCCAGCAGGAGTTCCTGCAGGTCGACACCACCAACATCCTCTTCATTTGCGGCGGCGCCTTCGCCGGGCTCGACAAGATCATCTCGCAGCGCGGGCGGGGCTCGGCGATGGGCTTCGGCGCGGACGTGAAGGACACCGAGGACCGCAGGGTCGGCGAGGTGTTCCAGGAGCTGGAACCGGAGGATCTGCTGAAGTTCGGGCTGATCCCGGAATTCGTCGGCCGCCTGCCGGTGCTGGCGACGCTGACCGATCTCGACGAGGCGGCGCTGATCACCATCCTGACCGAACCGAAGAACGCGCTGGTCAAGCAGTACCAGCGGCTCTTCGAGATGGAGGACGTGCGGCTGACCTTCACCGAGGACGCGCTGATGTCGATCGCCAAGCGCGCCATCGAGCGCAAGACCGGCGCGCGGGGCCTGCGCTCGATCCTCGAAGAGGTCCTGCTCGACACCATGTTCGAGCTGCCCTCGATGCAGGGCGTCGAGGAGGTCGTGGTCAACGAGGAGTGCATCACCCGCAAGGGCGAGCCGCTCCTGATCTACGTCGACCGCAAGGAAGGCTCCGCTTCGGCCTCCTGAGGCGTGTAACACACGTGCAATTCCGAGTATCTCCTTGATCTAAAAGGGATTAAGGAAGATTAATTGCGTGATATCACACGCCGCGCGGCTTGACGCGGGGCGACGGCGTCGGAAAGGGCGGAGTCCTCGAACGCGGTCTTCCGAAACTGTTGCCGGGGCGTCACCCGGCGTGCGGCGCGAGTGCCGCGACGCCATCGCCGCCCGTCCGGGCGTCGCGGTGGTGGTGTGGTGGTGATTGCCAGAAAGTGATCCCTGCCGCTATGGTCGATCAGTTGCTCGCAGTTCGGACGGAACACTGCCTTTTCTGGCGTCTCGGCATGGCAGGGTGGCAAACCCGGAATTGGAGATGGGAATGGCCGAAGCAGCGAACTATCGCATCGCCGGAAGCTATTACGAAGCCTGCAACTGCGAGGCGATATGCCCATGCCGGCGTCAGGGAGACGTGTCGGGCGGCCGGTCGACCTATGGGGACTGCGATTTTCTGCTGTCCTGGCGGATCACGAAAGGGCACTTCGGCAGCATCGATCTGTCGGGCCTGAATGTCTCCATTGCGGGGACGTACAACGACGATGTCGGGGACGATATCTGGTCGGTCCTCATCTACATCGACCAAAGGGCGCCAAAGCCGCAGTTCGACGCCCTGCGTCGGATCTTCTGTGGTGAAGCTGGCGGCAATCTTGGCGTCACCGCCAATTTTTCCAGAGTCCTCGGGATAAAGCCCGCTGACATCCGTCTTGACCATACCGAAGGATCGGAAACCATCCACGTCGGCGTGCTTGCTTCGGCGCATGTCGAGCGGAAGTTCGAGTTCGATGGTCGGGTGTCGTGCGGCATCCCTGGGCATGATCACCCTGGCCAGGAATCCGTATCCAGCCTGTCGGTGCAGGATGCGCCATTGGAGTTCAGCTATTCTGAAAGGTGCGGATTTGCGACGGACTTCGCCTACTGGAACTGATCCAGGGTCGGGCAGCTTCGTGGACAGGATTGCCCCGACTGGCCTGGAGCGACGAAATGGCTTCGCCTTCCTCGTTCTTTTATGCGTTCTGGGCTGGACGGTCATCGTCTGGTCCATTTCGAACATGTCGGCGCCGCTGGTCGCGCTGACGATGCCGATTGATGCGAGGTGGTCGCTCGAAGAAGTCGTTGCGGTCTGCCTGATGTGGGCGGTGATGATGGGCGCCATGATGCTGCCGTCGGCGATCCCGATGCTGACGATCCACCGTCGCGTCGCGGCTAGAAGAGATCCCGACACTCGCAATGGCCATCGCTGGTTCATGGGCGCCTATCTGTTGACCTGGACCCTCTTCAGTTTCGCGGCGGCCTTTCTGCAGTGGGGCTTTCAGAGCGCGGACGTCTTGTCGCGGATGCTGAAGATCGAGCACTCATGGGTCGCCGGCGGCATCCTGATCGCGGCGGGGGCCTTTCAGTTCACTCCGATCAAGGCGGCGTGCCTTCACAAGTGCCGGACTCCGATGGGCTTCCTGCTCACGGACTGGCGTCCGGGGCGGGTCGGCGCCTTCCAGATGGGGCTCAGACATGGGAAATACTGCCTCGGCTGCTGCTGGGCGCTGATGATTGTCCTGTTCGTGGGCGGCGTCATGAGCCTGACCACCATCGCCGCCCTGGCCAGCATCGTCCTCCTGGAGAAACTGACGCCGCGAGGCGAGGCCCTGTCGAAGCTCGCCGGCATGTTGCTGATCGCATGGGGTCTGTTGTTGATCTCCGCCAGTATTGTGGGCGCTCCGACTTACCGTTGACCGCACTTCAGACAGTCCCGACTCCCGGTCCGGATGGTGGTCGTGGGGACTGCTCGGGCGCGGCCGGTCGCACTGGACCGCCGATCATGGTTGCGCCATAAGAGGGGCCGGACCGGCACGACGAGGACGCCCATGGGCCTTTTGGCGCAGACTTTCACCTGGTGGAACGGCGAGACGCTGGCCACGCGGTTCTGGACCTGGCGCAAGGGCCGGCGCGTCGGCGAGGACGGCGAGGGCAACGTCTACTACCAGAACGCCGATGGATCGCGACGCTGGGTGATCTTCGCGGGCGAGGCGGAGGCGAGCCACATTCCGCCCGAATGGCACGGATGGCTGCACCACACCTGGCAGCAGCCGCCGACCGAGGCGCCGCCGCTGCGCAAGTCCTGGGAGAAGCCGCACGTCCCGAACCGGACCGGCGGCGAGGGCGCGTATCGTCCGACGGGCAGCATCCTGTCCGACCGGCCGAGCGCGACGCCCGACTACGAGGCCTGGAGCCCGAACTAGAGTAGAGCGACCATGGCCAACAGCGCCGCCGAGACCGTGATCGGGGCAGTGGTGCTTGTCGCCGCGACCGCCTTCGCCACATACGCCCTGCGGTCGAGCGGCCTCGGCGCCGCGGGCGACAGCTACAGCCTGAACGCGAGCTTTCGCAGCGTCGAGGGCATCTCGGTCGGCACCGACGTGCGGCTGGCCGGCATCAAGGTCGGCGCGGTCACCGACCTCGAACTCGATCCGGCGAGCTATCAGGCCCGCGCCACCTTCACCGTGCGCGAGGGGTTGGAGATCCCGGAGGATTTCGGACGTGAAGATCGCCTCCGAGGGCCTTCTCGGCGGGGCCTTTCTCGAGATCGCCCCTGGCGCGTCGGAGTTCATGCTGGCCGAGGGCGACGAGGTGCTCAACACCCAGGGGTCGGTGAGTTTGCTGAACCTTCTCATGCGCTTCGGGACCGGACAGTGACCCTCTTCGTTCCAATTCTCGTCGCCGCGGGGCTCTCGGTCGCGCAGCCGGTCTCGGCCCAGTCGCTCCAGATCGGCGGCGATCAGGTGACCCGCGAGATGCCGGTCGTGCGCCTGCGCGGCCTCGACACGCTCAACGGCCAGACCGAGGACATCGTGCTGGAGGTGAACACGACCACGCAGTTCGGGCACCTCGAGATTTCCGCGGACAGTTGCCGCGTGCCGGCCGATGCGCCGGACGCAGACGCCTATGCGTTCCTGCGCATCCGCGACGTGCGCGAGGCGGAGCCGCGGTTTTCGGGCTGGATGTTCGCCTCCTCGCCGGCGCTCTCCTCGCTCGATCACCCGCGCTATGACGTCTGGGTGCTGAGCTGCAGCAACCGCTGAGGGGACGCGTCGGCGGGCAGGGCGTTGAAATCGGCCTCTTGCGCGATCGCCCGCCGGAGCCGGCGGTGGTAGACGGCGCGGTCGATCTCGACGCAGCCAAGGCGGCGCAGGTGATCGGTCACGAACTGGGTGTCGAGAAGCTCGAAGCCGCCATGGCGCAGGCGCGCGACCAGTGCAACGAGCGCCAGCTTTGACGCATCCGGCGTGCGGCTGAACATGCTCTCGCCGAAGAAGGCGCCGCCGAGCGACACCCCGTAGAGCCCGCCGCCGAGCGCGCCGTCCACGAAGATCTCCACCGAATGCACATGGCCCATCCGGTGCAGATCGCGGTAGAGCCGTGCGATGGAGGCGTTGATCCAGGTCTCGGGCCGTTCGCTGCAGCCCCGCAGCACGCCCTCGAAATCACTGTCGACGCGGATCTCGAAACCGCCGCCGAGGAAGGCCTTGCGCAGGCTGCGGCCGACATGCAGCCCGTCGAGCGGCAGCACGCCGCGGCGCTCTGGATCGACCCAGAAGAGCTCGGGGTCCTCGGCGCTCTCGGCCATGGGAAACACGCCGCACGCATAGGCGTGCAGCAGCAGGGCAGGGGTGATCTCGGGGTCCGCCTCGTCGCGCATCGCGCGCTCACTCGTCCTGGGCCAGCCACTCCTCGAGCCAGTGGATGTTGTACTGGCCGGTCTGCACCGCGGGTTCATCGAGCAGGGCCTCGAAGAGATCGACAGTGGTGTCCACCCCGTCGACCACCAGCTCCGAGAGCGCCCGCCTGAGCCGCGCCAGCGCAAGATTGCGGTCGCGGGCGTGGACGATCAGCTTGGCGATCAGGCTGTCGTAGTAGGGCGGGATCGTGTAGCCGCCGTAGACGGCGCTGTCCATGCGCACCCCGACTCCGCCGGGAGCGTAGTAGGTCTTGATCCGCCCCGGGCTCGGATGGAAACCCGGCAGGCGCTCGGCGTTGATCCGGCACTCGATCGCGTGGCCGTTGGGAACGAGCTCGTCCTGGGTGAACGACAGCGGCAGGCCGGCGGCGACACGGATCTGCTCCTGGACGATGTCCACGTCGTAGATCGCCTCGGTGACGGGATGCTCGACCTGGAGCCGCGTGTTCATCTCGATGAAGTAGAACTCGCCATTCTCGTAGAGGAACTCGATGGTGCCCGCGCCGGAATAGCCAAGCCGCGCCACCGCGTCCGAGCAGACGCCGCCGATGCGGGCCCGGGTCGCGGCGTCGATCACCGGGGAGGGCGCCTCCTCGAGCACCTTCTGGTGGCGGCGCTGCAGGCTGCAGTCGCGCTCGCCCAGATGCACCGCGCCGCCGCGGCCGTCGCCGAAGACCTGGACCTCGATGTGGCGCGGCGTGGCGAGGTACTTCTCGAGATAGACGTCCGGGTTGCCGAACGCGGCCCTGGCCTCCGAGCGCGCGGTCTGGAAGGCGGTCTCGAGATCCTCCGGGCGGCGGGCCAGTTTCATGCCGCGTCCGCCGCCTCCGGCGGTGGCCTTGACGATCACCGGATAGCCGATCTCGGCGGCGATGCGCCGGGCGTCCTCGACGCTTCCCACGCCGCCGTCCGAGCCCGGAACGCAAGGAACGCCCAGGCCGCTCATGGTCTCCTTGGCGGTGATCTTGTCGCCCATCATGCGGATGTGCTCGGCGGTCGGGCCGATGAAGGTGATGCCGTGATCCTCGACGATCTGCACGAAGGCGGCGTTCTCGGACAGGAAACCGTAGCCCGGGTGGATCGCGTCGGCGCCGGTGATCTCGCAGGCGGCGATGATGCTGGGCGCGGCGAGGTAGCTCTGCGCCGCCGGCGGCGGGCCGATGCACACGCTCTCGTCGGCCATGCGCACGTGCATGGCGTCGGCGTCCGCGGTCGAATGCACCGCGACGGTGTGGACGCCCATCTCCTTGCAGGCGCGGTGGATGCGCAGCGCGATCTCGCCGCGGTTGGCGATCAGGACCTTCTTGAACATCGCTCCCCCGATCCCGCTCTCGCCCGGCAGGCGGCCGCGCTCATTCCAGGATGATCAGCGGCGCGCCGAACTCCACCGGCGCGCCGTCCTCGACGAGGATGTGCTTCACGCGCCCCGCGCTCGGCGACGGGATCTGGTTCATCGTCTTCATCGCCTCGATGATCAGGATGGTCTGGCCCTCCTCGATGACGTCGCCGATCCTGATGAAGGGATCCGACCCGGGCTCGGCCTGGAGATAGGCGGTTCCGACCATTGGCGAGGGCACCACGCCGGGGTCGTCGAGCGGGTCGGGGTCGTCTTCCTGGGCAGCCTGAGCAGGCGCCGCCGGCGCGGCGGGGGCGGCGGCAGGGGTGGCGAGAACCTGCGGCGCGACGGAGGCCGCGATCAGTTGGCGGGCGACGCGCACGTTCAGCGCGTCGGCTTCGCCGTATTCGCGCTTGACCTCGATCTCGGTCAATTCGTTGTCGCGAAGCAGTTCCGCCAACGCCTTTATGAACTCGACGTCGGCTTCCTGTGGCCTGTTGCTCATTGCGCGCCCCGTTCCTGTTATTTGGCCGTGTTTGGTTTCGGACAGGATTGCGACACTGTATATGCCGCCGATGCGCGACAGGAAAGCGCTGAATACTCGGGCGAAGCGGGCTCAGCCGGCGGCGCGAAGCTCGGCGACGAGGGTCTCCATGTCTGCGAGCGGCACGTAGCCCCGCAGCATCTTGTCCTCGAAGACGAAGGTCGGCGTGCCCGAGATCTGCAGCGAGCGGGCGAGCGCCTGGGTGTCGGCGAGGCGGCGCGTGACCTCGTCGTCGGCCATGAGAGCGCGCACCGCCGCGGGGTCGATGTCGAACGCGGCGAGCGCGTCGTCAATCACTGCGTCATCGATGGGGCCTTCGAGACCCATCAGGTGGTCGTTGAGCGCCTCGTACGTAGTGCCGCCCTCGAGGATCAGCGTCGCCACGGCCGCGCGCGCGGCCAGCTCCGAACCCGGGCCCAGGATCGGCATCTCCTTGACGATCAGCCGGATGTCGCCGTCGTTCTCGACGAGTTCGCGAACCTCCGGATGCGACCGGCGGCAATAGCCGCACTGATAGTCGACGAACTCCACGATCGTGAAGGAGCCCTCGGGGTTGCCGGCCACGTGCGAAAAGCCGTCGCTGAAGATCGCCTCGGCGTTCCGCGCCACGAGGTCGCGGTCCATGGTCGCGGCCTGGGTGGCCTTCTCCTGCTCGAGAAGCTGGATCATCTCCATGACGATCCCGGGGTTGTCGAGAAGATAGGCGCGGATTTCGGCGTGCAGCTCAGTGCGTTCGGCGTCGGTGTAGGCGACTTCGGCCAGAGCGGGCGCGCCGGCGACGATCGCGGCGATTGCGACCCAACGGCCAATGGTCTTTTTCATGTCGATCCTCGGTTCCGGCTCATTCGGGCTCTCGATAGCACACGCACCCTACAGCGCCACCCCGGGCGCGGGAAATCACGAGCGCGCAAGCGTTTTTTCGCGCCGCGCCCGCCCCGCGTCGCTTGCGCCGGGGCCGGGATCGTGGCTGATGGGCGCGCGTTTCGGCGACAGCGCGGGAGAGGGCGAGTGCGAACGTCTGCGAGATCCGAGGTCGATCCCTTCATCGTCATGGACGTGATGGAGGCCGCCCGCGCGGCGGAGGCGGCCGGCCGGTCGATCATCCACATGGAGGTCGGTCAGCCGGGAACGCCCGCCCCGCGCGCCGCCCGCGCCGCGCTAGCCTCGGCGATGGAGGCGGGGCCGCTGGGCTACACCGTTTCGCTGGGGCTTCCCGAGTTGCGCGCGCGGATCGCGCGGCTCTACGGCGACTGGTACGGCGTCGATCTCGATCCGGCCCGCGTGGTGGTCACCGCCGGTTCGTCTGCGGGGTTCATTCTCGCATTCACCAGCCTCTTCGCGGCCGGCGACCGGGTGGCGGTCGGCGAGCCGGGCTATCCGAGCTATCGCAACATCCTCAAGGCGCTGAGCCTGGTTCCGGTCGGGATCCCGACCGGCCCCGCGTCGCGGTTCCAGCCGCGGCCGAAGGATATCGACGCGTCGCTCGCGGGCGTCCTGGTCGCGAGCCCCGCCAACCCGACCGGGTCCATGCTCGACCGGCCGACGCTCGCCGCGCTGATCGCGGCGGCGCAGGATCGCGGGGCCGCGTTCATCTCCGACGAGATCTACCACGGGCTGCACTACGGCGCGCGAGCGGTCTCGGCGCTCGAGATCAGCGACGACGTCTACGTCATCAACTCGTTCTCGAAGTACTTCTCTATGACCGGTTGGCGGATCGGCTGGATGGTGGTCCCGCAGGCGCATGTGCGCCGGATCGAACGGCTGGTCCAGAACCTGTTCATCTGCGCGCCGCACGCCAGCCAGATCGCCGCGCTCGCCGCGCTCGACGCGACCGACGAACTCGAGGGCAACGTCGCCGCCTATCGCTGCAACCGCGAACTGATGCTCAAGCGCTTGCCGGGAGCGGGCTTCGACCGGATCGCGCCGCCGGACGGGGCCTTCTACGTCTACGCCGACGTGAGCGACCTCACCGACGACAGCCGGGCCTTCTGCGCACGCATCCTCGACGAGGCGGGCGTCGCGGTCACCCCGGGGCTCGACTTCGACCCCGGGCGTGGTCTCGGCACGCTGCGCTTCTCCTACGCCGGCGCAACCGAGCAGATCGCCGAGGGCCTGCAACGGCTAGAGGCCTGGTCCGCGGGCCGATAGGCAAAAGCGGCCCGCCACATGGCGAGCCGCTTTCCGAACCTTCAGCAGGTCGCGCGCGCGGGGGGGCTCAGGCGCCGCCGATCGCCCGCGACCACCAGCCACGCCGCTTGCTGGCCGAGGCGGGTTCGTCCTGCGCCGGCTCGTCGGCGGCAGGACCTGCGTCGGCGGTCGCAAGTTCGCGCTCCTCGACCGGCTCATTCACCGCATCATTGGATTCCGCGGTCTCAAATTCGGCCTCCTCCGTCTCCAACTCCTCGGCCGCCACTTCCTCGGTCGCCGCCATTTCGGGCGCCGGCTCAGCTTGGGCGGGCGCTTCGACCGCCGGCGCTTCCGAGACCACGGCCGCCGCGGATTTGCGGACCCTTGGGCGCTTCGCCGGCGGCGCGGCGTTGGTCTCGGGCACGTCCACGATTTCGGGCTCGGCGGCCGGATCGAAGTCGATCACCTCGCCAAGCGCCGAGACCGGTTCCGGCGCAACCTCTGCCGGAGCTTCCGCGGCGGCGTCCGCGGACGTCTCGTCCGAGCGCTCGCCGGCGCTGCGGCTGCGCGAGCGGCGGCGCGACCGCGGCCGCTCTTCCTTCGGCGCCGTGGCGTCCGCGTCGGCCGAAGCCTCCGCGGCTTCGGACGCGTCGTCCTCGGATCTCGGCGGCGCCTCGTCGCCGGTGCGCGCCACCGCGCCCTCGCCGTCGCCCGAGCGTCCGCCCCGGCGGCGGCGGCGGCGGCGGCGGCGGCCGCCCTGGCGATCCTCGCCGTTCTCCTCCTCGGCGACGGCGGCCGCATCGGCCTCCGCCTCGTCCTGCTCGTCCTCCTCGGCTTCGGGATACTCGACCCGGGGAAGTTCGA
This sequence comes from uncultured Alphaproteobacteria bacterium, assembly GCA_963836255.1. Lineage (GTDB taxonomy): Bacteria > Pseudomonadota > Alphaproteobacteria > Rhodobacterales > Rhodobacteraceae > Amaricoccus. Next base: position 789,543 of record CAWIIL010000001.1, read on the forward strand.
TCTCGGCGCGCGCCGGGATGATGCGCGAGGCGGTCTTGAAGCGCTCCAGCCTGTAGTCCGGGCTGATCATCGCCGGATCGCCCTCGACCCGGACCGACAGGCCGAACCGCGTCTCGATCATCGCGATGTGCTCGCGCTTCTGGTTCAGCAGATAGTTGGCGACCTCGACGGGGGCGACGATCAGCACCTCCTTGGAGCGCTGGCGCACGCCTTCCTCCTCGATGTCGCGCAGGAGCGCGAGCGCCATCGAATCGTCCGAGCGCACCCGTCCGGTGCCGTGGCAGTGCGCGCAGGCCTTGGTGGTGGCCTCGATCATGCCGGGCCGCAGGCGCTGGCGGCTCATCTCCAGAAGGCCGAAGCCCGAGATGCGCCCGATCTGGATCCGCGCCCGGTCGGACTTCAGCTTGTCCTTCAGCCGCTTCTCCACCGCGGCGTTGTTGCGCCGGTCCTCCATGTCGATGAAGTCGATCACGATCAGCCCGGCGAGGTCGCGCAGCCGCATCTGGCGAGCGGCCTCCTCGGCGGCCTCGAGGTTGGTCTTGAGCGCGGTTTCCTCGATGGAGCCCTCGCGGGTGGCGCGCCCCGAGTTGACGTCGATGGCAACCAGCGCCTCGGTCACGTCGATGACGATATAGCCGCCCGACTTGAGTTGGACCGTGGGGTTGAACATCGCGCTGAGATAGCTCTCGACCTGGAACTTCGAGAACAGCGGCAGCGCCTGATCGTAGTGCTTCACGTTCTTCGCGTGCGAAGGCATGAGCATCTTCATGTAGTCCTTGGCCTCGCGGTAGCCCCGCTCGCCGTCGACGAGGATCTCGTCCATGTCGCGGCTGTAGAGATCGCGGATCGTGCGCTTGATCAGGCTGCCTTCCTCGTAGATCGGCGCGGGCGCGATAGACTTCAGAGTCAGGTCGCGGATCATCTCCCACTGGCGCAGCAGGTATTCGTAGTCGCGCTTGATCTCGGTCTTGGTGCGGCTGGCGCCGGCGGTGCGGATGATCAGCCCCGCGCCCTCGGGCACGGTGATCGAGCCGGAGATCTCCTTGAGCTTCTTGCGGTCGGTCACGTTGGTGATCTTGCGGCTGATGCCGCCGCCGCGCGCGGTGTTGGGCATCAGAACGCAGTAGCGACCGGCAAGGGAGAGATAGGTGGTCAGCGCCGCGCCCTTGTTGCCGCGCTCCTCCTTGACGACCTGGACCAGCAGGATCTGTCGGACCTTGACGACTTCCTGGATCTTGTAGCGGCGCTGCGTCGCCTTGCGGGGCGCGCGCTCCTCGTGGCCGCCGTCGTCGCCGCCGACCAATTCGTAGTCGCGCAACTCGGCGTCGGTGTCCTCGGCCGGGCCGGCGTCGGCGGTCTCTGGCTCCTCGACCACGTCGATGTCGATCTCGCCCGCGGCCGCCGATGGTGGGGGTGCGTCCTCGAAGCCCTCGGCCGCTTCGGGCGCGAGGGGCGTCGGCGCGCCGCCGTTCTCGTCTTCCCCGGTCTCGATCGGGTCGGAGACGGTCATCGCGTCGAGCACGTTCGGCGCGCCCTCGGCGGCCGGCTGCGACCGCCTGCGCCCGCGCGAGCGCCGCCGCGACGGCGCGGGCTCGGCGGCTTCCTCGGACTGCCGCGCGAGCGCCGCTTCCTCGGCGAGCAGCGCCTCGCGGTCGGCCTTGGGAATCTGGTAGTAGTCGGGGTGGATTTCGGAGAAGGCCAGAAACCCGTGGCGGTTCCCGCCATAGTCCACGAAGGCCGCCTGCAGGGACGGTTCGACGCGCGTCACCTTGGCGAGATAGATGTTTCCGGCGAGTTGTCGCTTGTTCAGCGACTCGAAGTCGAATTCCTCAACCTTGTTTCCATCCACCACCACGACGCGGGTTTCCTCCGCATGCGTGGCGTCGATCAGCATCTTCTTTGTCATGATGTCTTTCTTGTCGGCGCGGCGCAGCGCGGACCGAAGTCTGTTGTCGCCGTGTCGGTTCATGCGTTGAAGCGGCGGCGTCGAGCACAGCACAATGACCGGCGCGCGGGATGCCCGGCGGTCGGTCTCTCTTGGCTGCGTCTTCGCGTTTCACCGCGGTTCTTCCTGTCCGGGCGCGTCGCGCCCTCCGAGAATGGCTGGTCCCGGCCTGCGCCGACGACCCTTTTTCACAATGGCGCGAGCGCCTGCCGCAGTCCGGCGTCTCTCCGGCCCGGGATCCGTCTGGACCCCGCGGACCGACCCGTCTGCGACGAATACGAGTGGGAACCGCCAGAAACCCGGACACTCCCGCCGGGAACATAACAAGCTATTCACGAAAATGACAATCGCTTTCTGCGAGGGGACCCGCGGCTATTCCGAGCCTCCCCGCTGCCAGTGTCGAAGCTAGAGCGTTGGGGCGACTAAAGAAAGAGATGCAGATGGCGCGTCGGAGCCAACGACGACGATTGCCGAATTGCGACGTCGCGCGGCTGTGCGGGCCCGGTTTGGCCGTCGGAACGGCGGATCGCCTGAGGATCGCGCCGCAGGCGCCGGGCCAAGGCGGGGCGCGGGGCTCGGGCGGCCGCCAGTCCGCCGCGACTTGCCGATCCGCGGGCGGCGTCGGAAGTTTTGACGGGATGAGCCGCGTCCGATAAGGTCGCGCAACATTGGGCAGGTTCGAATCGTGCTTCGAGTAGTTACCAACTTTTTCGGGTTCCTTTTCAGCTGGTTGGTGCTCGGAGCCCTCGCGGGAGCCGCGGCGCTCGCTGCGGTGTTCGCGATCTACGGCCGCGATCTTCCCGACTACGCCCAGCTTGCCACCTACGAACCCCCGACGCTCAGCCGCATCTATTCCGGCGAGGGCGAGCTCATGGACGAGTTCGCGCGAGAGCGGCGCATCTTCACGCCGGTTGACGAGATCCCCGTGGTGATCCGGCAGGCGTTCATCAGCGCCGAGGACAAGAACTTCTACGAACATGCGGGCTACGACCCGCGCGGCATCGCCGCGGCAATCTACGACGCGGCCCAGGGCGGTCGGCTCCGCGGCGCCTCGACGATCACCCAGCAGGTGATGAAGAACTTCCTGCTGACCGGCGACCGGTCCGGCGAGCGCAAGATCAAGGAGATCATCCTCGCGACCCGGCTCGAGCGCACGCTGGGCAAGGACGACATCCTCGAACTCTACCTTAACGAGATCTTCCTCGGTCAGAACTCCTACGGCGTCACCGCCGCGGCGCAGGTCTATTTCGCCAAGTCGCTCGAGGAGCTCACCCTCGCCGAGGTGGCCTATCTCGCGGCGCTTCCGCAGGCGCCGAGCGCACTGCACCCGATCCGCGCCAAGGACCGCGCCATCGCCCGGCGCAACTACGTTATCGGCGAGATGCTGCAGAACGGCTACATCACCGCCGAGCAGGCCGAGGCGGCGCGCGCCGAGGATCTGGTGACGGTGCAGAGCGGGGACATCCTGTCTGCGCGCGCGCAGATGCCGCCGCGCGACTACTTCACCGACGAGATCCGCCGCCAGCTCTCCGCGAGTCTTGGCGACGAGGAGCTGTTCACCGGCGGCCTGACGATCCGCGCCACCGTCGATCCCGACCTGCAGGCGGTCGCGGCCCAGGCGCTGCGCGATGGGCTTGAGGCCTTCGACCGCCAGCAGCGGGTCTACCGCGGGCCGGTGGCGGAGATCCCGGCGGAGAGCCTCGATCCGGCCAACGAGGCCGGCTGGCGGGCGGCGCTCGCGGACACGGAAGCGCCCCGCGACATCGCCGGCTGGCGCCCGGCCGTGGTGCTCGCGATCGGCGAGACCGCGGCGCGCATCGGCGTCGAGGACGTCGCGGAGGACGCTGACGGGCACTACCTCGGCTACCAGGACGCAAGCTGGGCCCGGGTGCGCGGCGGCGACGGCCGCCTGCGCGAGGCAGGCGGCCCCGCCGACCTCTGGAGCGTCGGCGACGTGATCCTTGTCTCCGAGGAGGAGCCCGCCGAGGACGGCTCGCAGCGCTGGAGCTACCGCCAGGTCCCCGAGATCCAGGGCGGGTTCATGGCGATGGACACCCAGACCGGCCGCGTTCTGGCCATGCAGGGCGGCTTTTCCTACCAGTCGAGCGTCTTCAACCGCGCGACGCAGGCGCTGCGCCAGCCTGGCTCGTCGTTCAAGCCCTTCGTCTACGCCGCCGCGCTCGACAACGGCTACAGCCCGGCCACCATCGTCGTGGACGCCCCCATCGAGGTCGCGACCGGCGCCGGGATCTGGCGGCCGACCAACGCCAGCGACAAGTACTACGGACCGGCCCCGATCCGCACCGGGCTCGAGCAGTCGCGCAACCTGATGACGGTCCGCATCGCCCAGGACGTCGGCATGGACACCGTCGCGGAGTACGCCGAACGCTTCGGCGTCTACGACGACATGCCGCAACTTCTGTCCTATTCGCTCGGCGCCGGCGAGACGACGCTCTTCAAGATGGTCGCGGCCTACGCGATGTTCGCCAACGGCGGCCTGCAGGTCGAGCCGACGCTGGTCGACCGCGTGCAGGACCGCTACGGCGAGACGATCTACCGCCATGATCGCCGGCCCTGCGTGGGCTGCGACGGCCCGCGGCTGACGGACGCCGCCTCCCCGGTGGTGCGATCGGACGCCGAGCGCATCATGGACCCGATCACCGCCTTCCAGATCACCTCGATGCTGCAGGGCGCGGTGAGCCGGGGCACCAGCCGCCGCGCGGTCGGCTCGCTGGAGATGAACCTCGCCGGCAAGACCGGCACGACCAACGAGGCCAAGGACGTCTGGTACATCGGCTACGGCCCCCGCATCGTCGCAGGCTGCTTCATGGGCTACGACACGCCGCGCCCCATGGGCGACAGCGCCTTCGGAGGCACGCTCTGCGCGCCGATCTTCGCGGAGTTCATCAAGGTGGCGCTCGCCGGCCAGCCGCCGGTGAAGTTCGCGGTGCCGCCGGGCGGGCGCTTCATCAAGATCGACCGCGCTTCCGGCCAGCGTCTGTCCGACAGCGCGTCGGGACCGAACGTGCAGGTCGAGTACATCAAGGACGGCCAGGACGTGGTCGTGGGCGGCTACGGCCAGACCGTCGACGGCGGCTGGCGCATGGGCGCCGACATCCCGCTCTACGAGGCCGGCGAGGCCGCCACGCTGATCGAGCGCGTCCAGGTCGGCGGCAGCACCCAATCGCTGCCTTCGCGCCCGTCGCTGGGCGCGCTGTCGAGCGGCGGCCTCTACTGACCGGGCCGGCTGGCGGGACAGGCGGTCGGGGTTCCCTTTACCCCCGTCGATGCGCTCGGTAGAACCGCCCCGTGGCGGCGGGTTGCCGCCGGAACGGAACGATCCGATGCGCGCCGAAACCGAACACCTCGTCACCGAGATCGAGAAGTCGCTGACGCTCCTGCGCCAGCGCCTGAACTGGGACACCGCCGACCATCGCCTCGAGGAACTCAACGCGATGTCCGAGGACCCCGAGCTCTGGAACGATCCCGAGCGCGCCCAGAAACTGATGCGCGACCGCCAGACCCTCTCGGACGCCGTCGAGGGCTACCGCGCGCTCGCCCAGGAACTCGCGGACCAGACCGGGATGATCGAGCTCGGCGAGGCCGAGGGCGACAACGAGGTGGTGGCAGACGCCGAGGCGGCGCTCGCCCGGTTGCGCGACGCCGCTGCGCAGAAGGAGCTCGAGGCGTTGCTGGACGGCGAGGCCGACGGCAACGACACTTTCCTCGAGGTCAACGCCGGCGCCGGCGGCACCGAGAGCTGCGACTGGGCGGCGATGCTGGCGCGCATGTACGTGCGCTGGGCCGAGGCCCGTGGCTACAAGGTTGAGATGATGTCCGAGAGCCCCGGCGAGGAGGCCGGCATCCGCTCCGTTACCTACCGCATCGGCGGCCACAACGCCTACGGATGGCTGAAGTCCGAGAGCGGCGTGCACCGGCTGGTTCGCATCTCGCCCTTCGACAGCGCCGCGCGGCGGCACACGTCGTTCTCGTCGGTCTGGGTTTATCCTGTGGTCGACGAGAACATCGAGATCGACATCGCGCCCAACGACATCCGTATCGACACCTACCGCTCGTCCGGGGCCGGCGGCCAGCATGTCAACACCACCGACAGCGCGGTGCGGATCACCCATATTCCCACCAATATCGTGGTGACGTCCTCGGAGAAGTCTCAGCACCAGAACCGCGCCAACGCCATGGCGGCCCTGAAGTCGCGCCTCTACGAGATGGAGCTGCGCCGGCGCAACGAGGAGATCACCGCCGCACACGAGGCCAAGGGCGACGCGGGCTGGGGCAACCAGATCCGCTCCTATGTGCTCCAGCCCTACCAGATGGTGAAGGACCTGCGCACAAACGTTGAGACCTCCGACACCCAAGGCGTGCTCGACGGCGATCTCGACCAATTCATGGCCGCAGCCCTCGCGCTGCAGGTGACCGGCAAGAGCCGCGCCGAGGCCCAGGCGGGCGAGTGACGTCGACGCGACGGGGGGTCACGCCGTCCGCGGCGAAGGATGCCACCGCCAGCGGATCCAGATCACGACCAGCAGGATGGCGACGATCGCGAAAACGCCGCTCTCGCCGCCCCAGTATTCCAGCAGAACCGGGTCGGTCGGTCGCGTGCGCTGCGCGTAGAAGGCGATCGAACTCGTTGACGCTTGCGTGGAACAGAATCGCCGGCCAGAGGCTTGCGGTCGAAAGACGCAGGTAGCCGTAGAGAACGCCCGCGAGGGTCAGCACGAGGAGAAACTCCGGCAGCACGATCCACGGGGAGCCCGCGCCATGGTAGTAGGGGGTCAGCAGGATCACAGGAAAGTGCCAAAGGCCGTGCAGCGCTCCGGTCAGCAGCATCGCCGGCCACGTCCCGAGCCCGAGCAGGGACGGCAGGAGATAACCGCGCCAGCCCGCCTCCTCACCGAGGGCGGAAACAACTGACAGGGCGAACCCGATCAGCCAGACCGGGCCGATCACGATGCCCGCCGCCTCGTCGGACGCGAGGCCGACGCCATACGCGGCCAGCGTGACCGCTCCGTAGGCGATGGGCGGGACCAGCAGCGCGAAGGTCCAGCCGCGCAACCCGGGCCGGTCGAGGGCCAGGTCCGTCGCGAGGGCGCGCAGGAACCCTCGCCGTCCTTCTGGCTGCCGGCGAGCCTCGAAGAAGCGCAGCACCAGTACCGCCAGCAACGGCGTGAACATGTAGACGAACATAAGCGGCGCGACGCCCTTGGACACGCCGAACGCCGCGACACAGGCGAACCCGAACGCGAGCGCGTAGAAGGCGACTGGGTTCCGACGATCGAAGTGGAAGCCGTTGCCAGATGACACGTCCACAGGCCCGATCTCCAAACCTCCACCGGTGGACATTACCACGGCTAAAGGGCGCCGCGTAGCTGAATTGCCGAATGCCCGTAGTGGCGGCTTGGGAGGGGTCGGCATTTCTCCGACGCTTGACCCGGATTCGGAACCTGCATCAAGACCATCGAGATCCAAACGGTGCCGACGTGACCATTCCGGCGGCGCGCGAGGTGATGGACGCCGCGACGCCGGCGCAGCAGGTGGCCGGACAAGGGCGCGCCGAGGCCAACGCCGAGGCGTGACTTGGACATATGAGAGACTGTTGTCTTGAACGGCGCGGCTGCGGTAACGTGTCCCGCGAGACCGGCGCCGGGCCGGAGATCATCGGAGACGCGACATGAACGCCACCGCCCCGACCGCGACGGCCACATACAAACGACCCGCGATCAACAAGATCACCACGGACGACGTCTACGCGTCGCTCTCGCAGGGCTGGGCGGATTTCCGGGCCGCGCCGCAGTTCGGCCTGTTCTTCGGCGGCGTTTATGCGCTGGCCGGCATCGCGATCTTCCTGGAGTTCTGGTTGTCGGGCCGGTCGCTGTGGATCATTCCGTTCGCCTTCGCCTTCCCGCTGATCGGCCCGTTTGCCGCCATCGGGCTCTACGAGGTGAGCCGCCGGCTCGAGAAGGGACAGCCGCTCGAGTGGGGCGAGATCCTCGGCGCGGTCTGGAGCCAGCGCAGTGGCCAGCTTCCCTACATGGCCTTCATCGTGCTTGCGGGCTTCATGATCTGGATCTGGTCGGCCCGTCTGATGATCGCGATCTTCCTCGGCCGGATGAACTTCGCGGTCTATTCCGACCTCAACACCCTGCTCTCGACAGGAAACGGCATCGCGATGCTGCTGTTCGGCAGCCTCGTGGGCGGGCTGATCGCCTTCGTGCTGTTTTCGCTCACCGTGGTCGCCCTGCCGATGCTTCTCGATCGCGACATCGACTTCGTCACCGCGATGGTGACGAGCTTCAACTCCGTGACCAGCAACTTGCGGCCGATGCTGAGCTGGGCCTGGATCGTCGCCGCGGTTCTCTTCGTGGCGATGGTGCCGCTGTTTCTGGGTCTGATCGTGGCGCTGCCCGTGCTCGGGCACGCAACATGGCACCTCTATCGCAAACTGATCTCGCCCGCCGACGCGGTCTGACCGCCAACGCCGGGGGCGACAACGCCCCCGACAGGAAAGGGCCCGCGCGACGTCGCGCGGGCCCTATTCACTTGGCCGAGAAGTCGTCCGAGGGTCAGGTTGCGGGCTGCGGCTCGCGCGCTTCGGTCCGCTGCTGCGCGCCTCCGTTCGCCGGGGCGCCGGCGGGCCGCTGCATCGCCGCCGGCGACGCGGCGGTGTTCGACCTGGCCCCGCCCTGGCTGAGCGGGTCGTCCTGACGCTGCACCGATCCCTCGAAATGCGCTCCGCTCTCGATGGCGATGGTCTTGTGGATGATGTCGCCCTCGACCTTGGCCGAGGTCGAAAGCCGGACCTTCATGCCGCGGAGGCGACCGATGACCCGGCCGTGCACAACCACGTCCTCGGCCATTACCTCACCCTTGACGGTCGCGGTCTCCCCGACGATCAGCGTCTGTGCACGAATGTCCCCCTCGATCGTGCCTTCGACCTGAATATCGCCGCTGGACCGGACATTGCCGGTGATGGTGATGTCGGATGACAGCACCGAGGCCGCGGGCTTGGCCTTCGGCGGCTCCGCCGGAGCGGGCGCGAAGGAACTCGCCGGACTTGCGCTGGTTTGAGTTGACTTGAGGGTTTCTGGCTCAGGCTTCGAGAGCGGCGTTTCCGCGGGTTGCGGAACCACCTCGCTGGATCTGTGCTTAGAAAACATCCTTTACTGCCTCCATATAGGCCTTGGGGTTCACGGGCCGTCCGTTCAGGTGCACCTCATAGTGAAGATGCACGCCGGTACTACGTCCGGTTGAACCCATAGCACCTATATGCTCGCCACGCGAGATTCTTTGTCCCTTGCGGACATTGATTTTGGATTGGTGGGCATAAACCGACTCAAAGCCGAAATCATGGCGGATCCGGACAGTCAGACCGTAGCCGCCCTCGCGTTCCGCCGACACTACCACGCCGTCGGCGGTGGCGTAGATCGGCGTGCCCTTGGGCGCGGCGAAATCCATGCCCGAGTGCATCCGCCGCCCGCCGCCCTTCGGGTCTCGGCGAACGCCGAAGCCGCTGGTGTAGCGGTGGCTCGCCTTGACGGGATGCGCGAAGGGAATCTTGCCGATCGCCACCCGCAGCAGGTTCATGCGGTCGAGATCGTTCATCAGCCGGTCGAGACGGGTGTCGAACGCCGGGTCGACGTAGGAGCGTGTGCTGACCACCGCCTCGGCGGGGCCGCCCTGGCCGGAATAGTCGTCGCGCAAGCCGGCGATCAGGTTCTCGGGCTTCAGGTCGGCCCGGCTGAAGACTTCCTCAAGCGCCCCGAACGAGATGCTTACGGCTTCCTCGAGGCCGGCGACCATCTCCGCCTGCGCCTGCGACTGGAGGGTCGACTGCAGTTCAAGCTCGGCCACGCGGCGCTCGAGCTCCTGGCGCTCCGCCGCCGTCGCGTCGCGAACCTCCACGGTGTCGGTGAGCGCAGCCGTCAGCGTGCGCAGCGTCTCGTCCAGATCGTCGCGGCTGCGGCCCTTCTCGGACAGCGTCTCGTTGACCGCGCTCATGCGCGTCGTCAGGCGGTCGTTGATCTCGCCGAGCGCGTCGCGCTGCGCCACCGCCTCCTGCAGGCGTCCACGCATCAGGTCGAGGGCGGTCTCGAGTTCGCTGCGCTCTTCCAGCGCCGCGAGGATCTCCGACTGTTGCCGGCCGATCTGGCCCATCGCGATCTGGAAACGGTTCTGAGCCGAGCGCGACTCCGCCGCGCGCAGGTCGCGTTCGGCCGACAATTCCTCGAGCCGCGACTGGTAGGCCTCGTGCAGCACAACGCGTTGATCCGGCGCATCGCTGGCGCCGACGCGATCCATCACGACCGTCGCCGTCGCGATCGCCATCCAGCCCGCGGTGGCGAGCGAAAGTGCGCCGAAACCGAGTTGTGAAAGCGGTGAAATCCGGATGTAACTGGTCGAGTCGCCGGACTGGATGAACACCCGTTTCTCGGGAAAGACCGTCGATAAGGCGGAATTCATCCTGCCCCCGCTACCCGCCATGCATCACCCCTTGGTTACACCTTCTCCGGGCGTCACCCCAAATGTTGTGGTCTTGTAGGAAGTTTGCCGCTTCCTTGGCAATCGCCATAACCGCTCGCCGCGCGGATTCGCCTCTGATCGGCGGATATTCGCCCATGAATCGGCGGCTCAGGTCTGGCGGATCCGCAGGCCGTCGGCGTCGAAGCCGATCTCGTGGGCGGGATCCCAGGCGAGGCCGACGCGCGCGCCTTCGCGCGGGACCGGCGCCCCGCTCTCGAGCCGCACGGTGAAGAGCGCGCCGTCCGCAATCCGGACATGCGCCAGCGTCTCCGCGCCCAGCGCCTCGCAGTAGAGCAGGTCGCCCGCCAGCCGCCCCGCGCCCTCCGCGGCGAGCCGGGCGTGCTCCGGCCGGACCCCGATCTGCGCCGCCGCCGCTCCGATCGCGGCGCCGGGCAGGAAGTTGGTCGGCGGCGAGCCGATGAAGCCCGCCACGAACTCGGTGGCGGGATCGCCGTAGACCTCGAGCGGCGCGCCGACCTGGTCGACGCGGCCGGCGTTCATCACGATCATCCGGTCCGCGAGCGTCATCGCCTCGACCTGATCGTGGGTGACGTAAAGCGCGGTGACGCCGAGCGCGCGCTGCAGCGCCTTGATTTCGAGCCGCATCGCCACCCGGAGCTTGGCGTCGAGATTGGAGAGCGGCTCGTCGAACAGGAACACCGCGGGCTTGCGCACGATCGCGCGCCCCATCGCCACCCGCTGGCGCTGGCCGCCTGAGAGCGCGCGCGGCCTGCGGTCGAGCAGCTCCTCGAGCTGGAGCATCCGCGCCGCCGTGCGCACCCGTTCCTCGATCTCCGGCTTCGGGCGTCCGGCGATCTTGAGCCCGTAGGCCATGTTCTCGTAGACGCTCATGTGCGGGTAGAGCGCGTAGTTCTGGAACACCATCGCGATATCGCGGTCCATCGGCTCCAAGTCGTTCACGCGCCGGTCGCCGATCCTGACCTCGCCGCCGGTGATGGTCTCGAGGCCTGCGACCATGCGCAAAAGCGTCGACTTCCCGCAGCCAGACGGGCCGACGATGACGATGAACTCGCCGTCCGCGACGTCGACGCTGACGCCGTGGATGACGCGCGTGCGTCCGAAGTCCTTCACCACGTCGGAGAGCGTCACCGTCGCCATCTATTTGTCGGTGTCCACGAGGCCGCGGATGAACAGCTTCTGCATCCCGATCACCACCGCGACGGGCGGCAGCATCGCGAGGATCGAGGTCGCCATGATCACCGGCCAGTCCGCGATGTCGTCGCCGGAGGGAAACATCTGCTTGATGCCCATGACGATGGTGTTCATCGACGGGTCCGTGGTGATCAGCAACGGCCAGAGATACTGATTCCAACCGTAGATGAAGAGGATGACGAAGAGGGCGGCGATGTTGGTCCTGCTCATCGGCAGCAGAATGTCGACGAAGAACCGCATCGGCCGCGCTCCGTCGACGCGCGCAGCCTCGGCCAGCTCGTCGGGCACGGTCATGAAGAACTGCCGGAACAGGAAGGTCGCCGTCGCCGAGGCGATCAGCGGCAGGATCAACCCCTGGTAGCTGTTGAGCATTCCGAAGTTCGCCGCGACCTCGTAGGTCGGCACGATGCGCACCTCCACGGGCAGCATCAGCGTCAGGAAGATCAGCCAGAAGAACACCATGCGCCCGGGAAAGCGGAAATAGACGATCGCGAAGGCCGAGAGCAGCGAGATGACGATCTTGCCGGCCGCGATCCCCATCGCCATGACGAACGAATTCAGAAGCATCCAGCCAACCGGCGCGTTCACGCCCGCGAAGAGCGCGCGGGAGTAGTTCTCCATGAACCGGTCGCCTGGCCAGAGCGGCATCGGCGGCCGCGCGATCTCGGGCTGGCTCACCGTCGAGGCGACGAAGGCGAGCCAAATCGGGAATGCGATCACCGCGACGCCCGCGATCAGGCCGAGATGGCTCAGCCAGTGCCCGGCGCCGCGCCGCTCGACCATGCCCGACATCAGTAGTGCACCCGGCGCTCGATGTAGCGGAACTGCGCGACCGTGAGCGCGCCGACCAGCACCAGCAGGATCACCGACTGCGCGGCCGAGGATCCCAGATCCTGCGCGACGAAGCCGTCGGAGAAGACCTTGTAGACCAGGGTCGTCGTCGATTGCTGCGGCCCGCCGCCGGTGATGGTGTGGATCACCCCGAAGGTCTCGAAGAAGGCGTAGACCACGTTGACCACCAAGAGGAAGAAGGTGGTCGGCGACAGGAGCGGAAAGACGATCGTCCAGAACCGCTTCCAGAACCGCGCCCCGTCGATGGCCGCAGCCTCGATGACGCTGCGCGGGATCGCCTGGAGGCCGGCGAGAAAGAACAGGAAGTTGTAGCTGATCCGCCCCCAGGACGAGGCGACGACGACGAGCCCCATCGCCTCGGTCCCGTTGAGCACGTGGTTCCAGTCGTAGCCGAGCAGCCCGAGATACCAGGCGATCACCCCCACGCGGGTGTTGAACATGAAGAGCCAGAGCACGCCGGCCACCGCCGGGGCCACCGCATAGGGCCAGATCAGCAGCGTGCGGTAGACGCCCGAACCCCGGATCAGCCGGTCGGCGAGCACCGCGAGCCAGAGCGCCACACCCATCGAGACCAGCGTGACCAGCGTGGAGAAGACGATCGTGGTGACGAAGCTCGCCCTGTAGAACGGATCGGACAGCAGGAAGCGGAAGTTGCCGAGCCCGACGAACTGGGCGCTAAGGCCGAACGGGTCGGGGATGAACAGCGACTGCCAGATCGCCTGGCCCGCCGGATAGAAGAAGAACAGCGCCGTGACCAGGATCTGCGGCGCCACCAGCGCCAGCGGCAGCAGCAGGCCCTTGAAGGTGACGCGCTTCTCCATGGATGCTCCGGAAGCGGGAGTGGCGCGCGGACCAAGCCCGCGCGCCGCTTCCGGGTCTTCGCTACTGGCTGGCCTGCTCGAAGCGGCGCAAGAGCGCGTTGCCGCGCTCCACAGCGCTGTCGAGCGCCTCCTGGGCGGTCTTGTCACCGGCCCAGACCCCCTCGAGCTCCTCGTCGATGATGCCGCGGATCTGGTCGAAGGATCCGAGCCGGATGCCCTTGGAGTTAGCGGTGGGCTCGTTTGCGGTCATCTGTATCACCGCGATGTCGGTGCCGGGATTGGCGTCGTAGAAGCCCTGCTCGCGGGTGAGATCCCCCGCCGCGATTGTGATCGGCAGATAGCCGGTGTCCTGGTGCCACTTCGCCTGGATCTCCGGCGAGGCGAGGAAGTTGAGAAACGCGCCCACGCCTGCGTATTCCTCCGGCTCGTGGCCCGAGAGCACCCAGAGCGAGGCGCCGCCGATGATGGTGTTGAGCGGGGCACCCTCGACGCCCTCCCAGTAGGGCAGCGGGCGCACGTCGAAGGCGAACTGCGCTTCGGCCGTGATTCCGGCGTATCCGGCCGAGCTCTCGGTGAAGAGCGCGCATTCCCCGGCCCGGAAGTTCGCGCCGCCCTCGTTGCGCCGGCCGGCGTAGAGGAACCGCCCGTCCGAGGCCCAGTCGCCGAGCATCGCGATGTGCTGGGCCTGGGCGGGTCCGTTGAAGGCGAGTTCCGCGCCCAGCCCGGCGAAGCCGTTCTCTTCGGTGGCGAAGGGCAGGTTGTGATAGGGGGAGAGGTTCTCGAGATGGATCCAGCTCTGCCAGGCGGTGGTGAACGGGCAATCGACCCCGGCGGCCTTGAGCGCGTCCACGGCCTCGCCGACCTGCTGCCAGGTGGTCAGATCCATGTCCGGATCGAGCCCTGCCTGCTCGAAGAGGTCGCGGTTGACCCAGAGCACCGGCGTCGAGGAGTTGTAGGGCAGCGACAGCATGTCGCCCTCGGTGGTGGTGTAATAGCCCTTCACCGCGCCGATATAGGCGTCGGGATCGAAGTCCGCGCCGGCCATCACCTCGTAGACCGGCATGATTGCGCCTTCCGCCGCCATCATCGTCGCGGTGCCGATCTCGAACACCTGAAGGATGTGCGGCTGCTCGCCTGCGCGGAACGCGGCGATGCCGGCGTTGAGCGCCTCCGAGTAGTTGCCCTTGTGGCTGGCCACTACGACATAGTCCGGCTGGCTGGCGTTGAAGCCGGCCACCTGTTCGTCGAGGAGTTCCCCGAGCCGCCCGGTGAAGGCGTGCCAGAACTGGATCTCGGTCTGGGCATAGGCCCCGGTCGCCATCGCGACCGACGCCGCCGCGGCTCCGGCAAGCACAAATGTCTTCATGGTTTCCCCCCGTCTGCGCTTTTCCACGCACTTCTGATATCGCACAAGCGTAACCGATCCGCGACGGTTCGCGCAACCGAAGGTCGCCGGGGCGTCGCCGCCATGGACAGGTCCCGGACCGCTGCGCTACTCATCGCGGAAGCGGTGCGTAGGCGCCGTGCGCGAGGGGAGCGACGTCATGGGCCAGCGGACAGTTCTCTGCTACGGCGACAGCAACACCCACGGCACCATGCCGATGTCGCGTCCGCTCGAACGCCGCCGCTTCGGGCCGGACACGCGCTGGCCCGGAGTGATGGCGGCGTCCCTAGGGCCCGGCTGGCGTGTGGTCGAGGAGGGGCTTCCGGGCCGCACCACCGTCCACCCCGACCCGGTGATGGGCGCGCACATGAACGGGCTCGCGGTCCTGCCCGCAGCCCTCGAGAGCCACCGTCCGATCGACATCGTGGCGCTGATGCTGGGCACCAACGACCTCAAGACCATGTACGGCGTCGCGCCGCTGCTGATCGCCGACAGCCTCTCGCGTCTCGTCGCCGCCATCCGCCAGAGCGAGGCCGGGCCGGAGGGCGGAGCGCCCGACGTGCTGCTGATCTGTCCGCCGCCGGTGCTCGAATCCGCCTGGCTCGGCGAGATCTTCGTGGGCGGCGCCGCGAAGTCGCAGGGCCTCGCAGCCCGCTGCGCCGAGGTCGCCGAGCGCCATGGCGTGGGCTTTCTCGACGCCGGGGCCATCATCGCCTCGAGCCCGGTCGACGGTGTGCATTTCGAGGCCGAAGACCACGCGCGCCTCGGCAGCGCAGTCGCCACGGCGCTCGCCGCCTGATCCCAAGCCAGGAAGGACATCACATGCTCAAGGGCCTCGATCCGCTGCTGAACGCCGACGCGCTCTACGCGCTGCGCGCCATGGGCCACGGCGACGATCTGATCATCTGCGACACCAATTTCCCCGCAGCCAGCGTCGCGGCCGAGACCGCGCTGGGCGAGCTTCTGCGCATCGACGCGCCCGCCGCCCGGGTCGCGCAGGCGGTGCTCTCGGTCTATCCGCTCGACACCTTCGTCGACGACGCGGCCGCGCGCATGGAGGTCGTGGGCGCGCCCGATGAGATCCCGGAAGTCCAGCGCGAGGTTCAGGCGGTGATCGACGCCGCCGAGGGTCGGGCCTGGCCGATGATCAGCGTCGAGCGTTACGCCTTCTACGAGCGCGCCAAGACCGCCTTCGCCGTCATCCAGGCCCACGAGCGGCGCTTCTATGGCTGCTTTGCGTTCCGCAAGGGCGTGATCCCGCCGGAGGCCTGAGGTGGACGACCGCGCCAACCGCGTGGTGATCCTCGGCGTCTTCGTCGCCGACACCTCCTACCGGGCCGACCGGCCGCCGCGCATGGGCGAGACCGTGCTCGGAAACAGCTTCGCGCTCGGCCCCGGCGGCAAGGGATCGAACCAGGCCGTCGCCGCGGCCCGGCTTGGCGCGGAGGTGTCGTTCATCACCCGCCTCGGCGCGGACGCCTTCGCGGAGATGGCGATGCGCACCTGGGCCGAGGCCGGCGTCGCCCCGGTCGTCACGCCGACCCCCGAGAGCTACACCGGCGCGGCCTACATCTTCATCGAGGAGGCCACCGGCGACAACGCCATCATCATCTCCCCCGGCGCCGCCGCGCATCTCTGCGCGGCCGATCTCGACGCGCAGGCGGGGCTGATCGGCCGGGCGGCGGTCTTCGTCACCCAGCTTGAACAGCCCCTGGACGCGGCGGTCCGCGGCCTCCAGATAGCCCGCGGCGTCGGCGTTACGACGATCCTGAACCCCGCGCCCGGCCAGGCGCTCGGCGATGACGTGCTCGGCCTCTGCGACTACGTCACCCCCAACGAGACCGAGATCGAGATCCTCACCGGACGCGCGGTCGCCTCGCCCGACGACGCCCGCGCCGCCGGTGACGCGCTTCTCGCCCGCGGGGTGGGCGCGGCGGTCGTCACCCTCGGGGCCCAGGGCGCGCTCTTTCACGCGCCCGGGCTGTCGCAACTGGTGCCGGCGGTCGACGCGGGCCCGGTGGTGGAGACGACCGGGGCGGGCGACGCCTTCAACGGCGGGTTCGCCACCGGGCTGGCCCGGGGCCTCGATCCGCTCGACGCCGTGCGGCTCGGCGCCGCCGTCGCCGGGCTTTCGGTGACGCGGCCGGGCACCGCCCCCTCGATGCCCGATCGCGCCGAGGTCGAGGCGCTGATGGCGCGGCTCTGAACCGGACCGCCCACCCGTGATCCGCGCCTTCGTCGCCCTCGATGTTCCCGAAGTCGTCGCCGGCGACCTGATCGCCGCGCAAGCCGGACTGCCGGAGGGTCGGCCGGTTGCGCGGGAGAACTTCCACCTCACGCTGGTCTTTGTCGGCGAGCATCCCGAGCCGGTGATCGAGGACGCCCACCACGCGCTCTCGCGGATCCGCCATCGCGGCTTCGATCTGACCCTGCGGGGGCTCGACGTTCTGGGCGACCGACGGATCCGGGTGTTGAACGCCGGCGTCGCGCCCGAGCCGGGGCTCGACCGGCTCCAGGCCAAGGTCGCACAGGCCGTCCGCGACGCCGGGGTCGAGCTGCCCCGCCGGCGCTTCACGCCGCATGTGACGGTGGCGCGCGCCAACGGCGGGCTTTCGGGCGAGGCCGCCGACCGGCTTCGCGCCTTCGCGGTGCGCGGCGCGGGCTTCCGCTCGGGGCCCTTCGCGGTGACCGGGTTCGCGCTCTACCGTTCGCATCTGGGGCGGGCCGGGCCGAGCTACCACGAGCTCGCCCGCTACGAGCTCACGCCAGCCGCGCCCGTGGCGAGAGACTGAGCTAGCCGCCGCCCTTGCGGTCGGGGTCGTAGGTCACGAAGAGGCCCCAGCCGGCGTAGGCCGCCAGCGCCCCGAAGATCAGCGCCCAAAACAGGTTGCCCAGCGAGACCTCGAACAGCGCCCAGATCCCGGTGCCGCCAACGATCAGCGCGCGCACCCAGAGCGGGCGGAACATCGGGTGGTTTGTGTCGAGAAACTTCATCGCCGCGCCCTCGCGTTCATGCCTCGTCCCCGAGGGCGGCGCGGAACGCCGCCAGCTCGGCCGGGTCGATCTCCACCTGATGCTCCGGCCCGGGATAGCCGCCGCCCCGCACCTCCGCGGCGTAGGCTGCGAAGGCCGCTACCCGCATCTCCTGGATCCGGTCGTGCTCGGCCGCGAGGTGGACGTAGACCTTCGAATGCCGCGGCACGTGGCCGCGGTTCTCGCCGAGCACGTCCACTGCAAAGAGATACTGCGCGTCGCAGCCCGCGCCGGCGCCCATCGAGATCATGATCAGCGGCGTGCGGCGCGAGATCTCGGCCGCCACGGCGCTCGGCACCACCTCGATCTCGGCCGCAAAGGCCCCTGCCGCTTCGAGCGCGCGCACCTGGTCGAGCACCAGCTTCGCGCTCTCGGCGGTCTTGCCCACCGCGCGAAACCCGCCCGTCCAGGTGCGCCGCGACGGGATCAGCCCGCAATGCCCACAGACCGGGATGCCCTCGTCGGCCATGCGCCGGATCGTCTGCGGGCTCGCGGCGCAATAGACCGCGTCGGCGCCCGCGCGCAGCGCCGAGAAGCCGGCGCGCAGGTAGTCCTCGGTGGTCACGAAATGCCCCGGCTCGAGCCCGCCATGGACGAAGCGGCCCGGCGCGGCCTCGCGGAAGGTCGGCGTCAGCAATTCCGGCGGGACCGAGATCATGTCGATCCCGGCGCGCTCGGCGGCTTCGGCCTCCGCGAGGCTCTCCACCCGCAGCATGGTCAGTTGCCGCACGCCCTTGAGCGCGCGCAGATCGGCCACGGTCGGCCTTCGGTCCGTCATCGCATCCCCCGTTCACCGCGCCCGCCGCCAGGCGGACGTTTCGCCGGCGCCTATTCCGCCGCAGTCGCCGCCGCCGTCTCCGCCCCGTGCAGATCCGGCCGATAGGGCTTGGCGCCCTGCGGAAGCGCGCGCCGCACGTACCAGGTCGGTTCGCGGGACTGGCGGATGATCGCGGGAATGATCTCGCGATAGGCCGCGATCGTCGAGGGGTAGGGCGTCGGGCAATCGTCCTTCATCCGCGCGTGCAGCTCTGGCAGCCGGTGGTAGGGAACCATCGGGAACATGTGATGCTCCACGTGATAGTTCATGTTGAGATACAGGAACCGGAACATCGGGTTCATGTAGACCGTGCGGCTGTTGAGCCGGTGGTCGAGCACGTCCTCGGCCAAGCCTGCATGCTGCGTGAGGCCGGTGAAGACGTAGAACCAGGCCCCGTAGATCGACGGCGCGAGCCCGAACAGCAGGAGCGGCAGCCAGGATCCCGCTACGAGCGAGACGAGGATCGGCGCGGCGTAGAGCGCGAGAAAGATGCGCGCCGCGAGCGTGACGCGCGGCCACTCGCTCTCGGGCACGAAGGTCGCCTCCTGCGGGTCCATGCGGCCCGAGGCCTGCAGCATGAAGCGGGGCAGGGCCGCCCTGACCTGCGGCAGGCCGGTGAACCGCGAAGCGACTTCTAGCGGCGACGGCGGGCGGGGCACGGCGATCTCAGGGTCGCGCCCGACGACGATGGTGTCGGTGTGATGGCGCGCATGGCTCCAACGCCAGACCACCGGATTGCGCAGGATCATGAACGAGGCCATCCAGTAGATCGCGTCGTTCATCCAGGCGGTCTTGAAGGCGGTGCCATGCCCATGCTCGTGCCAGCGCGCGTCCGAGGCCGAACCGTAGAGCACGCCGTAGGCGAGAAAGAAGGGTAGGCACCACCACGACCCCCAGAGCAGGACCGCGCCGAGCGCCGTGACGAAGAGCAGCCCGAACCAGAGCGCGGTGTCGCGCAGCGCCGGCTGGTCGGAGCGTTTCATCAGCTCCTTCATTTCCTTGCGCGGAATGTCGGTGTGATACCACGCCGCGGCGGCGAGGCCGTTTTCCACGGCGATCTGCGCTTCGCTGCCGATCAGGCTGTAGTCGCGGGCGGTGGGCATGGCGGCTCCCTCCTTACCATCACCCTGACATGTAGCGCCACGGCCGCGCCGGCTCAATCGGCCTGTGACGCGCCGCCGCTCTCGCGGCTTAACCCTTGCGGGCGTCGAGAGTCACGCTAACACTTTTTCTATTTCAAAACAATGGTCTGGAGATCGTCCTAGCTAGGACACTCCCAAAGCCGTTGAAAAGGGCCGTTTTCCGACCCGTCCGGTGGCTCAGGCCCGTTCGACGTATTCCATGGTCTCGGTCGAGACCACCACCGCCTCGCCCTCGCCGACGAAGGGCGGGATCATGATCCGCACGCCGTTGTCGAGGATTGCCGGCTTGAAGCTGTTGGCCGCGGTCTGGCCCTTCACCGCCGGCTCGGTCTCGGTGATCGTGCAGGTCACCTTGTCGGGAAGCTGCGCGTTCAGCGCCTCTTCGTCGTAGTACTCCACCTTGATCGTCATGCCATCCTGCAGGAAGGGCCGCCGATCGCCGAGGATGTCGGCGGGCAGTTCGGTCTGCTCGTAGGTGGCGGCGTCCATGAACACCAGCATGCCGTCAGTCTCGTAAAGGAACTGCTGGTCCTTCTGCTCGAGTCGCACCCGCTCGACCTTGTCCGCTGACCGGAAGCGTTCGTTGAGCTTGGTGCCGTTGCGCAGGTTCTTCATCTCCACCTGAGCGAAGGCCCCGCCCTTGCCGGGCTTGACGTGGCCGACCTTCACGGCGACCCAGAGGCCGCCGTCATGTTCGAGGATGTTGCCGGGACGGATCTCGTTCCCGTTGATCTTGGCCATGCCAACCGCCGCCGCCGTGGAGAAATCGGAGCCCGCCTATAGCGGGTCATCCGTGAGCTGACAAGCGGGGCCGGCGGGCGCGTCTTCAGGCCGTTTGCGTCGCAAGCGTCCGGGCCGCCGCCAGCACTTCCTCGACATGGCCCGGAACCTTCACCTTGCGCCATATCTCGCGAACGTTCCCCGAGCCGTCGATCAGGAACGTCGAGCGCTCGATGCCCATGTACTTCTTGCCGTACATCGATTTCTCGACCCAGGAGCCGAAGCGCTCGGTGACGTCGCCGCTTTCGTCCGAGAGCAGGATCACCGACAGCCCGTGCTTGTCGCGGAACTTGTCGTGCTTGGCCACGCTGTCCTTGGAGACGCCGACCACCACGGTGTTTGCCGCCTCGAACGCGTCGATGTGCTCGGAGAAGCCCAGGGCCTCCTTGGTGCAGCCCGAGGTGTCGTCCTTAGG
Organism: uncultured Alphaproteobacteria bacterium; assembly: GCA_963836255.1. Classification (GTDB taxonomy): domain Bacteria; phylum Pseudomonadota; class Alphaproteobacteria; order Rhodobacterales; family Rhodobacteraceae; genus Amaricoccus. Next base: position 810,443 of record CAWIIL010000001.1, read on the forward strand.
ATAGAAGTAGAGCACCACGTTCTTGCCCGCGAAATCCGCGAGCCGCACCTCGCCGCCTCCATCGCGCGGCAGCGCCACCTCCGGCGCGGGTCTTCCGACTTCGATCGTTCCGGTCATTCCAATCTCCCTCGATAATCCGTGCACTGGGAGATATCGTTGCCGGCGGCAAATCAAGGGCGAACTGCGTCGAAGACCCTCATGCGCACGGGCGTGGGGCCGGGGTCGCCCGACCGTTGGTGGAGTGCGATGCGGCTCGAAGAATTCGATTTCGACCTGCCCGAGGATCTGATCGCGCTGCGCCCGGCGCGGCCGCGCCCAGCCTCGCGGCTCCTTGTCGCGCAGGCGGACGCGATCTCGGACTCACGCACGTCCCTTCTCGCAGACTGGCTCCGCGCCGGCGATCTTCTGGTGTTCAACGACACCCGGGTCCTGCCGGGCCGTCTCGACGGCATGCGCCGTCGCCTTGACGGGGCGGAGGCTCGCGTGGAGGTGACCCTGCTGTCGCTGGACGCCGCCGGCAGGTGGCGCGCGCTCGCGCGGCCGGCCAAGCGACTCGCCGCCGGTGACCGGGTGTCCTTCGGCCCTGGTCTCCTGGCCACGGTCGTCGCCCGCGAGCGCGAGGAGGTCATCTTCGCCTTCGATCGCTCCGGGGCCGCGTTCGACGCCGCGCTGGAAGAGGTCGGCCGGATGCCGCTACCGCCATACATTTCGCGGCGCCGCGCGGTCGACGCACTCGACCGGGAGGACTACCAGACCGTCTTCGCGTCGAAGCCCGGCGCGGTGGCGGCCCCCACGGCCTCGCTGCATTTCGACGGGGCGCTGCTCGCCGATCTCGACGCGCGCGGTGTGTCGCGGACCTTCGTGACACTTCATGTCGGCGCGGGCACGTTCCTGCCGGTCAAGGTCGCCGACATCGAGCAACACCGGATGCACGCCGAATGGGGCGAGCTCGGCGCAGAGGCCGCCGAGGCGATCGCCCGGACGCGCGCCGCGGGCGGGCGGGTCATTCCGGTCGGGACGACCGCGCTGCGACTGATCGAGACCGCCGCGGCCTCGGGCGAGATCGCGCCCTGGACGGGCGAGACCGACATCTTCATCCGCCCGGGCTACCGGTTTCGCGTGAGCGACGGCCTGATGACCAACTTTCATCTGCCCAGATCCACGCTGCTGATGCTGGTGGCGGCGATGATGGGCCTAGAGCGGGTGCGCCGCATCTACGCCCACGCGGTTTCGGCGCGCTACCGGTTCTTTTCCTATGGCGACAGCTCGCTGCTTCTGCCAGACGGCTGAGCGTGAAGTCCCGTCCGCGGCGCAACCGGGGATTGATGCGAGGCTCTGCAATGCTCGAAGTCCTCAGGAACTCCTGGGCCCTCCTTCTGGGGATGCTCATGCTTCTGCTCGGCAACGGCCTGCAGGGCACGCTCCTGGGCATCCGGGGCGGCCTCGAGGGCTTCGGCGCGGAGACCATGGCGTTCGTCATGAGCGCCTATTTCCTGGGATTTCTCGCCGGCTCGATCCAGACCCCTCACCTGATCGGACGGGTGGGCCATGTCCGGGTCTTCGCCGCCCTCGCGTCGATCATCTCGGCGGCCTTCGTGCTCTACGCCGTGGCGCCCAATCCCTGGGTCTGGCTGGCGATCCGGCTGCTGGTCGGCTTCGCGTTCTCCGGGGTCTACGTGGTGGCGGAGAGCTGGCTGAACGACACGGCGACCAACGAGACCCGCGGCCAGACCCTGTCGCTCTACATGATCGTGCAGATGCTCGGCATCATCGCCGCGCAGGGCCTGATCAACTTCGGGGATCCCTCGGGCTTTGTGCTCTTCGCGGTGATGTCGGTGATGGTGTCGCTGTCGTTCATCCCGATCCTGCTGACCGCGGGCAACGTTCCGGCCTTTCAGCTGACGCGGCGGATGACGCTGTTGCAGCTCTTCCGGATCTCGCCGCTCGGCCTCGTCGGCTGCTTTCTGCTCGGGGCGGTCTTTTCGGGGCTCTTCGGCATGTCCTCGGTGTTCGGCACCGAGAAGCAGCTTACGGTCAGCCAGATCTCGGTCTTCGTCGCTACGATCTACATCGGCGGCCTGCTTCTGCAGTTTCCCGTCGGCTGGCTCTCGGACCGGATGGATCGCCGCAAGCTGATCATGTGGATCACGGCCATGGCCACGGTGGCGATCGCCATCGGGATGACGAGTGCGGATTCCTTCGTGGTGATGCTGGCGCTCGCCTTCATCATCGGCGCCGTCGCCAACCCGCTCTATTCGCTGGTCATCGCCCACACCAACGATTTCCTGCAGCCCTCCGACATGGCCGCTGCTTCTGGCGGGATGCTGTTTGTCAACGGTCTTGGCGCGGTGTCGGGACCGATCCTGATAGGCTGGCTGATGGCGCGGTTCGGCCCGGACGCCTATTTCGCATACATGGGCGTTCTCTTCGGTCTGATTTCGCTCTACGCGGTCTATCGAATGACCCGTCGCCCGGCGCCGGCGGTGCAGGACACCACGCCATACGCCCCGGTTTCGCCGCAGGCGACGCCCGTGGCCATGGAGGCGGCGCAGGAGTACGCGATGGAACTCGCGGAGGCCGAAACGAAGCCGTGACGCCAGCGTGGCGACTGTAGGACAGATTTGGGGAGAGCGACGATGGAAACCACTCCGGGCGAGGTGATCGGCTTCTGGATCGACGAGGTAGGGCCCGAAGGCTGGTACCGAAGCGATCCTGGCCTCGACGCGGCGATCCGTGCGCGGTTCGAGCCGGCCGTGCACGCAGCCGCCGCGGGCGAATTCGACGCCTGGCAGACCGAGGCGAGGGGGTGCCTTGGGCTCCTGATCCTCCTCGACCAGTTTCCCCGCAACCTTTACCGGGAGGATGCCCGCGCCTTCGCCTGCGACGCGAAGGCCGTCGCGGTGGCCAAGCGCGCCATCGCCCACGGCCACGACCAGAAGATCGAGATGCCCGCCCGGCAGTTCTTCTACCTGCCGCTGATGCATGCGGAATCCGTCGCCGATCAGGACCGCGCCGTGCGCATGTTCCTGCGCGCCTCGCCGGAGGGAACGAACCTTTCGCACGCCAAGGCGCATCGACTGGTCATCCGTCGGTTCGGACGGTTTCCCCATCGCAACCTGGCGCTCGGCCGCCACAGCTCGCCCGAGGAGGCGGCCTTTCTCGAAGCAGGCGGCTACGGGGCCGCGCTCAGTGAGGTCGAGGCGGGCTGAACGCACGAACGGCCCGCGGTCCCATTCGAGACCGCGGGCCGGACAGGGACGCAGGCGGCGAGGTTCAGGCCAGCTCGAACCGATCCGCGTTCATCACCTTGCTCCAGGCCGCCACGAAGTCGCGCACGAACTTCTCGCTGTTGTCGTCCTGGGCGTAGACCTCGGCGTAGGCGCGCAGGATCGAGTTCGAGCCAAAGACGAGGTCGGCGCGCGTGGCAGTCCACTTCACCTCGCCGGTCTTACGGTCACGGACCTCGTAGTTCCCACCATCGGCTGGCACCCACTCGTTGGCCATGTCGGTCAGATTGACGAAGAAGTCCGTCGTCAGCACGCCCTCACGGTCGGTGAACACGCCGTGCCTGCCGCCGCCGTGGTTCGCTCCGATCACCCGCAGTCCGCCGACCAGAACGGTCATTTCGGGGGCGGTGAGGCCCATGAGTTGGGTGCGGTCGAGCATCAGCTCCTCAGGGCTACTGCGTAGTCCTTCTTCAGCCAGTTGCGGTAGCCGTCGGCGAGCGGTTCGAGCACGTCGAAGGACTCGGCGTCCGTCATCTCGTCGGTCGCGTCGCCGCGGCCCGCCGCGAAGGGCACCTCGATGTCGTGATCGGCGGCCTTCAGCCGCCTGCTCGACGCCGACATTGCCGGCGAGAACAATGACGTCGGCGACGCTGGCGCCGGTCTCGGCCGCAATCGGTTCCAGCACCGACAACACGCTTCGCCAGGCGCTCGGGCTCGTTGCCCTCCCAATCCTTTTGCGGCGAAAGACGGATGCGCGCGCCGTTGGCGCCGCCTCGCATGTCCGAGCCGCGATAAGTGCGGGCGCTGTCCCAGGCTGTGGCGACCATTTCGGCGACGCTGAGGCCGCTGTCGGCGATCTTCGCCTTTACCGCGTCGACGTCATAGCCGGTCGGGCCGTCGGGGACCGGGTCCTGCCAGATCAGATCCTCCTCGGGCACCTCGGGGCCGATGTAGCGGACCTTGGGGCCCATGTCGCGGTGGGTCAGCTTGAACCAGGCGCGAGCGAAGGTGTCCTTGAAGTACTCCGGATCGGCCATGAACTTCTGGCAGATCTGCGTTGTAGACCGGGTCCATTTTCATCGCCATGTCGGCGTCGGTCATCATCGGCATGCGGCGCTTCGTCGGGTCCGATGCGATCGACCGGCATGTCCTCTTCCTTGATGTCGACGGGCTTCCACTGCTTGGCGCCGGCAGGGCTCTTGGTGAGTTCCCACTCGTGTCCGAAGAGCATCTCGAAATAGCCCATGTCGAACTTGGTCGGGTTGGTCGTCCAAGCGCCCTCGGGACCGCCGGTGATCGCGTTGGCCGCCTGCCCCTTGAGCCCGGGGTTGAACCAGCCAAGGCCCTGCTGCTCGACGTCGGCCGCCTCGGGCTCGCGGCCCAGAAGCCCGGCGTCGCCATTGCCGTGGCACTTGCCGACGGTGTGGCCGCCGGCGGTGAGCGCCGCGGTCTCCTCGTCGTTCATCGCCATGCGCTTGAAGGTCTCGCGCACCTGCGCGGCCGTGGCCATCGGATCGGGAATTCCGTTCACGCCCTCGCGGGTTGACGTAGATCAGGCCCATCTGCACCGCGGCCAGCGGGTTCTCCATCGTCGCCGGGTTGCCGACATCTTCGTAGCGCGTGTCGGACGGCGCCAGCCATTCCTTTTCGGCGCCCCAGTAGGTGTCGATCTCGGGATGCCAGATGTCCTCGCGCCCGAAGCCGAAGCCGAAGGTCTTCAGCCCGATGGATTCGTAGGCGACGTTGCCGGCCAGGATGATCAGGTCGGCCCAGCTGAGCTTTTGCCGTACTTCTTCTTGATCGGCCACAGCAGGCGTCGCGCCTTGTCGAGGCTGGCGTTGTCCGGCCAGGAATTCAAGGGCGCGAAGCGGATGTTGCCGGTGCCGCCGCCGCCACGACCGTCTGCCAGCCGGTAGGAGCCGGCCGCATGCCACGCCAGCCGGATCATCAGGCCGCCGTAGTGGCCGTAATCCGCCGGCCACCAGTCCTGGCTGTCGGTCATCAGCGCCTGCAGGTCTTTCTTGAGCGCCTCGACGTCGAGCTTCTTGACCTCGTCACGGTAGTCGTAGTCCCGGCCCATCGGGTCGGTCTTGGTATCGTGCTGGTGCAGGATATCGAGGTTTAGCGCGTTCGGCCACCAAGACATAACGGAGGTCCCGATCTCCGTGTTGCCGCCATGCATGACCGGGCATTTGCCGGCGCTTAGGGCGTCATTTCCGTCCATGTCTGTCTCCATCCTGTCTGCAGGTCGCGTGTGGCGTTTCCGTCGGGGAGTGGTCGGGCTGTGGCCAAGTCGTCAGAAGCCGTCCGAAACGCGGCGCCCGCTGGCCACGACCGTGATCCGATTTCCCCCGTTTAGAACGATTCTCATTTACCAGTAGCGCCCGATAATTGGAAGTTGCATTTGCATTGCGCGGCCATAGGCTGAGGTTATGGAACTCACCCTCCGCCAGCTCAGATACCTCATCTCCCTCGCCGACGAGCGGCATTTCGGCCGGGCCGCAGCGGGGGTGAACGTGAGCCAACCGGCGCTCTCGGTGCAGATCCGCGAGCTGGAAGCCACGCTCGGCGTGCGTCTCTTCGAGCGTCGGGCGCGCGAGGTTGCGCTGACGCCGGCCGGCGGCGAGGTGCTTCGCCGGGCGCGAAGGATCATGCGCGAGCTCAACGAGTTGCAGCAAGCCGCGCGATGGCGGCGGGGTCTCGGCGGGCGGCTCCGGCTCGGCGTCATCCCGACGGCGGCCCCCTATCTCCTTCCCACGGCGCTTCCGTTGATCCGGGCGCAAAGCCCCGACCTCGATCTCGGTGTGCGCGAGGCGCAGACGGCGACGCTGCTGTCCGAACTGCACGAGGGCGCGCTTGACGCGGTGGCGCTCGCTCTTCCGAGCGAAGCGGTGGGCGTGGTCGAGCAGGAGGTCTTCGAGGATCGGTTTCTGCTCGCGGGTTCCGACGGGCAGCTCGCCGCGCTGTCGCGAGCCGACCTCCGGCCGGAGCATCTCGATCCGCGGGCGCTGCTCCTGCTCGACGATGGGCATTGCCTCGCCGAGCAGACGCTTTCCGCCTGCTCGCTGGCGCGCAGCCAGACCCGGACCGACCTTGCCGCGAGCAGCCTCGCCACACTTTGCCGGCTGGCGGCGGAAGGGTTCGGGCTGACTTTCGTGCCCGAACTCGCCGCGCGCGCCGAGGCGGCGTCCGCGCCGGGACTGCGCCTGATGCGTTTCGCCGCGCCGGAGCCGCGCCGGCGGATCGGCCTGGTGCGACGGCTCCAGTCGGTGGACGACGGCTGGTTCGGCGATCTCGCCGCCGTTCTCGCCCGCGCGGCCGCGTCCGAGATTGCCGTGGCGCGGGCGGCGCATCCTCTGGTCGCAGGCGATTTGGCCGCGACAACGCGGCCTGCCTTGGCTAAACCGGCGCAATGAGGAGATGCCTATGAGCGAGCGTGACATCCGCGACCGGGCGCAGCGCCACCCGGAAAAGGCCCACCGCGCCGATGCGCCGGTGCTGCGCAAGCCGGACTGGATCCGGGTGAAGGCGCCGAGTTCGCGAAGGCTACCGCAAGACCCGGGAGATCATGCGCGAGAACCGTCTCGTGACGGTGTGCGAGGAGGCGGGGTGCCCGAACGTCGGCGAATGCTGGAGCCAGGGCCACGCCACCATGATGATCATGGGCGAGATCTGCACGCGGGGCTGCACTTTCTGCAACGTGGCGACGGGCAGGCCGGACGCTCTGGACGCGTTCGAGCCGGGCCGCGTGGCGGTCGCGGTCGAGAAGCTTGGGCTGAACCACGTGGTCATCACCTCCGTCGACCGCGACGATCTGGAGGACGGGGGGGCGGAGCATTTCGCGCAGACGATCCGCGCGGTGCGGCGCAAGACGCCGGCGACGACGATCGAGATGCTGACGCCGGATTTTCTGAAGTGCCCGGCCTCGGCGCTGGAGACGGTGGTGGCGGCGCGGCCGGACGTGTTCAACCACAACCTCGAGACGGTGCCGGGGCTCTACCCGGAAGTGCGGCCGGGCGCGCGGTACTTTCACAGCCTGCGCCTGTTGCAGCGGGTCAAGGAACTCGATCCCGCGATGTTCACCAAGTCCGGCATCATGGTCGGGCTCGGCGAGAACAGGCAGGCGGATGCAGCAGGTTATGGATGATCTGCGCGCGGCGGACGTGGATTTCCTGACCATCGGGCAGTATCTCCAGCCGACGCCGAAGCACCATGCCGTGGCGCGGTTCGTGACGCCGGAGGAGTTCGCGGCCTACGAGAAGATGGCCTTCGGCAAGGGGTTCCTGATGGTCTCCGCGACGCCGCTGACCCGGTCATCCTATCACGCCGGGCGCGGATTTCGAGCGGCTGCGCGCGGCGCGGCTGGAGACGATCGGCGCGCGTTAACCCGCGCCCGGCGGTTCGAAAACCGCCGTAGGTTTCGCGTAGGTTATCCGTAGGTTTCGCGCAGGACTCGCGGCGCCGGGCAAGATCTTAACGGACGCGCCGGGCCGCGGCGTCGAGGCTGCGGCCCGGCAGGCTGCTCAGTCGGAGACGGCCTTGGTCTTCATCGCCTCCTGGAACTTCTTGATCTCCTCGGCCGACAATTGCGGGCGGTCGATCTTGATGGTCAGCTTGTCGAGCGTCGCGGTCAGCGGAAACGGCGGCGTGTAGTCCGCGTCGTTCACCCCGGTGATCGTGTCGGAGCCGATGTCGAAGCTCTCGTCCCATTGCAGGATGATGGGAATGGTCTTCTCCATGCGCTTGGTCTCGACCACCTCGCCGTTCACCCGGAAGGTGGTGTCCGCCGGCTGGCCGATGCCCGAGAAGTTGTTGAACGCCATGGTGCCGGCGCCGAGCCCGTCGTACTTCGATTCGAACTCGATGACGTGCTTGCCCGGAGGCAGCGCCTCCTTGCCCTCCCACTTGATGCGCTCAAGATCGAGCATGTTCCACACAAACACCGGCCTGCCCTCGAGGAGGTACATGCCGTAGCCGGCGAAGCGCCCGCCTGAGGTCACAATCATGCCCTCGGCGCCGCCCTCGGGCACGGTGATCTCGGCGGTGATGGTGTAGGAAGCGTTCAGCAGATAAGGCGCGTCGCCCTGTGGCGTGCCGGTCATCGGCCGAGTGTAGACCAGTTCGTCGCGCCCTGCGATCAGGCTGGGACGCGCGGCGGTGACCCGGGCGCCGACCGAGGCGTCCAGCGGCAGGACCTGGTGCTTCTTGGCCTCATCGAGGAACATGGCGCGCATCTCGGTGACCTTGTCGGGATGGTCTGCGGCGATGTCGTCGGACTGGTTCCAGCTCTTGCTCAGGTCGTAGAGCTGGAACACCTGATTGTTGAGCGGGTCCGGGTTGGCCGCGGAGAAGGCGTCCCACGGCGCCCGGTCGACCTTGGTGCTCAGCAGCCAGCCGTCGTGGTAGAGCGCCCACTGGCCCATCATCTCGAAGTACTGTGTGGTGTGCCGGGTCGGCGCGTCGGCGTTGGCCGCATCGAATGTGTAGGCGTAGCTCGTGCCCTCGATCGGCTTCTGCGGGATGCCGTCGACGATCTCGGGCGCGGGAATGCCGGTGACCTCCAGGATGGTCGGCACGTGGTCGATGACATGGGTGAACTGCTCGCGCAGGGCGCCCGTGTCCTTTATGCCGTTCGGCCAGGTGACGACCATGTTCTGGTTGATGCCGCCGAGCCGCGACGCGTTCTGCTTGAACCAGTCGAAGGGCGTGTCGAAGGCCCAGGACCAGCCGGCCGACATATGGTTGTAGGCGAACTCGGTGCCCCAGGCGTCGTAGAACTTCATCTGGTCGGCGACCGACGGCGCGACGCCGTTGAAGAACGCGACCTCGTTAAACGTGCCGTCCGGCCCGCCCTCGGCGCTCGTGCCGTTGTCGCCGTTCTGGTAGATGATCAGCGTGTTGTCGTAGCGGCCGAGATCCTTGAAGTGCTGGATCACCCGGCCGATCTCGTGATCGTTGTAGGCGACATAGGCCGCGAAGACCTCGACCTGGCGGATGTAGAGCTTCTTCGCCTCGTCGCTCAGCTTGTCCCAAGGCGTCAGGATGTCGGCGGGCCAGGGCGTGAGTTCCTCGTCCGCCGGGATCACGCCCATCTTCTTCTGGTTCTCGAAGATGCGCTCGCGCAGCTTCTCGTAGCCGTCATCGAAGAGATGCATGGCGCTGATCTTGTCCACCCATTCCTTGGTGGGGTGGTGCGGCGCGTGTGAGGAGCCCGGAACGTAGTGAAGGAAGATCGGCTGGTCCGGATCGGTCTGGTGGATCCGGTCCATCCAGGCGATCGCGTCATCGGCCATCGCGGTGATCAGGTTCCAGGAGCTCTCCTCGCCCGTGACGGGCCAGATCTCCGCGTTCGGGTCGGAGCGATCCATCTGGAGGGTACCCGGGAACTCGTCGAACGGATAGATCTGCGTCGTGTTTCGGAAGAGGTTCGGCCCCCACTGGTTGGCGTCGCCGCCGACGAAACCGTAGAAGTAGTCGAAGCCGAGGCCGGTCGGCCATTGGGTGAAGGGTCCGGCCTGGCTCGCCTCGTAGGTCGGCGTATTGTGGTCCTTGCCGAACCAGGACGTGGCGTAACCGTTGTCGCGCAGGATCCGGGCGATCGTCGCGTTGTCGACGCCGATGACGCTGTCGTAGCCGGGAAAGCCGGTCGCCTGCTCGGCGATCACGCCGAAGCCGACCGAGTGGTGGTTGCGCCCGGTGATCAGCGCGGCGCGGGTCGGCGAGCAGAGCGCGGTCGAGAAGATGCGGTTGAAGCGCAATCCGTCCGCGGCCAGCGCGTCCATCGCCGGGGTCGGGATGACGCCGCCGAAGGTGCTCGGCACGGCGAAACCCGCGTCGTCGGTCATGATCAGCAGGATGTTCGGCGCGTCCGCCGGCGGCACGACGCGCGGCGGCCACCATGGCGTCGATTGTAGCGCGTCGTCGGCAATCACGCCGCCGAACTCCGGCGCGGGCGGCGGCAGCTGGTTGCCGGGAATGGTCGTGGTCGCGGCGGGCGAGCCGAGATCGCCGGTGACGGTCTGGGCGTGCGCGCCCGCCGCCGTCAGGACGCATGCGGCCGCGACGAGGGGAACGAAGGGGTTTCGGAGCATCTGGCAAGTCCTCGTTCTGGATTGTTCGGTCCGGACATGGAAGCGCCCCCCTTTCGGGACGGACGCCGTCTCGTTAATGTTGTAGCAGTGAGTCCGGTGGCGCTTTTGGCATTTTGCGCCACTTTCAGACTGAACGTTTCGGCCTTGTTGACGCGGGAGAGTACCTGATGGCGCGTGTTGTACCTCTGGCCAGGGCGGCGGCGCTGCGGCCGTTTCTGGCCTGCATGGACCGCGCCGGCGTCCCGCTCGACGGCCCGTTCCGGCGCACGCATCTCGAGGGGTTTCCCTGGGACCGGCCGGAAGCGCCGGCGCCGCTGGCCAGCATGTTCGACCTGCTCGATCTGGTGGCGCGCCGGCAGGGGCTGGAGGACCTCGGGTTCCGCGCCGTGCACGGCGACACGCTGGCGGAGTTCGGGGAGACCGGACGGTTCGTGGCCGGCTCCGCGACGCCGCGCGAGGCGCTGGGGCGGGTGGCGCGGGCGATGCCGTATTTCTGCCCGAGCGAGCGGGTGGCCGTGGGGACCGCGTTGTCGAACGACGTCGTGCTGGTCTCGTTCCGCGGGCCGTTCAACCCGGGGGGCGTGCACATCGCCCAGCAGCTGACGGCGATGCTGTTCGCCGGGCTGGTCGACGCGGCGGCGCGCGGCGAGCGGCAGCTCCTTCGCGCCGAGCTGTCCCGCTGGGACGGCGCCAGGCTGAACGATCTCCGCGCCCGGCTCGGCGACGTGGCGGGTTTCTCCGACTCGGGCGTGCTGTCGCTGCAGTTCCGGCCGGGCGCGCTTGATGCGCGCTATCCGGCGCCGACGGGCGGGCGCGGCGACGCGATGCCGGCGCACTGGCTGCGTCTGGACGCCGCGCCTGCGGTGATCGACGCGATCCGGGTGCAGATCGAGGAGATGCTGGCGCAGGAGACGCCCAGCGTCGGCGGGGTCGCGGCCGCGGCCGGGGTGGGCGCCCGCACGCTGCAGCGGATCCTCGCCGAGCACGATGTGTCGTTCAGGGCGCTTCTCGACGACGTGCGACGGGTGAGGGCGCTGGCCGAAATCAGCGACGGCTCGGCGCGCATCGGCGCGATCTCGGCGGATCTGGGGTATTCCGGGCAGGGGTCGCTGACGCGGTCGGTGCGCCGCTGGATCGCGCACTCGCCCCGGGAGATCCGCGGGGCGGCCGCCTCCGGGGCGCGACACTGACCGGGGCGGGGCGTCAGATGTCCTCGCCTTTCTTCAGCAGCCGCTCGAGCAGGTCGCGCTGCAGGTCGTTGCTGTCGCCGCCGCCGAACTGCAGCGCGCCGCCGGAGTAGAGCGTGCCGTAGGTCCTGGCGACGTTCACGGTCTGGGCGACGCCGGAGATGAACTGATCGCGCTCGAGCGGCGACAACGGGTGGATGAAGACCCCCCAGAGCACGCCGTTGGCGACCGCGTAGCGGGCGTCGAGGGCGCTGTCGAAGTTCGCCTGCATCAGCCGGCGCAACTCGTCGGCGTCGAGCCCGTCGGCGCTGCGGATCGGAACCATCGCGCGCATCCTGTCCGCGCCGGGATCGGTGACGATCATCACGGGTACGTCCTCGATGGTGAGCTGGAAGGTCGGGCCGGCGGTGCGCGCCTCCGGATCGAGGGCGCGCAGGATCGCGCCCATGCGCTCCAGAGACATCGGCGGCTCGGACTCGGCGGGCTCCTGCGCGTGGACCATCGAGGCGGCGAGCAGGGCGGCGAGGGCGAGTGCGGGGCGCATGGCGGGGCTCCCTTGAGGTTTCGAAGCGAGGCTACAGCGAAATACGTGCGTGGCGCGAGGCACGCCTGCGTGAGCCCGCGGTCGGGCGGGTTAAGGCGGAGTGTTGCGCGCTCGTGTCGCTGGCGCCGCAAAGAAATCTGGTGACTCCGGCGTTGATGCCTTTAGGGTCGTGATCGTGTCGCGCGCAGGCGCTGGCTCAACGGGGGGAACATGACCGAAACTCTGGAACGGACGGGTGCGTCGGTGCGGGCGGCCCGCGAGGCGGTGAGGGCGGGATACTTCCGCAGCGAGGCCGAGGTGCTCGAGGGGCTGAAGGGCGGGATCCGCCTGGACGCGGCGGCGCGCGGCGCGGTCGCGACCGCGGGCGCGCAGATCGTCGAGCGGGTGCGACGCGAGACGTCGCCGTCGATGATGGAGAGCTTTCTCGCCGAATACGGGCTGTCGACGGAAGAGGGCGTCGGGCTGATGTGCCTCGCCGAGGCGCTGCTGCGCGTGCCGGACGCCGAGACCATCGACGATCTGATCGAGGACAAGATCGAGCCGTCGAACTGGGGCGCGCATCTGGGCCGGTCGTCCTCGTCGCTGGTCAACGCCTCGACCTGGGCGCTGATGCTCACCGGCAAGGTGCTCGACGACGATCCCAAGGGCCCGGTGGCGGCGGTGCGCCGGGCTGGTGCGGCGGCTCGGCGAGCCGGTGGTGCGCACCGCGGTCGGCCAGTCGATGAAGCTGCTCGGGCGGCAGTTCGTGCTCGGGCGAGACCATCGACGACGGCCATGACGCAACGCCCGGGAGCTGGAGGGCAAGGGCTACACCTATTCCTACGACATGCTGGGCGAGGCGGCGCGCACCGAGGCAGACGCGGTGCGCTACCACGACGCCTACGCCAAGGCGATCGCGGCGATCGCCAGGCAGGCCGAAGGGCGACGTGCGCTCGAGCCCGGGCATCTCGGTCAAGCTTTCGGCGCTGCATCCGCGCTACGAGTACACCCACCGCGAAGCGGTGATGGCGGAGCTGGTGCCCCGCGCCGCTCGATCTGGCGCGGCAGGCGGCGAAGGCTGGCATCGGGCTTCAACATCGACGCCGAGGAGCAGGACCGGCTCGATCTGTCGCTCGACGTGATCGAGGCGCTGCTGCGCCGATCCGGAGCTCGCCGGCTGGGACGGGTTCGGCGTGGTGGTGCAGGCCTACGGGCGGCGCGCGGCGCCAGTGATCGACGCGCTCCACGCGCTGGCCGAGCGGCTCGACCGGCGCATCATGGTGCGGCTGGTGAAGGGCGCCTACTGGGACACCGAGATCAAGCTCGCCCAGGAGCTGGGCGTCGCCGACTTCCCGGTGTTCACCCGCAAGGTCAACACCGACGTCAGCTACATGGCCTGCGCGCAGATGCTGCATGGATCGTCGCGACCGGATCTATCCGCAGTTCGCCACCCACAACGCCCACACCTGCGCCGCGGTGCTCGCGATGGCGGGCAACGACAAGGACAGCTTCGAGTTCCAGCGCCTGCATGGCATGGGCGAGGCGCTGCACGACGATCGTCAAGGGCGGCGAGGGCACGCGCTGCCGGATCTATGCGCCGGTCGGCGCGCACCGCGACCTGCTGGCCTATCTGGTGCGCCGGCTTCTGGAGAACGGCGCCAACTCGTCCTTCGTGAACCAGGTGGTCGACGAGGACATTCCCGCCGCCGACATCACCCGCGATCCCGTCGCCGAGCTCGAGAGCCACGGCGCCCAGATCGCCAATCCCGCGATCCGCCGGCCGCTCGATCTCTTCGCGCCGGAGCGGCCCAACTCGAAGGGCTACCGCGTGAACGAGCCGGCCTCGGTCGGTCCGCTGCTCGCGGCGCGCGAGGAATTCCGCGATGCGACCTGGGACGCGCGGGCCGATGCTGGCGGGTGCGGGCGCCAGGCGGCGGCAGCGAGCGCGACGCGGTCTCGCCCGCGCGATCCTGGTCGGGTCGTGGGACGGTGCGCGACGCAAGCGCGGGCGACGTCGCCGCGGCGCTCGACGCGGCGCTTGCGGGATCCGAGGCCTGGGCGGCGACGCCGGTCGCCGAACGCGGCGGCGATCCTGCGCCGCAGCGCCGATCTCTACGAGGCCAACATCGCCGAGCTGACCGCGCATCGCCACGCGCGAGGCCGGCAAGACGGTGTCGGACGGCGGTGGCCGAGGTGCGCGAGGCGGTGGATTTCCTGCGCTACTACGCAACGAGGCGGAGCGGCTGGAGGCGGAAGAGCCGGCGTCGGCGCGCGGCGTCTTCGTCTGCATCAGCCCGTGGAACTTCCCGCTGGCGATCTTCACCGGCCAGATCGCGGCGGCGCTGGCCGCGGGCAACGCGGTGCTGGCAAAGCCCGCCGAGCAGACGCCGATCATCGCCGCGCGGGCGCGTGGCAGCTGATGCGCGAGGCGGGACTTGCCGCCGGCGGCGCTGCAGCTCCTGCCGGGCGACGGGCCGACCGTGGGCGGGCCGCTGACCTCCGATCCGCGCATCGCCGGCGTGTGCTTCACCGGCTCGACCGAGGTGGCGCAGATCATCCACAAGGCGCTGGCCGCCAACGCCGGGCCCGGATGCGGTGCTGATCGCCGAGACCGGCGGGCTGAACGCGATGATCGTCGATTCGACCGCGCTGCCCGAGCAGGCGGTGCGCGACATCCTGCTCTCGTCCTTCCAGTCGGCGGGCCAGCGCTGTTCGGCGCTGCGGATGCTCTACGTGCAGGAGGAGGCGCGCGAGCGGCTGATGGAGATGCTGGACGGCGCGATGGACGCGCTGGCCATCGGCGATCCCTGGTCACTGGACGACCGACGTCTCGCCGGTGATCGACGCGCGAAGCGCAGCGCGACATCTCCGGCTACGTGGCGGCGCAGGCCGAGGCCGGGCGGCTCCTGAAGACGCTCGACAGCGCCGCAGACGGGCACCTTCGTCGCGCCGGCGGTGGTCGCTGTCGACGGCATCGGCGATCTGGAGCGCGAGATCTTCGGCCCCGTGCTGCACGTCGCGAGCTTCCGGGCCCGCGACATCGACAAGGTGGTCGACGCGATCAACGCCCGCGGCTACGGGCTGACCTTCGGGCTGCACACCCGCATCGACGACCGGGTGCAGCAGATCGTGGAGCGCATCCACGTCGGCAACATCTACGTCAACCGCAACCAGATCGGCGCCATCGTCGGCTCGCAGCCCTTCGGCGGCGAGGGGCTGTCGGGGACCGGGCCGAAGGCCGGCGGGCCGATGTACGTCAACCGCTTCCGGCGCACGGCCAAGCCCGAGAGCCACGCCGCGCCCGAGGGGCCGGAGGTCGACGCCGAAAAGCTCGCCGCGGCGCTCGCCGGGCTGGACGCGCGCAACTGGGCGGCGCGGCCGGACCGGGTCGGGGTGCTTCGCAAGGCTCTGCCGGGGCGGAGCGGCGTGGTCCGCAGGGCGCTGTCGGAGACGGCCGCTCTCGACCTGAGCCCGCACACGATGCCGGGTCCGACCGGCGAGAGCAATCGGCTCAGCGTCTATCCCAAGGGGCTGGTGCTCTGTCTCGGTCCGACCGCGGAGACCGCGCTGGCGCAGGCGGTGCAGGCGCTGGGCGTCGGCTGTCCGGCGGTGATGGTCGCGCCGGGCGCCGCGGCGGCGGCCGAGCCGCTGCGCGACGCCGGCGCGCCGGTGGCGGGGATCGACGGGCGTCTGGCTGCGGCGAGCCTCGAGTCGCTCGACGGCGTCGCAGCGGTTGCGGCCGCGGGTGTTTCGGACTGGACGCGCGCGTTGCGTGTCGCGCTCTCGAAGCGCAGCGGCGCGATCGTGCCGCTCGAGACCCAGGTGGTTTGCCCGGAGCGCTACCTGGTCGAGCGGCATCTCTGCATCGACACCACGGCGGCGGGCGGCAACGCCAGCCTGCTCGCCGCCGCCGAATGATCGGCGGCACGGCTCCGGCGTCCCGCAGAGGACGCCGGGTCCGGACGGCACAAGTTCAGACGGAGGGGGACATCTCATGAGCGCTGCGCATACGGAACCTCGGACGCCGACGCTGGGGCTGGCCCTTGTGCCGGTCGTGCTCACGCTGGCGATCCTCGGGGTCCAGCTGTTCTATTTTGGCGACTTTACGCCGCACATTCCGCTGGCCTGCGGGCTGGCGATCACCGGTCTCGTCGGGGTGTATCTCGGGCGGACCTGGGACGACATCCAGGAGGGCGTCTTTCACGTCATCCACGTGTCGCTGCCGTCGGTGTCGGTACTGATAACCGTCGGCATGATCATCGGCGTGTGGATCGCCAGCGGCACGGTGCCGACGCTGATCTACTACGGGCTGAAGGTGCTCTCGCCGCAGATCTTCCTCGCTGCGGCCATGATATTGTGCTCGATCGTTTCGGTGTCGCTCGGCACGTCCTGGGGCACGGTCGGCACGGTCGGGCTGGCGTTGATGGGCATCGGCGCGGGCTTCGGCATCCCGGTCTACTGGACGGCGGGCGCGGTGGTCTCGGGCGCGTTCTTCGGCGACAAGGTCTCGCCGCTGTCGGACACCACCAACCTCGCGCCGGCGGTGACGGGGGTGAACCTGTTCGACCACATCCGCAACATGATGCCGACGACGGTCCCGGCGATGCTGATCGCGCTCGCGATCTATCTCTGGGCGGGCTTCGCCGGGCTCGAGGGGCAGGAGGCCTCGTTCGAGCGCATCGACGCCATCACCGGGGCGCTGGACGCCAACTTCTGGATCTCGCCCTGGCTGCTGCTGCCGGCGGCGCTGGTGATCTATCTGGCGGTGACCCGCAAGCCGCCGATCCCCTCGCTCTTCGCCGGCGTGGTCGTGGGCGCGATCATGGCGATGCTTTTCCAGGGCGCGGGGCTGCACGACGTCTTCACCTACGCCAACTACGGCTACACCATCGAGACCGGCGTGGCGGAGATCGACAGCCTGCTGAACCGCGGCGGCATCCAGTCGATGATGTGGACGATCTCGCTGGTGTTGCTGGCGTTGGGCTTCGGCGGGGCGCTCGAGCGCACGGGGTGCCTCGAGGCGATCATCTCGGCGTTGGTCTCGAAGGTGCACAGCTTCGCCGGGGTGCAGACCTCGGCGGTCGGCGCGGCCTTCGCCACCAACCTCGTCGCCGGCGATCCCTACCTCTCGATCGCGTTGCCGGGCCGCACCTTCGCGCCGGTCTATCGCGGCATGGGGTATTCGACGCTGAACCTCAGCCGCGGCATTGAGGAGGGCGGGACGCTGATGTCGCCGCTGATCCCCTGGAACGCCGGCGGCGCCTTCGTGATCGGTGCGCTCGGGCTCGGGATCGCCGAGGGCAATTTCGAGAACCTGCTCTACATCCCGTTGGCCTTCGCCTGCTGGACGGCGCCGGTGATCGGCATCCTCTACGCCTGGACCGGGTTCTTCTCGCCGCGGGCCACCGAGGCGGAGAAGGAGCGCTGGCGCACGAGCGAGGAGGCGGTGAAGGATCTCAGCGCCTACGGCTTCGACGATCCCATGGCGAGCCTTCCGCCGCCGCGGGCGGCGTCGGCCTGATCCGGGCGGGCGCGCTCAGAAGGTCGGCGGCGTGCAGGCGCTGACGATCTCGCAGGGCGCGTCGGAGGCGTTGCGGAAGCGGTGGGGCAGGCGGCTCTGGAAGAGGTAGCCGTCGCCGGCCCGCAGCGTGCGGGTCTCGCCGTCCACCGTCACCTCGATCTCGCCGGCGATGACCACGCCCGCCTCCTCGCCGTCGTGCGACAGCAGTTCCGGCCCGGTGTCGGAGTTCGGCGGGTAGTTCTCGTGCAGGACCTGCAGTGCTGCGCCTGAGCCGACGCCGAGCTGGCGCAGCGAGATCCGCGCGGACCGCGCGCCGTTCATGCCGGCGTCCTGGGGCGCGATCTCGGTGAAATCGGCGGCGCGGAAGAAGTGACGCGGGCGACCCGACGCATCGAATTCGGAGAAGAAGTCGGCCATGCTCATCGGGATCGCGTCGAGCAACCGCTTGAGCGAGGCGATCGACGGGCTCGACTTGTTGGTCTCGATCAATGAGATCGCGCCATTGGTGAGACCGGCGCGCGCGGCGAGCTCGCGCTGCGAGAGTCCGCGGGACATGCGCACGGACTGAAGCTTCTTTCCGATGTCCAAGGAGCGCCTCCGCGATCGTGCCGGGGTCCCGTCGTTACGGGATGGACGTCTGTTGACAATAATATTAAACAGCCGTCAAGAATGCTCATCATTCGATCGCCGACCCGGAAAGGAAACCAGAGGATGGCCCAGGCCCCCAAGTCGCAGACCCGCAATCCGCGCGCGCGCAAGACCGCGGCGCTTTCGCTCGCTCCTGCGCCCGAGACGACCGTCTCGCCGCGCGTGCCGGCCGCGCCGCCTGCGGCGGCGAGCAACGCCGCGCTCTGGGCGCGACGCGAAGCCGCCGTCGCGCGGGGCGTCGCCTCGGCCGCGCCGGTCTTCGCCGCCTACGCCGAGAACGCCGAACTCTGGGACGTCGAGGGCAAGCGCTACATCGACTTCGCCGGCGGCATCGCAGTGCTCAACACCGGCCATCGGCACCCTGCGGTGGTGGCCGCGGCCGAGGCCCAGGAGGGTCGCTACACCCACACCAGCTTCCAGGTGGTGCCCTACGAGCCCTATGTCGAACTGGCCGAACGGCTGAACGCGCTCGCCCCGGGCGACTTCGCCAAGAAGACGCTGCTGGTGACCACGGGCGCGGAGGCGGTCGAGAACGCGGTCAAGATCGCGCGCGTGGCGACCGGCCGGCCGGGCGTGATCGCGTTCAGCGGCGGCTATCACGGCCGCACGCTGCTGACGCTCGGGATGACCGGCAAGATCGCGCCCTACAAGAAGGACGTCGGACCTTTCCCCTCGGACATCTTCCGCGCGCCGATGCCGTCCGCGCGCGACGGGATCACGGTTGCGCATGCGCTGGCGGTGCTGGAATCGCTGCTCCTGACCGACGCCCAGCCCGACCGGATCGCGGCGATGATCATCGAGCCGGTGCTCGGCGAGGGCGGCTACACGCCGGTGCCCTTCGAGATGCTGCAGGCGCTGCGCGCGATCTGCGACCGGCACGGCATCCTGCTGATCGCCGACGAGATCCAGGCCGGTTTCGGCCGCACCGGGACCTGGTTCGCCATCGAGCATTCCGGCGTGGTCCCGGACCTGATCACGGTGGCCAAGAGCATGGCGGGCGGCTACCCGATCGCCGGCGTGATCGGCCGCGCCGAAGTGATGGATGCGGTGCCTCCGGGCGGGCTCGGCGGCACCTACGGGGGCAACCCGGTGGCCTGCGCAGCGGCGCTCGCGGCCATCGACGCGCTGGAGGGCGAGGGGCTGCTCGCCCGCTCGACCGAGCTCGGCATCCGCCTGCGCACGCGCCTGGCCGAGATCGGCTCGACGGTCGCGCCCTACCGGATGTGGGACATCCGAGGGATCGGGGCGATGATCGCTGTCGAGTTCGTCACCGATTTCGAGTCCGCGACGCCGGATGCGGCGCTGACGAAATCGGTCTGCGCCCATGCGCTGCGCCGTGGGCTGATCCTGCTCTCGTGCGGAATGCACGGCAATGCGCTGCGGATCATGGTGCCGCTGACCGCTTCCAACGAGATCGTCGAGGAGGGCCTCTCGATCCTTGCGGAGGCATTGGCCGACGCGGTGGCGGAGCGGGCGCACGCCTGATCCTCTGGAAATAAAAAACGTTGAAAGGGCGCGTGCTTGCACGCGCCCTTTCGCGTTGTGCCGCAAGTGTTGCGCGGCGGCCACGTCCAGGTCGCCAGCCCGGATCGCGCCGGCTCCGGCCACTTGCGCTTTCCGCGCCGCGGTCTAGGGTGACGGGCCGCGTGTCGGACCAGCAACACCCGCGCGCCGGCGCCGTCCCGGGAGCTTCGTCGCCGGGGCGCATTCGGAGAACAGCCTCTATGACACCCTTCGCGATCGCCGGCGTGCAGATGCACATCGCTGCGCTGCACTCGAACGTCGACGCCATGCTCCACCGCCTCGAGGTCCTCATGGCCCGCTTCCCATGGACCCAGATGGTGCTCTTCAGCGAGCTTGCGCCCTTCGGGCCGCTCGACCGCTTTGCGGCACCAGTGGAGAACGACACGATCTCGCGCTTCCAGGCCGCCGCGCACCGGCACGGGGTCTGGCTGGTCCCGGGATCGATGTTCGAGCGCGCCGAGGACGGCTCCGTGCGCAACGTCGCCACGGTGATCAACCCGCAGGGCGAAATCGTGGCGCGCTACGCCAAGATGTTTCCGTTCCGGCCCTACGAACGCGGCATCGCGGCCGGCACGGAGTTCTGCATCTTCGACGTGCCCGAGGTCGGCCGGTTCGGGCTGTCGATCTGCTACGACATCTGGTTTCCCGAGACCACGCGCCACCTGACCAGCCAGGGGGTCGAGGTGCTGCTGCATCCGGTGCTGACCGGCACCACCGACCGTGACGCGGAGCTCGCCATCGCCCGTGCGACGGCGGCGCAGTTCCAGTGCTACGTCTTCGACGTGAACGGCCTCGGCGCGGGCGGCGTCGGGCGTTCGCTCGTCGTCGATCCGGCGGCGACCGTGCTGCACCAGTCGGCCGGGCAGGAGGACATGTACCCGATCGAGATCGATCTCGACATGGTGCGCCGCCAGCGCGAGACCGGGCTCAAGGGACTCGGCCAGGTGCTTAAGAGCTTCCGCGACCGCGAGGCCGAGTTCCCGGTCTACGACCGGGCGAGCGGCGCGGACGCCTACCTGCGCACGCTCGGTCCGCTCGAGACGCCGCAGCAGGGGTCGCGGGCGGGGCTGGGCATGGAGACCCCTGCGGAATCGCTGACGCGTGAGGGCTCGCAATTCACCGACTTATCTGTTTCCATGCTCGGAAGAAGATCGAGCGGTTAGCGCCGCGCCAGACCGGCGCGGCCGACCGGCGAGGGGGGCTGATGCATTCGGTGGACGACTACTATTCGGCGATCCAGCTTCGGGCGGACCGATGGACGGCGCTGCGTTCGGCGATCGCCGCCCTGGCCCGCGATCCCTCGGGCCGCAAGGCCGACAAGCAGCGCAAGGCGATCGCGGAGCTCTTCGAGTCGCTCTCGGTGCTGGAGCACTACTGGGCCTTCCCCGGCACGCAGGCGTTCAACCATCTGCGCCGTCTCCTGGACCAGGGAAATCTCGACGACCTCGCCTTCGGGGTGACACGGGTGACCCGCGGGCTGATGACCGGCGCCTACCGCCGCCGCCACATCCCGCTGGAGCGCGACAGCTCGGACAGCGACGATCACGAGGACGAGGCGCTGCTCTCGCCGGACGCGCGGGCAATGAGCAAGCCCTACTTCGAGGTGCTTATCGTCGACAGCGTCACCGAGCAGCAGGAACGCTGGCTGAAGAACAACGTGGCCCAGATGCGCCGGCCCGAGGACCGGTTCATCTACGAGCCGGTGGTGGTGCCCAGCCTCGAGGACGCGCTGATCGCAGTGCTCTTCAACTACAACATCCAGGCGGTGGTGGTGCGGCCCGGCCTCACGCTGAAGTCGCGCTTCCAGCTGCCGATCCTCACGCGCTACCTGCGCAACGCCGGCGCCAGCAACGAGATCGAGGGCATGGCCCCGGAGGACTACGGGCCGGAGCTCTGCCGGCTCATTGCGCGGGTGCGCCCGGAACTCGACGCCTACCTGGTGACCGAACGCTCCGTGGAGGACATCGCCGGGCTCGATCTCGGGATCTGCCGGCGGGTGTTCTACAACCAGGAAGACTTCCTGGAGCTGCACCTCAACATCCTTCGGGGCGTGCAGGCGCGCAACAAGACGCCGTTCTTCACCGCCCTGGTGGAGTACTCCAAGCAGCCGACGGGCGTCTTTCACGCCATGCCGATCAGCCGTGGCAAGTCGATCTCGCGCAGCCACTGGATCCAGGACATGGCGGCCTTCTACGGGCCGAACATCTTTCTCGCCGAGACCTCGGCGACCAGCGGCGGGCTCGACAGTCTGCTCGAGCCGCACGGCCCGATCAAGGAGGCCCAGGAGCTCGCCAGCCGGGCCTTCGGCTCGAAGCAGACGTTCTTCGCCACCAACGGCACCTCGACGTGCAACAAGATCGTCGTGCAGGCGCTGGTGCGCCCTGGCGACATCGTGCTGGTCGATCGGGACTGCCACAAGTCGCACCATTACGGAATGGTGCTCGCGGGCGCGCAGGTCTGCTATCTCGACAGCTATCCGCTGGACGAATTCTCGATGTACGGGGCGGTGCCGCTGCGCGAGATCAAGGCGCAGCTCCTGGCGTTCAAGGCGGCGGGCAAGCTCGACCGCGTCCGCATGCTGCTTCTGACGAACTGCACCTTCGACGGCATCGTCTACAACGTCGAGCAGTTCATGGAGGAGTGCCTGGCGATCAAGCCCGACCTGGTCTTTCTCTGGGACGAGGCCTGGTTCGCCTTCGCGCGCTTCAGCCCGATCTACCGACAGCGGACGGCCATGCAGGCGGCGGCGTCCCTGCGCGAGCGGCTGCGCAGCGACGGCCATGCCGCGGCCTACGCCAAGCAGCAGAAGGAACTCGCCGGGGCCGACGACGCAAAGCTGCTCGATGCGCGGCTGATCGCGCCGCCCGCAGCTCGGGTTCGGGTCTACGCCACCCAGTCCACGCACAAGACCCTGACCTCGCTCCGGCAGGGGTCGATGATCCACGTGCACGACCAGGACTTCAAGGGCGAGGTGGAGGAGGCCTTTCACGAGGCCTACATGACCCACACGTCGACCTCGCCGAACTACCAGATCATCGCCTCGCTCGACGTGGGACGGCGGCAGGTCGAACTGGAAGGCTTCGAGTTTGTGCAGCGCCAGATCGAGGCCGCCATGTCGATGCGGCGGGCGATCTCGTCGCATCCGGTGCTGCAGAAGTATTTCAAGGTTCTCGGCGCCGGCGACATGGTGCCCAAGGGCCATCGGGGCAGCGGTATCGAGGACGGCTACGAATCCGGACAGGGCTGGAGCGAAATGCTCGAGGCCTGGGAGCGCGACGAGTTCGTGCTCGACCCGACGCGGGTGACGCTGGTCGTCGGCGGAACCGGCTGGGACGGCGACACCTTCAAGACCCGCATCCTGATGGACAAGTACGGGATCCAGATCAACAAGACCTCGCGCAACACCGTGCTGTTCATGACCAACATCGGCACGACCCGGTCCTCGGTCGCCTACCTCATCGAGGTGCTTGTCGAGATCGCCAAGGATCTGGACGATCGGCTCGACGATGCGTCGAAGATGGAGCGCCGCTCCTTCGAGCATCGCGTGAAGAACCTGATGGAGGACCTGCCGCCGTTGCCGGACTTCAGCCGTTTCCACGACGCGTTCCGCGCCGACGACGTGACGCCGGAGGGCGACATCCGCTCGGCGTTCTTCCTGGCCTACGACGAGAACAACTGCGACTATCTCGCGCTCGACGGATCGGTGAAGGCGGCGCTCGACAGCGGCCGCGAGGTGGTCTCGGCGTCCTTCATCATTCCCTATCCGCCGGGCTTCCCGATACTGGTGCCGGGCCAGGTGGTGAGCGCCGAGATCCTAGCCTTCATGCGGGCGCTCGACGTGAACGAGATCCACGGCTACCGCGCCGATCTCGGGTTGCGGGTGTTCTCCGAACAGGCGCTCGCCGACCGGGCGAAGAGCGCGATACGCACCGCAGCCGAATAGAGGGAGGGGACAGAATGGCGAAGGGCTTGAAGAACATCTCGGAGATCCGCAGGTATTTCCACCGCAACGAGGATCCGATCTATTTCATCTCGGCCACCAACTTCAATCTGCTCGGCCTCGACGAGTGGGTGAAGAACTTCAAGTACATCTGCTACATCGACTGCTACGACGGTCGGCATCCCAACGTCTTCTGCCCCTCTGAAGCGCCGCACGCGGAGTTCCAGTCGATCGAGGACATCAACAACTATCTGCTGCAGCACAAGGAGGTGATCGACTACGTCAAGCGCCGGGGCGGCAAGCCGAAATTCATCTTCCTGATGTTCGACGAGGAGACCGAGCGGCTGTCCAAGGAGCTCGGCGCCGAAGTCTGGTTCCCCAAGGCCAAGCTGCGCACGGCGATGGACAACAAGATCGAGACCGTTCGCATCGGCAACAAGGCCGGCGTTCCCTCGGTCCCGAACGCGCTGGCCGAGGTCAAGAGCTACGAGGACCTGCGCAAGACCTGCGAGAAGGCGGGCATCGGCCATGATCTGGTGCTGCAGTCGGCCTTCGGCGACAGCGGCCACACGACGTTCTTCATCAAGTCCGAGGCCGATTTCCGCCGCCACGAGCACGAGATTGTCGGCGAGGGCGAGATCAAGATCATGAAGCGCATCGACTGCCGCGGATCGGCGATCGAGGCCTGCGCCACCAAGGAGGGCACGATCGTCGGGCCGCTGATGACCGAGCTGGTCGGTTTCAAGGAGCTCACGCCCTATCGCGGCGGCTGGTGCGGCAACGAGATCTTCGCAACCGCCTTCCCGCCCAAGGTGCGCCAGCAGGCCCGCGACCTGACCTTCCAGTTCGGTGAACAACTCCGCAAGGAGGGCTATCGCGGCTACTTCGAGCTCGACTTCCTCATCGACAAGAAGACCGGCGATCTCTGGCTGGGCGAGTTGAACCCGCGCGTCACCGGCGCATCGTCGATGACCAACCACGCGGCCTTCGCCCACGCGGACGCGCCGCTCTTCCTGTTTCACCTGCTCGAGTTCTCGCGCAAGGCCTTCAACCTCGACGTCGACGAGCTGAACGCCCGCTGGGCCGATCCGGACATGATCGACTCCTGGAGCCAGATGGTCATCAAGCACACCGACGACAGTGTCGACATCCTGACAGACGCGCCGGAGACCGGCATCTACAGGCTACTGCAGGACGGACGGGTCGTCTTCGACCGCTTCGACTATCACCGCAGGGCGGTGGAATCCGAGAACGAGGCGTTCTTCCTGCGCATCCTAAAGCCGGGCGACTATCGCTACGAGGGGGCCGATCTGGGCATCCTGGTGACCCGGGGGCGATCGATGACCCAGGGCTTCCAGCTCAACGAGCGCGCCAAGAAGTGGATCCACGGCATCAAGAACCAGTTCACCGCCAAGCCGCTCGGCGTCGCCGAAGCCGGTCCGGCGCTGGCGGAGCCGGCCTTCAAGATCATGTAGTCCGGTGGCGATGCACTGGCGGGCGGTCGACGCCGGCATGCCCGGGTCGAAATGGGCGCTGCTGTTCGAGGAGTACTGGCCGCACTATCGCCGGTGGTGGCTGAAGGAAGGCGCGGACGCCCGGCCGACCTATCTGCAATGTCGGCGCGCGCTCGAAGATCACATGCCCGAGATCGAGCCGCTCTACGAGACGCTCTGTGATCTTGCGGGCGGCGGAGATCTGGCGGCGCGGTTCCTGAGCTTCTATTGCCCGCCGCCCTATCTCTCGGGCTGCTCGCAGGCGGTCTGGACGGGCAAGGCGCCGGTGCTGGTGCGCAACTACGACTACGATGCGGACGCCTTCGACTCGCTGGTGCTGCGCACCGACTGGGCCGGGCGCAAGGTGGTCGGCACCAGCGACGGCATGTTCGGGCTCGTGGACGGGATGAACGATGCGGGCCTGGCGCTGTCGCTCACCTTCGGCGGGCGGCGGGTGGTGGGAGAGGGCTTCGGCGTGCCGCTGATCCTGCGCTATGTGCTCCAGACCTGCGAGACCGCGGCGGAGGCGGGGCGGGCGCTGGCGCGGTTGCCCACGCACATGAGCTACAACGTCACGGCGCTCGACCGGAAGCGCGACTTCCTGACCGCGATGCTCGCGCCGGACCGGCCGGCGCAGATCACCCATGCGGCGGTGGCGACGAACCATCAGGAATGGGTGGAATGGGTCAGCCATGCGCGCTTCACGGCCACGGTCCAGCGCGAGCGGTTCCTGCTCAACCGGATGTCGCTGCACCGCGATCCGGAGGAGAAGTTCATCGGGGCGTTCCTCAAGCCGCCGCTCTATTCGACCGCCTTCTCCGCCGGCTTCGGCACGCTCTACACCGCCGTCTACCGGCCGCGGAAGCGGGCCATGGAGATCCGGTGGCCGGGCGCGACATGGCCGCTCGCGCTCGACGGCTTCGTCGAGGGAAGCCGCACGGTGCGCGTCCCCGGCGCGGCGCGTTGAGCGCGGCGCCGCATCACTCCGCCAGCAGCGTCTCCGCGGTCAGATCATCGGTGATCAGCGTCTGGGCGTAGCCCGCCCGCAGGGCCGCGCGAATTATCGCCGCCTTGTGCGGGCCGGCGGCGGCAAGCGCCACGTTGGAGAGCCGCTTCAGGTCGCTCAGCGACAGGCCGATGGCGCGGTCGTTGAGCTCGTGATCGATGGGCCTCCCTTCGGCGTCGACGAAGCGTCCAAGGACGTCGCCGACCGCTCCCGCGGCCTCGAGTTCCGAAACCGCGACGTCGGCCGGCACGCCGTCGCGGATCATGAAGGAGCGCTCGGAGAGATCGCCGGCCACCAGGACCGCGAGGTCGACGGCTCGGGTTCTGGCAACCTGTCCCACGAACAGCGGCGAGGCGAGAAGGCTTGCGGCGATCTCGGCGCTGTCGCAATAGATCGGCGCGGCGAAGAGGGAATACTGCGCGCCGAGCTTCTGGGCGAAGCCGGCCGCGACGCCGAAGGCGTTGAACGAAGCGCCCCGGGCGGTGCCGCCGATCATCGAGACGATCTCGAGGTCCGGCAGCGCGCGCTTGCGCAAGCGGCGGATTGCGGTCTCGAGCGTGCGCCCCCAGCTGACCCCGATCGAACCGATCGCGCCTTGGTCAAGCGCATTGTCCAGATGGAAGGCCAGCGCCGCCCCGACCGCATGGTGGGGATCGTAGTTCGTGCGGCTCGCCAGCCCGACGTAGGCGGCGCTCAGGCCGAATCGCTGGACCAGTTCGGATTGCAGGTCCTGCGCCGCGGCGAAGGGCGAGGCGATATCGATGCGCACCAGTCCCCGTTCGCGGGCGCTGGCGATCGCCCGATTGACCCGGAGCCGCGTGACCCGGAGATGATCGGCGACCTCGCTCTGCGTCATCGCGTTTTCATAGTAGAGCCAGGCCACTCGGCTCAGGAACTCGTTTGTCTCGTGCGACTCCTTCGACGCGTTCACGGGGGGCGGCTCCGTTTCCGTCATTCGTTGGTTCGCGACCGATGGTCCGAGCGGAACAGATTACCGAATTCGGGAGTGAATTACAAACGTAAGTAGGAGTTAACAAGTGTATCAAGTGGCGCTAAACTCCGACTCGTCCACGCCCGCCTGCACGCGCGGCGCGGCAATCAGAACATCTTCAGGGGAGGGAACAAGATGCGAAGACTGATCGCGACATCGGCGTTGGCTCTGTGCGTGGCCACGCCGTCATTCGCCGACTTCTGGTCGGAAGCGGGCGCGCCATACGCAGGCTCGACCATACGTGGCGTCTCGGAGAGCACGCCGCCGTCGAACTACGTCAAGGACGTCCTGGCCCCGGCCTTCACCGAAGCCACCGGAATCAACGTCGAGTTCGAGACGACGTCCTGGGATCAGATGTACGACAAGGCCATCAAGGACATGGAGGCCAATTCGGGCATCTACGATTTCGTCTACATCGAGCAGGACATCATCTATTCCTATCTGGCGCGCGATTTCCTGGTGAACATCACGCAGGCGCTCGCCGACAATCCCGACCTCGCGGCGCCGGACTTCGACGCGGAGATGTTCACGACCTTCATCGACTACTTCAAGAACGGCGATGGCGACGTGTTCGGCATTCCGATGGAAGCCTTCATCAAGGTCTATCTCTATCGCAAGGACCTGTTCGAGGATCCCGCGATCCAGGCGGAATTCAAGGAAAAGATGGGCTACGATCTCGCGCCCGCGACGACGTTCGCCCAGTGGCGCGACAACGCCCAGTTCTTTACCGAATACGGCAAGGAGAACGACTTGGAACTGTGGGGCACCACGGTTCAGGCCTCTTCGGGCCATCCCGCGTCGTTCTACGAGTTCTTCGAATTCGATCGCGCCGAGCTTCGGCATCTACAACTGGGGCATCAACGTCGAGACCGGCGGCGCCTCGGTCGAGAACGGCGGGATGGTGAATTCCGACCTTGCCAAGGAGGCTTTGGCGTTCTGGGTCGACCTGATCAACTACGCTCCGCCGGAGGCGACGGCGTCGACGTGGGACGAGGTCGCTTCGACCTTCGCGGCGGGCCGCGCGGCTCAGGGTTGGGTCTACGGCGAAAACGCCGCCTGGATCGCGACCGACGCGGAGAAATCGAACGTCGTCGGCAATGTCGGCGTGCTGCTGCCACCGACGGGGGAAGGGGTGATGGAGGCCGCCGAAGCCGGCGAGGGCTACATCGGCTACTACGATGGCGGCGCGTTCGGCATTCCGCATTCTTCGCAGAACAAGGATGCGACGCTGCTCTGGCTCCAGTACATCGGCCAGCCTTCCGTCCAGGCCGACTGGGCCGTCGCGGGTTCGCGCGTCGTGCAGCAGGCGACCTATGACGATCCCAAGGTGGTCGCGCAGGACGCCGCCACGGACGGGTACTACACGCTGATGAAGGACAAGGGCTATCTGTTCGCGGGGGCTCCGGCCTATCCGTTCCACGGGCAGGTCCGCGAGGCGATGGCGCCATTCATCTACGAGGCGATCATCGGGCAGAAGACGCCGGCGGAGGCGCTTGACGCCGCCGCCGCCGCCGCCGAGGCCGAGTTGCAGACCCTCGGCTACGGCAAGTAGGCCCTCTTCTGATCTTCGCGACGGGCGCCCTTGCGCGCCCCGTCCGACCTTCCCAGCGAGGCGCCAAGATGCGGCACAACACCGTCGGCTGGCTGCTGCTGTTTCCGACGCTCGCGATTCTCTTCGTCACCGGCCTGCTGCCGTTCCTCTACGTGCTGGTGTTGTCGTTCTTCGACTGGAACGTGTTCGCACAGAATCCCGAGCCGCAATGGGCGGGCGCGAACAACTTCCGCCGGCTCATGTTCGACGCCGCATTCCTGAACTCGATCTGGATCACCCTGAAATTCACCTTCGTCGTGGTCTTCAGCGAGCTGGTCATCGGGTTCCTGCTCGCCAAGCTCCTGATGCGGAACGTGCCCTTCAAGGGGCTTTTTCGCACCATTCACACGCTGCCGCTGATGATCGCGCCGATCGCGGTCGGGGCGACCTGGCGGCTGATGACGGTGCCCGGCCTGGGGCCGGTGCCCTTCTATCTCGACGATTGGTTCGGGATCGACTTCCGGCTCAGCCTCTATGTCGATCAGGCGTTCCTGACCGTGGTGCTGATGGACATCTGGCACTGGACGCCGCTGGTGACGCTCACGATGCTGGCCGGCCTTTCGAACCTGCCAAGGGACCCCATCGAACAGGCGCGCATCGACGGCGCCAACGAGTTGCAGATCTTCTGGGACATCATCGTGCCGATGCTCAAGCCTGTTCTGCTGACGACCATCTTCATCCGGTTGATGGACGCGCTCAGGATTGTGGATGAGGTCTGGATGCTCACGGGCGGCGGTCCGGGGGCGGCGACGCGCTTCATCGGGCTGCACATCTGGCGCGTGGTGTTTCCAAAGACCGACTACGGCTATGGCTCGGCGATGTCGCTGCTGACTCTCTACATGACCATCGTGCTCTGTTGGCTGCTCTACGTGGCGATGACGGCGCGCAAGGACGACTCCAATGGGTAGGTTCGTGGGATCGCGCTGGTTCGGGTTCGCCATTTGGATCCTACTGTCGATGGTGACGCTGATTCCGATCTGGTGGATGTTCGTCGTCTCGGTGAAGCGACGGGCGGACCTCTTCTCCCGGCCGAGCTTCCTCATCGACTTCGACAAGATCACCTGGGCGAACTATCAGGAGGTCCTCGCGAACCCGTCGTTCCAGAAGTACATGACGAACTCGCTGATCGTGGCGACGTCGAATGCGGTGCTGGTGACGACGCTGGGGCTGCTGGCGGCCTACGCGATGTCGCGCTACA
The DNA here is from genome assembly GCA_963836255.1 of uncultured Alphaproteobacteria bacterium. Taxonomy (GTDB): domain Bacteria; phylum Pseudomonadota; class Alphaproteobacteria; order Rhodobacterales; family Rhodobacteraceae; genus Amaricoccus. The sequence goes on from CAWIIL010000001.1 coordinate 840,383, forward strand.
GGCTGATCGGCAAGGACAACATCTTCTTCTGGGTCCTGACCAACCGCATGGCGCCGCCGGCGGTGTTCCTGCTGCCGCTGTTCCTGATCTACACCAAGGTCTTCGTGTTCGGCGACGCGATGATGTTCGACACGCGGATCGGGCTCATCCTGCTCTACTGCGTGTTCAACCTGCCCTTCGCGTTCTGGCTGTTGCAGGGGATCGTCGACGGCATTCCCAAGGAACTGGACGAGGCGGCCTATGTGGATGGAGCGAGCACCTTCCAGGTGCTGACCACGGTGATCTTTCCGCTGGCGCGGCCCGGGCTGGCGGTCACGGCAATCCTGACCTGGGTGTTCGCCTGGAACGAGTATCTGTTCGCCGCGACGCTGACGTCCGTGCATGCGCGCACGATCACGACCGGGCTCGCGGAGTTCGTGACGGTGACCGGGACGAACTGGGGCGAGATGGCCGCCGTGGCGATGTTGACGCTCCTGCCGGCGGCGCTGGTCCTGGCGCTGGTGCAGCGGCACATCGTGGCCGGCCTGACCTTCGGCGCGGTGAAGGGGTGACGCGATGAAGCGCGAGGGCTTCCTTCCGATCGAGACCAACATGTTCGACCGGGTCTTCATCTCGGTCGTGCTCTTTGTCGGCATCCACCTCCTCTGGATGCGGTTCGTGGAGAGCGCGGCGCCGCTCTGGGTCGCCACCATCCTGTCCCTCATCCTGGGCCAATGGATCGTCAGAAAGGGCTAGGAATGGCGTCTGTGACGTTGAGTTCGGTGTCCAAGCGATGGGGCGACACGGTGGTCCTGAAGGCGCTGGACCTGGAGATCGGCGACGGCGAGTTCTTGGTGCTGCTGGGGCCGTCGGGCTGCGGCAAGTCGACGACCATGCGGATCATCGCGGGTCTGGAGGCGCCGAGCGGCGGCAAGGTGCTGATGGGCGGGCGCGACGTCACCGAGACCCATCCGCGACAGCGCAACGTCGCCATGGTGTTCCAGAACTACGCGCTCTACCCGCACATGACGGTGGCCGAGAACATCGGATATCCGCTCAAGGTGACCCGCGCCGACAAGTCCCTGCGCAAGGCCAAGGTGGCCGAGGCCGCCGAGAAGGTGGACCTTACGCCCTACCTCAAGCGCTACCCACGCGACCTGTCGGGAGGGCAGCGCCAGCGCGTGGCGCTGGCGCGGGCCCTCATTCGCGATCCCGAGGTGTTCCTGCTGGACGAGCCGCTTTCGAACCTCGATGCAAAGTTGCGCGTGGCGATGCGGGCGGAAATCAAGCACTTGCAGCGTGAGCTTGGCGTAACGATGATCTACGTGACCCATGACCAGATCGAGGCGATGACGCTGGCCGACCGGGTCGTCCTGCTGTCGGGCGGCGAGATCCAGCAGGTCGGCACGCCCGACGACATCTACGACGATCCCGACAACCTGTTCGTCGCGGGCTTCATCGGCTCGCCACCGATGAACTTCGCGGTCGGAGCGGCGACCGGTCGCGTCTTCGAGGCGCCGGGCGCGCGCGTTCCCAACGCCCCCCGTGACGGCGCGCTGACGCTGGGCTTCCGGGCGGAGGACGTCGCGATCGTCGAAGTCGGCGCCTTCAACGGCGTGGTCTTCGAGGTCGAGCCGACCGGGGAGTTGACCTATCTGGTGATCGAACTCGGCGAGGACCGCGTCATGGTTCGCGCCGACAAGCGCTTCCGCCCTGAAATCGGCGCGCCGATCAGCTTCGACGTGCCGGGCGATCAGACGCTGTTCTTCGACACGCAGACCGGACAGCGCATCAGGGGCGACGGATGAGAAGCGCGCCCTCGCGCCTGCGTCCGCCGGACGGCCATGGCGCGGCGGCCGGTGATGGCCTAACGTCGGGCAAGGGCGCGCAAGATCGTCCGCAGGGAACAGGGGAGGAGCGGGGTCGATGACCGACATCTATTCCAGGCGTCTGAGCCTCGAGGGCCGCACCGCCGTGGTGACCGGGGCCTCGCAGGGCATCGGGCTCGCCTGCGCCGAGGCGCTCGCCGCAGCAGGGGCGCATGTGCACCTGACCGCGCGCAATGCCGCCAGGCTCGAGGAGAACATGGATCGGCTGACGCGCGACGGGTATTCCGCGTCCTTCGAGATCCTCGACGTGACCGACAGCGCCGCAGTGACGGCGATGGCCGAAGGGATGCCCGCGGTCGACATCCTGGTGGCCAACGCCGGGGTCGCGCGCTCGGGCGAGGCGGCGCACGAGGTGAGCGACGAGACGTTCCTCGACGTCATGAACGTCAATCTCAACGGGGTCTACTGGTGTTGCCGCGCCTTCGGCGCGCGGATGCGGGCGGCCGGGCGCGGCAGCGTCGTCACCATCGGCTCGATCTCGGCGATGATCGTGAACGTGCCGCAGCGCCAGAGCTACTACAACGCCTCCAAGGCGGCGGTGCACCAGCTCACCCGCAGCCTAGCAGCGGAATGGGCTGCGGACGGGGTTCGCGTCAACGCCATCGCGCCGGGCTACATCGTCACGCCGATGACCGAGGGCGGGCTCGCGCAACCCGACGTCGCCGCCGAATGGCAGGCCCGCACGCCGATGGGCCGCTTCGGCCAGCCCGAGGAGGTGGGCTCGATCGCGCATTTCCTGGCCAGCGACGCGTCGAGCTACATGACCGGCTCGGTGGTGGTCGTGGACGGCGGATACACGCTCTGGTGAGGGAGACGATTGCGATGGAGACCATCCCGAAGACCATGCGGGCGGTGATCTGCCACGGACCCGAGGACTATCGCCTCGAGGAGGCGCCCACGCCGCTGATCGGACCCGGCGAGGTGCTGGTGCGCACACTGTCGGCGGGTATCTGCGCCAGCGACGCCAAGTGCTGGGCCGGCGCGCCGATGTTCTGGGGCGACGCCAAGCGCCGCGGCTATTGCGAGACGCCGGTGACACCGGGGCACGAATTCGTGGGCGAGGTCGTGGCCCTCGGCGAGGGCGCGGGCGAACGCTACGGGCTCAAGCCCGGCGACATGGCGGTCTCCGAGCAGATCGTGCCGTGCGGCGACTGCCGGTTCTGTCGCTCGGGGCATTACTGGATGTGCATGCCGCACGACATCTACGGCTTTCATCAGGTGACCCAAGGCGCCTGGGCGGAATACCTGAAGTTCCCGGCCCGCGCGCTCAACTACCGGCTGCCCGAAGGCGTCCCGCCCGAGCATGGCGTCTTCGTCGAACCGCTGGCCTGTTCGGTGCATGCGGTCAACCGCGGCGAGATCGGTCTCGACGACGTAGTGGTGATCGCCGGCTGCGGCGCGCTAGGGCTCGGGATGGTGGCGGCGGCGCGCATGAAGAACCCGCGGCTCCTGATCGCGCTCGATCTCAATGCGCACCGGCTCGAGCTCGCGCGCAAGTGCGGCGCGGATCTGGTGATGAACCCGCAGGCGGTGGACGTCGTCGACGAGGTGCGCGCGCTCACCGACGGCTACGGCTGCGACGTCTACATCGAGGCGACCGGCGCCGGGGCGTCGGTGGCGCAGGGCCTGCACATGATCCGCAAGCTCGGAACCTTCGTGGAGTTCAGCGTCTTCAAGGAGCCGGTGACCGTCGACTGGACGATCATCGGGGATTCCAAGGAGCTCAACATTCACGGGGCGCATCTGAGCCCGAGAACCTATCCGGTCGCGATCCGGATGATCGAGCAGGGGCTGTTGCCGCTCGACGACATCCTGAGCCATCGGCTCGATCTGGGGGATTTCGAGGCGGGGATCGCCATGACGCTCGACGGGGCGTCCTCGCTCAAGGTCACGCTCAGGCCATAGGAGGCGGCGATGCGCGCGCTTGTACTGGAGGAGAAGGGCAGGCTGAGCCTGCGGGAGTTCCCGCTGCCGCGCGAACTCGGACCCGACGATGTGCGCATCGCCGTCAACACGGTCGGCGTCTGTGGCTCTGACGTGCACTACTACACCCACGGCCATATCGGCCCCTTCGTGGTGCGCGAGCCGATGGTGCTCGGCCACGAGGCGGCGGGCGAGGTGATCGAGGTCGGCGCGCGGGTCCGAGGGCTCGCGCCCGGCGACCGGGTCTGCATGGAGCCCGGGATTCCCGATCCGACCTCGCGCGCGGCGAAGCTCGGCATCTACAACGTCGATCCGTCGGTGCGCTTCTGGGCGACGCCGCCGGTGCACGGGTGCCTTGCGCCGGAAGTCGTGCACCCCGCGGCCTATTCCTACAGGTTGCCCGACCACGTGACCTACGCCGAGGGCGCCATGGTCGAGCCCTTCGCCATCGGCATGCAGGCGGCGCTGCGCGCGCGCATCCAGCCCGGCGACGTGGGCGTCGTCACCGGGGCGGGGCCGATCGGCATGATGGTGGCGCTTGCGGCGCTGGCGGGCGGCTGCGCGCGGGTCGTGGTTTCAGATCTCGCCCAGCCGAAGCTCGACATCATCGGGGCCTATCCGGGGATCGAGACCGTCAACGTCGGCGAGTGGAGCCTTGCCGATTATCTCGACGAGACGACCGGCGGCTGGGGCGCCGACGTGGTCTTCGAGGCGAGCGGCGCGGCCGCCGCGATCTTCGGCCTGCCGGGCCTGGTGCGGCCGGGCGGCGCCGTGGTGCTTGTCGGCATGCCGGTCGATCCGGTGCCGGTGGACATCGTCGGGCTGCAGGCGCGGGAGGCGCGCATCGAGACGGTCTTTCGCTACGCCAACATCTACGATCGCGCCATCAACCTGATCGCCTCGGGCAGGATCGACCTCAATCCGCTGATCTCAGCGACGTTTCCCTTCGCTGAGAGCGTGGCAGCCTTCGACCGCGCGGTCGAGGCGCGGCCGACGGATGTGAAGCTCCAGATCGACGTGACCGCGTAGGCGGCGCGCTCTAGAGCGGCGCACTCAGAACGCCGTGGCCGCCCGGCCCTTGAGGCGCAACATCTGCCGCGCCTCGTCGGGCGTGGCCAGACGCCGGCCGGCCGAGGCGACGATCCCTGCGGCGCGTTCGACCTGCTGGGCGTTCGATGTGGCGAGCGCGCCCCTGTCGATCCAGAGGCTGTCCTCGAGACCGACCCGCGCGTGCCCGCCCATGGACACCGAGAGCGCCGCCATCGCCATCTGCGCCCGACCTGCGGCCAGCACCGAAAAGCGGTAGTCCGCGCCGAAGAACCGGTCGGCCTTGGCCTTGAGGAACACCAGGAGCTCGGGGTCCGCCGCCATGCCGCCAAGCACACCGAAGACGAACTGGATGAAGAAAGGCGGCGAAACCGCGCCGCGGTCGACGAAATGCTTCAGCATGTCGAGGTGCCCGGTGTCGTAGCACTCGAACTCGAAGCGCGCGCCGCGCGCGTCGCCCATGATCCGGATCACCTCCGCGATGTCGCGCGGGGTGTTGCGGAAGACGCCGTCCTCGCTGGCTTCGAGCTGCGGCTTCTCCCAGTCGAAGCGCCACTCCTTCACCCGCGGGATCATCGGGTAGAGCGCGAAGTTCATCGAACCCATGTTGAGCGAGCACATCTCCGGTCGCGCCATGGCTGGGCCGGCGAGCCGGTCGTCGAGGCTCATGGTCGCCGAGCCCCCGGTGGTCATGTTGATCACCGCGTCGCAGCCCGCAGCGATTTCCGGAAGGAACGCCGTCCAGTCCTCGGCCAGCGCCGAGGGCCGGCCGGTCTCGGGATCGCGGGCGTGAAGGTGCAGGATCGCCGCGCCCGCCCGCGCCGCCGCCAGCGCCTCGTCGCGGATTGCGGCGGGCGTCACCGGCAGATGCGGCGACATGCTCGGCGTGTGGATCGCCCCGGTCACCGCGCAGGTCAGGATGACCGGCTCCATCGTTGCGTCTCAGACGAGATCGGCGGGCAGCAGGTCGTCGGGCATGTTCTGGTAGCAGACCGGCCGCAGGAACCGCCGGATCGCCAGCGTGCCGACCGAGGTGGCGCCGAAGTTCGTCGAGGCGGGGTAGGGGCCGCCATGCACCATCGCGTCGCACACCTCCACGCCGGTCGGAAACTCGTTGGCGAGCAGCCGCCCGGCCTTGCGCTCCAGAATCGGCAAGAGCTTGCGCGCGAGGTCCGTGTCGCCCGGGTCCATGTGCAGCGTGCAGGTGAGCTGGCCCTGAAGCGACAGCGCGATCTCGCGCATCTGCCGGGCGTCGTCGGCGACCACGATGAGCCCGAGCGGACCGAAGACCTCTTCGGCGAGCTCGACGTTGCCGAGCCATTCGCGCGCGGTGCATGCATAGAGATAAGGGGTGGCGTTGCGCAGATCGCAGGTCGAGGTGAGGACCTCGCGCACCCCGGAGCCAGCGGCGATCCGGTCGCGGCCTTTGCGGTAGGCCCGCGCGATACCGTCGGTCAGCATGGTCTGGGCGCCGATCGGCTCCAGCGCCTGACCGGCTGCGGTGATGAAGGCGTCGGCCTCGGCGCCCGCGATCACCACGGCGATGCCTGGATTGGTGCAGAACTGGCCCGCGCCCATGGTGAGCGATCCCGCCCAGCCTTGGGCGATCGCCGCGCCCCGCGCCGCAGTCGCGGCGGGCAGCAGGAACATCGGGTTGACCGAGCCGAGCTCGCCGAAGAACGGGATCGGCTCGGGTCGCGCGGCGCAGAGATCGAAGAGCGCGCGGCCGCCGGCGAGCGAGCCGGTGAAACCGACCGCCCGGATCAGCGGATGCTGGACGACCGCCTGCCCGACCTTCCGGTCGCCGCCCTGGATTTGCGAGAAGACGCCCGCGGGCATGTCGCAGGCGCGGATCGCCGCGTCGATCGCCTGGGCGACGATGTCGGAGACGCCGGGATGGGCGGAGTGGCCCTTGACCACGACCGGGCAGCCTGCCGCCAGCGCCGAGGCGGTGTCGCCGCCGGCGGTGGAGAAGGCGAGCGGGAAGTTCGAGGCCCCGAAGACCGCGACCGGGCCGATGGGCCGCTGGATCATCCGCAGGTCGGGGCGCGGCAGTGGCGCGCGGTCGGGCAGGGCGGGATCGTGGCGGCGGTCGAGATAGTCGCCCGTCTCGATGTGGCGCGCAAAGAGGCGCAACTGGCCGACGGTGCGGCCGCGCTCGCCTTCCATGCGGCCGGCCGGAAGCCCGGTTTCGCGCACGCCGATTTCGGTGATCTCGGCGCCGCGCGCGTCGATCTCATCGGCGATGCGGTCGAGAAACGCCGCCCGCGCCGCCCGCGTCGTGTAGCCGTAGGTCCAGAACGCCTCTTCCGCGGCCCTGGCTGCGGCGTCGACAAGATCCGGCGCGCCGACTGCGAAGGCGTCCGGCGCCCCTTCGACCGGCGTGTTGTGGAACTGCGCGCTCCCGTCGACCCATTGGCCGGCGATCAGGTGTTTGCCCTTCAGCATCTCGTGTCCCCCGAAGATCAGATTAGCTCGCGCGCCGCTAGGTTGCGCATCAGCCGGCTCATGCCGAAGGTCCACTCGGGACATTCGGTCGAGAGCCGCACGGTGTTGGTCAGCCGCCCGAAACCCGAGGCGGAGATCGTCACGACATCACCCAGCTTGTGGGTGAACCCCTCGCCGGGCGCGCCGCGGTCCTGGGTCGGCGCGAATAGCGTGCCGAGAAACAGCAGCAGGCCATCGGGATACTGGTGATGCCGGCCGATGGTCTGGCGCGCGAGGTCAGTGGGGTCTCGGCTGATCTCCTTCATCGAGGAATGGCCCTCGAGCACGAAGCCGTCGGGACCCTCGACCCGGAGGTCGAGTTCGGCGGCTCGCACGTCGTCGATCCCGAAGCCGGCGTCGAAGAGCCGGACGAACGGCCCGATTGCGCACGAGGCGTTGTTGTCCTTGGCCTTGGACAGCAGAAGCGCCGAGCGTCCCTCCACGTCGCGCAGGTTCACGTCGTTGCCGAGCGCCGCCCCGACGATGCGCCCGGTCGAGGCGATCGCGAGCACCACCTCGGGCTCGGGATTGTTCCAGCGCGAGATCGGATGCAGCCCGACCTCCGCGCCCGGACCGACCGCCGACAGCGGCTGCGCCTTGGAGAAGACCTCGGCGTCGGGGCCGATGCCGACCTCGAGGTACTGCGACCAGAGCCCCTCCTCGATCAGCGCGGACTTGACCCGCGCCGCCGCCTCCGAGCCCGCCTCGATGTCGCGCAGGCTGTCGCCGATCAGCGCGCCGATTCGCGCGCGCACCGCCTGGGCCCGGGCCGGATCGCCGGCGGCCTGCTCCTCGATTACCCGCTCGACCATGGAACTCGCAAACGTGACGCCGCAGGCCTTGATCGCCTGCAGGTCGGAGGGCGCCAGCAGGTGGAGGCGTTCGGGATCGATCGGGGTTCCGGCGATCTCGGAAAGCGCGCCGATGTCGCGGCCCGGGGCCGCCGAAAGCCAGGCTGCGGGGTCGTCCATCTCGCAGATGTCGCGCGCGGTGGGCGCATCGCGGCAGGTGACGTCGATAACCCTGCCGGCGCGCACCGTGACGACGCAGGGGCCCTCAAGGGCGGGATCCCAGACCCGGCCGAGCAGCACGCCGGCCGCCGCATCTCCCAGAATGTCACCCATGATCCCCCCGGCCGTGCGCCGCGGCCCGGTTGCCCCGGGCTCGGGGCACACCATCGGCGAGGCGGACGCGGCCCGCAAGGCCGACTTTGCCATCGCAGTGGCCCGTCGGCCCGCCGGATCGCCGTTTTTTTGCTCATGCGGGTCCGGGAAAGCCCAAGGGATTACCATTGGCGCCGTTGAAAGTGCGTTCCGTGCGGCGGCGCTTCCGTTCCGGGTCCGGGCGCTTCAAGATCGTCGGCGTGGAGCGACATCCAATTCGGGAAGCGGGAGGCGAGAGCATGGCGAGACCGGACAAGCGGGCAAGCATCCGGTTTCTTCTCAACGATCGTCGCGAGACGGTGGACGCCTGCCCGCCGGCCGCGACCCTGCTCGATTTCCTGCGCCTCGACCGGCGGTTGACCGGGACGAAGGAGGGCTGCGCCGAGGGAGATTGCGGCGCCTGCACGGTGCTGGTCGGACGCCTTGACGGCGACGTGCTGGTCTACGAGGCGGTCAACGCCTGCATCCGATTTCTCGCCACGCTCGACGGTTGCCATGTGGTCACCGTCGAGGCCCTGGCGCAGGGCGGCGCGCTGCACCCGCTCCAGGAGGCTCTGGTCCTTCATCACGGCTCGCAGTGCGGCTTCTGCACGCCGGGGATCGTGATGTCGCTCTACGGGATCTGGATGCGCCGGCCCGACGCCACGCGGGCGCAGATCGAGAAGGCGCTGCAGGGCAATCTCTGCCGCTGCACCGGCTATGCGCCGATCGTGCGCGCCGCGCAGGCCGCGGCTGCCGCCGATCCCGCCGCCGATCCGCTGCTGGCCGAGCGCGACCGGGTGATCGCGGCCCTGCGCGAGATGCGCGACGGGGCGCGGGTCGAGACCGGCGGCGGCGCGGATCTCTCCATCCTGCCGGCGGACGCCGCGGACCTCGCCGCGGCGCTGGCCGAGAGGCCGGACGCCACCATCGTCGCCGGCGCCACCGACGTCGGCCTCTGGGTCACCAAGCACCTGCGCCCGATCGGCCCGGCGGTCTTCATTGGACACATCGCCGAGCTGCGCCGGATCGAGGCGACGGACGGCGGGCTGATGATCGGCGCGGGGGTCAGCTATTCGGAGGGATACCGGGCGCTCGTCGCCCGACATCCCGGCCTGCGCGAACTCTGGGACCGCATCGGCGGCGAGCAGGTCCGCAACATGGGCACCATCGGCGGCAACATCGCCAACGGCTCGCCGATCGGCGACACCCCGCCGCCCTTGATCGCGCTCGACGCCCGCCTGCGCCTGCGATCGGCGGCGGGCGCCCGCGAGATTGCGCTCTCGGACTTCTTCATCGACTACGGCCGCCAGGACCGTCGCCCGGGCGAGTTTGTCGAAGCGGTGGTCGTGCCCGACCTCCCCCAAGGAGCGCGTTTCGCCGCCTACAAGGTCTCCAAGCGCCTCGACGAGGACATCACTGCCGTGCTCGGCGCATTCCGGCTTTCGCTCGACGGCGCGGGCGTGGTCAGCGACGTGCGGCTCGTCTATGGCGGCATGGCGGGCACGCCGAAGCGTGCGGCGCATGCGGAGGCGTCGCTGGCCGGGCGACGCTGGGACGCAGGCGCGGTCGAGGCGGCGATGGACGCGCTCGCCGGCGACTTCACCCCGCTCGACGACTGGCGCGCCTCGGCGGCCTACCGGATGCAGGTTGCGCGGAACCTGATCCGCCGCTTTCATCTCGAGACCACGGGCGTCGCAGGGCCGCTGCGCCTCGCGCGCCCCGTGGCCGAACCGGCGTGAGGTTGCGATCGTGAACCGCCAGGCCCCCCCGACCGATCGCGTGCGCGGCGCGGCCAGCGACCCGCTGCGCCACGACAGCGGCCACAACCACGTCACCGGCCGCGCCACCTACATCGACGACATGCCCGAGTCCGAGGGCGGCCTGCACGCCTGCCTCGGCCTCGCCCAGCGCGCCAGGGCCCGCATTTTGGCGCTCGATCTCGACGCGGTCCGCGCGGCCCCCGGCGTCGTAGGCGTGCTGACCGCCGCCGACATTCCGGGCGAGAACGATGTGAGCCCAGTGGGCCGCCGCGACGACCCGGTGTTCGCCGAGGGCGAGGTCTTCTTCCACGGCCAGCCGATCTTCGCGGTCGTGGCCGAGACCCGCGATGCGGCCCGCCGTGCGGTCACGCGCGCGCGCGTCGAGTATGAGGACCTGCCCTTCGTGATCGACGTCGCCGACGCGCTGGAGGCTGGCGCCGAGAACGTGGTCGATCCCTTGAAGCTCGAGCGCGGCTACGTCGCCCGCGGCCTGGCGCGCGCCGCCCGCCGCATCGAGGGGCGCATGCGCGTCGGCGGCCAGGACCATTTCTATCTCGAGGGCCAGATCGCCTTCGCCGTTCCCGGCGAGGACGGCGCGGTGACGGTGCACTCCTCGACCCAGCACCCCAGCGAGGTCCAGCACATGGTCGCCCATGTGCTCGGGCTCGCCTCGAACGCGGTCACGGTCAACATCCGCCGCATGGGCGGCGCCTTCGGCGGCAAGGAGACCCAGTCGAACCTCTTCGCCGCCGTAGCGGCGCTCGCCGCGACGAAGTTCGGCCGCGCGGTCAAGATCCGCCCCGACCGTGACGACGACATGATCGCCACCGGCAAGCGGCACGATTTCCTTATCGACTACGCGGTCGGCTTCGACGACGCGGGCGTGATCGAGGCGGTCGATGCGCGGTTCGCGGCGCGCTGCGGCTTCTCGGCCGACCTCTCGGGGCCGGTCACCGACCGAGCGCTCTTTCACGCCGACAACTGCTACTTCTATCCCGCGGTGCGCCTGGTCTCGCGGCCGCTCCGGACCAACACCGTCTCGAACACCGCCTTCCGCGGCTTCGGCGGGCCGCAGGGTATGGTCGCCGCCGAACGCATCATCGAGGATATCGCCTACGCGCTGGGCCGCGATCCGCTCGAGATCCGGCGGGCCAACTTCTACCGGCCCGGCCGCGACGTCACGCCCTATCACCAGACGGTCGAGGACAACGTCATCGCGCGGATCGTCGACGAGCTCGAGGTCTCGGCCGACTACCAGGCCCGGCGCGCGGCGATCCTCGCCCACAATCGCGACGCCGCGGTCATCCGGCGCGGCATCGCGCTGACGCCGGTCAAGTTCGGCATCTCCTTCACAGCCACCTGGTACAATCAGGCCGGCGCGCTGGTGCACGTCTACCAGGACGGCTCGATGCAGCTCAGCCACGGCGGCACCGAGATGGGGCAGGGGCTGCACACCAAGGTCGCCCAGGTGCTCGCCGACGCGTTCCAGATCGACATCGACCATATCCGCGTCACCGCCACCTCCACGGGCAAGGTGCCCAACACCTCCGCGACGGCGGCGTCCTCGGGCGCGGACCTCAACGGCATGGCCACCGCCGACGCTGCGCGCCAGATCAAGGAGCGGCTGATCGGCTTCGCCGCCGAGACCTACCAGACCCGGCACGAGAACGTGCGGTTCGTGCCGAACCACGTGCAGATCGACGACCGGCTCATTCCGTTTCCGGACTTCATCAAGGCCGCCTACATGGGGCGGGTGCAGCTCTCGGCGGCGGGCTTCTACAAGACGCCGAAAATCCATTGGGACCGGTCGGCGGGCAAGGGGCGGCCCTTCTACTACTTCGCCTACGGAGCGGCGGTGTCGGAGGTCTCGCTCGACACGCTCACCGGCGAGTACCAGATCGACCGGACCGACATCCTCCACGACGTCGGCAAGTCGCTCAATCCGGCGCTCGACATCGGCCAGATCGAGGGCGGCTTCGTGCAGGGCGCGGGCTGGCTGACCACCGAGGAGCTCTGGTGGGACAAGGACGGCCGGCTGCGCACCCATGCGCCCTCGACCTACAAGATCCCGCTGGCCTCGGACGCGCCGCGCGACTTCAACGTGACGCTGGCCGACTGGAGCGAGAATGCCGAGCCCACGATCAAGCGCTCCAAGGCGGTGGGCGAGCCGCCGTTCATGCTGGCGATCTCGGTGCTCGAGGCGCTGTCGATGGCCGCGGCTTCGGTGGCCGAATATCGCATCGCGCCGCGCATCGACGCGCCCGCGACGCCGGAGCGGCTTCTGATGGCCATCGAGCGCATGCGCATGGAGGCGGGCGCATGATCCGCGATCCCGCCGATCTGCTGGCCGGCGACGCGCCCTGCGCGCTGGTCGAGGTCGTCGAGGCCCGCGGGTCTGTCCCGCGCGAGGCGGGCGCCTGGATGCTGGTGACCGCGGAGGCCTTCGCCGGAACCATCGGCGGCGGCCAGCTCGAATACATCGCGCTCGACAACGCCCGACGGCTCCTGCGTACCGGCGCGGCCGCGGAGACGCTTGACGTGCCGCTCGGCCCGGAGATCGGCCAGTGCTGCGGCGGCCGGGCGCGCCTGCGCGTCGCCCGGGTCGGCGCGGCGGGGCGCGCGGCGCTGGCCGCAAGGCTCGCCGCAGAGCGGGCGTCGCAGCCGCAGGTGCTGGTCTTCGGAGCGGGCCATGTCGGGCGGGCGCTCATGGCTGCGCTCGACCTCCTGCCGGTGCGCGCGATCCTGATCGACGGCCGCGCGGCCGAGCTTGCCCTGGCGCCCAGGACGGCGGAGACGCGTTACGTCGCGCTGCCCGAGGCCGAGGTGGCAGCCGCCCTGCCGGGTAGCGCCTTCGTGGTGCTGACCCACGACCATGCGCTCGACTTCCTGATTGCTGACGCGGCGCTCGCCCGTGGCGACGCGGCCTATGTCGGGCTGATCGGCTCGAAGACCAAACGCGCGCGCTTCGCCGCCTGGCGGGCCGAGACCGGAACGCCGCGCGCTGCGGCGCTTTCGGGCCTGACCTGCCCGATCGGCGGCCCGTCGGGCGACAAGCGACCCGAGGTCATCGCGGCGATGACCGCGGCCGAGATCATGCGTCGCCTCGCGGCGGAGTCCGGAACCGGGGACGCCGCGTCCCCCGACAGCAAGGTGACCTGCCATGACTGACGCCTCCCCGCCGCGGATCGAGATGCGCGGCGTGACCAAGCAGTTTCCGGGTGTTCTCGCCAACGACCGCGTGAGTTTCGCGGTCCGCCCTGGCGAGATCCACGCGCTCCTCGGCGAGAACGGCGCCGGCAAGTCGACGCTGGTGAAGATGATCTACGGGGTCATGCAACCCGACGCCGGCGATATCGTCTGGGACGGGACGCCGGTCCGGGTCGCAAGTCCCAAGGCGGCGCGCGCCATGGGCGTCGGCATGGTATTCCAGCACTTTTCGCTTTTCGAGGCGATGACCGTGCTCGAGAATATCGCGCTCGGCATGGACGCCAGCCTGAGCCGCCGCGCGCTCGAGGCCGAGATCGCGGCGGTGATGAAGCGCTACGCACTGACCCTCGATCCGCACCGGGTGGTCACCACGCTCAGCGTCGGCGAGCGCCAGCGCATCGAGATCGTGCGCGCGCTGCTCCTGGAGCCCAAGCTCCTGATCATGGACGAGCCGACCAGCGTCCTGACCCCGCAGGAGGTGGCGCTGCTCTTCAAGACGCTGCGCCAGCTTGCGGCTGGGGGCTGCTCGATCCTCTACATCTCCCACAAGCTCCACGAGATAAAGGAGCTGTGCGATACCGCGACAATCCTGCGCGGCGGCAAGGTCGTGGGCGTCTGCGATCCCCGCGTCGAGAGCTCAAAGAGCATGGCCGAGATGATGATCGGCGGCAGCCTCAAGCAGATCGTCAAGGCGGAGGGGCGCGAGTTCGGCCCGCCCAAGTTCGTGGTGCGCGCGCTCAACGTGCCCAAGAGCGGCGACTTCGGCGTGGCGCTGCGCGACGTCTCGCTCGCGGTCCACGCCGGCGAGATCCTCGGCGTCGCGGGCGTCGCCGGCAATGGTCAGAACGAGCTCCTGCTCGCGCTTGGCGGCGAGATCCCCGCCGCGGACGCGGCCTCGATCACCCTCGACGGCAAGCCCGTCGGCCGGGGCGGGGTTGGTGCGCGCCGCTCCTCAGGTCTCTGCGCGGTGCCCGAGGAACGCAACGGCCACGCGGCGGTGCCGGAGTTCTCGCTGGCCGACAACGCCGTGCTGACCGCGCGCGACCGCATGGGCCTCGCCCGCGGCGGCCTCGTGAACGCCGGACGGGCCCGAGACTACTGCGCCGAGGTGATCCGCGGCTTTGCGGTCAAGGCGACGGGGCCCGATGCGCTGGCCGAAAGCCTTTCGGGCGGCAACCTTCAGAAATACATCATGGGCCGGGAGATCCTGCAGACCCCGGAGGTGCTCGTGGTCTCGCAACCGACCTGGGGCGTCGACGCCGGCGCGGCGGCCGCCATACACCAGGCGCTGGTCGATCTGGCCGCGCGCGGCTCTGCGATCGTGGTCATCAGCCAGGATCTCGACGAGTTGCTGGCGCTCTCGGACGGGATCGCGGTCATCAACAACGGCTCGCTGTCGCCGGTGATGCGCGTGGCCGAGGTCGAGATCGACGAACTCGGGCTGCTGATGGGCGGCGTGCACGGCGATCCCGAGGCCACCGAGGCCCTCGCCCACGATCCCGGCCTCGCCGGTCTCTACGACGCCACCGCGGAGAACGCCCATGCGCATTGAACTGGAGCGACGCAAGGAAATCAGCCGGTCGATGGTCTGGCTGACCCCGGTGATCGCGGTGGCGGCGACCATGCTGACCGGCGCCATCATCTTCACTCTGATCGGCGACAACGGCGCGCGGGCGGTCTGGGAGATCTTCGTGGCCCCCCTTATCGAGGTGAACCGCTGGCAGGACCTCGGGGTCAAGGCCGCGCCGCTGATCATCATCGCGGTCGGGCTCTCCTTCGGCTTCCGCGCCGGCGTGTGGAACATCGGCGCGGAGGGGCAATACGTGATGGGCGCTCTCGCCGGAACCGGCGTCGCCCTCGCCACCTGGGGCATGGAGGGCGTCTGGATCCTTCCTGCGATGTGCGTCGCCGGCGTGCTCGGCGGCATGGCCTGGGCAGCGTTTCCGGCGGTCCTGCGCACCCGGCTCGGGGTCAACGAGATCCTGACGAGCCTGATGCTGACCTATGTGGCGATCCAGTTTCTCTACTGGCTGATGAACGGGCCGTGGAAGGACCCGATGGGCTTCAACTTCCCCCAGACCCGGCTCTTCACCGACGCCCAGCTTCTGCCCACGGTCATCCCGCGCACCATCGTGCATCTGGGCGTTCCGCTCGCCTTTCTTGTCGCGATCCTCGCCTGGGTGGTGATGAAGAAGTCGGTCTTCGGCTTTCAGGTCCGGGTGGTGGGCAGCGCCCCGCATGCGGCGCGCTACGCCGGCTTCGACGCCAAGCGCACGGTCTGGGCGACGCTGATGATCGGCGGCGGACTGGCCGGGTTTGCGGGCATCCTCGAGGCCGCCGGGCCCTTCGGCCAGATGGTGCCGCAGTTTCCCACCGGCTACGGCTTCACCGCGATCATCGTGGCCTTTCTGGGCCGGCTGAACCCGCTCGGCATCGTGCTCGCGGGCATCGTAATGGCCGTGACCTACATCGGCGGCGAGAACGCCCAGACGCGGCTCGGACTGCCCGACGCCGCGGCGGGGCTCTTCCAGGCGATGACGCTCTTCTTCCTGCTCGCCACCGACGTACTCGTGCGATACCGGATCCGGATCGCCGGGACCCAGCCGGGCGCGGCGTCATGAGCGCGGTCGTGCTCGTCTCGATGCTGATGGCGATCGTCGGCGTCTCGACCCCGATCCTGCTCGCCGCCTTGGGCGAACTGGTGGTCGAGAAGTCGGGCGTGCTCAACCTCGGGGTCGAGGGCATGATGCTGATCGGCGCCATCACCGGCTTTGCGGTGACCTTCACGACCGGCTCGCCCTGGGTCGGTGTGATCGCCGCGGCTCTTGCGGCGATGCTCTCCGCACTGCTCTTCGGCTTTCTGACCCTGACCCTGACCTCGAACCAGGTCGCGACCGGACTCGCGCTGACCATCTTCGGCATCTCGCTCTCGTCGCTGGTGGGCGAGAACTTCGTGGGCCTGACCATCTCGCCCTTCGGGTCGTTCTTTCCCGATGCGCTGGCCGACCATCCTTCGCTGCGGCTGGTCTTCGGGCACTCGCCGATCGTCTATTTCTCGCTGATCATGACCGCGGCGGTCTGGTGGTTCCTCGAGCGCACCCGCGGCGGGCTGATCCTGCGCGCGGTGGGCGAAAACGACCACTCGGCGCACTCGATCGGCTACTCCGTGATCGGCGTGCGCTACGCCGCGGTCGCGTTCGGAGGCGCCATGGCCGGGATCGCGGGAAGCTTCTACTCGATGATGCTGACGCCCATGTGGGCCGAGCAACTGACTGCAGGGCGCGGCTGGATCGCGCTGGCGCTCGTCGTCTTCTCGATCTGGCGGCCCGGCCGGCTTCTGCTCGGCGCCTATCTCTTCGAACTCGTGATGACGCTGGAATTGCAGAGCAAAGCCGCCGGCTATACCTTCCTTCCGCCCGAGTTCATGGCGGCGCTGCCCTACATCGCCACCGTGGTGGTTCTGGCGCTGATATCGATGCGACGGAGCGGCGCCACGGCAGCGCCGGCCTGTCTGGGCAAGCCGTTCAAACCCGCCACGTGACGACGACCACAGACCCAAGGACAAACAACAGGAGAGGCTGAACATGATCCATCTCAACCGCCGCCGCGTGCTCGGCGCACTCGGCGCAACCGCGGCGCTTCCGCTCGCCCCGAGGCTCGCGCGCGCCCAGGAGCCGCTGAAGGTCGGCTTCGTCTACATCGGCCCGGTGGGCGACTTCGGCTGGACCTACGCCCATGACCAGGGCCGGCTCATGCTCGAGGAGCAACTCGGCGACGCGGTGCAGACCACCTATGTCGAAAACGTCGCCGAGGGCCCCGACAGCGAGCGGATCATCCGCCAGCTCGCCGACGAGGGCAACAAGCTGATCTTCACCACCTCGTTCGGCTACATGAACCCGACCATCAAGGTCGCCAAACAGTATCCGGACGTGTTCTTCGAGCACGCGACCGGCTACCAGCGCGCCGACAACGTCTCGACCTACAACGCGCGCTTCTACGAGGGCCGCGCGGTGCTCGGCACCATCGCGGGCATGATGTCGGAGACCGGCAAGGCGGGCTACATCGCCTCCTTCCCGATCCCGGAGGTCGTGATGGGCATCAACGCGTTCCAGCTCGCAGCGCAGAGGGTCAACCCGGACTTCGAGACCCAGGTGGTCTGGGTCTCCACCTGGTACGATCCGGCCAAGGAGGCGGATGCGGCGCGCGCGCTGCTCGACCAGGGCGCCGATGTGATCACCCAGCACACCGACAGCCCCGCGGCGCTGCAGGCGGCCGAAGAGCGCGGCGCCTTCGCCTTCGGCCAGGCGTCGGACATGTCGCGCTTCGCTCCGAACGCGCATCTCACCGCGATCGAGGATCGCTGGGGTCCCTACTACGTCAAGCGCGCCAAGGACGTGATCGCGGGAACCTGGGAGTCGACCGACACCTGGGCGGGCATGGTCGACGGCGAGGTGGTCATGTCGCCCTATCGCGACAACGTGCCGCCCGAAGTCCAGGAGGCCGCCAAGGCGATCGAGGCGGGCATCCTCGACGGCTCGTTCCATCCCTTCACGGGTCCGATCTTCGACACCTCAGGAACCGAACGGGTCGCCGCTGGCGTAACCATCCCCGACGCCGATCTGGCGGCGATGGACTGGTACGTGCAGGGGGTCCTCGGCGTCGAAGGCTAGGCGAGCGTCCCGATTTGGGCCTCGGGGGGCGGCCGATCCGGCCGCCCCTTTGCGCCTTCGGTCCCGGTCGCTCCGCCCTCGAGGGCGGCGACCTCGGCGCGCAGACGCGCGCTCATGAAGTCCATGAAGACCCGTGTCTTGGGGTCGATCAGCCGCTTGTGCGGATAGAGGATGGCGAGGTCGGCGGGCGCCGGGGGCGTCTGCGGCAGCACCTCGACCAGCCGTCCCGAGGCCAGATGCTCCGCGACCAGGAACCGTTCGCGGTTGACGATCCCGTGCCCGGCCAGCGCCCAGTCGGTCAGGACCTCGGCGCAGTCGCTGTCGAAGGGGCCGGCGAGATCGAGCCTGCGCGGACCCTCGGGTGTAACCAGCATCCACTGGTACTCCGGGCTGCCGGTGTAGCGCAGCAGCAGGCAGCGATGCCCGCCCTCGACGAGATCGCGCGGCGTTCGCGGCGACCCGTGACGCGCGAGGTAGTCCGGTGCGGCGCAGAGCACGCGCGGGCATTCGACCACCCGCAGCATGCGCAGGTTGCTGTCCTTGATCACCCCGAGCGTGATGCCCGCGTCCACGCCTTCGGTCAGCAGATCGACCAGATGGTCGGTGAGCAGCAGCCGCACCGAGATCTCGGGAAACCGCGCGCGGAAGTCCGGGATCGCAGGCGCCACGATCCGCCGACCGAGCTCCAGCGGCGCGGTCACCCGGATCGCGCCTCGCGGCGCCGCGGCGATGCTCGAGACCGCCGCTTCCGCTTCGGTCAGCGCGTCGAGCACCCGGAT
This sequence comes from uncultured Alphaproteobacteria bacterium, assembly GCA_963836255.1. Lineage (GTDB taxonomy): Bacteria > Pseudomonadota > Alphaproteobacteria > Rhodobacterales > Rhodobacteraceae > Amaricoccus. The sequence continues at coordinate 859,269 of CAWIIL010000001.1, forward strand.
CGCCGCCTCGTAGAGCGCGTGGCCCTGGGCGGTCGGCGTGAGCTTGCGCGTGGTCCGGTTGAACAGCCGCACGCCGAAGTGCTGCTCGAGCTTCTTGAGCCGCGCGCTCGCCACCGCCGGCGTCAGTCGCTGGTCGTGGCCGGCGGTCGACAGGTTGCCGAGCTCGTAGATCCGCGTGAAGAGCCGCAGGTTTTCGACGTACGACATGCGCCGACGCTATCAATCTTGCGGCTCCCTTGGAAGCGGCGCCCTTCGCCCGACCCCGTGTTCCGCTTGAAGGACATTCCAACGCCAGGCGGGTAGCGCCGGCGCGTCGCCTCTGGAAGAGTGCATGCGCCCATCAAGAAGGAAGCGACCCGCCGCCATGCCCGACCGGATGATCCGAGGCCGCCTGTTCTGGTTCCGCGACGCGCCCGAGGGCGGGGCGGAAACCTGGCGCTACATCGAGGACGGCGCGCTCCTGGTCGCGGACGGCCGCGTCGTCGCGTCGGGCAGCCACGCCGAAGTCGCGCCCCGCGCCGGGGACGCGCCCGTCGACGATCACCGGCCCTGCCTGATCACGCCGGGCTTCATCGATCCGCACATCCATTTCCCGCAGACCCAGGTCATCGGCTCCTACGGGGCGCAGCTGCTCGACTGGCTCAACACCTACACCTTTGTCGAGGAGCAGCGCTACGGCGATCCCGTCCATTGCGCGGCCATGGCGACGCACTTCTTCGACGAGCTGATCCGCAATGGCACCACCACCGCCGTCGCTTTCTGCTCCGTGCATCGCGCCAGCGCCGAGGCGTTCTTCACCGAGGCGCTGCGGCGCGACCTGCGCATGATCGGCGGCAAGGTGATGATGGACCGCAACGCGCCGGAGGCTTTGCGCGACACCGCGCAATCGAGCCATGACGACAGCAAGGCGCTGATCGAGGCCTGGCACGGGCGCGGGCGGCTCGGCTACGCCATCGCGCCGCGCTTCGCCATCACCTCGAGCCCCGCCCAGCTCGAGGCCGCCGGCGCGCTCGCCGCCGCGCATCCCGACTGCCACGTCCAGACCCATCTGTCTGAGAACGCCGCCGAGATAGCCTTCACCCGCGAACTCTATCCCGCCGAGGCCGACTACGCCGGGGTCTACGAGCGCTTCGGCCTCGCCGGGCCGAAGACGCTCTTCGGGCACTGTATCCATCTCGGCGACCGCGAGGTCGGCGTCCTGCGCGACAGCGGCTCGGTGGCGGTCTTCAACCCGACCTCGAACCTCTTTCTGGGCAGCGGCCTCTTCGATCTCGCGCGGCTGAGCGGGGCCGGCGTGCGCACCGCGGTCGCCACCGATGTCGGCGGCGGCACCAGCTTCTCGATGCCGCGCACGCTCTCGGAGGCCTACAAGGTGCTCCAGCTCCAGGGCCAGAGCCTCGCGCCGATTATGTCCTTCTACATGATGACGCTCGGCAACGCCCGCGCGCTCGGCCTCGAGGCGCGCATCGGCCAGCTCGATCCCGGCGCGGACGCCGATTTCGTGGTGCTCGACGTCGCCGCCACCCCGGCGATGGCGGCGCGCGCGGCGACCCTGCGCACGCTCTCGGAGGAACTCTTCGTGCTCCAGACCATGGCCGACGACCGCTCGGTCGCCGAGACCTACGTCGCCGGCCAGCCGGCCAAGAGCGCGCTCGCCGCGCCCGGTTTCGATGGGGTCAGTCCGGCAGCTTGAGCACCGTGCTGCGCTGGTTGCCCTGAAGCAGGACCGAGGACCGCTCGATCGCGGCGACCTGCACGCCCTGGATCGTGTCGCCCCGCTCGACTTTGGTCACTTTGCCGTTGGGAAGGCGGACCAGCGCGTGGCGACTGTTCGAGGAGCCGAACACGCCGATCAGCGAAATGTCGTTGCGCGACAGACCGACCTTCTCGCGGGTCGCGACCGCCCGGACGGGAGTGGGCGCCGGGGCCGCCTTCGCAGCGGGCGTTGGCGCGGGAACCGCGGCCACGGGCCTCGCAGCAACGGCGGGTTTCGGCGCCGCGGCCGCGGCGGTGGCCACGGCCAGCGCGACCGCCGCCTGAGTTGATGGCTGCGCCGCAGCGGTCCGCGTGGCGGTGGGGGCGGGCTTCGCAGCGATCCGGCGCGGCTCGGGTGGCGCGACGCGCGCCGCAAGCGCCACGCTTTCGGCGACGCTGGCGCTCGGCGAGGGCGTCGTGGCCGCAGGCTCCGCCACGGCGGTCACGGCCGCCCTCGGTTGGGGGCGTGGGCTGGCTGGCGCTGCGGGTGTCTCCGCCGCCGCCTCGGGTTGCGGCTGGGCGAGGGGCTCGGCCGCCTCGGCCTGTGGTTCGGGCGCGCTTGCAGGCTCCGCCGTCGGAGCCTCCTGCGGCGCGACGACCGGGGCCGCGAGCGCACGCCGCATCGGGCGGCTGCTCAGGACGGTGACGCGCGGATCCGCCGGGGAGGCCTCAGGGGCCTGCTCCGCGGCCACATCGGGCGCGGCGGCCTCGGACGCCACTGCGGGGCGCGGCTTCGCGGGGCCGCTTCGGGTCGCGACCGTGACCGGCGCGGCCGGAGGCGCCGCCGCCGTTTCGACGGTGCGGGGCGGCAATGTCGCCGCGGCCGGCGCGACGTCCTGCGGCTCGCCCCTGGAGAGCGCCAGCGGTCGGATCTGCGCCGCCGACGCCTCGTCCACCGGGAAGATCACGCCGTCGCTCCCGGAGGCTGCTGGCTGCGTCGAGGCCGCCGTGAGTTCGCTGCCGGCCTCGCTCTGGGTGGCCACGCCCGCCGTGGCGACAGGCTCCTCGCCTCCCCGCGGCCAGAGCGCGAGACCCGCGACCAGCACAAACCCCGCAACCGCGCCGGCGGCCAGCGGCAGGGGTACGACCCGCAGCGTCGCCGGCCGCTCGGCCGTCAGCCGCACGCGGCCAGCGGCCTCGATCATCCACCGCGGCGTGCGCCATGCGGGCGGCGTCAGGCGCGCAAGCGCCGCGCGCCAGTCAGGTATCGAGAGTTCGGCCGGCCCGCGCGCCCACCACCGAGAGCGCGTCTTTCGCCTTCGAGACCGCGGGCGCGAGCGAGACTGCGGGCAGACGGGCGCCGAGCCCGACCCAGGCCGGTCGCGCCGCCGCCGGGCGCAAGCGCTGCGGCCGGTCGATGCGGGCGAACAGCGGTTCGTCCTCGAACCCCGGGAAGTCGCCGGCCCCGGTGATGCCGACCGGCGTCACCCCGGTCCGGCGCAGATAGGCCAGGGACTCCGTCAGCGTGCGCCGCCGCACGGCCGCCGCGCCGCCGTGTCCGAGCGCGATCTCGACATCCTCCGGCGCGCATCCGAAAGTCGCCGCGGCGGCCCGCCGCGCCCGGTCGGCCGGCGCGCCGGGGCCATCGGGCAGAAGGCCCCGCCAGACCTCCGCCTCAGGCAGCGCCAGCACGCAGACCGCGCCGTCGTGGCGAAGCCGGTCGGCTATGGCCTCGAGGTCGCGCGCCAGGGTCGGTCCCGCCAGATCCGCGACCTCGATCGGCACCGCGAGATCGGGCGCGACAAGACGCGCGTCCGGATAATCGATCTCGAGCCGGTAAACCGGCCCGTGGAGGGGAGTGCTGCTCATGCCTGCCTCGATCGTTGTCGAGTTTCGTTTGACCGAACAGTATCGTAACCGGGGGCTTGTCGCCAGAAAAATGCGGGCGCCGCACGCAAGTTTTTGTTGCGAATGCCATGCACCCGCGCACATCTTGCGCCCAGATCATCAGAAGGAGGCCCGCATGCGCCGGCTCGCCCTCGCTCTCGTCCTGCTCGTTCCAGCCATGTGTGTCTCCGCCCAGGAGGCGGCGCTGTCCCGCACCCTCGTGGTCTCCGGCTCGGCCCAGGTCTCGGCGCCGCCAGACCTCGCCACGGTCAACGCCGGGGTCGAGACCGCGGCGGACACCGCGGCGGAGGCGATGGCTTCGAACGGCGCGGCCATGGCCCGGGTCATCGCAGTGCTCGAAGCGGCGGGCCTCGCGCCGGAGGACTACCAGACGACCGGCTTCGACGTCTCCGAGATCTGGGAGGACGGCGGCGGCCCGGACGGCCGGCGCGGCGTGACCGGATACCGCGTCTCGAACGCGCTGACGATCCGGGTCCGCGATGTCGCCGCCGTGGGCGGCCTGATCGACGCGCTCTCGGCAGCGGGCGCCAACCGCTTCCACAGCCTCGTCTTTTCCGTCGACGACCCCCAGCCTTTCGTCGACGCCGCCCGACGCGACGCGGTGGCCGAGGCGCGGCGCAAGGCCGAACTCTACGCCGGTGCCGCGGGCGTCACGCTCGGGCCGGTGCTGACGCTGCGCGAGGGGGGGCGTGGCTTCGACCCCGAGCCCTTCGCCGCGCCCCGCGCCGAGGCGGCGATGGATACGCCCATCGCCGCGGGATCCGTCCGGCTCGGCGCCGACGTCGAGATCGTCTACGCCATCGAATGACCGCTCAGGCGGTCGCCGCCGCCAGCGCCTGGTCGAGATCGCCGATGATGTCGGCCACGTCCTCGATGCCGATCGAGAGCCGCACCACGTTCGGCGCCGCGCCCGCCGCCTCCAGCTGCGAACTCGGTGAGCTGGCGATGGGTGGTCGAGGCCGAGTGGATGATCAGCGAGCGGGTGTCGCCGAGGTTGGCGACGTGGCTGAACAGCTTCACCGAGTCCACCAGCTTCACGCAGGCCTCGTAGCCGCCCTTCACGGCGAAGGTGAAGATCGCGCCGCATCCCTTTGGATAGAGACGCTGCGCCCGCTCGGCGTACTTCGACGATGGCAGCCCCGCATAGGTGACGTGCTCGACCCGGTCATCCTTCTCCAGCCATTCGGCGACGGCCCGGGCGTTGGCGACATGGCGCTCCATGCGCAGGCTGAGCGTCTCGATGCCGAGCAGCGTCTGGAACGCGGTCGTCGGCGCCATGGTCATGCCGAGATCGCGCAGTCCGATGGCGATGCCGTGGAAGGTGAAGGCCATCGGGCCGAAGGTCTCGTGAAACTTCAACCCGTGATAGGCGGGCTCGGGCTCGCTGAGCGAGGGGAATTTCGACGAGGCGCTCCAGTCGAACCGGCCCGAATCGACGATCACCCCGCCGGTCACCGTGCCGTTGCCGGTGAGATACTTGGTGGTCGAATGCACCACGATGTCGGCGCCCATCTCGAGCGGCTTGCAGAGCCACGGCGTGGCCGACGTGTTGTCCACGATCAGCGGCACCCCGAGCCGCTTGGCCACTTCGGCCACCGCCGGGATGTCGGTGACGTAGCCGCCCGGATTGGCGATCGATTCGCAGAAGATCGCCTTGGTGTGGTCGTCGGCGATGTCCTCGATCGCCAGCAGGTCGTCGAAGTCCACGAACTCCGCCGACCAGCCGAAACGCCGGATCGTGTTGCTGAACTGGGTGACGGTGCCGCCGTAGAGTCGAGTCGAGGCGATGATGTTGTCGCCCGGTCGCATCAGCGGGAAGAGCGCCATGATCTGCGCCGCGTGCCCCGAGGAGCAGCAGACGCCGCCGACCCCGCCCTCGAGCGTTGTGACCCGCTCGGCCAGCACCGACACGGTCGGGTTGGTCAGCCGCGAATAGATGTATCCGACTTCCTGGAGATTGAAGAGCTTGGCCGCATGTTCGGCGTCGCGAAACACATAGGCCGTGGTCTGGTAGATCGGCGTCTGCCGCGCGCCGGTCGCCGGGTCGGGGGTCGCGCCCGCATGGATCTGCAGGGTGTCGAAGCCGTAGCTGGTGTCGGCCATTGTTTCCTCGCCTCGCTGTTGTTTGGCGCGCAGGCTATGCGAGCCCCCGCGGGCTGACAAGCCGGGCGGCGCGGGGCTTGCAGGTCGACCGGGCCGCGCGGGTTTTCACTGGAAACCGGCAAGCGCGGACCGGAGGAACAGCGCGTGAGGAGGTTTTTTTCGCGGGCCGCAAGAACACTCCAGCAGGTCGGGTTCGGCATGCACGATACGGTCCCAGAGCGGCTGGCACTGGAACCAGCCGGTGAACTCGGCGCCGTTGACCGCGCGAGCGGCGCGGGCGTTCTCCGGATCGACCTGCAGCGGCGTCCCGGCCGAGCTGGCGAGGAACTGCGCCTGACAGGCGCGCTTCATGGCGACGAACCACCAGACCGCCGGCTCCACGCTCGCGCCGACAGTCAGGAGGCCGTGATTGCGCAGGATCGCCGCCTTGTGCGGCCCGAGCGCGACGGCGATCGCCGCGCCCTCGCCGGCCTCGGTGACCATGACGCGGGTGTCGTCGAAGAACACGTGATCCTCGTAGAAGGCGCAGGCGTCCTGGGTGATCGGGTCAAGCAGCCTACCCACCGCGGACCAGGCCGCGCCGTGGAGGCCATGCGCGTGCGCCGCGGCGACCACGTCGGGCCTGGCCTCGTGAATGCCCGAGTGGATCGCATAGGCCGAAACGTTGACCACGCCGTCGCCCTCGACGACGTTGCCGGCCGCATCGACGCGGATCAGGTCCGAGACCCGGATCCGGCTGAAATCCACGCCGAAGGGATTGACCCGGAGCGTGTCGGGAAACTCCGGATCGCGGGCGGTGATGTGCCCGGCGACGCCATAGCCGAAGCCGAAGGCGGCGAAGATGCGAAAGCCGCCCGCCAGCCGCTCCTTGCGGTGCCGGCGTTCTTCGGCGGGGCTGACGAAGACCGGCTGCGCGAACCGCCGGAAGGTCGCTGCAAAGCCGTCCTGCTTGGCCCTGCTGAGATCATTGCCCGCCAGCGGGTTTGATTCCTGCACGTTCATGGCGTTCTCCCTCGGTAGGTGACCCGGCCCGACGATCATGGTTGGTCGCGTCAGCCTGCCGGAACGAAGCGCGCGCGTCCTTAGGCCATTCCGAAGAATCCCAAAAAGCCGCAAAGCAGTGTATTTTTCGGCCATGTCCGCCCAGCGGTTCCCCTTCGGCGCCTTCGTGCTCGATTCCGGGACCGGGATGTTGCTGCGCCAGGACGTTCCCGCGCCTCTCGGCTACCGCGCCGCGCTCCTCCTGGCGGCGCTGCTGCGCCAGCCCGGTGAGGTGCTCGCCAAGGCCGATCTCCTGGATGCTGCCTGGCCTGGCATCGCGGTCGAGGAGGGCAACCTCACGGTCCAGATCGCGGCGCTGCGCAAGCTGCTCGGCCCGGCGCCCGAAGGCGGCGACTGGATCGCGACGGTGCCGCGGGTCGGCTACCGCTTCGTCGGACCCGTCGCGCGGCGGGAATCGGGCGGGGGCGCCGACGAGACAGTCGAGCCGCTGCGCGGGCCGTCAATCGCGGTGCTGCCCTTCGCCAATCTCGGCGGCGACCCGGAGCAGGATTATTTCGCCGACGGGCTGGCCGAGGACATCATCACACGGATGGCGCGGCTGCGCTGGCTGTTCGTCTCGGCGCGCAATTCATCCTTCACTTACAAGGGCCGGGTGGTGGACGTGAAGACGATCGGGCGCGATCTGGGGGTGCGCTACGTGCTCGAAGGCAGCGTGCGCCGCGCCGGCGGCAAGCTCCGCGCCAGCGCGCAGCTCAATGACGCGGTGCGGGGCATGCAGGTCTGGGCCGAACGCTACGACGGCGACGACGGCGATTTCTTCACCCTGCAGGACCGGATCAGCGAGAGCGTCATCGCCGCAATCGAACCGCAGCTCTATGCCGCGGAGAACCAGCGTCTGCGCGGCCGGCCGCCCGAGAGCCTCGACGCCTGGGGCTTCGTGATGCGCGCCATGCCCTATGTCTGGACCTGGGGGTCGACGCAGGACATCGAGATCGCGCAGGGCTGGCTTGCGCGGGCCGTCGCGGTCGATCCGGACTATTCGCGCGCCAACGGTCTTCTGTCCTGGATCGCGGCGGCGAAGGTCCAGCAGGGACTGGCGGACCCCGAGCCCACACTCGCGACCGCCATGCGGCTGGCGGAACGCGCGGTGGATGGCGATCCCCAGGATCCCTGGGGTTACATCGCCTCAGGTCACGTTCACATGGTGGCCCGCCGTTTCGCTTCGGCGGTCGATGGCTTCGGCGAGGCGATCGATCGCAATCCGAGCCTCGCATTGGCGCAGGTTTACCTCGGCTGCGCCTACGGTTACGGCGGCATGCACGACGCCGGGCTGCACCATCTCGCGATCGCCACGCGGCTGAGCCCGCGCGATTTCCTGCAGGCCGGGAACCTGTCGACTGTCGGGCTTTGCCACCTGATGGCGCGGCGCTTCCCGGAGGCAATCGAGGCCGAGCGCCGCGCAGTAGAAATGCGGCCGAATTTCGGCACCGCCTGGCGCACCCTCGCCGCCGCGGCGGGGCTGGCCGGAGATCGGGATACCGCAGCGGAAGCGCTGGCGCAGGCGCGTCGGCTGCAGCCGGGGCTGTCCCTCGACTGGGTGGAGCGTTTCCACCCGATCGTGCAAGCCGCGGATCGGTCGATGTATGTCTCGGGGCTGAAGTCGGCGGGACTGGCGTGAACCCCGCCGGGACGGTCTCCGCCGAGCCGCCACGGGCGACGTCATGAGCCATCGGCCAATGGCTGTGGTGCCGTGCGTTCTGGTCTCCCGAGCCCGGCTCAGGCGGGCGCCACCGTCCAGTCGTTCATCGCGTCGAACGCCTCGCGCGCGGTGTCGACGTAGTGGAAGAGACGGGTGTCGCCGGGGCTGATCGTGCCAGCTTCCACCAGCGCCTCCCAGTCGATCACCCGCCGCCAGAACGGCTCGCCGAAAAGCAGGATCGGCAGAGCCGCCATCCGTCGCGTCTGCACCAGCGTCAACGTCTCGAAGAGCTCGTCGAGCGTGCCGAAGCCGCCCGGAAACACCGCCACCGCCTTGGCCCGCATGAGGAAATGCATCTTGCGGATGCCGAAGTAGTGGAAGTTGAACGACAGCTCAGGCGTGCCGTAGAGGTTGGGCACCTGTTCGTGCGGAAGCACGATGTTGAGACTTATCGAACAGCCGCCCGCCTCCGCCGCCCCACGGTTGCCGGCCTCCATCACGCCGGGCCCGCCGCCTGTGCAGATGACGTCCTCGGTGCAGTCGGTCTCGACCGAGCGCGTCGTGCAGAGCCGCGCGAAGGCCCGCGCCTCCTCGTAATAGCGCGACATCGCGCGCGCCGTTTCGGTGGCGTCCGGACCCAGGTTCTCGGGATCGCGGATGCGCGCGCCGCCGAACATCACGATCGTCGAGACGATGCCGCGTTCGGCCATCGCCAGTTCCGGCTTCAGAAGCTCGAGCTGAAGCCGCACCGGGCGCAGCTCGTCGCGGGTCAGGAATTCGGGATCGTCGAAGGCCAGCCGGTAGCTCGGCGAGCGGGTCTGCGCGGTCTCGGCGACGGCTTCCGAGATCCGCACGTCCTGGCGGGCGTCCGGAAAGGGCCGTCGCGGGCGGGACTGGTCGGGTTTCCTGATCATGGCGCGGGATTACAGCCTGCGCCGCCGCCCCGCCAGCCCCCGGAGCCAGGCTCAGAGCGTGTTGCGCGCCACAGCGCCGCCTTTCAGGATCACCCTCAGCGAGCGCTCGGGCGCGTCGAGAAAACCGAGATCGGCCGAAGGATCGCCGTCGACGACCAGCAGATCCGCCATCGCCCCGGGGGCGATCACGCCGAGCGGGCCCGGGTAGGGCGCGCGTTCGCCGGAGAGCGCCAGGAGTTCGCCTGCGTCCCCCGTCGCCATCCGCAGCGCCGTCAGCGGGTCGCGGAACCGGCTGATCTTGGCGAGCTGCCGGCCGTGCGAGGCGGGGCCGGCCGGATTCATGAGGATGTCGGTCCCGAAGGCGGTCCGGACGCCGTGTTTCTCCGCCCATTCGTAGGCCCGCTCGGTGCCCCGGGCGATTCGCGCCTGCTCGGCCCGCTGCTCGGGGAGCGCCTTGGGGTTGGCGTCCTCGTCGTCCAGGAACGGCTGCAGGCTCCACCAGACCCCTTCGCCCGCCATCATCCGCACCGCCTCCTCGTCGGCGAGTTGGCCGTGCTCGATGCAGCGAACGCCGGCGGCGATCGCCCGCCTGATGCCGTCGGGGTTGTAGACGTGCACGCAGACATAGGTGCCCCAGTCCGATGCCGCCGCAACACCGGCGCGCAACTCGGCCTCGGTGTACTGCATCGCGTCGATCGGGTCGTAGAGCGAGGACACGCCGCCGCCGGCCATCATCTTGATCTGGCTGGCGCCCTTCATCAGTTGCTCGCGCGCCCGCATCAGCACCGGGTCCACGCCATCCGCGATGGCCGACAGCCCGGCCGTCTCCGGATAGCTCAGAGGATCCCGCGAAGCGCGCGGCAGTTCGCGCAGCAGCCGGAAGTCGCCGTGCCCGGAGGTCTGCGAGATCATCGCTCCGGCCGGAAAGATCCGCGGGCCGTCGACCACGCCCTCGTCGATCGCCCGCTTCAGCGCGAAAGCCGGCCCGCCGACGTCGCGCACGGTGGTGAAGCCGCGCCGGAGCGTGTCGCCAGCCACCCGCGCCGCGACCAGATGCACGTAGCCAAGGTCGGCGGTGAGCGCGGTCAGCTCCGTCACCCCTGCCAGGGTCGCGTGCCAGTGGGAGTCGATCAGGCCAGGGATCGCCGCCCGACCGCCGCAGTCGATCACATCCGCATCCGCCGAGCCCGCGCCCCGCGGCGGCAGCGCGACGATCCGGTCGCCTTCGATCAGCACGTCCACGTCATCGCGCAGGATCAGCGCGCGGCCGTCGAACAACCGGAGATTGACCAGCAGGAGCGGCCGCGGCGTTTGGGCGCGCAGCCGCTCGGCCCCGAGCCCGAACCCGGCGAACAACCCGACCGTGGCCGCGACCCCGCCCAGCATGTGACGTCGGGAGATGTCGGCCTCGATGCGCCGGTAGGCGGCCAGCGTCCCCGGCGCGAAGCAGCGGCATCCGGGGACGTGTTCTGGGCCGGTGGCGCAGGCGCAGGATCGCAAGGCTCTCTCCATCGCTGACGCCAAGCCATGACTTGTGCCCTACCGCGGGGCTCCGGACAAGCGCGCCGCCCGGTCCCATGGCATCACGGAATCTGACTTCGGCGCGAGGCGCCGCCGCCCGCGCCCGTCCCTGCGCGAATTGCCACCGGATCGCAGGGGCTCTATAGCCTCGCGCTGACCCGGACACAGCGAGGCCCCCGATGACACAGATCCCGCGCGCGGAACTCGAAGCCGCCATCGAGGCCGCCTGGGAGGATCGCGATGCGGTGACGCCCCAGACCGGCGGCGAGACGCGCGCGGCGGTCGAGACCACGCTCGCGGCCCTCGACATGGGCGCACTGCGCGTGGCCGAGCCCGGGTCCGACGGGGTCTGGTCGGTCAACCAGTGGGCCAAGAAGGCAGTGCTGCTCGGCTTCCGGCTGCGGGACATGGACACGCAGTCGGGCGGTCCGCAGGACGGCGGCTGGTGGGACAAGGTGGATTCGAAGTTCCAGGGCTGGGCCGCGCACGACTGGCGCGCCGCGGGCTTTCGCGCGGTGCCGACCTGCGTGGTGCGGCGCTCGGCCTACATCGCGCCCGGCGTCGTGCTGATGCCGTGTTTCGTCAATCTCGGAGCGTATGTGGGCGAGGGAACCATGGTCGACACCTGGGCCACCGTCGGCTCCTGCGCCCAGATCGGGCGCAACGTGCATCTCTCCGGCGGCGTCGGCATCGGCGGCGTGCTCGAGCCGATGCAGGCCGGCCCGACCATCATCGAGGACGACTGCTTCATCGGCGCCCGATCGGAGGTGGTAGAGGGGGTGATCGTGCGCGAGGGCTCGGTGCTCGGCATGGGCGTCTTCATCGGCCAATCTACCAAGATCGTCGACCGCGAGACCGGGGCGGTCATGTACGGCGAAGTGCCTGCGGGCTCGGTGGTGGTGGCGGGGTCGATGCCGTCGAAGAACGGCGTGAACCTCTATTGCGCCGTCATCGTCAAGCGCGTGGACGCCAGGACCCGATCGAAGACCTCGATCAACGAACTTCTGCGCGACTGAGCCGGCGATGGCCCAGCAGGTCTACACTCTGGTCGTGGAGGTCGGCCGCAAGCCGGGCGACGGGCTGCCGAAGAAGGCGACTGGCGCCGGGCTGGTCTGCTACGCCGCGGGCGTCGACGAGGCCGAGGCGGTCCGTGAGACCGTCGCGATCCTCAAGCGCGCCGATCTCGCGCCCCTCGACGTCGCGGGCCACGGCGCGCTGGCGGAGCGGCTGGAGGCGGGCGACGAGATCCCGGACGAGGAGCGCGCCCTCATGGAGCGCGCGCTGGCGGAGAACGCGGTGATCGTGGCGGAGATGACGCCGTTCTACGACGACCCCGGCGCGAAGGACGCCTGAGCGGCGGCGGCCGGGGCGATCCCGCCCGCAACCCCGGGGGCGTCGGCTCAGAGCTTCACCGAATCGGGATCGAAGTCGCGGATCAGCGCGGCGAGCTTTGGCTCGTTCACCTTCTTGGCCGCCCTGCCCGGCGTGAACCACTTGACCCGCCGCTGGCCGGTCTCGGGGTAGGTGGTCAGCATCTCGCGCACCAGCAGCGGATAGACCCGCACCATGCAGGGCACCAGCCGACCCTTGCCCAGCCATTTCGAGTAGGTGAAGTGGCCGACGCTCTCCTCGCCGATCACGCCGCGGATGCCGGCCTCTTCGTAGGCCTCGCGGGCGGCCGCCTGCCACTCGGTCCGGTTCCGCATGGTCCAGCCCTTGGGAATCACCCAGCGCCCAGTGTCGCGGCTGGTCACCAGCAGGATCTTGTGGCCGGACTTGGTGCGCCGGAAACACAGCGCCGCGACCTGCAACCCGTGGGTCGCCGAGGTCTTCTTGCCGTCGGCGAGGGCGCGGATCTCCGGTTTGAGACTCGTAAACTTGGTCAACGCAATCCGTCCGCAATCCTGAGTTGATTTATCGGAGGTTATCTAACCCCGTAGTAGAAGCCAACCACATGTTCCGCCTGAGCGAAGAACAGCCATCGGACCACCAGCATGCCCGCTACATGTGACAGAACCGCGACGAGCGCAACCGCGTGGCCCGGCCCTGGTAGCGCCAGAAGCAGCCCCGGCGCCACACAGGCGAGGCTGAGCCCGATCCAGCGCAGCCGCTGGGCGTGCCGCCGTCCCACGACATGACACATCTCCGACAGGAGGTAGTTCGACCCGGTGTGGGGCGACTCGAGCATCCGCACCGACCCCGCCGGCCCCAACGCCGTCGCGGTGCCCGCATGCGATCCACTCGCCGTCAGCGCCCCGTCCCCGCGCAGCCAGTCCGCGATGATCGCCACCGCCAGTGCCAGCAGGAGCCAGGGCGCCGCCGCCGCCGCCCCGGCCAGAAGCGCCCCGCCCGCCATCGCGGCCAGGAGGAACACCGTCGGCGTCATCGGTCCGCGCCAGCGCGGCACCGCGCGCATCTGCGCGTAGATCATCGCCGTGCAGAACACCGTGCCCAGCGCCAGCGCCGCGCACAGGAGCCCGAGCGCCGGAGCGCGCAGCCCCGCCAGAACCCAGAGCGCGGCGTAGATCGTGAAGGCCGCCAGCGTCGCCATTGCCATCACCGCCTCGCGGCTGAGCCAGGAGGTTCGCCACTGCGAGAACGCCTTGATAAAGCGCTCGGGCCGGCCGAGATGCAGCAGGCTCGACAGCAGCCCCGCCGCGGCGAGTTCCGAGCGCCAGCGCGCAGAACACCGCCGCCACCCAGCCCGAGACGTCAGGAACCCCTGCGCCGAGCCAGGCCATCAGCCCGAAGCCGAGACCAGACAGGACCGTGAAGGCGATGATCGACGGCGCGGGATGCATGGTCTCAGAGGCGCGCGAGCGCGCGGTCGACCCAGCCGAGAAACCCGCCCGTCTCCTGCGGCAGCGGCGCGAGCAGTGGCGCGAGCAGGTCGATCTCCTCGCGCGGCGGCAGGTAGCGGTTCACCGGCCGCGTCCCCTGCTCGGGCATCAGCTCCAGCCCGCCACGCTCGGCGACGAGTTGCGAGACCGCGCTGTCGGGATCGCCGAGATCGCCGAAGTGCCGCGCCCCGGCGGGACAGGTCCGCACGCAGGACGGGATCCGGTCCACCTCGGGGATGTTCTCGTTGTAGATCCGGTCGACGCAGAGCGTGCATTTCTTCATGATTCCAGCGGCCTGGTCCATTTCGCGCGCGCCGTAGGGGCAGGCCCAGGCGCAGAGGCCGCAGCCGATGCAGTCGTCCTCGTTGACCAGAACGATGCCGTCCTCGGTGCGCTTGTAGCTCGCGCCCGTCGGGCAGACGGTGACGCAGGGCGCGTCGGCGCAATGCAGGCAGGATTTGGGGAAATGCACGACGCGCGGCGGGGATGAGGCGTCGTCAGGAACGACCTCGAAGGTATGGATGCGATTGAGGAAAGTGCCCTCCGGCTGCGCGCCGTACGCGTCGATGTCCGACAGCGGCGCGCCGTAATGCGAGGTGTTCCATTCCTTGCAGGAGATCACGCAAGCGTGGCAGCCGACGCAGGTGTCGAGGTCGATGACCAGCCCGAGGCTGCGATCGGTCGAGGCGGGAAGGGAGGTCATCCGGCGGCGCCGTCCGGAGTGAAAACGGGCGTAGGAAATCCGCAGTTTTTCCGTAGTTTTTCCGTAGTTACGTTTTCAGTCACGGCTTCTCCCGCACTCGCGGCCGGTCGGGCGGCCCGATGGCCCGCATTCGAGATCCGAAGATGGCCGATCGGGACGCCGGAGTCACCCCTGCGCCGCGCGGCCGCGGGCCTACCACCATTGCTCGAGCTGGATGCCAATGGTCGTGCCGTCGGTCACGTCTCCGAGCTCGGCCTGGTTGGTGATCGCTCCGACATCGCTCCATCCGGCCCAGGTGACGAAGGCGCGCAGCTGGGGGCGGGCGAAGAAGCCTTTGCGGCCGAAGGTGTAGATCGGGGCGAGCGTCGCCTTGGTCAGCGAGCGGCTCCCGCCGTCGTCCTTGAACCAGTCGTAGCCCAGTTCGATCGCGGCGCCCCAATTGTCGGTGAAATTGTATTGCGGCCTGATGCCGGCGGAGATCCAGGTCTGGTCCTCGCCGGCGATGTCGCTCTGCTGGAAGACGAAGGTCGCCTGGCTCTGGAGGTCGTCGCTGGTCTCGATCAGGGCCTGGCTCACGAAACGGAGGCGGCTGTCGTCGGACGTCGCGGCGGGGTCGCCGATGGAGTCGAAATCGATCCCCAGGCCGCCCGCGAACATCAGCGCGTTGCGCATCTCTCCCCAGCCGAGGTCGGCGTTGTCGAGGTGGAAGCGGAGCGACCAGCCGTCGTCGCCGGTCCGGTCCGCGCCCGATCCGTCGATCCAGATCGCGCCGACCTCGCCGAGCCAGGCGCCCTGGACGGGAATGTCATGGATGCGGGCGTCGAGGGCGACGGACGTGTAATCCATGTCGTCATCATCATGGTAGAACGCGGCGGTGGACAGGCCGACCGGCCCGAGGCGCGCGTTCTCGACGCCCGTGCCGTCGCCGGACAAGTCCTCGTAGTAGAAGTCGGTGATGTGGACGTCGCGGCGGCGGTAGTATCGGCGGCCGGCCCAGAGGAACGCCTCGCGGAAGGCACCGTCGCCGACGTTCTGGATGCCGGCATAGGCCTGGACGACGTCGCCGCCGCCGTCGAGATCGGCGCCGTTCAGGATGGCGTTGGAATCGCCGTAGGCGTTGACCATGACCTCGGCGAGGAAATCTGAGCCGTCGGGCAGTGCGCCGCGCCAGCCGAGACCGAACTCGCCATAGAGGTCGCTCTCGTTGCCGAGGCGGTATTTCGAATCCGCGCCCCGGAGCTGGAAGATCTCCATGTCGCCGCCGTCGGTCGATCCGACGCCGAAGCGGAAATAGCCGTGGCTGAAGAGGCCGAACGCCTGCTCATCGGTGTCGGGCGCGTCCGGCTCCAGTTCTTCGGCGGCGCGTAGGTCGGCCGCGGCCTGCGGATCGATGTCGGTCTGCGCCGCCGCGGGGAATGCCATCAGGAGGGCGGCCAGAATGGCCGGAGCGTCTGTCTTCGGCATCTCATCCCCCGCATCGCGCCCCGTTGGCCGGGGTCCGCCCGGAGGCTACTCCTGTAACGATGCCGTGATCAACGGCGGCGTGCGGGGCGACCGTGATGATTGACCCATGTCATCGCGCCCGGGCTGCGCGCGCGCCAGACTCAGACCATGGCAGAAACCACGCCCAAGCCGGTGAGGACGCGCGGTGCGCTCGCGAAACCGCCGGTGTCGCCGGCGTCGGTCGGGACGCTTGACGCCCATCGGCACCGCAACCTCGACCGCGCCGCCCGCGCCGCCGCGGCGCGCCTGACCGGCGGTGTCTCGCCGCAGGCCGCGCTCGACGCCTGGAGCGACTGGCTGACACACATGAGCCGAGCGCCCGGTCGGCAGCTCGAACTGGTCGAGCGCGCGCAGGAAAACGCGCTCAGGCTCGCAGCCCACGCCCTGGCCATCGCGTCGAGGGCCGAGGCGGACCCGCCCTTCGCGCCGCGCGAATACGATCACCGTTTCACCCATCCGGGCTGGCGCTCCCCGCCATTCATCTTCTGGGAGCAGGGATTCCTCGCCGTGCAGGACTGGTGGGACCTGGCCACGGACCGCCTGCGCGGCCTGCGCGCGGAGGACGCCGACCGCGCGCGCTTCCAGGTGCGCCAGGCGCTCGACATCGTCGCGCCGTCGAACTTTCCCCTGCTCAACCCCGAGATCCTCGAGGCGACCGCGCGCTCGGGCGGGCGCAACCTCGTCACCGGCGCGGCGAACTTCGCCCACGACGCGCTCCAGGCGGCCACGCAGGCCCGCGAACCCGCGCCAGAGGGCTACCGGATCGGCGTCGATCTCGCGCGCACCCCGGGGCAGGTCGTGTTCCGCAACGACATCCTGGAGCTCATCCAGTACGCGCCCCGCACGCCGCGGGTGCGCGCCGAGCCGGTCCTGTTCATTCCGGCATGGATCATGAAGTACTACATCCTCGATCTTTCGCCGCACAATTCGATGGTCGACCACCTCGTTGGCGAAGGCTTCACGGTCTTCATGATCTCCTGGGTCAATCCCGGCGCCGATCAGGCGGGGCTTTCGCTCGACGACTATCGACGGCGCGGGGTCATGGCGGCCCTGGACGCAATCGGGGCCATCCTCCCGGACCGAAGGATCCACGCCATCGGCTACTGCCTCGGCGGCACGATGCTCGCGATCGCCGCAGCCACCATGGCGCGCGACGGCGACGACCGGCTCGCCTCGGTGACGCTGATGGCGGCGCAGGTGGACTTCGCCAAAGCCGGCGAGCTGCTGATCTTCCTCGACGAAAGCCAGATCGCGTTTCTCGAGGACCTCATGTGGGAGCAGGGCTATCTCGACCGGCCGCAGATGGCGCGCGCCTTCGCGGCGATCCGCGCCGAAGACCTGATCTGGAGCCGGGCGGTGCGCCGATATTTCCTTGGCCAGGCCGACCTGCCGACCGATCTGGGCGTCTGGAACGCCGACACGACCCGGATGCCGGCGCGGATGCATTCGGAATACCTGCGCAGCCTGTTTCTGGAGAACCGACTGACCGCCGGCCGCTTCGCGGTTGACGGGCGGGTGATCGCGCTCAAGGACATCGCCGCGCCGCTCTTCGTGGTCGGAACCGAGCAGGACCACATCGCGCCCTGGCGCTCTGTCTACAAGGTGCAGCTCTTCACCGACTGCGATCTGACCTTCGTGCTGACGAGCGGCGGGCACAACGGCGGCATCCTGAGCGAGCCCGGCCACCCCCGGCGGCGGTACCGCATCGGCCGCCGCGCGCCCGGCGCGCTCTACCTCGGCCCGGAGGCGTGGCGCGCCCGCAGCGCCCCGGTCGAGGGATCGTGGTGGCCCGAACTCGCAGGCTGGCTCGCGGCCCACAGCAGCCCCCGCCGCAAGGCTCCGCCACCCATCGGGGCCGCCGCGCGCGGCTATCCGCCGCTATGCCCCGCGCCGGGAACCTACGTCCACCAGAGTTGAGCCGGGCCGCGCCGGCGAACTCACGTGCCGCGGCGGAGCCGGCGGGCCTTCATGCGCGCATGCGCCTCCGGCGTGCCGTCGTGGAAGGACCCGAACCACTTGTCGAGCGGGACCATGCCGTCGGAGTAGTTCACCTCGAAGTACTTGTGATGGAGATAATGGGCGTAATAACTTACGTTCATTGTCTTTTCCTCACCCGTCACCAGCCGGTCGAAACCGGTGTGCCCCTGCGCCGGCGCGACCCCGAGCCGCGAGGCGAGGTTGATCATGTGGATGGGATGCGACGGGATCACGAAGAAGAGCAGGATCGTCGAGAAGTAGATCACATGCTCGATCGGATGCATCGACAGCCCCGACCACGGGCCGGGATTGACATTGCGGTGATGGAGCGCATGCGCCGCGCGGTAGAGCGGCGGCCAGTGCAGCAGCCGGTGCGCAAAATAGAAGCCGACCTCGTGGATGAACGGCACCAGCAGGAACACCGCCATGAAACCGATCGGATGTTCGCTCGGGCTCAGGATCGGGATGGTCCCGCTGGCGTAGGCCCAGAGCAGCAGCACCTCGTAGGCGGTCCAGATCGGAACGCCGCTCGCCAGCGTCCAGGTCATGTTGTCGAGGGTCTGGTTTCCGAACAGGAAGGTCGATGACGGCCGCGGCCACTGGCGGTTGTACTTGAACACCGTGTCCTGCCGTCGCCAGACGTAGAGCCAGAGATGCCAGGCGCCGTAGACCGCGATGGCCAGCGCGAGGTTGCGCAGCAGCACGAGCAGGATCCAGCCCGGGGCAAGGGTCGCCATCGTCTCGAGCGACGGCGTGAGGAACATCCAGATCAGCACCGCCCCGACCGCGTAGAGCACGTTCCAGGGCAGGAAGAAGCCGGGAAACCCGAAGAGCCACTTGCCCAGCGCGCGCAGATCCGGAGGCCAGGCGAAGAGCGGGCCGTAGCTGACCGGCTGGTTCGGCGCCCAGTTGCCGCGGGCGTCTTCGACGCCAAAACCGGAATCGTCCATGCTCGGGCTCCCCGCGCCGCAGACCGACAAGCGCCCATTGTAGCACCAGCGCGCGATCTCGCAACGCGCAGGCCCGCGCCGCGGGTCGGGTCGCCGTCCGCCCCGAAGCCGCGCCCGCTCTAGGCGCTTGGTCCGGCGTCGTAGGCGACGACCTCGGGGCCGCGGCCCACGGGCGAGACCTGCGCGCCGGTGACGGGCGCGCTGCGGGTCTGGCGCGGGGCCTTCTCGATGCGCACCCGCAGGTCGTACCACGCCGCCTGCCCGGTGACGGGATCGGAGTTCGACCATCGCAGCCCGTCGCCCTTCGGCGGCAGGAGCTCCGAGATCAGATGGTTGAGCAGGAAGCCCTTGGTGGCTTCGGGCGCCTCTGGGTCGAGCGCCCATGCCCCCGGCCGCTTGCCGATGGCGTTCCAGGTCCAGACCGTGTGCGGGTTCATCGCCTCCATCAGCGCCACCGGAACGGTGATGCGCCCGTGCGGCGAGATCAGATGCGCCCAGTCGCCCTCGACAAAACCCTGCGCGTCCCAGACCGCGCGCGGCACGTAGAGCGGGTTCTCCCCGTGTATCTGGCGCAGCCAGGCGTTCTGGCCGCCCCAGGAATGATACATCGCCGCCGGCCGCTGGGTCACCGCGTGCAGCGGGTACTCCGCCAGATCGGTTCCCGCGTCCGACAGCGGCGGGTACCAGGTGGGCAGCGGCGTCATCGTCTCGCACAGCCGGTCGCGCAGAGGCTCGGGGGCCGGGGTCGGGCCCCGGCCGCGCGCCGCCGCCTGGAACTTCGCCAGCGGTTCGCAATAGAGCTGGAAGAGATAGGGCTGCGGCGCGTCGAAGATCCCGCGCTCCACCGCCCAGTCCTGGTATCCGCTGTTCCACGGCTTGAAGTACGCCGCCTCCTCGGGGATGTGATCGACCCAGAACCCGCCGTTCTCGATGTAGCGCGCGATCTGGTCGGGGTTGGGATCGCCGCGCCCGCGCCCGGTCCCGTCCGCGCCCCGCCAGCCCGCGAGCGGCCCGACGCCCGGCCGGCGCTGATGGTTGACCATGTAGTCGGCGTAGTCGGCGTAGATCGCGGCGCCCGCGCCATCGACCATGCCCGGAAGCCCCAGCCGCACGCCGAGATCGAGCAGCGCGCTCTGAAAGCCGCGCACGCCCGCGTGCCCGGGCCGCTCGGGCGCCACCACCGGCCAGCGGATCGCGTCGGCCAGCGCGTCGGGCTCGCAGATCGGCCGGTCGAGCAGGCTGATGCAGTCGTGCCGCTCGAGATAGGTCGTGTCGGGCAGCACCAGATCGGCGAAGGCGACCATCTCCGAGGAATAGGCGTCCGAATAGATGATCCGCGGGATGCGGTACTCCCCGTCCTCGCCCGTCGCCGTCAGCATCTCCATGACGGCGGAGGTGTTCATCGACGAGTTCCACGCCATGTTGGCCATGTAGAGAAACAGCGTGTCGATCTCGTAGGGATCGCCCGCCACCGCGTTGGCGATGACCATGTGCATCAGCCCGTGCGCCGACAGCGGCGCCTCCCAGCTGAACGCCTTGTCGATGCGTTTGGGGCCGCCCTCCGCGTCCAGCGCCAGATCCTCCGGCCCGCGGGGATAGCCCAGGTGCGGCCCGTCGAGCGGCTTGCCCGGCGTCACCTTGTGGTGCGGCCTCGGGTGCGCCGCGACCGGCTTGGGGTAGGGGGGCTTGAAGCGGAACCCGCCCGGCGTCTCAACGCTGCCGAGCAGGATCTGCAACAGATGCAGCGCCCGGCAGGT
The DNA here is from genome assembly GCA_963836255.1 of uncultured Alphaproteobacteria bacterium. GTDB lineage: Bacteria > Pseudomonadota > Alphaproteobacteria > Rhodobacterales > Rhodobacteraceae > Amaricoccus. The sequence goes on from CAWIIL010000001.1 coordinate 879,841, forward strand.
CTGAAAGCCGTTCGAGTGCGCAGAGATCCCGCGCATGGCGTGAAAGGCCACCGGCCGGCCGGTCATCGTCTCGTGGCGCATCCCGCGAAAGTCCGTCCAGGGCCGCTCCAGCGTGATCTCCCGCTCGAAGGCCGCCTGCGCCAGCTCCGCCGCGATCCGCCGGATCGTCGTCGCCGGCACGCCGCACGCCTCCGCCACCTGCTCGGGCGCGTAGCGCGGGTCGAGATAGGCCTCCGACATCAGCTGCAGCACCGGCTTGGCGTGGGTTGCGCCCACGTTCACCGCGCCCTGCAGCGACGGCTTCACGCCCGCCGCGTCCCAATGCGCCAGCCGCCGCGTCTCGCGGTCCCAGACCTGCTCGCGGCCCTCCGCGTCGCGCAGGAAGAGGCCGTATCCCGGCGACCGCGGATCCTGGTCGACCAGATGCGCGGCGTTGGTGTAGCGCAGCAGGTAATCGAGATCGATCCGCCCCGCCCCCATCAGCACGTGGATCAGGCTCAGGATGAACAGCCCGTCGGTCCCCGGGGTGATGCCGAGCCATTCGTCGGCGATGGCGTTGTAGCCGGTGCGCACAGGGTTCACCGAGACGATCTTGACCCCGCGCGCCTTCAGCCGCCCCAGCCCGATCTTGATCGGGTTGGAATCGTGGTCCTCCGCCACCCCGAACAGCATGAAGTACTCGGTGCGCTCCCAGTCGGGCGATCCGAACTCCCAGAACGCCCCGCCCATGGTGTAGATGCCGGCCGCGGCCATGTTGACCGAGCAGAACCCGCCATGGGCGGCGTAGTTCGGCGTGCCGTATTGCTGCGCCCACCAGCCGGTGAAGCTCTGCGACTGGTCGCGTCCGGTGAAGAAGGCGAGCTTCTCGGGCGCTTTCTCGCGGATGGGGCGGAGCCAGGAGGCGGCGAGGTCGAGCGCCTCGTCCCAGGAGATCTCCTCGAATTCGCCCGAGCCGCGCGGCCCGGTGCGGCGCAGCGGCGCGCGCAGCCGGGCGGGGGACGTGTGCTGCATGATCCCCGCGGAACCCTTGGCGCAGAGCACGCCGCGGTTCACCGGATGGTCGCGGTTCCCTTCGATGTAGCTGACGCGCCCGTCCGTCAGATGCACGTCGATGCCGCAGCGGCAGGCGCACATGTAGCAGGTGGTCTTGGCGATCGTGTCGGACACGGGTGGCGAGGTGTCGAGGGGCCTGTTCATGGCCGCGATGCTGGCCGAGGCGCGACATGGGCGCAAGGCGCCGATTTCGGCCCTGCATACCGCGCGTTCAGCCCGACGGCGGCGCGGCCAGCTGCGGGAAGTGGCTCCTGATCGCGTCCGCGCCGCCGCTGATCATCATCTCGACCGCCACGGCCGTCAGCACGATGGCCATGATCCGCGTGACCACCGAGATCACCGACGGGCCGAGCCTGCGCGAGATCGGCTCGGCGAAGAAGAGCCCGAGCGCCACGATCCCGCTGACGATCAGCACCACCGGAACCAGCGTCGCGAGTTCGGTGGCGTTGTCGGCCTCGTGCGCGAAGACGATCGCCGTGGCGATCGTGCCCGGGCCGATGGTCAGCGGGATCGCCAGCGGCACCACCGCGATGCCCCGCTTCGCCCCCTGGGCCCGGTCCGCAGCCTCGGCGTCGCCCGGCGGGCGCGGGGCCGCGTTCAGCATCGCGAGGCCTATCAGGAGGATTATGATCCCGCCGGCGACCCGGAACGAGGGTATGTCGATGCCGAAGACCGCCAGGATCTCCTCACCGATCAGCAGCGACAGCAGCGCGGTGATGGTGACCGTCGCCGAGGCCACCAGCGCCGCCGCGCGCCGTTCGGCGGGCGTGAAGTCTTCGGTGAGGCCCAGAAACACCGGGATCGCATAAAGCGGATTGAGCAGCGCGATCATCGCCGCGAAGAAGCTCCAGAAGAGCGCCTCATCGAAATGCTGGAAGATGTCCATGCGGGGTTCGCCAGCGATCAAGCGCGCGCCGCGACCTGGGGGTGCGGCGGGCCCGCAATGGCGATCGGGGCTGCAAACACCGCGCCCGAGAGCGGATGCGCCGCCAGCGCCTCCGCGCCCAGACCCGCCCGCGCCGAGGTGACATACAGCGTCGTCGGATCGGCCCCGAAGGCGGGGCAGGTGGGCTGCGGCGCGGGCAGGGAGATCTCCTCGAGGAGCGCGCCCGCCGCGCTGATGCGCACCACCCGCCCGCCGCCCCAGATCGCCACCCAGAGCGCGCCTTGCGCGTCCACCACCGCGCCGTCGGGCACGCCCGGGACGTCGTCGAGCGTGAAGAACGGCGCGGGCGGCTCGATCGGCCATCCTTCCGCGTCGAGCGCCCACGTCATGATCGTGCGGGTGGGCGAGTCGGCGAAGTATCCCCGCGCACCGTCGGGAGAGAAACAGATGGCGTTCGAGACGCTCACGTCTCCCAGCAGACGTCGCAGCTCTCCGCGGTGGTAGCGGTGGATGGCGCCGGCGCCCGGCTCGCCGGCCTTGCCCATCGTGCCGATCCAGAAGCCCCCCAGCGGGTCGGCGCGGCCGTCGTTGGACCGGGTGACCGGATTGTCGGCTTCGAGCCCGACGATGCGCTCCCGCGCGCCCGTCCCGGGATCGAAGCGCCAGAGGCCGGTCTCGGAGGCGAGCATGATGCCGCCGCCCGCCAGGGGCGCGCCGGCCGAGAAGTGCTCGTCGAAGTCCCAGGTCCGCGCCACGGTCTCGCCGGGTCCGCGCGCATGGAGCCGCCGGGCGATGATGTCGAACCAGTAGAGCCGCCCCTCCGCCCAGAACGGGCCCTCGCCGAGCGCGCAGGGGGTCTCGTCAAAGGCGTGCGCTGGCATCGGGTGGTCTCCACTTGATTTCTCGCACTCTGGGGCGCCCGGAGGCGGCGAGGCAACCCGTCGCGCCGCCGCTTGGCGGCGCGCGCGCGAGGTGCTAGCAGAAGCGGCTTCGTCCGGGAGGGACCCCATGACCACGCACGACGCGCTCGCCTGGATCGAGCGCCATCCGGAGATCACCAGCCTGCGGGCGGCGGTCTGCGACCTCAACGGCGTGCTGCGGGGCAAGCGCGTCCCGGCCGGCCACGCCGACAAGCTGCTCGCCGGCGAGATGCGCATGCCCTTCTCGGTGCTCTGCGCCGACATCTGGGGCGAGGACGTCGCCGGCAACCCGCTGGTCTTCGAGCAGGGCGACGTGGACGGCTTCTGCGAACCGACCGGCCGCGGCTTCCTGCCGGTCAGCTGGCTCGGCTCGCCGACCGCGCTCCTGCCGCTGTGGATGCACAACGAGGACGGCACGCCCTACGCCGGCGATCCGCGCCAGGCGCTGGCGGCAGTCTGCGCCCGCTTCGCCGAGCGCGGGCTGACCCCGGTGGTGGCGACCGAGCTCGAGTTCTACCTCGTCGACACTACCGGCCCCGAGCCGACCCCGCCCAAGAGCCCGGTGACCCACAAGCTTCTCGACGGCGACGGCGCGCTCTGCATCGACGATCTCGACCACTTCGAGGCGTTCTTCACCGATGTCTACGCCGCCTGCGACGAGCACGGCGTGCCCGTCGACAGCGCCATCTCCGAGAACGGCGGCGGCCAGTTCGAGATCAACCTCCTGCACGTCGACGACCCGCTCAAGGCCGCCGACGACGCGCTCTACTTCAAGCGCTTCGTGAAGGGCATCGCGCGCAAGTACGGGCTTGCGGCGAGCTTCATGGCCAAGCCGTTCCTTGACCGGTCCGGCAACGGCTTCCACGTGCATTGCTCGCTGCTCGACGCCGAGGGGCGCAACGTCTTCGACGACGGCGGCCACGACGGATCTGACACCATGCGGCACGCGGTCGGCGGTGTCCTGCGCGCAATGCGCGGCTCCTCGCTCGTCATGGCGCCGCACCTCAATTCCTATCGCAGGCTCCAGCCCAACGCCCACGCCCCGACCGACGTGGTCTGGGGCTACGAGACCCGTCACGCCGCGGTGCGCATTCCCGGCGGCTCGCCGAAGGCCCGGCGCATCGAGCACCGCGTCGCCGGGGCCGACGCCAATCCCTATCTGGTGCTCGCGGCCATCCTCGGCGCGGCGCTCGAGGGCATGGAGCGCCGCATCGAGCCGCCCGCGCCGATGCTCGCCCCGCCCAGCGACGCCGGGGTCAGCCTGCCGCTGGACTGGGGCGACGCGATCGAGGCCTTCGAGACCAGCGCCGAGATGAGCCAGATCTTCGCGCCGATCCTGCGCGAGACCTTCCTCGGCATGAAGCGCCAGGAGATGCAGGTCTTTTCCCAGCAGATCAGCGCCTTCGAGCACGAGACCTACCTTGAGACGGTGTGACGCCCCAGGCCGTCCGGTCCGGAGCGGCCCACCATGAGCCTTGGAGGCCCGAAATGACACAGCCCGTTCGCTTCGCACTTCTGGTTGCGGCGTCCGTCGCCGTGACCCTCGCCGGCTGCGGCCGCGCGCCGGAGATCGTCGGCATCGAAAACCCGGAGGTTCCGGCGGCGTCCGTCGCAAACATCACAAGGCACCGAATCTTCATGATCTCCACACGGCAGGCTTCCGAGGCGGCGGGGGCCTTCTTCGGCCCGGATCGCGCGACCGATCTCGGCCTCGCCTCCGTCGACGTGACGGTGCCGCCCGTGCATGTTCTCGGCCAGCTCGAGCGCCCGACACGACTGCCGCCCGATCCGCGCACCGAGTTCACCGTCATCGATCCGGCGATCTACGCCACCGACGCGGCCTTCGTCGCGGAGGTCAACCGCGAGCTCGCGGCGCGCCCCCGGGGCTCACGCGACCTTCTTCTCTTCGTGCACGGCTACAACAACACCACGACGGACGCGATCCTGCGGCTGAGCCAGTTCGTCGAGGACACCAGCTTCGATGGGGTGCCGATCCTCTTCACCTGGGCCTCCGCCGCCCGAGCGCCGCGCTACGTCTACGATCTCAACAGCGCGCTCGTCGCGCGCGTCGAACTCAAGGACATGGCGAACATCCTCGCTCAGACCAACGCGGACTCCGTCAGTCTCTTCGCGCATTCGATGGGCGCGTTCCTGACGATGGAGGGCCTTGTCGACGCCCAGCAGTCAGGGCGGCTGCAGGCCCGCGGCGGCCTCATCGACGACATCGTGCTGGCGTCGCCGGACATCGACATCGACCTCTTCCGGACGCAGATCTCGCTGTTGCCGCCAGTGATCCGCCAGCGGATCTTTCTTCTGGTCTCCGAAGACGACGCCGCGCTGCGGTTCTCGCGTCGCCTTGCCGGCGGCGTCCCGCGAGTCGGCGCCGCCGACGCCGAAGAGCTCGAAGAGCTGGGCGTGACCGTCATCGACCTTTCGGAGATCGACGATTCGAGCTCGGGCAGCCACTCGAAGTTCGCGGGCTCACCGGAGGTCGTCCAGTTCATCGGGGCGGGGTTGAACAACGCCGGGCGCTTCGACGAGGTCCAGTCGCCTGCGCTCGACCAGCTCTTGGCCGGCACGCCCATCCGCGTTCTCGGCAACTGAACCCTCGGCCGGCTTCCGCTAGGGCTCCAGCGTCACCGGCGCCCCGTGCGGCGTGCGCCGGTAGGCGTCCTCCCAGGCCGCGCGCCGCGCCGCCCGGTCCGCCGCATCGACAAGCCCCGCCGCCGCGGCGACCTGCTCCAGCGCCGCCACCACGCAGCCGTAGTACGTCGCCTCGGTGTCCGGCGCGCCGCGGGCCTCCGCCTCGCGCAGCGCCGCGCCGAGGGCCGCGGCCCAGTCGCCCGCCGTCGCCGCGCCCGACCGCACAAGCGCGTCGGCGAGCGCCAGCGCCTGGGCCTGCCAGGGCTCGGCGAAGCCCGGGCCGCGCGGCGCCAACGGGTCCTCAGGCCGGAACAAGATAGCTCTCGAAGAGATCGAGGCTGACTTCGTCGCGCGGGTCAGCCTCCGCGCCCCACAGCTCCGGCGCGGCGAAGACCACGGTGTAGAGGTGTTCGCCGCGCTCGATCCCGCGCGCGCCGTCGTCCGCGAAGAGATGCGCGCCGTGGCGAGCGCTCACCCGGCCCTCCGCCTCCGCCGCATAGGCCGGCAGCCGGGTGTGGGCGGCCGCGACCCGGCGGCGCGTCCGCACGACATCCCCGGACGCAAACCTCGGCGGATCAGCAACCTCCACCGCAAAGCTGCGGTTTCCCGCGCGATTCGTCGCCAGAACATCCGCAACGCTGCGGGCCGATGCGGGCGCGCCGGGCGCCGCGGCGTGGCCCGCGCGGACCTCCGCCAGCGATACCGCGCCGGCGTCGATGTTGAGCGCCAGGTAGTTCGTCGACCATTTCTGGAAGTAGGAGAAGGTCAGGTAGTCGCCCGGGACCATGCGTTCGAGCCCGTGCCGGAACCAGTCGATGGTCACGCCCGCCGGCAGCGCCCCGCCGCGCGCCATGCCCCACATCCGCCGCTCCCAGTCATGGGCGAAGGCGCGGTCGCCTGGGCCGGTGTCGATCGGCCCGAATCCCTCGCGGCCGCCCAGGTCGTGCACTCCGTCCATCAGGCCGCCTCCGCCCGCAGGTCGCGGTCGGTCCCGATCATGGCGTTGCGCGTGACGATGCCCGCGAGCCGGTCCTCGTCCCATCCTTCGGTTCCGGCAGGTCGCTGGGGCACCACCAGATAGCGCAGCTCGGCGGTCGAATCCCAGACCCGCACCGCTACGTCCGGCCCGAGCGTCACCCCGAACTCCTCCAGCACCTTGCGCGGCTCGCGCACCGCGCGGGCGCGATAGGCCGCCGACTTGTACCAGGCCGGCGACATGCCGAGGACCGAGAACGGGTAACACGAGCACAGCGTGCAGACGACGAGGTTGTGCGTCTCGGCGGTGTTCTCCACCGCCTTGAGATGCCCGGTAGCGCTGCCCTCGAAGCCGAACTCCGCGATCGCGCCCGCCGCATCGCCGAGCAGCCGGTCGCGAAACCCGGGGTCGGTCCAGGCCCGCGCCACCACCTGCGCGCCGCGCTTGGGGCCGATATGCTCGGCGTAGGCCTCGACCCAGGCGTCGATCGTCTCGGAGGCGATCACGCCCCGCTCGACCAGCAGGCTCTCCAGGGTCTTCACCCGCAACGCCGGGTCGGACGGCATGTGCGCATGCAGGTCGCGATGGATGCGCGCGAGGTTCTCGCTGTCGAATGTCGGCATGGGGCAGCCTCCGCGCCGAAGGGCGTTTCGGTCAGGCTAGCACCCAGACCCGCGCCGGGCAAACGCCCCGCGCCCTCAGCCGGCTTCGAGATAGCTTTCCCAGAGATCGAGGCGGACCTCGTCGCGCGCGTCGCCACCGCCCCATAGCTCCGGCGCCGCAAAACTCACGGTGTAGAGATGCTCGCCGCGGCTGACGCCCCGCGCGCTGGCGTCGGCGAATTCCTGCGCCCCGTGATGGGCGACGACGCGTCCGCGTGCACCCCGGGCATAGGCGGGCAGGCGGGTATGCCCCGCTGCGCCAATCCGGACGGCGCGCACCGCGTCGCCCGGGGCGAACGCCGGCGGCGCGGAGGTCGGCCGGTCGAAGCGCTGCACCGAAGCCCGGTTGAGCGCCAGCGTCTGCGCGACGGTGAGGGGCGCCGGCGGGTCGTCGACCTGATCGGTCTCTCCCGTCAGCGCCTCGGCGAGGGTGTAGCGCCCGTCGTCGATCAGGACCGCCAGGATGAAGGTGACCCATTTCTGAAAATACGAATACGCAAGGTAGTCTGCCGGCACCATGCGCTCTTCGGCGTGGCGGAACCAGGGGATGGTGCCATCGGCCGGCATGATCCCCGAGAAGGCGATCGCCCAGATGCGCCGCTCCCAGTCGAATCGGAAATCCCTGTCGCCGGCGTCGACGTCGATCGGGCCGAAACCCCGCTTGCCGCCAAGATCGTGAATCGTGTCCATCGCCCTCTGCGCTGCCGCCTGTGTTCCGGCGACTCTACCACGGAACTGCCACGCTCCGCCAAGCCCGCGCGGGCACTTGGCGGCGACCGCGCCCGATGCTAGCACGACACCGGGTGTTTTTCCTGGGCGGATCGAGATGAACGCGCAAAGCCGTTCCTACGCGGGGTCGGGGGCCTACCCGGCCAGCTACTACGCCGCCAGCGCCAACGCTGCGCCCGAGCGTCCGCCCCTCGGCGGCGAGATCGCGCCCGAGATCGCCATCGTCGGCGGCGGCTACACCGGGCTGTCGGCCGGGATCGAGCTGGCCGAGCGCGGCCACAAGGTCGTGCTGCTGGAGGGCGCGCGCGTCGGCTGGGGTGCCTCGGGACGCAACGGCGGCCAGATCGTGAACGGGCTCAACGCCGGGCTCGACCGCATCGAGGCCCGCTACGGACGAGCCACCGCCGACTTCGCCGGAACCGTGGTCCAGGAGGGCGGCGACCTCATTCGCGACCGCGTTGCGAAATACGCCATCGCCTGCGACCTCAAGGACGGCAACATCTTCGCCGCCCTCACGCCCAAGCAGATCAGCGAGCTCGAGGAGAAGAAGGCGCTCTGGTCCCGGCACGGCCACGACAACTTCGAGATGCTCGACCGCGCCGCGATCCGGAGCCACGTCGCCTCGGACGTCTATCTCGGCGGCATGCTCGACCGGACCGGCGGCCACATGCACCCGCTCAACCTCGCGCTCGGCGAGGCGGCGGCCTTCGAGAGCCTCGGCGGCGTCATCCACGAACTCACGCCGGTCGACCGGATCGAGAGCCTCGCCGGCGCGCCGGTCCTGCACACCCCCGGCGGCGTCGTTCGGCCCGGCGCGGTGATCCTCGCCGGCAACGCCTATCTGGGCCACGTCGTCCCCGAACTGGAGAACCGCGTCATGCCGTTCTCCACCCAGATGATCGCCACCGCGCCGCTCGGCGAGCGCGCCCCGGCGCTCCTGCCCACCGACATGTGCGTCGAGGACGTGCGCTACATCCTCGACTACTACCGGCTCTCCGCCGACGGCCGGCTGCTCTTCGGCGGCGGCACCGTCTACGGCGGCACGGATCCCGCGGATATCCGCGCCAAGATCCTGCCGGCGCTGGAACGGGTCTTTCCGGCGCTGCGCGGGGTCGCCGTCGATTTCGCCTGGTCGGGCAATTGCGCGCTCTCGTTCAGCCGCGTGCCGCAGATGGGCCGGATCGGGGCGAACGCCTACTACGCCTGCGGGTATTCCGGGCACGGCGTCGTGGGCAGTCACCTTTTCGGCAAGATCGTCGGGCAGGCCATTGACGGCGACCGCAGCCGATTCGATGTTTTCGCCAAGGTACCCTGGGTTCCGTTTCCGGGCGGACGGCGCTTCCGCGTCCCGTACTCGGCTGTGGGGTCCTGGTGGTACGGCTTGCGTGACCGTCTGGGCGTCTGACGCTCGGGGCCCTGGCGGTCTGGAACACAGGGAGAACGAGGATGATCAACAAGAGCTTCGCGCTCGCAGCCCTTGCGAGCGCCGTCGCGCTGCCCGCCTTTGGCCAGCAGCTCAACATCTACAACTGGTCGGACTACATCGGCGAGGACACCATCGCCAAGTTCGAGGCCGAGACAGGGATCGACGTCACCTACGACGTCTACGACAGCAACGAGGTGCTCGAGGCCAAGCTGCTCGCCGGCTCCTCGGGCTACGACATCGTGGTCCCGACCTCGGACTTCCTGCGCCGCCAGGTCATGGGCGGCGTCTACATGCCGCTCGATCGCGACAAGATCCCCAACCTCGCCAACCTCGATCCGGGCATGATGGAGCGCGCCGCCGCCTACGACGAGGACAACGCGCATTCGGTCATCTACATGTGGGGAACCAACGGCTTCGGCTACAACGTCGAGAAGGTGCGCGAACGTCTCGGCGACGACGCGCCGGTGGACAGCTGGGACCTGATCTTCAAGCCCGAGAACGCCGAGAAGCTCGCGGACTGCGGCATCACCATGCTCGACAGCGCCACCGAGATCCTGCCGCTGGTGCTCAACTACCTCGGCCTTGATCCCGGCACCTCGGACGCCGACGAGCTGCGGCAGGCCGCCGACGTGCTCAAGGCGATCCGCCCCTACGTGCGCTACTTCCACTCTTCCCAGTACATCACCGATCTCGCGAACGGCGAGATCTGCGTGGCGATCGGCTTTTCCGGCGACATCTTCATCGCCGCCGACCGGGCCGTGGAGGCCGGCAACGGCGTCGAGATCGCCTACACGATCCCCCAGGAAGGCACGCTGCAGTGGTTCGACATGATGGCGATCCCCGCCGACGCGCCGCACCCCGACGAGGCGCACGCCTTCATCGACTTCGTCCTGCGGCCCGAGATCCTCGCCGGCGTCACCAACTACGTCTACTATCCCAACGCGGTGCCGGCCTCCAACGAGTTCATCGAGCCCGAGATCGTCGACAATCCCCAGATCTATCCGCCGCAGGAAGTCATCGACAACCTCTTCCCCTCGCAGCTGCGCGACGCGCGCACCGAGCGCACCATGACCCGGCTCTGGACCGAGGTCCGCACCGGCCAGTAAGGCGGCAAGCCTGATCCGGCCCGGCGCGCCCGCGCGCGCCGGGCCTCGACGACGACTTATGGCTCTGGACAGCCGCGCGCGCGGCGAAATAGTCTCTGCGCCCAAGGGTCGGGGCGGGTCCTCTCCGATCCGCCCACCGTCGCCCGGAGTTCGAATGGAAACCGTCCGAAGCGCCGCGACCGAAAAGCCCTGGCTGGCCGCCACCGAGAAGCCCTTCGTCCGCATCCACAAGATCACCAAGAAGTTCGGCAGCTTCACCGCCGTCGACGATGTCACGCTCGACATCTACAAGGGCGAGCTGTTCTGCCTGCTCGGGGGATCGGGCTGCGGCAAGTCCACGCTCCTGCGCATGCTCGCGGGCTTCGAGCGCCCCACCGAGGGGCGCATCGAGATCGACGGTCAGGACATGGCCGGCAAGGCGCCCTACGAGCGCCCCACCAACATGATGTTCCAGTCCTACGCGCTCTTTCCCCACATGACCGTGGAGAAGAACGTCGCCTACGGGCTGCGCCGCGACGGCGTGCCGAAGGCCGAGGCCATGGAGCGGGTGGCCGAGATGCTCCGGCTCGTCCAGCTCGAGGGCTTCGCCGCGCGCAAGCCGGACCAGCTCTCCGGCGGTCAGCGCCAGCGCGTCGCGCTCGCCCGCTCGCTGATCAAGAAACCCAAGCTCCTGCTGCTCGACGAACCGCTCGGCGCGCTCGACAAGAAGCTGCGCGAGGAGACCCAGTTCGAGCTGGTCAAGATCCAGGAGAGCCTCGGCGTCACCTTCATCGTCGTCACCCACGACCAGGAGGAGGCGATGACGCTGGCCACCCGCATCGCGGTGATGGACGCCGGCGAGATCGTCCAGGTCGGCGAGCCGCCGACGATCTACGAGCATCCCAACTCGCGCTTCGTTGCCGACTTCATCGGCTCGGTGAACCTCTTCGAGGGCCATGTCGCCGCCGACGAACCCGACTACATCCGCATCGCCAACCGCGACCTTGGCGGCGAGATCCACGTCGGCCACGGCGTCTCCTGCTCGCCCGGCCAGACGCTCTGGTACGCGGTGCGCCCCGAAAAGCTGCGCCTGTCCCGCGACCGGCCCGAGCACGTCGCCAACGCCTTCGAGGTGACCGTCGACGAGATGGCCTATCTCGGCAACCTCTCGGTCTACCGCCTGCGGCTCGCGGGTGGGCGGATCCTCAGCGCCAGCAAGCCCAACCTCGAGCGCCACGACGACGACGCGATCAGCTGGGACGAGAAGGCCTGGGTCTGGTGGGACGACAATGCCGGCGTGGTGCTGACCCAATGAGCGCGCTCATCGACCGCGTCCCGCCGCTGCGCTGGACGGCGCGGGCGCTCTCCGCGCTCGGCCTCAACGGCCGCAGCCTCGTCGTGGCGGTGCCGCTGCTCTGGCTCTTCGTCTTCTTCCTCGTGCCGTTCCTGGTGATCGCCAAGATCAGCCTCAGCGAGGCCGCCGTCGCGCTGCCGCCGTTCCTGCCGCTCGTGCAGTGGGAGGACGGCTTTGCGAACATCACGCTCAACTTCGGCAACTTCGCCTACCTCTTCGAGGACCCGCTCTACATCAAGGCCTACATCTTCTCGCTGCGCGTCGCCTTCGTCTCGGCGCTGGTGGCCGTGCTGATCGCCTATCCCATGGCGCTCTACATCGCGCGGGCCCGCGAGCCGCGGCGGACGCTGCTGCTGATGCTGGTGATCCTGCCGTTCTGGACCTCGTTCCTGCTGCGCGTCTACGCCTGGCAGGGCTTCCTGCGCTCGAACGGGATCATCAACAACTTCCTGCTCTGGACCGGGGTGATCGACGAGCCGCTGGTGATGCTACAGACCAACTTCGCGGTCTATCTCGGCATCGTCTACACCTACCTGCCCTTCGCGATCCTGCCGCTCTACGCCAATCTGGTGAAACTCGACGAGAGCCTGCTCGAGGCCTCCGCCGATCTCGGCGGGCGGCCCTTCGCGACGTTTCTCAACGTCACGCTGCCGCTGTCGCTGCCGGGTCTCATCGCCGGCTTCATGCTGGTCTTCGTGCCGGCGATCGGCGAGTTCGTGATCCCCGAACTGCTCGGCGGACCGGACACGCTGATGATCGGCCGGGTGCTCTGGAGCGAGTTCTTCTCCAACCGCGACTGGCCCGTGGCGAGTGCGGTGGCGGTGGCGATGCTGGTGGCGCTGGTGATCCCGATCATGCTGTTGCGCAACGCCCAGTCGCGGGCGGAGGAGACGTGATGGGCCGCGGCTGGTTCCTGTTCATCGTCTGCATGCTCGGCTTCGTCTTCCTCTACGCGCCGATGGTCTCGCTGATCGTGTTCTCCTTCAACGAGAACCGCCTCGTCACCGTCTGGAGCGGCTTCTCGACGAAGTGGTACGGCGAACTCCTGCGCGATCCCCAGATCCTCGGCTCGGCCTGGATCAGCTTTCAGGTCGCCTTCGTCTCGGCCTCGCTCGCGGTGGTGCTCGGCACGCTTGCGGCCTTCGTGCTGACCCGCTTCGGACGGTTCCGCAGCCGGGCGCTGCTCACCGGCATGGTCACCGCGCCCCTGGTGATGCCCGAGGTGATCACCGGCCTGTCGCTCCTGCTGCTCTTTGTCTCCATGGAGCAGCTCATCGGCTGGCCGGCGGGGCGGGGGATGCTGACCATCATCATCGCGCATGTCACCTTCTGCATGGCCTTTGTCGCCGTGGTGGTGCAGTCGCGGCTCGCCGGCATGGATCGCGACATCGAGGAGGCGGCGATGGACCTCGGCGCGCCGCCGACCAGGGTGTTCTTCGACATCACGCTCCCGGTGATCGCGCCGGCGCTGGTCGCGGGCTGGCTGCTCGCCTTCACGCTCTCGCTCGACGATCTCGTCATCGCCAGCTTCGTCACCGGGCCGGGCGCCTCGACGCTGCCGATGGTGATCTTCTCCAAGGTCCGCCTCGGCGTCTCGCCCGACATCAACGCTTTGGCCACCATCATCATCGGCGTCGTCGCGCTCGGCGTCGGGATCGCGGCCTGGATCCTCTACCGGAACCGCGCCCGTGTCTGACCATCCCGGCGACGCCGCCTTTCGCGCGCCGGGCCTGCGCGCGCGCGGCCAGGAGATGACCTACGCCGGCGCGCTGTCGTTCCTGCGCCGGCGCTACAGCCGCGACCTCGCCGGCGCCGACGTCGCCGTCTTCGGCGTGCCCTGGGACAGCGCCGTGACCAACCGCCCCGGCTGCCGGCTCGGGCCGCGGGCGATCCGCGCCGCCTCGACCCAGCTCGCCGAGCTCAGCGCCTTCCCCTTCGGCTTCGACCTCTTCGAGGCGCTGGCCATCGTCGATCTCGGCGACTTCTGGATCGATCCGCACAATCCCGCCGGGGTCGTCGCCTCCATCGAAGCGCAGGCCCGCGATGTCCTCGACGCCGGCGTCCGCAGCCTGGCGCTCGGGGGCGACCACTTCGTCACCTGGCCGCTCCTGCGCGCCCACGCCGCGCGAGCGGGCCGGCCGCTCGCGCTCATTCAGCTCGACGCCCACAGCGACCTTCTGCCCGATGCGCCGGGCCGGCTCGACCACGGCACCATGTTCACCCGCGCGGTGGCCGAGGGCGTGATCGACCCTGCCGCCTCCACCCAGGTCGGCATCCGCACCTGCACCTTCGAGGACGCGCCCGACACCATCGACGTCCTCACCGCGCCCTGGGTCCACCGCGAGGGGATCCCGGCGGCGCTCGAGATCGCCGCCGCCCGCGCCGGCGACGCGCCGGTCTATCTGACCTTCGACATCGACGCGCTCGATCCGGCCTTCGCGCCGGGAACCGGCACCCCGGTGCCGGGCGGGCTCTCCAGCCATCAGGCGCTGGAGTTCGTGCGCGGCCTCGGCGGCCTCGATCTCGTCGGGATGGACCTCGTCGAGGTGTCGCCGCCCTTCGACCACGCCGAGATCACCGCGCTCGCCGCGGCGCATCTCGCCCACGACTGGCTCTGCGTGCTCGCCGAGCGCGCCGGGGCGATGCGGCGGCCCGTCGGCCGCACCTGAGGAGAACGTCATGCCGCCCGCACCTTCCGCCGATCCGCTGAGCCGCTTCCCCGACGCCACCCGCGAGTGGCTGGGCGGCCGCCGCATCGAGGAGGTCGAATGCGTCGTGCCCGACATCGCCGGCGTCTCGCGCGGCAAGGCGATGCCCTTCGCCAAGTTCGCCCGCGAGGACCGGATGTTCCTGCCGACCTCGATCTTCCACCAGACGATCTCGGGCGAATACGTCGACATGCACGACGTCAACCAGTGGACCGAGAGCGACATGGTGCTGCGGCCCGATCACGCGACCGCCCGCGCCGCGCCCTGGGCCGAGGACGTCACCGTCCAGGTCCTGCACAACGTCGAGGATCTCTCCGGAGCGCCGGTGAAGGTCGCGCCGCGCAACGTGCTCAAGCGGGTGCTGGCGCTCTACGAGGCGGAGGGCTGGTCGCCGGTCGTGGCCCCGGAGATGGAGTTCTACCTCGTCAAGCCCAACCTCAACCCCAACGAGCCGATCGAGCCGCCGCTTGGACGCACGGGGCGGCAGATGGTCTCGCGGCAGGCCTACTCGATGTCGGCCGTCGACGAATACGGCAAGGTCATCGACGACATCTACGAATTCGCCGACGCCCAGGGCTTCGAGCTCGACACCATCATCCAGGAGGGCGGCGCCGGCCAGGTCGAGATCAACTTCCTGCACGGCGATCCGCTGTCGCTCGCCGACCAGGTGTTCTACTTCAAGCGCACCATCCGCGAGGCGGCGCTGCGCAACAACTGCTTCGCCACCTTCATGGCCAAGCCCATGCAGCACGAGCCCGGCTCGGCCATGCACATCCACCACTCGGTGCTCGATGTCGCCACCGGGCGCAACATCTTCAATGGCGCCGACGACGGCCCGACCGACGCCTTCTACAGCTTCATAGCCGGGATGCAGCGGCACGTGCCGACTGTGGTCTGCATGTTCGCGCCCTACGTGAACAGCTACCGCCGCTTCGTCGCGGGGGGCGCGGCCCCGATCAACCTCGAATGGGGCCCCGACAACCGCACCACCGGGCTCAGGGTGCCGATCTCCTCGCCGGCGGCGCGGCGGGTCGAGAACCGGGTCGTCGGCATGGACTGCAATCCCTACCTCGCCTTCGCCGCCTCGCTCGCCTGCGGCTACCTCGGGCTCAAGGGCGGCCTGACCCCGCGCGAACAGGTCACCGGCGAGGCCTACTCCAAGCCCTTCGCGCTGCCCCGCGACCTTCTGTCCGCGCTCGATCTATTCGACAACTGCCCCGAGATCACCGAGGCGCTCGGCCAGGATTTCTGCGACCTCTACAAGGCGATCAAGCACGACGAGGTCGAGACCTTTCTCCAGGTCATCAGCCCCTGGGAACGCGACCATCTGCTCCTGAACGTATGATGGACCTTCTCACCGCAAACGACCGCGCCGGCGAGTACCCGCCCTCCTACTACGCCGCCAGCGCCAACGCGCTCGACGCCTTCCCCGAACTCAAGGGCGAGATCCGGGCCGACGTCTGCGTCGTCGGCGCCGGCTACACCGGCCTGAACGCCGCGCTCGAACTCGCCGAGGCCGGCTTCGACGTCGTGCTGCTCGACGCCCAGCGCGTCGGCTGGGGCGCCTCGGGGCGCAACGGTGGCCAGCTCGGCTCGGGTCAGCGCCAGGATCAGGACTGGATCGAGAAGGCCGTCGGCTTCGAGCGCGCGAAGGCGTTCTGGGACCTCAGCATGGAGGCCAAGGCCACCGCCAAGGCCCGCATCGCCAAACACGCCATCGCCTGCGACCTCAAGCCCGGCATGCTGCGCGCCGACCACAAGGCCGGCGAGGTCGCCGAGCACCACGCCTATGTCGAGAAGCTCAACCGCGACTACGGCTACGCCGACATCCGCCCGCTGTCGAAGGCAGAGACCGCGACCGAGGTCGGAACCCGCGTCTACCACGGCGGCAGCCTCGACATGGGGGCAGGGCACCTGCACCCGCTCAACTACGCACTGGGTCTCGCGGCGGCGGCCCGCGACGCCGGGGTGCGCATCTTCGAGCGCAGCCGCGCGACCAGGGCCGTCTCGGGCCGGGTGAGCACTGCCGGCGGCGCGGTCTCGACGCGCTACGTGCTGCTCGCCTGCAACGGCTATCTCGGAGACCTGGTCCCGAAGGTCGCCGCGCGGGTGATGCCGATCAACAATTTCATTATCGCGACCGAACCGCTCTCGGAGGCGCTGCTTTCGCAGATCATCCCCCGCGACGTCTGCGTCGCCGACACCCGCTTCGTGGTCAACTACTTCCGCCTTTCGGCCGACAAGCGCATGCTCTTCGGCGGCGGCGAGAACTACTCCTACCGCTTCCCCCGCGACATCGCCGCGATGGTGCGCCCGCGCATGGAGCAGGTCTATCCGCAGCTCAGGGGCGCGCGCGTCGACCACGCCTGGGGCGGCACGCTGGGCATCACCGTCAACCGCATGCCCGCCTTCCAGCGCCTCGACGGCGACGTCTATTCGGCGGCCGGCTATTCCGGGCACGGCGTCGCCATGGCCTCGCTGGGCGGCAAGCTGATGGCCGAGGCGGTCCGGGGCGTCGCCGAGCGCTTCGACGTTTTCGCGGGTCTCCCCCAACCCGGCTTCCCCGGCGGCGCAGCACTGCGCTGGCCGATCCTCGCCGCCGCCATGACCTGGTACAGCCTGCGCGACCGGCTCTGAGCCGGGCGGGCGCAACGCGCGCCACGCGGCGCGACGGAGCGATGACCGAAGCCCGACCGAACCCCGGCGACGCGCCCGATCGCCCGCATCTCGCCACAGCCGCCGCAGTGGCGGCGCGGCGCGGCGTCGATCCCGCCCGCGGCCTCGACGCCGCCGAGGTCGCCGCGCGCCGGGCGCGCTTCGGCCCCAACGAGATCTCCGGCCTCACCTTTCCCGGGCCCTGGCGCATCCTCGCCGACCAGCTTGGCGGCGCGATCTTCTGGCTGCTGGTCGCCGCGGCGGGGCTTTCGCTCTGGATGGGCGACCGGGCCGAGGCGGTCGCCGTCGCGGTGGTGCTCGCCCTCAACGTCGCGATCGGCTTTGCGATCGAGCTGCGCGCCATGCAGTCGATGGAGGCCCTGCGCGCGCTCACCCGCTCCACCGCCCGGGTCCTGCGCGCCGGCCGCACGCAGGTGATCGACGCCGCCGACATCGTGCCGGGCGACGTGGTCGAGCTCGAGGCCGGCGATCTCGTGCCCGCCGATCTGCGCCTGACCGAAGCCCGCGACCTGCAGATCGACGAGGCCCTGCTTACCGGCGAATCCGCGCCCGTGACCAAGACCACCTCGGCGCTGACCGACGACGCCCCGCTCGCCGAGCGCGCCAACATGGCCTGGCGCGGCGCCAGCGTGACCCGAGGCGTCGGCCGCGGCGTCGCGGTCGCCACCGGCATGGCGACCCAGATCGGCGACATCGCCGGGCTGGTGGCAAGCGCCGACGAGCGCCGCTCGCCGCTCGAGCGCCGCCTCGGCGACCTCGGCCGCATGCTCGCCTGGGCCGCGATCGCCGCGGTGATCGTGCTGGCCGCGATCGGCGTGCTCGCCGGGCGCGACCCGATGGAGACGATCCGCGTGGCCGTGGCGCTCGCCGTCGCGGCGGTTCCCGAGGGGCTGCCGGTGGTCGCCACCCTGGCGCTCGCCCGCGGCATGTGGCGCATGGCGCGGCGCGACGTGCTTGTGAACCGCCTGTCCTCGATCGAGACCCTGGGCTCGGTCGGGCTGATCCTCACCGACAAGACCGGCACGCTCACCCGCAACGAGATGGCCGTCGAGGAACTATTCGTGCCTTGCGGCTCCGGGCTCGAGATCTGCGCCCCGGAAGATCCTGCGGCGGCCGCGATCCTGCGCGCCGCCGCGCTCTGCACCGACACCGGCCGCGGCGGCGGCGATCCGATGGAGGCGGCGCTGGTCGCCGCGGCCGCCGCCGCCGGCGCGCCGCTCGCCGACCTGCTCGCGAAGGCGCCACGCCTGCGCCTCGCGCCCTTCGACCCCGACCGCAAGCTCATGGCGGCGATCCATCGCGGCCCGGAGGGTCCGACGGCGCTGGTCAAGGGCGCGCCCGAAGCGGTCCTCGCCGCCTGCGATGCGGTCGCAGGCGGCGACGGTCCGACCCCGCTCGGGCACGAGGCGAAGACCGCGCTCGCCGGGGAGGTCGCCGCGGCGGCCGGGCGCGGCCTGCGTCTCCTCGGCGTCGCGCGCCGGGCGCTGGCCGATCCCGCCGACGATCCGCTCGCCGGCCTGACGCTGCTCGGCTTCGTCGGGCTCGCCGATCCGCCGCGCGACGACGTGCGCGCCGCCATCGACGCCTGCCACGCGGCCGGGCTGCGCATCGTGATGGTCACCGGCGATCATCCCGCCACCGCCGCGCGCATCGCCCGCGACATCGGCCTCGCAGCTGAACCGCGCGCCTGCGCGGCCCCGGCGGACGGGCTCTCGGGGCTCGGCGACGCCGACCGGGGCGACCTGCTCGAAGCCGACGTGCTCGCCCGCGTCGCGCCCCGCGCCAAGCTCGAACTCGCCCGCCTGCACCAGGACGCCGGCGCGGTGGTGGCGATGATCGGCGACGGGGTCAACGACGCGCCCGCGCTCAAGGCCGCCGACATCGGCGTCGCCATGGGCAGGCGCGGCACCCAGGTCGCCGCTGAGGCCTCCGACCTGATCCTTCGCGACGACCGCTTCGCCTCGATCGTGGCCGCGGTGCGCGAGGGCCGGGTGATCTACGGCAACATCCGCGCCTTCGTGCGCTACCTCTTCTCCTGCAACCTCAGCGAGATGCTGGTGGTGGCGCTGGCGCTGCTCGCGGGATCGCCGCTGCCGCTCCTGCCGCTGCAGATCCTGTTTCTCAACCTCATCACCGACGTCTTCCCGGCGCTGGCGCTCGGCGCGGGGGAGGGGCCGCACGACGTGATGCGCCGCCCGCCGCGCCCGCCCTCCGAGCCGCTGGTCGATCGGCGGTCCTGGGCGCGCATCTTCGTGGAGGCAGCGCTGATCGCCGCCGCCACGCTGGGCGTCTACGCCCTCGCGCTGTCGGGCCGCGCCGGGCCCGGCCTCGCGCCGACCACCGCCGCCTTCCTGACCCTGGCGCTGGCGCAGCTGTGGCACGTCTTCGCGATCCATGGCCCCGAGGAGCGCTTCTGGCGCAGTCAGGTCGTTCGCAACCCCTGGGTCTGGGGCGCGGTCGCGCTCAGCCTCGCGCTGATCCTCGCGGGCGTCCACGTCCCTCCGCTCGCCGCCGCGCTCTCGCTCGTCGCCCCCGACGCGCAGGGCTGGGCGCTGGTCCTCGGAGGCAGCCTCGCGCCCGGCGCCGCCCTCGCCCTCCTGCGAACCGCGTTTCCGCCGCTGCGCTGAACTACTGTCCGTGCTTCTCGCTGAACTGCTCGTAGGCCAGAACCGCGTCCGCCCCGTACATCAGCGCCGGCCCGCCGCCCATGTAGACCGCCATGCCGATCGCCTCCTCGACCTCCTCGCGCGTCGCTCCGAGCCTGACCAGCGCCTCCATGTGGAAGCCGATGCAGCCGTCGCAGCGGGTCGCCACTCCGATGGCCAGCGCGATCAACTCCTTGGTCTTGGTGTCGAGCGCGCCGTCCTTCGTGGCCGCGCCGGCCATCGCGCTGAACCCCGCCATGGTGTCGGGAATGTTCTTGCGCAGCGTCCGGATGCTGGCGACGATGCGCCGCGTGATCTCGGGATAGGACTTGCTCATTTGGCCCCTCGTTTGACTGGTCCCGACCCGATAGCGGCGCGGCGCGCGCGCTGTCAATTCGGCCGCCCGTCCCGGTCCGCGGACCCGGCGCGATGCTGAGCGCGATCTTGCAGGGGCTGCTCGCCCTCCTCGCGCTGGCGCTGGTCGGCGTCACGCTCCTGCCGCTGTCGCGCAGCGACGCCTGGTGGGTGCGGATGTGGGACTTCCCGCGCGCCCAGATCGCCGCCGGCCTCGCGGTCGCCCTGCCGCTCGTCGCCGCCTTCCTGCCCGGACCCTGGCGCTGGCCGCTCGCCGCCGCCTGCCTCGCCTGCCTGATCTACCAGCTTCTCCGCATCGCGCCCTACACGCCGCTCGCGCCCCGCGAGATGGGCATGGCAGCGGCCGATCCGTCCCGCGACGTCACCCTGCTCGCCGCCAACGTGCTGATGGAGAACGAGGACCGCGACCGGATTTGCAAGCTGATCGCCGAGGTCGATCCCGACGTGCTCCTGCTGATGGAGACCGACGCGGCCTGGCTCGAGGCGGTCGAACCCGAGCTCGCTCGCTATTCGACGGTGCTGCGCGCCCCCCGCGACGACCACTACGGCATGGTCTTCGCCACCCGGCTCGAAGCCGACGCCCGCATGGTGCGCCTCACCGAGGACGCGACGCCCGCCGCCTTCGCCGTGCTGACCGACGCGGACGGCCGGACCTTCCGCCTCGTCGGCCTGCACCCGCAGCCGCCGGTGCCGGGCGTCGACACCGAGGAGCGCGACGCCCAGCTCTTCTACGCCGCCCGCTTCGCCCGGGCCGCCGACGATCCGCTGGTCGCGCTCGGCGACTTCAACGACGCCGCCTGGTCCGACACCACCCGGCGCTTCAAGCGGATCGGGGGGTACCTCGACCCGCGGGTCGGGCGCGGCTTCTTCGCCAGCTTCCACGCCGACAAGCCGCTGATGCGCGCGCCGATCGACCAGTTCTTCGCCCGCGGCGGGGTGGTTGTCACCGACTTCCGCCTCGGCCCGCACATCGGCTCCGACCACTTCCCGATCGTCGTCCGGATTCGCGTCGACCCCGAGGCCGCGCGCCGGCTCAACCGGCCGCTGCGGCCGATCGATCCCGAGGAGGATCGCCGCATCGACGCCGTCGTCGACGGCTACCGCGAGCGCCTCGCCCGTCTCGAACGGGACTGAGCCTTGGAGCTCTGGGCCGCCATCTCGGTCGCGGCCGCCTTCCTGCAGAACCTGCGCTCGGCGCTGCAGAAGGCGCTCACCGGCCGCGTCGACGTGCTCGGCGCCACCTACGCGCGGTTCCTGTTCGCCGCGCCCCTCGCGGTCCTGCTCGCCGCGGCGGTGATCCGCGCCGCCGGCCCGCCCGGCCTCGGCGCGGACTTCGTCGGCTGGGCGCTGCTCGGCGGCGCCGGCCAGATCGCCGCGCAGGTGCTGCTGCTGCGGCTCTTCAGGCTGCGCAATTTCGCCGTCGGCAACGCCTTCGCCCGCACCGAGACCGTGCAGGCGGCGATCCTCGGCGCGGTCCTGCTCGGCGACTGGCTGGCGCCGCTGCCGGCGCTGGGCATCCTCGTCAGCGTCGCCGGGGTGCTGCTGCTGTCCACCGGCGCCGGCCTGCCCGGCGGCGGCGCGCTCAACGCCGCCGCCGGGCTCGGCGTCGCCTCCGGAACCGCTTTCGCGCTCTCGGGCGTCTCCTACCGGGCCGCCGCGCTGTCGCTCGACTGGGAGGCGGGCTTCTTCGCCCGCGCTGCGGTGACGCTGGCCTTCGTCACCGTGGCGCAGACGCTGGCGATGACGCTGTGGATGCGCTGGCGCGCGCCCGGCGCCGTGACAGCCGTGCTGCGCGCCTGGCGGGTTGCGGCCCCCGCCGGAGTTGCGGGCATGCTCGCCTCGCTCGGCTGGTTCTCGGCCTTCGCGCTGGCGCCCGCCGCCGAGGTCAAGGCGGTCGGCCAGGTCGAACTGCTCTTCTCCGCGATCACCGCGCGCTTCGCCTTCGGCGAGCGGGCGAGCCCGCGCGAGATCGCCGGCATGGCGCTCGTCGCCGGCGGGATCGTGCTCCTGGTGCTGACCCGCTGAAGCGACGCGCCGCCGGTTGGCCTGCGATCCGATTCGCCGACTTGTCACCGCGGCGCTTCGCCGCTAGCAAGGGGCGGAATTTCCACCATCGAGCAGTTCGAGGAGCCTCAGGAATGAAACTGGTCCAGACCACCATCCGTCTCGCCGCAGCCGCGGCAGTCGCCGTGACGCTCGCCGCCTGCGCCGCGCCCACGACCGGCAACGTCGTCAGCGCCAGCCAGGAAGGCGTCGCCCAGTCGGTGAACTTCGGCACCATCATCGACGCGCGCCCCGTGACCGTGCAGGGCACCACCGGCGCGGGCGAGGCCACCGGCACCATCGCCGGCGGCGTCATCGGCGGCCTCATCGGCAACCAGATCGGCGGCGGCTTCGGCAACGACGTGGCCACCGTGGTCGGCGCCACCGCGGGCGCCGCGGCCGGCAACCGCGTCGCCAACGAGGCCGGCAACCGCCAGTCGATCGAATGGACCGTCCGCCTCGAAAGCGGCCAGACCATCACCGTGATCCAGGCCGACCCGGTCTTCTCCGTCGGCCAGCGCGTCCAGGTGATCCAGAGCGGCTCCGGCGTCACCCGCCTCCAGTCCGCCTGATCCGCTGAGCTGACCCTGGGGCCGCCGTCGGGCGGCCCCCTCCGCAATGCCGGTCACCCGGCAGCCAGGGCCCGACGTGCGCATTCGGTTCCGGACCACGCGTTTTCGCGCGACGGTTGCGGCAAAGCCCACCGTGGCCGGGACGCACGACCGTTGTCACGCGGCGATTTTCGGGCCACGTGAAGAGTGTGGCCCCAGGCGAGGCGCGGCTGCAGCAGCAGCCTCGGACTTCTCCACGAGCAGCCCTACCGGCAGGGCTGCGAGATGGGATACGATGACGCCTGTCAGTTGGCCGAGGAGCTGACTCCTGATTGACGTCCGAGCGCTTCGTCCGCCGTTCGTGCTCCTGATCGGCAGCGCGCAATCACCGCATCTTCACCAGGAATTATTGAATATTAACTCCATATATTTCAACGGCATAACCGGAATTGCACGCGTGTTACACACCCCGTAACACACCCCTCGGCCCCGTTCGCAAGACCGCCCGCAGCCCCGTCCGCGCGTCGTGGGTCCCCCCTGGGTGGCGGTCGCCGCCGTCAGACGGCCAACTCCCTCTGAGCCTGGCTGACCTGTCGGGTGATCTGGCCGATGTGGCGGGCGTCGGTGCCGCAGCACCCGCCCCAGACATTGACGTGGGGAAACCGTCGCGAGAGGGTTGCCATCTGGCCGCCCAGTTCCTCCGGGTCGCCGTCTTCCAGATGTCCCAGCCTGCACAGGCTGAGCAGCTCCATGGCGACCGCGTTCGGCATGAAGCCTCCCAGCCGCCGGGTCCAGTCCCCGTCGGTCAGTCCGGGTCCGAACTCGGTGGGATGCGCGCAGTTGACCGCGTAGTAGGCCGGGGCCCCATCGGTGGCCGCGTCGATGCGAGTGACCGCGGCCTCCAGCGTCGCGCCATCGCGAAGCGTCCTGCCCTTCAGGATGAAGGAGATGACCGAAGGGATCCCCGCAGCCTTGGCCGCCCGGGCGAAGCCGATGGCCTCCTCGACGCTCGAGAAGGTCCACGCCGACACCAGGTCGGCGCCGGCGTCCCTCAGGACGATGATCTGTTCCGAATGGTAGTCCTCTGCCTCCGCCGCATCGGGCGTTCGCCCGGTGCCATAGGCGTCCCCCTGCGGCCCGATGCACCCGCCGATGATCATGGGCGTCCGGTCGCTGTGATACTCACGCGCCAGATCCCTGTAGAACTCGATCCCCCGGACGTTGATCTCGGCCAGAGCCTCGCGGGAGAACCCGATCAGATCGCCCCAGTCACGGCTTGCGCGATAGTGAAGGCCCTCGTTGATGACGCCGAAGCCGTTCTCCACGGCCGCCTCGATCAGCTTGCGATGGTAGTCGGTGAGGCATGCGCGACCGCGCTCGTCGTCGAGGAGCTCAAAGGCGCAGAAGTGGCGGAGTTCGAAGCCGTCGATGTACTGCAACCAGGTCTCGAATCCCCCACCGCACGTCATCAGCCGACCATCGAGTTGCGGCAGCGTTTCCCGGTGATCCATGCGCCTTCCCCCCGAGGAGTCCGCAGGGAGGATAACAGAAGGTCCCCGATCTGTCGCCGCGGCAAGCTCCGGCGACGCTGGTCGATCACGACGTCAGCCCTGGGATCGCATGTTCGTCATCCGGATCGATTGGGATTACCCTGGCCAGGGCGGGGTCGCCCTGGCCCTGGTGGAAGACGATCGGGTTTCCCGATTTGAGATGGGAGTCAGCATGGACTGGGACGAATTCGCGACATGGGGCGGACACCTGTCCGGGTGGGCGGCGGATTACCACCGGACCCTGCGCGACCGCCCCGTGCGCGCCCGGACGCGGCCGGGCGACACCGCGCGCCTGCTCGACGCGGCGCCACCCCGGCGGGGCGAGCCGATGGACGCCATCATGGCGGATTTCGAGCGCATCGTCATGCCGGGCATGACGCATTGGCAGCACCCTCGCTTCTTCGCCTATTTCCCGGCCAACGCCACGCCCCCGTCGATGCTGGCCGAGTTTCTCGTCACCGCGATCGCGCCGCAATGCATGCTCTGGCAGACATCCCCCGCGGCGACGGAGATGGAAGGCGTCATGGTCGACTGGCTTCGACAGGCGCTTGCCCTGCCGGACGGCTATATCGGCGTCATCCAGGACAGCGCCTCCTCGGCGACGCTCTCGGCCGTTCTGACGATGCGCGAGCGGGCGATCGGCTACACCGGAAACCGCGAGGGATTGTCCGGCAAGGGCAGGCTCCGGGTCTACTGCTCCGACCAGGTTCACAGCTCGATCGACCGCGCGGCCTGGGTGGCGGGGATCGGGCAGGAGAACCTCGTCAAGCTTCCAACCCGCGGTCCGCGTCATGGCCTCGACGTCGATGCGCTCAAGCGCGCGATTGCACGGGACCGGGCGGCGGGCCATGTGCCCGCAGGCGTGCTCGCGATCACCGGCGGCACGGGTGTCGGGGCGTCGGACGATCTGGCCGCCGTGCGCGCCGTGGCGCAGGCCGAGGATCTCTACACCCATCTTGATGCGGCATGGGCGGGATCAGCCATGATCTGCCCGGAGTTCCGCGCGGATTTCTGGGCCGGTGTCGAAGGCTACGACAGCATCGTCGTCAACCCGCACAAGTGGCTCGGGGCGCAATTCGACTGCTCGGTGCAGTTCCTCCGGGATCCCGCGCCGCAATTGAACACGCTCAGGATCGAGCCGGAATATCTCAGGACATCCGGCGACGCGGTCACGAACTACTCCGAATGGACGATCCCCCTGGGCCGTCGCTTCCGGGCGTTGAAGATCTGGTTCCTGATCCGAAGCTACGGTCTCGACGGATTGCGGGAGCGCCTGCGAAACCATGTTCGATGGGCCGGCGAAATTTGCGACGTCATCCGGGCCAGGGACGGGTTCGAGATCGTCACGGAACCGATCCTGAGCCTGTTCTCGTTTCGATGCCCCGGCGACGACGCGGCGCAGCAGCGGCTGGTTGACGCCATCAACGACGACGGGCGCATCTACCTGACCCAGGGGGCGTTCGAAGGACGGAAAGTCATCCGCTTCCAGGTCGGCCAGTTCGACACGACACGAGAGGATGTCATGCTGTCCGGCGACGTCATTCGGGATGTCTGGAGATCAACGACGTGAGGAGTGGCCACTAGGATGATGGATGCCGGCTTGACCGGGATGCCTTTCCTGTCTTGTAATGCAGATGTTTGAGAATGGGTGCCGTGCAGTGATCTACGTTCCAAGTCCGCCGCCAATCCGTGACTTCGTCCTTGTCGTCCGCAAGGATTACGGCGGAGAAGTCCCGGGCGCCAACGCCGATTTCCCGGCGATCCCGGGGGTCACGGCCGAAGCGGTCACCGGCTGCCTCTTCTTCGGCCGGAGGTGCGTGAGGCCGAGATCCGTCCTGATAGCCCGGTGCATTTCTCGGGCATCGCGTTTCGCGACGCGAGGCTGGTGACAAGTGCCGACGCCGCGGATTTCGACTCGGGTCCGGAAGCCTTCGGCGGAAAATACACGGTTGTGGCCAGGGACGCCGGCGGCCTGACCGTCAGTTGCGACGAGTTCGGCATCGGCATAATCTTCCTCTACCGTTCGAGCGATGCCGCAATTTCGCTGGTATCAAACAGCATGCATTTCTTGGTCACGGTCTGCCGTCACTACCGTCTCCCGCTTCACCTGCACGAAGAATCCATGCTGAAGCGGCTCATACCGTATCAGCTCGGGCAGCAACCGTCTGGATATCATATCTTCTTCGATGAGATCGAGATGCTTGGGGTCGGCCAGTTTCTCCGGGTCAAGGATGGACGGGTTCTCGTCGAAAACGAGAACCGGCGGCAATACGTTTCCTATTCGGACGCGCTTGACGCAGCAGTGACGGCGATGCGCGAGCAGGTCAGAGCGATTGCTTCCTTCACGAGCAATCCGGTGATTTGCCTTTCGGGCGGGTACGACAGTCGCGTGGTATTTGGCGCGATGGTCCGCGAAGATGTTTTGCGGCGCTCCTGGTGCTGGACCCTTCCTCGACTGGACGATGACTTTCGGGCGGCGAAGTTGCTGGTAAATTTCTATGGAGGTGAGTTCGCGAAAGACTTTCCTTTTCACCGCAACGCCGAGGCCTTGAGCCTGGGGCATTCCTATGACGCCTGGTCGAGCCGAAACTTCGGACTCTACAGTAAGGAACGCGGCATCGAGACGCACCGGCGACTTGCCTTCGACCGAAAGACGGTAGCCGTGTTGAACGGCGGCGGTGGCGAGTGCTTCAGAGACCACTACTTCCAGGTACCAGACCTTGAACGGCGCGGTAAGCTTGAGAGAGCGGTTCGGCGCTTCACGAAAGCGCGCCGTTTCCCCAGCATTGAGAAAGTCGCCGGCGGACGGATCGCGGATGCTTTCACGAGAGATCTGAAATCGATGCCGGGGAGCACGCTGCAGGCCAAGTTAAGGGCGCACTACCTCAACTTCAGGAACCGATTCCATTTCGGCTTCACTACGGATGGTATTCAGAATCGAGTAAACTTCTCGCCGTTGATGCAGTCGCCTTTCATCGATGCGGCCGAGTTCATGCGACAATCTGGCCGCGACCCAATCCACATAGTGCGGGACACACTTGCGGCGCTGGATGAAAGGCTTCTATCGTTTCCGTTCGACAAGACGGAAAAGCATTTCGTCAAACCGGAGGCGGTCGGTAGCGGCGACCGGTCGGGCGGGATGGAATCGCCAGTGAGCATCTATGACCCGGTTGCCGTTGTGTTCAGAAACAAGCGCTTGTTCCGAGACCAAGATCGAGAGCAATTAGTCAAATCGGAACTGGTTCGGGCAACGGAAGAAATCGCAGATTTAGGGGTATTCGGTAGTATAAACTTTCGGAATTATGTTGCGGATATAGAGGAACGGGCACCAAAGAGCCTCTCAGATTACCACATTTACCGATATAGCATCATAAGTACGGCCAACATAATTGCATACGCCTCCTAGTGGATCGAATCCAACACTTGGTGCCCACGCCTGACGGCAGCGATGATTTTGTCGGGATCGGCGGTCCATGTGAAGGGCTTCGGTTCGGTGTTGTGCTCTCGGACGAAGCGGTTGATGGCGGCCTGGAGGTCGACGATGGAGTGGAAGACGCCGCGCCTGAGCCGCCGCTTCGAGAGTTTGGCGAAAAAGCCCTCGACGGCGTTGAGCCAAGAGCAGGATGTCGGCACGAAGTGGAAGGTCCAGCGGGGATGGCGGTCGAGCCACGCGCGGACCTTCGGGTGTTTGTGCGCGGCGTAGTTATCGAGGATGGCGTGGACCTGCTTGTCCTTCGGGACCGCAGCCTCGACGGTGTTGAGGAAGCGGATGAACTCCTGGTGGCGGTGCCGTTGCATGTTCCGGCCGATGACGGTGCCGTCGAGCACGTTCAGCGCGGCGAAAAGCGTCGTCGTGCCGTGCCGCTTGTAGTCGTGGGTCATCGTGCCGGCGCGGCCCTTCTTTATCGGCAGGCCGGGCTGGGTCCGGTCGAGCGCCTGGATCTGGCTCTTCTCGTCGACCGAGAGCACGATGGCGTGCGCCGGCGGGTCGAGATAGAGCCCGACCACATCGCGCAGCTTCTCGACGAACCGCGGATCGTTCGAGAGCTTGAACTGCCGGACCCGGTGCGGCTGCAGGCCGTGCGCGCGCCAGATGCGCTGGACCGAGCTGACGCTGATGCCGGCCGCCTTCGCCATCATGGCGGCGGTCCAGTGGGTGGTCTCCGCCGGCGGATCGGTCAGCGTCAGCGCCACCACGCGCTCCGCCACCTCGGGGCCGAGCGGCGGGACGCGCGACGGCCGGGTCTTGTCGCGCAGCAGACCGTCCACCCCCTCGGTCATGAACCGCGCCTGCCAGCGCCAGACGCACGGCTTGGACTTGCCCGTCCGCCGCATGATCTCCGTCGTCCCGAAGCCGTCCGCGGTCGCCAGAATGATGCCGGCCCGCCACACGTGCTTCTGCGGGCTGTTCCGATCCGCGACGACCGCCTCCAATCGGGCACGGTCCGCGGTGCTTACCTCGATGCTGATACCTTTGCGCATCCAACGAGACTCGCACAGGGCGGCCGCCTTGGGAATCCTTCGTCAGGGCTCAACCACTAGAAGTTTGTCGAAGACGTCACGTTAATTGGGCACCCCTTCGAACTTGAATCCTCTCACCGATCCGATCCGCAGCCGGCATCCGGGGGGTGCGCCCTCCAAGCCCCGCTGTGGCCGGCCAGGTTTCGAGCTCGGCCGGAGGCTGACAATACGGCGTTAACGAGAATTATTGAAGATTAACGCCTTTACTTTCAGTAACATAGCTTGAATTGCACGCGTGTTACACACCCCGTAACACGCCACTCAGACCGGTTTCAGAAGAACGCCTGCAGCCCCGTCTGCGCCCGGCCGAGGATCAGCGCATGCACGTCGTGGGTTCCCTCGTAGGTGTTGACCGCCTCGAGGTTCATCATGTGCCGGATCACCCCGTACTCGTCCGAGATGCCGTTGCCGCCGTGCATGTCCCGCGCTGCCCGGGCGATCTCCAGCGCCTTGCCGCAGTTGTTGCGCTTGCAGAGGCTGATCAGCTCCGCCGGCGCACGCCCCTCGTCGAAGAGCCGCCCAAGCCGCAGCGCCCCCTGCAGCCCCAGCCCGATCTCGGTCTGCATGTCCGCCAGCTTCTTCTGCACCAGCTGCGTCTGCGCCAGCGGCCGCCCGAACTGTCGCCGCTCCAGCGTATAGTCCCGCGCCGCCCGCCAGCAGAACTCCGCCGCCCCCATCACCCCCCAGGCGATGCCGTAGCGGGCCCGGTTGAGACAGCCGAACGGCCCCGCCAGCCCTTCGGCGTGCGGCAGCAGGTTCGCCTCCGGAACCATCACCTCGTCCATCGCGATGCTGCCGGTGACCGACGCCCGCAGGCTGAACTTCCCCTCGATCTTCGGCGCCGCCAGACCCTTCATGCCCCGCTCGAGAAGGAAGCCGCGGATCCCGCCCTCATGGGCGTCCGATTTCGCCCAGATCACGAACACGTCCGCGATCGGGCTGTTGGTGATCCAGGTCTTCGCTCCGGAGATCGAGAACCCGCCCGCAACCGGCTTGGCCCGGGTCAGCATGCCGGCCGGATCCGATCCCGCGTCGGGCTCGGTCAGCCCGAAGCAGCCAACCATCGCCCCCGACGCCAGTTCCGGCAGATACTTCGCCCGCTGCGCGTCGTCGCCGTAGGCGAAGATCGGATGCATCACGAGGCTCGACTGCACGCTCATCGCCGAGCGGTAGCCCGAATCCACCCGCTCCACCTCGCGCGCGATCAGCCCGTAGGAGACATAGCTCGCGCCCGACCCGCCGAAATCCTCCGGCAGCGTCGGCCCGAGCAGGCCCATCGCGCCCATCTCGGTCATGATCGCCCGATCAAAGGTCTCGGTCCGGTTCGCCATCAGCACCCGCCCGGCCAGCCGGTCCCGGGCGTAGTCGCGCGCCGCGTCGCGGATCATCCGCTCCTCGTCGCCGAGTTGCGCCTCGAGCGCGAACGGATCCTCCCAGTCGAAGGACGCAGGCTTCGCCCGCGCGGCCTCGGGCGTGTTGCGTTTCTGGAGCATGTGGTCACCTCGCTGAGCGGTCATCAGTCTAGGACGCGCCCCCCTGCCGGACAAGCCGACCGTCGCGGCGTTTGCCGATTGCATCGCCGCCGCCGCCCCGGCACTCTGCGCCAGAACCGGAGAAACCCGATGCAATGCGTCTTCATCCAGCTGCGCTGCCGTCCCGGCCGGACCTACGACGTCGCCGACGCGATCTACGACCGCGAGTTCGCCTCCGAGCTCTATTCGACCTCCGGCGAGTATGACCTGATCATGAAGGTCTACATCCCCGACGAGACCGACATCGGCCATTTCGTCAACGAAAAACTCCGCGACATTCCCGACATCGATCGCAGCCTGACCACGCTGACCTTCCGGGCTTTCTGATGATCACCGACTGGGACGACGCCTACGCGATCACGTCCCACATCCCCGGCGCCGAGGCCCTGCCCGAGCGCTGGGCCGCCGACGCCGCCGCCTACCGCGCCGCCTATCCGCCGCGCGTGCTACGCTACGGCGACCACCCGCGCCGCGCGGTCGATCTCTTCCTGCCCGACGGCGATCCGCGCGGGCTGGCGGTCTGGGTGCATGGCGGCTACTGGCGGCGTTTCGACCGCTCAGACTGGTCGCACTTCGCCGCAGGGGCCCGGTCGCGAGGCTGGGCGGTGGCGCTGCCCGGATACGTGCTTACCCCCGAAGTCCGCATCGCCCGGATCACCGCTGACGTCGCCCGCGCCATTACGCTGGCCGCCGCCGAGATCTCCGGGTCGATCCGCCTGTCTGGCCATAGCGCCGGCGGCCATCTCGCCGCCCGGCAGATATGTGATGACAGCGCCCTGCCGCCCGAGGTCGCGGCGCGGATCGAGCGCACCCTGCCGATCAGCGGCGTCTTCGATCTCCGCCCGCTCCTGCGCACGCAGATGAACAACGAGTTCTTCCACCTCGACGACGCCGAGGCCGCGACCGAGAGCCCGGCGCTGCGCCGCCCGGTCGAGGCCGCCCGCGTGCACGCCTGGGTCGGCGCCGACGAGCGCCCCGAGTTCATCCGCCAGAACGCGCTGCTCGCCAACATCTGGACCGGCCTCGCGGCCGAGGTGGCCGAGACCGTCGAGCCGGGGGTCCACCACTTCACGGTCATCGACCCGCTGACCGACCCCGGCTCGGCGATCGTGGACGCCTTCGTGGGCGATTGAGGCGGCTACGGCCCCAATGCGTGGGCTAGTGTTGAAGCTCGACCCGGCTCCGAGTCCACATGGGCGGAACGGCGAGGAGGATGATCGAGAATGAAACCGCACGCCCGGGTCGTGGTCATCGGTGGCGGCGTGGTCGGCTGCTCGGTCCTCTATCATCTCGCCCGCGCTGGCTGGACCGACGTGATGCTCATCGAGCGATCCGAGCTGACCAGCGGCTCTACCTGGCACGCTGCGGGCGGGTTCCACACCCTGAACGGCGATGCAAATGTCGCGCGCCTCCAAGCCTACACGGTCGGTCTCTACCGCGAGATCGAGGCGCTGTCGGGCCTCTCCTGCGGGCTGCACCTGACTGGCGGCGTGATGCTCGCCGAGAACGCCGACCGCATGGATTTCCTGCGCCTCGCCCACGCCAAGGGCCGCTGCCTTGGCATGCAGACCGAACTGATCACGCCGTCCGAGGCGAAGGTCATGTTTCCGCTGCTCGACGAGAGCTGCTTTGTCGGCGCGCTCTGGGATCCGGTGGAGGGCCACCTCGACCCCTCGGGGACCACGCACGCCTACGCCGGCGCCGCCCGCAAGCTCGGCGCCGATATCATTCTCCGCAACCGGGTGCTCGACCTCATTCCGTCGCAGGCAGGCGGCTGGCGGGTCGTCACCGAACAGGGAGAGGTCGCCGCCGAGCACGTCGTCAACGCCGGCGGTCTCTGGGCGCGCGAAGTCGGCCGGATGGTCGGCCTGGAACTGCCGGTGCTCGCCATGGAGCACATGTATCTTCTGACCGAGGACATGCCCGAAGTGGCCGAGTTCAACGCCGCCAGCGGCCGCGAACTCTGTCACGTCATCGACTTTCGCGGCGAGATATACACCCGCCAGGAGCGTGGCGGCGTCCTGCTCGGCACCTATGAGAAGGACGGCCGGCCCTGGTCGCCGCGCGACACCCCATGGGACTTCGGCCACGAACTGCTCGCGCCGGATCTCGACCGCATCGCGCCTTCTCTCGAGATCGGCTTCCGCCACTTCCCGGCGCTGGAGCGCGCCGGGATAAAGCAGGTGATCAACGGCCCCTTCACCTTCTCCCCCGATGGCAATCCGCTGGTGGGCCCGGTGCAGGGGCTGACGAACTACTGGTGCGCCTGCGCGGTGATGGCCGGGTTCTCCCAGGGTGGCGGCGTCGGCCTGGTGCTGGCCAACTGGATGACCGAGGGCGATCCCGGTCACGACGTGTTCGGCATGGACGTGGCGCGCTTCGGCGAATGGGCGAGCCTGCGCTACACCAACGCCAAGGTGCGCGAGAACTACTCGCGGCGCTTCTCGATCCGCTTCCCCAACGAGGAGCTGCCCGCGGGCCGCCCGCAGCAGACCACACCGCTTCACGACATCCAGACAGCCGCGAACAACGCGGTGATGGGCGACAGCTGGGGCCTCGAGACGCCCTTGTGGTACGTGCCGGGCGGTGCATCGCCGTTGGACATCCCCTCCTTCCGCAGGTCCAACGATTTCAGCCATGTCGCCGCCGAAGTGCAGGCGGTGCGCGAACGGGTCGGCGTCACCGAGATCGCCAACTTCGCCAAGTACCGGGTCGCTGGCCGCGGCGCCGAAGGCTGGTTGAACCACCTCTTGACCAACACGATGCCGCGCACGGGACGGATTGCGCTGGCCCCCATGCTGAACGATCGCGGCAAGCTGATCGGCGACTTCACCGTGGCCAAGTCCGGCGAGGGCAGCTTCCTTGTCTGGGGTTCGGCGGCGGCGCAGATCCATCACATGCGCTGGTTCGAGACGCATCTGCCCGGTGACGGTTCGGTGCGGATAGACCGGCTCGGCATGGGCCTGATGGGCCTCATGATCGCGGGACCGCGCTCGCAGGCCGTGCTGGCGGCGCTGACCGACGCGGACGTGTCGCTGCCGGCCTTCCGCTTCATGGACCACCGGGCGTTGGACGTGGCCGGGGTTCCGGCCATGGTCAACCGCATCAGCTTCACAGGCGATCTCGGCTACGAGATCTGGGTCGAGCCCTGCTACCTGCGCACGCTGTATGTCGGCATAAAGACAGTGGGTGAGCCGCACGGGATCGCGGATTTCGGCATGCGCGCGCTGCTCTCCATGCGGCTCGAGAAGAACTGGCCCACCTGGTTTTCAGAGTTGCGCCCGATCTACGGCCCGTTCGAGGCTGGAATGGATCGCTTCGTCGATCTGTCCAAGAACAGCTTCGTCGGGCGGGCAGCGGCCGCGCTGGAAGCGGCCGAGGGTCCGCGCCTGCGGCGGGTGAGCCTGGTCGTCGACGCCAATGTGGCTGACGTGATCGGGGATGAGCCGATCTGGGCGCGCACGGCGGAAAACTTCGGCGCCGTTCCTGAACCGCAGGGGCACGGGGCGTGGCGTTGCGATCCCGGAGGCGAGCGGCTGCCACGTCCGGAGGGTCGCACGGATGGCGACTGGCGGGTCACTGGCTGGGTCACGTCGGGCGGTTACGGACACCATGTCGGCCTGTCGCTGGCGCAGGGCTACGTGCCCGCGCCTTTGGCGACGGAGGCGGGCGAAGGAGTGTTTCAGGTCGAGATCCTTGGGCGGAGACATGCGGCGCGGATCGCCATGGAGCCTCCGTTCGATCCGAACGGGTCTCGCATGAGGGCCTGACGTGTCCGTGACTTGCCGCGGACGCACAGTGCGCCACGCTTCGTTCTGATGAGGACACCAGTCCAGTTGCACCTGACCCGGAGAAGCTTCGCCGCAACGCTCGCGGCCGGAGTGCTCGTGCGGCCCGTCCGGGGCCGCGCCTCTGACTTCACGCCGGCGCTCGAGCGGGCGCGATCGCTCCCACAGCTGCACGCGGTCGTGGTGGCGCTGGACGGCGAGACGGTTCTTGCCGAAGCGGTGCGTGGCGGAGCGCTGGACCGACCCGCCAACGTGAAGTCGGTGTCGAAGACCCTCGTGGCGACGCTGACGGGCGCGGCCATCGAGAGCGGAGTCTTGTCGGGAGTGGACGCGCCGGTCCTGCCAATTCTGGGGCGGCATGTGACGGGGAACATTGACCCGCGCGCGTCGGAGATCACCGTAGAGGATCTGCTGACGATGCGGTCGGGCTTCGAGCGGGTCTCGGGCGCCAACTACGGGGCCTGGGTGCAGAGCGGCGACTGGATCGGCTATGTCCTGTCTCGACCGATGGTCGCCGACCCAGGCGCCCGGTTCGGCTATTCGACCGGCGACTATCATCTGCTCGGGGCCGTGCTGGCGGAGGCGTCGGGTCGCAGCCTTCTCGATCTTGCGCGCGACTGGATCGGGCGGCCCCTCGGCGTCGACATCCCTGCCTGGACGCGCGACCCGCAGGGTTACTACATGGGAGGCAACAACATGGCGCTCAGCCCGCGCGCCATGCTGGCATTCGGCGAGGCGATCCGCACCGGCGGCGGAGCGATTGCGTCGGCGGACTGGATCGAGGCGTCGTGGCGTCCGCGAACGCGCTCGCCCTTTTCTGGCCACGCCTATGGCTACGGCTGGTTTCTCGCGGAGATCGGAGGCGAGAGCGTCGCCTATGCGCGCGGATATGGCGGGCAGATGATTTACGTGGTTCCCGGTGCGCGCTTGTCGGTGGCTGTCACATCCGACCCCAACCAGCCGGCCCGTTCGCAAGGACACACGGGAGATCTGCACAGGCTTGTGGCGGAGACGCTGATCCCGGCGGCGCGGGCTTCGTGAGTGTCAGCTTTAGCTGACTTGATCTGTGTCAACTTGGAATGACGCTGACCCTGCTAGGCTGGAAGCTGGATCACAGCCCGGGGTCAGCCATGCACATCCTGCTCGTTCACCCGAACTACCATTCCGGCGGCGCCGAGATCGCCGGCAACTGGCCGCCAGCCTGGGTAGCCTATCTGGCGGGCTCGCTGAAGGCGGCGGGCTACGACAAGGTCACCTTCGTCGACGCGATGACCAACGATCTGCCCGACGAGGCTCTGGCGGCGAAGATGGCGGAGCTGCAACCCGACGTGGTGGGCGTCACCGCGATCACGCCCTCCATCTACAAGGCCGAGCGGGTGCTGGAAATCGCGCGCGACACCGTGCCCGAGGCGGTGCGGGTGCTCGGCGGCGTGCATGCGACCTTCATGTACAAGCAGGTGCTGTCGGAGGCGCCGCAGGTCGACGTGATCGTGCGCGGCGAGGGCGAGGAGATCATCGTCAACCTCATTCGCGCAATCGACGAGGGCCGGTATCTGCAGGACCGGCGGAAGATCCACGGCCTGGCCTTCCGCGACGGCGACGAGATCGTCGCGACCCAGGCGGCCTCGACGGTGAAGGATCTCGACGGCATCGACCCGGACTGGTCGATCCTCGAATGGTCGAAATACATCTATGTGCCGCTCGGCGTGCGCGTCGCGATCCCAAACATGGCGCGGGGCTGTCCCTTCACCTGCTCGTTCTGCTCGCAGTGGAAGTTCTGGCGCGACTACCGGGTGCGCGACCCGAAGAAGGTCGTGGACGAGATCGAGCGGCTGGTGAACGACCATCAGGTCGGCTTCTTCATCCTCGCCGACGAGGAGCCGACGATCAACAAGGCGAAGTTCACCGAATTCTGCGAGGAGCTGATCGCCCGAGGCCTGCCCGACCGGGTGAAATGGGGAATCAACACCCGCGTCACCGACATCATGCGCGACAAGGACCTCCTCTGGCTGTGGCGCAAGGCGGGGCTGGTGCATGTGAGCCTCGGGACCGAAGCGGCCGCGCAGATGAAGCTGGACCGCTTCAACAAGGAGACCAAGGTCGCCAACAACAAGGAGGCGATCCGGCTGCTGCGCGAGGCCGACATCTTCACCGAGGCGCAGTTCATCGTAGGCCTCGACAACGAGACCGCCGAGACGCTCGAGGAGACCTACCAAATGGCGTGGGACTGGCAGCCAGACCTCGCCAACTGGTCGATGTACACGCCCTGGCCGTTCACGCCGCTCTTCCAGGAACTGGGCGACAAGGTCGAGGTGTTCGATTTCTCGAAATACAACTTCGTCACCCCGATCATGAAGCCCGACGCGATGGAGCGCGGCGAGCTTCTCGACCGGGTCATGAACAATTACCGCCGCTTCTACATGAAGAAGGCGCTCTTCCACTATCCGTGGCGCGGCACCGGGTTCCGGCGGCGCTACCTGCTCGGCTGCCTCAAGGCGTTCCTGCGCGCCGGGTTCCAGCGGACCTTCTACGATCTCGGCAAGGTCGGCTACTGGGGGCCGCAGACCAAGAAGAAGGTCGATTTCCACTTCGACGAGACCCGCGCGATCGCGCCGGCGCAGATGGAGGACTGGGCGGCGATGCACGATCGCAAGATCGCCCATGCCGAGCGCAAGAAGGCGGTGAAGGCGCAGCTTGCCGCCGAGCGCGAGGCCCGTGAGCCGGTGATGGCCTGCGGCGGCGGGACGAGGCAGATGGACGTCGATGAGCAACCCGTCCCCGTTCTGCACTGAACAGGCGCGCATCGGGCCGAACGCCGCGATCCAGCTGGCCGAAGCGTTGCGCGCCGGAGGCGCGGAGCCGCTGGCCCGGGCGGTCTTCGCAGCGGCGGGTCGGCTGGAGTGGCTGGACGCTCCGCCTCGCGACATGATCGGCGAAGACGACGCCGCGCGGCTTCACGCGGCGCTCGCGCAGTTGTCCGGACCTGACGGGTTCCGCGTGCATGCCCGCGAAGCCGGGCGCCTGACCGGTCGCTACATCCTCGCCAATCGGATTCCGGGTCCGGCCCGGACCGTCCTCGTTCGGGCGCCCGCGTGGCTCGCTGCGCGTCTTCTCGTGCGGGCCATCGCGGCGCACGCATGGACGTTCGCAGGGTCCGGATCATTCCACGTCGTCGGGCGCCGGCCGCTGACGGTTGCGATTTCGGCCAATCCGCTTGCCGTGGCGGGGCGTGAGGCCGGAGGATGCGAGTGGCACGCGGCCGTTTTCCGCGAGCTCTTCCGGAGCCTTGTCCATCCGGAAGCGGACGCCCGCGAGACGGAATGCTGTCGCGATGGCGCGCCGGGCTGCCTTTTCGAGATCGACTGGCCAAGCGGACGCGGGGGTGCGCTGGCGGCTCCCGCCTGAGGCCGTCTCAATTCGGCAGGCCGCCCTCGCGGGCGAGGAAGGTCACGATCTCCGGCACGCCAAGACCGTGCTTGACCTGCGCGAAGGTGAAGGGGCGCGGGCCGCGCATCCGCAGGGTGTCCGCCTCCATCACCTCCAGCGACGCGCCGACATGGGGCGCGAGGTCGGTCTTGTTGATGACGAGCAGGTCCGAGCGTGTCACGCCGGGACCGCCCTTGCGGGGGATCTTGTCGCCGGCGCAGACGTCGATGACGTAGATGGTGAGGTCGGCGAGTTCGGGCGAAAACGTGGCGCTCAGGTTGTCGCCGCCGGACTCGATCAGGATGACGTCGAGGTCGGGGAAGCGCTTCACCATCTCGTCGACGGCGACGAGATTGATCGAGGCGTCCTCGCGGATTGCGGTGTGCGGGCAGCCGCCGGTCTCCACGCCCATGATCCGCTCGAGCGGCAGCGCCTGGGCGCGCATCAGGAACTCGGCGTCCTCGCGGGTGTAGATGTCGTTGGTGATCACCGCGATCGACCAGCGGTCGCGCATGGCCTTGCAGAGCGCCTCGGTGAGCGCGGTCTTGCCGGCGCCGACCGGGCCGCCGATGCCAACGCGCAGGGGGCCGTTGGGGGATTTCATGAGCGGTAGAGCCTCGAATACTGGGTTTCGTGGAGCATGGACGCAAGGTCGGCGGCGAGGGCGGCGCCGCCGAGATCGTCAAGAGATGCGTGGCGGGTCGCCGCCGCGACCTCGGCGGCGACCGGCAGCAGCGCGGCGGTGATGCGCTGGCCGTCGGTCTGGCCGATCGGGACCAGGCGGACGCCTGCGGAGACGATGGCGGCGGCGAAGGCCTGAAGGAAGTGGGTGACCGTCGCCTCCAGCGGCAGGCCGACCAGCGCGGCGGCGCGGCCGACGGCGACGGGGTAGGGGGCGGGGGCGAGATCGATGGCCCAGGCGGCGACGGTGACGCGGGCGAAGGCGGCGCCCTGGGTCATGGTCTCGAGGTGGCGTTCGGTCGAGGGGGCGAGCGCCTCGGCCAGCGCGGCGATGTCGGCCGGATCGTCGGCGGCGAAGGCGTGGCGAAGCAGGATGGCGTCGGTGCGGCCGGCGCCGAAGCGGAGGAGGTCGGCGGTCCAGCGGCGCAGCGCGGGCGGGTCGGCGACGACGCCGGTCTCGACCGCCCATTCGAGGCCGTGGGAGTAGCTGTAGGCGCCGACGGGGTAGGCGGGGGAGAACCAGGCGGCGAGGATCTGCTGCGCCTCGGCGGGGGTCACGGCGAGGGCGCGCCGGAGGGGCCGTGGTGGTGGCCGTGGGTGCGGCCGGTCCCGTAGGCGCCGCGCTCGGGGGCGAAGGGCTCGCGGACCGGGCGGACGGTCGCGCCGAGGCGGGCCAGCATGTCGGCGAGGATCGCGTCGTCGCAGATCAGGATGCGGGCGGGCTCGATGCGGGCCGGGGCGTGGCGGTTGCCGATGTGCCAGGCGAGGCGGGCGAGGTCGGCGCCGGTGATCTCGAGCAGCGGCTCTGGCGCGGCGGCGACGGCGATGGTCATGCCCGTCTCGGTGAGGAAGGCGTCGCCGTCGTCGAGCGAGACGGTCTCGGGCAGGTCGACGAGCAGGCGGGCGCCGGCCTCGGTGACGAGCGTGCGCCGGCGCAGGAACCGGCCCTCGTAATCGAGGATGACCCGGTCCGCGGCGGGAGGGGCGACCGCGCCGCGCAGGATCCGGCGGGCGGTCATGGGCGCGGACACGGGATCAGCGGCTGGGGAAGCAGAGATCGTTCCAGCGGGACCGTTCGCGGGGGTCGGAGGGCACGCTGTGGCAGAAGTTCGGGCCGAGCGCGCCGGCGGCGCCGCCGGACGGGTAGGCGCCCCGGCTCGTGGTTCCGGTTCCGAGATCGACGCTGCAGGCGGCGAGGGCGAGCAGGGCGGCGAGGGGGACGAGCAGTTTCATGGGGACCTCGGATTGGACGTTCAGCGGGATATTACAGGAGCCGGACGGGGAGGGAAAGCGGCCCCGAAAGGGGGGCGCTTCGGGGCGCCAAGCTTGGCGCTTTTTCAAGTCATTGAAAACACGATAGAAAAGTGTTAACGGGGTTTGGCGTCTCCCGGGACGACGCCTGGGTCAGCTCGTCGCGCCGCCGTCGGGCGCGTCGCGCCGCATCAGGCCGAGACGGGCGAGGTCGGCGTCGGAGAGACCGGTCAGCAGGCGCACGGCGCGCAGCCGCCTGGCCTCGGTGGTGCGGTCCGCGAGGCCGGCGAACCAGCGGCGGAAAGCTTCGGTCAGCACGCCCCTGATCGGGCGTTCGAGCAGGTCGGTCGTTTCGGCGTTCATGGCGCCCTCCACCGGTTACATGCGGGCGACATCGATTGCCCGTGCTTCATGAGATGGAGGGCCGGGCCGGGGCGGGCAACCGGGGTTCGCGCATGGCCGCCATGCGTCTGGTGGCTCTAGCATAGAGGGTGCCGGAACGGAAAACGGCCCCGCTTTCGCGGAGCCGTTCGGGAAGAACAGAAAGGTTGTGGGAGCCCTCAGGCGGAGGCCCTGCGCTTCCGAGACAGCGCAGCAATCCCACCTATTCCAGCAAGTAGCAACCAAGCTGCAGCTGGAAGGGGAACTGGTGACATGTCAAATCTACTCCAATGGCTTAGTCCAGCACCTTCCGCCACCTGCGTCCACGAAACGCTTGTAGAAGTAGCGGATGTATTCTTGTAGATCGCCACCCTTGGATCGTTGCCGGTCGTAAAGGCAAATATTTCGCCCGCATTGACTACGATAGTATCGGTTGTCGGTTTGGTTATTGTTGTGAACGTTGATCCAGTCACCTTGTTTACTAGGGCAATTTCAGTCGCATCAGCCGAATTATTGGTCACGTAAAGATCAGCCCTGCTCCCTAGTACAGAAGTCTCGGTGAACGCAGATGGATTCGAAGCATCAAAGGTCTGCGGAGTGTAGCTCGCAGAACCACCAGTGTAACTCCAACCCTCACAGGTAGTCACACAAGTTATCGTCACTCGTATCCCATCCGGATCACTGAAATTGAACGGCGGCTGGCCGGGCGGAGGATCGATCCTAGTCCCATAGGTATCCACATCCACCGCTGCGCTTGCCGGAAGCGACACAGACATCAGAGTGACAGCCAGAGCAACTGCCACTCCAGAAACCATCAAATTCTTCATCAGAACTCTTCCCCTCTCTTAGTTCCACCCTCTTACCAGCGCTCCACAACGCGGCGGGCTCGGACTTCTCCACCCGGAACGTTAACACCGTCCCGCGGGTTTCAAAACCGAATATATGCCCGCGACGCCGTTTCTCGCCCACAAATCGCACCCGAATCCGCCGCTCTGGTCGTCTGACGGTGGCGTCGCGCATCGTCGGACTCCCGCCGGTTGTGCGCCCCCCCCCCACGCAGTTCCGGGGGAGGATTGCGCTGCCGCCGGGCCGGGTGATTCGCCGGCCGAGGCGGCCCGCGACGGCGCCACACTTCTTGGCGCTGCTTGCAGACCGCGCCTGTCGAACTTCCGCTTTGGCGGCGCGTCTGAGGGCATTGACTCAGAACAGGAAATACCGCTGCGCCATCGGCAGCACCTCGGCCGGCTCGCAGGTCAGCAGTTCGCCGTCAGCGCGGACCTCGTAGGTCTCGGGGTCGACCTCGATCTCGGGCGTGGCGTCGTTGAGCTTCATCGCGGCCTTGCCGATGCCGCCGCGGGTGTTGGCGACGGGCAGGGTCGCCTTGGCGAGGCCGAGGGTCTCGCGGATCCCGGCGTCCTGGGCGGCGGCGCTGACGAAGGTGACGGAGCTGTTCTCGCGGCTGCGGCCGAAGGCGCCGAACATGGGCCGGGTGTAGACCGGCTGCGGCGTCGGGATAGAGGCGTTGGGGTCGCCCATCTGGGCGCAGGCGATGGTGCCGCCGATCAGCACCATCTCGGGCTTCACGCCGAAGAAGGCCGGGTTCCAGAGCACGAGGTCGGCGCGCTTGCCCACCTCGACCGAGCCGATCTCGTGGGCTAGCCCATGGGCGATGGCGGGGTTGATGGTGTATTTGGCGATGTAGCGGCGGACGCGGAAGTTGTCGTTGTCCCCTCGCTCCTCGGGCAGGCGGCCGCGCTGGAGCTTCATCTTGTGGGCGGTCTGCCAGGTGCGGATCAGCACCTCGCCGACGCGGCCCATCGCCTGGCTGTCGGAGGCGATGATCGAGAAGGCGCCCATGTCGTGGAGGATGTCCTCGGCCGCGATGGTCTCGCGGCGGATGCGGGATTCCGCGAAGGCGACGTCCTCGGGGATCGACTTGTCGAGGTGATGGCAGACCATGAGCATGTCAAGATGCTCCTCGAGCGTGTTCACGGTGTAGGGGCGCGTCGGGTTGGTCGAGGAGGGGATGACGTTGGGCAGGCCGCAGACCCGGATGATGTCGGGGGCGTGGCCGCCGCCGGCGCCCTCGGTGTGGAAGGCGTGGATGGTGCGGCCCTTCAGCGCTCGAATCGTGTTCTCCACGAAGCCCGAACTCGTTCAGGGTGTCGGTGTGGATCATCACCTGCACGTCGAAGGCGTCGGCCACCGAGAGGCAGCAGTCGATGGCCGAGGGCGTGGTGCCCCAGTCCTCGTGCAGCTTGAGCGCGCAGGCGCC
Source organism: uncultured Alphaproteobacteria bacterium (assembly GCA_963836255.1). GTDB lineage: Bacteria > Pseudomonadota > Alphaproteobacteria > Rhodobacterales > Rhodobacteraceae > Amaricoccus. Next base: position 921,978 of record CAWIIL010000001.1, read on the forward strand.
GGCGCGGATCTGTTCCTCGAGGGCGGCGGGCAGCGAGGCGTTGCCCTTGCCGGCGAAGGCGAGGTTCATCGGGAAGGCGTCGGCGGCCTGCAGCATGCGCCCCAGGTGCCAGGGGCCGGGCGTGCAGGTGGTGGCGAGCGTGCCGTGCGCCGGGCCGGTGCCGCCGCCGAGCATGGTGGTCAGGCCCGAATGCAGGGCGTCGTCGATCTGCTGCGGGCAGATGAAGTGGATGTGGCTGTCGAAGCCGCCGGCGGTGAGGATGCGGCCCTCGCCGGCGATGATCTCGGTGCCGGGGCCGATGACGATGTCGACGCCGCCCTGGGTGTCGGGGTTGCCGGCCTTGCCGATCGCGGCGATGCGGCCGTCGCGCAGGGCGACGTCGGCCCTGTAGATCCCGGTCCAGTCGAGGATCAGCGCGTTGGTGATCACGGTGTCGGCGGCGCCCTCGGCGCGGGTGGCCTGGGACTGGCCCATGCCGTCGCGGATCACCTTGCCGCCGCCGAACTTCACTTCTTCTCCGTAGGTTGTGAGGTCGCGCTCGACTTCGATGAAGAGCTCAGTGTCGGCGAGGCGGACCCGGTCGCCGGTGGTGGGGCCGTACATGGCGGCGTAGGCGGCGCGGGGGATGCGGGTCGGCATGGGGCGGGTCCTCCAGTTGCCGGGCGACTTTCGGGCCTTGCGCGGGCGGGGGCAAGCGCCGGAGGGCCGAAGCGGGGCGGTGCGCGGACGTTTGCATGCAAATTGAACAGCGATCGCGCGCGTGGTAAGCTCTGCACGGGCTCAAACCGCCGGAAAAGCCGGAGGCGCCTGGGAGACCTCACATGATCAGATCAATCGGCCTGTTGGCCGTGGCGCTCTTCGGCGTCGCGGGCGCTGGCGTCGCCGAGACGCAGCTCGAACGCGGAGAATACCTGGTGCGCGGCCCGATGGGCTGCGGCAACTGCCACACGCCGCAGGGGCCAGAGGGGCCCGACATGTCCCGCGAACTTGGGGGCTTCACGATCGAACAGAACGAGATGATGACGGCGGTGGCGGCGAACATCACCCCGGGCGGGCGCGTCGCGGAGTGGAGCGACGCGGAGCTGGCGCGGGCGATCCGCGAGGGGATCCGCCCCGACGGCAGCGTGATCGGCCCGCCGATGCCGATCTCGCTTTACCGCGGCCTCGGCGACGAGGATCTCGCGGCGGTCGTGACGTTCCTGCGCACGATGCCGGCGGTGGAGAACGATCCCGGGGTCTCGGTCTACAGCTTTCCGCTGCCGCCGGCGTGGGGGCCGCCGGTGGAAAGCGTGACGGCGCCGGAGCGGGCGGCGACGGCGGAGTACGGCGCCTATCTCGCCGGGCCGGTCGCGCACTGCCTGGAATGCCACACGACCTTCGGCGAGCAGGGGCCGATGTATCAGACGCACCTCGGCGCAGGCGGCTTCGAGTTCCACGGACCCTGGGGGACCTCGGTGGCGGCCAACATCACCAGCCACGCGGACGGGCTGGCGGGGTATTCGGACGACGAGATCAAGCGCGATGATCACCGAGGGCGTGGAGCCCGACGGGTCGGCGCTGCTGCCGCCGATGCCCTACGCCTATCTTGCGCGGATGACGCCGGAGGATCTCGACGCGGTGGTGGCCTTCCTGCGCACCTTGCCGCCGCTGCCGTCTCCGCAGTAGCCGGGGCCTCTTCGATCGATTGGCGATAGGAGGGGCGCGTGGGATCTCCGTAAGCGCGAGCAGGGTCCGGAAAATCTGCGACAAATTGTCCCAACTCACGCAGTTGTGAGACGATTTGACGCGACGCCGGCGGCATGAGTCGCATTGTCCAACTTAGGACTGGGAAAAGTGCTCGACAGAGTCTATTACAGTCTGAGTGAGTTTTGAATATACAGGGAGTGGGAGATGGAACTGAGACGAATGATGAGGCGAGGAGCAATCGCTGCGGCGGCGCTGTTCGCAATCGGAATGTCGAGCGCGCCGGCGTCGGCGGTGCCGATCGCGGCGACGGGTACGACGGACGTGACGGTGTCGGAAGCTGTTCTGGGCTTTCTCGCCGCCAACAGCATCACGCCGGCGCCGATCGCCCCTGCCACGGCTGCGGGCGCGACGTTCTCGTTCCCGATCACCGGCGGCGAGACCGATCCGCTGGTGATCAACCACAGCGGCGGGCTCAGCCTGACCTCTGGAGCGAACTTCGTCGACGCTTCGGACTTCGTGATCGATGCGGGCGCCGCCACGGTCTTCGGCACCGCCTCGGGCAGCGCGCTCGGGCCGGACCCGGTGACAGGCGCGGATCTCTTCACGCTCTCCAACGTCGCCGTCGCCGACGGCGTGATCTCCGCCGACCTGCTGATCACCGGCACGTTGAACACCGTGCTTGGGGCGACCTTCGCGGACGGCGCCGACCTGGGTCTCACCGGCGTCGTCTTCGGGACCGCGTCGACATCGCCAGCTCCGGTGCCGCTGCCGGCCGGCGCCTTCCTGCTTCTGGCGGGGCTTGGCGCGCTCGGAGTGGTTCGGCGGAAGCGCCGGGCGGCCTGACGCGCAGACTTTGAGCGGCCCGACCGGGCTGTTCCGGGGCGCGGCTCTCCTGACGGGGGGCCGCGCCCTTTTTTGTGCAATGGATTTCAGTCGGTGGCGCGCAGGGCGGTGATGGACTGCTCCCAGCGCAGGATGCCCACGATCGGCGGCAGTCCGGCAAAGATGAAGGATGCGGAGAAGCCGCGGACCTGACCCGGGGGGACACGCGACCCGCGCGATGCCGGTGGAGTCGCCGATGACCACGCAATCGTCGAGCGCAGCGTCCTCGTCGGGACAGTCGAAGAGCCGCATCTCGATCGTCATGTCGCGCAGGACGCCCGCGTCGCCGCCGTTCGCGACCCGGCCGCTCAGGACAGCGCCGCGCGGCGTGCGCTCGATCTCGAGCAGGTCGAGCATGACGTCCTCGGGGGAGAGCCGCGCGGCCGCGCGCTCGGCCTCGCTCTCGGACACGAAGAAGTACCAGCCGAGGCCGGCGGCCAGCAGCGCGAAGCCGATGGCGCCGGGGATCCGGAAGCGGGGCGTTGCGACCATGGCGTAGAGCCAGGCGATCAGCGCGATGGCGAGAACGGCGAGCGGCATGACGCTCCTTGTTGTGGTGCGCAAAGGGTGCGGACGCGCCAGAGCATACAGGCGCCGACCGCCCGGAGCGAAAGCGCTGGCGGATGGAAGGCCGGTCAGAGCGGCCCCTGGACCGCTCCGTTGAAGCCGTGCACGATGCGCGCGCCCGCCGTAGGGCACGAGGCGAACGTCACGGGACTGGCCCGGCTCGAACCGCACGGCGGTGCCGGCGGCGATGTCGAGGCGCATGCCGCGCGCGGCCTGACGGTCGAAGTCGAGCGCGGGGTTGGTCTCGGCGAAGTGGTAGTGGCTGCCGACCTGCACCGGGCGGTCGCCGGTGTTGGCGACGCTCAGCGTCAGCGCGACGCGGTCGGCGTTTAGCTCGATCTCGCCGCGGCGCGGTCAGGATCTCGCCGGGGATCATCCGCGTCTCCGGATCGCGATCGCCGCAACGACAAGCGCGGAGATCCCGGCGAGCGCGAGCCACAGCGACGTCTCGCCGCCGTGGGGGTGAAAGTGTGCGCCCGGGTCGGCGAAGGCGGCGGCCGGGAGAAGGAGCGCGGGCAGTAGCAGGATGTGCGGCATCTGGGAGCCTTTCCGGTAGGGTTGGGGGGTCAGCGGATGGGTTCGTGCACGGTGACGAGCTTGGTGCCGTCAGGGAAGGTCGCCTCGACCTGAATGTCGTGGATCATCTCGGCGACGCCCTGCATGCACTGGTCAGCCGTCACCACATGGGCGCCGGCCTCCATGAGGTCGGCCACCGAGCGGCCGTCGCGGGCCCCTTCGAGCACGAAGTCGGTGACGAGCGCGATCGCTTCGGGATGGTTGAGCCTGACCCCGCGCTCGAGCCGCGACCGGGCGACCATCGCGGCGAGCGAGATCATCAGCTTGTCCTTCTCGCGGGGGGTGAGGTTCATGGGCGGGGCCTTTCAGATTGACCAGACCCGCGGCGGCGCGCCGCGGAAGGCGGTGAGGAAAGCGACGAGCGCGGCCTTGAGCGGGGCGTGGCCCGGCGCGAGGAAGCGCACGGCGAGCACGCCGTCGCGAGCGCTCGCCGCCGCGACGACCGGGGGTTCAGGCGCAAGCAGCGCGCGTATCGCGTCGATGCGCGCCTCGACGCCGGGCTCGACGTGCAGAAGCGTGGCGAAGGAGCGGCTTGCGGCGAGCGTCGCCGCGCCGTCGGCGGCCGCGAGCGCCGCCTCGTCGAGCCGTAGCGCCTCGGCGCGCACAAGTCGCCCGCCGCGGCGGATGCGCCAGTGGTCGGCGAGGAGGACCGTGCGCAAGGTCTCGCCCATCGCGGCGCGGCCGAGCACGACGGTCTCGAGCGCGGTCAGCCGGGCGTCCTCGGCGAGGTCGGCCTCGATGCGCCGGTGCAGGCGCGCGCCCTCGAAGAGGATCGTCTCCTGGGGAAGCCAGTCGAGCCGGGCTCCCGGGGCGACGTCGATGCGGGTCGAGACGCGCGCGGCGGCGCCGGTGGAGCGGTAGATCCGCTCGGCGGCCTGGGTCGTGGCGATGAGCGTGGCGCCGGGCCCGACCGCGAGACCCCAGTCGAGCCGATCGCCGCCGGCCACGCCTCCGGAGGTGTTGACGAACACGGCCTCGAGCGGGCCGCCGGGATTGCGCGGCAGGAACGCCTTGGCGCACCCCTCCTGGCGCAGCCGGGAGAGCCGGGTGGCGCCGCCGCGCAGGGCGACGCCGATCTCGGCGCGTCCGCGGGCGCGCTGGAGCCGCGGCGGGATCGAAGCGAACTGCGCGGACTGGTCCATCGGGCGCGATCTAGGCAGGCTCGGCGCCGGGACGCAACGGCCGCGGTAGCGCCCCGGCGCCGTGCGTCCGCCCTGACTGAGGCCTGCCCATTTATTGGGCGCTGCTGCGCCCGCGGCGATCACTCGGTTGGGGGGCGGGGCGGCTGAAGGCGCGTCCGTCCCGAGCCGGCAGCCGCTTGCGAGCCCAATTGATTGTGTGATCGCACTGTGCAAGCTTCGGCCGGGAAGCGCCGCGTCTCGTCGGCGCCGGACGGGAGGCGGCGATGGCGGCCAGCACATTCACCAGCGGCGTCGTGGCGGGGCGGCTGCCTGCCGAGCGCATCGCCGAGAACTTCGCCGACATCGCGCCGCAGTTCAGTCCCCACGAGGCGGCGGTCGCCGCGGACCGGTGCTATTTCTGTTTCGACGCGCCCTGCGTGACCGCCTGTCCGACCGAAATCGACATCCCGCTCTTCATCCGCCAGATCGCCGCCGGCGCGCCCGTGGCGGCCGCGAAGACGATCTTCGAGCAGAACATCCTCGGCGGCATGTGCGCGCGTGTCTGTCCGACAGAAACGCTCTGCGAGGGCGCGTGCGTGCGCGAGGCGGCCGAGGGCAAGCCGGTCGAGATCGGCCGGCTGCAGCGCTTCGCCACCGACGCGCTGATGGCGCGCGGCGGCCATCCGTTCGTGCGGGCCACGCCGACCGGCAAGCGGGTCGCGGTCGTGGGCGCGGGGCCGGCGGGTCTCGCCTGCGCGCACCGGCTCGCGATGCTCGGGCATGACGTCACGCTTCATGATGCACAGGAAAAACCCGGCGGCCTCAACGAGTTCGGAATCGCGGCTTATAAGACGGTGGAGGGTTTCGCGCAGGCCGAGGTCGAATGGCTGATGGGGATCGGCGGGATCGAGGCCCGCTACGGGGTGCGGCTTGGCGACGGCCTGACGCTCGACGAGCTCTTGGGCGCGCATGACGCGGTCTTTCTGGGGATCGGGCTTGGTGGGGCGGCGGCCCTCCTGGAGGACGCAGCGATCCGGCCGGCGGTCGAGTTCATCGCCGAATTGCGCCAGGCCGCAGACCTGGGGACGCTGCCGGTGGGCCGCAGGGTGATCGTCGTAGGCGGCGGGATGACCGCAGTCGACGCGGCGGTTCAGGCGAAGCTTCTGGGAGCGGAGGAAGTTTCCATCGTCTACCGGCGGGAGCGTGGGCGCATGGCCGCGAGCCGGCACGAGCAGGAGCACGCCGCGAACGCGGGCGTGCGCCTGGTCTTCAACGCGGCGCCCGCAAGGGTCGAGGGCGCGGAGGCGGACCGGCGCATGGTGTTCGCTTACACCGAGGCCGGCCCCGACGGGCTGCGCGAGACCGGTGAGACCTTCGCGCTGCCGTTCGACCAGGCGTTCGCTGCGATCGGCCAGAGCCTTGACGGCGCGCCGGAGGGGCTTGCGGTGAATGGCGGCAAGATCCGGGTGGACGCGGGCGGTCGCACCACCCGCGAGGGCGTCTGGGCCGGCGGCGACTGCGCGAGCGGCGGCGACGACCTGACGGTCACGGCCGTGGCGGAGGGTCGCGACGCGGCGATGGACATCCACCGGGCGCTCGGGGGATGAGCCCGGCGCTAAGCCATGTCAGCTTCACCTCGATCCCGGTGGACGACTACGACCGCGCAAAAGCCTTCTACGCGGACGTGCTCGGCCTGGTGGTCAAGACCGACGCGCCGATGGGGTCGGAGCGCTGGATCATGCTGGAGATCCCGGGCTCGCGGACGCAGGTCCACTTCGAACGCCGCGACGGCGACGCGAGGGCGCTGCGTCCGGTGCTGCCGGTGATCGCCCCGGACGTGGCGGGCGCGATCGAGGACATCCGCGCCCGGGGCGTGGAGATCGTGCGCGAGCCGGCGCCGGCGGAATGGGACGCGGAGACGACATATGCGATGATCCGCGACAGCGAGGGCAATCTGGTGCTCGTCGCGTCGCGCTGAAGCGGAAGGGAGACGGTCGATGGCCGATCTGAGCAACGCGTTCGTGGGCATCCGCTCGCCCAACCCGTTCTGGCTGGCCTCCGCGCCGCCGACGGACAAGGAATACAACGTGCGGCGCGCCTTCGAGGCCGGCTGGGGCGGCGTGGTGTGGAAGACGCTCGGGCTCGATCCGCACATCGTAAACGTCAACGGCCCGCGCTACGGCGTGGTCTGGGGGCCGGACCGGCGGGTTCTGGGGCTCAACAACATCGAGCTGATCACCGACCGGCCGCTCGAGGTGAACCTGCGCGAGATCAAGGACGTCAAGCGCGACTGGCCGGATCGCGCGATGGTCGTGAGCCTGATGGTGCCCTGCGACGAGGAGAGCTGGAAGACGATCCTGCCGCTGGTGGAGGAGACCGGCGCGGACGGGATCGAGCTCAACTTCGGCTGTCCGCACGGGATGAGCGAGCGCGGCATGGGCTCGGCGGTGGGGCAGGTGCCAGAGTACATCGAGATGGTGACACGCTGGTGCAAGATGCATACGCGCATGCCGGTGATCGTGAAGCTCACGCCCAACATCACCGACATCCGCAAGCCCGCCGAGGCGGCCAAGGCCGGCGGGGCCGACGCGGTGAGCCTGATCAACACGATCAACTCGATCACCGCCGTCGATCTCGACAGCTTCGCGCCGGAGCCGACCATCGACGGCCGCGGCGCGCACGGCGGCTACTGCGGGCCGGCGGTCAAGCCGATCGCGCTCAACATGGTGGCCGAGATCGCGCGCAGCCCGGCGACGGCGGGGCTGCCGATTTCGGGCATCGGCGGCATCACCACCTGGCGCGACGCGGCGGAGTTCCTGGCGCTCGGGGCGGGCAACGTTCAGGTCTGCACGGCGGCGATGACCTACGGGTTCAAGGTTGTGCAGGAGATGATCACCGGGCTTGGGCAGTGGATGGACGACCGCGGGCACGCCGACCTCGACGCGGTGATCGGCCGCGCGGTGCCGAACGTCGTCGACTGGCAGCATCTAAATCTCAACTATGTCACCAAGGCGAGGATCGACCAGGATCTCTGCATCAAGTGCGGGCGCTGTTACGCCGCCTGCGAGGACACCAGCCACCAGGCCATCGCGATGAGGCCCGGGCGGGTCTTCGAGGTGATCGACGCCGAATGCGTGGCCTGCAACCTCTGCGTGAATGTCTGCCCGGTCGATGACTGCATCACCATGGAGCGGCTCGAGCCCGGTCAGGTGGACGCACGCACCGGACGGGTGGTCGAGGCGGATTTCGCCGACTGGACCACGCATCCCAACAACCCCATGGCGCGCGCCGCGGAGTAGGCCAGGGTTGAGGAAAGTTCCTCAGGCTGTTCCGGTTCTGGAATTGCGCCCTGACCGAGCGCGCGGAATTGGCCGCGCTTCGCCCTTGCTCTCAAGGCCAGCAATCCTCCCGCCAAAAGAAGCCCGGACATCGGCAATGGAATTGAGCTGACGGGAGTGCCGGTGAAGGCGACTTCACCAACGTTGAGATTGGGGCCTCCGTGAACACTGTCGATTGACCACATTACGAAGCGAACCAGTGATGGTGCGTGCTGGAAAACTTGCATAGGGATCGGCGCTCCGGATGGCACCGCCCCAACGAACGAACCAAGATCCACGCCGCTCGCAAACGACAATGTCGCGCCGTCACGGTTGACCAAGCCCAATCTTATCTCTTATATAAGATAATATCCTACGAAAGCATGGTAGAGGACATCCTATGCCGCATCATCCTCATCTTCTGGTTCACGAGGCGTCCGACAATGTCGGTGTGGTTGTGGTGGAGGGTCTGACGGCGGGCACGGAGATGCTGTGCGTGGTGACGCACGACGACAGCGACTTCCGGTTGATCGCGAAGGCCGACATTCCGATCGGGCACAAGGTGGCGCTGAGCGATCTCAAGGAAGGCGACACGGTGATCAAGTACGGTGAGGACATCGGCCGCATGGTCGGTTCCGCCGAGTCGGGCGGTCACGTCCACACCCACAACCTCAAGACCAAGCGGTGGTGAGCAACATGGCCCTCGATTTTACGAACAGGATGATCAACGCCTGGCGCCGCGAGAATGGTCGGGTGGGCGTGCGCAACCATGTCCTGATCCTGCCGGTCGACGACATTTCCAACGCCGCCTGCGAGGCGGTGGCCAACAACGTCAAGGGCACGATGGCGATCCCGCATGCCTACGGGCGGCTGCAGTTCGGCGAGGATCTCGACCTGCATTTCCGCACCATCATCGGCACCGGGGCCAATCCCAACGTGGCGGCCGTGGTGGTCATCGGCATCGAGCCCGACTGGACCCAGAAGATCGTTGACGGCGTCGCCGAGACCGGCAAGCTGGTGGCGGGCTTCTCGATCGAGCAGAAGGGCGATTTCGAGACGATCCGCCAGGCGAGCTGGCAGGCCAAGGAATACGTGCACTGGGCGAGTGAGCTGCAGAAGGAGCCATGCCCGCTCAGCGAACTCTGGGTCTCCACCAAATGCGGCGAGAGCGACACCACGACCGGGCTCTCCTCCTGCCCGACGGTTGGCAACATGTACGACAAGCTGATCCCGCACGGACTCTACGGCTGCTTCGGCGAGACCTCCGAGATCACCGGAGCCGAGCACATCTGCGAGAAGCGGGCGGCAAGCCCGGAGGCGGCGGCGAAGTTCAAGGCGATCTTCGACGCCTACCAGAACGACGTGATCTTCGCCCACCAGACCGACGACCTCTCCGACAGCCAGCCGACCAAGGGCAACATCCTCGGCGGGCTGACCACCATCGAGGAGAAGGCGCTCGGCAATCTCGAGAAGATCGGGCGCGACTGCACCTACATCGATGCGATGGGACCGGCGGAGGCGCCGGCGAAGGGCCCGGGGCTCTACTTCATGGACACCTCCTCGGCGGCGGCGGAATGCGTGACGCTGATGGCGGCGGCGGGCTACGTGATCCACACGTTTCCCACCGGCCAGGGCAACGTCGTGGGCAACCCGATCGTGCCGGTGATCAAGATCTCGGGCAACCCGCGCACGCTTCGCACCATGGCCGAGCACATCGACGTGGACGTCACCGGCGTGCTCACCCGCGAGATGACCATCGACCAGGCGGGCGACGCGCTCATCGCCATGATCGAACGCACCGCAAACGGCCGCTTCACAGCCGCAGAAGCCCTCGGCCACCGCGAGTTCTCCATGACCAAACTCTACAGAAGCGCGTGAAACACACACGAAGCGAGGAAAAGGGCGGAGCGGTGGAGCGGCTCAAGACTGGACGGTCCGTTTGGACCGTGCGCCCCCGCCCGCCTTCGTGAGGCTTCCACTCGCAACCGAGACCCCGCATGCCGGAAATCGTCATCACGGAATTCATGGACGACGGCGGCGTCCGGTGTCTCTCGGAGCGGTATGCCACCCTCTACGACCCAGGGCTTGTGGATCGGGCTGACGCCCTGGCGGAGGCACTCAGGGAAGCGCGCGCGCTTGTGGTGCGCAACCGGACTCAGGTGACGCGAGCGTTGCTCGATGACGCGCCGGCACTGGTCTGCGTCGGGCGGCTGGGCGTGGGGCTAGACAACATCGACCTCGAAGCCTGCCGAGCGCGCGGCGTCGCCGTCTACCCCGCCACCGGAGCCAACGACGTCGCGGTCGCGGAATATGTAGTGACGGCGGCGCTGGCGCTCCTGCGCGGTGCCTACACGGCGAGCGCCGACGTCGCGGCTGGAGGCTGGCCGCGCCAGCGGCTGATCGGCCGGGAGGCGTCAGGCAAGCGGTTGGGTCTGATCGGCTTCGGCGCGATCGCTCGGCAAACCGCGGAGCGAGCGAGGGCGCTGGGAATGTCCATCGGCGCCTTCGACCCTTACCTTCCGCAGAATGATTCTGCGTGGCGCGGGGTCGTTCGGCAGGACCTCGTCGAGCTGCTGGGGACGTCGGATGTCGTCAGTTTGCATGTGCCTCTGACCGAGACGACGCGTCGCCTCATCGACGCGGCCGCGATCGGGTGCATGAAGCCTGGCGCGGTGCTGGTGAATACATCGCGCGGGGGCGTCGTGGACGAAGGAGCGCTGGCCGCGGCGCTGCGCGAGGGACGTCTCGGCGGCGCAGCGCTGGATGTGTTCGAGACCGAACCACTCACCTCGGGGGCGGGCGCCGTGTTCAAGGGTGCGCCGAACCTGATTCTGACACCCCATGTCGCCGGCGTCACCGAAGAATCGAACGTTCGCGTCAGTAACGTGACGGCCGACCATGTGCTGGCGCATCTGGAGGGCCGCCCGTGACAATTCTGAATCTCGCCGAGGCCGAGGCGCTTGCGCAGTCGGCGCTTGAGCGGGCGGGGGCGTCGCCGCACCAGGCCGGTCCGACCGCGCGCGCCCTTGTCGCGGCGGAAGCCGCCGGCCAGTCGGGACACGGCCTGCGCCGGTTGGCAGCCTATGCGGCCCAGCTTCGGTCCGGCAAGGTCGATGGACGCGCCAAGCCAACCGCAGAGCTCAGAAGGGCGGCCTTGCTGCGAATTGATGCAGGGTGCGGTTTCGCCTTTCCCGCCTTCGATCTGGCGCTCAAGGCGTTGCCGCCAATCGTCGCGGCAACCGGCGTGGCGACCGCTGCGATCCGGCGCTCTCACCATGCCGGGGTCCTTGGCCATACGGTCGAGCGTTTCGCGGAGGCCGGGTTCGTCGCGTTGATGGTGGCGAACTCTCCCGGCGCGATGGCTCCTTGGGGAGGTCGTCGGGCGATCTATGGCACCAACCCGATCGCCTTCGCCGCGCCTCTTTCGGACGGCGCCCCCATCGTCGTGGACCTGTCGCTCTCCAGGATCGCCCGAGGCAAGGTGATGGCCGCGCGGCAAAGGGGAGAGGCGATCCCCGAGGGATGGGCGCTCGACCTCGACGGCCGACCAACCACCGACCCGGAGGCGGCTCTGGCGGGGACGATGTTGCCCGCCGGCGACGCCAAGGGCGCGGCGCTGGCGCTGATCGTGGAGCTTCTCGCCGCGGGACTGACTGGCGCAAACTATGCCTCCGAGGCGAGTTCGCTCTTTGACGACAAGGGACCGCCGCCCGGGCTGGGCCAGTGGCTTCTGGTGATGGATCCCGTCGCGACAGGAGGCCCGAATGCGCTCGCACGGATCGGAGACCTGATCTCGGCAATCGTTGAAGAGCCGGGCGCGCGCGTGCCGGGAAGCGGGCGCTTCTCGGCGCGTCGGCGGGCCGAGACGGAGGGCCTGTCAGTCGAGGCCGATCTGCTCGCAGCCATCGGGACGATCTAACGGGCGAGTCGGAAAGCGTTCGCATGTTCCCCCCCCCGCGAGCGTTCAGAAATTGCCTGTGGCCTTGACCGTATGCGCCAGATCCAATAGCTGACCGTGAAGGCGCGGGCGTTGTGTAATGGTAAGACCTCAGCCTTCCAAGCTGATGATACGGGTTCGATTCCCGTCGCCCGCTCCAGCTTTCGTGCCAAGTTGAAGACGCCATGATGACGGTCGCTCGTCGGCACAGCGCATGTCTACGAATCCGTCTGCGGCAGGAGTTGGCCAAACAGGCGTTGCAGCGCCACCGGTGATCGGCACCTTGCCCGGCGCGACACCGGTTGCTATCCCGCGGAAGGTTGAAGATCTACTTGGGGATGGCATGGCGCGCGGGTCGGAGCTAGCGGAGGATCGCGGCAAGGCGGCGACGATCTCCCCGCTTCGGGGCTTGGTTCCATTCGTTCTGGCCTATAGGGGCCTGCTGTCGGGCGCCATCGCGGCGCTGTGCGTGACCGCCATGTTGTCGCTGGCGCTTCCCCTCGCGGTGCGCCGGGTCGTGGACGGCTTCTTTGCCGAATCGCTCCAGTTGATGGATCTCTATTTCGCCGCCGCGATCGGAATCGCGGCGCTTCTCGCGATCGGCACTGCGCTGCGGTTCTATCTCGTGACCCGTCTGGGTGAGCGGGTGGTCACAGATATCCGGCGGGCGATCTTCGACAAGGTCATCGGCATGAGCCCGGCGTTCTACGAGCGCATCATGACGGGCGAGGTCCTCTCGCGCCTGACAACCGACACGACGCTGGTCTTGTCGGTCATCGGGTCGTCGGTGTCGATTGCGCTCAGAAACCTCCTGATGCTGGTTGGCGGAACCGTTCTCCTGCTCCTCACGAGCGCCAAGCTGACTGGTCTAGTGCTGATCGGGGTGCCATTCGTTGTCGCGCCGATCCTGACGCTGGGACGGCGGCTGCGCCGGCTCAGCCGCGAGAGCCAGGACCGCATCGCCGAGGGGTCGGGCAGGGCGTCGGAGGCCCTGCTCGCGGCGCAGACTGTGCAGGCGTTCACCCACGAGGCGACAAGCCGGACGGAGTTCGCCGGGATTGCCGAGGCGGCCTTCGACACCGCGCGCCGGCGCATTGTCACGAGGTCGGTGATGACCGCCATCGTGATATTTCTGGTCTTCACCTCGATCGTGAGCGTGCTCTGGATCGGCGCCCGCGACGTGAGGGCCGGCGCGATGACGCCGGGCGAACTCGTGCAGTTCGTGATCTATTCGGTGCTGGTGGCCGGATCGGTGGCCGCGCTCTCTGAGATCTGGGGAGAACTTCAGCGCGCCGCGGGCGCGACTGAACGGATGCTCGAACTGCTCGCGGCGGAGGACAGCGTCCGCGATCCCGTTCGCCCGCTGACGCTCCCCAAGCCTGTCGCCGGTCGCCTGTCCTTCGAACGGGTGACATTCCACTACCCGGCGCGCCGGGAGATGGCTGCGCTGAAGGACCTCGATCTGGTCGTCGAACCGGGGCAGACCGTGGCTCTGGTTGGTCCATCCGGGGCCGGAAAGACGACGACCTTCCAGTTGCTTATGCGGTTCTTCGATCCCAACTCCGGACGGATCACGCTGGATGGCGTCGACATTCGCGACATCACACGAAGCGACCTCCGTGGGCAGATGGCGCTGGTTCCGCAGGAGCCGGTGATCTTCGCGGGGAGCGCGCGGGACAATATCGCCTTCGCGCGGCCGGAGGCCAGCCAGTCGGAGATCATCGCCGCGGCCGAGGCGGCTGCGGCCGATTCCTTCATCCGGGCGCTCCCTCAGGGCTACGACACCTATGTCGGTGAACGTGGCGTCATGCTTTCCGGCGGACAGAAGCAGCGAATAGCGATCGCGCGCGCCATCCTGCGCAATGCGCCGATCCTGCTCCTCGACGAGGCGACCAGTGCGCTCGACGCCGAGAGCGAGCGCGCGGTTCAGACGGCGGTCGAGGCGCTCGCAAGGGGTCGAACCACGCTCGTCATCGCCCACAGACTGGCGACCGTCAAACGCGCCGATCGCATCGTGGTCTTCCAGGATGGCGAGATCGTGGCGGAGGGATCGCACGGAGCTCTGGTGGCCGAAGACGGGCTCTATGCGCGGCTTGCGCGACTGCAGTTCACCGACGGCGCGGCCTGATCGCGACGCAACCTGAAAGGATCGACCCATGGGACTCTGGAACTTCGTGAAGAATGCCGGCAAATCGCTGGGAATTGGTTCGGCCGAGGCGGCCGAGGGCCCGGACCCGGCGGCGCTCGAGAAGGAAATCGAGGACCTCGGATTGAAGTCCGAGGATCTCAAGGTCGAGGTCGCAGGCGACCGGGTGACGATCCGTGGCCGGGCCCCGAGCCAGGAGGAAAAGGAAAAGATCGTTCTCGCGGTCGGCAACGTCGAAGGCGTCTCCGAGGTCGACGAGGAGCTCGAGACGCCCGAACCCGCCGTCGAGCCGATCCTGCATACTGTGGTGAAGGGCGACACGCTCTGGGCGATTTCCAAGAAGACCCTCGGCGATGGGGCGCGATACATGGAGATCTTCGAGGCCAACCGGCCGATGCTGAGCGATCCCGACAAGATCTACCCGGGGCAGGTGTTGCGCATTCCGCAGTGACAGCCGCGACGCGCGCCGGACTTGTGCTTGCGCGCGTCGACGCTCATGCTCGCTGCCGAAACTGTTGCAACCAGCTGAAGCTGACCCCGGGAGAGTCCCTTGCGCGACATTGCAACTCTGGCCGACAAGCAGGCCGAAGAAACGTCGACCCCGATCGCAGAGCGCTGGACGGCCCGAACCCTCTACGAGCAGCTCGTAGAAACGTCCGACCGTTTTCCTGATCGCCCGGCGATTAGCTTTCAGCTCAAGTCCGGACCCTCGGACCGGGCGGTGACGCTGAGCTGGGCCGAGTTCCGTGCGGAAGTCACGAAGACGGCGAACTGCCTCCGACGCCTCGGCGTCGGGCCCGGTGACGCGGTGGCGTACATCTTGCCGAACGGTCTCGAGGCGCCCGTGGCGCTCGTTGCCGGAGCGACGGCGGGGATCGTCAGCCCGATCAATCCACTCCTGAACGCCGAGACGATGGCCGGGATCCTGCGTGACGAGAATGC
This sequence comes from uncultured Alphaproteobacteria bacterium, assembly GCA_963836255.1. Taxonomy (GTDB): domain Bacteria; phylum Pseudomonadota; class Alphaproteobacteria; order Rhodobacterales; family Rhodobacteraceae; genus Amaricoccus. The sequence goes on from CAWIIL010000001.1 coordinate 937,152, forward strand.
AAAGGTTGTGATCACCCTCGCTCCGTTTCCAAGGACCGACGTCGCCCAAAGGGTGGCTGACGCGGTGGCTCTTGCACCGAACGTAAAGCACGTGCTGCAGGTTGACCTGAGACGATACGTCGACGCTGCTGTCCGCCTTCTCGTTCCATTTCTGCGCCCAAAGGTGGCGGCGCGGCACAACGCCGAAATCCTGGACTACGGCGCGGCAATTGAGGGCGAACCCGCGGACAGGTTGACTTTCGAGGAGACCAGGGACGACCGGGTCTGCGCGTACTTCCATACCGGCGGCACCACCGGGCTCCCCAAGGTGGCTCAGCACAGGGCGAGTGGCATCCTCTACAACGGCTGGTGCGGCGCGGCGTACATGTTCAACGAGGACGACGTGCTCATCTGCCCGTTGCCGATGTTCCACGTGCTCGCCGCCTATCCGGTCTTCATGTCCTGTCTGGTCTCAGGCGCTCATTTCGTCATGGTCACCCCTCAGGGTTACCGCGGCGAGGGGGTGTTCCGGAACTTCTGGCGGCTCGTCGAGCGTTGGCGGGTCACCTTCATGGTGACCGTGCCGACCGCGGCGGCGCGGCTCATGCAGGTGACCGTCGACGCCGACATCTCGACACTGCGGTTGGCGCTGAGCGGATCAGCGGCCATGCCGGTGGAACTCTTCGAGCGGTTCGAGCGGGCGACCGGCATCAAGATCCTCGAGGGCTACGGCATGACGGAAACGACATGCCTGATCTCGATCAACCCGGCCAAGGGAGAGCGCAAGATCGGAAGCGTGGGACTTCCCTTCGCCTACACCGATGTCCGGATCCTTGACTGCGAACCGGACGGGACGGTGCGCTCCGAACTGGCCGTCGACGAGGTCGGCGAGATCTGTGTTCGCAACCCGGGCGTGAACCCGGTCGTCTACACCGATGAACGCAAGAACGTCGGCGCCTTCGCCGAGGGTGGTTTCCTGCGAACCGGCGATCTCGGCCGGATCGACGCCGACGGGTATGTCTGGATCACCGGTCGCGCCAAGGACCTGATCATCCGCGGCGGCCACAACATCGATCCGGCGATGGTGGAGGAGGCGTTGATGATACATCCCGCCGTAGCCTTCGCCGGAGCGATCGGTCAGCCTGATCCGAACGCCGGCGAAGTGCCGGCGGCCTACGTCGAACTCGTCGAGGGCGCGAAGATCACCTCGGAGGATCTGTTGAAGTATGCCCGCGAGCACATCTCCGAGCAGGCGGCCATGCCCAAGCATCTGGAGATCATGAAGGAACTGCCAAAGACCGCGGTCGGCAAGATCTTCAAGCCCGATCTTCGCAGGTTGAGCATCGCTCGGGTCTACGACGCCGCGTTGCGCAAGGCGGGCTTGCCGGTCCATGTCGCCGAAGTGGTCGAGGACAAGCGCAGCGGGCTGGTAGCGACCATTGCCCCGGACACCGGAGGCGAGATTGACGAGGTGGCGGTGGGCAGAGTGCTCGGCGCTTTCCTGACGCCGTGGCGCGTGAAGGAGCGGGACTGAACCTTCGCGGCGAAGGCCCACCGGGTGCTGTGATCGATCTAGCGCCAGTCAATGCTGACGCAGGCCTCTGGAACGCATCTCCGCCGTCTCCATCGATCCGCTACGACTACGACAAGCGCATCGTCGAGCTGTTCAGCCAGACCAGTGAGCTGATTTGCTGCCGCATACGTCCGGAGCTCTGAAAGGATATCGAACATCTGCTCATGGCTTTCGGGGAGATACATACCGATCCAGCTTCTTGAGATGGCGCCCGCAGTGAGCGCGGTTCGAAACACAGATAAGCCGGACCGAGGGACCGCAGACAGGGTAAATCTAGGTTAAACCCCGGCCAATTCACCGTTTTCTGCGGCTATGGTTAAGCGAATTCAACCTCCGGCCCTCAACTGTCGCGACATCCGATCGAAAGACGCAACGTGTTGCGGGTATCAGTTGCATCGGCTGTGGCAGACCATGCGCCCTGTTGTCCCGAGCAAGAAACGCCGTGAGGCGGGGGGGCGCGGCCGTGCGCCGCGAGGCGTTCCCCCGGCGTCGACACCGTTCGCATGCTCGCATAGAACCCGGTCCAACTTGGGGCGGTGGAGCGCAACGTGTCGGACTACTCAGAGATGGAGCTTCGCGACGCGCTCGGACGCTTCGCCACCGGCGTGACGATCGTGACGACCATGACCCCGGATGGGCCACTTGGCATGACCGCGAACAGTTTTGCGAGCGTATCGTTGTCGCCGCCGCTGGTTCTCTGGTCCCCCGCGCGCCGTTCCAAACGTTTCCCCGCCTTCGAAGCTGCCTCGCACTTCGCTGTTCATGTTCTCGGCGCCGATCGGGTCGATCTTGCCCGACGCTTTGCGCGCGAGGGGCGGGATTTCTCAGGGATCCAGACACAACACGGGCACGGACAAGCGCCGCTCCTTGACGGCTGTCCCGCCCGCTTTGAGTGCCGGCATGCGGCGGGCTACGACGGAGGCGACCACCTGATCGTTGTGGGCGAGGTGCTTCGGCTGCGGACCGAGGATACCCCGCCTTTGCTCTACCATCGTGGAGCGTATCTGACGCTTCCCGTTTCCTGATCTTGCTCCCGATGCGCCGCTCAGGCTAGGAGCACTGCGTCCGAAACCCTGGAAGTCGTCATGCCCAAGGACAGCGTGAAGAAACCCCGGCGACCCCGCGCGGAAACGCCACGCGGGTTTCGCGACCAGATCGGAGCGGAGGTCGCCGCGCGAAACGAAATGCTCGCCCGGATCTGCGAAGTCTATTTCGCCCACGGTTTCGATCCGCTTGAGACGAGCGCTGTGGAGACGGTGGAGGCGTTGGGCAGGTTTCTTCCGGACGTCGACCGACCCAACGATGGCGTCTTCGCATGGCGCGATGACGACGAAACCTGGCTGGCGCTGCGATACGACCTCACCGCCCCTCTGGCGCGGTTCTTCGCGCAGAACCGTCAGGCGCTTCCCTCTCCATACCGGCGCTACGCCGCCGGACCTGTGTGGAGGGACGAGAAGCCAGGTCCAGGGCGATTCAGACAGTTCTACCAGTGCGATGCCGACACGGTCGGCTCCGCAAGCGTCGGTGCGGACGCGGAGATCTGCGGGATGCTGGCCGATGGCCTCGTCGCTGCCGGACTTGCGACCTCCGACTTCGTGGTCAGGATCAACAATCGAAAGATCCTGAACGGCGTTCTCGAAAGCGTGGGTCTGCTCGACCTAGCAGAGCCGGATCGAGACGCCGAACGCCGCGGGGTCGCCATGCGAGCGATCGATAAGCTCGACAGGCTGGGGGTTGATGGCGTGCGGCGTCTTCTCGGTGAGGGGCGTCGCGACGAGAGCGGCGACTTCACGCCGGGCGCGGGCCTGACCAAGGATCAGATCTCGATCGTGCTGGCCTTCCTCGAAGCGCGGCGACCCGATCCGGCCGCCACATGCGCGGCGCTCAGAGAGCTTGTCGGCGGCACGCCTATCGGCATCGAGGGTGTCGACGAACTCGAACGCATTCTGGCGCTACTTGCCTCGCGCGGACCGAGCTTCATCGCGGACCCTTCTGTCGTGCGGGGCCTCGGCTACTACACAGGCCCGGTCTTCGAGGCCGATCTGCTGATTGAGACCCTCGATGAGAGCGGTCAGCCGAGGCAGTTCGGCTCGGTCGCCGGCGGCGGTCGCTACGATGATCTTGTCAAGCGCTTCACAGGCGAAGAGGTGCCCGCCACCGGCGTGTCCATCGGCGTGGATCGCCTGCTCGCGGCGCTTGCCGCGCGCCGCGCCGATTCGACGCCGCAGGCGCATGGGCCGGTGGTGGTGACGGTCATGGATCGCGAACGTCTGGACGAGTATCAGGACATGGCAGCCGAACTCAGGGCGGCGGGTGTAAGAGCGGAGACCTTTCTCGGCGGAGGGGGCATGGCGAAGCAGATGAAATACGCCGACCGTCGCGCCGCGCCTTTTGCGGTGATCGCAGGCGCCGACGAGCGAAGCCGAGGCGTGGTGCAGGTCAAGGACCTCGGCCTCGGCTCTCAGCTTTCGGGTTCGATCGAGACCCATGACGACTGGAAGGCGCAGCCGGCCCAAGTTGAGGTCTCGCGCGCCGATCTGGTTGCATTCGTTCTGGGCAGGCTCTCGAAGGCCGCAGGCTGAAATTGGCTTCGGATCGGGCATATCTGAGGGGCGCGCGCGTCGGTCCAGGTCTCGATCGGCTGGACGCCGGACTGTCCCGGATCCTCGATGTCCTCTCGGGCACCGGTGCGGTCCGGGTCGAGCCCGAATGCCTGCAGCCGGCCGAGCTTCTGCTTGATCTCTACGGCGAAGACATCCGCGCCCGCGCCTTCGTGACCAGAGATGACCGGTCGGAGTTGATGCTGCGGCCCGATTTCACGGTCCCCATCGCGAACCTTCACCAGTCGAGCGAAGAGGGCGAGGCCCGGTATGTCTATTGCGGCCCGGTCTGGCGGCGCCAGGACGGATCGGGTCGGCCTAGGGAGTACCTGCAAGCCGGGATCGAAGTCTTCGGGGCGTTCGACGCCGAGGCCGCCGATGCCGAGGTTTTCGCGCTGGTGGCGGCTGCGCTGGACGGCGCGCCTGTCGACTTCGTGATTGGCGACATGGGGCTGATCCTTGCGGCGATCGACGGTCTTGCGACCAGCGTGGCGCGGAAGGCGGCCCTACGTCGCCACGTCTGGCGTCCCGAGAGGTTTCGCGCGTTGGTGCGTCGCTACGGCCTCGACCACGCAGCGATCACGCTTCGTCGCGCATCACTGATCGACGCCGCCTCGGACTCAAGCCTTCCCGCCCTCATTTCGGCGGCGGGACCGGTCATTGGGCAGCGCTCCATCGAGGAAATCGAGGCGCGTGTCGACCGGCTGGCGCTCGAGGCGCGGACGCCGCCGCTCGATCCCGCGGAGGTTGCGTCGCTCTCGTCGTTGTTCGAAGTCAGGGGGCCTTGCGCAGAAGTGGCGTCACGGCTGGAAGAACTGGCGAACCGCGTTCCGGCGCTCCAAGAGGCGGTGGCTCAGTTTCGGCGGCGACTCGAAGCCCTTCGGGCGCGCGGGGTCGAGGTGGACACGCTCACGTTCGAAGCGGAATTCGGCCGCACGACCCTCGAATACTATGATGGCTTCGTCTTTGGGGCGTTTGCAACGGGTCGCCCAGACCTGCCGGCGATCGCCAGCGGCGGCCGCTACGACGCGCTCACCCGCGCTCTACACGGACCGCGTGGCGCCCCGGCCGTCGGCGGCATCATCCGACCCGAGGCCCTTCTCGCTTTTCGCGAGGGGGTCGCGTGACGCTCAAGCTTGGCCTGCCATCTAAGGGGCGACTCCAGAGCCAGTGCTTTGACTGGTTTTCGGCCCGTGGCGCAGCGATCGGCAGCGTCGGGGCGGATCGCGAGTACGCCGCGCGGATGGAAGACCAACCTGGTGTCGAGATCGTTCTTTCGTCGGCGGGCGAGGTGCCGCGTGAACTGGCGCTCGGACGCGTGCATCTTGCCGTGACCGGGCGGGATCTTGTCGCAGAACAGCTTCCCGACGCAGACATGGTCCTGAGCGAAGTCGCGGCGCTCGGCTTCGGGCACGCCGATCTCGTGATCGCGGTTCCGGCGTTCTGGATCGATGTGGGGGATCTCTCCGACCTTGACGCCGTCGCGGCGGCCTTCCGCGCCCGGCATGGCCGCAGGATGCGGGTTGCAACGAAGTACCACCGCCTTGTGCGGAGCTTCCTGCGCGCCAATGGCGTGGCCGACTACGCTCTGGTTGACAGCCAGGGGGCCACCGAGGCCCTCGTGCGCAATAACGGCGCGGAATTGATCGCCGACATTACGTCTTCGGGGGCCACCCTCCGGGACAATCACCTGAAGACGCTCGATGACGGCCTGGTTCTGCGCAGCGAGGCTGTCTTGTTCCGCTCGCTGACCGCCGACTGGAACACCTGCGCCCGTGAAGCCTATGCCGCGCTGCTGCGGAGGATCGGCCTGTCCGACGACCTGTCGGCGGCGTCGTCAGTTTGAGAGGATTCCGAGCCGCGCCCTCAGCGTGTCGCTTCGACGCGTCGCGAAAAGGACGTCGTCGATCCGCGAGGTGCCGTCGATTTCCGGCACCACGACAAGATATTCGCGCCAGAGCGGAGCGGCTCCACCCGGATTGCTTCGCGTGATCTCCACCAGCGCGGCGTTGAGGGTGCGCGCCGAACAAGCCGGCACCTCATTCGTGTAGCTCTGGAACAGGGTTCGCGCCGATTGGAGGTTTGGGTGGCCGGCCAATCCGTCCACGGTCCGCGCAAGGCTTCCCGTCAGAAACGGCCGCACCTGCGCCATGTCGCCCGCAACTGTCGCCTGGCAGAACGCTGCTCCGAGGGCGTCCCAGTTGAACTGCCTTCCCTGGGTTTCGGACGGGTTGAAGGAGATCGCGCTCGCCAGAACGAAGAAGCAAGTCACCGATGTGCGCAAAGGTCGCATCAGAGTACGCCGATCTCGGCCAGTCGGGCCATCATTGCGGTCGACATCCCAGTTGGTGTCGCACCAAGGAGATCGCGCGGCGCGTCTTCCGGACGCAGGTAGCGCCATCCCTGGAACGGGCGGCGTGGTTGCGGGGTCGTGCGCACCACACGGTGATCGAGGACGATTGCGCAGCGTTTCACGCCGTCTGCGCCGAGCCGCGGTTCGAACGCCAGAATGCGCTGGCGCGCAAGCACCAGGCCCTTGAACACCCAGTAGAGGGATCCTCCCGACAGGATGTCGTCAGATCGCTTGGGCCACATGCGGGTTATGTGCACTGGTGAGGGGTCTTCGCCGGCCATGCGTCGCTCTTCGATGACGCGAGTTTGCCAGTCGGTGAGGTCCTCGACGGCCTCAGTCCCGACACACAGTTTGATCAGATGCACAGTTGGTCGCATCGAGCCCCATCTCTTGGTGTCCGAGTCGCAGTGTGCTACAAGATAACCGTTCGAGCGTCGGCGTCACCTGTCTTTGCGCAGGAAACGGGTTCGAGCGCCCAGACCCCGAAGAACCGCTCTGCTTAACCGTCGACAACCCACAGGCGCGCATGAACAGATCCTCGCTTCCCGACCGCTCCACAGCCGCCCCCGCCGGACTTCCCTGGCAGGAGGTGAGCGTCGACGTCCTGAGAGAAAAGTACGCCAAGGGCGCCGAACAGGATCTGGCCGGGTCCGATATGGCCGCGGCCGTCCGTCGTCGCGTCGCCCAAGCTCTGGCTTCGGTCGAAGACGACCCGACTCGCCATGAGGCAGAGTTCCTACGCGCGCTTGAGGCCGGCTTCATCCCAGGCGGACGCATCAATTCGGCCGCGGGCGCCGACATTCGCGAGGTGACGCTGATCAACTGCTTCGTGCAGCCGGTCGGGGATTCGATCTCGGAGCACGGTCGACGGCAAGCCCGGCATCTACCACGCCCTGCGGCAGGCGGCCGAGACCATGCGCCGCGGCGGCGGCGTCGGATACGACTTCTCGCGCATCCGGCCGCGGGCGCCCGAGGTCACGCGGCACCGCGAGCGCGGCCTCGCGGGCCGTGTCAGCTACATGCATGTCTTCGATCAGTCCTGCGCGACGGTGGAGAGCGCGGGCGCGCGCCGCGGCGCGCAGATGGGCGTGCTGCGCATGCGACCATCCCGACGTGATGGAATTCATCGGCGCCAAGCGACCGGCCGGCGAGCTGGAACAACTTCAACATCTCGGTCGGCGTCGACCGACGCCTTCATGCGTGCGGTCGAGGCGGACGAAGCCGGTTCGATCTTGTGCACGCCGCCGAGCCGAGCGTCGCCCAGGTCGCCGGTGGAGCGCACCAGCGCGCGGATGACGGCCTCTGGGTCTACTGCGCGCATCCGCGCGCGCGAGCTCTGGCGACACCATCATGCGAAGTCGACCTACGAGTCCGCGCGAACCCGGCGTGCTCTTCCTCGACCGCATCAATGCGGAGAACAATCTCCGCTACTGCGAGCGCATCGAGGCGACGAACCCGTGCGGGGAGAAGCCGCTGCCGCCGCTACGGATGCTGCTGCCTGGGAAGCATCGACCTGACCTGGTTCGTGCGCGAGCCTTCATCCGATGGCGCAGCTTCGACTCCGACGCTCTTCCGCGGTCGGAGTGGCGGTGCGCATGCTGGACAACGTGCTGACGTCGACGGTGCTGGCCGCTCCCCGAGCAGGCCCGCGAGGCGGAGGCCAAGCGGCGGATCGGGCTTGGTTTCACTGGTCTTGGCGATGCGCTGATCATGCTCGGACTGCGCTACGACAGCCCCGAGGCCCGGGAGACGGCGAAAGCATGGCCATTGCAATGCGCGACGCAGCCTATCGCGCGTCGGTGGCCCTTGCGAGGGAGAAGGGCGCCTTTCCGCTGCTTGACGCCGACAGGCTCCTCTGACGGTCCGGCATGTCGCGGCGCCTGCCGGACGATATCCGGCGGACATCCGCAAGGCACGGTCTGCGCAAATCTCACCTGCTCTCGATCGCGCCCACCGGGCACGATCAGCCTGGCGTTCGCCGACAACGCCTCGAACGGCGTCGAACCCGCCTACGCCTGGACGCTACCAGCGCAGGAAGCGGGAGGCCGACGGTTCGATGCGAGAATACGAAGTCGAGGACCACGCCTACCGGCTCTGGAAGGCGAAGGGCGGCGGCGACGACCTCCCCGAGGCGTTCGTGAGCGCGCTCGAGATCTCCGCGCGCGATCACATGGCGATGCAGGCCGCGATCCAGCCGGCGATCTGCGCCGCGATCTCCAAGACCGTGAACGTTCCTGAGGACTACCCATTCGAGGAGTTCGAGGATCTCTACGTGGAGGCCTGGCGGGCTGGCCTCAAGGGCATCACCACATATCGACCGAACTCCGTGCTCGGCAGCGTGCTGTCGGTCGAGGCGGAGAACCCCCAAGATCTCGACCAGAGCGAGCCGGACCGGCGCATCCGCATCGCCGACGCGCCGCAAGTCGCGCTTGCGGCGCTGCGCTGGCCTCATCGTCCGAAGCTGGCTGCGGGCAGCCCGTCGTGGACCTTCATGATCGAGGCGCCGACCCAGCGATTTGCGGTCTTCGTCGGGCATCTCGAGAACGGCGGCCGCCAGCCCTTCGAGGTCTGGGTCAACGGCGAACAGACCCCGCGGGGACTTGGAGCGCTCGCCAAGAGCCTTTCGATGGACATGCGCGCGCAGGACGGCGCCTGGCTTGCGATGAAGCTCGACAGCCTCGCCAAGACCCCCGGCGCGCCGTTCCAGGTGGCCATGCCGCCCGAGGGACGCCTCACTCCGGTCGCCGGCAATGTCAGCGCGTTCGCTCAGGTCGTGAGGTTCCGCTGCGAGGAACTCGGCGCCTTCCAGGCAGGCGTCTCGCAGACGCCGCTCGTGGACGCGCTCTTCTCGCGAAAGGAGCCGAAGTCCGGGGTCGACGGCACGCTGAGTTGGACTGTCGACATTCTCAACCCGGTGACAGGCGACGATTTCGCGATGTTCGTGAAGGAGTGCGTCCTGCCGGACGGGTCGAAACGGCCTTTCAGCGTGTGGCTCTCCGGCGCTTATCCGCTGGAGTTCAACGGGCTCACCAGAAGCCTGAGTTTCGACATGCGTGTGATCGACCCTGCATGGGTCGGCAAGAAGCTGAGGGGCCTCAAGGACCTTCCCGAAGCGCAGGGGGATTTCTTCGCTCGCCAACCCGGGCGCGACAAGCAGGCGAGCCAGCCGTCGACGGTCGCCTACATGGCGCGCTTGCTGATCCATCGCTACGAGATGCTCGGGGTTCTGGATGCGGATGGGTATCCGCGCACCGGAACGACCCAGATCTGGGCGGAATTCGCCAACCCCGGCATCCCAAGACGCTCAAATTGTCTCAGGCCGCATTTGCCCGGAATGCGGGCATGCGAGCCTGATCAAGCGCGATGGATGCGAATTCTGCACTTCCTGCGGGCACATCGGCGCCTGTGGATAGGCTTGTTGTGCCAAAAGGGCTCGCCTAAAGTCTGCAAAGCCCTATATATCTGCATCGACCAAAGGAGGGTCGCCAGATGAGTTCATCCGTTGCCGAGGCTCGTGCGCCGGTGTCCGGGATTGAATCGATGTTTGACGAGGCGAAGGCCGCGTCGGACTTCCTCAAAGCGCTCGCCCATGAGGGGCGGCTTCTGATCCTGTGTCATCTCGTGTCGGGCGAAAAGACCGTCGGCGAACTCGAGAGACTGCTCGGGGCCCGGCAAGCCGCCGTGTCGCAGCAGCTCGCGCGCCTGCGGCTGGAAAACCTCGTGCAGGGACGGCGCGAGGGCAAGACCATCTACTACAGCCTCGGGGACGCGAAGGTTCAGAAACTCCTCGAGACGCTGCACGACATGTTCTGTGAGGATTTCGCCTGACGCGCTCAGGCGCGCTCAGAGGCCTTCGCCGCGTCCCATAACGCGTCCATTTCCTCCAGAGTGGATTGCTCTGGCCTGCGTCCGCGCGCGGCCAGAGCCGCCTCGACCGCTTCGAAGCGTCGCGTGAACTTGGCGTTGGTCGTGCGCAGCGCCGCCTCGGGATCGATGTCGAGCCAGCGCGCGAGATTTGTCATCGCAAAGAGCATGTCGCCGAATTCGTCGTGGATCTGCGTGCGATCGGCGTGACCGCGCGCCTGCAGGAGCTCGCGCGCCTCTTCGGCGATCTTGTCGACGACGTGTTCCGGTTCCGGCCAGTCGAAGCCGACGCGGGCGGCGCGCTTCTGGAGCTTCAGAGCCCGGGTCAGCGCCGGCAGGCCCGGGACCACGCCGTCGAGCGCGCCGCCGCGCCCGGGTCCCGCTGCGCGCTCCTGCGCCTTGATCCGCTCCCAGTCGACGGTCTGCTGAGCCGGAGATCTTGTCGCGATCCTCCGCTCCGAAAACATGCGGGTGCCGCCGGATCATCTTGTCGGTGATGCCGCGGGCTACGTCGCCGAACTCGAAGTGACCGGCCTCCTCTGCCATCCGCGCATGGTAGACAACCTGCAGAAGCAGGTCGCCCAGCTCGTCGCGAAGGTCCTCATGCGCCCCGCGCGCGATCGCGTCGGCGACCTCGTAGGCCTCCTCGATCGTGTAGGGCGCGATTGTCTCGAACGTCTGCTCGATGTCCCAGGGACAGCCAGCTTCGGGATCGCGCAGGCGGCGCATGATGTCGAGAAGTCGCGCCATTTCCCCGGCCGCCGGATACGTCTCTTCGGTCATTGCTCCGCCTCCGCCGCCATCTAGGGATGGTTTCGCCCAGGTCGCGGGCGATGTCGAGGCGCGCTCAGGTCGGGTAGAGCCGTAGCGCCTCAAGGCCGCGGAAATGGTATCTGTCGGCGAAGCGCGACTCCTGGGCCAGTCGCAGCGCGGGCAGGCGGCTGAACAGTGCGCGCAGCCCGATCGTCAGCTCCAGACGTGCGAGCGGGGCGCCGATGCAGAAATGGACGCCCGCGCCGAAGGCGAGGTTCGCGGCCGGCGCGCGATCGGGTCTGAACTCTTCGGGCGCGCTGAAGCGGCCCGGATCGCGGTTGGCGGCGGCGAGCAGGCAGCCCACGGTGTCCCCGCGGGCGAAACGGTGTCCGAACGCCTCGACGTCGCAGAGCGCGTAGCGGGTGAAGAGATGCAGCGGCGCGTCGAAGCGCAGGATCTCCTCGACGGCGGCGCTCGCGGCCGGCGCGTCCACGAAGAGCTCGGCCGGATCGGCGTCGCTCGTGAGCAGCGCGCGCACGCCGTTTCCGATGGCGTGCACTGTCGCCTCGTGGCCGGCGTTCAGGAGCAGGATCGCGGTGGCGATCATCTCGTCGCGACCGAGGCGAAGGCCGTTCTCCTCCGCGGCGATGAGTTCGGAGAGAAGGTCGTCGCGGGGCTTGCGGCGGCGCGCGTCGATCAGGGCGGCGACGAAGTCGGAGAAGGCGATGGCGGCGGCTTCGGCGCGCGCCTCGACCGCGGCGTCGCGGCGGGCCTGGTAGACCGCCACCATGTCGTGGGACCAGCCGAGCAGGTTCCTCGCTTCCTCCTCCGGCGCGCCAAGCAGGCGCGCGATCACGGTCAGCGGCAGGGTTTCGCCAAAGGCTGACAGCAGGTCGAACCCGTCGGCGGGGAGGCGGTCGATCAGGCGGTGGGCGAGCGCCTCGATCTCGGGGGCGAGACCTGCGATCCGCCGCGAGGTGAAGGCGCGCAGGGTCAGGCGGCGCAGCCGGGTGTGAACCGGCGGCTCGACATTGAGCATCGAGGCGTCGTCGAGTTCGTAGAAGCGCCGGAGCGACGCCGGGCGCTGTGGCTTGAGGTCGTCGGGCAGCTCCCGGCCGAAGCGGCGGTCGCGCAGGAGCGCGTTGACGGCGTCGTAGCCGGCGGCGCACGGAAAGCCGTAATCCTCCCAGAAGAACAACGGCCCGAGGGCGCGCGCCCGGGCGTAGAACGGGTAGGGGTCCTGCACGAAGGCGGGATCTCTGGGCGACTGCGCGACGCGCTCCATGGCGGCTCTCCCGGCGGCTCGGTCGCAGCAGGCATACAGGGCCGCGGGCGGAAGTTCACGCGCCATGGCGGCGCGGGCGCGTTGCGCGGGGCGCGCGCCGCGCCTAGATGCGGAGACGGGTCGAACGGACGGAGAGAGAGACGATGAGCGGGGTGAAACTGACCTGCCTCGCCTGTGGGCAGGCGAACCGGGTGCCGGAGGAGAAGTTCGCCGCTGGGCCGAAATGCGGCGTTTGTGGCGCGGCGCTGATGGACGGGCGGGTGGCCGAGCTCGATCCAGCGACGCTGGACAAGGCGACGCGGCTCGACGGCGTGCCGCTCGTGGTCGATTTCTGGGCGCCCTGGTGCGGGCCCTGCCGGAGCATGGCGCCGGAGTTCGCCAAGGCGGCGGCGGCGCTGAAGGGATCGGTCCGCTTCGCCAAGATCGACACCGAGGCGCATCCGGCGGTGTCGGCGCGCTTCGGGATCCGGGGCATTCCGCTGCTGATCGGCTTTGCACAGGGGCGCGAGGCGGACCGGCGGACCGGGGCGCAGCCGGCGGCGGCGATCGAGGCCTGGGCGCGCGCGGCGGTTGCGGCGCGGGCCTGATCCGGGGACGCGGATCAGGGCGCCGCGTGGGGTACGTCGTAGAGGCGGGACGGGTCGTAGCCGTTGCGGGCGAGCACCGCCTCGGCCTCGGCGCGGCGAGCAGGGTCGATGACGGGCGTGCGAGCGAGGATCCAGCCGGCGCCGCCGGAGGGCACGCCGACCACGGCGGTCTGGTAGCCCTCGTCCACCCAGAGCACCCAGTAGTCGGCGGCGACGAAGGGGACGCCCGAGAAGCTGACCTTCAGCTCGCCCGGGGCGACGATGCGGGCGCGGCCCTCGATCCGGTCGACGGGCCCGTCCGGCGCGCCTTCGCGGCAGGTGTTGAGCACCGAGATGGTCTCGGCGTCGATGGCGCCGTATTCGGCGGTGGTGGCCGTGCAGCCCTCCTCGAAGAACACCGGGAACCGGGCGATCTCGTACCAGAGGCCGAGATAGCGCTCGGGGTCGAAATCCCGCTGGGCGGCGATGGGCGCGCTGGTGTCCCGGTAGGAGGGGCCGGCGCAGGCGGCGAGCAGGACGGCGGTCACGAGAAGGGCGAGGGCGCGCATGGGCTGGCTCCGGTCGGGGACGGGTCGGGGCGAGCATAGACCGCGATCGCGGGACGGGAAATGGCCGGATCGGGCGCGGCGGAGGGTGTGTTATGGCGGCGTAACACACGTGCAATTCCGGCTAAAGGCTTGAAATAATGAGCGTTAGGAAAGATTAATCCCGCGCGGGGCCTCGCTGCGGGTTCGGAGCGCGCGCGATCGGCCCGATCGTGCTAAACTGTCGCTGCGGGCGTCAGGTCCGCGCAGCAGGGGGGACGATGCGATGGCGATCTTCGAGAAGATGCACGCCGCGATCGAGAACAGGGACGTGGACGCGTATCTCGCGCTCTATGGCGACGACGCGGTGTTCGTGCGCCACCAGACCGGTGCCGAGATGGACAAGCCGCACTTCGCGGACATGATCCGCAAGATGATGGCCTCGGACAAGACGGTGATGGGCGCGCGGCGGCGGATCTACGAGAACGACGACATCCTGGTGGTGCATTCGATCAACGACTATCCCGACGGCACGCGGGAGGCGGTGCTGATGGCGCTGACGGTGAAGGACGGCAAGATCCGGCGGGTTGAGACCGGGGCGACGCCGCTGAAGAAGTAGCGGACAGGCGCGCCGCGCCGTGCCTCGAGATCGCCCACGCCCGGGCGGGCGGAGATTCGATTCGGGGCCGGGAAAGGCGCGCCGGATCAGGGGTTAACGCGGAGTTGCTCAGGCTGGGACCGGGCTGGAAAGCGGCTGGAAAACGGCAAGGCGTTTTTTCACGTCCGCTTAAGGGTTGACGGCGGCCGGGCTTCGCGCTCCGGCGCTGGCGCCCGCTCCGGACTAGAACACTGCCGCGAGCAGCACCCAGAGCGCCATGAGGATGACAACGATTGAGCCGACCGAGAAGAAGGCGGCGCGGATCTCGTGGTTCTGCGCGGTGGCGTAGGCCCAGGTGTGGGCGAGGCGGGCGAGCACGAAGAGGGCGAAGAGGAGGATGGCGGTCCAGGTGGGCGGGGTGACGGTTACGAAGAGCAGGCCGGCGGCGAGGAAGGCGGGGATGCTCTCGAGGTCGTTGCGCTGCATCCGTCGCGAGCGCTCGACCTGCGGGTGGAGGTCGAGCTGGTCCGGACGGGGTTCGCGGTTGAAGACGGTCGCGCGCAGGTCCTCGGGGTTGAGCAGGCCGGCGTTGCTGCGGGTCATCGCCAGTACGGTGACCCATCCCTGCGCCATCAGCTTGAGGATCATCAGCGCCGCCGCGACGGCGTAGGCGGCGAAGACGGGGTTCTCCATGGTGAGGAGGGACATCGGGGGTTCCTGCGGGGAGTGATTCCCCGGATCAGCCTTAGCACGCGCAGCAGATTCCGGGCGAGGGCGTCGGCGGCCGCTCCGGGGGCGGCGGGCCGCCGGCGCGCCGTGCGCAGTGCGTAGCTATTGACTACAGTGTCGCGATCGGCTACATGGGTGCGGCATGAAGGAGGTCCGGTACAGCAAGGATGCGATCCGGACATTGAGACGGATGCCGCGGCCGACGGCGGAGCGGATCCGCGACAAGGTGGCGGCCTATGCCGCCGACCCGGCGAGCCAGGCGGCGAACGTCAGGGCGCTGAAGGGCGAGCCGGGGGTTTTGCGGCTGCGGGTCGGCGACTGGCGGGTGATCTTCGAGGACGGTGACGTGATCGCGGTGATCAGGGTCGGGCCACGCGGCGGCGTTTATGGGTGAGGAGGCGGGCATGGGCGAGATGGTGACGATCCCGCGGGAGGAATACGAGCGGCTGGTGGCGCTGGTCGAGGACGCGGAGGACGGCGCCGCGGTATTGCGGTTCCGGGCGCGGCTGGCGGCGGGTGAGGAGGAGCTGGCGCCGGCGGCGGTGGTTGACCGTCTGCTGGCCGGCGAGAGCCCGGTGCGGGTGTGGCGCGAGCACCGGGGGCTGACGCAGTCCGGGCTGGGGCGGGCCTCCGGGGTTCACCGGGTGGTGATCGCCGACATCGAGGCGGGCCGGAAGGGCGGCTCGGTGCGGAGCCTCAAGGCGCTGGCGGCGGCGCTGGGGGTGGGGATGGACGATCTGGTCTGACCGCGGGACGGTCAGGAGGCTTGGCAGCCGGCGGCGAGGAAGGCCGGGATGCTTTCGAGGTCGTTGCGCTGCATGCGCCGCGAGCGCTCGACCTGGGGGTGGAGGTCGAGCTGATCCGGACGGGGTTCGCGGTTGAAGACGGTCGCGCGCAGATACTTGGAATTCAGAAGGCCGGCGTTGCTGCGCGACCAATTCAGCCGATAAATTTCTCCCAAATAATTTAGCAGGTTTCCTTGCGAGGCGGCGAAAAAACTGCCTTTCGCCTCGCCTTCAATCCTTGGTAGAAAGGATTGTTCCTGGCGCTTCTTTCTGCTCGCAATACTCTCAAATCGGCAGGGCCTCTGAATGATCTCTTTACTTTAGAGTTAAGGCGTTCTTATCGTCTCAGTGGCGCCGATGGTCGGGGACATGGCTGAGTTCCGGTTCGCAACGATGGCGAACGACACCACCAATGCGAATGGCGAAGGCACGTGGAATACCCGGACCGGCACAGACATGGACGGAGGATCCTGGACTGGAAACGTCTATACGAAAGGCGGCATCACACTTCAGGCCATAGGCACCAACACTGGAGGTACAGCCGACTATAACGCATATCTTGACTCAAGCAGTGGAGGCCTCCCGGGAGGACTCGGCGTGTGTTCGGAGGGTCTCAACGGTACGCAGTGCAACCCGACCAGCGGCGACAATACCAGCCTCGGACAAAATTCGACGGGAGAGCGCGTCGATCTCATCTTTGGGGCGACCGTTTCTCTATCAGATTTGAGATTTCGGAACGCGGATCATGGATTCTACACCGGCAATCTTTTGATCAATGGCGCGCAGCGATCCGTTGCCGTTGGATCACTTACCGGAGATACGTCCTTTCTGAACTCGGGGCTGACAACCTGGACGTTCGGCTTCGACACGGCCACTTACCCGGTGAACTCGCCGGTAGGACCTGGTCAATTCTACCTGGAGACGCTGAAGGCGACGGTCGTTCCGCTGCCGCCTGCGATCGCTTTGCTCCTGTCGGGGCTTTTTGGTCTCGGTGTCACAAGATGGCGCCGGGAAGCCAAGGCCGGCTAGAAGACCGTGGAATGCGGGCTTAAGCAGCAGTGCTTGGGCCCGCGTTGTTATCGATGAACGTGTGCCTGGTCCAAACGGTTGTTGAATTCCGATCCTTGGATAACGTCCAAGCCTAGTCGGCACTGTTTGGCTGGCCAAACGTGGTCGTTGTTCGGTGGGGGGCATCTGTCGACAAGCCGGTAGCGTGCGTCGCGGAAGATCTTCACCGTCGCGTCGAACGCATCGATTGGCAGGCCGACGAAGCCGATCCCTCGCGGGCTCATGCGATGGGCGCCCTCACCATGCCGAGATGGGCGGCGCGGGTGTCGAGGCCGTCGACCATCCAGGCGGGGAAGTCGACGTTGACGCGGCGGGCGGCGAGGTTGGGGCGGGTGGCGCGGTCGAGGTCGAGATGAGGCGTGATGTCGTCGCCCGCGTCGAATGCGCGGTCGAAGTCGGCGGTGGGTCGCGCGGCGGCCGACGTCACGATGCCCTGCGTTTCAGCTCGGCGACCTCAGTGGCAAGCGCATCGATCTGGCGCTGCATCGTCGAAAGGACCGGGGTCAGGTCGAGGTTGCGTCGAATCTCGGCGACGTCACCCCTGACATCGGTCAGGTCGTTCTGGATGTTCATCAGCGCCGCATTGGTCTCGGTCCGCATCGCGTCGACGCGGGCGTTTGAATTGGCGCTGTTGGCCCGGATCAGGTCGGCGAGTTCTTCGAGTGTCATGGGCAAAAAATAGCAGCCGTGCGAAATCGCCGCAACGCTCTCCTCACCGCGCGAACTTCTTGTACTTGATCCGCTTGGGCTCCACCGCATCCGGTCCCAGCCGGCGGATCTTGTCCTCCTCGTAGTCCTCGAAGTTGCCCTCGAACCATTCGACATGGGCGTCGCCCTCGAAGGCCAGCATGTGGGTGCAG
Source organism: uncultured Alphaproteobacteria bacterium (assembly GCA_963836255.1). Classification (GTDB taxonomy): domain Bacteria; phylum Pseudomonadota; class Alphaproteobacteria; order Rhodobacterales; family Rhodobacteraceae; genus Amaricoccus. The sequence goes on from CAWIIL010000001.1 coordinate 954,710, forward strand.
ATGCGGTCGAGGAAGAAGCGGTCGTGGGAGATCACCACGGCGCAGCCGGCGAAGTCGACGAGGGCGTCTTCCAGGGCGCGCAGGGTCTCGACGTCGAGGTCGTTGGTGGGCTCGTCGAGCAGGAGCACGTTGCCGCCCTCGCGCAGGAGTTTGGCGAGGTGGACGCGGTTGCGTTCGCCGCCCGAGAGCAGGCCGACCTTCTTCTGCTGGTCGCCGCCCTTGAAGTTGAAGGCGCCGCAGTAGGCGCGGGAGTTCATCTCGGCGTCGCCGAGCTTCACGACATCGAGGCCGTCGGAGATCTCCTCCCAGACGGTCTTGTTCGCATCGAGCGCGTCGCGGGACTGGTCGACGTAGGCGAGCTTGACCGAGTCGCCCAGCGTGATCTCTCCCGCATCCGGCGCCTCCTGGCCGGTGAGCATGCGAAAGAGCGTGGTCTTGCCGGCGCCGTTGGGGCCGATCACGCCGACGATGCCGCCGGGGGGCAGGCGGAAGGTGAGATCCTCGATGAGCTGCTTGTCGGCGTAGTGCTTGGAGACGCCCTCGAGGTCGATGACGTTGGCGCCGAGACGCGGGCCGTTGGGGATGACGATCTGGGCGCGGGTGATCTTCTCGCGCTCGGACTGGTTGGCCAGCTCGTTGTAGGCGTTGATGCGGGCCTTCTGCTTGGCCTGGCGGGCCTTGGCGCCCTGGCGGATCCACTCGAGTTCGCGCTGGAGCGTCTTCTGGCGGGCCTTGTCCTCGCGGGCCTCGTGCTCCAGCCGCTTGGCCTTCTGCTCGAGCCAGGAGGAGTAGTTGCCCTCCCAGGGAATGCCGCGGCCGCGGTCGAGCTCGAGGATCCAGCCGGTGATGTCGTCGAGGAAGTAGCGGTCGTGGGTGACGATCAGGATCGTGCCCTTGTACTCGATGAGGTGCTTCTGCAGCCAGGCGATGGTCTCGGCGTCGAGATGGTTGGTCGGCTCGTCGAGGAGCAGGATCTCGGGGGCCTCGAGCAGCAGCTTGCAGAGCGCGACGCGGCGCTTCTCGCCGCCCGAGAGGGTCGAGACGTCGGCCTCGTCGGGCGGGCAGCGCAGCGCCTCCATGGCGACGTCGACCTGGCTGTCGAGGTCCCAGAGGTTGGCCGCGTCGATGCGGTCCTGGAGCTCGGTCATGCGGTCCATGAGCTCGGGCTCGTCGGCGATCTTCATGGCGATGTCGTTGAACTCGTCGAGCAGCGCCTGCTTGGCCGCGACCCCCTCCATGACGTTGCCGCGCACGGTCTTGGCGGCGTCGAGCTCTGGCTCCTGGGGCAGGAAGCCGACGGCGACGCCCTTGGCCGCCCAGGCCTCGCCCTGGAAGTCGCGGTCCTGGCCGGCCATGATGCGCAGCAGCGTGGACTTGCCCGAGCCGTTGACGCCGACGACGCCGATCTTGACGCCGGGCAGGAACGAGAGGCGGATGTTCTCGAAGCATTTCTTGCCGCCGGGATAGGCCTTGGTGAGGCCGTCCATGTGGAAGACGTATTGCGGCGTGGCCATATGGGGCTCCGTGATGCGCGGTTTCCCCGTTCCTAGAGCGGGCGGCGCGCGGGTTCAATCGGGGGCGGCGATGACGGGCTGGCGCGCGCGGGGGCTGAGCTACTACCGACGCGGGCTGCGGATGGCGGTGCGGCGGGTGCCGGCCGGGCTGCGGTCGGTGGCGGGGCTGCTGCTGATCGTGGGCGGGGTGTTCGGGTTCCTGCCGGTTCTGGGGTTCTGGATGATCCCGCTCGGGGCGGCGATCATCGCGGTGGACGTGACGCTGATGCGGCGCAGGCTGGCGCGGCGGCGCAGGCGGGATGGCGGGCGCAGCCGCTGAGGCCCCGGCCGAATCCGAGCCGCGTCGATTCACCAAGTGGCGCGGGACACTACCAATCGGCGCCTGCATGGTCTACGGGACGGGGCGGACGAAGAATGATGTGCGGAGAGGCGAAGAGTGCGAATATCTGTGTTCGGTCTGGGGTATGTCGGGATCGTGTCCGCGGCCTGTCTGGCGCGCGACGGCCACAGGGTGATCGGGGTCGACCCGCAACCGGAGAAGGTGGCGCTCGTCCGGGATGGTCGCAGCCCGATCATCGAGAAGGGCGTGGGCGAACTGATCGCCGAGGCGGTGCAGGATGGCCGCCTGACCGCGGTGACCTCGGCGGCCGAAGCGGTCGCGCAGAGCGATCTGAGCTTCGTTTGCGTCGGCACGCCCTCGCGCCGGAACGGGTCTCTCGACACCAGCGCGGTCGAGCGCGTCTGCGAGGACATCGGCGCGGCGATGCGATCGAAGGACACGCCTCATCTGGTGGTGATCCGATCGACGATCCTGCCGGGCACGATGCGCGGCCTGGTTCTTCCCGCCCTCGAGCGCGCCGCCGGCATGCCCGTCGGCGACAGGCTCAAGGTCGCGAACAATCCCGAATTCCTGCGCGAGTTCGACGGCCGTCTACGATTACGACAATCCGCCCAAGACGGTGGTGGGGGCGGCCGATCCCGCAACCGCGGCCGAAGTGCTGGCGCTCTACGAGGAACTGCCTGGGCCAAAGATTGCGACCGAACTTGAGACCGCGGAACTGGTGAAGTACACCGACAACGCTTGGCACGCCGTCAAGGTCGCCTTTGCCAACGAGGTCGGAAACATCGCCAAGGCGGCCGGTGTGGACAGCTGGAAGGTGATGGATATCTTCTGCGAGGATCGCAAGCTCAACATATCCACCACGTACCTGCGTCCGGGCTTTGCCTTCGGTGGCTCTTGTCTGCCCAAGGACGTGCGGGCGCTGGCCTACATGGGCCGCGACTTCGACCTGAACCTGCCGCTGCTCAATTCGGTGCTCCCGACAAACGAGATCCAGGTTGACCGTGCGCTCGGGATGATCACGTCTGCGGGGCTGAGGCGCATCGCCTTTCTCGGGATCAGCTTCAAGTCCGGAACCGACGACCTGCGCGAGAGCCCCCAGGTCGCGCTGCTCGAGCGCCTGCTCGGAAAGGGCTACAAGATCGGCGTCTACGACCGGAACGTGCATCTGGCCCGGCTGGTGGGCGCGAACCGCGCCTACATCGAGGAGGTCATCCCCCACATAGCGGAGATCCTGTCCGACGACCTCGCCCGGACCGTCGCCCAGAGCGATCTGATCGTGGTCGGAAACGGAGCCGCGGAATTCAGGGAACTCCCTCAGATGATGCGTTCGGATCAGCGGGTGGTCGATCTCGTGCGCATTCCCGGATTGCAGCAGGCGCTTGGAGATCGATACGATGGCGTCAACTGGTAGCGCCGCGTCGCCGGTCGCCGCGGAAACACAGGCGCGCGAGGACGCCACGCTCAGAGGAGCCGCTGGCGGGGCGCCGCCCGGCGCCGGGCGTCGGGTGCTGATCGTCGTCGAGAACCTGCCCGTGCCGTTCGACCGCCGGGTCTGGTCCGAGGCGACCACCCTGGTCGCGGAAGGCTACACGGTGTCGGTGATCTGTCCCAAGGGGAAGGGTTTCGACGCCGACTACGAGATTCTCGAAGGCGTGCACATCCACCGGCACGCCCTTCCCGAGGAGGGCTCGGGGTTCCGCGCCTACCTCAGGGAATACGGATCTGCGCTCTGGCACGAACTTCGGCTGGCGCACAGGGTGCGGCGAGAGCGCGGCGTGGACATCCTGCACGGCTGCAATCCGCCGGACCTGATCTTCCTGGTCGCGTGGGCGCTGCGGCCGTTCGGGGTGCGCTATGTGTTCGACCATCACGACATCTGTCCCGAGCTCTACGAGACCAAGTTCGAAAGCCGGGGGACGCTCTGGCGGATGATGGTGCTCTTCGAGCGCCTCACCTTTCGGACCGCCATCGTTTCGCTCGCGACGAACGAGTCCTACGCCGCCATCGCCCGGGAGCGCGGCGGCATGGCGGCGGAGGACGTCTTTGTGGTGCGTTCGGGGCCGAAGATCGAGAAGCTGGAACTTCGCCCGCCGAAGCCCGAACTCCGGCGCGGCGCGCGTCATCTTGTGGGTTATGTCGGCGTGATCGGGCCTCAGGAGGGCCTCGACCTCCTCGTGGACGCCGCCGAGCACATTATCCGCAAGATGGGCCGCGACGACGTGCACTTCGGCGTCGTCGGCGGCGGGCCAGCGCTCGAGGAGGTCCGGGCCGACGTGGCGAAGCGCGGGCTCGAGCAGTATTTCACGTTCACGGGCCGCGCCTCCGACGACGTGTTGCTCGACATGCTCAACACCGCCGACGTCTGCGTGAACCCCGACCGGGCGACGCGAATGAACGATCTGTCCACCATGAACAAGATCATGGAGTACATGACGCTGAAAAAGCCGATCGTTCAGTTCGATCTGCTGGAGGGGCGCGCCTCGGCGGGGGAGGCCTCGCTCTACGCGCGGAGAAACGATCCGATCGACTTTGCGGAGAAGATCGTAGAGTTGCTCGACGCTCCAGAAGCGCGCGCGCGCATGGGCGAGATCGGGCGGGCGCGCATCGAGGGCGGCCTGTCGTGGGCGCATTCCGCGCCGGTGCTGCTGGCCGCCTACGAGCGGGCCTTCACGAAGATGGGACGCGCGGGACCGCAGAGGTTGGCCGTCGGTCGCGAGAAGGCGGCTTCCTAGCGCGCGTCGGGAGCCGATCCGGCTCAGCCAGAGGGCGCCGCACCCAACCCCGGCAGAAGCTTCAGCAGGCCCTGCGCCAGCATGGCGATGGCGATGGCCAGGAGCAGCATGCCCATGATCCGGGTGATGATCGCGCGCAGGGTGAGGCTGAGCCGCTTGTCGAGGTCGCCGGCGAAGTAGAAGGTGAGGCCGAGCATCGCCAGCACCGCCGCGACGACGGCGGCGTAGGCGATGTAGTTCGCCACCGAGCCCGCCTCGTGCAGGAAAACGATCAGGGTCGTGATGCTGCCGGGGCCGACGATCATCGGGAAAGTCAGCGGGAAGAACGCCACGTCCTCGGCGCCGAGGTCGCGCGACGCCGAGTGCTCGGCGTCGGTGGTCTTGTGGGAGGTCGCGGCGTGGCCGTTCAGCAGGTTGAGGGCGATGCCCGCGAGCACCACGCCGCCGGCGACCCGGAAGGCGTCGATGGAGATGTTGAAGAGCTCGAGGATCTGCTGGCCCGCGACCGCCACCACCGCGCACATCACCGCGGAGTAGAACAGGACCCGCAGCGCGGTGCGGCGCTGTGCTGCAGTGTCCATGCCTTCGGTGAGGCTGAGAAAGATCGGAAGGTTCGTCAGCGGGTTCATGATCGCAAAGAGCGCGCCGAAGAACTTCACGCCGAAGACAGGATCCATCTGCGCCTCCCCGCCCGGCTGGTCGCTCAGACGCGCGCGCGGAAGTCGTCGGCGCGCGCCATGTCGCGCGCGGCGAGGCTCGCGAAGATGCCGGTGATGTGCTCGGCGCGGCCGGGGCGCTCGGCGGGCCGGGCGGCGGCCTGCACCAGGAAGGCGGTCTCGGGCAGGGGGGCTGCGTGCAGGACCGCGCTCTGGGGCAGCAGCGTCGCAGCGCCTGCCCGGCCGAAGGCGGTCGCGGCGAGGGCGAGCTTGCGGCGGCGCGAGGTCACCGCGCGGCGCGTGACGCTGTCGCAGCCGGCCGCGTGGACCCGCGCGCCGATCTCGCCGTAGATCAGCCGGGCCGCGAAAATCGCCGGGCGGGCGGAGAGCGGCAGGCGCGGGATGCCGGCCTCGGCGCGATCGTAGAGCCGGCCCGCCTCGCGCAGCAGCCGGGCGATCACTGCGCCAAGCTCGGGGCTCATGCGCGGCGCGGCGAGCAGGGCGTCGGGATCGATCCCCGCCCGGTCGAGCCAGTCGAGCGGCAGGTAGAGCCTTCCCTCGCGGGCGTCCTCGCCGACGTCGCGGGCGATGTTGGTGAGCTGCATGGCCACCCCGAGATCGCAGGCGCGCGCCAGCGTGTCGGCGTCGCGCACGCCCATCAGCACGGTCATCATCGCGCCGACGGCCGCGGCCACCCGGGCGGAATAGGCGCGCAGGTCGGAGATCGTCGCGTAGCGGCGGGTCTCGGCGTCCCAGGCGAAGCCCTCGAGCAGCGCCTCGGGCAGGGCGCGCGGCATGGCGTGGTCCGCGACCATGCGGGCGAAAGCTCGGTCGGCGGGACTGTCGACCGGATCACCGGCGTAGGCGCGATCGAGCCGGTTGCGCAGCGAGCGCACCGCGCCGGCCTTCTCGGCGTTGAGGTCGACCGCGTCGTCGGCGAGCCGGCAGAAGGCGTAGAGCGCCAGCGCCGGATCACGGGCCCGGCGCGGCAGCAGCAGCGAGGCTGCGTGAAAGCTCTTGGATCCGTGCCGGATCGCCGCCCGGCAGGCCTCGAGGTCGGCGGCGGCCTGCGCGCTCAACGGACGGTCTCCGCGGCGGGCACGAGCTTGTCGAGCACTTCGGCCGAGGAGACGACCCCGGGCAGGCCCGCGCCCGGGTGGCTGCCGGCGCCGACGAGATAGAGGCCAGCGACCTCCTCGGAGACGTTGTGCGGGCGGAACCAGGCGCTCTGCAGGATGCGCGGCTCGATGGAGAAGCCGGCCCCGAACGGCGAGCAGTAGCGGGTCTCGAAGTCCTTCGGGGTCAGCACGAGGGATTCCTCGACCCGCGACATCAGGCCGGGCAGCGGCCCGCCTTCCAGCATCCACTGCATGCGCTCCAGAAAGCGCGGGGCCTCGGCCTCCCAGTCCACCGGCCAGTCGTGGCCGAGATGCGGCACCGGGGCGAGTGCATAGAAGGCGTCGCAGCCCTCGGGCGCCGCCGAGGGGTCGGTCACCGTCGGGCGGTGCAGGTAGATCGACATGTCGTCGGCGAGCCGGCCCTTGATGAAGATGTCGTGCACGAGCCCGGCGTAGCGCGGGCCGTTCAGGATGGTGTGGTGGCCGACATCCGGCCAGAGGTCGCGGGTGTCGCGGGCGCCGAAGTACCAGACGAAGAGCCCGTTCGACCAGCGCAGGCGCTTGAGCTTCGCGTCGGTCCAGCGCCGGCGCGGATGGTTGCGCAGGAGCCGCTGGTAGGTGTGGCCGGCGTCGGCGTTGGAGACCACCAGGTCGGCGCGCAGCGTCTCGCCGTCGGTCAGGCGCACCCCGGTGGCGCGGCCGTCCTTGACGGTGATCTCGTCGACCTCGACGCCGAAGCGCAACTCGCCGCCGCCGCGGCGCACGAGGCCGGCCATCGCCTCGGCCAGCGCGCCGGCGCCGCCCATGGCGTAGTGCACGCCGAAGGTCTTCTCCAGATGGGCGACGAGCGAATACATCGAGGTGACGTTGAAGGGATCGCCGCCGATGAAGAGCGGATGGAAGCTCAGCGCCATGCGCAGGCGCTCGTCGCGCATCCGGCTCGCGGCGTGGCCGTATGTCGAGCGGTCGGCGCGCAGCCAGGCGAAGGTGGGCAGGACCTTGACAAGATCCCAGAGCGCGTTCATCGGCCGCCGGCCAAGGTTCTCGAACCCGAACTCGTGGCGCACCTCGGCGTCGCGCAGGAACCGGTCGTAGCCGGCGAGATCGCCCGGCGAGAGCCGCGCCACCTCGGCGCGCATCGCCTCGGTGTCCTGGCGGGCGGCGAAGGTCGATCCGTCCGGGAAGCGGATCTCGTACATCGGGTCGAGCCGGCGCAGGTCGACGTCGCGGGCCATCTCGCGGCCCGAGAGCGTCCAGAGCGCCTCGAAGACCTGGGGCGCGGTGACGATGGTGGGGCCGAGATCGAAGCGGTAGCCGCCGCGGCGGATCGAGGAGGCGCGCCCGCCGGGCATGTCGAGCTTGTCGAGGATGAGCGCACGGTAGCCCTTGGCTCCGAGGCGGACCGCCGCGGCGAGGCCGCCGAAGCCCGCGCCGATCACGATCGCGGTGGGCCGCGGGTCCTCGGCGGCGGTGGTCTCGGCGGTGGGGTCGATGCGTGTCAACATGAGTGGACGGTAGCAGTGTCCAGTTTGAGTTACAATCGGCGCGATTGGCTCTTTAACGCAGGATTTATCCGTGCGAATTTCCTCGCATGGAGCAGGAAGCGCGTCGAGGGGAAGCGGGGCCGAGCGCGGTCACCTTGTGCTTTTTCCGCTTCGACGCCTGGCGCGACCGTCTCTGGGCGCTGACCCAGATGGGGCTGGCCCGCCGGGGTCTCCGACGCGCGCCGGGCGCAGGATTCGTCAAGCTTTTCGGGGCCGGGAGCGGCGACGGCTTCACGCCGCGGCCCGATCCGTCGCTGATGGCGGTGCTCAGCACCTGGCCCGACCTCGCAGCGGCGCGGGCCGGCATCGGCGCCACCCCGGCCTATCGCCGTCTGCGCGCCCGGGCGGACGAGACCTATGCGCTCTATCTCGAGCCGATCGCGGCGCGCGGCGAATGGTCGCGCCGCCAGCCGTTCGCGCCCTCGGGCGGCCAGATCGGCGCAGGGCCGGTGGCGGCGCTCACGCGAGCCACGATCCGGCCGGGCGCGCTCCTGAAGTTCTGGGCCCGCGCCCCGGCGATCTCGAAGCGCATCGGCGCAGATCCCAACGTGATCTTCAAGGCCGGCGTCGGCGAGGTGCCCTGGCTGCACCAGGTCACCTTCTCGATCTGGCCCGATGCGGAGAGCATGGCCGCCTTCGCCCGCGCCGACGGGCCGCATGCGGCCGCAATCGCCGCGGTGCGTGCCGAAGGCTGGTTCGCCGAGGAGCTCTACGCCCGCTTCGCCGTGCGAGCGCACGAGGGCTCTTGGCGCGGCGGCGATCCGCTCGCCGCGGCGCTGCGCCCGCCTGCCAAGTTCGCCGCCGAATAGACGGACCCCAGCCCATGCCCATCGCCTTCCCGTTCGCCGCCATCGTCGGTCAGGAGGAAATGAAGCTCGCGCTGACCCTGACCGCAGTCGATCCGAGCATCGGCGGCGTGCTGGTCTTCGGCGACCGCGGCACCGGCAAGTCGACGGCGGTGCGTGCGCTGGCGGCGCTGTTGCCGCCCATCGAGATCGCCAAGGGCTCGCCCTACAACCTGCCGCCCGGCGACGGCGAGGCGGCGGAGACGGTGGCGACGCCGGTGATCGACCTGCCGCTCGGCGCGACCGAGGACCGGGTGGTCGGCGCGCTCGACCTGGAGCGCGCGCTCGGGCGCGGCGAGAAGGCCTTCGAGCCGGGGCTGCTGGCGCGGGCGCACCGGGGATACCTCTACATCGACGAGGTGAACCTGCTGGAGGATCACATCGTCGACCTGCTGCTCGACGTGGCCGCCTCGGGCGAGAACGTGGTCGAGCGCGAGGGTCTGAGCGTGCGCCACGCGGCGCGCTTCGTGCTGGTGGGCTCGGGCAACCCCGAGGAGGGCGAGCTGCGCCCCCAGCTTCTCGACCGGTTCGGGCTTTCGGTGGAGGTGGCCTCGCCCAGCGAAATCGCCGACCGGGTCGAGGTCATCCGGCGGCGCGACGCTTTCGAGCGCGATCCGGCCCGCTTCGTGCGCAAGTGGGAGCGCGAGAACGCCCGGCGGCGCAAGTCGATCCTGACGGCGCGGCGGCGGCTGGGTCGGGTGGCGACGCCCGACGAGACGCTCTCGGACGTGGCGCGGCTCTGTCTCGCGCTCGGGGCGGACGGGCTTCGGGGTGAGCTGACGCTGATGCGCGCCGCCCGTGCGCTCGCCGCCGTCGAGGGCGCCAAGACGGTCGATCGCGGGCATCTGCGCCGGGTGGCGGCCTCGGCGTTGCGCCACCGGCTGCGCCGGGACCCGCTCGACGAGGCGGGGTCCGGCGCGCGTGTGGCGCGGTCGCTCGACGAGGTGCTGCCGGCGTGAGCGCGGCCGGGCTCTGGGCCGACGCCTGTCTGGCCGCCGATCTGCTGGCGCTCGATCCGGGGCTGGGCGGGGCCTGCCTGCGGGCGCGGCCGGGGCCGGCGCGCGACGCCTGGCTCGCCCGCCATGCGGCGGCGTCGGGGCGGTTGCTGCGGCTGCCGCCGGCGATCGACGACGCGCAGCTGCTCGGCGGGCTTGATCTGGCGGCGACGCTGGCGGCGGGCGCGCCGCGGCTGGCGCGCGGGCTTCTGGCCGAGGCGGAGGGCGCGACGCTGATCGCGCCGATGGCCGAGCGCATGAGCCCGGCTCTGGCCGCCCGGCTCGGCGCGGCCTGGGATGCGGGCGCCGAGTTCCGGCTGGTGGCGCTCGACGAGGGGGCGGAGCCCGACGAGGCCGCGCCGGAGAAGCTGCGCGACCGGCTGGCCTTTGCGCCGCGCCTTGACGGGGTCGGGCTGGCGGAGATCGCGGCCGGACCGGGTCCGGCGACGGATTCAGGGATCGATCCGGACGCGGTGACGTTGCCGGAAGCCCTGGCCGAGGCGCTGATCGCGGCGGCGGCGGCGCTCGGGATCGGCTCGCTGCGCGCGCCGATGCTGGCGATGCGTGCGGCGCGGGCGGCGGCGGCGTGCGCCGGCCGGACCGAGGCCGAGGCCGGCGACGTCGAGGCCGCCGCCCGACTGGTGCTCGGTCCACGGGCGCGCGTGATGCCCGAGGCGCCCCGGGACGGCCCCGACCCGCCGCCGCCCGATCCGGACTCCGCCGAGAGCGACCCCGCCGCCGAGGAGCCGCGCGACGACGTGCGGGCCCGGCCGCCGGAGGATCTCCTGCTCGAGGCGGCGCGAGCGGCGGTGCCGGCGGATGTGCTGGCGCGGCTGCTTGCGGGTGCCGCGGCGCGCGGGGCCGCGGCGCACAGCGCCGGGGCGGGCGACGAGAAGCGCGGCAAGGGCCGGGGCCGGCCGGCGGGGTCGGTGCGCGGCGCCCCGCGCGACGGGGCGCGGCTCGACCTGGTGGAAACGCTTCGCGCCGCGGCGCCCTGGCAGCCGCTGCGCCGGGCTGCCGCGCAGGGCGATCCCGGGCGCGTGCTGGTGCGGGCGGAGGATTTCCGGGTGCGCAGGTCGAAGACCCGGCTCGAGAAGGCGGTGATCTTTGTGGTCGACGCCTCGGGTTCGGCGGCGCTGGCCCGGCTCGCGGAGACCAAGGGCGCGGTCGAACTGATGCTGGCGCAGGCCTACGTGTCGCGCCAGCAGGTGGCGCTGATCGCGTTTCGGGGCGCGGGCGCGGAGACGCTGCTGCCGCCGACGCGCTCGCTGGTGATGACCAAGCGCCGGCTCGCCGGGCTTCCGGGGGGCGGCGGCACGCCGCTGGCCGCGGGCCTCGCCGAGGCGCTGGCGCTGGCGCGGCATTGCCGGCTGCGGGGCCTCGCGCCCTATCTCGCGGTCCTCACCGACGGACGGGCCAACGTCGCGCTCGACGGCGCGCCCGGCCGGGCGCAGGCCGGCGAGGACGCGCGGCGGCTTGCGCGTGCGCTGCGCGCCGAGGGCGCGCCCGGCATCGTCATCGACACTTCCAACCGCCCCGCGGAGGCGGCGCGCGATCTCGCTGCGGCGATGGGGGCGGCCTATCTGCCGCTGCCGCGGGCCGACGCGCGGGCGCTCTCGGGCGCGCTCGACGCCGCCGTGGCGGCGGCCTGAGCCGATGACCCTCGAATGGAGCCGCGACGGCGCGGACTGGCCCAACCGGGAGCTCAGCCGGTTCGTGGCCACCCGCGGCGCGCGCTTTCACGTCCAGCGCGGCGGGGCGGGGCCGAGGGCGCTGCTGATCCACGGGGCGGGCGGGGCGACGCACAGCTGGCGGGACGTGATCCCGGCGCTGCTGCCGCGCGTCGAGATCCTGGCGCTCGACCTGCCGGGGCAAGGCTTCTCGCGCGGCACGCCGCAGCGCTATGGCCTGCCGCTGATGGCCGAGGACATCGGCGCGCTGCTCGCGGCGGAGGACTTCGCGCCGCGGCTCGTCGTCGCTCATTCCGCCGGGGCGGCGATTGCGCTGCGCATGGCGCTGGACGGACGGGTCGCGCCGGAAGCGGTGCTGGGGCTCAACGGCGCGCTCTCGGGCTTTCGCGGTCCGGCGGCGCTGCTGTTTCCGGCGCTCGCCAAGATGCTGTCGCTCAATCCGCTCACCGGCGCGGCCTTCGCGCGCGCCGCCGCCGCGCCGGGCGTGCTGCGGCGGCTGCTCGACAGCACCGGCAGCCGCCTCGATGCGCGCGGCGTCGAGCTCTACCGCCGGCTCTTCACCGATGGGGGCCATGTGAGCGCTACGCTGGCGATGATGGCGCGCTGGGATCTTGCGCCGTTGCTCGCCGACCTGCCGCGCCTCGCCGTCCCGGTCACGCTGGCGGCGGGCGCCAGGGACGGCACGGTTCCGCCCGAGGACGCCCAGCGTATCGCCGCGCGCCTGCAGGCGGGACACGCGGTCTCCTATCCTGACCTCGGGCATCTGATGCACGAGGAGGCGCCGGCGGTCTTCGCCGACCTGATCGCCGGAATGGCCTGCGCCTAGGGCGAAGCCCGCCTCAAACCGCCCCCACCGTTCAAGCGACGGCTCTTGCGAGGGCGCAGTGGCGCCAGAGGTCGGAGAGGGCGTTCGCGAGGCGGTCGAGGTCGGCGTCGGTGTGCAGGGGCGAGGGGGTGAAGCGCAGGCGCTCGGTTCCCTTCGGCACGGTGGGGTAGTTGATCGGCTGCACGTAGATGCCCCAGTCGTCGAGCAGGATGTCGGAGATCATCTTGCACTTGACCGGGTCCTTGACCATCACCGGCACGATGTGGCTGGGGTTGGGCAGGTGCGGGATGCCGAGCCGGTCGAGCCGGGCGCGCAGCGCCGCGACGTTGGCGCGCTGGGCCTGGCGCTCGGCGTCGCTCGCCTTGAGGTGGCGGATCGAGGCGCGCGCGCCGGCGGCCACCGCGGGGGGGAGCGCGGTGGTGAAGATGAAGCCGCTGGCGAAGGAGCGCACGAAGTCGATCAGCGGCGCGGAGCCGGCGATGTAGCCGCCCATCACCCCGAAGGCCTTGCCCAGCGTGCCCTCGATCAGGTCGATGCGGTCCATCAGGCCTTCCTGCTCCGCCACGCCGCCGCCGCGCGGCCCGTAGAGGCCGACGCCGTGCACCTCATCGAGATAGGTCATCGCCCCGTGCTTCTCGGCGACCGCGACGATCTCGGCGATCGGCGCGATGTCGCCGTCCATCGAATAGACGCTCTCGAAGGCGACGATGCGCGGCCGGGCGGGGTCGAGCGCGGCGAGCTTGCGGTCGAGATCGTCGGGATCGTTGTGCCGCCAGATGGTCTTCTCGCAGCGGGAATGGCGGATGCCCTCGATCATCGATGCGTGGTTGAGCGCGTCCGACAGGATCACCGCGCCCTCGAGCCTGGAGCCGAGCGTGCCCAGCGCCGCCCAGTTCGAGACGTAGCCCGAGGTGAACAGCAGCGCCGCCTCCTTGCCGTGCAGGTCGGAGATCTCCGCCTCGAGGCGCACGTGGTCGTGGGTGGTGCCGGAGATGTTGCGCGTGCCGCCCGCCCCCGCGCCGCAGCGCTCGAGCGCCTCGTGCATGGCCGCGAGCACCTCGGGATGCTGGCCCATGCCGAGATAGTCGTTCGAGCACCAGACCGTCACCTCGGACGGGGCCGCGACGCCCGCCCGGCCGCAATGCCGCCGCGCCCGCGGGAACTCGCCCCGCAGCCGCTCCAGTTCGGCGAACACCCGGTAGTTGCCCTCCCTGTGGAGCGTCTCCAGATGCCGGCGGAATAGCGCGTCGTAATCCATCGTCTCGTCCTCAGGCTTCGGTCTTGTGAGCAACTGGCGGCGCAGGGTCAAGCGCGTCGCCGGCGGTGGGATCGGGGTTGAGGGCCCAGCTCCAGAGCGCGGAGTTGGGGATCGGCAGCACCATCATCCAGTGCTCGAGGACCGCCAGCGCGGTCAGGGTGGCGAGCAGCGCGAAGCCGATCTCGAGCCCCGAGCCCGCGGGCGCCGCGATCATGCGTTCCACGAAGCAGGCGAAGGCGATCGTCAGGAAGCTCACCGACCAGGGGAAGAAGCCGTTCATCGGCGCGCGCCGGAAATGCGTGGACAGATGGCGCACCGGGCTCGGCAGGAAGGCGTCGTTGATGTTGGGCACGCCGAGGTAGACGTTGAGCTTGGCGGTGATGCGCGCGACGAAGAGCACCAGGAAGGTCCACATCGCCAGCCGGTTCTCCGCTCCGTAGGAGAGCGTGACCAGCGCGCACATCGCGGCGATGAGCACCATTTCCGAGTAGGCGATGGCGCCCCAGGCCCGCAGGAACCGCTGCAGTCCCTCGACGCCCGGCGGGCAGGGCCGGGCGTAAGGGCCGGTGATGACGCCCGCGAGAAACGCAAGCTCGATCCAGCCCCAGATGGCGATCGCCGAGAGAAAGCCCAGATAGGCCCCGGCGACCGAGGGATCATCGAGCGACCGCCAGACGCCGACGCAGCCCAGCGCGAGCACCGGCAGGCAGAGCGCCACGGCGCTGCCGTGGCCGGGCCCGCCGGAGCGGTCGGCGCGCTGGACCGCAAACAGGATCGCGCCGGTGGAGAACCACCAGACGAAGAGGGCGAAGAGGCCCGCGATCCAGATGCTGTCCACGCGCGGCGTCCTCCGCTAGTAGGTCGGCTGCAGGCGGCTGCTGGCGGGCAGCGCGTTCTTCTTCACGGGGATCGTGTAGAGCCCGGCGAAGACTGCCGCGGCCCGTGCCCCGGCGCTCCATTCCTTGAGCTTGCCGGTCGCGCCCCCCTGACGCCGGGCGGCGTCCATGTCCTCGAAGACCTCGCGCATCTTTTTCAGGCCCTTCCGCCAGCGCGGATTGTCGAGATCGAGCTCGATCGGGAAGACCTGCCGGCTGATCTCGGAGGTGGTGCGAAAGACCTTGTCGTCATAGTCGTCGATGTCGACCCCCATCGCCTCGTGGAAGGCCGGGCGGGCATGGTCGCGGACATGCATGGTCGCGAAGACCGCGACGAGGAAGAAGCGGATCCAGAGCTTGTTGCGGCCTTCCAGCAGCTCGGGATTGGCGCGCATCAGGAGCGCGAAGGCTTCACCGTGGCGGAACTCGTCGTTGCACCATTCCTCGAACCATTTGAAGATCGGGTGGAAGCGCTTGTCGGGGTGCTTCTCAAGGTGGCGGAAGATGGTGATGTAGCGGGCGTAGCCGATCTTCTCGCTGAGGTACGTGGCGTAGTAGATGAACTTCGGCTTGAAATAGGTGTATTTCTTGGCCTTCGTGAGGAAGCCGAGATTGACGCCGATGCCGGCCTCCTTCAGCGCGTCGTTGATGAAGCCGGCATGCCGGGCCTCGTCGCGGGACATGTAGCTGAAGAGCTCGCAGATATCGGGGTTGGTTCCCCGGCGCTTCATCTCCTTGTAGAGCACGCAGCCGGAAAACTCGGCGGTGAGCGAGGAGACGAGGAAGTCGGTCAGCTCCTTGCGGAGTTCGGGGTCCATGTTCTCCCAGTCGGGCTCGTCCCATTCGGCGTTCTTCTTGAAGTGCCGCTTGTTGGGGTCGGATTTCATCTCGGCGATGAGCGCGTCCCATTCCGCGCGGACCGGGGTGACGTCGAGCCTGTCCATCTCCTCGAAATCGGTGGTGTAGAAGCGCGGATTCAGGAGCGTGGTCTCGGTGGCCATCGCCTGGGTGTCGAGCAGCGGCTCGCCGTGCGGCGGCTCGGTGGCGATCTGGGCGTACGCGTTCATAGCTTCATCTCCTCGGAGAAGCTGAACTCGCACAGCTCCATGACTTCCAGGTCGCCGGTGAGCCGCGTCCAGGCGCGCTCGACGGCGCTCGCACGCGTGATGGTGGCCACGCGTTTTTCTATCTTGACCTCTCCGTAGGCGGCGAGCACCGGCTCGCCATGGACCAGGACCTCGTCGCCGGGGTTGATGACGGCGCCGTTGTCGAAGCGCACATGCGCGTGCAGGCTCTCGAAGAGGTGGCTCACCTCGACGGTGCAGGGCGCGTCTTCGCGGGATCGTGTGAACAGGCCGGGCATTTCCTTCACTCTCCGGTTGCCGGGATCGCCTGGGCGCTCAAGAGCGCCGCGAAAGCGTCCCTGTTTGTGTCGCCAAATCCCATCAGCTCGACGCGCCATCCGGTCGCAGGGTCCCGAAGGCCGAGACGGCCATCGGCAAAGCGGACAATGCGGACCGGCGGATCGCCGGCGGTCTTGTGGAGCATGCGCTCCCGGGAAAGGGCCTTCATGACCCCGTTGATGAAACCCGCCTCCGTCGGGTCGAGGTCGGCGATCAGGGCGCCTGTCTCGGCGTCCCAGACCTTGGCTGCGCTGCCGAGGCTGCCGTCCACACGGATGCTGCGCTCGGCGACGACGCCGACACTGTCGTCGGGCGCGGCGGCGGGCGCAAGCCCGAGCACGCGCGCGCCGGTGACAAGGACGAGACTGAACAGAATCATCGCGGCCACCGACTTCAGAAGGATCGGCGGGGTCCGGTGGGCGTCGCGGGAGGCGCCGTCGCGGCGGGTCCGGGGGAGGGCGCTGTCCATGGCCGTGCTCCTATTCCGCAGCCATCGCAAAGCCCGGGCTGGGACGCGCGGGCGCCGCGGCCGCGCCGAGGCTGATGTCCTCGACCCGCGCCGCCGCGGCGGACGCCAGCAACTCCGCGACCCGTTCGGGCTCGGCGATGCAGCGCAGCGCCGGGCGGGTGCGACGCATCGCCCAGGGGCGCACATGCGGCCAGAGCACGAGGTAGGAGAACCGGGTCTCGCCCTTGAGGTCGAGGGCGATGTCGCCGGTGCCGTCGCCGTGACGGGCGAGATCGGCGCTCTCGATCCAGCGGTAGGGCAGGTTGAGCGTCACGGTGAGCGCCGCGCCGATGCGCATGGCCACCCGGTGGGTGGTGAGCGTGTAGACCGTCGCGCGCGCCATCACCCAGGCCATCAGGAACAGCACGCCGACCGCGAGCGCGCCGATCGCGACGTACCAGCTCGCCGCGACCGCGCCGGCGGCGAGGCCGTCCTGGGCGGTCAGCGCAGCGCCGCGCCAGATCGCGAGCAGGCCGAAGTAGCCCGCGACCCAGTGCGCGTTGAGCGCGTGGCGCGCCAGCGGCCAGGCCCGGGGCGCGCCCTGCCAGAGGATGCTCTCGCCGTCGGGGGGCGCCTCGGGCAGCCCGCGCACCGGCTCGACGAGCGTGTCATCATGGGACATGGGCGCGTTCTCCTTCTCTCGCTCAGGCGGTGATCGGGTCGAGCTGGCTGTCGACGCGCTCCTGGGTGGCGTAGAGCGTGCCGCCGGCGTAGTAGGCGCACACCTTCTCCTCCTCGAGCTTGGTGACCTGTCGGTCGGAGGCGATCTTGGGCACTCCTGCGAACTGATCGCTGCGGATCGAGCGCACCGTCACGCCCTTCCAGCCGATCTTGGCCATCGGCATCGGGATCAGGCGGGTGTCGCCGTCGCCGAGGTCGACCTCGAGGTAGCGCACCATCGCCTCGGGCGCGTCGACCCACATGTCGACTACCGTGCCGGCCACCGCGTCGTCGGCGCCGCGCACGGCGAGCCCGCGCGGGTCCTTGCCGGCGGAGAAGGCGAAGGCGGGCAGGCCGCGCATCGGCTGGATCTTGGCATGGCCGTGGCCGTCGAGCTCGGGGCGGTCCTCGCGCATCGCGTAGGCGGCCGGGCCGACACCGTCGCGCATTGGATCGCCGGTGGGCTGATAAGGGCTGCCGTGGCTGCGGGAAACCCGTTCCATAGCGAAGCTGCGGGTCTCGCGGGCGGTGCTGGGATAGTCGACCTTGCCGCGGCCGCCGGGCAGAATGAAGGTCTTCTTCTCGGGCATCGGGAAGAGGCCCGGGTTGGTCGGGTTGCCGTCGTCGTCCTCGACCGGATAGCCCTCGCGCATGTTCTCGCGCTGGAGATAGAAGACCAGGCCGGCGAAGAACAGCCAGAAGGCGTAGAGCGCGACCTGGGCGAGGTCGATGTTTCCAACAAAGGGTGCAGTCATCTGGCGGATCCTCCTTGCGAGTGCGTCAGGTGGGAAACTGGTTGAGGCCGAAGCCGGCGGAGTCGGGGTCGGGAGCGGACGCCGCGCCGGCAACCCGCACGAGCGGGCCGATGGCGACGATGGTCAGAAACAGCAGTCCGATCTCGAGGTGATAGACGAAGGAATAGCCGGCGAAGGGCGTGGCCATGCCGGGTCCGAAGGCGCCGGCCATCGCGTAGTGGCCGACCACGTCGCGCAGGAAACCGCCCGCGAGGATCGCAAAGCCGGTGGCGGTGGCCTGGGCCGCGCCCCAGGCGCCGAGCGCCAGGCCGCTCTCCACGAGCCCGCTGCGGGGAAGCCGGATCACCGCGGTCAGCATCGAGACCGCGAACAGCCCCGAGCCGAAGCCGATCAGGAGCGCGCCCGCGAAGAAGAGCGGCGCCGAGGCGAGCGGTGCGGCGAACACCACGGCGGAGAAGGCGAAGATGCCCACCAGCAGGCCGAGCGCCGCAATGCGGAACGGGTCGCGGCCGTCGCCGAGCCGGCGGGCCGAGAAGCCGAAGCCCAGAAGCGCGCCGAGCGCCCAGACGGCGGTCAGCGTGGTGGTGGCCGCGACCGACAGGCCCAGCACTTCGCCGCCGTAGGGCTCGAGCAGCACGTCCTGCATCGAGAAGGCCGCGGTGCCGAGCGCGATGACCGCGAAGATGCGCGGCGTGCCGTCCTGGCCGAGCAGCTCGAAGAGCGCGTCGGAGAAGCGCGGCCTGGGCTTGGCGCGCTGGGCGCGGGTCATCGGGTTCATGCGCTCCTGCTTCCAGAGCGCGACGAGGTTGAGGCCAAGCGTGATGACCGCCGCCCCCTGCAGGACCTGGATCAGCCGGAAGGGTTCGTAGTCGCGCAGGAGCGCGCCGAACACCAGCGCGCTGAGCGCCATGCCGGCGAGAAACATCACGTAGAGGAGCGCCACGACCCGGTGGCGGCGTTCCGGCTCGGCCTGGTCGGCGGCGAGGGCGAGGCCGGCGGTCTGGGTCATGTGGAGCCCGAGCCCGGTCATCAGGAAGGCTGCGGCGGCCAGCGCTTCGCCGGCCCACCAGGGCCCGTGGGTCTGGTCGCCCGAGAGCAGGATCAGCGCGAACGGCATGAAGGCGAGGCCGCCGAACTGGTAGAGCGAGCCGAACCAGATGAAGGGCACGCGCCGCCAGCCGATCGCCGACTTGTGGGTGTCCGAGCGGAATCCCAGCACCGCGCGAAACGGCGCCACCAGCACCGGCAGCGCCACCATCGCCGCGACCAGCATCGCCGGGACCGACATCTCGACGATCATCACGCGGTTGAGCGTGCCGAGCAGCAGCACGGACGCCATGCCCACCGAGATCTGGAAGAGCGACAGCCGCAAGAGCCGGTTGAGCGGCAGGCCGTTGCTCGCGGCATCGGCGAAGGGCAGGAGGTGCAGCCCGAACTGGGTCAGCGGGTGGCGCGAGGCGGTCATCGCAGGTCGAGCTCCAGAGCCTCGCTGATGTAGAAGCCCGAGGCCACCCGTCCGGCGACGCCGAGGCGCGGGCCGAGATTGGGGCCGAGAGCCGCGGCGAGACGGCGCGCGCGCACCGGCCGGATGGCCGGCGAGCGGTCGCCGCGGGGGAAGGCCTTGCCGGTCAGGTGCATCGCCTGCAGGAGCGGCGTCGAGGGCGCCACGGTGAACACGATCGAGCGAGTGGTGCGCGCGGCGAGGCCCGCGAGCGCGCCGGCGATGTCGCCAGGCCGGTAATGGATGAGGCTGTCCATGGCGACGACATGGTCGAAATGGCCGAGGTCGGCGTCGAGCATGTCGGCGGCGCGGAACTCGATGCGCGCGGCGAGATCGGGCGGGGTGCGGCGCGCGGCGATCTCGAGCAGGTTCGGGGCGATGTCGACGGCGGTGACGAGGGCGCCGCGCCGGGCGGCCTCGGCGGAGAGCTGCCCCACCCCGCAGCCGGCGTCGAGCAGGCGCATGCCGGACATGTCTGCGGGCAGCCGCGACAGCAGGAGCGTGCGCATCCGGTCGCGGCCGGCGCGCACGGTGGCGCGGATCCGGCTGACCGGGTCGGTCGAGGTCAGCCGCGCCCAGGTCTCGGCCGCGGTGCGGTCGAAATAGGTCTCGAGGCTGGCGCGGGTGTGTTCGTAGCTGGACATCAGTCGAATCCCAGGAGTTCGAAGATCTGCCGGTCCTCAAGCGGCGCCGGCGCGAGCGGGTCGGTGCCGGCGTAGAGCGTCTCGGCGAGCTTGATGTATTCCTTCTGCACCGAGACGATGTCCTCGTCGGCGCTGTCCATCTCGAAGAGGGTGCATTTCTTCAGGCGCGACCGGCGGATGGCGTCGAGGTCGGGCAGATGCGCGAGGCGCTTGAAGCCCACGACGTCGCAGTAGCGGTCGACCTCGTCGGTGTCCTTCGAGCGGTTGGCGACGCAACCGGCGAGGCGGACGTTGTAGTTCTTCGACTTGGCCTGCACCGCGGCGATGATGCGGTTCATCGCGTAGATCGAATCGAAGTCGTTGGCGGTGACGATCAGCGCGCGATCCGCGTGCTGGAGCGGCGCCGCGAACCCGCCGCAGACCACATCGCCGAGCACGTCGAAGATCACCACGTCTGTCTCCTCGAGCAGATGGTGCTGCTTGAGAAGCTTCACGGTCTGGCCGACCACGTAGCCGCCGCAGCCGGTGCCGGCGGGCGGGCCACCGGCCTCGACGCATTTCACGCCGTTGAAGCCCTCGTAGACGAAATCCTCGGCGCGCAGTTCCTCGGCGTGGAAATCCACGTCCTTGAGCACGTCTATGACCGTGGGCATCAGCTTCTTCGTCAGCGTGAAGGTGCTGTCGTGCTTTGGGTCGCAGCCGATCTGCAGCACGCGGTGTCCGAGCTTGGTGAAGGCAACCGAGAGGTTCGACGACGTCGTCGACTTGCCGATCCCGCCCTTGCCGTAGACGGCGAAGACCTTGGCGCCGTCGATCTTCACCGAGGCGTCCATGTGGACCTGGACGGACCCTTCGCCGTCATCGCCGAGGACGATCGGGGCCTTGTCGAGCGGGCTCATTGCATTCTCCTCATTCCGCGGCGATCCCCTGTGGGCCGACGCCCTCGAGCGTGTCCTCGAGTTCCTCCGCCCCGCGGCGCAGCGCTTCGAGCGTCGCGTCGTCGGGCGTCCAGTAGGCGCGTTCGTGCGCTTCGAGCAGGCGGTTGGCGACCCGCGCCGAGGCCGCCGGGTTCAGGTCGGCCAGCCGGCGGCGCATCGCCTCGTCGAGCACGAAGGTCTCGCTGAGGCGCTGGTAGACCCAGGGCTCCACCTGACCGGTGGTGGCGGACCAGCCCATGGTGTTGGTGACCTGTGCCTCGATGTGGCGCACGCCCTCGTGGCCGTGGCGCAGCATGCCCTCGTACCATTTGGGATTCAGCGCCCGGGTGCGGGTCTCCAGCGCGACCTGCTCGGAGAGCGTGCGCACCTTGCCGTCGCCGCGTGTCTGGTCGCCGATGTAGACCGGCGTCTCGGCGCCGCGGGCGCGCTTCACCGCGCGGCCGATGCCGCCGAGCGTGTCGAAGTAGTGATCGACGGTGGTGACGCCGAGCTCGACAAATTCGAGGTTCTGGTAGGCGAGGTCGACCTCGCGCAGGATCGACTGCATGAGTTCGGGCTGCGGCGCAGGCTTGCCGTTGCGCCCGTAGGCGAAGCCCTTGCGCTTCTCGAAGGCGTCGGCGAGTTCGGTCTCGTCGGTCCAGGCCCCGCTGTCGATGAGCTGGTTGACGTTCGAGCCGTAGGCCCCCTCGGCGTTGGAGAAGACCCGCAGGCTGGCGGTCTCCATGTCGCAGCCGGTGCGCGCGGCGTAGGCGCGGGCGTGGGCGCGCACGCAGTTCATCTCGTCGGGCTCGTCGGCGGTGGCCGCGAGCCAGGCGGCCTCGGCGAGCATCCGGGTCTGCAGCGGCAGCAGGTCGCGGAAGATGCCCGAGAGCGTCATCAGCACGTCGATGCGCGGCCGTCCGAGTTCTTCGAGCGGCACCAGTTCGGCCCCGCACAGCCGCCCGTAGCCGTCAAAGCGCGGCCGGGCCCCGAGGAGCGCCAGCGCCTGCGCGATCGGGCCGCCGTCCGACTTGATGTTGTCCGCCCCCCACAGAACGATCGCCACCGAGCGCGGCGGCGCGCCGCCGTCGGCGCAGTGCCGGTCGATCAGCCGCTGGGCCTGCTGCGCGCCGTCACGCAGCGCGTAGGCGGTGGGCATCCGGAACGGATCGAAGGCGTGCAGGTTGCGCCCGGTCGGCAGGATCTCGGGGCTGCGCAGGAGGTCGCCGCCGGCCACCGGCCGGATGTAGCGGCCTTCGAGCGCGCGCAGGAGCGCCGGCGTCTCGGCGTCCTCGGCCAGCAGCGTCTCGGCCCGCGCGAGACCCTCGGGGGTTGCGCCGTCAACCTCGGCCATCGCCTCGAGCAGGCGGCCGCGGCGCTCGGCGTCGGGTGGCGCGCCGACCACGTGCAGCCCGTCGGGGATCAGCGCGTTCTCGAACTCCATCAGGTCGACGCGCAGCCGCTCGGCCGCGGCTTCGGGGTTCTCCCAGGCCGGCTCGGCGGCGCAGAGGTCGAGCGCCGACGCCTGCGCCTGCAGGAGGGCTGCGAGATCGGCGTGATCATCGCCCGGATCGCCCTGCCGCCAGCGATCGAGAGTAGCGCGCAACTCAAGAAGGCCGCGGTAGAGCCCGGCCTTGGTCACCGGCGGCGTGAGGTGCGTGACGATCGTCGCGCCGATGCGGCGCTTGGCCAGCGCGCTCTCGGAGGGGTTGTTGGCGGCGTAGAGATAGATGTTTGGCAGGTCGCCGATCAGCCGGTCGGGCCAGCAGGCCGCGCCGAGGCCGGTCTGCTTGCCGGGCATGAATTCCAGCGCCCCGTGCATGCCGAAGTGCAGCACCACGTCGGCGCCGAAGTCTTCGCGCAGGTAGCGGTAGAAGGCGGAGAAGGCGTGGGTCGGCGCGAAGCCCTTCTCGAAGAGGAGCCGCATCGGGTCGCCCTCGTAGCCGAAAGCGGGCTGGACGCCGACGAGCGCGTTGCCAAAGCGCGCGCCGAGCACGAACACGCCCGAGCCGTCGGACTGGGCGCGGCCGGGCGCCGGGCCCCACTGGGCCTCGATCTCGGCCAGATGCGGCTCGCGGGCGACGAGGTCGTCGGCGGGGATGCGGGCGAGCACGTTGGCGGGCTGGCCGTAGCGGGCGGCGTCGCCGTGCAGGATCGCCTCGCGCAGCGCGTCCACGCTCTCGGGCGGGCTCACGTCGTAGCCTTCGGCGGCCATCGCGCGAAGCGTGTTGTGGAGGCTTTCGAAGACGCCGAGGTAGGCGGCGGTGCCAACCGCGCCGGCGTTGGGCGGGAAGCCGTAGAGCACGATGGCGACCTTGCGGGCGGCGACCTGGCTGCGGCGCAGGCGGGCCCGGCGGGCGACGCGCTCGGCGAGGTGCTCGACACGGTCGGGGCAGGGGCGCATCACCCGGTCGCCGTTCACGCTCTGGCAGCGCCTGTCGCAGCCGGCGCATCCGTCCGGCCCGATGCGACCGCCGAACACCATCGGGCCAGTCGCGCCGTCGAGTTCCGGGATCGCGACCATCATCGTCGCCTCAACCGGCGAGAGCCCCAAATCGCCCGCCGCCCATTGCTCAAGCCGCTGGAATTCCAGCGCATGGGCGGCGACGTAGGGCGCGTCGAGTTCGGCGAGCGCCTCCTCCGCCGCGCCGCTGTCGTTGTAGGCGGGGCCGCCGACTAGGCTGAAGCCGGTGAGCGACAGGAGCGCGTCGATGGCGACGCCGCCGTCGCCAGCGCGGAAGAACGCCTCGATGGCGGGGCGACCGTCGAGGCCGGCGGCGAAGGCGGGCAGCACCCGCAGGCCGCGCGCCTCGAGGGCGCGGATCACTGCGTCGTAGTGCTCGGTGTCGCCCGAAAGCACGTAGGCGCGCATCAGGAGCAGGCCGACGACGCCGGTGGCGCCGACGGGCCCGGGGACACGCGCGGGATCGGTCGTCATGCGCTCGGCGAGGTCGGGATGGTAGAGGCCGGTCTCGGGATACTCGACCGGCTCGGGGGCGGCGAGCCGCGCGCCGGTCGGGCGCATGGTCGAGTAGCGGTCGACGAGATAGGCGATCATCGCCTCGACGTTGTCGTCGGACCCGGCGAGCCAGTACTGCATCGTCAGGAAGTAGCTGCGCAGGTCCTGCGCCTTGCCGGGCAGGAAGCGCAGGATCTTCGGGAGCCGGCGCAGCATGGCCATCTGGCCCGCGCCGGACGAGGTGCCGGGCTTCCTGGCGCCGCGCAGCCGCTTCATCAGCGCCGCGACCCCGGTCGCGGGCTGGGACATGTCGAGCCGGCCGAGCCGGGTCAGCCGCACCACCTCGCCCGCGGAGATCGCCCCGACCATGGCGTCGCAATGGGGCCGGCGGGCCTCGAGCGCGGGCAGGATCGCCCGGACGTGCTCGTCGAGAAACAGCATCGTGGCGATGATGATGTCGCCACCGGCGACAGCCGCCTTCGCTTCGGCCAGCGCCTCGGGATCCTCGGCCCATTCCGCGGCGGCGTGCACGCTGAGCTCAAGGCCCGGGATGCGCTCGGCCAGCCGCTCGGACGCCCGCGCCGCCGGACCCGCCACATGGGCGTCCAGCGTGATGATCACCACGCGTACGGCGGCGTCAGCGCGCGAAATGGGCTTTTGCATCATAGAGCGTCTCGATGGATATGGCGGCCAGGCCGCGGTCGGCGGCGTAGGCCTCGGTGTTGCGGCGCGCCTTGCCGCGCACGAAGAACGGGATCTTGCGAAGCTCGCGCTCGGCCTCGGCCTGCCAGACGATCGCGTCGGCGCCGGCGGGCGCAGGCACGGGGGTCGGCGCGGCCGGGGCGTGGCCGCCGAGATGGCTCGGACCGGCGGCGTCGTGGAACTCGAAGTCCTCACGGAACATCGTGAGCAGGTGCTCCTCGAGGCCCATCACCAGGGGATGCACCAGCGTGTCGAAGAGCACGTTCGCGCCCTCGAAGCCCATCACCGGCGAATAGCGCGCCGGAAAGTCCTGGACATGGGCCGGGGCGGAGATCACCGCGCAGGGGATGCCCAGGCGCTTGCCGATGTGGCGCTCCATCTGGGTTCCGAGGATCATCTCGGGCTGGGCTGCGGCGATCGCGTCCTCGACCTCGAGATAGTCGTCGGTGATCAGCGCCTCGAGGCCGAGATCGCGGGCCGCGGCCCGCAGCGGCCGGGCGAACTCGCGGTTGTAGGCGCCCAGGCCGACCACCTCGAAGCCCATCTCCTCGCGGGCGACGCGCGCCATGGCAAGCGCATGGGTGGCGTCGCCGAAGACGAAGACGCGCTTGCCGGTCAGATACGTCGAGTCGACCGAGCGCGACCACCAGGGCAGGCGCAGCCCGACTTCATCCGCTTCCAGAGGCTTGCCGATGATCTCGCTGATTTCGCGCACGAAATCCCGCGTGGCGCCGACGCCGATCGGAACGGTGCGGGTGTACTTCTGGCCGTGGGTCTTCTCAAGCCAGCGGCAGGCTTCCTCGGCGGTCTCCGGGTAGAGCATGACGTTGAATTCGGCCGCCGCGAGCCGGGTGAGGTCGTGGGGCGTGGCGTCCAGTGGGGCGGCGACGTTGACGCCGATCCCGAGGCCCGCGAGCAGGCGGGTGATCTCGGCGACGTCGTCGCGGTGGCGGAAGCCGAGCGCGGTCGCGCCGAGGATGTTGCAGGTGAGACCTTCCGTCGGCGCGCAGGGGCCGGCGAGGCGGCGCACGAGCTGGAAGAAGGTCTCCGAGGCGCCGAAGCTTTCCTTGCGCTGGTAGCTCGGCAGTTCGAGCGCGATGACCGGGACCGGAAGGCCCATGCTTTCGGCGAGCCCGCCGGGATCGTCCTGGATCAGCTCGGCGGTGCAGGACGCGCCGACGATGATCGCCTGGGGCCGGAACCGCTCCCAGGCGTCGCGGCAGGCGGTCTTGAAGAGATCGGCGGTGTCCGAGCCGAGGTCGCGGGCCTGGAAGGTGGTGTAGGTGACCGGCGGGCGATGGTTGCGCCGCTCGATCATGGTGAAGAGCAGGTCGGCGTAGGTGTCGCCCTGGGGCGCGTGCAGCACGTAGTGCAGGCCCTTCATGCCGGTGGCGACGCGCATCGCGCCGACATGCGGGGGCCCCTCATAGGTCCAGACGGTGAGCTTCATGCCAGCACCGCCGCGCGCCGAGCCAGCGGGCGGGCGAAGAGCGCGGCGAGATCGCCGGCCTGCTCGTAGCCGTGCACCGGGGTGAAGACGAGTTCGATCGCCCATTTTGTGGTGAGGCCCTCAGCTTCGAGGGGATTGGCGAGGCCCAGCCCGCAGACCGTGAGGTCCGGGCGCGCGGCGCGGGCGCGGTCGAGCTGCAGGTCGACGTCCTGCCCTTCGGAGATCCGCGGCCCCGGCGGCAGGAGCGCGAGGTCCGGGCCGAGGTGCTCGCGATGCAGGTACGGCGTGCCCACCTCGATTGGCTCCATGCCGCATTCGCGGGCGAGAAACCGTGCGAGCGGCACTTCGAGCTGGCTGTCGGGGAAGAAGAACACCGTCCGGCCGCGCAGGCGCGTCGAGGCCGCCTCGATGGCCTTGCGGGCGCGGGCGCGCGGGGCGTCGGTGACCTCCGCGAAGGTCGCGGCGTCGACTCCAAAGATCTCGGCGGCCGCCTGAAGCCAGGCGGTGGTGCCTTCCTCGCCGAAGGGGAAGGGCGCGTCGATGCGCCGGGCGCCGCGGCGCTCGAGGGCTGCGGCGGTGTCGCAGAGAAAGGGCTGCGCGAGCAGGAACCGCGTGTTCGGACCGACGGCGGGCGCGGCGTCGGCGCGGCGGGCGGGCAGGAAGCGGGCATGCCCGAGGCCGAGCCCGTCGAACATGCGCCGGAACTGGTCCTCGACCACGTCGGGCAGCGCGCCGACCACGAGCAGGTCGGCGGCGTCGCTCTCCGGCAGGGTCGGGACCATCGCCGCGAGGCAGGCGTCCTCGCCCTGGGTGAAGGTGGTCTCGATGCCCGAGCCGGAATAGTTCAGGACCCGGACATGCGGCGCGTGCCTGGCGCTCAGCCGCTCGGCGGCGCGGGAGAGGTCGAGCTTGATCACTTCCGACGGGCAGGAGCCGACCAGAAAGAGCTGGCGGATGTCGGGGCGGCGTTCGAGGAGCCGGCCGACCTCGCGGTCGATCTCGTCCTGGGCGTCGGCGAGCCCGGCGAGATCCTTTTCCTCCATGATCGCGGTGCCGAAGCGCGGCTGGGCGAAGATCATCACGCCGGCGGCCGATTGCAGCAGATGCGCGCAGGTGCGCGAGCCCACCACGAGGAAGAACGCGTCCTGCATCTTGCGGTGCAGCCAGATGATCCCGGTGAGGCCGCAGAACACCTCGCGCTGTCCGCGCTCGCGCAGGACCGGGGAGTCCAGACAGCCGCGTCCGGTCGGGATCGGGGCGGCCTCGGTCATGCCGGTGCGCCTTCGCCGGGCATCGGCTCGGGGGCCGCGCCCTGCAGGCGGGCGGCGCGGAGCTTGAGGAGGAACTGCGCGGCGTTCAGGGCATAGAGGGCGTAGGCGGTGAGCGCGAGGAGCATCAGCGGAACAGGGGCGAGCGCGCCGGTGAGCAGCGCCACCAGATAGGCGGTGTGCAGCGCGATCACCGCGAAGCTGACCATGTCTTCCCAGAAGAAGGCCGGCGCCAGCAAATACTGACCGAAGACCGCCTTTTCCCAGATCGCGCCGGTAATCATGATGGCGTAGAGAAAGAGCGTCTTGACGACGATCGAGGCGGTAGCGAGCCCGTAGAAGTCGCCGGTGCCGAGATAGGTGAGAACCAGGCCGAGGCTCACCAGGAAAGCGAGGAACTGCAACGGCGCCAGCACGCCCTGGACGGTCGTCCAGACGGTCGCATCCCGGCGTCGTCGCTGCTCCGGCGTATAGAGCGGCTGCGGTGCGGGTCTGGAGTGCTGAGTTGATGACACCGCGCCCTCCCCGCGCTTTCTTGAGGTCTTTTTTGAGACTAGCTTGGGGCCGCGGAATATGTCAACTTCAACTTACACATCGACATTGACACCCCTGGGACAAATTGTCGCTATGAAATGCCGCAGCGCAAAAAAACTTCCGAAAGTTGCGCAGATGAACGTTGAAACCGCTACGATTTCGTCGTTCCGCTACCCGTTGCCGCAGCAATGTCAATTTCGTTTGACAGGCCGAACGGGATCATGGTGCTCTCATTTCCGTTCTTGGTGGGTTTGTGGCGTTCCGAAAACTCTCGTTTCTCGACAGGGAGGCTGGCGGCGTGCTGCGATCAAACCAGGAAGCCGACGATGCTGCTCCGGACGCCTGCAACGGCCACGCGGAGGCCGTCATGAAGGGGGTGAACGTGTCGTCTGCGCTGCTGAGCCACACCCTGGAAAACCTCATGGCTGAGCATCCGCCCGACGCGCGCGCGGGATTTGCGGTCACCCGGCTCAGCGAGGCGCTGATCGACGCCGATCCGGAGGCGGG
Source organism: uncultured Alphaproteobacteria bacterium (assembly GCA_963836255.1). Taxonomy (GTDB): domain Bacteria; phylum Pseudomonadota; class Alphaproteobacteria; order Rhodobacterales; family Rhodobacteraceae; genus Amaricoccus. The sequence continues at coordinate 982,915 of CAWIIL010000001.1, forward strand.
CCAGGCCTGCATCGACCGGCTGCTCGACTGCGGTGTCGGCGTTCAGGCGATCTATGACACCTATATTCCCCAGTCGGCGCACCAGCTCGGGCGCTGGTGGACGGACGACCGGGTCGGTTTCGGCGAGGTGACCCTCGGCATGGCGCGGCTCACCGAGATCTTCCGCCGGGTCTCCCCGACCTTCCTGAAGGGCGCCGCGCCGCGCCGCGGCGAACGCACGGCGCTCTTCGCGCTGGTGCCGGGCGAGACCCATTCGCTCGGGATCGCGATGGCCGCGGACTATTTCCAGCGCGCGGGCTGGGCGGTCCGGGTGGAGTTGCGCGCCGGGATCGACATGCTCGCCGATCTGGCCCGGTCGCAGAGTTTCGACCTGGTCGGCGTCTCGGCCGCCTCCCGACGCCAGATCCCGGTCCTGACCGAGACCGTGGGCGCGCTGCGGAGCGCGGTAGCGCCGAACGTGCGGATCGTCATCGGCGGCCCGCTGACCGGGCTGGAGCCCGCCATCGCCGAACAGGTTCGCGCCGACAGGGCGTGCACCGACGCGGCGAGCGCCGTGGCGCTGGTCGAAAGTGACTTCTAAAACGTTCGGACTCGCTGTAGGGTGCGACAATATGCGCAGTTGATGCGCCCTTGAGAAGTGTGGCGGGCGTCGATGTGAACCAGAGCAGCCAATTCGGAGCGACCCTCGAGCTTCTCTCGGACTTGTCGACGGACACCCTGAAATCCCTCGTCGCGACAGGGTCGGACATCGCGCTCCTGATCACCGCCGAAGGAGTCGTCCAGCACGTCTACCTCGGACCGGGCACGCCGCCGGCGAATGACGCCGGCGACTGGTCCGGCGAGCGCATCAGCGACATCGTCACCGAGGAGAGCCGCGAGAAGATCGTCGACATGCTCGCCGGCGCGCGCTCGGACGTGGCCCCGCGCTGGCGCGAGATCAATCACCTGACCGCCGACAACGACGACTTTCCGGTGCGCTACGCCGCGGTGGCGTCGGGATCGAAGGGCGACGTGATCCTTCTCGGGCGCGACCTGCGCATGGCCGCCCAGCTCCAGAAGCGCCTCGTCGAGGCGCAGCTCACCATGGAGCAGGACTACGAGCGCATCCGCCAGATCGAGACGCGCTACCGGGTGCTGTTCGAGACCACCCAGGAGGCGCTGGTGATCGTCTCCTCGGAGACCGGGCGAATCGTCGACGCCAATTCCTCGGCGGCCCGCCTGTTCGGCCGCGACGCGCGCGAACTGACCAGCAAGCTCTTCTCCGAACGCTTCGATCCCGCGAGCCGCGGCGATCTCGCGGTGGCGCTGGCGATGGTGCGCGAGAGCGGGCGGGAGCGCACGCTGACGCTGGTCGGCCGCGACCGGGATCAGCTCGTCGTCGACATCCTGCTCTTCCGCTCGATCAGCGAGACGCTCTATCTCTGCCGGGTCGCCCAACGCGACGTCGCCGAGCATCCGAACCGGGAGTTCGACCGCAGCCTGACCGCGCTTTACGTGCGCACCGGCGACGCGATGGTCTTCACCGACGCCCAGGGGCGGATCGAACGGGTGAACACGGCCTTCCTTGCCCTGGCCGACGTGGCCGTGGCGGAATCGCTCCGGGGCGTGAGTTTCGGCGAGTTCCTCGGCCGGCCGGAGATCGACCTCAACGTGCTGATGTCCAACGCCCGGGCCAAAGGCCAGCTCTCGGTCTACGCGACGACCCTGCGCAGCGCCCTCGGCACGACCCTGTCGGTCGAGATCTCCACCACCTGGCTGCCCGACGGCGAGCGCGAGAGCTATGGCTTCATCCTGCGCGACGTGAGTCGGAGCGCGGGAGCGCGCGCCGCCGCCGCGGGGCCGACAGTGACGTCCGAATCGGTCGAGCGGATCATCGATCTGGTTGGGACGACGCCGCTCAAGGACCTGGTGCGCGGCACGACGGACGTGGTCGAGAAGCTCTGCATCGAGACCGCCATCAAGCTCACCAACAACAACCGCGCCTCCGCCGCGGAGATGCTCGGCCTGTCCCGCCAGAGCCTCTACGTGAAGCTCCGCAAGTACGGGCTCATCGCGCAGGACGAGTGACCCGGACGACGCCCGTGCGCCGGGCCGAATGACCGGCCGCTGGATCGGGCGGTCAGCGCAGCGGCGCGAAGACGACCGGCTGCTCCGCGGCGCAGGACGCTTCGTCGACGACATCCGACCCGAGGACTGCCTGCACCTCGCCTTCGTGCGCAGCGAAACCGCATCGGGCCGCATCACCGCCATCGACGTCGATGCGGCGCGCGCGGTTCCGGGGGTCGTCGCGGTGATCACGGGCGCGGATCTGGCGGGGCTCGGCCGTGCGGCGGTCAACGAGGTCGTCCCCGGAATGCGCGCCGCGCCCTTCGCGCCGCTGGCGCAGGGCCGCGTGGAGGCGGTCGGCCAGGCCGTCGCGGCGGTCGCCGCGACCAGCGCCGGAGCGGCGCAGGACGGCGCTGCGGCGATCGGTGTTTCCGTCGAGCAGGCTGAGGCGGGCGCAGGCGAGGCGTCGGAGGCCGCGCGCCTCGCGTTTACGCGCGGCGACCCAGATGCGGCCTTCGCATCGGCCGCCGTGACGGTCGAGGTGGCGATCGCGCGCGCGCGGGTGGCTCCGGCGGCGCTCGAGCCGCGCGCCGCCCTGGCCGAGCCCTCCGGCCGCGGGCTCACGCTGCATCTGTCCACCCAGACGCCGTTCCGCGCCCGCAGCGATCTCGCGCGCATCCTCGGGCTGGCCGAGACGGACGTGACCGTGATCGCGCCCGACGTCGGGGGAGCCTTCGGGGCGAAGGCGTCGCTGCATCCGGAGGAGGCGGTGGTCGCCTGGGTGGCGCAAAGCCTCGGGCGCGCCGTCGCCTGGCGCGCGAGCCGGTCGGAGGAGATGCTGGCGGCGACGCAGGGTCGCGGCGCGGCGCTTGCGGGCGCGCTGGCGCTGGACCCAGAGGGCGCGGCGCTGGCGCTGCGGATGAGCGCACGGTTTCCGATCGGACACTGGACGCCCTACAGCGCCGCAATCCCTTTGCGCAACGCGTTGCGCATTCCACCCGGTCCCTACCGGATCGTGGCGTGCCGGACCGAGGGGACCGCCGGGTTCGAGCCGCGCGCCGCTGTCGGCATCTATCGCGGCGCCGGCCGGCCGGAGGCGGCGCTGGTTCTGGAGACGCTGATGGACCGCGCGGCGCGCGCCACGGGCCTCGATCCGCTGGAGCTGCGCCGGCGCAACGTCTGGCGACCCGGGGATCTGCCCCGGGCCCTGCCGAGCGGCGATCGGATCGATTCGGGCGATTTCCCGACGCTGATCGACCGCGCGGCGGCGGCGGCCGACTACGGCCGCCTTCTGGCCGAGACCCGCGCGCGCCGGGCGGCGGGGGAGGCGGTCGGCGTCGGAGCGGCGCTCTACGTCGAGCCGTGCGGCCAGGGCTGGGAGAGCGCGGCCGCCCGCCTCGACCTCGACGGGCGTGTGGTCGTGACGACCGGCGCCACCGCCCAGGGCCAGGGCCGCGCGACCGCCGTGGCGCAGATCGCCGCCGATGCGCTCGGCCTGGCGCCCGGGCGCATCGCCGTGCGATTGGGCGACACCCGTGATCTCGACGACGGGATCGGCGCGCTGGCGAGCCGGGGCACCGCGATCGGCGGCGCGGCGCTCGTGGAGGCCTGCGCGGAGCTGCGCGCGGGCATGCTGCGCGCCGCCGCCGCCGAATTCCGCTGCGCGCCCGAGTCGGTCGCCCTCACCGAGGATGGGGCGGCGGGCGGCGGGCGGCGCATGGGCTGGGCCGAACTTGCCGCCGCGATGGCGCGCGCGGGGATCCCGGCGGAGGCTCGGGTCCGCCGCACGGCGCCCGCCGAGACCTGGAGCAGCGGCTGCGTGATCGCCGCCGTCGCAATCGACCGCGACACCGGCGCGCCGACGGTCGAGCGCCTGGTCTGGGCCGACGACGCGGGCGTGATCGTCAACCCGATGCTCGCCGAGGGCCAGCTCGTCGGCGGGATGGTGCAGGGTTTCGGCGAGATGTTTCTCGAGGCGATGGTCTACGACCCCGACGGACAGCTTCTCACCGGGTCGTTCATGGACTACGCGCTGCCGCGGGCCGCGGACGCGCCGCCGGTGCGGCTGGTTTCCTGCGTCACTGCGGCGCCGGACAACCCGCTCGGGGCCAAGGGCGTTGGCGAAGCGGGTTGCATCGGCCCGCCTGCCGCGCTCTTCAATGCGGTCGAGGACGCGATCGCGCCCTGGGGCGGACGGATGGAGCGCACGCCGCTGACGCCGGAGACGATCTGGCGCGCCCTCGGCGCCGGGCGGAAGGGAGCAGGCGGATGATCTACACCCGGACCGAGGCCAAGGCGCACGCCCGGGCGCGGATGCACGGGATCTGGGCGGCGGCGCTCACGCCCTTCCGCGCCGACGGAGCCATCGACGAGGAGGGTCTGCGGCGCAACATCACCCATTGGGTGGACGACCTCGGGATTGACGGGCTCTTCATCGCCGGCAAGCAGGGCGAGTTCTTCTCGCTCACGCTCGCGGAACGCAAGCGGCTCTGCGAGATCGCGGTCTCCGAATGCGCCGGACGGGCCGGGGTGATCATGTCGTGCTCGGACCAGAACATGGACGTGGTGATCGATCTCGCCCGTCACGCCGAAGCGGCCGGCGCCGACTACATCGTGGTTCATGCGCCCGTCCTGCATTTCCTCAAGGCCCGGGACGAGACGCTGGTCGGCTACTATGAGACGATCGCGCGCAGCGTCGACATGGGGATTGCGCTCTGGAGCCATCCCGACAGCGGCTACCTGATGAGCCCGGCGCTCTGCGACCGGCTCGCCGACATCGAGACCGTCGTGGCGATCAAGTACAGCGTCCCACGCGAGATGTACGCCGATCTCAGCCGCCGCGCCGGCGACCGGATCATCGTCAGCACCGCCTCCGAGGAGGAGTGGCTCGACAACGTGCTCGAGCTCGGCTGGCGGCTCTATCTCTGCTCCTCGCCGCCGTTCCTGATCCAGACCGCGCGGGACCGGCGGATGCGCGACTACACCGACCGCGCCTTCGCAGGCGATGCGGCCGCGGCCCGTGTGCTGCGGGACAGCCTCGACCCGGTCCGTGCGGCGTTGCGCGACACGCGCCCGGCCGAGAAGCCCCACGCTCACCAGAAGTACTGGCAGCAACTTCTCGGCCAGGCGGGCGGCGCGGTGCGGGCGCCGATGCTTGAGCTGACCGGGGCGGAGAAGGCCGCGACCCGCGCCGCCTTCGAGAACTGCGGCTTGAAGATGTGAGCAAAATCGGGTCGGATCGAGGCGGCGCGGCGCGGGGAGGCAAGCGATGACCCAAAGCGGACGGCTCAAGGCGTTCAACTTCGCCGGCTGGATCGAGGAGAACCGGCATCTCCTGAAGCCGCCGGTCGGCAACCGGCGCATCTGGGAGGACGCTGGCATGATCGCGATGGCGGTCGGCGGCCCGAACCGCCGCACCGACTATCACGATGACCCGGTCGAGGAGTTCTTCTACCAGATCAAGGGCGACATGGTGCTCAAGGTCGTCGACGACGGCGCGTTCTACGACGTGTCGATCCGCGAGGGCGACGTCTTCATGTTGCCCGCGCACGTGCGCCACTCGCCGCAGCGGCCCCAGGAGGGATCGGTCGGCCTCGTCATCGAGCCGATGCGCGCGGCGGGTGAGAAGGACGCGTTTGAGTGGTACTGCTTCGAGTGCAGGGCGTTGGTGCACCGGGTCGAGGTCAAACTCGAGAGCATCGTGCGCGACCTGCCGCCGATCTACGCGGCGTTCTACGCCGACGAGGCGGCGCGAACTTGCGCCGCCTGCGGCGCGCTGCATCCGGGCAAGGAGCCGCCAGAGGGCTGGGTCACGCTCTGACCCTCGCCGCCTTCGACGCGCAGACGACGCAAACAACAACGGGAACGGGGAGACGGACATGAGATTTCGGACACTGACGGCGACCGCGGCGGCGGCGCTCCTGGCGGCCGGGGCCGCCACGGCGCAGGAGCCTGTGAGGATCGGCATGATCACCACCCTGTCCGGGCCGGCGGGGTATCTCGGCCAGGACATCCGCGACGGGTTCCAGCTCGCCATCGACCTCGAGGGCGGCACGCTCGGCGGGGTTCCGGTGGAGGTGATGGTCGAGGACGACGGGCTCAAGCCCGGCAACGGCCGCCAGATCGCCGACCGGATGCTGAGCGATGACGGGGTGAAACTCTTCACCGGCATCGTCTTCTCCAATGTCGCCGGCGCGACGGTGCCCGACATCGTCGACGCGGGCGCGTTCTACGTGAGCCCGAACGCCGGACCGTCCAACCTCGCCGGCGCGGAGTGCCACGAGAACTATTTCGTGGTCTCCTGGCAGAACGACAACCTGCACGAGAGCGCCGGACAGAACGCCAGCAATCTGGGCTACCAGACCGCCTTCGTGCTCGCGCCGAACTACCAGGCCGGCAAGGATTCCATCGCCGGCTTCAAGCGGTTCTTCACCGGCGAGATCGTCGGCGAGCTCTACACCAGCCTCGACCAGACCGACTATTCCGCCGAGATGGCGCAGATCCGCGACGCCAACCCGGAGGTGGTCTTCCAGTTCCATCCCGGCGGGCTCGGCATCGCCTTCCTGCGCCAGTACCAGCAGGCGGGCCTTCTGGGGACGATCCCGATGGTCGTCGCCTCGCCGTCGATGGACGAGGTGATCATGAACGCGGTCGGCGACGCCGCCGTGGGGATCAACGTGACGACGCACTGGAACCGCGACTTCGACAATCCCGCCAACGCCGCCTTCGTCGCCGCCTGGGAGGAAGCCTACGACCGGCCGCTGACCTACTACGCGAGCCAGGGCTACGACACTGCTCTGGCCATCGCTTCGGCGTTGCGGGCGACGGGCGGCAGCCTCGAGGATCCCGACGCCTTCCGCGAGGCCCTGCGCGCCGCCGACTTCGAGAGCGTGCGCGGCGATTTCGCCTTCGGTGCGAACCAGCACCCCGTCCAGGACTGGTACGCGATGGTGGTCGAGAAGGGCGACGAGGGCGCGCTGGCGCTCAGGACCATCGGCAAGGTCTTCGAGGACCACGTCGACGCCTACGCCGCCGACTGCGCGATGTGAGGTCGGCCGGGCGGCGGCGCCGCGCGTGAACCTTCTGCTGGAGCAGACGCTGAACGGGCTGCAGCTCGGCGTCACGCTGTTCATGATGGCGGCCGGGCTGACGCTGATCTTCGGGATCATGGGCATCATAAACCTCGCCCATGGCTCGCTCTACATGATCGGCGCCTACGCCGGGACCTGGGCGGCGGCGGAGCTGGGCTCGTTCTGGCTGGCGCTGCCGGTGGCGCTCGCCGCCGCGGCGCTCGCCGGGTTGGTGGTGGAGGCCGCCGTGATCCGGCGACTCTACCGACGCGACCACCTCGATCAGGTGCTCGCGACCTTCGCGCTGATCCTGATCTTCAACCAGTTCGTCACCATCCTCTTCGGCCGGCAGCCGCTCTTTGTGTCCATGCCCGAGGGGCTGGCGGGGCCGGTCGAGATCGCGCCGGGGCTCGTCTATCCCGCCTACCGGCTGGCGATCATCGCGGTGGGGCTGCTCGTGGCCGTGGGGCTGTGGCTCCTGATCAACCGGACGCGGCTCGGCATGCTCGTGCGCGCCGGCAGCACCAACCGCGAGATGGTGCGCGCCCTCGGCGTCGACGTGCGGCTGCTCTACACGCTGGTCTTCGGGCTCGGCGCGGCGCTCGCCGGGCTTGCGGGCTTTCTCGCCGGGCCGGTCCTGTCGGTGCAGGTCGGCATGGGCGAGCAGATCCTGATCACGACCTTTGTCGTGGTGGTCGTCGGCGGGGTCGGCTCGATCCGCGGCGCCTTCTACGCGAGCCTGCTGATCGGCCTGGTGGACACCATGCTGCGCGCCTACCTGCCCGGCGCGCTGCGCGCGGTGATGCCGGCGGCGGAAGCGGACGCGGTCGGGGCCGGGGTCTCGTCGATGGGGGTGTACCTGCTGATGGCGGCGGTGCTGCTGGTGCGGCCGCGGGGGCTCTTTCCCGCCCATGGCTGAGCGCGCCCGCGACTGGCTCGGAGCGGCGGCGGCGCTCGTCGCGCTCACGGCGTTTCCGCCGATCGCCGAGGCGCTCGGCCAGACGGCGCTGGTCTCGCTGGCGACGCGGGTGCTGATCTTCGGGATCGCGGCGGCGAGCCTCAACCTCGCGCTCGGTTACGGCGGCATGATCAGCTTCGGCCACGCCGCCTTCTTCGGGGCCGGGGCCTACGTGGTCGGGATCCTCTACCATCACCATGATCAGGGCGCGCCGGTCCTGGGACTGATCCCGGGCACCGACCAGCTTCTGATCACGCTGCCCGCGGCGATGCTGGTCGCCGGGCTCCTGGCGGCGGCGATCGGGGCGCTGTCGCTGCGCACCGGCGGGGTGCAGTTCATCATGATCACGCTCGCCTTCGCGCAGATGCTGTTCTTCCTCTTCGTCTCGCTCGAGGCCTACGGGGGGGACGACGGGCTGATCATCCGCCGCACCAACGCGTTCTTCGGGCTGAACCTGCGCGACCGCGCGACGATGTACTACCTCTGCCTCGGCATCGCCGCGGGGTTCTTCTTCCTGCTCTGGCGGATCGTGCGCTCGCCCTTCGGCTTTGCGCTTGCGGGGATCCGCCAGAACGAGCCGCGCATGGCCGCGATCGGGCTGGCCCCCTACCGCTACAAGCTCGCGGCCTTCGTGCTGTCGGGCATGGGCGCGGGACTGGCCGGGGCGCTGATGGCGAACTTCCTGCGCTTCGCCAGCCCCGACATGCTGCACTGGACGCTCTCGGGCGAGCTGATGATCATGGTGATCCTCGGCGGCGTCGGCACGGTCTTCGGACCGCTGCTCGGGGCGCTGGCCTTCCTTGCGCTCGAGGCGACGCTGGCCGAGCGCACCGAGCACTGGCAACTCGGCCTCGGCCTCGTACTGCTTCTCGTCGTGCTCTTCACCCGCGGTGGCCTGATGGCCCTGCTGCGACCCGACCCGGATCGCGGCAGGTGAGCGCCGCGCCGATCCTCGAGGTCCGCGGCCTGCGCAAGCGCTTCGGCGGCCTCGTTGTCTCCGACGACATCGACCTGACGGTCGAGCCGGGCGAGATCCATGCGGTGATCGGGCCCAACGGCGCCGGCAAGACCACGCTCATCGGCCAGCTCTCGGGCGAGATCGCCCACGACGCCGGCGAGATCCGCCTCGACGGGCGCCGCGTCGATGGGCTGCCTGTCGCCGCGCGGGTCGGGCGCGGGCTTGCGCGCACCTTCCAGATCACCAGCCTCCTGCCGGACTTCAGCGTGCTCGAGAACGTGGTGCTGACGCTGCAGGCGCGGCGTGGCCATTCGTTCCGCCTGCTGCGGCCCGCCCGCGCCGACGCGGCGCTCTTCGAGGTGGCCGCGCGGCATCTGGCCGACGGCGGGCTTGGCGACCGCGGCGGCGCGCCGGTCGCCGATCTCTCGCATGGCGAGGCCAAGCAGCTCGAACTGGTGATCGCCCTGGCGCTCACGCCGCGGCTCCTGCTGCTCGACGAACCGATGGCCGGGCTCGGTCAGGCGGAGAGCCGCGACATGGTCGACCGCCTTGCGGCGCTGCGCGGGCGGCTGCCGATGCTGCTCGTCGAACACGACATGGACGCGGTCTTCTCTCTCGCCGACCGGGTTTCGGTGCTGGTCTATGGCCGGATCGTGGCGAGCGGCGGCGTGGCCGAGATCCGGGCGAACCCGGCGGTCCGCGAGGCCTATCTCGGCGAGGAGGCGGCGGCGTGCTGAGGCTCGCGGGCCTCGTCGCGGGCTATGGACGCAGCCGCGTGCTCTTCGGCGTCGACCTGGCGGTGGACGACGGCGAGATGGCGACGCTGATGGGCCGCAACGGCATGGGCAAGACCACGACGGTGCGCGCGATCATGGGGCTGATCGCGCCCGAGGCCGGGTCGGTGGCGCTCGACGGGCGCGACATCGCCGGCGCGCCGCCCGAGCGGATCGCCCGGCTCGGTCTCGGCCTCGTTCCCGAGGGACGGCAGGTCTTTCCGACGCTGACCGTCCGCGAGAACCTCGTCGCCACCGCCGCCAACCGCCGCGGCGAGACCAGGCCCTGGACGCTGGAGCGGGCGCTCTCGCTCTTTCCGGCGCTCGCCGGGCGGCTCGGCCAGCGGGCCGGCACGCTCTCGGGCGGCGAGCAGCAGATGCTCGCAATCGGCCGGGCGCTGATGACCAATCCGCGCCTGCTCATCCTCGACGAGGCCACCGAAGGGCTCGCGCCGGTGGTGCGCGCCGAGATCTGGCGCTGTCTCGCGGCGCTCAAGGCGGAGGGCCACGCCATCCTGGTGATCGACAAGAACATCCGCGCGCTGCAGGCGCTGGCCGACCGCCACTACGTGCTCGAGAAGGGCCGGGTGGTCTGGTCGGGCGATGGCCCGACGCTGGCGCGCGAGATGGACACGGTGCGCGGCCATGTCGGGCTCTGAGCGCGCCTGCGCCATCGCCTTCGTCGGCTGGGGCGCGATTGCCCGGCGGGCGGCCGGGCTGCTCGCAGCCCGGGGCGCGGTCGCGCGCCTCGTCGCGGTCGCCGTGCGCGACCCGGGACGGCCGCGTGACGACCTGCCGCCGGGCGCCGCCCTGATCGCCGCCCCCGAGGATCTGCCGCGCCATGGGCTCGACCTCGTGGTCGAGGCGGCCGGCCGGGCGGCGGTGGCGCCCTGGGGCGCGGCGGCTCTGGGGCGCGGCGTCGACTTCGCCGTCGCCTCCACCAGCGCCTTCGCCGACGACGTCGTGCTCGCGCGCCTGATGGCGGCGGCGGAGGCGGGCGGCGCGCGCATCCTGGTGCCGCCCGGCGCGCTCGGCGGGATCGACGCCCTCGCGGCTGCGGGGCGGCTCGGGCTCGCGGAGGTTCGCCACACCATCGTCAAGCCGCCCGAGGCCTGGCGGGGCACTCCGGCCGAGGCTTCGGTCGATCTGGGCGCGCTGGACGCGTCGATCACCTTCTTCGAAGGAAGCGCCCGCGCGGCGGCCGCGCGCTATCCGCAGAACGCCAACGCCGCGGTGATCACCGCGCTCGCTGGGGTCGGGCTGGACCGGACGCGGCTGGCGCTCGTCGCCGATCCGCAGGCGACGCGCAACGCGCATCTCATCGAGGCGCGTGGCGATTTCGGCGCGTTGTCCATGCGGCTGGAGAACGCGCCGCTGGCGGCCAACCCGAAATCCTCGGAGATGACCGCGCTGGCGCTGGTGCGGCTTATCGAGACGCGGACGGGTCCGCTGGCGATCTGAGCCTCAGCCGATCTTGCCGGTGATGTAGTCCTCGGTCTGCTTCTCGCGCGGGTTGGAGAAGATGTCCTCGGTCCGGCCTTCCTCGATCAGCTTGCCGAGGTGGAAGAAGGCGGTGCGCTGGCTGACGCGCGCGGCCTGCTGCATCGAGTGGGTGACGATGACGATGGTGTAGTTCGTCCGCAGCTCGTCGATCAGCTCCTCGATGATCGCGGTGGCGATCGGATCGAGCGCCGAAGCGGGCTCGTCCATGAGCAGCACCTCGGGCTTCGTGGCGATCGCCCGGGCGATGCAGAGCCGCTGCTGCTGTCCGCCCGAGAGCCCGGTGCCGGGCTCCTGCAGCCGGTCCTTGACCTCGTTCCAGAGGCCGGCGCGCTTGAGCGAGGTGGTGACCAGCGCCTCGAGATCGGTCTTGTCGCGGGTCATGCCGTGTATGCGCGGCCCGTAGGCGACGTTCTCGAAGATCGACTTCGGGAAAGGGTTGGGCTTCTGGAAGACCATGCCGACGCGCGCGCGCAGCTCGACCACGTCGATCCGGGTGTTGTTGATGTCCTCGCCATCGAGCCCGATCTCGCCGGTGACGCGACAGATCGGGATCGTATCGTTCATCCGGTTGATGCAGCGCAGGAAGGTCGACTTGCCGCAGCCCGACGGGCCGATCAGCGAAGTGACCTGGCGCTCGGGAATGTCGAGCGACACGCCGTGGATCGCCTGCTTGTCTCCGTAGAAGACGTCGACGCCGCTGGCCCTCACCTTGGCGCTGCTGGGCTCTGGCTGCGCGGGCGTCACGGACTTCAACTTGCTTTCCGGCTCCATAACCATGGTCATCTGGTTCCCCTCTGTCCGTCTACCACGTGCGCTCGAGTCTCTGCCGCAGGAAAATCGCGATCGCGTTCATCAATATCAGGAAGCCCAAAAGCACCAGAATGGCGGCCGAGGTCCGCGACACGAAACCCCGCTCGGGGCTGTCGGCCCAGATGAAGATCTGGGTGGGCAGCGCCGTCGAGGCGTCGAGCACGCCGCCCGGCGGGCTGGTGATGAAGGCGTTCATTCCGACGAGCAGCAGCGGCGCGGTCTCGCCGAGCGCCTGGGCCAGTCCGATGATCGTGCCGGTCAGGATGCCCGGGAGCGCCAGCGGCAGCACGTGGTGCATCGTCACCTGATGCTTGGACGCGCCGACACCGTAGGCCGCCTCCCGGATCGAGGGCGGCACCGCCTTGATGGCGTTGCGCGTGACGATGATGATCGTGGGCAGCGTCATCAGCGACAGCACCATGCCGCCGACCAGCGGCGCCGATCGCGGCAGCCCGAAGATCTGGATGAAGACCGCGAGGCCGAGGAGGCCGAAGACGATCGACGGCACCGCCGCGAGGTTGTTGATGTTGACCTCGATGATGTCGGTGAAGCGGTTCTTCGGCGCGAACTCCTCGAGATAGATCGCCGCGGCGATGCCGACGGGGAAGCTGATCAGGAAGCAGACGAGCAGCGCGTAGAACGAACCGACGATCGCGCCGGCGAGGCCTGCGATCTCTGGGAAACGGCTGTCCGAGTTGAAGAAGAGCGCCCAGTTGAACGATCGCGTCACGCGCCCGTCGTCGACGAGCTGGTCGAAGGTGGCGATCTGGGCGTCGTCGAGGCGGCGGCGATCCTCCGGCGTGTCGCGGCTGATGAGGCCCTTGTAGAGCTGGTCGAACGGGTCGGAGGCGGGGATCTCCATGGTCAGCGCGCCGCCGATCACCGAGGGGTCCTTCACCACCGCGTCGCGTACGAAGAACTGGGTGTTCCTGGTTAGGATGTCCCCGGCGGCGCGCAGGTCGCCGGCGTCGGACACTCCGGGAAACAGATCCTGAACACCCGCCTGGACCACGCGGCGGTAATTGCCCTCGGCCGGATCGGCCGGATCGACGAACTCCTCGGGGATCGGGAAGGTGACGCGCACGAAGGTCTGGGTGAAGGCGGAGTAGCCGCTCATCACCAGCGTCAGGATCAGCACCGCGAGAAGTCCGAGCGCGAAGGTGATCGCGAGCTGACCATAGAGGCGCAGCCTGCGGTCGGCGGCGTATCGCCGGCGGCGGCGCGCGCTCGCGGCGTCGCTGGTCGCGTGATGCGGCTCGTCGGTGATCGTTGCGTCGCTCATCGGGCGGTCTCCCGGTTGCCGGTCGCCGGCGTCATTCGTACTGCTCGCGGTACCGGCGCACGATGGTCAGCGCGATCACGTTGAGGACCAGCGTGACCACGAAGAGCACGAGGCCCAGCGCGAAGGCGGCGAGGGTCTTGGGACTGTCGAAGGCCGTGTCGCCGATCAGCAGCGTGACGATCTGCACGGTCACGGTCGTCACCGAATCGAGCGGGTTGATGGTCATCGAGGCGATGAGGCCTGCGGCCATCACCACGATCATGGTCTCGCCGATGGCGCGGCTGAGCGCCAGCAGGACGCCGCCGACGATGCCGGGCAGCGCTGCGGGCAGAAGCACCTTCATCATCGTCTCGTTGCGGGTGGCGCCCATGGCGAGCGAACCGTCGCGCATGGCGCGCGGCACCGCGCGCAACGCGTCGTCCGAGAGCGACGAGATGAACGGAATGATCATGATCCCCATCACCAGCCCGGCGGCGAGCGCGGAGTTCGGCGAGGTCGTCAGCCCGAACAGGCTGCCCGCGTCGCGGATCGCCGGGGCGACGGTCAGCACCGCGAAGAAGCCGTAGACCACCGTCGGCACGCCCGCGAGGATCTCCATCAGCGGCTTGACGGTGTTGCGCACCCGATCGGAGGCGTATTCCACAAGGTATATTGCGGTGAAGAGCCCGACCGGCGTGGCGATCAGCATGGCGATCGTGGCGATCACCAGCGTGCCGACGAAGACCGGAACCGCGCCGAAGGCGCCGGCCCCCGCGATCTGGTCGGCGCGGATGGCGATCTGCGGCTCCCACTTCAGTCCGAAGAAGAAATCTGCCGGCGGGACAAGCTTGAAGAACTCCCAGGCCTCGTAAAGAAGCGAAGCGATGATGCCGAGTGTGGTCAGGATCGCCACGACCGAGCAGGAGACCATGAAGATCGACAGCGCGCGCTCGACGTTGTTGCGGGCGCGGAAGCGGCCGGAGAGCCGGCCGCGGGCGAGAAAGAGCGCGATCAGCATCATCGCCACCGCGGCCACGAACAGCGCGATGCGCGCGATCGACGACCAGCGCAGGTAGCGCTCGGCGGCCGCGACGATATCGGGCGAGGGCTCGGCGAAGATGCGACCGGCGGCGACGTTGCGGATCTCGGAAAGCAGCAGGTTGCGGTCGGCCGGCGTCGCGTCGGCGGTGAGAGCGTCGGGCAGGCTGCCCAGGAGCAGGCCGTCGATGACGCTGCCCTGGAAGAGAAGCCAGAGCAGGGAGAGCATGAGCGCGGGCACGCCGACCCAGATGGCGACGAAGGCTCCGTGATAGCTCGGAAGCGAATGAACCGGCTCGCTCCCGGCCGGCTCGAAGCGGGCGCCGGCCGACCGGCCGACGTAGAAGGCGACGAGGGACAGCGCGAGGATGGTCAGGAGCAGGTAGCCGATCACGTCGTTCCCCCGGGGTCGCGGCCTGGACGGGGCCGGAGCGCGACGGCGCGCTCCGGCCGCTTCGCATCAGTTGAAGCGGTCGAGGTGCGTGCTTTCGGAGACCGCCGACTGGACCTCGGCGCGCTCGTCGTCGCCGAGCGGGATCAGGCCCCGCTCCTCGAGATAGCCGCCGGGACCGAAGCTCTCTTCGGACACGTACTCGGCCACGAAATCGTCGAGGCCCGGGATGACGCCGCGATGGGCGTTCTTGATGTAGATGAACAGCGGGCGCGACACGGCGTAGTCGCCCGACGCGATCGTGTCGGCGTTCGGGGAGACGCCGCCTACCGCGACGGGCTTCAGCGTGTCGGTGTTCTCGAAGAGGAACGAGTAGCCGAAGATGCCGAGCGCGTTGGGATCGGCCTGCAGGCGCTGGACGATCAGGTTGTCGTTCTCTCCGGCCTCGATGAACGGGCCGTCCTGGCGCATGCGCTCGCAGACCTCGTCCTTGCGTCCGTCCTCGAGCGCGGCGATGGCGCCGAACGCTTCGCAGCCCTCGTGCATCACCAGCTCGACAAAGGCGTCGCGGGTTCCCGAGGTCGGCGGCGGGCCGAAGACCTGGATCGGCGCGTCGGGCAGGGCGGGATCGATCTCGTTCCAGCTGGTGTAGGGGTTGGCGATGATCTCGCCGTCCACCTCGACCTCGGAGGCGAGGGCCTGGAAGATCTGCGCCTTGCTCAGGTCGAGATCCGGGCCGTCGATCGAATGCGCGATGCTCAGTCCGTCGTAGCCGAGAAGCACCTCGGTGATGCTGTCGACGCCGTTGGCGGTGCAGACCTCGTACTCGGACGCGGTCATGGCGCGCGACGCGCCGGTGATGTCGGGGTGGTCGGGGCCGACGCCGCCGCAGAAGATCTGCATGCCGCCGCCGGTGCCGGTCGATTCCACGACCGGGGCCGCGCCGCCGGTCATCGCCGCGAATTGTTCGGCGACCGCCTGGGTGTAGGGAAACACCGTCGACGAGCCGACGATGCGGATCTGGTCGCGGGACTGGGCGGAGGCGATGGTGGCGGCGGCGCAAAGCGCCAGAGCCGCGGCGCCGGCCTTTAGAGCGGGTTTCATCTGATGTCCTCTCGGAATTTCGAAACGTTTCAAGGCGGGCGCGCGGGACGCACAACTCCGCCAGCAGCACGCCCGAAATTATCGGGACGGCTTGACGGACATGTTTCAGAATTGTGAGGAGTTTATGACGGTCTAATTATATGTTTGTACGACGGTAAGTCCGGCAAGCGCCGGATTTGGCTTCTTCAGGCCCGCCTTTGCGATTGCCGCGGCGCGGGGATCTCGACCTCGGCGGCGGAGCGGCGGATCGTCGCGCGGATCAGCTTGCGCAGCCGATCGAGTTCGACCGGCTTGGTGATGAACTCGTCCATCCCCACCTCGCGCGCCTTGTCGCGGTTCTCCGCCATAGCGTCCGCCGACAGCGCGATGATCGGAGTGTAGCCCCGCGCCAGCGCCTGTTCGCGGCGTCGCAGTTCGCGCGTCGCCTCGAACCCGTCGAGCACCGGCATCTCGATATCCATCAGGATGATGTCGTAGTCGGTCTTCTCCCAGGCCGTCAGGGCGTCGGCGCCTTGCGAGACCATGTCGAAGCTCATGCCGAGCTTCTTGAGATAGAGCGAGAAGACGTACTGGTTGGTGGCGTTGTCCTCCACGACGAGAACGTGCGGGGCGCTCTCGTCCGGGAGCGGCTCGTCGGCGGGCTCGATCTCGGCCCGCGCCGGCGCCGAGGTGGTCTGGATGGGGATCTCCACCCGGAAGGTGGAGCCGCGGCCGAGCCGGCTCTGCACGCTGACGCCGCCCTGCATCTGCTCGCAGAGCCGCTTGGCGATGGCGAGCCCGAGGCCGGTGCCGCCGAAGCGCCGCGTCGTCGAGCTGTCGGCCTGCACGAAGGGCTGGAAGAGCTTCTCGATCGCCGCCGAGGACATGCCGATGCCGGTGTCGGCGACCTTGATCTCCAGCATGGACTGCGCGCCGCGGCCCCGCACCGCGACTTCTGCGGAGATGCGGCCGCTGTCGGTGAACTTGATGGCGTTCGAGATCAGGTTCACCAGGATCTGCCGGATGCGCACGGGATCGCCCAGGCAGTAGGGCTCGGGCGCGGAGATCTGCATCTCGAGTCGGAGCCCCTTGGCCGCCGCCACCGGGGCGAACAGTTCGCGGGCCGCGAGCGCCAGCTCGGGCACGTCGAAGACCGTCTCCTCGATGTCGATCTGGCCCGACTCGATCTTGGACAGGTCGAGCACGTCGTTGAGGATGTCCATCAGCGACCTACCCGACGCGATCATCACGTCGAGCATCTCGCGCTGCTCCTGGCTGAGCTCGGTGTCAGCGAGGATCGAGGCGAGGCCGAGCACGCCGTTCATCGGCGTGCGGATCTCGTGGCTCATGGTGGCCAGGAACGCGCTCTTGGCCTTGTTCGCCCGCTCCGCCGCCTGGGTCTGCTCCTGGAGCGCCTCGGCGAGCTGGCGCGCCTCCGCCAGCAGGCCCGAGCGCATCTCGGCGGCGAGCAGCATGTCGAGCGTGCCGTCGGTGGGCGAGAAATCGGAGAACTGCAGCTGCGGCGCGCCCTCTGCGGCCTCGATGTCGGGAATGTGGCCGAGCATCAGCCAGACCCCGTCGCTGCGGTCGAGCGCGATGCCGCGCATGCGAAGCTGCACGGCCGGGGTCTCGAGGCGGACGATCATGGGCCGCCCGCGCCCGCGCAGGCTGGTCATGTCGCAGATGCTGGTCGGGCGCTCGATCTGAAAGCGCGCGAAGAACTCCGAGCCCACCAGATCGCCGCCGGCATGGGCGATCAGCGAGGGTCCGGCTGCGGCGACCCGTCCGTCGGGGGTCAGGCGGACATAGGCGGGAAAGAGCTCGGCAAGTTCGCGGTCATCGAGTTGAAACGTCATGAAATCCCTCAGGGCCCGGGGCGGCGCAGTTCGAACGCCACCCCGTCGGCGGTTTCGTGGTAGCTGATCGTCACAGTCTCGCCGAACCGCTCGGCGACCGCGCCGAGAATGCCCTGCACAAATGGAGCCAGACCGTCGCGATCGGACTTGTAGAGCACCGTGAGCAGGCCCGGTTGCGAATCGATCACCTGGAAGGACGGCATCTGCGCCTTGGGCATGTTCGACTTGATGCTGGCGTGCATGCGATCGAGGTTCTCGACGAACGCCTCCAGATCGTCGCCCGCCATGCTGAGCACCCGTCCGTAGGCGGAGGCGCCGGCGAAGGCGATCCAGTAGCGCCCGAACTGATAGAGCGCCTCGTTGATCGGCAGCCCGAGTTCGTCCGATATCAACCGCACCAGCGCCATCGTCTCGGCGTCGGCGTAATAGTCGACCCCGATGAAATGCTGGCTCGAGATCGCGTTGCGGGCGAGCAGGGCCTCCCAGGCCTCCTGGCTCATGTGCGCGAGCGCCATGTCGCGGGCCGCCTGGTGGATCATGCCGTACAAGACCTGTCTCCCGCATTCGCGCCTGCTCGGAGCGCGCCGCTCTGGTCGCCCGATCGTTATTCCGGCCGGCGTTTGGGGTAAGTTAACGAGTCTCTGCATAGTATTTGAATGGTTAAGCACGTCCTAACGTGCGCAGTGCGTCTGACTTCCAAGTGTGAAGGGGCAGGGGATGAGAAAAAGCAACGCTCTCGAACAGAGTTACTTGGAAGCCGGAGACGGGCCAAACTCGGAACAAAACACGAACAATTTTAGACGAGACCTTGAGATATCCCGGGTCGACACCGTCATCGTCAAGGACAGCTGGAACAAGTTCCTCGCCTACGACGACATGCTCATGGGCATGTTCTTCGAACGGCTCGTGCTCGATTGCCCGGAGCTCGCCGAGCAGTTCGGCGCGGCGCTCGACCAGGCGCCGTCGGAGTTCCTCAAGCTCTTCGATCTGGCGGTGCGCGCCCTCGATCCGGCCACCGAGGCGACGCTGCGCGAGGCCTACGCCGAGGCGCCGGGCGCCCGGCGGGCGCGCAGCCGCACCATCGAGGACTGTGCGGCGTTTTTCTCCGCCTACGGGCTGACGCCGCGCCACTGGCGGGCGGCGCAGACGACCTTCCTCTGGGCGATGTCCAAGGCGCCGTACCTGGAGGACTTCGAGCGCGAGGATCTGTCGCGCAAGGACAATTCCGCCTTGGCGCGGTTCTTCGAGGTCCATGTCGCCGGCGCGATGATCGACGCCGCCGTCGCCGAGCAGCGCGCTCTCTCGCCGGAGGCGATCGCCCAGATGCAGGCCGGGGCCGAGCAGATGCTGGCCCATGCCCAGGAGGCCGGTGTCTTCTTCTACCAGACGCTCTTTCGGACCTTTCCGGAAGTCCTGCGCCATTTCCGCACCGCCGACATGGACGCGCTTTCGCGCCACCTGATCGAGACGGTGGTGTTTCTCAGCCGCGTCGCCGCCAATCCCCGGAGCTTGCGCGGCGAGTTGCGCAACCTCGCGTCCGTCCATCAGGTCAACCAGATCCCGACCGACGACTACCCCAAGCTCGCCGGCCCGCTGCTGGAGACGCTCTCGACCTGGGGCCTGCCGCTCAACGACGCGATGCGCACCGGCTGGACGGTGCTCTTCGGACGGGTGATCCGCATCATCTCCGAGCCGATGGCCCAGCAGGAGCGCCTGGTGGCGGCGGCGGGCGAGTTCATCGACCAGGTCGCCGACGAATGCGGCTGGCCGGACACCCGCAAGGAGAAGCGCTGGTCCGAGATCATCCACGAGATCCGTGCGACCGGCGCCTACACCCAGACCGCCGAGGAGCTCGACTTCGGCGCCAAGGTCGCCTGGCGCAACGCGCCCAAGTGCATCGGCCGCATCTCCTGGAAGAACCTGATCGTGCGCGACCGTCGCCACGTCACCGATCCCGACGAGATGTTCCGCGAATGCGTGGAGCACCTGCGCGCCGCCACCAACGGCGGCAACATCGAGATCGTGCTGACCGCGTTCCGGCCGACCCGCCCGCAGGAGCGCTGGGGCCCGCGCATCTGGAACGGCCAGCTGATCCGCTACGCCGCCTACCAGCTGCCCGACGGCTCGGTGCTCGGAGACCGGGCGAACCTCGACCTGACCGCGGCGATCCGCAAGCTCGGCTGGACCCCGCCCGAGGAGCCGACCGCCTTCGACGTGCTGCCGCTGGTGATCGACGTGCCCGGCCACGAGCCGCAACTCTACGCGTTCGACCCCGAGGACGTCCTCGAGGTCGACATCACCCATCCCACCGAACCCGCCATCGGCGCGCTCAAGCTGAAGTGGTGCGCGGTGCCCGCGATCTCGAACTTCCGTCTCGAGATCGGCGGCATCAACTACGGCTGCATCCCCTTCAACGGCTGGTTCATGGGCACCGAGATCGCCCGCGACCTCTGGGAGGAGAAGCGCTACGACCGCGCCGAGGCCATCGCCCGTGCGCTGGGCCTTGATACGTCGAGCGAGACGACGCTCTGGCGCGACCGGGCGTTCCTCGAGCTCAACGCCGCGATCCTGCATTCCTTCCAGCAGGCCCGCATCACCCTCGTCGACCACCAGACCGCCTCGCGGCAGTTCATGATCCACGACCTGCGCGAGAAG
Organism: uncultured Alphaproteobacteria bacterium; assembly: GCA_963836255.1. Lineage (GTDB taxonomy): Bacteria > Pseudomonadota > Alphaproteobacteria > Rhodobacterales > Rhodobacteraceae > Amaricoccus. The sequence goes on from CAWIIL010000001.1 coordinate 1,003,316, forward strand.
AAGGCGGGGCGCGAATGCCCCGGCCAGTGGTCCTGGCTCGCCCCGGCCGCCGGCGGCTCAACCGTGCCGGTCTGGCACCACGAGACCCGCGACTTCCAGCTGCGCCCGGCCTATTCCTACGCCGCCGACCGCTGGGCGGTGATCGAGCGCGACATCGCGCCGGCGCGCTTCCTCACGCCCACCCCGCAGAAGACCCGCCGGCCGCTGATCCTCTACGCCTCCGAGACGGGCACCGCGGAGGGCTACGCCCGGCAGGCGGCGCGCCGCCTCGGCGCCCTGTCGCCGCTGGTGATCTCCATGGACGAGGTCGACGTCGACCTGCTCTCGCGCGAGTCGCTGGCGCTGGTGATCACCTCAACCTGCCGCGACGGCGACGTGCCCGACAACGGCCGCGACTTCCTCGACTGGCTCCAGGACGCCCGGCCCGGGGCCCTCGACGGGCTCGCCTTCGCGGTGCTCGGCATCGGCAACCGGATCTATCCCAACTTCTGCGCCGCTGCGGCGACCTTTGACGCGGCGTTCGAGGCGGCGGGGGCGAGCCGCATCTCGGCGCTGACCCTGGCCGACGAGATCGCCGGCCAGGCCGACACCGTCAAGCAATGGCTGGAAATGTTCGCCAAGCTCTGGGCGGCCGAAGGCGCCGAGCCGCGCGCCCGCCGGGCGATCGTGGAGATGATCCCCGCCGCCCATGCGCCCGCCGACGATCCCGCCACGCTCGGCGCCGTCGCCTTCAACCGCGAGATGCTCGCCGGCGCCGATCCCGACGTCCGCTCGACCCGCCACATCGCCATCGACCTTCCCGAAGGCGCGCCCGCCTACCGGCCCGGCGACCACGTGGCGGTCCACCCGGTCAACCCGCCCGAGCTTGTCGCGGGCATGTGCCGCCGGCTCGGCCTGCCCGAGAGCGGCTGGTTCCGGGTGCTCGGGGCCTCCACCGGAGCGCTCGACCGCTATCGCGACGGCTACCCCCTGCACCGGCTGCTCGCCCGCGATCTCGATCTGGCCATGCCCGAGGCGCCCGAGGAGCTGATGGCGGCGATGCGCGCCGTCAGCACCGATCCGGACGACCAGATGCAGCTCGACCGCTGGCTCAGCGTGCTCGACCTCGAGGAGGGCAACCTCTCGCGCCGCCAGCTCCGCGACTGGCTGGCCGAGACCTATCTCACCGTGCTTGACCTCTTCGAGGCCTTCCCCGATTCGGTCCCGGCGCTCGACATGCTCATCGAGCTCCTGCCGCGCATGAAGCCGCGCATGTACTCGATCGGCTCGAGCCCGGTCGTGCACGCCCGCCAGGTCCGGATCATGGCTGGTGCGCTCAACGTTCCCCAGCGCGACGGCCGGGTGCGCCGCGGGCTCTGCTCGCACTACCTCGCCGGCCTCGCCGCCGGGGACGCCGTGCGGTTCGCGCTGAAGCCCGCGCCGCGGCCGCTGCCCGCGGACGTCTCGGGTCCGCTCCTCCTGGTGGGCGCAGGCACCGGCCTGTCGCCGCTCTTCGGCCTCCTCGAGGACCGGGTGGCGCGCAACGTGCGCTCGGACATGGCCAGCCCGGCGATGCTCTACTTCGGCTGCCGCAACGAGCAGGAGTTCCTCCAGCGCGAGGAACTCGTCGACTGGCGCGCCCAGGGCTTCCTGTCGCGTCTCTCGGTCGCCTACTCGCGGCAGGGACCGGCCAAGGCCTATGTCCAGGATGCGCTCGACGCCGACGGGGCGCGGGTGTGGAAGGCGCTGGCCCGGCCCGACTGCCACTTCCTGATCTGCGGCGACGCCAAGATGGCGCAGGACGTGGAGGAGCGGCTGGTGTCGATCGTCCAGCGCGAGAGCGGCCTGGGCTACGCCGCCAGCCAAGATCTGCTGCGCGCAATGCGCGCCGAGGGCCGCTACATCGAGGACGTCTGGGGCGTGCAGCTCAACCGCGACGTGGCTCTGCCCGAGCTGGTGCGCTCGAAGTACGACCGCGGCGCGAGCTGGCTCGGCCGGCTCCAGCGCGCCCTGACCGGACGCACCCCTGAAAGCGGCTCGATCGTCGCCTACTGAGCCCGGCGATCCCTGAAGCTCGCGTCACGGGCCTTCGGGGATCGGATGGAAGCAGGCGTAGGCGTGCGGGCCGCCCTCCAGCGTCGGCGTGCGTGTCCTGCACTCCGCCTGCGCCCGCCAGCAGCGCGGGTGGAAGGCGCAACCGGGCGGCACGTCGAGCGGCGAGGGCAGCTCGCCGGCCAGGCGGATGCGCTCCTTGTGCAGTTCGGGATCGGCCACCGGCGTCGCCGACAGGAGCGCCTTGGTGTAGGGATGGCGCGGCGCGGCGAAGATCTCCGCCTTCGACGCGATCTCCACGGGCCGGCCGAGATACATCACCAGCACATCGTCGGCCACGTGCTTCACCACGCTCAGGTCGTGCGAGATGAACAGGTAGGCGAGGTTGAAGTCGTCCTGCAGCTTGCGCAGCAGGTTCAGGATCTGGCTCTGGATCGACAGGTCGAGCGCTGAGACCGGCTCGTCGAGCACGATCACCCGCGGCTCGAGCATCAGCGCCCGCGCGACGGCGATGCGCTGGCGCTGGCCGCCGGAAAACATGTGCGGATAGCGGTCGTAGTGCTCGGACCGCAGACCCACGAGGTCGAGCATCTCGCGGGCGCGCCGGGCCCGCTCCTCGGCGTCAATGTCGCGCCGGTTGATCAGCAGCGGCTCCTCGAGGATCGCCCCGATCTTCTGGCGCGGATTGAGCGAGCCGAACGGATCCTGGAAGACGATCTGGACGGTCGCGCGCAACCGGTCGCGGTCGGCCTGGGTGGCGTGGGTGACGTTGCGCCCGTCGATCGAGAGCTCGCCGCTGGTCGGCGGCTCGATCATCGTCACCAGGCGCGCGAGCGTCGACTTGCCGCAGCCGGATTCGCCCACCACCGCCAGCGTCCGGCCGGGCTCGAGCCTGAAGCTCACGCCGTTGAGCGCGCGCACCACGGTGGACTTGGTGAAGGGGCCCGAGCGCAGTTCGTAGTGGCGGGCGAGATCGTCTGCGACGATGATCGGCTCACCCATCGCGCACCACCTCGAGCCGGGCGTTCAGCGGATAGTGGCAGCGCGCAAAGCCGAGCGCCGGTCCCGAAGCCTCCGGGGCCTCCGTGCGGCAGCGGTTGTCGCCATGGGCGCAGCGCGGCTCGAAGAGGCAGGCCGGCGGGCGGTCGAAGACGCCCGGCACCACGCCGGGGATCGAGGGCAGGTACCTGCCCGTCGCGCGCTCGGGCAGCGCCGCCAGCAGCGCCGCCGTGTAGGGATGGTGCGGTCGTGCAAAGAGCGGGCGCACCGGCTGTTCCTCGACCTTCTGGCCGGCGTACTGCACCGAGACCCGTTCGGCGGTTTCCGCAACGACGCCCATGTCGTGGGTGATGAGGATCAGCGCCATGCCGGTCTCCCGCTGCAGGCCGGTCAAGAGCTCAAGGATCTGCGCCTGGATCGTCACGTCGAGCGCGGTCGTCGGCTCGTCGGCGATCAGCAGCCGCGGCCTGCAGGCGATCGCCATGGCGATCATCACCCGCTGGCTCATCCCGCCCGAAAGCTGGTGGGGAAACGCGTTGAGCCGCTTCTCGGGCGAGGGTAGCCCCACCTGATCGAGCAGTTCCACCGCCCGGACCTGACGGTCGGCCCGGTCGAGATCGGTATGCGTGCGCAGCGCCTCGCGGATCTGGAAGCCGACGGTGAAACAGGGGTTCAGCGACGACATCGGCTCCTGGAAGATCATGGCGATGTCCTTGCCGATGATCTTGCGGCGGTCGCGCGGCTCCATGGCGCGCAGGTCGACGCCGTCGAACTCGAGCTTGTCGGCGGTGATCTTCGCCGTCCACGGCAATAGCCCCATCAGCGCCAGCATCGACACCGACTTGCCCGAGCCGCTCTCGCCGACGATGGCGAGGATCTCGGAGCGATCCACCGACTGGTCAACGCTGTCCACCGCCCGGAATGCGCCTCCCGCGGTCTGGAACTCGACGGTGAGGTTGCGGATCTCCAGAAGCGCCATGGCTCAACTCCGCTTCAGCTTGGGATCGAGCGCGTCGCGCAACCCGTCACCCATGAGGTTGATCGCCAGCACCGTGATCAGGATCGCGAGACCTGGGAAGGTCACCACCCACCAGGCGCGCAGGATGAACTCGCGCGCCTCCGCCAGCATCGTGCCCCATTCCGGGGTCGGGGGCTGCGCGCCCATGCCCAGAAAGCCGAGCGCCGCCGCGTCGAGAATGGCGGTGGAGAAGCTCAGCGCCGCCTGCACGATGATCGGCGAGAGGCAGTTGGGCAGCACCGTGCGGAACATGAGCCGCGCCTTGCTCGCGCCCACCACCCGCGCCGAGGTCACGTAGTCCTTGCTGAGTTCGGTCATCACCGAGGCCCGGGTCAGGCGCACGTAGTGGGGCTGGAGCACGATCGCGATGGCGATCATCGCGTTCAGGAGCGACGGTCCCAGCACGGCCACCAGCACCAGCGCCAAGAGCAGGCTGGGGAACGCCAGCATCACGTCCATGATCCGCATGATGATCGTGTCGACCCATTTGCCGGCGAAACCCGCGATCAGCCCGACTAGCACCCCGCCGGTCGAGGCCACGACCACGACGATGATGCCGATGAAGAACGAGAACCGCGCCCCGAAGATCAGCCGCGAGAGCATGTCGCGCCCGAGCGGATCGGTCCCGAGCGGGAACGCCCAGCTTCCGCCCTCCTGCCAGGCCGGCGGCTGCAGGATGTGCTCGCGGAACTGCTCGTTCGGCGCATAGGGCGCCAGCAGGTTGGCGAAGATCGCCACCAGCACGAAGGCGACGAAGACCCAGAGCCCGAACACCGCGCCGCGGTTCTCGCGGAAATACGACCAGAACTCGGCGAGCCGGCTCGGGCGGGCGACGGTCTCGGCGGGCGGCGGCGCTGTGGCGTCGGTCATCGCTCAGGCCTTCCGGATGCGCGGGTTGATCAACCCGTAGAGCACATCGACGGTGAGGTTGACGAGCATCACCATCACCGCGATCAGCAGGAGCCCGCCCTGAACCACCGGATAGTCGCGCCGAAAGATCGAATCGACCATCCACTTGCCGATGCCGGGCCAGGAAAAGATCGTCTCCGTCAGGATCGCGCCGGCGAGCAGCGTGCCGACCGAGAGCCCGATCACGGTGACCACCGGAATGAGCGCGTTGCGCAGCGCATGCAGCCCGTTGATCCGCAACGGCGACAGACCCTTGGCGCGCGCCGTGCGAACGTAATCCTCGCTCAGCACCTCGAGCATCGCCGAGCGGGTCTGGCGCGCGATCACCGCGAGCGGGATCGTCCCCAGCACGATCGTGGGCAATATCAGGTGGTTGACGGCGGACGTGAAAGCGCCCCTCTCCCCCGAGAGCAGGCTGTCGATCAGCATGAACCCGGTGACCGGCGGGAAGAAGTAGAGCAGCGAGATCCGCCCCGACACCGGCGTCCACGCGAGCCAGCCGGAGAAGACGATGATCAGCAACAGCGCCCACCAGAAGATCGGCATCGAATAACCCACCAGCGCCGTCGACATCAGCGCCCGGTCGAAGAACTTGCCGCGGTTGACCGCGGCGATCACGCCCGCCGGCAGACCGAGCGCGACCGCAAAGATCATCGCGCAGATCGACAGCTCCAGTGTGGCGGGAAACAGCGCGAAGAACTCATCCCAGACCGGCCGCTTGGTCACGAAGCTCTGCCCGAGGTCGCCCTGCAGGACGCCGGTCAGATAGTCCCAGTACTGCGCCAGGAACGGCTTGTCGAAGCCGAACTGCTCGGTGAGCTCCCGGTAGCGCTCCTCGCTCAGACCCCGCTCGCCGGCCATCACCACGATCGGATCGCCCGGCAAGAGGCGGATGAACGAGAAGGAGATCAGCGTCACCCCGATGAACGTCGGCACGAAGGTCGCAAGGCGCGTGAGCAGGAAACGGAGCATGGCGCGGGGCTGGCCTCTCTAGCCGACGACGGTCAGGTCCTTGGGAAACGAGGTCAGCGACCGCGCGCCGGTCTCGGTGACGAGCACGTCGTCCTCGATGCGCACCCCGAAGCCGCCGAGCCGGTAGAGACCGGGCTCGATGGTGAAGACCATGTCCGGCTCGAGCCGTTCGGGGTTGCCGCGCATGATGTAGGGCGCCTCGTGCACCGCCCGCCCGAGCCCGTGGCCGGTCTTGGTGCGGATGCGGTCGGCGAAGGGCGAGGCCTCCAGCGCCGAGATCACCGCGTCGTCCACGTCATGCGCCGTCGCGCCGGGCCGGGTCGCGGCGTGGCCGATCTCGTTGGCCGCGCGCACCGTCTCGTAGACCGCGCGGCCCTCCTCGGAGACCTCCGCCACGAAGACAGTGCGGGTGATGTCGGCGCAGAGCCCGTCGATCCGCGCGCCGAAGTCGATCAGGAGCGCGTCGCCCGGGCGCAGCGCGTAGTCGGGCCGGGCCTTGGCGTGCGGCTTGGCCGAGTTCTCGCCGGCGGCGACGATCGGCGCGAAGGAAAAATCCTCCGCTCCGGCCCCGAACAGGTTGCGCGAGAGCATCGTCTCGACCTGCGTCTCGGTCTGGCCGACCCGCACCGCCGCAAAGGTCTCGGCCAACGCCGCCTCGGAGACCGCGATCGCCCGTTCTAGGGCCGCGATCTCATGGAGCGTCTTGCGCAGCCGCAGCCCCGAAATCGACGCCTCGGCGTCCACGATCTCCAGCCCGGGATTGGCGGCGCGCAGGGCCTGATCGACGAAGACCCGCATCACCTGACCCTCGACCCCGAGGCGGCGCAGCGGCAGCGCCGTAGCGAGCGCGCCGAACGCCGCGTCGTAGCCGTCCTGGTCGCGCCAGTCGAAGACCTCGCCCTCGAAGCCGATCGGCGCGAAGGAGCCGAGCTCGAGATTGGGCACCACAGCGGCGGGCGTCCCCTCGACCGGGATCACCACCAGCACGGGGCGTTCGTTGGTGTGGAAGTCCTTGCCGAACAGCCGGTGGAAATTCGGGCCCGGCGCCAGCGCCACCGCGTCGAGCCCGGCCGCGCGGGCGATCCGGCGGAACGGGGCGTAGCGGTCGGGAGCGTCCATCTCGGTTCGGCCCTCCCCCGGCGCGTCGCGGACGGCGAACGGCGCCGCCCGCAGCCTCTTTGGTGACCTATTCGGCGAGGCTCACGCCGCTGAACACGTGGCCGCCGAACGGATCCATCACGTAGCCCTCGACCTCGGGCCGCAGCGGCATGAACACCACCGAATGCGCGATGGTCGCCCAAGGCGCCTGCTCCTTGAAGATCACCTGCGCCTCCTCGTAGAGCCGGGTGCGTTCGGCCTGGTCGGACGTGACCTTGGCCTGCTGGACCAGGCTGTCGAAGGGCTCGTAGCACCACTGGGCGCGGTTGGAGTTCTCCAGGCTCTGGCACCCGAGAAGCACCGAGAGGAAGTTGTCGGGATCGCCGTTGTCGCCGGTCCAGCCGAGCAGGAGCGCGCCGTCCCGGTCGAGCGCACGCGAGCGCTCCAGATACTCGCCCCACTCGTAGGAGACGATCTCCACGTCGACGCCGATCTCGGCCATGTCGGCCTGGATCAGTTCGGCCATGCGCCGGGCGTTGGGGTTGTAGGGTCGCTGCACCGGCATCGCCCAGACCTTCATCGACAGGCCGTCGACGCCCTCAGCGGCGAGCATCGCCTTTGCGGCCTCGGGATCGTAGGGATCGTCCTCGATCGCGTCGTTGTAGGACCATATCGTCGGCGGGATCGGGTTCTTGGCGATCTTTCCCGAGCCCTGGAACACCACGTCGATGATCGCCTCCTTGTCGATCGCCATGTTGAGCGCCCTGCGCACGTTGGCGTTGTCGAACGGCGGCACCGTGGTGTTGTAGGCGAGATAGCCGATGTTCAGGCCTTCCTGCTCGAGAAGCTGCACGTCCGGATCGCTGCGCATCGCCTCGATGTCGGCCGGGTTGGGATAGGGCATGACGTGGCATTCGCCGGCCTTGAGCTTCTGGTAGCGCACCGAAGCGTCAGGCGTGATCGCGAAGATCAGGTTCTCGACCTTCGCCGGCTCGCCCCAGTAGTCGTCGAACCGCGCGTAGCGGATCACCGCGTCCTTCTGGTAGGCGACGAACTGGAAGGGCCCGGTGCCGATCGGCGCCTGGTTGACCATTTCCGGCGTGCCGGCCTCGAGCATGGCGTCGGCGTATTCCTTCGACACGATCGACGCGAAATCCATTCCAAGGTTGGCGATCATCGGGGCTTCGGGCCGAGTCAGCACGAACTTCACCGTCAGGTCATCGACCTTGTCGATCGATTTGACCAGCGCCGGCATGTCGTTGTTGTTGTAGTATTCCCACGTCGCTCCATTCAGGGAGAAATACGGAATGTCTTCAGAGTGTTGCCGGTTGAAGCTGAAAATGACGTCGTCGGCGTTCATGTCGCGCGTCGGCGTGAACGCGTCGTTGGAATGGAACTTCACGCCGGGCCGCAGCTTGAAGGTGTATTCCAGCCCGTCCTCGGACACTTCCCAGCTCTCGGCGAGGCCGGGCTCGATGTTGGTGGTGCCGAGCTCGAACGCGACGAGCGTGTCGTAGATCGCGCGGCTCGAGGCGTCGAAGGTGGTGCCCGAGGTGTAGAGCGCGGCGTCGAAACCCTCCGGCGAGGCCTCCGAGCAGTAGACGAGCGTCTGGGCCTGCGCGGCGGCGCCGCAGGCGGCGATCGCGGCCGAGGCCATGAGCAGTCGCGTGGCTTTCAAGTCGATCTCCCGTGCTGATGGAGCGCCCCGCAGATGCGGTCGGCTGCGTCCGTTGTTTGGTCCACCCGCACCCGGCGGGCGTCTTGTTTCAGCTTATCCCATTCGCCCGTCGCCACAAGGGCGATCCGCATCGCGCGGGTGGCGGGATTCACGTCGCACGGCGGCGGCGTTAACGAAGAAGTAGGTTTTGATCTCGAAATGATTTCAAATACATAAGCGTGTTTCGCACGCGCGCGCACCCGCGTTCTGGGCGCGCGCGCAGCCGCCGGCTTCGGCGATCAGACGTCGAGATCCTCGACGAAGCGCGCGTTCTGCTGGATGTATTCGAACCGCAACTCCGGCCGCTTGCCCATCAGCCGCTCGACCAGATCGCCGGTCTCGCCCTCGTCCTCGGCGATCGTCACCCGGATCAGCGTCCGGCTCGCCGGACTCATCGTCGTCTCCTTGAGCTGCGCCGGCATCATCTCGCCCAGACCCTTGAAGCGCGACACCTCGATCTTGCCGCGCCCGCCGAGCCCTCTGGCCAGCAGCGCGTCCTTCTCCGCCTCGGTCTGGGCGTAGACCGAGGTCGCGCCCTGGGTCAGCCGGTAGAGCGGCGGCGCGGCGAGATAGAGCCGGCCCGCGTCGATCAGCGGCCGCATCTGGGTGAAGAAGAACGTCATGAGCAGCGCCGCGATATGCGCCCCGTCGACGTCGGCGTCGGTCATGATGACGGTCTTTTCGTAGCGCAGGTCGTCGAGCGCGAACTGCGATCCCGGCCGCACCCCCATCGCCTGGCAGAGATCGGCGAGCTCCTGGTTGGCCATCATCTTCGAGGACGCCGCGCCGAGCACGTTGAGGATCTTGCCGCGCAGCGGCAGCACTGCCTGGGTCTTGCGGTCGCGCGCCTGCTTGGCCGAGCCGCCCGCGCTGTCGCCCTCCACCAGGAAGAGCTCCGAGCCGTCCTTGCTGGCGGCCGAACAGTCGGCGAGTTTGCCGGGCAGGCGGAGCTTCTTGACCGCCGTCTTGCGGCTGGTTTCCTTCTCCGCGCGGCGACGCAATCGCTCCTCGGCCTTGAGCACCAGATAGTCGAGGATCGCCCCCGCCGAGCGGGTGTCGGCGGCCAGCCAGTTGTCGAAGCGGTCGCGCACCGCGCCCTCGACCAGCCGCGCCGCCTCCTGTGTCGCCAGCCGGTCCTTGGTCTGGCCCACGAACTCCGGCTCGCGGATGAACACCGAGATCATCGCGCATCCGCCCGCCATCACGTCCTCGCGGGTGATCTGCGCCGCCTTGCGGTTGGCGCTGAGCTCGCCATGGGCCCGCACGCCCTTCAGCAGCGCCGCCCAGAACCCCGCCTCGTGGGTGCCACCCTCCGGCGTCGGGATGGTGTTGCAATAGGAGGAGATGAACGGATCGCGCTGCGGCGTCCAGTTGATCGCCCATTCGACCGTGCCAACGACGCCGGGCCCGAACCGCTCTGCGAAGTCCACACGTCCCGCAAACGGCGCCTCGGCGTAGCTGTGCGCCCCATCGAGGCGTTCGACGAGGTAATCGGCGAGGCCCCCCGGAAAGTGGAAGACCGCGCTCTCGGGCGTCTCGTCGCCCGCCCCGATGCAGTCCGCGGCGCATTTCCAGCGGATCTCGACGCCCGACAACAGATAGGCCTTGGAGCGCGCCATCCGCAGCACCCGCGCCGGCCGCAGCCTGGCCTGCGCCCCGAAGATCTCCGCGTCGGGATGGAAGGTGACCGTGGTGCCGCGCCGGTTCGGCGTCGCGCCAAGCTCCACCAGCGGCCCCTGCGGCGTTCCCCGCGAGAACTCCTGACGATAAAGCTTCCGGTTTCGCGCCACCTCGACGATCAGCACGTCCGAGAGCGCGTTCACCACCGAGATCCCGACCCCGTGCAGGCCGCCGGACGTCTGGTAGGCCTTTCCGGAGAACTTGCCGCCGGCGTGCAGCGTGCACAGGATCACTTCGAGCGCCGATTTCTCCGGGAACCGCGGGTGCGGGTCGACCGGAATCCCGCGACCGTTGTCACGCACCGTGATCGAGAAGTCCGCGTGCAACTCCACCTCGATGCGGCTGGCGTGGCCCGCGACCGCCTCGTCCATGGCGTTGTCGATGACTTCGGCGACCAGATGGTGAAGCGCCCGCTCGTCGGTGCCGCCGATGTACATGCCCGGCCGCTTGCGCACCGGCTCAAGCCCCTCGAGGACTTCGATCGAGCTGGCGTCATACGCGTCGGATGCGGCGTCATCGCCGAAGAGGTCGGGGGCATGCACCATGCGGCTGCTCTTTTCTTGTCCCCTCACGCCATTGAAGGCGCAGGTCTGCTCTGATTTGTCTATATCTTGTTTCGTCCATCCGGCAAAGGGGGTCGCGCGCCGCCATGGAGGAAGTCCTGCAATCGGAACTGCCGCTGGCGCCCTGGCTCGACGACCGCGCGATGCGGTTACCGGGAACCGCCCCTGTCCCGCTCGACAACTGGCTGATCCGCGACGACGCCTATGCCGGGCAGATGGCCCTTCGCGACCGGCTGATCGCCGAGCGCCCTGAAGCGGTGCATGCGATGCTCGAGACGGCGGGGCCGGCGGCGGAAGAACTGCTCGGTTTCCTGCTGGCCTGCCTCGTGGACGCACCGGGACACGATCGTGAGGGCAGTGCGCTGCGCCGCCCCGACGGCGTCCTGAGCCCGCTCGTCGGGCCGCCGCTCCTGGTGACTGGCCGCCTCGCGCAGGAGGATTTCTGCCTGCTGCAGAAACCGGAGGGCGCGGCCGAGCACGTGCTGACCGGGGCGATCCTCTGCTTTCCGTCGCACTGGACGCTTGCGGAGAAGCTCGGTCGACGGCTCTCGCGGATCCACCTGCCGGTCGAAAACTACGACGCGGACGTCGCGCGGCGGGTCCAGCGGCTCTGCGACGGGCTGCGTCCGGGCGTGGCGCTGGCGCGGGCCAACCTGATCCTGAACGCAGAGGCCGGGCTGTTCCTGCCGCGCCGCGAGGCCGAGGCGCATGACGCCGCGCCCGCGACCGCAGGCTTCGTTCGGGTCGAGCGACAGACGCTGCTCAGGCTGCCAAGGACGGGCGCCGTCGTCTTCTCGATCCACACCTTCAAGGTCCGGTCCGCGGACCTGACGCCGGTTCAGCGCGCCGGGTTGGACGCCGCCCGACCCGGCGCCGTGACCTGGCCCGACCTCGGCTCGGACGCAGCGGAGGGCCCATGAGGGTCTTCGTTCTCACCGGCGCCGGGGTCTCGGCCGAAAGCGGGCTCGGCACCTTTCGTGATCCGGGCGGGATCTGGGCGCGCTTCGATCCGATGAAGCTGGCGACGCCGGAAGCCTTCGCCGCCGATCCCGACCGCGTGCACGCTTTCTACAACCTGCGCCGCCGCGACCTGCTCGCCGCCCGGCCGAACGCCGCCCACGCAGCTCTGGCGAAGCTCGAGACGGGCCTCGCCGCCCACGGCGGCGACCTATTTCTCTGCACCCAGAACATCGACGACCTGCACGAGCGCGGCGGATCGCGGATGGTGCACCACATGCACGGGGCGCTGCTGTCCGCCTTCTGCCGGCACTGCGGCGTCGCGGTCGAGCAGCGCGACGATCTGGGTGTCGCGACGGTCTGCGTCGCCTGCGGCCGGGTCGGAGGAATGCGACCCGATGTGGTCTGGTTCGGCGAGACGCCGCGCGGTCTCGACCGCATCGACGCCGCGCTCGACCGCGCCGACCTCTTCGTCGCCATCGGTACCTCGGGTTCGGTCTATCCCGCCGCCGGGCTAGTCGCGGAGGCCCGCAACCGCGGCGTCGTCACCTGCGAGATCAACCTCGAACCTTCAGACAACGCCCGCCACTTCGACGAGCGACGATATGGCTCTGCGGGGGAAACGGTCCCGGCCTTCGTGGCCGATCTGCTGTCGGGCGTTCCCTTCGCCGGCGACCAGCGCGGCTGAAAGGAACGCGGCGAGAGCAATCAGAGAGCCCTCAGGCCGGCGCGCCGAGCTCTTCGTAGATGCGTTCGACGTCAGCCCGGCGGCAAAGTCCGGTGCCGGGCGTCAGCACCGTCGCGCTGCCCGCCGCCACGCCGAGCCGGAATGCGTCGGCAGGAGCCCGGCCGGAGGCCAGCGCGAACACCATGGCACCCAGAAAACTGTCGCCCGCTCCGGTGGCGCTTCGGACCGGAAGGAGCGGAGGGCGAAGCCGAAACGCGCCCTCCGTCGTGGCGAGCAGAGCGCCCTCATGACCGAGCGAGACCGCGAGCATCGTCGCGCCGCCGCCCCGGACGATCCCCAGCGCGGCGGCCTCGATCGCCGCGAGCGTCTCGAGTTTCCTTCCGGTGAGAGCGCGGAACTCGCCGGCGCTTGGCTTGGCCAGATGCACGCCCCCCGCGGCCAGCGCCGTCGCGAGCGCCGGGCCGGAGGTGTCGACCACCAGCCGAGCGCCACGCGAAGCGGCGAGCGGCGCAAGCTCCGACAGCGTCTCCGGCGCGAGGCCGCGGGGAAGGCTGCCGCTGATCACCAGCCAGTCGAAGTCTAGCGCCTTCAGCGTCGCCAGACAGGCGGCCCATTCCTCGGCCCCGACCAGCGGCCCTTCGGGAACGAACCGGTATTCGAGCCCGGTCGAACGCTCGAAGACTGCATGGCTGATGCGGGTGTGATCGCCGATCGGCACCGGGTGGGCGTCGAAACCCGCCGCCCGCAGCATCGCGTCGAGAACCGGCCCGGTGGCGCCGCCGCTTAGATAGACCGGCACCGCGGCGCCCCCGAACTCGGCGATCACGCGCGCGACGTTGATCCCGCCGCCGCCCGGATCGTAGCGGTCGTTCCGGGTGCGGACCTTGCGGGTCGGACGCACGAGCTCCGCCTCGGCCGAGCCGTCGATGCAGGGATTGAGAGTCAGGGTCACGATCGGTTTCATGGGCCGCGCCTCCAGCCCGAAATCTAGGGCGCTGCATCGAGACGCGCCAGCCGCAATCTGGGGACCTTCCCGGGCTTCAGCGGGGCAGGCGCAGCACCGCTTTCAGCCCGCCAAGATCGGCGCTCTCCCCGAGGTCGAGCACGCCGCCATGGCTGCGCGCCACGTCCATCGCGATCGAGAGGCCAAGCCCGACGTGCCCGCCCGCGTTCTGGCTGCGCGCCGGATCGAGCCGGGTGAACGGTTGCAGCGCGCGCTCGCGGTCAGCCACAGGGATCCCCGGTCCGTCATCCTCGACCACGAAATCGACGCGTCGCGGCTTGAGGCGGACCGTGATTCGCACCAGCTCGCCGTGTCGCATCGCGTTGCCCACGAGGTTCTGAAGGGCGCGGGTCACCGCCCCGAACCGAAGCGCGACCATCGCCGCCCCCGATGATCCCTCGGTTTCAAGCGCCACCTCGGTTCCGGCCCGGCGCGCATCCTCGACGACGCCGCGGGCCAGCGCGACCGCGTCAGTGTCCGTGGTCTCCTCCAGCACGTCGCCGCGCGCGAATGCGAGGAACTCGCCCAGCATCCGATCCATCTGGTCGAGGTCCTGTGCGAGATCGCGTGTCTCCTCGCTATCCTCCATCAGCGCCAACGTCAGCTTCATGCGGGTCAGGGGCGTCCGGAGGTCGTGGCTGACGCCGGAGAGCATCTGGGTGCGCTGCTCTATCTGGCGCTCGAGCCGGGACCGCATGGCGAGAAACGCCATGCCCGCGCGGCGCACTTCCTCTGCGCCTGCGGTCCGGAACGCGGTCGATCGGCCCTTGCCGAAGTCCTCGGCAGCCTCGGCGAGCGCCCGGATCGGCCGTACCTGGTTGCGCAGGAAGAGGACCGCGATCGTCGTCAGCAGGATCGCCGCGAGCAGCATCAGCACCAGAAGCTGGTGCGGATTGGTCACGGTCAGCCTGTTGCGCGGGGCTACGGCGTAGAGCACGCCCTGCGCGGTCTGGATCCCGATCTCGGCGTTGCGCGGATCGCCGAGCAGATCGACGCTGATCGGCCGGGCTAGGGCCTCCTGCAGGGTGGCGATCGCGGTGCCGCCGGTGGCGTCGAGCGCCCGCCGCCGGGCGCCCGGGCTTACCGCCGCGCCCGCATCGAGCCGCAGTCCCAGATCGAGCGCGGCGCCGACGCTCGGGAGCAGCGCCGCGGCGGCGTCCGGCCCCGTGGACACCTCGATCACTTCGACGACGTAGCGCAGTTCCTGCGCGACGCCGCGGGTGAGTTGTTCCGTGACTCGCGTGTAGTGACGCTGGAAGAACACCAGCCCGACCACCAGTTGCAGAGCGATGATCGGGATCATTAGGATGAGAAGCGCCCGGCCGAAGAGGCTCTTGGGAAGCACCGACTTGAAACGCGAACTGCTCATGGAGCGGCACTCCTATGCCCCGACCGGGCCCCACGCAAGCAGTCCGCGCATGACCGCTCCTCCGCCGGGCGCGCCAGAAGAGCTCGGCCATCGGCTCGTGTGCGTAACAGCTCCCAACCCCGGGCCGATGACCTTCACCGGAACGCGCAGCTATGTTCTGGGCGCCGGCGGCCCCGAGGCGGCCGTCATCGATCCCGGGCCGGACGATCCCGCGCATCTCGACGCGCTAGAGGCGGCGCTTGGCGGCGCATCGGTGGGCGTGGTGCTGGTCACGCACGCGCACCTTGATCATTCCGCCGGCGCACGGGCCTTCGCCGGGCGGGTGGGCGCGCCGGTGCTCGCCCACGGCGATCCGGTCGGCGCGCGCCCCACGCGCATGGCCGACCTCGCCCGGCGCGGCGGTTTCGGGGGCGGCGAGGGGATCGATGCGCGGTTCAGTCCCGACCGGCTCCTGCGCGACGGCGACCGGATCGAGGGGCGCGGCTGGACGCTCGACGTCCTGCACACACCCGGACACATCGCCGATCACCTCTGCTTCGCCTGGCGTGAAGGCGGGGCGCTCTTCACCGGCGACACGGTGATGGGCTGGGCGAGCACGATGATCTCGCCCCCCGATGGCGATCTCGGCGCCTTCATGACCTCTCTCGTCCGGCTCGGCGCGCGCAGCGACGCGGTTCACCATTCCGGTCATGGGCCGCCGGTAACCCGGCCGCAGGCGCGCGTCGCCGAACTCGTCGCGCGCCGCCGCGCCCGGGAGCGCGAGATTCTCGAGCAGCTCGCCGTTGAACCGGCGGACGCGCCGACCCTCGTGCTGGCGATCTACCGCGGTGTCGATCCCTTGCTCCGGTCGGCTGCGACGCGCAACGTGCTCGCCCATCTGATCGACCTGAGCGACCGCGGTCTGGTCGTTCCGGACGGCCCGCTTTCGGCCTCCGCCCGCTTCGCGGCAGCTTGACCCTCAGTCCGCGCCGATTGGCAGGTGTCCGGGCCGTCCGTTCGGTCCGGCAAGCAGGCCAAGCGCCCGGCCGAACGCCTGGCTCCGGCGGAGCGCCGCCACCTTCTCCGCGAGCGGGCTCCAGTCGTCGTCCCGGTCGATCGCCACCCAGATCGCCTCGACCTCCTCGATCACCATCGACTGTGGCGGCGCTTCCGCCGCGGGGTGGGCGAGCGCCGTGTCGATCCCGGGCGCGCGCGGCAGGGCAGACAGGTCCGCGATCACTTCTGTCCAGGGTTGGCCCGCGAGGATCTCCGCAAGCGGGCTGGCGGCGATCCGGTCGGGGGCCGCGCCGAGCAGGTCATGAAAGACCTGCTGGAAGGGCGGCGCAGTCACCTGCATCGCGCCCCAGAAGGCCTGAACGAGCGCGCGGTCGCTTGCGCCGCCGCCCGACGGCGTCAGCCCCATGCGCGCCAATGTCTGCCGGGTGAGATGGTGGTGGAAGCGCTCGGCGAAGCTCTCGAACGCCGGCTCGATCGCTGCACGCGACGATACCGGGATCAGGCATTCGCCGAGCCGCGCGAGGTTCCAGTTGAGCGCCTCTGGCTGCCGCGCAAAGCTGTAGAGGCCACCGTGGTCGAAATAAGCGGCGGTGAAGCCCGGATCGAACCGGTCGAGAAAGCGCCAAGGCCCGTAGTCGAAGCTCTCCCCGGTTATGTTGGTGTTGTCGGTGTTGAGAACCCCGTGCACGAAGCCCGCAGCGAACCACTCCGCGCCAAGTTGCGCCGTTGCGCCGACGATCGCATCGTAGAGCCCCGCAACCGGGTCCGGCGCATGACCGGCGTCGGGCCAGAAGTGCTCGATCGCGTGATCGACCAGCCTGCGCATCGACGCGAACGCCTCGTAGGCCGCAAGCCGCTGGAAGGTTCCGATGCGGATGTGGCTGTGGCTCAGCCGCACCAGCACCGCCGACCGTGTGGGGGAGGGTTCGTCGTTGCGGCTCAGCGCCTCGCCAGTCTCGACCAAAGAGAAGGTCTTGGACGTGTAGACCCCGAGGGCCTCAAGCATCTCCGTCGCGAGGATCTCGCGAACCCCGCCCTTGAGCGTCAGTCGGCCGTCGCCGAATCGGGAATAGGGCGTCGTCCCGGACCCCTTGGTGCCGAGATCGAGGAGGCGTCCGTCGGCGAGATCGCGCAACTGCGCGTAGAGAAATCCCCGCCCGTCACCGATGTCGGGATTGTAGGCGCGGAACTGATGCCCGTGATAGCGCAGCGCAAGGGGCGACTCGAAGCTTCCGGCCATCGGCTCGAACCGCGCGAATCGCGCGAGCCATTCCGCGTCGTCGATCCCGCCGAGTCCGACCCGCGCCGCCCACTCGTCGTTTCGGAACCGCAGGGTTGCGTGCGGAAAGGCCGCTGGAGCGACCGGGTCGAAGAACTCAGATCCGAGCCTTGCGTGTGCGGCTTCCGGCCGGGGAGCGGTCATGGACCCAACCCGGCCGGAACGTCCTCAAGGCGCCAATGTCGCAGCGCCCTCAGGCCGCCTCGATCATCTGGTGAAGGCGAACAACGGTCTGCGGATCCATCCGCATGGCGTTCGCAAGCTTGGCCAGATATTGCTTCTCCGCCTCGTTGTCGATGTCGATGGCGAGGATGGAGGCGGCGTAGACTTCCGCAGCCTGGGCCGGCGACTTCACCTCCCCGGCGATGGCGTTGATGTCGAGCGGCGCGCGCATCTCCTCGATGACGAACTGCTTCTCGGCGTCCGTCACGCCCTCGCCGCCGATCTTGCCGATGATCTTCTCGATCTCGGCCTTGTCGATCTGGCCGTCAGCCTTCGCCGCGGCGATCATCGCGCGCAGAAGCAGCTTCTGCGCCGAGTGACCGGTCAACTCCTCGACCTGCTTGGGTTCTATGCGCAGTTCCTTCACGCCGGACCCCGCGCGCGCGTCTGGTGCCGCCTGGCTCGAGGCCTTCGCCGGTCCCCCTTTGAGCGCGCTTATCGCCATCGTGCCGAGAACCGCCATGATCCCGCCGCGGGCCGCGCCCCCGACGCCGCCGCCCAGCAGCGCGCCGGCAGCTGCGCCGATCCCGCCGATCTGGCCGGTGGTGAGCCCGCCCATTTGCTCCTTGCCGAGGAAGTCCTTGGCCATTTCCGCGAGGCCGCCACCGCTGCGGCCGGCCTGCGCTTGCGGCCTTCCGCCGCCACCGCCGCCCTGGAGTTGTCCGAAGATGTCTTCGACGCCGCCCTGTCGGCTGAGATCGTTCAGCGTGTTCTGCAACCGTCCGGTCGCCCGACCCTGTCCCGCTGCGCCCTGTTGAAGTATCTGCCCAAGAAGATCTCCGAAAGCCATGCGTTTACTCCCAAAACAAAAGCTGCCTCCGGCGGTCTCCCCCCGGCGTCGCGCGCTTCCAGTTGACGGCCGGACTGGCCGTTAAAGAACGCAGTATCAGACTGTTACCGATTGCGCCAAGGCTTTTCGCCGCCCCGATGACCACAGCGATTGCCTCGGGAGCGCACCGCCCCTAGGCTGACTTCAAAGCGGCTGCGTGCACGGTCGCCGGAGTGAGGGAGCCATGCTTGGCGCAAGATCCACCGGAGTCCTGCTGACGTTGGCCTTCCTCGCGGCCTCGCCCATGGCGCGCGCGCAGGATTGCTTGATCGGTGAAGTTCGCATGTTCGCGGGAAGCTTCGCGCCGCGCGGGTGGGCGCTGCTCGATGGCCAGTTCCTGTCGATCTCCCAGAACGCCGCACTGTTCTCGATCCTCGGCACGACATACGGCGGGGACGGTCGCACCTCCTTCGCGCTGCCCGATCTGCGCGGACGGGCAGCCGTCCATGCCGGCGCCGGGCCGGGCCTCTCGCCGCGTCGGATCGGCGCGGGATTCGGGGCCGAAGCGACGGCGCTCACAACCGACCAGATGCCCGCCCACGCGCACGAAGCAGCGACCGAGACGCGGCTCAACGCCACCAGCGAGCGCGCCCGGCGCACGCAGGCCGACGGAGGAGTGCTCGGCAGGGCAAACGGCGCGCGGATCTACTCCAACAGGGCCGCGGATGTCAGGTTGTCGGACACTTCCGCGACCTCGACCACCACTGTGGCGCCGGCGGGCGGCGGCCAGGCCGTGGCGCTGAGCCAGCCTTCGCTGGCGATCAACCATATCATCTGCCTGTTCGGGATCTATCCGTCGCGGAACTGACCGAAACGGCGTTAGCGGCGGAAACCGGAGCAAGGGAAGTGGCGCGGTTGACGGGGCTCGAACCCGCGACCTCCGGCGTGACAGGCCGGCACTCTAACCGACTGAGCTACAACCGCGCATCTGAGTCAGTCGTCCCAACCTTTCGGCGACAACGAACTGCGTCACCGGGCCTTTTAGGTGGGGGTGCTGGAGGCGTCAAGCAGTTTGCGCCCGTCGGTGGGGCTTGCGCCGCGCGCACGGCTCGACGACCCTCGCTCGCCTATCAGGGGGAACACGAGATGCGGGACGACCGATTCTGGTCAACGGCGCTGATGGAAGCCGAGACCGCCGACGCCGCCGATCCGCTCGCCTTCGCACGGTCGCGTTTTCGCCTGCCTGCAGGCGTGATCTATCTCGACGGCAACTCTCTGGGTCCGGCTCCGGAGGCGGCCTTCGCGGAGACGACGACGGCGCTCGAGCAGGAATGGGCGCAGGACCTGATCACGAGCTGGAACCGCGCGGCCTGGTTCGACCTGCCCACCCTCTACGGTGACCGCCTCGCCCCCGTCATCGGGGCAGACGCGGGCGAAGTCGTGGCGTGCGACACCACGACGCTCAATATCTACAAGACCCTGCATGCGGGGCTCAACTTGCGGTCCGACCGGTCGGTGATCGTCGCGGAGGCCGGCAGCTTTCCCACGGACCTCTACATTGCAGAGGGCGTGCGCCAATCCCGGCCGGACGTTGCGCTGCGCCTCGAAGGTGTCGACGGACCCGAGCTCGTCGATCTCATCGACGAGACGACGGCGGTGGTGCTCGTCAACCAGGTGGATTACCGCAGCGGCCGGCTGCGGGATCTCGCCGCGGTCACGCGACGGGCGCACGCCGCAGGCGCCGTCGTCATCTGGGATCTTTGCCACAGCGCGGGCGTGATCGACGTCGGGTTGAACCGGCACGGGGCGGATCTCGCGGTCGGGTGCACCTACAAGTATCTCAACGGCGGACCCGGCGCGCCGGCCTTCGTTTTCGCCGCGCGCCGGCATCTCGAGCAGATCCGCCAGCCGCTCTCGGGCTGGTGGGGCCACGCGCGGCCCTTCGACTTCGATCGCGCCTACATGCCCGATCCGGGGATCCGGCGCTTTCTCTGCGGCACCCAGCCGATCCTTTCGTTCCGGGCGCTCGCCGCGGCGCTCGACGCTCTGGAGGGCTGCGACGTCGCGGCGCTGCGGGAAAAGAGCGTCGCGCTCACCGAACGCTTCATCGCGTTGGCCGAGGCGGGGGCCAGCGACTACGGCGTGGCGCTGGCGACCCCCCGCGCGGCGGCGGAGCGGGGCAGCCAGGTGGCGCTCGCCCACCCGGAGGGCTACGCGGTGATGCAGGCGCTGATCGCGCGAGGCGTGATCGGCGACTTTCGCGCGCCCGACATCATGCGCTTCGGCTTCGCGCCGCTCTATATCCGGCATTCGGACGTGGTGAGGGCGGCCCGCACGCTCGAGCAGGTGCTGGCCGCAGGAGCCTGGCGGGAGCCCAGATATCGGGCCCGGGCGGCGGTCACGTGAGCGGTCCGCATGCGGACGGTTCTCAAACAACTGTATTCAAAAGAAAAAAGAGTTAACGCGAGTCCCTGTCGCTGTGCGACGCCGGACGATCGTCATAGCGGTCGGACAGGATCCGGTTGGCGTCGCCCTCGGGATCGTCGAACTGGTTACTGCGCAGCGACCAGAAGAAGGCGGCGAGGCCGAGCCCGCCGAGGATCAGCGTCGCCGGGATCAGGATGAGGAGAATGTTCATCGCACCCGTCCAAGCCGCATGGCGTTGAGGGCCACGACGATCGAACTCCCCGACATCGAGACCGCTGCGATCAGCGGGGTCACCAGGCCGGCGAAGGCGATCGGCACGGTCACGACGTTGTAGGCAAAGGCCATCGCGAAGTTCTCCAGGATGCGCCGCCGCGCCACGCGCGCCAGGTCGAAGGCGTCCACCACCCGGTCGATCCGGTCGCCGACCACGATCATGTCCGCGGCGCTCCGGCTCGCGTCCACTGCGGAGGCGGGCGAGATCGAGACATAGGCCGCCGTGAGGGCCGCGGCGTCGTTGAGCCCGTCGCCGACCATCAACGGTCGCCCGCCCTGCGCGCGCATCGCCTCGAGGCGCGCCACTTTCGCCGCCGGCGTGGCGCGCGCCGTCCAGTCCTCGATGCCGACCGCGCGGGCGATCGCGCGCGCCGGCGCCTCGGCGTCGCCGGAGAGCAGCGCCACGTGGAGCCCGCGGGCCCTCAGCGCCGCGACGGTGTCGGCCGCCTCGGGCCGCACCTCGTCGGCGAAGAGCAGCGCCACTGGCGCCGCGTCGCCGATCCGCAGCCATGAAGCGGTCTGTTCGGTCTCGGCGCCGCCGACCCATTCCGCTCGGCCCAGCCGCGCCTCGCAGCCATCGAGCATTCCGCGCGTGCCGAGCCCGGGCAGTTCCTCGACGTCCGACACGGCGGCTGGCGCGACGCCCTGCGCCTCTGTCGCGGCGGCGATCGCGCGCGAGAGCGGATGGGAGCTGCCGCGCGCGAGCGCGGCGGCCGCCGCGAAGTCGGCGCGGGACAGGTCCTCGGCGTTCAGCAGCACCGGCCGGCCGGTGGTCAGCGTTCCGGTCTTGTCGAAGACCACCGCGTCGATGCGGGCGAGACGCTCGAAGGCGTCGCCGTCCTTAAGCAGCACTCCCTTGCGGAAGAGACGCCCGGACGCCGCGGTCAGCACCGCCGGCACCGCCAGTCCCAGCGCGCAGGGGCAGGTGATGATCAGCACCGCCGCGGCGATGTTGATCGCGAGCCGCCAGTCGCCGCCGAGCACGCCCCAGCTGAGCAGCGCCAGGACCGCCAGCACGTTGACCACGTGGCTGTAGGCCTGCGAGGCGCGGTCCGCGAGGCCGGCGTAGCGCGACCGGCTCTGTTCCGCGGCCTCCACCAGCCGCCCGATCTGGGCGAGCAACGTGTCCTCGCCGAGCGCGTCGGCCCGGATGAGAAGTGGTCCGGAAATGTTGGTCATTCCCGCCCGCACCGCGCCGCCGGGCCCCACGGCTTCGGGCGTGGTCTCGCCGGTCAGCAGCGCGGGATCGATCTCGGAGCGCCCCTCGACAACCGATCCGTCGGCAGGGATGCGCTCGCCGGGCGCGACCGCAAGCACGTCCCCGGTCCGCAGCGCGTCCACGGGCACGGACTCGCGCGCCCCGTCCGATGTCACCCGCACGGCGCGCCGCACCTCAAGCGCCGCCAGTTCCGCCGCCGCGGACCGGGCTGAGGCGCGGGTGAGATGGGCGAGATAGCGCCCGATCAGCAGGAAGAACGTCAGCATCAGCGCCGCGTCGAAGAACGCATGCGCGCCGGAATGTAGCGTCTCCCAGAGCGAGACGCCGAGCGCGAGAACGATCGCCGTGGAGATCGGCACGTCCATGTCGAGCCGGCCGCCGCGCAGCGCCGCAAAGGCGTTGCGCAGGAATGGCTGCGCGCCGAAGGCGACCGCGGGCAGGGCGATCGCCGCTGAGATCCAGTGCATCAGGTCGCGGGTCGTGTCGGAGGCGCCAGACCAGACGCTGACCGAGAGCAGCATCACGTTCATCAGCGCGAATCCGGTGACGGCGATGCGCGCCAAGAGTGCGCGGCCCTCCGCGTCGACCCGCGTCGCCTCGAGCGCCGCGCCGTCGAGGGGACGGGCAGCGTAGCCCCGCGCGCCGAGCGCCGCGATCAGCGCGTCTTCCGCGTCGGCCGCGTCCTCGGCGGTCACGGCCACCCGTTTGAGCGTCAGGTTGACGCGCGCCGCCGCGACGCCCGGCGTCGCCATCAGCGCGCGTTCGACGCCGGTGATGCAGCCGGCGCAGTGGATCTCGGGGAGCGAGAGCTCGAAGCGCCGCAACGCCGCGCCGGTTCCTGTCCACGCCCGGACGATCTCCGCCGGCGCCGCGGCGCAGCCGGGACAGGCCGCCCCGCTGGGGATCGCGGCTGCGCCGCTCATCCGCCGTCGGCCAGATAGAAGCTGCGGCGCTGCAGGAATTCAGTGCCGTCTGGCGCGGTGGCGGCAACCTCGACGTTCCAGTTGCCGGGCTCTAGCGTCATGACGGCGGTGTAGCCCGTCGGCCCATAGTCGAGTGCCGCGGTCAGATCCTCGTGGCGCGAGGTCGGCCGCCCGACGGTCACGGCGAGCGTCTGCGGGCGCACCACCGCGCCGTTCGGCCCGGTGAAGTCGAGCGCCAGCGCGCCGTCCTCGTAGGCGACCTCAAGGGTCCAGCCGAGCGCCTCCTGCGCCATCCGGCGCGCATCGAACGACTGGCTCGCCACGTAGCTGTTTGGCACGACCAGCCCCGAAAAGGTGTTGATCGCGGTGAACATCAGCGTGAGGTTCGCGGCTAGGATCACCCCGAAGGCCGCCAGCGCGATGATCAGGACCTTGCGACCGGTCAACGGCCTTGGATCGGCGCCGCCGCTCAATTCTGGCGTCCGCGGAACGCGGCCTCCTCGCTCTCGCGCTGGCCGGTGCCGACGTCCTCGGCGACCAGTTCGACATGCATGAGCGGCGCGTCGGCGGCGGGGCTGTTCGCCGGGGCGGTGAGATAGACGCGCTGGCGCAGGGTCTCGTCGGCGGGTACGTTCAGCGCTTGGCCCGCGACGCCCTCGAGCTCCAAGGTCAGCGGCGCGTCGGTGATGACGGTGAGCCGCATCTCGCGGTCGTCGCCGGTCATGTTGCGCAGCCGCACCTCGTAGGCGTTGCGGATCGATCCGTCCGAGAGCGTGACGTTGATCGGGTTGCGCACTGGCTCCACGGCGATGGTCATGTCGGTGCGCATGAAGAGCGCCGCCACCAGCCCGACCCCGATCGCGCTCCAGAGCGCGGCGTAGATCAGGATCCGCGGCCGGAAGATCCGCTTCCAGACCGGCGTGTGCGCGCCGCCGGTGCGCTCGTGCTCGCCGTCCTCGAGCGTGATGTAGTCGATGAGCCCGCGTGGCTTGCCGATCTTGCCCATGACGTCGTCGCAGGCGTCGATGCAGAGCGCGCAGGTGATGCAGGCAAGTTGCTGGCCTTCGCGTATGTCGACGCCGGTCGGGCAGACGTTGACGCAGGCGTTGCAGTCGATGCAGTCGCCGAGCAGGTCCGCGGCAGCGGCCTTGCGGTGCTTGCCCCGCGGCTCGCCCCGCCAGTCGCGGTAGGCGACCGTCAGGGTCTGCTCGTCCATCATCGCGCCCTGGATGCGCGGCCAGGGGCACATGTAGATGCAGACCTGCTCACGCATGAAGCCGCCGAAGACGAAGGTGGTCGCGGCGAGGATCGCGATGGAGAGATAGGCGACCGCTGGCGCCTGGAAGGTGAAGAGGTTCTTCAGGAGCGTGGGCGCGTCGGCGAAGTAGAAGACCCAGGCGCCGCCCGTGGCCAATGCGATCAGGAGCCACACCGTCCACTTGGTGGCGCGCAGCCGGATCTTGTGGCCGTCCCAGGGCGCGTTCCAGAGCCGGACGCGCGCGTTGCGGTCGCCCTCGATCCAGCGCTCGACGAGGATGAAGAGGTCGGTCCAGACGGTTTGCGGGCAGGTGTATCCGCACCAGACTCGGCCGAGTGCAGCGGTGAACAGGAAGAGGCCGAGGCCCGCCATGATCAGCAGTCCGGCGACGAAGTAGAACTCGTGTGGCCAGATCTCGATGAAGAAGAAGTAGAAGCGGCGGTTGGCCAGATCGACGAGCACCGCCTGGTCGGGCAGCTGCGGACCGCGGTCCCAGCGCAACCAGGGCGTGATGTAATAGACGCCGAGGGTCAGCGCCATGATCCACCACTTCAGCGTGCGGAACTTGCCCTTGACCCGACGCGGAAATATGGGCTCGGCAGCGGCGTAGAGGGCAGGCGGTTCACTCGCGGTTTGCGACACGGGGCGACGCTCCGTTGGTTCTGGGGTGCACGCTACACATAGGCGGCGCTGATGGAAATTCCTTGATCCCGGTCATGTGGCGTCGATGCGTCACAGCCGCGTGAGAGCTGGGGTGCGGGCGGGCGGCTCTGCGGCGGCCTCGCGCCTCAGCCAGCGCACGAAGGCCTTGAGCGGCGGTCGCAGGACCCCGGGCCGGGTGACGATGTGGTAGCCGCCGCCGGTGCGCACGCCCTCGAAGAGCACCACGAGGCGACCGGCCTCCACGTCGCGCTCGACGAAGGCCCGCGCCGTGGCGGTGACGCCGTCGCCGGCGCGCAGGCCCTCGAGCACCAGATTGCCGGGCAGGTGGATGACGTTGGCGGGCCGCGGCGCCACCACGCCGCTGCGCTCGAGCCAGTCGGTGATCTCGCTGGTGCCGAGTTCCTGGAGCCAGGGAAAGGCCAGCATGTCGCGCGGCTCGGAGATCCGCCGCTCGCCGAGCAGGCGCCGGGCCGCGACGACCACGATGGAGGTCATCAGGAGCGGCTCCACTTCGTAGCCGGGCCAGTGGCCGTCGCCGAACCGCAGCGCCAGGTCGACCCCGCCGGGTCGCAGCGGCACCAACTCGGGCGTCGGGTTGAGCATCAGTTCGACCTCGGGGTGTTCGTGGCGGAAGGCGGAAATGCGCGGCATCAGCCAGCTCACGGCGAACGACGGGGTCATGGTGACCTGCAGCGGCCGGGTCGCGTCGGCGCCGGAAGCCTCGTCGACAGCGTTGGCGATGGCGCGAAAGCCCGCGTCGAGCTCGCGGACCAGTCGCTCGCCCGCCGGGGTCGTCGTCATGCCGCGTCCGTCGCGGACGACGAGGGCGACGCCAAGCCGACTTTCAAGCGCGCGGACCTGCTGGCCTATCGCCGGGTGGCTGACGCTCAGCGCCGCGGCGGCGGCCTGGAAGCTGCCATGCTGGCCGAAGGCGGCGAAGGCGCGCAACGCCGAGAGCGGGGGCATGCGACGCCAGTCCATATCAAAGTCCAGCTTACGTTTTGACAGGTTTCCTGAGTTCGCACGAATCGCACGAAACGTCAATGAAAGGGACCTGAGCCGAACACAAGGGGACCGGAAACATGCTGACGATCTACGCAAGAACTTTCATGATAGCGACGCGGACGCAGACGATCGAAAGTGCCTGGATCCATGCCGCGTATCCGTCGCGGCCAAGCCTCGCCGCACGGATGCGGGCGTTCCTCGCCCGACGCCGGGTCGGGATCTGATCCCGACCACGGCGGCCGCGCTATTCGCCGCCGCCAAGCGCGTGCACGTAGATCGAGACCTTGCGCACGTCCTCCGGGCTCAAACGGTTCTGGAAGGCCGGCATCACGCCGTTGCGGGCGTTGACGATCTGCGAGCGGATTTCCTCGGGGGTTCCGCCGTAGAGCCAGATCGGGTCCGCAAGGCTCGGCGCGCCAAGCTCGCGCAGACCCTTGCCATCCTCGCCGTGACAGGCTGAGCAGTTGTCGATGTAGGTCTCCTCGGAGGCGGCGGCCATCGCCGCGTCGTGGTCGGCACCCGACAGCGCGAGCACATACTGGACCAGCCCGTCGATCTCTTCGGCGCTGAGGATGTCGCCGAAGGCTGGCATCTCGCTGAAGCGCGTGTCGGGATCGGCCTCGTATCGGATCCCGTGCTGAAGCGTCTGGTGGATGTCCGACACCCCGCCGCCCCAGAGCCAGCTGTCGTCGACGAGGCTCGGATAGCCGCCAATGGCGCCCTGGCCGCCGGCACCGTGGCACTGGGAACAGTTGTTGCGGAACACCGCCGCCCCGCCCGCCGTCGCGAAGCGCAGCAGTTCGGGATCCTCGGCGATCGCCTCGAGTTCGGTGTCGAGCAGGCGACCGTTGAGTGTGGAGTTGGCCTCGCGCTGGGCCTCAAGTTCCTGCGCCACCACCTCTCGGCTCGAGTAGCCGAGAATGCCCGCGGTCGCGCCGTTGATCAGCGGCCATGCCGGAAACAGGATGGTGTAGACGATCGCCCAGACGATCGTGGCGTAGAAGGTCCACAGCCACCACCGCGGCATCGGGGTGTCGAGCTCCTTGATGCCGTCCCATTCGTGCCCGGTGGTCTCGGTCTGCGTCTCGTGGTCGACTTCGCGTTCACCGGCCATCGTCGTCATCCTTGGGTTTGTCTTCGTTGCGGAAGATCATGTTCGCGCTTTCCGCGTGGACATCGGACGAGCCGGGCCGGAACACCCAGATCACCACCACCCCGAAGGCGGCCAGCATTCCGATCACGCCCCAGCTGTCGGCGAGTTGCCTCAGGAAGCCGTAGGTGTCCAACCCCGCCTCCTATCGGCTCGGGACCGGCTCGAAGGTCGAAAAATCAACCAGCGTGCCGAGCATCTGCAGATAGGCGATCATCGCGTCTAGCTGGGTGATACCTGGCTGTCCGTCGAAATTGCGCGCCTGCGCCTTGGGATAGCGCGCGAGGAGCGCGTCCACGTCACCGGCGTCAGGATCCGCCTGGGCGATGAAGTCGGCCTTGGCGGCCTCGATCATCTCGTCGGTGTAGGGTACGCCCGCCATCCGCTGGGCGCGCAGGTGCCGCTCGATGTTGTCGGGGCTCACCGGCGTGCGCGCCAACCACGGATAGGAGGGCATAATGGATTCGGGCACCAGATCGCGCGGGTTGTTGAAGTGCGCGATGTGCCAATCGTCCGAATAACGCCCGCCGACGCGTGCAAGATCCGGCCCGGTGCGCTTCGATCCCCACTGGAAGGGGTGGTCGTACATCGATTCCGCCGCCAGGCTGTAGTGGCCGTAGCGATCGACCTCGTCGCGCAGCGCCCGGATCATCTGGCTGTGGCAGACGTAGCAACCTTCAGCGATGTAGATATTGCGCCCCTCGAGTTCGAGCGGCGAATAGGGCCGCATTCCCTCGACTTCCTCGATGGTGTTGTCGAGGTAGAAGAGCGGCACGATCTGGACCAAGCCGCCGATCGTCACAACGAGGAAGCTGAGCACCAGGAGTAGGAAGGCGTTGCGCTCGATGACGCCGTGCTTGGAGAGGATGTTCATGCCGCGCGCTCCCTATTCGGCCGGAACCGCGGCGGCGCGCACGGGTTGCCCTGCGCCGACGATGGTTTTCCAGAGGTTGTAGAGCATGATCAGCGCGCCTGCGAGATAGAGCACTCCGCCGAGCGCGCGGACCACGTACATCGGAAACTTCGCGGCGACAGTGTCGGCGAACGAGTTCACGAGGAAGCCCTGGGCGTCCACTTCGCGCCACATCAGGCCTTCCATGATGCCGGTGACCCACATCGAAGAGGCGTAGAGCACGATCCCGATGGTCGCGAGCCAGAAGTGCCAGGAGACCAGGCTGAGCGAATAGAGGCGCTCGCGATGCCAGAGCCGCGGCACGAGGAAGTAGAGCGCGCCGAAGGTGATCATGCCGTTCCAGCCCAGCGCGCCGGAATGCACGTGGCCGATGGTCCAGTCGGTGTAGTGGCTCAGGCTGTTGACCGCCTTGATGGACATCATCGGACCCTCGAAGGTGGACATGCCGTAAAAGCCCACCGAGATCACCATCATCCGGATCACCGGGTCGGTGCGCAGCTTGTCCCAGGCTCCCTGCAGGGTCATCAGGCCGTTGATCATGCCGCCCCAGGACGGCATCCAGAGCACCACCGACATCACCATGCCGAGCGTCTGCGCCCAGTCGGGCAGGGCGGTGTAGTGCAGGTGATGCGGCCCGGCCCAGATGTAGAGGAAGATCAGCGCCCAGAAGTGGATGATCGAGAGCCGGTAGGAATAGATCGGGCGTTCGGCCTGCTTGGGGATGAAGTAGTACATCATCCCCAGAAAGCCCGCCGTCAGGAAGAAGCCGACGGCGTTGTGCCCATACCACCATTGAACCATCGCGCCCTGCACGCCGGGAAAGATAATCACCGACTGCGACGACCAGATCGAGACCGGCACCGCGAGGTTGTTGACCACGTGCAGCATCGCCACGGTGACGATGAAGCTGAGAAAGAACCAGTTCGCCACGTAGATGTGGGGTTCCTTGCGCTTCACGATCGTGCCGAGGAACACCAGCAGGTAGGCCACCCAGACGACGGTCAGCCAGAGGTCGACGTACCATTCGGGTTCGGCGTATTCCTTGCCCTGCGAGCCGCCGAGCACGTAGCTGGTCGCTGCGAGCACGATGAAGAGGTTGTAGCCCCAGAACACGAACCACGCGAGGCCGCCGCCCCACAGCCGCGCCGCGGAGGTGCGCTGGACCACGTAGAAGGAGGTCGCGATCAGGGCGTTGCCGCCGAAGGCGAAGATCACCGCCGAGGTGTGCAGCGGCCGCAGGCGCCCGAAGCTCGTCCAGGGCAGTCCGAGGTTGAGTTGCGGAAAGGCGAGTTGGAAGGCGATGTAGGTGCCGGCGAGAAAGCCGACGACGCCCCAGAGCGCTGTTGCGATCACGCCGTAGCGGATCACCCCGTCCATGTATCCGTCGTCCGGAGACGCCGTGGTGATCCGTCCCGACCCGGCGTGCCGGATGGTCCAGATCATCGCCACGGCCGCCACTGCGGTCAGCAGCAGCGCATGCACCTGGTAGACCAGATCCAGTCCGTAGTTGGCCGCCATTGCGAAGAATAGCGTCAGCAACCCCAGCGCCGTGATCTTGAACGCGTTCAGCATGTTCCCAGTCGTCCCTCTGCGGTCGCCGGATCGAGGTCCGGCCCTTGCGGTGCGTTGTCGCCGCTTGTGCAGCGCATTATCGCCGCGCACTTTGATTCAGATCAAGTGCGCCGCCCTGCGTTCCGTGCGCCATAAGCACGCAGTCCGGCGGGAGCCTCGCACACGCGACCCGCGCGGCGCAACCATCCGCCGCGCTACCGCCTCAGGAAATCGGTGGGGTCAGGACAGGACCGCGCCGTCCGCGTCATCGCCGGCCTCGTCGAGCAGGCGGGCGAAGTCGGGAATGCGCACTGTCCGGCTGTCCTCGAGTTCGATCAGCCCGGCCCGGCGGAGGGACGAGATCTGCCGGCTGACGGTCTCGATGGTAAGCCCCAGATAGTCCGCCATCGCCTCGCGGGTGATGAAGAGCGGGAATGAGAGACCGTCGCCGGGGGCGCCTCCCCGTCCTCGGCGCTGCGCCGCGCCATGATCGCAAGCAGGCTCGCGATCTTCTCCCGCGCTGTCTTGCGACCGAGCAGGAGCATCCATTCGCGCGCGCTGTCGAGTTCGTCGAGCGTCATCTCGAGCAGGCGTTCGCCCACATGCGGATTGGCGGCGATGATGCGCTCGAACTCGGAGCGCCGGAAGCAGCAGAAGGTCACGTCGGTGGCGGCGACGACGTCGTAGGGCGAAGCTTCGCGGCCCGGACGTCCGACGAAATCGGACGGAAACAGCAGCCCGACCATCTGGCGGCGGCCGTCGGGAAGCGTGCGCGACAGCGTGGCCAGTCCCCGCACCACCGAGCCCACGATCGCCATCGGCTCGCCCGCCCAGGCGATCGATTCCCCCGGGCGGTAGGTGCGGTAGCTCTTGACCCCTTCGAGCAGCGCCAGTTCGCGCGCGTCGCAATGCGCGCACACGGCCCTGTGGCGGATCGGGCAATCGACGCACCCGACGCCCACCTTCGCTGGAACCGCTTCCACCCGCACCCGCATACCCCGCTCACATGCCGATAATTAAAGAGCATATGAACTTGGTTGATCTCGATCAAGGCGCCGCGGAAGCGCGGCGGACAGTCTTGCATCATGATGGCGCGTCCTGCTCCCTGCGATCCTGATCCCTTCGAGCGGAACGCGCCGCGCTTCGTGATCCACCCCTCCCCGGACCGTTTCGACGCAGGCGTAACCCAGGAGCAATTCGACGGCTGGGCCGGGATGCTGCCTGATGGCGCGTCGGTCGATCTGAGGATCCATGTCCCGTTCTGTCGCAAGCTCTGCTGGTTCTGCGCGTTCCGCGCCCAGGGCGCGGGCGGGCCTGAGGCGGTCGAGGCCTACGCCGAGGCGCTTGCCGCCGAGATCAGCCGCACCTGCCAGCTCGCCGCAGGCGCGCGGATCCGGACGGTGGGCTTCGCGGGCGGCTCTCCGACCGAGCTTTCCCAAGCCGCGCTCGCCCGGGTGCTCGGCGCTGTACGCGCCGCCTTTCCCGCCAGCGGCGGCTTCGAGTTCATCTCCGAGGTGGACGCCGCCGCCGTCGCGCGCGCCGGGATCGACGCCTTCCTGCGCGCCGGGCTGACCCGCGCCCGCATCGGCGTGCAGGACTTCGCGCCGGCGGTGCAGGCCCGCATCGGCCGCAGTCAGTGCGCCGAGGCGACCGCCCGCGTGATCGGCTGGCTGCGCGCAGGCGGATCGGCGATTGACGTCGAACTGCTCTATGGGCTTCCGGGCCAGACCGAGGAATCTATCGCAGCTACCTGCGCGCGTCTGATCGGTTTCGGGCCGGACCGGGTCTCGCTGGCAGGATACATCCACGCGCCAAGGCTCGCCAAGCGCCAGAACATGATCCGCGAGGCGGACATCCCCGTCGCCGCGGAGCGTCGCGCTCAGCACGACCGCGCCGCGGCGCTTCTGGCCGACGCCGGCTACCGTCTGGTCGGGGTTGATTTGCACGTGCTGCCCGGCGACCCGCTGCTCGCGGCGGCGAAGGAGGGAACGCTGCGGCGCTGCCAGATCTCGGGCTATGCGCCGGCGGCGGCGGCGGCTGTGCTTGGGATGGGCGCCGGGGCGATCTCAAGGTTTCCCAAGGGATTCGCGCAGAACGACATCCGCACCGCCGACTGGGTGGCGGCCGCCCTCTCGCGCCGCGGAGCGGTGAGGCGCGGCGTCGCGCTCGGCCTCGAGGATCAGGTGCGCGCGCGGGCAATCGAAATGATGGTCTGCACAGGTGCGCTCGACACCGCTTCGCTCCATCGCGAGTTCGGCGATTTTGCGGCGCTGGTCGATCAGACGCCAGGTTCGGCCGCGGTCAAAGGTGGCGGCGGGCCTGCGGATCTCGCGCTGCGGGCCGCGATGCTTCTCGACGCCGGACGTCGTCGCTACGGCTTTTCGGCGCGCGCCGCGGTTGGGGTCTAGAGTGGCCGCCGGGCGCGCTTGCGCCGCAACTCCAGAAGCCCGAGCCCGGTCCAGCCGAGCACCGTCGTCTCCACCGAGTCGTCGCGCAGCGCGGCGGCGAGCGCGGTCTCGATGCGCCGCCGCTCGGACCGCGCGATGGGGGCGAAATCGACAACCACCTGACCGCCGAGGCCGCGCAGCCTGAGTTCGCGGGGCAGAGCGCCCGCTGCGGTCAGGTTGGCCTTGAGCGCGGCCGCTGGCGAAAAGTCGCCGCCGGTGTTCACGTCCACCGCCACCAGCGCCCGCGTGGCTTCGATGCGCATGTCGCCCGCCCCGAGGTTCGCCACCGGGTTCCGCAGGCGTGCGACGGCCTCCTCGATGTCGTGCGCGACCGCGTCGTCGGCTCCGTCGCGGAGCCGGTCGCCGGGCCCAAGCCAGTCTCGCAGTGCGATCCCCTCCGCGTCCGGCCCGGGCGCGAGCTCGCGGGGCTCGCCGCCGGTCGCTGCGGCAAGCATGCGAAACCGCGCCGCGAGCGCCGCGATCTCCCCGTGGAGCGCTTCCGGGCCCCAGGAGGCCGCTGCGGTCCGCACGATCAGCCCTGCGTCTGCGGCGAGCTCGCCCAGTGCCGCGACGCCTACCTCCGTCAGTTGCGCCCGGAGCGTCTCGTCGCCGATCGCGCGCGAGACGTTCACGCCGGGCGCGCCGGGGGTCAGCACCGCGAGCCGGCCCTTGAGGCGGATCCGCGCCCCGAGCGGCGGCGCCTTGCCCGGCTCGGCCCAGGCGGAGACCTGCACCAGTAGCCGCGCGCCCGGGGCCGGGGCCGAGCGCCCCCGCAGGAAGCCGGTCGCGCCGCCGCCGAGCCGCACGAAGGCGCCGCCGAGTCCCTTGGCGGCGCGATCCACCCGCGCGAGATGCACCGATTCGGGTCGCGGAGTCGTGTCGCCCGGCGGCGGATCGAGGATCAGATCCTCGATCCGGCCGTCCACGAACAGCGCCGCCGCGCCGCCGCCGCCCGGACCCGGGCCGATCAGGATCTCGCGCCCGCTCACCGGTGGTAGCCGGCTGCGTCGAGCAGCGCTGCGGTTTCAGCCAGCGGCAGGCCAACCACGTTGCTGTAGGAACCGCGGATCCATGGCGCGAAGGCCGCCGCCGCGCCCTGGATCGCGTAGCCGCCGGCCTTTCCGCGCCACTCTTCTGTCTTGAGGTAGGCGTCCGTTTCCTTCTTCGAGAGCCGCTTGAAGCGCACGACGGTCTCGACCTGCCGCTTCCAGACACGCGCGCCGCGGCGCAGCGCCACTCCGGTCACCACCCGATGCCGTCTTCCAGAGAGCAGCGCGAGGAAGGCCCGCGCCGCGTCGGCGTCCGCCGGTTTGCCCAGCATGCGCCGTCCGACCGCCACCACGGTGTCCGCCGCCAGCGCGAGATCGTCGGGCCGGCACGCCGTCGCCCAGGCCTTGGCCAGCGCAAGTCGTTCCGCGCAGGCCCGCGGCGACTCTCCCCGAACCGGCGTCTCGTCGATTTCCGCTGGTTCAACGGCGTCGGGCCGCACACCGATCTGGGCGAGCAGTTCGAGACGGCGCGGGCTCGCCGATGCCAAGATCAGGCGCACTGTCGCGCCACGGCTACTTGTAACGGTAGTTGATGCGGCCCTTGGTAAGATCGTAGGGGGTCATCTCCACCTGCACCTTGTCACCCGCCAGGACGCGGATGCGGTTCTTGCGCATCTTGCCGGCGGTGTGGGCGATGATGATGTGGCCGTTCTCGAGCTCCACCCGGAATGTCGCGTTGGGCAGCAGCTCGGTCACGACGCCGGGAAATTCAAGAAGCTCTTCCTTGGCCATGGTCTCTCCGATGCGGTTTCGCCGTGCGCGCAGCCCGAAGGCCGCAGCGCGTGTGGTGTATGGCCGCGCCACCGCGTGAATTCAAGCGCGTTGCCGCGATCGTGTCCCTTGCGGGGCGGCGATTCAGTCCTCGACGCGCAGCACCGCCACCAGCGTGAAGAGCCGCCGCGCGGTCTGGGGGTCGATCCGCACCCGCGCGGCGAGGTCGGCGGCCAGCCGCCGCGCGCCCTCCTCGTGGATCTCGCGACGCGCGTCGTCGATGGCCTCGATCTGGGCGGGCGACAGGTGGCGCACCGCGTCGAGATAGCTTTCGCAGACAAGTCGATAGTCACGCACGACCTGCGCGTAGGGCGCGGCCGAAAGCTGGAACGCCGCCGCTTGCGCCCCGTCGCGGGTCGTGACCTCGAAGCCGAGGCTGTGCGCCTCGGGGCGCAGGGCCAGCCGGTAGGGCCCGGTCGCAGCGGCGTCCGCGAGCGCGAAGACGTTGCCCTCGATCAGGTCGAAGATGGCGACCCGGCGTTCCTGCTCGATCTCGGGCGTCGGGGGCGGCAGGCCGGCCTCGTCGAGAGCGATCTCGAAGAGCCGCTCGGTCGGGCGGTCGGGCGCGGGCTCACCCTGCGGCATCGCCGGCCGCCTGGTTGAGCCGCGCCAGTCGCGCCGACACGCTGAGCCCGTGCGCCTCGAGCCCCTCCGAGCGCGCCAGCGTCACCGCCGCCGGGCCGATCGCCGCCAGCGCCGCGGGGCTCAGGCGCGCGATGGTGGTGCGCTTCATGAAGTCGAGCACCGAGAGCCCGCTCGAGAACCGCGCCGTGCCCGAGGTGGGCAGCACGTGGTTCGGCCCGCCCACGTAGTCGCCGATCGCCTCGGGTGTCAGCGCGCCGATGAAGATGGCGCCGGCGTTGCGCACGGACGCCGCGATCGCCTCGGCCTCACCGGCGCAGACCTGCAGGTGCTCGGGCGCGACGCGGTCGGCGAGCGTCGCCGCCTCCGCCCAGTCGCGCACGACGATCACCGCGCCGTGGTCGCGCCAGCTCACGTTTGCGATCTCGCGCCGGACGAGCGTAGCCAGTCGCCGATCGACGGCCGCGGCCACCCGATCGCCGAAGGGCGCGTCGTCGGTCACCAAGATCGACCGGGCGGCGGCGTCGTGCTCGGCCTGCGCCAGCAGGTCGAGCGCCAGCCAGTCCGGGTCGGCGCTCGCGTCCGCGATGACCAGCACCTCCGATGGGCCTGCGATCATGTCGATGCCGACCCGCCCGAATACCCGCCGCTTGGCGGCGGCCACGTAGGCGTTGCCAGGCCCGGTGATCTTGTCGACCGGCGCGATGGTCTCAGTCCCGAAGGCCATCGCCGCGATCGCCTGGGCGCCGCCGATCCGGTAGACCTCGCGGACGCCGGCCAGCCGCGCGGCGCAGAGCACCAGAGGGTTGATCGCCCCGTCCGGGGTCGGCGCGCAGATTACCGTTCGCGCCACGCCCGCCACCTGCGCCGGGATGGCGTTCATCAGCACAGAGGAGGGATAGGAGGCGGTGCCGCCCGGCACGTAGAGCCCCGCCGCGCCGACTGCGGTCCAGCGCCAGCCGAGTTCTGCCCCGGCCGCATCGGTCCAGCGCGCGTCCTCGGGCCGTTGGCGTTCGTGATAGGCGCGGATCCGCGCGGCGGCCAGCTCGAGCGCGGCGCGTTCCTCCGCCGGGACCGCGGCGACGGCGTCGTCGATCTCGACCTCTGACACTGCGAGCGTCTCGGGCGTCAGTTCAAGGCGGTCCCAGCGACGGGTCATCTCGATCACCGCGGCGTCTCCGCGCGCGGCCACCGCGTCGAGGATCGCCGCGACCGCGGCGTCGACGTCCGCCTCGGCCGCATGGGTGGCGCCAAGCAGATCGGCGAAGGCCGCCTCGAACCCCGGATCGCGCGTGTCCAGGCGCCGCGCCATCGCCTAGCCCGCGTCTGCGTCGGGATGCGAGGGCGCCTGACCGGACCGCGCCACATGGGGCCGCGCGATATCGACCAGCGTCACATCGAGGCATTCGACGCCGATCGCAATCTCGCCGTCGCCCGCGAGCGTCAGCCGCACCACGCCCGATCCGTCCGCGCCGGGCTCGAAGGCCACCGACAGGGGCGAGATAACCAGCGCCGGATCGCCGGGGTCCACGCCGCTCGCGCGCACGTTCAGCGCGTTCTCCACCGCCAGCAGGGATTGCACCCTTTCGAACGGCCGGCCCTGCCGGCGCGCCGCGGCAACGTCCTCCCAGCGGAACCGGTTGAACAGGATGCAGAACCGCCTTCGCTTCGGCATCCAGGCCGTACGCGCGGTCTCGCCGACGGCGTCCTGCAAGAGCGCGGAGATCACCGCGAGATCTTCCGGGGCGAGCGCGCGCAGCCGGAGCGGCCGCTCGTCGCCGTCGCGGAACCGGGCGTCCTCGCTCATCCCGGGCCTCCCCGAAGCCGTTCGATCCGCGCGCCGCAGGCCGAGAGCTTCGCCTCGACCTCCTCGTAGCCGCGGTCGAGATGATAGACCCGCGAGACCACCGTCTCGCCCTCGGCGGCGAGCCCCGCGAGGATCAGGCTGATCGAGGCGCGCAGATCCGTGGCCATCACTGGCGCGCCGCGAAGCGCCGGCACGCCGGTCACTGTCGCGACGCCGCCGTGCACCTCGATGCGCGCGCCCATGCGGGTCAGCTCGGGCGCGTGCATGAAGCGGTTCTCGAAGATGCGCTCCGCCAGCCGGCTCGTCCCGTCGGCGAGCGAGAGCAGCGCCATCATTTGCGCCTGCAGGTCGGTCGGAAAGCCCGGATGCGGCGCGGTCTCCACGTCGATCGGCCTGATCGCGCTGTTCCTGCGCGCGACGCGCAGGCCCTCGGGCGTTTCGGTGATCTCCACGCCGGCCGCCTCAAGCTTGTCCGCGAAGGCCGCGACGAGTTCGCGCCGCCCGCCGAGCAACTCGACGTCGCCCCCGGTGATCGCCGGGGCCAGCATGTAGGTGCCGAGCTCGATCCGGTCGGTGACAACCGGATGGGTCGCGCCGCACAGCCGCTCGACTCCTTCGATCTCCAGGGTGTCGCCGCCCTCGCCGGAGATCTGTGCGCCCATCGCCCGCAGGCAGCGCGCGAGATCGACGATCTCGGGCTCGCGCGCGGCGTTGCGGAGCACGGTGGTCCCCTGCGCCAGCGTGGCCGCCATCAGCACGTTCTCGGTCGCGCCCACCGAGACGGACGGAAACTCGAAGACCGCGCCGCGCAGCCGCCCGCCCGGGGTTGTCGCGTGAACGTAGCCGTCGCGCAACTCGAGCTCGGCGCCGAGCGCCTCGAGCCCGCGCAGGTGCAGATCCACCGGCCGCGCCCCGATCGCGCAGCCCCCGGGCAGCGACACCTCCGCCTGGCCGTCCCGGGCCAGCAGCGGCCCGAGCACGAGGATCGAGGCGCGCATCTTGCGCACGATGTCGTAGTCGGCGCGGTGGCTGGCGATCCGCTCGGCGCCCACCACCAGAACCCGCCCGCCCTGCAGCGCCGCCACCTCGCAGCCGAGCAACTCCAGAAGCTGGGTCATCGTGCGGATGTCCGACAGCCGCGGCGCGTTGGTCAGCGTTAGCGGCTCGTCGCTCAGGAGCGCCGCCGGCATCAGCGTCAGGCAGGCGTTCTTGGCGCCCGAGATCGGGATGCGCCCTTCGAGCGCCACGCCGCCCTCTACCCGGATGCTGTCCATCAGGCGCGGCGCGGCGCTTGCGGGTCGGCGGGGCCGGCGTCCGCGTCTGCGGCGCGCCGGCGCTTCTGCGCCTTGCGCCGCGCCAGGTTGGCGCGCAGCGCTTCGGCGAGCCGCGCTTCCCGATCCTGTGCCGGGGGCGTGGCGTCGGGCCTTTCTGTCGGGGTTTTCTCGACCATCAGGCCTGATAGCCCAAGCGCCCGGAAGCGTCCAGATTGCCCTTGCGCCACGCGCCCGATCGACTACAAAGCCTCCCCGTCGCTGCCGTAGCTCAGGGGTAGAGCACTCCCTTGGTAAGGGAGAGGCCGAGAGTTCAAATCTCTCCGGCAGCACCAGAAAGCCCCTAATTTCACAATGGCTTGAGGGTGATGCGGTCAGCGCGGACCGGGACCTTTGTGCGGATTTCGGGACAGGATTTCGGGACGAACGGCCCCGGTACAGAAACTATTGGATAATCCTGTTCAGAACCGTTCACCGCGGCTCCAGGCTGGGGCGAGGCCGCCCACCGTGCGCGGGGTGGGTGGTATTGGTGATTGGTGTCCGGCGGTTCGACAGACCGCCGCTTCGATCTGGTCGAGCAGCGCTCCGATTTCCGCCAGCTTCGTGCGGGCGGCGTAAATCAGGGCTTCCCTGTTGGGCGCGTCGACTGCGGTCAAGTGCAACACCGTCCCTTCAATTCCAGCAACCCGCCAGTCGTGGCGCAGGTCAGGCCAAGCCCTTCGGACCTTGGCGCCGTCGGCCCTGTCGTCCGTGTACGGGGCGCACAGCACCGCTCGCACTGTCTGTCCGACGTAATAGCGGGGGAGAGCGTTTCGGTTCAGGTCAGAGTTGGCGTTGTCTCCGTCCAGGCGGTCGAGCCAGATCGTGACCACCTCGACGTCATCGTCTGCGGTTCTGGACCATTGGCGCCGGCCAATGCCTTCGGCGCCCTGCGCGGCGAACGCTTCGCGGTAACCCATCGACCCCGACCCCGCGAACGTGCTGGTCTGCTGGTCTGTCATCATCGTGATCGCGCTTTCCTTTCCTACGTTTTCCGGCCTGGAAAGCGTATGGGTCGGCGGCGCAGGGTCCGCAAGGGCTTTCCTGCGTTTTCCACCGCGGAAAGAGGATGAGCGAAAGAGCGACCGTCGGAAGGTCGGCGAGGCGTTAACGCCGGACCGTCACGGTCGGACGCTTCTAAATGCCTCGCCAGATGAGCTCTTTGATGATTCAATCCATTCCATCATTCGGATGGAGGGGTTGATGGCAGTTCAGCCGGGTTTGTTTGATCTGGATGAGCGGTATGCGGCGCTGTCGCGGACCGGCGATCCGCTGGAGCGGCTCGCGGCGGTGGTGGATTTCGAGGTCTTCCGGGCCGATCTCGACGCCGCGCTGGCCCGCTCCGGCCGGTCGAAGGGCGGCCGGCCGCCGATGGACGCGGTGATGATGTTCAAGGTCCTGGTGCTGCAGGCGCTGTACGGGCTGGCAGACGAGCAGACCGAGTTCCAGATCCGCGACCGGTTGAGCTTCATGCGCTTCCTTGGTCTTGATCTGCACGGGCGGGTTCCGGACGCCCGCACGATCTGGCTGTTCCGCGAGATCCTGACCAGGGCGAAGGCGATCGAGGTTCTGTTCGCCCGCTTCGATGCGCATCTGCGCGACCGCGGATACCTCGCCATGGGCGGGCAGATGATCGACGTCGAGCCATTGGAACGCCATTGGTCCGAGAGACAATGGCGAGGGATTGTTGCGGCGCCTCGGCAGCGGAATACCGACGCGGAGAAGGCGGATCTCAAAGCCGGCCGGATTCCGGAGAGTTGGGCTGCGAACCCTGCGAAACTGCGGCAGAAAGATCGTGATGGGCGCTGGACCCTGAAGCGGGGTCGGCGCAAGCGCAAGCCCGACGGCACGCTGATGATGGAGATCGCCACCCCGGTCTACGGCTACAAGAGCCATGTCGGCGTCGATCGCCATCACCGGTTCATCCGCACCTGGTCGGTGACCGACGCGGCCCGCTACGACGGCCGGGAACTCGCCGGGCTGCTGGACCGGAGCAATACCGGCTCGTCGGTCTGGGCGGACACCGCGTATCGATCCGCGAAGAACGAAAAGCGCATCGCCAGGACCGGGCTGGTCTCGAAGATCCACTTCCGCAAGCCGCCCGGCAAGCCGATGCCCGAGCCGAAGCAGCGCGCCAACGCCGCCCGCTCGCGGGACCGGTCCGGCGTCGAGCATGTCTTCGCCGACCAGAAGCACCGCATGGGGCTGTTCATCCGCACCATCGGCATCGCCAGAGCCCACACCAAGATCGGCCTCGCCAACATCGCCTGCAACATGCGCCGGCTTCTGTTCTGGGAGACGGCGACTTCGCAGGTATAGTGCAGAGGCCCCGAACAGCTCGATTTCAGAACGCCAAACACTCACCCAAGCAGTCCAGCCCCTCCGAACATCCGGACATCACCCGCCCGAGCGAGCTTCAAATGCTGGAAAATAGAAGTCTCCATCGGCGTCTCAAGAATGCCTGCTTCCGGAGCTTGGCAAGAAAGAGCCCCGCTGCACTGCCGCATGACCGCTCCGACGTAAACTCACAAACCAAGTGCGACACCGGCTATGTCCGGAGCCGCCATGGGAAAGAGATATAGCCACCTCAGCCTTGAGGAGAGATGCCGCCTGCGCGGCATGATCGAGATGGACCTGAGCGTCAGCGAGATTGCGAGGCGGATGGATCGTCACCGGAGCACGATCCAGCGCGAACTCGAGCGCAACCGTTGCGCCGACGGCTATCGGCCGGACAGCGCGGGCCGCCGCGCCTGGGCGCGCAAGCTGCGCGGCTCGAAGATCGAGCGATCCACCCGCCTGCGCGCCCACGTCGAGGACCGCCTTGCCATGGGATGGTCCCCGGAGCAGATCGCGGGGCGGATGGAGCTGGAGGGATCGGAGTGCGCAATCAGCGCGGAGTCCATCTACCGCCACGCCTACAGCCCGGCCGGAAGGCGCGCGGGCCTGCCGCGGCTGCTGGCTCAGCGCAAACCGAAGCGCGGGCACCGCCGCCGCAACGGCTGGCGCGAGCCCGCCAAA
Source organism: uncultured Alphaproteobacteria bacterium (assembly GCA_963836255.1). Classification (GTDB taxonomy): domain Bacteria; phylum Pseudomonadota; class Alphaproteobacteria; order Rhodobacterales; family Rhodobacteraceae; genus Amaricoccus. The sequence continues at coordinate 1,043,952 of CAWIIL010000001.1, forward strand.
CCCAACCGCACGCCGATCCATCAGCGGCCGACAAAGGCGCATCTTCGCAGCCAGTTCGGCCATTGGGAGGGCGATCTGATACACTTCCGCCGCCAGCGCGACATCCTGCTGACGCTGCAGGAGAGGGCTGGATTCACACTTCAAGTGCGACACCGAGGTTGGCTGCGAATGCCTCGATTGGCGTGCGGTATCCGAGGCACTTCCGAGGCGTCGCGTTGAGGTTCCAGATGACGTCGTCGATGTCGGCATCGGTGTATTCCTCGAGGCTGGTCTTTCTGGGGAGGTCGCGGCGGAGCCGGCCGTTCGCGTTCTCGATCGAGCCATGCTGCCAGGGGCTGTGCGGATCGCAGAAGTAGGCGTCCAGGCCGATGGCGTTGGTGACGGTCTCGTGCCGCGCGAACTCGCCGCCGTTGTCATGGGTGATCGTGCGGCACGCCCTGGCCGGCAGCCCGCCCAGCTCCGCGGCGATGGCCTCGGCGGTGCGGTCGGCGTCTTTGCTGAGAAGACGACGGGCAAGGGTCAGCCGGGAGCGCCGCTCCTGCAGCGTCAGGAGGATGTCACGCTGGCGGCGGAAGTGCATCAGGTCGCCTTCCCAGTGGCCGAACTGGCTGCGAAGATGGGCCTTTGTCGGTCGCTGGTGGATCGGGATGCGGTTGGGGATGGCGGGCTCGCGCCGGCCGTTGCGTCGCCGTCGACCCCGCTTCGGCCTGCGCTGCGCCAGCAGCCTCGGCAGGCCCGCGCCCCGACCCGCCGGGCTGTAGGCATGGCGATATATCGACTCCGCACTGACCCTGCTCTTCGCTCCCTCCAGCTCCATCCGCCCCGCGATCTGCTCCGGGGACCATCCCATGGCAAGGCGGTCCTCGACGTGGGCGCGCAGGCGGGTGGAGCGCTCGATCTTCGAGCCGCGCAGCTTGCGCGCCCAGGCGCGGCGGCCCGCGCTGTCCGGCCGATAGCCGTCGGCGCAACGGTTGCGCTCGAGTTCGCGCTGGATCGTGCTCCGGTGACGATCCATCCGCCTCGCAATCTCGCTGACGCTCAGGTCCATCTCGATCATGCCGCGCAGGCGGCATCTCTCCTCAAGGCTGAGGTGGCTATATCTCTTTCCCATGGCGGCTCCGGACATAGCCGGTGTCGCACTTGGTTTGTGAGTCTACGAGGCGCTCCCGCCTGACCCTGACCCGGCGTCTTCTCAGCAAGTACGCCGACCTCACCGCCAAAGCCATCGCCGCAGAGCTGCGCGGGCTGCCCGCCAAGGCCCGCCCCCTAATGGAGGAAAGGCAGCAAAGTCCGGATTCTGTTAAAAAACTCTGCTTCCGGAAAAACGCCTCGGAGTCTTGGAACGCCGTTCTCATGAGAGCGGCTTCTGCAAACCACGCTTCCAAAAGGGCCGATCCGCCGGACGGCGCAACCGGCAGCGGGGGACGGCTCTCAAATGGACCTCGGTCCGGCAAGCAGCTGCTGTAGGAGCCTGTGCGGCTCGGCAACTCCACCGGCGCTCCGGGCGGCGCGCGTCACTTGCGCGGCCCAGCCGGGCATGAATGTCAGCCTTGTGGCGGCCTCGATCTCGTCAAGATCCACAAGATAGTCGATTGGCGAATTGCCGCTCGGCGCGTCCTGCGGGATCCGGAAGCAGGCGATGTTGACGTTGCCCGGTCGGTCCCAAGGGTAGCGGAACGGATCCACTGAAATGCAGTAGAAGCTTTCAGGGATCGGCACTTCCTTGTCGTCCGACCGGATTATCGTTTCCGGAGTGTCTCCAAACACGGGTCCGACGACGGCCCAGACATGATCGCGCTGTTTCGGCCGGTCCTCGATGTTGCGGATCGCGTTTTCGAGCTTCAGCCACACACCCGTATTCAGCGTGCCGCGCTGGGGACACATGTTGGACATGAAGAAGGTCTCCATCTGAGCGAGACGTCCGAACTGGCTGTTGATCACTTCGTTCGGGACCATGTGGCCTACATGGTAAGCGACGCCGCCATGCTTGCCGAAGGTTCCGTTGTCGAGCCGCTCGCTGTCGCCGAGCCGTTCATCCGCATAGTAGAGATGCGGCCTGTCGTAATCGACGCCTGCCGAGGCGTTGGCCACGCGATACGCAGCCCAGAGAGGCTGACGCCGCGCCGGCGAGAACCCGACTGCATGGCCGTGATTCATTAGGATGACGGCCTCGCGGTCGGGATCGCGGTTCAGGGGCGCGCCTTTGAACAGGAATAGGTCGATCAGATGTGCAAGCGACCTGCTTTCGGGGTGCATTCTCGAGTTGTCCGTCATCTTCAGCCTCCGTCGAGTTCAGCCGCGCTCGCGACAGTGCGAACGCGGTCCGTTTCGTCGCCTGCAAAATAGCAGGAAGTAGAGCCTGCCTCGACCGGCGCGGCGGTCCCCCTGCCAGCGCATTTGGCCCCGGATCCTGCAGGCCGACAAAGCCCGTCCGGCGCTGGACTTGGCAGACTTTCACGATTGACGAGTGGACCGAGGTCTTCGGATCAGAGCGCCTGACAGGCGCCATCCTCGACCGCCTGACCAACCACGTCCAAATCCTCGAGATGAACGGCGAGAGCTTCAGGCTCAGCCAGAGCCGCAAGGCCAAATCCTGAGATCGGGAAACACGGCAACCATGAACTGGCCTCCGGCCAGAGCGCCTTGGCACGCGTCAGGCATGTGGGGGCCACGCGCGCCAAGGCGCATGCCGAACCCGCCGCCATGGCCCAGTCTCACGCCGGCCAATGGCCCCATTTTGGTCCGGGATTGACAGACTTTGCTGTCACAGTCCGGTCAACGCCTTCCAGGCAATCAGCTGACGTTTCACATCGCCAGTCCCGCTTTGCGGCCCGGCGAAATCTTGACCGGCGTGGCAGTGAACACGCTGCAGTTCGGAGAGTCCTCAAGCGAACCGGAATGCCGGAACCGAATTAGGGGGCACTGGCCGTCTCTTGCGTAGGTCATCTCGAAGGTCATGTGGCCTGATCGTCTTTTGCGGTAGCGGAAGAACCGCCGACCTTCGCTTTCAGCCATTCGCGCAAGGACTGAAAGACGACGTAGAGCGCCGGTATCACGAACACTCCGACCAAAATCGCCACGATCATTCCGCCAGCGACGGCGGTGCCCACCGTGCGTCGAGTGATCATGGAGGCTCCCGTGGCCACCACCAGAGGGATGATGCCTACGATGAAGGACAGTCCCGTCATCATGACCGCGCGAAATCGGGTGTGCGCCGCGTCGATCGCCGCGTCGAGGATTTCCATGCCGCCTTCGCGACGCTCCTTCGCGAACTCGACAATCAGGATCGCGTTTTTCGCGGCGAGGGCGACGAGCACGACGAGACCTATCTGTCCGTAGACATCGAAGGACAGGCCGAGAATCTTCAAACCCGCCAGAGCGCCGCCGATCGCAAAGATCACCGACATGAGCACCGGCACCGGGATCATCCAGCTCTCGTAGAGGCCCACGAGGAAGAGATACGCAAAGAGAAGCGCGAACCCCAGAACGATGGTGGTCTGGCCTGCGGCTTCCTTTTCCTGGAGCGCCGTGCCCGTCCATTCGAAATCATATCCCGGCGGAAGGGTTTCCGCGGAGATCTCCTCCATCGCCGCGAGCGCCTGTCCGGTGGAGATGCCGGGCGCTGGCCCCCCGTTGAGCGTAATGGAGCGATAATTGTTGTAGCGTACGACAGACTGTGGCCCAACCCTGAACTCGGCGGCGGCGACGGCGGAAAGCGGCACCATCTCACCGGCGGCGTTGCGTACGTGCAGTTTCGCCAGGTCGCTGACTTCGGAGCGATCGCTCTGGTTCGCCTGGAGGTTCACCTGCCAGGACCGACCGAAGAGGTTGAAGTCGTTGACGTAAAGCGACCCGAATGTCCCCTGCAGCGCCGCGAACAGATCGCTTACAGTGACGCCAAGCGTCTGTAGACGTTCGCGATCGATATCGAGATAGAGCTTCGGCGTGCTGGCGGAATAGGTCGTGAAAGTCGGGCCCAGTTCCGGGGCCTCGTTGGCGGCGATCACCATCGCGCCGGCGACGCCGGCCGTCTCGATCGGCGGACGGCCCTCAAGGTCGAGCAATTGATATTCGAAGCCGGAACCGGTGCCCAAGCCAGGTATCGGCGGAAGGTTGTAGGCGAAAACCTGAGCCTCGCGGATCGCCGCGCCACGTTGGATCGTCTCCATTATCGCGACCATGGCGCTGAGCGACGGATCCGTCCTGTCCTCGAACGGCGCCATGATCCCGATCGCGAAAGCGGCGTTGGACGACACGAGGCTGTCGAGCATGTTGTACCCGCTGGCGCTCAACGTCTTTTCGACGCCGTCGATCTCCTGAATGATGGCGACGACGTCCTCCCGCACCGCCTCGGTCCGGTTGACCGAGGCGCCATCGGGAAGCGTGATCCCCACGAAAAACGCACCCTGATCTTCCGCCGGCAGGAAGCCGGTCGGCACGGATGTAAAGAGCCACCCGGTCAGACCGAACGCGCCGACAAGCAAGAGGACGCTCACAAGCGCCCGCCGCGCAAGTGCACCCGCCACGACGACATAACCGTCCCGCGTTCTGTCGATGAGCCGCGAAACCCGTCCCAGAACGCCGCCCAGAGGTCCGGATCTCTGGCGCAGGAAAATCGCGCAGAGCGCGGGTGATAGAGTCAGGGCGTTGATCGACGAGATGACCACCGATACTGACACGGCGACCGCGAATTGCTGAAAAAGCTGGCCGCTGATCCCCGGAATGAACGCGACCGGCACGAAGACCGACAGGAGAACCAGCGTCGTCGCGATGACCGGACCGGTGATTTCCCGCATGGCGATCCGCGCCGCTTCGGGTGGCGACATCCCGGGGTTTTCCGAGAGCACGCGCTCGCAGTTCTCCACCACGACGATGGCATCGTCCACGACGGTACCGATCGCGAGCACCAACGCCAGAAGCGAAATCGTGTTGAGCGAGAAACCAAGCGCCGCCATCACGGCGAAAGTGCCGATCAGCGAGACTGGAACAGCGGCCATCGGCACGATCGTCGCGCGCCAGCTTCCCAGGAACAGGAAGACGACTACGATCACGAGGACGAAGGCGACGATCAGTGTTTCCTGAAGCTCGGCGATGCTCGATGAGACGAAGAGCGTCGTGTCGTAGCTGATGTCATATGTCAGGCCTTCCGGGAATCCGCTTTCCAGACGATCAAGCGTCGCCTGTACGCCATCCGCGATCGCCAGCGCGTTCGCGCCAGGCGCCTGGTAGACGCCGATCAGGACCGTGTCCCTGTCGCCGTACTTCGCGATGACATCGTAATTCTTAGACCCGAGCTCGACGGTGGCGACGTCCCTAATGCGCACGAACGATCCGTCCGGTTCGGCGCGCAGAACGACATTCCCGAATTGTTCCGCGTTCTCCAGTCGGCCTTGGGTCTCCAGGTTCAACTGGAAATACGGATCGTCGGTCATCGGCTGCGCGCCGACCCGACCGATCGCGGCTTGAACGTTCTGGGCCTGAAGGGCGGCGGAGACGTCCTGCGGCGTGAGTTCGAGGCTGGTCAGCCGATCGACGTCCAGGATGATCCGCATCGAGTAGTCGCGTGAGCCGATGATGCTCGCGTCGCCAACTCCGGGGACGCGCTTTATCGGATCGAGGAGGTTGATGGTCGCATAGTTCGAGAGGAACAGATCGTCAAATTCGTCATTCTCGGAATAAACCGCGATCATCTGGAGGAGCGAACTGGAGCTCTTGCGTACCGTTACGCCTGTCGCTTTCACCTCGGCGGGCAGAGTCGCCTCCGCCGCCGACACCCTGTTCTGCACATTCACGGTGGCGAGATCGGGGTCGGTCCCGACCGCGAACGTCACGCTCAGATTGAAGCTGCCGTCAGAACCGCTGGTGGACTTCATGTAGATCATGTCGTCGACGCCGACGACCTGTTGTTCGATCGGCTGTGCCACCGTCGCTTCCACGACCTCGGCGCCCGCCCCCGGATAATTCGCCGAAACTTTGACTTGGGGCGGCGTTATCTCCGGAAACTGCGCGACCGGAAGGCTGAAGAGCGACACCAGCCCGGCGATCGTTATGACGAGCGAAATGACGACGGCGAGCCGCGGGCGCGAGATAAAAATTCCGGAGATCATCGGGTCAACCGCCAGCTGCCGCCGCATCGACCTGGATGCCAGGCCGTACCTTGTTGACCCCCTCTGTGATGACGTTCTCGCCGAGCTCCAGACCGCGTGAAATGACCGCGTACCCCTGCAATGTGCGCGGAGCCTCAACGCGGCGTTGTTCAACGATCCCGTCGGCGTCGACCACCATCACGAAAGCGCCGCCCATATCGCGTTGCACCGCCTGCTGGGGCACCGCCAGTTCGGCGGTCGGTTCCGCCGCCAGAACCTGGACCGTCACCAACGCGTTGGCGAGAAGCTTCTGGTCCGGGTTGGCGAATTCGGCGCGAACCGTCACGGTGTCGGTGCCGGGCGCCACGACGCTGTCGAGGAAATCAAGTTCGCCTTCGATGGGGTACTCCGAGCCGTTCGCGAGGACCAGCCGGGTCAGTGCTTCGGTGTCTTCTCTGCCCGCGCCTTGGCTCTCCTGAAGGGTTAACAGCAGACGCGTCGAAATGGGAAACTCCACATAGATCGGGTCGAGGCGCGTGAGGGTCACCAGAGCGCCGGCGTCAGGGCCGACAAGATCACCGACATGGGCGTTCGACAGGCCGATGACCCCGTCGAATGGCGCTCGTATCGTGGTGTAGGAAAGATCCAGCTCCGCGCGGTCCTTCTGCGCGCCGAGACGCATCAGATCGCCCTCGATCTTGCCCAGTTGCGCCAGCGCGATATCCAGTTCCGACTGCGCCACCGCATCTCTTTCAACGAGCGTCTGCTTGCGATCCCGCTCTATCTCAGCCAGCCGAAGCTCGGCTTCGGAGCCCTTTATCTGGCCTTCGACTTCCCTGAGCGCGGCGCTGTAGGCGTCGTCCTCAATGACGAAGAGCGGGTCTCCGGTCGAAACGCGGGCGCCTTCGGCAAATGGGCGTTCTTCGACGAAACCGGAGACGCGAGCGAGGATATCGACCTGCTGAGCCGAGACGACCCGTCCCGTGAACCCCAGAGACCCTTGCAGATCGACCAACTCGGCCGCGACTACGGTGACCGCGGGAAGTTGCGCATTCTGGGCGGCGAGCGGTCCGCCAATCAGGAGTGCCAAAAGGCAGGCGATCGTCCCGTTGCGCGAACGTTCTGAAATCGTGAGCATAGCCGGCTCCATCTTGGTCTTGGAGTTGAATGACCTCAGTCTAGGTTCTGTCAATCGTCGTGAGCAATCGCGAAATGGCTCCATGAGGCCATTGATTCCGATCGTTGATCAACCTTACATCGAGGCGTCGATACTCCCATTTTCGGTTCCAGTGTGCGCGGCATTGGAACGACCGGTCGCGACCAACGCTGTTCGAGCCGGCATGAACGGCTGAAATCCTTACAACGCACCGCGGTGCGGAGCGTCGGTGTCGATGACGCTTTGCTCGGCACGACAGATCGTGCCGCATCTCTGTGCGTCCGCTCCGTCCGCAACTGAGACACCAGAAAGGCGCGCGGCGAACGACCGGTTACGATCTGGGCCATTCGAGCCTGCGTGAAGGTCCGCTTTCGGGAAGATGCTTAGCGACGTGGCGCGTCGGAGTTGTCGATGCTAAACTCGGCTCAAACGATCGTGCTGCAACTGCGTGGGTCCGGTTTGTCTGGATACTGTTGAAAAAGTCGGCCGGGTGGAATCCAGCGCCAAGCGCAACGCCTCAAGCAAACCTGATTTCGACGTCCCTGCCAAGCTCAGACAGGAAGGCCTCGACCGGCGATCGGTAGGCGCGGCATTTGCGCGGGGTGAGGTTGATGGTCATTGCGATCTCCTGGATGTCGGCTTCGCTGACCCGAGCAGCATAACGTCAACCCAACCGAGCCAGACCCTCCCGACCGTCACGGTCTGCGGTGGCCCAAATTATCTGACGACGGACACCGGCGACGGCGCCGGGGGGTGATCGTCGGCGACGTTCGCTCGGGCATCAGGCCCGCGCCCGCAGAACGGTCCAGTACAGCGCCGCGTCGGCCCCGCACCGCGTACACCGCATCTGCCCGCCAATCCTGACCATGCGCTCGAATGGCTGGAATCTGCTGTGCAGGCGGTGGGTTGCGATGAGCCATCGCGCCCCGCAGGCGTCGCATCGGGTCAGGACCGCGTCACTCGCCTGAAGATCGTCCAGGCGAAGCCCGTCACGCGGGGCTATGGCGACTCGCTCGTGTGGCATGTGCAGAACATAGGCAGAACATGGCGGCTCTTGCGATGCACCGTTGAGCGTCGTTCGATGGCGGGTGCCCCCGAAAACCGCCGGTCTTCGGCGGCCTTCGCGGGGCTTTGGCTTGGGTTCCAGGCTCCCCCGGAAAACCACGAAATACAGAAAATTACCGCCAATAAAGCGAGAGGAGGGCGATGCGGGCGGAAGCCGACTCATCCTTCAAGACCGTCCCCCGCCCGGGGGGTGCCGCCCCGCGCGCTCCGCCCGGCGTCGGCGGCGGTCACGTGGGTGGTGGTCGAGCACCCGGTGGCCCAGGACGACGCCGAGGCCGAGCAGGGTTCGGTAACGCCCGCCATCGGGTAGGCGGGCGGCCGGCGTCTTCGTCACGTGACGAAGACGGTCAACCCAAGGTCGCACTATCCGGTTAGCGCAACCACAGGTGTATCGTGTTCGTCACGTGACGAAGACGGCATGGGTCGGGTGCGCGTTGCAGGAGCCGCTCAGGGCCGCTTGGCGTCGTCTGGGTGGGTGTGGCCGTCGTCCCGGGGCGCTGCTGGGCCTGCTGGCCGCCGTGGGGGGCTCTGGGCGCGTCTGGGGGTCCGAGGCTCCGGCAGGCGCTCGAGCTGGACCCTGGCCGGCGCTGGCCGGATCCCGTCGGGTGGCTTGGCGAACGCTCGCCGTTGGTCGGTTGCGACGTCGTCGGGTCATACTTCCTCCAGGCTGTGAGCATAGCAGGACGCGAGGTCCGAGGGTATGCCGTGATCACCGTGGGTAGGTGGCACATCCGTGGGGCGGGGCCAACTATCCAAACTACCTAAACTGCCCAAACCCTACCGTCAGTTCCCAGTGCAAAGTGATTTTTCCTGTAAGGGGAAAAAAGTGCGTTCTGTCAGGAAAACAGCAGTAGGGTTTGGTGTGTTTGGGTAGTTTGGGTAGTAGTTTACCCAACAAACCCTCCTACGGAGTTGAGTCCAAAGCATTATCGCCGCTCGACACCGGACCACGGTGGATTCACGGACTTCACCACACCAACGGAGATTCAGGCTCAAAACTCCGGAGAAGGAATTCTCTTTCTCCGGACGAGACAGTCAGGATTCCGGATTCCCGGGTTCCGGATGCAGGTCGACCACCTTCCGAACCGCGAGACGGGCGAGAATCTCGGCCTCGGACGCCGGCGTATCCTGCGCCGAACGCGCGACTCGGGCGCACCAGCGGGTCTTCTTCTTGGTCCAGTCAGCGGCCTTGACCGAGATTCGCCGGTGCTCGACGTGCAGCCTGAAATCCGTCCGTCGAGACGTCGGCGTTGCGCCTCAGCACAGAGACGGCAGCCTGCGGACTGGAGACGTCTTCGCCAAAGTTGGCATCCCGCCAGACGCCCGCGCCAATCCTCTCAAGCAGGGTGGACGTTTGCCACCAGACGCCCTGCATGGGCTGCTCGGAGCCGTCCGCCGTCCGCAGGGCGGCGATCGCGGCGATCAACCGTACGGCGCCCTTGGTCGTCTTTCCCTGGGCGTCGGCCTCGGCGATGTCCTCCCAAACGCCGAAGAAGGATTCGGCGCAACCAGCCACCTCGAGCACGGGCAGGGCGACGGTTCGCGCCCACATCGGAAACCGCCCTTCCGGCTTCCGGTTGGACTTCACCCGCAGGATAGCCGCGGCCGCGCCCAGAAGTCGGCTGCGGTTCTCGAACGTCCACGCCGCGAGGTCCGAGTGCCGGAAATCGCGCTTCGCCAGATTTACGTCAGGATCCGGCACAAGCCGTATCTCGACCGTGCGGCTCGCCATGTCACCCGCGGCGACGATGTTGTTGCCCGTCGTGATCGGCGTGATCGCCGCGGGGCCTCTGTAGTTTTCGTTCTTGCCCAGGATGCGGCCTTGCCATTCCGTATCGGTGACCAGCTTTATCAGCGGTGTGTACGCATTGCCGACCTGGTTCGACGTCTGGACGTTGTCGAAGAACGCTACCGACGCTCCCTCCATGACCATCGAAGTGATGACCTTGGCGAGTTCCTCCCGTTCCTGCGACAACGTCGCCGACGGGACCGTGCGTCCCGTGACCGCACGGTGAATGATGTCGACCAGAAACGATTTCCCGGTCTGCGCCGACGGTGCGCTTATCATGAAGTGCGGCGGTCCCGCCTGATTGATCAGGGTCGTCTTGGCGGCCAGGATCGTGAGCATCAGCATGACAGCGGTCGCGCGGTCCTTCTCCGAAGCAAACGGAAAGTCGCCCAGCCAGTCCTGCGTTAGAAACGTGTACGCCGCTCTTGGGGCCGACCATTCCTCGACATCGAACTCCCCCGTATGCAGCAACAACTTGCTCTCGACGTGGTACACGTTGGCGCCGGCCAGCATGCCGTCGTCATACCAGACGGGGTGCGCCGCGATACCGACCAGCGGGCTCAGAGAGCCGCCCTCGTCTCTCAGTATCTGCAACAGCCCACTTGGCGGGCACACCGGCCTCTCCCTGATTTCCCCGGTCTCCGGATCCTCGGCGATGCGGTGGAACGTGGCAACCTTTGACGCCAGATTGTACGCGCTGTTCGCATTGATGGCTGCCGTGGCGAGCACGCGCGCATGGCGTCGGGATTCCTCTATCCTTTTCCCGTGTTCGTCCCGGTCGTATTCGACCATGTGAGCCGACGGCGTGTCCTTCACGGTGATGAACACGCCGCCATACGAGAACGCCAGACCGCGGTCACGCGCCAGGCACTCTATCTTCTGCGCAATGTCCTTGTAGGAGTTCGGGTCTCCCACGTCGAAGGCGACGCGTTTTGTCGGTTGCGACTCCTGCCGAACCGTCTCTTCGACCACCGTCGCGCCGGTCTTCTGCCTCTCCCGATACCGGAGCTTGAGAATGCGGAGATAGCCCCGGCGCCACAGCCTGACGTTTCCCTGCCTCACGGCGAGCGCGTGCAGGTCAGAGACGGCGGCGTCTCCGCCCTCTGCGCTCAGCGCGGCGGCCAGCCATAGCGGCTCTACGTCGAGCACGCTTCCGGTCTCCGCCGCCTGGAGAATCTCGCCGCGGCGCGCTTTCAGGTTCAGGGCCCGCTCTTCGAAGATCGCCGCGAACTCTGCGTCGGTCGCAAGCACGTATTCGGTGTCGACCCCGTGCGCATGTGACATGAGCCAACGGTCGCCCGGATTGACGCGCGCCGCCCGGTGCCAGTGCCGGTAGTCGGGCTCGCGCGGGTCGCAGCACGCTTCCTTGACGTCGCCCATTGCGTCGGCGCTGCGCAGCAGGGCGCCGACCGTCGTGTGCTTGTCCTGTGCGAACCAGACCCTGGCCGTGACGGGCAGCACGACGCAGCCTGAGCCGTCTGCGACGCGCTCCCATACCCGCCGCCGGCCGGTCTGCTCCTGACGCTCTTCCTCGCGCCGCCACAGTGGCGCGATGACAGGCTCTATCTGCGCCTGGCCCCACTCCCGGTAATCCGGATGCTCCGCCTCGAAGATAGCCCTGGTGGCGTCAAAGACCTCGCTGCGCAACCTGTCTTCAATCCACGCCGCACGGGTTTCCTCGGCGGTCTCCTTCTGCGCCGCCCGGGCGCGCTCGACGAGCGCCTGGTACGCCGTCTCTTCGTCCGCGGTCAGATCAGGGAACGCCTTGCGTGTGTCGATCGGAACGCCGGGGTCGGCGTCGAGGACCCCACGGCATAGCTCTGGGGCGCCACGGCGCTGCTCGAGACCCTCGCCGGTCACTGCGCCGCTGGCGTAGTCGAGCCGCGACGCCTGATAGACGGCGTTGTCGAAGAGCCCGCGCTCGAGCAGGCTGCCCGACCCCGAGACCAGAACGTAGCCGTGGCCGGCGAGCCAGCACCGCTTGTGCAGCACCGCGCCGGCGCGCGGGATGTCGCTGGCGTCCTGCACCGCGAGATAGACGCGTTGCCCGCGCAGCCCGGTCAGGTCCTCGCCGGTTTCCACGTCGCAGACGTGAGACGACGATGACGGGGTCCAGCACATGGCGTAACTCGAGGTCATTAGCGCTGCGCTCGCCAGCCTCGAGATCAGGTCCTCCATGCCGATCGCCTCACCGTCAATCCGAGGGTCATAATCCAGGAACATGACGCCCGGCGAGCTGGGGTACGTGAAATACTCTTCGGTGCGGGCGATAGCCGTGGCGTCGCCCTTGTGGGCGGCGAGCGCGTCCTTGGGCAGCACCGCGACGCCGTCAGGTCCGACCGGAACGCCGTCCTTCGGCACGCCGTAGACGAACGCCGCCTCGCCGAGGTATCGGGGCGGCCGTTTCTTTATCCGGGCTCGCCGGTCCTCATTGCGAAACGCAGGCCGTTGTTGATCAGCCTGCCGGCGTACTCGAAGTGCGCCCTCTCGATCCTGACGTTCGTCAGGTCGCCGTCGGGGTAGAACGCCGCATCGCTGATGGCGAACACCGCCGACATCTTTTCGAGCAGGCCCATATGAGCATCCCACGGGAGCGGTTCATGGTCCGCAAGGACGCCGGGGTTGCGGCGCCAGTACTCCACGGCGTCCGCCTGGGCGTCACGGTTAGTGAGCAGGCCCACACGCGGCGCGCCGGGGCGGCTGTCGCGGTCGGTGTCTGCCGAGGGTTTCGCGGATCGTGATGACATGTCTAATGTCTCCGAACGCCAGACAAAGATCGCCTGGTCGCGGGTGGCGTGACGCCTGCGGCGGCGTTGGCGGATTCGGGCAAGTCGCCGAGCCGCCGCGGTCAAGCTGCCGAAGCGGACTCCGAAGCGGCGTCGGCAGGGTCGTCACCGGCCTCAGTCTCGGCGCGCTCCTGGATCGCAGCCCTGATCGTCTGCGCGGACAAGTCGATCCTGCCCGTGGCGATGGCGTGCAGGTAGTCGGCGGCGTCGACGTCAGAGACGGACTCCACTCCGCCGATGCGCACGTGTCGTGGCGCGAGACCGGCTTTTTTGATCGACCAGACCTTTGTCCTGGACCTCACGCCCAGCTTGTCGGCGAAAAAGTCCAACATCGGCTCGAACCGCGTCGGTTGTTTGCTTAGCGTCATATTCACTTACTCCAGTTGCGATGAACGTCCACGGATAATCGTGGATTTTGTATTTGGAGCAAGCTGAAGTTGTTGCCGCGCGCAGCCAGAATCCACAAAAGGACAACAAAAACAGTTACGAACCAATATGAACCGTAGTTAAAGTTTGGCGCGTCGAATTAGGATTGCGGAGGAACCGGCTCTATGCCTGAAGCGCCATACGCCGAGGCGATGCGCGCCGCCTCCAGAAACGTCGAAACCCTGGAGCACCTCGTCCAGCAGTTGCGCGCGAACTTGACGCACTTGCGCGGTGTGATCGAGGCGGATGAACGCCGGGTGCAGGACGCGCCGGACCAGGTGCAACAGGACGCCGCGCGCAATGCGTTGATCGACAATTTGCGACTGGCCAACAGGCTCCACGCAGGCTTGGAAAACCAGCTCGTCGGGCTCGCGGAGGCGGAGCGCCTGTTGAGAGAATTTCAGGAGCGCGCGGTCCAGGCGGACGCCACCGGCGGACCAGGCAAGACTGGCCGGCGCCGCGGACTCAAACCCACCATCGTAGATGTCGAGCGCGTCGCGAAGGAACTCGAGGCCCAGGACATCCGCCCGACCCTGAACGAGATCGGCCCGCGCCTCGGCGTCTCGGGAAGCCGCGTCTACCAGATCAGAAAAGAAGCGCGGGCGGGGAAGGCGCGGGGCTAAACGAGAACCGCCTCGGCGTGAGCCGTGTCGACATCGGCCCGAAAGACCTCGAAATCCACCACCGCCGCAAGCTGCTCGAGCGGATCTCCGGTCCTCGACAGCGCCGCGTACCGCTCATCCAGATCAAACAGTCCCGGCTGCGCAGCCATCACCTCCTCCGTCCCTGAAACATGGAGCCGATTGAAATCACCGGCAGCTCGAGTTGGCCAGGTTTTTAGAAGTGTCCATTTGACGCGCCGAACGGACTCCCGAGGGCCGGTGGGGGCTGGTTGGGCCGCCCGGCAAGTCCCTTTCCCTGGTGAACGTCCGCTTTCGGCAATTGCGACGTGCGGGCTCGACAGCGCGGCGACCAGAAGACAGCCCGAAACGATCGCTGCGCTCCGCGCACCAACGATCGAAACGCGGGCATGCCGCGCGCTGAAATTGCGGCGGCGCTGGAACGCGGGTCCGGATGTGCCGACGTCGCGCCCGCGCTCCACTCTTGTGCGCAACTCGCGGTTCGACGCCTCTCGGAACGCATTGCGACCGGCCCCGCTGTCGGTTCATGATGCTATCGGATCCGGCGACGGCCAGCCGGCCGCGGGCCCCCGGAGAACGCCGCCTTGGACCTCGACCGCCTCGACCAGAGTCTGATCGTCTCCTGCCAGCCCGTCCCCGGTGGGCCAATGGATCGAGCTGACATTGTCTGCGCCTTCGCGCTCGCGGCGCTTGATGGGGGCGCAGCCGCGCTCAGGATCGAGAGCGTCGCCTACGTGCGCGCGGTCCGCGATGTGACGGACGCGCCGATCATCGGCCTCGTCAAGCGCGACCTGACGGACAGTCCGGTCCGAATAACGCCGCATCCCGAGGACGTGACGGCGCTCGCGGCGGCCGGCGCGGACATCATCGCGTTCGACGCCACGGATCGGCCGCGGCCGGCGTCGATCGCCGACCTCGTCGCGGCGATCCGCAAGGCCGGGAGCATCGCCATGGCCGATTGCTCGAGGACCGCCGACGCCACCGCGGCGCTCGCGGCCGGCGCGGACATCGTGGGCTCGACCCTTTCGGGCTATGCCGGCGGCCCCACGCCGGAAGGGCCGGACTACGACCTGCTCGAAGACCTTCGGCGCCTCACTCCGCGCGTCGTCGCCGAGGGCCGCATCCGGACGCCAGACGATGCCGCTCGCGCTCTCGAGCATGGCGCCTGGTGCGTCGTTGTGGGCTCGGCGATCACGCGCACGGAACACGTCACCTCATGGTTCGTCGACGCCCTGCGCGGCCGGGCGTCAGGCCCGCGATGACCGCGCTCGCCATCGACATCGGCGGAACCAAGGTCCTGCTTGCGCTGGTGCGTGACGGCGAGGTCCTCGCGTCCCATCGCATGGCCACCGACATCGCCGCCGGCCCGGACGCGCTGGTCGCGGCGATCTGCGACGCGACGCGGCGCTGGAAAGGGGACTTCGCCGTTGTCGGCGCCGCCGTGACCGGCCTGATCCGCGACGGGGCCTGGCGGGCGCTCAACGCCGCCACCCTCGATCTGCGCGGGCCCTATCCGCTCGCCGCGGCGCTGGCGGCGCGCCTCGGCGCGCCGGCTTTCTGCGTCAACGACGCGCAGGCCGCTGCCTGGGGCGAACATGTCGCCGGCGCAGGCAGGCGGCGCAACATGGCGTTCCTCACCATCTCGACCGGCATCGGCGGGGGCGTTGTGCGCGACGGCCGGCTGTTCGACGGGCTCTCCGGGAGCTTTGGCCAGTGGGTCGATGAGACCGGCGCGCGCATCGAGGATCGCGCCGCCGGGCGCTGGATCGCCAGCGAGGCGGCAAGGGTCGGACGTTCCGCGGATGCGGTGGCGGTCTTCGCCGCGGCGAGGGAACCCTGGGCGCAGGCGCTGATCACGGTGAGTGCGGCGCGGGTCGCAACCCTTTGCCGGAACGTGCAACTCGCCGTCGATCCTGCCCTCATCGTGATCGGGGGCGGAATAGGCCTCGCGCCGGGCTATCTCGATCGGGTGGTCGGCGTCCTCGAGGACGTCGATCCGATCATCCGGCCGGAACTCGTCCCGGCGGCGCTCGGGTCCGACGCGGGCGTTATCGGGGTGGCCGCCTTGGCGGAAACTGCAAAGTCGACCAGCAACAGGGAGAACGAACTATGAAGACCTTTAGACACGGCCTCACGACGCTCGCGACCCTCGCTCTCGCCGCGGCGCCGGCGCTGGGGCAAGTCACTGTTGTCGGCTGGCCCGGCGGGCCCGAGGAGGCGGCGCTCCGCGCCGTCACCGAGATCTACAACGCCCGCGAGGACGTCGCGGACGAGAACAAGGTCGAGTTGATCTTCTTCTCGCGCGACGGGTTCTGGGAGAAGCTCCAGGCCGATCTCGCCGCCGGATCCGACGCCTTCGACGCGAACCTGCTCGCGACCTATTCGGTCGGCCGCTATGCGCCGTTCATGAGCCCGATCGAGCTCGCGCCTGAGGCCGAGGCGGTCTTCGGGGCGCCGGTGCTGGAGACGATGCAGTTCGAAGGCGCGCAGTACGGCGTTCCGACCGATCTCAGCCTGCACTTCCTCTATTACCGCACCGACCTCATCGACGCCCTGCTGGCCGATCCCGAAGCGCAGGCGACCTACACCGCCATCGCGCAGGAACGTCTCGGTCTGGATCTCGCGCCCAAGAACCCGGACGAATGGACCTGGGACGATTTCGCCGTGACGGCGCTCTATTTCACCCAGTCGATCAACCCCGACAGCCCGACGCGCTACGGCACGGTGCTTCAGATGAAGAACCTGCTCTTCAACATGATGGTCTTCCACTCGCTGCCGCGCGCCTATGGCGGGAACTGGATGGACGCTGACGGCAACGTCACGGTCGACGGCGAGGGCTACCGCAAGGGCCTCGAGCTTTACAAGCTGCTGACCGAGGCGGGGGCCACGCCGGCGGATTCGCTCTCGTATGAATACGCCGAGGCGAACGCCGCCTACGGCTCCGGCCAGGTCGCGATGATGGTGCAGTGGAACGCCGCCGCCGGCGAGCTTCTGAACCCGGAGACCTCGCCCGTCGTGGCGGAGGTGACCGAGACCGTCGCCCCGCCCGCCGGCCCCGAGGGGCGGTTCACCCACATCCATGGCCTCG
Organism: uncultured Alphaproteobacteria bacterium; assembly: GCA_963836255.1. Classification (GTDB taxonomy): domain Bacteria; phylum Pseudomonadota; class Alphaproteobacteria; order Rhodobacterales; family Rhodobacteraceae; genus Amaricoccus. The sequence goes on from CAWIIL010000001.1 coordinate 1,060,989, forward strand.
GTCTGGGTCTGAACGCCAACGCGGCGAACCCTGAAGGCGCGGCCGCTTTCCTCGCCTGGCTCTCGACCGAGGAGGCGGCGCTCGCCTACGCCGCCGCATCCGGAGCGCCGGCGCTGTCGCCGGAGGTCGTGGCCAAGATCGCCGAAGAGCGCCCCGATCTCGTGAAGCTCGGCGAATTCGCGGGGAACTACGGTGTCGTCATGAACGGCGCGACGTCCGCCAACGCGCTCGCGGTCTACGAGCTCCAGGCCAAGGAGTTCACCGGCTACTGGGCCGGACAGCAGGACCTCGACACGGCGCTGGCCAACGCCAAAGCGGGCATGGAGGATCTTCTCAAATAGCCTGAAGGCGGACGAGGTGACCGGAAACCGGACGGAATGGGCGCTGCTCGCGACGCCGATGGTGGCGTTCCTCGTCCTGCTTCTCGGTCTGCCGATCCTGCTCAACCTGCTCTACAGCGTCTCGGAGGTGAGCTTCGAGACGCTGCGCAGCCCGCGAATCTCCGGTTTCGGCAACTACGCCGACGCCCTATCGGACCCCGCGTTCTGGCGCGCGGCGTGGTTCTCGACCCGCTTCGCGCTCGTCACGGCGATCGTCCAGGTGGCGCTCGGCCTCTTTCTCGCGATCTTCCTCGCGCCGCTGCTGCGCGAACGGTCGTGGATGGTCGCGGTCTTGATGATGCCACTGATGGTGGCGCCCGCGCTCGTCGGGCTGATGTACCGGCTCGTCCTTCACGAATTCGTCGGACCCGCCTCGCACTACGCCTGGGAGATCTTCGGGGTGCGCCCCGCCTTCCTGAGCGGCGACGCGCTCTTCCGCACCGTGGTGGTGATGGAATGCCTGCAATGGACGCCCTTCGCGTTCCTGCTGTTCCACATGGCCCATTCCGCCATTCCAGGAGAAGTCCGCGAGGCGGCCGTCGTCGACGGCGCGCGTGGCCTGTCGCTCCTGCGGTTCATCGAGCTTCCGCTCATGTCGCCGACTGTGGCGATCGTATTTTTCATCCGCTTCATCGACGGGTTCCGGGTGTTTGACAACATCTACGTCCTGGTCGGCAGCGGGCCGGGCGGCGCGACCGCCTCGCTCTCGATCTACATCTACGAGGCGTTCTTTCGACAGGGCGCGATCGGCCGCGCCGTCGCGGCGTCGGTCATCCTCTTCGCGGTCTCCTTCACCGTGCTCTGGGGCCTCAACCGCCTCGCCGCGCGGAGAGCGTCGGCGTGGTGACCGCGCTCCGCTGGGCGGTCTTCGCGCTGGTGGCGCTGGCGATCAACGCGCCGGTCGTCGCGACGCTGGTCACCTCGTTCAAGAGCCCGCGCGAGATCGCCACCAATCCGAGCCTCCGGATCGAGGCGCCGACGCTGGAGAACTACGCGGCCGTGCTGGAGGTGGGCGACCGGCTGAACATCTTCGCTCTTCTGGGCAATTCGCTGGCCGTGTCGCTCATCGGGTCAGGGCTTGCGCTACTGCTCGCACTGCCGGCCTCCTACGCCATCGCGCGGGGCGGGTTCGGCCGCGACAGCCTGCTGCCGCTGGTGGTCAACCTGCGCGCCGTGCCGCTCATCATCTTCGCGATCCCGATCTACATGGGTTTCCAGTGGCTCGGGCTGCTCGACACGCGGCTCGGGCTCGGGCTGATCCTGACCATCGTCAATCTGCCTCTGGCACTCGTGATCCTGGTCAACGCGCTGGCCGATCTGCCGGAGGAGCTTGACGAGGCCGCCCGTCTCGACGGCGCGAAGGGCTGGCAGATCCTCCTTCTGGTCCTCACCCCGCTGATGCGGCCAGCGCTCACGACGGCCTTCATCTTCGGGTTCATCACCGCCTGGAACGAATTCCTCTTTGGCCTCATGCTCACCACGCGCGACGCGGTGCCCGTCACGGTCGGCGCATCGTTCTTCTTCGCGAGCGCCGGCGGCGGCGTGCAATGGGGTCTCGCCGCGGCCGTGATGATCCTCGCCGCCCTGCCGCCCGTGGCGCTCGGGATGGTCATGTACCGCCAGATCGGCCGCTCCATGCTCGCGGGCGCGGTCAAGGGCTGAGTCGCTCGGTAGGGAGATTTCAGGCCACAAGGAAATCGGGAATGTGACCGCGCGCGGCCCGGGCGATCGCATCCACGCACCGCGCCGACAGGCCCTCGCAGGGCCAGAGCAGCCGCGGCGTGATCAGCCCCCAGCGGCGGCCATCGCCTTGTCGCAGGCGTAGCCCTGGTGGCCCGCCGCAAGGACCGACGCGATGGCTTCGGCCATGAACGCCGCGATCCGCGCTTCGGTCGCATTGCGGCTCAAGGTCCGCACCGGCAGTTTGGGCGGAGACCCGGCATTCGTTGGAGGCGCGGGCACGATCGGCGCTTGGCCCGGTAGCGCACTTTCAGCAGGCTGCGAAATCGAGTGTCCGTTCCCTGTGAGAACGGCGGTGAGAAAGTCGGCCACGGTAGCGGCGGGATGAGCCCGCTGCGGGCGGCTTTTTTGAAGAGGCTTAGCACGTCACCACCGAGCCACTTGGGCGCGAGCGCGGTGCAGTCGGTGACAGTGCAGTCGAACCAGCGTGTCCGGGGGCTGCCGCTCTCGCCAATGCGCTCGATCAGCAACTCGTCTTGGTAGTATATCATCTTAATGGAACCGCCGCTCCTGACGCCACCCTTGCGGGCTTGGCGGAAGGTCTTTCCGTAGGTCTCAACCGTGAAGCCGCTGTAGCCCGGAACAGTTGGGCCGAGATCACAGTTGAAACCCCAGTCAGAGGCACAGGCGAGGTCGCCGCCGCTGTATGTGTGGACAAAGCCGACGGCGCCGACGGGGCCTGCAAAGGCGAGGGCGAGCGCAGTGGCGATGATGTTCAGTTTCATTGTTGGTGTCCTTCCGAGCGCCTTTCGGGTGCTGACTTTCGAGGTGCCGTGCGTGCAGTCGACCAAACCGGGGCTAGCTGATGGCCGTCTTCTGCCTTGATCGCAGGCGCAAAGCCGACGATCAGAATGGCCAGAGGTCCCGTGAGCAGGCCGATGAGGAACCACGGAACAGGCTCACGGTTTTTCGTCACGGCAAGCCACATGGTGAAGCCTGCGAAGAGCACCCACCAGGCGACGGCGATGATCCAGTACCCGACAGCCATGTGCAGGCTCCTCCCTCCAGACGGATGTTGCGCCGAGCGGCATACACCCAAAAAGCACCGCCGCGGCTGTCTTATCATTAATGTCAGTTACAATGTCAAGAAAGATGTCGTGGACTGTGTCAAAAACTATGCTAAACCCCTGGCATGGTAGCCTATCGAACTGAAAAGCCTCGCAGACCCACCAGGCGTGACGCGCAGCGCGAGGCCACGAGGCGGCGCCTGCTGGACGCCGCGCGCGAGCTGTTCTCCGAGTACGGCTACGACGCGGTCTCGGTCACCGAGATCGCCAAGGCGGCTGGCGTGCAGCACAGCCTGATCAACGCGTACTTCCACGCCAAGGCCGGGCTTCTCTACGAGCTGGTTCAGGAAAACAACGCCGAGCAGATCGAGCGTTCCAGTGACCAGGCGATGGAGAAGGGAGACGTCCTGACCCGCCTGCGCAAGCTGGTCGACATCTGGACCAAGAGCGACCTTGCCGATCCGAGGCTGCTGGCCGTCATGGAGGCGTACTTCTGGCAGTGGCCGGCCGAAACGGAGGAACACAATCGGCGACAGCTCGACACGGCGCTTGAGGTCGCGCGGGAGATTCTCCGAAACGGCGTCGAGGCGGGAGAACTCAAGCCCGATCTCGATGTCGAGCGCTGGGTGGAAGCGTTCTTCGCGATCTACACGCTGGGCCTGAGACCGGCCGTCTACGATGGCGCGTCCCAGGAGGCCTGCCGCGACGAGATCCTGCGAAAGATCGAGCTGATGCTGGACGGAGCGAGGATCGCCGCCTGAAGACCCACTATCCGGGGCGCAGCACGTGCCGGTTCGATCTTGCCCCTATCGGATCAGCGCGCCGGGCCGGCCTCGCCAGCGTCCGATCTCCTCGTGTCTCGAGGCGTCATCCAGGCCCGCGATCATGTCATGACGCCGCTCCGCGACCGTCGCCACGCGGCGGAAGTGATCCCGTCTGGTCGCGGACACCGAACCATCCTTGGCGAATGTCTTGGCCATGTAGACGCCCTTGCTGCCGAACCGCTCAACAAGCGCCTCGGCTTCGAGCATCGCTCTGCGGCGTGCGTCCAACTCGTTGCGAATGCGTGTGATCAAGGCATCCCCCCATTGTCCCCATTGGAACGATGTCGGGAAGCGATCGTGTACGCAATTTCTTTCAACCAAAGCGGTAAACTGATTCCCCTGCAACAATGTGGCGACCAGATGCGGCCCGGTTCCAATTCGTTAGGGACGATCGGCGGTCGGGCTTGTTCCCGATCCGTTCGGGTTGGATACTGCGCGCGGAACCATTTGGCGGGGACCTGCGAGATGCGATCGATCGACCAGAACGACTGGGGCCCGAAGGTCGGAACCGGGCTCGTGGGCCTCGCAATCACCTTGGGTCTGGTGTGGTTCGGCCCCGGGACCATTCCAAATGTCGTCAGCGGGTTCGCCGCGCCGAGTTTCACGGGGACTGTGACCCGAGTCGTGGACGGCGACACGTTCTACATCACCGGGCAGGATGTGCGCATTCGCGTGTGGGGGCTCGATGCGCCGGAGGTCGGAACCTACGGTGGCTCGGCTGCCACGTCGGAGATGTTCCGACTGGTCTCGGGCAAGCCGCTCACCTTCAAGAAGCGGAACATCGACAAGTACGGCCGGATCGTCGGGCAGTGCTTCCTTGCTGACGGTCGCGACATCACATAGGCAATGATCTCCAGCGGCACGGCGACGGAGTACTGCTACTTCTCGGGCAACCATTACCGGACGTGCTAGGCGGCGATCCCCCTGGCGGATAGACGTATTGCTGATGAATGAAGATGCGGCGATAGGGAAACTGGCCGACCGGAGACGTTCCGAAAACCGGCAGCCTTGTCTACTCCGTCTGGGACCGGGGCGGCACCTTTCTCTATGTAGGCATGTCTGGTCGCTCAGCGAACCAATCAGGAAACGGGCCGTGGGGTCGACTGAACAGCCACGCGTCAGGCAGGCGCAGCGGCGACCAGTTCTGCATTTATGTCCACGACTGCTTGGTGGTGCCGAACTTCCACTAGTATATCAGGGCGAGACCGCGCTGCCGGGTTCGGTGAGAGCGGTCGGCCTGCTCCGGGACGCGGACCTTCCCTTCAGGTTTCTCACCAACACAACGAGCCGGCCGCTCGAGGCGATCGTCGCGAAGCTGCGGGAACTCGGCGTCAAATCCCGCCCCGAGGAGATCTTCACGCCGGCCGTCGCCGCCCGCGCATATCTCCGGAACCGCGTGCTCTCGCCCCGCCTTCTGGCGGCACCGGCGCTCGCGGAGGACTTCGCGGAGTGCGGGGAAGGCGGCTCGCCTGCCGTCGTGATCGGAGACGCGAGGGACGGATTCACCTACGCCAGCCTGAACGACGCGTTCCGCCGCATCGAGGACGGCGCCGAACTGGTCGCGCTGGCTTCGAACCGGATGTTCATCGATGACGACGGCGCGCCAAGCCTCGACATGGGCGCATTCGTCGCCGCCCTCGAATACGCCACGGGAAGAGACGCCGTCGTTCTCGGCAAGCCTTCGCCCGCCTTTTTCACGATGGCCGTCGCAGAGATGGGGCTTTAACCCGGAAGGGTGGCGATGATCGGAGACAACCTCGAGTTCGACGTTCTCGCCGCTATCGACGCGGGACTCAAGGGCTGGTTCGTGCGAACCGGAAAGGAGGCCGCGCGCGAAACGTCGCGCCGGGATCGGGAACCCGACGGCGTGTTCAGGGATCTGCTCGCGGCCGTTGAATTCCTCCTGGAGAAGCGCGGAAGCCGGTGGTCATAGAGGCCGGGCCTCGCGGCGGAGAGTGTCCGTTCTCTTGCGTACGAGGCGGCCGGTCCAACCGGATGCACCGTTCCTGCGCCTTCAGCACCTCTTTCGCCGCCTTCGCCTGCGGGACCGCGGTTCCGCTGCCGACCGCCGCCTCCGGGAAGGGTTTGAGCTTGGGCGCCGGAGCCCTTCGGGTCTTTGGACGGGTCCGTTATCTCCGCGCGACGGGCGTCGATGGCTCCCACATTGATGCTGTCGTCAGAAAAGAGGACGAGACGCCCGGCAACCTTGACCTTCTGGATCGCTGCGCGCGAGAGGCCGACGCGGGCGGCGCACAGGCGCTCGCTCAGACCCTCCATGTCGAACTCCTATTATAATTCAAAAACAAGTACTTATTGAGTTGATAAGCCTCCCGGCCGGAGCGAACGTGGTCCCAAGGAAACGATGCGAACTCATTTGAGGAACGCCACGATGACCAGCCGCGCCGCCGACGATTCCAAGGCCCTCGACGCCTTTCTCGCCGCCAAGTTCGAGATCGAAGAGATGCTTGAGCGGCTCGCCGCCCTCAGCGCGGACCATTTCGAGGCCCACCCCGACGAGATCGACTGGGGCCATTTCGGCGCCCTGAACCACTACAGTGCCAGGCTGCGCGAGATCACCGACAGCGCCTTCAGGGAAGGCGAGCAAACGGAATGACCGGAGCCAACGCCATGGAAACCTCGACCATCCGCATCGCCATCCGGGGCCTCAACGAGCCATGGGACGCGAGTCGCATCCCGGCGGTCCTCGACGAGATCGAAGCGTCGCTTCGCGAAGAGGCCGACATTCCCGCGCGCCCCACCGCCGCCCGCCTGACCGGAGCGCCCAACAACCGTTTGCCGCGGCCCCGAGGGCGGCGGTCTCTCTTCGCGTGTCGAACACGTGCGGATGATCGCTTCGAGCACAGCGCCGCGGTCGCCTTGCGGCGGGAATCGGCTTCGGCGCATCCGCCAAACGCGAGCAACCCGATTGTGGTACAATTCGACCAGTCGGCCAGTTTGGGAGAACTTAGATGTCTGGAACGATCACGACCGCTGACGTTCAACGAACCTGGGAGGCCGCAGCGCCGGACTGGGCGAAGTGGGAGGAAAGGATTTCCGCTGAGCTGTCCGAAGCGACCGATGCGCTGATCGACATGGCGGGTGTTCGGACCGGAATGCGCGCGTTGGATGTCGCGTGCGGCGCCGGTGTCCAGAGCCTCCGTCTTGCCGATCGCGTCGGCCCCGCCGGGAGCGTTGTCGCCAGCGATATTTCGACAACGATGCTGGAGCACGTGCGCGGGAACGCCGCTCGTGCCGGCATTCGAAACGTCGAAACGCTGGAGTGCGCGGTCGACGAACTGGACACATCCATCGGGCCGTTCGATGCGTCGATCTGTCGGCTTGGCCTGATGCTCTTTCCATCACCACGCGGGGCACTGAATTCGGTAAGGAAAGTGCTGAAGCCCGGGGCTCGCTTCGCCGCCCTTGTCTTCACCACGCCCCGGGAAAATGTCTTCATGGCCAAGCCGATGCAGATCCTGCTGCGGCACGCGGGCAAAGAGCCTCCGGTTGCCGGTCAACCCGGCATATTCGCGTTGGGAGCCGAAGGCGTCCTGCAGCAACTGATGCGAGACGCCGGCCTCGAGGACGTGCGGTCAACGACCCTCCATGCTTCGCTCGGAGCACCGAGCGCGGACGCAGCGCTCGAGATGATGCAGGAGGCCTTTGGCGCCTATCGCGCCGTTGTGGCCGACCTGACACCTGTCGAGGCGGATCGGGCGTGGGAAGAGGTCCTCGAGTGCCTGAAGCAGTTTGAGACCGAAGGGAAGTTCAAGGCGAAACTTGAGTTCGCGATTGCGTCGGGGGCGAGGTAGCGGATGTCGTAGCTGGGGACCGTCAGGGAATGTCTGACATCCAGACCTTGGGCGCATACGACCTCAGTCGAGCAGTAGGTTCGGCAAGAACAGCGAAAGGGCCGGTAAGACCGACAGCAGGGCGACCGCGAGGATCATCGCAACGAAGAAAATCCAGCTGTCCTTCAGGAACACCTGGATCGGGATGTTGGCGATGGAGCAGACCGTGTACATGTTGACCCCGACCGGGGGCGTCACGCCTCCGATCTGTATGACGACCGCCATGACGATCCCGAACTGCACAGGGTCCATGCCCATGCCCCGGATCACGGGAAGCAGGATCGGTGTCAGCAGCAGTATCAGGACCGAACCTTCGACGATCGTTCCGGCGAGAAGCAGCACGCCGATCACTGCAGCATAAATCACGACGTCATTCGAATGGATCGCCAGTATAGCTGCCGACAGGCTTGCGGGCACTCTGCCATAGGCGAGCACGTAGCTGAGGATCGCCGCCATCGAGATGATAAGCATGATGACACCGGTATCGACGACGCTCTCCTCGACTGCCTCCCGGAAACTCGCGATCGTCATCTCGCCATAAACGAGCGTGCCGACGAAGAGCGTGTAGACCACCGCAAATGCCCCGACCTCCGTCGGCGTGAAGATGCCGAAGCGGATCGTCACGACCAGAAGTACGGGAAAGAGAAGCGCCCAGAACGATTTCACGAAGGTCCTGACGACATCTCGAAACGGGCGACGTCGCCCTGATCTTTCGGCGTCATAGCCTCGCCTGCGGGCGGTGAACCAGATCGTGATCCCGGTCATGACACTGATCAGAACACCCGGCACAATTCCGGCGATGAAAAGCCGTTCGATCGATACCTGGCCAACAAAACCATAGAGTATCAGCCCGATGCTTGGAGGGATGATCGCAACCGCGAGTGATGAGTAGGCGAGAACCGCGGTCGAGAAGCCGTCTCCATATCCCCTGTCGCGCATTTTGGGCAGAAGCATTCGGGTTTCCATCGCCACGTCGGCGTTGGATGAGCCGGACAGACCGCCCATAAAGAGGCTCAGCAGCACCGAGACCTGCGCGATTCCTCCGATCATATGACCCATCACCGCGTCGGCGAAGTCGATCAGCCTCGATGTGACGCCGGAAGCGTTTGTCAGGTGGCCCGCCAGGATGAAGAAAGGGATGGCGAGAAGCGGGAACGACTGGGTCCCCGCGATCATTCTTTGCACCGCGATCGGCATCATCAGGTTCGGCTCGAACAGAAAATACGCCGAAGAGGCGATGCCGATGGCGAAGGCGATCGGCATGTCGAGGACCATGAAGATCAGAAACAGACCCGCGACGATCCACATTCCTTCAGCTCCGCTGACGGATCTGACGCGCCGTCTCCGCGATGTCAGAGAGCTTGGTGATCAGCATCAGTCCTCCTCCAACGGCCGCCGCGATCGTCACCCACGAGTAGCTCATGGCGAAACTCGGGAACTGACGGCCTGAATTCACGATGCTGACCAGGATCGCGTAGCGGATGACCATGGCCAGAAAGACAACTGTCAGGATGTCGAGCGCCAGCCTGACGTAAAGCCGGAAGCGTTGTGGCACCCGCTCCATGAAAACTCCGACCCCGATATGGCGACGGCGGCGGAGGGCCTGGCTGGCGCCGAGAAACACGATCCATACGAACAGACCCTGCGCCGCGTCGACCGACCAGTTGATCGGAACCGCCACGTAGCGGGACAGGGCCGCCATGAAAACCAGCGTCACCATGGCGACCATCATCGCGACCGCCAGCGCGAGTTCGAGACGAGCCAAGAACTCCTTGCAGTCTTTCCACGCGCGACCTCCCCGCGGTGATTTCGGCCGGGCGCGCACGCCCGGCCGAAGGCTTCACGGCGCCGACAGGATCTCGTCGACCTTGGACTTCGTGTCCTCAAGGCCAAGAATTCCATACGCGGACTGCGAAGCTTCGCGGAAAGGAGCGACATCCACGTCATTGATGGTCGCGCCCTCGTCGATCATTCTCTGCTGGAACTCGCTCTCGAGGGCGACGACCTGCTCGGTGGTCCACACGCCGGCGTTGGCCGCCTCTTCGCGGAGGATCGTCTGGTACTCCTCGGGCAACGTGCCGAACCACGCGGCTCCGACCACGGGCCCGTTCATCAGCAGGATATGGCCCGTCTTCGTGACGATTGGCGCGACCTCGTGAAGCTTGCTGGCATAGGCGCCGGTCGCCTGAGCCTCGGCCCCGTCGACGACGCCCTGCTGTATCGCGGGGTAGGTCTCAATCCATGGCAAGGCGACAGGCGTCGCGCCCAGCGCGCGGATAGTCTCCTGCCACACGGGAGCTCCGGGAGTACGTATCTTAAGCCCGTTCAGATCCGCCGGCGATTCGATCGGCGTCTTGGTCATGAAATTCCGCGCGCCGACGTAGTAGTTGAGAGCGAGGACGACGAGCCCGTGCTCGTCCTCAAGCTGTTTCAGCCAACCCTTGTAAAGGTCGAACTCGTAGAGCTTCGGCGCCTGCTGCGGCAAATCGAAGACATAGGGAGCCAAGACGATCCCGAACTCCGGGACCCTCTGGCCGAGACGGCCGGCGTCGGTGTTGAAAGCCACGTTGGCGCCCAGCAGCGCCTGCTCCATGAGGTCCTCGTCCTGACCGAGCTGCGCGTTCGGAAAAACATCGACCTTCATATCTCCGTCCGTGCGCTCTTCGACCGCGTCGGCAAAACGCTGATATCCCTCGAAGAGCGGGTCTTCCTCGCCGATGACAGTCGATACCCGCAGATCATAGGTTTGCGCGGCAGCGCTGCCTGCCGCCACCAGCGCAGCCAGCCCGGAAATGGCGACGACGGCCGCCGCGTTTCTAATGGTGCTGTTCATGTTTCCCTCCCAGTGGTTGTTGAGGCCAGGGCCTCACACGCCCAGGGCATTTTCACAGGGCCCTGTTGATGCGCTCTTCTCCCGGGCCGAACGGCCCGGATTCAATCGAATGCTTCGACAAGGCCCCCTGCCACTCGCGGAGTGATCCGCGCCGCTTTCGCAAACGGTAGGTTTCCGCACGGCCTGCCGGTTCCCGTACCGACTCCGTGGAAATACAAGACCTCGTCTGTCCCGGCAAAAGTCCGGACCCTCGAGTCGCGAAGAGACGACCCGCCGCTCGCCATCCGCTTCCCTCGACCGTAGTCAACGCAGGGAAAACCTGTCAACTTGCAAAGGCGTTCAGGCGGATGAAAGGCGGTCCCCGACGGGATCGCGACGGCCGCGGACCGCATGTCTGACGATGGGAGGCGGCAAGTGCCGAGTAAGCTTGGACTGCTGCGATACGAGGCACTTGCAGACCGGATCTTGGATGTCATGCTCTTCCGGCTGCGAGACGAGGCCACGATGACCTGCGATGCGCTTGAGCCTGGGAACCGCCTGGCCGAATTCCATTCAGTCAGCCGGCCGGCCGGCCGCTTATCGCTGAAGAAGCCGGAGTCGCTCGCACTGATGAGCATGAGATGCGGCGGACCGCCGAATGTCCAGGCGAAGAAAGCCCCCGATTTGCAGGAAACACGTGGTGGCCCTGAGGTCCATGGTGCCACTATCGCTGCGCGAAAGGGAGGCTCCGAAGAGGGACCAGTGCCCTCGGTCCAACTTCTATCATGAAAAAAGGGGCGGAGGCAGGCCATGGCTGAAGACAATGAAGTGAGGCGCTCGGCACCGCTTGCGGGGCTTCACGCCGTGGTGACGGGTGGCGGCACCGGCTTGGGGTTCGCGACCGCGAAATCGATGTGTGATGCCGGTGCGACGGTCACGATCCTGGGCCGTCGCGCTGAGAAACTCGCCCAAGCGGTCGAGGAGTTGGGTTCCCGCGCCGACTGCGTGGTGGCTGATATCTCGGCAACCAGCGAGGTCGATGAGATCGCGCGTCAGGTCGAGGCAGTCGCGCCCGTCGACATTCTGGTCAACAACGCGGGCACGCATCACAAGCAGGCGGCGCTGGAAACCAGCGATGCCGACTTCGAGCGCGTCGTCGCAACCAATCTCTTCGGCACGTTCTCGATCACGAGGGCGATCGCGGCGCACATGGCGCGACGGAACACCGGGTCGATCATAATGATCACTTCGATGGCGGCGATCTTCGGAATTCCCTTGGTGCCGGCCTACAGCGCCTCCAAGGCTGCGCTCGGTGGTCTCGCGCGACAGTTGGCGGTCGAACTCGGGCCGCTCGGCATCCGTGTCAATGCGATCGCGCCCGGATTCATAGAGACCGACATGAATAGGGACATTTTCAGACAAGACCCGAAGCGGCTCGAGAAGGTCCTGGGCAGAACACCTTTGGGCTGCCTGGGCCGGCCGGAGGATGTTGCCGAAACCGCGGTATTCCTTGCGTCGCCGCAAGCGAGATACCTGACCGGCGTGACCATTCCTGTTGATGGCGGGACCTCGATCGGGTTCTGAGATCGGCAACAACGCGGGCTGGCTTGGGCGCGGTCGCGAGTGCAAAGAGTTCGACGTGGCGGATTTCAAACTTGGCTTCGGATTCTACCATCACATGCTGGCGGACGACACGCTACGTTTTGCCCGCCAATGCGGCGCAACGCATGCGGTCGCCCATCTGGTCGATTATTTCGGAAGCGGAACAACAAGAACCGTGGATCAGCCTGTCGGCAACCGCAACGGATGGGGCCCGGCCGGCGGATCGGACGAACGCTGGACCCTTCCGGCCCTCAAGGCGCTCCGAAACCGCTTCGAGGACGCGGGGCTGACCTTGGCGGCGATCGAGAATTTCGATCCCGCGCATTGGCATGACGTCTTGTTAGGCGGCCCACGGCGGGATGAGCAGATCGAGGCGATCCAGCGGATCATCAGGAATCTCGGGGACGCCGGAATACCGGTCATGGGGTACAACTTCTCTCTGGCCGGAGTGGCCGGCAGGGTCACCGGGCCGTTCGCCCGAGGCGGAGCCACATCGGTCGGCATGGAGGAGAACGACATTTCACCGATCCCGAACGGAATGGTTTGGAACATGGTCTATGATGCGGACGCGCCAGCGGGGACGCAGCCGAGGATCGATCACGATGAACTCTGGTCGCGTCTGGAGTATTTCCTGAAAGCGGTTCTTCCTGTCGCCGAAGATGCGGGCGTCCGGCTCGCGGCGCACCCCGATGATCCGCCAGTCGCCGTGCTCCGCCAGACGCCTCGAACTCATCTATCAGCCGGACATGTATCAGCGGCTGATCGATATCCACCCGAGCCCGTCCAACGCGCTCGAGTTTTGTCTCGGCTCGGTCGCGGAGATGACCGAAGGTGACATCTACGAGACGACACGCAAGCATGCCCAAGCGGGCGACATCGCCTACATCCACTTCCGGAACATCGTCGGAAAAGTGCCTCACTACCGCGAGACGTTTGTCGACGATGGCGACATTGACATGGCGCGCATCGTGGCCATCCTTCAGGAGGCCGGGTTCGGCGGAGTCATCATCCCGGATCACACCCCGCTCATGGCATGCGACGCGCCATGGCATTCGGGGATGTCCTTCGCGATGGGATACATGAGGGCGCTCCAAAAGTTGCTTTAGCGCAAGAGAAGACCCGTTGCTCGGAACGCGGGCCGAACGGATACTCGAAACCAAGTCCATACCGTTGGCGAATCCGCCTTCTGCGGCCCGGAAGACATCCTCCTCCGCTTTTGGATTGCCGACCAATGAGAAAGCGTGGCAGCCTGACCGTGAGGAGAATGAACTCATGTTTGCGGATACGGCGAATTTTCGGCAACCAAGCCACTCCGCCCCGTTGCCTCTGTGGATCCGCAAGATCCCGCACGAACTCGTTTGTCACATGGACTCGACGCCCAGCGATCGAATGTCCGAGTATGAAAACGGACGCAGCTATGGCAACGACCGTCCGTCTCTGCGGCAGTCCTTCCTGAAGCTTGCGGAACGGTCGCGGATCACGGTACGAACTCGGCTGGGTGCGCTCGTTCTCAGGATAGTGTGGTCCAAGATGACGGACGCCCGCTTCCTCCGCGAGGCGTTCGAGTCGGACCTCGGAGGCTGCGGGTGGATGCGCCCAATGCGTCGGTCGTGAAGGCCATCCATGATCAGATGGCGCGCCAGCGCCAAGTCGCCCGAGAATTGCCTGGGAGATACAACCAGGTGGACGAGCGGTTTCCCCAAATGTTGGCCCAGGGCGCAGGCAATTGCGACGCCTTCAAGCCGGTTGAGGGTCTAGAATACCATTTGGATCGGGACCGCGGAATTGAAAAGGATTTCAGGACTTGCGCCATGTCTCTCATGGGGACCCTTTCGCGCCAACTTCTGTGCGACCTGCCTGAGGACATAGGGCCGACAAGGATGTTTTCGAAGCTCCGGCCGCAATGATCCGGCCGGACGCATTATCCAAACCAGAGGAGGAGAGATCAAATGAGATACGAAGGCGGACTTGGCGTCCTGATGGCCGCCGCCCTTGTGGCCAATCTGACGACCACACCGGCCATGGCGGCCGACGTGACGCTCAAATTGGGGCATCTCGCCAATGAGGACAACCCATGGCACAAGGCCTCTGTTCGGTTTGGCGAGGAACTGTCGGCGCTGACGGACGGTCGTATCGAGGTCGAGGTCTTTCCCAACGAGTTCCTCGGAAAGGAGATCGACCTGATCAACGGCATGCAGCTTGGCACCGTCGACATGACGATCACCGGCGAGAGCCTGCAGAACTGGGCCCCGATGGCTATTCTTCTGGGCATTCCCTACGCCTACACTTCACTTGAAAACATGGATGAAGTCGCATCAGGCGAGATTGGCGAGCAGATCAAAGCGCAGATCATCGAGAAGGCGCAGATCCGCCCGATCGCGTACTTCGCCCGCGGTCCTCGCGACCTGACTTCGAACCGGCCGATAACGACGCCCGACGATCTTGACGGACTCAAACTGCGCGTGCCGAACGTGCCACTGTTCGTCGATGTCTGGGCCGCGCTCGGAGCGCAGCCAACCCCGATGGCGTTTTCGGAGGTCTTCACCTCGTTGCAGAACGGAACCATCGACGCGCAGGAGAATCCGCTGGCGCTGATCAGATCAGCGAGCTTCAATGAAGTGCAGAGCCATGTGAACATGACCGAGCACGTGCGTTCATGGATCTACCTCACCATCGCGGAAAGCACATGGAACAAGCTGTCTGCAGAAGATCAGGCCGCCGTCATGGAGGCCGCCGCGCGTGCCCAAGCCTATGAGCGCGGGTTGTTCGAGGAAAGCCTCGCTGCCGACCGGGCTTGGCTTGAGGAGAATGGCATGACTTTCGTCGAGGTTGACGGTGCCGCCTTCGCGGCCAAGGCGAAGGACGCGGTGCTCGCGAATGTCAGCGACGAGGTCCGACCGATAGTGGAAGGCCTGTTCGCCGAATAGCTGTCCCGCCTTCCGAAGCTCGCCGTCACCGGCACGTCCGGTGACGGCCTTCCGCGACCAAGGGCCGGCCCATGCAGACTGTCGATCGCATCACCAAGATTATCGTCTGGCTCTGCCGGCTCGGATTAGGTTTCTCTTTCGCCATCCTCATAGTGACGGTCCTGATCCAAGTCATTGGCCGGACCGTCGGCTTCTCGCCGGTCTGGACGGAAGAACTTACCCGGTTCGCTCTGCTCTACCTCGCCGCATTCGGCGCAGGACTTGCTCTGCGCAGTGGAGACTTGGTCAACGTAGATGTCATCTGTGAGGTGTTGCCGGGCAGAGCGCCGTGGACGCTGCGCCTGTTCGCGGCAGGTGTGACGGCCACGCTTGCGCTCTATCTGCTTCCCGCCGGCTGGAAATACGTGTCGATCGGGCACATGCAGACCTCTCCGGCGCTCGGTCTCCAGATGAGCTGGGCGCACTTCAGTGTCTTTCTGCTTCTCGCATTGCTCGTCGTGTTCGCCGCCCTGCGCATCGTCGGGATGCTGGCACGTCTGGATGACGGTCTTCCTCAGAAACCCGACGAGGGCTGAGGGTGGACGTCGCCGTTCTCTTCTCCGTTTTCGTTCTCGGCCTGATTCTCGGAGTCCCGGTTGCAATCACTCTGGGCGCGTCGTCGCTCGCCTATCTCCTGATAGCCGGAATTCCGCCAGTCGTGATGCCGCAGAAGATCTATGCCGGCATGGACGTGTTCGTGCTGCTGAGCATCCCCGGATTCGTGCTTGCGGGCAATCTGATGAACCGCGGCGGGATCACCGGCCGCATCATCCGTTTCGCCAATGCGCTGGTGGGCTGGATCCGCGGCGGGCTGGGGCTGACCAACATCGCCGCCTCGATGCTCTTCGGAGGCATCACTGGGACGGCGGTGGCCGACGCGGCCTCCATCGGAGGGGTCATGATTCCGGGAATGAAGAAGGCGGGATATCCAGCCGGCTTCTCGGCCGCCGTCACCGCGGCGTCTTCAACCGTCGGGCCGATCATTCCGCCAAGTGTGCCCATGATCATCGTCGGAGCCCTGTCAGGAATCTCCGTGGGCAGGATGTTTCTTGCCGGTGCGGTTCCGGGCATCCTCATGGGGCTCGCGATGATGGTCACCTGCTATGTCATCTCCGTCCGGCGCGACTTTCCCCGCCAGCCGTGGCGGGGCGCGGGTGAGGTCGCGCGGTCCTTCAGCGGCGCCGTCTGGGCGTTGGCGATGACAGGGCTCATCATCTACGGGCTACTCAGCGGTCTGGCGACGCCCACGGAGACCGCCGTCGTGGCGAGCGTCTACGCTTTCTTCGTCGGAGCCTTCATATATCGGGAGCTGCCGCTGCGGGCCGTGCCAAGCATACTGATCGACAGCGCGGTCTCATCGGCGGGCATCCTTGCGCTGGTCGGCTTCGCCAACGTCTTTGGGTGGATCCTCGTCTCGGAGCGGATTCCGCAGGCGATCGCTGACGCCGTTCTCTCGCTGACCGACAACAAATTTCTTGTAATCCTGATCATAAACCTGCTGCTGCTCTTCGTCGGCATGTTCATGGAAACGATCGCCGCGCTTATCATCTTGTTCGTTCCGCTTCTGTCGCTAGCCGAAGCCGTGGGGATCGATCCTCTGCATTTCGCAACCTTCGCGGTTCTCAATCTGATGATTGGCCTGACCACGCCGCCTGTCGGCGTCTGCCTCTTTGTCTGCGCCGGCATCGCTCGCCTGCCGCTTGCGCCGGTGGTGCGGGCGATCATGCCGTTCCTGCTGACGAACATCCTAGTGTTGCTCCTGGTCTCCTATTTTCCGCCGCTCGCGACATGGCTTCCATCGATCATCATGCGATAGTGCTGGGTATCGGCCGCCGTCGGAACCCCAGAATGCCTTCAACCGAGCCCCCCGGTATTTGAATGTCTTTGAGGGCAGCGAGGTCAATGCCGGACTCCGTTTGGGACTGGACCCTATCCTGGTCTGCACGTCACCCGTCTTGCGGGCTGCGACCTCCCGGCCGCGAAATGGGAAACGGTCGAACCTGCAACCGACGCATCGCTCACCCTTCTCGCCGACAGCGTCGCGGACAAATACCGAACCGGCACGACCTGGACGGACTACCGTCGCCTTCTGGACGTAGCGGAAGAGTCGCGTCAGGCCGTCAAGTCCTTCGATCGCGCCGACCTGGTGCTCCAAGCAGCGATCGGCGGGCTCGGGGTCGCTTTGGGGCTCAGCCTACTGATCGAGGACGACAGCCGGCGCGGCTTGCTCATCCCGGTCGGCCACCCTGTTCGGGTCTCGGCTTGCTACTGGCTTGTCACAAAACCCGAACTGGCGGAGTCCAATGGTATTCTACTCTTGGGTAGATGGCTCAAGGAGCAGATCCGGCTTACGTTGGCATGAGGGCGCAATGCTCATCAGCGTCATGTATACATCATTGAGATGTAAGATTTATTTCAAAGATGTTCTCAATGCCAGACTGCCCTCGCGCCAGGAGATGGGGTGGATGCCGCTCTCTCCTGACGGCATCGCGATGTGCCAAACTCGTGGTGTCGAAACACAAGCTGAAGGAGAGAGCATCCATGGGAGAAGTTATCATCATCGGCGTTGATCTGGCAAAGAACGTGTTCCAAGTGCACGGCGCTACCGCAGACGGGCAACCCGCGTTCCGCAAGAAGCTGTCGCGGCCGCAATTTGCGCGGTTCATGGCGAACCATCCGGCGTGCGCGGTGGCGATGGAGGCGTGCCCCAGCGCGCACCATTGGGCTCGGGAGATGTCGCGGCACGGCCATGAGGTCCGACTGATTGCGCCGCACTACGCACAGCCGTTCCTGAAACGGCAAAAGAACGACGCCACCGATGCGGAAGCGATCGTCGAGACGGAACAGCGGCCCACCATGCGCTTCGTGGAGCCGAAATCGGCATAGCAGCAGGCTCATTCCGTAGCGTTTCGGACTCGCGAGCAGCTCGTGAAGTAGTGCACCGAATCCGTGAACGCGCTCCGGTCTCATCTCTATGAGTTCGGCCATGTCGCCTCCGAGGGGATCCACAAAAGAAGGTTTGACGGGGTTCGGCAGCAGCTCGGACTTGTCCTGGTTGGAGGGAGCCCGCGCTGGGCAGGCCGAGAGTGGGATTCGGGCCCTGGGCTACGAACTCATCCGCACCGAGGGTTTGACCGCTTTCTGGTTCGACCGCGCCACGGGCGACTGCGCGCGGATCGTGACATCGGACGGGCGATACTCGTCTGTCACGATGCTTCCCGCGGGAGACCGCTGACTTTGAGGATTGTCGATCTGGAGCGCCCACCGTGGGGGCGCTCCAGACTGTCGCGTACCCGTCAGTTGCAGTCCGGGTAAACGTAGCGGTCGGCCTGCGACACGTCCGAGGGACAGCCTACCGGGGCTGAATGATACCATTGCACGACGTGGGTTCCGGCGCTGTTGAACGAACACTGGAACGTCTGGCCGGACGTCGTGCTTCCGTTCACGGCATGGGTGCCGTCGGTGCGCTGTCCCTCGTACTTTAGGTCGGCAATTGCCGAAGCGTTCACCCCGAGATGCCGCGCGGCATAGGTGTTGCAGGTGCTCATCATCTGCGACCCGTCCGCGCAAATGCCTCGCCTCCGAACGCGGTAGCCGCAAGTGCGACCGCTGCACACAGCTTCAGCTTCTTCACCAACTCGTCCTCCTCAGGATCAAAGCTTCTTTCCGGACTCTGGTAGCCGGCGAGCACGAAGGCGGCAAGGTGCTTGGTCGGTCCTGAACATTGCGCTGGGAGCGCGCCCTGGGTCTCTAACGGTCGTTCCGTCGGGCCGGCCTCCTTGCGGTGCCGGCTCCGGCCGCATCTCGGCGCGTCCCTGGCGCGGCGGCAGGCTGGACCCGTCCTTCCGGCACCGTGCCCCAGACGCCGATTCCGGCAAGGTCCGCTGGCGCCACGTCATGGGGGTTCTCGTCGAGGATCGTGAAGTTGGCCAGCTTGCCGGCGTGATGGAGCCTATTTCGTCCTCTAACCGGATGGAATGGGCGGCGTCGATGGTGATGGCGCGAAGGGCCGTTTCGATGTCGACCACCTGGTCGGGCCCTGCAACTCGCCCTCAGCGGTCATCCGGGTCACGGCCGCCCAGGCAAGTTGCAGCGGTTTGGAATGAAATGGAAACGGCAGTGCAAAGCTCTGCCAGGGAAGCGGCATGATGAGCCCGCTGCGGGCGGAGCAAAACTTGGCCAGTTTGGCACTTTGTGGCGACAGGGAGGGCGGGGGGTATTTTCAGCGTGGAGCTTTATCGGAAGGTGCGTCTCGCCTGTCGAGACAGCTCCGAATTGTCGATAACCGACCTCGCCATCCATCTCGGATACTCGTCGCCCGCCCATTTCACGCGTGCGTTCCGGGGAACAACGGGTGGGAACCCGTCGGAGTATCGACGCGCGACCTCGCTTGTTTCTGGAACAACGGATAAGAATCAATAGTTCATTGAATCGATGACCGATCGCGCATGGGGTTGCAATAAGGCAGTCACGTTTGTTCGTTTCGCGAACACTTGATCAGCTTACGGCCTAACAATTCCGGGCGATCCATAGGTTGTGAAAATCGGAATATTGGGCCAGGCGTCCCGCCAATGCCCGAGCCGCCTGACGTGTCCAAGCAGAGGGGTGCACTCCAAAGACTGATTACGGAAGGATGACGAGGCTACGCGGCCGACATTGATCTGCCTTGAATGATGGCCGATAAGCGAGCCTCCGGGACTTCTTGGAGCGCGCGATGACAGCCGATCGGATTTTCGTGGGCGGCGGTGGTAAGGACTACGCCGAGCCGCGCGAACTGTTGCTGAAGCTCGCCAACCGCCATGGCCTGATCACCGGTGCGACCGGAACGGGCAAGACTGTGACGTTGCAGATCCTTGTTGAGGGGCTCTCGGCTGCTGGCGTGCCGGTGTTCGTACAGGACGTGAAGGGTGACGTATCGGGTCTTTCGCGTCCAGGCGATCCTGACGGCAGGGCCCATGAGGGTCTCCAAAACAGGGCCGCGCAGATCGGGTTCGCCGATTTCGCTTACCGGGCCTTCCCTACGGTCTTCTGGGACCTCTTCGGAGAGACCGGCCATCCGGTTCGAACCACCGTGACCGAAATGGGTCCGCTGCTACTGTCGCGGATGATGGAGTTGACGGACGCCCAGGAGGGTGTGCTCAACATCGCTTTCCGCATCGCCGATGATGAGGGACTGGCGCTGGTGGATCTCAAGGATCTGCAAGCGATGCTGGTCTGGCTGGGCGACAACGCCTCAGAGGTAGGCCGGACCTACGGCAACATCGCGTCGGCGTCGCTCGGCGCGATCCAGCGGCAGCTGCTTGTGCTTGAGAACCAGGGCGCGGGGCTCTTCCTCGGCGAGCCGCATCTGCAGCTTTCCGATCTGATCGGAGTGGACGAGAGCGGGGCCGGCCGCGTGAACGTGCTGATGTCGGACAAGTTGATGCAGGCGCCGCGGCTCTACGCCATGTTCCTGCTCTGGCTGCTCTCGGAACTGTTCGAGCAGTTGCCGGAGGTCGGGAACCCGGAGAAGCCGGTCATGGTGTTCTTCTTCGATGAAGCGCACCTGCTCTTCGACGGGGCCCCGAAGGCGCTGGTCGACAAGGTCGTGCAGGTCGTCCGGCTCATCCGTTCGAAGGGCGTCGGTGTATTCTTCATCACCCAGAACCCCGACGATGTGCCAGGCGATGTTCTGGCGCAGCTGGGCAATCGCATCCAGCACGCGCTGCGCGCCTTCACGCCGCGTGATCAGAAGGCGCTCCGGGCGGCGGCCCAGACCTTCCGGCCAAACCCCGCCTTCGACACCGAAACCGCGATCCGTGAGGTTGGGACCGGAGAAGCGGTGGTCTCGCTCCTTGAGGACAAGGGCGTGCCGGCCATGGTGAGCCGGACGCTGATCCGGCCACCGAGTTCCCGCATGGGGCCGATTTCGACGGAAGAGCGGGCCGAGGCCATGCTGCGATCAGCGATGGCGGGCAAATACGACGCCGCGCTCGATCGTGAGAGCGCTTTCGAGATGCTTGCTGAGCGCGCCGCAGAGAGCGCCAAGCAGGCGAGTATCGCCGAAGAGCTTCTTCGCGAGGCGCAGGAGAGGACCGCCGACCGTCCCGCGGGGCGCCGCTACGAAGCGCCGGCGCGGCAAAGCAGCGGCGGTTCAATTGGTGGCGAACTTGCCAAGTCGCTGGTCAAGCAGCTCAACAGTCGCGAGGGGCAAAGGCTGGTGCGCGGGATCCTTGGCGGCCTCTTCAAGGGGCGCTGACCCGCGCAGCCTTCGACGAGGCCCGCATCCGATAGTCGAGCTCCGACGGACCTCATGTGAGTTTGCGGATACGAAGCCGCGTGAGCCGGTTGTTGTGTTTCTCCAGAACCTCGAAGCGGAAGCCATGAAAGCTGAAAACCTGTCCCTCGCTTGGGATGGATTGCGCCTCGTGAATCACGAGGCCTGCGACGGTGTTGGCCTCGTCGTCGGGCAGATTCCAGTCACATTCGCGATTGATGTCGCGGATAGTCACGAGCCCCTCGACCTCAACCGAACCGTCGGTCCGTATGTCGATCTCGCCGGATTTCCGGGTGTCGTGCTCATCGCTGATGTCACCGACGATCTCCTCCAGAATGTCCTCGAGCGTAATCAGGCCCTGCAGGGCGCCATATTCGTCCACAACAAGGGCGAAATGAGCTCGGCGGCGCAAGAATTCGCGCATTTGCTCGTCCAGCGGCGTCGTGTCGGGCACAAAATAGGGCTCCATAGCGACCGTGGAGATGTCGAAGTCTCTGAGGTCACCGCCGCCTTCGCGTACGAGACGGTTAACCGCGCGGGAGAGATCCTTGGCGTGGATGACGCCGACGATGTTTTCGGGATCGTTCTTGAAGAGCGGGATGCGAGTGTGGGGCGAATTGATGGCCTGATTGAGGATCTCCTCGGGAAGGGCGTCAGCGTCGATCATCTCGATGTCGCGGCGATGCAGCATCACCTCTTCGACCTGTCGCTGGCCGAGATCAAGCGCGCCGAGCAGGCGGTCGCGCTCCGCCTTCTCCACCGCACCCTCGTAGTGATGTAACACTATCGCACCGGCGATCTCCTCCTGCGCGGCGAGAAAATGCGCCTTTGGATCGGTCTCGACCCCGACGAGCTGCAGCACGAACCGAACGAAAGCGCGTACGGCGTTGACCACCGGAGACAGGGTGGAGACGACGAATGCGATCACGCCGGAAACCCGCGCGGCCATGGTTTCGGCGTTGGTGATCGCGTAAGTCTTGGGCATCACCTCGGAGAAGATCAGCACAAGCGCTGTCATCACCAGTGTCGCCGCAGCTACTCCGCCATCGCCGAAGAGCCCGGTGAAGACCATCGTGGCCAGCGAAGTGGCCAAGATGTTGACGAGATTGTTGCCGAGCAGGATCGCCCCGATCAGCCGCTCCTTGTCGTCGGTCAACCTGAGCGCGCGATCTGCGCCAACGTCGCCCCGCTCGGCCAATGCATGCAGCTTTGCGCGGCTGGCGGTGGTAAGCGCAGTCTCCGAACCCGAGAAGAGCGCCGAACACACAAGAAGGAAGAGGATCGCTCCCGCCGCGATCAGAAGCGGAAGGGCCGGCGCGGCCCCGGCTGCGGTGTCCATCGTACGGCATCCCCCGGATTTGGTGTCTGGAAGGCGATCTAATCCGGCGCGGCCGGCTCCGCCAGTGGGTGGCGCTTGAGCACCAATTCGCGGAGCCTGGCGTCGAGCACGCGAGTGTAGATTTCGGTTGTGGCTATGCTCGCGTGGCCGAGCAGGGTCTGGATGACCCTCAGGTCGGCGCCGTTGGCAAGGAGGTGCGTCGCGAAGGCGTGGCGCAGGGTGTGCGGCGAGACCTTCGCGGCTTCGAGCCCTGCAGCCCGGGCGAAATCCTTGACGAGAAGAAAGAAGGCTTCGCGGGTGAGATGGCCGCGGCGCGCACGTGACGGGAAGAGGAACGGCGAGCGCGGGTGCCCGGCAGCGCAAGCGCGATCTTCCTCGGCGTCGCGCAGCGCAAGCCAGCGAGCGAGTGCGGCGCGGGCGGGATCCGAAAGCGGTGTCAGGCGTTCGCGACCGCCCTTGCCGCGCACGAGAATCATTCGCGGATCGCCGCGGACCGAGGCTGCTGGCAGCGCCACCAGTTCGCTGACGCGCAATCCGGTGGCGTAGAGCACCTGCATCAGGCAATCGGCCCGCGCCTGTTCGAACTTGTCCCGGCCGTGCGCCGACGCCGCTGCGAGCAGGGCGGCGACGTCGGCTTCGCTGAACTGGCCGGGCAGGGGCCGCTCGCGCTTTGGCCCCCGGACCAGCGCGGCCGGATCTTCCGCGCGCCAGCCTTCAAGAAAGGCGAAGCGGTGGAACTGCCGGATCGCCGACAAGCGCCGGGCCCGGGTCGCCCGCGCCATTCCGCGGTCGGCCTGATCTACGAGGAAGGCCTCGATGTCGGCGGTGGTCGCGTCAAGAAGTGCGCGGCCGCGATCTGTGAGGAAGTCGCGAAAGCCCACAAGGTCGCGGGCATAGGAGGTGACGGTATTTCCTGCTGCATCGCGTTCGGCCCGCAGCGCCTCGAGAAATTCGCGAATCGGGTCTTCTGGCTTCATCCTCGGGCTCCCGGGGTCGCAAGCAAGGATTGGAGCGCGATGCGGCGCGCAGCGGTCTCCTGGCCGGCTCGGACGAGCCCAAAGAGCCCTGCGCCGAATGCGGATGGATCGGATGGACCGGCGGCGGTGAGATCGAGCGCCGCGAGTATCGCCTCTCCGGTTCGGCCGACCTCGACGAGGCCCGCAAGCAGGGTCTCGCGCTGTCCGGCGTGCGGGCGATCGGCGAACGCCGCCAGCGCCGCTGCGATCGCGGAACCGTCTTGTAGCGCAGGGATGGCACCTCCAGTGGCGAGCGCGAACAGAGCTGCGGCCCGGGCGCTATCGGGCGCGACGACGCGGGCGACTTCGGGCTGGCCTGCAAGCAGGAGCAATTCGAAGGCCGTGGTGCGAGCACTGTCTGGCAGGGCGGCGAGCGGCAGCCCGGCCAACCTGTCGGAGATCGATTCGGCCAGAGCAACGCGCAATCCGCGGGCCGCGAACGTAGCATCGGCCGCCGACAAGGCGGCGGCGACGCTCTCCGGCGCGCCGGACGCTATCGCAGCGTCGAGGTCCTGCCAGGCCCGCGCCCTGTCCCATACGCCCCCAGAAGCCGCCGGTGCGCCACCCATATAGGTCTCGAAGAGCCGCTCTGTGTCGATCGCCCCGGCAAGGTTTAGTCGCTCGGCGGCCTCGATGCGAACTCTCATCGGCATGTGCGGATCGAGATCACCCCAGACAAAGGCCGGGGGCAGGGGTCCCGAGGGCCGTGGCAACCCTACGGCCTCCCGCAGCAGGAAGTCGAGCGGGGTCAGGGGATTCGGGATCGGCGGATCAGTCTCGCCCTCAAAGAGTTCAGGGTCGAGGAAGCGCGCCAGCAGGCGCTCCTGCTCTGGAGCGATTGAGCCGACGTTTTCACCGAGGACGAGGGTGATCTCCGCCGCGCTCCAGTCACCGCCTCGCGCCAGGCAGAATACACGCGCCGGCAAAGTCGGGGAGAGAGCTGGGTTTACCTCGAGCGCCGCGCAGGGTTGCTCTGCTTCGTCGAGCAGCAGCCCCACGTCGAACCATTGCCGGAAAAGTTCGGGCGTGGACGCCCCGGCGCGCTCAAGCAGCGCCCGCGCCTCCTCCAACGCTCCTAGTGCGAGCAGCCGGTCGACCCGGGCGAGCAGAACGGCCTCGGCGTCTCCCGCCGGCGGATCGGCTTCTGCGAGCATGATGCGATGAAAGACCGCCACGGCTTCGGGCGCCCCTGAGGGATCATGAACGAGCACGAGCGCGCGGACCTCCTCCGCCGGCAACGGCCCCCAGAGCGCCCGGGGAAAACCTGTGAGTTCAGGCGGGAGCAACCCGACGGCGCCAGCGCTGACCGAAGCGAGCGGCTTGACCATAATCTCGCCGTTCGCAGAAGGCTCGGGCAGCGCAGCGTCGGACGAACTGGCCACCGGGGGTGGCGTAGGGGCCGGACGCTCAAGGCTGTCCGAGAGCCACGGAATCGCGCTCAACGGCGCTTGGGCGCGCGTCGGTTCGGCGAGGCAGGCTACCGCGGCGAGACCGACCGCTCTGAAGACATCGAGCCGGTTCACTGTACCTCGAGGGGGATCACGACCTCGCGCTGTGGCGCCGGCAGCTCGGAGAAGATCGCGAAACCCACGAGTCCGACCGCGCCGAGGAGACACGAATAAAAGATCAGCTTGAGAAGCGTGCGCATTGCGTCCTGCTCGATGTCCGTCGGCTTGACCGCCGCATCTTGTCCTGTTCAATCACGGTTCCGGCGACCGCAATCATTGCGTCGAGGATAACCCGACGGAGCGCACACAGCAATTGGCATGATCGACGATGAACAAAGCGTTGACGCTCGGCCCTCCGGAGCGCCCAGACTGCAACGCACGCTGGTTCTGGTCGGGCTGATGGGCGCGGGCAAAACCAGCGTCGGAAAGCGCCTTGCGACGTTGCTCAACGCGCCCTTTGTCGATTCGGACGCGGAGATCGTTACTGCCGCGGGCATGACCGTCGCCGAGATTTTCGAAAGCTACGGAGAAGCGGAGTTTCGTGACGGCGAGCGCCGTGTGATTGCCCGCCTGCTCGAGGGCGCGCCCTGCGTGCTCGCTACGGGCGGGGGGGCCTTCGTGCAGCCTCAGACGCGATCCGTTATCCAGGCCCATGCCACGTCTGTCTGGCTGCGCGCCGATCTCGACCTACTCTGGGACCGCGTCCGCGACCGACCAGGGCGACCGCTCCTGGAAACCCCTGATCCGAAGAGAGCACTGGCGCAGCTTCTGGCCGAGCGCGCGCCGGTCTACGGAGAGGCGGACGTGATCGTCGACAGCCGACGCGGGATCAGTCATGAGGCGATGGCGCACGCAATCGTCGCGGCCGTGAGCAACCGTGATCGCGCGGCGCTACCCGAGACCGCGACATTGTGGGCGGCGACGGCATTAGGAGCGGGGCATGGCGGTGGCTGAGCGCGAAACGGACACTGTGCGGGTTCCGCTCGGCGCACGCGCCTACGACGTGCGCATTGGCTGTGGCCTGACCGCTAGGGCCGGTGGTGAGATCCGGCCGCACTTGCGGCGGCCTCGCGTGGCGGTTGTGACCGAGGACGCGGTGGCGGCGTTGCATCTCGAACGCCTTGAGTCCGGTTTGGCGGCAGCTGGGATTTCGGCGGACGTGCTGACGCTTCCGTCCGGGGAAAGAACTAAGAGTTGGAACGGCCTGGAGCGCGCCGTTGAATGGTTGATCGAACGTGAGGTGGCTCGAGATGACACAGTCATAGCCTTTGGCGGCGGCGTGATCGGCGACCTCACCGGGTTCGCGGCGGCCATCCTGCGACGCGGCGTCGGATACATACAGATCCCGACGACCCTGCTCGCGCAGGTCGACAGTTCGGTCGGCGGCAAGACGGCGATCAACTCGCCGCACGGTAAGAATCTGATCGGGGCGTTTCACCAACCTAGGCTAGTGCTTGTCGACATCGACCTGCTGGCCAGCCTTCCAGCGCGCGACTTCCGAGCCGGCTACGGCGAAGTGGCGAAGTACGGCCTGCTCGGCGATGCCGATTTTTTTGGCTGGCTGGAGGCGAACTCCCCTTCGCTCGCGGGCGGCGACGCGGCGACGCTCACCCGCGCAGTGAGGCGATCCTGCGAGATGAAGGCGGCGATCGTCGGCGCGGACGAGACCGAGCAGGGGGACCGGGCGCTCCTTAACCTCGGCCACACCTTCTGCCACGCGCTGGAGGCGGCGACAGGTTTTTCCGATCGCTTGCTTCACGGCGAGGGCGTTGCAATCGGCTGCCTGCTCGCATTCGAACTCAGCAGCGCGCTAGGGCTCTGTTCGCAGGAGGCGCCAAGCCGCGTGGGTGCGCATTTCGACGCAATGGGGCTGCGGAGGCGCCTCGATCAGATACCCGGGCCGCTACCTGACGCCAAAGCGCTGATCGCGTTGATGGGCCAGGACAAGAAGGTGCGCGACGGACGGCTCGCCTTCATTCTGGCGCGCGACATTGGCGCGGCGTTCGTGGCCCGCGACGTCGACCTCGAGGTCGTTGAGCAGGTCCTTGATGCGGCGCTGACCGATCGGTGAAGAGCCTGTGCGGATCGGCGTGGGTTTGCTACAGCGCAGCGCCGTCGGAGGCGCTTTTCCTGGCGTGGAGGCGGATCTGCTGATCGCGCACAACTATACAGGGAATTTGGCCATTTCTGCAAATCGTTTTGTTTCTGATTTGTTCTGGCCTCAAAAATGGCTTGCGCGGCAATGCCGCGACGTTTGAGGGGGAGCAATCATGGATGTCAAAGGGTTTGGGAAGCTCTTCGGCTCGCTGAACGAGTTGACCGGCCCACAGTTGAAGGAACTCCTGTCGGCGCTGAAGTCTCTGGATGCGCGGATGCAGGCGCTTGGCGCGATTGAGACGCGGCGCGGCGAACCGGACGCCTGCCCGTATTGCCGGGCAGGAACGGATGACGCGTTGGGGCTCGGCGCGAAGCGGGGTCCAGCGGATGCGATGCGCGACCTGTCAGCGGACTTCTTCCTCGAGGACGGATCCATTCACCGGCAGGTCTTCACAAGGTCCTGCTGGACATGTTTTCCGACCATCCGCGCTCGCGCCGGCGTCTCGGTCAGGCGCTCGGATTCGACAAGATGACTATCTGGCGCTGGCGACAAAGGATCACCCGCGCCCTCGGTGGTTCGGGTGCGTCCGAATTGAGTGGCGGGGCCGAAGCCGACGAGAAATTCTTCCGGGAATCTCGGAAGGGCCCGCGTGAATGGGTCAGGCATCAGCGCGATCCGATCAATCATCCGAAGCCGGACAGAATGCGATGGGTGGACTACAAGCTGACGGGAACGCATATGCCCGCAGGTATCTCGGAGTATCAGAATCCGGTTCTCACCATGGCCGATCGCAGTGGCTCTAGGCGCGCGGACGTATTGCCCGACCACTCCGCGCCGCCGCTGATGGCCATTCTCGCACGATGCCTCCGGGGTGATGCGGTCCTGTGCAGCTACCGGGACCCGGCCTGCGATTTCTTCGCCAGGCAGGCTGGTCCGCCACACTATCGCATCGACGCAAAGAAGGGGCCCTTCGTCATCGACAAGGCCTTCCAAGTCCAGACCATCAACAGCCTGCACGAGCGCTTCGAGCGCTTCATGGAGCCATTCCGCGGACCGGCAACCAGGAACCTGCCCGGATACGCCTCGTGGCCTAACGCGAGATCCGTTCGCACCGAGCCGGAGCGCCTCAATGACGCCTGGGATCGACTGATGGCTGCTTGAACAACACGATTTGCAGATCTTGGCCGGAAATTTTGAGGGTTTCCTTGTCATTAAGGGAGTAACGCTTACACTCTGACCAATGGCTGTTGTGAGATTCGGAACTTGGGCGCGCCATCGGAGACCATCATGCCGCATCGCTTTCCTGCAATCCTTCGCATCTCCCTCACCGCCGCGACTATCGGTGCTGCTGTGATGGGGCAGGGCGCGTTGGCGCAGGATGCGGCGGCGCCTGCGGATACGACCGGGTTCGGCGTCAACTTCGACGTGTTCGACCAGCAGACTACTCCGGCCGATACCGCAGGCTTCTCGGATGCCGGTCTTCCGCTTCCGGGATTTCTGGCGGCGGGCGGGGCATGGGACTCACCGACGCCCGACATGGTCATCTCGGTCGGCGGGGGCGTCAATATGAGCCCTGCGTACTTCGGTTCTGACGAGTACGAGACCGGCGGGTACGGCATAGCGCGGATCGACTATCTTCGGCTCCCCAACGGGTTCGAATTTGGCTCGGGTCGAGCGGTTGGTTTTCGCGCGGGTCTCGGGGTGCGCGGGTCGGTGCGCTACAT
Organism: uncultured Alphaproteobacteria bacterium; assembly: GCA_963836255.1. Classification (GTDB taxonomy): domain Bacteria; phylum Pseudomonadota; class Alphaproteobacteria; order Rhodobacterales; family Rhodobacteraceae; genus Amaricoccus. Next base: position 1,090,052 of record CAWIIL010000001.1, read on the forward strand.
CTCGCATCGCAATTCCTCCAACTACGATGACCTTTCCGGGCTGGACAACGTGCCATGGGCGTTCGAGGCGGGACTTGGCCTCGGATACGAGCAGAGAAACTACCGCGTCTTCGGGGATGTCCGCTATGGCATTATCGGAACCAACGCCTGGGTCGGCGACGTGGGTGCCGATGCGATCGCATACCCTGTTCAGGGTCTGACGCTCACATTGGGACCGCGGATCGGTTTCGGCTCCAGCAGCTTCGCCAATACGTATTTTGGCGTCAGCGCCAGTGAGGCTTCGGCGTCCACTTCCGGTCTCGAAGAGTTCGACGCGTCGGGCGGACTGCTCTCCGGCGGAGTGCTTTTTGAGGCGCGCTACCTCCTCAACGAACGCTGGGGTGTAGAAGGATCGGCTGCTTGGGACCGCCTCATCAATGACGCGGCGGACTCGCCGATCACCGAACTCGGGTCGGCTGACCAGTATGAGGTTCGGTTGGGCCTCACACGACGGATCAGCCTCGACTTCTGAGCGCCTCAAGCTTTAGCAAACGCTTCAAGACCATCGGTTCCGCTCGACTTTCTGCCGGGCCAGGCCGCTGTCCTGATCCGACACGCCAAGCAGGTTAACCACCAAGCGAAGGAACCCGCGCTCTTCAGCGTCAATTCCGTCGGCGGCGGCGACCCGCCAGAGCGCCTCCACGACCCGGTTGCGCTCATCATAGGGAACTGCTTCCTTGACGATGCGGGTAAAACGCACCGTGTCGGGCGCTTCCGCCTCGGCGTCCTCTGCGGCGAGGCGGACAGCACGTGCCGCAGAGGCTTCGAGACCGTAGCGCTCGGCCAGAAGCCGGTCGATCTGGCGCCGCTCGACATCGGTATAGCGGTTGTCTGAGCGGGCGACGCGGACCATCAGTGCGGCAAGCGCGGCCCGGCAATCCTCCGGGCTTGGGGGAGCTTGCGGTTCTGCGGCGGCAAGCCGTCGGAGAATGTCGGCGAACATGAAGCCGTCTCCCGTCTCAGACCAGCCGCGACTGTTCGAGGGCGGCGCGCACAAAATCGGCGAAGAGCGGGTGAGGCGCAAAGGGTTTCGACTTCAATTCCGGGTGAAACTGCACGCCGACGTACCAGGGGTGGTCGGGGATCTCGACGATCTCGGGTAGCCGACCATCCGGCGAAAGTCCTGAAAAGCGCAGGCCACAGCTCTCGAGCCGATCGCGGTAGGCGATGTCGACTTCATAGCGGTGGCGGTGCCGCTCGGAGATGCTGGTGGAGCCGTAGATGTGCGCCGCGCGCGATCCGTCGGAGAGGATCGCGTCGTAGGCACCGAGGCGCATGGTGCCGCCCTTCGCGTCAGAAGCGGACCGCTGGATGGTGCGGTTGCCTTCCACCCATTCCTTCAGGTGATAGATCACTGGCGTGAAGCGCCGCCCACCGGTCTCGTTGTCGAACTCCTCAGAGCCGGCGTCCTCCAGGCCCGCGAGATTCCGTGACGCCTCGATCACGGCCATCTGCATCCCGAGGCAGACGCCCAGATATGGCACCTTTCGCTCGCGAGCGAACCGTGCGGCTCGAAATCTTGCCCTCGGTGCCACGTTCGCCAAAACCGCCAGGCACGAGGATCGCGTGAAAGCCTTCGAGCAGCGGGGCGATCTGCTTGTCATCATCGAAGAGTTCCGCGTCGATCCATTCGGCGCGAACCCGGGAGCGGTTGGCGATGCCGCCGTGGGTCAGCGCCTCGGCGATCGATTTGTATGCGTCCTCGAGCTGGGTGTACTTGCCGACGATGGCGACCCGCACCTCGCCCTCGGGATTGTGGATGCGGTCGACCACGTCCTCCCATTTCGCCAGGTTCGGCTTCGGCGCCGGCGCGATCATGAAGGCGTCGAGCACCGCTTGATCCATGCCCTCGGCATGGTAGGCGAGCGGCGCCTCGTAGATCGACTTCAGGTCCTGCGCCGCGATCACCGCCTCGGGACGCACGTTGCAGAACAGCGCCAGCTTGGCGCGCTCCTTGTCAGGGATCGGCATCTCCGAGCGGCACACCAGCACGTCGGGCGCGATGCCGATGGCGCGCAGCTCCTTGACCGAGTGCTGCGTCGGCTTGGTCTTCAGCTCGCCCGACGCGGCGATGTAGGGCAGGAGGGTGAGGTGCATGAAGATGCACTGGCCGCGCGGCTTCTCCTGGCCGAACTGGCGGATCGCCTCGAAGAACGGCAGGCCCTCGATGTCGCCGACGGTGCCGCCGATCTCGCAGAGCATGAAGTCGACCTCGTCCTCGCCGATGCGCAGGAAGTTCTTGATCTCGTCGGTGACGTGCGGGATCACCTGGATGGTCTTGCCGAGGTAGTCTCCCCGGCGTTCCTTCTCCAGCACGTTCGAATAGATCCGGCCCGAGGACACCGAATCGGTGCGCCGCGCCGCGACGCCGGTGAAGCGTTCGTAGTGGCCGAGGTCGAGGTCGGTTTCGGCGCCGTCGTCCGTGACGAAGACCTCTCCATGTTCGAACGGCGACATCGTGCCCGGATCGACATTCAGGTATGGATCGAGTTTGCGGAGCCGGACCGAATAGCCGCGGGCCTGTAGCAGCGCACCGAGCGCGGCGGACGCGAGGCCCTTGCCGAGCGACGACACAACGCCGCCTGTTATGAAGACAAATCGCGCCATCGTGTGGATTTCCCGCGCCTAGGACCGGTACGAACCAACAAACGTGGTTCTACGGGAACTCAATTCATACGAGCGTGCGTCTCTGGCTGCAAGCACAACCGCAACCATATGCTGTGGTGGATGCAATTTCGACAACGAAAAGTTGCGGATGAGTCAGTGTCGCCCGCCGCCTACTCAACCGGAGGCGGCACTGCAGGTCCTTCACCGCCAGGGATCGGGGGCAGCAGATCCTCACCGAGTTCCGGCGCCCGGGCCGGATCGAGAGTGTCGGACGCGGCAGCGTCAAGGCCGTCGATCACCGAGGATACGCCTAAGTCGCGCGCGGCGATCACAGTTAGCGTCATGCTGGTGATCACGAAGGCGATCCCGAGCGCCCATGTCATCTTGGAAAGCGCCGTGGCAGCCGCGCGACCCGACATCACACCGCCACCACCGCCGCCGCCAATTCCGAGACCACCACCTTCGGAACGCTGCAGCAGCACTACCACGATCAGGCCGAGCGCCAGAAGCAGGTGAATTGTCAGGACGACGGTTTCCATGAGGGATCCACGCGGATTTTTTCGAATGAAGCTCTTAGAAGTTGAGATATGGATTGTCCAACCGGAATGCACCCCCAAAAATCCATGCTGAAAGCGGGCAGGGCGCAGGGAAGGCGTGATCGCCGCCACACAAGGCAAGGCGTCGCTGCGCTAGAGCGGTGCCCTTTCGTTCTGAATCGGGAGGGATTCCCAAAGCGGCTCGTTTCTGACTCTCTGTTCCCGAGGCAGATGTCGGGGAGCGAGATGGGCAAACCATTGGCGATGGACTTGAGGGTGCGGGCGTTGGCCGCGGTTGACGCCGGGATGAGCCGCCGGGCGGCGGCGGGTCGTTTTGGCGTGTCGGTGTCGTCGGTGATCCGCTGGGACGCGCAGCGGCGGGCGACGGGGGGCTTTGCGCCGAAGCCGCAGGGCGGCGACATGCGGTCACGGCGGATCGAGGCGCGGCATGCGGATGTCATGGCCGCGTTCGAGGAGGCGCGCGACCAGAGCCTTGAAGAGCTGCGGGCCCGTCTGGCCGGGCGCGGCATCGCCGCCTCGAGCTCTGCCCTGTCGCGCTTCTTCCAGCGCCGCGGCATGACGCGGAAAAAAAGACCGGACATGCTGTCGAACAGGACCGTGGTGACGTCCCGAGAAAGCGCCGCGCCTGGTTCGACGCGCAGCCCGATCTCGACCCTGCGAGGCTCGTGTTCATCGACGAGACCTGGACCGCGACGAACATGGCGCGCACGCACGGGCGCAGCGCCCGGGGCGAGCGGCTGCGCATGGGCGTCCCTCACGGCCACCGGAAGACCACGACGCTCGTCGCGGGCCTTCGCTTCGACGGCATGGTCGCCCCCATGGTCCTCGACGGCCCGATCAACGGCGACTGGTTCGAGGCTTACGTGGCCAAGGTGCTGGCGCCGACCCTCCGCCCCGGCGACGTCGTGATCATGGACAACCTCTCCAGCCACAAGCGGGTCTCGGTCCGGGCAATGATCGAGGCCAGAGGCGCAAGGCTCGCCTTCCTCCCTCCCTACAGCCCCGACTTGAACCCCATCGAAATGGCCTTCGCGAAGCTCAAGGCGCTGCTGCGCAAGGCCGCCGAGCGCACCGTCGACGGCCTATGGAGCGCCATCGGCCGCCTCGTCGACGTCTTCACACCAAAGGAGTGCGCCAACTACTTCGCCGCCGCCGGCTACGATGCAGATTGATCGGGAAGCGCTCTAGAATGGCGGTCGGGGCAGGCAAGAGGTCTGACCGATGGCGCCGCCACGAGACAGAGATGCTCGCAACCATGAAGAATGCCCTCGGAGCGCGGAACGCCCGTTCGCGCGAGGCCCGCAATCACCGGGCGCTTGTGCGAGTCAACAGCCGCATCCTGCGCGACATCGGCCCATAGCGGGGCGAGTTTCTCTCGTCGATCCGAGAAGCAGAGCGACCTAGGGCGCGATCGAACAATGTCTACGGGCGCAGCTCAGTCCTCGCCTTCTACGGCATCACGGCCCCGCTCGATCGTCTCAAAGAGCGCGCGCCGGTCGAGGAGCACAAGCGCGTCGGCGGTTCTATCGAACACGCGGCTCCGAACGAGTCGCGAGATCTCACGAGATACCGATTCGCGGCGCGCACCGATCATGCGTCCGAGTTCGGTCGGGCTGGGCGCCGGGGCGACGACCTCGGCCCCGGCGCGGGGCTGCAGGCGTCGCAGCAACTCCTTTGCAACACGAGCCGAAAGATCCAGCGCAGACTTCTCGAAGTAGCGCTCGTTCTGCAGCCGGATCCGGCCGGCGATCACGCGCATCATGCGCAACGCCATCTCCGGGTCGTGCGTGACCATCCGCAGGAACGCCTCCTGGGACATAACCGCATAGCGGCAAGTGCGAACGACCTCGACCGCTGCCGAGCGCGGGACATTGTCGATGGCCGAGAGATCGCCGAATACCTCGCCGGGCTGGAACTCAGCGAGCCGGACGAGCGCTCCGTCCGGCGAGATCAGCGACACCTTTGCTGCGCCGGAAAACAGGAAGTAGACCTCCCGGCCGTCCTCGCTTTCCTGGCCGACGATTTCCTGGCCGGCGCGAGCGACGCGAACGCGCATTTCGTTGCGGATCCGTTCGAGATTGGCTGCGGACAGGCCGGCGAAGAGCGGGAACAACTGAAGTGCCGCCGCTTCGGGAATGTCGTATTGCCGCCGGTCGACCATGTCCCGTCCCTCCGCCGCGGACTGCCTGTTGACCCTGCCACGAGCGAGCAGGTCGAAATCCAGCACCTCGCGTAGGATCCAATTCGCTTGCCGCATTCAGTCGTCGAGCCAGGTCCGCTCGAGATGGAGCTCGAAAGTCGGGTGCATCAGCAGGTCGCGGACCTCACGACGCATGTGGCGGAAGATCGAGCGCCAGTAAGGCTGAACCAGCACTCCGGAGCTCTGCAGGATCTTCTCCAGCCGGGCCATCACTTCCCGTCGTTCATCGTCGTCGGCCAGAGCGAAAGCGTCCGCGAGCAGCGCGTCGAAGTCGGGATCGGAAAAGCCGGTCTCGTTCCACGGCTGGCCGCTGCGGTACGCGAGGGCGTAGACCTGCACACCGAGTGGGCGCATGTTCCACTGGGTCGCCGAGAACGGATAACTCGTCCAGTCCTTGCGGAAGCTCGCATCGGGAACGATCACCCGGTTCACGCTGAACCCGGCGTCACGCAACTGGGCGGCCACAGCGTCACAGGAGTTGCGCGCGAATTCGTCATCGAGCGAGACGAGTTCGAGTTCGGTCTCCAGCGCGCCGGCCTCGCGCATCATCTCGAGCGCAAGCGCCGGATCATGCACGACCGGCGGAAGCTCGGCGTATTCCGGGTGCATAGGCCCGACGTGATGATTCTCGGCGATCTGGCCGTATCCCTGGTAGCCGAGGGCGAGGACCACTTCGTTGTCTACGGCGAGTTGGACGGCGTTGCGAACGCGCTTATCGTCGAAAGGTGGTCGCGTGACGTTCATGCGGACGCACAGCGTATTGGCGGTCACCGCTTCCGCCTTCTGGATCCGTAAGGCGTCGTAGTCGACGATCAGGCTCGGGGGTGTCTCGTAGTTCGCGTCAACCTCACCGGCGGCGAAAGCGTCGAGGACAGCGTAGCCGTCGGAGCCGAAGTCGATGAACTCGACGCCATCGAGCGGCGCTGGCCCGAAGACCGCGTCGCCCCACCATCCGACGATATCCTCGCGACGCGCATAGACGGCGCGGACCCCTGCATCGAGTTCGCGCAGGGTCCAGGGCCCTGTTCCCAATGGCGCCTCGGCGAGTGTCGCCACATCGGCGTCAAAGCCACGATGAACGATCAGTGCCGGGTAGTCGCAAAACGTCGGGATCAGAGTAATGTCAGGGTAGGCGAGGGAGAGCCGGACAGTCAATTCGTCGACCCGCTCGATCGCATCGTCGCGGGGGCCGGATAGCTCCGCAGTGCGCTCTTCCAGAAGTACCGCGCCATCCTCCTGCACGGTCCTTACGATCACGGTGCCTGGGCCCTTGGGCTCTGCTATCGCTCCCATGCGGCTCGCCATCGAGTTGCCGGGCGTCTGGCCCTCGCACCAGCGACGTAGATTGAAGATGACGTCGTCGGCCGTGAAGGGGTCGCCGTTGCTCCAGACAACGCCCGGCCGAAGCCGGAGCAGGTAACCGGTGGCGTCGTCATTGACCTCCCAGCTCTCGAGCAGCCATGGTTCGAAAGTGAACTCTGCCGTATAACGCACGAGAGACTCTAGAAAAAGTCGCGCAAGATTGCCCTTCTCGGACCAATCGAACAGGCGCGGGTCGTCAAGATCCATCACGGCCTGCGCTACTCTCAGGATGCCGCCTGGCTTTGGAGGCTCCTGGGCTGCGGCAGTGTACGGACGCGCGACACCGAGTAGCCCGTAGGCCATCGCGGTGCTGGCCCCAAGCGCAGTGGCTAGGGCGAGGAATTCGCGGCGCGGGATGTTTCCGGCGCGCGCATCTGCGGCTAGTCTCGCGATCCTCGGATGCGGTGGCCTGCCGTCGATGGTCTCCATGCCGCGTCGCACTCCCGTTGCGGCGTCCGCGCCTGTGGAACATAGCAGGATGAAACGTCCGGCAGGTCAAGGGCACGCAGGGCGTGACGTCAAGCGCGGCGATCAAGCCTTCATTTGTCGGATAATGATGATTATGTTAAATAAAGCGACCGGCCCATCCTGTCCTTCTGACACACGGACACCCGTCATCATCGCGGGCCCAACCGCCAGCGGCAAGTCCGCGCTTGCCCTCGCCCTTGCCGAGCGTGACACCGGCTGGGTCATCAACGCCGACGCATTGCAGGTCTACGGATGCTGGCGGGTCTTGACCTCACGTCCGGGCGCCGATGATCTCGCCCGCGCGCCACATCGTCTCTACGGCCATGTTGCAGCCGAACAAAGATACTCCGTCGGCGCGTGGCTGCGTGAGCTTGCAGCGACGCTAGCGGAAGCCAAGGTCGCCGGCGCACGGCCGATCATCGTCGGCGGCACCGGTCTTTACCTCAGTGCGGTGATCACCGGTATTGCCCATGTGCCGCCGGTGCCGCGAGAAGTATCGGCGCGCTCCAATGCAGCAATCCGGGACGGCCGGCTCGACGATCTCGTGGCCGAACTTGCCGCCCGCGATCCAGCGACGCTTGGCGAGATCGACGTCCGCAACCCCGCGCGGGTCCAGCGCGCCTGGGACGTTTTGACAGCAACCGGCCGCGGGCTCTCGGACTGGCGCGCGGCTACTGTCCGGCCGCTGATCCCTCCGGAAGATGCCGTACGGATTGTTCTCAATGTGGAAACTCCCCGGCTCGAACATGCAATCGCAGAGCGGTTCGTAAGAATGCTGGCGACAGGCGCTCTGGGGGAATGCGCCGACTTTCTCGCCACCGGCTACGACCCCGACGCGCCCTCGGGAAAGGCGCTCGGCGCGCCACAGCTCATTGAGCATCTTCGTGGCGAGACGACGTTGGCGGAGGCTTCAGCGGCGGCCACGCTGGCGACCAAACGTTTCGCCAAGCGCCAGCGCACTTGGTTTCGCGGCCGCATGCGGAACTGGACCTGGATCGATCCTGTTGTTGACGATCCGTTGCGGAAGATCCCTGGGCCGTGAGCGCGACGATGCTCAGAGACGTTCGTACTGGTCGCGCACATGGTCGGACCATCGCACATCCATGCGGTAGCCCATGTCGGTGCGGGTTTCGCCAACCACGACATTGTGGTCGAACAGCCAGGCGCGTTTGCGGCCCTGCCCAAAATCAAGCTCGATACAGGCCTCTCGCATCGGTTCGGCGGTAGTGGCGGCGAGCGCGGAGATAAGAGCGTCGACCCCCCTCCCAGTCCGCGCCGAGAGCGCCAGCGCGTTCGGGGTGCGAGCGATAGTCGCCCGCAGGAGATCATGAGCATCCGCATCAAGGAGGTCGACCTTGTTGAAGACCACCAGCATGTGCGCAAAACGCTCCTCGCTAACTCCGAGCTGTTCGAGGATCGCGTCGACTTCCTTCGCCTGCGCAGCGCCTTGAGGATGGGCTGCGTCGCGGACGTGCACGATCAGATCGGCGTCCAGCACTTCCTCGAGCGTAGCGCGAAATGCTGCGACAAGCTGCGTCGGAAGATCCGAGATGAAGCCCACGGTATCGGAGAGGATGATCCGCCGACCATTGGACAGGTCTACCGCTCGCATCGTCGGATCAAGCGTGGCGAAGGGCATGTCCCTGGACATCACGTTTGCGCCGGTCAGGCGATTGAAGAGCAGGGACTTTCCGGCATTCGTGTAGCCGACAAGCGCCACCACCGGAAACGGCACGCGGCGCCGCGCTGCGCGATGCTGCCCGCGGGTCCGCGCCACGCGCTTGAGCGCCTGCTTGATCCGGTGGATGCGCTCCCCGAGCGCGCGGCGGTCGGCCTCGATCTGGGTTTCGCCCGGTCCGCCAAGAAAGCCTACGCCGCCACGCTGGCGCTCGAGATGGGTCCAGCTGCGGACCAGACGCGACTTCTGGTAGTCTAGATGAGCGAGTTCGACCTGTAACGCGCCCTCCCGTGTCCGGGCTCGGTCGCCGAAGATCTCGAGGATGAGCCCCGTCCGGTCCAGCACCTTGGTCTTCCAGGCGCGTTCGAGGTTGCGCTGCTGCACCGGCGACAGCGTGCCGTTGATGACAACCAGCCCGATCTCCTCCTCAGCGACGGCGTCGGCGATCTCGGCGACCTTCCCTTTTCCGAAATAGGTGCCCGCGCGAAGTCCCGATACATCGACCGCCCGCGCATCGCGCACGTCCAGATCGAGAGCTCCGGCGAGGTTCGACGCCTCAGACACAAAATCCGCTGCAACCGCGCGCGCTGCGGCGTTTGTGACCGGATGCAGGACCAGCACGCGGGTCCGGGCTATGGGATCAGGTTTCGTCAGGTTCGTACAACGTGATCGGCTGGGATGGCATGACCGTCGAGATGGCGTGTTTGTAGACGAGCTGCGATTGGCCGTCACGACGCAGCAACACGCAAAAGTTGTCGAACCAAGTGATCACGCCCTGCAATTTGACGCCGTTCATGAGGAAAATTGTGACAGGGACCTTGGACTTTCGTACGTTGTTGAGAAATGCGTCCTGCAGGTTTTGCTTGTCGGCAGCCATATTTTTCAGCCTTGAGTTGGACCGGCCCTCACCTGGAAAGCCGTTGTTGTTATTTTCCTATAATGGTCCGCACGGCCCGGCAATTCCAGTGGCGAGATGCCTTTTTTGCCCGCGGGGAGCCCTTTTGCGCGCAGTCGGCCCATGAAAGGAACAGATCACTGTCTCCAGAACGCAGGATTGAACAGCGCGAAGATCACCAACGCTTCCATGCGGCCGACGATCATCGCGATACAGAGTATCACACGGACGGCACCGTCGAGGTCACTGTAGGCGAGCCCCTCCCCGAGGCTGCGGATGGCCGGACCGGTCGTGGTCAGTGTCGCGATCGCCAACGCGAGGCTCTGGTCGAAGCCCACGCCCACGGCCGAGAGCGCAATCATCGTGACCGCAAGACTGATCAGGAAGAGCATCAGGAAGATGAATGCAATCTGCGGTCCGCGCCGGGAGATCTGGCGGTCGGCGGCCCCACGCAGTGGGACGCTGCGTGGGTGGATGAGCAGATCCATCTCACGGACGCCGTGACGGTACAGGGCGAAGAGTCGCAGGAGCTTCACCCCGCCTGCGGTTGTGGCGATGCCACCGCCCATCACCGCCAGCCCGAGCAGGATGACGCCCGGGCTGGGCAGGTTCGACCACAGCCGCATCGACTGCCAGTCGCCGCTTTCGAAACCCGTCGTGGTCAGAAATGAGAGATTCGTGAAGAAGCCGCCCCAGAGCGCGCGCGCCGCCGCTCCGAGGCTACCCTGACGCTCGACTTCTGCCGCGCCGACGAAACTCCGCAGAAAGAGCAGCGTTGTGACGCTCAGGACGGCGATCAACATCAGTTGCACCTCGGGATCCCGCAACCCGGGCCGCCGCCGGCCTCCGAGATCAAAACTCATCATCCGGTGCGAGACCGCCAAGAGCAGGAACAGGGCCACGAACGCCTCACCTAGCCGCCCCGAGGAGCCGCCCTCAAGACCACCGACGGGAGATATCCCGCTCGTAGATAGCGCAGCCATGGCGTGGCAGATCGCAACGAAGGGCCGGTCACCCGCGAAAATCAGCAGCAACGCCAACACCGAAGTAAACATCGCGTAGGCTGGCGCGATCACCCGGCAGGTCCCAAGGATGCGATGGCTCGCCTCCTCGACAGTCCCTTTCGAGCCGCCCTCTCCGCGCGTGTCCCAGTCGCCCCGGATCTCGAAGCCGCCGAGGTTAAGCGGTGCCAGAATCGCGAAAGCCGTGACGAGGACAAGGAATCCACCCGTCCAGCCAACGAGCGATCGCCAGAGCTGAACCAATTCAGGCACGAGCCGAGGCGCGTCGATCAGCGTGGCGCCGGTCGTGGTCAGACTGGAGAGCATCTCGAAATAGGCCCCGCTGAGCCCCAGTTGCGGCAGAAGCGTCGCCACCGGGGCCCCGAGCGCGAGCGGCAGGATCGCGTAGGCTAGCAGCAGCGTCATCAGATGATAGCGCGCCGGAGTGCGAACCCGCGCATTCATGGTCGCAAGGCCGAGTATGACCGCGAGGATCACAAAGAAGATCGCGTGGTAGAGAAAGACCCGCGACACCGCCCAGTTCTCGAGTGCCGCCGCGTAGAGGCAGGGCACCAGCATCATCATAGACGCCGCGATCAGCAGGATTGCGAAGGCCGGGAACTGCCGCAGGATCCCAGCCATGCTCAGAAGAAGTCCAGCCCCACCTGAAAGAGCCGCTCCACTTCGCCCACACAGTCGCGCAGAGCGAAGATCGTCATGACGTCGCCGTCCTCAATGCGGGTGTCGCCCTTCGGAACGATGATCTGATCGCCTTTTTGAATGAGCCCGATGATCGAATCACGAGGCAACTCCGCCGCGCGCACGGTCTGACCGGCGATCGGAGCAGTATTCAGAACCTGCGCCTCGATGATCTCCGCCTCGCCGTCGCCGATCGAATAGACCGCGCGTATTCGGCCATGGCGGACGTAGCGCAAGATCGAGGACACTGTGGTGGCCCTCGGGTTGACGTAGGCGTCGATGCCCATAGGTGCGATCAGTCCGATCAAGGACGGATCGTTGACGAGCGCAACAACAAGCTTGGCGCCCTCGGTCTTGCCGCGGACGCAGGCGAGGATGTTGGTCTTGTCGTCGTCGGTCAACGCAAGTAGGGCGTCGGTGTTCTCCACGTTGGCCTCGCCCAGAAGGTCGAGGTCGAGCCCGTCGCCGTGCAGCACGACCGTGCGCTTCAGCAGGTCGGCCGCCTGCTCGGCGCGTTCGCGGCTCCGCTCGATGATCTTGGTGCGGATCTTTCGTTTGTCCTTCTCGAGTTGTTGGGCGACGTTAAGCCCGATGTTGCCGGCGCCGACGATCAGCGCGCGCTCAACCTTCAGCGCGGTCTTTCCGAAAACCTCCATCACGCGGGGCAAATCGCTGCTCTCGCAGAAGATGTAGGCCTGATCGTCGTCATAGAGCTGGTCGTCGGGATCGGGGACGAAGAGCTTCTCGCCGCGACGCACACCAACTACTACAGCCTTGAGCGTGGAGAAGAGCTCCGAAAGCTGGCGAAGCGGCGTGTTCAGGACCGCGCAGCTCTCGTCGAGCGAAATTCCGATGAGTTGACCCTTGCCGTCGAGAAAGCTCTCGATGTCGAAGGCCGCCGGGGCGGCGATGCGCTGCATGACCGCATCCGCGACGGCGTATTCCGGTGATATGACCACATCGATGGGCAGGTGGTCACGGCGGTAGAGATCGGAGTAGATCGCGTCCAGATAGGCGCGGCCGCGTAGCCGCGCGATCTTTCGCGGTACCGAGAAGATCGAATGCGCCACCTGGCAGATGACCATATTGACTTCGTCTGACTGGGTCGCGGCGATGACCATGTCGGCGTCTGGCGCTCCCGCGCGTTCCAACACGTCGGGGTGCGATGCAAAACCCGTTACTCCGTTCACGTCGTAGGAGTCCGTTATCTGGCGGATCAGTGCGGGGTTGCTATCGATGACAGTTACGCTGTTGGCACCTTCCTCGCGGGAGAGATGGCGCGCGATCTGCCCGCCGACCTGTCCAGCCCCGCACACGATTATCTTCATCGGCTCACGTCGTCCATGTTCCGTGCGGCTGGACCGATCAGACGTGTTCCTCGGCGTCTTCCGAGCGTCCGCCCCGGCCGGCGGTGATCACGTTCAGCGACTTCAGCTTGCGATGCAACGCAGATCGCTCCATTCCGACAAAATTCGCTGTTCTCGAAATATTGCCTCCAAAGCGGTTGATCTGCGCGACGAGATACTCCCTCTCGAACATCTCGCGCGCCTCGCGCAGGGCGAGCCCGGCGAAGGTTGCGCCGAGGAGGTCCCCGGGCGCGGCGCATTTCGAAGGCGTCTCCACGACCAGTTCCTCGGGTTCGATCGACCCGGTCTCGGCGCCGAGGATCAAGGCGCGTTCGAGCGTGTTGCGAAGCTGACGAACGTTTCCCGGCCATCGCATCGTCTGCAGCTGCGCCTCGGCCTCGGCGCTCAGCTTCCTGGCCGGCAATCCGTGCGCCTTGTTGAGCTCACCCAGGAAATGCCGGGCCATCTCCGGGATGTCCTCGCGTCGGGCCTCGAGGCCCGGCACCGTAATCGGCACAACGTTGAGCCTGTGAAAGAGCTCGGTGCGGAACCTTCCGGCAGCGACCTCCTTGCCCAGGTCGCGGGCGGTCGCGGAGATCACGCGCACGTCAACGCGCACCATGTCCCCGCCACCGACGCGCTGGAAGGCCTGGTCGACGAGCACGCGCAGGATTTTGGATTGGGTGCCGACCGGCATGTCGGCGACCTCGTCGAAGTAAACTACTCCGCCGTGGGCCCGCTCGAAGTGTCCCGGTTCGAGGCCGCGTTCGTCGCTCTCGCGCCCAAAGAGCACCTCCTCCATCTGATCAGCGGCGATTGAGGCGGAGTTGACTATCACGAATGGCCCTGCGGCGCGGTCTGAGTGTTTGTGGATGTAGCGTGCGGCCGTTTCCTTGCCAGATCCCGCCGGTCCTGTCAGCATCACCCGGCTATTTGAGCGGGCGACCTTGTCGAGCTGGTTCTGCAACTTGCGAAAGGCCACGCTGGAGCCGATCATCAACTGCTCGGTCACGTCGCGCACCTTCAAGGCGGCGTTCTCCCGGCGAAGCTTGGAGGTCTCGAGCGCGCGATCAATCACCACCATCAACTGATCGATGTTGAAGGGCTTCTCAATGAAATCATAGGCGCCCTGCTTGATGGCGGCGACGGCGATTTCGATGTTGCCGTGCCCAGAGATTATGACCACGGGAATGTCGGGATTGTCGCGGCGCACGCGTTTGAGGATGTCGATCCCGTCGAGCCGGCTCTCCTTGAGCCAGATATCGAGAATGATCAGGTCGGGTGCGGCCCGGTTGATCTCGCCGAAAGCAGCGTCGCTTTCCGCCGCGAGCCGAACCCCGTGCCCCTCGTCCTCGAGGATGTCCTCGATGAGGGCGCGGATATCCCGCTCGTCGTCAACCACCAGAATGTCGGTCATTACATGCTCTCCCTCAGTTTCTTGCTTATCCTGCTCTTTTCGTCCTCCGGAGCGCCACGCTCTATCGCGCCCTGGTTGAGCACGATTCGCGCCCGGGCTCCGACCGGAGCGCCCGGCGAGAAGGGCGATGCTTCCATCAGATCCAGCGCGCCGTCATGGTCCTCAATGATCTTCTTCACGATAGAGAGGCCGAGCCCCGTGCCCTTCTTGCGGTGAGTCACGTAGGGCTCGAATAATCGCGCGGGCGTATCGGGCAAACCTGCGCCGTTGTCCTCGATGTCAATCGTGATTGTCTCCCCGTCGCCCGCAAGTGCGATGCGGATTTCTCCGGGCAGTCCGGGCGCGGCCTCCAGACGTGTCTCAATCGCTTCGGCGGCGTTCTTCAGGAGATTGGTCATCGCTTGGTTCATCATGGTGGCGTCAACATGGGCGAGCACCGCGTAATCGGGCAACTCGAGCCGATAGACGATTTCGGGTCGCGCTGATTCCTGGAGCAGCACCGCCTCCTCGATCAGCTTTCCGAAATCGACCGGCTTTCGCTCGGGCGCAGGCATGCGCGCGAACTTCGAGAACTCGTCGACGATGCGGCGCAGATCGTTCGTCTGACGCACGATCACGTCGGCGTACTGTTCGAGCGCGGCGCGGTTCTCGCCGACCATCGGCCCAAACTTGCGGCGCAGCCGCTCGGCGGAGAGTTGGATCGGAGTGAGAGGATTCTTGACTTCATGGGCAATGCGTCGAGCGACGTCGCCCCATGCCGCCATGCGCTGGGCGGCCACCAGATCAGTGATGTCATCGAAGGTTACGACGAAACCCTCGATCTCGCCGTCGTCGGACTGACGCGCCGCAACCCGAACCAGGAGTTCCCGCTCCCGGCCACTCCGCAAGAGCCTCACCTCGGCCTGTGTGACCGCCGAACGCCCGGCGCCAAGCCAGTCCATGAGTTCGGAGAACTCCGGGACGACTTCCTTGAGCGGAACGCCGGTGGTCGCCGACGGGTCGAGATCGAGAAGGCTGGAGGCCGCGGCGTTCTGCATTTCGATCCGCCCGGATTCGTCCAGTCCCACGACACCCGCGGTTACGCCGCTCAGGACCGAATCAAACAGCCGCCGCCGACGCTCGGTTGTCTCGTTGGCGTCGACCAGTGCGTCCCTCTGGCCCTTTACCTGCCGGGTCATTTCATTGAACGTGCGACCCAGAAGCGCGATCTCGTCGTCGCCGTCCTCCTCCCGGACCCGCACGCTCAGGTCCCCTAGCCCGACCCGTTCCGCCGCCGCCGCCAGCCGCCCAACCGGTCTGGCCAGCCTTTCGGCAAACCATAGACCCATCCACATCGCCCCAAGTATGACGACCAGCGCGAAGCCCAGATAGATGAGTGCGAACTCGAAGAGCAGTCGTCCTCGGTCGGACTCGAGCTGCTGGTAGAGCGACACGGTCTCCTTTGTTTCGTCAAGAAGGCCAAGGATCTCACCGTCCACCTCCCGGCTGACGAAGAGGAAACGATCAACAAAGGCGTCGAGCTTGACCAGCGCCCGGAACTCGTTCGCCGACCAGTCCTAAATCACGACGATATCTCCGGCCTCGGCGCGCGCTACGTCCTCGTCGCTCGGCGGCTGGAAGTCGAAAAGATAGCTGCGCTCACCGCGGGCGCGAAGCTTTCCGTCTCTGTCGATCACATAGGCCCGCGGCAGCGCCCGCTGCATCTGGATTTGGCCACGTGTCAGCAGCTCTCGAAGCTCTCCGCCGCCGAGCAGCGGAAAGCGCTCCTTCTGTTCGTCAAGGAAGTCCGCGAGCGTCCGGGCGTCGGTCTGGAGCGTGACAAGGTGTTCCTCCTCGTAGGCTTGCGCGGCTTCGAGCGAGTTCGCGACCACATTTCGGACCCGCTCCGAAAACCATCCTTCCAGGCCGAAGTTGAGGGTAATCGCGGCGAAGACCGCCACCAACACCGTCGGGATGAGCGCAATCGCAGTGAACAGCCGCACGAGTTGCATGTGCAACTGCGAACCCGCCGAACGCCGTCGGCGCGCCGCGATCATCTCCGCTATTCGTCGCGCGACGAATCCTGCGACCGCCATGGCGTAGAGAAAATCAAGGAACAGCACGATGCGCAGCCCATCGCTGCCGCCGAGCCACTCCCGCTCTCCCAGCGCCACGAAGGTCGCTCCCGCCAGGATTGGCCCGGCCAGGATCATCCCCCAGAGTATCGTGGCTTTCCCGCCCCTCAACTCACGCAGGCGTGCAAAGCGTAATCCGGCCGGGATAAGTGTGGTGGAGCGCATTCTGAGGGCACGCGTTGGCTCGACTGTTGCAGTCTTACATCATCTTCTTGCCACGTGTAACCCGAATGTCGAGATCCTTGATCTTTTTTCGAAGGGTGTTCCGGTTGATCCCGAGCAGTTCGGCTGCGCGCACCTGGTTGCCGCGCGTCGCAGAAAGAGACAGGGCGATCAGTGGGAGCTCCATCTCGCGAAGGATGCGGTCATAGAGACCGTCGGGCGGCAGCCCGTCGCCGTGCAGGTCAAAATAGCGGCGCAGATGCGCTTCGATCGCATGGGCCAGCCGCTGCGGTTGGGTCTCGGTTCCGCGCGCGGCCGAGGAGGGGCGCGCCGATATCTCCTGCGTGACCACTTGAGCGGAGATCGTCTCGTCCGGACAGAGAACGCAAAGTCGTCGCACAAGGTTCTCGAGTTCACGAACGTTGCCCGTCCATTCCTGCTTGCGCAGGATTTCGAGCGCCTCCTTCGAGATCGACTTGCGCGGAAGGCCCTCGATCTCGGCCCTGCGCAGGAAAGCGCGGGTGAGATCCGGCACATCGTCGAGCCTTTCGCGCAAAGGCGGCAGACGGATCGGCACCACGTTGAGTCGGTAGAAGAGATCCTCGCGGAAACGGCCCTCGTTGATGAGTTCCCGCAGGTCCTGGTGAGTGGCGGCGATGATGCGGACGTCTGCAGTCTGTGGCTCGCGCCCGCCGATCCGGGTAAACTCTCCCTCCTGGAGGACTCGCAGAAGCCGCGTCTGGGCGTCGAGCGGCATGTCGCCAACTTCGTCGAGAAAGAGCGTGCCGCCCTTAGCCTGTTCGAAACGGCCGGCCGCCGCGCGGTCGGCGCCGGTGAAGGCCCCCTTCTCATGGCCGAAGAGCTCGGTCTCGATCAGGTCGCGCGGGATTGCGGCCATGTTGATCGCAACGAAGGGCCCGTTCTTGCGCAGCCCGAAATTGTGCAATGCGCGCGCGACCAACTCCTTGCCGGTGCCGCTCTCGCCATTGATCATCACCCCCAGATCGGTGTTCATCAGCCGCGCCAGGATGCGGTAGACTTCCTGCATGGCCGGACTGCGACCGATCAGCGGCAGATTGTCCTCTCGCGCCGGCTCTTCGGCGTCTGGGTCGCGCCGGCGTCGCGCCTTCTGCGACAGAGCCTTGGAGACCTGGCTCAGCACTTCCTTGAGATCGAACGGCTTAGGCAGATAGTCGTAGGCGCCGGCTTCCGCCGCGCGGATCGCGGTCATCACCGTGTTCTGGGCGCTCATCACTATTACGGGGAGATCGGGGCGCTTCTTGCGGATGGCCGGCAGGAGGTCGAGCGCATCGCCGTCGGGCATGATTACGTCGGTGACGATCACGTCGCCCTCGCCCTCCTCGATCCACCGCCAGAGCGTCGAGGTCGTGCCGGTGGCGCGCACCCGGCATCCCGCCCGGGTCAACGCCTGGGCGAGAACTGTTCGGATCGTGCGGTCGTCATCAGCGACCAGGACCGTGCCTTCCATCGCGTCAAGTCTCCGTGTCGTCGATTCTGCCGCGCCAGACCGGTAGCCGAACCCGGAAACGCGTGCGACCGGGCCGGCTCTCACATTCGACCACTCCACCGTGATCGGAGATCAGTTTGGAGACGAGGGAGAGCCCCAGTCCCGTTCCGTTGACCTTCGAACTTACGAAGGGCTCGAAGATGTCGCGGGCGAGGCTCTCTGGAACGCCCGGTCCGTTGTCGGTGATAGTGATGACAAGCGGGAGGCTCTCCGCACCGCCGCTGGGCCGCATCAGCTTCACGCCGGGCCGGAACGCTGTTCGAAGCCCGATCACGCCACCGACCTTCGGCGCGGCTTCAGCGGCGTTCTTCAGAAGGTTCTGAAAGACCTGGAGAAGTTGGTCCGCGTCGCCTGCGGTCGGCGGCAACGACGGGTCGTAGTCTTCGGTGAAGCGGGCATGCGCGGCGAACCCCACCCTAGATGCGCGCACCGCCCGGTCGAGCACGTCGTGGATGTTGACGGCCCTTCTCTGAGCCGGACGCAGGTCGCCGAACTGCTCGACCCGGTCGACGAGATTGCCGATGCGCGCAATCTCTGCGCGTATCAATGTCGTCAACTCGCGGTCGGCGTCGCCGAGGTTCATTTCCAGGAGCTGCGCCGCGCCGGAGATGCCTGCGAGCGGATTGCGGATCTCGTGGGCAAGCATCGCTGCCATGCCCGTCACCGAACGCGCGGCCGCACGATGGCTGAGGCTCCGATCCATCTTTTCCGCCATTCCCTGCGGGTGCATCAGGAGCAAGACGTGGCCCTCCGTCTCGTGCATGGGGGCCGCATGCACGTGTTGCGTCTGCGGTGCGTGCTCTGCCCAGGAGACCGGCACGTCATATTGCGCGACCGAGATGCCGCTGCGGCGGGCCTGTCCGATCACATCGATAACGGCGCTGCCCTCTCCGACGAAACGAACAAGCGGGCGGTTAGTCATCTGCTTCTGCGAAACGCCGCCGAAGATCTCCGCAGCGGTGTTCGCGGCGAGGATCGTATCGTGAGCGTCGATCACCAGCGCAGGGTAGGGAATAGCGCTCCAGAGCGCCTCGAGGCCGAGCTCGTGGTCGTTCACGCAGCCACCCGGTCGGTCGTATCGCGCGCCGTCTGCGTGAACGCCTCCGACAGGCGCACAAGCGTGCGATCCGGCGCGGTTTCCGTCAGGATCGCACGCCGAGCGCCGGGCCCGCATCCGGCCACGTCAAGATACCAGCCCAGATGCTTGCGCGCGACCCGAACCCCTAGTTCCCGACCGTAGAACTCAAGGATAGCATCGTAATGCGCGGCGACCAGCGCATGGAGCGCACCCCCCTTCGGCGTCTCCGGACCGCGAGTCCCGGCGAGTTCCGCGGCGACCTGCGCGAGCAACCAGGGCCGGCCCTGTGCGCCGCGCCCGATCATCCCGCCCGACGCCCCCGACTGCGCAAGCGCTGCGCGCATCGACGCTGCGTCGCGGATGTCCCCATTCACGATCACCGGAACACGCACTGCGCGTTGCACGGCTGCAACCGCGTGCCAGTCCGCCCGGCCACGATAGAACTGGCAGCGTGTGCGCCCGTGCACGGTCACCATCGCCACCCCTGCCGCCTCGGCGTCGCGCGCGATGCCAGGCGCATTGAGGCTCGCGTTGTCCCAGCCGAGACGCATCTTCACCGACACCGGAACCGTCACTGCGCCGATCACGGCCTCCACAATCCGGAGAGCTTTGGTCGGCTCGCGCATCAGCGCTGAACCGGCAAGCCCGTTCACAACCCTCTTGGCCGGGCAGCCGAAATTGATGTCGATGATACGGGCGCCACTGTCAGCGCAGAATCGTGCTGCGTCAGCCATCAGCGCAGGGTCGCAGCCCGCGATCTGAACCGCGACCGCGTCCTCCTCCAAGCCGAACTCCGCCTTCGCGCGCACGCTCGGCTTGGCGGTCAGGATCTCGCGAGAAGCGATCATTTCAGTCACGCAGAGACCTACGCCAAATCGCCGGACGGCATCTCGGAACGGCGCATCGGTGATGCCCGCCATCGGCGCCAGAAAAACTGGCGTATCGGTTATGATGCCGCCGATATTTACAGACACTTGCCCAATCCATGCGCAACCCACCGCGGTTCTTAGCGCATTCGACGAACCATCGGCAAGCGTCCGCACAGTCGGTGGGCGCCGTGTGGGCATTGTGCCTTTCCGCGCCGCCGCAATATAAGGCACCGTGAACGGGCTTGGCGCTGAAGTGGAGATCGGATGCGAACCGCCGGACTGATCGTGGCGGCCGGACGAGGGATCCGGATGGGCGGACCGACGCCTAAGCAGTATCTCGATCTCGGCGGCGCAAGCGTGCTTGCTTGCACCATGCGTGCGTTGCTAGATTCGCCTGAGATCGATCTCCTTACTGTGGTGATCCATTCAGAGGCCTTGGCTCTTTACACCAAGGCGACCGCCGGGATCGACGATCTGCGAGTCACTGTCCCTTGCACGGGCGGAGACAGCCGCCGCGCTTCGGTCCTCGCCGGACTGGAAACGCTGATAGGCGCCGACATCGATCGGGTGCTTGTACACGACGCCGCCCGGCCCTTTCCGTCACTGGCGCTGATCGCCCGGCTCCTGGATGCGCTGGACGCGGCGCCGGCGGCGTTTCCGGCGCTTCCCGTCGTCGACGCGCTCTGGGAAATGGCGCCGGGCGGCGCTCTCAAGGCCGCGCGGCGCGACGGCCTTTGGCGGGCGCAGACGCCACAGGCGTTCCGCTTCGCCGACATCCTCGCCGCGCACCGCGCCAACGCAGCCGACATCGCCGATGACATCGCTGCAGCCGTTGCGGCTAGACTGGACGTCCTTATGGTCGATGGAGAAGAGGACAACTTTAAGATCACCACCGCCGCCGATCTGGAACGCGCGCGGCGGCTTGCGGGAGGGGCCATGGACATCAGGATCGGCAACGGCTTCGACGTTCACGCCTTCGGCCCCGGCGCGGCGGTGACGCTTTGCGGAGTCGAGATCCCCTTCAATCGCGGCCTCGTGGGCCATTCCGATGCGGACGTGGCGATGCACGCGATCACTGACGCGCTGCTCGGGGCTCTGGGCGCGGGCGACATCGGCCGCTGGTTTCCGCCGAGCGATCCGCAGTGGCGCGGCGCGGCGTCGCGGATCTTCCTGGAGAAGGCCGCGGCGCTCTGCGCCGAGAAGGGCTTCGCGCTGGGCAACATCGACTGCACCATCGTCTGCGAGGCGCCGAAGATCGGTCCGCACGCCGACGCGATGCGCGCTCGACTCGCCGAGATCACCGGGCTCGCCCCGGAACGGATCAGCGTCAAGGCGACCACCTCCGAGCGGCTCGGCTTCACCGGCCGTGGCGAGGGCGTCGCCGCGCTCGCCACGGCCACGGTGTCGCGGCCGTGAACCGGCTGATCGCTACGTTCGGCTATGTCGGCCTCGCCCCCGTTGCGCCGGGCACATGCGGCGCGCTGGTGGCGCTGCCGCTGGCGTGGGCGCTGCACTGGCTAGGCGGTTTCCCGGCGCTCGCGCTGGCGACGGCCGGCCTCTTCGCCGCAGGCTTGCATGCGACGCGCGCGGTGACCGCCGGCGGCGGCGAGCCCGACCCCTCGGAGATCGTCGTCGACGAGGTCGTCGGCCAATGGATCGCGCTCTTTCCACTTTCCGCCGGGCTGTGGATGGCGGGGGCCGCACCGCATATCTTTCCCTGGCCGGGCTGGGTGACGGGGTTCGCGCTCTTTCGGCTCTTCGATATCTGGAAACCGTGGCCGGTCTCCTGGGCGGACCGTCTTCACAGTCCGCTCGGGGTGATGCTCGACGACGTGATCGCCGGAGCGATTGCAGCGGTCTGTGTCGCCGTGGCCGCGGCGGTTGCGCATGGCGGCGGGTCTTGATCGCCGAGGACCGGGCCCGGGCGCTGGTCGCGGCGGCCCGCGATCACGGCGTCCGCCTCGTGACGGCCGAGAGTTGCACCGGGGGCCTGGTCTGTGCCGCAATCACCGACATCGCGGGATCGTCGGACGTGTTTGACCGGGGCTTCGTGACCTATTCCTATCCGTCAAAGATCGAGTTGCTCGGCGTCGCGCCGGAAATGCTCGCCGCGCACGGGGCTGTTTCGGAGCCAGTCGTGCGAGCGATGGCGGCGGGCGCGCTCGAGGCTTCGGACGCGACGGTTGCGGTTGCGGTCACCGGCGTCGCCGGACCCGGCGGCTCGGAGGCCAAGCCCGAGGGGCTGGTGTGGTTCGCCGTCGCGAGTCCTGCGGGCGTGGTTTCAGAGCGGCGCGAGTTCGGGCCGCTCGGGCGGGCCGTCGTTCGGAAGCGCAGCGTCGAGACCGCGCTCGACCTGATGCTTCAGGCGGTGCTCGGCGCACCGTAGAGTGCAGCCGCACGTGTCTCGAAGGCACCGACGATGCGCCGCATCGCCTCGTGGAACACCACGCCGATGAGCTTTTGCAGGATTGCCGAGCGGAACTCGAAGTCGACGAAGAAGTCGACGAGACAACTCTCGTCGGTCCGCGGCTCGAAGCGCCAATGGTTGTTGAGATGGCGGAACGGCCCGTCGAGGTATTCCACATCGATGGTGCGCTTGCCCGGGCGGAGCGTCACGCGGCTCCCGAATCGTTCGCGAAACACCTTGAAGGAGATGATGAGGTCGGCCTCGACCACCTCGCCCTCCCCGCCCGGCAAGTCGTATCGGCGGCGTACGCGCGTGGCGCTGCACCACGGCAGGAACTCGGGGTAGCGTTCGATGTCGGCGATGAGCGCGTACATCTGTTCGGCGCTGTAGGGCATCAGCCGTTCTTCGGCGTGTGTCGGCATGAGAGCGGTTTCGGGAAGGTTTCGGGCGATTGTCGGCGTTGGCGTATGACAATAGGGTGACCCCGGCCGGTTGGCCAGTGTCGGTCGGAAGGGAGCGCGGCGATGGGCAGGCCGGATTATGTCATCGACGAGCTGATCTCGGCGAAGGCGATCGCAGCGCGGGTGGAGGCGCTGGCGCGCGAGATTTCGGAGCATTTCGCCGGGACCGAGCAGCTGATCGTCATAGGGCTCCTGCGCGGCTCGTTCGTGTTCATCGCCGATCTGGTGCGCGAGATCGACCTGCCGGTGGAGGTGGATTTCCTGGAGGTCTCCTCCTACGGGTCGGGCACGGAGTCGAGCCGCGAGGTGCGCATCCTGAAGGACCTGCGCAGCGAGATCGAGAACCGCGACGTGCTGGTCGTGGAGGATATCATCGACACGGGATATACCCTGAAGCACGTGCTGGCGATCCTTGGCACACGCAGTCCCGCCCGGCTCGAAGTCTGCGCCCTGCTTGACAAGCCCTCGCGTCGTGAGGTCGACGTCAAGGCCCGCTGGATCGGCTTCGAGATCCCCGACCGCTTCGTGGTCGGCTACGGTATCGACTACGCCCAGCGTGACCGGAATCTGCCCCATATCGGGGCCGTGCGGTTCCTGAAATAGTGGCCGCCGCGACCGGTCCGCATGCGGACAGATCGTAAGCAGCTGTTACTTCTGAATAAAAGGGTTAACAACTCAGTTCCGCGCGTCGCCGATCAGCTTCCAGAGCCACGGCACGATCAGCGCGGCGAGCGCCAGCTTGATCGCGTCGCCGATGAGGAACGGAGTCAGGCCCCAGGCGAGGATCGGTTGGTCCCAGCCGTAGAGCGCGCCGAGCCAGAGCACGCCCGGGATGTAGATCAGCGCCGTGCCCGCGAGCATCGCCAGCGCCATGCCGCCGACATTGCGGTCGAGCCCGCGCCGCGCCGCCCAGCCCAGCGCCAGCGTGGCGAGGGCATAGCCAAGCAGATAGCCGCCGGTGCCGCCCAGCATGTAGGTCAGGCCGTTGAGTTCGGCCGAGGAGCCGGCGAAGACGTCCCACCCGATCGCGCCGAGACCGAGGTAGGCGAGGATCGTCGCGAGCCCCAGCCGAGGCCCGTAGGCCGCGCCGATGGTCAGCACGGCGAAGGTTCCCAGAGTGACGGGAACTGGCGACGGCCAGACCGGAACGGCGATCTTGGCCGCGAGCGTGAGGGCCAGCACGCCCAGCACCACGAGCGCGAGGCGGCGCGCCCAGACCTGGCCGGCTGCGGCGGGCCAGACGGCTTCGGTGAGAACGCGGTTGCCGGCGATGTCGCTCATGTCGTCAGATCCCGTAAGGAAGCCCAGTTGCGGAAGTTTCATGCCCCAAACCCGCCCGCCTGTCCAGCCGGGCGAAAAGTCGTGAGCGTCACGTAGTCCTTGCGCGGCCCGGTCACGCGCCACTCGGCGCGCCATCTGGGCCAGCGGGCGAAGTCGTAGCGCACGCGGTAGCGGTCGGGGGGACAGTCATGGGCGGCGGCCGGCTCGGCCTCGTCGGCGTAGAATCGGTGAAAGAGGCGGCCGTCAGCGAAACGCACCTCGATGCTGCCGTCACCGCCCTCCGCCCAGCGATAGACGCGTTCGGCCGTGAAGGGACCGCGATCGCCTACGGTAAGTGCGCCGGTCTCTCGGTAGGCGAGCCCGGCCGGATCAGCAGTGAACTGCGCCTCGCCGCGGAACGCGCCGCGCTGGCCTGCGCGCACGTCCTCGATCGCGCGGTCGAGGATCCAGCGCCCCTCGAAGGCCGTCAGCCGCATGTCCGCCTCGCTTGTGCGCCGGAGGGGTGCAGTCTATCAGTCGGGCCGTCCACCTCAATCGCGAAAGGCTCCGACCGATGATCGAGCGCTATTCCCGCCCCGAGATGGTCGCGATCTGGGCGCCGCAGGCGAAGTTCCGCATCTGGTTCGAGATCGAGGCGCACGCCGCCGACGCCCAGGCCGCGCTCGGGGTGATCCCGAAGTCGGCGGCGGAGGCGGTCTGGCGGGCCAGGGACATGGAGTTCGACGTCGCGCGCATCGACGAGATCGAGGCGGTCACCAAGCACGACGTGATTGCGTTCCTCACGCATCTGGCCGAACTGGTCGGCGAGGAGGCGCGCTTCGTGCACCAGGGCATGACCTCGTCGGACGTGCTTGACACCTGCCTTTCGGTGCAACTGGCCCGCGCTGCCGACATCCTGATCGCCGATCTCGACGCGGTGCTCGCGGCGCTGAAGCGGCGGGCCCTTGAGCACCGCGACACGCCGACGATAGGGCGCAGCCACGGAGTGCACGCCGAGCCCACGACGTTCGGGCTGAAGATGGCGCAGGCCTACGCGGAGATGGACCGCGCCCGTGCCCGCCTCATCGCGGCGCGCGCGGAGATCGCCACCTGCGCGATCTCGGGCGCCGTCGGCACCTTCGCCAACGTCGATCCCCGGGTGGAGGCGCATGTGGCCGCGCAGATGGGTCTGACGCCCGAGCCGATCTCGACCCAGGTGATCCCGCGGGACCGGCACGCGATGTTTTTTGCGACGCTCGGGGTGATCGCCTCGTCGATGGAGCGGATCGCCGTGGAGATCCGGCACCTGCAGCGCACCGAGGTGCTTGAGGTCGAGGAATACTTCGCGCCCGGCCAGAAGGGCTCGTCGGCGATGCCGCACAAGCGCAACCCGGTGCTTACCGAGAACCTGACAGGCCTGGCGCGACTGGTGCGCATGGCGGTGGTTCCGGCGATGGAGAACGTCGCGCTCTGGCACGAGCGCGACATCAGCCATTCGAGCGTGGAGCGCATGATCGGGCCGGACGCGACGGTGACGCTCGACTTCGCGCTCGCCCGGCTTGCGGGCGTGATCGACAAGCTCGTGGTCTATCCCGAGACCATGGCGCGCAACATCGACCTGTTCCGCGGCCTCGTGCATTCCCAGCGGGTGCTGCTGGCGCTGACCCAGAAGGGCGTCAGCCGCGAGGACGCCTACGCGATCGTTCAGCGCAACGCCATGAAGGTCTGGGAGACGGGCGCGGACTTCGAGGCCGAACTGTCGGCCGACCCGGAGGTGACCGCGGCGCTGGACCCCGGCGAGATCGCCGCCTGCTTCGATCTCGCCCACCACATGCGGCACGTGGACGCGATCTTCGCGCGCGTCTTCGGCGCGGCCTGAGCCCGGGGGCGTCGGGTTGGCGTCCGCGCCGCGCGCGCTATCTGGGCCGTCATGGAAACAGGAGTGGAAGCCATGAATCGCAGGGTCTTCATCGCCGCGGCAGGGGCGGCCGGGATCGCCGGCGCGGCCGGGGCGGGAGCCGGCGCGCCGGACTTTACCTTCGCCTCCATCGACGGCGGAAGCATCGCGCTCGCCGATTTGCGCGGCGGCCCGGTGCTGATGGTCAACACCGCCTCTCGGTGCGGCTTCACGCCGCAGTATGACGGGCTGCAGGCGCTCTTCGACGCCTATCGCGACCGCGGCCTGACGGTGATCGGCGTGCCCTCCGACAGCTTCCGACAGGAGTTGGCGAGCGAATCCGAGGTCAAGGAGTTCTGCGAGGTGAACTTCGGCATCGAATTTCCGATGACCACGATCGTGCCGGTCACCGGCCCGGACGCGCATCCCTTCTACGCCTGGGCGCTCACGCAAGGCGCGGCGCCGTCTTGGAACTTCCACAAGATCCTTCTCGACGGCGAGGGCGAGGTGGTGGCGGAGTTTCCGTCGGTGGTCGGCCCGGACTCGCCCAAGCTCATCGGGGCGATCGAGGCGCTGCTGCCGAGCGGCTGAGACGCGCGGCGGCGCGCGCCTCCCCGGCGCAGCGCTTCGAGCAGTAGCGCACCTCCTCCCAAGCCCGCGCCCACTTGCGCCGCCACGAAAAGGGGCGATCGCAGCGCGCGCAGAGCTTTTGAGGCAGGTTGGCCTTACTGCGAATGGCGCTAGTCGGCTTCGGTGAAGAGCTGCTGCTTGGCGGTGGCGAGGCATTCGGCGAGCTTGGCGCGGATCTGTGCGTCAGAGGCGCTATCCCCGAGATCGGCGACGAGCTTGCGGATGACGTCTTCGTCGCCAGCCTCCTCGAAGTCGGCCTTGACCACCGAGAGCGCGTATTCGTTCGCCGCCTCGTCGGTCTTGCCGAGCAGGTCCGCGGCCCACAGGCCCACGAGCCGGTTGCGCCGGGCCACCGCCCTGAATTGCATCTCCGCGTCATGAGCGAACTTGTTCTCGAACCCGCGTTCCCGATCTTCGAATGTGGTCATCCCGTCCTCCTAGCAACCGTCTGCGCTTGCAGGGAGATAAGCATCGGCCCACCCCGCGGACAAGGGCGGCGATGCGGCGCTTGCTCCTTTTGAGGCCAGGGTATAGAGACCGCCTCAACCGCTGCGCGACGGGCTTCCCCGGCGCCCGGGAGGGTTTCGGAGAACGGCATGGCCCGACGCAGGCTGGTTTACGAGGGCAAGGCGAAGATCCTCTACGAAGGTCCCGAGCCCGAGACGCTGATCCAGTACTTCAAGGACGACGCCACCGCCTTCAACGCCCAGAAGAAGGCGGTGATCGAGGGCAAGGGCGTGCTCAACAACCGCCTGAGCGAGCACTTCATGACCGGGCTGAACGCGATCGGCGTGCCGACGCATTTCATCCGCCGGCTCAACATGCGCGAGCAACTGATCCGCATGGTCGAGATGGTGCCGCTTGAGATCGTGGTGCGCAACTATGCCGCGGGCTCGCTGTCGAAGCGGCTGGGCATCCCCGAGGGCCAGCAGCTGCCCCGCCCGATCATCGAGTTCTACTACAAGGACGACGCGCTGAGCGATCCGCTGGTCACCGAGGAGCACGTGATCGCCTTCAACTGGGCGAGCCAGCAGGACATCGACGACATCATTGCGCTGGCGCTGCGGGTCAACGACTTCCTGTCGGGGATGTTCCTCGGGGTCGGCATCCGACTGGTGGACTTCAAGATCGAGGTGGGCCGGGTCTATGACGGCGATTTCCAGCGACTGATCCTCGCCGACGAGATCTCGCCCGACAGTTGCCGTCTGTGGGACATCGAGAGCGGGCGCAAGCTCGACAAGGACGTGTTCCGCATGGATCTCGGCGATCTCAACGACGCCTACACGGAGGTCGCCAAGCGCCTCGGGGTGATGCCGCGCACCAACGGGCGCGCCACCGGGCCAAAACTGGTGAACTGATGAAGGCGCGCGTGCACGTGACGCTCAAGCCGGGCGTGCTCGATCCCCAGGGCGAGGCGGTGCGCCATGCGCTCGAGGGGTTGGGCTTTGGCGGCGTGAGCGATGTGCGCGTCGGAAAGGTCATCGAGATGAGCCTTGCCGAGACCGATGCAAAGGCCGCCCGTGCGGCGCTCGAAGCGATGTGCCGCGGCCTGCTCGCCAACACCGTCATCGAGAACTATGACATCGAACTGACATGAGCCTGCGCGCAGGAGTGGTTGTCTTCCCGGGTTCGAACTGCGACCGCGACATCGCCGTGGCGCTGCGCGCGGCCGGGGCGGACGTGACCATGATCTGGCACAAGGACGCCGATCTGCCCGCGGGGCTCGATCTGGTCGCCCTGCCCGGCGGTTTCTCCTTCGGCGACTACCTGCGCTCCGGCGCAATCGCGGCGCGATCGCCGGTGATGCGCGCGGTCGTGGACTACGCCCGGGGCGGCGGCCACGTGCTCGGCGTCTGCAACGGCTTCCAGATCCTGATCGAGAGCGGGCTGCTGCCCGGGGCGCTCATGCGCAACGCGCGGCTTCTGTTCATCTGCGAGACCACCCCGCTGGTGGTCGCCACGACCGACAGCGCCTTCACCGCGGGCTACTCCGAGGGCGAGCGCGTGATGATCCCGATCGCGCACCATGACGGCAACTACGTGGTCGACGATGGGACCCTGCGCCGGCTCGCCGGTGAGGACCGGATTGCCTTGCGCTACGCCGAGAACCCCAACGGCTCTGTCGGCGACATCGCAGGCGTGCTCTCCGAGAACCGCCGTGTCCTCGGGATGATGCCGCATCCCGAACGGGCGGTCGATCCGCTGCACGGCGGCGTCGACGGACGGCGGCTTTTCGCCGGGATTGTGACGGCGGCGGCCCGTGGGGCGTTGCAGGGCGCTTGAGGCCGGGCCCCGCGCGGCTTAGGATTCCGCCGATGTCAGGGAACGCTTCTTCGGCCGCGAAGGCAATTGGCTCCGGCAAGTTCTGGAAAAGACTGGCTTTGCCCGCCTCGATTCTGGTTATGCTGGGCGTCATCTGGGCGAGCCAGGCCTATCTGACGCGCACGTTCACCGAGGCGCAGGCGCCAGATGCGAAGCTCCGCGCGACGCTTTATGGCAACGCGATCGTCCGACTTTCGCGCGAGTTGCGATCGGTGCCGTTCCTGCTCTCGCTTGACCCGATCCTGATCTATGCGCTCAGAAGCGGCGAAGCCGGCGCCGCTCAGGATCGCCTGCAAAACTTCAGCCAGGAGATCGACGACAGCGCCATTTCGCTGCTCGACGCCGAGGGCGTGGTCATCGCCGCCAGCGACCCCGACCGCGTCGGCAGCGCTGAAGGCGACCGCGCCTTTTTCACCCAGGCGGTCGCGGACACCGGCACGGTATTCTCGATCACCCAGGGCGATCCGGGCGGCGACGGCTTCTATTACGCGCGCAAGGTGGTCGACGGCGACGAGGTGCTCGGCGTGATCGCCGTGGAGGTCGATTTCGACCAACTCCAGGAAGGCTGGCGGCTGGGGCGCAACAAGGTGCTGGTGACCAGCTCCGACGGCCGGGTGGTGCTCGCCTCCGAGCCGGCGTGGCGGGACCGACCGGTCGGAGAGGTGCTCTCTACCACTCCGGAGGCGGCGCCCATCGGGCAGGCGGTCCAGTCGGTGCGCGCCCGCATCAATCCCTCGAGCTATGTCTACATCGACGGCGTCCCGCACCTGCCGTCGACCTCGGTGGGCTTTCGCGACTGGACGCTGACCTACCTCTCGACGCTGGAGAACGTGCGGGCGCGGGTGAACTCGGTGCTGGCATTGGCGATCATGTCGCTGGCGATCCTGATCGCGCTAGGCTTTTACATGCTCTCGCGCCGCACTCGTGCGGAGAGCCGGCGCATCAAGACCGAGAGCACGGAGTTGCGCGCGCTCAACCGCCGCCTTTCGCTCGAGATCAGCGCCCGCCAGAAGGTCGAGCGCACGCTCAAGGACGCCGAGCAGAGCCTCGAGCAGGCCTCCAAGCTCGCCGCGCTCGGCCAGATGTCGGCGGCGGTCAGCCACGAGTTGAACCAGCCGCTCGCGGCGATGAAGACCTATCTGGCCGGCGCGCGGCTGCTGCTCCACCGCAACCGGCCCGACGAGGCCCTGTCCTCGTTCCAGCGCATCAACGACCTGATCGACCGCATGGGCGGCATCACCCGGCAGCTGAAGTCCTACGCCCGCAAGGGCGACGTCGATCTCGACGAGTTCGACCTTCGCGACAGCGTGCGCGCCGCGTTGTCGATGATGGCGCCACAGCTGGGAAAAATCACCGTGAACATGACCGTCACCATGCCTTCGGAACCGGTGATCGTGCGCGCCGATCCGCTGCGGATCGAACAAATCGTCGTGAACCTGTTGCGTAATGCGCTCGATGCGGTCAAGGGGCGGGATGATCGACAAATCAAGATACTTCTCGTCGAGGGCGAGACGGTTCTGTTGTCGGTCGAAGACAACGGCGAGGGCCTGAAGGAACCGGGCAAGCTGTTCGAGCCCTTCTACACGACGAAGAAACCCGGCGAGGGGCTCGGGCTGGGACTGGCGATCTCGGCGGGATTCGCGGCGGAGCTTGGCGGCCGTCTGGTGGCGCGCAACGCGCCCGGCGGCGGCGCGGTCTTCGAGCTGATCCTGCCAAGCGCGCAGGATCTTGCAAGGGCGGCGGAGTGAAGATGCAGGGCAAACATGCGGTTGCGATCATCGACGACGAGGTCGACATGCGCGAGTCGGTCTCGCAGTGGCTGCGCCTGTCGGACTTCGAGCCGCTGACCTTCGAGGGCGCGGAGAGCGCGCTCAAGCGGCTGGGCCCGGATTATCCGGGCGTTGTGGTCAGCGACATCCGCATGCCCAACATGGACGGCATGGCGCTGCTGCGCCGGTTGCAGTCGATCGACCCGGGCCTGCCGGTGATCCTGATGACCGGCCACGGCGACGTGCCGATGGCGGTGGAGGCGATGCGGATAGGGGCCTTCGACTTCGTGGAGAAGCCGTTCGATCCCAACCATCTGACCGAGCTTTGCGTGCGTGCCGCCGAGGCCCGCCAGCGCACGCTGGAGACCCGGGCGCTGCGGCGCGAGCTGTCGGACCAGACGGTGATGATGCGCCGTTTCATGGGTACCTCCCCGGCGATCGAGAAGCTGCGCGAGACGATCCTCGACGTGGCACAGGCCGACGGGCACGTGCTGGTGATCGGCGAGACCGGCACCGGCAAGACCCTGATCGCGGCGGCGCTGCACGCCTGCGGGCCGCGCGCCGGCCGGCCGATGGTGA
The DNA here is from genome assembly GCA_963836255.1 of uncultured Alphaproteobacteria bacterium. Classification (GTDB taxonomy): domain Bacteria; phylum Pseudomonadota; class Alphaproteobacteria; order Rhodobacterales; family Rhodobacteraceae; genus Amaricoccus. The sequence continues at coordinate 1,121,397 of CAWIIL010000001.1, forward strand.
CGATGAACTGCGCCAGCGTCGCCGAGGGCGACTTCGACCGGCTGCTGTTCGGGACGCCCGAGTCGATCGAGCGGCCGCTGCTCGCCCAGGCCGAGGGCGGCACGCTCTGCCTTGAGGACATCGACGCGTTGCCTGACGCGGCGCAGGCTAGGCTGTTGGAGCGGCTTAGCGCCGACGAGACCGCCTCCGGCGCCGGCGGCCAAAGCTTCCGGGTCATCGCCGTGTCGCGCCGGCTGGGCGCCGCCGGGCCGCCGAAGGACGGGATGCGCGAGGATCTCTACTACCGTCTCGCCGGGCTGGTGGTCGAGGCGCCGCCGCTCCGGGCGCGGGGCGAGGACATCCTCGCGTTGTTCTCGCACTTCACGAACGAGTTTTCCGCCGAATACGGCTGCGAGCCGCCCGCACTGAACGCCGCGGACGCGGCCAACCTGGTGCAAGCGCCCTGGCCCGGCAACATCCGCCAGCTGATCAACCTCGCCGAGCGCGCTGTGCTCCAGGCCCGGCGCGGGGACAACAACATCTCGGCGCTGCTGATCGACGACGGCTTTCAGGCGCCGGCGATGTCGCTCGACACCGAGAAGCCGCTCAAGGAGCACGTGGACTCCTTCGAGAAGATGCTGATCGACGCGGCGCTGCGGCGGAACTCGGGCTCAGTGTCGGCGGTGATGACCGAACTCGCCCTGCCCCGCCGCACCCTGAACGAGAAGATGGCGAAGTACGGGCTGGTGCGGCAGGACTACATCTGAACCGGCGCAGCCTCCGGCCCGCGCTAGGGACCGGCCAAGTACCAGATCGGCGATCCCAGGCGCGTTCCTGGATGATGGCAGCGACATCGGAGGCAGCCCGTTGCGCACCGCTTCGTAGGTCGACCAGCGCGGCGTCGGGATCTGGATCGCGCGCGCGTAGTAGAATGCGCGCGCCGCCGGATCCAAGTCAGGATCGGTCCAGTGGGCCATCAGTGACGGGCGCCGATGTCGTTGGTGTAGAGGGCGGTCTCGAGGTCCACCGTGTTGCCGATGGGCGGCAGCTTTCCATCCGGGCCCGCGATGCGATCCCCCGACCAGGCCACTCATGGATCACCTCGTGCGTCTCGCCTGCAGCGTCGAGTCAGCCCTTGATGATCTGGATGCGATCGAGATTAGCCCCCATCGGCCATCGGCACGCCTTCGGCGTAGCCGGTCTCGACCATCGCCACCGCGTCGGCGGGCTCGGGCAGGTCGGCGCCGCCGAACATCCGCACCTTGATGCGGGGACCCGAGGTCGCGAAGGTCTCCCGCCGCTACATCGCGTCCCAGATCGACGCGCGGGTGTTCTCCGCGCCCCAGACGCTGGTCAGGCTGGAAGCGCCTAGCCGCCACTCCTTGATCGTGCGGCCGTCGAAGTCGAACGCATTGCCGTCCCAGAGCTCGGCGCTGGGCTCGCCATTGGCGAACTTGCCGAAATAGCCGGTTTCGTCGGTGGTCGAGATGCCGTCATGGCTGTCGGTGCCGCCGACGACGCCGATCTTGAAGGGGTTCGTTGCGAGCTCGGCCTCGACAGCCAGGCCATTTTCCAGTGCCTCGCAGGCATATTCGAAGGGCAGCATGTCGGGTGTCTTGGGCCGCAGGTTCAGGTTGCCGACATCCCAGGCCTCGAAGTCCGCGAACTCGTCGCCGGGGGCGGGCTGGGATGCTGCTCGGAGGTGCCCTTGCTTTGCGTGATCTCGAAGAGCGGCTCCCAGCGGGCGCGGGCCTCGGCCCATTCCGCGCTCAGCGGGTCGCCCTCGATTGTCTCGAGGGCGAACGTCAGCCGGTTCGAAAGGTTGCCGTCATGCGGGATCGCCAGCACCCGGCCGCCGGTCTCGGCCTCATAGCCCTCCATCCAGGTCCCAGAGCTCTTCGGGCTTCTCGATGTCGAATGTGGTGTGGGGGTGCGTCCGGTTGGCCAGCGCCGTGCCGTCGCGATAGATCACGTTGCGGCAGGTTGTTGCCGCCGCCGAAATTCGAGGTCCATTCGTAGCCGATCAGCGCCGCGAACGTCCCCGGATCGTCGTGCCCCTCGACGATGGAGGTCATCTGTCTCCAGAAATCGAACTGCACCGCCGTGTCGGTCATTTCCTCGGGGAGCGTCGTTGACGACTGACGCAGGATGATGTCCATAATGACCGACGTCGCCGCATCGCCGCCGACGTTTATGCCCTGGTTCCAGTCTTTCAGGATGGGGTTCGCCATCAATGTCGGGTTGCCACCTATCACGCCGTTGAGCGCGCCGAGACCGTCCGAATGGTCGGTGATCACCAGCCAGTCTCGTAGGGCCGCAACAGGCGCACGGGCTGGCCGGTGTTCGAGGTGATCTCCTCGCCTGACGCCATCAATCCGGTTTCCCCTTGGGTTTCACCCGCCCTTCATCCGGCCGGCAGCAGAACCTTGACCGTAAGGCCGAAGGCGTCCTCGGCCCCGAATCCCTCGTCATAGAAGTTGTGCTCGTAGGATCCCTGGAACTGCACGGGCGTCCGCCCGAAGCGGACCAGTTTCGAGGCCTTGGCCCCGAGCGGCAGCGACGTGAACTCGCCACTGTCCCAGTCATAGACGAAGGTCATCTCTGACACCCCGACAGACCAGCCCCGGGCCAGCGAGTAGTTGAGCAGCGGCTGCAGGGTCGAGATGTTCAGATCCGGACCCTCGAACTGCTCGGCGACCCCGAAGAGGTTCTGGTTGAAGACGCCCCAGAGCAGGATCTCGCTGCGCGCGGCGAACCCCGCGGCTGGCCCGATCGCCCAGTTGCCCGCGCCGATCCCGCGTTCGCCGGTGGGAACAAGCCCGACCGCACCGACCCCGAACCGCCCCCATGGCCGATTGAACGCGACGAGGTTGAAGATCGTGGTGTCGGAGACCCCCGTAGGACCGGCGGCGTTCTCGGTGACGAACGGCAGGGTCAGACGGGCGATGTTGTCGTATCCCGCCACTGTGAACGGTACGGCGGCGCGGAACTGCACGATGTTGCTCGCGCCATCCGCGTTGTGCACCGAAGGGCTGTAGAAGTCCTGGAGCTGGAAGGCCATCAGCGACGCGGTCGGGTCGTTGGCCGCCTGTTCGAGCGATTGTCCGCCCCCCGGAGCCTCCTGCGCCGACGCTTCGATCGTGTAACCGCCCATCAGGCAGGTCGCGACAAGGGCGATCCGAGGAATCGGCCCGAGGCCTGCGTTGTCCAAGCGCCCGTTCATATCTCCGGCCAACCTCTCCCTGAGTCAAAGGTCTCTATTCTTAGCGGAAGAGAACGCACTATTCTGTCAATCTGTTGGCATTCAGGTGAAAAATGATCGACGACGACGCGCGAAGGGTTCTCTCCCAGAGGGGCTGGCTGAGTCTGACGCCGCAACGGTTCCGGACTGCCATACTTGAAGCGAGCCAGGTTCGCCGCTTCGAAACCGGATCATCGGTCTACGGATTCGAGGATCCGCCGGGCGGCCTGTGGGGTCTGGCGGAGGGCGCGCTGGCGATCGAGACCAACTCGATGGCCCACGGTCTGCACGTCGCCCATCTGTTCCGGCCGGGCGCATGGACCGGCCAGGCCGCAATCGTGACCGGCGCACCACGACGGATCGGTCTCAGCGCGGTCCTCCCGAGCACCCTCCTCTTCGTGGCGACGGTCGAAATCGAGGCGATCGTGGAAGCGGATCCGCAGACATGGCGATGGCTGGCGCTGCTTTCGGTGCAGCACGCCGACACCGCAGTGGGCGTCGCCGACGACCTGATGATCCGCGCCGCGCGGGCGCGCGTCGCCGCCGTCCTGTTGCGGCTCGGCGGCTGTCGAGACCAGCCCAACGAGCGCCCTGCCCCGATTGTCCTGAACCAGGAAGACCTCGCCCGCATCTGCTGTCTCTCGCGCACCGCATTTGGCCAGCAACTGGAGCGGCTGCGCGCCGAAGGTCTGGTGGAAACGGCCTACCGCCGGGTCGTGGTGCGCGATCCTGGGGCGCTGACGCTGATCGCGACCACCGCGGGTAGCCGGTCGACAGGCGCCGAAAGACCGAAGGCGAAGGGTCCGGCGCCGTGATGGGGTCGTCCACCCGGATTCGCAGCCGGCGTCACGCCCCCGCCAGAGTCGCCGCAAGGTCGCCGTAGCCGGTGAAGCGGCGTTGGTGGGCGAGGCCCAGCCGCGCGGCGCAGCGGCGCGCCTCGGCGTCGAGGGCCGCATCCTCGGTCTGGGCGAGGTGGACCAGCGCTTCGTAGTTGCCGAAGAGATCGTCGCGAAGCTCCGGGTGGCGGTCGAGGCCCATCGGCCTCCATACGAAGGCGTCGAACTGGCGGACCAGGAAGTCGGTCAGGTAGAAGGCTCGCATCTCCGCATCGCCGCGCGCGGCGAAGGTCTCGACCCCGTCGAAGAAGGCGTAGCAGTGCGGGCCGGCGATCATTTCGACCCCGAGCGCGGCGCTGCGCGCCTGCAGCAAGCCGCCGGTTCCGCAATCGGCGTAGGCCACGAAAATCCGGGAATAGTGGCCGGAGGCGGCCTCGACCGCGGCCTGAACCGCGTCGGGGATCTTCTCGGGACGCAGGTGCAGGTTGGCGGGCAGGCACTGGAGATCGAGATGGGTCCAGCCATTGGCGCGGCGCAGCGCCACGATCTCATGGGCAAGCGCGCCGCAGGCGATCACCAACACCTGATCCGCGCCCGGGCGCGACAGGGAAATCCCGACTTCGGTCAGTCCGTGGTCGTCGAGGGTCATCCCAGCCGCCTCGCCCCGGCCTCTAGCCGGAGGCGCGAAGCTGGTTGTGCTTGCGGGCCATGAAGTCCTTGGCGGTCTCCACCGCCACGGCCGCGTCGCGGCAGTAGGCGTCCGCGCCGATGGCCCGGCCGAACTCATCGTTGAGCGGTGCGCCGCCGACCAGCACGATGTAGTTGTCGCGCAGGCCCTTTTCCTTGAGCGTGTCGATGACGACCTTCATGTAGGGCATGGTCGTCGTCAGCAGCGCCGACATGCCCAGGATGTCGGCCTCTTCGCGCTCGAGCGCGTCAAGGTAGTTCTCGACCGGGTTGTTTATGCCCAGATCGACCACCTCGAACCCCGCGCCCTCCATCATCATCGACACTAGGTTCTTGCCGATGTCGTGGATATCGCCCTTGACCGTGCCGATCACCATCTTGCCCAGGCGCGGCGCGCCGGTCTCGATCAGCAGCGGCTTGAGGATCGCCATCCCGGCCTTCATCGCGTTGGCCGCCAACAGCACCTCAGGAACGAAGAGAATGCCGTCGCGGAAATCGATGCCGACGATGCGCATGCCCTCGACAAGCGCCTTGGTCAGGATGTCGTAGGGGGTCCAACCGCGCTCGAGCAGGATGTTGACCGCCTCGACGATCTCGTCCTTCATGCCGTCGTAGAGGTCGTCGTGCATCTGCGGCACAAGTTCCTCGTCGGGAAGTTCGCCGAGGATCAGTTCGTCTTCTTCGTCGGCCATGAACCCGTTCCGATCATCGCAGCCCGCGTTCCGCCACGCAATGCGGGGAGATGTAGGAAATTCGCACGGTCCCGGCAAGCCCACGCCACGGGAAACGACTCAACGCGCTCCAACGGCGACAGGCCGGACGCATGGCGTCTTGCAACGCGACGCCGCTGGCGTGTGTTCCTTTTATGTTCTAGTTTCCCGCCTCATGAGAGACACCGAGACGACGATTCCCGCAAGCCAACGGCGCGGTCGTGGCGCAACCAACAACCGCAGCGGCCGCTTCGAGCGGGAGACGCGCGCGGCCTTCGATGACGGTTGGGGCTCGCTTGGCGAGGCGGCGCCGCTGCGCACCGAGATCACCCGCGAGACGCCGCGGCGCATCATCACCCGCAACGCCTCGCCCGACGTGCCTTTCGACCGCTCGATCAACCCCTACCGCGGCTGCGAGCACGGCTGCGTCTACTGTTTCGCGCGCCCCACGCACGCGTTTCTCGGGCTGTCGGCCGGGCTTGACTTCGAGACCCGGCTGACCGTCAAGCCCGAGGCGGCGCAGCTGCTGGCGCGCGAACTGGGGCGGCCCTCCTACAGCGTGGCACCGATCGCAGTCGGCACCAACACAGATCCCTATCAGCCGATCGAGAAGACGCACCGGATCATGCGGGAGATCCTTGAGGTGCTCTCCGACCACCGGCATCCGGTGACGATCGTCACCAAGGGCGCGTTGATCGACCGAGACCTCGACCTGCTCGGCGAGATGGGCCGTGCCGGGCTGGCCCAGGTGGGCGTGTCGCTCACCACCCTCGATGTTCACCTCTCCCGGACGATGGAACCGCGCGCCGCGTCCCCCGCGCGCCGCCTCGCCAGCATCGCGCGGCTGGCCGATGCCGGGGTACCCATGAAGGTCATGCTGGCGCCGGTGATCCCAGGACTGAACGATCACGAGATCGAGGCGTTGCTGGGCGCTGCGCGCGGCGCGGGCGTGCGGGCGGCGAGCCTGATTGCCCTGCGGCTGCCGCTGGAAGTGGCGGGGCTGTTCGAGGACTGGCTGGCGGAGGCCTATCCGGACCGCGCCGCACGGGTGATGCGTCAGGTGCGCGCGCTCCGCGGCGGGAGGATCTACGACCCGGCCTGGGGACGCAGGATGCGCGGCGAGGGTGTTGCGGCAGATCTGATGCAGCGGCGCTTCGCGGCGGCGCTGGCGCGGCTGGGGCTGTCGAAGGAGCTGCCGCCGCTTCGCTGCGATCTCTTCCGGCCGCCGGCTGCGGATGCGCCGCGGCAGCTCAGCCTCTTCTAGCCGCGGCGGCGGCGGCGTTCGCGCGGGGCCGGCGCGCCGGCGGGCGCAGCGCCAACCCCGTCAGCGGCCGAGGAGAAGCCGCCGAGGCGCGCGGCGATGGTGTCGAGATCGGGCGCGGGCCCGATCGGCGTCGCTTCGAGTGCTGCGCGCATCGCGACGAGATGCTCCGGCGTCGTGCCGCAACAGCCCCCGATGATCGTCGCGCCGCAATCGCGCGCAAGCACCGCATAGTCGGCCATGAGTTCGGGCGTGCCGTCGTAGTGTATGTGACCATCCACGAACTTCGGGATGCCGGCGTTGCCCTTGGCGATGAGGGGCAGCCTGGGTTCGACGGAGGAGAAACCGAGCACCGTGCGCAGCAGGTCCGAGGCGCCGACGCCGCAATTGGCCCCGAAGGCAAGCGGCTCGCATGCCAGATCGTCCACCAGCGCGACCATGTCCGACGAGGTCAGACCCATCATCGTGCGCCCAGCCGTGTCGAAGCTCATGGTGCAGCACCAGTCGGCGGCGACCCGCGAGATGCCCAGCGCCGCGGCGCGCAGCTCCTCTGGTGCTGAAATGGTCTCCACCCAGAGCACGTCCACACCGCCTTCGAGCAGGCCATGGGCCTGTTCCTCGAACATCTCGGCCGCTGCCTCGATGCTGAGCGGCCCGAGTGGTTCGAGGATCTCGCCAGTCGGCCCCATCGAGCCCGCGACCACCACGTCGCGCCCTGCCCGGTCGGCGACCTCGCGGGCGATCTCGGCGGCGGCGCGATTGAGTTCGCGCACGCGCTTGTGGGCGTCATGCAGCTTGAGCCGGCTAGCGTTGCCGCCAAAGCTGTTGGTCAGGAAGAGATCGCAGCCGGCGCCTACCGAGCCCTCGTACAGCAGGCGGACCTTGCCGGGTTCGGCCTCGTTCCAAATCTCTGGCGCCTCGCCGGCCTCGAGCCCGAGGTTGAAGAGGTTCGTCCCGGTCGCGCCGTCGGCGAGCAGCCAGCCGCGCTCGGCCAGCAGGGTGAGGAGTTTCGCGCCCATCGTTGTGTTCCTCTCAAGCTTCCTGGAGCGCGCCCTGCGCCGACGCTCGGATCCGAGCCACCATCGCACGCAGGCCGTTGGACCGCTGCGAGGAAAGATGCTGGTCGAGCCCGAGGCGGCCCAGTTCGGCGAGCGCGTCGGTGTCGATGACCGCCTGCGGCGCGAGCCCCGCATAGAGCGCATGCAGCACCCCGATCAACCCGCGCACGATCAGAGCGTCCGAATCTCCGGCAAAATCGAAACGGGCCTCGGCGCCGGTTCCCGCGACCTGAGGCGCGATCCAGACCTGGCTCGCGCAGCCGTCGACCTTGGTGGCCGGAACCTTCAGCGCCGCGTCGAGCGGCGTCATCGCCCGGCCGAGTTCGATCACATAGCGGTACCGGTCCTCCCAGTCCTCCAGGAAGGCGAAATCCTCCACGATGTCCTCGAAGCGCTCTGTGGCCATGGCCCTTTCCGGTCTGCGTCGCGTCGAGATGTATGCCCCCGGCGCCCGCGGGTCCAGAGGCGGTCGCCGCCGCCGCGGCTTTTGCGCTTTTCTTGGGCCAGATCACGGTCTATCCCGGCGGAATGAAGCGCAACCGCCTGCACAGCACTCTCGCGGCCGCAACCCTCGCTGCCTTCCTGCTCGGGCTTGCGGGCTGCGGCGGCGAGGTTCCGGGCTTTCTCGGACGCGAGGGCAATGCGGATCCGAGTTTTTCGCTCGATCCCGAGCTTCTGCCGCCACCTGTCCCGGTGCCGGTGCGCGCGGTGCGCGCCGACCGTGGCGCGCAGGGGGTCATCGTGCGCGCTGAGGGCGTGTCGCCCGTGCAGGGTTACCACACTGCGGCGCTGGTCGGGGACGCACGGGGCCTCGACGCCGCCGGCTATCTAAACTTCCAGTTCGTCGCTATTCCGCCGGCCACCGCCGAGGCGGTCGGCCCGGAGCGCACGCGCATCCTTCACGGCGTGGGCTTCATCCCGAACCGGGCGCTGCGCAATGTGAACGGCGTGCGGGTGACCGGCGCGGGCGGCGGCGGCGTCTCTGCGGCGATTCCCTAGGCCGCGTCGCCCTTGACCGTCCGGCCGAGTTCGACGACCCGGACCGCGCCGCCCCCGGCCGAAAGCGCGATCTCGCCCCGCTTCAGGCGCAGCGCGTCGGCGCCGAAGACCTCGCGTCGCCAGCCGCGCAGCGCCGGCACGTCCGGGTCGTCCGCGGCGGCGATGCTGTCGAGATCGGTGCTCGAGGCGATCAGCCGCTGGGCCACGCCCTCCGCCTCGGCTCGAGCCTTCAGCAGCACCCGCAACAGGTCGCCAAGCGCCTCGGCTCCGTTGCGCCTCGGCCCGGGGTCGGGCGGCGTAGGGATCGCCTCGGGCGGCAGTTCCTCGGCGCGGCCGACCGCAGCGAGGATGCCCTCGGCGATCTCGCCCCGGCGCGCCTCGCGCTGGAGCAGGCGCGACTTCGACAGGGCATCGGCGTCCTTCGGCCGGTTCGCGGCCAGTTCGAGCAGCGCGTCGTCCTTCAGGATGCGGTTGCGCGGCACGTTGCGCTCCTTGGCCAGTGTCTCGCGAAAGCCTGCGAGCTCGGCGGCTGCGGCGAGAAAGCGCGGCGCGGTCGAGCGCATCTTCAGCCGCTTCCAGGCGTCGGCGGGATCGGTGACGTAGGTCGCCGGATCGGTCAGGATGTCGAGTTCCTCGGCGAGCCAGCCGGCCCGATCGTTTTTGTCGAGCCTCCGCTGAAGCGTCTCGTAGATCTGGCGCAGATGGGTCACGTCGGCGAGCGCATAGGTCATCTGCGCCTCGCTGAGCGGCCGGCGACTCCAGTCGGTGAACCGCGAAGACTTGTCGATGCGCGCCTTGGCGATCTGGCGCGCCAGGGTTTCATAGCCGACCTGATCGCCATATCCGCAAACCATGGCCGCGACCTGGGTGTCGAAGAACGGCTCGGGCAAGACGCCGGCGGTGGTGGCGAAGATCTCGAGGTCCTGGCGGGCGGCGTGAAAGACCTTCACGACGCTCTGATCGCGGAACAGTTCGTACAGCGGCTCCAGCGACAGCGTGCTGGAGAGAGTGTCCACCAGCACCGCGTCGTCCTCGCCGCCGCCCGGACGGGCCAGTTGCACCAGGCAGAGTTGGGCGTAGTAGGTTCGTTCGCGCAGGAACTCGGTGTCGAGGGTCACGTAGGGGTGCCTCGCCGCCTCCCGGCAGAAGGCGGACAGATCCTCGGTGCGGGTGATCAGCTTCACGAAAGGCCTCTCCTCGATACGCCGGCCGCCTCGCAAAAGCCGAACAGAAACAGAACCGTAAAACGCAAGGTTGTGTCGCACATCCCCCGCCCCTGAGCAAGAAGAAGCCGCGCGGGCCGGGGGCTGGGCGGCGGCGGTGGACAGCCGCGGCGAAATCGCCGAGACAACCCGCAATTCAGCGGTGGGGGCCCGAGGACCATGGAAAATCCGCTCTACGACGCGCTCTTCGGACGCCATTCCGACAATGACGCGACATTCCTGATCGCGCCCGATGGCGCGCGGCTCTCCTATCGGGGACTCGTCGCGCGGGCGGCGCGGTTCGCGAATGCGCTTTCGGCGCTTGGGCTGGCCCCCGGGGACCGGCTTGCGGCGCAGGTCGACAAGTCGGCGGACGCGCTGGCGCTCTATGCGGCCTGCGCGCAGGCGGGTGTCGTGCATCTTCCGCTCAACCCCGCCTACACGGCAGCCGAGGTCGGTTACTTCCTCGACGACGCCGGCGCGCGCGTCTTTGTCTGCGCACCGGCGCAGCGGAACGACCTCGCGCCGGTGGCGGCCGCGGCCGGGGCGAGCCTTGCGACCCTCGGCGCAGACGGCGACGGCGACCTCGCCGCGGTTGCGGACCGCGCGCAGGGAACCTTCGAGACCGTCGCGCGCGGCCCGGACGACCTTGCGGCGCTGCTCTACACCTCCGGCACCACGGGACGATCGAAAGGCGCGATGCTCACCCAGGAGAACCTGCTGTCGAACGCGCGAGCGCTGACCCAAGCCTGGCGGTTCACGGCGGATGACGTGCTGATGCATGCGCTGCCGATCTTTCACACCCACGGGCTCTTCGTGGCCACCAACGTGGCGCTGCTCGCAGGCGCGGCGATGATCCTGCTGCCGCGCTTTGACGCGGGCGCAGTGCTCGAACGATTGCCGCAGGCGACCACGATGATGGGCGTTCCGACTTTCTACACCCGTCTTCTGGAGGATGACCGCCTCGACCGGGACCAGGTGGCGACGATTCGGCTTTTCGTTTCGGGCAGCGCGCCGCTGCTGGCCGAGACCCATCGGCGCTTCGAGGCGCGGACCGGCCATCGCATCCTCGAACGCTACGGCATGACCGAGACCAATATGATCACCAGCAACCCCTACGACGGCCCGCGCCGCGCCGGCACGGTGGGCGCCCCCCTGCCCGGCGTCGAATTGCGCATCGCCGATCCCGAGACCGGCGCGCTGCTTGCGGGCGGCGAGACCGGCGTGATCGAGGTGCGCGGTCCCAACGTCTTTCGCGGCTACTGGAAGATGCCCGAGAAGACTGCTGACGAGTTCCGGCCGGATGGCTTCTTCATTACCGGCGACCTGGGGCTGATTGACACCGAGGGTTATCTGCAGATCGTCGGCCGGGCGCGGGATCTCGTCATCACCGGCGGTCTCAACGTCTATCCCAAGGAGGTCGAGGGTGTGCTCGACGCGCAGCCCGGCGTGATCGAGAGCGCGGTGATCGGCGTTGCGCACCCTGATCTCGGCGAGGCGGTGGTCGGCGTGCTCGCGATCGGCGACGGGCCCGCGCCTGATCTCGACGCGGTTCTGGCCGGCGTGCGCGGTGATCTCGCGGGCTTCAAGCTGCCCAGGCGGCTGGTCACGATCCCGGAACTGCCGCGCAACGCCATGGGCAAGGTGCAGAAGAACCTGCTCCGGGAGCAATACGCGGCGCTCTTCGTCGCGGAGACGCGCTAGCCGCCACGATGGCCCCTGTGTTTCCGTGGTGTCTGATCCAGTTCTTTTTTTTGAATCGCGGCTGGTTGCCTCCTGCGCTTGACCTCGATTGTCATCGGAAATATCTTGCGACAAACAGATTGGCGAAGTCCGACAGGGAAGTCGCGAAAAGGGGCGCCTCGGAGCGCTCCTTTCGCGCCGGGGTGGGGTGGGTCTTCAATCGCGTGCGCCTCGTTGACACCGCGCGCCGCAAGTGAGACATGCCGGATCGTATAACGACACAGGGCGCGAGCAGAAGATGTCCATGGAACGCACAATATCGATGCTGGCGATCGCCGTCTCGCTGGGGTTGGCGGGACCGACCGCGGCGCAGGACGCGAGCGGCGGCGCAGAGACCGACGCGCCTGCCGCGCCGGAGACTGCGACCGAGGAGGCAGCCCCCGGCGACGCCGCCGCAGAACCTGCTGACACAGCCGGCGCCACGAGAGCGGCGGGCGACCCGGCGGAGCCCGAAGTGCTTGAGGTCGTCAAGGAGGTCTTCGGCGACTGGGAAGTGCGTTGCTCGCCGAACGGCGAGGACTGCTTCATGTACCAACTCGCGCTCGATCCTCAGGACAATCCCGTCGCGGAAGTCAGCATGATCAAGCTGCCCGACAGCAACGAAGCCTCGGCCGGCGTGACCATGGTGACGCCGCTGGGCACGCTTCTGCCCGCCGGCGTGGTGCTTCAGATCGACGAGGGCGAGATGCGCCAATATCCGTTCAACTGGTGCAGTCAGGTTGGATGCTTCGCCCGCTTCGGGCTTACCGACCAGTCGGTGAACGCCATGAAGCGCGGCCGGGCGGCCAAGGTCACGCTGGCTTCCTTTGTGGCGCCGGACCGGCCGGTGACGCTTGAGCTGTCCCTCACCGGCTTCACCGACGGCTTCAACTCGCTTGAGCCCACCACGCTCGGCGGCGAGCCAACGCCACCGCAGCAATAGAGCGTCGCCCTTCCGGTCTGAGTTCGGTGAGTGGGATTCCCAAGCTTGCCGAAGTCTGATTCTGCACACCCGAGGCAGGTATCAGGGTGATGGGATGGGCAGGCCACTTTCCATGGATTTGAGGCGACGGGCACTTGCGGCGGTGGATGGCGGGATGAGCCGTCGTGCGGCCGCGGCGCGCTTCGGCGTTTCAGTATCTTCGGTGATACGCTGGGACGCCGCGCGGCGCGAGGCCGGTTGCTTCGCCCCGAAGGCCCAGGGTGGTGGCACCCGGTCTCGGCGGATCGAGGCGCAGCGCGGGGTGGTCATGGCGGTGTTCGAGAAGGAGCGTGACCAGAGCCTAGAGGAACTGCGCGCCCGTCTGGCCGGTCGTGGCGTCACGGCCTCCACCTCGGCCCTCTCGCGGTTGTTCCAGCGCCATGCGCGCCGCCAAAGAAAAGCATGGCCCGCCCCGTTGGCAAGTCGGTTGCTGCTGGCTCGGCTCGGTCGTGCACAAACGTATCCGGCATAGCGGCACTTTGGTCGTCGCCATGATGGAGATCCGCGCGTCCCGGGCCTCATGAAAGACCCGGCGTCGATGCGCCGTTTTTTGAACCGGGCTCCCGGGGATGCGGGCGTTCGACCCTTACGGCCATCAACCTCCGATCGCCAACCTCATCGCGCCCCGGCGCCATAGCGGCACGGCTCCGGGGCGGAGCTCTTCGTTCACGCCATGGCGGCGCCTGCCGGAATCGGGTCGAACCGCATCTTGCGCCGAGGGGTGGCCAAGGCAATGGGCGAGCTTCGCCGCCAGCGCCGCGACGAGGCGCGAGCGGACCCTGTGCACCGTCTGGAGGTCGAGCCGGTCCCGGCTCTCCAACTCGACGAAGCGCGTTCTGCGCCTTTGAACGATCCCCCGGATCGTTCAATCCGCTGGCGCGGACCGGCTCGAACTCGGACGCGGGCAGCTTCCGCGATCCCTTCGGCGTCGTTGTCATCGTTCTTCTGCGCTCTGACTTAGGGACGGACGTATTCGGGGGACATCAGCCGCACCTCGTGCCCGTGCGCGGCGAACAGCCGCCCGCCATGGTGCGCGCGCCGCAGCACGCCTCCATCCCCACGGTGCAGCGCTCCAGCTCATGGGCAAGCTCGGCGAGGGTCGCTCGCCTGACGCGTCGGCGCAGCACGACGCGTCCATCCGCGTCCAAGCCCACCACGCTGCTCAGGTTCTTGCCGAGGTCAATTCCTAGGGTCACGATCTTCATTGGTCCGCTCCTTTTTCTCAAACCAACCGGCACCCTAACTGGCCGCCGGCAGTAGAAGCGGGCCATCCCATAAGAGACCGGGCACGCGACAGGCCCGACATTCTGAAGAAGCGTCAGGCGTGGTTCGAAGCGCAGCCCGATCTCGATCCCGCGCGGCTCGTCTTCATCGACGAGACGTGGACCGCGACGAACATGGCGCGCACCCAAGGGCGCTGCGTCCGGGGTGAACGCCTGCGGATGGCGGTGGTTCCGCACGGACACCGAAAGACGACGACGCTGGTCGCCGGCCTCCGCCTCGACGGCATGGTCGCGCCGATGGTTCTGGACGCCCCGATCAACGGCGACTGGTTCGAGGCCTATGTCGCCCAGGTCCTGCTTCTAACCCTCCGGCCCGGGATGTGGTGAACATGGACAACCTCTCCAGCCACAAGCGCGTCTCGGTCCGAGAGATGATCGAGGCGAAAGGCGCGAGGCTGAGGTTCTCCCGCCCTACAGCCCGGACTTCAATCCCATCGAGATGGCTTTCTCGAAGCTCAAGGCGCTGCTGCGCAAAGCCGCCGAACGCACCGTCTAACGCCTCTGGGCCGCCATCGGACGGTTCGTCGACGTCTTCACCCAGCACGAATGCGCCAACTACTTCGCCGCCGCAGGAATATGATGGAGATTGATCGGGAACCGCTCTAGCGCGAACGCAAGCGGCGTCTTCAGCGCGCCGCGCGCACAACCAGCACCGCGTTCAGGCCGCCGAAGGCGAAGGCGTTGCTCATCGCCACGTCGACCCGACGCTCGCGGGCGGTGTTCGGAACGACGTCGAGATCGCATTCCGGATCGAACTCATCGTAGTTGATGGTCGGCGCGATCACGCCCTCGCGCAGCGCCATCAGGCAGGCGAGCAACTCCACAGCGCCGGTGCCGCCGATCAGATGGCCGTGCATCGACTTGGTCGAGGAGATGGTCAGCGCGTCGGCGTGCTGCCCGAAGACTTCGCGCACGGCCGCGCATTCGGTGCGATCGTTGATTGTGGTGCCGGTGCCGTGGGCGTTGATGTAGCCGACCGCCTCGGGCGCGAGTCCCGCATCGCGCAGCGCTCCGCGCATCGCCCGCACCGCGCCGTCGCGGTTCGGCGTGACGATGTCGGAGGCGTCCGAAGTCATTGCGAACCCGACCACCTCGCCGAAGACGTCGGCGCCACGGGCCCGCGCGTGGTCGTGTTCCTCGAAGACGAACACCGCCGCGCCTTCGCCTTGGACCATGCCGTTGCGGTTGAGCGAGAATGGCCGGCAGCCGTCCTTCGACATCACCCGCAGCCCCTCCCAGGCCTTGATGCCGCCGAAGCAGAGCATGCTCTCGCTGCCGCCGGTCAGCACCACGTTGGCCTGGCCGGTGCGCACGAGGTTGAAGGCCTGTCCCATGGCGTGGTTGGACGAGGCGCAGGCGGTCGCGACCGTGTAGCTCGGACCTCGCAGCCGGTGCGCCATGGAGACGTGGCTGGCGGCGGCGTTGTTCATGAGCCTCGGCACCACAAAGGGATGCACGCGGTTCTTGCCCTCCTTGTAGACCAGACGGTAGTTTTCGTCCTGGGTCTGCAATCCGCCGCCCGAGGTGCCCAGGACCACGCCGGCGCGCTCCGAGAGCTCGTCGTCGATCTCAAGACCGGACTGCGCCACCGCCTCGCGCGCCGCGAGCAGCGCGAATTGGGTGAAGGGATCGTAGAGCGTGATCTCCTGCCGGGTGAAGTGCGTCTCTGGCGCATAGCCGCGGATCTGGCCTCCGATCGGGATCATCAGCCGCTCGACGTCCTGGAAATCCAGCGCGCCGATGCCCGAGCGGCCCTCGCGCATCGAGGCCAGTGTCGCGTCCGCGTCGAATCCGAGCGCGCTGATCGCGCCCTGTCCCGTGATGACGACCCGGCGCAGGCCCACTCTAGGCCTTGTCCGCGATCAACTTCTCCACGCCGCGCGCCATGGCACCAACCGTGCTGATGTCGAAGTCCGACGATTGCGGTTCGTTAGCGTTGAAAGGCACCTGGACGTCGAAGGCCTCCTCGATGGAGAAGACGATCTCGACGAGGCCGAGAGAGTCGATGCCGAGTTCCTCGAGCGTCGCGTCCTCCCGGATGAGCTCCGGTTCGAGAAGCGCCTGCTCGGCCAGGATCGCGATCAGTCGGTCTTTCGTGGACACGGTGGCCGTCTCGGTCATGCCCCCTCCGTCGTCTCGAACTCTGCGGCAGGGTCTAGTCGCTACCCTCGCCGGATGGAACCGCTTTATTGCCGGCGGCAAGCTTGTCAAGAAGGCGCGGCAGCCGTCGCAGAGCCTTGTACATCTCGACGTTGCGCCGCATCGGCACGGCGGGATAGCCCATCATTATCTGGTTGCTTGGGACATGGCTCGCCACGGCCGACCGTCCGGTCAGGACCGAGTTGGACCCCACCCGCAAGTGATCGGCCACCGAGACCGCGCCGCCGATCACCACGTTGTCGCCGATCACCGAGGAGCCGGCGACGCCGGCCTGGCCGCAGATCAGGCACATGCGCCCGATGCGCACGTTGTGTCCGATCTGGACGAGGTTGTCGATCTTGACGCCGTCGCCGATCACGGTGTCGGCGACGGTGCCGCGGTCGACGCAGGATCCCGCGCCGATCTCCACGTCGTCGCCGACGCTCACCGCGCCAAGAGAATTGATGCGCACGAAGCTCTCTCGCTCCGCCGCCGAGACCGCGCCGGTGGCGCGGGCCTCCTCGATGATGCCCGGTTTGGGCGTGACAAAGGAGAAGCCGTCCGCGCCGACGACGGCGTTCGGCTGGGCGATGAAACGGTGACCGATGCGCACGCGGGGGCAGATTCGCACGCCCGCGTGCAATAGCGCGTCGTCGCCGATCTCGGCGTCCTCGCCGATGCTGACATGGCTGACGATGCGGGCCCGCGCGCCGATCCGCGCCCGCGCGCCGATCCACACGAAGGCCCCGATCGCGGCGTCGGGGCCGATCACCGCCTCGGGATGCACGGCGGCGGAAGGATGCACGCCCGGAGGCGCCTCGATCGCGTGTTCGAAGACCCGGGTGAGGCCGGCCATGGCGTAGCGCCCGCCCGGCGCCAGCACCGCCGCCTCGAGCCCAAGCCCGCGCCAGTCCGCGTCGCGGGGCAGGATCGCCGCGCGGGCGCGCCCAAGCGGGATCGCGGCCAAGAACTCCGCGGCGAGCGCCACCGCCACCTGGTCGGGACCGGCCGAGGCCGGCTCCGCCGCGCCCGCGACCTCGATGTCGGTCGCGCCGACCGCCTCGCCCTCGAGCGCGCCCGCAAGATCGGCAATCGAGATCGGCATCCAGTCCTCCGCGCGCGGTTCGGAGGCGGCGCGCGCCTCAGCCCTGGGCAGTATTCAGCGTTACGCCGGCGTCCTGCAAGGCGCGAAACACCTTCGCGTCCCGACCGTAGACGTCCTCGCGGTAGCGGATCACACCCGCCTCGTCGCCGAAGGCGGTGCGGTATACGATGCTGACCGGCACCGGCCGCGCAAGATCCACCCGCCGTTCGGTTCCCGCCGAGACCCAGCCGGAAAACACCGTCTCCGGGTCGTCCACCTGGCCCCGAAGAAGCGCGTGCGCGAGGTCGTAGGGCCGCTCGAGCCGCACGCAGCCGTTCGAGAACGCCCGCCCGTCCCGGGTGAAGAGGTCTCGCGACGGCGTATCGTGCAGATAGACTGCGTGCTGGTTGGGAAACATGAACTTCACCAGGCCGAGCGCGTTGTCGTCGCTCGGCTTCTGCTTGATCAGGAAAGGGAAATTCTCGACGGTGAAGTCGCGGAAGTCAACCAGGCGCGGATTCACCTCCGCGCCGCTCCGGGTGAAGAGCTGCATGCCCTGGCGGTGGAAGAGGCTCGGGTCCTGTTGCAGCTTGGGCAGGTAGACCCGAGTCGAGATGCTGCTCGGGACATGCCAGGTCGGGTTGACGACCATGTAGGTCATCTCGTCCGCGAACTCCGGCGTGCGCGTCTCCTCGGCCTTGCCGACCACCGACCGGCTTTCCCAGACCACCTCGCCGTCGTCGACGAAGCGCACGGTGTAGTCGGGAATGTTAGCGACGATTTGGCGGCTCTGCGGGAACGCGCCGTCCCAGCGCAGGCGCTCGAGGTTGACGAGAACCTGGGCCATGCGGTCCTCGGGCGCGGCGTTGATCCCGGCGAGCGTGCGCCGCCCGGCCTCGCCATCGTCGAGGAGTCCGGCGTCCCGCTGGAAGGCCATGACCGCGCGCTCCAGCCCGGGGTCGAAATAGTCCGCGCCCCCGGCGGCGGCTTCGGCCGGATGGCCGAGCGCCGCGAGACGCGTCCGCAGCGCCGCCACGCGGGGGTCGATGTCGCCGGCGCGCAGCGTGTCGCCCTCGGCGACGCGCGGCCCCCAGCCACCCGATTGCGCGACCGCCGAAAGCCGGGCCAGTTCGTCCATCAGCCGGCGGTAGTCGGGATCCTGCGGTTCGAGTCCAGCGAGCACGGCGCCCGCCGGGCCCGCGTCGAGACGCGTCAGCAGGTCGGACGTCGACGGCGGCGTCGGGGATAGATCGATCTCCCCATCGACGTCGCGCGGCGCGACGACGCCCGCGCCGAGGTCTCGCCCCCAGCGCAGGTAGAGCGCCATGGCCGCGATCTCGCGCGAGCCGGCGTCCTGGCCGGATCCGAGGCCCTTGAGGTCGTAGCGTCCGGGGGGGAGCCCGTGCGCGGCTGCGCCTGCGACCGCCGCCTGCAGCGCCTCCGCGCGGCCGACGTCGGCCTCGAACCAGTACGGCGCCCCGCCGCGTCCGGCGTAGAAGTCCGCGACCGCGGCCCGGTCCGCATCCGGCAGCGCGGCGAGCGCCGGAGCGAGATCGACCGTCGCCATCGCCGCAGCGGCGCCCGCCGCGGGGGGCGCGGCGATCGACGGCGCCGTCGCTTGCAGGATCAGGAGTCCGACCGCGCCCGCGAGGCGCAAGGAGTTCGTTCTGCTCATGTCTGGTGCCTCGTGCTTTTTTTCGAAGGGTACCAGCGGAGGCGGAATCCCGCAAGCGAGCCGCCGGAACCGACGACAGAGTACCGGCGGCGTCGGCCGATTTCCGCGCGCAAAATACCCGCAATTTTATGCGTATCGCGATTTCACGCTTGGAAATTAACCTTACCTGTGTCATCAAAATCACAAGGGGTGCGTCAACGTCGCCCCGTCGGGCAGTAATTGAGGCAGTGAAACCATGAAAATGGACAATCAAGGCACGTCCAGACGGGCGTTACTCGGCGCGTTTGCGGGTATCTGTGCGGTTGCGGCGGCTCCGGTCTATGCGCGGGTCCCGGGTTTTCTTCGCCGGTCAGGCGACCACCGCCGCATACGCATGTACAGCCAGCGAACGGGCGAATCCCTCGACACGATCTACTACGTCGACGGCAAGTACATAAAGGAGGCGATGCGGGAGATCAGTTTCTTCATGCGCGACTGGCGGCAGAACACAGCTGTGGAGTACGACCCCCGCAACATCGACAATCTCGCAGCCGCGGTCCACCTGATGGACACTACCGAACCCTACCTGCTGATCTCCGGCTACCGCACCAAGAAGACCAACAGCATGCTGCGGGGCGCGGCATCGAACTCCTACCACCTGCGCGCCATGGCCGCCGACGTGCGCCTGAAGAGCCGGTCGGTCGGCCAGATGTCCGGCGCGGCGATCGCCGCGCAGGGCGGCGGGGTCGGCTCCTACGGGCGGTCGAACTTCGTGCACATGGACAGCGGGCCAGTGCGCACCTGGCGGGGCTGAGGCCCCGCCCGATCAGGGACGGATGGTTCCGTCCCCCTCGACGAGGTACTTGAAGCTCGTCAGTTGCTCGGCCCCGACCGGGCCGCGCGCATGCAGCTTTCCGGTGGCGATCCCGATCTCGGCGCCCATGCCGAATTCGCCGCCGTCGGCGAACTGCGTGGAGGCGTTGCGCATCAAGATGGCGCTGTCGAGGCGGGTGAAGAAGCGCGCCGCCGCCGCGTCATCCTCAGTGAGGATCGCGTCGGTGTGCTGCGAGCCGAAGGCGCGAATGTGCGCAATCGCTCCGTCCACGCCGTCGACGAGCCGGGCTGAGATGACGCTGTCGAGGTATTCACGCCCCCAGTCCGCCTCGGTCGCGGGCACCACGCCCGGGATCGACCGGAGCGCGTCGTCGCCGCGCACCTCGACCCCGGCGGCGATCAGGTCGATCACGAAGGGCGCCCCGTGGGCGTCGAAATAGGCGCGGTCGATCAGCAAGCATTCCGCCGCGCCGCAGATGCCCGTCCGGCGGGTCTTGGCGTTGAGGATGACGCGGCGAGCCTTCGAGGTGTCGGCGGCTGCGTCCACGTAGACGTGCACGATGCCCTCGAGATGGGCGAAGACCGGAACCCGGGCCTCGGCCTGTACGCGCGCGACTAGGCTCTTCCCACCACGCGGCACTATTACGTCGACATAGTCGGTCAGGGTCAGCAGCGCGCCGACCGCGGCGCGGTCGGTGGTTGGCACCAGCTGGATCGCGGTTTCCGGCAGGCCGGCTGTGCGAAGCCCGGCTGCGAGGGCCGCATGGATTACCTGCGACGAGCGTCGGCTCTCGGAGCCCGCGCGTAGGATCGCGGCGTTGCCGGCCTTCAGGCAGAGCGCCCCGGCGTCGGCGGTGACGTTCGGTCGGCTCTCGAAGATGACGCCGATCACGCCGATCGGTGTGCGCACGCGGCGGATGTGGAGCCCCGAAGGCCGGTCCCATTCGGCGAGCACCTCCCCGACCGGGTCGGGCTGGGCGGCGATGGCGTCGAGCCCCGCGGCCATGGCTTCGACGCGGTCTGCGTCGAGCGTCAGTCGGTCGAGCATCGCGGGCGACAGGCCGCTCCCGGCCGCCGCCGCCACGTCCTCGGCGTTGGCCTCGAGCAGCGTTGCGCTTTCCGCGCGGATCGCCCCGGCAGCGGCGGCAAGCGCCGCAGTCTTCTGCGCCGACGACGCCACGGCGAGCTCCGCCGCCGCCGCCTTCGCGGCCTTGCCGATCTCGCGCATCAGCGCGCCCACGTCCACGACTGCATCCATCGCCCGCTCCCCTTCCCTCGCGTGCCCGGCAACACTCGTGGCGTCGACGCCGGTGTCGATCTCCCTAAGCAACCGCGCGAATGATGTCCACGAACCCGACCGCCGCGGTGCGCCGAAGGTAGCGCATCGAGGCGGTGGTCGACGCCGCGTTTGCAGCTGGGCAAGGAGTCGATGGAGGCTGTACCCGGGCGTCTCCGCCCAGCTCGCACCATGCCGCTAGGTCGCCATGTCGTCGCGATGCACCAGCGCGGCGCGACCCGGATAGCCGAGCAGCGCCGAGATACGGTCCGATCGGTGCCCCATGATCAGCCGCGCCTCCGCGGCGTCGTAGCCCGCGAGCGCCTTGGCCACCACCGCGCCGTTCGGACCGGCGATCTCGACCGGATCACCGCGATGGAACTCACCGGTCACGCCGGTTACGCCCGCGGCCAGCAATGACTTGCCCCGTCCGAGCGCCGCCACCGCCCCGGCGTCGATCGCCAGCCTCCCTTTGGGCTTCATCGCTGTAATCCAGCGCTTGCGGGCGGCCTTCGGATCGCCCTGCGGCTCGAACCAGGTGCAGGGCGCGCCCTCAACGATGGCCCGGATGGGTCGTGCGACCCCGCCCTTCGCGATCGCCATCGCGCAACCCGCGCCGGTGGCGACTCGAGCGGCCATGAGCTTCGTGCGCATGCCGCCGCTCGAATGCGCCGTGCCCGCGCCGCCCGCCATCGCCTCGATCTCCGGCGTCAGCCGCGCGACGCTGTCGAGCCGGCGGGCGGTCGGATCCGCGCGCGGATCGGCGGTGTAGAGCCCGTCCACGTCCGACATCAGCACCAGGATGTCCGCCCCGGCCATGCTGGCCACCTGCGCGGCCAGCCGGTCGTTGTCGCCGAAGCGGATCTCGTCGGTGGCGACTGTGTCGTTCTCGTTGACGATCGGCACGACCTCGAGTTCGAGTAGGGTCTCGAAGGTGCGGCGCGAATTGAGATAACGCCGCCGGTTCTCGCTGTCCTCGAGCGTGACCAGCACCTGCGCCGTGGTCAGCCCGTGCGGCGCCAGCGCCGTCTCCCAGGCCTGGGCGAGGCGGATCTGGCCCACAGCCGCGGCGGCCTGGCTGCGCTCAAGCGGCAGCGGTCCGTCGGGCAGGCCGAGTGCGCTGCGGCCCAGCGCGATCGAGCCGGAGGAGACGATGATCACCCCCTTGCCCGCGGCACGCAGGTCGGCCACGTCCTCGGCGAGCCCGGCCAGCCAGTCGGCGCGCGGCCGGCCGGTGTCGGCGGAGACGAGCAGCGCTGAGCCGATCTTGACGACCACGCGCCGCGCCGCGGCGATCCGATCCGCGGCGTTCAGGGCCTCCATAGCTCCGCCCTGCCCGCCGGCGCCGGCCGCGCCGCGACGCGGGCTTGCGCGATCACGTCGCGCAGCGCCCGCAGCGCCGTCCGCACGCCCGCGCCCGTCGCTCCGGAGACCCTTAGAACCTCGCCGCCGCTCTCCCTCCCGAGCGTCGCCGCAAGCGCGTCGAGCGCCTCGGCCGGCGCGGCGTCGGTCTTGCTCAGCGCCAGGATCCGGGGCTTGTCCTCGAGCCCAGCCCCGTAGGCGCGCAATTCCTCGCAGACCACCCGGTAGTCCGCGAGCGCGGTCTCGGAAGTGGCGTCGACCAGATGCAGCAGCGCCACGCAACGCTCGACATGGCCGAGAAAGCTGTCGCCCAGCCCCTTGCCCTCATGGGCGCCCTCGATCAGGCCGGGGATGTCGGCGAGCACGAACTCGTCGTCGTCGACCCGGACCACCCCGAGGTTGGGATGCAGCGTCGTGAAGGGGTAGTCGCCGATCTTGGGCGTTGCGTTCGAGACGGCGGCCAGAAACGTCGACTTGCCGGCGTTGGGCATGCCCACCAGGCCTGCGTCCGCGATGAGCTTCAATCGCAGCCAGAGCGTCCGCTCGACGCCCTCCTGCCCGGCGTTCGCCGACCGAGGCGCTTGGTTGGTCGAGGACTTGAAGCGCAGGTTGCCCCAGCCGCCGTTGCCCCCACGCGCCAGCATCACCCGCTGGCCGGGCGCGCTGAGATCGGACACCAGCGTCTCGCCGTCCTCCTCGAGAATCTCGGTGCCCGCCGGCACCCGCAGGACGACGTCCGCCCCGCTCCGCCCCGATCGCTGGCGGCCCATACCGCCGCGGCCGTTCTCAGCGAAGAAATGCTGCCGGTAGCGGAAGTCAATCAGGGTGTTAAGGCCGTCGACCGCCTCCACCCAGACGTCGCCGCCGCGGCCGCCGTCGCCGCCATCGGGGCCGCCGAATTCGATGAACTTCTCGCGCCGGAAGCTCACGCAGCCTGCGCCGCCAGCGCCAGAGCGGATCGTCACCCGCGCCTGGTCGAGAAACTTCACGCCCCGCCCGCCCTTGCATAGCGGAAGGTCGGGGTGAGCGCGCCACGGGCGGGCACGTAGGTCTCGCCCGCGCCGAGATACTCAAAGCCGCTGCGGGTCAGCACCCGGGCGGCGGGCGCGTTGTCCTGGGTCACCTCGGCGACCAGCCGCCGCGCGCCCGAGCGCAGCGCGTGACCGGCGATCGCCTCGACCGCTTCGCTGGCGTAGCCTGTGCCCCAGTAAGCCGGCGCGATCCAGTAGCCGATGGCGAAGTCGCCGGCGCCGCCGCCGGTCGGGGTCAGCTCGATCAGACCGATCATGCCGTTCTCGCCCTCCGCCCCGGCGTCGATCGCCCAGACACGTTCGGGACCTCGCCCGGCGGCGATGCGTTCGACGAAGGTTTCCGCCAGGCCCGGCGGATAGGGGTGCGGGATCGACACGGTCATGCGGGCGATGCGCGCATCGCCGGCGTACAGCCCGATCAGCGCCGTGTCGGCGAGGCGCAGCGGACGCAGGAGCAGCCGCTCGGTGCGGATCTCGGGAAGGGCGAGAACGGGCTCGGACATCGGATCGAGCGCTCCGGAAAAACGAAGGGCCGGCGCGACCGCCGACCCTGGTGACGCGCCGTACGGGTCGGCGAGGCTATTCGGCGGCCTCGGTCGCCGGGGTCACCGAGATGAAGGTGCGGCCTTGGAGACCGGTGCGGAAGCTCACCTTGCCTTCGCGGGTCGCGAATATCGTGTGATCGCGGCCGATGCCGACGCCCTGGCCCGGCCACCACTTGGTGCCGCGCTGGCGCACGATGATGTTGCCGGGGATAACCGCTTCGCCGCCGAACTTCTTGACGCCGAGCCGCCGGCCCGCGCTGTCGCGGCCGTTCCGGGACGAGCCGCCCGCCTTCTTGTGTGCCATGTCGCGCCCTCCCTCAGGTCGCCGCCGGGGCGTCGGCCGGCTTCACGCCGGTCGCGTCACCGCCCGAGGCGATAATGTCTGTGATCCGCACCCGGGTCAGATGCTGGCGATGGCCGCGCTTGCGCTGCGACGAGTGCTTGCGCCGACGCTTCACGAAGGAGATCACCTTCGGCCCGCGGGTCTGCTCGAGCACCTCGGCCTGCACGGATGCGCCCGCCACGTAGGGCGCGCCAACGGTCACGGCCTCGCCGCCGAGCATCAGCACTTGGTTGAACTGGACGGTCTCACCGGCCTCAGCAGCCAGCTTCTCCACCAGGAAAATGTCGTCTTTGGCGACCTTGTATTGTTTGCCGCCCGTCTTGAGCACCGCGAACATGCACGTGGTTCCTTGTCATTCGCCGCGTCCTTCGGCCCCGGCGGACGCCGGTGTTCGTGCGGGTTGATCCCGCGCCTGCGGACTGCGCGCTTCAGGTTCAATGCCGAAGGCCCCGCCGCCCTGAGGCTACGAGAAGCCGGTCTATCGCCAAAGCCCGCGAGGATGTCAAGCCGGATGGGCGTCGCCGGGCGCGTCCGTTTCGCGATCGGGCGGGACCGTTGCGGCGACAAGATGCACGTCACGCTGGGGGAACGGAATTACGATCCCCTCCTCCCTGAAGCGCTCGACGATCTCGAAGTTCATGGCCGAGCGCGCCGAAAGCATGAAGTTCACGTCGCGCAGCCAGCAGCGCGCCTCGAAGTTGATCGCGCTGTCGCCGAAGTCCATCAGCAGCACCACCGGGCGCGGATCCTCGAGCACCAGGGGATGGTTCTCGATGATTTCGAGCAGGACGCGCTCGACGTGGCGCGGATCGCTGCCATAGGCGACGCCGACCGGGATCTGAAGCCGCCCCGACATGCCGCGATGGGTCCGGTTGAGCACCGTTCCCGCCACGAGATCGGAGTTCGGCAGGATCACCACCGCGCGGTCGAACGTCTCGATCGAGGTCGAGCGTACGGAAATGTCGCGCACATAGCCCATGTAGCCGCCCACCTCGATCCAGTCTCCCTCCTTGATCGGCCGCTCGATGAGCAGGATGATCCCCGAGACGAAGTTCGACACGATGGTTTGCAGGCCGAAGCCGATGCCGACCGACAGCGCGCCGGCGATGATGGCGATGTTGGACAGGTCGACGCCCGCGCTGGAGATCGCCATCACCGCGGCGAGGAAGAAGCCCAGGTATCCGACCCCGGCCAGCACGGCGTTGCGGCCGCCGGCGTCCATGCGCGTGCGCGGCAGCACGGAGGTCCGAAGCAGCGACTTCAGCGCCTGGGTGATCGCGTAGACCGCGCCGAAGACCAGCGCGAAGGTGAACAGGTTTCCGGCCGAGAAGGTGATGCCGCCGACTTCGACGCCTTCCTGCAGCCGGAGCCAGAAGGCCGCGATGTCGGACGGGCGCGCGCCCCAGATCAGCGCCAGCGGCGGCAGGCCGAGGAACAGCAGCGCGCCGGCCAGGATCACCGGCAGCAGTCCGTCGCCCTTGCCGCCTTCCGCTGCCTGAAGAGTCCGGTTGGCCAGATCGAAGACCACGATGCCCGCGCCGATCAGGCCGAGGCTCAGGATCGTCGCGAAGAGGACGAAGCCCGCCATGACGGTGAAACCGGCCGCGCCAGCGACCGGAGCGGCGATGGCCACCGCCGCCACCAGATGGCCGAGCAACGCGAGGACCCAGAGCGACGCGCCGCTCTTGGGCCCCTGAGGGCCCGCGGCCCGGTCGCTTTCGACAAGCCGCTCGCGCATCGCCTCGAGCAGGCTGTCGGCGCGCCAGAGCAGCAGGCCGCCGATGACGAGCAGCGGGAAGCTCAGCGTCGCGCGCACGGCCGCCGACCCGCCCCAGTGATCGAAGGTCGCCTCGAGCCCGAGTCGCGCCGCCAAAACGAAGCCGAGCGCGTTGGTGATCAACACGCCGGCTCGCGCCTCGCGGTCGTCCACGGGCAGAAGCCGGTAGGCCGCGAGGCGCGCCGAGAAGAGACTAGCCCCAAGCCATCCCGCCCCGATGATCGCCAGCACGAAGCCCGGCAGCTCGAAGAGGCTCAAGCGGCCGCTCCCGTCCACCAGGCTCGTCGGATCAAGCGCGCCGAACAGAAGCCCCGCTCCGACCACGGGCATGATCAGCCGGGCGATGTTGCGCACCGCCACAAGCCAGGCGATCCGCCGATCGCTCTGGGGCTGGCCCAGCGCGGCCTCGACCTCGCGCAGCAGCGCGCGCCGCAGGCTGAAGGTGAGCACGATCCCGAGCGCCACGAGCAGCAATCGAACCGGAAGGCCGTCGCGGATCGCCTGCTGGTGGTCCGGGTTGGTCAGGAACGCGCGCAGATCCCTGGAGGAGTGCGCGACCCCCTCAGCGGCCTCGCTCAGCCCCGGCCGCCATGTCGCCGGCGCGAGCGGGCTCGGGCCGCGCTCGAGGAAGCTCCGCGACACCCGTCTCCAGAACTCGTCGTCGATCGCCTCGATCAGCCGGTTGATCGTGCGCAGCGCGGCGTCGAGGCGCAGCAGGGGCACCTGGGACTCCGCCCATTCGGCCGCGATGCGCTCGCGCCGCTCGCGCAGTTCCGCCGGTTCCTCGATCCAGTCCGCCGGCGGCTCGCCCGCAGCGTCGAGCTGGGCCCTGAGCTCGTCCGAGCGGGCCTGGGCGCGCCGCTCCATCTCGAATACCCGGCTGCGCAGCGCCAGCAGCGATTCGCGCAGCATCTCGAGTTCGGCGCTGTCGGTGCGCTGCGACCGGATCTCGGCCTCAGATTGCGCGAAGAACTGATCGAGCCTGTCGAAGAAGTCCGGCGGCAGCTTGGGCGCCTGATCTCCGGCCGCGAGACCGACGCCCCACGGCCGCACCCCTTCGATCGAGGCGATCAGCGCATCGGCCATCTGGACCGCGCCCTGCGCCGGGGCCGGGGGCGGCTCGGCGTCCTGGGCGGCCGCGTCCGCCGCGATCAGCGCGAGCGCGCAGAAGGCCGCGAAGCACAGTCGGCGAAGGGATGCGCCGCAGCGTCGGGCGAGGACCTCAGCCGGCGCGGACATCAGGAATGTCCGATCGCCGCGCCGTCAGCCAGTCCGGCGTGGGCAGGCCCTTGGAACGCAGGAACTCGGCGTTGAAGATCTTGGACTGGTAGCGCGTCCCGTAGTCGCACAGCACGGTGACGATGGTGTGGCCGGGGCCGAGCGCGCGCGCCATACGCATCGCGCCGGCCACGTTGACGCCCGTGGATGGACCCATGCACAGGCCCTCCTCGCGCAGCAGATCGAAGACGATCGGAATGGCCTCGGCGTCGGGGATGTTGAAAGCCATGTCGACCGCGAGACCCTCGAGGTTGGCGGTGACCCGCCCCTGCCCGATGCCCTCGGTGATCGACGCACCTTCGGCCTTCAACTCGCCGTGCGCGTAATAGTTGTAGAGCGCTGACCCGTCGGGGTCCGCGAGCCCGATGGCGACACCGGGCTTGCGCGCCCTGAGCCCCTCGGCCACGCCGCCGAGCGTGCCCCCCGATCCGACCGCGCAGATGAAGCCGTCGACCGACCCGCCGGTCTGCTCCCAGATTTCCGGCGCAGTCGTGCGCACGTGCGCGTCGCGATTGGCGGCGTTGTCGAACTGGTTGGCCCACACCGCGCCGTTGGGATCGGTGCGTCCGAGCTCTTCGGCCAACCGCTCGGAATACCTCACGTAGTTGTCGGGGTTGCGATACGGCACGGCCGGCACCTCGACGAGCTCCGCGCCGGCGATCCGCAGCATCTCCTTCTTCTCCGGGCTCTGGGTCTCGGGAATGACGATGACGGTGCGAAAGCCGAGCGCCGCCCCGATGAGCGTGAGTCCGATGCCGGTGTTGCCGGCGGTGCCTTCGACGATCGTGCCGCCCGGATCGATCGCGCCGCGGCGCACCGCGTCCTCGATGATCGCCAGCGCGGCGCGGTCCTTGACCGACTGGCCGGGGTTCATGAACTCCGCCTTGCCCCAGATCTCGCAGCCGGTCGCCTCGGACGCCCTGCGCAGCCGTATCAGGGGGGTTGCGCCGACGGCGCCGGGAAGATCCTTGGCCGATATCATGTTGCGCTCCCGGTGCCGTTCGCGTCGCCTGCGTCGGGCTTAGCCGCTGAACCGACGCGCATCAAGCCGAGGGGCCTGGGCCGCCGGCAACCAAAAACTTGACCGCAATGGTGATCCGAATACTTCCTTCGTCCGTAACCCTATGACGACGCAATGTGCAGAGTTCGGACCAGATGAATTTGTCACACGCCACATCGGAACTGCTCGCAGCCTATGCTGAGGGCTCGCTCTCGGAAGGGATGTCCCTGCTGGTGGCGTCTCACCTGACCTTCTGCCCGGCCTGCCGGTCGCAGGTTGCCCGGTTCGAGGCGCTTGGCGGGGCGCTGCTAGCGAGCGAATCCGCGCTGGAGGCCCCGTCCCTGGAGGCGGTGCTTTCCCGGCTTGATACGGCGTCACCGTCGGCCCACGCCCATGCGACGATCGATCCGGAGCAAAGTCTGATGCCCGCCGCCCTGCGCGCGGCAGCGGGCGCCCACGAGGAGGAGATCCGCTGGCGTTTCCTGCTGCCGGGGCTCTCCGAGCATCGTCTGAGCGGTTTTCCGGACGAGGACGTGCGCCTTTTGCGCGCGCGTCCCGGAACGCGGATCCTGTCGCACACCCACGTCGGGGAAGAGGCGACGCTCGTGCTCTCCGGGGCGATGCGCGACGGTGAACGGGTCTTTCGGCGCGGTGACGTGGCGCTGGCCGACCACAGCGATGATCACCACCCAGAGATCGTCGGCGACGAGGTTTGCCTTTGTCTGATCGTGCTGTCGGGGCGGATGCGCTTCACCGGACCGATCGGGCGCGCGCTCAACATCTTCAACGGCTGAAAGCTCCCCTTCGCGGGGCAAGGAGAGACGAAATGTCCATTTCGCGACGCACGACCCTGTTCGGCGCGGTCAGCATGGCACTGGCGGCGGCGCTCCCTGCGGTTCCGGCGTTAGCTGCGGCCGGCTCGCGCCGCATGGACCTCTACCGGGCGGACGACCGCATCGGCGAGAAGGTTCTCACGGTGCGCCGCAACGGCAACGTTGTCGACGTCACCACTCGGACCCGGATCGACGTTCGTCTGCTCGGGGTCACGGTCTACGCCTATTCCCTCGACGCCAGCGAACGCTGGTCTGACGGACGGCTGGTCACGCTCGACGCGCGCAGCAACGACAACGGCTCCGCCGAATTCGCCCGCGCCACCCGGGAAGGCGATGCGTTGCGCGTGGAGGGATCGAAGTTCTCGGGTCTCGTTCCGGGCAACCCCGCGACGACGAGCTACTGGTCTCCGGCGTTTCTCGAGCGCCGCACCTGGATCTCGACCCAGGACGGCCGGCCGATGAACGTGAGCGCCCGGCGGCAGGGCTCGGTGTCCTACCCGTCAGCCAGCGGAGCCGTGTCCGCGGCGCGCTGGACCGTCGGCGGCGATCTGACCGGGCTTGAGCTATTCTTCGACGGCGCAGGCGAATGGGTCGGGACGACGTTCCCGGCCCGCGGCGAAACGGCCCGGTTCGTCACCGCTGACCGTGGCGGCGCGCTGACGCCGCTCTGGGTGAATGCGTGAGGCCATTCGACCAGGTCGTCACCCCTTCGGACGGCGCGGCGTGGATTACCGGAGCGAGCGGCGGCATTGGCCGCGCGACTGCGCTACGCCTCGCGCGCGACGGCTGGACGGTTTTCGCGACGGCCCGCGGGGCGGATGACCTTGCGGAGCTAGCCTCCGAGCCCGCCGCGGTAGGACGCATCCGGCCCCTGCCCGGCGACGTCACCGACCTCGCGGCGATGCGGGCCGCCGTGGATACAATCCTTGCGACCGGACCGCTGGCGCTGGCGATCCTGAACGCCGGCGTCTACTCCAAGGTGCGCGCCCAGGATTTCAGCGCTGAAACCGCCCGGCGCATGTTCGACGTGAACCTCGGCGGCGTCGCCAACGGGCTCGAGCCGGTGCTGCGGGCGATGATCGAGCGCGGCCGTGGCCATGTCGCACTGACCGCATCGGTGGCGGGTTATCGCGGCCTGCCCGGCACGGCCCCCTATTCGGCGACCAAGGCCGGGCTCATCGCCATGGCCGAGAGCCTCGCGATGGATCTCGTCGATCTCGGCGTGCGGATCAGCGTGATCAATCCGGGCTTCGTCGAGACCGAGGCGACCTCGGTGAACGAATTCGATATGCCGTTCCTGATGACGCCCGACGAGGCGGCGGAGCGCATTGTCGCAGGCCTCAAGAAGCCTGGGTTCGAGATCGTCTTCCCGCGTCGCTTCGCGCTTCTGCTGCGGCTGGTCGGGGCGCTGCCGAACCAACTCTACTTCGCGGCCATGCGCCGCATGACCGGTTGGGGCGCGGCGAACTGACGGCGCGGCTCCGGCTCAGCGGGCCTCGATGCGGGCGCGCAGACCGGCCTGGGCGTCGGCGTCGATCGGAAAATTCCACATCAGCGCCACCGCCACCGCCTTGAGCGCGATCGGCGCCAGCGCGTAGAGCAGCGTCAGGCCGGTCAGAGCCGTGGCGTCGTTGCCGCCCGAGGCGCTGAAGCCGATCCAGCCCAGCGCGATCAGGGCCGCGCCGCCCGCTCCTGCGAGCGCGAACTTCTGAGCCAGCGACCAGAGCGCGAAGAAGGCGCCCGTGCGCTGGCTGCCGCTCTCGGCGGTGTCGAGATCGACGACGTCCGCCTGGATCGCGGAGGGCAGCGACAGATCAGCGCCGAGCGCAGCGCCGCTGAGCGCGCAGATCACCGCGAAGGCGACGATGTCGCCCTCCCGCAGGAAGAGCGCGGTGGAGAAGACCACGCCTGCATAGATCATCGCGACGCACCACACGCGATGCTTCGAGTAACGCCGGATCAGCCGCGGCCAGAGCGGCGCGGCCGCGACCGCCGCCCCGAAGTAGAGGATGAGGAGCGGCCCGCCGAACTCCGGCGCTCCGAGCCGCTGGCTCACGAAGAAGAGAAACAGCCCCGAGGGGAGCGCGTTGGCGGCCCCGTTGATGAAGAACGCCGCGAGCAGGCGCAGGAACTGACGCTCGTGGGTCAGCACGCGCAGGAGCGAGCCGAGGGGCGCAACCGCCCGGCTGTAGTCGCGGGGCTCGGGAACGAAGCGCAGGCAGAGCGCCACCGCGACAGGGAGCGCGAGCACGATGAGGACGGCGACAAGCTGCATCCCCTCCTCGGAGGTCGACCCGAGCGAATAGAGCACCGCCGCGAGGATCGTGCCGACGAGCCCGGTGGTTTCACGCCAGACCGCCACGCGGCCGCGCTCGGTATAGTCGCCGGTCAGCTCCGCGCCCCAGGCGAAATACGGCGTCAGCATCACCGTCCAGCCCAGTGTCAGCAGAAAGAGCCAGATCACGAAGCCCGACAGCCCGACGTCGGGACCCGGCGCGAATAGCATCCAGGCCGAGAGCATCACGAGCGGGCAGCCGGCCACGAGCCAGGGCCGCCGCCGACCCCAGCGCGTGGTGACCCGGTCGCTCAGCACGCCGACCAGCGGATCGCTGATCGCGTCGAAGACCCGCACCAGGATGAACACCGTCCCGATCGCACCGAGCGCCAGCCCGAAGGTCGCCGCGTAGAACTCGGCCAGAAAGACGTAGACGGGAAAATACATCGCCGCGAGCGGCAGCGCCGGCGCGGCGTAGGCGGCCAGGATCCCCCGCGGCAGGAACGGCGCATCGCCGCCGCGGGATGGGATCACGCTCAGGCCGGCCGCAGCATGCTCACCTGCGCCACGTCGGTCGTACCGCTGCGGAATGCGGCTGCGCAGGATGTCAGGTAGAGCGTCCACATCCGCCGGAACCGTTCGTCAAAGCCGAGCCCCTGGATGTCGTCCCAGGCGTTGTCAAACGCCAGGTGCCAGCGCCGCAGCGTCTGCGAATAGCTCTCCCCGAAGGTGACGCTGCCGAGGCTGCTCAACCCGGCGCGCTCGATATGCTCGCCGAGCACCGATGGGCTGGGCAGCATGCCGCCGGGAAAGATGTACTTCTGGATGAAGTCGAGCGTGCTGCGGTAGGTCGGCCAGAGGCTCTCCTCGACTGTGATGACCTGGATCGTCGCCCGCGCGCCGGGCCGCAGCCGGTCGCGCACGGTCTCGAAATAGACCGGCCAGTACTTCTCTCCGACCGCCTCGAACATCTCGATCGAGGCGATGCCGTCGTACTCGCCGCGCTCCTCGCGATAGTCGCGCATGACAATGTCCACGCGCTCGGCCAGCCCGGCCTCGAAGACGCGGCGGCGGGCGAAATCGTGCTGCTCTCGGCTGATGGTCAGCCCGGTCACGCGCGCCCCGCGCTCGGTGGCGGCGAATTCCGCGAACCCGCCCCAACCGCAGCCGATCTCGAGGATGTGTCCGTCGGGTTGCGCGCCGATCTTGTCGCAGATGCTGGCGTACTTGCGGGTCTGCGCGTCCTGCAGCGCCTCCGCTTCGGAGGCGAACATTGCAGAGGAATAGGTCATCGTCTCGTCGAGCCAGCGGCTGTAGAAGCCGTTTCCGAGGTCGTAATGGTGGGCGATGTTCTTCTTGGCTTGGGACGGCGAGTTGCGCCGCATCCAGTGCAGCAGGCGCTCGTAGCTGCGCACCACGGCGGCCAGGGGATGCATGCGGTTCGTCCAGTTCCGGCTGGTCATCAGCACGTCGAGAAACGCCTGAAGATCGGGCGTGTCCCACCAGCCGTCCATGTAGGCCTCGCAGAAGCCGATCTCGCCGTCGCGCGCCACCCGCGCGAAAAGCTCCGGATTGATGACGTCGAGGCGCACCGTCGGCCCGTGTGCCGCTCCGTCCACGGCGAAGACACGGCCGTCGGGCAGTCCGATTTCGATGCGGCCCTCTCCCAGCCCCTTAAGCACCTCGAAAGACGCCGCGAACCAGCGCGGCAAGCCCTTCGCGCCCCTGGTGGTGGTGATGACCTGCATGACTTCCCTCGTCGCCGGCGACCCGGCGGCATTATGCACCGCGCCCACCGGCCCGCAAGCGTTCCTGACCCGCAGGCAGCGTCGCGGGCGCCACGGTCGCCTTGGTCCCGGCGAGCCGCACGCCCTTGAGATACAGGAGCGCCGCCTGCCAGTGGATCGCCGCGATGACCTTGAGGCTCATGAGCGGATGGCCCGCCACCAGCCGCAGGATCGCCGCCGTGGAGAAGCCGCGATCCTCGCCGCTCAGCGTCGCGATCAGCGTCTCTCCCTCTGGCCCCGCCTGCCGGATGCGCACTGCCAGGCGCGCGTCGGGAACCCGCACGTCAAAGCGATAGCGCTGGTCCATGCCGATGAAGGGCGACACATACATCTCCTTGGCCTGGTGATGGCGCATCGCCCCGCCCGCCGCCTCGCCGGCAGGGCGCACGTAGGCGATCTGGTCGCCGAAGGTATTTTTCACCTCGTAGATGAGCGCGATGGGAGAACCATCGGCATCGTAACAGAAATAGACCGACAACGGGTCGAAGACGAAGCCCCACATGCGCGGAAAGCACAACAACTCCACCCGCGCCGCCGCCGGCAGGCCCGCCGCGCGCAGTTCGCGGTCGACCCAGGTGCGCAGCGGCGTGCCGTCCCGGTCACCGTGGTCGCGGTCATGGAGCGCGATCAGCCCGAAGCTGTTGTGGCGAAAGAACCTTGACGCCCGCGTCGCCTCGCCGATGCGATCGATGTCCACCAGCAGGCTGAAGACCCTGTAGCGGAACTGGTGCCGGCGCGGGATGAGCCGCATGTGCATCACGTGACCCGCGTAGAGACGCGCGGCAGGCGGCAGGCGCCAGTTCACTCGGCGGCCTCCGCGAGGGCCCCGAAGCGGGCCTCCGGCAGGTCGCGCGCCCAGTCCGGCCGCGACCCGAGCGCCGCCGCGGCGGCGAGGCCCGCCCGCAACCCGTCCTCGTGGAACCCGTAGCCGAGCCAGGCCCCGGCGTACCAGACCCCGCCCCGCCCCTGGATCACCCCGACGTCGCGCTGCGCGGCGAAGGCGCGGGAGTCCATCACCGGATGCGCG
The DNA here is from genome assembly GCA_963836255.1 of uncultured Alphaproteobacteria bacterium. Lineage (GTDB taxonomy): Bacteria > Pseudomonadota > Alphaproteobacteria > Rhodobacterales > Rhodobacteraceae > Amaricoccus. Next base: position 1,155,602 of record CAWIIL010000001.1, read on the forward strand.
TATTCAAGACGGGCGTGCACCTTCTCCGCGGCCGGCGCCACGCCGGGGTTGAGGCTCATGAAGAGCGACTGGTCGCGGTCGATCCCCTGGAGCCGGTTCATCCAGTAGGTCACCGGCGCGGGGCGCACGCGATCGACTTCCGCGCCGCCCGAAAGAAAGTTCCAGCTCGACCAGACCTTGCGCAGGCGCGGCATCAGCGTGGGGTCGGAGTGCAGCACCGCCTCGTTGAGCGATGTGCGGAAGGCGCCGAGCACGGCGCGCTCCTGGTGGTCGGCGTCGCCAAGCGCCGCCAGCGCCTGCGGTGCGTGGCATGCGAGCACCACCTGGTCGAACACCGCCTCGGAACCGTCAGTGAGGTTCAACCGCGGCTGGCCGCCGCGCCGGGTGATGCGCCGCACGCCGACCCCCCGCGCCGCCCGCGGCCCCAGCCGGCGGATGATCCGGTCGACGTAGTTGCGGCTGCCGCCCTCCACGGTGCGCCAGCGCTGCCGCGTCTCCAGGCCGCCCAGCAAATCGTGGTTTCGGAAGAACGACACGAAGCTCTCGGCGGGGAAGTCGAGCATTCCCGCGATCGGCGTCGACCAGATCGCGCCGCCCATCGGCAGCAAATAGCAGTCTCGTAGCCAGGACGAAAACCGCTCGCGCTGGAGCCACTCTCCAAGGCTCAGCCCCGCCAGCCCGCCGTCGGCGAGACGCTCGGCCGCCAAACGGTTGAAGCGCAGGATATCGAGGACGCCGCGCACGAAGCCTGGCCGGGCGAGGTTGAGCCGCTGCGCGAAAACCGTGTCGAGCCCGTCCCCGGACCATTCCATCCGCCCGCCATGGAGCGAAAAGCCGAATGACATGTCCGACCATTTCGTCGGAACCCCCAGATGGTCGAAGAGCCCGCAGAGATTTGGATAGTTGCGCTCGTTGTAGACGATGAAGCCGGTGTCGACCGCGACGCAGCGCCCGTTGAGGCGAAGATCGAGCGTGTTGGCGTGGCCTCCGAATCGGGTGTCCTGCTCGAACAGTCGCACGTCGTGATCCTCGGAGAGCGCCAAGGCGGCGCCAAGTCCGGCGACGCCGGAGCCGATGACAGCAATTCGCATGTAAAGCCGACCGCCCTTATTTTTTCCCGCCGCGTTCCCTTGCGGAGGAGTGTTTGCTGTACGCGGCCAATGCGGCCTCACGACCTTTTTGTAGGTCGATGACCGGCTTCGGGTAGGGGTCCTGCGGGTCAATTCCCCATGATTTCGGCGCAGCGTCGAAAAACGCCAGCGCGTCGGCGTGCGGCGCATGCGTGTCGCGGTCCGCAAGGAAGCGCCGGCGGTAGCGCGCGTCGGGGTCGAACTTCTCGGCCTGCGTCGCCGGGTTGAAGATACGAAAGTACGGGGCCGCGTCGGGCCCCGATCCCGCGACCCACTGCCAGCCCATGGCGTTGGAGGCCGGATCCCAGTCGATGAGGCACTCCGCGAACCATGCCAGGCCGATTCTCCAATGCGTCATCAGGTGCTTAGTGAGGTAGCTCGCCGCGATCATGCGAACCCGGTTGTGCATCGTCCCGGTGACGTACATCTGCCGCAGACCCGCGTCCACCATCGGCTCGCCGGTCATGCCGCGACGCCAGCGCTCGGCGTCGGCATTGTCGTCGCGCCAGGGAAAGACGTCCCAGTCCGAGCGCCAGTTCTGCGCATCGATCTGCTGGGCATGCCACATCAGGTGCCAGGCGAACTCCCGCCAGACGATCTCCTTGCGGAAGGTCTCGACGCCCTTCGCGGAAGCGCCCGCGTCCTCGGCGCGTGCGACGGCGGCCCAGATCTGGCGCGGCGAGATCTCGCCGTGTGTCAGGTTCTCCGACAGCCGCGACGTGGCGTCGAGATCGGGCCGGTTGCGATCCTCGGCGTAGGCGCCGAGCCGATGCTCGACGAAGGCCGCCAGCCGGTCCCGCGCCGCCGCCTCGCCGACGACGGCGTGGCGCGCGACGACCTCGGCGCCGCGGCGCATGTCCGCCCCGAGCCGCCAGTCCTCGAGCACCGCGCTGTCCGGCCAGCGCTCCGGCGCCGGCAGGAGCGCAGGCTCGGCGAGTGGGGCCCCCACCTCTCGCGGGCCGAGCGCGTTCCAGAACGGGGTGTAAACGCGGAAATGCCCGCCCGTCTTGGTCTCCGTCGTCCAGGGCTCGTGCAGGAGGTGGCCCGGATGGCTTCTCGCGTCGATCCCGTCGGCGCTCAGCTCCGCCTTCACGGCGCGGTCGCGGGTGACCGTGTCGGGCGCGTAGAGCCGCGACCAATGCGCCGCCATCGCCCCAGTCTCCGAAGCCAGGGCCAGCAGGGTCTCGCGCGCCGGCCCGCGCCGCAGGATCAGCCGGGAGCCTCGCGCCTCGAGGGCGGCCGCGAGCGCCGCGACAGAACGCCCGAGCCGCCAGCGCGACGCCGCGCCGAGCGCCTCGGTCTCGGGATCGAGCACAAAGACCGGGATCACACTCCCGCCGCCCTCGCAGGCGGCGACAAGCGCCGGATTGTCGGCCAGCCGCAAGTCGCGGCGGAACCACATCAGGACGGGTGGTCGGGCGGACATGGGCGGCCTTCGCGGGGACGGGAGCCAGAACCTAGCGCCCGTGCCGCCGGATCAAGATGTGCGGGCCGTCCTCAGCGCTTCTCGTCCATCAACCCCTTTAGGATCGCCCAGCACATCAGCAGGAGCACGAAGGTGAAGGGCAATCCGGTCGAGATCACCATCGCTTGAAGCGAGGCCAGCCCGCCGCCGACCAGAAGCGCGATCGCCACCGCTCCCTCGAAGCAGCACCAGAACACCCGTTGTGGCATCGGCGCGTCGACCTTGCCGCCTGCGGTGATGGTGTCGATCACGAGGCTGCCGAAATCCGAGGAGGTCACGAAGAACACCACCACGAGGATGATGCCGACGAAGGAGGTGATCGAGGCGAGCGGCAACTCCTTGAGCATCTCGAAGAGCTTGAGCTCCAGCGGCGCCTCGCTGACCGCGGTGACGCCGTCCTGCACGAACTGGTGTGATCGCCGTGCCGCCGAACACCGCCATCCACAGCACGCAGACGAAGCTGGGAATCAACAACACGCAGATGAGGAACTCGCGCACGGTCCGGCCGCGGCTGACGCGGGCGATGAACATGCCCACGAAGGGCGACCAGCTGATCCACCAGGCCCAGTAGAACGCCGTCCAGCCCTGGACGTAGTTGGTGTCCTCGCGCCCGAATGGGAGCGACAGCGGCAGCAGATCCGCGCCATAGGCGACAATGCTGTTCCAGAACACCGGCGAGGATCGCGCCGGTGGGGCCGACGATCAGCACGAAGAGCAGGAGCAGAAGCGCCAGCCCCATGTTGATCTCGGAGAGCACCTTCACCCCGCCGTCGAGGCCGCGGACCACCGAGACCAGCGCCACCGCGGTGATTGCGGTGATCAGCACCACCTCGGTGGTCGTGCCCACCGGGATCCCGAACAGCATGTTGAGTCCGGCGTTCGCCTGCGTCGCGCCGAAGCCGAGCGAGGTCGCCAGGCCGAAGAGCGTGGCGAAGACCGCCAGCGTGTCGATGATGTGGCCCGTCCAGCCCCAGACCCGCTCGCCGAAGATCGGGTAGAACGCCGAGCGGATCGTCAGCGGCAGGCCCTTGTTGTAGGTGAAAAGCGCCAGCGCCAGCGCCACGACCGCGTAGATCGCCCAGGGGTGCAGCCCCCAGTGATAGATCGTGGCGGCCATGCCGAGCTTCATCGCCGCCGCCTCGTCGCCGGCTGCGCCGCCGAGCGGCGCCCAGTCCGTGCGGGCGCCGTCCTCGAGAGTCGTGCCGCCGAGCGCGGTGCCGAAATGGCTCATCGGCTCCGCGACGCCATAGAACATCAGACCGATTCCCATGCCGGCCGCGAACAGCATCGCAAACCAGCCGACATAGGTGTAGTCGGGCGTCGCGTCCGCGCCGCCGAGCCGCACCGATCCCCACGGACTGACGATCAGGAACAGGCAGAACAGCACGAAGACGTTGCCGGCGGTCAGGAAGAACCACGTCGAAGGTCGAGGTGACGCCAGGGCGCAGCCAGCCGAAGATCGCCTCGGCCTGCTCGGGCAGAGCCATCGCGAAGAAGACGAAGAGCGATGATACTGGTCCCCGAGATCAGGAACACCGGGTTGTGGATATCGAGCCCGAAGGGTCCGATATGGGTCTGGATGTTGTCCTGACCGATCTCGTATTCGGTGTCGATGATGTCCGAATGACCCTCGGGGGCCGGAATTCCCTGGTTGACTGTCTCGTCGGCCATTCCCGGCCCCCCTGTTGGTTTCTAGGTCTCCCCGGCCCGGTCGCCGCCGTCAGCTCCGGACCACCAAGACCGAACACTTGGCGTGTTCGGCGATCTTGCCGCCATTGGACGGCCACACGTATTCCATGAGACCGGGCACATGGCTCGCCATCACCACCAGATCCGCGTCGACCTCGCGCACGGCCCGGAGCAGCACGTCATCGATGTCGGCGCGCGGATCGGGCGTCACGATCGCAACCGCGCGCACCGCCGCTTCCAGCGTCTCGGCCTCGGCCGCAGCGAAGGCGTCGAGCCGCGCGCGGAACTCGTCGGGATTGTGCGCTGTCGCGCTCGGGCTCGAGGACGTCACCCCGACGAGCACGATCTCGGCGCCGTAGAGCCTGGCGATATCACCTGCGCATCCCAGCGCCTTGCCCAGCGCCTCCCGGTGCGCCATGTCGACCGGAACCATGATGGTCTTGAACATCGTCGTCTCCCTCTTGCGCCCGGCCGTGGGACCGGGCGGCTCGGGGGGCTTCTCGACCCTCCTCAGCGTCCTCCCTTAACGAGGCCGCGGTTGTGCGATTTGCGACGCTTGTGGCACGAAAACGACGTCGGGGGCAACTCAGGCATTGACGTCGACCACAACGCGGCCCTGAACCCCGCCCTTCAGGATCGCCCGGCCGAGTTCGGGGAGCTCGTCGAGCGTCGCCGGCCGGATCATCGCCTCGAGCTTGTCGAGCGGAAGATCGCGCGCCAGCCGCTCCCAGGCCCGCACCCTGTTCTCATAGGGCTGGAGCACGCTGTCGATGCCGAGGAGGTTCACCCCGCGCAGGATGAACGGGATCACGCTCGCCGGCAGGTCGGCGCCGCCGGCCAGCCCGACCGCGGCCACCGAGGCGCGATACTTCATCTGACCGAGCACGCGAGCGAGCATCGGGCCGCCCACAGCGTCGACGCAGCCCGCCCAGGTCTCCGATTCGAGCGGCCGCTTCACGGTCTCCGCTATCTCCTCGCGCGCGACGATCCGCGTCGCCCCGAGATCGCGCAGATAGGCTTCCGTCTCCGGGCGGCCGGTGACTGCGGCGACCTCGTGGCCGAGCCGCGCCAGGATCGCCACCGCCACCGAGCCCACCCCGCCCGCGGCCCCGGTGACCAGCACCGGGCCATGGCCGGGCGCGAGCCCATGATCCTCGAGCGCCATCACCGCCAGCATAGCGGTGAAGCCAGCGGTGCCGATCGCCATGGTCTGGCGCGCGTCGAGCCCATCGGGCGTCGGCACCAGCCAATCGGCGCGCACCCGCGCCTTCTGGGCGTAGCCGCCCCAGTGCGCCTCTCCGACACGCCAGCCGGTGAGCACGACCGCGTCCCCGGGCGCGTAGCGCGCATCGGCAGACGCCTCGACGCTCCCGGCGAAATCGATGCCCGGAACATGGGGATAGCGCCGCACCAGCCCGCCGCCCTTGCCCAGACAGAGCCCGTCCTTGTAGTTGAGCGTGCTGAACTCGACTGCGACCGTGACTTCGCCTTCGGGCAGATCAGAAAGCTCGAGTTCGCGCACGGCGGCGTGCGTCGCGCCGTCCTCGTCCTTGTCTACGACCATCGCCCTGAAACCCATCTGCGCGTCCCCCCTTTGGCGTACGCGCTCAACGTTTCGCTCCCGAGTCGGATTGTCAAACCCGGCGTGCGGGAAGCCGGTTGACCTGTGGTCGTTAAAGGTGCACACAAAATCTGAAAACAACTTTAGATTGCATACGATAGAAATTGCCGAACATGTTGGTGCCGCCGATGTCCCTGAACGGCCTGATCGAAATCGTTGGCCCGGCCGAGCACCTGGAGACCTGAGGGCGTGACCACCGACTCCCTGCGATCGCTTCGACGGCGGCTTGGCATTCGCGGCGCGCTGGTGGCGCCGCTCTTCGTCTATCTGCCCGCCGCAGTGGCGCTGGCGATCATCCTGCTCGCCGGATGGTTTGCCGAACAGCAGAGCCGCGACCTCGTCCGCCAGAACACACGCGCCGAGGTTCTGGGACATCTGGGCAACCTGCGCGCCGACCTCGAGCGGGTGATCGGCGACCAGATGGCGCTCCTGACCAGCCTCTCGGGCGCGCTCGCCGCCGCGCCCGACATGGACGAAGCCCAGTTCCGGGATGTCGTCGACACTCTTGGCGAACTCGGCGCGGCCGATGCTGGCGGTCGGCGCCGATCCCGTGAACGGCCCGCCGATGATCGTCGCCGAGAGCGCGGACGGGGCGGCGCGGCTGCGCGAGATCCTGGGCGAGATCCCCGCCGACGCCCCCGGGGTTCGAGCGATCGCGCGCGGCAAGGTCCCGGCGCTGGCGCTCTGGAATCCGGTCCGCGGCCGGGGCTCCGGCGGCGGGACGGCGAACTGGGGATCGGTCGCCGGCGTTACCAGCACCGCGCAGCTCTTCCAGGACGCCGCGATCTGGGGCAACGGCCTCGACGTGGCGCTCCTCAGCAAGAGCGACAAGGAAACCGGCGGCGCGCGCGCCCTGCACTACGGCAGTGGCGGCGTGCTGGGCGCTGACCCGGTCACGGTCACCGTGGCGCTCGCCGGCGAGCCGTGGGTGCTCGCCGCGGCTCCGCGGGACGGCTGGCCCGAGACCACGAGCGGCTACTGGACGATCCGCGCGCTCACGTTGATGTCGGCAGCGCTGATCGTCGGGCCGATCGCCTACACGCGTCGCCTCGCCCACGACCGCCAGCGCAGCCTCGAGAAGCTGCGCGAACGCGAGGGGCAACTCGACCGGATCTCGCGCCAACTCGGCCTCGCGCTAGAGGCTTCCCACGTCGGGGTCTGGGATTACAACATCGACACCGGCGGGCTGGTCTGGGACAACCGAATGGACGAGCTCTACGGCATGCCGCCCGACGGACGGCCCCGGCGCAGGGAGGACTGGAGCGATCGGCTGCATCCCGATGACGCCGAACGCGCCGAGCGCGAGTTCCACGACGGCATCGAGCGCACCGGGCGCTACGATTCCAGCTTTCGTGTGGTGCTGCCCGACGGATCGCAGCGCAACATAAAGACCATGGGCGCGGTGTTCGAGAACGCCGACGGCACCCGCAGCATCCTGGGCGTAAACTGGGACGTGACGCTCGACGTCCGCCGCAACGAGGAACTCGTTGCGCGCCGCAAGGAGGCCGAGGCGGCCTCGGTTGCGAAGTCGCAGTTCCTGGCCACGATGAGCCACGAGATCCGCACCCCCATGAACGGGGTCATCGGCATGCTCGACCTGATGCTGCGCGGCGATCTCGCCGGCGACCAGCGCGACAGGGCCCGGATCGCCAAGGAATCCGCCAGCCACCTGCTCCACATCCTCAACGACGTGCTAGACTTCTCGAAGCTCGAGGCGAACCGCATCGAGCTTCAGTCCACACGCGTGGACGCGCGCGCGATCGTCGAGGGTGCGGTCTCGCTGATGGCGGCCGTCGCGCACGAGCGTCATCTTGAGGTCACCGCCGAGATCGCGCCGGACGTGCCCGAGGCGGTGGTCGCCGACGGGACGCGGATCCGCCAGGTGCTGATGAACCTCACCGGCAACGCGGTCAAGTTCACCGAAGCCGGCCGCGTCACCGTGCGCGTCGCCTACGACCGCGACGCCGGCGGCGTCCTGATGATCTCCGTCACCGACACCGGCGTCGGCATCCCCGAAGCCGCACGCTCCCGGCTCTTCCAGCGCTTCAACCAGGTGGACTCTTCGATCACCCGCGTGCGCGGCGGCACCGGGCTCGGCCTCGCGATCTCGCGCCAGCTCGTCGAGCTGATGGGCGGCGAGATCTCGGTCGAGAGCGCGCCCGGTCAGGGCAGCAGCTTCCGCTTCTGGATCCCGGCCCCCGCCGCGTCCGGACCCGCTGAGACCGCTTCCGCCAAGTCTGGCGGCGGAACCGCGCCCGTCATTTCCGGCCCGCCCCAGCGTATCCTCGTCGCCGAGGACAACGCCACCAACCGACTGGTGCTCTCGTCCTACCTCAAGCTCGCCGGCCACCACGCGACCTTCGTGTGCAACGGTGCGGAGGCGATCGCGCGCCTGCAGCAGCAGGAATTCGACATGCTGATCCTCGACATCCGCATGCCGGTCATGGACGGCGCCACGGCCGCCGCGATGATACGCCAGCTCGGAGGGAGGCACGGCGACATTCCGATCATCGCGCTGACCGCCGACGCAATGGGCGCCGATCGCGCGGCCTATCTGGAGGCCGGAATGACCGACTACCTCACCAAGCCCGTCGCGGCCGAGGCGCTCTACGCGGCCATCGACCGCGCGGCGGCCGGCTACTCCTCGACCGGCGCCCAGCCCTCACCCGGATCGAACGCGGTGATTGCCGCGGCGGCGTCGAGGGTGTCTTCGCCGAGATCGGCCTCGTAGACCACCCCGGCTTCGCCGACCATGAAGCTCATCACGCCGGTGTCGCCGTAGGCGGCTGGGTAGGCGAGCAGCGCGTGGCCGGCGACCATCAGGCTGCCGACCTTGTAGTCAAGCTCGCCGCCCGGAGCGTCCGGGCCCTGACGGGTCAGGATGCGGAAGTAGTAGCCGGAATAGGGATCGGGCTCCACGTCCTCGCCGTCGATGCTGTAGCCGTCAGCCGAGGCGCGCGCCATGAAGTCGCCGATCGGGCTCTCGGGCGCGCCCGGCGCGTCCTCCCAGTAGAGCCCGTTGCGCCGACCCGGATCGCTCAGGATGCTGTCGGCGAAGGTCGGCAGCCCGTCGCCGTCGGGATCGGCTGCTCGGTACTCGGCCTGCGCCCGTACGTAGCCGCGCAGCAGGTCGATCACTTCGAGTTCGTTCTCGCCGATCCGGCGCAGCAGCACCTCCTCGCGCGCCGCGGCGGCGTCGAAGACCCATCCATCGGGCCCCTCGACGATCGGGGCCGGGAACGGCCAGAGGTCGCGCCCCACAAAGAGCGTCTCCACGCCTTCGCCCGACGGCGCGATCCGGTGCAGCGTCCGGTAGTCCTGCAGGAAGCCCGTCCAGTCGGCGCGGTCCTCGTCCTCGTCGCCCGAGAAGACCACGTCCTCGTTCTCTGGCCCGAAGACGGCCAGGAGGCCCGCGACGTCCTCGGCCTCGATCGCCGCGGCCACGGCTTCGGCCGCCGCCTCGGGGCTGTCGAAAGCGCGCGCCTCCGCGAGAACGGCGCCTGCGCTCAGCAGGAGCCCCATGACCCCTGCGGCGGAGCCGCGCAAAAGGGAATTCGGCATCATCTTGATCCTCATCTGCGCCTCTTCATCTTGCCGTGGCTCTTGCCGCCGCGCGACTTGGCGGCCTGGGGTCGTTTCCCGCTGGATTTCTTGAACGCCGTCGATTTCCGGGTCGGCTTGGCCGTCGGCCGCTTGACCGATTTCGGCTTGGACACCTGCGGGCGCTTGGCGGCCGGCTTGGCCTTCGCGCGATCGGCCCCGGCGGCGGCTTTCGGCCGGGACGGGGCCTTCGCCTTGCTCACGCTCGCCTTGCCCCGGTCCGCGGCCTTCTTGGTCTGCTTGGCGGACGCGGGCTTCGACTTCAGCGCCGTGTCGCGCTTCACCTTGTTCTTGCTCGCGTTCGTCGTGGGCTTTCGCTCGGTGCTGGCCTTTTCAAGCTTGGCCCGCGCGCCCGAGCGATCCGCGGGACGGTTGGCGTTCGCCGCGCCGGCGCCCGATCCGGGCCGGTTGTTCGACGCCTGACGGTCGCCCGCCCCCGCCTTGAGCTTGTCGCGCTTCTCCTGCGCCTTCTTGCCGCCGCCCTTCCTGTCATTGCGGTCGGCGATCTTGTCCTTGGCGTCGTCCCGGCGCTTGTCGTCGGGTTTCCATGCGCCCTCCTTGGGCCGGTCGCGCGGATCGCGATCGCCGATCTTGGCCCTTCGGTCCTCGAGATCGACGCGGTTGCGGTCGCGGTCGACGTTCACCCGGTCGCGGTCCACGTTCACGCGGTCGCGATCGATGTTCACCCTGTCGAGATCGATATTCCGGTCCCGGCTGCGATCGATATTCACGTCGCCGTCAATGTTGACCTCACGGCCGGGATAGAGTTCGGCGTCGTCCCAGTCGATGCGCGGACCGCGCCAGTAGTTGTCATAATAGTCGTCATCGTCGTCGAAGATCTCGTTGATCAGCAGCGCGCTGCCAAAGGCGATCGCGCCCGTCGTAAGCACGTCGCCGGTCGACATCCCGCCGCCGGTCGTGATCACCGGCGCCGCCGTCATCGGTTGCGCATAGGTCGCCACCGGATCGTAGGTCGGAACGTAGACGACCTGCGGATCAGCCGGCGCGATGGAGATGTTGTCGTCGACGACCTCGACCACCTGCGCCTCGTTGCTCTCCAGGTTGCCGAGCGCGTCCGCCCGGGCGCGCTGACGCTGAACCGCGTCAAGCACACCGTCGGTCTGCACGAGCATCGCGTCCCCGATCTCCTCAAGCCAGCCGATCTCGTTGGCCATGTTGCGCAACAGCGACGGAAAGCCCGCGGTCAGGGCTTGGATGCTCTCGTCCCAGTCCTCCTCCGCCGCCAGATCGGCCAGCGCCGCCTGCTCCATGCCCTCGTTGTCCGCGATCAGGCGATCGGCCTTGACCACGTCGAGCGGATACGTGGACGCGATCAGCACCTGGGTCAGCAGCGCGTCGGGATAAAGCGCCACCGGCGCCACCAGCTCGTCGAGTTCCGCATCCGACAGCAACCCCTCGTCGGGGTCCTCGGCGAGCGCGGCCGAGACCTGCTGCGGCGAGGTCTCGTCCTGGGCGACGGCCGGCCCCGCGACGAGACCGAGCGCGACCCCTCCGGCGGCCAGCGCGGTCAAGAATTCCTTCATTTCATCTCCAAACGCGCACAGGTTCGAAAGTAGCCGGATGAAGCCCGGGCGGCCACGATAGTCCAAGCCGCAACCGGCGCCAAAGAAAAACCGCCGGTCAGGGCCGCGGCCCGATCACTCCGCCGAGTTCATCCTCGACATGGGCGGCGATGATGGCGTCGAACGAGGCGTCGGGCGCAAAACCGAGCCCCCGGGCGCGGGCGTCGTCGAACCGCGTCGCCCAGCCCGATACGATGCGCCGGATCGTCTCGTCGGGCTTGCGGCGGATCAGCGCCACCGCGCCGTCGCCCGCCGCCCGGCGCAGCGCCTCGACCTGTTCGGCCACCGTCGCCGAAAGCCCCGGCATCGTCAGGTTGCGGCGGGCCCCGAGCGGGCCCGTGTCCATCGTCATCGCGCGCCGCAGGAACCCTACCGCCGCGCGCGGGCTCGCGTGCCAGTGCCGCACGTCCTCCTCCACCGGCAGGACGGCCGGCTCGCCCACCAGCGGCTCGCGCAGAATGTTGGAGAAGAAGCCCGACGCCGCGAGGTTGGGTTTGCCTGGCCGGATGCAGATCGTCGGAAGCCGGATCCCGACCCCGTCGAAGATGCCGCGCCGCGAATAGTCGGCCAGCAGCATCTCGCCCATCACCTTCTGCGTGCCGTAACTCGTGAGCGGGGTGAGGTGGAACGCCTCAGGGATCGGGTCCGGGAACGGCGTTCCGAAGACCGCGATCGAGGAGGTGAAGACCACCCGCGGCGCGTAGTCGGGTTGGGCGCGGATCGCCTCGAAGACGTTGCGGGTGCCGTCGAAGTTGACCGCATAGCCCTTCTCGAAGTTCGCCTCCGCCTCGCCTGAGACCACGGCGGCGAGGTGGAAGACCACGTCGGGCCGCTCGGCGATGCGCGCAGCGACCGCCGCAGCGTCGGTGATGTCGAGAAGCCCGGTCGCGATCTCGACCTCACTCGCGGGCGACGTCGGCTCGACCATGTCCACGAGGGTGATCCTCGCAAGCCCCTCTGGCGGATCGCTCGCCAGCGATTGCGCCAGCTTGGCGCCGACCATGCCGGCCCCGCCGATGATCAGGATATGCATCGCATCCTCCCCCGTTCTTGTTGGCCAGCGCTAGCACGCCGCCTCGCCGCGCTTCAATCGCCGCCTTGATCGGGTTTGATCGGCGCCAATGACACGCCGCTTGCGCGCTGACGATCGCGGCGCGGCTCAGCGCAGCCGCAACCCGGTGTCGGGATCGAAGAAATAGGCGCGTTCCGGCGCGATCGAGATTGACCGCCGCTCCCCGGCCCGGAGCCCGCGCACGTCGCGCGCCTCCGCGATCAGCCGCATGCCGTCGGCCGCGACCAGATGAACGTAGGAGACACCGCCGAGGTGCTCCGCCAGATCAAGCTTCACGTCGTCGCCCGCCACCAGCTCGATATGCTCGGGACGGACGCCGACCTGGACGCCGCCAGCCGGAACCCGGACCGCGGTCGGGACGAACGCGTCGCCGAGCGCGGGGATGCGCACGCCCCCTTCGGCGGCCGTCCCATCGAGGAAATTCATGCGTGGGCTTCCGATGAAGCCGGCCACGAAGTGGTTGTCGGGATCGTCGTAAAGCTCCAGCGGCGCGCCCACCTGCTCGATCACGCCGGCCCGCAGCACGACGATCTTGTCCGCAAGCGTCATCGCCTCGATCTGGTCGTGGGTGACGTAGATCATCGTCGCGCCGATCTCGCCGTGCAGCCGGGCGATCTCCACGCGCATGTCGACGCGCAACTCCGCATCGAGATTGGAGAGCGGCTCGTCGAAGAGGAACACCTCCGGACCCCGCACGATGGCGCGGCCGATGGCGACGCGCTGGCGCTGGCCGCCCGAGAGCGCCTTGGGCTTGCGATCGAGATAGGGCTCGAGCTTGAGGATCGCCGCCGCCTCGCCGACCTTGCGCGCGATCTCGGCCTTCGGCGTGCGGTTCATGCGCAGGCCGAAGCCCATGTTCTCGGCCACGGTCATGTGCGGATAGAGCGCGTAGGTCTGGAAGACCATCGCCACACCGCGCTCGGAGGGATCGAGGCCGGTGACGTCTCGCCCGCCGATCGAGATCCGCCCGCCGGTGGTCTGCTCGAGACCGGCGATCATGCGCAGGAGCGTGGACTTGCCGCAGCCCGAGGGGCCGACGAAGACGCAGAACTCGCCGTCCTCGATCTCCAGATCGACCCCATGGATCACCGCCACGTCGCCGTAGCGCTTGACCACGTCGCTGAGAACAACTCCGGTCATCGTCTCTCCCTCCCTTGTGGCGCGCGCCCGTTCAGGCGGTCTTGGGCAGCTCCGGAAACAGCCAGTCCCCGGCGTCGCGTCCGATCGCGTCCGCGGTCCGCCGCAGCGCCGGCGCCATCGCCTCGAGATCGTCGTAGCCGTGCCGCTCCGTCGACGTTGTCAGCGAGATCGCCCCGACCGCGCGCCCGCTCGGCACCCGGATCGGCGCCGCGACGCAGATGATGCCGGGCTCGTGCTCCTCGCGGTCCCAGGCGACGCCGTCGCGCCGGACCTGATCGAGTTCGGCCCGCAGACTCTCGGCCGTGACGAGCGTCGCCGGCGTGAACCGCGCGAAGGCCTGCAGGCGCAGAGCCGCCTCGCGCGCGGCCTCGTCGAGATGGGCGAGCATCGCCTTGCCGACGCCGGTGCAGTAGGCGGGGCCGATCCGTCCCGCCTGGCTGAACATCTCGATCGGTCGCGCGGCGTTGCGCTTGTCGACGTAGAGCACGTGCCCGCTGTCGAGCTGCGCGAGATGCACCGTCGCGCCCAGTTCGCCCGCCAGAGCATCGAGATGCGGCCGCGCGATCGGCGCCAGCGAGGATTGCGCCCAGGCTGCGTGCGCCAGCCGCACCAGCCGCAGCCCAGGACGGTAGGCGTGGTCGACGAGATCGAACGACAGCATGCCCTGCTCGGTCAGCGTCTGAAGCAGGCGATAAAGCGTCGCCTTGGGATAGGGGCTGCCGTCGAGCAGTTCGGAGAAGCGCACCGGCCGGCCGGCCTCGGCGACGCGGTCAAGCAGGTCGAGCGCCTTGCCGACCGTGCCTCCGCCGCCCTGCCCGTTCGCCATGCGTCCGTGTTCCCGTGTGTTGCGGCCGTTTCGGGAGAGTTCCCGAGTGTCGCCCCGCCGCCGCGGCGTCTTGCCGTCGTTCGTCGCTGTTGACATCCTTATCCGGCTCGAACATACGTTTCAATAAACAAAACCCGGTTTCAATAATTGAAACCGTCTCTGGGGAGAACGTGCATGCAGACCAAACCCTTCCGCGCGCTCGCCGCGCTTCTCGCCGGCGTCGCGCTCGTCGGCCCGGCGGCGGCGCAACAGCGCACGCTGAACTACTACGCCGACTTCGACCCCGCCCCGCTCGGGGGCTTCGAAGCGCTGATCGCCGATTTCGAGGCCGCCAATCCCGACATCGACGTCGTCCTGCAGAACTTCGACCACGAAGGCTACAAGACCGCGATCCGCAACTTTCTGACCGCCGACGCGCCGGACCTCGCGAACTGGTACGCCGGCAACCGGATGGCGCCCTTCGTGGAGGCCGGCCAGTTCCAGGACATCTCCGACCTCTGGGCCGAGCACGGGCTGAACGAATCGCTCGCCTCCGCCCTGCCGTCCATGACCATCGACGGCAAGCAGTGGGGCGTGCCCTACACTTATTACCAGTGGGGCATCTACTACAACAAGGACGCCTACGCCGCCGCCGGCGTCGAGGTTCCCGAGACCTGGGACGAATTCATCGCCAACTGCGCGAAATTCGAGGAAGCCGGCATCGATTGCGTGACCACCGGCACCAAGGCGCTGTGGCCCGGCGCCGGCATCTTCGACTACCTCAACCTGCGCACCAACGGCTACGACTTCCACATGGCGCTGACCCAGGGCGAGATCCCCTGGACCGACGACCGAGTGAAGGCGACCTTCGCGGAATGGGCCAAGCTGGTGGAGCCCGGCTACATCACCGACAACCACGCGGCGCTCGACTGGCAGGACGCCGCCGCGCTCCTGATCCAGGGCAAGGCGGCGAACTACGTGATGGGCAACTTCGCGGTGGCGGTCTTCAAGGACGGCGGCATGACAGACGAGACGCTCGGCTTCATGCCCTTCCCGACGATCAACCCCGACGTCCCGCGCGCCGAGGAGGCCCCGACCGATACCGTGCACATCCCCGCCGGGGCCGAGAACGTCGAGGACGCGCGGACCTTCCTCGCCTTCCTCGCGCAGGCCGATGTCCAGACCAAGCTGAACGAGGCGCTCGGGCAGCTGCCCATCAACGAGGGATCGGCGGTGGGCGAGGATCCGTTCCTGCAGGCGGGCTTCGAGTTGCTCTCGACCACGCCCGGCGGCATCGCGCAGTTCTTCGACCGCGACGCCCCCCCGGAGATGGCCAAGCTCGGCATGGAGGGTTTCCAGCAGTTCATGGTCCAGCCCGAACAGCTCGACGCCATCCTCGACAGGCTCGAAAAGGCCCGCGCGCGCGTCTACTGATCCGCGCGACGCGGCCCCGCGCTCCGGCGCGCCCGGTTCTCCCGGGCGCGCCGCTCCCGACAGCCCCCGGAAGGCCCCCGCTCGATGGCCCATGTCGCCGTTCCCCCGACCGCCGGATCCGCGCCGTCCCGGGGCTGGTGGCGCCGCAACCAGCAATGGCTGACGCCATGGCTGTTTCTTGCGCCCGGAATGTTCATGTTCGCGGTCTATGTGATTGCGCCGATCTTCCAGTCGTTCTGGCTGTCATTCTTCGACTGGGACGGGCTGGGCGAGGCGACATGGCTCGGCTGGGCGAACTACGTCGAGCTCTTCGACGACGAGGCGTTCTACACCTCGCTGAAGAACAACGTGCTCTGGCTGGCGCTCTATCTGCTGGCGGTGCCGGCGGGGCTCGGGATCGCGATCTTCCTCAACCAGACCATCACCGGCATCCGCGTCTACAAGTCGCTGTTCTTCTTTCCCTTCGTGATCTCCCAGGTCGTCGTCGGCCTGATGTTCTCGTGGTTCTACGCGCCGAACTTCGGGCTCTTCTACAAGCTGATCGAATGGCTGACCGGCGACGGCGTCGCCATCCTCGCCGATCCCGACCTGGTGACCTACGGCATCATCGCCGCCGGTCTCTGGCCGCAGATCGCCTACTGCATGATCCTCTATCTCACCGGGCTAAACAACGTCTCGCCCGACCAGGTCGAGGCGGCGCGGCTCGACGGCGCCAAGGGGCTCAGGATGCTCTGGTACGTCATCCTGCCGCAGCTCCGCCCCGCCACCTTCATCGCCGTCGTCGTCACGGTGATCGGGGCGCTGCGCTCGTTCGACCTCGTCTCGATCATGACCGACGGCGGGCCGTTCGGATCCTCCCGCGTGCTCTCGTTCTACATGTACGAGCAGGCGCTCAGCGAATACGGCTACCGCATGGGCTACGGCGCCGCGATCGCCGTGATCCTCTTTCTCATCATGATGGTGTTCATCTCCGGCTTCATCTGGAAGATGGTCCGCGACGAGCGCGAGGGCTACTGAGGTGGTCGCCGGCGCCTCCGCCGCCTTCCGCGCAGACGTCGCCGCAATCTGCCAAGCCCTGCCCGGCGCCGAGGTCTCCGACCCCTGGGGCGGCGGCCACGACGCCTGGAAGGTCGGCGGCAAGATGTTCGCCTGCATCGGCGCGGTGGCCGAAGGCGTGTCGGTCAAGTGCGACAGCGTCGAGACTGCCGACATGCTGAAGGAGGCGGGCGTGGCCCTGCACGCGCCCTACTTCCACCGAAGCTGGGTCCGCGTGCTCGAGGACGCCGACCCCGGTGAACTTTCGCACCGCATCCGCGTCTCCTACGACCTCGTGCGCGCCAAGCTGCCCGTCGCCGTGCGGCGCGGCCTCGCCGCTCCGGAGGACTGATCGCATGTTTCCCCGCCCCATCGGCCTGGCCGCGCCGCCCGCGCGCATCGCCTACCAGGTCGCGCTGCCGCTGGCGTTGTTTCTGTGGCTGCTGCCCCTGATCGGCGTGGCGATCACCTCGGTGCGGCCGTCCTCAGATCTGGCGGCCGGCAACTATTTCGGCTGGCCGTCCCACATCGCCTTCTCGAACTACGCCGAGGTTTTCCAGAACTCGCCGATCGGGCGCTACATCCTGAACTCGTTCAAGGTGACGATCCCGACCGTGATCGGGGCGGTGGCGATCTCGTGCATGACCGGGTTCGCGCTCGGCGTCTACAAGTTCCGCTCCAACCTGCTGATCTTCTTCCTGTTCGTGGCAGGCAACTTCGTGCCGTTCCAGATCCTGATGGTTCCGGTGCGCGACCTGACCGTCAACATGGGCCTCTACAACACCACGATGGGGCTGATCCTGTTTCACGTCGCCTTTCAAGCGGGTTTCTGCACGCTCTTCATGCGCAACTTCATCCGCGCCCTGCCCTTCGAGCTCATCGAGGCCGCGCGCGTCGAGGGCGTCGCGGAGTGGCGGATCTTCTGGTTCATAGTCCTGCCGCTGATGAAGCCCGCGATCGCCGCGCTCTCGGTGCTGATCTTCACCTTCATCTGGAACGACTACTTCTGGGCGACCGTGCTCACCACGTCGTCCGCGACCCAGCCGGTCACCGCGGGGCTCTACTCGCTCAACGGCCAGTGGATCGCCGCCTGGCAGCTCGTCTCCGCCGGCTCGATCGTCGCCGCCATGCCGCCCGTGCTGATGTTCTTCCTGATGCAGAAGCACTTCATCGCCGGGCTGACATTGGGCGCGGTGAAGTGAGCGGACCTGCGACACCGGCGCCCTCGCCGGCGCCGTGGGACGCAAGAGACACCAAGAGGGACCGACACGAGATGACCCGATACGCCACCTTCCACGACCTCGAGGCCGCCAGCGTCTTCATCACCGGCGGCGGCGCCGGCATCGGCGCGGCGCTCACCGAAGGCTTCGTCGAACAGGGCGCGCGCGTGGCCTTCGTGCAGCGTTCCGACGCCTCCGAATTCGCCGCCGAGATCGGCGAGAAGCATGACAACACCCCGCTCTACATCCGCTGCGACGTCACCGACATTCCCGCGCTCCAGGCGGCGATGGCCACGGCCGCCGAGGCCCACGGTCCGATCATCGCGCTGGTCAACAACGCCGCCAATGACACCCGCCACGAGATCGCCGGCTACTCGCCCGAGGAGTGGGACCGCGCCCAGGATGTCAACCTGCGCCCGCATTTCTTCACCGCTCAGGCCGCCTGGCCGGGCATGAAGGCGGCCGGCGGCGGCGCGATCGTCAACTTCTCCTCGATCTCCTACATGATGGGCAACGCCGGCTACGCCTCCTACCTGACCGCCAAGGCGGGCATCACCGGCCTGACCCGCGGCCTCGCCCGCGAGCTCGGGCCCGACCGGATCCGCGTCAACGCGCTCATGCCCGGCTGGGTGCTCACCCAGCGCCAACTCGACCTCTGGGCCACGCCCGAGGACCTCGCCGCCCATCTCGAGCGCCAGTGCCTCAAGGAGCACCTGGTCGAGCGCGACATCGTCGACGCCACGCTCTTTCTCGCCTCGAAGGCCTCGCGGATGATGACCGGCCAGGCGCTGGTGGTCGACGGCGGCGTCGTCGTCACCGGATGAGCGCCGCAGCGGCCCAAGTGACCGCCGACTGGGTCGCGGTCGACTGGGGCACCTCGAACCTGCGCGCCTGGGCGATGGACGACGGCGGCGCGCCGCGCGCCCACGCCGCTTCCCACCGGGGCATGGCCGGCCTCGCACCCGAAGATTTCGAACCGGCGCTGGTTGCCCTCGTCACCTCCTGGCTGCGCCCAGAGGCGCGCACCGCCGTCGTCGCCTGCGGCATGGTCGGCGCGCGCCAGGGCTGGGCGGATGCCGGCTACGCCTCCGTCCCCTGCCCGCCTGCCGGCGCCCGCCGGCCCGCCACCCGCCCCGCTGTGGCCGATCCGCGGCTCGCCGTCTACATCCTGCCCGGCGTCTGCCAGGCCGCTCCCGCCGATGTCATGCGCGGCGAGGAAACCCAGATCGCCGGCCTGCTCGCCCGCAATCCCCGCTTCGACGGCGTCGTCTGCCTGCCCGGCACCCACTCCAAATGGGTCCACGTCAGCGCCGGCGAGATCGTGAGCTTCGCGAGCTTCATGACCGGCGAGCTCTTCGGCCTTCTCTCCGAGCGCTCGGTCCTGCGCCACGGCCTCGACGGCGCAGGCTTTTCCGAGCCCGACTTCGACGCAGCCGTCGACGACGCCCTCTCCCATCCCGAGCGCCTCGCCGGCCGGCTGTTCTCGCTGCGCGCCGAGAACCTGCTCGCGGGCCTCGAACCCGACCGGGCCCGCGCCCGGCTCTCGGGCCTGCTGATCGGGGCGGAGCTCGCCGCCGCGCGGCCCTACTGGCTCGGCCGCGACATCGCCCTCGTCGGGGCCCGCGGCCTCGCGGAGCGCTACGCCCGCGCGCTCTCCGCCCAGGGGATCGCGCCGACCGCCCACGACGCCGAGGCGCTCACGCTCGCCGGTCTCGCCGCCGCCTACGCCCACCTGCTGACCGAAGGGGCCATTCCATGAGCCGTCCGCTGATCGCCATCCTGCGCGGCCTCGCGCCCGACCGCGCCGTCGAGACCGCCGAGGCCATCGTCGCCGCCGGCATCGACCGCATCGAGGTGCCGCTGAACTCGCCCGAACCGCTCCGGAGCATTGCCGCCATGCAGGTCGCGCTCGGCGACCGCGCCCGCATCGGAGCCGGCACCGTGCTGACGCCCGACGACGTGCGCGCCGTGGCCGGAACCGGCGCGACCTTCATTGTCTCGCCCAACTGCGACCCAAAGGTCATTGAACGCA
The DNA here is from genome assembly GCA_963836255.1 of uncultured Alphaproteobacteria bacterium. GTDB lineage: Bacteria > Pseudomonadota > Alphaproteobacteria > Rhodobacterales > Rhodobacteraceae > Amaricoccus. The sequence continues at coordinate 1,175,428 of CAWIIL010000001.1, forward strand.
CGAAGGAACTCGGCCTTGCCTCCTATCCGGGGGTATTCACGCCCACCGAGGCCCTCGCCGCGCTCGCCGCCGGCGCGGACGCGCTCAAGATCTTTCCCGCCGAGATGATGGGCCTCGCCGGGCTCCGGGCCTTGCGCGCGGTGCTGCCGCAAGGAACCCAGGTCTACGCGGTGGGCGGCGCGGGCCCCGCGAACTTCGCCGAATGGCGCGACGCCGGCGCCGACGGCTTCGGGCTGGGATCGGCGCTCTTCCGCCCCGGCCTCTCCGTCGCGGAGGTCGCCGCTCGGACCCGCGCCGCCGCCGAGGCCTGGGACGCGCTCGACGGGATCGCAACCGCATGATCCGGCGCAGCCTCGGCGTCTGCTACTACCCCGAGCACTGGCCCGAGGCGCGCTGGCAGGTCGACGCCGCCGCCATGGCCGCGACCGGGCTCACCTGGGTGCGCATCGGCGAATTCGCCTGGTCGCGGCTCGAGCCCGCGCCGCACGATCTGCGCTTTGGCTGGATGGACCGCGCCATCGAGACGCTCGGCGCGGCAGGGCTCAAGGTGGTGCTCGGAACCCCGACCGCGACGCCGCCGCACTGGATGATCGACCGTCATCTCGACATGCTGCCCCACGACATCGAGGGGCGCGCGCGCAAGTTCGGCTCGCGCCGCCACTACGATTTCAGCCACGAAGGGTATCTCCACGACTGCCGCCGGATCGTGGCGCTGCTGGCCGAGCGCTACGGGCGCAACCCGCACGTCGCCGCCTGGCAGACCGACAACGAATACGGCTGCCACGACACCACGCTCACCTACAGCTTCGCCGCCCTGCGCGCGTTCCGGCGCTGGCTGCGCGTTCGCTACGGCGAGATCGAGGCGCTCAACGCCGCCTGGGGCAACGTCTTCTGGTCGATGGAGTACGAGCGCTTCGACGCGATCGACCTGCCGAACCTCACCGTGACCGAGGCAAATCCGGCACACTGGCTCGACTTTCGCCGCTTCTCCTCCGACCAGGTGGTTCTCTTCAACCGCGCCCAGGTCGACGAGATCCGCAAGCGCTCCGACGCCCCGATCCTGCACAACTTCATGGGCAAGATCACCGATTTCGACCACTACGCGCTCGGGGCCGACCTCGACGGGGCAAGCTGGGACAGCTACCCGCTCGGCTTCCTCGAGGATCGGGTTCCGGCCGACGAGGCGCATCGCGCCGCCTTCTCCCGCCAGGGCGACCCGGATTTCCAGGCTTTCCACCACGACCTCTACCGCGCCGCAGGGCGGGGCCGCTGGTGGGTCATGGAGCAACAGCCCGGCCCGGTGAACTGGGCGCCCTACAACCCCGCGCCCCTGCCCGGCATGGTCCGGCTCTGGACCTGGGAGGCGCTCGCGCACGGGGCCGAGGCGGTATGCTACTTTCGCTGGCGCCAGGCGCCCTTCGGCCAGGAGACGATGCACGCAGGCTTGCTGGCGCCCGACGCCGAGGACGCGCCCGGCCGGACCGAGGCGGCGCAGGTCGCGCGCGAACTCGGCAACCGCCCGGAGGTCGACGCCCGCGCGCCCTCGCCGGTGGCGCTTATCTTCGACTACGAAAGCGACTGGGCCTGGAAGACCCAGCCGCAGGGCCGCGACTTCGACTACTTCGACCTGGTCTTCGAGGCTTATCGCGGGCTGCGCCGCGCCGGGCTGACCATCGACATTCTTCCGCCCGACACCGCCGATCTCTCCGACCGCGCCCTCGTGGTGATCCCCGGGCTCTTCGCCTGGCCCGCACCGCTGCGCGCCGCGCTCGAAGCGTTCCGCGGTCACGCCGTGATCGGGCCGCGCGCCGGCGCCCGCACGTCCGACTTCCGCTTTCCCGCCGCCATGCCGCCGGATCTTCCCGCGCTCGAGACCCGCGTCGACCGGGTCGAGACCCTGCGCCCGAGCGACCGGCCCGCGCTCTCGGGCGGCGGCGCCTTTCAGATCTGGCGCGAGTTCACCTCCGGCCCGTCGCAGGTGATCGAGACCACCGAAGACGGCGTGGCGGCGGTGCGCCGCGCCGGCCGGCTCACCTATCTCTGCGGCTGGCCGGACGCTGCGGCCATGGCGCGCCTGATGGCCTCGGCCGCGCGCGCCGCGGGCCTCGAGACACTCGATCTGCCCGACGGCCTGCGCCGGGTGGAGACAGCCGCCGAGACCTTCTGGTTCAACTATTCCGCCGGCCCGGTGCCGCTCGCCGCCGCCGCCGGCGACCCGTCGCTGCCCGAGACCCTCGCCGGCGCCGACCTCCATCGCATCGTCCGGACCTGAGCCGCCACCTCATGCGTTGCCTGCGGCTCACACCCCGTCAGGCGCCTTTACAAGCCTCAGGTCCGGAGCGAAGAACATGCCCGCGGACGTGGCGATGGCGTCGCCGCCCGAACCGGCCCGATGCGGGTCCGCATCGTCCTGAACGCCGGGAAGCGCAAGGCCGCCGCCGCGGCCCGATCAGGAACCGCTCGCCATGACCGACCGACCCGCCTTCTTCGCTTTCCAGAACGGCGCCAAGGCGCCGCTGCCCTTCACGCCGGACGAATACGAGGCCCGCCTCGACGGACTGCGCCGGATCCTCGCCGCCGGCGATCTCGACGCCGCCGTACTGACCTCGATGCAGGCCGTCGCCTACTACTCCGGCTTTCTCTACTGCGCCTTCGGGCGCCCCTACGCCTGCGTCGTGACCGCCGACGCCGTCACCACGGTCGCCGCCAACATCGACGGCGGCCAGCCGTGGCGGCGCTGCCACGGCGACGCGGTCACCTACACCGACTGGACCCGCGACAACTTCTGGCGTGCGGTCGCCTCGCTCACCGGCGCCGGCCGTAACATCGGCGTCGAGGGCGACCACCTGACCTTGCAGTCCCGCGCGCGCCTCGACGCCTTCCTCACGCCCGCTTCCGTCATCGACATCGGCCCGGAGGTCATGCGTCAGCGCATGGTCAAGTCGCCGGCCGAGATCTCGCTGATCCGCGAGGGCGCGCGCATAGCCGACCTCGGCGGCGAGGCGATCCGCGCCGCCATCCGCCCCGGCACCCGCGAAATCGACGTGGCCCAGGCCGGCCGCGACGCCATGGAAACCGAGATTGCGCAGGCCTTTCACGACAGCGAGCTCCGCGACACCTGGGTCTGGTTCCAGTCCGGCCTGAACACCGACGGCGCCCACAACCCCGTCACCACGCGAGAGCTTCGCCCCGGAGACATCCTGTCGCTCAATACCTTCCCGATGATCTCGGGCTACTATACCGCGCTGGAGCGCACGCTCTTTCTCGGCGAACCCGACGCCGCCAGCCGGGCGCTCTGGGAAGCCAACGTCGCCGCCCACGAGCTTGGCCTGTCCCTGCTCGTCCCCGGTGCGCGATGTTCCGAGATCACCGCAAAGATCAACGCCTTCCTCTCCGACCGCGACCTGCTGCGCTACCGCAGCTTCGGCTATGGCCATTCCTTCGGGATCCTGTCGCACTATTACGGACGCGAGGCCGGGCTGGAGTTGCGCGAAGACATCGACACCGTGCTCGAGGCGGGCATGGTCGTTTCGATGGAGCCGATGCTCACCGTGCCCGAGGGAACGCCCGGCGCCGGCGGCTACCGCGAACACGACATCGTGGTGATCGACGCGGGCGGCGGCCACAACATCACCGGCTTCCCCTACGGCCCTGCCCACAACGTCATCGCCGTCTGAGGATCGGCGGGCGGGGCGCGTGGCCCCGCCCGCATCCGGCCGTCACGTCGGCGGGGTGTAGGACCCGGTGAGCTGGCCGGCGAGCTTCATCGCCTCCATTCCTTCGGCCATAGTCATCAGCTTGGTGGTCTGGATCGACGCCACCGCGCCGGTTCCGGCGGCGGCCATCACGGCTCCGGCCGCGGTCTGGTCGTCCGGCGCCTCGGCGATCATCACCGTGTCCCACGCGCCGAATGCGAAGAACATGTGATGAAGCTTGCCGCCCGCCGCCTCCATCAGCTTGGCGACCGCCTTGCTCCGGTCCTGCGGATTGGCCGCCATCGCCTTGACCGCCTCCTTCGAATAGGTGTTCTGGATCATGTAGAATGGCATGGGTTATCTCCCCCCTTGTCGCAGGCGAGCTTCTCGCGCGGACCAGACAGTCCCCGTCGCCCCCCCCCCGCGACCATTCTGCTCCCGACGCCTCGCGCCCGAGCGCCCCTCCCAATGAACGGCGCGACATTCTAGCACAGCCGCTCTGGTGAGCGAACATCTTTCATATTCGAGTCTTGCAATGTTTCTGGCGCGGCGCTATATCTTGCCGCGAACCAGGATCGGAGGCAGTTCCATGAAACCCGACGTCAAGGCCTTCTTCGATGAGGCCACCTTCACCGTTTCCTTCGTCGTCACCGACCCCGAGACCCGCAAGTGCGCGATCGTCGACAGCGTGCTCGACTTCGACTACAGTTCAGGGCGCACCGACACGCGTTCCGCCGACGACATCGTCGCTTATGTGCGTGAGCAGGGCCTCGAGGTCGAATGGCTTCTGGAGACCCACGTCCACGCCGACCACCTCTCCGCCGCGCCCTACGTGCAGGAGAAGCTCGGCGGCAAGATCGGCATCGGCGAGAAGATCACCGTCGTCCAGGACACTTTCGGCAAGATCTTCAACGAGGGCACGCGCTTCCAGCGCGACGGCTCGCAGTTCGACAAGCTCTTCACCGAAGGCGACACCTTCACCATCGGCAAGCTGGAGGGCCGCGTTCTGCACACTCCGGGCCATACGCCGGCGTGCCTGACCTACGTGATCGGCGATGCGGCCTTCGTCGGCGACACGCTGTTCATGCCGGACTTCGGCACCGCGCGCGCGGACTTCCCCGGCGGATCGGCCGAGATGCTCTACGCCTCGATCCAGAAGATCCTGGCGCTTCCCGAGACGACGCGCATCTTCGTCGGCCACGACTACAAGGCGCCGGGTCGTGACCAGTACGCCTGGGAGACCACCGTCAAGGAGCAGAAGGAGCTCAACGTCCACGTCGGCGGCGGCGCGACCGCGGAGGATTTCGTGCGGATGCGCAACGAACGCGACGCCACCCTCGACATGCCCAAGTTGATCATTCCCTCGATCCAGGTGAACATGCGCGGCGGGCAGATGCCCGAGCCCGACGACAAGGGCAAGCGCTTCCTCAAGGTCCCGGTGAACGAGCTCTGACATGTGGCAGACGGACTGGACATACGGACTGATCGGCGGGCTGATGATCGGCCTCGCGGCAGTCGTTCTCCTTGCGGCCAACGGCCGGATAATGGGCGCGAGCGGGCTGATCGGCGGGCTCGTCGACGGCACCGGGCGCGGCGAGTGGCGCGAGCGCGCGGCCTTCATCGGCGCGCTCGTGGGCGCGCCGGCGATCGCTGCGATCGTGTTCGGCGCGCCCGCGACCCACGCCACAACGAACGCCACGATCCTGATCGTGGCGGGGCTTCTGGTTGGCGTCGGCACGCGCATCGGCAACGGCTGCACGTCCGGGCACGGCGTCTGCGGCATATCGCGGCTCTCGATGCGCTCGATCGTGGCGACGCTCTTCTATCTCTTCGCCGGCGGCGTGACGATGCTCGTGGCCCGGCACATGCTGGGGATCATCTGATATGCGCCTGTTCTTCGCCGCACTTTCCGGGGGGCTCTTCGGCCTCGGGCTGATGGTGTCGGGCATGACCGACACCACCAAGGTCCAGGGCTGGCTCGATCTCTTCGGCGACTGGGACCCGACGCTGGCCTTCGTGCTCGGCGGCGCGATCCTGCCGATGGCGATCGCCTGGGCGATCCTCACGCCGCGGGGGACGACGCTGCGCGGCCAGCCGCTGCCGGCGGCGCCGAAATCCGAGGTCGATCGCCCGCTGGTCTGGGGAGCCGCGATCTTCGGGGCCGGCTGGGCGCTCGCGGGCTTTTGCCCGGGGCCGGCGATGGCCTCGCTCGGCTTCGGCGGCTGGCAAAGCCTGCTCTTCGTCGCCTCGATGCTGGCCGGCATGGCGCTGGCCCCTGGCCTGCGGACCCGCCTGCCCCTGCTCCGCACGGCGTAACGCCTCCACGCGTCGCCGCCGCCCCGAACCGGGCGGCGGCGCGGCGCCTTCTCAGTGCGCCATCAGCACCGCGACGTTCGTCCCCTTCATGATGTTGGTCGTCGTGCCGCCGAAGATGCGCTGACGCAGCCGCGAGTGGCCGAAGCCGCCCATCACCAGAAGATCGGCGCCGAGATCGGTCGCGGTCCGGCGCAAGATGTCCCCGACCTCCTGTCCCTCGCGCGGCAGACGATGCACCGTGATGCTCACGCCGTGGCGGACCAGATAGGCGGCGAGATCGGCACCGGGCTCCGGCCCGTGCCCCTCGAACGAAGGCACCGGATCGATCAGCACCGCGTCCACCGCCTCGGCGGCCTTGAGAAGTTCGAGCGAGTCGCGCACCGCCTTGGCCGCCTCCACGCTCGCGTCCCAGCCGATGATCACCCGGCCCACCTCCGGGAAGCGGACCGGCTTCTCGGGCAGGATCAGGATCGGGCGCCCCAATTCGAAGAGCGCGCCGTTCATCACCCAGGTCTGCAGGATGTCGGAATGCTCGTTGTGGGGCGTGATCAGCGTGAGGTCCGCGTAGCGGGCGAAGCGCGCGGCCAGCGTCGAAACCGTGCCGCGGTCGATGTACTGCGCCTCGACGGTGCAAGGCACGCCCGCGGCCCCGATCCGCTCCTCGATCTCGGCGGCGCGGGTCTGCGCGGCCTCCTGGCCCTCGCGGATCTCGCCCGCCCAGATGTCGTTGGAAACCACGCCGTAGGGCGACGCCGGGGGCGGCGGCGCGACCCCCAGAACCAGCACCGACAGATGGGCGCCGAGCCCGCCCGCGATGGCGATCGCCCGGTCCAGTTCCGCGTCGTCCTGACGCGAGCCGGTGGCGATGAAGACGGTCTTGAAGGGCATGCGTTCCTCCCTGCAGGCGGTAGGCCGTGAGCATAGCGCCGACAGCGCCCGAGCGCATTGCGATAAATCAATACAGGACCGCCCGGTGCTGCTAGCATGTCTGCAGCCGCGGTTCGCGGCGGCGACAATGCAGGGGAGACGCCATGGCGCTCGAACAGTTCAGGGTCCAGGTCGCCATGCTGATGGACGAGATCGCGCAGAACCCCTCCGACGCCCACCAGTTCCAGGAACGATTGCGCGAGACGCTGATGGAAATGCGCGCGATGGGGCTGCCGCTGCCCGACGACCTCGTCGAGGTGGAGGAATACCTCGAGGAGAGCTTCGAGGAAGGCGTGACGCCCGCAGAGGATGATGCTCAGGACGGCTGAGGCCGCAACCGAGACGCGAGATTCGCAGCGATCATGATCGCCGTGGCCGCGACCACGATCGACGGCCCCGCCGGCGTGTCGTAGCGCCACGACCCGGCGAGCCCAAGCAGGCTCGCTCCGATCCCCGCGATGATGGCGCCAGCCGCCATCACCTCGGGAGTGCGCGCGAAGGCCCGGCCGGCGGCCGCCGGGATGATCAGCATCGCGGTGATCAGCAGAACGCCGACCACCTTGATCGACACCGCGACCAGAAGCGCCAGCGCCACCGTCAGGACCAGCCGCTCGCGCGACGCCGACACGCCCGCCGCCGCGGCGAGATCGGCGTCGAGCGTCGAGATCAAGAGCCGCGACCACCGCCAGGCGATCAGCCCCGAGACGGCCGCAGCCCCGGTGAAGATCACCGCGATGTCGCGCCAGGAAACTGCAAGAATGTCGCCGAAGAGATAGGCCGACAGATCGACGCGCACGCCTTCCAGGAAGGTCACCGCCACCACGCCCGACGCCAGCGCCGCATGCGAGGCGACCCCGAGCAGCGTGTCCATCGCGAAGCTGCGCCCCGTCGCCGCCGAGACCGCGACGGCCATGGCGAAGGCGCAGAGCGCGACCCCGAGCGTCACCGGAAGCTCGGTGGCGAGCGCCAGCGTGACCCCGAGCAGCGCCGCATGGGCGGTCGCGTCGCCGAAGAAGGCCATGCGCCGCCAGACCACGAAACAGCCGAGCGGGCCCGCGGCGAGCGCCACGCCGACGCCCGCCAGCGCCGCGCGCACCAAGAAGGCGTCGAGGCCGGTCATCGCGGCGCGTCGGCCCGCGCGCCGGCGCCCGCTCCGCCGTGGTGATGGTCGTGATGATGGTGGTCGGCGGGCCCGTGATCGCGCCCGCCGCCCACGCCGTCGCTGTGGTCGTGGTCGTGGTCGTGCTCGTGGCGATAGAGCGCCAGCGTGCCGCCGGTGCCGAAGCCGAACAGCGCCCGGTACTCCGGCGCCTCGGAGACCGCCGTCGGCGCGCCCTCGCAGCAGATGTGTCCATTGAGGCAGACCACGCGGTCCGAGGCGGCCATGACAACATGCAGGTCGTGGCTGACCATGAGCACGGCGCAGCCGAGCGCCCCGCGCACCTCCTCGATCAGCCGATAGAAGTCCGCGACCCCGGGCTGGTCCAGTCCCTGCGCCGCCTCGTCGAGCACAAGGAGATCGGGGCGCCGCAGGATCGCCTGCGCCAGCATCGCCCGCTGAAACTGGCCGCCGGAGAGATCGATGAGCTGGCGGTCTCCCAGCCGCTCGACGCCGACGCGCGCCATGGCGGCGCGCCGGTCCGGTTCGGACGCACCCGAAAGCGCCAGGAACCGCGCCAGGTTGATCGGTAGCGTGTGATCGATGGCGAGCTTCTGCGGCACGTAGCCGAAGACGAGCCCGGGCCGGCGCACTACCGCTCCCGCGCTCGGCGCCAGCGCGCCGACGAGAGCGCGCAGGAGCGTGCTCTTGCCCGACCCGTTCGGCCCGACGATCGTGACGACCTCTCCGGATCGGATCGCGAAGTTCACATCGTGCAGCACCCGGGCGCCGCCGAGCACCACGTCGAGGCCGCGCGTCTCGACCAGCGCCTCCATCACGCGCGGCCCGGCCGGCAGGCGCCGCAGACGCCGATCGCCTCGAGCGTCGCGGCCTCGAAGCTGAAGCCGAGCGCCGCCGCGCCGTCCTCGAGCGCGCCCGAGACGTCAGGCAGGTCGATCTCCGCCACCGATCGGCAGACCCGGCAGACGACGAACCCCGCGGCGTGATCGGGATCGGCGCACATGCAGGCCACGAACGCGTTGATCCGCTCCACCCGGTGTGCCAGTCCGTTCGCCACCAGAAAGTCGAGCGCGCGATATGCGACCGGCGGCTGCGCGCCGAGCCCGGCCGCGCGCAGCCGATCGAGCAGTTCGTAGGCGGTCATCGCCCGGTGCGATTCGAGCATTGTCTCGAGCGCGAAGGCGCGGGGCGGGGTGAGCCTCAGCCCGCGCTCGGCGCAGATCTCGCGCGCGCGTCGCCCCGCTATGTTCCGGCAGCGGCGATGGTCATGCGGTCGAAACGGGTCGGTGGGAAGGTCGTTTGACGTGCTCATGTGTTATACTATAACAATTACCTGCGGGCGCGGACAGGGCGAAAATCATGTGCGTCACCGCAGGACCTCATGCGGAGATCGATCGATGACCAAGGAGCCTCCCGGACGCCTGCTGTGGCTCGCGTGCCTTTCCGTCTGCCTGCCCGCCGGCGTCGGCGCCGCCCCGCGGGTGCTTGCCGACATCGCCCCGGTCGCTGCGATCGCCGCCCGGGTCATGGACGGCGCCGGCGCGCCGGACGTCCTGCTGCCGCCCGGCGCCTCGCCGCACCAGTTTTCGCTCGCGCCATCGGACGCCCGCAGCCTTTCGCAAGCCGATGTCGTCTTCTGGATCGGACCGCAACTGTCGGCGTGGATGGAAGCGCCGCTCGGTTCGCTGGCGACCGCGGCGGAAATCGTCGATCTCTCGGGCGTCTCCGGGCTGACCGTGCTGGCGGCGCGGGCGGGCGGGAGGTTCCCCGAGCACGATCACGCCGATGACGATCATGACCATGACCATGCCCATGAAATCGCGGAAGAAGAAGACGGCCACACCCACTCCGCCGACTCTGCGACCGATCCGCACTACTGGCTCGACCCGCGAAACGCGACGATCATGGCCGACGCGATGGCCACCCGCCTCGCCGGCCGCGATCCTGGAAACGCCGCGCTCTACCGCGACAACGCCGCGGCCTTCGCGTCCGAGATGGCGACGCTGGAAGCCGAGTTGCGCGACGCGCTCGCCCCGGTCCGCGAGACGGGCTTTGTCGTCCATCACGACGGATTTCAGTATTTCGAGAGCCGTTTCGGGCTCTCGGCCGCGGGTTCCGTGGCCGGTTTCGCCGCCGACACCGGCGGCGTCCGGCGCATGGCGGAACTCCGCGAAGCCATCACCGAGCACTCCGTGCTCTGCGCCTTCACCGAACCGCAACTGCCCAGCAAGGCCCTGGAGTCGCTGGCCGAGGGCGCCGGGCTCAGGATCGCGACGCTCGATCCCCTCGGCGTCGAGGGCGAAAGCTACGCCACGCTTCTGCGCAAGCTCGCGGATCAGGCGCTGGACTGTCTCGCGCCGGAATAGGCGTCCGCTCAGCCCGTCAGCGCCCGGCCCACGAAATAGCCGATCCCCGCAACCGTTCCGGTGAGGATGGCGCCCCAGGACACGTCCACCAGCACCATGGTCATCGACCAGCCGCGAATGGTCGCCATGTTAGTCGCCTCGTAGGTCCCATAGGCCAGAAAGCCGAGCAACGCGCCGTTGAGAACCGCGAGGCCGAGGCTTTCCTCCGCAAGGCCCGGCGCAACGGCGAAGTAGACCACGCCCGCGACGTAGAACACGTAGAACCCCAGCGCCACGACGTACTGCACGTCTTGGCGTAGGTACTCTCCGATATGCGTGCTGAACAGCGGGTAGAGCACGAACTTCAACGCAATGGCGTCGATGATCAGAAAGGCGATCAGCGTCGCCAGGAATACGCCCATAAGTGCCATCGTCGCCCCACCGCCCTGAACACGTTCGATGGCAAGCTAGCGCCCGGATTCGGGAAATCCATGCGGCATCGGCGATCCGGGAAACGTGTTTCCTCCGCCTGGGCGTTGATCTAAGCACGGTCGCAGGGGCGCGAAGCCCGATGAAGCGGGGGAAAACCATGCCGGTTATCATCGACGTCGTCGCGAGGGAGATCCTCGACAGCCGCGGCAATCCGACCGTTGAGGTCGACGTGTTTCTCGAAGACGGCGCTCTGGGTCGCGCCGCGGTGCCCTCGGGCGCCTCCACCGGCGCCCACGAGGCTGTGGAGCTGCGCGATGGCGACGCGCGGCGCTTCGGCGGCAAGGGCGTGCGCAAGGCCGTCGCCTCGGTGAACGGCAAGATCTGCGAGACGCTGACCGGGCTCGACGCCACCGACCAGCTCCTGATCGACCGCACGCTTCTTGCGCTCGACGGCAGCCCCAACAAGGCGAAGCTCGGAGCCAACGCCATCCTCGGCGCCAGCCTCGCCACCGCCAAGGCCGCGGCCCAGAGCCTCGGCACGCCGCTCTACCGCTACGTCGGCGGTGTGGCTGCAAGGGTCATGCCGGTGCCGATGATGAACATCATCAACGGCGGCCAGCACGCGGACAATCCCATCGACATCCAGGAGTTCATGGTCGCCCCGGTCGGCGCCGACAGCCTCTCCGAGGCGGTCCGCATGGGCGCGGAGACCTTCCACGCGCTCAAGAAGCAACTCTCCCAGGCCGGGCACGCCACCTCGGTCGGCGACGAGGGCGGCTTCGCGCCGGGCCTCAGTTCGGCCGCCGAGGCGCTCGACTTCATCATGCAGAGCATCGACGCCGTCGGGCTCAGGCCGGGCGAGGACATGTGCCTCGCGCTCGACTGCGCGGCGACCGAGTACTTCGCGGATGGCGTCTACGACATGGTCGGCGAAGGAAAGCGGCTCGATTCCGAGCAGAACGCCGCCTATCTCGCCGGCCTCGTCGACGCCTATCCGATCTTCTCCATCGAGGACGGCATGGCGGAGGACGACTGGGAGGGCTGGCGGATCCTCACCGAGACGCTGGGCGATCGCTGCCAGCTTGTCGGCGACGATCTCTTCGTGACCAACACCACGCGCCTGTCGCGCGGCATCGCCGACGGCGTGGCCAACTCCATCCTGGTCAAGGTCAACCAGATCGGCACGCTGACCGAGACGCTGGAGGCGGTCGAGATGGCGCAGCGCGCCGGCTACACCGCGGTCATGTCGCACCGCTCCGGCGAGACCGAGGACGCGACCATCGCCGATCTCGCGGTCGCGACCAACTGCGGCCAGATCAAGACCGGAAGCCTTTCGCGCTCCGACCGGCTGGCCAAGTACAACCAGCTCATCCGCCTTGAGGAGGACCTCGGCCAGGGCGCGATCTACGCCGGCCGCGGCATCCTGCGGCGCTGACCGCCCGGCATGGCGACCGCCGAGCCGCCGCGGCTCTATCTCGTGACCCCGCCCGCGTTCGCGCACGCGGCGTTCGCCGACGAACTCGCCCGCGTCCTTGACGCGGCCGACGTCGCCTGCGTCCGCCTCGCGCTTGCGACGAGCGAGGAGCGGGCCATCGTCGACGCGGCCGAAGCCCTGCGACCGGTCTGCGCCGCGCGCGACGTGGCGCTGGTTCTGGGCGAGCATTACCGCCTTGCGCAGCGGCTGGGCCTTGACGGGGCGCATCTCTCGGACGGAGTGCGCCACGCTCGCGCCGCGCGCGAAACCCTCGGGCCCGACGCGATTCTCGGCGTGTTCGCCGGCGTCTCGCGGCACGTCGGGCTGACCGCGGGCGAGATCGGCGCGGACTACGTGAGCTTCGGCCCACTTACCGCGTCCACCTTGGGCGACGGCGCGCTGGCGCCGCGCGAGCTTTTCGCGTGGTGGTCGGAGATGATCGAGGTGCCCGTCATCGCCGAGGGCGGCCTCACCCCCGACATCGCCGCCGACATCGCCCCGGTGGTCGATTTCCTGGCGCTCGGCGCGGAACTCTGGTCGGACCCCGATGGACCGCGCGCCGCGCTCGCGCGGGTGATCGAGGCGATCTCCTAGACCCTGGCCAGCGCGGCCGCGTGGCCACGCCGCACCGCATCCTCGCAGGCCGCGGCGAGCGCCTTGCGATCGGCGAACGCGCCCGGTTCAAGCGGGTCGCGGAACGCAATCCGCACCTGCCCGTTGCGTGAAAGCGCAAGCACGGCGAACAGATGCGAGGCGAAGTTCATGTCGCCCCACCAGGCGTAGAAGGTCTCCGGCAACGGCGGACGCGCGAAGAAGACGACCGTCACTGGCTGCACGCGAAAGCCGGCTCCGTGCGCGGGGTCGATCAATGCCCCGAACAGCGTCGACTTGAAAGGCAGAACCCGGCGGCCGTCGCTGCTGGTGCCTTCCGCGAAGAGGCAGAGCCGGTCGCCGGCGCCCAGGCGCTCGCCCAGCGCGTCGCTGTGCACCCGCGCCTGGGACGCGCGGCGCTCGACGAACAGCGTGCCGATGCGCCGGCCGATCAGACCTATGCCGGGCCAGTCTGAGATCTCGGCCTTGGCGATGAACGACACGCGCGTGACGCTCTGCAGCGCCACGATGTCGATCCAGCTCGAGTGATTGGCGACGAAAACGCCTTCGCCCGCCATCGGCGCGCCGGTCACGCTCCGGCGCAGCCCGAGAAGCGGCAGCGCCGCTGTCGCCCAGAGCCGCACGACCGCCGGCGCGCGTTTCCGTACCGGCGCCAGCGTCAACCGCTCCAGAAAGCCGTCCAGGAGCTGCGCGACCAGAAACACCCCGAAGAACCCCACGGTGAGACCGCCCGCCAGAACGCCCCGTAGGGTCATGCGGATCCGGTCTGTCGCATCGAGGGCCGGGATAGGCGGCGGCTCGGTCCCGCTCCAGCCGGCCCTCACGACCCGGCGACCAACTGCCGTCGGTAGTAGCGCCGATACCGGTCGGTCATGCGGCCGGTGTCCATCACCACGCAGACGTCGACCGTGTTGAAGGCGCGGTCGACAAAGGCGCCCTCGCCCACGAAGCCACCGAGGCGCAGGTAGGCCTTGATGAGCGGCGGGATCGCGCGCAACGCCCGGACGCGGTCGATCGCCGCCTCGGGCATGGCGTTCATGTCGACAAAGCCCTCTGGCAGCGCCCGCACTCTGAGATCGTCCGGCGCCAGATGCGCGTGGTGGAGCAGCGCCAGCGCCTCGCTCAGCGGCGCGGGGTCGACGCCGGGAAAACTCGCCACGCCGAAGAGCACCTCGATGTCGCGGGTCAGCACGTAGTCAGCCAGCCCGTTCCACAGCAGGTGCATCGACACGCCGCCCCGGTGCTCGCGGGCGACGCAGGAGCGGCCGAGTTCGACCGCCGACCTTCCGCAGTCGAGCAGCTTCGCGAGGTCGTACTCCGACGCGCAGTAGAACCCCGGACCCGCGCGCGCCGCGCTGTCGCGCATCAGCCTGTAGACGCCCACCACGCGATCTAGCGGGTCGGACACGGCCGCGGAACGGTCGATCAGCACCAGATGGTCGAAGAAGGCGTCGTAGGCGTCCCATTCCCGGCGCAGCGCGGCCTGTTCCCCGGTCGCCTGCGCGCCCATCTCCTCGACGAAGACGCGGTATCGCAGCCGCTGGGCGCTGGCGCGCTCCTCGTCTGTCTCGGCGAGCCTGACGATGTATCGGCCGGTGTCGAGTTTCATGGATAGCCGTTCCGGGCGCGCCGAAGGTCGGTGCGGCGACTGCATATCCGCCAGGCGCGACCTTGGCAAATCCTGCCGGGAGCGGCGTTTACACTCCTTTAAGGATTATCTGCCTTCTGTTAAGGCTTCCCGGATCCGCCGGGATCCGCTTCGAGGAGGATCCGCGATCCATCGATGACCACCTTGCCGGCGTGCTCGAAGTTCACGGTGATCCGGTCGCCAATGACCGACTGGATCTGCCCGACGCCCCAGTCGGCCTGGTCGGGATGGCGCACGAGATCGCCGGGTTCTAGAAACTCGTTCATGTTCGCCCGCGCCCGGAAAGGAAAGCCGTCTTGAGTTCACACGATCTGAGCGCCCTGGTCAGCGCGCGCCTCTGCCACGATCTCATAAGTCCGATGGGCGCGATCGGCAACGGCCTGGAGCTTCTGCAGATGAGCCAGGGCGGCGGCGCGGAGGAGCTTGCGCTGATCAACGACAGCCTCGCGACCGCGCTCGCCAAGCTCCGCTTCTACCGCGTGGCGTTCGGACCGACCGATCAAGAGGCGCGGCAATCCATGGACGAGGCGTCGCAGATCACCGACGCGATGTTCCACGGCCGTTTCTCCGTCGACTGGCGCCACGACCAGAGCAGCGTCGAGCGCCCGCTGGTCAAGCTGACCTATCTGGCGATCCTGTGCATGGAGAAGAGCCTGCCCATGGGCGGCGCGCTGCGGATCTCGACCGCCTCGGGCGCCATGGACCTCTCGGTCGAAGGCGTGCGGACCGCGCCGCCCGAGGCCCTGTGGGCGCATGTCTCGGACGGGGCCCTCCTCGACGAGGTGGCCTCCAACAGCGTGCAGTTCCCGCTGCTGCGCCGCGCGCTTCTCGAGACCGGTCGCCGACTGGAGGCCGATTTTTCCGAGACCGGGGCGCATCTCCGCTTGCTCGTGGCGGCCCCTATTCCGGCGTGAGGCCGGTGCGGAACCGCCGCATCTTCTCTCGGTAGCCCTCCGCACTGCGCGCAAGGCCCGCGATCTCCGCCGCGCTGAGGTCGCGCACGACCTTGCCGGGCCGGCCCACCACCAGCACGCCCTCGGGGACCTCCCGGCCCTCCGGGACCAGCGCGCCCGCGCCGATCAGCGTATTCCGCCCGATCCGCGCGCCGTTGAGCACGATCGCGCCCATGCCCACGAGGCTTCCATCGGCGACCTCGCAGCCGTGCAGGATCGCCATGTGCCCGATGGTGCAGCCCGCGCCGACCCGGACCGGAAAGCCCGGGTCGGTGTGGAGCACGCAATTGTCCTGCACGTTGCTGCCCGCCCCGATCTCGATGGGCTCGTTGTCGCCGCGCAGCACCGCGTTGAACCAGACCGACGTGCCTGATCCCAGCGCCACCCGTCCCATCACCTGCGCGCCCGGAGCGACCCAGAAATCGCCGTCAGCAGGCAGCTGTGGCGAGTGATCCTCAAACGTCATCAGGGTCATTGAAGCCTTTCCTCGAACTCTGCATTAAGGCGCTTGACCAGCGGCACCAGTCCCGGCCGGCGGTCGCGGCGCAGCCGTTCGGCCGCGATGATCGAACCCAACTGCTCCTCGCAGCGCGCAAGGCTCTCGTTGACGAGCACATAGTCGTACTCGGCCCAGTGGCTGATCTCGTCCCGGCTCTTGGCCATGCGCGCGGCCACCACCTCCGCGCTGTCCTGGCCGCGCGCGCGCAACCGGCTCTCGAGCTCCGCGATCGATGGCGGCAGGATGAAGATCGACACCACCAACTCGCGCAGCGCCGAGTTGCGGATCTGCTGGCCGCCCTGCCAGTCCACGTCGAAGAGCACGTCCCGCCCTTCGCCGACCGCCGCCTCGACCGGGGCGCGCGGTGTGCCGTAGAGGTTGCCGAAGACCTCGGCGTATTCGAGCATGCCGTCGCCGGCCACCATCGCCTCGAACTCCCGGCGGCTCTTGAAGAAATAGTCCCGCCCCTCCTGCTCGCCGGGCCGCGGCGGACGGGTCGTGGCCGAGACCGAGAACCGCACCTCGGGGTCGAACTCCAGAAGCCGCCGCGACAGCGTCGACTTGCCCGCCCCCGACGGCGAGGACAGGATGATCAGCAGGCCCGACCGGCCGGGTTCCGCGGAGACGCTCATTCGAGGTTCTGCACCTGCTCGCGCATCTGGTCGATGACGTGCTTCATGTCGAGGCCGATCGCCGTCAGCTCCGCGTCGCCCGACTTCGAGCAGAGCGTGTTCGCCTCTCGATTGAACTCCTGCACCAGGAAGTCGAGCTTGCGTCCCACCGGCCCCGGTCCCGCGACAAGCCCGCGCGCCGCCGCCACATGGCCGCCCAGACGGTCGAGCTCCTCGGTGATGTCGGCCTTCACCGCGATCAACGCCAGCTCCTGCGCCAGCCGCGCGGGATCCGCCTCTGTCCCGGTCGTGGCCTCGAGCACCGTCGCCACCCGCGCGCGCAGCGTGTCGCCGGTTCGCGCCGCCCGCGCCGCGGCGCCGGCCTTCGCCGCCACCAACAGCGCCGCCACCCGGTCGATCTGATCGCCGATGAGCCGGGCGAGCGCCGCCCCCTCCTCGGCCCGCGCCGCGCCGAGCGCCTCGAGCAGCGCGTCGATGTCGGCGGCGACCGCATCCAGCAGGCCCGCGTCGTCGCCCGGCTCCGCTGCGGCCTGGGTCAGCACCCCGCGCACCGCCAGCAGATCCGAGACCCGCGCCGGCGCCAGCCCGAGGCCCTGGTCCGCCGCCGCCCGCTCGGTCTCCGCCGCGATGCGAATCGCCTGCTCCAGCGCCGCCCCGTTCAGCGTCAGGCGCACGTCCTCCGCGCTCCGCGACGTCCTGAGCGCGACGCTCACCGACCCGCGCGCCAGCCGCGCAGCCGCCTTGCGCCGCAGCACCGGATCGAGCGCCTCGAAGCCGTCGGGCAGGCGCAGGCGCACATCAAGCCCGCGTCCGTTGACGCTGCGCGCCTCCCAGACCCAGGCCAGTCCGGCCGCAGCGCCGCTGCGGGTCGCGAACCCGGTCATGGACTGAACTGTCACCGATCTGCCTCACTCGCCCATAAGGAGAATCTTCGCGTGATCTTTCGCCGGATTTGCGGCAAATTAACGAGAGCGCCGCAAAGCGCGCGACATCGGGGCAAAGCTGAGTTAGCCTATGAACAAAGCATTTACCAACGAACGTCCGACGACGCGGACCGAGGTAATCAGGCGGGATCAGTCGGGTCAAGTTTCGAAATGAACGATGTAATGCTCACTTCGTTGAAGTCCTACTGGGACCGTCTCAGGGCGGGCCGAATCGCCCCCTATCGCGCCGAGATCGACCCGCGGCAGTTCGAGACCGCGCTCGAGAACATGTTCATCATCGAGCGGCTGAGCACGGACAACATGCGCATCCGCCTCGCGGGCATGAAGATCTGCGAGATGATGGGGATGGAGGTGCGCGGCATGCAGCCGCAGTTTCTCATCGACGAGGGCGACCGCAAGCGCTTCGAGCGGTTGCTCAATGTGGTGATGACCGAGCCGTCGGTGGTCGAACTGGGGCTCTCGGCACCGAACCGGGCCGGCGTCTACAGCGCGACCATGCTGCTGATGCCGCTGCGCAGCGACTTCGGCGAGGTCAACCGGGTGCTCGGCTGCATCTCCGGCGACGGCGACCTCTATGCGCCACCGCTGGCCTTCATGATCGACGAGGTCACCGTCTCGCCGATCGAGCAGAGCCAGGGCGCCGAGCCGCGCACCGCGCTGCCCGGCTTCGCCGAGGATCAGGCCGCCTTCACCCCGCCGCTGGCGCCGCCGAAGCTGCGCACCATCGACGGCAACCCCGACGCCCCGTCCAAGTCCCGCGACGGCGGCCCGAAGCTGCGGGTCATCGACGGCAAGTAGCGGCGTCGCGCCCTCCTGTAAGATCACGGCTGCCTGCCGCCATAGCCATCGGTCGAAGCGCGGTCACGAGGTCTCGGCAGCCAGGAACGTCACAAGCCAACCGTCGCTAGACTGTCTTGGGCCGTATGATGACCTCTACCTCAGAAGGCTCCAAACCAAGGTTGGTGGCGACTTCGTGCTGCGCGCGCATTACTTCAAGCCGGATCCTGCCTGCTACGCTCGGGCCGTCTCCACCTTCCGCAGCGTCATCCTCAAAGTCCATATCGGCCAAGTGCTTCCAATGAAGCTGTTCGAGGTTCACCGGGAGCTCATCGATTTTTGAGTAGCGTATCGGGTTGCGGCTACCGTCCCAGAAATCGGGGACGTCAATCTCGGCGTATTCGTCAAACCTAACAAGCCAGCGGCCAGCCGTCTCGATGTCTGGTGTGATGCCCGTCACCTTGGCAACCAACCAAGCCTTCCCGTGTTCGCCATCGAAGTCTTTGTAGACGCTGTGTTTGTGGTGACAGATCACAGCATACCTCGCGCCTGAAGCACGGGCAATGTTGAGCTTCCATGCCCTGCTACCACCGTCGCGCGCAAAGGACGGGGAGCCTTTGCCGGTAAAAATCACGATTGTGTCTTCCATTGATTGCAGTCCCTTCTGCCGTAAGAGATAAAACTAATTATAATTATACATTGCTTACGTCAAGGGATAAAATTATTTCCTTTTAAGTGCAACCCCCAACCGCTTAGACCAGTGGGCGGAAAACACTCTGCAGGCCGTCCTTCCGACATCGCTCGATGCAATTGCCGACTATCGTAAGATGCTTCGCTATGCCTCTGGCGAAGACGCCAGCCTCAATCCCGCCACTCGCGCTCCAAAATCCCCTGCAGGGCGAGGATCGCGGTCAGGTCGGAATGCTCGAGCCGGGCGTCGGCGGCTTCGGCGAGCAGCGCCTTGGCGCGGTAGGCCACCCCGAGCCCGGCCGCCCGGATCATCTCCAGGTCGTTGGCGCCGTCGCCCACGGCGACCACGTCGGCGGGCGTGAAGCCGCCGGCGGCGGCGAATTCGAGAAGCGCCGCGCGCTTGGCGTCGCGGCCGAGGATCGGCGCCTGCACCTGCCCGGTCAGCGCGCCCTCCGCGATCTCCAGCACGTTGGCGCGGTGCCGGGCGAAGCCCGCCGCCGGCGCGACGCGCTCGGTGAAGAAGGTGAACCCGCCCGAGACCAGCGCGGTGTCCGCGCCGAGGGCGGCCATCGTGCGCACCAGCGTCCGCGCCCCCCGGGTGAGGCGCACGCGCGCGTCGTAGCAGTCCTGAAGCGCGCCGACCGGCAACCCGGCGAGCAGCGCCACCCGCTCCCGCAGCGCCGCCGCGAAGTCGATCTCGCCGCGCATCGCCCGCTCGGTCACCTGCGACACCTGTGGCCTGATCCCGGCGAAATCCGCCAGTTCGTCGATGCATTCGACGTCGATGATCGTCGAATCCATGTCGGCGATCAGCAGGCGCTTGCGGCGCCCTTCCGCCGGCACGACGTTGACGTCGATCCCCTCGACCGCCAGGCCTTTCGGCGCCGGCCCGTCAAAGCCGATCTCGACCGCGCTCGCGGCCAGCCGCAGCGGCGCGGCGGCTTCGGGAAGCGCCGCCCGCGCCGCCTCGACAGCGGCGTCCGTCACCCCCGCCGCGGCGGTCAGAACCAGCACCTGCGTCACCGGGGCGCCCATGGCCGTCTCAGGGTCTCGACGCGGCGGGAGGGGCGCAAGGTGTGTTACCGGCGGAATTAACGAAGATTAATCCCTTTTCTTTCAGCCTCATAACCGGAATTGCACGCGTGTTACGCCGCGTATCACACGGCCGCCCGTTGGGCCTGGAGGCGCTGGTGAAGCTCGCCCGCCACCAGAAACGCAAGCTCCAGCGACTGTGTCGCGTTCAGCCGCGGATCGCAGGCGGTGTGATAACGGTCGCCCAGCTTCTCCTCGGTCACCGCCCGCACCCCGCCGGTGCATTCGGTGACGTCCTTGCCGGTCATCTCGAAATGCACGCCGCCCGGATAGGTCCCTTCGGCGGCGTGGATGGCGAAGAACTCGCGCACCTCTCGCAGGACCCGGTCGAAGGGACGGGTCTTGTAGCCGGTCGCCGACTTGATGGTGTTGCCGTGCATCGGATCGCAGGACCACACCACGTGCCGTCCCTCGCGCTCCACCATCCGGATCAGCCGCGGCAGGTGTTCGCCCACCTTGCCGGCCCCGAAGCGGGCGATCAGCGTGAGCCGGCCCTTCTCGTTGGCCGGGTTGAGCCGGTCGATCAGCCGCAGCAAGTCCTCCTCGGTGATGGAGGGGCCGCACTTCAGCCCGATCGGGTTCTGCACGCCGCGGCAGAACTCCACATGCGCCCCGTCCGGCTGCCGGGTGCGGTCGCCGATCCAGATCATGTGGCCCGATCCCGCGATCGGAAGGCCGGTGGTGCTGTCGATCCGGCAGAGCGCTTCCTCGTATTCGAGCAGCAGCGCCTCGTGGCTGGTGTAGAAGTCGACCCGGTGCAGCGTGTCGGCGGTAACCGGATTGACGCCCGCCGCCTGCATGAACTCCAGCGAGTCCGAGATCCGGTTGGCGAGCTTGTGGTACTGCTCGTAGCCCGGCTCGTCGGAGGTGAAGTCGAGCGTCCAGGAGTGCACCCGGTTTATGTCGGCGAAACCGCCCTGACTGAACGCACGCAGCAGGTTGAGGCTCGCCGCCGCCTGGGTGTAGGCCTGCAGCATCCGCTCGGGATCCGGCTCGCGCCCGTCCGCGGTGAACTCGAAGTCGTTGATGATGTCGCCGCGGTAGCTGGGAAGCTCGATCCCGTCGACGATCTCGGTCGGCGCCGAGCGCGGCTTGGCGAACTGCCCCGCCATGCGCCCGATCTTCACCACCGGGCACTTCGCGCCGAAGGTGAGAACCACCGCCATCTGCAGCATGACCTTGAACGTGTCCCGGATGCTGTCGGCGGTGAACTCCGCGAAGCTCTCCGCGCAATCCCCGCCCTGCAGCAGGAAGGCGCGCCCGTCGACCACCGCGGCGAGTTCGGAGCGCAGCCGGCGCGCCTCGCCCGCAAAGACCAGCGGCGGCATCCGTCCAAGCCGCGCCTCGACCCGGGCCAGCGCCTCGGGGTCGCGATACTCGGGCATCTGCACGCGCGGCTTCCTGCGCCAGTCGGCTCTGCTCCAAGCTGCGGACATTATCTCGCCCCCCCTTCAAGTGCGTCTCGAAACGCGCCCGTCTATAGGCGACCGTCCGACCCTTGACCATACCCGCAGCGGCGGATTAAATCACGGTCCGAACCGCGCGTCGGGCGCGGCCGGCCCGGCTGGAGGTTTGGGATCGAGATGGCGGGCGTCGTCGAGACGAGAAGCGAGCGGTTTGTCTTCCTGCTGCTCGATCGGTTCACGATGATCGCCTTCGCCGGCGCCATCGAGCCGTTGAGGCTCGCCAACCGCATGGCCGGACAGACAATCTACGAGTGGACGACGCTCTGCGACGGCGGCGGCGAGGTGCGCGCCTCGAACGGCGTCACGGTCCGGGTCGATTCAGGACTCGTCGAACTGCCGCGCGCTGCGACGATCCTCGTCGTCGGCGGCCTCGACGCCCGCACCGCCACCACGCCTGCGATCCTCGCCTGGCTTCGTCGCGAGAGCCGCAAGGGCCACAAGATCGGCGCGGTCTGCACCGGCGCGCAGACGCTCGCGCAGGCCGGGCTCCTCGACGGACGCAGCTGCACGATCCACTGGGAGAACCGGGACGGTTTCGAGGAGGATTTTCCCGAGATCGAACTCCGTCAGAACATCTTCGTCATCGATCAGAACCGATACACCGCCGCAGGAGGCGCGGCCTCGACGGATCTGATGCTGAGACTGATCGCGCGCAGCCATGGGCCCGACCTCGCCAACGCCGTCGCCGATCAGCTCATCCACACCCAGATCCGCGCCGACAGCGACGAGCAGCGCCTTTCAATTCCCACGCGCATCGGAATACGCCACCCGAAGCTCTCCAGCGTCATTCACATGATGGAGGACAGCATCGAGGAGCCGATCTCTCCCGCGACGCTGGCCAAGGACGTCGGCATGTCAACTCGCCAACTCGAACGGCTGTTCCGACGCTACCTCAACCGCAGCCCGAAGCGCTACTACATGGAACTGCGTCTGAAGAAGGCGCGCAACCTGCTATTGCAGACCGACATGAGCGTGATCAACGTGGCGCTCGCCTGCGGCTTCACCTCGCCCTCGCACTTCTCCAAATGCTACCGCGCCCTCTACAAGACAACTCCCTACCGGGAACGGGGCGCCGCCGAAATGGAGATTGAGGCGGGCTAGCCGTATCTGAACCTTTGAGGAGCAAGGTCATGCCTGACGCGATCGCGATCGTCTCGGCGGCGCGCACGCCGATTGGCGGATTTCTGGGCGACTTGTCGTCGCTCTCGGCCGTAGAACTCGGCGGCGTAGCGATCCGGGCGGCTCTAGCGCACGCCGGAGTGGATCCGGCCCTCGTAGACGAGACGGTGATGGGATGCGTGCTTCCAGCCGGGCTCGGACAGGCGCCGGCGCGCCAGGCGGCGTTCCTCGGCGGCCTGCCAGAGGCCGCGCCGGCGACGACGATCAACAAGATGTGCGGCTCGGGCATGCGGGCGGTCACCATGGCCTGTGACCAACTTCGCGCAAACTCGGGCGCGCGCGGAATGCTCGCCGGCGGCATGGAGAGCATGTCGAACGCGCCCTATCTCCTGCCGAAGATGCGCCGCGGAGCGCGGCTCGGCCATGCACCGAGCCTCGATCACATGTTCATCGACGGACTCGAGGACGCCTACGACCGGGGGAAGCTGATGGGCGTGTTCGCCGAGGATTGCGCCCGCGCCTTCCATTTCACGCGGGAAGCGCAGGACGCCTACGCGATCGGCTCGCTGGAGCGCGCGCGAGCGGCGCAACGCGAGGGCGCCTTCGCCGCCGAGATCACGCCAGTCGAGATCCTGGGACGCGACGGCGCGACCGCCATCGTCGCCGAGGACGAACAGCCTAGGAGCGCGAGGCCAGAGAAGATCCCGCGGCTGCGACCCGCCTTCCGCGACGACGGCACCGTGACGGCGGCGAATTCCTCGTCGATCTCGGACGGCGCGGCCGCGCTGCTGCTCATGCCCGAGAATGTCGCCCGCGCCGAGGGGCTGCCGGTCCGCGCCCGAATTCTGGGATATACCGGCCATGCCCAGGCAGCGAGGGACTTCCCGACCGCGCCAATTCCCGCGGCCGCAAAGCTGCTGGAGCGGCTCGATGTCGCGGCGGCGGATGTCGATCTCTGGGAAGTCAACGAGGCCTTTGCGGTCGTGCCGATGGCGTTCATGGCCAGGGTCTACGCGCCGCGCGACCGCGTCAATGTCCATGGCGGCGCCTGCGCGCTCGGCCATCCCATCGGGGCCTCGGGCGCGCGCATCCTCGTCACCCTACTACACGCGCTTGAGCGTCGTGACCTGAGGTTGGGGGTCGCCGCGATCTGCATCGGCGGCGGCGAGGGCGCGGCTGTCGCCATCGAGCGGGCGTGATTCGCGCGGGTGCGAGAACGCCCACGGTCCCGCGGGCTGTCTCGAGCCTGAAACCTCAGCCGCCGCCCTCTGGGGCAATCCGATAGGCGGCGCCGTCGCCATCGGAGAGGAACCAGATCGAACCGTCCGGCGCTTCGGCCAGATCGCGGATCCGTGGGTAGTCGCCCTCGAAGAGCCGTTCGCGCGCGGCGACGCCGTCGCCCGACGGCGCGAGACGCTCGATCATGTCGAAAGTCAGGGACCCCACGAAGAGATGCCCGCGCCACTCGGGCCAGAGCCGACCCGAGTAGATCATCAGGCTTGAGGGCGCGATTGAGGGATCCCAGACGTGCAGCGGTTGCTCCATCCCGGGGGCGCTGGACCCGACCCCGACCTGGCCGCCGCTGTACTCGCGCCCGAAGCTGGTCACCGGCCAGCCGTAGTTGCGCCCCGCGACCGGGCGGTTGACCTCGTCGCCGCCGCGCGGCCCGTGTTCGACGGTCCACACTGCGCCCGCGGCGTCAAGCGCGATCCCCTGCGGGTTGCGATGACCCAGCGACCAGATCTCAGGCATTGCGCCTGAGACGCCTTGAAACGGGTTGTCGCCCGGAACGGCGCCGTCGCGCTGGATGCGCAGCACCTTGCCCTTGTGACTGGAGCGTTCCTGGGCGCGGTTGCGGTCAGCGCGGTCGCCGACCGTCACGAACAGGGTGCCGTCGTCGGTCTCGGCCACGCGGCTGCCAAAATGGCGGCCAGCGTCGGAGGGATCGACCTGGCGGAAGATCACAACCAGATCGCGTAGCGCCGCCGTATCGCGATCAAGCTGCGCCACCGCAAGCGCGGTGCCCGCGCCACCCTCGCGCGGCTCGGAGTAGGTCAGGAAGATCTCGCCGGTCTGGGCGAAGTTGCGGGCGACCGCCACATCGAGCAGTCCCCCCTGCCCGCCCGTCCGGACCCGAGGCGTTCCCGACACGGTGCGCGCCGCACCGTCCTCGATCAGGAGCAGCCGTCCGTCGCGCTCGGTGATGAGCGGCGCTCCGTCGGGCAGGAAGTCGATCGCCCAAGGCGTATCGAGCCCGCCGACCACCTGCGTGACCGAAACCTGTCCGGAGGACGTCTCGCGTGTCTCGGCCAGTACCGAAATGCTGGTCGCGACGAGCGCCAGCGCCGCCGCCATAGTCTTTCCTACCAAGTCTTTCTCCCCAACTCGGATCAGAGATAGTCCGAAATCCGCGGCGTCGACGGCGTCCTCAAGTCAAGTTGAACCGTCCCGTCAGGCGACGCCCCGCTCCGCTGCGCGCGGCCCCGCCAGCCGGTCGTCGAGTTGGGCGACCAGGAGCGCGGCGCCGACAGCGCCTTCCAGCGCCACACGCGCCGCGGCCACCAGTTCGTCGTCGCCGAGCATCTCGCCGACCGATCCGACGAACTGGCCGCAATAGGCAACGGTTTCGTCGTCGCCGGCGGGAAGCGCCTCAGTCAGGAGCGCCCGCGCGCGCCGAAGGTCATCGTCGAGCGCGGTCATCATCGAGGCCCGGCCGGCGAGTGCGACATGGCGCTCTTCGGGTTTGCGGCGGGTGTCGGAGTCAGGAAGCACACTCAGGATGCAGTTCTGGAAAGAGGCGAGTCCCTCGATCGGCTTGGGCATGCAGGCCGAGGCGCCCGCCGCCATCGCCGCGTCCTGCCAGGCGCTGCGCTCGGCCCCGCTCATCGCGATGATGCCGGTGATCGGCGTCGAGGCGCGGGCGAGATGGCGGATCAGCTCGATCCCGTCGCCGTCGGGAAGGCCGAGATCAACGATCACCACGCTGGGGCGATAGATGGCCAGATGCCGGTTGGCGGCGTGCAGACTGTCGGCGCGGCGGACGCGGGCGCCGCTTTCCGCTGCGAAGAGGCGGATCGCCTCGGACGCGCTGCGGCTGTCTTCGACGAGAAGGATGGTGACGGCGAAGAGGCATTGGCGGCGCAGACCGCCGAGCCCGCGCAGGGCGGGCTCCATCGAGGGGATACTCATCGACCGGATACTCCGTGACAAACTACTGCGTGATCTTGGGCTCGACGGGGCTAACAGGCGATTAACCGTGGGGCGCGGGTCCGAGAAGCGGAGCCGTACAGCGCAATCGCACAGCGAAATGGTCCCGATATCGCCGGACGTCAGATCAGACCGAGCGCCCGGAACGAAGCGTCGCGCTCGCGCCCGATCACCACATGATCGTGCAGCGTCACCCCGATGGCTCGGCAGGCGGTTTCGACCTGGCCGGTCATGTCGATGTCGGCCTCGCTGGGTGTCGGGTCGCCGGAAGGATGGTTGTGCACGAGAATAACGGCAGAAGCGTTGAGCTCGAGACAGCGCTTGGCCACCTCCCGGGGATAGACGGGTACATGGTCCACGGTGCCTTTGCCTTGCAATTCGTCGGCGATCAGCACGTTCTTTCGGTCGAGGAACAGCACCCGGAACTGCTCGGTCTCGCGATAGGCCATGACGGTCTTGCAGTAGCCCATCAGGTCGTCCCAGGAGCTTATCACCGAGCGCTGCATGACCTTAGCGCGCGCCATGCGTTGTACGACGGCTTCGATGAGCCGGAGCTGGAAGTGGACGCGGTCGGTCGCGCCCGGGACTTCGAGAAGACGCGCGCGAGGGGCGGCGACCACGGCGTTGAGATCACCGAAGGCCGCGAGCAAGCGCTTGGCCAGCGGCTTGACGTCGATCCGTGGAACGGCGTTGAAGAGCACCATTTCCAGCAGTTCGTATTCCGGCATCGCCTCGTGGCCGCCGTCTAGGAAGCGGGTGCGGAGGCGTTCGCGGTGGCCCC
Organism: uncultured Alphaproteobacteria bacterium; assembly: GCA_963836255.1. GTDB lineage: Bacteria > Pseudomonadota > Alphaproteobacteria > Rhodobacterales > Rhodobacteraceae > Amaricoccus. Next base: position 1,202,157 of record CAWIIL010000001.1, read on the forward strand.
AGTAATGCGGGCGGGCGCCCCCGCCCTGCGCCAAAACGGAGCCCAGGACCGGAGCGCGCGCGTAAGTTTCCGGCGGCGGCAGGCGGCGCTCAAGATCGTCGAGGCCGCGCAGCGCCTCCTCCGAAAATCCCCGGTTGCCGTGATCGCGCGCCACGCGGTTCTCCGCCGACTGAACGTGCGGAGGTTCGAAGAAACTAATTAACAGTGCGTTAGGGACGCGGCCCAGGCGTCAGCTGCGCGTCACCAGCACCGACACATGCGCCCTGTGAACGATCCGGTCCGCGTTCGATCCGATCAGGAAATCGCGCATCCGCTCGGGCTGATGCGAGGCGATCACGATCAGATCGACGTCGAGTTCGATCGCGAGCCGCAGGATATGCTCGGCGATCGAGCCGTGCCCTAGATGAGTCGAGAAGGGGACGTCATCGGGCACGTTGGCCGCGGCGAAGGCGTCGAGATCTTCCTTGGCCCTCTCGAGCGCCCTTGCCTCGAAGTCGGCCGGGAAGAAGTCCTGGATCGAGGCCATGCCGAAATCCGGCACCACGGTCATCAGGTGCAGCTCCCCGCCAGAACTGCGCGCCAGCACACTCGCCTCGGGCAGCGCCTTCGACCAGGATTCCGGATGATCGAGCGCGATTGGCAGCAGGATCCTCTTGTACATCTGTGATCCTCCTCAGGCCGTCGCGCCGTGGCGCGTGGGCGCCGCCACGGCGCGCCGACGCTGTGCAAACACAATCAGTCCCAACAACAGCAGCGCGGGAATGAACATCAGGTACTTGGTGGGCTGGCCGATCGGGCGCAGAACGCGCAGGACCTCCTGGTCCCAGTCGAGCCCGGCAGTGGCGGCCGGGCTGTCGAATGTCACGTCGTCGACGAACATGCGCCCCTCCTCCTCGCGGAAGAAGAGGCCGGCTGCCTCAAGGCGCTCCTCGCCGGTGGCGCCCTCGGGCACTTCAAGCAGGGCGACGAACTCGATCGGATCCCCGAGTTCGTTCACGCCCGCGACCCGGACGCGCAAATCGTCGCCCGGCGGCGTAGCAGCAGCCGCAGCGACGATCTCCGCCGGCGCGACCTCCTCGAAGGGCGGCGAGATCATGTCCATCCAGAACCCCGGGCGGAAGAGCGTGAAGGCGATCATCAGAAGCGCGAGGCTCTCGTAGACCCGGTTGCGGGTGAGGAACCATCCCTGAGTTGCGGCGGCGAAGAGCAGCATCGCGATCGTGGCGACGATGAAGACGAAGATGCCCTGCGCCCAGCCCACGCCGATCAGCAGCAACTCGGTGTTGAATATGAACAGGAAGGGCAGCGCGGCGGTGCGCAGACTGTAGAAGAACGCGACGACGCCCGTCTTGATCGGATCCCCACCCGAGACCGCAGCCGCCGCAAAACTCGCGAGTCCCACCGGCGGCGTTACGTCGGCCATGATCCCGAAGTAGAAGACGAAGAGATGAACGGCGATCAGCGGCACGATGAGACCGTTCTGCTGACCCAGCGTGACAATGACCGGAGCCAGCAACGCGGATACGACGATGTAGTTCGCCGTCGTCGGCAGCCCCATCCCGAGGATCAACGACAGGATCGCGGTCAAGAACAGGATTGCCAGGATATTGCCACCCGAGAGCACCTCGACCACGTCCGCCAGCGCCGAGCCGACACCGGTCTGGCTGACGGCGCCGACGATGATGCCGGCGGTCGCGGTCGCGATCCCGATGCCGATCATGTTGCGCGCGCCAGCTTCGAGACCACCAAGCAGGTCTCCGACGCCCTCGACGACGTCGTTGGCGAAGCGGCTCTCGCCGCGGAACATCGCCATCAGCGGGCGCTGGGTGAGCAGGATGAAGATCATGAAGGCCGCAGCCCAGAAGGCCGAAAGCCCCGGCGAGAGACGGTCGACCATGAGCGCCCACACCAGCACGACGACCGGCAGCAGGAAGTGCAGGCCGGAGCGTATGGTCGGTCCGGGAAGTGGCAGAGCGGTCACTGGAGCGTTCGGATCGTCGAGCTTCAGCGGCGCCTCCCTCGACGCGACAAAGAGCAGCGCCACGTAGGCGACTGTCAGTAGGCCGAAGATGACATAGCCCGCGCCGTCCGGGAACATCGGGCGGATCCAGCCCATGCCGTAGTAGACCGCGAAGCTCAGCGCGCAGATCGCCGCGATCGTGAAGGCGATGCCGATGAGCCTCTGCACAATGGGCTTGGGCGTATAGGCACGCGGCAGGCCCTCCATGCCCGCCTTCATCGCCTCGAGATGCACAATGTAGACCAGCGCGATGTACGAAATCACCGCCGGTAGGAAGGCATGCTTGACGACGTCGAAATAGGGGATCCCTACGTATTCGACCATCAGGAACGCCGCCGCGCCCATCACCGGCGGCATGATCTGGCCGTTGACCGAAGAGGCGACCTCGACCGCTCCGGCCTTTTCCGACGAGAAGCCGACTTTCTTCATCAGCGGGATAGTGAAGGTTCCGGTGGTGACCACGTTGGCGATCGAGGAGCCCGAGATCAGTCCGGTCATGGCCGAGGATACCACCGCAGCCTTCGCCGGTCCGCCGCGCATGTGGCCCATGAGCGAAAAGGCCACCTGGATGAAGTAGTTGCCCGCACCAGCCCGGTCGAGAAGCGAGCCGAAGAGCACAAAGAGGAACACGAACGATGTGGAAACGCCGAGCGCGATGCCGAACACGCCCTCTGTGGTGATCCACTGGTGATTGACCACCTCGCTCAGCGAGTTGCCCTTGTGGGCTATGATGCCCGGCATGTACGGCCCGAGAAAGGTGTAGGCGAGAAACACCGACGCCACGATCATCAGCGCCGGGCCAAGCGCGCGTCGGGTGGCCTCCAGAAGCAGCATCAGGCCGAGCACCGCCACCACAAAGTCCTGCAGGATCGGCGCGCCGACCCGCGAGGAGATCGGACCGTAGAAGACGAAGAGGTAGAGCGCCGTCGCGGCGCCGAGGATAGCCATCGCCCACTCCCAGGGCGGGATGCGGTCCTTCGGCGAGCCGAGCAGAACTGCGGCGATCATGCCGGCCCCGATCAGCGGGATCCACCAGGTCGGGACGCTCTGCTTTGCGCCGACCATGAAGAGGATCGTGAGGATCAGGGGCACCGCGACCGCCAACCCGAGTTGGAACGGTGTCCGCGAGGCGGGGTAGGCGAGGTATGCGAGAAAGATCGCGAAGGCGAGATGGATCGAGCGCGCCTCGGTGTCGTTGAAGACCCCGAAACCGAACATGAAAGGCAGCGGTGAGGCGAACCAGAGTTGGAAGAGCGACCAGGCGATCGCCACCAGGAGGATGAACTTGGCGATCGGCGCGGCGGGAGAGCGTCCGCCGGTGTCAGAGGAGGCGACCAGCTCATCGAGTTCGGACTGGCTGAGCCCGCCCCGGCCCATCGCCTCGTTCTCGACGCGCGCCGCCATCATCTGGTCTTTGTCGTCGTTCGCGGCCATGTCGTCCCCTCGCTCCGCAGCACATTGGCTGCCTCTTGTGTTCGGCGGTCGTCCGTCCGAAAGCGCGACGGGCGGACCGAAGCCCGCCCGTCGCTTGTCTTGGTCAGGAGGCAGGCAGCCAGCCCTGCTCCTGATAGTAGCGCTCCGCCCCAGGATGCAGCGGCGCGGAGAGACCGACACTGATCATCTCCTCTTGGCTCAGGTTCTCGAAGGCTGGGTGCAGCTTCTTGAAGCGGTCGAAGTTGTCGAAGACCGCCTTGACCACCTCGTAGACCGTCTCGTCTTCCACATCCGCGGAGGTCACGAAGGTCGCGCGCACGCCGAAGGTCTCCACATCCGCGTCGGTGCCGGGATACATCCCGCCGGGGATCGTCGCCTTTGCGTAGTAGGGGTTCTCTGCGATCAGGGCGTCGACTTCAGGCCCGGTCACCGGGATCACCTTCGCATCAACGGTCGAGGCGGCCTCCTGGATGGAGCCGTTGGGATGCCCCACGGTGTAGATGATCGCGTCGACCTTGTTGTCGCCGAGCGCCGCCGATTGCTCTGCAGGCTTGAGCTCGGACGCCAGCGCGAAGTCGTCCATGGTCCAGCCGAGCCGGTCCATCAGGACTTCCATGGTGGCGCGAGATCCAGAACCCGGATTTCCGATGTTGACCCGCTTGCCCTTGAGATCGGCGAAGGTCTCGATGCCGCTGTCCGCGCGGGCGACCACCGTGAAGGGCTCGGGATGGACCGAAAACACCGCCCGCAACTGGTCGATGGCGGCGCCCTCAAAATCGTTCTTGCCGTTCAGTGCGTTGAACTGCGCGTCGGACTGCGCGACACCCATATCCATATCGCCGGCCTTGATCGCGTTTATGTTGGCGACCGAACCGCCAGTCGACGGGGCCGTGCACTTGAGATTGTGCTCCGCTGTGCCGCGATTCACCAGCCGGCAGATCGACTGGCCAACGACAAAGTAGACGCCTGTCTGTCCGCCAGTGCCGATCGTGATGAACTTTTCCTGGGCCTGCGCGAGTGGCGTCATTGCCAGAAATGCGGCCGCTACCGCTATGAGTTTGCTGTGCTTCATTGGCTGAACTTCCCCGATTCCTGTTTCTGTCGCCGCCCAGACGGCGTGGCGTGCCAGCGAACCGGCCGCGGGGAGACGCTCGTCCCCTCCCATGCGGAAGGTCGCGTCACATATCGTTGTTCCCCCACGTCGACGCCGCAGCGACGATCTTGGCGACACGGACCGTAGCGTTCAATCGCATCGCTATCAAGCAGCGCTTCGATCTGCGCGGCCGACCATAGAAATACTGTAAGTTACGGGCTCCAAAGACTTGATCTTGTGCGATATGGCGCGCCTAGAGCACGGAACCTGAGCCGCCAGAGATTCCCGCCGGATGGCGTGATCTGAAGATACAACCCCTTCTCATCCGAGACCTTGTAGCACTTTTCGCGAGGTTTGAGCGCGCATATCGCGGAATCGGTCAAGCTCACTTTGGGGGGGGGCGCCAATTGGCGGACGCCGGCGACCGCCAGCAACCGCTCTGACCGTATTTCTCTCATTAAATCAGGGACAAATCAACCGTCAGTAGGCATCGACGAACGGGAAAGTGGTGCCGCCGAGAGGACTCGAACCTCCGACCCACGCATTACGAATGCGTTGCTCTACCAGCTGAGCTACGGCGGCCTTTGCGATTCATTATCAAGCCGCCGTGCGAGCGTCTAGGCTTTGGTTTCGGCGTCGAGAAACTGCCCGACCAGATCCACAAACGCCTCCGGCTGTTCGGCGTGGACCCAGTGCCCCGCGCCGGCGATGACCTCGAAGCTTGCCCGGGGAAACAGCGCCTCGATCCGGGGGTGGTCGTGCGGACCGACATAGTCGGACTGATCGCCGGACAGAAAGAGCGCGGGACCGTCAAAGCTCGCTTCAATACTCGGGAATCCCATGATCTCGTGCATTTGCGCAGCGAGCGCCGTCAAGTTCAATTTCCATGTCGCCACGCCTTCGGCGATCGCCAGGCTCTGGAGCAGGAACGCCCGCAACTCGGGCTCCTCGACCGCGCCGCTCAGCATCACGTCGGCGTCCGCGCGGCGGCGCACGGCGGTGAGGTCCATGGCGTCCATCGCCTCGACGTAGCGGATCTGGCTGTGGCCATAGGGTTTCGGGGCCATGTCCACGACGACGAGGCGGCGAACAAGGTTCGGCTGCGTCAGCGCGAGCGCCATCGCCGCCTTGCCGCCCATCGAATGACCCATGAGGTCGACGGGGCGGCCGCCGAGGCCCTCGATGACGGCTTCCAGATCCGCGGCCATCTCAGGATAGGTGTGCGCGTCGTGCTTCGGGCTGTCGCCATGATTGCGCATGTCGACGGCCACGACGTGGCGGTTGGCGGAGAGACGCCGCGCCACGCCGCCCCAGTTGCGAGCGGAGCCGAACAGGCCGTGGACGATCAGGAGCGTTGGACGCGACGTCGCTGTTCCGTGGGTGACGGCGTTGAGCATGACAGGACCTCCCTGAAGGCCAAGCAGCTAGCACGCGTCGCCGAAGCGCGCCACTGGCGCCCGGAGCGTCGGGCGCGCCGAGCTTGCGAGCTCACTCAACCCCCGGTAGGGAGCACGCGGCGGGAACGCGACCAATCAGAGAGGAGGCCCGAGCCATGGAATCCAGAGAACAGGGCCACCGGGATACACGCTGGCGAAACATGACGCCGGCGCTGCGCGCGCTTGTGATCGCGCTGGACGTTGTCGTCGGGCACGGCGCTGCTGCGCAAGACACGCCGGCTGAGGACCCAGCGACCGAGGGCGCGCCGGCCGAGGATGCAGCGCCGCAGGCAGAGGCGCCGGCGGTTCCAGCCGCGGCGACCGATCCAACGCTAGACGAATTCGAGCACCGGATGCGACTTATCCCGCTGACGGCCGACCAACTCGAGGCGGCCGCCGGCGACTGGCGCGGGCGGCTGCAGGCCGCGACGGAAGCCGAGGTCGAGCAGCGCATCCAGGTCGAAAGGGCGGAGGGCGCGGCGGCGGAGGCCGCGCGTGAGCGACTGCTGGCGCTGACGGAGGCGCGCAACCACATCGATCAGCGCTATGCGCTGACGCTGGACGAATGGCGAAAAAAGGGCGGCGATCCGGCCGTGGTCGACGGGCATGCAGTCTATCGCCGCAGCATCCAGATCGAGCAGACAAGGTCATCGGATGTCCGCACGATCGCGACGCAGGCCGGTCGGTGGCTCATCGCCCCGGATGGAGGGCTCGGACTCCTGACGCGAACCGGCATCGTCGCTTCGGCGCTGCTCGGGCTCTTCATCGTTGCGCGCCTGGTGCGCCGGATTGCCCGCCGGGCCATCGAGCGGGTGCCGAACCTGTCCAAGCTGCTTCAGGGTTTTCTGCTCATGGCCGTCTACTGGCTGACGCTCGCAGTGGGACTCATGATCGTGCTCTCCGCGGTGGGCATGGATATCACTCCGGTCTTTGCGCTCATCGGCGGCGCGTCCTTCATCATCGCATTTGCGATGCAGGACACGCTCGGCAACCTCGCCGCCGGGTTGATGATCATGATCAACCGACCGTTCGACGAAGGCGACTACGTCGACATCGGAGGCGTCGCGGGCACCGTGAAGTCGGTCTCGATCGTGTCGACCACGGTGACGACCCCGGACAACCAGGTGATCGTGGTTCCCAACTCGAAGGTCTGGGGCAACGTGATCACCAACGTCACAGCGAGCCCGACCCGCCGCGTCGATTTGGTCTTCGGGATCGCCTACGAGGATTCGATCGAGACGGCGCAGAAAGTTCTGGAGGATGTGGTCGCAGCGCATCCGCTGGTGCTTGAAGACCCCTCGCCGGTCATCCGCGTGAATGAACTCGCCGAGAGTTCGGTGAACTTCGTCTGCCGGCCCTGGGTGAATGGCGAAGACTACTGGACCGTCCACTGGGACCTGACCCGGCAGGTGAAGGAAGCATTCGACGCCGCCGGCATCTCCATCCCATACCCGCAGACCGACCTGCACATTCGTCCCGGGAGCGGCGACCCGGCCGATGCAGCCTTCCGCCCGGCGAAGGCGTGATCGCGGCCGAGACAAGGCTTGGTGCCTCGACGCTGCGGTGCGCGGCGCGGCCTGCATGACCCCGACCTGGGCGGCCCGCCTGCGGGCTTGCTGCGCGCCTGCAAACCTCCTAGAGCGCTGGCGATCTAGATCCGGAGAATTCCATGACAGCGCCGAAGAAGGTCGTGCTTGCCTATTCGGGTGGCCTCGACACCTCGATCATCCTGAAATGGCTTGAGACCCAATACGGTTGCGAGGTCGTGACCTTCACCGCCGATCTCGGGCAGGGCGAAGAGCTCGAACCGGCGCGGGCCAAGGCGGAGTTGCTGGGCGTCCGGCCAGAAAACATCTTCATCGAGGACCTTCGCGAAGAGTTCGTGCGCGACTTCGTGTTCCCGATGTTCCGCGCCAACACCGTCTACGAGGGTCAGTACCTTCTCGGCACTTCCATCGCGCGGCCGCTGATCGCCAAGCGGCTGGTGGAAATCGCCGCGGAAACCGGAGCCGATGCAGTCGCGCATGGCGCAACCGGCAAGGGCAACGACCAGGTGCGCTTCGAGTTGTCGGCCTACGCGCTGGATCCGGGCATCCGGGTGATCGCCCCGTGGCGGGAATGGGCGCTGACCTCACGGACTCGGCTTCTGGAGTTCGCCGAGGCGCACCAGATCCCGATCGCCAAGGACAAGCGCGGCGAGGCGCCCTTCTCGGTCGACGCCAATCTCCTGCACACCTCCTCAGAGGGCAAGGTTCTTGAGGACCCCGCCCAAGAGGCGCCCGACTACGTCTACCAGCGCACAATGAACCCCGAGGACGCGCCCGACACGCCCGAGTACGTCGAGATCGGCTTCGAGCGGGGCGACGCAACCAGCATCGACGGCGCGCCGCTTTCGCCGGCAGAACTCCTGACCCGGCTCAACGAGCTTGGCGGACGGCATGGCGTCGGCCGGCTCGATCTTGTGGAGAACCGCTTCGTTGGCATGAAGTCGCGCGGCGTCTACGAGACGCCGGGCGGGACGATCCTTCTGGCCGCGCACCGGGGCGTCGAGCAGATCACGCTCGACCGCGGGGCCGGCCATCTCAAGGACGAGTTGATGCCGCGCTACGCCGAACTGATTTACAACGGCTTCTGGTTCTCGCCCGAGCGCGAGATGCTCCAGGCCGCGATCGACCGCAGCCAGGAGCGCGTCACCGGCAGCGTGCGGCTGAAGCTCTACAAGGGCTGCGTCTCGGTGGTCGGACGGCGCTCGCCGCACTCGCTCTACTCGGAGGCGCATGTCACGTTCGAGGACGACGCCGGCGCCTACGACCAGAAGGATGCTGCGGGCTTCATCAAGATCAACGCCCTGCGCCTGCGGCTGCTGGCGGCGCGCGACAGGCGGTGAGAGCCTCCAGTGCGCGCGCGTGCGAAACAGGCTCAAGCTCTTGATTCCAAAGAAAGATCAAAACCTGCTTCTTTGTTAAATCCTGCGGAGCGACGCTCGGAGGCGCGCGCGCGTGCTGCGCGGCGTGGCCAGGAGAGGTTTGGTCTCGCTGGCGGGGCTCGGCAACTGCCGGATCCGGCGCAGCATCGCATCGAGTTCGGTGAGGCTGGCGGCGCCGAGTTCGACCACCAGATCTCAACAGCCGTTGATAGCCGCCAAGGGCGATGTCGATCGGCATGACGCCGCGCGCGTCGGATCCGCTCCAACGTCCCCAGGCTCTACAGCCCGTTGCCATCGTTCTTCGACAAGTCCTGGCGTCCGAGCGAGATCGAGGTGGTGAACTGATACGCCACGGCGGGCGGTCGCGCGCTCGGACCGCCCGTGGTCTTTCGGCTCGATTTCGCCGTGTTTAGGTGGTTGAACATCCGTCGAGGCCGATCGGAGGACTTGGGACATGTTCTGCAACCTCGTGGGCGCGCCGCTGCAGGACGGGGCGGGGCGGCTCGGGTGCGAGATGGGGCCGAGCGCGCTGCGCACGGCGGGGCTCGCCGGTGCGCTGACCGGGCTCGGCCACGCGGTGCGCGATCTCGGCAACGTGGCGCCCGGTCCCGTCCGTCCGCTTGCGCACCCGAACGCTGCGCTCAAGGCGCTGCCGGAGATAGCCGCATGGACCGCAGCGCTGGCCGAGGCGGCCTTCGCGGCGAGCGACGGGGCGATGCCGATCTTTCTTGGCGGTGATCACAGCCTGTCGGCGGGCACGCTCGCGGGCGTCGCCCGTCGAGCCAAGGCCGGCGGCCGACCGCTCTTCGTGCTCTGGCTCGACGCGCACGCCGATTTCCACACGCTCGACAGCACGACCAGTGGCAACCTGCACGGGTCGCCGGTGGCCTACGCTGTTGGCCAGCCGGGGTTTGCGGGCTACTACCCGGACCTTTCCGCCCGGATCGATCCGGCCAACATCTGCATGCTCGGGCTGCGTAGCGTCGATCCGGCGGAACGGCTGGCGCTGTCCGAGGCCGGCGTCACGGACGCCCACGACATGCGTGCGATCGACGAGCACGGGATCCCGAAACTGCTCGGGCCGTTCCTCGACCGGGTGGCGGCGGCCGACGGGCTTCTGCACGTGAGCCTCGACGTGGACTTCCTCGATCCCGGCATCGCGCCGGCGGTTGGCACCACCGTTCCCGGCGGGGCCACCTTCCGCGAGGCGCATCTGGCGATGGAGATGCTCCACGACAGCGATCGGGTGACGAGCCTCGATCTGGCCGAGCTCAACCCCTTCCTCGACGAGCGCGGGCGGACCGCAACGCTGATGGTCGATCTGACCGCGAGCCTGATGGGCCGTCGGATCATGGATCGCCCGACCCGGAGTTTCGGAGCATGAGCGGGAAGCTCAACGTCGTTCCGTTCGTAAGCGTCGAGAACATGATGAAACTGGTGCATCATGTCGGGGTCGAGAGGTTTCTCACCGATCTTGCCAGCTACATCGAGCACGACTTCACGCGCTGGGAGAGCTTCGACAAGACCCCGCGCATCGCCAGCCACAGCCACGAGGGCGTGATCGAGCTGATGCCGACCAGCGACGGGCACGTCTACGGCTTCAAGTACGTCAACGGCCACCCGAGGAACACGCGCGACGGACGCCAGACGGTCACCGCCTTCGGGGTGCTCGCCGACGTCGCCAACGGCTATCCCGTACTGCTTTCGGAGATGACCATCCTGACCGCGCTGCGGACCGCGGCGACCTCGGCGGTCGCGGCCAAGCATCTCGCCCCGCGGGGCGCCGATGTGATGGCGCTGATCGGAAACGGCGCACAGGCGGAGTTCCAGGCGCTGGCGTTCCGCGCGCTGCTGGGGGTCCGGCGGTTGCGGCTCTACGACATTGATCCGGCGGCGACCGCAAAGGTGGCGCGAAACCTCGAGCCTTTGGGTTTCGAGGTCGCGCCCTGTTCAAGTCCCGAGGCGGCTGTTGAGGGCGCCCGGATCATCACGACGGCGACGGCGGACAAGGCCTACGCCACGATCCTGACAGACAACCTCGTGGGCGCAGGTGTGCACATCAACGCCGTCGGCGGCGATTGCCCGGGCAAGACCGAGTTGCATCGCGACATCCTGCTGCGCTCCCAGATCTTCGTGGAATACCCGCCCCAGACCCGGATCGAAGGCGAGATCCAGGCGCTCGATCCCGATCACCCGGTGACCGAACTGTGGCGCGTGATCACCGGACTTGCGGAGGGGCGGACCGGCGAGGGCCAGATCACGCTCTTTGACTCGGTGGGTTTCGCGACGGAGGATTTCTCCTCGCTGCGCTACGTGCGCGACCTCCTGCCCGGAGCCGGGCTCTACGAGGACCTCGACCTGCTCGCGGATCCTGACGATCCGCGCGATCTCTTCGGAATGCTTCAGCGCGCGGCGCCACCGCCGACGCTCGTCTAGCGGGGGCCCGTCGCCGATCCCGCGCCGCAGATCGCCGATGCATGCTCGTCTGCGCAGGCGCTCGCCGGGATGAAGCCGCTGGCGGGCGCGAAGCCGGCGGCGGCGTCCAGGCCAGCCGTCGCCGCGGCCTCGGCCATCTCGCGCTGGTCGGCGCGGTAATCCCAGGCCACCTGAGCCTCGCCGTTCCAGACCCCGAACCCCTTGGCGCGGGCGTAATCCTCGGCGGCGGCGTGGGCGGTGGAGTACCGCCGGTAGGCCCAGGCGAGGCCCTCGGCCACCAGCCGGCCGCCCAGATCGAGACCGTTGGCCGAACAATCCGCGACGATACGGTCGTATCGGTCGCGCTCGCGCGGCGCGCAGGAAACCTCCGAAGCGCCGATGAGTTCCTCGAGCCGCGCAGTGGCCACCGCGCCGCAGGCCCATTCAGCCCCGGTCTCGTCTCGACAGATCTGGTCGCGCTCTGGCGCATCGGCGCCGTTGAGCCGGATCCGGTGCGCGTCGATCTGGAGCGTGTCGCCGTCGAACACCACGGCCCGACCGATGAGCGTGGCGTCGGGCGCCTCCTCCTTGCATCCGGCCAGAGTGGCCAGCCCCGCCGCTGCAGCGCCCCACAGGGCAAGCTTCCTGAACGTCATGTCGCCTCCGGTCGCGTGGTTTCGCGAATTCCGGCGATACTGGCGAGGTTTGGTTAATCGGAGGTTTGCGCCTCGTCGGGAACCTTTCGGGCCCATTCGAAGAGCTCCGGCGCCTGCGGGCCGATCTCGAATGTCACGGCGGAGAAGGCGCGACCGATCTGGCCCGGACCTTCGAGCGTGTAGGCGAGCGGCACCCCGTCCGCGGTGACGCAGAACACACCGACGAGCGGCCTCCCGTCACGCATGCCCTCGGCGCGGTGGTCGCGGCATTCGGTCCCGGCGACTGTGCGGGTCTCGCCGGTCCGCCAGCGCACCGACGCCTCGCTCATCGCCGCCATGGTCGCCGCTGCGTCGAGGCCACCGATCAAACCTGGCGTGACCGGCATCCGCACCACGCTGGCGCCGTCGATGACGGTCGCGGTCCCGGCGGCGGTGTCGTAGAGGATCGCCGCCTGTCGCGAGACGTTGATCATCTCCTGACGGAAGATCTCGCCGCTGCGGCGGACCTCGAGCAGCCGGCGGTCGGGTCCGTGCTCGTAGACCACCCGGTAGTCGAGCCCCGCAACCGGCGAGGGAGGAACAGCGTCCTGTGCGGCGGAGCGGCCGGCGGCGCAGGTGAGCGCCGCGACAAGGGCTATGGCGAACGAACAACGCATGAGGCGAACCTAGCGCGCCGAAGGCGCCGGCGCAGCCCCGATTCAGCGGAGCCGCTGGCGCGGGCGCGCGTGGCGCCCTATCTCTGTATCGTCACCACGACCTGAGGAGCCGCCATGCGCCCCGCCCTGCCCGCTCTTGCGCTCGCCTGCGCCGTAGCCGCCGCGTCGGCGGCCTCCGACGATCCGGCCTCGCGGATCGCCGAGGCGGTGGACATCCCCGTCGAGGAATGGCGCGCTCTGGCCCAGGGCCGAACGCTCACCTACCGGATCGACGACGAGTTCTTCGCGCTCGAGCGATACGCGCCGGTCGGAGACGGTGTGACGCTCCAGCTCGACGACGGAACCTGCCTCGAGGGCACCTGGGACTACGTCAAGCCGATCTACTGCTTCCACTGGCGCGGCGCGCAGACTGCGTGCTTTCGCCATGCCCGGATCGACGACACCATCCTGATCGTGCAGACCGAGGATGGCGTCGACACCGGTTTCGTCCAGACAATGGCTGGCGTTTCGGACGTGCCGCTCGCCTGCGCGCCGGTGGTGGGAAGCTGAAGGCGGGCCGCGCCGGCGGCGGCGTCAGTCGTCGCGGTGGACCCGTTCCTTGCGCTCGTGACGCTCCTGGGCCTCGAGCGAGAGCGTGGCGATCGGCCGCGCATCGAGGCGCTTGAGAGAGATAGGCTCGCCGGTGTCCTCGCAGTAGCCGTAGTTTCCAGCCTCGATGCGGCGCAACGCCGCGTCGATCTTGGCGACGACCTTGCGCTCCCGGTCCCGAGTGCGCAACTCCAGCGCGCGGTCGGTCTCCTCACTGGCGCGGTCGGCGATGTCGGGGATGTTGCGGCTGCCTTCCTGCATGTGTTCGATTGTGCCGCGGCTCTCCGCCAGTATCGAGGTCTTCCACGCCAGAAGCTTGCGGCGAAAGTATTCAAGCTGGCGAGGGTTCATGAACGGCTCGTCCTCGCTCGGCGTGTATTCGACTTCGAACTTTTCGGCCTTCATGCTACACAACCCCAATTAGACACTTCGCCTGCCGTTCCGCCAACACGACGATACGCCCCGTTCGGCTGCGCCTAGCCGATTTGCGCTCTCCGTTATAAGGATTCGTACGGCTTGTCACGCCAAAGATATGCGAACTTGCCTAACGACCCGGCGTTGATATCGTCAGTTTGATCCCGCTTCGCAAAGGACCGAAACGCCAATGAAATTCGAAGGCAGCGCAAGCTATGTCGCGACGCCGGACCTGATGGTCGCGGTCAATGCCGCAATCGCTCTGGAGCGCCCGCTTCTGGTCAAGGGCGAGCCGGGCACCGGCAAGACCGAACTGGCCCGACAGATCGCTGCGGCGCTGGATCTGCCGCTGATCGAATGGAACGTGAAGTCGACCACCCGCGCCGCCCAGGGGCTCTACGAATACGACGCGGTGAGCCGACTGCGTGACAGCCAGCTCGGCGACCCCAGGGTCGAGAATGTGGCCAACTACATCCGCCCCGGCCCGCTCTGGCGCGCCTTCGCCGGCGATAGACGGGTCGTGCTGCTGATCGACGAGATCGACAAGGCCGACATCGAGTTTCCCAACGACCTGCTCCAGGAACTCGACCGGATGGAGTTCGAAGTCTACGAGACTGGCGAGACCGTGCGGGCCCGGGTTCGTCCGATCGTGATCATCACCTCGAACAACGAGAAGGAACTCCCTGACGCGTTCCTCCGCCGATGTTTCTTCCACTACATCCGCTTTCCGGACGCGGACACGCTGATGCGCATCGTCGACGTGCACTTTCCCGGGATCAAGTCGGCGCTCGTTCGCGCCGCGCTGACCCGGTTCTTCGAGATCCGGGATGCGCCGGGGTTGCGCAAGAAGCCGTCCACATCGGAGGTCCTTGACTGGCTCAAGCTCCTGCTTGCGGAGGATCTCGATCCGGCAGATCTCCGGCGCGACGGCCGCGACGCGCTGCCGCCGCTGCACGGCGCATTGCTGAAGAACGAGCAGGACGTTCATCTCTTCGAGCGGCTGGCGTTTCTTTCCCGGAGCCGCACGTGATCCTTCCCACCGCTTTTGGGCGTGACAGGGATAGAACTGCATGCTATTGTGCACCGCACCATTCAGGAGACTCCCAAGGTGAAGATGTCGCGAAATTCCTTCGGTTCAGGAACGGCTTTGCTCCGTTTCGCAGTTGCATATCAACAGATGAACCTCGCCGCTGCGGAGGTGATCATGCGGCGCTCGATGCAGATCTGGCAGGGCGGGATGTCCGGGCCGGAAGCGATCGGCATGGTCGCCGAAAAGGCCACGGCCTTCGCCGCCGCCGGCGAACGCGCCACGATCGCGGCGGCCCGCGGCGCCAACCCGGTGGCCATCGCCTCGGCGGCGTTGTCGCCCATCCGCGCCAAGACGCGCTCCAACGTCCGGCTGCTGCGCAAGTAGGCTGTCTCGCACCGAC
Organism: uncultured Alphaproteobacteria bacterium; assembly: GCA_963836255.1. Classification (GTDB taxonomy): domain Bacteria; phylum Pseudomonadota; class Alphaproteobacteria; order Rhodobacterales; family Rhodobacteraceae; genus Amaricoccus. Next base: position 1,217,225 of record CAWIIL010000001.1, read on the forward strand.
CGCTCCCGGGCGCCGGTGGTGAGCGCGGCGCTCACAGTCCGTCCGGTCGCTCCGGGCGACGAGGAGGACTGGCGCCGGCTCTGGCGCGGTTATCTCGACTTCTACGGGGCCAGGCTTCCCGAGACGATCTACGCGCGCAACTTCGCGCGACTGACGGACGCCAACGACGAAGCCTACCGGGGCCTGCTCGCCGTCGACGACGGCGCGGCCGTCGGTCTTGTTCATGTGATCTTCCACTTTCACGGCTGGAAGGTCGACCCGGTCGCCTATCTCCAGGATCTCTACGTCGATCCGTTGGCTCGTGGGGCCGGGAACGGGCGGGCGCTGATTGAAGCGGTCTACGCAATGGCAGACGCTGCGGGCGCTCCCGACGTCTACTGGCTGACCCAGGATTTCAACGCCCCGGCACGCCGTCTCTACGATCGCGTCGCGACAGTCACGCCCTTCATCAAGTACCAGCGCTAGTGTAGAGGAGAGCATGGTTCTTCGCTCCCTCGCCTGTGCGGCGCTGTTGCTTTCGGCTGCCTGCGAGACCGCTCCGACCGGTCCGCTCACCAGCATCCGTTTCGCCGACGCAGAACTTCCTCGGGGCGTGCCGCGCTCCAACCGCGACCTCGCCGAGGATTTCATCGATCTCACCTTCGCGCTCGAGGGCGGCGATTCCGTCGACCGCCTGCTGCGCTACGAAACGCCGGTCCGCGTCTATCTGGCCTCGCCGGAACTCGCGCCCTACCGGCGTGACGTGGAGGCCCTTCTGGCGCGCCTGCGAACCGAGGCCGGCATCGACATCGCCCTGACCTCCGATCCGGCGGCGCAAATCCAGGTCGAGGCGGTGCCCGCAGCCCAGATCGCCCGGGTCTTTCCCACCGCCGCCTGCTTCATCGTTCCCGGCGAGACCAACTGGCGCGACTTCCGACGCCGGCCGAACGAGGAGCGGCTGCGCTGGGCCGACCAGGACACGCTGCGTGGCGCGGCCATCTTCCTGCCCGTCGACACCGCGCCTCAGGACGTGCGCGACTGTCTTAACGAGGAGATCACCCAGGCGCTGGGCCCCGCGAACGACCTCTACCGGCTGCCCGACACGGTCTGGAACGACGACAATTTCCATGGCCTCGCCACCGCCTTCGACATGCTGATCCTGCGCACGCTCTACCAGCCGGAACTGCGCAGCGGCATGAGCCGCGCGGAGGCCCAGAGGGCGCTTCCGGGGGTGCTGGGCCGCGTCAACCCCGCCGGCCGCGGCAAGCCCCGCCAGCCGCGTCAGCCGGAATCGCGCGCCTGGGCCGGGGCGATCGAGGCGGCGATGTCGCAGGATCTCAACAGCGATGAGCGCCTGGGCGCGGCCCGCATCGCCACGCAGATCGCCGTGGAGATGCGGCCGATCGACCATCGCTACGGGGTGTCGCTCCTGACCCTGGGGCGCCTCAACATCCGACGCGATCCGGTAGAGGCGGCCAGCAATTTCTCCCAAGCCTACGAGGTGTTCGAACGTCTGTTCGGGGTCGACGACATCCGCACCGCGCAGGCCGGCGTGCATCTCGCAGCCCTTGCGTTGGTGACCGAGCGCAACGAGACCGCGATCGCGCTCGCCGAAACCCACGTGCCGACCGCCCAGCGCGCCCAGAACGCCATCCTCATCGCCGGCTTCGAATCAATCCGGGCCGAGGCGCTGGGAGAACTCGGCCGCGAGACCGAATCGCAGCAGGCCCGCCTCGACTCGTTGCGCTGGGCTCGCTACGGTTTTGGTGACGACGGTGCGCTGGCGCGTGAACAGGCGCGCCTCGCCATGTTGCTCGGCCTCGAGGAGGGTTGACCCGGTGCTACTGGCCATCGCCTTCGCCCTCGGCGCGCTCTACGGCTGGCGCGCAGCCGGACGCCGGGATGGCGACACGCTCGACCGGCTGCAATGGGCGGCGGTCCACGGCATCGTCTTCGCCCTTGCGACGCTGGCGTTATCGATCCTCGCGGCGCGCCTCGGCTGGATCTGATCGCCGGTGTTCACGGGATTCTTCGCAGATCTGCGCGCAGCCCGGGTTCCGGTGACGCTGCGTGAGTTTCTCGCCTTCCTCGAAGGGCTCGACGCGGGTCTGGCGCTCTACGACCCGGAGGCGTTCTACTATCTTGCGCGCACGGCGCTGGTGAAGGACGAACGCCACATCGACCGCTTCGACCGGGTCTTCGCCGCATCGTTCAGGGGCCTTGAAGGGTCGGATGCGGCGACGCTTCTGGAGAAGGCGGAACTCCCGGAGGACTGGCTGCGGCGGCTGGCCGAACAGCACCTGACCGAAGAGGAAAAGGCCGAGATCGCGGCGCTCGGCGGCTTCGAGAAGCTTATGGAGACCCTGCGCGAGCGCCTTCGGGAACAGGCGGGCCGCCATCAGGGCGGCTCGAAATGGATCGGGACCGGCGGCACCTCGCCATTCGGCGCCTGGGGCTACAACCCCGAGGGAGTGCGGATCGGCCAGGACGCGAGCCGCCATCGGCGGGCCGTCAAGGTCTGGGACCGGCGCGACTTCCGCAACCTCGACGACACGGTCGAGCTCGGGACGCGCAACATCAAGCTGGCGCTGCGTCGGCTGCGGCGCTGGGCGCGCGAGGGCGCGGCGGAGGAACTCGACCTCGGCGCGACGATCCGCAAGACCGCCGAGCAGGGGTGGCTCGACGTCATCACCCGGCCCGAGCGCCACAACGCGGTGAAGGTGCTGCTCTTTCTGGACGTCGGCGGCTCGATGGACGGGCATGTGCGCATCGTCGAGGAGCTGTTCTCTGCTGCGCGGGCCGAGTTCAAGCATCTCGAGCACTACTATTTCCACAACTGCCTATACGAAGGCGTCTGGCGCGACAACCGGCGACGCTGGGACGACCAGATCCCGACGGCGGACGTGTTGCGGACCTATCCGGGCGACTACCGGGCCATCTTCGTAGGGGACGCGGCGATGTCGCCCTACGAAATCACGCACGCGGGCGGGGCGAACGAGCACTGGAACCCCGAGCCGGGCGCGCTCTGGCTCGAGCGTGCGCGCGGCGTCTGGCCGAGGTCGATGTGGATCAACCCGCTTCCAGAGCGCGCCTGGGCCCACACGCCCTCGGTGGCGATGATCGCGCGTCTTTTCGAGGGGCGGATGTATCCGATGACGCTCGCCGGGATCGAGGCGGGTGTGCGGGAGCTGGCGCGATGACGACGCCCCTGACCCGGCTCTGGCGGGAAAACCGCGTGCTTTTCGCCTGCTTCGCGCTCTCCTGCGCGCTTACCGTGTTCTTCGCCGCGCGGCTGGTGGCGTTCTGGATCTACTGGGCCGACCCCACGCACCGCGACCAGGCGATCGCCGGCTGGATGACGCCACGATACGTCGCCCACTCCTGGGACGCGCCGCCGGAGATGATCGCAGCGGCGCTCGACCTCGAACGCGGCCGCGCCGGCCGGCCCCTGACGCTCGCCGAAATCGCCGCGGGGCGGGGCGAAAGCGTCGAGTCGATCGGCGACCGGCTCGAAGCCGCCATCGCCGCGCATCGCGCGCAGGAGCAATGAGCGACGCGATCCTAGCCCTCGTCGCCGAATACGGCGTCGCGCTGGTGGCGATCGCCGCCTTCGCCTCCTGCCTGGCGGTTCCCATTCCCACCGGATTGATCATGCTCGCTGCAGGCGCCTTCGCGGCCTCCGGCGATCTCGTGGGCTGGCAGGTCGTCGCCGCGGCTTTCCTCGGCGCAGTGGCGGGCGATCAGGTGGGGTTCGGCATCGGCCGGCTCGGCGGCGCGCGGCTCGGCTGGGAGGCGTCGCTCGGACCACGGCGTGCGGCGCTGCTCGCCCGGTCGCGGCGCATCATCGACCAATGGGGCGGCGCCGGGGTCTTCTTCACGACCTGGCTGCTGGCGCCGCTAGGCCCCTGGGTGAACCTGATCGCCGGGGCGACCGGGCTCGGCTGGCTGCGGTTTACGCTCTGGGATGCGGCCGGCGAGGCGATATGGGTCGGTTTCTACTTCGGGGCCGGTTATCTCTTCGCCGGCCGCATCGTCGAACTCGCCTCGGTGCTCGCAAACTCGGTCGGACTGCTGGTGGCCAGCCTGGCGTCGGTGCTGCTCGGCTTCATGCTGCTGCGCGAGCGTCAGCGCCTTCGCGCGTCCGTCGCGTCCCCGGAGAAGGTCGACGGCTAAGCGTGCGCCCGCGCGAGCCCTGTCAGATCGACGCCCGTCACCCCATATGTGACCCATGCTGCAGTTGACGCCCATTCTGCTCGCGATCGCCGCCGCGGTGGTCATGTACCATTTCAGCGCCTGGCGCACCGCGCGCGAACTCGACGCCAAGTCGAGGCCGCTTCGCGACCCGGCGCTTCAACCCGCGCTGAACCGGCTGGCCCGGGCGCTGGATCTGCCGTCGCTGGAGGTGCTTCTCTATGAAGTCGCGCCGATCAACGGGCTCGCAGCGCCGGACGGACGGATCTTCCTGACCCGCGGCTTCTACCGCGCGTTCCAGCGTGGCGAGATCGCAGCCGACGAACTCGCAAGCGTCGTCGCCCACGAACTGGGTCATGTGGCGCTCGGCCATTCGCGGCGGCGGATGATCGACTTCTCCGGACAGAACGCCATTCGAACCGCGCTCGCCATGGTGCTCGGCCGGATCATCCCGATCGCGGGCGTGCTCCTGGCCAACCTCGCCACCCGGGCGCTCGCGGCGCATTTGTCGCGGCAGGACGAATACGAGGCGGACGCCTATGCGGCGGCCCTGATGAGCAAGGCGGGCTTCGGGGTCGGCCCGCAGGTGGCGCTTCTGGCCAAGCTCGAGCGCATCGCAGGCGTGGGCGGCGGCGCGCCGGCCTGGATCGCGAGCCATCCCCGCACCGCCGAGCGCATCGCCGCGATCGAACGGCTCGACGCCGGCTGGCGCGCCGGCGGGGCGTGAGCGGCCGCGCGGCGATGGGGTCCGCGCTCTTCGACGAGGGCGCATTCGCGCCCTGCCCCGCGCCGTTCAACATGGCCGCCCACACCTTCGCCGCGGGCCTTGCGACCCCCGAGAAGATCGCGCTCGAGACGCTGGCGGGGCCCGGCCGCGTCGCGGGACGTTGGACCCACGGCGCTCTGCTCGGGGCGGTGAGGAGCGCCGCCGGCGGCCTCGTGGCGCGCGGGGTGCGTCGCGGAGACCGCGTGCTCCTGCGGCTCGGACACACGGCCGATTTCCCGATCCTCTTCTTCGCGCTCAATGGCATCGGCGCGATCCCGGCGCCGGTCTCGCCTCTCCTGACACCTGGCGAGACCGCGACGATCGCCGGCGATCTGGCGCCAAGCCTGATCGTCGTTGGCGCGGGCGTCGCGCCGCCGCCCGGGAGCGTCGCGCCGGTGTTCGGCCCCTCGGAGATCGCCACGCTTGGCGATGCGGCCCCGCATCCCTTCGTCGACACGTCGCCGGACGACCCCGCCTTCATCGTCTACACCTCCGGCACCACCGGCGGCCCGAAAGGCGTCGTGCACGCCCAGCGCGCCGCCTGGGCGCGGCGCATGATGTGGGACGGCTGGTACGGGCTGACATCGGACGATCGTGTGCTGCACGCCGGGGCGTTCAACTGGACCTACACGCTCGGGGCGGGTCTGACCGATCCCTGGGCGATCGGGGCCACGGCGCTCATCCACGTGGGCCCGCCCGAGCGCGGTGCCTGGCCGGCGCTCGCCCGTGCCCACGGCGCCACGATCTTCGCCGCGGCGCCCGGCGTCTATCGCCAGATGCTCGACGCCGACGATGCCGAGCTCGCCGAGGGTTTCGCCGGACTTCGCCACGGCCTCAGCGCCGGCGAGGCGCTGGCAGAAGGCGTCCGGCGGCGGTGGTGTCGGGCCACCGGCAAGCCCATCTTGGAGGCCCTCGGAATGTCGGAGGTCTCGACCTATGTCTCCGCCGCGCCAGAGGCGCCCGACGGCGGCCTTCGACCACAGGTGGGCCGGCGCGTGGCGATCCTGAAGGACGGGACGGCGCGGCCAGCCATGCGGGGGGTCGCTGGCGATCTCGCAGTCTCCCGACGCGATCCCGGGCTGATGCTCGGCTACTGGCGACGGGACGCGGAAACTGGCGCGGCGATCCGCGGCGAATGGTTCGTGACCGGCGACCGGGCGCGCATGGAGACAGACGGCGCAATCGTGCACCTGGGCCGGTCGGACGATCTGCTCAACGCCGGGGGTTACCGCGTGAGCCCGGCGGAAATCGAGGCGGCGCTGCTCGCGCGGGATGACATCCTCGACGCGGCCGCAATCGAGATGGAGGTGCGGCCGGGCGTGACCGTGATCGCGGCCTGCTACGTGCCGCGCGACGGCGCGATCGAGGAAGCGGCGCTCACCGCCCATTGCGCGCGCCTGCTCGCGCGCTACAAGCAGCCGCGCCAGTTCCGACCGGTCGAAGCCCTGCCACGCAGCGCCAACGGCAAGCTGCTGCGGCGCAAGCTGAAGGAGTTGCTCGCATGACGAGGCTCGACATCATTTCCGATCCGGTCTGCCCCTGGTGCTACATCGGGGCGACGCATCTGGCCCGTGCGCTCGCGGCGCGGGGCGATCATCCCTTCGAGATTTCCTGGCGCCCCTATCAACTCAACCCGGACCTGCCGCCGGAAGGGATGGACCGCAAGACATACCTAGAGACGAAGTTTGGCGGACCCGAGGGCGCAGCCGAGGTCTATGGCCGCATCGAGGCGGCCGCGGCCGAGGCCGGGATCGAAGTCGATTTCGGGCGCATCGACAGGGCGCCGAACACGCTCGATACGCACCGGGTGATCCGCTGGGCGGGCCCGGAAGGCCTGCAGACCCGGCTGGTGGGCGAACTGTTCCGCCGCTACTTCGCCGAAGGAGAGGACATCTCGGATCACACGGTTCTCGTGGCGGCGGCGACGGCCGTCGGGCAACACGGCGCGGCCATCGCGAGGCTGCTCGAAGGCGACGCGGATCGCGCCGAGGTCCGCGCCGAGGCCGAACAGGCCCGCGAGATTGGCGTGACCGGCGTGCCGACCTTCATTCTCGGCGGGCGCTACGCGCTGGTTGGCGCGCAGCCGCAGGAGACCTGGGACAGGGTGCTCGACGAGTTGGCGGCGGCGGCCGGCGTCTGAATTCGCGCAGCAGGCAGCTGGGGACGCAACCGACCGTGGCGTCAGGCCGCCCTGTAGAGCAGGAATGCAAGATAGGCGGCGTATCCGCCCAGCAGCGCCCAGCCCTCCCCGCGCGTCACCCGCCAGCCCGACACCGCGAAGACCACCAGCGCCGCTGTGGCGGCCAGCATGATCCAGATGTCTGACCCGGCGATGTCCGGGGGGAAAGCCAGCGGCCGAGCCAGCCCGGTCACGCCGAGGATGCCGAAGATGTTGAAGATGTTGCTGCCGACGATGTTGCCGAAGGCGACGTCGGCGTGGCCGCGGCGGGCGGCGACCACCGAGGTGATCAGCTCCGGCATCGAGGTGCCGACCGCGACGATGGTTAGGCCGATGATGGTCTCGGGCACGCCGAAGCTCCGCGAGACTCCGATCGCTCCGTCGACCAGCAGCCGCGCCGCCACGACAGTGATTACCAGCCCGGCCAGGAGCGTCAGCCCGGCCCGGAGGGGCGGCGTCTGGCGCGCAGGGAACTCCGCCGCCTCTTCGATGTAGACCTCGCCCGCCGGCGTGACGCCGCGACGCTCGGCGGCGAAGACCCAGACCAGAAAGCCTACCAGCCCCGCGAGTAGCAGCGCTGCCTCGACCCGGCCGAGCTCGCCGCCGAGCGCGATGACCACCAGCGCCAGCGTGGCGGCGACCAGCACGGAGCCGTCGCGCCGGAAGGCCTCGCGCGGCGCTGCGATCGGCGCGATGACGGCGGAGAGGCCGAGGATCAGCAGGATGTTGGCCGTGTTGCTGCCGACGATGTTGCCGAGCGCGATGCCCGGCGAGCCGGCGAAAGCCGCCTGAAGGCTGGTCAAGAGTTCCGGCGCAGAGGTCCCGAAGCCTACGAGTGTGAGCCCGATCACGAGAGGGGACACGCGGAGCACCCGCGCGAGCGCCACCGCGCCGCGCACCAGCATCTCCCCGCCCGCCAGAAGCCCCGCCAGTCCGGCGGCGATGAGAACGAGATCCATGATTTCCCGAGTGGCCCGAAGCGATCCTGCGAGCGACCGCGGGCTCCCGGTCGGCTCGAATTCACTTCGGAGCGCGGCCGTCCGCTTTCAAGGGTCAGGCCGGCTGCGCGCGCGTCTCGATCGGCGGCTTTTCGCCTTTTGCAAGCACGGCGAGATCGCGGGCGATCGCGAAGGCGCCCCGCAGCCGGGCGCGGCCGTCGCGCCAGTCGCGCCGGATGATGATGCGATTGTCCTTGACCCTGGCCAGACCGTTCTGATCGTGCAGGAACGTCACCAGTCCGGCGGGATTGGCGAACCGGTCGTTGTGAAACGCCACGGTCGCGCCCTTGGGTCCGCCGTCGAGCTTGGCCACGCCGGCCCGCTTGCAGAGTGTCTTGATGCGCACCACCAGCATCAGCGTGTCGACCTCGGAGGGCAGCGGTCCGAACCGGTCGATCAGTTCGGCGGCGAAGCCTTCGAGCTCGACCTTCTTCTCCAGCCCCGAGAGCCGGCGGTAGAGCCCGAGCCGAACGTCGAGATCCGGCACGTAGGCCTCCGGGATAAGCACCGGCACGCCGAGATTGATCTGCGGCGACCACTCGCCGTCGTCCTCGAGCGTGATGTCGCCGGACTGGAGCCGGGCGATCGCCTCGTTCAGCATCTCCTGGTAGAGTTCGAACCCGACCTCGCGGATCTGGCCCGACTGCTCCTCGCCAAGCAGGTTGCCGGCCCCGCGGATGTCGAGATCCTGGCTTGCAAGGGTGAACCCGGCCCCGAGCGCATCGAGTGCGCCCATCACCCTCAGCCGCTTCTCCGCCTGGGGCGTCAGCTTCTTGCGCGGCTCGGTGGTCAGGAACGCGTAGGCCCGCGCCTTCGACCGGCCGACCCGGCCGCGGATCTGGTAGAGCTGCGCCAGGCCGAACATGTCGGCCCGGTCGACGATCAGTGTGTTCGCGGCCGGGATGTCGAGGCCGCTCTCGATGATCGTGGTGGCCAGAAGCACGTCGTACTGGCCGTCGTAGAAGGCGTTCATGCGCGCGTCGAGATCGCCGGCGGCCATCTGGCCGTGCGCCACGACGTAGCGCACCTCCGGCACCTGCTCGCGCAGGAACGCCTCGACATCCGGAATGTCGGAGATGCGCGGGACTACATAGAACGCCTGCCCCCCGCGGTAGTGTTCGCGCAGGAGCGCTTCGCGCACAGTGACCGGATCGAATTCGGAGACATACGTTCGGATCGCCAGCCGGTCGACCGGCGGCGTGGCGATGAGCGACAGCTCGCGCACGCCGGAGAGGGCCATCTGCAGCGTGCGCGGGATCGGCGTCGCGGTGAGCGTCAGCACGTGGATATCCGAGCGCAGCGCCTTCAGCCGTTCCTTGTGAGCGACGCCGAAATGCTGCTCCTCGTCGATCACCAGCAGGCCGAGCCGGGCGAACTTCAGGCCCTTGGCCAGGAGCGCATGCGTGCCCACGACGATCTCGATGTTTCCCTCGGCGATCCCCTTGCGCGTCTCCGCAGCCTCCGCTGTCGGCACGAATCGGCTGAGCCTGCCGATCCTGATCGGCAGTCCGCGGAAGCGGTCGGAGAAGCTCTTGAAATGCTGGCGCGCCAGAAGCGTCGTTGGCGCGATGACCGCGACCTGCATGCCCGACATCGCCGCCACATAGGCCGCCCGCAGCGCCACCTCGGTCTTTCCGAAGCCCACGTCGCCGCAGACCAGCCGATCCATCGGCCGGCCCGATTCCATGTCGCCCAGCACGTCCTCGATGGCGGCGAGCTGGTCGTCGGTCTCGGCATAGGGAAAGCGCGCGCAGAACTCCTCCCAGTGATGGTGGTCGGGCGGGGTCAGCACCGCGCCCTTGCGGAGCGCCCGTTCGGCGGCGATGCGGATCAGCCTCTCGGCCATGTCGCGGATGCGCGCCTTTAGCCGCGCCTTCTTGGCCTGCCAGGCCCCGCCGCCGAGCCGGTCGAGCAACCCCTCCTCGTGGCCGTATCGGCTCAGGAGCTCGATGTTCTCGACCGGCAGGTAGAGACGGTCGCCACCGGCGTATTGGAGGGCGAGGCACTCGTGCGGCGCGCCCGCGGCGGTGATCGTCTCGAGCCCGCGGTAGCGACCGACGCCGTGATCGACATGCACGATCAGGTCGCCGGGAGTAAGCCCCGCCGCTTCGGTGAGGAAGTTCTCGGCCCGCTTGCGCCGTCGCGGCGCGCGGATGAGCCGGTCCCCGAGCACATCCTGCTCGGAGATCACCGTCAGACCTGGGGCCTCGAAGCCATGCTCGAGCTCCCACACGGCGAGAAAGAGCCCTCCGCCGGCGCCGCCAACCTGGGACGCCCGGGAGATTTCGACCGCGCCGGTAACGCCGTCGTCGGCCAGGAGCCCGGCCAGCCGTTCCCGCGCGCCCGCAGAATAGCTCGCCACCACCACGTCGCTCGTCTTGCGCCGATCGGCAACGTGATGGGCGAGCGCGCCGAAGAGGCTCACCTGCTCGGTCTGCCGCTCCGGCGCGAAATCGCGCCCGATCCGGCCGCCGGCGTCGATCACCCCGGGCCCGAGCGGCTGCGGAAGAGCGACCAGCTGGCGCACGGGCCGGCGCCGAGCGCCGCCGTCCAGGCGGCGTCGTCGAGATAGAGCAGCTCCGGCGGACAGGGCTTGTAGACCGTGCCGAGCCTCGATTTCTCCGCCAGAGCCGCCTGGCGCGCCGAATACTGTTCCCAGAGCGCCTCATGCCGGGTGGCGCGCACGGCGTCGGTCTGATCGTCGAGCGTCACTGGACCGCCGGGCAGGTAGTCGAAGATCGTCTCCAGCTGATCGTGGAAGAACGGCAGCCAGTGCTCGTAGCCCTGGTGCTTGCGCCCGGCGCTGATCGCCTCGTAGAGCGGATCGTCAGCCCCTGCGGCCCCGAAGGCGTGCCGGTAGGCGGTCCGGAACCGCTGGATCGCCGCCTCGTCGAGGATCACCTCCGAGACAGGCGCGAGCTCGACGCGCGCAGTCTTCTCCGTCGTCCGCTGGCTTTCGGGATCGAAGCGCCGGGCGCTGTCGAGCACGTCGCCGAAGAGATCGAGCCGGACAGGGCCTCCGGGGCCCGGAGGATAGATGTCCACGATCCCGCCGCGCACCGCGAACTCACCCGGTTCGGTGACCGTCGGCGCCTGCTGGAAGCCCATGCGCGCGAGATAGGCGCGCAGCATGGCCATGTCGATCCGCCCGCCGACCGAGGCCGTGAAGCTCGCCGCCCGCAGCACCGCGCGGGCTGGGAGCCGCTGGGTCGCCGCATTGACCGTCGTGAGCAGGACCGCCGGCGGCGCCGCGCCGTCCGCGAGCGCGGCGAGGGTCGCCATGCGCGCCGCGGCGATCTCGGGATTGGGCGAGATCCGGTCGTAGGGCAGGCAGTCCCAGGCGGGGAACTCATGCACCGCCACGCCCGGATCGAAGAAGCGCAGCGCCGCGCGCATCGCGGCCAGCCGGGCGTCATCGCGCGCGACGTGGATCATCGGGCCGCCGGCGCGCGCGAGGGTGTCGAGCACGAAGCGAGCGTCGAAGCCCTCGGGGCAGCCGCCGACGACGAGGCGTCCGACAGAAAGGGGCTTGGGCTGTGTCATGGGCGCGCGGCCTAAAGCAAGCGCCGACACGAAACAAGCGGCCCGAGCGCCCTCAGTAGAGCAGCGAGCGCGGATCGTAGAAGAGCGCCACGAAGGCCGTCGCCAGAAGGGCCGCAATGGCCATCGCCTGGTTCAAACGCCGCCGACGCGTGAGCGCCCTGCGCAGATCGGCGCCCTTGGGTTCGGCCTCCGCGATGTGCGCGGCCAGCCGCACGGTGCCCGATCCGACCAGCGCCAGCGGGAAGACGAGCATGAAGACCGCCTGGAAGAACTCGATCCGGTTGTAGAAGCCGAGCACCGCGATCGAGGCGAGCATGAACCCCAGGGCCGCGGCCACCGGCGCGCCGAGGTTGTCGCGAAACCAGCGCAGCCGGTGCGCCTGGACGTGCGCGATGAACTCCAGCTCCGCCTGCGCCTCTGGACGGCGAGCGGCCCGCAGCACCATCCCGTGGGTCAACCCCATGGTCTGGAAGCACACCCAGGACCAGACCAGCGTCAGCAGGATCCAGTACCAGACGCTGTAAAAGCTGTGGAATTCGAACAGATCGAACACGGGACGCCGGTATCCTCAGGATCGGGACGGACGCGGCGTGTCGTAGCGGCTGACGGCGGTTTTGCAAGCGCCCGCGTGCGGACGGCTTTCCCCTTGAGCGGCCCCGGGTCCCGTGCCAAACCGACACGCCCCGTTTCGAGGAGCCGCCATGACGCCGCTCGCCGCCCCGTTTCCGCTTGGCCGCCCGCGCCGGCTCCGCCGCGCGGCCTGGATCCGCGAGCTCGTCGCGGAGACGCGGCTTTCGGCCGCCGATCTGATCTGGCCGATCTTCGTGCGCGAGGGCGTGGACGCCTCCGAGCCGGTGGCTTCCCTGCCCGGCGTGTCGCGGCTGACGCTCGATCGCGCGGTCCGCGCCGCCGAAGAGGCGGCGGCGCTCGGCATTCCCTGCATTGCGCTCTTCCCCTACACCGAACCCGCCGACAAGAACCCCGAGGCCACCGAAGCATGGAACCCCGAAAATCTCGTTAACCGGGCGACGCGGGCGATCAAGGCCGCGGTCCCGGACATCGGCGTCATGCTCGACGTGGCGCTCGATCCCTACAATTCCGACGGCCACGACGGGCTGGTCCGTGACGGGGTGATCCTCAATGACGAGACGCTGCTTGCGCTGGAGAGGATGGCGCTGGCGCAGGCGGAAGCGGGCGCGGATGTGCTGGGGCCGTCCGACATGATGGACGGCCGCATCGGCGTGCTCCGGCGAGCCCTTGAAGAGAACGAATTTCCGGACGTCATCCTGATGAGTTACGCTGCAAAGTTCGCGTCGAGCTTTTACGGCCCATTCCGCGATGCGGTCGGCGCGACCGGGGCGCTGAAAGGCGACAAGAAGACCTATCAGCTCGATCCCGCCAACGCCGAGGAGGCGCTACGCGAGACCGCGATCGATCTCGCCGAGGGGGCGGACATGGTGATGGTCAAGCCGGGCCTGCCCTATCTAGACATCTGCGCCCGGGTTAAGGCGCGCTTTGGCGCCCCGACCTTCGCCTACCAGGTCTCGGGCGAATACGCGATGATCGAGGCCGCAAGCGCGAACGGCTGGATAGACGGAGAGCGGGCGATGATCGAGAGCCTGCTCGCCTTCCGGCGCGCTGGCTGCGACGGCGTCCTCACCTATTTTGCGCCTCGCGCTGCCCGCTGGCTGGCGGCGCAGGGCATTTGATCCGACGCAGTTCGGGGGTGAACGCGACATGTAGCGGACGCTTGGCCTGCCGCATCAAGATGTGTTAAGACCCTGCGTCAACAACCGCCGAAACACACAGCCGGCGTGGCGCATGGCAGGACCGAGCAGCAAGGAACATCCCGATGGCAGACTGGACACGACGCAGTTTTCTGGCGGCCGGCGGCGCGAAGTTTCGCCGCCTGCACCTCGCAACCGACCGGGCTGACGGAAACGCCGCGCCAGAACATCGACGCCAACGTCGACCTTGCGCTCACCGAGCTCTATGCGACCATTCCGGGCATCCAGGACATCGCCGCCGAGGCGAAGGGCGTCCTCGTCATTCCGCGCATCCGCCGGGTCGGCTTCTGGGTCAGCGGCGCCTACGGCGAGGGCGCGCTGATCATCGGCCCGGCAAAGGTCGACTACTATTCGATGAGCGCGGCCGGCTTCGGCTTCACCTTCGGCGCGGCAGAGTTCAACCAGGCCCTGTTCTTCATGACCGAACAGGCGCTCCAGAGCTTTCGGGTCTCCGACGGCTGGACCCTGGGCGTCGGCGGCCAGGCGGTCGCGGGCGAGACCATCGGCGTCTCCGGCGGCGTTCAGACCGCCCGCTTCAACCGCCCGATCATCGAGGTGGTCTTCGGTCAGCGCGGCTTGATCGCCGACGTGAGCCTCGCGGGCGCGAAGTACAACCGCATCGTGCGCTGACCCGCCGCTTCAGATCTCTGGCGCGATCCGGGTGACGCCCACCGAGCCGGCGCGCGCGAATTCGGGATCGAGCGACATCGGGACGTACTCTCCGCGCCGCCAGAGCGGGGCCATGTCGTCGTAGTGCCGTGACAGGATATGGCCGCTCTGGCCGGTCGCGATGATGTAGACGCTCGAATCGGGATCGGAGAAGTCGTAGACGCCGCGGAACCCGGCCGCGTGCACGCTGGCGTAGGGCGCCTCGCCGCGACCGGTCATCTGCCCGCGCATCAGCGTGTGGTCACCCCCGGGTGTGCTCTGCACGATGTTGACGAGCAGACCGAGCCCGGGCAGTCGCCCGAGCGTCTCGTGGCGGTGCACCGCCTGATGGGCGTCGCCCCAGCGCCAGCCCTCGATGCGCGCGCCGTAGCGCGCCGCAAGCTCGGCCAGCGCGTCGTCGAGCGCAAGCCGCGCCATGTCCGCACAGCTCTCAACGGCTTCGGACTGGCGCACGTCGCACCAGACCCCGGCTCCGTCGACGTTGCGGAACACCCGCTCGATGAAGACCGGATCGGGGCCGGGCAGCGCATCCACCATCGGGCCGAGTTCGTCGACCGCCAGTCGCCGGCGCAGGGCCCGGATCCAGGCCGCATAGATCAGCGGCTCGGCGGCGTGCTCGGACATCTCGCCATTCCAGTTCGCCATGCGCTCGAGCGCGTCGCGTCGTCGGGCGGCGGCGGGGTCGTCCGCCGACCCCTCTGAGGCGTACCAGAGGTTGCGCCCGATCAGCGGCAGGATGGCGCGCGCGGGCTCCGAGACGATATCCGACTGGATCTCGATGAAGCTCTCTCTCGTGTGATGCTCGCGCGCGGTCAGAAGCCGCCCCGCCCGGGAGATGCGATAGGAATCGCCCCAGTCGAAGCTCAGATGGTCCGGGAACGCCGCGTCCGAGATGCGGTTGTTGGTGGTGGCCACCGCCCCGCTCGTCGGATCGACAACCCAGGGGTTCTCCGCGAAAGGCCGCATGCCTTGCCAGTCGTTGACCGCAAGCCAGCCTGGCGCCGGAATGCGGCCCTGGCTGGTGTGGCCCGCATTGCGCCGGGGCGCCGCGCCCACCATCTGTAGCGCAACAGTGTCCGCGTCGGCCAGCGCCAGCATCATCGAGGGCGCGAGCGCAACCGCGACCGCCGCGCGGGCCTCCGCGATCGAGCCCGCCCGCATCAGCGCGATCG
This sequence comes from uncultured Alphaproteobacteria bacterium, assembly GCA_963836255.1. Lineage (GTDB taxonomy): Bacteria > Pseudomonadota > Alphaproteobacteria > Rhodobacterales > Rhodobacteraceae > Amaricoccus. The sequence continues at coordinate 1,232,509 of CAWIIL010000001.1, forward strand.
CCGCGTCCAGTGAGCCGTCGTCGACGGCGAGCCCAGTCCAGGCGAGGCTCGCCACATGGTCAGGTGGCGTCACTTCGCCGACCCCGAAGGCGTGCGGGGGCAGGACAGGCCCGTGCCGAGTCCAGCGCAGCGTCACCCGCTCCGGCGCCTCGCCCCGCACGTTGATCACGCTCAGCCGCGTCTCGAATGGTCGGTATCCCTCGGGCGTGAGGTATCGGTCAGGATCGTCGGGATCCAGCTTCTCGATGTAGATGTCCTGGTCGTCGAGATAGCTCGACGTCAGGCCCCAGCCGAGCCGGGCGGTGCGACCGATCAGGATCGCCGGGATGCCGGGGATCGTGGCGCCCATCGCCTGTCCTTCGGCGAGTTGGATGCTCGCCAGCATCCAGATGCTGGGCGCGCTGAGACCCAGATGCGGATCGATCGCCAGCAGCGGCGCGCCACCGACGGTGCGCGCGCCGCGGACCGCAAAGGCGTTCGAGGCCCCGCCGAGGCCAGGCGGCGACAGCGGATCGAGGGCCTGCGCCTGCGCGCGCCCCGGCGACTCCTTCACAGGCGCCAAGCCGGGAAAGAGCGCCGCGTACTCCGGCAGCGCCATCACCGCCGGGTCCGGCGCGTCAGGCAGGATGTCGCGCAGCCGCTCGGGCGGCAGCCGCAGTGACAGGTTGGCGCGCAGCGTCTCCATCGCCGCCTTGTCGGTCAGCCGCAGCGCCATCAGCTTCTGGACCGCAACCGAATCGGTCGGCGTCCACGGCGCGATCTGGGCGTCGAAGAGGAAGAACTCCGGCGCGCCGCGCCCCAGCGCCTCCTCCTGCACCACCCGGAGCCAGGCGTTTACCCCGGCGGCGTAGGCCTCGACCGCCTCACGCGTTTCCGGTCGCAGCCCGGCCGCCACCCGGCTCGACAGGCCGTAGAGATCCAGCGCACGCATGGTCCGGTCGATCGGCAGCGTATCCGGTCCGAAGAGCTCCGACAGCCGTCCCTGAGCCACCCGGCGGAGTTGCGTCATCTGCCAGAGCCGGTCCTGGGCGTGGGCGAAGCCGAGGCCGAAGAAGGCGTCGCGATCAACCTCCGCGAGAATGTGCGGGACCGCGTGACTGTCCCGCACGATCTCGATCGGTCCGGACGGACCCTCTAGAACATAGGATCGGTCATAGTCGGGAAGCGACTGGGAGGCGAGATAGTAGGCCAGACCGGCCCCCATGGCGGCGAAGGCGGCGAGCACCAGGAAGCTCGCCATCACGAAGCGGAATAGGAACGCCATCGGCCTCTTGCCCTGCTGCATTCGCTTGACCCCGATCGGATAGCAGGCCACTAGGAGCCGCACAACGCACGAGAACGGCAAGGGGGAGCGATATGGCGAAGGTCGCGTTCATCGGGCTGGGGGTGATGGGCTATCCGATGGCCGGACACCTGGCGGCCAAGGGCCACGGGGTGACTGTATACAACCGTACGGCGAGCAAGGCCGAGGCCTGGGCGTCCCAGCATGGCGGCGCTTCGGCGGCGACGCCAGCCGCGGCGGCGCAAGGGGCCGAGATCGTCTTCGCCTGTGTCGGCAACGATGACGACCTGCGCGGTGTGACGATCGGGCCGGACGGAGCCTTCGACGCCCTAGGCCGCGGCGCGGTCTTCGTCGATCACACCACCGCCTCGGCGTCCGTGGCTCGCGAGCTCTACGCAGCCGCCAGGGCGCGCGGCGCAGACTTCATCGACGCCCCGGTTTCCGGCGGCCAGGCCGGCGCGGAGAATGGCGCGCTCACGGTCATGTGCGGCGGCGACGAAGGGCCCTACGCCCGGGTCGAACCGGCGATCACGGCTTTCGCGAAGTCCTGCCGGCTGATGGGACCCTCGGGCGCAGGCCAGCTCACCAAGATGGTCAACCAGATCTGCATCGCAGGGCTTCTTCAGGGCCTCTCGGAGGGTCTCGCCTTCGCCGAGAAGGCCGGGCTCGACGGCAAGGCCGTCGTCGACGTCATCTCGAAGGGCGCGGCCGGGTCCTGGCAGATGGAGAACCGCGGCGGCACCATGCTCGACGACAAGTTCGATTTCGGCTTCGCCGTCGACTGGATGCGCAAGGACCTTGGCATCTGCCTCGGCGAGGCGAACGCCAACGGCGCAGCCCTCCCCGTCACGGCGCTCGTCGACCAGTTCTACAAGGACGTCCAGGGCCTGGGCGGCGGCCGCTGGGACACCTCGAGCCTGATCCGCCGCCTGCGGTGAGCACGCCCGCCTTCAACCGCGAGCTCAAGATTGCGCCCTCGATCCTGTCGGCGGATTTCGCCCGCCTCGGCGAGGAGGTGCGCGCCATCGAGGCCGCGGGCGCCGACTGGGTGCACGTCGACGTGATGGACGGCCATTTCGTGCCCAACCTCACCATCGGCCCCAACGTCGTCTCCGCGATCCGCCCGCACGTGCGCACGGTGATGGACGTACACCTGATGATCGCGCCCGCCGATCCCTATCTTGCGGCCTTCGTCGAGGCCGGCGCTGATATCGTCACCGTGCATGCCGAGGCCGGGCCGCATCTCGACCGCTCGCTCGCGGCGATCCGGGCGATGGGGGCCAAGGCCGGTGTTTCTCTTACCCCCGCGACCCCGCCCGAAGCGATCGGCTACGTGCTCGACAGGCTGGACCTGGTCCTGGTGATGACCGTCAATCCTGGTTTCGGCGGGCAGTCGTTCCTGACGAGCCAGTTGCCCAAGATCGCGCGCCTGCGCGAGATGATCGGCGACCGCGAGATCTGGCTCGAGGTGGACGGCGGCGTCACGCCCGAGACCGCGCCGCTCTGTGTGGACGCCGGCGCCGATGCGCTCGTCGCGGGCTCGGCGGTGTTTCGGGACGGAACCCCGGACGCCTATCGCGACAACATCGCCGCCATCAGATCCAGCTGTCGGGCGCCCTGAAGCCAACTCCAATTCGCCCACCGCACATCGGACGCGTCAGGCGAACAGATCGTGGCAGGTCTCGAGAGCGTCCACGAGCGCATCGACTTCGCCGGTTGTGTTGTAGAGACCGAACGAGGCGCGGCATGTGGCGCTGACCCCGAGCCGCGCCATCAGCGGCTGGGCGCAGTGATGCCCCGCCCGCACCGCGACGCCCTTGCGGTCGACCACGGTCGAGATGTCGTGGGCGTGGGCCTGACCATTGAGCGTGAAGGAGAAGATCGCGCCCTTGTCCGGGGTCGTTCCCTGCACGTTCAGCCAGTTGAGGCCCGCAAAACGGTCGTTCACATAGTCGCGCAACCGCCGCTCGTGGGCTGCGATGTTGTCCATGCCGAGCGCGGTGACGTAGTCGATCGCCGCGCCGAGGCCGATGGTCTGCACGATGCCCGGCGTGCCCGCCTCGAACTTGTGGGGCGGGTCATTGTAGGTCACCGTCTCCTGGCTTACTTCGCGGATCATGTCGCCTCCGCCGAGGAACGGGCGCATCTCCGCCATCCGCTCGCGCCGCACATAGAGCGCGCCCGACCCGGTTGGCCCGTAGAGCTTGTGGCCGGTGACGCAATAGAAGTCGCAACCGAGCGCCGCCACGTCGACCGGCATGTGCACCGCCGCCTGGCTTCCGTCCACGAAGGTCGCGACGCCCCGCGCCCGCGCCGCCGTGGCGATGGCGGCCACGTCCACGACCGTGCCGAGCACGTTGGACATGTGGGTGATCGCGATGAGTTTCGTGCGCGGTCCGATGGCGTCGATCACCCTCTGCGGATCGAGCCCGCCGTCGGCGGCTATGTCGACCCATTTCAGCACCGCGCCCTGCCTCTCGCGCAGGAAGTGCCAGGGCACGATGTTGGCGTGATGCTCCATCACGCTCAGCACGATCTCGTCGCCCGGCTCGAACCGAGGCGCGGCCCAGCCGTAGCTCACCAGGTTCGCCGCAAGGGTCGAGCCGGTGGTGAACAGGATCTCGTCCTCGTGCGCTGCGCCAAGGAACCGTCGCAGCTTCTCACGCACCGCCTCGTAGTTTTCCGTGGCGACGGTGGAGAGATAATGCAGCCCACGGTGCACGTTGGCGTATTCCATCGAATAGGCCTGCGTCACCGCATCGATCACCGCGTTGGGCTTCTGCGCCGAGGCGCCGTTGTCGAGATAGACCAGCGGCCGGCCGTGCACCTCGCGCGCGAGGATCGGAAAATCGCGACGGACCGCCTCGACGTCGTACATCAGCTGACCCCCTGTGGCGTCAGGCCCATCATGGACAGCGCCATGGCGAGCAGGAAGAAGAGCGCGATCGCACTCAGGATCACCCCGCCCATCACGAAGAGCGGGTTCTGGAACCCGTGCAGTTCAGTCACGAAGCTGGCGAAGGCCCAGAGCGCATAGAACAGCCCGGCGGCCGCAAGGACGCCGGCGAAGGGCGGCGCCAGGACGAGCGCGACAAGCTGGACCACCTGCAGCACCACCAGCACGGCGTTGAGCCAGACCACGATCAGGAGAGCGCCCCAGAAATCGCCATGTCCTCCGAAGCTGCGCCCGATATAGGCGGTCAGGGCGGCGATGGCGAACGCCAGCACCAGTTGCGCCGCGGCGCCGAGGATAGGGTTGCCCAGGACGAGCGCCGAAACCGGATCGGAGGGGCCGCCACTTGCGACCACGGCAAGGAAGCTCAGCACGACGCCGAGCGCCGTGACAGCAACCGCCCCGGCGATTACCTCGGATTGCGCGGGTTGGGCCGCCAGCAGGCGGCGTGCGGCCTCGCGTGGGCGTGCGAAGCTGCCGATGAGGAGTTCGATCCAGCTGTCCATGTCCGAGGCGTGTCCCATGGTTCCCATCGCGCTGTCCCGGCCGGACCATCAGCCCGCCGCGGAAGGCCCCGCAGCGAGGGCCGTCAGCACGAGCGCCAGGGCCAGAAACGCGCCGACGAGGACTGCCGCGACCGGCAAGGTCGCGCCAAAGCCCTCGGCTTCCGCGAGGCTGGCGGCGAAGAGCCAGAACCAGAACGCGAGCCCCGCATAGCCCAGATACGAAACCCAGGGCAACAGCGCGCCAGCGCGAAGCGCCTCCACCGCGACCCGCAGCAGCGCGAGCGCGATGGCGATGGGACCGGCAAGAAGCACCGACCAGAAGACCGCGGTGCGCGCGGCGAGATGACTGCCCGCGCCCCCAAAGGCCCGCGCCACGAGATGCGTCGCCGCCGCGGCCGCGTAGAAAAGCAGTGGGGCGACGAAGAAGTAACCAAAGAGATGCGCCGCGATCACCGCGGAAAGCGGGTCGTCGACGACGAGCCCACCGGCCCGTCGCACGGCGTTGGGCAGGCTCGCCAGAAAGAGCAGCAGGCACGCCGCGATCAGATGAAACGAGGCCCGCTGCTCGCTCATGCTCGCGCCGAGCAGCCTCGCTGTCGCCACGCGGGGCGCGCGGTAGGCCAGCGCCATCGCTCCGGTGAGGCTGCCAGCCATGGTCTCAGAGCCGGCCGCGTCGCGCGAGCCAGGCGGCGAGCCGACCACGGATGTCGTCTGCGAGCCGCGGATCCTCGATCTCCACGATCGCCTCGTCGAGAAAGGCGAGGATCAGCAACCCCTCCGCCTCGCGCCGCGGCACGCCCCGGGAGGTGAGGTAGAAGAGCGCTGTCGCGTCCACCGCCCCGCAGGTCGAGCCGTGCGAACAGGCAACGTCGTCGGCGTAGATCTCAAGCTCGGGCTTGGCGAGGAACTGGCTGTCGTCGTCGAGGAGCAGCGCCTGGCTGATCTGGTAGCCGTCGGTCTTCTGCGCACCCTGCTTCACCAGGATCTTGCCCTGAAAGACCCCGGTCGCCCCGTCGCGCAGCACCTTCTTGAAGACCTGCCGGCTCTCGCAGTTGACCGCGTCGTGGGTCACGAACACCGTGTCGTCGTGGTGGAAGTCGCCATCGCCCGCGCAGGCCCCCGCCACCGTGGCGCGCGCGTCTTCGCCGGTGAACTCGATCACGCATTCGTTGCGGGTCAGCCGGCCGTTGACCGTGAGCGTGAAGGACTTGAATCGGGCCTCCCGCCCTAGCCGCGCGAAGGTCGCCGTGGCGGCGCGCCGCTCATGATCGCGCCCCTGGGTGCGGACATGATGGAAAGCCGCCCCGTCGGCCACCTCGACCTCCATGACCTTGTTGAACCGCGCCGCCGCCGGCCCGTTCTCGAGAAGCGTCAGGTCGGCGCCGGCCTCGAGGCGGATCACATGGTGTATCAGCGCGTCAGATCCCGGATCACGGTGCAGATAAACGAAGTTGACCGGCCGCTCCGCCCGCCCGGTCACCCGGATCGCGGTTCCCGTCATCGCCCGCGCGGTGTTTAGCGCGGCGAGGGGCCGGTCCACTGGATCCTGCCCCCGCGTCTCGAGCCGGCCGAAGACCTCGCGCGCCCAGTGGATGTCGGTCGAGAGGGCCTCGCCGAGAGGCTGGATCTCGACGCCGGCGAGGTCCGGGGCGTCCGAAAGCTCGGGCGTGAACACGCCGTCGACGAAGACCAGCCTAAGTCGATCCACCCCGTCGAAGACCGGGGGCTCGTCGTCCTCGGTCACGGCGGCCTCGGGCGCAGGCAACGCCATGAGGCTCGCGGGATCGGTAAACCGCCAGTACTCGTCGCGCCGGCCCGGCGCTCCGATAGCCGAAAGCCGCGCCGACGCCTCGGCTCGCGCCGAGCGCGCCCAGGCGGCCTCGCCTGTCGGCGCCTCCCAGGCGGCGAGCAGACTTGCAGCCGCGTCGATCCGTCTTGCCGGGGCCGCCATCACGCCACCGACTTCAGGATATCGCCGTAGCCGTTTTCCTCGACCTCGAGCGCAAGCTCCGGCCCGCCGCTCTGGACGATGCGCCCGTCGGCCATGATGTGCACCACGTCCGGGCGGATATGATCGAGAAGTCGCTGGTAGTGGGTGATCACCACAAACGCCCGGTCAGGCCCGCGCAGCGCGTTCACACCCTCGGCCACCAGCTTCATCGCGTCGACGTCGAGGCCCGAATCGGTCTCGTCGAGGATGCACATCTTCGGCTCGAGCATCGCCATCTGCAGGATCTCGTTGCGCTTCTTCTCGCCCCCCGAGAAGCCCACGTTGACCGGACGCTTGAGCATCTCCGCATCGATGTTCAGCGTCCTTGCCTTCTCGCGAAGCACGCGCAGGAAGTCGGCGGCGTTGAGCTCCTCCTCGCCGCGGGCCTTGCGCTGGGCGTTCAGCGCGGTCCGCAGAAAGGTCATGTTGCCCACTCCCGGGATCTCGACGGGATACTGGAACGCCAGAAACAGCCCCGCCGCCGCCCGCTCCTCTGGCTCCAGCGCAAGCAGGTCTTGGTCGAGAAGCCGCGCCGAGCCCTCGGTGACCTCGTAGCCGTCACGTCCGGCCAGCACATAGGACAGCGTGGACTTGCCCGAACCGTTCGGCCCCATGATCGCGTGGACCTCGCCCGGCTTCACCGCCAGGTCGACGCCGCGCAGGATGGCCTTGTTCTCTTCCTCGAGCTTCACGTGCAGATTGCTGATCTCAAGCATTGTCTCTCACTTCCGGTGCGGACCCGGCGGCGCGGCGCGCGACGGGAGTTTGGGGGGATCGCGGCGGGCACGCGTCAGGCCGGCGACACGGCGACCTACACCGCCGGGATCCGGTTCATTTCCGACGCTTGTCCTCGATGCGGACGCGCACAGGCTTGCGCGCGGGCGGCGGGGTGCGGGTCGCGATGACGACGGCGAGCGCGAGCCCCGCCAGAACTGCAGTTGCGATGATCATCCGACCGATCCTTCCAGACTGATGGCGACGAGCTTCTGCGCCTCCATTGCGAACTCCATGGGCAACGCCTGCAACACCTCACGGCAGAAGCCGTTGACGACGAGCGCAACCGCCTCCTCCTCGTCCATGCCGCGGGCGCGGCAGTAGAACAGCTGATCCTCATCGACCTTCGAGGTGGTCGCCTCGTGCTCGACCCGGCTCGAGTTGTTCTTCACCTCGATGTAGGGGACCGTGTGCGCTCCGCAACGGTCGCCGATGAGCAGACTGTCGCACTGGGTGTAGTTGCGGCTGTTCTTGGCCTTTGGATGCATCGAGACGAGCCCGCGATAGGTGTTCTGCGCCCGTCCGGCGCTGATGCCCTTCGAGACGATCCGGCTCTTGGTGTTGCGGCCTAGATGCACCATCTTCGTGCCTGTGTCGGCCTGCTGCATGTTGTTGGCGATGGCGATCGAATAGAACTCGCCCTGCGACCCCTCGCCGCGCAGGATGCAGGACGGGTATTTCCAAGTGATCGCCGAGCCGGTCTCGACCTGGGTCCAGCTCACCTTGGATCGATCGCCGCGGCAATCCGCCCGCTTCGTGACGAAGTTGTAGATGCCGCCCTTGCCGTTCTCGTCCCCTGGGTACCAGTTCTGCACCGTCGAGTACTTCACCTCCGCGTCCTCGAGCGCGACGATCTCCACCACCGCGGCGTGCAGCTGGTTCTCGTCGCGCTGTGGCGCCGTGCATCCCTCAAGGTAGCTCACGTAGGAACCCTTGTCGGCGATGATCAGCGTGCGCTCGAACTGGCCGGTGTTCTCGGCGTTGATCCGGAAATAGGTGGAAAGCTCCATGGGGCACTTCACGCCTGGCGGGATGTATACAAAGGAACCATCTGAAAAAACGGCCGAATTCAAGGTGGCATAAAAATTGTCCGAGATCGGCACCACCGTGCCCAGATACTTCTTCACCAGATCGGGGTGCTCGCGAACCGCCTCGGAGATCGAGCAGAAGATCACCCCTGCCTTGGCCAGTTCAGCCTTAAAGGTCGTGCCCACGCTGACGCTGTCGAAGACTGCGTCGACGGCCACCTTGCGGCCCTCCGCAGGAACCTCACCCGCGCCCTCCACGCCCGCGAGGATCATCTGCTCCCTCAGGGGGATACCAAGCTTCTCGTAAGCAGCGAGCAGCGTCGGATCGACCTCGTCGAGCGATTTCGGCTTGGTCGCCATGCTCTTGGGGCGGGCGTAGTAGAACTGGTCCTGAAAGTCGATCTGGGGGTAGCGGACCATCGCCCAGGTCGGCTCCTCGAGCGAGAGCCAGCGTCGATACGCCTGCAACCGCCAGTCGGTCAGCCATTCGGGCTCGCCGTTCTTGTCCGAGATCAGCCGGACGATGTCCTCGCTCAGCCCCTTGGGCGCGTATTCGGTGTCGACATCGGTTGAGAAGCCGTACTTGTAGCGCTCGCCGACGCCACGCACCGCTTCGACCGTCTCCTGATCGACGCCGTCGCGCACCGTGATTTCCTCGACTGACGCCATGCCGCTCTCCTTTTCCATTCCGGCCATGCCTCAGGCCGCCTTCTTGCCTTCGAACCGACGCCACTGGCGCAGCCATGCCTCCGCGAAGGCAGCTACGGCGTCGCTGGTCACGCCTGGACCAATCGAAACCCGCACGGCGCTCGCCGCCGAATCAGCGTCGAAACCCATCGAAGCCAGCGTGCGGCTCGCGCCGACCTTGCCGCTGGAACAGGCCGAGCCAGCCGAGATCGCAAAGCCCGCGAGATCCATCTGCATCACCTGCGTCTCCGACCCCCATCCGGGTGTCACGAAACAGCTCGTGTTTGGAAGCCGGTCGGAACCTTTCCCGACAAAAATAGTCTGGCTCGCGCCCGCTTCCAGTGCGGCCTCGAAAAAGTCCCGGACCGCGCGCACCTCTTCCCAGACCCCGCGGGCGAGTTCAGCGGCAGCGGCCTCGGCCGCCGCGCCGAAACCCGCAATCCCCGGCAGGTTTTCCGTGCCCGAGCGCCGTCCGCGCTCCTGCCCGCCGCCGCGCAGCTGCGCCGCGACCTCGGCGCCCTCGCACAGGACCAGCGCGCCAACCCCGCGCGGCCCGCCGATCTTGTGGCTCGAGACCGCCGCCATCGCCGCGCCGGACCAGTCGAACGCGAAGGGAGCCTTGCCGAAGGCCTGCGCCGCGTCGACGAAGCCTAGGCTATGCGGAAGGTCTTGCAGAATGCCGGTTTCCGAATTCGCCGCCTGCAGCGCCGTGACCCCTGGATCGCGCGCCGTCACCGCGCCTGCCGCGTCCACAGCCAGGTCGCCACGCGTCCAGGCCGCAACGCAGTCGTGCTCCACATTCGCCGAGGACATATCGCGCCCGGCGAGCCCGAGCGCCGCCGCCTCGGTTGCGCCGGAGGTGAACACGATCCCCTCCGGATCGGCTCCGAGCGCCGCGGCCACCTGGGACCTCGCGCGTTCAAGCAGCGCCTTGGCCGCCCGGCCCTCGGCGTGCACCGAGGACGGGTTGCCGAGCGCGTCCATCGCCGCGAGCATCGCCGCCCGGGCCTCCGGGCGCAGCGGAGCGGTCGCGTTCCAGTCGAGATAGACCCGGCTCATGCGCTGCCCTCCAGCGCGCCTGGATCGTAGGTTCCAAAGTTCCACAGCTGTCCCTGCGGATCACGGCAGGAGAAACCACGACCGCCATGATCCTCGTCGCGGATCTCCATCACGATCCGCGCGCCCGCGGCCCTTGCGCGGGCGTGCACGGCGTCGGCGTCGGTCACCACCACATAGACGCTCTGGGTGACCGGGCGGTCCGGGTCCGCCGGAGCCTGCTGGCCGCCAAAGACGTCGTCGCGGGCGGAGCCGATCATGATCATGCCCGACCCGAGCCTCAGCTGCGCATGGGCCACGCCGCCATCGGCGTCCGGAAAAACCGCCTGGCGCTCAAACCCGAAGGTGGCGCACAGCCAGTCGATCGCCGCGCCGGCGTCGCGATAGCGCATCGTCGGGATCAGCGTCGGGCTCATGCGCTCTCGTCCACCACGTCGATGAAGCTCGGCACCGCCGGGCAGGGCGCAAGCTGGTCGCGCACGATGTCGCAGAGCCGGGTCTGGTGCAAAAGCACGTAGACGTTCGCCGACAACTGCTCCCAGAGCTTGTCTGTCAGGCGTTGCTCTGCCGTGCCGGTGTCGGCGCCCGATGCGCCGGCCCCGCGGGCGAGCGCGTCCATGGTCTCGTCCACGGCGGCGAGGATCTCGGAGACCCGGATCTGCTCGACCGGCCGCGCCAGCCGGTAACCACCGCCGGGACCGCGCACCGATTCCACGATCTCCGCCCGGCGCAACTTCACGAAGAGCTGCTCGAGATACGCCAGGCTGATGTCCTGCCGCTCGGAGATCTCCGAGAGCGAGACCAGCCGGTCTCCCGGCCGGGTGGCGAGGTCGGTGAGCGCGATCATCGCATAGCGGCCCTTGGTGCTCAGTTTCATGGCGATCCCCGGACCCGACGGTGTTGACGCAACCAGTGCGACCCCTTAGTTGCGACGGACTTGGGGGACGCGCGCCATGGCTTAGAATTCTTCTAAGTTGGTTGAGCGATTCCGTCAAGTTTGCGATTGCGCCACACCGAGGAGTCACCTTTCCCATGCCAGAGGTCATCTTCCCCGGGCCGGATGGACGCCTCGAGGGACGCTACCACCCGCAAAAGGCCAAGGACGCGCCGATCGCCATCATCCTGCACCCCCACCCGCTTTACGGGGGCACAATGAACAACAAGGTTGTCTACAACCTTCACTACGCGTTCCACAGCATCGGCTTCACCTGCCTGCGCTTCAACTTCCGCGGGGTCGGACGCAGCCAGGGCGAATACGACCAGGGCATCGGCGAGCTGTCCGACGCCGCCGCGGCGCTTGATTACCTGCAGTCGCTCAACCCCAACGCCAAGAACTGCTGGGTGGCGGGCTTCTCGTTCGGCGCCTGGATCGGCATGCAGCTGCTGATGCGCCGGCCCGAGATCGCCGGCTTCATTTCGGTGGCGCCACCAGCCAACCAGTACGACTTCTCCTTCCTCGCCCCTTGCCCCTCGTCGGGTCTGATCATCGGCGGCTCGGCCGACCGCGTCGTGCCGCCCGCCGATGTCGCCATGCTCTCCGACAAGCTCAAGCAGCAGAAGGGCATCACCATCACCCACGAAACCATCGAGGGCGCGAGCCATTTCTTCGATCCCGGCATGGACGAGATGATCGCGACCGTGGACGCCTACGTGCGCCGGCGCCTCACCGAGACCAGCCGCTGAGGCTTGCGCCCGCCGGCCCTGCAGCCGGGGGCGCGCCTGCGATCACTCGACGATGACCGGCCCCACGTTCGCATTGTAGGGATATTCGGTCGCCGCCGTCTCGGCCACGGCGGGCCCGGTGCCCGGCATGATCGGGAAACGCGGGTCGAAATCGACCATTATCCCCGCCAGTTGCGCGAGGATGCTCACGTCGCCATCGGCAATCGCCGAACCGTCGGCGAGCTGCGCCTCGAGTGTCTTCGCGCCCATCATGGTCAGTTCGAGATCGGCGCGGTTTATCGTCAGCGTCAGGTCGGGGTCTTCCGCCTGGAACCCCTGGATGTTGGTCAGTGTCGCGTTCTCGAGTTCGACGATGAATTGCTCGCCGTTGTCCGGCGTGACGAGATTCATGGTGAAGCTCAGCCCCTCGGCCTTGCGGCTGTCCATACGGATGCCGAGGAAGTCGAGGAAGAGCGCCGTCGACATCGCCCGGATCACTTCGGGGCTTGAGGTGTCGCCCACCTCGCCCTGCGGGATGCCGCTCCTGAGCTCGTAGGCGCCGGAGAGGAAACTGTTGCGGAGCCCCGGATTCTCCTGCTGGTAGCCGAGCTGCTCGAAGATGTCGGCGAGCAGGTCCTTTGCCTCGGCATTGTCGGGCTCGGCCTGAACGAGCTTGTTGACAATTTCCATCGCCAGCTTGTAGTCGCCCGCGTCGTGAAGCTCCTGCCCGCGCGCGAGAATGCGCTCGGAGCCGCCCATCATCTCGACATAGAGCGGCGCGGAATCCTCCGGCGAGAGCGGCACCAGGGTCGCCGGGTTGCAGTCCCAGAAGCCGAGGAAGCGCTGGATCACGCCGCGCGAATTGTGCTCGGGCGTGCCGTGATAGCCGCGGCAGTACCATTTCTCCAGCAGCGAAGCCGGCAGTTCGTAGACGTTGTGGATCTGGTTGATGGTCACGCCCTGGTTGGCGTAGTGCAGGACCTGGTTGTTCATGTGCGCGTAGAGGTCGCGCTGTGCGCGCAGCACCTCCTGGATGCGCTCGTTGCCCCAGCGCGGCCAGTGGTGCGAGGCGAACATCACCTCCGCCTCCTGCCCGAAGCGATAGAGCGCGTCGGCGATGTACTTCGACCAGTTGAGCGCGTCGCGGACCTGGGCGCCGCGCAAAGTGTAGATGTTGTGGAGCGTCGCGGTGACGTTCTCGGCCATCCAGAGCGCCTTCATCTCGGGGATGTAGGTGTTCATCTCGCGCGGCGCCTCGGTGTTGGGCGTGAAGTGGAAGATCATGTTCACACCGTCGACCTCGAACTCCTCGATCGGCTCGGAGACGAGGCGGGTGGGCGCGATCAGTCCGCTGGCGCCGGCGGGGATCCGGTGGCCGAGACCCTGGGTGACGAAGCCGTGCGGGGCGACGGGCAGCAAAAGCCCGTACTGGTAGAACAGCCGCCGGTTCATCGCGTTGCCGGCGAAGACGTTCTCGGAGACCGTGAACCGCATGAAGTCGACCGGCGCGATGATCTCGACGCCGCGGTCGTCGACCTCCTCCTGTGTGAGGATGCCCTGAACCCCGGCCCAGTGGTCGCCGTGGGTGTGCGAATAGATCACCGCCGAGACCGGCAGGCCCTCGCCCACATGCTCCTGGAACAGATTCCACGCTGCCCGCGCGGTCTCGGTCGCGGTGAGCGGGTCGATGACGATCCATCCCGTCGCGCCGCGCACGAAAGTGATGTCCGAGAGATCGAAGCCGCGCACCTGGTAGATGCCCGGGATCACCTCGTAGAGGCCGTAATTGTTGTTGAGACGCGCGATGCGGGTCATCGAGGGGTGGATGGAGTCGAAATCCTCCGTTCCGTTGAGGAACTGGAACTGCTCCATGTCCCAGGCGACATGCCCGGCGTCGGCCATGATAACCATGTCGGGCATCGGCGCGATCAGCCCGCGCGCCTGCTCCTCGAAGTCGCGAGTGTCCGAAAACGGCAGCGCGGCCTTCGCGGCCTCGAGAACCGCCATCGTGTGCTCCGAAGGCGCCTTGCCCAGGGGATGAAAATGCCCGGCGAGCGGTGCAGCCGCCTGCGCATGCGCGGGCGACGCCTCCATCATGAACCGGCCGCTCACCGCAAAGGCCGCTCCTGCCAGCGGGGCCGTTCCGAGAAACTCGCGTCTGGTGGTCATCGCTTCATTCTCCCGTGCAAAGAAAGACCGTCGCCTCCCGGGCCTTTTCCGACAACGCGCCTGCGAACGCTATCCCCACATTCGCAGATGTGATGGCTGCGAAAATGTGTCGCGCTTTGCCAGCCGGTCCGCGCCGTGTGTTAACGGGCGCGCACAACCGCCGGGAGGGCGCGATGACGCCCGAGACCGCGATCCTGATCCCCTATGCGCTGGCGGTCGTCGTCATCGCACTGACGCCGGGCCCGGACATGACCTTCTGCATCGCCCGCACGCTGGCGCAGGGCCGGCAGACGGGCTTCGCGGCGATGGCCGGCGCTTTCGCCGGGATCCTGGTGCATTCGCTGCTCGTGGCGCTCGGACTCTCGGCGCTGATCGTCGCCGCGACAAAGGTTTTCTTCGCGCTCAAGATCGCGGGGGGCGCTCTACCTTTTCTGGCTGGCGGTGCAGGCGATCCGCCATGGCTCGGCGCTGACCCTGCCCGGACGGTCCGACACCCCAAGGAGCCTCGGCGCGACCGCCGCCTCTGCGCTGGCGATCAACCTGCTCAACCCGAAGATCGCGCTCTTCTTCTTGACCTTCCTGCCGCAGTTCGTCTCCGCCGGCGATCCTGAGGCGCCGGCGAAGCTGTTCGGATTGGGGCTGACCTACATCGTGGTGGCGTCGCCAGTCGTAGTGACGATCATCCTCGCAGCCGACCGGGTCGCGGACACTCTGCGCCAGCGGCCGCGCGTCGGCCGGGCGCTCGATTGGCTGTTCGCCGCTGTCTTCGCCAGCTTCGCGGCGCATCTCCTGCTGGCCCGGGCGCGCTGAAGCGCCCGGCGGCCGCCTTCGCGCCCTAGCGGTCGGGGAAGCAGAGTTCGTTCCAGCGATCCGCCTCGGTCGGATCCTCCGGCGGCGCCGATTCGCAGTAGCCCGGCCCCTGATCGGCGGCTGCGCCACTCGAAGCGAACTGAGAGGAGTCCGTCCCCTGGGCGCAGGCTCCCAGTCCCAGTCCCACCGCCGCCATAATCATCCACTTTCGTTCCATGGCTGTCCCTCGTCTCCGTTGCGGCCGGCTGAGCCCGTCCGAGAGCCGTGACGATAGCAGAGGCGCGCGTCAACGCAACGCGCGCGAGCCTCAGGCAGCGGGTGCGCTGACCCGCCCGCCGCAAACCGGGAGCCGCGCGCCGGTCGTGTCCGGAGCCGAGGTCGGCAGACCGCGCAGCACCCGCACCGCCAGATAGGCGAAGGCCTGCGCCTCAAGCATGTCACCGTCGAGCCCCGCCGCCTCCACCGCCTCCACCGTCGCGTTCGACCGCGCCGCCAGCATCGCCATCACCGTCCGGTTGCGCCGCCCGCCGCCGCAGACCAGCCAGCGTTCGACTGGTTCGGGAAAGTGCCGCGCCGCCTCGGCCACGCACGCCGCCGTCAGCGCCGCGAGCGTCGCCGCCCCGTCCGCGTCCGAAAGATGCGCAACCCGGTCCAGAAAGCCGTGGAAATCCTGACGGTCGAGCGATTTCGGCGGCGACCGTTGAAGGTATGCGTGCTCCGAGAGCCCGGCCAGCGTGCTTTCGTCGACCCGGCCCCGCGCCGCCGTCGCGCCGTCGACGTCAAACGCAGCTCCGCTGCGCGCGCTCAGGAAATCGTCGATGATCGCGTTGCCCGGCCCGGTGTCGAACGCCAGGAGCGCTCCTGGAGTCTCGGGCGCTCCGGCGCGCGGATCGACCCAGGTGACGTTGCCGACGCCGCCGAGGTTGAGAAAGGCCACCGGCGCCTCCGCCCCCATTCGGCGCGCGCAGGCGAAATGGAAGAACGGCGCCAGCGGCGCGCCCTCGCCGCCGCTGGCCACGTCGGCGGAGCGGAAGTCCCAGACCACCGTGCGCCCGGTCTCGCGCGCCAGCAGATCGCCCCGCCCGATCTGGAAGGTGCCGCGTCCGCGCGGCTCGTGCGCAAGCGTCTGACCATGGAAGCCCACGACCTCGACATCTTCGAAGGCGACGACCGCCGCGGCGTGGCGCGCGCGCACCATCGCTTCGATCTCCGCGAGCCCCGCGTCGCCCGGCCACCGCCCGAGCCCCGCCCGCAGCGCCGCGCGCTCCGCTTCCGGATAGGGCTCGAAGCGTGTCCGCCCGAATTCTGCGATGGTTTCGCCATCGGTCACCAGCACGGCCGCGTCCACCCCGTCCATCGAGGTGCCCGACATCAGCCCGAGCGCCCGCATCGTGCCCGCCATGGCCCTTCCCTTCGCCGCGCGTCCTCCGCTATAGAACTC
This sequence comes from uncultured Alphaproteobacteria bacterium, assembly GCA_963836255.1. Taxonomy (GTDB): domain Bacteria; phylum Pseudomonadota; class Alphaproteobacteria; order Rhodobacterales; family Rhodobacteraceae; genus Amaricoccus. The sequence goes on from CAWIIL010000001.1 coordinate 1,248,867, forward strand.
CGCCGTCCCGCCGGAAAGGAGCCGCGCCGTGACCTACAGGCCAAAGAGCGAATTTCTCGCTGTGATGCGGTCGCGCGGCTTCTACCAGGACTGCACCGACCTCGAGGGCCTCGACGAGGTTCTTCTCGCCGGCGCGACGCCGGCCTACATCGGCTTCGACGCCACCGCGCCGTCGCTGCACGTGGGCTCGCTCATCCAGATCATGATGCTGCGCTGGCTCCAGAAGACCGGACACAAGCCGCTGGTGCTGATGGGCGGCGGCACCTCGAAGATCGGCGACCCCTCGTTCCGCGACGAGGCGCGCGGGCTTCTGAGCGACGACCAGATTGCAGTGAACGTCGGCGGCATCCGCAAGGTCTTCGCGCGGTTTCTCGACTTCGGCGACGGCGGGACCGACGCGCTGATGCTCGACAATTCCGCCTGGCTGGACGGGCTCAACTACATCGGCTTTCTGCGCGACATCGGCCGGCACTTCTCGGTCAACCGCATGCTCGGCTTCGACAGCGTCCGCACCCGCCTCGACCGCGAGCAGTCGCTGTCGTTCCTCGAGTTCAACTACATGATCCTGCAAGCCTACGACTTTCTGGAACTGCACCGCCGCCACGGCTGCATGCTGCAGTTCGGCGGCTCTGACCAGTGGGGCAACATCGTCAACGGCATCGACCTGACCCGGCGGGTCGCCGGCGCGGAAGTGTTCGGCCTGACGTCGCCGCTCCTGACAACCGCCGACGGGCGCAAGATGGGCAAGAGCGCCGAGGGCGCGGTCTGGCTCAACGCCGAGATGCTCTCGCCCTACGAGTTCTGGCAGTTCTGGCGCAACGCCGCCGACGCCGACGTCGGACGGTTCCTCAAGCTCTACACCGAGCTGCCCGTCGAGGAGTGCGACCGGCTCGGATCGCTCGGCGGCGCCGAGATCAACGAGGCCAAGATCGCGCTCGCCGACGCCGTCACCACGCTCGCCCACGGTTTGAAGGCCTCCGAGGCCGCCTCGGCGACGGCGCGCGAGGTGTTCGAGCTGGGCGGCGTCGGCGCGGAGCTTCCGACCGTGCGGCTCGCGCCCGGCGACGTCGCCGGCGCCGGCATCTCGATCGTGCAGTTGTTCGTGCGCGCAGGCCTCGCCACCTCCGGCAAGGAAGCCAGGCGGCTCATCGCCGAGGGCGGCGCCCGGCTCGACGATGTGGCCGTGAGCGACGCTGGTCTGGTGCTCGACACCGCGGCGCTCACCCCGCCGCGCAAGCTCTCCGCCGGCCGCAAGCGCCACGCGCTCGTTGGGATGGAAGACTGAGCGGGATGGCGGGAGCTGTCCTCCAGAGCGCGCCCATGCGCGCACTCGCCGGGCTCGTGCTCGCATTTCTCCTCGCTGCCGCTGCGCCGGCCCGCGCCGACCTCGACCTCGGCGCGGCGCTGGCCGAACTCGGGATCGACCAGCCGATCCCGAAAAAGGGCAAGGCCATCGTCGTCAACATTCCGGGCTTCGAACTCGTGGCGCTCGAGGACGGCCGCGAGCGTTTTCGCAGCCGCGTCATCGTCGGCGCGCCATGGCACGCCACACCGATCCGCGCCGCCACGGTCAGCGCCGTCCGGTTCCGCCCAACCTGGCGGCCGACCCCGTCGATGCTCGCAAGCGGCGAGTACGCCGACCGGGTCTGGCCGCCCGGAGAGAACAATCCGCTCGGCCTCGCCGCGGTGCGGCTTGATCCGGGCTTTCTCGTCTATCTCCATGACACCAATCGGCGCGAGCTCTTCGACCGCGAAATGCGCGCGCTTTCGCACGGCTGCGTGCGGGTGCAGCGCTGGGAAGACCTCGTCGCCTTCGTGCTCGACTGGGACCTGGACGCGGTGCGCGCCGCCGCGGCCTCCGGCCCGACCCGCGACGTGGCCGCTGCGCCGATCCCGGTCGTGCTCGGCTACTTCCCGGTCTTTCCCGACGCGACCGGCGCGCCGCACCACTATCCGGACATCTACGGACGCGGCGGCGCGGTCGCGCCGGGGCTTCCGGACGCGCCCGAGGCGCCGAAGGTCGAGACCCAGGCCGGCGCCTGCCCGGCCTGACCCCGAGCCACGGAAGGCACGCAGATCAAGCAGCCGTGACCGGAGCGCCGTAACGACGCGCGCGCTCCCCGCGAACCGCAGTGGGTCCAGCATCCCCAAGGAGAAATCATGCGCCGATCCGCCTCAGCCCTTGTCGCCGCCGCGCTCGCCCTCAGCCTCGCCGCAGGCCCCGGTCTTGCCGGCGAGCAATACGTCGATGCGACCGGTTTCGCCGCCTCCGGTCACGACGTAGTGGCCTATTTCGATCTCGATCAGTCGGTGCTCGGAACTGCGCAGCCCGCAGCCGTACCCGGCCGCGCTGACATCACTGCGGACTGGAACGGCGCGACCTTCGCCTTCGCCACCGAAGCGAACCGGGACCGCTTCCTCGCCGACCCCGCAGCCTTCGCGCCGCAATACGACGGCCATTGCGCCTTCGGCGTCGCCAAGGGCGGCAAGGTGCCGGGCAACCCGGATCTCTGGCGGATCGTCGACGGCAAGCTCTACCTCAACATCACCCGCAACGTCGTAGGGTTCTGGGAGCAAGACATCCCCGGCAATCTGGAACTGTCGGACGCCAACTGGACCGGGCTCGAACCGAAGCCGGCCGCATCCGATCCGATCCCGGCGTTCACACCGGACGCACCGCTCGTCAACTGACGCGGGGGCTGGCGGCCGGCCGCGCTTCGCAGCGCCGGCCGCCAGGCGATCACATGTCGCCCTTGACTTGCACGCGCGCCATGTAGTCGGGTTCGGCGACAGCGCCGCTGTTGCCCTCGCCGCGCTTGATTGCGTCGATCACGTCCTGACCCGAGATCACCTCGCCGACCACCGTGTACTGCCCGTTCAGATGCGGGGCGGGCGCGAACATGATGAAGAACTGGCTGTTGGCCGAGTTCGGATCCTGGCTGCGCGCCATGCCGACGACGCCGGTCTCGAAGGAGACGTCCGAGAACTCCGCCGGCAGGTCCGGCAGCGCCGAGCCGCCGGTGCCGGCCCGTCCCTCGCCCAGCGCCTCGCGCGCGCCGAACTCCACGTCGCCGGTCTGGGCCATGAAACCATCGATCACCCTGTGAAACGCCACCCCGTCGTATTCGCCGGCGCGCGCCAGCTCCTTGATGCGGGCGACGTGCTGCGGCGCGATGTCAGGCCGCAGGGCGATCTCGACCACGCCGTTCGCCTCGCCCTCGACGTCGATGACGAGGATGTCGTCGGCGTTCTGCGCGAAGGCGACCGAGGCGACGCCCGCCGCCAGCACGAGGCCGAAGAACGCACGCCGCGCAATCCGGGCGCTCACGCCGCGTCTCCCGCGACGCGCACCGAGATCATCCGGTCGGGCGCCTTGGGCGGTTCGCCCTTGGTGATGGCGTCGACGTGCTCCATGCCGCCGACCACCCGGCCCCAGACCGTGTATTGCCCGTTCAGGAAGTGTCCGTCCTTGAACATGATGAAGAACTGGCTGTTGGCCGAGTTCGGGTTCTGGCTGCGCGCCATGCCGACGACGCCGCGGTCGAAGGGCAGCTTGGAGAACTCCGCCGGCAGGTCGGCATGCTTGGAGCCGCCGGTGCCGGCGCGGCCGATGTTGAAGCCGTCCTCCATGTCGCCGTTCGCCACGTCGCCGGTCTGAGCCATGAAGCCGTCGATCACCCGGTGGAAGGCGACGTTGTCGTATTCGCCGGCCCGGACCAGCGTCTTGATCTGGGCGACATGCTTGGGCGCCACGTCGGGCAGCATCTCGACCAGCACCTCGCCGTCCTTGAGCGCGATGATGAGCGTGTTCTCCGGATCTCTGATCTCGGCCATTCCTGTCTCCAGTCTGAAGAATCCCGCGTGGACCCTATTGGAGCAGCGCGGCGAGGTGAAGCCCGAGCCTCGCCGCGCCCGCCCCTTCAGGCCCGGACCTCTTGACGCGCCGCGAACCGCTCGACCAGCGCCTCGGCGACGCGCGGCGGCACGAAGGGGGTGATGTCGCCGCCAAGCCGGGCGATCTCCTTGACGAGCCGGCTCGCGATCGCCTGGTGGTTGGCGTCGGCCATCAGGAACACGGTCTCGACCTCGTCGTTCATCGCCCGGTTCATGCCGACCATCTGGAACTCGTACTCGAAGTCCGACACCGCCCGCAGCCCGCGGATGATCACGCTCGCGCCCACGTCCGCAGCGCAGTCGATCAGCAGGTTCTCGAAGGGATGCGCGATGATCTCGACGCCGGCCGCCGCGCCGATCGGCCGGCACTCGCGCTCGACCATCTCCACGCGCTCCTCGAGCGAGAACAGCGGCCCCTTGTCGCGATTGATCGCCACCCCGATGGCCAGCCTGTCCACCAGCGCGCAGGCGCGCCGGATGATGTCGGTGTGCCCGAGCGTGATCGGGTCGAAGGTTCCCGGATACAGCCCGATCCGCATTTGCCTCACCCCCGAGCCGCCAGACGCGCGGGCGCAGGCAACATTATTGCTACGGTCGGGTCAAGCCCGGCCCCCGCAAACCCTACCAGGTGTTGGCGATCATCCCGGTCAGCGCCTGGTTCTCGTTCTGCATCTCCGAGATCCGCGCCTTGACAACGTCGCCGATCGAGATCACCGCGACCAGCTTGCCGTCCTCGACCACGGGCATGTGGCGGAACCGGCCCTCGCTCATGCGCTCCATCACCGACACCGCGGTGTCGTCGAAGCTGCAGCCCTGGACCTTCGCGGTCATCAGATCGCTCGCCTGTTGGGTCATGCAGTCGATCCCCTGCGTCCCGAGCGCGCGCACGATGTCGCGCTCCGACAGGATCCCGTCGACCGAAGACCCGTCGGCGCTGACTATGACCGCGCCGATGCGATGCTTGGCGAGCGTCTTGGCGACCTCCTGAATGGTCTCGGAAGGCTTGGCCGTAACGATCTTCTCGTCGTTCTTCGACTTGATGATCCTGCGCACAGTCATGGCCGTCCTCCCCGCGATTGCATTGTCGCCGAAAAAGTGTCCACCCGCGCGCCGGGCCTGTCAAGCCGCGGGCTTCGACAGCGCCGCGCGCATCCACTCCACGACCACGTCGGCCATCCGGTTGATCCGCGCCACCCGAGCGTCGTCCTGATGGCGCACCAGGTAGAAGGCCCGGTCGAGGCGGATGTCGTCGGGAAGGATCACGCGCAGCTCCGGATGATCCCTCGCCACAAAGTCGGGCAGGATGCAGATCCCCACGCCACGAAGGCACCACCGCAGCTGCATGATCAGGCTGTTGGACGTCAGCGCCGGCTCCGTTTCGCGGCCGAGCAGCGCGTAGTAGTCGAGCTCCTTGTCGAAGATCATGTCGGAGATGTAGCCGATCCCGCGCAGCTCGCGCAGATCGCCCATGTCGCGGATCGTCCCGTGCGTCTCCAGCATGTCCGCCCGCCCGTAGAGCCGCAGCCGGTAGTCGGCGATCTTGCGGACCGTCAGCCGCCCCGCGCTCGGCGGCGAGACCGTGATCGCGAGATCGGCCTCGCGCTTGGACAGGCTGAACATTCGCGGCAGCGCCACCACCTGCACCTGCAGGTCGGGGTTGCCACGGCTCAGCCGGTCGCAGGCGTCGATCAGCAGATAGTTCGAGACGCCGTCAGGCGCGCCGATCCGCACGGTTCCCGACAGCGTGTCGGACTGGCCGCCGACCTCCTCGGTCGCGGCGACCGCCTGCGCCTCCATCGCCTGGGCGTGCTCGACGAGATCGCGTCCGGCCTCGGTCAGCGCGTAGCCCTGTGGGCTGCGGTCAAAGAGCTTGGTTCCGAGCGCCTCCTCGAGCGCGCCGATGCGCCGCCCGACGGTCGCGGGGTCAAGCGCCAGCACCCGCCCCGCCCGCGACAGCTGCGCCTGCCGGGCCACCGCAAGAAACACCGGAATGTCGTCCCAGCGAAGGCGCGAGCGCCCCGCCATCACAGGGGCGCGACACCGCGCGCCTCCCCGGAATTTCTCCGAAACCGCGCCGAGGACATGGCTTTCTCCTTGCGAAATTGCCGGAACGAACGCTAACAGATCGGGCTCATTTTGCAAACCTGCGCGGCCCTGCGCCTGGCGAACGGCTCAGCCGCGCGCCCCAGAGACCGCTGCATCGAGCACCGCGTTCCAGGCCGCCGCGACCTGTTCGGGATCGCAGGACCGGCGCACGCGGTCGCGCGCCGCCGCCCCAAGCCGCTCCGCCATTGCAGGGTCGGCGAGGATCGCGTCGAGCCGCGCCGCGGCCAGGTCCGCCCGACCGGGCGGGACGAGCGCGCCGTCGACGCCGTCGGTGATCTGGCCGCAAACGCCCGGAAGCGCGTAGGCGACCACCGGAAGCCCGGCCGCCATCGCTTCGGTGACGGTCTTGCTCGCGCCCTCGGGATGCGTCGAGGGAAAGAGGAATGCGTCGGCCTGCGCCAGTCGCTCCGCCAGAACCGCATGAGACAGCGCGCCGGGGAAACTCACCCGATCCGCGACCCCGCGCGCCTCCGCCTGGGCGACAAGGCGCGCCAGGTACGCGGGCTCCGACGGGCCGATCGCCTCGAGCCGGGCGTCGCTGCTCTGGAGCAGCGCAAAAATGTCGAGCAGCCGCCCGGCCCCCTTGGCCTCCGTCAGCCGCCCGGCGTAGATGATGTGCGGCGCCCCCCCGTGCGAAAGCGGCCGCGCAGGCTGCGGCGCGAACGCCGCGACGTCGAATGCGTAAGGAATGGCGGTCGTCGCTGGCGGTCGCCACCACCGGCTGCGCCGCAGAGCCTCCGCAAGCGGCGCGCCCACGCAGACCACCTGCGCGGCGCGGCGCATGCACAGCGCCGTCTCCCGCCCGCGTCGGGCCTCCCAGACGGCCCGGACGGGGACTGCGAGCCGGGCGAGCCCCCGCCCCTCCACATCCACGCGATGCAGCCACGCGGGGCTCGTGCCCTCGTGCAGCACCAGCGGCGGAAGCCTGTCCGCGCCGGCCCGCCCGTAGATCCCGAACGGCGACGCGCTGCGACCCAGCACGACGTCGAACGGAGTCTCGGCGTTCAGTGCGTCGAACGCGGCGGCGCTGGCCGCGAAGAACCGCGCGTCGCACTTCTCGGGCGTGGTCCCTGGAATATAGCGCACCTCGACCCCCTCCGCGGGAGCAGCCCGGGTCGCGCCGTCGGGCGCGGCGGTGGTGAGCACCGTCACCGAGCGCCCGGGGGCCGCGAGCATCGGCGCGAGCAGATCGAACGGCCAGACATAGCCGGCGCGATGGCCAGCCATTCCCCGCGCGAAAATGCATAGCCTCATGGCCCGGGGCCACGGCGGCGAGGTGACGGTCGAGGCGGATGCGGTTTCATGCGCGCAACTTTGCAAATTCGCTTTGGCGCGACTAGGGCTGTGGCCGACGCGCAGCGGGCGCTAGGCTCGGACACGCGAATTGGGGGGAGACCGCAGGCCATGGAATCGATCGGGCACTTTATCGACGGACGGCGCATTGCCGGAACCTCGGGGCGCGAAGCTGACGTCTTCAATCCAGCCACCGGCGAGGTGCAGGCCCGAGTGGCGCTGGCGTCCGCCGCCGAACTCGCCGCCGCCGTGCAGGGCGCCCGAGCCGCCCAGCCAAAATGGGCCGCGACCAACCCCCAGCGCCGGGCCCGCGTGATGATGAAGTTCGTCGAACTCCTCAACCGTGACATGGACAAGCTCGCCGAGACGCTTTCCCGCGAGCATGGCAAGACTCTGCCGGACGCCCGCGGCGACGTGGTTCGCGGCCTTGAGGTCGCCGAATTCTGCATCGGCGCGCCGCATCTGCTCAAAGGCGAGTTCACCGACGCCGCCGGGCCCGGCATCGACATGTATTCCATGCGCCAGCCGCTCGGCGTGGTCGCGGGCATCACGCCCTTCAACTTCCCCGCCATGATCCCGATGTGGAAGATGTGCCCGGCCATCGCCTGCGGCAATGCCTTCATCCTCAAGCCCTCCGAGCGCGACCCCTCCGTGCCGCTGATGCTCGCAGCGCTGATGCAGGAGGCGGGGCTGCCGGACGGCGTATTTCAGGTCGTCAACGGCGACAAGGAAGCCGTCGACGCCATCATCGATCATCCCGACATCATGGCGATCGGCTTCGTCGGCTCCACCCCGATCGCCCAGTACATCTACGGGCGGGGCTGCTCGAACGGCAAGCGCGTGCAATGCTTCGGCGGTGCCAAGAACCACATGATCGTCATGCCCGACGCCGATCTCGACCAGGCGGTCGACGCGCTGGTGGGCGCCGGCTACGGCGCGGCGGGCGAGCGCTGCATGGCGATCTCGGTGGCCGTCCCAGTAGGCGAGGCCACCGCCGACGCGCTGATCCAGAAGCTGATCCCGCGGGTCGAGAGCCTCAAGATCGGCCCCTACACCGCCGGCGAGGACGTCGATTTCGGCCCCGTCGTGACCCGCGCCGCCCAGCAGCGCATCCTCGGACTGATTGATTCGGGCGTCACCCAGGGCGCGACGCTCGCCGTCGATGGCCGCGGCTTCCGGATGCAGGGCTACGAGGATGGCTTCTTCGTCGGCGCCTGCCTCTTCGACAACGTCACACCCGAGATGGACATCTACCGCGAAGAGATCTTCGGTCCGGTGCTCTCGACCGTGCGCGCCAAGTCCTACGACGAGGCGCTCGACCTGACGATGAAGAACCCCTACGGCAACGGCACGGCGATCTTCACCCGCGACGGCGACACCGCCCGCGACTTTGCCAGCCGTATCAACGTCGGCATGGTCGGCGTCAACGTGCCGATCCCGGTGCCGCTCGCCTACCACACCTTCGGCGGCTGGAAGCTCTCGGCGTTCGGCGACCTCAACCAGCATGGCCCCGACGCCTTCCGCTTCTACACCCGCACCAAGACGGTCACCTCGCGCTGGCCGTCGGGCACCAGGCAAGGCGCCGCCTTTTCGATCCCGACGATGGAGTAACGAACGTGACCGGTTGGCCAAGCCGCCGCCTCACGGACCTGCTTGGCGTCGCCCATCCGATCGTGCAGGCCCCGATGAAGGGGTCGAGCACGCCGGAGCTCGCGGCGGCGGTGTCGAACGCCGGCGGGCTCGGCTCGCTCGGCTGCGCCGGAATGGACGCGGCGGAGCTGCGCGAACTCTCCGCCGAAATGCGCCGCCGCACCAACGCCGCCTTCAACCTCAACTTCTTCGCCCATGGACCGGTGGGGACGGACACGGCGGCGCTTGACGCCGCCCGCGCCGCTGTCGCCCCGGCTTACGCCGCAGCCGGGCTCGGCGCGCCCCCGGAGGTCGTCCCCCTCTCCGCGCCCTCCGCCTTCGGCACCGACGCGCTCAAGGCGCTGCTCGCCGCGCCGCCACCGGTGGCGAGCTTCCACTTCGGCCTTCCGGACGGTGACGCCGTCGCGCGGCTGCGCGCCGCCGGCGTGCGCGTGCTCGCCACCGCCACCACCGTCGCCGAGGCCCGCGCGCTCGAGGCGGCCGGCGTCGACGCCGTCATCGCCCAGGGCTGGGAGGCCGGCGGCCACCGCGGCGCCTTCGCGATCGAGCCGCCCGACGCCGGCGTTGGCCTGATGGCGCTGGTGCCGGCGATCGTCGACGCGGTCTCGGTTCCGGTGATCGCCGCCGGCGGGATCGCCGACGGCCGCGGCCTCGCCGCCGCCTTCATGCTCGGCGCCGACGGCGCGCAACTCGGCACGGCCTTCCTCGCCTGCCCGGAATCCGCGGCGTCCGACCTGCATCGCCGGCTGCTCGCCTCCGCTCCTGACGACGCCACGCGGCTGACGCGCGCGCATTCGGGCCGGCCGGCGCGGGCGCACCGGACCCGCTACGTCGAGGCCATGAGCGCTGCAGACGCCTCCGTGCTCCCCTTTCCGCTGATGTATCCGCTGAGCGCGCCGCTCGCCGCCGCCAACGCCGACCCCGACGACCCGGAGGGTCGCTTCCTGCTCTATGGCCAGGCCGCGGGCCTGTGCCGTCCCCTGCCCGCCGCCGACCTCGTGGCGCGGCTCGTCGACGAGGCGCGCGCCCGTCTCGCCGGCGCGGCGGCCTGAACCGATGGACTTCGCCCTCACCGACGAACAGCGCGCAGTGGCGGACATGGCCCGCGCCTTCGGCCGGACCGAGATCGCGCCCCACGCCGCCACCTGGGAAGAGGCCGGGACCATGCCGCGCGCAATGCTGCGCGCAGCCGGCGCCCTCGGCCTCGCCGGGATCTACGTTCCAGAGGAACACGGCGGCGCGGGCCTCTCCCGCCTTGAGGCCGTCCTAGTCTTCGAGGCGCTGGCGGAATCCTGCCCGACCGTCTCGAGTTTCCTCTCGATCCACAACATCTGCGCCTGGATGGTGGCGGCGCACGGCTCGGACGCGCTCCGCGCCGCCTACCTGCCGCGCATCCTGACCTTCGAGGCGGTCTGCTCGTACTGCCTCACCGAACCGGGCGCCGGCTCGGACGCCGCCGCGCTGCGGACCCGCGCCGATCCCGGCGACGGCGGCTGGACCCTCAACGGCGCCAAGGCCTTCATCTCGGGGGGTGGCTTCTCCGACCTCTACCTCGCCATGGCCCGGACCGGCGGCCCGGGACCGAAGGGCGTCTCGGCGTTCATCGTCGAGGACGGCGCGCCAGGCATCTCCTTCGGGGCGCAGGAGCGCAAGATGGGCTGGAAGGCCCAACCAACCTGCCAGGTCATGTTCGACGACTGCACCGTGCCGGCGCGCAACCTCCTCGGCGAAGAAGGTCTCGGCTTCGCCTACGCCATGGCCGGCCTTGACGGCGGGCGGCTCAACATCGCCGCCGCGGCGCTCGGCGGCGCCCAGGCCGCGCTCGACAAGGCTCTCGCCTACATGGAAGGCCGTGAGGCGTTCGGGCGCAAGCTCACGGAGTTCCAAGCGTTGCAGTTCCGCCTCGCCGACATGGAGACCGATCTCCAGGCCGCGCGGGTCTTTCTCCACCAGGCCGCCTGGAAGCTCGACGCCGGCGCGCCCGACCGAACCAAGGCCTGCGCCATGGCCAAGCGCCTCGTCACCGACACCGCCTTCCGGGTCGCCAACGACGCGCTGCAGCTCTTCGGCGGCTACGGATACCTCAGCGACTACGGCGTCGAGAAGATCGTGCGCGACCTGCGTGTGCACCAGATCCTCGAGGGCTCCAACGAGATCATGCGGGTGATCATCGCCCGCGCCATGCTCGGAGAGCGGATTTGAGCGACATCCGCATCCGGGTCGAAGGCTTCGCCGGGCGCATCACCCTCGCCCGCCCCCAGGCGCTCAACGCGCTCACCTACGGCATGATCGCGGCCATCGCCGACGCAGCCGGGCGCTGGCGCGATGACCCCGCCGTGCGGCTGGTGATCATCGACGCCGACGGCGAGCGCGCCTTCTCGGCCGGCGGCGACATCCAGCAGGTCTACGAACAGGGCCGCCGGCGCGAGTTCGGCCCGGCGCGGAGGTTCTGGGCCGACGAATACCGGCTGAACGCCGCGATCGCCGCCTACCCCAAGCCTTGGGTGGCGCTGGCCCAGGGCTACGTGATGGGCGGGGGCGTCGGCGTCTCGCTGCATGGCAGCCACCGGATCGTCTGCGAGACCACCCGCGTCGCCATGCCGGAATGCGCCATCGGCCTGGTGCCCGACGTCGGCGGCACTGCGCTTCTCGCCGCCGGCCCCGGACGGCTCGGCGAATTCCTCGGCGCCACCGGGCGCCGCATGGGTCCGGGCGACGCGATCCGCGCGGGCTTCGCCGATCGATTTGCGCCCCGGGACGCCTGGCCCGTCCTTACGGCCCGCCTGGTCGAGACCGGCGACGCCGACGCGGCCGTCGCCGCCTTCGCCACGGCCCCCCCGCCCTCGGAGCTCGAAACTCTGCAACCGCTCATCGACGCGGCCTTCGCCGCGCCCGATCTCGCCACGGTCGTCGCGCGACTGACCGGCGAGGACGGCGGGGACGCCATCCTTACGGATCTCCGCCGCGGCTGTCCGCTCTCGATGGCCTGCACGCTCGACCTCGTCCGCGCCGCCCGCGCCGAGCCCGGAGTTCCGCAGGCGCTGGCCCGGGAATACCGCTTCTCCTGGCGCGCGCTCAGCCACGGCGATCTCGTCGAGGGCATCCGCGCCGCCATCATCGACAAGGACCGCACTCCGCGCTGGAGCCATACGCTGCAGGGTGTCGGCCCGGCAGACGTCGCCCGGATGCTTGCGCCGCTCGGGGCCGACGAATGGACGCGCGTGGCGGCGACAGGCTGAAGCAATACATCGGGGGAGGCGCAGGGATGCGGATCGGGTTCATCGGACTGGGCAACATGGGCGCGCCGATGGCGCGCAACCTCGCCGCCGCCGGCCATGACGTCACAGGCTTCGACGTCGCCGACGTCACCGCCGACGGGGTCGCGCCGGCGCGCTCGGCCGCCGAGGCGGCGTCGGGGCGGGACGCGGTGATCACCATGCTGCCCGACGGCGCGATCCTCGCCCGGGTCTATGGCGAGATCACCCCGGCCGGCGCTCCGGGCGCAGTCTTCGTGGACTGCTCGACCGTCGACGTCGCCGCCGCGCGCGCCGCTGCGACGCAGGCCGCCGCCGCGGGCCTGCGGCCGCTCGACGCGCCGGTTTCTGGCGGGGTCGGCGGCGCGACCGCGGGCGCGCTCACCTTCATGGTCGGCGGCGACGCCGACGCCTTCGCCGCCGCCCTGCCCCTCTTCGACGTGATGGGAGCGCGCGCCGTGCATTGCGGGCGCGCGGGGGCCGGTCAGGCCGCCAAGATCTGCAACAACATGATCCTCGGCGTCTCGATGATCGGCGTGTGCGAGGCCTTCGCGCTGGCCGACAAGCTCGGCCTCGACCGCCACGCGCTCTACGACGTGGTCTCGACCTCCTCGGGCTCATGCTGGTCGGTCAACACCTACTGCCCTGCGCCCGGCGTCGGCCCGACCTCCCCGGCCGACAAGGGCTACGCGCCGGGCTTCGCCGCCGACCTGATGCTCAAGGACCTGCGCCTCAGCCAGCAGGCGGCCGCGGAAGTCGACGCCGACACGCCCCTCGGCGCCGCCGCCGCCGAACTCTACCGACGCTTCGTCGAGGAGGAGGACGGCGCCGGCCGCGACTTCTCCGCCATGCTTCCCCGCTTCGAGAAGCGCGGGCGCGGCTGACCGGCTTGATAACAACCGTCTATTGGCGCGCCGAAGCCCTAGGTTCGGAGCGTCGTCACTCCGCCGCGACCCGCCGCGCGCCCAGAAGCGCCTTGAGGTACCGCCCCGTATGGCTGCCCTCGGTGGCCGCGACTTCCTCCGGCGTCCCGGTCGCCACGATCTGACCGCCTCCATCGCCGCCTTCAGGCCCGATATCAATGAGATAGTCGGCGGTCTTGATCACGTCGAGGTTGTGCTCGATCACCACCACCGTGTTGCCCTGCTCCACCAACTCGTGCAGCACCTCGAGAAGCTTCTTGGTGTCCTCGAAATGCAGCCCGGTCGTCGGCTCGTCGAGGATGTAGAGCGTGCGCCCGGTGGAACGCCGCGACAGTTCCTTCGACAGCTTCACCCGCTGCGCCTCTCCGCCGGAAAGCGTTGTCGCCTGCTGGCCGACCTTGATGTAGCCAAGGCCCACCTGCATCAACGTTGTCATCTTCTCGCGGATCGCCGGCACCGCGGCGAAGAACGTCTCCGCGTCCTCGACCGTCATGTCGAGAACATCCGCGATGCTCTTGCCCTTGAACAGAATCTCCAGCGTCTCGCGGTTGTAGCGCTTGCCCGCGCAGGTCTCGCAGGTGACATAGACGTCGGGCAGGAAGTGCATCTCGATCTTGATCACCCCGTCGCCCTGGCACGCCTCGCAGCGTCCGCCCTTGACGTTGAAGCTGAACCGCCCTGGCTTGTAGCCTCGCGCCTTGCTCTCCGGCAGGCCCGCGAACCAGTCGCGGATCGGCCCGAATGCCCCGGTATAGGTGGCGGGGTTCGAGCGCGGCGTGCGCCCGATCGGCGACTGGTCGATGTCGATGACCTTGTCGAGATGCTCCAGCCCCTCGATCGCCGTGCAGGGCGCCGGGGTCTGGCGCGCGCCGTTCAGCCGCATCGAGGCGGTCTTGAATAGCGTCTCGATCGTCAGCGTCGACTTGCCGCCGCCCGAGACGCCGGTGACGCAGGTGAAGACCCCGAGCGGAAAGCGCGCGTCCACGCCCCGCAGATTGTTGCCCGAGGCCCCCTTCACGGTGACCGACTTGCCGGCGCTCTTGCGGCGTTGTGACGGTGCCGGGATCTCGCGCGCTCCGGTCAGGTACTGCCCGGTGATCGAGTCCGCGCAGGCGGCGATGTCGGCGGGCGTTCCGGCGGCGATGATGCGGCCGCCATGTACGCCGGCGCCGAGGCCGATGTCGATGACATGGTCGGCCTCGCGGATCGCCTCCTCGTCGTGCTCGACCACGATCACCGTGTTGCCCGCGTCGCGCAGGTTCTTCAGCGTGGTCAGAAGCCGGTCGTTGTCGCGCTGGTGCAGCCCGATCGACGGCTCGTCGAGCACGTAGAGCACGCCGGTCAGCCCCGAGCCGATCTGGCTCGCCAAGCGGATACGCTGGCTCTCGCCGCCCGACAGCGTGCCGGCGTTGCGCGCCAGCGTGAGGTAGTCGAGGCCCACGTTGACGAGAAACCCCAGCCGCTCGCGGATCTCCTTTAGGATCGCCCGCGCGATCTCGTTCTTCTGCGCGCTTAAGGAGACCGGGGCCTCCTCGATCCAGGCCAGCGCCTCGCGGATCGACATGCGCACGACTTGGCCCGCGTGGAGCCCCGCGATCTTCACCGCCAGCGCCTCGGGCTTCAGCCGGTAGCCCTCGCAGGCGCCGCAGGGCCGGTTGTTCTGGTAGCGCTCGAACTCCTCGCGCACCCAGGCGCTGTCGGTCTCGCGGTAGCGCCGCTCCATGTTGGGGATCACCCCCTCGAACGGCCGCTCGATCTCGTAGACCCGCCCGCCCTCGTCGTAGCGGAAACGGATCTTCGCCCCCTCCGATCCGTAGAGAAGCACGCGCCGCGCCTCCTCCGGCAGGTCGCGCCAGCGCCTGGCCTTGTCGAAGCCGTAGTGCTTGGCCAGCGCCTCTATGGTCTGGCGATAATAAGGCGACTGGCCCTTTGCCCAGGGCGCGATCGCACCCTTGAGGAGCGACAGGCTCTCGTCGGGCACGATCATTCGAGGATCGAAGAATAGCTCCACCCCGAGTCCGTCGCAGGAGGGACACGCGCCGAAGGGCGCATTGAACGAAAACAGCCGGGGCTCGATCTCTGGGATGGTGAAGCCCGACACCGGGCAGGCAAACTTCTCCGAGAAGGTGAGGCGCTGCGGCTCTTCGCCTTCGGGCGGCGCAGTCTCCAGAATCGCGATCCCGTCCGCGAGGTCGAGCGCGGTGCGCAGCGAATCCGCCATGCGCGTCTCAAGCCCCTCGCGCACCACGATGCGGTCGACCACCACGTCGATGTTGTGACGGTACTTCTTGTCGAGTTCCGGAGCCGCGTCGAGGTCGTGGAACTCTCCGTTCACCTTGACCCTCTGGAAGCCCCGCTTCAGAAGCTCTTGGAATTCCTTTCGATACTCGCCCTTGCGGTCGCGCACGATGGGCGCCAGCAGATAGGCCCGAGTCCCCTCCGGCAGCGCCATTGTGATGTCGACCATCTGGCTGATCTGCTGCGCCTCGATCGGCTGGCCGGTCGCAGGCGAATACGGCGTGCCGACCCGCGCGAACAACAGCCGCATATAGTCGTAGATCTCGGTGACCGTGCCCACGGTCGAGCGCGGGTTGCGGCTCGTCGTCTTCTGCTCGATCGAGATCGCCGGCGAGAGCCCCGAGATGTGGTCCACATCCGGCTTCTGCATCATGTCGAGGAACTGCCGCGCATAGGCCGACAGGCTTTCGACGTAGCGCCGCTGGCCCTCCGCATAGATCGTATCGAATGCGAGCGACGACTTTCCAGACCCCGACAGCCCGGTGATCACCACCAGCTTGTCGCGGGGAATGTCGACGTCCACCGACTTCAGGTTGTGCTCGCGGGCGCCGCGGATCTCGATGAACTTCTGTTCGGCCATGTCCCGCTCCTGCTGACGCGACTTACATAGCGTCCATACCCGGAGATGCGAGTCGCCAGTATGGGAACAAAACGCGATCAAACGCAACCCGGGCGCGCGCCGCGCCGCGCAATTCGCCGACGTCGCGATCTGGGCATTCACCTCCGCGCCGGACCCGCGCGCCTTGAACCCCGGCCGGTTCGCGCCACATGCCGGTTATCGAGGGAGGCGACCCTGAGGCTTGCGACGCTCCTCTTCCTGACGGTATCGGCTCTGCCCGCGCAGGCAGGTCTCCGCCACCTCGCCACCGTGCCCGAGCTGCGCGTTGTCAGCCTCGCCTACGACGCCCAGATCTGCGCCGTCTGGCTTGCCGACGAAGGCCCTACCATAGCACTTCTGTCCACCCGCGGAGAGGAGGTCGCGCGCTTCGACAGCGGCATGGCCTCGGTCCGCAGCCTGACGGTCGAGCGCGACGGGCTTCTGATCGCCAGTGGCAGAGGCGAGTTCCGCCGCATCGACCGCCAGGGCCGGCCCATCGACGCTCCCTTTCGGCTGAGCGAGACGATCCGCGACGCAGAAGGGCTGCACCTCGACGCCGACGGCAGCTTTCTCGTCGTCGAGGACGACCCTTCCCGGCTCTTGCGCATCGCGCCCGACGGCGTGGTGCTCATGGAACTCTCCGGCGACACCTTCGATCCACCGATGACCGAACCCCAGGGCGTCTCGCGCGATCCATATTCGGGAAACCTGCTGGTGGTCGACGACAACGAGGGTCTGAACAGCCTTTTCGAGCTGGCGCCCGACGGGCGGGTTCTCACGGTCACGCCGCTGTCGCACTACGGCTACGACGCAGAAGCCGTCGCGCTGCAGCCGGAGACCGGCACGCTCTTCATCGGCTTCGACGGCGGCCGCGCGCTGGCGATCTTCGACTGGCGGGCAAGCGAGGCCACGATCGACGCGCCGCTCGACCGCGGTCCGGACTGCCCGATCGCCTGACGCCGCCCCGCAAGGACCCGGGGCCGCGGCTTGGCCCGCTCAGCGCCCGAGGATCAGCTTCACGTACTGCTGGGTCTCGCGATAGGGCGGCACGCCCTTGTGGCGAGCCACCGCTTCGGGACCGGCGTTGTAGGCCGCGAGCGCCAGGCGCCAGTCGCCGAACCGCCGATACTGCTGGCTGAGGTAGCGCGCCCCACCGTCGAGGTTCTGGCCCGGATCGTGCGGATTGACCCCGAGTTGTCGCGCCGTGCCGGGCATGAGCTGCGCAAGGCCGATCGCGCCCTTCGAGGATTTCGCCGTGGGGCGGAACCGCGATTCCGTCTGCACCAGCCGCAGGAACAGATCCTCGGGAATGGCGTGGCGCCGCGCCGCCGCCCGGGCCATCTCCTGGAACTGGCCGTTGCTGCCGTAATAGGCCGGAATCGAGCCCGGCTCGGTCTCCACCCGCGGCATCCGCGGCTGGCCCTTGAGCGCTCCCGGCACCGGCGGCCGGATCAGTTCGCGGTAGTCGGACGAGATCCCCGTCCGGTTGCGCATCAGCGAATTCAGCGACTTCTCCGCCAGCGCGGGGCCAGCGCACAATGCGGCCGCAAGGCCCAGCACAATAGTGATGGCTCTCATCGATCCTCTCGTTCCTGCCAACGGACCGGGGCCCGTTTCGGATGTTCCTCCGATTGCGGCGGACTATGGCAAAATTTTTCTGGGCTGTCAGCTTTGATCTGTTCATCCCGGGCGGTTGACACTAGAAGGGCGGCGCTCGCTCCGGTTGCGCGGCCTCGCCGCCGGACCGGGCGGAAACTGGCGCGAGACGGGAGAAAGACGCGATGGCTGGCAGCGTGAACAAGGTGATCCTGATCGGCAATCTAGGACGCGATCCCGAGGTCCGCACCTTCCAGAACGGCGGCAAGGTGGTGAACCTGCGCATCGCCACCTCCGAGACCTGGCGCGACAAGGCCAGTGGCGAGCGCCGCGAAAAGACCGAATGGCACTCGGTCGCCATCTTCTCCGAACCGCTGGCGCGCGTGGCCGAGCAGTATCTGCGCAAGGGCTCGAAGGTGTACATCGAGGGCCAGCTCGAAACCCGCAAGTGGCAGGACCAGTCCGGCGCCGACCGCTATTCGACCGAGGTCGTGCTGCGCCCCTACCGGTCCGAACTCACCATGCTCGACGGCCGCGGCGAGGGCGGCTCGACGGGCGGCGACCCCGATCAGGGCGACTACGGCTCGGGCCGCGACCCGGTCGGCCAGATGGATGACGAGATCCCGTTCTGAGAACGAATTCCCGCTCGCGGCGTCAGATGTCTGTCACCGGTTTCAGCGGCATGTCGTCGTGCGGCGTGACCGCCTGGCGTTCGATCATGCGGTGAACCCGCGGCGGATTGGGGCCCCGATGCAGCGCCCGGATCCGGTCCGCGGAGGCGAGGTCCGCCTGGGTGCGCCGCTGGTTGTGCCGCACGTACTCCACCCAGGTCGGCACATGATAGGTCTCCGTCCAGGTGTCGGGGTTCTCCAGGTCGCGCAGCAGCGCCCATTGCTGCGCCCCGTCGCGGATGCGGATCCGACGCCGCTCGGCCATCGCCGCCAGGAATTCGGGCACGTTTTCCTGCGCGATCTCGTAGTCGACCATGATCATGATCGGCCCGCTGCGATGGGTCAGGTCTAGCCGCAGCGGCGGCTCCCGGAATCGCCCGAGCGGATCGAGGTTCAGCCGGCCGAACTCCGGCATCGCCGCAACAAGCCCGAGCAGACCGCCGAAGACCAGCGCCCCGGCTGACCCGATCAACGCCCGATCCGGCCCGAAGGCCGTCGCCGCCAGACCCCAGAGCCAGCTCCCCGCCGCCATGCCGCCGAACACGCCGGTCTGCTGGAGCGCCAGCGCGCGCCCGACCACCCAGCGCGGCGAGGAAAGCTGCACCGTGACGTTGAAGAGCGACATGGCCGGCACCCAGCTCGCCCCCGCCAGCAACAGGAACCCCGCGCTCACCGCCTCGTTGCGGCTGAGCGCCAGCCCCACCGCGCTGATCGCGATCCCGAGAAACGCCAGCTTCGCGACGCCCTCGTTCTGCAAGCGCGCACGCAGCCGTCCGCTCGCCATCGCTCCGCCCACCGCCCCGAGCCCGAAACATCCCAGCAGCGCCCCGTAGAGCAGCGCGCCGCCCTCCAGGAGATCCCGCGCCACCACCGGCAACAGCGCGAGGATCGCAACCGCCGAAAACCCGAAGACCGTGCCGCGCAATATCACGCGCAGGAGGTTCGGCGACATCGCCACGTATCGAAGCCCCGCCCGGAACGCGAGGCCGAACGGCTCGCGCGGCAACCCGGCGGCGACCTCCGGGCGGCGCCAGCGCAACAGCGCGCCGATGAGCGCGAGATAGCTCACCGCGTTCACCGCGAACGCCGCCGCAGCGCCCGCCGTCGCCACGATCGCGCCGCCGATCGCCGGACCGACGCTGCGCATCAGGTTGAAGCCCATGCTGTTGAGCGCCACCGCCGCCGGCAGGTCGTCCCTCTCCACGATGTCGCCCATCGACGCCTGCCAGGACGGGTTGTGCAGCGCCGCCCCGCAGCCGACCAGGAACGTGAAGCCCAGAAGCAGCCAAGGCGTCAGCAGCTCCATCCAGGCCATCGCCGCCAGCGCCACCGAGACGACCAGCATGAAGGTCTGCGCCACCAGCATCACCCGACGCCGGTCGAAGCTGTCGGCGAAGATCCCCGCAAACAGCGAGAAGATCATCAAGGGCAGCGTCACCGAGCTCTGCACCAGCGCCACCATGCTCTCCGAGCGGGTGAGCGAGGCCATCATCCAGGCCGCTCCGACAGCCTGCACCAGCCCGCCGAAGTTCGACAGGAGCGCCGACAGCCAGAGCGACCGGAAGGTCCGGTTGCGAAACGGCGCCATCGCGTCAGGGCGGACAGGCAGGGCGGAGCACTCCGGTGTTCGCCCGGACGCTAGGCCCGCCCCCCGCGATCGGCAAGCGCCGGGGTTGCGCGGCCGCGCTGCGGTCGGCGCGTTTCGCGGCACTCCCGCTCGGGGCCGCAATTCGACCACCAGCCCCCATCACCCTCTCGGGCGGGCTGCGCCGCGCCGCCCCTTGACAGAAAGGCCGCGCTGGCAAGACTTCGCGCGCCATGACCTTCGACGCGCCTCGACCCCGCCGGCCTCGCGCCCGCCTCATTGCGGCGCTGGCTCTCATGGGAGGCGTCGCTTTCGCCGGGACCGAGGACCTGCCGCCGCCGGTCACGGAAGCGGACTTCCGGCCGGTGGACGCAGCCCTCGCGCGTATCGGGCGCGATCTCTTCTTCGACCCGATCCTCAGCGGCAACCGCGACATCTCCTGCGCCAGCTGCCACCATCCGCGCCTGGCCACCGGCGACGGTCTCTCGCTCGGGCTCGGCGAGGGCGGGATCGGGATCGGCCCCGACCGGCGCGTCGATCCCGCGAACCCGCCCGAACAGCGCATCCCCCGCAACGCCCCGCCCCTCTACAACCTCGGCGCCCGCGAGTTCACCCGGCTCTTCCACGACGGAAGGCTTGAAGCCGACCCGTCCCGCCCCTCGGGCATCCGCTCCCCGCTCGAGGAGGAGATGGTCGCGGGCTTCGACGGCCCGCTCGCCGCGCAGACCATGTTCCCGGTGCTCTCCCAGGACGAGATGGCCGGCCACGTGTCCGAGAACGACGTGGCCAAGGCCGTGCGCCAGGGGCTGATCACCGGCGAGGGCGGCGCCTGGGCGATCCTCTCCGGCCGGGTGGCGGCGATCCCGGCCTACGCCGAGGCCTTCGCCGCCGCCATCCCCGAGATCGACGCCGGCCGCCCGCTCGCCTTCACCGACATCGCCAACGCCATCGCCGCCTACGTGGCCTTCGACTTCCGCGCCGACCAGAGCCCCTTCGACCGGCACCTGCGCGGCCAAGCGGCGCTGACCGGCACCGCGGCCGCGGGCATGGCGCTCTTTTACGGCGAGGCCGGCTGCGCCCGCTGCCACGCCGGCCCGTTCCAGACCGACCACGACTTCCACGCCGTCGCCATGCCGCAACTCGGTCCCGGCAAGGCGGCGCGCTTCGAGACGCACCGCCGCGACGTCGGACGGATGCGCGTCACCGGCGATCCCGCCGACGCCTACCGGTTCCGCACGCCGCCCTTGCGCAACGTCGCCCACACCGCGCCCTACGGCCACTCGGGCGCCTACGCCGACCTGCGCGCCATGGTCCGCCACATGGCCGATCCCGACGCCGGCCTCGCCGCCTACGACCGCGCACAGGCGGCGCTTCCCGCCCTCGACAGTGCTGAGGACTGGACCGTGCTCGACGCGCCCCTCGAAGTGGCCGAGATCCGCGCGGCCAACGAACTCGCACCTGTCGCCCTGACCGAGGACCAGATCGACGCCCTGGTCGCCTTCCTCGAGGCGCTCACCGACCCGTCGAGCCTCGCCGGCCGACTCGGCGCGCCGAAGACCGTGCCGAGCGGGCTACCGGTCGACTGAGACCGGCGCGAGCGTCACGGCGCCGGCCGCCGCAACCTCGAACCGCCAGAACCCGTTCGCCGCGACCCGCTCCCAGACCCCCGCCGTCCCGTCCGGGCGCACCAGCCGCACCTCGACCGCCTCGAGATCCCCAAGCCCGAAGTGCTCGAACCCCGCGCGGCCGCCAGCGTGCCCACCGCCCACTGTGATCTCGCGCACCCAGATCCGCCCGCCGCCGCGGACTTCGATCCAGCCGCCGACCAACCGCGCGTTCGGCCCTTCGGCCCGCACCTCCACCGCCAGCCAGTTCCCTGCGCCCTCGGTCACGTTCTCGTGCACCTCGAGCGGCGCGCGCCGGTTGACCACCACCACATCGAGCCGCCCGTCGCGATTGAGATCAACGAGCGCCGCGCCGCGCCCTCGGTGAGGGCTCGCGAGGCCCGCCGCGCCGCCGGCCTCGGCGAAGGTCCCGTCCGCCGCCTGCATCAGCAGGTTGTTGGGATCGGCCGTGGCGTTCTCGGGCATCTGATCGACGTTGCCCTTTGCCACGAAGATGTCGTCGCGCCCGTCGTTGTCGACGTCGCCGAACTCCGCGTGCCAGCCGGTCGAGGGCCGGCCGTCATCGCCCTGGTAGGGCATGTGCGCGGTCGCGCCCACGGCGTAGGGCGCGGAGCGCCAAACCGGCCCCGGCAGGGCGGCGTCCCGGAACTGCAGAAGCTGGTCGCCCATCGAGGTCAGGTAGACCTCCGGCAGCCCGTCCCCGGTGATATCGCGGCTGGCGATGCCCATGCCCCAGATCCGCACCGTCTCCCAACCATCCTCAGGCCCCAGCAGGCGCGGCGGATCCTCGAGCCGCCACATCTGCTCGGCGCCGTCGCGCACGTAGTAATGCCGATCGTTGGAGATCCGCAGGTCCGCCCGCCCACTCCGGCTCCAGTCCGAGAACAGCATCGACAGCGCGCAATACCCCGGCTCCAGCCGCGTCGGCGGCCCGTAGCCCGCCGGGCCGGGCCGGTGCAGCTCGCCTGCGTCGCAAGCCCCGAACGGTCCCTCGGGATCGTCGCGGTCGACGTAGTTGCCAACCGCGAGCGTCGGCAGAGTCGCTCCCGGCTCCCAGGTCGCGGAAAACGCCGTGCTCCAGCCGTCGCCGCCGTGAAATCCGAGCGCCGCCGCGCCGTCCTCGAACCGGCAGCCGCCACGCCCCAGCATCAGCCGGTTCTCGCCCACCCGCAGAACGAAGAGATCGAGCCGCCCGTTCCCGTCAGCGTCAAGCGGATAGGCTCCGACGACCCCGGAAAGCCGCAACTCCGCCGGCGTCCGGTCAGCAAAGGCGATCGCCGCCCCCGGCCCGGCCGTCTCGTTGACCATCAGCCGGGCCGCGCCCTCTCCGCCGGCCGCATAGAGATCGGGGAACCCGTCCTCGTCGCAGTCAAGCACCGCGACTCCGCCGCCGACGAAATGTTCCCATCCGCCGGTGTATTCATGCGCGAAGCCGAAGCCCGCCGCCCGTTCCACGAACGCCGGCTCGGCCGCCGCCGCCGCCATGGCGCAGCAAAGCGCCAGCGTGACTGTCCCTGCGCGAAGCGTCGATCGGCTCATGGCGCCTGATTGCCATCGCGCGGCCCGCCTGACCAGCGCGCTTGTGACCGGCGGTCTCCGCGGCCTATGTCGAGGCCCATGCGCGACGCCACCGACCCCGAAGCCTCCGTGCTGCCCGAGCCCTTCGCCGGCTGGTTCACCCGGCGGGGCTGGCGTCCGCATCCGCACCAGCTTGCGCTCATCGCGGCCGACCGGCGGCCGGCGACGCTGCTGATCGCACCGACCGGCGGCGGCAAGACGCTCGCGGGCTTCCTTCCGAGCCTGATCGAGCTCGCCGCTGATCCCGCGCCCGGGCTGCACACGCTCTACATCTCGCCGCTGAAGGCGCTCGCCGCCGACATCCGACGCAGTCTCGCCGGTCCCGTCGCCGAGATGGCGCTCGCCATCCGCATCGAGGACCGCACCGGCGACACCGGCGCGGCCCAGCGTGCGCGCCAGCGCACCGACCCGCCACAGATCCTGCTGACCACGCCCGAATCGCTGGCGCTTATGCTGTCCTACGAAGAGGCGCCGCGCATGTTCGGCGGGCTCGCCCGCGTCGTCGTCGACGAGATCCATGCGCTCGCCGAATTCAAAGCGCGGCGACCAGCTCGCACTCTGCCTCGCCCGGCTCCAGAGGCTGGCCCCCACGATGCGCCGCGTCGGGCTGTCGGCGACCGTCGAGGATCCGCCGGCTCTGGCGGCCTTCCTCGGCGGCCGCGCCGACATCCTCGTCGCCGATCCCGGCCCCGACCCCGACATCTCGATCCTCGCGACCGACGATCCCGCGCCCTGGTTCGGCCAAGGCGGGCGCTACGCCGCGCCCGCGGTGATGGATCTGATCCGCGGCGCGACCACCACGCTCGTCTTCATCAACACCCGCGCCCAGGCGGAACTCTTCTTCCAGGCCCTCTGGGCCGAGAACGACGACGGGCTGGCGATCGGCCTGCATCACGGATCGCTCTCACGCGAGGCGCGCACCCGCGTCGAAGCGGCGATGGCGGCCGGCGACCTGCGCGCCGTCGTCGCCACCGGCTCTCTCGACCTCGGGATCGACTGGGGCTCGGTGGATCTCGTGGTCCAGGTCGGCGCGCCCAAGAACGTCAAGCGGCTCGTTCAGCGCATCGGCCGCGCCAACCACCGCTACAACGCCCCCTCCCGTGCAGTGATCGCGCCGGCGAACCGCTTCGAGGCGCTGGAATGCCACGCCGCACTCGAGGCGGTGCGCGCCCGCGCGCTCGACGGCGACCCCCGCGGCCCCGGCCCGCTCGACGTGCTTTGCCAGCACATCCTGCTTACCGCCTGCTCGGGCCCGTTCGACCCCGACGCGCTCTTCGTCGAAGTGCGTACGGCGGGTCCCTACGCCGACCTCTCCCGCGTCGACTTCGACGCCTGCTTAGAGTTCTGCGCCACCGGCGGCTACGCGCTCCGGGCCTACGATCGCTGGAAACGCCTCGTGCTCCGCGACGGAAGCTGGCGCCTGCGGGATCCCCGCCGCGCCCGTGCCATCCGCATGAACGTCGGCACCATCGTCGACACCGAGACGCTGGCGGTGCGCATGAAGGGTGCCTTCGGCCGGCCGCTCGGCGAGATCGAGGAGGCCTTCGCCGCCACGCTCTCGCCCGGCGACACGTTCCTGATCGGCGGCCAAACCGTACGCTACGAAGGCCTGCGCGAGATGACCGTCGAGGTGACGAAACAGCCCTCCGCGACGCCCCGCATCGCCGCCTTTATGGGCACCAAGCTCGCCACTTCCACCCAGCTCTCCCGGCGCGTGGCCGAAACCATCGCCGACCCCGAGCGCTGGGAGCCTCTGCCCGCCCATATCCGCGACTGGCTGGCGCTGCAGGCGCGCATCAGCCGGCTGCCCGGGCCCGACCGCCTGCTCGTCGAGAGCTTCCCGCGCGGCGGGCTGGAATACCACTGCCTCTACGGCTTCGCCGGCCGCAACGCCCACCAGACGCTCGGGCTCCTGCTCACCCGTCGCATGGAAGCCGCCGGGCTCGCGCCGCTCGGCTTCGTCTCCAGCGACTACGCGCTGCTGATCTGGGGCCTCGAACGCGCGCCCGATCCCGCGGCGCTGCTCGCACCCGAGGGGCTGCGTGACGGGCTCGAGACCTGGCTGGGCGAGAACGCGGTGATGAAGCGCACCTTCCGCAACGCCGCCACGGTGGCGGGGCTGATCGAGAAGAACCTGCCCGGACGGCGCAAGACCGGCCGCCAGGCCACCTTCTCCACCGACATCCTCTACGACACCCTGCGCAAGTACGACCCCGACCACCTGATGCTGCGCATCACCCGCGCCGAGGCAGGGCGCGGCCTCGTCGACTTCGACCGCATCGAGGAGATGCTCGCCCGGGCCGCCGGCCGCATCGACGTCGCCCGCGCCCCCCACCTGACCCCGCTCGCCGCGCCGCTGCTGCTCGAGGTCGGCAGGGTTCCGATCCGCGGCGCGGCTGAGACCCGGCTGTTGTCCGAGGCGGCAGAAACGCTGCTGGCCGAAGCAGGACTGACCGGCTGATCGCAGTCAGCCGTCCTGAGCCTTTGTCTCAAGCCCGAGATCGGCGCGCAGCCGCGCCGCGCCCCGTGGCGTGACCAGGACACGCGGCGACCCCGGCACACGCCGCATCCAGTCCAGCCGGACGAAGGCGCGCAGGATCGCGCCGCCGAGCGATCCGCCGACATGCGGCTGATCGTCGAGCCAGTCGCGGCATAGCCCGACAAACCGGCGCGGCTCCGCTCGTAGCGCCGGGACATCGATCTCCAGGCCTCCCAGCCACTCCGCGCCCTGCACACTGACTTCCGGGCCGGTCGCGCGATAGACCACGTGTCCGCGCTCGAACAGCGCCCCGGTCAGGCGGCTTCCCAACCGGCCCGAAAGATGGTCGAGGCAGGATCGCGCATGCACCAGTCCCTGATCCGGCGGCAGGGCCGGCGGTCGCCGCTTCGCCAGCGTGCCTGCAAGCCCCTCAACGCCATCGAGCAGATCGGCCACCGCCGGATCGCCAAGCCGGTAGTAGCGCTTGCGCCCCCTTGCCACCGCGACGACCATCCCGGCCTCCGCCAGCCGGTGCAGATGCTCGCTCGCTGTGCTCGGCGCCACGCCCGCCGCCAGCGCCAGATCGCCCGCCGCCACCTGCCCGTCGTCCTTCAACGCAAAGAGCATGTTCGCGCGCGCCGGATCGCCGACCAGCGCCGCAATTTCCGCAATGGAGGCGATCCCCAGCATATTTTGGTCATAGCCGAAACTTCATGGCGGCTCAACAGCTACAACCCTCGCGACCCTCGGTACGAAAAGGCGCGCATCCCATGTGGTTCGACAATATCGACCTGACACTGACCCATCACCTGACGCGACCGACGGAAGGCGGCGTCGCACCTGATCACAACCGGCAGGCGGTTCTGCACTACCTCGAGACACAACGCCGAAACCACGAGCCGCCCCGCCTCGTTCAAGCCTGCGCGAAACTGAAGCCGCCCCACGTTCTCACGAGTTCAGTGACGTGGCTCGTTGGGATTCTGGTTTCTATCCCTGGCGAAATGAACCGGCTACGTTGAGCGCGCGTTTGGACGCCTTCAATCTCGCGCCGCACCGTATTCAGCGTCCGTCACTTTCTCCATCCAGTCGACGTGGCTCCCGTCCAGCGCCTCGTGGATGGCCATGTGCACCATCGCCACCTCCGGCGCCGCCCCGTGCCAGTGCTTCTCGCCCGGCGGGATCCACACCGTGTCGCCTGGCCGGATCTCGCGTACCGGCCCGCCCTGGGTCTGCGTCAGGCCCAGCCCCGACATCACGAAGAGCGTCTGGCCGAGCGGATGCGTGTGCCAGGCGGTGCGCGCCCCCGGCTCGAAGGTCACGACCACCGCCCGCACCCGCGCCGGCGCCGAGGTCTCGATCACCGGATCCTGCCGCACCGTGCCGGTGAAATACGCCGCCGGCCCCGCGCCCGACGCTCGCGATCCGCTGCGATGAATGTCCATTGTTGTCCCCTCTCTCCGCCCTGCCGCACCGACCATAGACCGCGCACAGCGGAGCGCCAGCCCCGCTTCGCCCTCCGCCGCCCCTTGCCCGCGCTCCGCCGCTCGGGCATGTCACGCGCCATGGACGAAAGGCCGGTCACGCTCGCCGGGGCGGCGCTGGTCGCCTGCGGCTCCGGGGCGCTCTGGTGGCCGGAGCGGCGGCTCCTCTGCGTCTCCGACCTGCACCTGGGCAAGTCCGAGCGGCTCGCCCGCCGCGGCGGCCCGCTGCTGCCCCCCTACGAGACCGCCGAGACCCTCGACCGTCTCGCAGCCCAGATCGCCCGTCGCCGGCCGGAGACAGTCGTCTGCCTTGGCGACAGCTTCGACGACGACGCCAGCCCCGGGGCGCTCGAGGCCGGCGACCGCGGCCGGCTCCAGGCGCTGATGGCCGGGCGCGACTGGATCTGGATCGCCGGCAATCACGATCCCGCCCCGATCGTGCTCGGCGGCCGCCATCTCGCCGAGCTCGCGACCACCCCGCTGGTCTTTCGCCACAGCGCGTCGCCGCAGGGCGCGGCGGGCGAAGTCTCCGGCCACTACCATCCCAAGATGCGCCTCGTCGCCCGCGGCCGCGCCGTCACCCGACCGTGTTTCCTTCTCGACGACCAGCGGCTCATCCTGCCGGCCTTCGGCGCCTACACCGGCGGGCTCTTCGCCGACCACCCGGCCCTGCGCGCGGTGCTCGGCGGATCCGCACGTGCGATCCTGACTGGGAGCGGTTGCGTCGCCGTCCCGCTCGACCGCCGATGACCGGCCCGCCCCCGAACCCGGGCTTCGCCGCCGCTGTCCACGCGAGTTTCGCGCGTCAGGGGCTGATGACGCTCCTCGGCGCGGAATTGCGCGCCGTGACGCCGGGCGGCTGCGTGATCGCCGCGCCGATCCGCCCCGAGACCAGCCAGCAGCACGGCTACGCCCACGCCGGCCTCGCCTGGGCCATCGGCGACAGCGCCGCCGGCTACGCGGCGCTCAGCCTCTGCGCCGAAACCGACGAGGTGCTCACCGTGGAGATGAAGATCAACCTCATGGCCCCCGCCCGCGGCGCGCGGCTGGTCGCGACCGGCCGGGTGCTGCGCGCCGGCCGCAGGCTCCTGACCGTCGCCGCCGACATCACCGCCGAGGAGGCCGGCGCCGAGACGCCGGTCGCGGTAATGCTTGGCACGATCACCGTCGTCCGCTGACCGCCCTCACGCCGTCAGCCCGACCGGCTCCGGCAGCCCATGCGCCCGGCAGGCCGCCGTCAGCGTGTTGGCGAGCAGGCAGGCGATGGTCATGGGCCCGACCCCGCCCGGCACCGGCGTGATCGCGCCCGCGACCGCCGCCGCCGCCTCGAAGTCCACGTCGCCCACCAGCCGGCTCCTGCCGTCCGGCCCCGGCGGCAGGCGGTTGATGCCGACGTCGATGACCGTCGCGCCCGGCTTGATGAAATCCGCCCCGATCATCCGCGGCCGCCCGACCGCCGCCACCAGGATATCTGCCCGCGCGCAGACCGCCGCCAGGTCGCGGGTGCGCGAATGCGCCACCGTCACCGTGGCGCTGTCGCGCAAAAGAAGCTGCGCCATCGGCTTGCCGACGATGTTCGATCGCCCGACCACCACCGCGTTCAGCCCGGAGAGATCGCCCAGCCGGTCTCGCAGCAACATCAGGCACCCCAGCGGCGTACAGGGAACCATCGCCTTCTGGCCCGTTGCCAGCCGCCCGACGTTGAGCACGTGGAACCCGTCGACGTCCTTCTCGGGAAGGATCGCATCGGTCACCTTCGCCTCGTCGATGTGCCTCGGCAGCGGCAACTGCACGAGCACGCCGTGGATCTCCGGATCGCGGTTCAGCGCGTCGATCAACGCCAGAAGCTCCGCCTCGGGCGTCGCCGCGTCGAGCCTGTGCTCCACCGAGCGCATCCCCGCCTCCAGCGTCTGCGCGCCCTTGTTGCGCACGTAGACCTGGCTCGCGGGATCTTCGCCGACCAGCACCACGGCGAGCCCCGGCGTGATCCCGTGATTGCGCGCAAGCTTCCCGACGCCCTCTGCGACGCGCGACCGCACGCCGGCGGCGAAGGCCTTTCCGTCGATGATCGCGGCGCTCATTCCCCGGCCCCTCCGGCACCGCGCATCGCGCGTTCCTCGCGCGCGATCGACCATTCGACGATCTCGCGCCAGAGTGTCGCCACCAGCGCCTCGTCGAGCCCCTGGACGCCCGCGGCGGCGCGCGCGTTGGCGACCACCTGCTCGACGCGATCCTCGATGCGCGCCGGCAGGCCCTGCTGCGATTTCAACGCGATCGCCCGGTCGATGCAGGCCGCGCGCGTCGCCAGAAGCGCCACCAGTTCACGATCGAGCCCGTCGATCAGCGATCGCAGCTCTGCCATGTCGCGACAGTTTTCGGGATGTTTCCGCATGGCCATGGGCTATCCGGGCCCCGCAGCGAAGGCAAGCGGCGGCGGGTCCGCCGGGGGGGCCTGAAACCAAACGCCGCGCGGGTGACCGCGCGGCGTCCGGTTTCCGATAGCGCCCCTCGGCGTCAGGTCGCCGGCTCGGGCTCCAGCCCCCCGCCGCGGGGCGGCCGCGGCGACTTGCCGGTCTTGGGGATCGCGACGACGCCCTTGTCGCCGGAATCCGCCGGGGCGCTCCCCTGGTCGTCGTCATCGCTGCGGTTGAGCGGCTCGCCGGCGATCACCTTGGTGATCTCCTTGCCGGTCAGCGTCTCGTACTCGAGCAGACCCTTGGCCAGCCGGTCGAGATCGCCGCGCTTCTCGGTAAGGATGCGCTTGGCGGTCTCGTAGCCCTCGTCCACCAGCCGACGGACCTCCGCGTCGATCAACTCGTGGGTGTCCGGGCCTGCGTTCACGCCGCCGCCCATCGGCCCCAGGTAGGTCGCCTGTTCGTTGGCGTAGTCGATATTGCCGAGCTTGTCGGACATCCCGAACCGGGTGACCATCGCCCGGGCGATGCGGCTGACCTGCTGGATGTCGGACGCCGCGCCGCTGGTGACCTGCTCGGGGCCGAAAACCAGCTCCTCGGCCACCTTGCCGCCCATCGCCATGGCGATCATCGACTTGTACTTGGCCATCGTCACGCTCAGCTGATCGCGCTCGGGCAGGGACAGAACCAGACCCAGGGCGCGCCCACGCGGAATGATCGTCGCCTTGTGGATCGGATCATGCTGCGGGACGTTCAGCCCGACCACCGCGTGGCCCGACTCGTGATAGGCGGTCAGCTTGCGCTCGTCGTCGGACATCACCATGGACCGCCGCTCGGCACCCATCATGACCTTGTCCTTGGCGTTCTCGAAATCGTCCATCGTCACGAAGCGCTTGCCGGTGCGCGCCGCCATCAGCGCCGCCTCGTTGACCAGATTCGCGAGGTCCGCGCCCGAAAAACCCGGGCAGCCGCGCGCGATGATCCGCAGATCCACGTCCGCCGACAGCGGAACCCGCCGGGCATGCACCGCGAGGATCTTCTCGCGGCCCTTGATGTCGGGGTTGGTGACCTGCACCTGCCGGTCGAAGCGGCCCGGACGCAAGAGTGCGGGATCGAGCACGTCGGGCCGGTTGGTGGCCGCGATGATGATCACGCCCTCGTTGGCCTCGAAGCCATCCATCTCGACCAGCAGCTGGTTCAGGGTCTGCTCGCGCTCGTCGTTGCCGCCGCCATAGCCGGCGCCGCGGTGCCGGCCCACGGCGTCGATCTCGTCGATAAAGACGATGCAAGGCGCATTCTTCTTGGCCTGCTCGAACATGTCGCGCACGCGGCTTGCGCCGACGCCGACGAACATCTCGACGAAGTCCGATCCCGAGATCGTGAAGAATGGCACGCCCGCCTCGCCGGCGATGGCGCGCGCCAGCAGCGTCTTGCCGGTGCCCGGCGGACCGACCAGAAGCGCGCCCTTGGGGATCTTGCCCCCGAGACGGCTGAACTTCTGCGGGTCGCGCAGGAACTCGACGATCTCCTCAAGCTCCTCCTTGGCCTCGTCGATGCCGGCCACGTCGCTGAACGTCACCTTGCCCGACTTCTCGGTCAAGAGCTTGGCCTTCGACTTGCCGAAGCCCATGGCTCCGCCGCGCCCGCCCCCCTGCATCCGGTTCATGAAGAAGATCCAGACGCCGATCAGCAGAAGGAACGGCAACCACAGGCCCAGCGCCGAGATGAAGCCGGACTGTTCCTGCGGCGCCGCCTGGATTTCAACGGCGTTGTCACGCAGCGTCGGCAGTACGTCGGTGTTGCGCGGCTGCACCGTCTGGTAGGACACGCCGTCCGCCGACGTGATGTAGACGCGCTCGCCATCGAGCCGCACCGACGACACTTCGCCGGCCTCCACCCTGTTCAGGAACTCCGAGTAGCTGATCTCCCGCCCCATGCTGGTGCGGCTGCCGTTCGAGAAGACGTTGAACAGCGCGACCATCAGCAGGAAGAGGATGATCCAGAAGGCTATGTTCTTGGTGTTGCCCACGACAGGGTCTCCCGAGACTGCGCGCCAGACCTCGGCTCGCAGGGATTAACATAAGGTGTGCTCAGGGGGATTCAACGCAATTGGCACTGACCCCAGGGCGGCGGGATGGCGGAAGTCCGCCCGAAGAGTCCCGGATCGCCCAGACCGGCCAGCGGCGCGGCCACGAGCCGCTGGCCGTCACGCACCGCAGGGCTCGTCAGGAGCGTCTCGCGCGCCAGCCCCGTCTCGCGCCAACCCGGCGCATCTTCAAGCCCTTCGGCCCCCAGCGCGCCCATCCGGAGCCGCCCCGTCGCGTCCTGCGGCCCCAGATAACGCCAGCGCCCGTCCCACCCGCCAGCGCTCAGCGGAACCGCCGCCGCCGCCCGCGCCGGCTCGCGACGGATCGCCACGCCCGCGCCGCTTGGCCGCAGCACGCAACCATGCGCGGTCAGGCCCCGTCCGAGCCGCCCCGCGACGCAAGCCTCCAGAACCGCCCGCGTCTGCCGCAGCCGCGGCCGGAACCGCGCCCCCGACACCCAGACCAGCGCCCCTGCCATCACCCGCAGCGCCAGTTCGTCCGGGGCTTCGGCGAGCGGCCCCGGATCGAGCCCCAGATCGCCGCCAGGCCCCGACTGCAGCGCCGCGCCCGCCAGCGCCGCCGCCGCGCCCTCCAGCGCTGTCCGCGCCCGCGCCATCGCGCCCGCCGTCCCGGCCAGCCGCTCCGGTCCGATCCCGAGCGTCGCCAGTTCCGGCAGCGCGGCCCGCGCGCGCACCCGGTCGAACCGGGCGTCGGAGTTGCTGGGATCCTCGATCCACTCGACCCCCGCCGCGGCCAGCCAGGTCCTCAGCGCCTCCCGGCGCAGCTCCAGCATCGGCCGCAGGAGCGTCAGCCCGCCGACGCGACGCATCGCGGCCATGCCCGACAGACCGTCGACGCCGGATCCGCGGGCGAGGCGCATCAGAAACGTCTCCGCCTGATCGTCGAGCGTGTGGCCGAGCGCCACCGCCGCGACCCCCTCTGCCGCGGCCCAGTCCTCGATCACCGAAAGCCGCGCGTCCCGCGCCGCCGCCTGCAGGTTCCCCGGTAGAACCGCCGCTCCGCGTGTGAGGATCGCGTGCGAGACCCCGATCCGTCCGCAGAGCCCCGCCACCGCCGCCGCCTCCGCGGCCCCGTCTGGCCGCAGGCGATGATCGACAGTGACCGCGGCGAGCACACGCCCCTGCGCCGCCGCCCAGTCCCGCATCAGAAGCAGAAGCGCGGTGGAGTCCGACCCGCCCGACACCGCCACCGCGATCCGCCCTGCCGGTGCGTCCGCCAGCGCCCGGGCCAGCGGGACCGCCAGCGCCGCCGGCGGCGTCATGCGCAGTTGAGCGAAGCCTTGGCCGCGGCGACCTCGCCCGCCGGCCCCGTTCCTGGGTAGCGCGCGATCACCTCGTCGAGCGTGGCGCAGGCCTGGGTGACCTGGCCGAGCTGTCCGAGGCTGACCCCCAGCTGAAAGAGCGACTGCGGCGCCAGCGGTCCGCTCGGCGCGCCGCTGAAGGCGTCGAGAAAACTGCGCGCCGCCCCCTGCCAGTCAGCCTGCGCCGCCTGCGCCTCGCCGCGGCGGAACTGCGCCTCGCTCGACAGCGGCCCGCCCGGATAGGTTGCCAGAAACGAGCCGAAGAGCTCCGCGGCCTTCGCATTGTCGCCCGCCTCGACCGCAGCCATCGCCGCGTCGAAGTCCGACTGCTCTGTGATTGTCAGCTCCGCGCCCTGGTCCTGCGCCGAGGGGCGCGGCCGCGGCGAGACCGCGGTGACGCCGCCGCCCAGAACCTCGCCCCGGCCGATCAGGCTGGTGTCGCCCCCCTCGAGCTCGGTCAGGCGGAAATCGATCTCGCCGATCTGGTTGGAGGCGTCCCGCACGATGCGGTCGATGTCGTTGGTCAGCACGTCGACGCGGCCGTTGATCCGCCGCAGCTCCGCTTCGAGCTGATCGAGCCGCACCAGCGCGCTCGCGGGCGCCGAGGGCAACCCGCCAGCCGAGCCCTGCCGCACCAGCTCGTCGCGAAGCTGCTGCACCTGGCCGTTGAGCGCGGTGAGCTGCGCGCGCAGGTCGGCGAGCGTCTCCGCCCCCGCGGACCCGCCCGCCAGCAGCGCGCCCAGGAGCGCCGCCGCCGCGCCGCGTCGAAGCCCCGGTCCCATCCGCCGTCCTCCCCGCGCCCGCGCGCCGTCCTCAGCTTCCCGCCGCGCCGGCCACGACCACAGTCACTGCCCGGCGGTTCTGCGCAAAGCAGCTCTCCTCCGCGCAGGTCGCGACCGGCCGCTCCCGGCCGTAGGTGATCACGCTGATCCGCGCGTCGGGAACGCCGCGGCTGACCATGTAGTTGCGCACCGCGCTGGCGCGGGCCGAGCCGAGCTGCAGGTTGTAGTCGCGGGTGCCGCGCTCGTCGGCATGGCCCTCGATGCGCACCGGCGTCCCTGGATTGGAGTTCATCCACGCCACCTGCGCGTCGAGCGTCGAGATCGCCTCGCCGCTCAGCGTGCTCTGGTCATTGGCGAAGAACACCCGGTCGGGCGCGTTGGATCCCGGCAGCGTGCCAACGCCCGCCACGTTGGCGTCGATCGGCCCGGTCGAAACCGCGTCGCCGCCGGCGTAGCCCAGGTCCGGCGTGCTCGGAATGGTGACAGGCTGAGCGGCGCACCCCGCGAGGATCGCGCAGGCCGCCGCCAGCCCGAGAAGCTTCCTGGTCATCGTCATGCGTCTCTCCATTCGTCTCGCGCCCGGCCGTTCACGACAGCAGCCCCGACCATGACGGATCGGAGGCGAAGCCGCCAGTGGCCACCCTCTGCAGGTTCCGGCCAGTGATGTCGACCGTGTAGAGTTGCGGCCCGCCCTCGGGGCCCGGCGTCTCGCGGAAGAACATCAGCACCCGGCCGTTCGGAGCCCAGGTCGGCCCCTCGTCGATGTAGCTCGCGGTCAGCAGGCGCTCGTCGCCGCCATCAGGGCGCATGCCGCCGATGTGGAAGCGCCCGCCCACGATCTTGGTGAAGGCGATCAGGTCGCCGCGCGGCGACCAGACCGGCGCTGCGTAACGCCCCTCGCCGAAGCTGATGCGCCGCGGCTCGCCGCCGGCGGCGGAGACCACGTAGAGCTGCTGCGTCCCGCCCCGGTCGCTCTCGAACACCACCTGGCTCGCGTCCGGCGAAAAGCAGGGTGCGGTGTCGATCGAGGCGGTCTGGGTCAGCGGCCGCCGCGCGCGCGACCCGATGTCGATCACGTAGATGTTCGAGCCGGTGCCCTCGGAGACCGAATAGACCGCCTGCGCGCCGTTGCGCGAGAACCGCGGCGCAAACGACATCTGCCCGCCGGTGTCCAGCCCCTGCCGCGACCCGCTGGCCACGTCCATCAGGAACACCTTCGGCGCGCCGCTCTCGTAGCTGGCGTAGAGGATCTGCTGGGCGTTCGACGAGATCCGCGGCGAGACGACCAGCGCGTTGCCGTCGGTCAGCATGCGCGCGTTCGCCCCGTCGAAATCCATCACCGCGACCTGCTTGCGCCGCCCGGACTTCGGCCCGCTCTCGGCGATGTAGGCGACCCGGCTGTCGAAATAGCCGCTCTCGCCGGTGAGCCGCGCATAGACCGCGTCGGCAACCTTGTGGCTCATGCGCCGCCAGCCCGCCGCGGAACCCTCGAACTGCAGCGCCTCCAGCGGCGCCTCGCCGAACACGTCCCACAGTCGGAACCGCACCACCGCCCGGTCGCCGCTCACGCCGACCGCGCCGGTCACCAGCGCCTGGGCGTTTATCGCCTTCCAGTCCGCGAAGTTCACCGGCGCGTCGAAGTTCGTGATCCGCCCGATGTGGGCCTCCGGCGGGATCTCGCGGAAGAGCCCCGTGCCGATCAGGTCGGCGAGCGTCACCTGCCGCACGTCGCGGGCCAGCTGCGTCGCCTCGGGCGTGTCGGGCAGGAACGGCGGCATCGCCATTGGCATCGGCTCGATCACCCCGCGGGTGATCTCCAGCCGCAGAGGCTGTTGCGCGACCGCCGCGAAGGGCCGCGCGAGCGCGAGCGCCGGCGCGGCCAGAAGGAGCGATCTGCGGACCCGGTTCACCATGACACCATCCCTTCGGGATTGAAGACGAGCTCGAGGTTGCGCCACCGGCCCGCCTTTTCGGCCGGAAGCATATCATACGGCTGGCAGCGCTGGATGGCGATGCGCGCCCGGTCGAACGCCACCTCGTAGCGGCTGTCGGGCGGCGACGCCGGGGAGATGAGGCGGATGCTGCCATTCACGACATACCCGCGCGGGTCAAGCTCCGCCCCGACCACAACCTCGAGATCGCGCGCGTCGCGTAACCCCGCAGGCACGTTCCAGCAGGTCCCGATGGCCAGAACCAGCGCATCCCTGTCGGCCGCGCTCAACGGCGGTCCGAGCGGCAGCGACGAAGCCGTCGGCGCCGTCGCGGCCGTCGTGGAGGGCTCGGTCGCCGGCGTGGGCGGCGTCGCGCTGGCCCGCACCGCCTCCTCGATCGCCGCGCGCACCGGATCGACCGGCGGCGCGACCGCCGCGACCTCCGCCGGCGCCTCGGGTGCGACCGGCGGGCGCGGCGCGTTGCCCCGCCGCGGCAGCGGCGGGCTCGAGGTGGCGAGCACCATCGGGATCGGCGTCTCCGGCGCCGGGGCTGCGGCGGGCTCGGGCGCGGCCTCCGGCAGAGCCGCCGGCGGCGTCTCGGGTTGCGGCGTCGCCGCCTCCGGATCGGGCAGGCTCTCGGGCCGGGTCGCCTCGGCGACCCGCGGCGTCTCAGGGGCCGGCGGCGTCGGCGTCACGTCGATGCGCGGCGCCGGGCGCGCCAGCGGCGGCGCGATGGTCTCCAGCGGCGCCGGCGCGGCCGGCGCGGTCGGCTGGCGCGCGGCCTCCGGCGTCGGCGCGGCGGCGTTCGGCGCCAGCGCGAGCCCGATCTCCGGCGCGCTCAGCGGCGACGCGTCGGGGTCGAACTCGGGCGCCATCGTCGGCGCGCTCTCCTGCGCCTCGGGCGCCGGCTCCGGCTCCGGTGCGGTGTCCGGCTCGGGCTCCGGTTCGGGGGTCGGCTCGGGCCGGGGCGCCGCCGCCTCGGGCGCGGCCGGCGCTTCCGGATCCGGCGCCGCGGCGGTGGCCGCCGCCTGCAGCGCCGCCAGCTCCGCCTCGGTCACGAAGCTCACCTCGGTCACCCGCACCGCCTCACCATCGTCGGAACTGAGCCAGGGCAGCCCGAACAGCGCCGCGGAGATGATCGCCGCGTGCAGGACGGCGGACAGGAGGACGCCGGGCGCCACCGCGCGCGTCCTACTGGCCCGAGCCGTCGAACCGCGGCCCGCCCTGCTCGGTCACGAGCCCGATGCTGTTGAACCCGCCGGCGTTGAGCGCGCCCATCACCTGCATCACCTGCTCGTAGCTCATCTCGCCGTCGGCGCGCAGGAACACCCGGTCGCTCGTACGTTCCGCCGCCACCGCGCGCAGGAGCGGGATCAGCGCGTCCGTGGCCACCTCCTCGGTCTGCACCAGGATGCGCCCGTCCCCGGTCAGCGACACCGTCAGCGGCTCCTCGGCGTCGGTGGGCAGCGCCGTCGCCGCGGTCTCGGGCAATTCCACCGGCACGCCCACGGTCAGGAGCGGCGCGGCCACCATGAAGATGATCAGCAGCACCAGCATCACGTCGACCATCGGCGTGACGTTGATCTCCGACATCGGCGGGCCCGCGCGCCGGCGCCGTCCGCCCCGTCGACCGCCCGCCAGCGGCTGCAGCGTCGCGCTCATCTCAGGCCGCGTCCGGCTGCTCGAGCTGGCGCGAGATGATCAGCGAGAACTCGTCGGCGAAGCCCTCGTAGCCGGCGATGACCTCCTCGCTGTCCCGGTTGAGCTTGTTGTAGAAGATCACCGCCGGGATCGCCGCCAGCAGCCCGAGCCCGGTCGCCAGCAGCGCCTCCGCGATGCCCGGCGCCACCACCGCGAGGTTCGTCGATTGCTGGAGCGCGATCTCCTCGAAGGCGGCCTTGATGCCCCAGACCGTGCCGAACAGCCCCACGAACGGCGCGATCGAGCCCACCGTGGCGAGAAACGTCAGCCCCTTGGTGAGCCCGTCCGCCTCGCGCCCCACCGCCACGTTCATCGCCCGCTCGATGCGTGACAGCGCGCCGGCGATCAGCCCGCCGTCCGCGCGGTGCGAGCGCCGCCACTCCGACATGCCGGCCGCGAAGATGCGCGCCGTCGCGCCGTCGGGCTCGGGGCCGACCCCGTCATAGACCTCGTCCAGCGGCTCGCCCGACCAGAACGTCTCCTCGAAGCCCCGCGTCTCGGCCTTGGCGCGCCGCATGTCGAGATGCTTCTGGAAGATGATCGCCCACGACCAGAACGACGCGGCGATCAGCACCAGCATCACGATCTTGACGGTGAGCGTGGCGCGCCAGAACAGCGACAGAAGCGAAAAATCGATCTGCTGCGCGGCGGCGAGGGCTTCGGTTTCCATGGGTTCTGCTCGCATCTGCTCCGCGCGCGCGGCCGTGTTGCCCCGTCCGTCGCGCGCCGGATTCCCTGCCGGCCTTGTGGCGAAGACCGCCCCGATTGTCCAGCAAAATGCCGTCCCGCGCCGTTCCGCGCTCACGCCCCCGTCGGCGGCCCCGCCCCGAGCCCGCCGAGCGCCGCGCGCACCGCGCCCGGCATCCGCTGCGGCCGTCCGTCCGGCCCCAGCGCCGCCACCTCCACCGTCGCGCGCGCCAGCGTCGCGTCCGCCCGCGTCACCTCCTGGGCGAGCCGGACACGGGCGCCGCCGACCGCCAGCGTCCGCGTCAGCACCGTCAGCCGGTCCTGGAACCGCGCCGGCGCGAGATAGTCGATCTCGACCCGCCGGACCGCGAAGACCACGCCCGCCTCTTCACGCAGGCGCGCCTGGTCGATGCCCGCCTCGATCAGCGCCTCGGTGCGCGCCCGCTCGATGAACTTCAGGTAGTTGGCGTAATAGACGATGCCCGCGAGGTCGGTGTCCTCGTAATAGACCCGGCATTGGAAGACATGCGCGCTCATGCGCCGGGATGCGTCAGCGCCACCAGCCGCCCCGTCGCGTCGAACGCGCACAGATGCAGCCGCCCGCCGCCGTCCTCCACGCCGTCGCGCGCCTCGTAGACCGCGCCCGGCTCGCGCGCGACCACCGCGACCGACTCCGCCGGCGCGCCCACATGCGCCGCCACCGCCGCCGCGCAGGTCGCCGCCGCCGCATCGCCGCCCGGCTCCGGCGCCGGCGCCGGCGCGCAGCCCGCGGCCAGCGCCGCGATCAGCGCCAGGCCCCGCCGCGCCGCTACTTCGCCGAGAACTGCGACACCGTCTGGTCGAATTCGACCACGCAGACGTAGTCCACGCCGCCGGCGCTCACATCATAGACCGTCGCGCCGGTCTTGGTGGCGGTCACCGGAACCACGACCACCGTGGTGGCGTCGAGCCCGGTCAGGTCCGCCGCCGCCGCCGCGCAGGCGAGCTCGGAGGCGCTCATCACCGGCGCCGGCGGAACCGCGGGCTGCGGCGCGCAGGCGCTGATCAGCAGCGGCGCGGCGAGTGCGGCGATTGCAAGTCTTGTCACGACGTGTCCCCCTCGTGATGTCGGAGCTCTGTCGTCGTCGGCCCCGCCTCGACCCTAGCAACGCCCCGCACGCCAGGCAACGCGCCCGTCGCCCGCGCCCTGGGGGCGGCGGACCTCCGCCCGGCCGCTCAGTCCGACTTCACCAGCCCCGAGAACCCCGCCACCGCCAGGAGGCTCAGCGCCCAGCCGACCGCGATATGGACCCACAGATAGACCCGCGCCACCGCGCCCCGCCGCGTGTCCTCGTCGGGGATCCAGTAGTCCTGCATCTCCAGCGACACGATGGGCAGCAGCGTGTCGGCGGAATAGACCAGCGCGTTGAACTGCGGATAGCTCTCTCCTCTCGGCTTGGCCTCGAAGCACGCGATCCGAGCCCGCCCGACCTCGCCCGCGCACGCCACCCATTCCTCAGATCGCAGCGTCACCGCGCTGTTCGGCTTGATCGCGCCATCCCCACCAGCCCAGGCGAACACGAACCAGCCAAACAGGAAGAATCCCAGCGCCCAGAGCGCCGCCCGCTGTGGCGCGCGCCCGTATCCGATGGTCGCGCCGACCAGCCCGTCCCAGAACCTCAACAGGTTCAGCCGCCACCAGTAGTCCCAAACCGGCGCCCGCGCCGCGGACGCTCGGTCGAAAGTGTCATCTGACACAAACGGCGGGGCTCCCTCCGACTTGTCGAGGAAAGCCCGAACCTCCGGCGACCTCCGCAGCTCGGTAAGGACCAACTTCCACCTGGGGTCACTTGCTGCGAAACACCCTAAAGATTCGAGGATTTCAGGGCGCACCGCCTTCTCTCCCTCTTGCTCGACCCGCCGGCGCAGTCGCGCCCCGGAGAGACTGGCCGCCACGACGTTTCGGGCAGCCTCCCGCTGCAATCGCTCCTTCTCGATCAGAACCTTGCGCGCCTCGCCGCCATGCCCCATCTCGCGCAGCACCTTGGCGCATTGCTCGTAAGGCTGCGGCCAGAAATCCCCTCCCCACCGCGCCGGATCCTGAAGTCCCAGCCAGCGGAGACGCGCCTCGGCGTCGACCGGCCCACCGGTGAACGCGCCATATCGGCAACGATCGAGCAACAGATCCCCGCCGCCGGGCCAACACTCCTCCTCGTCGTTGAAACCACCAATTTCTGCGGCAGTCAGGTCAAGCGCACCGACGACGCGCGCGCCACCGCGCAGAAAGAACACACCGGCGACGGAGACCCCATCGAGACCGAGCGCCTTACCCGGATTTCCCGCCGCGTCGGTCTCCGCCCGGAACGTCGCGCCGTCGCACTTAAGGTTGACGCCCAGCTTCGCCCCGAGCAGCCGCACCGCCCCCGTCGCGTCGACGCCGCGCAGGAACACGTAGCCCTTCGCCTCAAGCCCGTCGGCGGACAGCGCGTCCCCCGGATTTCCCTTCGCGTCGGTCTCCGCCCGGAACGTCGCGCCGTCACACTCGAGGTTCCCGTCCAGCTTCGCCCCGAGCAGCCGCACCGCCCCCGTCGCCTCGACGTTGCGCAGGAATACGCCACCCCGCGCCTCCAGCCGGTCGGCGGACAGGCCGGGCAGATGGCTGCGGTTCAAATGGAGGTTGGCCAGACCCGCCGACCGCAAGATCGGCGTGACGTCGAAATGGCAGTCGAACAGACCCAGATCCCGCAGGTCGCGGCACCCCTCAAGGTTCAGCGCATCCGGGATCCACGCGCCCCGGATCTGCAGGCCCGCCTCGTGCAGCCGGTGTTCCGGATCGTCTCCCAGCATCAACAGCCGGATCAGGCTCGCGCGCACCTTCCGCGCCACGTCGCCCGCCTCTGGCCGCGCGCCGTCGCCGAGCACGGTGACTTCACCCGAATCGAGGTCCGCGAGAACCCGCTTCTCGGCCTCGGACAGCTCGCCTAGGTCACTGACCTTCCGGACCACCATGACCGACCCTTTCAGCCTCCCAGGTGTGATACGCCACAATTAAGGAAGATTAACGCCTCTGAATTCAATGATATACCCGGAATTGCACGTGTGTTACG
Source organism: uncultured Alphaproteobacteria bacterium (assembly GCA_963836255.1). Classification (GTDB taxonomy): domain Bacteria; phylum Pseudomonadota; class Alphaproteobacteria; order Rhodobacterales; family Rhodobacteraceae; genus Amaricoccus. Next base: position 1,289,907 of record CAWIIL010000001.1, read on the forward strand.
CTCCCCGTATCACACCTCCTCGAAGAGATCGCCGACGTCCGGCCCCGGTCGCTTCGGCGGCGTCAGCCCCAAATGCGTCCAGGCCCGGGCGGCCAGCATCCGGCCCCGTGGGGTGCGCTGGATCAGCCCCTGCTGCAGGAGGAACGGCTCGATCACCTCCTCGACCCCGTCGCGCGCCTCCGAGAGCGCCGCCGAGATCGTCTCGACCCCCACCGGCCCCCCGGCGTAGTGCTCGGCGATCAGCCCGAGGTAGCGCCGGTCCGCCCCGTCCAGCCCCAGTTCGTCCACGCCCAGCCGGGTCAGCGCCGCGTCCGCCACCGGCTGCGTGACCTTGCCGTCGCCCTCGACCACCGCGAAGTCCACCACCCGGCGCAAGAGCCGCCCCGCCACCCGCGGCGTGCCCCGCGCCCGCCGGGCGATCTCGCGCGCCCCCTCCGGCGTCGCCTCCGCCTTCAGGAGCTTCGCCGCCCGCGTCACGATCGCCACCAGCTCGTCGACGTCATAGAACTCCAGCCGCGTCGGAATCCCGAACCGGTCGCGCAGCGGCGTCGTCAGAAGCCCCATCCGCGTCGTGGCCCCGACCAGCGTGAACGGCTGCAACTCGATGCGCACCGTGCGCGCCGCCGGCCCCTCGCCGATCACCAGATCGAGCTGGAAGTCCTCCAGCGCCGGATAAAGGATCTCCTCCACGACCGGGTTCAGCCGGTGGATCTCGTCGATGAACAGCACATCGCGGGCGTCGAGATTGGTCAGGATCGCCGCCAGATCCCCCGCCTTGGCCAGCACCGGCCCCGAGGTCATGCGGAAGTTCACGCCCAGCTCGCGCGCCATGATCTGCGCCAGCGTGGTCTTGCCCAGCCCCGGCGGGCCATAGAACAGCGTGTGATCCATCGCCTGCCCCCGCCGCCGGGCGCTCTCGATGAAGACCGCGAGGTTCGCCCGCGCCTCGCGCTGGCCGATGAACTCGCCCAGGGTCTGCGGCCGCAGCGCCCGGTCGGCGTCCTCGGGCAGCGCCTCGGCGCGCAGCGCCGGGTCGGGTTCGCTCATCGCCTCATCCCTTCGGGGCCAGCAGACGCAGCGCGGCGCGGATCAGGCTTGCCGCGTCCGCCTCCGGCCCGCCCGCGGCCGCCTGCGCCACCGCCGACGCCGCCTCGCCGGGCGCATAGCCGAGGTTGACCAGCGCCGACAGCGCATCGCCCTGCGCGCCCGCCTCCGCGGCGCCCGCAGGCGCCTCGATCACCGGATCCGCGTCCTCCAGGCTGCGCGGCGCGGCCACACCAGCCGCCGCAGGCCGCGCGCCGGCGGCGCCCATCGCCATCACAGCCGGCGCCTTCGCCCGCAACTCGTGCGCCACCCGTTCGGCGAGCTTCGGCCCGACGCCCGGCGCCCTGCGGATCGCGCTCGCGTCTCCCAGCGACAGCGCCCGGCTCAAACCGTCCGCACCGAGTGCGCCGAGGATCGCCAGCGCCGCCTTCGCGCCCACCCCCTGCACCGACACCAGCAGCCGGTGCCATTCCCGCTCCGCCAACGTCGCGAAACCGTAGAGCTGCAGCAGGTCCTCGCGCACCACCAGCTCGGTGTAGAGCGCCGCCGCCCCGCCCGGCTCCGGCAGCGCCGCCAGCGTGCGCTCCGAGCAGTAGACGACGTAGCCGACCCCGCCCGCCTCGATCAGCGCGTGATCGGCGGCGCGGTAGTCGAGCCGACCGCTGATCTTGCCGATCATCGCAGGCTCTCCGCCTGCGCGACCGCCACCGCGAGTCGTCCCGCAAATCGCGCCTGGTGCGCATGGCAGAGCGCGATCGCCAGCGCGTCGGCGGCGTCAGGCCCCTCGATGACCACCCCAGGAAGCTGGAGCCGCACCATGCGCTCCACCTGACCCTTTGCAGCGTGACCAACGCCCACGACGGTCTTCTTGACCGCGTTCGGCGCGTACTCCGCCACCAGAATGCCCGCCTGCGCGGGGGCTAGCACCGCGACGCCGCGCGCCTGCCCGAGCTTCAGCGTGCCGGCCGCGTCCTTGTTCACGAAGGTCTGCTCCACCGCCGCGGCGTCGGGCCGGAACCGCGCGAGAACGTCGCAGAGCTGGACGAAGAGGCTGTGCAATCGGTCGGCGAGCGCCGCCCCGTCTGACCGGCAGACGCCGTTGGCCACGTGACCGATGCGGTTTCCGGACACATCCACGACGCCCCAGCCCGTCCGCCGAAGCCCGGGATCGATGCCGATCACCCTCATTGTCAGATCCTGCTCGAGGTTGTTTTTCCGAGCGATAGCACGAAAAGAGAACATCCGCCAAGCATTCCTTGACCCCGCCGCAGCGCGGCGGCGTCGGAGCGTCCGTCGCATCATGCCACAAACGCATGACAGGTATGAGAAAGCAGCGATTGTCTGACGCCTGCGACATCGCTAGATGCCGATCCGTTGGCGGTGCGTTTCGCCCGACCAGAATCCAGGATCACGTCCATGTCCGCCCAAGTCACCCGTCTTGTTCCGCCCTTCGGGGCGATCACCATCCACCGTCTGGTTTCTGGAGCGGACGACCTGCTGCGTCGCGCCGCCGCCAGCCGGGCGGAGCGCGCAACCCGCAAGCAGCTTGAGCGGCTATCTTCGTATCAGCTTTCGGACATTGGCATCGATCGAGGCCTGCGCCGCTACCCCGACCGGCTCGTCTCGCGCTGAGCGAACGGGTTATCGCGTGCGGCGAAGCACCAGGGTCGACCAGTCCCCGATGCCGATCGTCTCCATCCACCGATAACCCCAGCCCGCGTAGACGGCCCGCACCGCCGGCGCCTGTCGGGTCAGAAGCCCCGACAGCACGGCCACTCCGGTCGCAGCCTGGTTATGGGCGACCTGCGGAGCCAGCCGCCGGAGCGGGGCAGCGAGGATGTTTGCGAACACAAGGTCGTAGGGCCCGCGGGCCCGCAGCGTCGGATGATTAAATCCGGCTGCCGTCACGCAAAGCACGCTTCCCGATAACCCATTGGCGGCGACGTTCTCGCGCGCGGTTCGCGCAGCCAGCGGATCGATGTCGCCGACCGTCGCCCGGCAACGCCACAGCGCCGCGGCCCCCATGGCGAGCACGCCTGTCCCGCCGCCGATGTCTGCGACGTTGCGCGGAAGAAATCCCTGCTGCGCAAGACGATGCGCGGCGACAAGGCACCCCTGCGTGGTGGCGTGGTGCCCGGTGCCGAACGCCTGGGCCGCCTCGATCTCCAGACCGATCCGGTTGGCGGGCGCACGCGATCGATCGTGCGAGCCGTAGACCACGAAGCGACCGGCGGCGACCGGCGTCAGTTCGGCGCGAACCTGAGCCACCCAGTCCCGCTCCGCGACCCTCGACACCTGAAACGGAGTGGCTTCGTGAGCGGCCGTCAGCAGCGACAGTGCAACAGCGTCGGGAGGGCCGTCGAAATAGGCGGCGACCTCCCAGAGCCCCGAGCCATCGTCATGATCGCGGACCTCCCGCGCCAACGGCGCCGGCGCGACCCGGGCTAGCGCTGCCTCGAGGGCAGCGGCGGCAGCCGGGCCGGAGACGTCGGCGCTGGCGAAATGCAGCGTCACTGCCGGCCCGGGCGTGGGCTCATACGCTCGCGCCAACGCCGATCGGGCAACTCACCCCAGTGCCGCCGACGCCGCAGTACCCGCCCGGGTTCTTGGCGAGATACTGCTGGTGATATTCTTCGGCGTAGTAGAACGGCCCGGCGGGCAGAATCTCGGTTGTGATGGGGCCGTAGCCGGCCGCGGTCAGGCTCTCCTGGAACGCGGCGCGCGATGCTTCCGCCGCCGACTGTTGCGCCGAATCCGACGTATACACGCCCGAGCGATACTGGGTGCCGCGATCGTTTCCCTGACGCATTCCCTGCGTAGGATCATGGCCCTCCCAGAAGATCTTCAGAAGCGCCTCATATGAGACCTTCGCTGGATCATAGGTGACCAGCACGACCTCATTATGGCCTGTGCCGCCCGAGCAGACCTCCCGGTAGGTCGGGTTCTGAGTGCCGCCGCCAGCGTATCCCGCGGCGGTGACCCAGACGCCGGGCGTGTTCCAGAACATGCGCTCGACGCCCCAGAAGCACCCCATGCCAAACATCGCGCGGGCCATGCCTTCGGGATGCGGGCCCTTGAGCGGACGGCCGCTGACGAAGTGGATATCAGCGGTGGGGATAGGGTCCGGCCGACCGGGCAGCGCTGCGCCGGAGGCCGGCATCTCGGGTTTCCTGAACAGGCTGAACATCAGTAGCGCGCCTTTCGTCTCATGACCTTGCAAGACCATGTAATCTCGACGAAGCGCTTGCCAAGATCGACGCGCCACGCCGCTCACCAGTGGTCGGCCGCATTCGACCATTGCGGATGCACCGACGATGCACAACCCATGCAACAATCATCTGCACAAGCAACCTGCCGGGCCCCGGCCCATCGCTCTCACGCGGCGAGCACGTTGCGGAACTGCCAGGGGTCGCTTTCATCGAGATCCTCGCCGAGCTGCGGCCAGCGCGTCGCCAGCGGCGTCCAGTCGGTGTAGTGCGCCTCGATCGGGCCGAGATAGGGCCGTTGGATCTCCATGCAGCGGGCGTGGTCCATCTCGTCGGTCTCAACGATGCCCGCCTGCGGGTTTTCCAGCGCCCAGACCATCCCCGCAATGACGGCAGAGGTCACCTGGAGGCCGGTGGCGTTCTGGAAGGGCGCGAGCGCGCGCGTCTCCTCTATCGACAGCCGCGATCCGTACCAGAGCGCATTTCTCGCGTGCCCGTAGAGCAGCACGCCCAGATCGTCGGTGCCCGCGATCACCTCGTGTTCGTCGAGAATGCGCGTCTCTTCCTGCATCGTTCCGGTTCCGAGCGTCTCGTGCAGACTGAGCACCGCCTGCGCGCAGGGATGATAGGCGTAGTGGCAGGTCGGGCGGAACTCCGGATGCTCGCCCGCCCCGATCGTATAGTAGTCCGCGATCGAGACCGCCTCGTTGTGGGTCACCAGATAGCCGAGCTGCGGGCCCGCCGCCGGCGTCCAGGTGTGCACCCGGGTCACGATGCCCGGCGTGTCGAGATAAATCGCCGCCCGGCATCCCGAGCTCTGACGGTGACCGTTGGGCGGGAACCAGCGCTCGTGGCTGCCCCAGCCGAGTTCGGCGGGCTGGAAGCTCTCGGCGACGAACCCTTCGACCGACCATGTGTTGACGAAGGTCCCGATCGGTTTGGGCGAGCGGCTGACCTGCGTGTCGCGCTCGGCGACCTGAACGCCAGTGACGCCGAGATCGCGCATCAGCCGCGCCCAGCCCCTCCGGTCCGCGGGCGTCGTCCCGGTGCGGCCGGTGTCGGCCGCGAGCCTGAGCAGCGCCTCCTTGAGGAGCCAGGAGACCATGCCTGGATTGGCGCCGCAGCAGGAGATCGCCGTCGACCCGCCCGGACTGGCGCGCTTCTCGGCGCGCACCGTCTCGCGCAATGCATAGTTGGTGCGCGCCGCAGGGTCCGCGTCGGTGTCGAAGTAGAACCCCGCCCAGGGCTCGGTGACAGTGTCTATGTAGAGCGCCCCGATCTCGCGACAGAAACGCATGATCTCCAGCGACGAGGTGTCGACGGAGAGGTTAACGCAGAAGCCGCCGCCCTCAGCGCCGAGAAGGCCGCCCAGAACCTCGCGATAGTTCTCGGGCGTGAGCGCGACCGCGTGGTGGGTTGCGCCGAACTCGCGCATCAGCGCGGCGTTCTCCTCCGAAGGCTCAACGACATGAAGCTGGCTGCGGTCGTAATCGAAATGGCGATCGATCAGCGGAAGCGTCCCCCGACCGATCGAGCCGAACCCGATCATCACGACCGGTCCCGCGATCGCGCCGTGCTTCTGGTATGTCCCGATCACCCGCGGCCCTCCCTTGCTGTCCCACGAGCCCAGTTAGCCCAATCTGGCGACGCTGGCCACGCCTCGGGGCGCCTCGCCGTTGACAGGGCCCGCAGGCGCGGTTCTATCGCGCACATGGCGAGCACAGTGCAGAGCGACCCGGCCCGGCAACCGCGGGTCCTGATCCTCGGGACCGGCGGCACGATCGCCGGCGAAGCCGACCCACGCAGCCCGATCGGATACAGATCCGGCGCGGCATCCATCGCCGATCTCGTCGCCGGCGCGCCGGGCATCGAGACGCTGGCGGCACTCGAGGCCGAGCAGATCGCCGCCGTCGGCTCGCAGGACATCAACGAGAGCGTGTGGTTCGCGCTGCGCGCGCGGATCCGGGTGGCGGAGGCCAGCGGGGCGGCGGACGCGGTCGTGATCACCCATGGCACCGACACCATGGAGGAGACCGCGTTCTTTTTGGACCTGACCGCCGCGGGCGGCATTCCAGTGATCCTGACCGGCGCGATGCGCCACGCCGGGGCGCTCGGCGCCGACGGACCGGCCAATCTCCATAGGGCGGTCAAGGTCGCGGCGGACCCGCAATCCGTCGGACGCGGCGTTCTGGTAGTGGCAAATGACACAATCCACGCCGCGCGGCGGGTCGCGAAACGCCACACCACCGACGTGTGCGCCTTTCGGTCGTCGCCGGACGGTCCGGTCGGCTACGTGAACGGCTCAGCGGTCGGCTTCTACGCGCCGCGAGCGCCCATCCGCGAGGAAGACGGATTCGCCATGGTCGAGCCACCACTGCCGCGGGTCGACATCGTCTACGCGCACGCCGGGATGGACACGGCGATCATCGCGGCATCGCTCGCCGCCGGCGCGCGAGGCGTCGTGCTTGCAGGCGTGGGTGGCGGCAACGCCTCGGATACGACGATCTCGGCGCTGGGGGCGGCCGCCCGAGACGGGATCCTGGTCGTGCGCGCCAGCAGATGCGGCGAGGGGCTCGTGAGCCGCAACGTCGAGGTCGACGACGACGCCCTGGGCTTTGTCGCGACCGGCGCGCTGGGACCGCCCAAGGCGCGGATTCTGGCGCAACTCCTGATCGCGGCCGGCATAAGCGATCCGGCGCAGGCGCAGCAGGCCTTCGACGGAGTCTGATCCGCCCTCGACTGGGTCCGGCGCAGCGACCTGCGCCGGTCCGGACACCTAATTCTTGGCGTAGAACTCGACGACGAGGTTGGGCTCCATCACCACAGGATAGGGCACGTCCGAAAGCGCCGGCGCCCGCACCAATTCGGCGGTCATCTTGTTGTTGTCGACGCTCACATAGTCGGGCGTGTCGCGCTCCGGGCTCGCCATCGCCTCGAGCACGAGAGCCATCTGGCGGGACTTTTCCCGGACCTGGACAACATCGCCCTCCTTGAGACGGTAGGAAGCGATGTTGACGCGCTGGCCGTTGACCATGACGTGTCCATGGTTGACGAACTGCCGAGCCGCGAACATCGTCGGCACAAACTTCGCTCGGTAAACGAGCGCGTCGAGCCGGCGCTCCAGAAGGCCGATCAGGTTCTCGGAGGTGTCGCCGCGCACCCGCTCGGCCTCGGAATAGATGCGGCGAAACTGCTTTTCGGTCAGGTCGCCGTAGTAGCCCTTGAGCTTCTGCTTGGCGCGCAGCTGGGTCCCGAAGTCCGACATCTTCTGCTTGCGTCGCTGGCCATGCTGGCCCGGGCCGTACTCGCGACGATTCACGGGGCTCTTCGGGCGGCCCCATATGTTCTCGCCCATGCGGCGGTCGATCTTGTACTTGGCGGCGGTTCTCTTGGTCAATTCAGTCTTCCCGTTCGTTCGAAAATGGCGGCGTCCATCCTTTGCCGGTTTGCCGGCTGACAGGCGTCCCCTTGCGGGGCCCGCGAACGCCAGACAACTCCCCACCCCAACCGGGCGGAGAGCCGCGCCCTTCTAGCAATTGTGAAGCCGCTGTCAATCCAACCCCGTATCCGCGCTCGATACTTTCCCGAGGGGCGATTAGCTCTCCGCACGCCTCGGGCTGGACGGAGGGCGATTAATGTCGCAATCTCCTTTTCGAGGCCCGCGTGAACGCAGGCCCGGGAAACCCGGCGCAACGCCACAACAAATTGTCCAGGGAGGACACCAGATGAAGACCGGAGCTTCGCTTATCGCGCTGGCCGCCGTCGCCATGACCGCCGGCGCAGCCGCAGCCCAGACGACCACGCTGCGCATTCAGACGCACTACACGCCGGAATCCGTATCAGGCAAACTCGCCGCCGAATTCGTCGACAACATCCAGACCATGTCGAACGGCGAGATCGCGGTCGAGATGTTCTACTCGTCTTCAGTCGTGGGCTCGGTCGAGACGTTCGACGCCGCAGCCACCGGCATCCTCGACTGCGACATGACCGGCGGCGCCTACCAGACCGGCAAGAACCCGGCGTTTCAATTCGTTGGCGACATCATGGGCGGCTACGACACGCCCTACCAGCAGCTGTCCTGGCTCTACTACGGCGGCGGATTGGAGGACGCCCAGGAACTCTATAACCAGTACGGCATGGAACTCATCGGCTGGTGGGTCTACGGCCAGGAAAGCCTGTCTTCCAAGACCCCGATCGCCGGCGTCGCCGACCTGGAGGGCTGGAAGTTCCGCTCGCCCCCGGGCATGGAGACCAAGATCTTCGAGAAGCTGGGGGCCAGCCCGGTGGTCATGGACTTTTCCGAGGTCTTCACTGCGATCGAGACCGGGATCATCGAGGCGGCGGACTATTCAGGCCTCGCCAACAACGAGTCGATCGGGCTCTACGACCTGGTCAAGCATGCCAACTATCCGGGCTTCCATTCGATGCCGTCCGACCACCTCGCCTGCAACAAGGCGGTGTTCGACGCCATGCCGGAGCACCATCAGCGCATCATGAAGGTGGCGATGGAGTCGCTGGCGCTGCGCACGGCGCTGATCTTCGAGAAGATGAACGCCGAAGCCGCCTCGCGGCTGCGCGAAGCTGGCGTGACCCTGCACGAGTGGGCCCCCGAGGACCGTCAGGCGTTCCGGGACGCAGCGCAGGCCACCTGGCCGGAATTCGCTTCGACCCCCGAAGCCGAGGCGCTCGTCACGAGCCACCTGAACTATCTCGGCCAACTCGGCCTCGTCAGCGGACAGTAACGGGTCAAGCCGACCCGAGCTGACCTACGGGCCCCGCATCCGCGGGGCCCGATCCGACTGATACGGGGAAGGGCAATGCAGGAGACTCCCACGGAAGCCAGCCGGGGCCACCCTTCCGAACTGGTGATTCCGGCGCTTTTCGTCTTCGCGGCGGCCTGGGTCATTTGGCGCATGCCGGCCTACATCATGGCGTTCGGCGGCGGCACCGACGCCATGGTCGCCCGCTTCGCCAAAGCAGGCGTTGCAGACTGGATAGCGCTCGTCGCCTGTGCCGTTCTATTCGTGATCGGCGTCGGGACCGTTCGTCACGCCCACATGGAGTATGACGGCAGGGGCGCGTTCGACCGCGTGTCGGTCTTCATAGGCCGGGTCACCATGCTCCTGGTTGTGCTGCTGGTCGCGGTGATGTTCTTCGAGGTCATCATGCGCTACGTCTTCGAGGCTCCGACGCTCTGGGCCAACGAGCTTTCGCTCTGGATCGCCGGCTTCGTGTTCCTCTTCAGCGGCCTCTACGCCATGCAGCAGCGCAGTCACATCCGGATCTTCCTTGTTTACGACGTGATGCCGCGCTGGCTTCAGAAGGCCAGCGACGTCCTCTCCACCGCGCTTGTCTGCGTCTTCGTCGCGGCGCTGATCTACGGCGGCTACGGCGAGGCGCACGACAAGTTCCTGAGATGGGAGACGTTCGGGACCGCCTTCGATCCGCCGATCCCGGCGACTCTCAAACCCTTCGTGCTGGTCTTCGCGACGCTGGTGGCGATCCAGGCGATCTCGAACCTCATCCGCGACTGGAACGTCGCGCCGGAGCACCATGCGAGCGCGGACGACATCGACGAGGAAGAGATCGCCATTATGAAGAAGATCCTGCGGCCGGACGACGATGTTTGACATCGGCACCATATCGCTGGTTCTGCTGCTGGCCCTGATATTTCTTCTCGCCATCGGCATGCCGCTCGGCCTGGCCTCCGCCGTCCTGGCGGTGCTGGTCCTGGTGATGCGCTTCCCGCCCGAGATCCTGTTCCGTGATTTCGGCACGGGACCGCTCAACATCCTCGCGCAGCGAATATACGGTCTGCTGACCAGCTACGTGCTGATATCGATACCGCTGTTCATATTCATGGCGGCGCTCCTGGAGCGCTCCGGGATCGCCAAGAGCATGTATTCTTCGCTCAACGTCTGGCTCAGTGGCACGCGCGGCGGCATCGCCATCGTCACCTCGCTGATGGCGGTGGTGATGGCGGCGATGTCGGGCATCATCGGCGGCGAGGTCGTGCTGCTCGGCCTGATCGCGCTGCCCCAGATGCTGCGGCTCGGCTACGACCAGAACCTCGCCATCGGCACGATCTGCGCCAGCGGTTCGCTCGGCACGATGATCCCGCCCTCGATCGTGCTGATCATCTACGGGCTGGTCACCGAAACCTCAATCAAGGCGCTCTTCACCGCCGCCTTCATTCCGGGCTTCGTGCTTGCCGCCTTCATCATCATCTACATCATCATCCGCACCCAGCTGAACCCCGACCACGCGCCGCTGCCGGAGCCGAAGCCAGGCGATCCGACGCCGCGGGAGAAGGCCGGGTACTTTGCAGGTTTCCTTTCGGTGATCTTGGTGATGTTCGGAAGCGTTCTGTTCCTGCGGGCGCTGTTCTTCACGGTAACTGGACAGAACGCGCCAACCGAAGGCGTCGATCCGATCGCCCTCGGCACCGTTGAGTACCTGCCATGGTTGGGAGGAGCGACCGCGCTCGGCCTGGCGTTGATCTTTCTCGTGCTCGGCGTCGAGCGCACCCGCACCGGCTGGGACATGGGCAAGGGGCTGGTGGCGCCGATCGTGGTGATCGGTGTGGTGCTCGGTTCGATCTACGGCGGCATCACCGGCATCACCGAGGCGGCGGGCATGGGCGTGATCGCGGTGTTCCTGATCTCGGTGATGCGCGGCGAGGCGAGCTTCGATCTGGTCTGGGACAGCCTGATGCGCACGCTGAAGGCCACCGGAACGATCATCTGGGTGACGCTCGGGGCGACGGCGCTCGCTGGCGCCTACACAATCGCTGGCGGGCCGACCTACGTCGCCAACCTCATCATCGGGGCGGAACTTCCGACGCTCGGCATTCTGCTGGTGATGATGCTGATCTTTCTGTTCATGGGCGCGTTCATGGACTGGGTCGGCATCGTGCTCCTTGTGATGCCGGTGTTCCTGCCCATCGTGCTCAAGCTGCCGGTGGAGGAGATCGGCTTCTTTGGCCCGATGGTCGAGTCGCCAAGCTTCGTCCCGATCTGGTTCGGCATCCTGTTTTGCGTGAACATGCAGGTCTCGTTCCTGTCGCCGCCGTTTGGGCCGGCCGCCTTCTACCTGAAGTCTGTCGCCCCACCCCACATCACGCTGCCCGACATCTTCCGCGGCTTCCTGCCGTTCATCGGCATCCAGCTACTGGTGCTGATGATCGTGCTGTTCTTCCCGGAGATCACCATGCTGCTCCGCTAGGGCGGCTCTGGCGGGTCCCCGCGCGCCGTGGCGTGTTTTCGCAGATCCCGCGAGGGACCATAGTGAGGTCTTGGAGGCGACATGACGACCCTTGAAGCGCTGACCGACGAACAGATCGGCTTCTACGAGGAGAACGGCTACCTGGTGCTCGAGCGCCGGGTGCCGATGGACCGCATCGAGGCGATCCGCTCGGAGATCGCGCGTTTCACCGCCGAGGCGCGTGGCATGACGGAATTCGAACGACCGGCTCGATCTGGAGGAAAGCCACCAGCCCGATGAGCCGCGGGTGCGCCGGATCAAGCTGCCACACCGGATCAGCGCGCCGGTGGCGGACCTGATGCGCTCGGACGCCATCCTCGCGCCGGTCCGCGATCTGATCGGCCCCGACCTGCGGCTGCATACGACGAAACTCAACATGAAGTCCGCGGGCTTCGGCGCTCGCATCGGCTGGCACCAGGACTTCGCCTTCTATCCGCACACCAACGACGACGTTCTCGCCGTGGGGCTGATGATCGACGACATGGCTTCCGAAAACGGCCCGCTGATGGTGTTTCCGGGCTCGCACCGCGGGCCGATCCATGACCACCACGTCGACGGCGTCTTCGCCGGAGAGATGGACCTCGCCGCGAACGGCTACGACCTCGCCGAAGCGGTCGAACTCGCCGGACCGGCAGGTTCGATCTCGATCCATCACGGACGGATCGTGCACGGATCGGCGGTCAACACCTCGACGCTGGACCGAAGGGTGCTCTTCTACGAGATGATGGCGGCGGACGCCTTTCCGATCATGGGCTCGATGACCGGGTTCGAGAGCATTGCAGAGTACGATGCGCGTCTGCTCTGCGGGCGCGGCACGCTCGCGCCGCGGCTGCGCGACATCCCGGTGCGCATCCCCCAGCCCCAGCCCGAGAAGAATCGCTCGATCTACGAGATCCAGGCCGAAGCGGAGCGGAAGCGCACGGCCGCGACGTGAAGCGCCTCGTCGCCGGGCTGATCGGCGCCCACATCGGGCGCACGCGGCTTCCGGCTGCCCTGGAGCTGATGTGCGCTCGGCACGCGATGACCCTCGACTTCGAGCTGATCGACACCGACCTGCTCCCGGACTTCGACTTCGTCGCCTGCGTGCGCAAGCTGCGTGAGGCGGGTTGGACCGGAGTAACGGTCACTCACCCGCACAAGCCCCGGGCCGCGCATGTGCGCGAGGCGCCGCTCCCACCGGAGCTCCGGCCCATCGGGGCGGCGAACACGCTGGTGTTCGGGCCGCCCGGCGCCGCGCACAACACCGACCGGTCGGGATTTATCGGGCTCTGGGAGACCGAGATGGGGGACGCGCGCCCCGGCGCTGTGGCGATGGCCGGCGCGGGCGGCGTCGCCAGGGCGCTCGCCTCGGCGCTGCAGGCGCTCGGCGCCCGCGACGTCGCAGTCTGGGACGTGGAGCCCGGACGCGCCGAGGCGCTCGCCCGCGACATCGGCCCGCCAGCGCGCGCGATCGGCGTCAATGCGGCGGAGGCGGCCTGCGCGGCGGCGGAGGGGCTCGTGAACGCAACCGCGCTCGGCATGGCGCACGCCCCCGGAATGGCCTTTGAACCCGCGTGGGTCGGCGGACAGGCCTGGGCGTTCGAGGCGGTCTACGCACCAACGCGAACCACGTTTCTGGAGGTCACGCGCGCGGCGGGTCTGCGGACGCTGACCGGGTTCGACCTCTTCCGACACATGGCGATCCGATCCTTCACCGCCTACACAGGCATCGCCCCGGATCCCGCCGACATGCTGCCCCGGCTTGCAGCGCTGGCGCCGAACGACTGAATTGCAACGAGGGAGAGAGACATGGACAGACCCGCCATTGGTTTCATCGGACTGGGCCTTATGGGCAGCGCCATGGTCGAGCGGCTGCAATCGCTCGGCTATGGGGTGACGATCACCGCCAACCGGTCCCGGCCCAACATCGACGCCGCGGTTTCGAGAGGCGCGACCGAGGTCGCGACTGCGCGCGAGGTCGCGGCGGCGAGCGAGATCGTGATGCTCTGCATGGACACCTCCGCCTCGGTGGAGGGGCGGATGCGCGGGCCGGACGGCGTCATCGCAGGCCTGCGCAGGGGCGCGACCGTGATTGATTTCGGCACATCTCTGCCCGATTCGACGCGTGCGCTGGCCGAGGAAGTCGCGGCGATGGGCGGGGTCTATCTCGATGCGCCGCTCGGACGCACACCGGCGCAAGGACGCGAGGGCAAGCTCAACATCATGGGCGCGGGCGACAGGGCTGCGTTCGACGCGGTCAGGCCGGTGCTCGACGACCTGGGCGAGAACGTCTTTCATCTTGGCCCGATCGGGTCCGGGCACACGATCAAGCTCATCAACAACTTCTTCGCGATGACGACGGCGACGGCGATGTCGGAGGCCTTCGCCATGGCCGACAAGGCCGGGATCGAGCGCGACAAGCTCTACGGCGTGCTGTCGGCGGGACCGCTACGCTCGGGCATGATGGATTTCGTGAAGGCCTATGCGGTGGACGGCGACCCCACGGCGCTCGCCTTCACGATTCGCAACGCCCGCAAGGACGTCGGCTACTACGCGGCGATGGCCGACCAGGCCGGGGCGGTGAGCCTGATCTCGCCGGCCACCAAGACGGCCCTGGGCCTCGCGGTCGCGGAAGGCCACGGTGACGAACTCGTGCCACAGATGGTCGATTTCATCTCCGGGCTCTTTGCGGGCAAGATCAAGCACTGACTTCGAACGCGCCTCAGAGCAATCGCCAGTCGGCGGACTCGACATCGAAACGCAGCGTTGCATCCGCCGCGACGCTGGCCTCGGCCACGAGCCGCGCGTTCGGCAGGTCGTTGTCCCCGGCGCGACGAATTGCGTCGGCCGCGCCCATGCCGTGATCGAGCCAGCGCGCGACCAGACGCCGACGGAGCTCCTCCGCAGCTACGTCGAGGCGCAGCGTGTAGTCGAAGCGCTCGCGCAGGCCGGTCCAAGGCGCGGCGTCGAGAAGGAGGTAGTTGCCCTCGACGACCACCAGGCGATGCGCCGGCGCGACGATGCGCGCCGACCCGCGCGACACGTCGAGGGCGCGGTCGAAGACCGGGACCGCCACCTCCGGGTCACCGCGGCGGATGCGGTCGAGGTCGGCGGCGAGGCCCGCCGCGTCGAAGGTCGCCGGCGCACCCTTGCGGGACCTGAGTTCGCGGGCCTCTAGGACCGCATTGTCGTAGTGATAGCCGTCCATTGGCACGAGGACCGCGGAGCCGGGCTCGGCTCTATCGAGCGCGCCCACGAGCGCTTCGGCGAAGGTTGACTTGCCGGCTCCCGGCGGGCCGGCGATGGCTACGACGAGGCGCGCGCGCCCCTCAGTCTTGTACCGCAGCTCGGACTCGAGGCGTTCGAGCGCGCCCGTCAAGCGGCCGCCGCTTCGGACGGAGGCTCCTTCGCCCCGGTCATGAAGGCCACCGCGTCGGACATGCTGTAGTCCTTGGGATCGATGACGCAGAGCCGCTTGCCCAGCCGATGCACATGGATCTTGTCAGCGACCTCGAAGACATGCGGCATGTTGTGACTGATCAGGATGATCGGCATGCCGCGCGCCCGCACGTCCTGAATCAGTTCCAGCACCTTGCGGCTCTCCTTCACGCCCAAAGCAGCCGTCGGCTCGTCGAGGATGACCACCTTCGAACCGAAGGCCGCCGCGCGGGCCACCGCCACGCCCTGGCGCTGGCCACCCGAGAGAGTCTCCACCGCCTGGTTGATGTTCTGGATGGTCATCAGGCCGAGTTCGCTCAGCTTGTCGCGCGCGAACTTCTCCATCGCGGGGCGATCGAGCATCCGCAGCCAATCGCCGAGCCAGCCCTTGCGCCGGATTTCGCGCCCCATGAACATGTTGTCGGCGATCGAGAGCGCCGGCGACATGGCCAAGGTCTGATAGACGGTCTCGATGCCCGCCGCCCGCGCATGCATCGGGGAAGCGAAGCGGATCGGCTTGCCCTCGAGGCGAACCTCGCCTTCGTCCGGGATGACCGCTCCGGACACCGCCTTGATCATCGTGGACTTTCCGGCCCCGTTGTCGCCGATGATCGCGAGAATCTCCCCCTCGTGCAGGTCGAAATCCGCATGATCGAGCGCCGTGACCCTTCCGTAGCGCTTGACCAGCCCGCGTCCGGTCAGAATTGCCTTGGCCATGATGCTACCCCGCCACCCGTCTGATCCACTGGTCGACCGCGACCGCCGAAATGATGAGCACGCCGATCAGCAGATAGGTCCACTGCGGATCCGTGCCGATCAGCCGCAGGCCGAGCGCAAAGACGCCAACGATCAGCGCGCCGAACAGCATGCCGAGAATCGAGCCCCGCCCGCCGAAGAGCGATATGCCGCCGATCACCACCGCGGTGATGCTCTCGATATTGGAGAATTGCCCGGAAGTCGGAGAGATCGAGCCTATCCGCCCGATCAGAGCCCAACCGGCCAGCGCGCAGATCAGCCCCGAGATCACGTAGACCGAGATCAGCGTCTTCTCGACCTGGACGCCGGACAGGGCCGCCGCGTCGGGATCGTCGCCGATGGCATAGACGTGCCGGCCCCAAGCGGTGCTGCTGAGCACGTAGGCCAACACCAGCACCAGAACCACCATGAGAATCACGCCATAGGTCAGAACTGCGCCTCCGAACCGGATGTCGCCACCCAACAGCTTGAGTATCGGGGCGGTCGCGTCGATGTCCTGGCTCCGGATGGTCTCGTTCCGCGAATAGAGGAAGTTCGCCGCCAGCACGATCTGCCACATGCCCAGCGTGACGATGAAGGGCGGAAGCTTGATCCGGGCGACGAGAAATCCGTTGATGAAACCGATGGCCGCGCCGACGCCGAAGCCGCAAAGGATCGAGATCGGTGCCGGAATGCCGTAGCGGAACGTGAACTGGCCCATCACCACGGAGCTGATCACCATGATCGCCCCGACTGAGAGGTCGATGCCCGCGGTAAGGATCACCAATGTCTGCGCGGCGCCCACGATTCCGACGATCGAGACCTGCTGCAGGATGAGCGTGAGCGTGAAGGCCGAGAAGAACTTCGACCCGAGCAAGGCTCCGAAGACCGCCAGCGAGGCGATAAGGACGATAAGCGGCACAAGTGCCGGGTTCGAGTGAAGGATGTGCTGGATCCGCTCGACAGCAGAGCGTTCGTGGCGATCGAACGATGCGACGTCGGTGGCGCTGCCGCCGAGGACCTTCTCGAATTCCTGCGACGGCTGAGACTTTCCATCGGCCATTGTATCACCCACCTTACCCGGTTTCGCCGAGGTCGGGCGGCCCTTGGGCCGCCCTCGCTGTCAATGTCGAGCGTAGGCCGCTGTCAGCCCCAGCACAACTCCAGACCCTTGGCGGTGTCGATCGACTCGACCCCCTCGACGGGGCTGTCGGTGATCAGGGTCGCGCCAGTGTCGGTGAAGTCCTTGCCGTCGGTCTTGGCCGGCAGTTCGCCCGTCTCGGCATATTTCTTGATCGCCTCTATGCCCATGGAGGCCATCAGGAGCGGATACTGCTGAGAGGTGGCGCCGATCACGCCCGATGCCGTGTCCCTGACGCCCGGGCAGCCGCCGTCGACGGAGACGATCAGCACGTCTCCTTCGCGCCCGACAGCCTTGAGCGCCTCATAGGCGCCGGCGGCGGTGGGCTCGTTGATCGTGTAGACGACGTTGATGCCAGGATCCTTCTGCAGGCAGTTTTCCATCGCCGTCCGTCCGCCCGCGGGATTGCCCATGCTGTAGTCGTGGCAGACGTTGCGCGGATCCGTTTCGTCGCCGATGACGTTGGGATCTGCGGTGTCGATGCCGAAGCCGGTCATGAAGCCCTGATCGCGCAGCACGTCGACCGTCGGCTGGGACGCCATCAGGTCCATGTAGGCGATCTTGGCATCGGCGGCCGCATCCCCGAGCGTCGCCTTGGCCCATGCGCCGATCAGTTCGCCGGCCTTGAAGTTGTCGGTGGCGAGCGTCGCGTCGGCCGCGTCGATCGGCTCGAGCGGCGTGTCGAGGGCGATGACGAGGATGCCCGCGTCTCGGGCCTTCTGGACCGTGGGCACGATCGCCGCGCTGTCGGTGGGCACCAGCAGGATGCCATTGACGCCGTTGGCGATGCAGGATTCCATTGCCTGGACTTGGCCCTCGTTGTCGCCCTCCTCGCGGCCAGCAAGCGCGGTGAAGCCCATGCCGAGTTCGTCGGCCTTGGCTTGCGCGCCTTCCTTCATCTTCACGAAGAATGGGTTGCTGTCGGTCTTGGTGATCAGGCAGGCCGAAATATCCTGCGCGAAGACCGGACCGGCCGAAAGAGCGCCGATCGCCGCCGCCGCGAGCAGGCCGTGCGTAAGCAAGCTGGATTTCATGTGATCATCTCCCCTAGAATACACCGGCCTTGAGCGGCCGGATTGAACATAGAAGACCCGATTTCGCGCCGTCTGTCAATAAATCAATTTCAATGATTTATTATTGCGTGACCAAGAACAATCACGCATGCTAGCCAAGTCGTCACCGGACGGAACGACGACGGAGGGAAATGGAACGCACAGAATCAAAGGGCGGCTCGGACGCCCGCGAGATCGCACAGGCGGCGCATCGCGGAACCAACCAGGCGGAGATGCGGGCGCAGAACGAGCGGCTGGTGTTGACGCTGACGCGACGCCGGGGCGGGTTGTCGAAGGCGCGCATCGCGCAGATGACGGGCCTGTCGGCGCAGACCGTTTCGGTAATCGTGCGGCGACTTGAGGCGGACGGGCTACTCATCCGCGGAGAGAAGCAGCGCGGCCGGGTCGGCCAGCCCTCGGTGCCGCTCCTTCTCAACCCCGATGGGGCATATTTCGTCGGGGTAAAGATCGGACGGCGCAGCCTCGACGTCGTGATGGTGGACTTCACAGGCGAACTCCGCCGATCGCACAGCGAGCGCTACGCCTATCCAATGCCCGAGGAGATCGTGGCCAGCGTCCTGCGCGAGGTGGAAAAAATCCGGGCCGAGCTTGGCCCGGAGGCGGCCGAGCGCATCGCGGGGATCGGCGTCGCCATGCCATTCCGGCTCTGGAACTGGGCCGAGGAGATCGGCGCGCCCGCCGCGCACATGGATGCCTGGCGGCGGGTTGACGTGCGCCAGAGGCTCGCGGACGCCCTGCCCTTCCCGGCCTATATCCGTAACGACGCAACGGCGGCCTGCGGGGCCGAACTCGCCTTCGGGCGCAACACGACGGCGCGGGAATTCATCTATTTCTTCGTCGGCACCATCATCGGCGGCGGGCTGGTGCTCAACGGCGGGCTCTATTCGGGTCCGACCGGGAACGCGGGTTCGGTGAGCGGGCTGCTTGCCCCGGGCCCTGACGGACGGCCGGTGCGGCTTATGGACCTCGCCTCGCTGATAACATTGGAGCGACGGCTGGCGGCGGCAGGGCTTCCGACCGAGGCGATCCGGGACACCGAGGCCGACTGGAGCCGGTTCGGCGCGCTTCTTGACGACTGGATCGATGCGGCAGGCTACGGACTCGCCTACGGGATCGCGGCGGCGGCGGAGGTGATCGACTTCGAGATGGCGATCATCGACGGGGCCATCCCGGAGATCGTCAAGGCCCGCCTTCTGGAGCGGGTGACCGCGCAGCTCGCCCGGCTGGACTTCCCCGGCGTCGATCCGCCGCAGGTGGGCCTCGGCTCGCTCGGCGCGCAGGCCCGCGCCATCGGCGGCGCGAGCCTGCCGCTCTTCGACCGGTTCCTCATCGACCAGAACGCCGAGGCCGGGACACGGTTTTCGATGACCGAGGTCGAGAAGGCGGAGACGGTCTGACGCACGCTAACGGTCGATGCCCCGGCGTGCGTGTCAGGCGAGGCCCTGCACGCTCCTTTCTGCGTCGAGCAAGAGCCTCGTCTCGAACGCGCGGCTGATGTGGGCCTGGATCGCCGTCTCCGCGGCGGCGCAGTCGCGGGCCTCGATGGCGCGCACGATCTCCTCGTGCTCGTCGAGCGCCGCCGCGCTGCGCCCTTCGGCGGCGAAGGAGGTGGTCGCCAACAGGGCCATCGAGCGGTGCACCATCTCGAGTTGCTGCACGAGATAGCGGTTATGACTGGCGAGATGGATCTGGCGATGAAACCGCTTGTTGGCGCGCGACAGAACGTCGGGGCGACCGATGAGATCGCGATCCTTGCGGATCATCTCCCAGAGCACGCGCACCTCCTCGGGTGCTGCGTGCTGGGCGGCAAGCCGCGCCGCCAGCCCCTCGAGTTCGGAGCGCACCACATAAAGCTCGCCGAGCTGGTCGTGGTCGAGGCTCGCCACGATGAGGCTGCGGCCGTCGCGTGCGAGCACCGACTGGGTCTCGAGCCGCTGCAGCGCCTCGCGAATGGGTGTGCGTGAAACGCCGAGGCGCTCGGCGAGCTCCGATTCCACCAGCCTGTCGCCGGGCAGGTATTCTCCGTGGTCGATCGCCTCCAGGATCATATGGTAGGCGTCCCTCTGGCCTTGCTGCGGTGCTGCCGGCATGCGCGAACCCTCGTGTCTCCGCATGGGACGCTAAGGCGCCCGAACGCGGAAATCGAGCCAATCCCGACGCTGGCCGCCGGAAGCGAAAGCCTGCTAGACGGTCAGTCATGCCGCGCGACCGCTTCCTCCATGTCCGAACTTGGGTCTTCGACCTCGACAACACACTCTATCCAGCGGAGGCGCGGCTGTTCGACCAGATTGAGATCCGCATGACGGGATTCGTGATGACGGCGCTGGGTGTCGGCCGGGAGGAGGCCGATCGGCTGCGCGCCACCTACTGGCGCAACTACGGCACGACGCTCGCCGGGCTGATGCGCGTGCACGGCCTCGCACCGGAGGCCTATCTTGCGGAAGTCCATGACATCGACCTTTCCGCGCTGGCCTCCGCGCCGGAGCTTCGCGCCGCCATCGAGGCGCTGCCAGGGCGCAGGATCGTGCACACCAACGGCTCGCGAGAGCACGCCCGGCGGGTGACGGCGGCGCGCGGGCTCGGCGGCGCCTTCGACGCGATCTACGGCATCGAGGACACGGGCTTCACCCCCAAGCCCGAGCGGGCCGCCTTCGACAGGGTGATCCGACTCGACGGGCTGGCCGCCAGCGCAGCGGCGATGTTCGAAGACGATCCGCGCAACCTCAAGGCGCCGCACGCGCTGGGGATGCGGACCGTGCTGGTCGGGCCTGACGGCGAGCACGGGCCGCATGTCCACCATCGCACCGACGATCTCGCGGACTTCCTGACGCGGGTCGTCTGATCGGACTTGGCCCAGGCACGGCGCCGCCCTACCCTACGGCCTATGGCTCATTGCGCGGACATCCTTGTAGTCGGCGGCGGCGTGGCGGGTCTCGCTGCGACGGCGGCGTTCGCTTCCGCGGGATTCAACACGATCTGCGTCGATCCCGCGCCGCCCGTCACCGACGAGGCCGATCCCGGATCGGATCTGCGCTCGACGGCGTTTCTGATGCCCTCGGTGCGGCTTCTGGAGTCGGCGGGTCTCTGGGACCGGCTCTCGCCCTTCGCGGCTCCCCTAAGGGTGATGCGGCTCGCGGACGCGGGCGGCGCGGAGTCTGCGGTGCGAGAGGTGGCGGACTTCGATGCTGCCGAGGCCGGGGAAACGGTCTTCGGCTACAACATTCCGAACTGGCTGATGCGGCGCGAGATGGCGACGCGGATCGCCGAACTCGACGGAGCGAAACTGATCGCGCCGGGGAGATTCGAGAGCCTGACGGCGCGCACGGGCGAGGCGATCGTCCGGCTGGCGGATGCAGGCCAGGTGCGGGCGCGGCTGGTCGTCGCAGCCGACGGGCGCGACAGCGCGGTGCGCACGGCGATCGGCGTCGGCGCCCGGCGCTGGAGCTACGGTCAGAAGGCGATCGTGTTCGCGGTCGGGCACGACCGACCCCACGAAGACGTCTCGACCGAGATCCACCGCAGCGGCGGGCCGTTCACACTGGTCCCTCTGCCGGATCGCAACGGCGCCCACCGCTCGGCGGTGGTATGGATGGAGTCCGGACCAAACGCGGTCGCGCTCGCCGAAACGCCCATCTCGGAGTTCGAGGAAGCGCTTAACGCGCGCGGCTGCGGGGTGCTGGGTCGGCTGACCCTCGAGAGCCCACGGCGGGTCTGGCCGATCATCACTCAGATCGCCGACCGGCTGACGGGCCCGCGCGCGGCGCTGGTGGCCGAGGCCGCGCACGTGGTGCCGCCGATCGGAGCTCAGGGGCTCAACATGAGCCTGCGCGACATTGCGACGCTGCGAGACCTCTGCGTCGCGGCGCGCGCGGCGGGCGGCGACATTGGCGCGCCGGGACTGCTGGCGCGCTACGAGCGCGCGCGATGGCCCGACATGCTGGCGCGGGTGGCGGCGATCGACGCGCTCAACCGCGCGGCGATGGCCGAGAGACCGGCGCTGCGCGACCTGCGTCGGCTCGGGCTTCGGTCGCTGCACGCAGCGGCGCCACTGCGGCGCGCCGCGATCCGGCTCGGGCTCGGCGCCGGCGCGCCCGCGCCGCTGGACAAGCGGCCCGCCTTCCCCTAGTCACCCTGCGGTCCGCGCGGATACCGGCGCGAAGACGTCACGGGAACGAGGGAGAGGGCGGATGCGCGTCTATTACGATCGCGACTGCGATATCAATCTGATCAAGGACAAGAACGTCGCGATCGTCGGCTATGGCAGTCAGGGCCATGCCCATGCGCTGAACCTGCGCGACAGCGGCGCGAAGAACGTCGCCGTGGCGCTGCGCGACGGCTCCCCGAGCGCGAAGAAGGCCCAAGGCGAGGGCCTCCAGGTCATGGGCATCGCCGACGCCGCGAAATGGGCCGACGTCATCATGATGACCATGCCCGACGAGCTCCAGGCGGACACCTACAAGCGCTACATCCACGACAATCTGCGCGAGGGGGCGGCGATCGCCTTCGCGCACGGGCTGAACGTGCATTTCGGGCTGATCGAGCCGAAGGCCGGCGTCGACGTGATCATGATGGCACCGAAGGGCCCCGGGCATACCGTGCGCGGCGAGTTCGTGAAGGGCGGCGGCGTGCCGTGCCTCGTGGCGGTGCACAACGACGCCTCCGGCAACGCGCTCGAGATCGGCAAGTCCTATTGCTCGGCGATCGGCGGCGGACGGTCGGGGATCATCGAGACCGACTTCAAGGAAGAGTGCGAGACCGATCTCTTCGGCGAGCAGGCCGTGCTCTGCGGCGGTCTCGTCGAGCTTATCCGCATGGGCTTCGAGACGCTGGTCGAGGCCGGCTACGAGCCTGAGATGGCCTATTTCGAGTGCCTGCACGAGGTGAAGCTGATCGTGGACCTGATCTACGAAGGCGGCATCGCCAACATGAACTACTCGATCTCCAACACCGCCGAGTACGGCGAATACGCCTCCGGCCCACGCATCCTCCCGCGCGAGGAGACCAAGGCGCGCATGAAGGCGGTGCTCGAGGACATCCAGACCGGCAAGTTCACCTCTCAATGGATGCAGGAGTGCAGCGTCGGCCAGCCGACCTTCAAGGCGACGCGACGGATGAACGACGCCCACCAGATCGAGGCGGTCGGCGAGAAGCTGCGCGGCATGATGCCCTGGATCTCCGCGGGCCGCATGGTGGACAAGTCCAAGAACTGATCCGCGCAGGCGCAGCGTCGGAGGAGCGGGCGGATGGATGACGCCCCCGACGCGCTCGCCCTTGGCGCGCGCCGCGCTCTGCCCGACGCGCTACGCGTGCTCCTTGAGAGCTACCCGCCCGAGGGCTGGCGCGCGCATGCACAGTTTTCGGCGCTCATCGAGTTCTGGCTCGAGCGGCATCTGATGTTCCGCCAGCTTCAGGGCGCGCTTCTCGACGATACGAGAGCGTTTCTCGGCGGCGCGCGCGATCCGGCCTCCTACGCGCGGGGCCTGAGCCGGAATGCGGGCCTCCTTCTCAACGAGTTGCACGGACATCATCGCATCGAGGACCTGCACTACTTCCCGACGCTGAAGGGTCTCGAACCCCGGCTAGCCGCCGGCCTCGATCTTCTCGACGCCGACCATCACGCGCTCGATCCGCTGCTGGGAGGTCTCGCGGACCGAGCGAACGCCGTCCTGCGCGATCTGGAGTCGGGCGGGCGAGGCGCGGATCCGGCGGGACGGCTCGCCGCCGATCTCGAACGGTTCGCAGGTCTTCTCGACCGGCATCTGACGGACGAGGAAGAGATCGTCGTGCCGATCCTTCTCGCCCACCCCAACGCGATCAGGGCCTGAGGCGACTCGCCCGGCGTTCCGCGTCAAATCCGCCCCCGCGACCGGATGAGCGAAGAATCCCGATGTGGCCGCCCCCGAAACCCGCTAGAAGGCGGTCGCGCGCTGCGGCCGGCCCCCGGAAATGCGGCCCAGACGATCCCGCAGCAGCGACAGAGAGAGGGAAACAGGAAATGCCTCAACGTCGTCTTCATCACATCTCAAGCGCCGCGTCCCGCCGAGGGAGGCCTGCGGCGTGATCGGCCGCTTGAACCACGTGGCCATCGCGGTGCCCGATCTCGAAGCCGCCGCGGCCCAGTACCGGGACACCCTGGGCGCCAAGGTCGGCGCGCCGCAGGATGAGCCCGACCACGGCGTGACGGTGGTTTTCATCGAGCTGCCCAACACCAAGATCGAGCTCCTGCATCCGCTCGGCGAGGCGTCGCCGATCGCGGGCTTCCTGGCTAAAAACCCCGCCGGCGGCGTTCATCACGTCTGCTACGAGGTCGACGACATCCTCGCCGCGCGCGACCGGCTCAGGGCTGCCGGCGCGCGGGTGCTCGGCGATGGCGAGCCGAAGATCGGCGCGCATGGCAAGCCGGTGCTGTTTCTGCATCCCAAGGATTTCACAGGCACGCTCGTGGAGATCGAACAGGCGTGAGCATCACCGGCGCCATCGTGCTCTTCGCGGTCATCTGGTTTCTGGCCCTGCTGGTGGCGCTTCCGATCGGCGTGCGCACCCAAGGCGAGGCCGAAGACGTGGCCCCCGGCACTCCGTCGTCGGCGCCGGTCGACGCGATGATGCGGCGCAAGCTGACCTGGGCGACGGTGGCGACGGTGGCGATATGGGTTCCGCTGGTGGCGTTCATCCTCTGGGGTGGAGTCACCGTACGCGACCTCGATTTCTGGGGCCGGATGTAGCTACGGATCCCCTGCGACAGAATGGCCATCGACCCGCGCCGCTTCTGTGTTAGCTTCCGCTTCACCAAAATGGAGGTGCGTAGATGAAGCTCGTTGCCGCCGCCGCTACGGCGATAATGGTTCTGGGACTTGCGGGCGCTGCGTCCGCTCAGTGTTCTTGGAGCAAATCCCAGACGACGACTGCGGAAACCGATCCGGTGATCATCCTGCCCAGCACGGACGAGACCCTGGGCTCCTGACTTGGATCGCGTGGACTGACAGGGGCGGCCGAAGGGTCGCCCCTTGTCGCGTCGAGGTAATCTCGGTTTACTCGGTTTGGCTTCAGGCAAGATTCTGCCGGGCGCAAAGCAATTTCGCCAATCATTTGAAGCTGGCGCACCCGACAGGATTCGAACCTGTGACCTCTGCCTTCGGAGGGCGATCTTAAGCCCTTGATAATGAACTACTACTCAATATTATCAATGATTTAAGTGTCGCTAGGGGTCGCCTGAATGTGGTTGCCGGTAAAGGATGCCCGCGCAGACATCTTGTGAGCATCGCGCAGTTGCATGGCGTCACGCCCGAGACCCTGTTGTTCGGGCATATCCAGGGCAGCGCCGAGCGGCAGGCCGTCAGGGCGCTCTGCAGCGCCTCTGAAACGCTCGCCCAGCACGCGCAGTTCGGCTTCGTGCCGGACGCCGAAGACCTGTCTGTCGCAAGGCTGCTGGCGATGATCAGCCTGTCACTGCAGGGGCAGCGCGATGCGGCGGCACGGATGATCGATCCCGAGATTCACGCAACCAAGGGCGTGGACATACCGATGCCCTTCTACCCGGAAAACCCGCCGCCGCTTGACGATGACGACGGCATACCCTTCTGACGGAGGCAACGACCATGACGACAAACTTCATCATCGACACCGGCGCGGGCGCACCGCAGGAGCGTGCGCCCCGCCTGCAAGACAGGTCCGATGCCGAGCTGCAGGACCTGATCAGCGCAGCGGCCGCGCTGCTCGAAGAGCGCGCGACCCGCCGCAAGCAGGACGCGATCGCACAGATTCAGCGCCTTGCAAAAGAGCAAGGCCTGAACGTGAAGATCGACAAGCCGAAACGGCGTCGCGGCCGTCCGCCTAAGGCGAAGCCGCTGCACAGCTAACAGGGACGCGGCAAACCGCGTCCCTGTCTTGCGAAAGGCGCTTACGCGCCTTCCTCTTCGATCAGTGCCACCTCTTCATCGCGGGGTTCGCGAAGGACGATGCGACCGCCACCGGCGGGAAGCAGTTCGAGCTGCAGCGTCAGTCCGCGGGCGTCTTCGTGATCCCAGGCCGCGCCGATGCGGGTCCAGAACTTCTTCTCGCCGCGTTCGCTGACGTGGTAGGCGATCAGGCTCGGCGGCGTGGTTTCGCGGGCTTCGGGGCGGCGGGTGTTTTTGTTACGAGTTGTCATGGTATTCTCCTTTTCGGTTGATGTTTTCCTCGATACGCCTTCCGTCCGGCGGGGCGGCAAAGCCGGGCGGTCAATGGACAACACGGCCCGAAGGGGTGGTGCGGGCAGCCATTGACCGGACGGCGCGCCCCGTCAGGTTTGGCGTGATCTTCGAGGGGAACAGCAGCGAAAGGGAAAACGGCGACAGCAGTGACGAGCACCCTGCCGCCAGCCCGTGAAATCCTATCGCCGCCAGCCCGCCGCAACAGATGAGAACGCGGGCCGACAGGATTCTGGACACGGCGCGACCGGCGGTACAGACGTCCGCCATTGATCGCTCGCAGCGGGCTCACCGCCCTGGCGCGTGACCAGTGCTTCGCCATCGGGATGCGGGAAACTGATCGAACTTGAGGATGAGCACAGCGCTTGTCCACATGATTGGGATGTGCAGCGGACCGTAGTTGTGGCGTCGCGATAGAGACTTCGGCAGGATGGATCGTAGCTGCGCATCAGTGACCACAATACAATGGTTTACATGCCGATCTTAATGCGAGACATCTGGCCGATCGAGAACCAGCGCGAATACAAAATTCACTTTGCGCGCTGGAACGGTCATTCGCAGCCGTTGGAGGTGTGGGCGCGCAGTCGTCAGGAGTGGCAGGGCTGGCAGGAATACAGGCCGGGGCGCGATGACTTTAACCGCCCGCTGATTTTCTCCCTGATCCAGTTCTACCACGAGACGGACAGTTGGCTGTTCGGCGGCGTGTACCGTGTTCTTGCGCGCCATGCCGACCGATACGAGGTCGAGTTGACCGATCAGGGAGCGGGATTCTCCGGCCGCCTGAAGCTGCGATACCCCTACCGGGAGAGAACCACGAGGCCGACGATGGAGCGGCACTATGAGGGCTTCGAGGTCCTCGAAATCCTGCGCGAGCCATATTCCGGCCGGAGCTTTCCCGGGTACGAGGACATCGATCTGGCCTTCGAAGAACTGGAGACGCTGATCCGGAACGATCGCCTCGACTGGCGGGCGGCACTGGAGAACGTCAAAGGGATATACCTGATCACCGATGTGCGCACCGGTCGCCGGTACGTTGGCTCAGCCTATGGCGATCAGGGCATCTGGTCGCGTTGGCGCGCCTATACCGAGACAGGACATGGCGGAAATGTCGATCTGCGCGGGCTGGTCGACCAACAGGGTTTGGAATATTGCCGCACCAACTTCCGGTTCGCCCTGCTGGAACATCGCGCCGTCCGCGTTCCGGACGAAACGATCATCGCGCGCGAAACTTTCTGGAAGCGGATTTTCTGACGCGCGGCGAACACGGCATGAACCGCAATTAGATGGCCGGAGGGCTGACCCTCCGGCCTTGGTGATTACCACCACGAGTTATAGTAGACGGTGTAGCCATCGGCGATAGCCTCGCGCGCCTTACGAATGAAGAACATATCATCATCGCGCTCGCTGCCGTCGGAGTTGCCGAAGAAGAAGCCGCGCGTATTCGGCAGCGTTCCTTCATGGATCGCCTCTTCGAGACGAAACAGATCGTCTGCTGTCAGAACCACAAAGACGCAGTTGAAGCAGTGTGCGGTTCTGCCCTTTTCGAAGTAGAGCTCTTCCATCCAGCCATGCAGATCGGGATGTTTGCGCCAGCGGTGAATTTCGGTGCATTCGGTAACTTTGAAGTCGACCTCGGCATCGAGCTCTTCTTTGGTGATCATTGCGTACATATCGAGTCCCATCGTCTTTTCCTTTCGTTGCGGGTTCCGTCCTGATGGACGCGCCCGAGAAAGGCGGCGGGGACAGCGCGGCCGTCATGGCCAACACGGCCCTTCGATCAAAGGCGAAGGGGTGGTGCGGGCAGGCCATTGACGGCAGTGCGACCGCTGCCACGGTCGCGGCAAACCAGATGGACGAAACCCGTCGATGGAAATCGGGACGTGGGGAGATGCACCGCAATGATCATCGGCGTGAGATCGAGGTCAAAGCAGCATTTTCAGTACCAGACACCGGACTGGAGGGCACGAAGCAGAACAGAAGGAAGAAAGGGCGCCGAAGCGCCCTCTCGTTAGAACAGTGAATACTGACGGGCAGCATCTTCCTGCCGCTTCCACGAGGGATGGCTGGCGGCCTGCTCGATGGCCTCCAGCATGTAGGCAACCGGACCACCGGCGGCATGGATGTCGGCATCAGGAATGAAATGCGAGCGGTAGCCGGTTTCGGTGATCGGCAGCACGGCCCTTGCGGGCTCGATGCTTTCAACTTCGAGATGGGCAAGCTGGTAGCCGTACGCCTCGGACAAATCCATCCAGTTCGGCGAGTAACGGATTTCGATCAGGATGCCGTGCCAGTCGACCCGAAAATGTTCGCAGTTGGTCATAGCGCACCTCCCGCGAACGTGGCCTGTTCAAGGGCATCCGGCCGCTCGGTGATTCCGGCGGCATTCCAGGCCGCGCGGGCATAGACGGAGATCGTGTGTTTCGGGGTGAAGTGCAGGTCGCGCTCGACCGGCAGGCCAAGGCAGCCCTTCACCTCTTCCAGTTCAGAAATCCGCACCGTGCCGAGTTCGGGGAAGCCAAGGCCGAGATCGCAGAGACCGAAGGCGATATCGTTGTCTTCGGGGTCGAGTTCAGTCAGCAGCCAGGTGCAACCGGCATCGGGCGTGAAGAGTTTGACGACAGGCAGAAAGTCGGGCGCGTCTTCGCCGGCCTCGTCGGCGCTGAAACGCAGGCGACCGTTGCGCAGAAGCTGGTCGCGGATGGGTTGGGTCAAGAGTTTCATGTTCGTCTCCTTTGTTCGGGGTTTTCCTCAAGACGCGGAGACGACAGGCCGGACGGGTGAGCCGACCGGTCACACGGGCAACACGGCCCTGCGCCAAGGCGCAGGGGTGGTGCGGGCAGCCCGTTGACCGGACGGCGCGTTCGGCCAGACAGAGCGTCAAAGATTGAGGAAACCCGGCGAAGGGAGCGGCATCAGAATTGTCCCCGACGCATTGGCACGCTTCCGGAGAAGCCGCCGATCAGCGATACACGGCGTATGCGCATCCTGTTCGTCTGTTCCAGCAACCTGATCAGAAGTCCGACGGCGGAACGGCACTTTGCTGATCGCCCCGGTATCGAAACGCTATCGGCAGGTGTCGGCAGCGACGCAATCAGACCGCTGACCGCCGAACTGGTCGCATGGGCGGACCTGATACTGACAATGGAAGAGGGCTATGCCGCCTATGTTCGCGAGCACTTCGCAGACGCGCTCGGGGGCACGCCGATGGGCAGCCTCGATGTGCCGGACAAGTTCAAGCGCGATGCGCCGGAGCTGATTATGCTGCTAGAAGAACAGGCGATGCCGTGGTTCGGGAAGACGTGACCGGCCACTATGCAAAGGCTTCGACCCGCTCCTTGCACAGGACGATCATCGCCGCCGCCCTTTCCTGAATGTCGCGATCGAGATCGCTGAGCTCCGGCAGCGCAATTTGCTGTACTGCACCTGTAAAGCGCGCCAGCAGATCGTCGATTGTCGCCGTAGCACTGGCGGCGGATAAACCGGCGGTCGCGGCCACTTGCATGAAGTCACTACGGCGCAGGCGATCATCTTTGCCGTTCAGTTTGAGCGCCATCCGGTCATGCTCCAGGTTCGGGAAGACCTTGGTGGTCACGGCGTCATAGAGCGGCGCAAGGCGGATGCTGGTGAAGCGGTCTCCGGCCGGTTCGGCGATCTTGAGCAGCGCCATGTTTTTCAGATGCATATCGCCGTCGCCGATGAGCCAGGCGAAGAGGGCGCGTTTGATGACCAGAAGCAGATCATCGTCGGGAGAGGTGGACAGTGGCCTGACGGCGCGTGCGATCCGTTCGATGGTGCCGTCATATTTGGCGTCGGGGGGCAGATCGAGAACCGAGCACAAATCCTCAAGCGCAAAGCGGCGTGCGTCCTCGGGCGACGTCCGGATGTCGAAGCGCTCGACCAGCAAGGCCGGGGGCATACCGTCAGGCATCGGCACGAGAGCGGTTGCGGGAGCATCCAGACCTGCGGCGCGACCAAGCGCCATTGCGAGATACTCGATGACCGGCAGCGCCTGAAACCCGCTGGTTCCGGCGGGTTTCAGGATATGGGTGAAGGGGAGGCCGCTGCTTGGAGAAAGCAAGCCGTCATCGGCAAGATACATCGGGGCCTTGATCTGCACCCCGGACAAGCGCGGAGTATCCGGCCGCGCATAGAGACGAGCGAGCCCCGCCTCAAAGTCGGCTTCGAATTTACCGCGTCCAGGTCCGGCGTAGCGTCCGGTGAATAGCCCGGCGCTTGTGTAGCGGGTGAGCGGGCTGGCCAAAACGTCGGCGGGCAGTGCGGCAAGATCGGCCTCGCTCTCGCTGATCGTGATGTTGGACATGTAGCGCTTGCCGGAGCGCAGCACGGCGCGCTCGTCACTGTCCTTGAGCACCTTTTCCAGCCAGCCTTCGGGCAGCAGAGAAAGGATAAAGGGCGGCAGCTTGCCAGGGACACGCTGCTGGACGAGCGGCAGATCGAACCCCTGCAGGGGCTGCCAACGCCATTCAAAGCCGTCGTGACGAAGCTGCCCGATGGGTTGACCGTGCCACGCAACCGCAAATGTGATGGCGGCCTCGTTGCGTACTTCGACCGGCGCGGCGGCGCGGAGCAGATAGCGTTCCGCCTGCTCCCCCTCACGATACCACTGGTTTTCACGGGCGAGCGCCCAGACGGCATCGGCGGCCTCTTTCGGTGAGCCGTATTCCTCGGCGAGCCTGGCCGCGATCTCCATGCGCATCGTGTCATCGATGGAAGCGGCATGTTCACTGCGCAGGCGAAAAGCTTCAAGAAAGCGCTGCCGCATGGCGGAGACGTTGATCCGGAACTCGCCTTCGCCGTCATCGACGGTGGCCGTAGCGGTCGCCGGATGGTCCGGTGCGGTGTTCTGGATAATCTCCAGCGCCCTGATCCGGGTGCGCTGGTTGCGCTTGCCGCTGATGAACAACCGACCGTCGCGGGTGGGCGCAAGCAGGACGGCGCTCGCGGCAGAGAGATATGCCCGTGGATAAAGGTAATGCGCGATCCGCACGGCGTGGCGCATGACGGTCAGGTCGATATCATCACCGGAATCAACATAGACGCCGCGCATCAACTGCACGATCTTGCCGGTTTCGGCCTGATAGTGGGCGCGGGTCTTGTCGAGATTTTCGCCGATGAGATAGATCAAGATTCTAACTTTCGCGTGTTTCACATACGAGAAAGTTACACTCAATCCCTGATCACGTCAAGTTTTTCTAACTTTCGCGCACCTGGGATTCGCGAAAGTTAGACCGTTGTCGTCCTAACTACCAAGGTGCCCGCTTGAAGCGGCCTCACTCGGCCAATTCAAGCTGCACGGTAGACTGAAGCCATGCAGGAGCTCAGCCGCACGCTATGCATGGGCGGCAGCCGCTAAGATGGCACGCTCGTCATCGCGCAGCACCTGCAGCCGAATTACTGTCTTATGGAAATTTGCAATTGTAGCGAATATATGACATATTCATTTCTTTCACAGTGTGTAATTTGGAGGTTGTTGTGAGTGGAATACAATTTAAGACGACGAATGGCAATATTGTTATTCCTGAGGGTCTGATTCTGGAAATAAAGGGGGCTGGGTTTTCAGTCAAACTCGATGAAAATGGCGCTTATCAGGTATCATGCCGTGACGGCGTGATACCTGAAAGCAATGCTCATGCAAATAGTAGCGACATGCCGCAGGCGGGCGATGTTATGCCGGATGGAACGATTTGCGGGGGCATATCGCCGCACACGGATAAACCATTTTTTGTACCCGGAAGGGGTACTCCGCGTCTCATGCATCATTGGGATGCGAGCGACTATGCTCATGATCTGAGAGTGCATGGTTACAGGGACTGGGCACTACCAACCATAGAGGAACTAGGAGTATTATACGCTAACCGGCGCGTCGGAGCGCTTGCAGGAACATTTAACGAAAGCGGCTTGTTTCCTGACGGGTATTACTGGTCTTCCTCGAAGGCCAGTAACAGCAGTGCATGGTACCAGAGATTCAGCGAGGGCGAACAGCAGCACATCAACACGAAGGTTGGTTTGTCTGTCTGCTGCGTAAGAAGATGAATACTAGTGGTTGAGCCCTGACGAAGGATTCCCAAGGCGGCCGCCCTGTGCGAGTCTCGTTGGATGCGCAAAGGTATCAGCATCGAGGTAAGCACCGCGGACCGTGCCCGATTGGAGGCGGTCGTCGCGGATCGGAACAGCCCGCAGAAGCACGTGTGGCGGGCCGGCATCATTCTGGCGACCGCGGACGGCTTCGGGACGACGGAGATCATGCGGCGGACGGGCAAGTCCAAGCCGTGCGTCTGGCGCTGGCAGGCGCGGTTCATGACCGAGGGGGTGGACGGTCTGCTGCGCGACAAGACCCGGCCGTCGCGCGTCCCGCCGCTCGGCCCCGAGGTGGCGGAGCGCGTGGTGGCGCTGACGCTGACCGATCCGCCGGCGGAGACCACCCACTGGACCGCCGCCATGATGGCGAAGGCGGCCGGCATCAGCGTCAGCTCGGTCCAGCGCATCTGGCGCGCGCACGGCCTGCAGCCGCACCGGGTCCGGCAGTTCAAGCTCTCGAACGATCCGCGGTTCGTCGAGAAGCTGCGCGATGTGGTCGGGCTCTATCTCGACCCGCCGGCGCACGCCATCGTGCTCTCGGTCGACGAGAAGAGCCAGATCCAGGCGCTCGACCGGACCCAGCCCGGCCTGCCGATAAAGAAGGGCCGCGCCGGCACGATGACCCACGACTACAAGCGGCACGGCACGACGACGCTTTTCGCCGCGCTGAACGTGCTCGACGGCACCGTCATCGGCCGGAACATGCAACGGCACCGCCACCAGGAGTTCATCCGCTTCCTCAACACCGTTGAGGCTGCGGTCCCGAAGGACAAGCAGGTCCACGCCATCCTCGATAACTACGCCGCGCACAAACACCCGAAGGTCCGCGCGTGGCTCGACCGCCATCCCCGCTGGACCTTCCACTTCGTGCCGACATCCTGCTCTTGGCTCAACGCCGTCGAGGGCTTTTTCGCCAAACTCTCGAAGCGGCGGCTCAGGCGCGGCGTCTTCCACTCCATCGTCGACCTCCAGGCCGCCATCAACCGCTTCGTCCGAGAGCACAACACCGAACCGAAGCCCTTCACATGGACCGCCGATCCCGACAAAATCATCGCTGCCGTCAGGCGTGGGCACCAAGTGTTGGATTCGATCCACTAGGTCATTTTCCTACTTAGAGCGTCACCCGATCAATCTGCATCATATCCAGCGGCTGTGAAGTAGTTGGCGCATTCCTGCGAGGTGAAGACATCGACGAGCCGTCCGATCGCGGTCCAGAGGCCGTCGACGGTGCGTTCGGCGGCCTTGCGCAGCAGGGCCTTGAACTTCGAGAACGCCATCTCGATTGGATTGAAGTCCGGGGAGTACGGTGGAAGGAACCTCAGCCTCGCGCCCTTCGCCTCGATCATCTCCCGGACCGAGGCGCGCTTGTGGCTGGAGAGGTTGTCCATGATCACCACATCGCCGGGCCGGAGGGTCGGGAGCAGGACCTGCGCGACATAGGCTTCGAACCAGTCGCCGTTGATCGGACCGGACTTAGGTAGCAAATGCACCAGATTTCACCCAACTAATTGATATTGATATAAAACGCTGCCCTTTGCTTGGCGCTTGCGATGACCGCAAGACAGGAACATAGTAGGAACATTTTTGCGGGCTGATGGGGGCCTCAATCATGGCGCAGCACTTCCTGCTTTCCGCGGCGGCGCGAACGCTGTCACTCAAGACGATCTTCTCGGAGGGCGAGGCGGCGGCGTATCGGCGGTTCCGCCGGTTGCGATGGCCCGATACCGGCGGGGAGCCGGTCTGCCCGGTCTGCGGCTGCCTTGATGTCTACACCCTGTCCACTCGGCGCCGGTTCAAATGCGCCGCCTGCCATCGCCAGTTCAGCGTCACCTCCGGCACGATCTTCGCTTCGCGCAAGCTCTCCTTCGTCGACCTTCTTGGCGCGATCTGCCTGTTCGTGAACGCCTCGAAGGGGATCTCGGCCGTGCAGCTGTCGCGTGACATCGACGTCCAGCACAAGACCGCCTTCGTGCTGATGCACAAGCTTCGCGAGGCGATGGCGGCGGAGACCCGGGACACGCGCCTCGCCGGGCACGTTGAGGTGGACGGAGCCGCGTTCGGAGGCCAGGTCCGCCCGGCCAACGTCCGCGCGGACCGCGTCGACCGCAGGCTGTTAGGGAATCGGAGCGGCAAGCGCAGGATCGTCGTCGCGCTCCGCCAGCGCGGCGGCCGGACACTGACGCGGACTTTCCTCCGAGAGGCCGAGGGAGTGGGGTTCGCCGGCGAGAGGGTCACGCCGGGCTCCGCGATCTCCGCCGACGAGGCCGCGCACTGGGACGTCCTCGATCCGGCGTTCGAAGTCACGCGCATCAGCCATTCCGAAGCCTACAGCCGGGACGGCGTCCACACCAATTTCGCTGAGAGCTTCTTCTCGCGGCTCAGGCGCATGATCGGCGGTCAGCACCACAAGGTGGGCGGCGCGCATCTTGGCGCCTACGCCGTCCATGCCGCTTGGCTCGAGGACCATCGGGACGAGAGCAACGGCGCCCTCGCCGACCGGCTGGTCGGCAGGGCGCTCGCCGCGCCCGTCAGCCGGGATTGGAAAGGCTACTGGCAACGACGCGCAGCGTGACCGCGTCGCCTTCGGCCCAGACGCACATTCCCTTCCGCTTCTCGACCATCCGGACGAGCTTGCGCCGCTTCGCGTGACGCAGAGCCTGAACGACCTTGAAGACGACCGAGTTCCTGAGCGTCGTGTCCGTGGCGTCGAGATCGCGCTCCGCCATGACCCGCTCGGCCAGTTGGCGGGTCGTCATCTCGCCGTCCACGCCCAGATGGCGCACGCAGATGTCGGCGACCTCGCCTTTCTTGAAGAAGCCGTGACTGACCATGTATCTCGCGCGCTGCTTCTCCGGCTCCGTGAAGAGGCGTGCCGTCGCGTTTATATGGGCAAGGTCATGTTTGGCCTGCGCTATCTGCGCCTCATACGCCTTGATCCGGCCCAAGATCTCGGCACGTTTCTGCGTCAGCGTCTGGATGATTAAAGGATCGGTCATGCATACATTGCAGCCGACGCCGCCATCCCGGTCCAGACAGCAAATTGGTGCATTTGATACCTAAGTCCGGATCGGACCGTCGAGCACCATGGGCGCGACCATGCCGTCGAGGCGGAGGCCGGCAATGAGTGTCGTCGTCTTGCGGTGGCCGTGCGGAACCGCCATCCGCAGACGTTCACCCCGGGCGCAGCGCCCGTGAGAGCGGGCCATGTTCGTCGCCGTCGAGGTCTCGTCGATGAAGACCAGACGCTCGGGTTCAAGATCAGGCTGGCTCTCGAACCAGTCGCGGCGCTTCTTCAGGACGTCGGGCCGGTCCTGCTCGGCGGCATGCCCGGTCTTTTTTTGCGCGTCAGGCCATGGCGCTGGAAGAACCGCGAGAGCGCGGAGATCGACGCGGCGACGCCGCGCCCGGCGAGGCGGGCACGGAGTTCCCCGAGGCTCTGGTCGCGCTCCTCCTCCAGCGCCGCCATGACGACCGCGCGCTGCGCGTCGATCCGACGAGAGCGCATGTCGCCACCCTGTGGTTTCGGGGCGTAGCCGCCCGTCGCCCGCCGCGTCGCGTCCCACCTGATGACCGACGAAACCGAAACGCCGAAGCTGCCCGCCGCCGCGCGACGGCTCATGCCGCCGTCCACCGCCGCAAGCGTCCGTCCTCTCAAATCCATGGAAAGTGGCCTGCCCATCCCGTCACCCCGATATCCGCCTCCGGTACACGGAATCAGACTTCGGCGACCTTGGGAATTCCCTCAACGACTCATACCGATAGGGCGACGCTCTAGTGGTTGAGCCCTGACGAAGGATTTCCGAGGCGGCCGCCCTGTGCGAGTTCTCGTTGGATGCGCAAAGGTATCAGCATCGAGGTAAGCACCGCGGACCGTGCCCGATTGGAGGCGGTCGTCGCGGATCGGAACAGCCCGCAGAAGCACGTGTGGCGGGCCGGCATCATTCTGGCGACCGCGGACGGCTTCGGGACGACGGAGATCATGCGGCGGACGGGCAAGTCCAAGCCGTGCGTCTGGCGCTGGCAGGCGCGGTTCATGACCGAGGGGGTGGACGGTCTGCTGCGCGACAAGACCCGGCCGTCGCGCGTCCCGCCGCTCGGCCCCGAGGTGGCGGAGCGCGTGGTGGCGCTGACGCTGACCGATCCGCCGGCGGAGACCACCCACTGGACCGCCGCCATGATGGCGAAGGCGGCCGGCATCAGCGTCAGCTCGGTCCAGCGCATCTGGCGCGCGCACGGCCTGCAGCCGCACCGGGTCCGGCAGTTCAAGCTCTCGAACGATCCGCGGTTCGTCGAGAAGCTGCGCGATGTGGTCGGGCTCTATCTCGACCCGCCGGCGCACGCCATCGTGCTCTCGGTCGACGAGAAGAGCCAGATCCAGGCGCTCGACCGGACCCAGCCCGGCCTGCCGATAAAGAAGGGCCGCGCCGGCACGATGACCCACGACTACAAGCGGCACGGCACGACGACGCTTTTCGCCGCGCTGAACGTGCTCGACGGCACCGTCATCGGCCGGAACATGCAACGGCACCGCCACCAGGAGTTCATCCGCTTCCTCAACACCGTTGAGGCTGCGGTCCCGAAGGACAAGCAGGTCCACGCCATCCTCGATAACTACGCCGCGCACAAACACCCGAAGGTCCGCGCGTGGCTCGACCGCCATCCCCGCTGGACCTTCCACTTCGTGCCGACATCCTGCTCTTGGCTCAACGCCGTTGAGGGCTTTTTCGCCAAACTCTCGAAGCGGCGGCTCAGGCGCGGCGTCTTCCACTCCATCGTCGACCTCCAGGCCGCCATCAACCGCTTCGTCCGAGAGCACAACACCGAACCGAAGCCCTTCACATGGACCGCCGATCCCGACAAAATCATCGCTGCCGTCAGGCGTGGGCACCAGTGTTGGATTCATCACTAGAACCCCGGCATGATGCGCCCGAAGGCGATCTGGTAGTAAAATACCCGCCGCGAGGGCGTCTCTTTACAGGACTGCGGGCTCATCAGATTAACCCTCATCTATCCGGGATTCCGGTTGGACATTCAG
The DNA here is from genome assembly GCA_963836255.1 of uncultured Alphaproteobacteria bacterium. Lineage (GTDB taxonomy): Bacteria > Pseudomonadota > Alphaproteobacteria > Rhodobacterales > Rhodobacteraceae > Amaricoccus. The sequence continues at coordinate 1,327,106 of CAWIIL010000001.1, forward strand.
CAGGCATGAATTTCTGATAAACGCGAATTTCTGCACCGACGCTATACTATCGGCCGCTCCCGCTTGGGGAGCGGCCGGAAGCGGCCTAAGTCATTGATTTGAAAGTGGTTGCGGAGGAGAGACTTGAACTCCCGACACAAGGATTATGATGCCTTGCAAAACGTAGGCATAGCGCGACTTACGGGCTGCTTGCCGCAAATTCGCCACAACGATTCTTTGACATACTCGATATCAGGCAGTTCCGGCTCTCTTGTTCGTCTTCAATGCGCTCAATTACATGGCCGTAAATGTTCAATGTCGTCTGGATGTCAGAGTGTCCCATTAGCTTCTGAATGCGCTTGCTGGATTCACACTTCAAGTGCGACACCGAGGTTGGCTGCGAATGCCTCGATTGGCGTGCGGTATCCGAGGCACTTCCGAGGCGTCGCGTTGAGGTTCCAGATGACGTCGTCGATGTCGGCATCGGTGTATTCCTCGAGGCTGGTCTTTCTGGGGAGGTCGCGGCGGAGCCGGCCGTTCGCGTTCTCGATCGAGCCATGCTGCCAGGGGCTGTGCGGATCGCAGAAGTAGGCGTCCAGGCCGATGGCGTTGGTGACGGTCTCGTGCCGCGCGAACTCGCCGCCGTTGTCATGGGTGATCGTGCGGCACGCCCTGGCCGGCAGCCCGCCCAGCTCCGCGGCGATGGCCTCGGCGGTGCGGTCGGCGTCTTTGCTGAGAAGACGACGGGCAAGGGTCAGCCGGGAGCGCCGCTCCTGCAGCGTCAGGAGGATGTCACGCTGGCGGCGGAAGTGCATCAGGTCGCCTTCCCAGTGGCCGAACTGGCTGCGAAGATGGGCCTTTGTCGGTCGCTGGTGGATCGGGATGCGGTTGGGGATGGCGGGCTCGCGCCGGCCGTTGCGTCGCCGTCGACCCCGCTTCGGCCTGCGCTGCGCCAGCAGCCTCGGCAGGCCCGCGCCCCGACCCGCCGGGCTGTAGGCATGGCGATATATCAACTCCGCACTGACCCTGCTCTTCGCTCCCTCCAGCTCCATCCGCCCCGCGATCTGCTCCGGGGACCATCCCATGGCAAGGCGGTCCTCGACGTGGGCGCGCAGGCGGGTGGAGCGCTCGATCTTCGAGCCGCGCAGCTTGCGCGCCCAGGCGCGGCGGCCCGCGCTGTCCGGCCGATAGCCGTCGGCGCAACGGTTGCGCTCGAGTTCGCGCTGGATCGTGCTCCGGTGACGATCCATCCGCCTCGCAATCTCGCTGACGCTCAGGTCCATCTCGATCATGCCGCGCAGGCGGCATCTCTCCTCAAGGCTGAGGTGGCTATATCTCTTTCCCATGGCGGCTCCGGACATAGCCGGTGTCGCACTTGGTTTGTGAGTTTACGCTTCAAGTTCACACGGTTCTCGATGAGCATCGATGCGTAAAAATGGCGAAGATCATAGGGCTTGTACTTGGGCACCTCCACGTCCTTCCCGTTGACACACTGAACGGTGACGAGCCCCGCCTCGATACAAGCCGCCACAAACCCACGGCGACGCCAATTATTGCTACTAACCCACCGACCGTTTGAAGTCGGGAATGCAAGATCAAACTCGCTTTCTGGCGCGCAGTGCTCGCCGTAGTGCCGTACCATGTCGAGCGTTTCCGGGCTCAGATCAATAAAGCGACGACCGGACGCTGTCTTGGTGACCGAAATCTTGTGCCCACCGGCATCAAGAGCACGTTCGACGCGGACGCCGCGATCATCGAAGGCGTCTTTGGCAACGACAAGGTACTCCTGGGGACGCATCCCGCTGTCCACGGCAAGATAGAGCATGGGCCGATATCTTTCCCATGTTTTTGCGACCCTCCGATCTCGTGAGTTGGCAAGACGGTCCGCCGCCGCAAGCAGTTCGTGAATTTCTCTCTCGGTAGGGATCGCCACCGGCTCATCGTACCGTGTGGATGCGGTGATCTTCACACCGGCCGCAAAGTCGTGGCTCAGCAAGCCGCGATGCACAAGCTCCAGCACCATCGAGTGGAAGTAGGAGAGGACCTTTCTCGCCTGATCGCGACTGTGGTTGGCAAGAAGCCATGAGCGAAACGCGACCACGTCCGGTGCCGTGAGCTCCGTGAGCGGCTTGGTCCAAGGGTACTGCAGGACTATACCGGCTCGGTAGCGATAGGTCTTGAGGGTGTATGCGGTAACCGGACTGCGTCCACTGCGTCCCTCTTTCTCGCAGGCGTCCAGCCAAATCTGCAGGCCTTGTTTGACCTCGATGGCGGCCACCGGACTCCCGCCTGCAGATTGCGCACCGCCACCTTCAAGCCAGGCGCGTGCTTCTTTCATGGTGTCGAACGTCTTGTAGGCGTAGAGTTGCCTGGCTCGGGTATCTCACCTGATAGGTCGTTCCATTTTTTCCAGATCTTTTTCTAATGTCAGACATACATTCATTACTTGTTCAAAATTTGTGAAAGCGTCGATCATATTAATACAGGCTGCTGTTTTCAGCATTTATTTGGGCCTCCCGATAGATACGCACAAGAGAGCCTTTTTCGATCTTCAACTTGCCATCAATGGGATCGACAAAGAACGGCAGCTTGCGTTTGCCGGTGGCATCCTTCTCAGCCGCGCGTTTTATCTGGCGGTCGTTGAGCTCGATGCCCATCTCCGACAGAACCTGTTTGGCTTCGGGTAGCCCGATATATGTTGGTGGTTTCATGATGATGCTCCTTTCCAGACTTGATCACCCCGCACCGGACCGCCTCGATCCGGCGCGGCCTGCCGCTACAGATCGTAGTCCTTGCAGGCCGGACGGTAGTGATGGGTGTCCATGTAAAAAATCCGCCCCCCTCCGGGCGGCGGACTATGATTTCTTCACCGTACTCATTGGTGACGAATATCTTTAATGGGCGTAGACTCACAAACCAAGTGCGACACCGGCTATGTCCGGAGCCGCCATGGGAAAGAGATATAGCCACCTCAGCCTTGAGGAGAGATGCCGCCTGCGCGGCATGATCGAGATGGACCTGAGCGTCAGCGAGATTGCGAGGCGGATGGATCGTCACCGGAGCACGATCCAGCGCGAACTCGAGCGCAACCGTTGCGCCGACGGCTATCGGCCGGACAGCGCGGGCCGCCGCGCCTGGGCGCGCAAGCTGCGCGGCTCGAAGATCGAGCGCTCCACCCGCCTGCGCGCCCACGTCGAGGACCGCCTTGCCATGGGATGGTCCCCGGAGCAGATCGCGGGGCGGATGGAGCTGGAGGGAGCGAAGAGCAGGGTCAGTGCGGAGTCGATATATCGCCATGCCTACAGCCCGGCGGGTCGGGGCGCGGGCCTGCCGAGGCTGCTGGCGCAGCGCAGGCCGAAGCGGGGTCGACGGCGACGCAACGGCCGGCGCGAGCCCGCCATCCCCAACCGCATCCCGATCCACCAGCGACCGACAAAGGCCCATCTTCGCAGCCAGTTCGGCCACTGGGAAGGCGACCTGATGCACTTCCGCCGCCAGCGTGACATCCTCCTGACGCTGCAGGAGCGGCGCTCCCGGCTGACCCTTGCCCGTCGTCTTCTCAGCAAAGACGCCGACCGCACCGCCGAGGCCATCGCCGCGGAGCTGGGCGGGCTGCCGGCCAGGGCGTGCCGCACGATCACCCATGACAACGGCGGCGAGTTCGCGCGGCACGAGACCGTCACCAACGCCATCGGCCTGGACGCCTACTTCTGCGATCCGCACAGCCCCTGGCAGCATGGCTCGATCGAGAACGCGAACGGCCGGCTCCGCCGCGACCTCCCCAGAAAGACCAGCCTCGAGGAATACACCGATGCCGACATCGACGACGTCATCTGGAACCTCAACGCGACGCCTCGGAAGTGCCTCGGATACCGCACGCCAATCGAGGCATTCGCAGCCAACCTCGGTGTCGCACTTGAAGTGTGAATCCAGCGCCCCCCTCCCGGGCGGCGGACTATGATTTCTTCACCGTACTCATTGGTGACGAATATCTTTAATCGTGGTGCCGTAACGTAGCGAACATTGTAGATGTCTCTCAGGGCACCGAGGTCTTCCATTATCGCGTGAGCGAGCTCTTCAATACTGATGGTCCCAAGCTGCTTGTAGGCAATCAGCAATCCGTGAGGCTCAAACGAGCCTTTACCGTTTCTCATTGTCGTATCGTCTATAAATTTCTCTACCAATTATAGAAACACGTTTCTATAAGTTCATTTTATCGCGCCTCAACGCCTCGCGTCAAATTTTAAAATCTCGCAAACCGTTACTGACAGCCAGTTTCCAGCAACACAAACAATCATGCACCGGCATCTCCGAGCAGGAATTACCGCTCCGGTCAGCATGGATTTTTTCCCCTCTTCATCTCTCTCTCCCTCCGTCCATACGGCCATCCCATCAGCGTCTTTCTGTGCTGATGATGATGCGGGGACGGCAAGAAAGGCCGTGATGGGCACGGCCTCCGAACGAAGGAGAGAGTGATGAGAAAAGTCTTCACCCAAGCCGCCCTCCAGGGAAAATCCCTGCCGGAACTGCGTGCGCTGTTTGCCACTGTGCAGCAGGACCTGGTCCGCAGCGATGCGGGTTCGCAAGAGCGCAGCAACGCGCTGGCGAGCCTTGAGACCATCAGCCGGACGATCGCGATGCGCATAAGCGCCGGTCCCCGACTTTAAGACATCCGCCCGTCGGACCGCACGGCCCGGCGGGCAATATTCGTCACCGTCAATGACCAGTCCATGCTCAGGACCGGACGGCATGCCGCCCGTAGCCTGAACCCATGACCCGTCACGCCCGAGAAATCACAGCAAGCAAGAGAGGGGTGGAAACCCCGCCGCTCAAGCTGCTGCTTGATTATCCGGCGGCGGCAGAGGCGCTATCAATGTCACGGGGCGCACTGCGCGATCTGGTCTATAAGAGCCCGACTCGAAAGTGCGTCAGCCATAGCAATACCTTGCGAGGCGGCGGGTTGTGAGCCTGATGTGGGCGATGTTGATCCAAGCCTCTGCGGAAGCGATGGATTTCTCCCAATCCTTGGCCAACCTGCGGCACCGTCCGAGCCATGCGAACGTGCGTTCGACGACCCATCTGCGGGGCAGGACTTCGAAGCCTTTCACGGTGTCCGAGCGTTTGACGATCTGCAGCGTCCAGTCGCCGATCCTGTCCAGAGCACCGCGCAGTTTCGGTCCGGCATAGCCGCCATCCGCGAAGATGTGGCGCAGCCAAGGGCATGCATGACGGATGGATTTCAGGACGGCCGGTGCGCCGTCACGATCCTGGATGTCGGCGGCATGCACCACCAGACCGAACATCAGACCGATGGTGTCGACCACGATGTGGCGCTTGCGACCCTTGACTTTCTTGCCGGCGTCGAAGCCGGAAACCCCTCCACTTTCAGTGGTTTTAACGGATTGCGAGTCGATCACGCCCGCGCTCGGACTGGCCTCGCGCCCCTCCAGTTCCCGCGTCTCCATCGCGAGCGCGAAGCGGATCGTCCGCCACAGGCCGCTGTCGCGCCAGTCGTAGAAATACCGCTGCACCGTGGAATACGGCGGAAGGTCCTTCGGCAGTTGCGCCCATTGGCAGCCGGTCGTCGCGATGTAGAGGATCGCGTTCATCACCTCCCGCAGATCGGTTGTGCGCGGACGACCCAGCCGGTTCGGCGGAGGCATGAACCGCTCGATCAGCCCCCATTCCCGATCGGTCGTGTCGCTCGCATAGCGTGGCGTTTCACGTCGATACTCTCGACGGGCGGCTTCAGTCCAAGGCATGCGTGGCTCCGTTCAGTCTGACAACCAAATGGAATCACAACCCGCTGAAACCGCACAGCTCTTTTCGGGTTGGGCTCTAAGGGCAGAGGCCCAACGGTCACCAGGATCGGCAGCCGGACCTTCTTCGCCATCAAAGACCTTGAACGCTTCGTCGACCAACACCGCGAAGGCCCGCTGGACTAGGCGCGCCGCCAAAGAGCGCAGACTGTCCAGCGTCGGCTACCGCGTCTTTCCTTTCCCCAGCTTCGCAAGTTCATCGGCCAGATGATCCGGCCGCAGATTGGCGTAGCGCTTGAGGGACTTCGGATCACGATGCCCTGACATCGCCATCACTGCCGTATCCGACCAGCCTGCCTCGAAGAGGCTCGACACGCGCTCATGGCGCGTATCATGAAACCGGAAGTGCTCCAGCCTCGCCTTCTTGCGGGCACGACTAAACGCCTGCCGGAAGGCGTTGGGGGTCAGCGGAAAGACCCTGCCATCGACACTGCGCGGCAGCGCCTGCAACACCTCGATCGCCCGTGGCGACAGCGGCACGGTGTGATCGATGACCTGGTCCGGCCTGCGGCTGTTCTTCACGCCCCGGAAGGTCACAGACCGACCGGCGATATCGACGTCCTGCCAAAGTAGATCGAGCAGACTGCCACGCCGCCCGCCCGTCTCGAAGCCAAGCTCGACCAGAGGCCGCAGCCACGGATTGCGCGCTTCACCGCAGGCATCCAGCAGCCGCACGATCTCGTCAGCAGAAAGCCGGACATCCCGCTCGTCATTGACGGCAGGCCGTGCCACATCCTCGGTATTGACGGGATTGACCAGCAGCCCGAGCCGCCGCTTGCGATAGTCGATGACGCGCTTCAGCAAGGTCAGCTCGCGCTTGACCGTGCCGGGAGCAATAGGCTTGCCCGCGCGGTTGACCTGCGCCAGCCGCCGGTCACGATAGGCCTCGAACTGCTCGGGCGTGAGGTTGGCGACGGCATGGGCGCAGAGGGTCTTCTCCTCGCGCAGGAAGCGCTCCAGCCGCGAACGCTCGGCAATGCGTGACTGCTCACCTGGCCGCTTCTCCGTCACGTCCCGAAGATAGAGCTCGACAAGTTCACCGAGGGTGGTGCGCTGTCCGGCAGTGCGATCGACGAAGTGACCGGCGGACATCTCGCTTTCAGTGCGGTGCGCCCAATCCTGGGCCAGCTTCTTGGTGGCAAAGGTTGCGGACTGAGCAGGCCAGCCCTTGCGGCGAATCTTCACCTGCCACTGTCCGTCTCCGCGCTTGGTGATGGACGCCATGTCCCAAATCCCATCGGGTGTCCCAAAATTGTCCCAAGCAGGATAAGCGCAAACAGCCCGATCACCAAGCGTTACGGTAAATCCATGATTTTATGTGGAAGTTTTGGCGCACCCGACAGGATTCGAACCTGTGACCTCTGCCTTCGGAGGGCAGCGCTCTATCCAGCTGAGCTACGGGTGCCTCGCACGTGTATACGGCAGCGCCACGCCGCTCGCAATGATGACTGAACGGCGCCGGGTCTTCCGGAGGCTGGCTGGTTTGAGTCACGCTACCACAGCGAACCCGGCTGATTGGGCATGGAAGTGGGTTTCCGCTTCGGCCGGCGGGATTTTTCCGGTGGGCTCGAGCGTCGGGCGGTTGTTGAACCAGTCGACCCATTTCGAGCGTCGCGAACGCGACGGCCTCGGGGCCGCGCCAAGGGGGGCCCGCGCCCATGAATGACCTCGGTCTTGAAGAGGCCTATGACGGTCTCGGCGAGGGCATTGTCGTAGCTGTCGCCGACGCTGCCTACTGAGGGCTCGATCCCAGTTTCGGCGAGGCGTTAGAGCGTCGCCCTATCGGTATGAGTCGTTGAGGGGGATTCCCAAGGTCGCCGAAGTCTGATTCCTTGTACCGGAGGCGGATATCGGGGTGACGGGATGGGCAGGCCACTTTCCATGGATTTGAGAGGACGGACGCTTGCGGCGGTGGACGGCGGCATGAGCCGTCGCGCGGCGGCGGGCCGCTTCGGCGTTTCGGTTTCGTCGGTCATCAGGTGGGACGCGACGCGGCGGGCGGCGGGCGGCTACGCCCCGAAACCACAGGGTGGCGACATGCGCTCTCGTCGGATCGACGCGCAGCGCGCGGTCGTCATGGCGGCGCTGGAGGAGGAGCGCGACCAGAGCCTCGGGGAACTCCGTGCCCGCCTCGCCGGGCGCGGCGTCGCCGCGTCGATCTCCGCGCTCTCGCGGTTCTTCCAGCGCCATGGCCTGACGCGCAAAAAAAGACCGGGCATGCCGCCGAGCAGGACCGGCCCGACGTCCTGAAGAAGCGCCGCGACTGGTTCGAGAGCCAGCCTGATCTTGAACCCGAGCGTCTGGTCTTCATCGACGAGACCTGGACGGCGACGAACATGGCCCGCTCTCACGGGCGCTGCGCCCGGGGTGAACGTCTGCGGATGGCGGTTCCGCACGGCCACCGCAAGACGACGACACTCATTGCCGGCCTCCGCCTCGACGGCATGGTCGCGCCCATGGTGCTCGACGGTCCGATCAACGGCGACTGGTTCGAAGCCTATGTCGCGCAGGTCCTGCTCCCGACCCTCCGGCCCGGCGATGTGGTGATCATGGACAACCTCTCCAGCCACAAGCGCGCCTCGGTCCGGGAGATGATCGAGGCGAAGGGCGCGAGGCTGAGGTTCCTTCCACCGTACTCCCCGGACTTCAATCCAATCGAGATGGCGTTCTCGAAGTTCAAGGCCCTGCTGCGCAAGGCCGCCGAACGCACCGTCGACGGCCTCTGGACCGCGATCGGACGGCTCGTCGATGTCTTCACCTCGCAGGAATGCGCCAACTACTTCACAGCCGCTGGATATGATGCAGATTGATCGGGTGACGCTCTAGGTGTACTTGATCGATACGGCTTGCGAGCCGAGGTCGCTGTGATGGACAAGACCGGCGTCTTCGGCGGGACGGCGGTGGCGCAGAGCCTGCTCGAGAGCATCCAGGACGAGATGGGCCTGCATCGAGCGCGCAACCCGCCAGCTGACGATCCGTCGCGCGAAGGCGTCGATGACGAGCGCGACATGGACGAAGCCCGCCCAGGTCGCGACGTAGGTGAAGTCCGAGAGCCAGAGCCGGTCGGCGCAGGGGCATGGAACTCCCGCCTCAGGCGGTCCTCCGGACAAGGCGCCGTCGGGTCTGGAACCGTTATCTTCTTCGTTTTTGCGCGCATGGCACCCGCCAGGCGCATCTCCGGGTCCGGGGCGCTGACCCGTGTTGCGGTCCTCGCGACGGACCCACTTGCGCAACGTCTCAGCCGCGCACCCGAACTTCGGCGCTATCGACTGCATGGACGCCCACTGCGAAGCGTAGCCGCCTCGTGATCCAGAACCATGCGCACCGCACGGGTGCGCACCTCCGGGGAATATCGGTTCGATGTCGTCGTCATGGCTCCACCTTCTCAAGGTTCGGAACCTCCGGCAAACCCGGGGCGGAGACGCCGTTCTTCTTCCAGTTCGGCTCCCGCGACCTTTCGTTTTTCGCGAGGGAGAGGCCAGCGGCGACGCCCGGGACCGATGGCGCCTTCAGGCCAGGGGCGCTGCACCGCAGATTCCCGAGGCTACTGTCCTCCTCCATCTGGCGAGGATACGTTGGCGCGCCGCGATGACTGGTGGGGAACAAAGCTCCTCCGGCGTTGAGAAGAGACCCCGCGCGCCCGCCTTTGACGACCAGGCAATCAGGATCGGCGCAAGCGCCATTGGAAGCGCTGCCGGCAGGATCCAGAGCAGCGCGGCGGGAGCGATCGCTAGGACCAGGAGCACCGTGGCGAACCCGACGCCGACGATCCAGCGGCTCTCTCGCCACGCCTCATCAAGGGCCATGCATGACGCGGGACTCCGCCGCGCCGGCCAACCGCTGTCGCCACCGGTCAGCACTTCGCAGGCCGCGCGCGCCTGGTACATCAGCAGCACTGGCGCCACGGCGATTGAGAAAGCGATCTCGGCGAGCGACGAGCGCAGGAGCCTCAGCGCGCCGCCGTGCGCCCGCGCCTCGTCCGACAGTACCGCGCGAAGGACGATCAGGATCTTCGGCGCGAACAGCAGACCGAGAACGCCTATCGCAAGCGCCACCGCCTGCGCCTCGTCGCCTCGGAGGGCGGCCGGGCCAGGGAGCGCCGCCAAAGCGGCTCCTCCGCCCCGCACACCGACCGCATCCGCGATGCAGGCGGCGAGAAAACCGAGCCAGAACACCGGCGCGATGTAGGTGGCGACCCCCTGGACGAACACGAAACGGCTCCATGGACGAAGGGCGGGCGCGCCCAGAACGCGCATGTGCTGAAGGTTCCCCTGACACCAGCGCCGGTCCCGACGGGCGTGATCGACAATGGTCTCGGTCCCTTCCTCGTAGGATCCGCCGAGATCAGGGTCGAGGCGCACGCGCCATCCGGCGCGGGCGAGTAGCGCCGCCTCGACGTAGTCATGGCTGAGGACCGGTCCGCCGAGCGGGGGTCGACCGCGGAGTTCGGGAAGTCCGCAGCATTCCGCCCAGGCCGCCACCCGCAGGAGCGCGTTGTGGCCCCAGTAGGGACCGGTCGCTCCCTGCGTCATGGCGAGGCCTCGCGTGAAGACCGGCGCGTGCAGCGATGCGGCGAACTGCATGGCCCGCCCGAATCGGCTTCTGGATGAGACGATCCGCGGGACCGTCTGCAAGACCGCGAGGTCGGGCTCGGCCTCCATCCGGCGCACCATCTCACGGATGGTGGCCCCCTCCATCAGGCTGTCGGCGTCGAGGATCAGCGCAAACTCATAGGCCGCGCCCGAACTCCGGATGAAGTCCTCGATGTTGCCCGCCTTCCGGCCGGCGTTGTCGGACCGCTGACGGTAGTGGATCCCGCCATTGCCAACGCGCTCCCGCGTCAGCCTGCGGAACCAGTGCCGTTCGCGGTCCGCGGTCGCCTTGTCGCGCGTGTCCGAGAGGATCGCGATGTCGAAGCGATCGGACGCTCCAGCGGCGGCCAGCGAAGCCTCCATCGCTGCGACCCGGGAGAAGGTCTCCACCGGATCCTCGCGGCAGATCGGGACGAGGATCGCTACGCGGCCGGCGCCGTCTGAGGTGGGCGGGCGCGCAGGGACCGGTCTCGGCCGGTCCGCGGCCCCGCTCGAAAGGCCCAGCAGAACCATGGACGCGCCCCAGGCCAGCCACCAGGTCGCGCCGAAGATCAGGACCCCGCGCAGGAGGTCGAGCGCCCCAACGCCGTCGCCGTCGGCGAACTGCAGAGAGAGCGCAAGCGCCGCCGTTGCGGCGGCGATGCTCACAGTCACCGCGAATGTTCGCGCGGCAAGGGTTGATGCAAACGACCGTGCATCGATCCGCGCTGGCCCCCTCAGCGTCGCAGGGGCCGCTTCGAAGCGCTGTTTGGGCATGCAGAGCGGCGCGTCCGGAGGGGCTTCGACAAGGTTCGGCGCCGGGAACACCTCGAAATCTCGGTGAAACGCGCGATGAAGCATCAGGGCGCGATCCACTGGTAGAGCCAGGTCTCGCTCAGCTTTCGGTCGTAGCCGGCGAGATGCGCGCCGAGCTCGACGACCCCGCCCTGCGGCGCCTCGACGTCGATCGCCAGCCTCCAGAGCCCATTGGTCTCAAGCCGGTCGAGCGTGCTGGTGACGATCTCGCCGCCCGAGACCGTCGTCACGGCGGTGACCTCCGCATCCGGCGGCAGCGCAGCGAGCAGCCCTCCACGGAAGTCGACGACGAACTTCCGCGTTCCCGGAGCGACGGGGATGCCCGAGACGCCGCCGCCGCCGGCGCGAGTCGCGTCGACCCATGCGAGCGGCTCGCCGGGGCGATGCGGCAGGTCGCCCCAGTGCAGGCGGTAGCTGAAAACCCGTTCGTCGCCGGCGTCGACGCCTCCTTCGGGCGTCCAGAAGGCCACGATGTTGTCGTTCGCCTCGAGGTCGGTCGGTATCTCGACGAGCCGGACCTGGCCCCTGCCCCACTCCTCGAGCGGCTCGACGCGCAGCGAGGGACGGCGCTCGTAATGCGCGCCGGGATCCTCGAAATCTCTCGAAGTCCCGGCGGCTCTGGTGAAGCCCGAAGGCGCGCGGCGAGATCTCCTCGAAGTAGGAGTTCGAGACCCGCGCCGGGTTGTTGAGCGGTCGCCAGAGGCGATCTCCGTCGGCGCGTTCGATGCGCAGCCCGTCGCTGTCGTGCACGGCGGGGCGATAGTCGTCGACTGCCGCGCTGTTCGCGCCGCCGAAGAAGAACATCGAGGTCAGCGGCGCCACGCCGAGCTGGGCGACCGGCTCGCGAAAGAACAGCCGCGCGGTCACGTCCATCTCGGTTGTTGCGCCCGGGCGGATCGTGAAGTGATAGGCGCCGGTGACGCTCGGGCTTTCGAGCGCCGCCAATACGACCATCTCCGCGGCCCCGGAAGGCGGCCGCTCGAGGTAGAACCGGGAGAAGCGCGGGAACTCCTCGGGGCGGTCGGCGCCGGTGTGGAGCGCGAGGCCCCGGGCGCTCAGCCCGTAGGCGCTCCCCCGCCCGAGCCCGCGGAAATAGCTCGCGCCAAGAAAGGAGACGAGTTCGTCGAAGATATCGGGACGATTGAGCCGGTGATGCAGACGGAAGCCCGCCACGCCGGGCAACGCAAGATCGTCCGTCAGACGCTCGGCGAGTTCCTCGGGATACTCGAAGTCGCGCGCGGTGAAGCGCATCTCCCGCGCCGCGCCCTCCGACACCTCGAACAGGCGCACTGGCTCGCCGAACAGCCATCCGGTGTGGAAGCCGTGCACGTGGAACTCGGACCCGGGCTCGCGCCAACGGGCGCGATCGGGACGAAAGCGGATGCGCCGATAGTCCGCGTAGGTCAACTCGCCGAGCACCCCGGACGGAGGCGACGCCGCAGCGTGCGGACGGCGCGCAAGGTCGCGCATCTCCTCCGTCAACAACTCGAACGAGAAACTGTCCGCCGGGGCCGTTGCTCGGTTCTGGGCTCCTGTCGGGCGGGTCCCAACGGCGGTGGAAATCAAAGCTGCGGAGAGCCCGCCGAGGGCGGTGCGACGATCGAGTCGCATCGACTTGTCTCGATCACCGGTGCAACCCAACCTCGTCGCCCCTCCATGGCGGTGCCACGTTGATATCGAGCGCCTCGCGGAAATGGCAAGAGATCAACGGACTGCCCGCGAGCCAGTCTGCTCTGCTCGGCGATTGTTCGCCAGACGGCGAACACGGCGCGACTTGGTCGCTAGGGTCCCGACCGGCGGGCGCCGGCCGGCCACATCCGCGAGAAGACGCCGTCCTTCTTGAAGAGCCCGTGATGGAGCGCCGCCCCGACGTGGGCCACGATCAGAGCGACGAGCGCGAATCGCGCATAGTAATGCACCGCCTTGGCCGCTTCCGCGAGCGGCTCGGAGCGCGGCGCGAGCCGCGGCGCGCCGAGCGCGTCGAAGAGTTCGAGCGGGAAGCCGCCCGCGACGACCCGGACGTAACCCGAAACCGCCATCACCAGCAAAAGCAGATAGAGCGACGCGTGGCTGACGTTTGCGACCGCCCGTTGCCAACCAGGTACGCTTCTGGGAAGTGGCGGCGGCGGATTGGCGGCGCGGTAGGCGATGCGCACCAGCATCAGCAGAAGGATGACAACGCCGACGTTCTTGTGGAAGATGAACAGGGCGTTCTGCGTGGAGCGGGGCAGTCCATCCTGGATCATGATCTGACCCACGGGGATCGTCGCGATCACCAGCAGCGCCACGATCCAGTGCAGGAACCTCGCAGTCGGGCGGTACGCTGGGCCTGGGTCGTTCACGGACGTCTCCTTCGATAATTGCATCACGCCATGGCAGAAGGTGCGATGGAACCGGCGGCATTCAACCGTTTCTTGACAGTCGCGTGACGAACCTACTTCGTGGCCGAATGGCGACGACGGATTTCCGGACGACACAGCACCAGACAGAGACCGCGCGGCGGGACCGCAGGCGGAGTCCTGCGTCCCATGCATTCGCGGTCACCGCGGCGTCGTGCCTCGGTCTGGTCGCCGCCCTCGCCGCCTCGATCGCTCCGCCGGGCACCGTCGCGCCCGTGATCGCCGCGGTCGCGGGCTTTGCGGTCTCGTCGTTCCTGGCGGGTCTCGCCTTCAAGCGCGCCTATCCGCACCAGTCTCTCGGTCTTTGCAACGTCGTCACCCTGCTGCGGCTCGCCCTCGCGATGACACTGATGGTTCCGCTGCTCGGTCCCGCCGCAGGTAACGGACAGGCCTGGGCCGTCTTCGGGATCGCGGCGGTCGGCTTTGCGCTCGACGGCGTGGACGGCCGCCTCGCCCGGCGCGCCGGCATCTCCTCCGCGTTCGGCGCACGGTTCGACATGGAGGTCGACGCGCTGTTCGCGGCGCTCCTGGCGCTTCTCGCGCTTCAGAGCGGCAAGGCGGGCGTCTGGGTCCTGGCGCTGGGTTTCATGCGCTACGGCTTCGCCGCCGCGGGCATGGTCTGGCCCTGGCTGCGGGGCCCGCTTCCCGAGCGCTGGCGGCGCAAGGCGGTCTGCGTGGCGCAGATCGGCGTCCTGATCGCGCTGCTGGCCCCGGTGATCACGCCGCCGACGTCACAGGCGCTCGCAGCGCTCGCCACCGCTCTGCTGGTGTGGTCGTTCGTCGCCGACATCGTCTGGCTGAGGCGAGCGCGCCGATGACCGGGTGGATCGGACGTGTTTTGGCGCTGGCGGCGGCGGCGCTGCTGCTGCATCTGGTGCTGATCCAGCCCAACCATCCCTATGCGATGACCCCGCGGGCGCTTCTGCTGTTTCCGCTCGAACTGCCGGCGATCCTGCTCGCGATCGTGGCTCTGCCCGCCGCAGGGATCCTGTCCCGAGGCAGCCGCGCCGCGCTGGTCGGCGCCCTGGTGGCGCTGGTGATCCTCAAGATCGCCGATTTCGGCATGTTCAGCGCGCTGAACCGGGGTTTCAACCCGATCACCGATCTTCATCTCGTGCGCTCAGGCTGGAGCCTCGCGTCGGACGCGGTCGGCTTCGGCCTCGCCGGCTTCGGCCTCCTGGCGGGGTTGGGCGCGGTCCTTGCGCTGGCCGCTGCGATCTGGTGGGCGCTCGCGCAATGGTCGCAGGTCGCCGCAGGACGGCGGGCCCGGGCGGCCTGCGCCGCCGGGGCCGCTCTGGCCGCGGTGGTGGTCGTAGCGGACGCGGGCGCGGCGATGGGCAAGTGGCGGCTGCCGCTCGAACCGCCGGGGGCGGCCTTCACCGCGCGGGTGGCCGCGGAGAGGGTCGAACTCTATCGCGACACGATCGCCGATCTCGCGGCGTTCGGCGAACTTGCGCGGACCGATCCGTTCGCGTCCGCCGATGGGATCTTCAGCCGCCTCGACGGCAGGGACGTTCTGATCATCTTCGTGGAGAGCTACGGGCGATCGAGCTTTGACAGCCCGACCTACGCCCCGACCCATCTGGCCACGCTTTCGCGCGCGCAGGCGCGTCTGGACGCGGCCGGTCTGGCGATGCGAACCGGGTGGGTGACCTCGCCGGTGTCCGGCGGGCAGAGCTGGCTCGCGCATGCGACGCTGGCCTCCGGTCTCGAGACCGGCAACCAGACCCGCTATGCGGCGATGCTCCAGAGCCAGCGCCGCACGCTCTTTCATCTGGCCCAGGACGCGGGATACCACACCGCCGCGATAATGCCGGGGATTACGCTGGCATGGCCCGAAGGTCGCCGCCTTGGGTTCGAGACCGTCCTCGCCGCCGGGGATTTGGGCTATGGCGGCCGTCCGTTCAACTGGGTGACGATGCCGGACCAGTACACGCTGTCCGCTTTCGGCGCGCGCATTCCATCGGACGATAGACCGGTCTTCGCGATGGTCGCCCTCATCTCGTCGCATGCGCCCTGGGTGCCCGTTCCCGAGCTGGTGGCCTGGGAGGCCATCGGCGACGGGGCCATCTTCGATCGATGGGCGGATTCGGGCGATCCGCCGGAGGTGGTCTGGCGCGACCGCGACAGGATCCGCGACCAGTACCGGCGCGCGATTGACTATTCGCTGGGGACGGTGATGGACTTCGCGGCGCGACAGGGCGACGACGGGCCGCTGCTGATCATCCTCGGAGATCACCAGCCGGCAGGGTTCGTGGCGCAGATCGAGAGCCGGGACGTGCCCGTCCATTTCGTCGGCCCGCCGGAGGTTCTCGCCAAGGTCGAGGACTGGGGTTGGACGCCCGGGCTCGCGCCGGGCCCCGCGACTCCGGTCTGGCCGATGCAGGATTTCCGGGACCGCTTCATCCGCGCATTCAGCGCGCCGCCTCCCGGCGGGGGCAATTCATGACGCGTCGCCCGCCCGCAACCTTGGCCGCAATCGGCTGCGCCGCGACGCGGTGCGCGCCGCTCGTCCTGAAGGTGGCGACCCCGCTGGCGCTGCTCGCGATTGTCTGGTGGGTCGCGGACGGCGCCGCGGCGCTGGCGCGACTCCGGGCGGCGGATCCCCGCTGGATCCTCCTGGCGCTCGCGGCGGCGAACCTGCAGATCGTGCTTTCCGCCTGGCGCTGGCGCATCACGGCGGCCGGGCTGGGGCTTCGGATCCCCGCCTCGACAGCAGTGGGCGAGTACTACCTCGCGCAATGGATCAACCAGACCGTACCGGGCGGCGTGATCGGCGACGCCGCCCGGGCCGCCCGTCTTCGCGCCCAGGCTGGCCTCGCGCGCTCGGCGCAATCGGTGGTCCTCGAACGGTTGGCCGGCCAACTCGCGCTCGCCGCAGTGACACTGATCGCCCTCGCGGTCGCCCTCGCCGTTCCAGGCGGGCTCGCCTGGCCCGCCGGCGCGGTGGGTGCGGCGCTCGCGATCGTGAGCGCCATCGGTCTCGCGCTCGCCCTGTCGCGCCATCGGCTGCGCGCGGCGATCGGTCGACGACCGGTCATTTCGGGACTCGCCAGCGCCGCGCGACGCGCGTTGACCGCGCCCGCCGTCTGGCCCCGGCAGGTCGCGCTCGGCCTGGCGATCGTTGCGTGCAACCTCGCGACCTTCGCGTTCTGTGCCCGCGCGACCGGCGCCGCGCTGCCGCTGGAGGCGATCCTGACGGTCGTCCCGCTCATCCTGACCGCAATGGTCCTGCCGGCGTCGGTCGCCGGCTGGGGATGGCGCGAGGGCGCCGCGGCGGCGCTTTTCCCGATCGCGGGCGCCTCGGCGGACGCAGGCCTCGCGGCGAGCGTGTGTTTCGGAATCGTGATCCTGCTCGCGGCGGTTCCCGGCGCCTTCTGGCTCGCGCTGCCGTCACGCATCGGGAACAGGGCCTGACCTGCGCCGTTTGCCCTGCGCGGGTATGGCTCTAGGGTAGTGCTGAAAGAGGGGAAACTACATGAGAGACACATTCCTGACGCGACGCCAATTCCTCACCGCTTCCGGTGGCGCTCTGGCCGCCGCGGGCTTCGGATTTCGGCCGCGCGGCGCGCGCGCCGCAACCGACGTCGCTCTCCAGCTTTCGTGGCTGCATTCGGTGCAGTTCGGCGGAAGCTACATCGCACAGTCCAAAGGCTACTGGCGCGATTTGGGGCTCGAGGTGGCGCTCAATCCCGGCGGGCCGAACGCGCCCGTTGACCCGCAGGTGGTCTCCGGCCGGGCGCTGGTGGGCATCTCGGCGGCAGACTACGCCGCGGCCTCGGTGGCCGAAGGCGCGCCCTTCCGCATCATCGCGGTCGCGATGCAGAAGAACCCCTTCGCCATCGCCTCACTGCCCGCCAATCCGGTCAATACGCCCGCCGACCTGCCCGGAAAGCGCATCGGCATGGCGCTGGCCAACACGCCAGTGCTCGAGGCCCTGTGCACGATGAACGACGTCGACATCGACGCGATCGAGATCGTCCCGACGCAGTACGACGCGGCGCCGCTGGTCTCGGGCCAGGTCGACTGCCTGCTCTGCTGGGAGACGGACCTGCCGGTGGCCATGACCATGCAGGGCGTCGACAACCTGACCATGCTGATGGCCGACTTCGGGTATTCGATCCATTCGCAGACCTACATCGCCACCGACGAGAGCATCGCCAGTCGCCGCGCCGACCTCGTGGCGCTCCTCAGGGGCGAAGTGATGGGCTGGAACGACTACCTCGCCGATCCAGGGGCGGCCGCCGCGCTCACCGTCGAGATGTTCCCCGACGCCGGTCTCGACCTCGCGACCCAGGAGCTTCAGGCGGAGCGCCAGGTCCCGCTGATGTTCTCCGACCTGACGCAGGAGCATGGGTTCGGCTGGTTCACCGACGAGACCGTTGCCTCCAACATCGAGACCCTCGCGCTGCTCGGCCGTGACGTCACGCCCGACCTCTGGGACAGGTCGCTGCTCGAGGAAGCCCATGCCGGCTGACGCGCCCGTGCGGGCCGCGCCCGAGATCCGGTGCGTCGGCCTGGCGAAGTCCTACGGGGAGGAGGGCGGCCGCGTCGAGTCGCTGCGCCCCATCGACCTCGTCTTCGCAGGCGGCGGGACGACGGCGCTGGTCGGCCCCTCGGGCTGCGGCAAGTCGACGCTTCTGCGCCTTGTCGCCGGGCTCGAGGAGCCGAGCGGCGGCTCCGTGCGGATCGGGGACCGAAGCCCGGACGAGATCCGCCGCGACGCCGGCCTCGCCATGGCCTTCCAGGACGCCTCCCTGCTGCCGTGGCGAACGGTGCGCGGCAACATCGCGCTGGCCCTGAAACTCGCCCGACGGCCCGCGGACCCCGAAGAGGTGGACCGGCTCATCGCGCTGGTCGGCCTGCAGGGCTTCGAGGAGCGCCGGCCCGGCGAGCTTTCGGGCGGCATGCGTCAGCGGGTCGCCATCGCGCGCTGCCTCGTCTCCGAACCGGAGCTCCTGCTGCTCGACGAGCCCTTCGGCTCGGTGGACGAATTCACCCGCATGCGCCTCAACTTCGATCTGCCGCCGCTCTGGCAGAACCGGGGCGCCACGACGCTGCTGGTCACCCATTCGGTCAGCGAGGCGGTCCTGCTCTCGGACCGCGTCATCGTCTTCTCGCCCCGCCCGGCGGAGGTCGTAGCCGACATCGCCGCGCCCTTCGCGCGCGCGCCCGACCCGCGCGAGACCATGCGCCTTCCGGAGTTCGCCGCCACGGTGGAGCAGGTCTCGGCGGCGCTCTGGCGGGGGTCGTGGAGCCGTACGGACGTCCTGGCCGCCGAATGACCGCCAGCGCCGCCGTCCTGCAGGGGCGCACGCCGGTCTGGAGGGGCCCCGTGCCCGGCCAGGCTCTCGGGGTTCTGGCGCTGCTGGCCTGCTGGGAGATCGCGGCCCGCGCCACGGCGGGCGGCTTCGTGATCGCGGGCCCGTCGGCGGTGGCGCTGCATCTGTGGACCCATGCGGGTCTCTATGCGCGCGCTCTCGGCGTCACCCTCGAGGCCGCCGCGATCGGCTTCGTCCTGGGCAACCTCGCGGCCATCGGCCTCGCCCTGGCGGCGATCCTCGCGCCCCGCGCAGAACGGGTGATCTCGGCGCTTGCGCTCCTGGTCTTCTGCCTGCCGTTCGTGGCGACGGGTCCGATCCTGCGGGTGATCTTCGGGCCGGGGATCGGACCCCAGATCACGCTGGCCGCGCTCGCGGTCTTCTTCACGACCTACCTCGCCCTCCTAGTGGGCCTGCGCGCCGCGCCGACCAGCTGGTTCGATCTGGTGCGCAGCTACGGCGGCGGGCGCATGACCGAACTCCGTCAGGTCCGCGCGGTCGCAGCGCTGCCCTACCTGGTGGCGGGCCTGCAGATCGCGGCGCCTGCGGCGTTTCTCGGCGCGATGGTCGGCGAGTTCACGGGCGCGGATCGCGGCCTCGGGGTGCTCGCGATCCAGGCGATGCGGAGCCTCGACGTCGCCGGCACCTGGGCTGTGGCGAGCCTCGCCACAGCGGCGTCGATGCTGGCCTACTGGGCGCTCGGGCGAATCGGCGGGAGGAACGGCGGCGCGCCGCCACTGCTGCTGGCCCCGCCGCAGCCGACGCCTTCCGGGACGGGCCGCGCCCGCGGCCTTCGGGGCGCGGCGGAGGCGCTCTTCATCGTCGCGCTCGCGCTCGCGCTGTGGGCGGGGGCAATGGAGGCGTTCGACCTCGACCGGTTCTTCGCCAAGCGCCCGGACGACATCTGGCGCTTCCTCGTGACCGACCCTGGGGCCGGGGCCAACCGGGCGGCGCTCTTCTCGGCCTTCGCCGAGACGCTCGCTAGCGTGCTGCCCGGCTATGTCGGCGGTCTCCTGCTCGGCGCAGGCCTCGCCGCCGCCATGGTGCTGTCGCGGACGGTGGCGGTCACGGCGCTGCCGGTGGCCGTGGCGCTGCGCTCGGTGCCGATCATCACCACCGCGCCGCTGATCGTGCTGGCGCTCGGTCGCGGGCCGGCGGGTCCGATCACCATCGTCGCGGTGATGATCTTCTTTCCCACACTCGTCGCCTGCCTGCAGGGCCTCCGCCAGACGCCGGGACAGGTTCTCGACGTCTTCGAGAGCTACGGCGCCAGCCGCTGGCGCCGCCTCTCCTTCGCGCAGCTCCCCGCCATGCTTCCGGCGTTCTTCGCCTCCGCCCGCATGGCCGTGCCGGCGGCGTTTCTCGCCGCGACCACCGCCGAATGGCTCGCGACCGGGGGCGGCATCGGCGGGCTCATGGCGCTGACCGCGTCGACCTCGGCCTACGGGATGCTCTGGAGCGCGATAGCACTTCTCTCGGTCGTCGCCAGCCTCGCCTATCTTGGCGTCCAGGCGATCGAACGCTGGGCGCTGCGCGTCTACGCCAGCGAACAGCTCGCGGCGTGACGACGCAGGTCGCCCCTGCAAGCCCTGCGCCCGCGGCCTTCGCGATCCCAGGAGACATGAACCGCAAGACCGGCGGGTTCATCTACGAGCGCAGGCTCCTGATGGCGCTGCGCGCCGCAGGCCGCGCCGTCCGGCACCTTGCGCTGCCCGCGGGGTTTCCCGATCCGACGCCCGAGGACACCGCGGCGGCGCGCGCGGCGCTGACCGCGCTGCCCGCCGGCACGCCGACGATCATCGACGGTCTCGTCTACGGCGCGATCGAGACCGACGTGCTCGACGCGATGGTCGCCCCGATCGTCGCGATGATCCACCATCCGCTGGGGCTCGAAACCGGCCTTCCGGAGGCACGGTCGCGGGCGCTGCTGCGTCGCGAAGCCGAGAACCTCGCGCGCGCGGCGCGGGTGCTCGTTCCGAGCCCGCACACGGCGCGGATCCTGCGCACGGAGTTCGGCGTCGACGCGGCCCGCATCGTCACCGCCCCGCCCGGCTTCGACGTTCCCCCGACCATGGACGCGCCACAGGCGCGACAGGCGCCGCCCCTGATCCTGTCGGTGGGACTGCTCGCCGCCCGCAAGGGCCACGACACCCTGCTCGACGCGCTCGCCCTGATCTCGGACATCGACTGGACGGCGCGGATCGTCGGCCGGACCCACGACCCCGACGTCGCGGCAGGGCTCGAGCGGCGACGCCGCGCCCTCGGGCTCGAGCACCGGGTCGTCTTCGCCGGCGAGGTCTCCGAGGAAAAGCTGCACGCGCTCTATCGCTCGGCGACCGTCTTCGCGCTCGCCACCCGCTACGAAGGCTACGGCATGGCTTACGGCGAGGCGATGCGCTTCGGCCTGCCCGTCGTCGGCTGCGCGGTCGGCGCGGTTCCCGATACGGTTGCGCCAACGGCCGGGATCCTCACGCCGCCAGACGATCCGGACGCCTTCGCCGCCGCGCTGCGGGGGCTGCTGACCGACCCCGGACGCCGGAAGCATTTCTCCGCGGCGGCGGCGCAGGCCGGCGCGGCGCTGCAGGGCTGGGACGCCACGGCCGCCGTGGCTGGCCGTGCGCTCGACGATCTGGCGACCTTCGCGCCGAAACCCAGGCCGATGGCGATTAATGAAGATTAACGCCATATAATTCAATGGAGTAACCGGAATTGCACGCGTGTTATGGCCCCGTAACACACCTCCTCGGCCAACCTCAGGCCCAGGTCGCCCCAGAGCGCAAGGCGCTGTTCGCCTCAGGAGAGATCGACGAACCGGTTGGGCGGAACGCCGGCGACACCCGCATCGAGCCCGAAGAGCCCGCCTTCCTGCGGATGGGCGGAGAGGTGCTCGTCGGACATCGTGAACCGCGCGGATGTCACGAAGAGGGTCTCGAGATCGGTCCCGCCGAAAGCGCAACTCGTCGGCCATGAACAGGGCAGTTCGACGATGCGGTCGAGAACGCCTTCCGGCGAGAAGCGCGCCACACAGCTGCCACCGACCACGCGGCAATTCCAGAAACAACCCTCGGCGTCGATGCACGAGCCGTCAGGCAGACCTCGCGCGAAACCGTCGACGATAGTCCGGCGATCGGACAGCAGACCGGTCCGCGGATCGATGCGATACGAATAGAGCGCGTTCTTCGTGCTGTCCGCCGTGATGAGCCGGTCCTTTCCGGGCCAGACCATGGTGTTGGTGATCCCGAACCGGTCATCGCAGATCGGATGCACCGCGCCGTCGCCTGTCACCCGATACAGCGCGCCGGTATCGGCGGTGATATCCTTCGGCGTGCCGTCAGGGTTGATGTTGTTCTGCATCGTGCCGACCCAGAACGCCCCGTCCGGTCCGACGACTCCCTCGTTGAGGCGGTTGTCGGGCAGATCCGGTTCGACTTCGGCAAAGGGCGTGAACGTCTCTCCAAAGTCCCAGAGCGCCACATGCCGTTCCAGCCCGACGATCGCCCTGTCAGCCGCACACAGGCCGATGGAGGTCACGAAGCCCGGCGCGGCCTGGACCCGATGTTCCGCAGTTGCGGGGTCGAGGCGGTGGAGGGTCTTTCCGATGATGTCGACCCAGCGGAGACAGTTCTCGCGGTCGTCCCAGACGAGGCTTTCGCCAACGATGTTGCGAGCGTCGCAGACAAGCGATTTGTGGACATTTCGGGCCCTTCCCGTGTCTTGGCAGGCATGATGTTTTTCCAGATCTATGGACCGTTCAAGCAGAACCTGTCATACAGTTTGGAGAATCTGTGAGAGGTAGCGCCATGGCGCTGGCGGACACTCCGGGAAGCGGGACGGCGGAAGGGCTCGTGGGCGTGACGGTAACCGAGATCACGCGGCACATCCGCAGCCATGACCTCTCCCCTGGGGACAGGCTGCCGAGCGAGTTCGCATTTCTCCAAGAATCTCAACGTGTCGAGAACCGTCGTTCGCGAGGCGTTCCGCTCGCTCGCTGCCATGCGGCTGATCGAACTGAGCCCTGGAAAACGCGCGGTCGTCGCCAGGTTCGATTATGGGGCAATGTCGCCGATGATAGAGCACGGCGTCCATACCGAACAGATCACAGTGCAGCAGATCTACGACGTCCGGCGCACGATCGAGACCCGGACGGCCACACTCGCCGCGCTGCGTCGTTCCGACTCTCAGGGCGCGCACATCGTCGATCGCGCCCGCGCGATGCGCGCCGCCATCGACACGCCTGGGGACCTGATGGAGCACGACATCGCCTTCCACGTCGCGATCGCGAAGGCCGCGTGCAACCCGGTGTTCGGCCTCATCGTCGGCGCCTTCGACGGGGTGACGCGGCAGACATGGCCGATCGGCTGGCGCTCGCGCACCACCGAGACCCAACGGATCTTCATGCTGGACCTGCACATGGGCATCGCTGAGGCCATCGACGCCGGCGATCCGGCCCTTGCCTCGGACCTGATGGCCCAGCACTTCGACGAATCCGTGCGTGCCCTCGTCGCCGCTGGCATCGCGTGAGGGTCGCGCCATGAAGATCACCACACTGGAAACCGTCCGGATCGAGGAGCGCCCGAACCTTCTCTGGGTGCAGGTTCATACCGATGAGGGACTTGTCGGCCTCGGTGAGACGTTCTTCATCGCGCAGACGGTCGAGACCTATGTGCACGAATACATCGCGCCCCGGGTGATCGGCCGCGATCCGTTGCAGATCGACCTGCTCGCCTCCGATCTCACTGGGTATCTGGGGTTCCGCTCCACCGGCGCCGAGGTTCGCGGCAACTCGGCCTTCGACATCGCGCTGTGGGACCTGCTTGGCAAGGTCACAGGGCAGCCGATCGCGCAGCTGCTGGGCGGGTTCTCCCGCCACGAGATACGCACCTACAACACCTGCGCCGGCGTCGAGTACATCAAGAAGGCGTCAGGGCAGCAATCGGACAATTTCGGACTGAACGCTGGCAGCGACTACGATGATCTCAACGGCTTCCTGCACCACGCAGACGAGCTGGCGCAATCACTGCTCGGCGACGGCATCACCGCGATGAAGATCTGGCCGTTCGACCTGGCGGCCGAAAGGACCCGCGGCCAGTACATCAGCGCCGGCGACATGGCCCGCGCGATGGAGCCCTTCGAGAGGATCCGCAGCGCCGTTGGCCGCGACATGGATATCATGGTAGAGTTTCACTCGATGTGGCAGCTCCTGCCGGCGATGGAAATCGCCCGCGAACTGGCGCAGTTCAACACCTTCTGGCACGAAGACCCGATCAAGATGGACAGCCTCGGCAGCCTCCGGCGCTACGCTGCAGCCAGCCGCGCGCCGATCTCGGCCTCCGAGACGCTGGGCAGCCGCTGGGCGTTCCGCGACCTGCTGGAAACCGGGGCGGCGGGCGTTATCATGCTCGACATCTCCTGGTGCGGCGGGCTCAGCGAGGCGCGCAAGATCGCCTCGATGGCCGAGGCCTGGCACCTGCCCGTCGCGCCGCATGACTGCACCGGGCCGGTCGTGCTCGGAGCGAGCACGCATCTGTCGCTCAACGCCCCCAATGCGCTCGTGCAGGAGAGCGTGCGCGCCTTCTACAAGACATGGTACCGCGATCTGGTGACCGCCTTGCCGGAGGTGAAGAACGGCATGATCACCGTGCCGCCGGGGCCAGGCCTGGGAATGGAACTGAACCCCGAACTGGAGCGCGCCTTCAGCGTGCTGCGCAAAAGAACAACCGCCGCCGACATCTGAATTGCTCGGCCAACCACACTGGAGGAGGACCCCATGAAGACACTCGTCAAGGCAGCGGCAGTCGCCGCGGCGCTGCTGGCAGGCACGGCCATCGCGCATGCGCAGCCCCTGAACATCGTGTTCACGCACCATTCGTCCGCGTCGAACCCGTTCTGGCAGGCCGTCAAGAAGGGCTTCGACGACGCCTGCGCCAAGATCGAGGCGAATTGCCAGATGATCTTCACCCAGACCGAAGGCGCCATCGACCAGCAGACCGCCAACATGATTGCCGCGCTCGCCGGCAACCCGGATGCACTGATCACCTCGATCGTCGACAACAACGCCTTCGACCAGATCCTGCAGCAGGCGGTGGACAACGGCGTGATCGTGATCGCCTCGAACGTGGACGACACAGAGGGCGCCGACGGCAACGCCCGCCAGGCCTTCATCGGGCAGGGCTTCATTCCCGCGGGCTATTCGTTGGGCAAGAAGATGGCCGAGTTCTTCCCCGCCGAAGGCCCGATCAAGGCCGTGGTCGGCATCTCGGCTCCCGGCCAGAACTGGTCCGAGCAGCGCGGCGCCGGGGTGATGCAGTATCTTGAGGAGTTCAAGGCCGCCAATCCGGACCGCGCGGTCGAGATCGTGCGGCTCGACACCGGCACCGACGGCGCGGTGGTGGCCGAGCGCGTCGGCGCCTACATCAACGCCAACCCCGACACCACGGTCTATTTCGACACCGGCCTCTGGCACGCCTATGTAGCGCAGGTGCTGGCCGATCAGGGCGTGCCCCCAGGCCAGGTGCTGATGGGCGGCTTCGACATAGTCGCCGAGGTTCTGCAGCAGATGGACGCGGGCTACATCCAGGTCCAGGTCGACCAGCAACCCTACATGCAGGGCTTCATGCCGGTGATGCAGGCCTATCTGTCCAAGACCGTGGGCCTGTCGCCGGCCGATATCGACACCGGCCAGGGGCTCGTCCTGCAGGAAGATGTCGAAGGCCTGTGGGACTTGGCCAAGCAGGGCGTGCGCTGAGCGCCACCCGTCGCTCTTCTCCGGTCCGCGGGCAATCCCTGCGGACCGTTTCCTTTCCACGGACCCGGTGGCCTGGCCCATGAAGCGACTGCTCAAGATCTACATGGAGAAGCCGGAACTGGCGGGACTGGCCTTCCTCGCGATCCTCGCGATCGTGTTCCAGATCCGTTCGGGCGGCGTGTTTCTCAACGCGCAGAACCTTCAGGGAATGCTCGGATTGCTGCCTGAAATGGGCCTCGTGGCCATCGGCGTGACGCTGCTGATGATCTGCGGCGAATTCGATCTTTCGGTCGGCTCGGTCTTCGCGCTGGCGCCGATGACGATGGCCGTGCTGCTGGAAGGAGGCGCGCCCTTCGTGCTCGCCTTCCCGGCAGGACTGGCGGTGGCGCTGCTCATCGGCTTCATCAACGGCTTTCTGACCATCCGGTTCAGCATCCCGAGCTTCATCACCACGCTCGGAATGCTGTTCGTCGCCCGCTCGGTCACGGTGGTGATCTCGGGCGGGTTTCCGCCACTCCTGCCGACCGGGGCGCTGCCCAAGTGGCTGTTCACCGATTTCGTCGGACCTGGCAACATGGTGCGCATGTCGTTCATCTGGTTCGTGATGGTGGCGATCCTCGCGACCCTGCTGCTGTCGCGCACCAACTTCGGCAACTGGGTGCGCGCCACCGGGGGCTTTCTTCCGGCCGCGGAATATATGGGCATCCCGACACGACGGGTGAAGATCGCCTGCTTCATGATCTGCTCGCTGCTCGCCGGCTTCGCCGGGATGATCCAGGTGATGCGGCTCGGCGCGCCCCTGCCATCGATCGGCGAGGGCATGGAGTTGCAGGCGGTCGCGGCCGCGGTAATCGGCGGCACCGCCCTTACCGGCGGCATTGGCACCATCCTCGGCGGCATCATCGGCGCGACGCTGATCCGGGTGATCGACAACGGGCTGGTGCTGAGCCAGGTCGACGCCAACTGGTTCAAGATGGCGCTTGGCGCGCTCACGGTGTTCGCGGTGATCATGAACTCCTGGCTGCGCAAGAAGGCCAAGGAGATCAAGGTGGAGACCGACCGATGAGCGAGTCCATCATCGAGGTTCGCGATCTGCACAAGTGGTATTCGGGGGTTCATGCTCTCAAGGGCGTGAGCCTCGACATCCACCGCTCCGAGACGCTGGGCCTTGTTGGCGACAACGGCGCTGGCAAATCCACCCTCATCAACATCCTGTCGGGAACCCAGCCGCCCTCGGGCGGCGAGATCCGCATGGAAGGCAAGCCCGTGCGCTTCAGGGGACCGCGCGATGCAATGGAGGCCGGCATCGAGACGATCTACCAGTACAACTCGATGGTCCCTACCATGAGTATCGCGCGCAACATGTTCATCGGGCGCGAGCCGCTTAGATGGTCGCTGTTTGGCATCGGGGCGATGGACCAGAAACGCATGGCCGCCGAAAGCATCCAGGCGATCGCCGACGTCGACCTTCACCTTCGCTCGCCGGATGCGCTGGTGGGCGAGTTGTCGGGCGGCCAGCGGCAGGGAGTCGCCATCGCGCGGGCGATGCACTTCAAGTCGAAGGTGATGATCCTTGACGAGCCGACCAACCATCTCGCCGTCAAGGAAACCCAGAAGGTGATCGGCTTCGTGCGCGGGCTCAAGGAGATCGGGATCACCGGAGTGTTCATCAGCCACAACATCCATCACGTCTTCGAATGCTGCGACCGGATCGTCGCCATGGCGCGTGGCGAGATCGTGCTCGACCGACGGGTAGGCGAAACCTCGATGGAAGAGATACACAGCGTTCTGTGAGCGGAGGCGGCAATGGGACAACTGGACGGCAAGACGTCGCTCCTGACCGGCGGGCTCGGCTCGCTTGGCCGCGCGCAGGCGACGGCCCTCAAGTTGGAAGGCGCCGCCGTGACCATCCTCGAACACCCCGAGATCGAGAACGGCGCGGCCCGGTCGCAAGATCTCGGCGCAAGCTTCCTGCCCTGTGACCTCAATGACCTCGCAGCGGCCCAGGAAACGGTGCGCACGGCCGCCACGCGGGCGGGCGGTTTCGACATCCTGATCAACAACGCGGCGCTGATCATCAACCGGCCCTATTCGGACTTCACTCTGACGGAATACGAGGACCAGATCCGGGTCAATTCCTCTGCGGCCTTCGCCCTCACCTGCGTGTGCGCCGAGGCCATGAGGACGAAGGGCTGGGGGCGGGTGATCAACTTCACCTCCGTCACGCTGCGGGGCATGATCGACGGATATGTCCCCTACATCGCCTCCAAGGGGGCCATGCTGGGCCTGACCGTCAGCCTCGCCCGCGAACTCGGGCGCCACGGCGTCACCGTCAACGCCGTTGCGCCGGGAGCCGTGGTGAGCGAGGCTGAGGCCCGGGTCTTTGCCGACAAGGCGCAGGAGTACGGCGATTGGGTCTTGGAGCAGCAATGCCTCAAGACCCGCATCCAGCCGGAAGACGTGGCCGCCCTGGTCGCGTTCCTCGTCTCGCCGGCGGCAGGGCTGATCACCGGTCAGAACATCGGAATCGACGGAGGATGGATGGGTGGCAAGGCTCCCGGAACTGCGTGACGCGCGCAGCAGGGTGAGCATCGCGCCCGAACTGGGTGGCGGCATCGCCGCTTACGACGCCCTGCTGCCGGGCGGTCCTGCGCCGGTGCTGCGCGCGTGGGACGGCGCGCAGGACCCCTTCGCGCTGGCCTGCAACGTGCTGGCGCCGTTCTCGAACCGGATCTCGGGCGGCGGGTTCACCTTCGAGGGAACATTCCATCCGGTGCCGCGCAATCTCGACGGTCACGAGTTCCCGATCCATGGCGACGCCTTCCAGCGGTCCTGGGAAGTCCGGGCCGCAAGCCCGACCGAACTGCGTCTCGGCCTCGACGCGGCCGGCATTGGCCCGTTCCGCTACGCCGCCACGCTCGATTATCGTCTCGAGGACGGCACCCTGACCTCCGAACTGACCGTCACCAATTGCGGGCCCCGATTGCCGTTCGGTGGAGGCTTCCATCCCTGGCTGCCACGCCGACCTCGAACCGCATTGTCGTTCGCGGCGACAGGTTTCTGGACCGAGGATCCCCGGCACCTGCCGCGCGCGCATCTGAGTGTGCGCGAGAGCCCGGAGATGGATTTCTCCGTGATGCGCCCCCTGCCCGAGGGCTGGATCAATACGGCCTTCACCGGCTGGACCGGCGGCGCTTTCGTTCATCAGGCCGATCTGAGCATCGGCGTCGAGATTGCCGCCCCCGCACTCGATGTGGCCATTATCTATTCCCCGGGACGCACCGCGGATTTCTTCTGCTTCGAACCGGTCACCCACGCGGTCGATGCGATCAACCGGGACGGTCTGTCCGGCCTGACCATCCTCGACACCGGCGAAGCGCTCACGCTCGCCATGCGCATCGGCTGGGACTGGCGCGAGACCAGTCCGAGATAGCGTGGAGGATTGAACGCATCGCCGGTGGTTGCGCCTGGCCGTTCCCGGTCCACATCTGCTCACTGCACTCGCGCAGTTCGCGCTGGAACACCCGTCGAGGTTCACCGCAATTGAGGGAAACTCTCGTGGCTGTGGTAGTGGCCCACGCCGCTCGCGCCGACGCCGCCGAAGGGCAGCGCTGGCCCTGCGCCGTTCGTGCTTTACAGCGCGCGCTCAGCTCGCGGATACTCCTTGGGGATGGAGGCGCCACGGGAGCGCCCGACCGCGACGAAGGCGGACCAGGCGGGGACTCCGACATGAAACTCGGCACGCAACTTCATCCGCGCGACGACGACGACCTTCGTGTGATGGCGCAGTGCGGCGTGACGCACGTCTGCCTCGATCCCCCGGGCAACCCGCATAGCTGGAGCGTCGACGACATCGCCCGTTTCCGCGACCGGCTCGCGGAATTCGGACTCACTCTCGACATGGTGCAGCTGCCGCTGTCGTCGCGGCCCATCGCACACTCCCAGTCGCCCGACGTCATGCGCGCGGGCCCCGACCGTGACGCGCAGATCGAGAGTATCTGCGCCCTGATCGCCCGACTGGGAGAGGTCGGCGTCCCGGCGGCGAAGTACAACCTAAACCTGATCGGCATCCCGCGCAGCGCCGACGAACCCGGGCGGGGCGGCGCGATCTGTTCGGCCTTCCGCTGGGATCGCATGGACCAGACCGCCCCGCCAGGCCCGGCGGGCGTGGTCGAGGAGGAGGAGAACTGGGCGCGGATCGCGTATTTCCTGGCCGCAGCAATCCCGGCGGCGGACGCCGCGGGCGTGCGCCTGGCCTGCCATCCGCACGATCCCTGGACTCCACCCGGCTACATGGGCGTCACGCGCGTACTCGGCACCGTCGAGGGGCTCAAGCGTTTCGTTGGACTGAGCGACAGTCCCAACCACGGGCTGAATTTCTGCATCGGCACTGTAGGCGAGATGCTCAAGGAACCTGCATCCGAGATAGGCCCAGCGCTTCAATGGTTTGCGGAGCGCAAGCGCATCCACAACATTCACTGCCGCAACATCGTTGGCGGACGCGGCAGTTTTCGCGAGGCTTTCCCGGACGAAGGGGACATGGACATGTGGGCGTTGCTGCGACTGCTCGCCATGTCCGGATATGAGCACATGGTGATGCCCGACCACATGCCCGAGGTCGCGGGTCTCGACCCGAAGGGCACCGCCTTCGCGTTCGCCTACGGCTATATCGCCGCCCTGCTTCAGGTGTTGCGCGCCGACGCTCAAGGCGCCGCCGCGGGCTAGCTCGACCGGGCCCGGGCCGCCAGCCACTCTTCGTATTCGCCCACCGCATCCTTGTGCAGCGGGTAGTAGCGTTGCATCGGGGCCCCGGCCATGAGCTTCTCCCGGCAGAACTCCTCCCAGCCGTGGTCCTTCTGCGCCTTCTCCACCATCGCCTCGGCCAGCCCAACCGGCACGCAGACCGCCCCGTCATCATCAGCCACGATGATGTCGCCCGGGATCACCGTCACGTTGCCGCAGGAGACGGTCACGTTCACCGCATAGGGCATCAGCCCGGTCTGGGCGTGGTAGTTCGGCGTGAAGCCGCGGAGCCAGATCGGAATGTCGAGCGTCTCCACCGCCAGGCGGTCGCGCATGCAGCCGTCGATGACGACCCCCGCTCCCTTGAGGCCCTTGAAATAGGTCATCATCATGTCGCCGAAAATGCCCGAGTCCATGTCCGCGCGGGCGTCGACCACCACCACGTCGCCTTCGCGCACCTGATAGAGTACGTGCCGGTGCAACTGCGTCTCGGGATCGGCGTATTCTGCGTCGTCGTAGAGATCCTCGCGCTTGGGCATCATCTGGAGCGTCACCGCAGGGCCCGCGATCCGCTTTCCCCTGTTGTGGCTGACCGGCCCGGAGATGTTGCAGCGCCGCACGCCCATGTGCGCCAGCGTGGCGCTCGCGGTGGCCGAACCGACCAGGCGCACGCGCTCGACGAGTTCCTTCGACGGTCGTGAGATCTGCGCGATTTCCATTTGCCAACGGTTCCTTCATGCTTGCTGACAGGCGCGCCGAGAAGCGAACGGCCGCTAGCCCTTCACGCCGCCCACCGTGAGTCCCTCGGTCAGATAACGTTGCGCATAGACATAGAGCACCGCAACCGGGATCGCCGTCAGCAGCGAAGCCGCCATCAACTCGCCCCAGGGCAGGATGTCGCCCACGACCATCGACTGGAGCCCGATGGGCAGGGTTCGCAGCAACTCGCTGGTGACGAACACGAAGGCGAACAGGAACTCGTTCCAGGCCGAGGTGAACGCCACGAGCGTCACCGACAGGATCGCCGGCGCGGCGAGCGGCAGGGTTATGACGGCGAAGGTGTAGAGCCGGCTCGCGCCATCCATCATCGCCGCTTCTTCCAGTTCGACGGGAATCGAGCGGAAATACCCCAGCAGGACCCAGGTGGCGAAGGGCAGAAGGAACGTCGGATAGGTCAGCATAAGCGCTGCATGCGTGTTGATCAGCCCGAGCGTCGACAGAATCTGGTAGAGCGGAATGAAGAGAAGCGTCGCGGGCAGCAGGTAGGTGATCAGAAGGACCGTGGTCAGCACACCTGCGCCCAGGAACTTCAGCCGCGACAGCGCATAGGCCCCGAGCGACGCGAAGGCCACCAAGATCAGAAGTCGAGACCAGCGCCACGATCACCGAGTTCCACAGCCACGTCAGGAACGGCGTATCGAAGATCAGCGACCGGTACTGGTCGATCGTGAAGGGATCCGGCCAGAAGATCGAGCGCCGCTCCGAGATCTGCGGCGTGGTCTTGAGCGACGTGATCAGCACCCAGTAGAACGGGAACAGCACGAACGCCATGAATGGAAACAGGATCAGGAGTCGCGCCGAAAGGCTCGCCCGGTTTCGTCCCTCGCGCCCGAGCGCCGGCTGTCCGTCGCCACGCCCCAACGAACGCGCCAGCGCCGTCGAGCCGGCGTTGAACAGCCGCAGGACCATCTCGAACGGCCAGAACAGCGCGTCGAGCAGGATCGAGAACAACCGGCCCAGCCGCACCATCACGCGATCGGCGACGCCCGGCGTCTTTTCCTGCTGCTGGCGCTCATCATGGCGCATGAACCGCGCGAGCAGCCAGATCAGGAGGGCCATCAGCGGCGCCACGCTGATCGCGATGGCGGTGCCGGGTCCGTATTGCAGTGACCCGATAGCCTTCTCGTAGGCCAGGATGGAATAGAGCTTCGTCGCGCCGGACGGGCCGCCCTGGGTCATCAGGAACGGCAGACCGAACTGGTTGAACGTCGAGATGAACGACAGAAGCAGCGTCACCACGATCACGTAGCGCATCGAGGGCAGCGTCACGTGGCGGAACCGCGCCACGATGCTCGCGCCGTCGATCTCGGCCGCCTCGAGCTGCGCGCGGTCGACGGCCTTCAATCCGGCGAGCAGAAGGAGCACGAAGAACGGAATGCCCTTCCAGACGTTTACCGCGATGATCGACGGCATCGCGAGATGCGGATCGGAGAGCCAGCCGAGCGGCCTGTCGATGACCCCCAGCCCGATCAGGATCGGATTGAGGCTGCCGAAGAGCGGGTCGAAGATGCTCTTCCACGTCAGCGCCGTGACGATCTCCGGCACGATCCACGGCAGAAGGATGACGCCCGACAGCACGTTGCGGTAGGGCAGCCGGCTGTTGAGCACCAGCGCGATGGTCAGCCCGGTGATGAACTTCAGCAGCAGCGACCAGAACGTGAAGTTGAACGTGTTGGCGATCGCCTGGTGATAGTCGGTGTTGGTCCAGAGCTTGGTGTAATTGCGAAAGCCGACCCAGTTGGTCTCGCCGGTCAGGAAGTTCAGCGAGGTCCCGCTCAGCCTGATCGCCTCGATGAACGGCCAGGCGATCAGCCCGACCATCAGCACGACCATCGGCAGCACGAAGGGAAACGCGACCTTCCAGTCCCGCCCGAAGACCGACTTCAGCCGCCTGTTCTGAGGTCTGACGCGCCGGCCGGCCGGAGTCTGCGCCACCGTCTGATCAGCCATCCCCGAGACGTTCCTTGATCAAGTCCGCCCTCCCCAAGGCGACCTCCCCCGTGTCTCGCGACACGCTCTGCGTCCTTAGGCGGGAGAACGGGCGGCCGTCGCGCGGCCGCCCTTGATCCGTCATCCGTCCTGCGGAATGCCGCCTTCCTCGAAGATGTCGACCATCTTGTTGTGGGCGTCCGCCACGGCTTCCTCGGGCGTCATCCTGCCGGCGATCACGTTGCCGACGGCCTGCTCCAGGATGCCCGGCGGCCGGATCGCGTCGATCGCAGCGTTCGGGCTCGCCGGCCACGAGAAGCCGAGGAACGGCTCGGGCACGCTCACCTGCTGCTTGATGATCTCGAAGTTCGGATCGGCCGCGAGCAGCTCCGGAGTCCACATGTTCTCGAAGGCCGGCATGAACAGGCCGCCGCCCTCAGCCGCCATCTGGTTGAAGTTGACCGGATCGAGGATGTCGAGCGCAAGCGCCTTGGCCAGGTCGACGTTCGGCGCGCCCTTGAAGACGGTCAGCCAGCCGCCGACCTGTCCGCCGTCCCGGCTGTCGCCGTTGTTGGCGGTTGGCAGGGTCATGAGAATGGTGTTCGGGAACACCGGGTTGTTGTCGCGCTTCGCCTGCGCGTAGACCGACAAAGCGTTGTGGGTGTAGCCGATCTTTCCCGCCAGGTAGGCCTCGTTGTTGGAGATGTCGCCCCAGCTCTCGATCCCCGGCGGCAGCATGGCCGCATACTTGCCGTTGCGGTCGTAGGTCTCGCCGAGCCACTCGAACGCGGCGACGGTTTCGGGCGAATTGAACGTAACCTTGAGGCCGGTCTCGTCGGTGAAGCTTCCCCCGAAGGCCTGGATCAACAGGACGAGGAATCCGTAACCGTCGCCGGACTGGTTGGGAGTCACCCCCAGCCCCAGAACTCGTTGTCCGGGTCGGAGATCGCGAGCGCGGCGTCACGCCGCGCATCGAATGTCGTCAGGGTCGCAGGATCGATGCCGGCCTCCGCAAGCTTGTCGCTCCGGATGAACGTGCCTGCGCTGACGGCGCCGAGGAAGGGGACGGCCATCCACTTGCCGTCAATCTTGCCGAACTTCTCGGCGTTCAGGCCGGGCATGATGTCGCCGTAAAGCGAGATCGCCTCCTCGACCACGTCAGTGACGTCCTCCAGAAGGCCGAGAAGAGCCATCTGCGAGATCGAGACGTTCGAGGTGTAGGCGATGTCGGGCGGGTTGCCGGCCTGGACCGCCGCCGACATCTTGCCGAGGAAGTCTCCAAAGGCCTCGGCGTTCGTCGTAGAGATGTCGAGTTCAACGCCGTTCGCATCGGCGAAATTCTGACAAACCTCCCGGAAGAGGAGGCCAGCCTGCTCGAAATACTCCTGGCGCTGGATAACGGTGAGCTTGCCCGAGCCGCCGACCGGAAGATCTTCCTCCTTGGTCTCCTGCGCGAAGCCGGGGAACGCGCCGCCGGCGAGCAGGCCTGCGCCCGACGCCGCAGTCGTGCCGAGCAGGCGTCTGCGTGTGATCTGGTCTGACATTCGTCTTCCTCCCTTACATATTCAATTCGTGCAGTTGTTGACCCACACTTCTTGTGACTGACGCAGCAAAGCCTAGGTGAAGGCCATCCGCACATCAATCAATTGTTCGCGCGCGATGACCCGATCGCCTA
The DNA here is from genome assembly GCA_963836255.1 of uncultured Alphaproteobacteria bacterium. Taxonomy (GTDB): domain Bacteria; phylum Pseudomonadota; class Alphaproteobacteria; order Rhodobacterales; family Rhodobacteraceae; genus Amaricoccus. Next base: position 1,361,883 of record CAWIIL010000001.1, read on the forward strand.
GCTCGGGAAGATCACCAGCCCCCCATCCACACACAACACCTGTCCGTTGACGAATCGCGCCTCGTCAGACGTCAGAAACGCAACCGCGTCGGCGATCTCGCCAGGTTCGGCGTATCGGGCGAAGGACGGCTTGTCCGATTGCATCATCTCCGCATCGACGGTCCGGGTCGCCTTGAACCGCGCCGTCTTTGCGGGTCCCGGCGCGACGCAGTTCGCCCGCACCCCGTGCGCGTGCAGCTCCTTGGCGAGGCAGCGGGTGTAGTGTGCGACGGCCGCCTTCAGCACAGCGTAGATCGCGCCGTCGGTCACGCCGAACTGGCCGGCGACCGACCCGATGTTGACCACGACGCCCTGCCTGCGGTCGCGCATCGACGGGACGAACGCCTTGCAGACCATGATCGTGCCGATCAGGTTGTTGTTCGTCAGCGCCCTCACGTCCTCCAGCGGGATGTCGAGCGCATTGTTGGGAACCGGCTTGCCGCCAGCCGCGCCGATGTCGCCCCCGGCGCAGTTCACCAGAATGTCCACCTGACCCATCTCGTCGTCGATCTGCGCCTTCATGGCGGCCACGGCGTCGGCGTCGCCGATGTCGCCCGTGACCGCCAGCACCCGCACGCCAAAGCGCGCGAACGCCTCCCGAACCGCGCCGAGATCAGGCGCCTCGCTATACTGCGCGGGCGCATCCCATGTGCGGTCGTGGATCACCACGTCCGCGCCGCGCTGCGCCAGCCGCTCGGCCATCAGCCGACCCAGGCCGCGGCCGGACCCGGTGACGAACGCGGTCTTGCCGCTGAGGGGTTTTGGCATTGTCGGTCCTCCTACATCGCTCCGAGCGATCGCATGTTGGCGGCGCTCCTTCGGATCATCGCCAGCTCGTAGGCGACGACCTCGACGTCAGAGCCACGCTCCCAGGGTGTGCGGACATCGTCGCCCTCGCCCAGCCAATTCCTCTGCGCCGCGCGTAGGCAGGCGGCGAGATCGCGCGCGCTCCGCGCCGGATAGCCTTCCCACCAGGCGGATGTGAGTAGCCTCACGTGCCTGGCCTCGAGCGCTCCGGGCTCAAGAACCGCGGTCAGGCTGTCGTGCTGCGCGCCGAGGATTTCGAAGATCTCCGCGAAGGGAACCGCGCCGTCGCCGATCGCGCAGCGCACCAGACGCATTCCCTCTGGCGTGAACTGGACGCGGTAGTCCTTCAGGTGCAGGTGCCGCACATGCGCCGCCACTGTCCGGGTGAAGTCGAGCGGCGCCTCAGCGACCGGGAATGAGTTGCCGGTGTCATATGTCAGCCCGACGCCCGGCCCGAGGTTGCAGAACTCGACAAGTTCGCCCGAAGTGAAGTCCTGATGGTTCTCGATCGCGATCACTTGGCCCTGATCAGCGGCGCGTCGTCCAAGCACTTTCACCGCCCGCGTCACGGCGGCGCGGATCTGCGGCCAGTCGGCCCGCGCGGCCCGGTCGCCGCAGAGCACGTTCGTCAGGGCGAACCTGATCACGCCCGCCCCGAGCAATTGCGCGGAGCGGAAGGCGCTGTCTATTTCATCGGTGATCAGCCCACCAGACACCACCGGCTCGACGCCGAGCGCCGCCAGTCGGTCCCTCAATGCGAGAAGCGCGTCGTCAGGCAACTCCGTCAGCCACGGATTGTAGATTTCGAGGACTCGCGCGTCGAGTTCGGCGCCGATGCCCACAAAAGCTTCAAGGCCGCCCGCCGCCGGGTTGGCCCGGTCGCCGCCGCGATCCTGAAGGCCAAGATGATAGGCCATCCCGTAGGGGTTCAGCCCGGTCCGGAGCCGCGGCCAGCCGTCCCGTCCCGCCATCGCTTCAGCCAAGATCCGGCGTCCTGCGGCCTTGGACCGGGCGCCGCGCGCTGATCACTGGAACCACGTCGTTCCGGGAAACTGATGCGCCCGCGCCACCTCCTCGTCGAGTTCGACGCCGATGCCCGGTGCGTCGCTCATCTCGATGAAGCCGTCCCTGATGATGTCGCGCTTCTCCTTGATGATCGTCGGCCAGTAGTCCCGCTCGGTCCAGTGGAACTCCAGCACGAGGAAGTTCGGCACCGTGGCGCAGACATGCGCCGAGGCCATCGTGCCGATCGGCGACGAGACGTTGTGCGGCGCGAAGGGCATCGAATAGATCTCGGCCATGTTGGCGATCTTGCGGCATTCGCTCAGGCCGCCGCATTTCGGGATGTCGGGCATGATGATGTCGACCGCGTGCTTCTCGATGAGCTCGCGGAAGCCATGCCGGAGATAGAGATTCTCGCCCGCGCAGATCGGCGTCGAGGTCGCCGCCGTGATCTCGCGCATCGTGTCGATGTTCTCCGGCGGAATCGGCTCTTCGAGCCACATCAGCTTGAGATGTTCCAGATCGCGCGCGAGCCGGATGGCGCTGTGCTTGTCGAGCCGGGTGTGCAGATCGCAGGCGACCTCAACGTCGGGACCCGCCGCCTCCACCACCATCTCGGCGAGCTTGACCATGCGGTCGTGCTCCCAGCGGTTCGGCGTCATGTTGAAGCGGTCCTTGACGTAATGCTCGGTCTCGGTGCCGGTATGGCCGTAGGCGAACACATCGAGATCTATCTTGAGAGCTGTGAAGCCCCGCGCGACGATGCCGTCGATGACCTGTTTCGTCTCCGCCAGGTTGAGACTGGGCGAGACCTCGCAATCGGCGTAGACGCGGATCTTGTCGCGAAACTTGCCGCCCATCAACTCGTAGACCGGAACCCCGAGCGCCTTGCCCTTGAGGTCCCAGAGCGCGATCTCGAGCCCGGTCAGCGCCGTGATCAGCGCGCCGGCGAACCCGCCCTGGAATACGAACTTCCGCCGCGTCTCCTCGAAGATCGCATCGATGGCGAACGGGTCGCGCCCGGCGAGCTTGGGTTCCAGCGCCTTGAGAATCGCGATCGCCTCATACTCGCCGTGCACGCATTCGCCGATCCCGGTCACGCCGGCGTCGGTCTCGACCTTGACCCAGAGATGCATGCAGTGGCCGACCGTCGCCGCCGTCTTGACCGACGTGATCTTCATGTGGCTTTCCCGCTCCTCTTCAATTGGCGCTGCTTTCCGACCGGCGTTGAGCCCGCCAGACCCCGCGGCGCGCTCACGCCGCGTCCGGCGTCCTGGTGTCCAGCCGGGCCCCCGCTTCCCGAAAGAGATGCGCCTTGTCGACATCGAAGGTCAGCCCGATCCGCTCGCCTGCCCGGATCGCCGCGTCCTCCGCCAGGGTCGCCAGCACCAGGACGCCGCCCGCCAGCTTCGCGCTGATGACGGTCTCGTCACCGAGCCGCTCCACGAGATCGACCGTGCAGGGTAGTCTCGCGCCCTCGGGCGCGGCCAGCCGGAGGCTCTGCGGACGAATGCCGAGGATCAGCTTCTCGGTCTCCGGAACGCCGGCGCCATCGATATGGAACACAGTCGCCGAGACATCCGGTGAGCCCACCTCGATCTCGCCGCTGCGCCCGCCCAGTCGCCGCACCGGCAGCAGGTTCATCTTCGGCGAACCGATGAAGCCCGCGACAAACAGGTTGGCGGGCCGGCGATAGAGTTCGAGGGGCGGGCCGACCTGCTGCACCTCGCCGTGATCAAGAACGACGATCTTGTCGGCAAGCGTCATCGCCTCGATCTGATCGTGGGTGACATAGACCATCGTGGCGCCCAGATCCTGATGGAGCCGGGCGATCTCCATCCGCATGTCGACCCGGAGCGACGCGTCGAGGTTCGACAACGGCTCGTCAAACAGGAACGCTTTGGGGTTGCGCACGATGGCGCGGCCGATCGCCACGCGCTGCCGCTGTCCGCCCGAAAGTTGCGCCGGCTTGCGTTCCAGAAGGGGCTCCATCTGGAGGATGCGGGCCGCCTCGAGGATCTTCGCATCGCGCTCGGCCTTCGACAGATTCCCGAACCGCAGCGCGAACCCGACGTTCTCGCGCACGGTCATGTGCGGGTAGAGCGCGTAGGACTGGAACACCATCGCGATGCCCCGGTCGCGCGGCGCGATGTCGTTGCAGAGCGTCCCGTCGATGTAGAGCTCGCCCCCCGAGATCTCCTCAAGGCCCGCGATCATCCGCAGGAGCGTGGACTTCCCGCATCCCGACGGCCCGACGAAGACCACGAACTCACCGTGTTCGATGTCGAGATCGATCCCCTTGATGACCTTCACCGGACCGAAGGCCTTCTCGATGCGCTTGAGCTGCACCTCAGCCATGTCTTCTCCCTGCAAGGCCGCCAGTGATTTTGTGTTTCCGACCCGGGTGTTGCGCCGCCCGGGCCGGCCCTGGACCGGTCCGTTGCGGCACGGTCCGCCAACGGGGCCTCGATATCAAGTCGAAATCGCGACAATACCTCGGCTTCGGGTGTTTCTGTCGCGAATGCAAAATCACGACCGGGCGACGCCCCCGACCGCCCTCTCTCAGGTCGAGGACCGTCCTGCGGACGCTGCATTGACGGGGTGCGCGGCGCGCCAGTCGGTCACGGCGTCGAGCGGATGGATCGGCCGCGGCAACCGCCTCCAGGGCAGCGAGAAGACGTCGGACTGTCCGGGACCGGGCGTGTCGGCGCGCACGATCTCCGAGGCGATCGGCGCGAAGTACTGGAAGTTCGAGGCGGTCTTGAGCACGGCGATCTTGTGCTCGGTCGGCTCCACCCCGAACGCCCGCCAGGCGTCGGGCAGGTTGCCGGCGACGCCGCGCAACTCGGTGATCAGCATGGTCACAGGACCTGTCTCGAAGATGACCACGCGCCCCATGTCGACCGTGCTCTGGTGCGCGAAGTCGAGCCGCACCGCGCTCCCGTCGGCGATCCGGCGCACTGTCCCGGTGACCTCGAGCGGCGCAAAGAAGGCCGGCGCCGTGCAACCTCCCAGCGGCAGCGTCACCGTCGCGCCCTCGCCGGCGGCGCTCAGACGTCGCACCGCCGTCCGAGAGATCATCGGGATCAGAGTGGGCGCGCCGATCCCGAGTCGTAGGATCGCCTCCAGGATCACGTTGCTGTCGCCGGCCGCCCCGCCGAAGACCGTGTCTCCGGTGTCGCTGACCAAGACGACGCCGCGGCTGGCGGCCTCCGCCCGGCGCAGCGCATCGTCCACGGCCACGGCCTCGCGCACGAGGAACGCGTCGCGCATCTCCCAGACCATCTCCGCCATCTCGTCGGCCAGCCGCGCCGCGAGGGCGGGATCGTCGTCGGTGACGACCACGCTCGCCCAGCCGCCCTCACTGACGTCCAGCCAGGGCTGCATGGGATAGTTCGACACCTGCAGCACTCTTGGATCGCGCTCCAGCGCCCGGGCGCGGTCGAACCAGGCCTTCATCGGGCCCTGCGAGGTCAGGAACTGCTCCTGGTGCGTGACGAGGGGGATCTTGCGCCAGGCGAGCCTCGGCTTCACCTGTCTCCGGGCGATCCGGACCATCAGCTCGGCCGCGATCCTGCCGGTGTCGAAGGGGTCGTGCGGCTGGGTCCTGTGGCCGACCACGGCGTCGATGTTGCCGATCATGCGCGCGGTGACGTTGGCGTGGTGGTCGAGCCCCAGAACGATCGGCACGCCGGGTCCCACCAAGCGACGGCAAAGCTCAAGCTGCGCGCCCTCGACGTCATCGACGCCCTCGGCCGCACAGGCGCCATGAAGCATCACCACCAGCCCGTCGAGCCCGCCCGCCGCCTGCAGACCGTCGCGGATCCGGTCCTGGAAGAATGCGAAGCTCTCGCGGTCCAGCCGCCCGCCGGCGATCGCAAAGCCGCGGATGATCGGGACGCCCTCGACCGGCACGCCGGCTGCGCTGACCGCCGCAAGACAGCCGCCGACCGAACCGATCCCCGCCAGTTCGTCAAACACCTGCCGACCCTCGAATATCCCGAAGGCCCGGAAATCCTCAAGTGTCGTGGGCAAGGGATTGAAGTCGTTCGTTTCCTGGGCGATGTCTATCAGGCCGATCCGCATCAGACGCCTCCCTAGCCGCTGGACGGTCGTCACCGAAAGTCGGGACGACCCACCCTCAGTCCCCCGCCGCGTCCGCCGCCAGCAGGTCGACTCCCATCTGCCGGAACAGGTCCACGTAGTCCAGCATCACCCAGTTCTCGTGGATCTGCCCATCCCCGCAGCGCCAGAAATCCATGACCCGCAGACTGAGCGCCCGACCCGTCGGAGCGACGCCGAGATAGGGGCCGAGGTGGGTCATGGTCATCGACGGCCACCCCGAAGAACACACGTAGTCGCCATCGCCGAACCGGCAGTAGTGGTTGCCGCCGACGCGGTCCGGAAACGCCGTCAGGAACGGGATGCGATGATCGCGCTGGAAGCCGGCGTAGGTGTAGTTCGACCCGATCCCCGCCGGCCCGTACCAGAGCATCTGCGGGTGCCAGTAGCCCCCCGCACCGGTCTGCCCGGAGGAATCGAAGGTCACGGGATCGAACGCGCGCAGGTCCGCCAGCATCGCCTCCACAAGCGCCGCCGAAGCGTCCGAGCGCTCCGGCCGGTCTGGCAGAACCCCGTCGTGGGTCGCGGGTCCGGGGAACAGCATCTCGGTTCCCAGCAACTCCGGCAGCGGAAGCCGCCCGGCCTGGCGCATCAGGTCGAGCAGGTCCCACAGGATGCGCGCCTCGGCGATGCGCCCGTCCTCAACCCGGTAGAACTCGCCGTAGCGCAGGAATGCGAGCTTGCCCGTGGCCGGCGCCCCGAACAGCGGCGCCTCGAGGTTGCCGACGTAGTGCCCGAGCGCCGCCACCCAGTCGCCCTGCCCCATGCGGGTATGCCCGCCGATGAAGATCTCGTCGCGCCGCAGGCAGCCCGGCATCGCGCGGCGCAACGGCCCGATCAGCCCGTCGAGAACCTCAGCCGGTCCGGACATCGGCGCGACCGGCGCGCCCGCCCGCCAGTCGCTTTCGGGCGTCAATCTGCTCTCGAGGAGCCCGTCGGGGTCTGTCGTTCTCGCAAGTCTCTGGCAGAAATCATAGATTTCCTCGCGCGCGCTCTTCGACACAACTCGCCGCCCCATCTTGCAATCGAATGCAATTAGCATCTTGCCAGAATCGCGAATTGCTGTCTACGCTCCTTGCATTCGTATGCACGGACGCACGGATGGGCGGGCATGGCCGAAATCCGACTTGAGAACGTGAGCAAGCGCTGGGGCGGCTTCGTCGGCGTCGACGACTTCAACCTCGAGATCGCCGACCGCGAGTTCCTTGTCCTGCTCGGTCCCTCGGGCTGCGGCAAGACCACCACGATGCGCATGATCGCCGGCCTTGAGGACGCCACCGGCGGCCGGATCTGGATCGGCGACCGGGTCGTCAACGACCTCGATCCCAAGGACCGCGACGTGGCCATGGTGTTCCAGTCCTACGGGCTCTACCCGAACATGAACGTCTACGAGAACATCCGCTTCCCTCTGAAGGTCCGCAAGGTGCCTCCGGCCGAGCACGACGCGCGGGTCCGCCGCGCCTCGGCCATGGTCGAACTCGACCCCTTCCTGCACCGCAAGCCCGCCGAGCTCTCCGGCGGCCAGCGCCAGCGCGTGGCGCTCGCCCGCGCCATCGTGCGCGAACCCACAGCGTTCCTCATGGACGAGCCGCTGTCGAACCTCGACGCCAAGCTGCGCGTCTCGACCCGGGCGCAGATCAAGAACCTCCAGCACGAACTCAAGGTCACCACGATCTACGTCACCCACGACCAGATCGAGGCGATGACCCTCGCCGACCGGGTCGTGGTGATGAACAAGGGCGTCGTCCAGCAGGTGGGCACGCCCACCGACATCTACGACAACCCCGCCAACACCTTCGTTGCGAGCTTCATCGGCACGCCGGCGATGAACCTGATGGAGGGCGAGATCCGCGACGGCGCCTTCACGGCCGCCAAGGTGCGCATCGACGGCCTCGCCGCCCCGGACGGGCCAGCGACGCTTGGCTACCGCGCCGAGGACGCGGCGCTCGCGCCCGAAGGCGCCGGCGAGATCACCGCGCCGATCTACACGCTCGAGCTGCTCGGCGACGCCACGATGGTGACCGTGCGCGCGGGAGGCGCACTCGTCTCGGTCAAGGCGCCCAAGGACTATCGCGCCGGGATCGGCGATCCCGTCACGATCCGCATACCTTCCGAGATCTGCCACCTCTTCGACGCCGAATCCGGCGCGCGCCTCCGGTCGGTCTGACTGCGGCCGCCGCCATCAACAAGGGAGACCGAAACCTCATGTCCATCCGCCGCATTGCCCTCGCCGCGACCCTGACGCTGTCGACCGCGTCCGGAGCTCTGGCCTGCGACTTCACCACCGACGAGGAGGTCAAGCTTCTCGCCGCCGCCTTCGAGGCCTGGAAGGCGATCACCGCGTCCATGTCCGACTGCGCCCCGAACTTCCGGGCCGAGCTCGACCAGAACTTCCGCGAGAAGCAGCCGACCGCCTTCGCCGCGCAGCCCTCGCTCTACGAGCTCGGCGGCGTTTCCAACGGCACGATCACGCCGCTCCTCGCCGAGGGCACCATCCGCCCGCTCGACGACCTCATCGCCAAGTACGGCCAGAACCTCCAGCCCAACCAGCTGATCCAGGTCGATGGCCAGACTATGGCGATCGCCTTCATGGTCAACCTCCACCACCTTCAGTACCGCAAGGACGTCTTTGACGACCTCGGCCTCGAGGCGCCGACCACCCTCGACGACATGCTCGCATCCGCCGAGGCCATCCGCGCCGCCGGCGTCATGGAGCATCCCATCGGCGCCACGATGATGACCGGCTGGAACCAGGCGCTCGACTTCGTCAACTTCTACACCGGACTCGGCGGCCAGCTATTCGACGGCTCGATGGCGACTCTCAACAACGAGGCCGGCGTCGCGACTCTGGAGAAGATGAAGGCGCTGACCGAATACATGAACCCCGAATGGACGGTCAGCGATTCCACCTTCGTCCAGCAGCAGTTCCAGACCGGCGAGATCGCCATGGCGAACTTCTGGCAGAGCCGCGCCGCCGCCAACGACGATCCCGCCGAGAGCCAGGTGGTCGGCAAGGTCCACACCGCCGCCGCCCCGCTCGGGACCGAGGACGGCGTTCCGTCGACGATGATCTGGTGGGACGGCGTCGTGGTCGCGAAGAACATCTCCGACGAGGCCGCCGAAACCGCCTTCCGCCTCGCGCTCGAGGGCCTGAGCGGCGCCACCGTGGAGCGCGCGCCGGGCGCCGCCGTCTGGCTCCTGCCCGGCTACGAACCCGGCCGCCTCGCCGAAGGCGCCATCGCGACGCTGCAGCTCGGCAAGGCGCCCGCCTACCCCACCACCGCCGAGATGGGGCTTCTGCATACCGCCATCGGCAACACGATCAGCGACTACTTCGTGGGCAACAAGTCCGCCGAGGCGGCGCTGGCCGACACCGAAGCGGCCTACGAGCAGGCCGCGCGCGAGGCGGGCCTGTTGCAATAGTCCGACCGACCGGCCCGGGCCCCCGCGCCCGGGCCGCCGGCAGGGGGACGAACCCATGCGACGCAGCACCTTCTTCTGGTTCATCTTGCCCTCGATGGCGATGATGCTCGTCTTCATCGCGCTGCCGCTCGCCTCGGTCCTTGTGGGCAGCTTCCACCAGACCACCACGGTCTTCGAGCAGGTCGAGACCGAAAGCTGCACGCCGGGCTTTCCCGATCCCGTCTGCGTCACAGAGCTTCGCAACCGCCCGGTCCTGACCGAAACCGGCGTGCCGCAGACCGTCACCCGCTTCGTCGGCTTCGACAACTATCGCGAGATGCTGGCGCCCGAGCGCGTCGCCGCGTCGATCTGGGGCGACGCCCGCCTGGTCGACCTCCTGAACGTCGACTTCTACAAGGCGCTGCGCTTCACGCTGACCTTCACGTTCGTCACCTTGCCGCTGGTGATCGGGCTCGGTCTGGCCATAGCCATCGTCGTCAACAACGCCGTGCGCGCGATCCGCGGGCCGGTGATCTTCATATCGCTCCTGCCCTTCATCATCACCCCGATCATCGGCGCGCTGTCGATCCGCTGGCTCTTCATCGGCGACGGGATCATCACCGCCTGGCTCGAGAACATCACCGGCCAGGAGATCTACATGTTCGCGCAGGGCTGGACGATCGAACTGCTGATGCTGTTCTACCGGGTCTGGCACGTGGCGCCCTTCGCCTTCGTGGTGTTCTACGCCGGGCTCCAGGGCGTCAACCAGGACACGCTGGAAAGCGCTGTCATCGACGGCGCCTCGCGCTGGGAGCGGCTGCGCTACGTCGTTATCCCGCACTTGATGCCGCTGATCGTCTTCATCGCGCTCATCCACCTGATGGACAGCTACCGCGTCTTCGAAGAGGTGATCGCCTTCTCCGCCCAGGCCCACCGCATCTCGTTGCAGTGGCTGACCTACGACCTGCTCACGCCGGACGATTCGGGCAACCGCTCGGTGGCGCGCGCCTCGGCCAACTCGATGCTGACCATGATCGGCATCGTGCTCCTGCTGATACCGCTCCTGCGCCGCACCTGGCGCGACTACAGAGGGAGCGCCTGAGCCCCATGTCCACGCCCCGCGCCCTGCGCCAGCCGCTGTCGCTGCAGATCGCCTCCAACGGCTTTCTGGTGTTCTGGTGCCTCATCGCCGCCTTCCCGCTCTTCTGGATCGCGGTGATGAGCTTCAAGCTGCCGCTCGACGCCTTCTCGGAGAACCCGGCGCGGGTGATCTTCGGCCCCGCGACGCTCGAGGCCGGGCACGGTCTTTCCCTCCTCGATCTCGCGCTGATCGCCGCGCTGGCATGGGGCGTCTGGCATGTGGGCGCGCGGCACGTGGGGCGGCTCGCGCGCGCCATCGGCGGCGTCAGCTCCGACTGGCTCGGCTGGATCGCGGCCTCGGCCCTCTACGTGCTCGCCGTGCTCGCCGTGCTCTTCCTCGCGGCGCCGCCTCTGTTTGCAACGCTCGACGGCGCGCTCGGCCCGCTTGGCCGACCGGTGATTGGTGCGACGCTCGAGCACTACGAGGCGGTCTGGTGGGGCAACGCCTTCTACCGCAACTTCCTCAACTCGCTGATGGTCACCGCCGGCGTCGTCACCATCTCGCTCACCTTCGGGACCCTCGCGGGCTACGCGCTCGCCCGCACCCGCTCGCAGCTCGCCTTCTGGATCCTCATCATCGCGCTGGTCTTCCGCGCCCTGCCGCATTCGGTGCTGGTGACCGGCTACCTGCCGGTCTTCATAAACTCCGCCGAGATCCTGCGCCCTATCCTCGGCGACGCGGCGCCGACGCTCTACGGCCAGCCGCTCGCCGTGATCGCGGTGCTGGTGGCGATCAACCAGCCCTTCACCATCTGGATGCTGCGCTCGTTCTTCATGAACATCCCCGCCGAGCTCGACGAGGCCGCTCGCGTCGACGGCTGCTCGCATTTCGGCGCCTTCCGCCGCGTCATCATGCCGGTGATGTGGCCGGGCGTGATCACCACCGGGCTCTTCTCGTTCCTGCTCGCCTACAACGACTACCTGGTCACGTCCCTGCTGCTCGACAGCCAGAACATGACCATGGTCCCGGCCATCACCCAGTACTTCAACCGCGAGACCACCACGACCGACCAGGTCCGCGCTGTCGCCGCCGCGGTCTCGATCACAGCACCGCTCTTCGTGCTGGTGATGGTCTTCCAGCGCCAGATCGTCAGCGGCCTGACCGCCGGCGCTGTCAAGGGATGACCCGCCGATGAAGGGATCGCGCCCGGAGCAGGCCGCACTCAGCCGCGACACCGACCTCGGCCAGACCGAGGCCACGCGCCGTGTCATCGAAGGCATGGTCGATGGCCTCAACGACCACCGCATCGAAGATATCGGCGCGTTCTTCGCCGAGGACTTCACCTGGCGCGGCAACGCCGGCTGCGGCACCAAGCGCGGCCTGCGCGCGTTCCAGGACAACTGGCAACGCCCCTTCCAGGCCGCCTTCTCCGACAAGGTCTGCGTCGACGAGGCGCGCCTTTTCATGGGCGAATGGGCGGCCGCCTTCGGCCGTCAGGAGGCGACGCATTCGGGCGCCTTCATGGGCGTCGCTCCGACCGGCAGACGGGTGGAGATCCGCTACATGGACTTCTGGAAGGTCGTCGACGGCCGGATCGTCGACAACTGGGTGATGGTCGACTTCCCGCACGTGCTCGCCCAGCTCGGCGTCGACGTCTTCAACGGCGAGGGCTGGGAGGCCTTCGACCGCGGCGACCGCGCAGCGCCCCGCCCCGTAGCCGAGGAGCCCTGACATGGCCCAGCATCTCAAGCAGGGTAAGCCGCAAGCCGACAGAGCCGAGGACGACGCCCACGTCCGCGCCGTGGTCGAGAGCACGCTGGCCGACATCGAGGCCCGCGGCGACGCGGCGGTGCGGGCGCTCAGCGCGAAATACGACGCCTACGCCCCCGAGAGCTTCCGCCTGTCGCCATCGGAGATCGAGGCGCTGATGCGCCGGGTCTCGGCCCGCGACATGGAAGACATCCAATTCGCCCAGGCCCAGGTGAGGAACTTCGCCCAGGCCCAGCGCGAGTCCATGCCGCGACATCGAGGTCGAGACCATTCCCGGCGTCATCCTCGGCCATCGCAACATCCCGGTGCAGTCGGTGGGCTGCTACGTGCCCGCCGGCAAGTTCCCGATGGTCGCCTCGGCGCATATGTCGGTCGCCACCGCCTCCGTCGCCGGCGTGCCGCGCATCATCGCCTGCACCCCGCCGTTCAACGGCGAGCCCAACCCGGCGGTGATCGCGGCGATGCACCTCGGCGGCGCGCACGAGATCTACGTGCTCGGCGGCATCCAGGCGATCGGCGCCATGGCGCTCGGCACCGAGACCATCTCCGCCGTGGACATGCTGGTGGGCCCCGGCAACGCCTTCGTGGCCGAGGCCAAGCGCCAGCTCTTCGGCCGTGTCGGCATCGACCTCTTCGCCGGCCCGACCGAGACCATGGTCATCGCCGACGACACCGTCGACGGCGAACTCGTGCGCCACCGACCTTCTGGGGCAGGCCGAGCACGGCTACAACTCCCCGGCGGTTCTCGTCACCAACTCGCGCAAGCTCGCCGAGGACACGCTGCGCGAAGTGGAGCGCATTCTTGGCATCCTGCCCACCGCCGACACCGCGCGCGTCTCCTGGGAGGACTACGGCGAAGTGATCGTCTGCGACGACCACGACGAGATGCTGGCCGTCGCCAACGACATCGCCTCCGAGCACGTCCAGGTGATGACCGACCGCGACGACTGGTACCTGGAGCACATGCATTCCTACGGCGCGCTGTTCCTCGGCCCGCGCACTAACGTTGCCAACGGCGACAAGGTGATCGGCACCAACCACACGCTGCCGACGAGGAAGGCCGGCCGCTACACTGGCGGGCTCTGGGTCGGCAAGTTCCTGAAGACCCACAGCTACCAGAAGATCACCACCGACGAGGCGGCGGCGATGATCGGCGCCTATTGCTCGCGGCTCTGCCTTCTTGAGGGCTTCGTCGGCCACGCCGAGCAGGCCAACATCCGCGTGCGCCGCTACGGCGGGCGCAACGTCGCCTACGGCGCGGCGGCGGATTAGGGCGCGCAGGACATGGACCCCCACAGCCGCCACAAGGCCCTTCTCGCACCGCTGCGCGCGGCGATGTACGACTTCGCCGAACCCGACGTGCGCGGTGCGATGGACGCGCTGCTGGCCCCGGACGCGGTGGTCCGGCTCGCCTTCCCCTTCGGCGAGATGGTCGGCACCGACGCGCTTCTATGACCGCGCCTTCGCGCCGCTTCTCGCCGCCTGGCCCGATCTCGAACGCCGCGATGCGATCGTCATGGCCGGTCCCACGCCCGAGGGCACCGACTGGGTCGGCTGCTGCGGCTTCTACACCGGCGTCTCGACCCGGCCCTGGCTCGACATCCCCGCCGACCGGGCACCAGATCGCCATGCGCTTCCACGAGTTCTACCGCTTCGAGGACGGCCGCGTTGCCGAGATCCAGGCGCTCTGGGACATTCCCGAGGTGATGATTCAGGCCGCCGCCTGGCCGATGGCCCCGAGCCTCGGGCGCGAATGGCAGGTGCCGGGTCCCGCCACCGGCGACGGCCTCGTCCCGGGCCCGCACGATGCGGCCAGGAGCGCCTACAGCCGCCAGCGCATCGTCGAGATGCTGAGCGCGCTCAAGCGCCACCCCGCCGAAGGCGGTCCCGAACTGATGGAGATGGAGCGCTACTGGCACCCCCGCATGACCTGGTACGGCCCCGCCGGCATCGGCACCGGCCGCGGCATCGCGCGGCTTCCGGCACTGGCACCAGATCCCCTTCCTGAACGCCATGCCCGACCGCGGCCGCTACGTGGACGAGATCACCTACCACTTCTTCGGCGACGGCGACTACGCGGCCGTCACCGGATGGCCCAACATGATCCAGACCCTCACCCACGACGGCTGGATGGGCATCGCGCCCGCCGGCCGCCGCATCACCATGCGCAGCCTCGACTTCTGGCGGCTCGAGAACGGCCTCATCCGCGAGAACTGGGTGCTGGTGGACCTGCTCGACGTCTACAGCCAGATCGGGGTCGACGTGTTCGCCCGCCTGCGCGAATTCAACAAGGCGCGGCCCGGCTTCGACCCCGAAACAGGGATCGCCGCATGACCATACTGCCCCGCACCCCCTCGTTCCGCCTCGACGGCCGCCGCGCGCTGGTCACCGGCGCCTCGTCGCGGCATCGGCCTCGCCTGCGCCGCCGCCCTGGCCGAAGCCGGCGCCGCGGTCACGCTGACGGCCCGCGGCGCGGCCGACCTCGCCGCCGTCGCCGCCGCCATCCGCGACGCGGGCGGCCGGGCCGAAGCACTGCCCCTAGACATCGCCGACCTCCCCGCCACTCGCGCCGCTCTCGAAGCGCGTCCGCCCTTCGACGTGCTGGTGAACTCCGCCGGCGTCGCCCGCCACGGCCCCGCACTCGACACCACGCCCGAGGACTTCGACGCGGTGATGGCCGTCAATCTCCGCGGCGCCTACTTCCTCAGCCAGACCGTGGCCCGCGCCATGCCCGACGGCGGCTCGATCATCCACATCTCCTCCCAGATGGGCCATGTCGGCGGCCCCGACCGCGCCGTCTACGCCGCCTCCAAGCACGCCCTCGAGGGCATGGTGAAGGCCATGGCGATCGAGTGGGGACCGCGCCGCATCCGCGTCAACACCATCTGCCCGACCTTCATCCGCACGCCGCTGACCGAGAGCACGTTCCAGAACCCCGAGCGGCTCGCCTGGATCCGCTCGAAGATCAAGCTGCCGCGCGTCGGCGAAGCCCAGGACATGATGGGCGCGGTGCTCTTTCTCGCCTCCGACGCCAGCACGCTCGTCACCGGCGCTGCGCTGATGGTCGACGGCGGATGGACCGCCGGATGAGCCGCTCCGCCCCGACCTCCACCGACGTCGCGCGCCGCGCCGGGGTTTCCCAGTCGGCCGTCAGCCGGGTCTTCACCCCCGGAGCCTCGGTGTCCGCGCGCATGGCCGCCCGGGTCCGCAAGGCCGCCGAGGAACTCGGCTACCGCCCCAACATCATCGCGCGCTCTCTGATCACCGGACGCTCGCGCATCATCGGTCTCGTCGTCGCCTACCTCGAAAACCAGTTCTACCCCGACGCCATCGAGCGCCTCTCCAACGCGCTCCAGGCCCTCGGCTACCACCTGCTGATCTTCACCGCCGGCAACGACGACGAGCGGGTCGACGCCGTTCTCGAGGAAATCCTCGACTACCGCGCCGACGGCATCGTCATGGCGTCGGCCTCGATCTCGAACCGTCTGGCGCTGCGCTGCGACGCCGCCGGGGTTCCGGTCGTGCTCTTCAACCGCCACCAGGACGCGCCGCATCTCTCCTCGGTCACCTCCGACAACCTCGCCGGCGCCTGGCGCGTCGCCGAGCACCTCGTGGCCTGCGGGCACACCCGCATCGCCCACATCGCCGGATGGTCGCAGTCCTCCACCGGCCGCGACCGCGCCGCAGGCTTCCGGGCCGGGCTCGCCGCCCACGGGCTCGAGCCGGTCGAGATGATCGACGGGCGCTACGACCGCGCGGTCGCCTCCGAGGCCACCCGGACGATCTTCGGCGGACCCGACCGGCCCGACGCGGTCTTCGTCGGCAACGACCACATGGCCTTCGCGGTGATGGACACCCTGCGCTTCGAACTCGGCCTGCGCGTGCCTCAGGACGTGGCGGTGGTCGGCTACGACGACGTGCCGCTCGCGGCATGGCCGGCCTACGACCTGACCACCCTGCGCCAGTCCTCCGGGCGCATGGTCGCAGCCACGGTCGACGCGCTGATGGCCACTATCGAACACGACGACCGCCTCCCCCGGCAGATCCGCATCGACGGCCCGCTGGTCCTGCGCGGCTCGACACGACCAACCGCACGCGCGAGGAATACCGCATGAAGGGCTTCGATCCGCGCTGGAAGGACCTCCCCGACTTCATCCTCGGCATCACCCGGGAGATCTGGGAGGACCGCGGCATCCATACCCTGCACCACTACTACGGCCCGGACATGCCGGTCCGGTCTCCGGCGAGCGTGGTCATCGGCAACAAGGGGGTCATCGCCGCCACCATGGCGACGCTGGCGGAGTTTCCCGACCGCATCCTGCTCGGCGAGGACGTGATCTGGTCGGGCGACGAGGACACGGGCTTCCTCTCGTCGCACCGGCTGCTCTCCACCGCCACCCACGCCCGGGACGGGGTGTACGGCAAGGCCACAGGCAAGCGGCTCACCTACCGCATCATCGCCGACTGCGCCGCGCGCGACAACGCGATCTACGACGAATGGCTGGTGCGCGACCAGGGCGCCATCGTGCGCCAGCTCGGCCAGGCGCCGAAGGACTACGCCCGCGACCTCATCGCCCGCGAGGGCGGGCCGGAGACATGCGTGCGGCCGATGACGCCCCAGACCGACGCGCCGCCGGTCTATACCGGACGCGGCAACGACAGCGAATGGGGAGCGCGCTACGCCGACATCCTGACCCGGATCATGGGGGCGGAGCTTGCGGTGGTCGAGCGCGCGTACGACCGCGCCTGCCAGCTCGAGCACCCCGGCGGCGTCACCGGCCACGGCCGGCCGGCCGCCGACGGCTTTTGGCTCGGCCTGCGCGCCGCCTTCCCCGACGCGGAGTTCCGGATCCACCACGTCATCGGCCGCGACGATCCGCTGTTTGCGCCGCGCGCCGCGCTGCGCTGGACGCTGCACGGCCGCCACGAAGGATGGGGCGCGTTCGGCGCTCCGACCGGGGCGGAGGTGTTCATCCTCGGCTTGAGCCACGCCGAGTTCGGGCCCTCGGGGCCTGCGGCGCGAATACGTGCTCTACGACGAAACCGCGATCTGGAAACAGATCCTGCTCGCGACCGGAGACCTGTGATGGCGACCATGGACCAGGCCAAGACCACGCTCACCCGCGCCGACATGGAGCGCCGGATCGTGCGCTACGGCGAGCTCGTCCCCTGCAAGACCGCCTTCATCGACGCCCACACCCCGGGCTCCGACCGGAAGGAGAACTTCACCATCATCGGCGGCGGCGTCTCCGAGAGCCCCGACCAGCACGTGCACATCAAGGACACCCCCGGCTTCAACATCGGCGCCGCCGGCCAGCCACCGAAGTGCCGCAACTCCCTGCACGTCCACCCCACCGCGGAGGTGTTTTTCGTGCTTAAGGGCCGCTGGCGGTTCTTCTGGGGTCGCTGGGGCGACGCCGGCGAAGTCGTGCTTGAGGAGGGTGACATCTTCAACATCCCCACCGGCATCTTCCGCGGCTTCGAGAACGTCGGCACGGATTACGGCATGATCATGGCGATCCTCGGCGGCGACGATGCCGGCGGCGGCGTTGTCTGGGCGCCGCAGGTGATCGAGGACGCGCGCGACCACGGGCTCGTGCTGGGCGAGAACGGCAAGCTCTACGACAGCAAGAAGGGCCAGCGCCTGCCCGAGGGCGTGAAGCCCATGCCGCTCCTGACCGACGCCGAGCTCGCGGCCATCCCCGAGCCCGCGCCGATGGAGGTCGTCGGCGGCTATGTGCGCCGCTATCTCGACATGGTCGCGCTCGCCGGATCGGGGCGCCCGGTGAAGGTCATCGGCGCGACCGGCGTCATCCGCGACAGGCCCGGCTTCGAGGTCGAACTCGTCACCCGCGCCTCGGCCTCGACGGACATGCACACGCACGACCGGCCCTCGGTCCTGATGCCGGTCCGGGGGCACTGGCGGCTGTTCTGGGATGGCGACGACACCGTGCTCGCGCCCGGCGACACCGCGCTCGTCCCGGCCGGCCTGCCGCACGGCACAGTCCCGTCAATGAGCGGCGAGGCCGCGCTCTACCAGGTCGTCGGAACCGACGACCCCGCCGGCCCGACATGGGTCGGGTGATGGCCGCCGTCGTTCCGTCGGCACCCGGCCACCTGCAGATCGGCGCCGGGGCGACAAGCCCCCCGCTCCCTCACGCGACCGCCCGCACGGTCACCTCCGGGCTTCATGCATGCCCTGCACACACCTCCTGCATCCCGAAGAAGGGTCCTGTCCGATGCCCCTCCTGACCACCCATGTCGGCAGCTTGCCCCGCAGCAAGGCCGTCGCCGATTTCCTCTTCGCCCGCGAGCGGGGCGAGCCCTTCGAGCAGACGGCCTTCGACGCCTGCATGGCCGCCCATGTCGACGCTGTCGTGCGCCGCCAGGTCGAGGCCGGCGTCGACATCGTCAGCGACGGGGAGACCTCGAAGATCTCCTACGCCACCTACGTCAAGGACCGCTACTCCGGCTTCGCCGGCGACAGCCCGCGCAACGCGCCCGCCGACCTCAAGATGTTCCCGACCTTCCTCGAACGCATCGCCAGCGCCGGCGGCACGCCCCGCTACGCGCGCCCGCAATGCGTCGCCGACGTGCGCCCCACCGGCCAGCACGAGCTGGAGAAGGACATCACCAACCTGCGCACCGCCATGCAGGCCCATGGCGCAAGACGCGGCTTCATGAACGCGGCTTCCCCGGGCGTGATCTCGCTCTTCCTGCCGAACGCCCACTACCCGAACCGCGAGGCCTACCTCGCGGCGCTGGCCGACGCCATGGGCGACGAATACCGCCGCATCGTCGCCGCCGGGCTCGACCTTCAGCTCGACTGCCCCGACCTCGCGCTGTCGCGCCACATGCTGTTCACCGACCTCACCGACGACGAGTTCGTCCGGGTGGCCGAGAGCCATGTCGAGGCGCTCAACCACGCGCTCACCGGCATCCCCGAGGAGCGCGTGCGCGTGCACATCTGCTGGGGCAATTACGAGGGGCCGCACGTCTGCGACATCTCCATGGACAAGGTCTTCCCCGTCCTGATGACGGTGCGCGCGCGCCACCTGCTCTTCGAGACCGCGAACCCGCGTCACGGCCACGAGTGGACGGTCTTCCGCGACCGCCGCGCCGAGATCCCCGAAGACAAGGTGCTCGTTCCCGGCGCGGTCGACACCACCACGAACTTCGTCGAGCATCCCGACCTCGTGGCGCAGCGTCTCGCCCGCTTCGTCGACATCGTCGGCGCCGACCGGGTGATCGCCGGATCCGACTGCGGCTTCGGCACCTTCGCGGGTTTTGGCGCGGTCGATCCCGAGATCGCCTGGGCCAAGCTCGCCGCGCTCGCCGAGGGCGCGCGCCGCGTTTCGTGACCCCCCTCGTTCTCCTGCCGGGCATGATGTGCGACGCGCGTCTGTTCGCACCGCAGATCGCCGCGCTTTCGGCGCGCCGCCCGCTGGTCCTGCCGACGCTGACGGCGCATGACGACGTGGCCCTGCTCGCCGCCGACGCGCTGGCGCTGGCGCCGCCGCGCTTCGCGCTGGCGGGCCTCTCGATGGGCGGCATCGTCGCGATGGAGATGCTGCGCCAGGCTCCGGAGCGCGTCGACCGGGTGGCGCTGCTCGACACCAACCCCCAGGCCGAGTCCGACGAGATCCGCGCCCGGCGTCTCCCCCAGATCGCCCGGGCGCAGGCCGGCGGGCTAGAGGACGTCATGCGCCGCGAGATGAAGCCGCACTACCTCGCCGACGGGCCGCACAGGACCGCGATCCTCGACCTCTGCATGGCGATGGCGCTCGATCTCGGGCCGGAGGTCTTCGCCCGCCAGTCCCGCGCGCTCGCCGCACGCCCCGACCAGCAGGAGACGCTGCGCGGCTGGGCCGGCCCGGCGCTGATCCTGATGGGCGCCGACGACCGCCTCTGCCCCCGCGACCGCCATGAACTCATGCACGCGCTGATGCCCGGTTCGCGTTTCGTCGTGATCGACGGCGCGGGACACCTGCCGACGCTCGAGCAACCCGAACGGACAAACGCGGCGCTGGGCCGCTGGCTGGAGGACTGATGGACGACACCCTGCTTGCGCTGCTTCGCAGCGTCGACACGCCGACCGTGTGCAACGCGATCGAGGTGGTCGAGGGCCGCCGCGGCTTCTCGGGCTTCACGCGCGGCACGATGCACTGCTCCGCGCCCGACGCGCCGCCGATGGTCGGCTACGCCTGCACCGCGCAGATCGCCGGCGCCGCGGCCCCTGCCGAGAGCCCCGACGTCGTCCGCGCCCGGCGCATGGACTATTACCGGATGGTGGCCGAAGCCCCGCGCCCGGCGGTCGTGGCGATCGAGGACCTCGACCACCCCGATTGCGTCGGCGCGTTCTGGGGCGAAATCAACACCACCGTGCACAGGGGCCTCGGCGTCTCGGGTGCGCTCACCAACGGGGTCATGCGCGATCTCGGCGATCTTCCCGACGGCTTCCCGGTGGTGGCGGGCTCGATCGGTCCCAGCCATGCCTTCGTGCACGTCCGCCGGATCGCCGTCCCCGTGACCGTCTGCGGCCTCGCCATAGCGCCGGGGGACCTCGTGCACGCCGACCGGCACGGCGCAGCCGTGGTTCCCGCGGCCGCGATCGGGGGCCTCGCCTCGGCCATCGCGGAGTTGCGGCGCACCGAGGCGCTGGTGATCGAGCCCGCGCGCCGCGCCGATTTCGACTTCCAGGCCTTCGAGGCCGCCTGGGCCGCATTCGAGCGCGCCCGGACCTGACCGGACGACACGGACGGGCCGTGATCCGGCTCAGCCGCCGCCCTTGCGCGCGCCGACCGTCAGGCCTCGGGAAACAGGTGCGCCTGGGCGGGATCGAAGGCGAAGGCGATCTCGGTGCCCGGCTCCATCACCCTGTCCTCCGAGATGGCGGCGATGATCTTGGAGCCGTCGCGCAGCGTCGTGTCGATCACCGTCTCGCTGCCCAGCCGCTCGATCAGCGACACCGTGCCGTGCAGCATGCCCTTGTCGGGATCGGTCGGCGCCAGATACTGCGGCCGCACGCCCAGCGTGGCGGTCCCGCCGGCCCGGATCGGCCGGCCCGCGGTCGGCACCAGGATCGGATCGAGCGATGCGTTCGCCACCGTCGCCACCGCGCCGTCGGCCTCGCGCACCTCGACCTGGAGGAAGTTCATCGACGGCGCACCCAGAAAGCCCGCGACGAACAGGTTGGCCGGATTGTGGTAGAGCTCCATCGGCGAGCCCACCTGCATAACCTGCCCGTCCTTGAGCACCACGATCTTGTCAGCCAGCGTCATCGCCTCGACCTGGTCGTGGGTGACGTAGATCATCGAGGCCTTGAGGCTCTGGTGGAGCTTGCCGATCTCCATGCGCATGTCCATGCGCAACGCCGCGTCGAGGTTCGACAGGGGCTCGTCGAACAGGAACACCTTCGGGTCGCGCACGATCGCCCGCCCGATGGCCACGCGCTGGCGCTGGCCGCCCGAGAGCTCCGAGGGGCGCCGGTCGAGCAGATGCTCCATCTGCAGGACCCGCGCGGCCTCTGCGACCTTGGCCTCACGCTCGGCCTTCGGCGTCTTGTTGATCGTCAGCCCGAACGCCACGTTCTCGCGCACGGTCATGTGGGGAAAGATCGCGTAGGTCTGGAACACCATGGCGATGCCGCGGTTCTTGGGCTCGACGTCGTTGACCACCCGGCCGTCGATCTCGAGCGTGCCCGAGGTGATGTCCTCGAGACCCGCGATCATGCGCAGGAGCGTGGACTTGCCGCAGCCCGAGGGGCCGACGAAGACCACGAACTCGCCGTCCTCGATATCGATGTTCACACCCTTGATGACATCGACCGGGCCGAAGCTCTTGCGGATGTCACGCAGCCTGACGTTCGCCATCTGGGGTCACTCCGCTGTCTGATGAATGGGGTCGACGCGCAACAGGCCGCCCGGGCCGATGCTGACGGGCTCGGGATCCATGATCTCGCCGACGAAGTCCCCGTCAGGACGCGCGGCGAAGCCCATGATCACGAGGCCGCCGTCGTGCTCGAGGATGCGCGCGGCGTAGCGGCGGCACGGCAGCGCGCCGTCGAGAAACCGCCCCGGCGCGACGCGCCAGGGGCCGCGGGGCCCCTCGCCGATCAGGTAGTGCGTGCCGGTCACCGGCCCGCCTGGGATCGCCTCGGCCTCGGCCTTGGAGAAGTGCGACGCGTCGGTGCAGAAGAGGCAGTACCAGCGCCCGGCGCGCTCGAAGACCTGGGGGACCTCAAGCTGGCCATAGCCGCCCGCGAACACCGGCGGGCGCAGCGTCCAGGTCCGCAGGTCCGGCGAGGTGGCAAACCCGATGGCGCCGCCGGCGTTCGGTTCGGCGACGCCCGGGACCCGGGCCGTGAAGAACATCAGCCACCCCGCCCCGTCGGGGTCGCGCATCACCCAGGGGTCCCGCATCGCCCGGTCGTGCCAGAAGCCTGTGGCGTAGTCCGCCTCGTAGGCGGCCGCATCGGGGCCCGTCAGATCGAGGCAGAGCCCGTCGCCGACCCGCCGCCAATCGTGCAGATCCGCGCTCTCGGCGTGACCGATGCGCTGGTAGATCCCGTCCTCGGCCCGGCTCGTGCCGGTGTAGAACAGATGCCACAGCCCGTCGCCGTCCCGAACCACCGATCC
This sequence comes from uncultured Alphaproteobacteria bacterium, assembly GCA_963836255.1. GTDB lineage: Bacteria > Pseudomonadota > Alphaproteobacteria > Rhodobacterales > Rhodobacteraceae > Amaricoccus. Next base: position 1,384,743 of record CAWIIL010000001.1, read on the forward strand.
CGTCCAGGTCGTGTAGTCGTCCCACTCCCCGTCCGGCCCCGGCGCGAAGCAGGTGCCCAGATGCTCCCAGTCGCGCAGGTCGTCGCTTACCGCGTGGCCCTGGGCGACGTTGAAGTGACGCAGCTCCGGATCGCCGAGCGATTTCGGCGCCTTGAGGAAGAACCCGTGCCAGCGGTCGCCGTCATGGGCGTACCAGCTGTCCCAGATCCAGTCGTTCTCGAGTGCGAGGACCATCCCGTGTCTCCGGTTGCTCAACCCTTCACGCCGGTCGAGGCGATCGAGGAGATGAAGGCGCGCTGCAGGACGAGGTAGAAGGCCAGCACCGGCACGGTGATCACCGTGAGATACGCCATGATCTCGCCCCAGGCGGGGTTGAGCTGGAAGAAGTAGCCGAGGCCCACCATCACCGGGCGGTAGGCTTCCTGCTGCACCACGATCAGCGGCCAGAGATACTGGTTGTACATCACCAGGAACTTCAGGATCGCCGCGGTCGCCAGCACCGGCCCGGCCAGCGGCATCACCACGCGGCGATAGATCTGCCACCACGACGCCCCCTCGACGCGCGCCGCCTCGATCAGCTCGCTCGGCAGGTCCTTGAAATACTGCACGAAGAGAAAGATCGTCAGCCCGTCGGCGATCCAGGGGATGATCTGGACCCGGAAGCTGTTGAGCCAGCCGATCTCCAAACCCTCGAGCCCGACCCACGGCAGCTTGGAGACCATCAGCAGCAGCGGGATGGCGATGGTCTCGAACGGGATGATCAGCGTCGCCAGGATGATCGAGAGGATCACCCCGCGCCCCTTCCATTCGAGAAACACGAAGGAAAACGCCGCCAGCGAGCAGACGAAGAGACTGAAGAGCACCGTCAGCCCGGTGACCAGCACCGAGTTGAACACGAACCGCGCCACCGGCGCGCGGTCGAAGGCGGCGACGTAGTTGTCAAAGCTCACGTCGCCCACCGGCAGAAACGCCCGCAGGCTCGAGGTGTCGCGCAGAAGCTGCGCGTCGGGCTTGAGGCTCGACATCACCATGAAGACCAGCGGAAAGACGAAGATCAGCGCGATCAGGATTAGGACCGCATAGCGCACCCCAAGGCGCAGGCCGCGATTGTCCGAGGCGATCCTGGCCATGCTACTTCTCCCGCGTCAGCCAGCGCTGGATCAGCGAGATCGTCAGCACCAGGAGGAACAGGATCACCGAGATCGTCGAGCCGCCCGAGATGTCCTGCTTGCCATAGCCGCGCTCCACCGCCTGGAAGACGATTGTCTGGGTCGAGTCGAGCGGCCCGCCGTTGGTCATCACGTCGATCTGCGCAAAGAGCGCGAAGGCCTGCATGGTGATCACGATCAGCACCAGCACCGCGGTGTTGCGCAGGCCGGGCCAGGTCACGTAGCGGAACGTCTGCCACTTCGACGCCCCCTCGATCTCGGCCGCCTCGTAGAGCGTCGGGCTGATCGTCTGCAGGCCCGCCAGCCAGATCACCATGTGGAACCCGACCGCCTGCCAGATCGACATCGCCATGATGCTGCCCAGCGCCGTGCCGGGATCCCCGAGCCAGTCGCGCCCCTGAAACGCGCCGAAGGTCAGGCCCGAGAGCATGTTGTTCAGAAGCCCGTCGTCGCCGGAGTAGATGAACCGCCACAACAGCGAAACCACCACGATCGAGACCACCACCGGCATGAAGTAGATCACCCGGAACGCGCTGATCCCGCGCAGTTTCTGGTTGATCAGGAGCGCCAGCCCCAGCGCCAGCGCCCCCTGCACCGGCGCCACCACCAGCACGAAGGTCAGCGTGTTGACCAGCGCCTTCCAGAAGATCACGTCGGTCGCGATCACCACCCTGGCGTTGTCGCCGGAACTCCAGCGGAACCACTCCCGCATGCCCTGGTACTGGGGATTGTCGGGATTGTTGCGGGTGAGCGACCGCACCGACGGATACTCCGGCACCCCGGCCGCGTCGCGCAGGATCTCGCCGGCGTCGTCGCGCTCGGGCTCGAGCGTGAGGATCCCGACGCCAAGCAGGCTGCGATAGTTCGCCAGCCCCACCCATTCCGTCGGATTGGGCGAGATCAGCCGCTGGTTGGTCAGCGACAGCCCGAACGCGAAGATGAAGGGCGCGACGATGAACATCGCGATCAACGCAAAGCCCGGGAGGGCGAACCCCCACCCTGCGCGATTGGACGTGGTCAGTTTCGAGGCCATCGGGTCGCTCCGCCGCCGGGAGGGGCGGCCCCGCCCGCGGGCGGGGCCGGGATCGGCTCAGTGGCCGTAGCCGCTGTTGCGCTCGATGTCGGCGTTGATCTCGTCGGCGGCCGCGTCGAGCGTGTCGGCCACGTCCGCGCCGTTGGCGATGTCGGCCATCGCCTTCTCGAAGACCTTGGCCATCACCACGTAGCCGGGCGTCACCGGCCGGACCAGCGCCTGCTCGGCGCTCAGGTCGTAGAACACCGCCATCTGACCGCCGGGCGCATAGAACTTCGACGCCGCCGCGGCCAATTCCGTCGAGGGCACCAGCCCGATCGCATCCGAGAATGCGGTCAGGTATTGGTCCTGCAACGCAAATTCGATGAAGGCCCGTGCGCCCTCGGCGTGCTCGGTCGTGCCCGAGATGCCGAACTGCCAGCTGCCGGCGCCGATCACCCCGCCGGCGCCGAAGTCCGGCGCGGGCAGGAACAGCACGTCGTCGCCGAGCGCCTCGACGATGCCCGCCGCCGCCCAGTTGCCGTTCCAGGCCATGGCGTACTTGCCGTCGATGAGCCCGGTCTCGCGGGCGGCCGGATCCTGGCTGGTGCCGGGAACCAGGTCGCGCTCGAAGAGCGACTGCCACCACTCCCCGAAGGCGATCGCGGCGTCGCTGTTGATGGCGCCCTCGGCGGTCTGGTAGGTCGAGCGATCCACCAGGTCGCCGCCAAAGCTCTGCAGGAACGGGCTGAAGGCGTACGGATACCACTCGCCGGTCCAGGCCATGCCGACGTCGAGCGGATACTCGAACTCCCCCGAGTCCTTCAGCGTGGTCAGCGCCGCGTCGAGCTCGTCCCGGGTCCAGGGCTCCTCAAGCGTCGGCACGCGGATGCCATGCGTCTCCAGCGTGGAGGCGCGGGTGATCATCGCCACCGCCGCCTCCCAGAGCCCGACCGAATAGATCTCGCCGTCCCAGCGCCCCACCGTGGTCGGCAGGAACCCGGAGATCTTCGCCTCGTCGACGCCCAGCGGCTGGAGGTATCCCGACCAGGCCCAGTTGGGCATCACCGGCCCGTCCACGTCGAGGATGTCGGGCAGGTTGCCCGCCAGCGCCGCTGCCACGACGCTGTCGTTGTAGCTCTCCTGTGGGAAGCTCTCGAGCGTGACGCTCCAGTCCGACTGGCTCGCGTTGAAGTCGGAGACGATCTGGTTGATGATCGCGCTTTCCACCTCGTTGCCGCCGCCGTGATACCAAAGGCTCAGTTCGGTCTGCGCCGCTGCGGCGCCGGCGAGCGCCGAGGCGGCCACCAGCGACCCTGCGAATAAGGATGTTCTCTTCATGCGTCTCTCCTCCCAAGTGAATTGATGTTGACGACCTGCGATGGTCCCGGCGTGACGGACTCGCGCCACACCACCGGCCCGCCGACCAGATGCGGGTTGCATGTCCCGATCTCCTCGCCGCGGATCCGGGCCATCAGCAGGTCCCCGGCCCGGATGCCCATCGCGAGATAGGGCAGCTCGACCGAGGTCAGCGGCGGCAGGAGCGTCTCGGTGATCGTGCGGTAGTTGTCGTAGCCCGCCAGCGAGATGTCCCCGGGCAGGGTCAGCCCGCGCGAGCGCAGCACGCCGTAGGCGCGCACCGCCATGCGGTCGTTGCCGAAGCACAGCGCCGTCGGCGGCTCGGTGAGGCCGAGCATCCGGTCGATGACGTCCCAAAGAAGCTGCGCCTCCGCCGCGGAATCGGGCGAACTGAGATCCGCAGGCAGCACCAGCGCCGGATCATGACCGAGGCCCGCCTCCGCCAGCGCGTCCGCGTAACCCTGCGTGCGCAGCCGCGTCGCCTCGAGATCGGCGCTCAGCGTGAGATACGCGATCCGCCGGTGGCCCCGGGTGATCAGCCCGGCGACCAGCGCCTTCTGGCCGCGAAAATCGTCGGGCAGGACCGAGGTCGTGCCGCGGTCGTCGTAGCAGTTGGCGAGCACCAGTTCGGGCATGCCCACCGTCGGCGGCAGCGCCACGCGCCGGTGATAGCTCGCCACGTAGATCAGCCCCTCGACCCGGTGCTGCGCGAAGGTGCGGATCAGGTCGGGCACGCGGTCGGCGCGTCCCTGGGTGTCGGAGATGAGCAGCGTCTTGCCGCTGGCCTCGAGCGCCTTCATCACTCCCTGGACGATCAGCAGGTCGGGCAGCCCGCCCGCCTCGCCGCCCGTGGGCGACTGGCTGATGCCGCCGGTGATAAGCCCGATCAGGCCGGACCGGTTCGACCGCATCGCCCGCGCCGCAGACGAGGGCACGTAGCCGAGCTTTGCGATCGCCTGCAACACTGCGGCCCGGGTGCCCTCGACGACGGCGGCGTCGTCGTTGATCACCCGGCTGACGGTCTTGGGCGACACGCCGGCCGCCCGCGCGACATCGTAGATGGTCGCCAACGATCCTCCCCTCCGGCCCGGCTTGCATCGCCGCGTCCGGTAAGCCTGTCGGAGAGCGCACCGCGCTCCCGAATGACACCGATGTCATAGCCCGAATCACGCCATCCGTCAATCGGATCCACAGCTTCGAAAGATGAGGACGGCGCGCGCCCGACGATGCGCGCCGTCTATCCGGTGCGCAGGTCGACGAAGATCCTGTCGCGCCCTGCGCCCACTCGCGGCGGCACGCGCCCCGCGGGCGCGCCCTTGGGATCCGCCGTCAACCGCGCGATCAGAACCGGAAGCGAGCGCCGCCGAAGATCGCCTGGCCGTCCTCGTAGCTCGCGAAATTGTCGGAATAGTCGTAGCTGCGGAAGGTCAGCCAGAATTGGGTTTTCCAGGCCGGCACGTCCTGCACCACCGCCAGCCCCCAGGACGTGCTGTCCGAACTGGTGATGTCGCCGGAGATCTGGTCGCCATTGTCGTCGGTCACGGCGTTGCCGTCGGTGTCGAAGAGCAGCACGTCGCCGGTCTGGAAGATGTCGCTGCCGGAATAATAGTCGATCGACACGGCGCTGTCGCCCCAGGCGACGAACTCCCGGACCAGCCCGAGCTTGCCGTACCAGTAATCGCCGGATTGCCCGTCCTCGTCCTGCGTGCCCGCGGCGAAGGTGCCGTTCAGGCCGGTCGGCGTGTGCAGCGCCGACACCGAACCCGCCCACACCGACGTGTCGGCGTCGTCGGCGAAGTAGCCGACCGCCGCCCCGACCTCGAAGCTGTCGTAGGTGTCGCCCCAGGAGAGCGCCACGTCGTACTGGTTGACCTCGCGCGTGTCGCTGTCGCTCGACAGCAGGTTGCGGCCGAACGCGACCGCGACGCCGAAGTTGGAGAAGCTCGGCGTGTCATAGCGGACACGGACCAGGCGCCCGCCGTCATAGTTGAGGAAGGTGTCGCCGATCCGGGGATTGTTCGCAAAATCCAGCGCGGGACCCAGCGCAGGGTCGCTGTAGCGGATGATTTGCCCCGACGCCGAATCCGCGATCCCGGAATAGGCGATCACGCCGGTGCCCGACAGGTCGACCTCCGCCACGCCGTCGGTGGCCATGCTGCCCTGCCCGAGACTGAACTTGCCGTAGCGATCGTGCGCGAAGCTGAAGTCGATCTTGCGGATGTTGCCGTTGCCCCAGTCGTAGTCCTCCGAGGAGGGCGACTGGTCGATGACGTTGATGTTGGAGGTCGAGTAGGGCGCGTACTGGAACTCGTTGACGTTCTCGAAGGTCCAGTCGTTGAAGTCCTGTCGGTAGAGGAACCCGAACCGGGTGTTCGAGTTGTCGTTGTCGATCACGTAGTAGGTCTCGGTGTCGATGCCGTCATCGTAGTTGAGGATGCCCTTGTTGATCTGGCCGTAGAAGCGCAGCGTCGAGCCGTTCGAGAACGTGCGCTCGATCGGCGCAAGCCCCTGCGCCATCGCCGCGGTCGCGCAGCCCCCGGCCATCGCCGCGATCAGCAGGCGTGTGGTCATCGACCTGGAAACGCTGGTCATGAATTGGCTCCCCCGAACCGAGTTGATGCAATGGATCCACGACCCGCGCCGCAGCCGAGACCCACGATAGTCGGAATAGCCGCATTGCGGGAAGCTTTTTTGGAGCCCGATCGGGTTCCGTCCGGCGGCGGCGGGCGCGGCCGGGCGTCAGGCGGCGTAGTCCGCCCCCTCGCGGTCGAGGATGCGTTTCATCTCGGCGAAGTGCGCGAACTCCGCGCCCTTGTAGCGCTCCCACTCCTGCGCCACCGCCTCGGCCATCGCGTCGTCCATCACCTTGATCGGCCGCCCGGTCTGGTAGGCCAGCACCAGTTGCCGCGCCGCCCGCTCGAGGTGGTACATCGCGTCGAAGGCCTCCGCGACCGTCGCCGCCACCGTGGTCACCCCGTGGTTCTGCATCATGATCACGCTGTGATTTCCGATGGTTGCGGCTATACGCTCACCCTCTGCCTGCTCCGAGGCGATGCCGCCGAAGGCGAGGTCCACGCCGATGCGCCGGAAGAACCGCGCCGTCACCTGGTCGATGGGCGGGATCGTGGGATCCTCCAGCGTCGCCAGCGTGGTGGCGTAGGGCGGATGCAGGTGCAGCGCCACGCGCGCGTGCGGCACCTTGCGGTGGATCGCCGAATGGATCGCCCAGGCCGAGGGATCCGGAGCGTCCGCGCGCGCCATCGTCTCGGGATCGTCGGCGTCGACCAGGAGCAGGTCCGAGGCGCGCAGCATCGAGAAATGCCGCCAGCGCGGGTTGACGAGGAACCGCCGCCCGTCCGGGCTCACCGCCGCCGAGAAGTGGTTCGCGACCCCTTCGTTCCACTCGTTGCGCGCCGCCAGCCGGAACGCCGCGGCGAGGTCGATGCGCAGTTGTGTCTCGTCCAGTCCGTCGCCGTCCATGGCGTCCTCCCCGAAACGGCCCTCGCAGGCCGCTGATGCTATTCTTGCTTCAGTCCAACGCCCTGCAGACCGTCCACCTGCGGACCACCCGTCACTCTACGATCTCCGCCGTCTCCACCACCGCGTGAAACAGCACGTTCGCCCCCCGCTCCGCCCAGTCCGGCGAGATCTCCTCGGCCTCGTTGTGGCTGAGCCCGTCGACGCAGGGGCACATCACCATCGCCGTCGGCGCCACCCGGTTGATCCAGCAGGCGTCGTGCCCCGCGCCGCTGACGATGTCGCGGTGCGAATAGCCCAGCCGCTCCGCCGCCGCCCGCACCGCCGCCACGCAAGCCCCGTCGAAGGTCACCGGGTCGAAATGCCCCGTCGCCTCGATCTCGATGCCGAGCCCCAGCGTCGCGGCGATCGCCGGCGCCTCCGCCTCGAGCCGCGCCTTCATGCCGTCGAGCTTGGCCTGGTCCGGCGAGCGGAAGTCGATGGTGAAGACCGCCCGGCCCGGAATGACGTTGCGCGAATTGGGATAGACGTTGGCCTGCCCCACCGCCCCGACCGCGCCCGGCTGGTTGTCCATCGCGATGGCGTGCACCGCCTCGATGATCCGCGCCATGCCGAGCCCGGCGTTCACCCGCATGTCCATCGGCGTCGAGCCGGTGTGCGCGTCCTTGCCGGTCAGCGTCACCTCCAGCCACCAGAGCCCCTGCCCGTGCGTGACCACGCCGATATCCTTGCCCTCCGCCTCAAGGATCGGCCCCTGCTCGATGTGCAGCTCGAAGAACGCCTTCATGGGGCGCCCGCCCACCGGCTCGTCGCCCTTCCAGCCGATCCGCGAAAGCTCGTCGCCGAACTGCTTGCCCTCCGCGTCCGCGCGCCCGTAGGCCCAGTCCAGCTCGTGCACGCCCGCAAACACCCCCGAGGCCAGCATCGCCGGTGCGAACCGCGTGCCCTCCTCGTTGGTCCAGTTGGTCACCACGATCGGATGCTTCGTCCGGATCCCGAGATCGTTCAGCGACCGCACGATCTCCAGCCCGCCGAGCACGCCGAGCACCCCGTCATACTTCCCGCCCGTCGGCTGGGTGTCGAGATGGCTCCCCACATAGACCGGCGCCGCCTCCGGGTCGGTCCCCTCGCGCCGCATGTACATCGTGCCCATGGCGTCGACGCCCATCGTGAGCCCCGCATCCGCGCACCACTTGGCGAACAGCGCCCGCCCCTCGCCATCGGCGTCGGTCAGCGTCTGCCGGTTGTTGCCCCCCGCCACCCCCGGGCCAATCTTGGCCATCTCCATCAGGCTGTCCCACAGCCGCGATCCGTCGATCTTCAGGTTTGCGCCGGGTGCGGCCATCGGCTGTTCCTCGTTCGGTGGGGCTCGAACCTTGATAGGTTCGCGCGCCGGCGCGATGCAAGCCCGTTGCGGTTCAGGGATGCGATCACGAGCCTTGCGACATCCGCGGTCGAGCCTGAGCCTCCGCTTGCCAGTGTGCTCACAGTTGACTCCGATGGCGTCTGCCAAGCAGAGAAGGAATCGGGGTTTGAGCAATCAGCTGCGACGCCAGAAAACAAGGTTCATCAAATGTACGGTCCACAGATTTTGGTTCGCACGCTATCGTCTACAACCCGCGCGGATCGTTACGGAAACTTATGGCAATATCATTCGAGAAGTGATCATCATTCCAAAGTTGCCTGTTGGGGAGTAGTCTTCGACCTCATCGCGACGACACCCTTGCTGCGCCGACATGTTGAAGCCGGTATTGTCAATTTCGGGATCAATCACGAAATGCGGGACTTCGTTCACGACAGGAAGAAGAACCTCGACCTAGTGCTTTGCACACCCAACGGTCCGCCGACAGGCGAGACGCTCGTAGATTTGGCAGCGACCTATAAGATTGCCTTGGGAACAGAGGAGGAAGAGCGCCTGGGTTCGTTGCCACCTCTTAACCGCGCGCCGGTGGGATCGGTCTTAATGGCTCTGGAAGCCAAGGCATGCATGACGGCCCATCAGCGTGCATTGCCCCGATTTTACGACGAGCTCAATTCATCCCAGCTCACCATACACGGCTCAAGCGATCAAGCGATCGCAGTAGGATTCGCTATGATAAACATTTCGGAGAATTATCTCAGCCCCGACCTCAACAAGAGCAATCGGAAGAACGACCCGGTTTGGAGCCGCCACAATCAGCTACGGGACGCTGAACTTGCAGTTCAGAAAGTTCGGCAATTACCGCGTCGCGCCAAGGTCGGTGAAGTCGGATACGATGCGCTTTCGATCGTCGTCGTAGACATGCCCAACAACTCTAGCGAAGTTGCACTGATCACGTCACCGCCAGCCCCTCAGGCTGGCGAAATCTACGAGTATGGCACAATGCTCGCACAACTCTCAGCAATTTACGCTACCCGGTTCAGGGATCTGGCCTAGTTTCCTTGCAACCCGCCTTGCCCGCACTTCCAAACGACGGAAGTCGATAGCGGCTTCAGGTGCGCTTACTCGGCAGCGATCACGCACTCTGGGAGGGCCGCCGAGTGCTCGCCTTCCATGCGCCGCAAATGTAAGCGCAGCTGATCCTTAAACCCATCGGCAAAGCGAAGCTTTGCTCTGTCAGTCCGTGACAAGAACCCTCGAGTAGCTCGCGCGGACAACGGCTTGCCGCAGTGCAGAAGAAAGTCCGCGAGCTTTGCTCGGGCTTCCCAGACGGGATACGAGCCAATTGCGACACCGGCCCGGGTCCTCCCGTTGAATCGCGCGGCCTTGGGCCAGCTTCCTGCCTTCACGAGATCCAAGTCCCGCGCGCGATCATATTCGCCAGGGTCGGCAAGCCGGCCGCCGAGCCACTGCGCGACCGGTACAGAGACAGCGTTGCCGACGAGCGACCACCGCATCGAAGCGCGGGCTACCTTCTCGGCGGGAAAGGTCCAGTCTTCCGGAAATCCTTGCAGTCGTTCCGCGTCTCGGACATCTGGAGTGACAACTTCGCCCGAAGGGAGGAGGATCGCTGGTGGCGATGCAATGCCCACGGTCGAGCCGTTCTTGAGCGTCGGGATTGCATCGACAGCCCATCCAAGCCCACGCAGACCTTCGGTCCAATAAAAGCCGTGAGCTCGTTTGCCGAGTTCCGTCGCGGGGAGCTCGGGCTCGACGTCATCGACGAAGAGAACGGTCGCCGGATCGATATCGCTCTTGGTCGCAACGAACAATACTCGCTCCCGCCGTTGCGGCAGGAAGGAGAGGCTGTTCACTACTCGATAAGCCCAGCGATAGCCGCGCTCTTCAAATGCCTCGACAAGGGTACGCATCGCGCGGCCCTTGTCGAGGCGGAGCATGAAAGGGACATTCTCAAGAACGACCCAAGGCACAGCGTTCCTGTCGAGCAGCCGAAATACTTCACCAACCAAGCTGGAACGTGCGCCAGCAATCCCGGCGGTAAGCCCGGCTTGGCTCAAGTCCTGACAAGGGAATCCTCCAACTAATAGTTCGACACTGGTGGGAAGCGAGGCAAGGTCACGGACATCTCGCTTGCAAGGCACCCCGGGCATCCGCGCCGCGAGCACAGCCCGTGCAGGTTCCCAAATCTCGCAGCAGAGCGTGGTCTCGTGACCAGCCATGGAAAGGCCTCGTTCGAGACCGCCGATCCCGGCGAACAATCCTGCGACCCTCACGACAAGTCCCTTCAAAGCTTCGCTGCCGTGGACCCTAACTCGAAATCACTCCGAGGGAAATTCCCTCTATGTTCTTTTTAGTCGGGGCAGGTTCATGAGCCACGATAGTTCACGACTAGCGGCCGACGGCGTTAACCCCTTAATCCCGACTTAAAAACCGGCAAGCCGGTTTCCAGCCACGTTCCAGCCCGTTTCCAGCATGAGCGAATCCCCGTCGGCCCTTGATCCGGCGGCACATTCAGTCGAGCCGCCGCAGCACCTCGCCCAGCCGCTCCACCAGCTCATCGATCTGCCCCTCCGAGATGATCAGCGGCGGCGACAGCGCGATGATGTCCCCGGTCGTGCGGATCAGCACGCCCTTCTCGTAGCAGTCGAGGAACGCCTGGAACGCCCGCCGCGTCGGCGCGCCCGCAATGCCCTCGAGCTCGATCCCGGCGATCAGCCCTTCGTTCCGGATATCAATGACATGCGGGCAGTCCCGCAGCGAATGCACCGCGTCCTCCCAGTACGGCGCCAGCGCCGCCGCCCGTTCGAACAGCCCCTCCTCGCGGTAGGTGTCGAGCGCGCCGAGCCCCGCCGCGCAGGCCACCGGATTGCCCGAATAGGTGTAGCCGTGGAAGAGCTCGATCAGATGCTCCGGCCCGGTCATGAACGCGTCGTGGATCGCCGCCGAAGTCAGCACCGCCCCCATCGGGATCACCCCGTTGGTGATGCCCTTGGCGCAGGTGATCATGTCCGGCGTCACCCCGTACTTCTCCGACCCGAAAGCCGCGCCCGTCCGTCCGAAACCGGTGATAACCTCATCAAATATCAGCACGATTCCGTGCCTGGTGCAGATGTCGCGGATGCGCTGCAGGTAGCCCTTCGGCGGGATCAGCACGCCGGTCGAACCGGCCAGCGGCTCGACGATCACCGCCGCGATCGTCGAGGCGTCGTGCAGCGCCACGATGCGCTCGAGCTCGTCCGCCAGCTCCGCCCCGTGCTCCGGCTGCCCCCGCGAGAACGCGTTGCGCTTCGGATCATGGGTGTGCGGCAGGTGGTCCACCCCGCCCAGCAGCGTCCCGAAGACCTTGCGGTTGTTGACGATCCCGCCCACCGAGATCCCGCCGAAATTGACGCCGTGATAGCCGCGCTCGCGCCCGATCAGCCGGGTGCGCGAGCCCTGCCCGATGGCGCGCTGGTAGGCGATGGCGATCTTGAGCGCCGTCTCCACCGCCTCCGAGCCCGAGTTCGCGTAGAAGACGTGGTCGAGCCCCTCCGGCGCCAGGTCGATCACCCGGTTGGCCAGCTCGAAGGCCTTCGGGTGCCCCATCTGGAACGCCGGCGCGTAGTCCATCTCCGCCGCCTGGGTCTGGATCGCCTCGGTGATGTGTGGCCGGCAGTGCCCGGCGTTGCAGCACCAGAGCCCCGCCGTTCCGTCCAGCACCTGCCTACCGTCGCTGGTCGTATAGTGCATGTCCTTGGCGCCCACGAACATGCGCGGCGCGGCCTTGAACTGGCGGTTGGCGGTGAAGGGCATCCAGAACGCGCGAAGATCGTTCGGAGCGATGCTTGAGCGATGCGACATGACGATCTCCCTGCCCGGCCCGCAATCGGCCCGGCCGCCAATCCCCGGATCTCAAGCCCAGACCTCAAAGGTGCGCCGCATGGTGCGTCGGCACCGGCAAGCTTTCACGCTAACAGCCGCGGCCCGGCCGTCAAGCGCCTTTGCTGCGCGCCGGGCGCCGGTAACCGATCCTTATCCTGAACCCGCGTTAAGCATTCTGGACGGGGTCGACTTGGGGTATGGTCGCTCCCACAGAATGCAGCATACAGGCGCCATCATGCCGTCCACAGAAGCCGTTCACATCTTTCCCGTCCTGCGGCTGCGACCGACGTCGCCGGCCCTCCAGCAGCTGATCGCCAACGCCGTCCGCGAGAGCGAACGCCCCGCGATCGACGCCCCAGCGCGCGTCGAGGCGCCTGCAACGGCGCGGCCAGAGGGTCTCGATACCCGCGCCTGATCGCAGCCCCGGCGCGCACGGTCGCGCGCCTCCCACCTTAACCCTTTCACAAAGCGGCCCACCCGGCCGCGTTTTTTTGTCGTATACCTCTAAAAGTTTCGACGCTTTTTCGGGGAATGCGACCAATGCAAACCGCTTCAGCCATCGGCGGCGCCGATCACAGGCAGCTCGGATTTCGTCACCGCGCGGGTGGACTTCACCGTCGGCGCGCAGAGCCCGCCGAAACCGTCGAGACTCTCGCCCACGCGCTCGTCGCGCCGGAGCGCGCCATGGCTCGCCTCGGCGTCGCGCCCCGCCCCGCCGCCACCCTGCCGGCGGAGCGTCCCCGCCGCGAGATCCGCATCGCCGCCGCCGCGCGGGCCTTCGCTGACGCCGCGGCGCTCGGCGCGCCCGGACGCCTCGACCTGCGCGCCTGAACCGCGACCCTCAGGCCGGCTCCCAGAGCTCGATCGGATTGCCTTCGGGGTCGGCGAGCCGGGCGAAGCGGCCGTTGGGATGCCGTTCCGCATCGACCTCCACCTCGATCCCCGCCGCCCGCAGCTCGGCCGCCAGCCCGTCAAGATCCCTAACGCGCAAATTCAGCATCCACTGGCGCGCCGGATCGCCGAAATAGTCGCTGTCCCGCGCGAAGGGCGCAAAGACCGTCGGCCCCGCCTCCTGCCGCCATGGCTCGCTGTCGTAGTCCGTCGGCACGGGGCGGACGCCAAGATGCCTCTGGTACCAAGCCGCCAGCGCCGCCGGATCGTCGGCCCTGAAGAACAGCCCGCCGATGCCCGTCACCCTCGCCATCGCCCGATCAGGCCTCCGCCTCGCCGTGGAAGTCCACGTGCAGATGGTTGCCGTCCGGGTCCCAGACGTTCACCTGCACGATCGGGAATCCCGGCACCTTGAAACGCTCGTACCGGTCGCCCGCCGCCTCAAGTCTCGCCACGAACGCCTCCAGCCCGCTCGCCTGGAACGCGCCGTGCTCAAGCTTCAGGTCGTCGGGGCGTGATCCCGGCTCCGCGTCGACGCCGACCAGATGCACCAACGCCTTGCCGTTGGCGTATAGCCAGGCCCCGGCGAACGAGAACGGCGGCCGCGGTCCCGGCGTCATGCCGAGCACCCGCCCGTACCATGCGGTCATCTCGGCGAGCCGCGCAGTGCGCAGGTTGAGATGGTCCAGCCGTTCGATCATGTTTTCGCCACCTCGGACTCTGGCCCAGACGCACAATGGCCGTTGCTATTCCTACCGGGAGACGCCGCCCCATTTCAACCGCACGCCCCGTTCAAAGGGCAGATGAGGGCAGATGAGGGCAGATGAGGGCAGATGAGGGCAGATGAGGGCAGATGAAATCACGGACCGGCTGGCTCGTCGACCCACCAAGCGCTTGCTCCGTCCGCGTCTGGCGGAAACGGCTTCGCGACGACGAGTCCTTTGATGGCGCCCTCCATGGGATTGGAGGTGCGCAGGCGGCGGCGATGATGCGCGGGCAGCGAGAACACGGCGAGGCCTTCGGGCACGGCGTCCTCCAGCCATGCCGCGAGTTTCGGGGCCGTGTCGCGCCAGGAGGTGACCAGCTCGGCCAAGGCGGCTTCCGCTTTCGCCAGCGAGCCGGCGTTCCAGACCTCGCGCCAGGCTTGTAGCTCGTCGTCGAGCAGTTTGGCGGCGCGGCTGACCTGCGAGGATGACAGGCTCTCGATGCCGAACTCGCGCATCACCGCCTCGACCTCGCGGGTCGGGACGCCTTTGACGTCCATCTCGGCCACCGCCAGCATCGCGGCGCGGACCGACCGGCGGCCGCGGTCCAGCGATTGCGGGTAGAAGGGATCGCCATCATGGTCGGCGGTCTTGGGAACCTGCACCGTGACCGTACCCGCCGGCGTGTCGATGCGCTTGGGCTTGTAGCCGTTCGCATAGCCTTGCCGCGGGTCGTGCGCTCATAGGGACTGGCGCGCAGGAACCGCTCGCGCTCGATCCGCATCGCCAACTCGAACGCCCGCGCGAAGACGGCGGCGATGTCGTCGGGTCCATGTTCTATCAGATGTTCCAGGAGGGCCTCGACCGTCGTATCGTGCCGTCTGTCCATTCGTCCGTCTCCACGGTTGGTTTCACAACTCCATGGAACACCGGAATGGATCGCCCCTGCCGGGGCATGCCCCGGCAGGGGCTCAAGGCACACGCGCCAAACGAGTTTCCAGACGTGAAGCTACACGACCGGGGGTACGGGTTCCTCGTTCTCTGCATGTGGACACCTTTCTATGGAAGCCGAAATGTGTCCACGAAACCGGGGAAATAATCCAACTCCAACTCCAACTCCAACTCCAACTCCAACTCCAGATCACGCCGCTGCACCGGCCCGGATCGGTCGCATCGCGCCGCATCAGGCCAAGGCAGGCGAGGTCGGTCGACGATCCTCTGACCGAGATCGCGCGCGACGGGGCGCGTCGCATGCTCGCCGCGGCGCTGCGGGCCAAGGCCGACGTTTTTGTGCCGCAGTATTCGAAGGAGACCTTGCCTGACGGGCGTCAGCGGATTGTCCGGCACGGGTATGGGCCGGAGCGCAGCAACCAGACCGGAATCGGCGCGCTCGACGTGTGTCGTCCGAAGGTGCGCGACCGCGCCGCGTACGCGCCGGCCGAGAAGAAGGTCCGCTTCACCTCGACCATTCTGCCTCGCTGGGCGCGACGGTCGAGGAGCCTCGATGCCCTGCAGTCCGTGCTCTACCTGTGCGGTACTTCCACCGGCGATTTCCAAGGGGCGCTCTCGGCGCTCCTTGGCACGGACGCGCCGAACCTGTCGCCCGGCTTGATCTCGCGCCTGACAGGGGGATGGCAGACGGAGTACGGCCGCTGGCAGGCCCGCGATCCTTCGGCACGGCGCTACGTCTACATCTGGGCGGATGGCGTCTACCTGCAGGCCCGGATGGAGCCGCAGGCCGCGTGGGCGCCACACCGGAGGGGAAGAAGGAGTTCGTCGGCTTTCAGGTGGGCGTTCGCCAGAGCGCGCGGAGCTGGCGCGAGTTCCTAGTCGACATCAAGGCCCGCGGCCTTTCAGTGCCGCCCGAGAGCGTCGAGGGAGACGGGGCCATGGGGTTCTGGCGGGCGCTCGACGAGGTCCTTCCGGGCACGCGTCATCAAGGGTGTTGGGTACACAAAGCCGCCAACGTGCTGAACAAGCTCCCGAAGTCGATGCACCCGGCGGTGAAGGGCGGCCTGCGCGAGATCTGGCAGGCCGATACCTGCGCCGACGCAGAGGCGATCCTGGACACCTTCGCCGAGAAGTACGGGACCAAGTACGAGAAGACCGTGACCTGCCTGAGCAAGGATCGTGAGGCGTTGCTGGCCTTCTACGACTTCCCGGAGGATCACTAGGATCACCTGCGCACCCGCAATCCGATCGAGAGCGTGTTCGCCACTGTCCGCCACCGCACCTTCCGCACCATGCGCGCGCGCTCGCAGAAGACGGCGAAGCTCATGGTCGCCGCCTGAAGGGCGCGAACCAGTTGCTCACCGAGGGCGTCACATTCACCTACGGCGGCGCCGAGCGCGACACCAAGACCTGCGCAGCTTGATCAAGCCGCGTCACCCAAAATCGGGCATAGCTCAGATCAACCCAAGCCGGACGGTCCGATGAAATGGGGAGCACTCCGCTGGATGAAAGTTCAGTGGAAGGTCAGTGACAAGCCGGCTTTGGATTGGCGTCACAATTTGTATCAGATAGAAGATACAGATAACTGCAGCACGAATGGCCGCGTCGTGACAGAAACCTCTACGCCCAGATCGCATCTGCTCTCCGCCGAACCGCTCTACAAGCGCGCCGAAGCGGCCATGGTGGCGCGCATCGTCGATCGCATCTGGAGTCCCGGCATGCGACTGCCGAATGAATTCGAGCTTGCCGCAGAGTTTGGCGTGAGCCAAGGCACCATCCGGAAGGCTCTGGTGTCGCTCGAACGCCGCGGCCTCCTGAGCCGCAGCCCCGGCCGCGGCACCACCGTCGCGCGGACCACGGCGGAGGAGTCGCTTTTTGCGTTTTTCAGGCTGCGCGACTTCAGTGGAGAAATGGCGTTGCCCGAACCGCTATCGGAGCGCATTCGCCGACGGACGGCGACGGCTGCTGAGCGAGGGCTGCTCGACGATTGCGGCGACGATGTCTACGAATTGCACCGCGTGCGCCAGCACAAGGGCACGCCCTTCGCAGTCGAGCGCATGCGCCTTGCGGCCACGCTCTGCGACGGACTAGAACGCGATGCGCCTCTGCCGAACTCGCTCTATCCCTATCTGCAGGAACGCTTCGGACTGGCGATCATGAGGGCGGAGGAATCGATCTCGGCGGTCGCAGCCAAACCTCGCGAAGCCAGAACTCCTGGCCGTCGGACCAGAAACACCGGTGCTCAACGTCGAGAGGCGTGCGCGCGATCTTGCCAACCGGGTAGTGGAACTTCGCACGAGCCAGTTCCTGACGAACTTTGCGAACTACCGTGTGGATCTGGTCCGGTCCGACACATCTACGGGCAGCGCAGAGTCCACCTGACGCCGGCGGCCTCGGGGAGCAACGACAACGCGGCTCCCCGGGCATTCCTTCCTGCTATTGGGTCGCGCTGGCGAAGGCCTCCTCAATCTGCACCTCGCACGCCTGCACGGCTGCCTGCGCCGCATCAATCCATTCGCGGCCAAAGTTCTCTTCGTACCATGCCCAGACCGGCTGCGCCGCCTCCTGGAACGCCGCCTTCTCTTCGGCGGTCGGCGTATATACCTCTCCGCCGGCCTCCTTGAAGGCATCAAAGGCTGCAACCGCCTTCAGCTTCGGCATCTGCCGAGCCGTCCACTTCAGCTCCTGGAATCCGTTGAAGACGATGCGCTTCTCCTCGTCGGACAATGCCTGAAAATTGCCTTCGTTGATCCACCAGAGCGCGCCCATGTAGGCGTGGCCGTCGAGCACGATGTGCTTGAGGCTGTCCTGGAACTGCATGTTGACGATGTCGGTGATGCCGTTCTTGGTTCCGTCGACTACGCCGGTGGCGAGCGAGGTGTAGACTTCGGGCCACGCAATGGGCGTCGGTGAGCCGCCCAGAGCTTCGACGAGTTGGATCTGAATGTCGGCTGGAATCGTGCGCAGCTTGAGGCCGGAAACGTCGCCCGGAGCGCGAACGACGGCGTCAGTCGTCGCGATGTTGCGCCAACCGCCGGTGTTCGAGATCGCCATCAACCGCACGGCTCCCACGTCCTGCAGCACCGCATCGCGCAGCTGATCCGTCAGCGGCCCGTCGAACACGCATTCCGCCACGGCGTCGTTCGGGAACAGATACGGCAGGTCGAGGAACTGCGCAGGCGGATACCAGCCAGCTAGCCCGCCGTTGGTGGTGATGAAGATGTCGAGCCTTCCGTCGAGCAGCGCCTCGGAGCACTCTTCCTCGTTCGAGCAGAAACGGCCGTTGGGGTAGATCTCCACGGCCAGACTGCCGTTGGAGGCGGCCTCGACGACACTCTTGAACACGAGCGAACCGTCGTAATCCTCGTCGTCTTCCGAGCCGAGGAACGCGATCTTTAGGGTCGTGGCGTCCTGCGCGTTGACCGAAGGCGCGGCGGCGGCGACGCCCAGAGCGGCTGCCGCCGCGAGGGTCTTCCAGAGTGTAGGCATGGTCAGTCCTCCATTGGATGAGTTTTCGAGTTAGGCGAGCCCCAAGAGACGGGGCACAAAGAGCACGAAGTCCTCGAACATCGTGATCAGAAAGATCACCGCGATCTCCACGGCGAGAAACGGAAGCATCGCCTTGGCGATGGTCTCCACTTTCTCCTTCGAGACCGCCGCAGCGACGAACAGAACAAGCCCCATCGGCGGCGTCGCGAGGCCGACGGTCACGTTGACGCACATCACGATGGCGAAGTGGATCGGGTCGACACCGAGTTCTCCCACATAGACTTTGCTCAGAATGGGCCCGAGGATCAGGATCGCGGGACCCGCGTCGAGGAACATGCCCACAACGAACAGCATCAGGTTCAACAGGATCAGGAGCAGGATCCGGTTGTCCGTCAGCCCGAGCACGAAGTCTGCCAGCATCTGCGCCGCGCCTACTTGGTCGGCGATCCAGCTGAATGACTTCGACGCGCCGATCAGTAGCAGGATGATCCCCGACGCGATTGCCGCGCGCAGGAACACCTTTGGCAGATCACCGAACTTCAACGCCCGAAGAATAAAGAGCGCGACGATGAGCGCATAGAACGCGGCCACCCCCGCCGCTTCGGTCGGCGTAAAGAAGCCTGTCAGGATGCCGCCGAGCAGAATGATCGGCGTCAGTAGCGGCCAGAACGTCACCTTGCCGGCCTGGTAGACCTCACGCACGCTCGCGCGCTCATTGGCGACCGGGAAGTCGTAGCGCTTGGCGAGATAGCTCACCACCAGCATCAGCCCGCCGCCGATCATCAGTCCAGGGACGATTCCCCCAGCGAACAGCGCCGCGGGCGAGACGCCCATGATGAAGGCGTAGATGATCATGATGCCCGACGGTGGAATGATAGGACCGATAACCGAAGACGCCGCTGTAACCGCGGCGGCGAACCGGCGCGTGTAGCCCTGTTTCTCCATCGCTGGGATCAACATCGAACCGAGCGCCGAGGTATCCGCCACCGCCGAGCCCGAGAGACCCGCAAAAAGGATCGAACTGAGGATGTTGACATGGGCGAGTCCGCCTCTCAGGTGCCCGATCAGCGTCTGCGAAAAATGCACCAGCCGCGCGGTGATGCCGCCGGTGTTCATCAGTTCGCCCGCGAGGATGAACATGGGCAGCGCCATCAGCGGCACCGAAGACATGCCCGAGAAAAGCTGGGAGATCAGCGAGTTGAGATCGCGGGTGTCAAACTCAGAGCCGAGGTCGTTGGCGATGACGAGGCCCGTGGTTCCCAGAAGCCCGAAGATCACCGGGATGGACAACGCCAACGATCCCAGGAACAGCCAGAGAAAGGCGATTTTCATGTGCTCAGTCCCATAGCTTGGATTCGGAGTCCTCAAGGCTGCGCACCGGGCGCGCCAATGAGAGGCCAGGGTCGAAGATCGCGAGCACGTGCCGCAGGAGAAGTTCGATATTTCCCAATATCATCAATGCGATGCAGAACGGCATCACCTGATAGACGTATCGCCATTCGAGATTGAGCACCGGAATGCGCATCGGCGGCGCAAATGGCCGGATGACCGAAAGGTCGAGGCCGGTCATTGCGTTGATCAGGGCGCTGAGTGGCCCGGGATCGATGCCAACCTTGCGCAGCGTCAGGTCCAGTCCGATCAGAAGCATCACGAGGATCGCGACGTGCATCACCAGTCCGTGCAGGTTGCGCGCCCACGGGGGCAGCGAGTCGCGAAGCAGGTCCAGCGCCACGTTGGCGGACCGCCGGTAGGCGATTGGGGCCACCACGAAGGCGAGCGTCGGCAACAGGATAAGCATGACCTTGTCGGTCCACGGAGCCGATATCCCCACCAGCCGGGTGAAGACCCCCCAGACCACCGAGATCATCATCAACACCACCAAGACCATCGCGACCGGACCCAGCACCGCTTCGATCGCGCGGTTCAAGTTGCGTAGCGCCTGGATCGCGCCCGCCAGCAGAGTCTTCATTGCTTGCCCCCCCGGTCGGATTCCATGGTCAGTTCATCACCTGCCCACCGTCGACGTTCAGACATTGGCCGGTGACGTAGCTCGCGTCCGGGCCGAGCAGGAACGCAATTGCGCCTGCAACCTCGCATGGCTCGCCAAAGCGGCCGAGCGGGATCTCACGGAGCAGATGCTCACTGCGCCGGGCGATCACCGCCTCGGGCATGTGCGTCTTTGTGGTGCCGGGTGCGACGGCGTTGAAGGTGGCCCGATCGCAAAACCTTGGGCCAATGTGCGGGTCACGCCCACGAGCCCGGTCTTCGCGGCCGAATACGCCACGGCGTAGACAGCACCGCAGCGAAAGGCCGGCGAAGAGGTCAAGACCAGCCGCCCCATGCGGTGCTCCGGCACAGCTGACCGGCTTCCCGATCGATCAGCTGCAGCGCCTGCCCGCGTGCGTGCAGCACTTCGCACAACGCGCGACCAATGCCGCCGGCCGCACCGGTGATGACCACTATATCCGCCAATCTCCCTCCCGCCGCCTCGGTCACCGCCGATTTGGATCTTGCTTCTTATATAAGTTATAGTAACATTACGTCGACGCAAAAATCAACGACAGATTGCCCCGCCTGCCCGAGGGCTTGCAAACTGTGGCGGGACAGCTCTGATTTCGGGAGTCTCAATGGCAAGTGTCGTCTGCGCCGGCGTGGTCACCGCGGACCTTGTGTTCCGCGTGATAGAGCCGGTCGATGCGCCGATGAAGTACCGCGCCACGGACTCTGTGCTTACCACCGGCGGCTGCGCCCTAAACGCAGCGGTGGCCGTGGTGCGGTTGGGGGGCGAGGCCCACCTTGCGGGCAACGTGGGCGCGGACCTCTTCGGAGATCTCGTCCGCGACGAGATCGCCGCAGAGGGGGTCGCGACCAGCCTATTACTTCGCGCTAACGACGTGCCGACAGCGCGCTCCGCCGTGCTGGTAGGCCCTACAGGAGACCGCACGATCGTCAACCACCGCGACCCGCGCCTCTTCGCGGCGGCACTGCCGCTGCCCGAGCCTTTCCCCTTCGATGCTGCCCTCGCCGACACGCGCTGGCCGCGCGGCGCGGAGCAGGTGCTGGCAGCCGCCTGCACCGCAGGCCGGCCGGGCGTCCTGGACGCCGAAAGCCCGGTCGCAGATGCCGTTGGCGCTCTGCGGTCCGCCAGCCACATCGCCTTCTCCGAACAGGGCCTCGCCGACTGGGCCGGTCCCGGAGGCCAGGCCGACGCGCTGGCGCGCGCCGCCCGCGACTTCGACGCCTGGGTATGCGTGACCCGTGGGGCACGCTCGGTTCTGGTCCATGACGGCGCGGCGCTGACCGAATTCCCCGCCTTCGCGGTGGACGCCGTCGACACGCTCGGGGCCGGGGACGTCTGGCACGGCGCGTTCGCGCTGTTCCTCGCCGAGGGCTTTGACCCGCCGGACGCGATCCGGCGGGCCAACGCCGTTGCCGCCCTCAAGACTTCGGCCTTTGGTGGCCGCAAGGCTCTGCCGGACCGGACTCGAACTCGAGCAATTCCTCAAGGAGCATACATGATGGCACTGAGCGCAGGAAAACTCTGGGGCATGCGCCGCATGGCCGATGCGGACGGCCGCTTCAAGATGACCGCAGTCGACCAGCGCCCGCCGATCAAGGGCCCGATAGCCAAGCACTATGGCACCGACGAGGCACCCTATGCGGACGTAGCGCGTTTCAAGTCCCTGCTGATCCAGACCCTGCAGGACCATTCGAGCGCCATGCTGCTTGACCCACATTTCTCAGTTCCGGTGGGTCTAGCCGACCTTTCGCCGAGCAAAGGCCTCATAGTCACGCTTGAGGACTCGATCTTCACAGACACCGGTGAAGGTCGCCGCTCGTCGGAGATTGACGACTGGTCGGTCAACAAAATCAAACGCATGGGCGGCGATGCGGTCAAGGTGCTGGCCTGGTACCGCCCTGACGCCGACGCTGAGATCAATGCCCACCAGCAGGACTTCGTGAAACGAATCGGCGCAGCCTGTGTACGCTACGACATCCCATTCCTGTTTGAACTCCTCGTCTATCCGCTGGCAAGAGACGCCCACCAGACCCGCGAATATGTCGAGATGACCGGCAAGAAGGCCGACGACGTGCTCGCCTCAGTCTCCGAGTTCGCCAAACCCGACTACGGGGTTGACGTCTTCAAGCTTGAAAGCCCGGTGGCCGCCGATGCGGTGCCGGGCGTCGGGGTCGGCGACTGGCAAAAGACACAGACGCTGTTTGACGAGATGGGCCGACTTGCCGGCCGCCCCTGGGTGATGCTGTCGGCCGGCGCCGCCAAGCCCGCATTCCGCAACATCCTTACCCACGCCTACCGCGCCGGCGCCTCAGGCTACCTTGCGGGACGCGCCATCTGGCTCGACGCCTTCGACCACTTCCCCGATTGGGAGCGCATCCGCACGGATCTCAACAGCGAGGCGGCGGCCTATATGACCGACCTAAACGCGCTGACCGACGCCCAAGCGCAGCCCTGGCATGACCACCCGATCTTCGGCGGCGACGGGCTCGACTTCGCCCCCGCCGATGCCAGCTTCCGCCACGTCTACGGGGAGATGTGACGATGCGCATCGGCCTGCTTCCGCTGGGACGACCGACCTTTGACGTCGCCTACGCGGAGGAAAAGCTCGCGGACATGCTCGCCCGCCTCGACGCGACCGGCCACGAACTCGTCGGACCCCGCGCACTGCTGATGGACAGCGCGGCCAACGCCGCGGCCCTGGAGGCGTTGAAGAACGCCAGCCCCGATCTCGTTCTCGTCCTGCAGGTCACCTTCACCGACGCTGCGTTCGTCGCCGAGGCCGTGGCCCTGGATGCCCACCTGGCGATCTGGGCACCCCGCGAGCCGCGCGCCGGCGGCCGTCTGCGGCTCAACGCCTTCTGCGGCCTCAACCTTGCGAGCCACGCCCTCGGCCTGCGCCGCCGAGGCTTCTCGTGGCTCTACGCCGACCCCGACGCGCCCGGGATCGAGGACGACCTCGACGCCCTGCTCGCCGGCGACCGCACCATCACTCCGCTCGACGGCAAAGCAGCGTCGGCAGAGCCCCTGCCCGACCCGATCCTCGACGGGCTTCGCCTTGCCCGGATCGGCCCAGCTCCCGACGGCTTCGACACTTGCCGTTACGACGCTGCCGACGTCACCCGGCGATTCGGCGCGCATGTCGAGGTCCTGGAACTCGCCGAGCTGTTTGACACCGCCCGCGCCGCCAATCCCGAACTAGTCGCCACGCTGCGCGCCCGGGCCGCCACCGAGCTCGCCGAGCTCGACGCCGTCGACCAAGCCGAACTCGACCGCTCGCTGCGCTTGAAGCTGGCGCTCGACACCATCCGGGAGGCCCGCGCCATCGACGCCTTCGCCATCCGCTGCTGGCCCGAGGCGTTTACAGAATACGGCGGCGCGGTCTGCGGTCCGGTCGCTATGCAGGGCGAGGCGCGCGTGCCCTGCGCCTGCGAGGCCGACGTCTGGGGGGCACTTACGCAACTCGCCCTGCAGCGCATCGCCGACGCGCCGGTCTTTCTCGTCGATCTCGTCGACCTCGACCCTGAAGACGACACCGCGGTCGTCTGGCATTGCGGCCAGGCGCCGCGCTCGATGGCCGGGGGCGAGGCGCACGCCACCACCCACACCAATCGCCGCATGCCGTTGCTCTACGAGTTCGCGCTGAAGCCGGGCCGAGTCACGTTTCTTCGCCTCAGCCAGGCGCGTGGCGAGCCCAAGGTCGTCATCGTGAGCGGCGAGATGCTCGACCGCCCGATGGCCTTTACAGGCACCTCCGGCACCCTCCGCTTTGACGCGCCCGCACGCAACGTGCTGGCCCGCGTCATGGACAGCGGCCTCGAGCACCATATGGCGCTCGCCTACGGCGACCACACGTCCGCGCTCAAGCGGCTCGCCGCCACTCTCGACCTCCCAGCCATCAACCTCCTGGACAGGCCATGAGCACGATCCGTTACGGCCTCATCGGCGCAGGCATGATGGGGCAGGAGCACATCCGCAACATCAACCTGATCGAGGGGGCCGAGGTCGCCGGCCTCGCCGACCCTGACACCGGCATGCGGGCGCTGGCTTCGAGCATCGCAGGCGGCGACGTGCGCGCCTTCGCGGGTCATCGCGAACTCCTAGCGGCCGACATCTGCGACGCCTACCTTGTCGCGGCGCCGAACGACCTGCACTTCTCCCTAATGCAAGACGTGCTCGCCACCGATAGGCCGATCCTCTGCGAGAAGCCGCTCGCCATCCGCGCTTCGGAATGTCGCGAGCTGATGCACCTCTCCGAGGGGCGCGCGGCGCCGGTCTGGGTGGCGATGGAGTATCGCTACATGCCGCCCGTCGCCCGGCTGATCCAGGAAGTTCACGCCGGGACCGCCGGCACGCCGCGCATGATGTCGGTGCGCGAGCACCGCTTCCCGTTTCTGAAGAAGGTCGACGACTGGAACCGCTTCAACGCCCGCACCGGCGGCACCTTGGTGGAGAAGTGCTGCCACTTCTTCGACCTGATGCGCTTGACGCTGCGGGCCGACCCAGTGCGCGTCTACGCCTCGGCCGGGGCGGACGTGAACCACAAGGAGGAGCGCTACGCCGACGTCGAGCCTGACATTCTAGACAACGGCTTCGTCACCATCGACTTCGACAACGGCGCCCGCGCCATGCTCGATCTGTGCATGTTCGCCGAGGGCAGCTACTGGCAGGAGGTGATCTCGGTCACCGGCGACCGCGCCCGCGTGGACGCGTTCGTGCCCGGGCCGGCCCGCTTCACCCGTGACCGGCTGGAGCGGCACTCCGAGATTACCATCTCAGACCGGCTGGAGAAGGAGGAGCGCCGCGAGGTCATTGAGGTGGACGCGCGCATCCTGCGCGCCGGGGACCACCACGGCTCGACCTTCTTCCAGCACGAGCGATTTCTCGGCTTGGTGCGACGTGGTCACGGCGAACCCGAGGTGAGCCCGGCAGACGGCTACTGGTCGGTGCTGGTCGGCGAGGCGGCGGAGGCGAGCGCGCGCAGCGGCCAGCCGGTCGATCTGCGCAGCGCCCCCGACCTCGCCGACATCGCCGACCCGGCGCGTCGCGCCACGCGAGCCGCGCGATGAGCGAGGCGCCCTTCGGTCGCCTCTCGGACGGCGCGCCGGTCGAGGCAGTGCGCCAGCCCGGGGGGGGCACCTGACGGCCACCTTCCTCGCCTAGGGCGCGGTGGTGCACAACCTGCGCCTCGAGGGACACGGGCTCGTGCTTACCCTCCCCGACCACGACGCCTGTCTCGCGCATTTCCGCTATTTCGATGCCACCGCCGGCCGCTGCGCAAATCGCATCGCCAACGGCCACGCGGTCATCGACGGCGAGACCTACACGCTCGACCGCAACTTCCTCGGAAAGCACACCCTGCACGGCGGCGGCGACGGCTGCGTCAAGCGGCTCTGAACGCTGGCCGATCACAACGCGGCCGCGGCCCGATTCGAGATCGTGCTGCCCGACGGCCACATGGGCTTCCCCAGTCGACTGTCCGTCGGCACCACGTTCCGGCTGCTCGACGAGGGCGTCCTCGACGTTGCCTACATGGCCACCACTGACCGCCCGACGCTCTGCAACCGCTGGATTCACACTTCAAGTGCGACACCGAGGTTGGCTGCGAATGCCTCGATTGGCGTGCGGTATCCGAGGCACTTCCGAGGCGTCGCGTTGAGGTTCCAGATGACGTCGTCGATGTCGGCATCGGTGTATTCCTCGAGGCTGGTCTTTCTGGGGAGGTCGCGGCGGAGCCGGCCGTTCGCGTTCTCGATCGAGCCATGCTGCCAGGGGCTGTGCGGATCGCAGAAGTAGGCGTCCAGGCCGATGGCGTTGGTGACGGTCTCGTGCCGCGCGAACTCGCCGCCGTTGTCATGGGTGATCGTGCGGCACGCCCTGGCCGGCAGCCCGCCCAGCTCCGCGGCGATGGCCTCGGCGGTGCGGTCGGCGTCTTTGCTGAGAAGACGACGGGCAAGGGTCAGCCGGGAGCGCCGCTCCTGCAGCGTCAGGAGGATGTCACGCTGGCGGCGGAAGTGCATCAGGTCGCCTTCCCAGTGGCCGAACTGGCTGCGAAGATGGGCCTTTGTCGGTCGCTGGTGGATCGGGATGCGGTTGGGGATGGCGGGCTCGCGCCGGCCGTTGCGTCGCCGTCGACCCCGCTTCGGCCTGCGCTGCGCCAGCAGCCTCGGCAGGCCCGCGCCCCGACCCGCCGGGCTGTAGGCATGGCGATATATCGACTCCGCATTGACCCTGCTCTTCGCTCCCTCCAGCTCCATCCGCCCCGCGATCTGCTCCGGGGACCATCCCATGGCAAGGCGGTCCTCGACGTGGGCGCGCAGGCGGGTGGAGCGCTCGATCTTCGAGCCGCGCAGCTTGCGCGCCCAGGCGCGGCGGCCCGCGCTGTCCGGCCGATAGCCGTCGGCGCAACGGTTGCGCTCGAGTTCGCGCTGGATCGTGCTCCGGTGACGATCCATCCGCCTCGCAATCTCGCTGACGCTCAGGTCCATCTCGATCATGCCGCGCAGGCGGCATC
Organism: uncultured Alphaproteobacteria bacterium; assembly: GCA_963836255.1. GTDB lineage: Bacteria > Pseudomonadota > Alphaproteobacteria > Rhodobacterales > Rhodobacteraceae > Amaricoccus. The sequence continues at coordinate 1,411,568 of CAWIIL010000001.1, forward strand.
TCTCCTCAAGGCTGAGGTGGCTATATCTCTTTCCCATGGCGGCTCCGGACATAGCCGGTGTCGCACTTGGTTTGTGAGTCTACGACCTCGCTCACAACAGCTATTTCGTTCTCGACGACAGCGGCAGCATTCTTAACCACAACTTCCATGTGCTCGCCGAGCGCTACACGCCCGTGGATGCGGAGCTGATTCCCACCGGCGAGACGCTTCCCATAGCCGGGACGAAGTTCGACTTCCGCGCGCCCCGGCCGACCCGCCAACCTGATGGTGACGGCCCGGTCATCGACCACAACTACTGCCTGTCGGAAGCCCGCAACGTCCTCCGTCCCGTCGCCCGCCTCGCCAGCCCCGTCTCCGGCGTCCAGCTCGAGGTGCGCAGCACCGAGCCCGGCCTACAGGTCTACGACGCGGCCCCGCTCGACGTGCCCGTTCCGGGTCTCGATGGCCGTCGCCTCGGTGCCTTCGCCGGTCTGGCTCTTGAGCCGCAGGTCTGGCCCGACGCGCCGAACCATCCGAGCTTCCCGTCCGCAACGCTGAGCCCTGGCGAGACGTATCGCCAGCACACTCAGTTCGCCTTCCGCAAGAATGCCTGGTAGGCTCGCCGCGGTCAGATCACTCCCAGCCACATCACCGCAGCCATCGCCATCGCGAGCAGGACGAGCGTCTCGACGACGACGATGCCGACGTGCCCGCCGCCCACTTCGGTCATCGCCTGGAGCGTCGTCTTCATACCAAGCGCCGCGATGGCCGTCACCAGCATCCAGCGCGAGACTTCGGAGAGGAACGCGACCGCCACCTCAGGGATCAGCCCAAGGCTGTTCCCCGCCACGATTGTGGCGAACGCGATCACGAAACCTGGTATGCCGGGCCGGGTGCCGGGCTCGATCCGGGAACTCAGCACAGCGATCACCACCAGAAGCAGAACCGGCAACAGCGCCACGCGCAGCAGCTTGACGATCGTGGCGATCTCTCCGGCCTCATCGGAAATCGAGTGACCGGCGCCCACAACCTGCGCGACGTCGTGAATGGTCGCGCCAATCAGGAAGCCCAACTGTGTATCGCTCAGACCGAGCGACGCGAACAGGATCGGATAGGCAATCATCGCGATCGTCGAGAGCGTCGTCACCGCCACGACGGTGAAGAGCGTGTTGCGCTCAAGCTTGTCGTTGGGCGGAATGACGGCCGCGAGGGCGAGCGCCGCGGACGCCCCGCAGATCGCCACCGACCCGCCCGTTAGCAGGGCGAAGCGCCACTTGCGACCAAAGAAGCGCGCAGCGACGAAACCGGTGCCGATGGTGACGAGGATCAGGCCGACAACCGTGAGCGCTGTCACCAAGCCGAGCGCGGAGATCTCTTCGAACGTGATACGCACGCCAAGCAGCGCAACGCCGGCGCGGAGCACAGTCCGGCTGGAAAAAGCGATTCCCGCCGCGCATGGCCCGTCGGTCGACAGAAAATGGAACGCCATGCCAATAAGCAGGGCGAAAAGCATCACCGGCGCGCCGTAGTGCTCCGAAAGGAACGTCGCGGCCGCGGCGATCGTCAGTGCCAGCGCAACGCCAGGCGCAAGGCCGCGTCCAGTCTGGCGCAGGGTCGCAATCGAGTGGCGCGAGGAGATCATCGGGGTCCGCGGGCGAAGCCATCTCCAACTCCGCCCTTTTCCTCGCTTCGTGTGTGTTTCACGCGCTTCTGTAGAGTTTGGTCATAGAGAACTCGCGGTGGCCGAGGGCTTCTGCGGCTGTGAAGCGGCCGTTTGCGGTGCGTTCGATCATGGCGATGAGCGCGTCGCCCGCCTGGTCGATGGTCATCTCGCGGGTGAGCACGCCGGTGACGTCCACGTCGATGTGCTCGGCCATGGTGCGAAGCGTGCGCGGGTTGCCCGAGATCTTGATCACCGGCACGATCGGGTTGCCCACGACGTTGCCCTGGCCGGTGGGAAACGTGTGGATCACGTAGCCCGCCGCCGCCATCAGCGTCACGCATTCCGCCGCCGCCGAGGAGGTGTCCATGAAGTAGAGCCCCGGGCCCTTCGCCGGCGCCTCCGCCGGTCCCATCGCATCGATGTAGGTGCAGTCGCGCCCGATCTTCTCGAGATTGCCGAGCGCCTTCTCCTCGATGGTGGTCAGCCCGCCGAGGATGTTGCCCTTGGTCGGCTGGCTGTCGGAGAGGTCGTCGGTCTGGTGGGCGAAGATCACGTCGTTCTGGTAGGCGTCGAAGATCGCCTTGAACTTCGCCGCCGCCTCCGGGCTTGCCGCCCGCTTCTCGCAGATGTGCTCGGCTCCGGTGATCTCGGAGGTCTCGCCGAAGCAGCCGTAGAGTCCGTGCGGGATCAGCTTGTCGTACATGTTGCCAACCGTCGGGCAGGAGGAGAGCCCGGTCGTGGTGTCGCTCTCGCCGCATTTGGTGGAGACCCAGAGTTCGCTGAGCGGGCATGGCTCCTTCTGCAGCTCACTCGCCCAGTGCACGTATTCCTTGGCCTGCCAGCTCGCCTGGCGGATCGTCTCGAAATCGCCCTTCTGCTCGATCGAGAAGCCCGCCACCAGCTTGCCGGTCTCGGCGACGCCGTCAACGATCTTCTGGGTCCAGTCGGGCTCGATGCCGATGACCACCACGGCCGCCACGTTGGGATTGGCCCCGGTGCCGATGATGGTGCGGAAATGCAGGTCGAGATCCTCGCCGAACTGCAGCCGCCCGTAGGCATGCGGGATCGCCATCGTGCCCTTGACGTTGTTGGCCACCGCCTCGCAGGCGGCGTTGGAAATGTCGTCGACCGGCAGGATCAGGACATGGTTGCGCACGCCCACCCGACCATTCTCGCGGCGCCAGGCGTTGATCATCCTGTTCGTAAAATCGAGGGCCATGTTGCTCACCACCGCTTGGTCTTAAGGTTGTGGGTGTGGACGTGACCGCCCGACTCGGCGGAACCGACCATGCGGCCGATGTCCTCACCGTACTTGATCACCGTGTCGCCTTCCTTGAGATCGCTCAGCGCCACCTTGTGCCCGATCGGAATGTCGGCCTTCGCGATCAACCGGAAGTCGCTGTCGTCGTGCGTCACCACGCACAGCATCTCCGTGCCCGCCGTCAGACCCTCCACCACAACCACACCGACATTGTCCGACGCCTCGTGAACCAGAAGATGAGGATGATGCGGCATGACTTTTCCTTTCACGGTTCGAGAATGATCTTGGGTGCCGCCACGCGGCCCGCCATGATGTCGGCGAAGGCGTAGGCGCCATCGGAGAGCGGCCGGATCTCGGCCCAGTCCATCGGGCCGAGTTGGCCCGCAAAGATCGCCTGCGCGGTGTCGGCGAAGTCGCGCATGCTGTAGGTGTATGTGCCGATGAAGGCGACCTCCTGCAGCGTGATCCGGCGGATGTCGAGACCGCCCGCCGCGGCACCGAGCCCGATATGGACGATCACCCCGCCGGGGCGCACGGCGGCGCAGGCCGCGGCGCGGGTCGCCTCGAAGCCGACGCCGTCGATGACGAGATCGACGCCCTGCGGGCCCCCGTCGCGAGGATCGTAGACCCGGAAATCGGCCGCCGCCGCGACGATGACGCGGCGCGCAGGATTGGTCTCGGCGACCCAGATCTCACGGGCGCCCTTCGCCGCCAGCACCAGCGCCGCGCCGAGCCCGATCGCGCCGCCTCCGATCACGAGGCAGCGGGCCGCGCCGACCGGGCGGCTCAGCGCCCGGCCGGCCACGCGCACAGCGTGCCAACCGCAGGCGATCGGCTCGGTGAGCGCGGCCTTCTGTGTAGGCACGCCGTCGGGAATCGCCACGACGTTGCGCTCTGGGATCGCCAGTCGTTTCGCAAAGGCGCCTTCGCGAGGCGGCATCGAGATGATCTGGCGCGCGGGACAGAGGTTCTCACGGCCCGCAACACAGTCCTCGCACGCCCCGCAGCTCACAAGCGGGTTTACGGTCACCCGATCGCCCTTGCGCGGGCCATCAATGATCTCGCCGGCGGCCTCGTGGCCAAGGATCAGCGGCGCCGGACGCCGCTCATCATGACCCGCCCATGCGTGCATGTCCGAACCGCAGATCCCGACATGGCGGATCTCGATGAGGACGTCGTCCGCCGTCGGGACAGGTTCGGGCGTCTCTCTGAAGTCGAGGGTTTCGGGACCGGTGTAGACGAGCGCCTTCATTTCGCAGTGAACCCGCCGTCGACGTAGAGGATCTGCCCCGTCACGTAATCGGAAGCCGGAGAGCAGAGGAACAGCGCGGGCCCGATGAGATCATCCAGCAGCCCGTTGCGGCCGATGCACGTCTGCGCTGCGTTGCGCGCTGCGATCTCCGGGTCGTCGAAGACCGGGCCGGTCAGTTCGGTCGGAAAGAAGCCGGGCGCGAGAGCGTTGACAGTGACGCCGTGCCGCGACCAGGCCTCGGCCATCGCCCGGGTGAGCTGGCCGACGCCGCCCTTGGAGGCGCCGTATGCGACGCCGCCGGGAAACGCCCGCGCTGTCTGCAGCGACGCGAAATTCACGATCCGCCCCCAGCCCTTCGCCTTCATTGCCGGCACCAGCGCCTGGGCGAGAAAGAACGGCGTCGAGAGGTTGAGATCGAGCGTGCTCCGCCAGCCCTCGGCGGTCACGTTGTCTGCCGCCTGCCGCGTGTTGATGCCGGCAGCGTTCAATAGGATCTCCGGCGGCCCGAATGCTTCGCCCGCCGCCGCCGCGATATCTGCCATCGCCTTCGGCGCGGCGAGGTCGGCGACGAGCGCCGCGGTCTCGCCTTTGGTTTCCGTCCGCCAAGCTTCCAGAGCCTCGCTCCTCCGGGCCAGACCCACCACGCGCGCGCCCGCTTCCGCGAGGGCCTTCGCGATGGCGCGGCCGAGGCCGGAGCTCGCTCCGGTCACGAACGCCACCCGACCCTCGACGCTGAAGCGGTCGGGCATCGGATCAGTCGACCGCCGTAAGGTCGAAGTTCTGCTCAGGAAAGTATTTTTCGAGCCTGACGTCGGCGGTGCGCGCGTGAGCCTCCATGCCCTCCAGCCGCGATATCCGGGCGGTCGTCTCGGCGATCGGCTTGGCGCCGTCGCGGGTCGCGCGCTGCCACGTAACGAGCTTCATGTACTTGTGCACCGACAACCCGCCCGTGTAGCGCGCTGCGCCCGAGGTCGGCAGCACGTGGTTGGTGCCGGATGCCTTGTCGCCGAACGCAACTGTCGTCTCCTCGCCGAGAAAGAGGGAGCCGTAACACTGCAGACGACCGAGGAACCAGTCGAGGTCCGCCGCCTGCACGTGAAGGTGCTCGGGCGCGTAGGAGTCGGCCACCTTCGCCAGTTCCTCGCGGTCGGCGACAAGCATGACCTCGGCCATGTCGCGCCAGGCCGCTTCGGCGTTCTGGGCGTTCAACTCCGGCAGTTCGGCGATGCAAGCGGGCACAAGCTCCATCACCTTCTCGGCGAGCGGCCGATGCGTCGTGGCCAGCCAGACCGGGGAATTGTATCCGTGCTCTGCCTGGCCGACGAGATCCCAGGCAACCACGAAGGGGTCGGCGGTCTCGTCCGCGAGAATCAAGCTGTCGGTTGGTCCGGCGAACATGTCGATCCCGACGCGCCCGAACAGGATGCGTTTGGCCTCGGCAACGAACTGATTGCCCGGTCCCACGAGGATGTCGGCCTTGGGAAGCCCGAAGAGTCCGAAGGCCATGGCGGCGACGCCCTGCACACCGCCGAGCGCCAGGATCGAGTCCGCTCCGCAGAGATCGGCGGTGTAGATGATGGCCGGCGCGACGCCGATCCCGGACCTCGGAGGCGAGCAGGCTGAGATGTGGCCGCAGCCGGCCACCTTGGCTGTCGTCACGGTCATGAGCGCCGACGCGATGTGGCTGTAACGGCCGCCGGGCGCGTAGCAACCCGCGGCCTGGCACGGGATCGCCCTCTGCCCCGCGATCAGGCCGGGCACGACCTCGATCTGCATGTCCTTGATCGTCTCCTTCTGGGCCTCGGCGAAGCGCCGCACGTTGTCCCAGGCGAAACGGATGTCGTCCTTGAGCTTCTGCGAGACCTGCGCCGCCGCCGCGTTGATCTCGTCGCGGGTCAGAACCACATTGCCGTCGTAGCGGTCGAACTTGGCGGCGTAGCGCAGGGCGGCATCGTCGCCGCCGGCCTCGATCTCGTCAAGTATCGCCTGCACGGTGGCCCGCACGTCGCCGGAGTCGTCCGTGGCTTTCCGCGCGGCCTTCTTGAGATACTCGACGGTCATTGCGTCCTCACTTGTAGATGTCGGGAAGCAGCAGGGTGGAGATGAACGGCACATAGGCGATGATCAGCGTGACGATCAGCATGAAGATCACGAAGGGAATGGCTCGATATGCGATCTTGAGGATCGACTCTCCCGTCAATCCGGAGACCACGAAGAGGTTGAGCCCAAGCGGCGGCGTGATGAAGCCGACGCCCAGCGCCGTGATCATCATGATGCAGAACTGGATCTCGTTCATGCCGATGTTATCGGCCAGCGGCTTCAGGATCGGCGCCATGATGACGATGTTGGGGGTCGTCTCCATGACGCATCCGGCGGCGATCAGGATCAGGATCATCATCATGATCAGCACCCATGGCTGCTCGCTGACCGACGTCGCAGCAGAGACGAACCCCTGCGGAACGCCGAGGATCGCCAGCGCCTGGGCGAGCGGCAACGAGAAGGCGATGATTGGCAGTATCACGCCGTTCACCTTGGCCGAACTCACCAGCATGGCGGGGAAATCGGCGAGCTTGAGCGTGCCGAGGATGAATCCCATGATGATCGTCACGACGACCGCGGTGGCACCCGCCTCGGTCGGCGTCAGCCGGCCCGAGAAGATGCCGTAGAAGATGATCCCAGGCACTATGAAGGCGTACCAGCCGGACTTCAGCGCTGCGCCGAGCCGCGACAGGTACTCGTCCATCGGCATGTTGCCGCCGCCCTCCCAGCCGTAGAGCCGGTTCATGATGATGTTGGTGGCGAGGATCGAGAGCAGAATGGCGATGCCGGGGATCACGGCGGCGAGGAAGAGCGTCGAGGCCGAGATGCCGAGGACGAGGCCAATGATGATATAGGCGATCGACGGCGGGATGAGGATGCCGGTGCAGGCGCCAGCGGCGACGAGGGCGCAGGCGTAGGGTCGCGGATATCCGGATTCCACAAGTCTGGCGATGGTCATCCGCCCGACCGCCGCGGCGCCCGCCGCGTCGGAGCCGGAGATCGCCGCGAACATGCCGCAAACAAGCACGGTCGCCGACCCGAAGCCACCCTTGGCGAACTGCGTCAGCGCCTCGGCGACGTCGAGGAACTTGCGGCTCAGGCCCGTCCTCACCAGCACGTCGCCCGTAAGGATGAACAGCGGCACGGCGGTCAGCGCGAAGTGGTCGATCCCGTGAAACAGGCTCTCGCCGACGAGCGACAGCGGCAGCGCCCCCGAGATGAGGAGCATGAGGATCGCCGCCGCGCCGATCGCCGCCCAGACCGGCACGGCGAGCGCGACGAGGAGCACGAAGAGCAGGACCGGGCCATAAAAGCTCCAGCCGAGGACGACGGTCTGTTCCTGAAGTTGGTTCCAAAGCATTGCGCGACCCTCAGTCGAAAAGCTGACTGCCTTCGAAGACGGGACGTCCGTTTCGAAGGTCGGAAAGGTCGCGCAGGAAAGACTGGACCAATCGGAACATTATCAGCGCGAAGCCGATGGGAACGGCCGCTAGGAACCACACCTGCGAGACCCGCAGACCGTGGGTTACCGAGCCGAACTTCGCCGAAACGAGGACGGTCTCGAGCGACCAGTAGAAGGCGACGACCGCGACGGCGAACATCACGATGTCGCCGAAGATGTAGAGCGCAGCCTTCGTGCGCGGACCGACGTATTCCATGAGCACGTCGATGCGGATGTGGCCGCGTTCACGGACCGCCGCCGCGGCTCCGATCCAGGCGAGGTAGATGAACGAGTACCGGACAATCTCCTCGCCCCAGATCGACGAGTAGGAGAACACTTCGCGGCGCACCACTTCGATGAACATCGTCACCACGAGCATCACGTAGAAGACCAGGAGCGCCCAGCGCTCGGCGTTCCGGTTCAGTGATTCGAAAATGCGCTGCATGAACTTCTCCCGTCGCTGGTGCGGTTGCCGGCAGCGTTCCGTCAGGGACGGCGGATTGAAACGCTAGGTTCGGGATCGGCGCGGTTGCGCGCCGATCCCGCGAAGCCATCAAGCGTCGTGGACGTAGTACCGTCCCTGGGTGTTGGCGGCTTCCTCGAGCGCCGAGAAGACCTCCATCGAACCTGCGAGATCGACCTTGAAACCATCCCATTCTGGGAGTTGGTAACCTCCGGTCGCCTTCCACTCGCCGAGCTGTTCTTCGGTGAGGGAATGGAACTCGACGCCGGCCTTGCGCAACTCCGACATGGCGTAGTTCCGGGCGGCCGGCACCTTGGCCAGGTTCTGGTGCCGGGTGATCTCGCCGGCGAACATGAGACCTTCCTGAACGTCGCTCGGTAGGCCGTTAAACCACTCGAGGTTCATCGAGTAGATTTGGCTGTCCGGTACAGCCTGGGTGAAGGTGACGTGGCTCAGGATATCGGCGAAACCGAAGACATAGAGCGCGCCGACCGAAGGATCGAGCGCGTCGGCCACGCCCTGCTTGATCGCGGACGGCGTCTCGCCCCAAGCGACCGGCGTCGGATTGGCTCCAACCATCCGATAATACTGCTGCAGCATTTCCGAGCCGGGCACGCGGAACTTGACGCCCTGCAGATCGCTTGGCACGAGAACCGGCCCCGGACCCCCGGCGCGCACGGCGACGACGCGAGGGTCGATGTTGACATAGAAGAGCGCCTTGAAGCCCGCGGCCTCGACCTTGGGATTCACCTCGGCGCTCCATGCCTCGGACGAAATCAGGTTCTCGAAGAGCTGGTTCGAGCCGCAGAAATAGGGCAGGTTGATGAGGTCAACGACCGGCGCGAACGGCGCAAAGTTCGACAGCGAGTGCTGCGCGGCCTGGATGGTGCCGGTCTGCACTCCCTGAACAAGCGCGCCGCCGGCGCCAAGCTGACCGCCTGGCGCGAGCTTGACATAGATCTTGCCGTCGGTCGCGTTCTGGATGTTTTCCTTCAGGTCGAGCTGCATGATCGGATAGCTTCGATCAGCGGTCAGCACATAGGCGGTCGCGAGCGTCATGGTGTGTTCGGCGGCCGCTTCCCGCTCGGCCTCTTCCTGAGCGGTCTGCGCCACGGCGTCCGACGACCACAGCGTTCCCGCTCCGCCGGCGACGACTGCGGCGGTGAACCCGCCAGATCCGGTCAGCTTTAAGAAATTGCGGCGCGTTTCCCGCGCCATCTGCATTTTATGTAGGACGTCCATTCGACGCATTCCTCCCTGTGCTGTTGATTGATTCTTGGGTCATGATCTTGCCGCTGCCTCTCGGCCCAGGATGCCGATCACGAAGCAGATTACCGAAGCTAGGAGCGTGAGCATCTCGGCGACGTCGCTGAGCCGAAACCCGAGCGAAAACGCACCGCCGGCCACGCTGGCCACGAAGAGGCAGAAGAGTAGCGTCGAAAGCACGAAAGCAGACGTGGCGGCCTTCTGCATCATCCCCCCCAAAGCATTGATCTTCTTGTTTCGACCACTGTAAGCGCATACAAACCAAAAAGCAAGCGCTTACATGTTGCCGGAGACGCAAATGCGCACCTACATGAAGCCAGCAATCTGAAAGGAGCCGGGACATTGGCCAGGAAGCGTGCGCGCGCCACGCTGAACGATGTCGCCCGGCATGCCGGGGTTTCCACGGCGACCGTTTCGCGCTCTCTCAACCGCGCCGAGACCGTCAGCCAGGAAACCCGAGCGCGCGTCGAAGCAGCGGCGCTAGCGCTGGGTTACGTGCCGCATTTCGGCGGTCGGGCGCTGGCCTCAAATCGGTCTGACACCGTCGGCGCCGTCATCCCGACGATGGAAAACGCCATCTTCGCGCGCGGCCTGCAGGCGCTTGAGGAGAGTCTCTCGGTCAGGGGAGTTACTCTTCTGGTTGCGACGTCACACTATGATGTCGAGCTCGAGGCATCCCAGGTTCGGACCCTGCTTGCGCGCGGGATCGACGGTCTGGTCCTGATCGGCGAGGCACGACCAGCGACCACCTACGATCTGCTCACGCGAAGTGGGGTCCCATACGTCCTGGTCTGGAACCCCAATCGCGACAGCGCCCATTGCAGCGTCGGCTTCGACAACCGGGCTGCGGCGAAGGCCATGACCGCGGCCGTTCTGGAGTTCGGCCATCGGCGAGTGGCGATGATCGCCGGCGTGACACTTTGGAACGACCGGGCGAGCGAACGCGTCGCGGGCGTCCGGGAAGCTCTTGCCTCTCGAGGCCTTCGCCTCCCCCCCCCCTACATCGTGGAAGCTCCGTATTCGCTCGACGCTGGCGCAATAGCGGGACGTGATCTGGCAAGCCTCGACCCGCCGCCGACCGCGATCATCTGCGGAAACGACGTTCTTGCCGCCGGCGCGATCGTCGGACTCACCGCGATGGGCATACGCGTCCCGGACCAGATTTCGGTGGTCGGCTACGACGACATCGATCTTGCCGATGTCGTCACGCCGGCGCTCACGACGGTTCATGTGCCGCACAGGCGCATGGGGCAGGCCGCCGCCGAGTTGCTGATCAGCTTGATCGAAGACGACATCGCACCAAGACGCAACGTTGTGCTCGACACAAGCCTGAATGTGCGGGCGTCTCTTGCCCTGCCGTCGGAGAGCTCCGCAGGCGTTTCAAACCCCGTCGGGTCAGAAGCGCATCCTACGTCACGTCCACGCGGTTGAGCCCTTTGCACCTAAGGTTCAACCCATCCCGCCGGTCTCTAGACCTCGGGTATGAGCGCGTCGAGAACAGCATCGATCTCATCGAAGTGGGCGAGGACGGCTTCCGGGGCTAGATCCGCGACCGCAGCTCCGCCTGGCCCGAATCCGACCAGGACGCACGCCACTCCCGCTGCAGCGGCCGCACGCCGGTCGGTGATCGTGTCGCCGATCAGAACAGAGCGGGCCGGCGCGCCGCCGAGAAGGGCAACCGTCTCTATGACGTGGCGTGGGTCCGGCTTTCGGAACGGCCGGCTGTCGGCGCCGAGCATCGCACCAAAGCGATCCCGGACTCCCAGTCGCCTCAGCAATGTCTCCGCGAGGGCCTCCGGCTTGTTCGTACACACCGCAAGACCCCAGCCCCTCGCCGCCAAGCGGGTCAGCGCCCGTTCTGCTCCGTCGTAGAGCCGGGTGTGGGTGTCGATCGCCGCCGCATAGTGCTCCAGCAACCGAGGATAGAGACGATCCACATCGGCCTCGTCCCAGCCACTCTCAGAGCGCGCAAGCCCCACCCGCAGCATCGCCCTTCCGCCCGCAAACGCCGCGTCCGCGTCCCCAGGCGTCACAAGCCTGCCCGGCCGTCCAGCCTCCAACAGCGCGGCGTTGGCCGCGGCGATGAGGTCCTGCGACGTGTCTGCGAGCGTGCCGTCGAGATCAAAGATCGCTGCGCGCATGTCCTCTCCTCAAGTCGCCGCCCCGGCGTTTTCCGGTGAGCGGAAAAATTTCAGCGTTCTTCGGCTTCTCCCCCGGTTTCAGCCCTGTTACAACCTCGAGGTCAGTGTTTGTCCGGAGTGCGCGCCCAATGTCTCTCGCCGTCGTTGTGCTCGCTGCCGGCCAGGGCACCCGCATGAACTCCGAGTTTCCCAAGGTCCTGCACGTGCTCGCTGGGGCGACACTGCTCGATCACGCCCTCGCCACGGCATATGACCTCCAGCCCGAACGGGTGGTGGTGGTCACTGGGCAGGCGGCCGAGGAGGTCGAACGCTCGGCGATGAAGTTCCGGCCAGAGACGCTCATCGCGCACCAGTCCGAACGGCTCGGAACGGCGCACGCCGTCCGTATGGCGTTGCCGCTTCTGGACGGCTTCGAGGGCCCGGTCGTCGTGCTTTATGGCGACACCCCCTTGGTGCAACCCGAGACGGTCCGAGTGATGCTCAACGAGATCGCCATCGGGTCGGCCCTGGTGGTTCTGGGATTCGAGGCCGCGGATCCCGGCGGCTACGGTCGGCTTATCGTCGGTGACGATGGCGCCCTCGCCCGGATCGTCGAAGCGAAGGACACCACGCCCGAAGAACGCGCGATCCGTCTCTGCAACTCTGGCGTGATGGCGCTGAATGTCGGGACGCTGCGCGCTCTGATTTCCCGTGTCGGCAACAACAACGCCAAGCGTGAATACTACCTCACCGACCTGGTCGGACATGCTGTTTCGGACGGCAAGCGCGCCACCGTGATCACCTGTCCGGAGGCCGAGACCGTTGGCGTCAACTCGCGCGCTGACCTCTCCGAGGCCGAGCGGCTCTTCCAGGCAACCGCCCGCGCCCGCGCACTTGAAAACGGAGCGACGCTCGTCGATCCCAGCACGGTCTGGTTCGCGCAGGACACGGCGATCGGGCGGGACGTCTGGATTGGTCCGAATGTCTATTTCGGGCTGGGCGTTACAGTGGAATCTGGCGCAACAATCCACCCGTTCTGCCATCTTGAGGGCTGCCACATTAGCAGTGGAGCCCAAGTCGGGCCCTTCGCGAGGTTACGCCCGGGCGCGGAACTGGCCAAGGGTGTGAGGGTCGGCAACTTCGTCGAGGTCAAGAACGCGGTGCTCGGTGAAGGCGCCAAAGCCAGCCATCTCGCGTACCTTGGCGACGCCTCGATCGGAGAGCGGGCGAACATCGGCGCAGGAACGATCCTCTGCAACTACGATGGCGTCTTCAAGCATCACACTGAGATCGGGCGTGGTGCCTTCATCGGCTCGAACGCCGCGCTCGTTGCGCCAGTGCGCGTCGGAGCGGAGGCGATAGTCGCGGCCGGGTCGGTGATCACCGAGGACGTCCCCGACGGAGCTGTCGCGATGGCCCGGGGCCGCCAGGAGAACAAGCCGGACCTCGCGCGCCGGATCATGGCGCGCCTGAGAGCGCTCAAGGCAGGGAAGGCCCGCGCCTGATGTGTGGCATCGTTGGCATTCTCGGCAACCACGAGGTCTCGCCGCTGATTCTGGAATCCCTCAAGCGCCTCGAGTATCGAGGCTACGACAGCGCGGGGATCGCTACGCTGCAAGACGGCCGCATCGTCCGCCGCCGCGCAGTTGGCAAGCTCGCGGCGCTGTCCGACCTTCTCGTGCGCGAACCTCTGCCGGGCCGGGTCGGGATAGGGCACACACGCTGGGCGACGCACGGCCAGCCCTCACAGGTCAATGCGCATCCGCACCAGTCCGGCGGCGTCGCGGTCGTGCATAACGGCATCATCGAGAACTTCCGCGGCCTCAGGCAGGAATTGGAGGGCGACGGCGCGGTCTTCGAAACCGAAACCGACACGGAGGTGATTGCCCAACTCTGCGGCGCGGAACTTGCGCGGGGCCTCGCTCCCCTGCAGGCTGCGCGCGCCACCATCGCGCGTCTCGAAGGCGCCTTTGCGCTCGCGCTTCTCTTCGAGAGAGAGGACGACCTGCTGATCGTGGCCCGACGGGGCTCACCTCTAGCAGTCGGTCTCGGCGCGGGCGAGACCTTCGTAGGTTCCGACGCTCTCGCGCTCGCGCCACTAACCCGACGAGTCGCCTACCTTGAGGAAGGCGATCTCGCAGTTTTGACCCGTGCAGGCGTGACCTTTTTTGACTCTGCAGGCCATCAGCTCGACCGGCTTTTCCAGGATGTGCCGCTCCAGAATGCGTTCGCCGAAAAGGGCCCCTTCCGCCATTTCATGGCCAAGGAGATGCATGAGCAACCGAGCGTGCTCTCCGACGCGCTTACACGTTACCTCGTGGCCGGTCGCGACGGCGTCAGGTTGCCTGCGCCTATCGACGCAAGCGCCTGCGACCGGCTCTTCCTCGTCGCATGCGGAACGGCCTACTACGCCTGCCTTGTGGCGAAGTACTGGCTCGAGAGCGTCGCGCGGATCGCCGTCGACGTCGAGGTTGCCTCAGAGTTCCGTTATCGCGAGCCACCGATTGACTCACGCACTATAGGCATCTTTGTCAGCCAGTCCGGCGAGACTGCCGACACGCTCGCGGCGCTTCGCTACGTCCGCTCACAGGGCGCGTCGACCGTCGCGGTCGTTAACGTCGAGACCTCTACAATAGCGCGTGAGTGCGACATCGCACTCCCGATCCACGCCGGGCCGGAGATCGGCGTGGCGTCTACTAAAGCATTCACCTGTCAACTCATGGTGCTGGCTGCACTGACGATCGACATTGCCCGCCAGCGCGGCCGGCTCGCCGAGGCCGAGGAACGACGGCTGGTGACGGCGCTCTGCGCTGCGCCGGGCCTGCTAGCCTCCGCGCTCACCACCGAAAGCCAAGTCGAAGACGTCGCGCGCGAACTGGCGCACGCCCGGGATGTGCTCTTTCTCGGCAGGGGGCTGATGTTTCCTCTGGCCCTGGAGGGAGCTCTTAAATTAAAGGAAATCAGCTATATACACGCAGAAGGTTATGCGTCCGGAGAGCTCAAGCATGGCCCCATCGCCCTCATTGACCAAGACGTGCCCGTCGTCGTTCTCGCCCCGAGCGACGCTCTGTTCGACAAGACCGCTTCAAACATGCAGGAAGTCATGGCCCGCGACGGAAAGGTGGTGCTGATTACCGACGCCGCCGGCGAAGCGCGCGCCGGCGGTGGGGTCTGGCGCAGCCTCCGGATGCCAGCAACAGATCCGTTCGTGACGCCGATCGTCTACGCGGTGCCAGTTCAACTACTCGCCTACCATACGGCCGTGCTCAAGGGCACCGACGTCGACCAACCGCGCAACCTCGCAAAGTCGGTTACCGTCGAGTAGTCCTGCCGCGCCACAGGCGGCTCAGCGGCCTAGCCCTCAGTCTTCTCGTCCGTATCCGCCACCGCCCGGCGTTTCCATCCAGAGCACGTCTCCCGCCGCTACGGTGGCGCGATCCGCAGACCGTAAAGTCTCGATCGCACCGTCGGCACGAATGATCCGGGTCCGTCCGCAGACGCCGGGCGCGCCGCCGTCGAGACCCGGCGGCGGCGTGATCCGATGCCCCGAAAGGATAGCCACCGTCATATCCTCGAGAAATCGTGTGCGCCGTTCTGTCCCGTCGCCGCCACGGAACGCGCCGTCTCCTCCCGAACCCTCGCGGAGCCGGAAGGATTCCAGAACGACCGGGAAGCGCCATTCCAAAACCTCCGGATCGGTTAAACGCGAGTTCGTCATGTGCGAATGCACACCGCTCGCCCCCGGATGGCCGCGCCCGTCGGAGAGCACGCCCGCGCCGGTGCCGCCGCAGATCGTCTCGTAGTACTGATGACGCGCATTGCCCCAGGTGGTGTTGTTCATCGTCGACTGCGCCGCCGCCTGCACGCCGAGCGCGAGAAACAGGGCCGACGTCACCGCCTGGCTGGTCTCGACGTTGCCGGCGATCACCGCCGCCGGATACTCCGGCGACAGCATCGTGCCGCCCGGCAAGATCACTTCGATCGGCTTCATCACCCCCTCGTTCATCGGGATGTCGTCGTCGACGAGGCAGCGGAACACGTAGAGCACCGCCGCGCGCGTGACCGGCTCCGGCGCGTTGTAGTTGGTGGCGAGCTGCCCGGTGGTGCCGGTGAAGTCGATCGTCGCGGAGCGCGCCGCCCGATCGACGGCGATCCTGACCCTGATCTCGCGCGGACGTCCGTCGAAGTCGGGATCCATGGCGTAGACGTAGTCGCCGTCGCGCAGCGCCTCGATCGCCCGCCGCACGCTTTCCTCGGCGTTGTCCTGGACATGCGCCATGTAGGCTTGCACCACATCAAGGCCGAAATGGCCGACCATGCGGCGGAGCTCGCTCGCGCCCTTCTCGCAGGCCGCGACCTGGGCCTTGAGATCGGCGATATTGGTGTCGGGCGACCGCGCCGGATATTCGGCCCCGGTCAGCAACGCGCGGGTGTCGGCCTCGCGGAACCGCCCGCGCGCGACCAGCTTCCAGTTGTCGATATAGGCGCCCTCGTCGTGGATCGTGCGGCTGTCCGGCGGCATCGAGCCGGGCGTCAGCCCGCCGACGTCGGTGTGATGGCCGCGCGCTGCGACGAAAAAGAGCGGCGCTTCGCCTTCGGCGCCCCAGACCGGCATGACCACGGTGATGTCGGGAAGGTGCGTGCCGCCATTGTAGGGCGCGTTCAACGCGAAGACGTCGCCTCGAAACATGTCGGGGTTCTGGTCGATGATCGCCCGCACCGACGCCGCCATGGAGCCGAGATGCACCGGCATGTGCGGCGCGTTCGCGATCAGGTCGCCGACGGCGTCGAAGACCGCGCAGGAGAAATCCAGCCGCTCCTTGATCGTCACGCTCGCCGCGGTGTTCTCAAGCACCGCTCCCATCTGCTCGGCGATCGACATGTACAGGTTGTTGAAGACCTCGAGCATCACCGGGTCGGCCTCGGACCCGACCGCCGCGGTCTTCGGCCGCGCCGCGACGCGCGTCAGTTCGACATGGCCATGTTCGGTCACCCGCGCCCGCCAGCCCTCCTCCACGAGAATCGAGGTGTGGGGCTCCACCAGCACCGCCGGACCGGTCAGCGTATCGCCCGGGTCGAGCGCCTCCCGCGCCACGAAGCGGGCGTCCACCCAGGCGCCGCCGACGAAGACCGGGGCGACGAGGGCGCTCTCGTAGCCGGTTTCCGGTCGTTCCTTCGTCTCGAACGTCGGCTCCTCGAGATCGGCGGTCCCGCCCACGGCCTCGCTCTGGAGGCTGTCGATCACCAGCGTCGCGTCGTCGTCGGGCTCGAAGCCGAAGCGCGCGAGATGCGCTTCGGCGAAACGTCGCCGCATCGCGGACAGGTCGTCGAAGCCGATCGGCAGGGGCGTGTCGGTGCCGCGGACCTTCAGGTTCAGCGTCGAGGCCAGCGATATCGAGCCCGCCGGCACGCCCTGCCCCTCCACCTCGCCGATCGCTTCCGAGCCGAGGGAGTCCAGCCGCGCCGCCGCCGCGAGGCGGGTCTCCTCGTCGAGATCGGCCTCCATCGCCTCGGCCCGCGTCGCGCGGATGTCGGCGAGCCCCATGCCGTAGGCCGACAGCAGCGAGGCCATCGGGTGGATCAGACAGGTCGTCATGCCGAGCGTGTCGGCGATGGCGCAGGCGTGCTGGGCCCCCGCCCCGCCATAGACCGTCAGGCAGTACTCGGTGACGTCGTAACCGCGCTGCACGCTGATCTTCTTGATGGCGTTCGCCATGTTCTCCACGGCGATGCGCAGGAAACCCTCCGCCGTCTCCTCGGGGGACTTTCCCACCGCCTCGGCGAGATCGGCGAAGGCGCGCCGGGTCGCCCCCTCGTCGAGCGCCCGGTCCGCCGCCGGCCCGAAGATCGCCGGAAAGAACTCCGGCCGGAGCCGGCCGGTCAGCACGTTGGCGTCGGTCACCGCCAGCGGTCCGCCGCGCCCGTAGCAGGCCGGTCCCGGATCGGCTCCGGCGCTCGCCGGTCCGACCTGCATCCTACCGCCATCCCAGATCAGCAGCGAGCCGCCGCCCGCGGCGACGGTGTGGATGTGCATCATCGGCGCGGTGACGCGCACGCCGGCGATCTCGGTGTTGAGCACCCGTTCGTAGTCGCCGGCGAAATGGCAGACGTCGGTCGAGGTGCCGCCCATGTCGAAGCCGATGATCTTTTCCCGTCCCGCGATCTGGCTGGTGCGCGCCGCGCCGACTACGCCGCCCGCCGGCCCGGACAGGATCGCGTCCTTGCCCTGGAAGAGCGCGCTGTCGGTCAGGCCCCCCGAGGATTGCATGAACATCAGCTTGCCGGCCATATCGCCGTCGAAGGCGGCCGCGATCCGGTCGATGTAGCGCCGGAGGATCGGCGTCAGGTAGGCGTCGACCACGGTGGTGTCGCCGCGGCTGACGAGCTTCATCAGCGGGCTGACCTCGTGGCTCACCGACACCTGCGCGAAGCCGAGGCCGCGCGCGATCTCCGCCGCCGTCGCCTCGTGGTCGCGATATCGATAGCCGTGCATGAAGTTGATGGCACAGGCTGCCAGCCCCGCATCTCGCGCCTCCGCCAAGTCGCGCTTCAGTTGCACCGCATCGAGCGGGATCTCGACCATGCCGTCGGCGCGCATCCGCTCCCGCGCTTCGATGACCCTCACATAAAGCATCGCCGGCATAACGATCTCCCGATCGAAGAGCCGCGGTCGGTTCTGGTAGGCGAGGCGCAAGTGTTCGGCGAATCCGGCGGTCGTGACCAGCGCAACCGGCTCGCCGCTTCGCTCGAGAAGCGCGTTGGTGGCAACGGTCGTCCCCATCTTGATCGCCGCAACCCGCTCAGCGGGAATCGGCTCTTCCGGGTCGAGTTCGAGGAACCCGCGAACCGCATGCAGCGCCGCGTCGCTGTAGACCTCCGGGTTCTCCGAGAGCAGCTTGGCGCGCCGGAGGCCGCCCTCGGGATCGCGGGCCACGACGTCGGTGAAGGTGCCACCGCGATCGATCCAGAACTCCCACGCCGTCATGCAACTCCCCTCGTCTCGCGGTTGGGCCGGAGCATCGTGCGCCCGACCACAGTTGGCAAGCGTGGGCGGGACAATCTGCGGATGCGGAGCCTGCGCGCGGTTGCTAAGCTTGCGCAATGTCGGTCTGGACCGGAATCATGGAGGCGATCTCCGCCTTGCGGGTGCGCGGCGAGGCGCTCGTGGCGATCTTCAACCGCGCCGGGGATCCACCACAGAGGAGCGTTGCATTCGCCATTGCAGTGATCAGCCTGTCGGCCAAGATGGCCAAAGCCGACGGACGGGTTGCGCCCTCCGAGGTCTCGGCTTTCCGCCAGGTGTTCGCGATCGACCCCAAGGATGAAGCGGCGGCGGCGCGCGTCTTCGATCTTGCCCGGGAAGACATCGCGGGCTTCAAGACATACGCCACCTCCATCGCGCGGATGTTCCGCGACCAGCCCGACGTGCTCGAGGACATCCTCGAAGGACTCTTTCACATCGCCATGGCTGACGACGCCTACCACCAAGGCGAGGAAGCCTTCCTGCGACAGGTTGCCGAAATCTTCGGCGTCGAGCGGGATGTCTTCGAATGCATCGAGGCGCGTCGGGTTTCGGGAAGCAGCGCCGATCCCTGGCAGGTTCTGGGCCTTCGGCGCGGGGCCTCGCGTACGCAAGCGCGCGCGCGATGGCGCGCGCTCGTTCACGAGAATCACCCCGACCGCATGATCGCTCGCGGCCTGCCCGCGGAGACGCTCAACCTCGCCAACGCCCAACTCGTCGCCATCAATCGCGCCTGGGCGGAGATCCAGGCCCGCTCCGCGCCGCAGCCGTTGCGGGGCGACGATCCGCCGGCGCCTGCGTCCTAGACCAGATCAGGTGCGAAGAACTGGAAACGGCCCCGGCCCAGCCGCTTGCTGCGGTAGAGCGCCTTGTCGGCGCGCACCAGGAGTTCGTCGCAGTCGAGCCCGTGCTCGGGCGCGATTGCAATTCCGACGCTGGCCCCGATCCGGACCTGGCAACTGCTAAGCTCCATTGGACGGCTCAAAAGTGCCAACATGCGACGCGCCAGCGCGCCAGCGGCGGCTGGCCCGTCGATTCCGGTCTGCACGATCGCGAACTCGTCGCCCCCGATGCGCGCAACCGTGTCGCTCTCGCGCACCGAATCGCGCATCTCCTGCGCCACCCGGACTAGAAGCTCGTCTCCCGCTTTGTGCCCGTAGGTGTCGTTGACCGGTTTGAAGCGGTCGAGGTCGACATAGAGCACCGCCAACATCCCTCCTCGCTTGACGTGGGCGACCGCGTTGGCCAGCCGGTCGCTGAAGAGCATGCGGTTCGGCAACCCGGTCAACGGGTCGTGGTTGGCCATGTGGGCAATCATTTCCTGGGTGCGCCGCTGCTCGGTCACGTCGAGATAGGTCGTTACGAAACCACCGCCCTCGAGCGGCAAGCCGCGAACTTCGATAATGGCGCCGTTCGGTCGCACGCGATCATAGCAGTGCGGTTCGCGCCGCAGCACCAGATCGAGCCGTCGGCGCACGTGCTCTTCCACTTCGCCGTCCCCGTACTCACCCCGCGCGGCGTTTAAGCGGAACAACTCTTCCATGGACGGGGCTTCTGAGCCCGTTATCCCGTCGGGATAGTCGAGCATGTCTTTCAGGGTGGCGTTGGAGAACACCATGCGGTGATCCTGATCAAAGAGTGCGATGCCGCCGGGGAAGTTATCCACCACCGACTCGAGCAGCGCCACCCGCGCGCGCAGGTCAGACGGCGGCGCGCGTAGGCAGCGCAGATTCGGAGCGCCGTCCTCCGCGACGGCTGATGTTCGGGCGGATCTTTGGGAAAGCGCCATCCAACTCGTTCCTCGGCCAGGTTCCGCGGGGCTGGCGCGTCCCGCGCCCGCTCCGGGATCGACCGCTTGGTTAAGGACGAGACGTTGATGCCGTCCTAACGCGCGACGCTGGGGCGAACCCGACTTGCGGGCCGCGGGCCGGCTGCTAGTCTCCCGAAATGACGACACATCAATTCATCCACCTGCGAGCCCATTCGATCTATTCCATGCTCGAAGGTGCGATCCCAATCAAGGCGCTGCCGGAACTCTGCGTTAAGCACAAGATGCCGGCGATCGCGCTGACCGACACCGGCAACCTGTTCGGGGCGCTCGAGTTCTCCGAAGCCTCGGCGCGGGCCGGCGTCCAGCCGATCCACGGATGCCAGATCCGGCTCGTCATCCCTGACGAGGCGGCGGGCGGGATCAGCCATTTGGGCGGCAAGATCGTCCTTCTCGCCCAGAACCAGACGGGTTTCGGAAACCTTCTCAAGCTCAGTTCGCAGAACTATCTCAACTGCGGCACAGCACTTCCTCACGTCACGATGGGCGCGCTGGCGGCTCACGCCGCCGGACTGATCTGTCTCAGCGGGGGTCCCGATGGCGTGCTCGGGACCGAGATCCGCCGCGACAAGGCCGACCGGGCGCACGAAATCGCCGCCGACCTGGCGCGGCTATTCCCGGATCGGCTCTATGTTGAGATGCAGCGCCACGCCGAGAACGGTGCGCGCATGATCCCCGCGGAACTGGCGTGCGAGCCGTCGCTTCTCGCAATCGCATACGATCTGAGCCTGCCCCTTGTCGCCACAAACGACGTGCTTTTCGCTGATCGGGCGATGTTCGAGGCGCACGACGCGCTGCTCTGTATCGCCGACGGCACCTACATCGACCAGCAGCAGCCGCGTCGCAGGGTCACCGCCGAACATTGCTTTCGCACCGAGGCGGATATGATCACGGCCTTTGAAGACTTGCCTGAGGCGATTTCCAACACGGTCGAGATCGCGCGGCGCTGCGCATATCGCACCCGCAAGCGTCACCCGATCCTTCCACGTTTTGCTGACGACGAGGTCGAGGAACTTCGCCGCCAGGCCCGCGCCGGCCTCGCCGCTCGCCTCGCCGCCATCAGCCATGCGGCGGATCGCACGGTCTACGAGGCCCGGCTCGACTACGAACTCAGCGTCATCGAGGACATGGGTTTCCCCGGGTACTTCCTGATCGTCGCTGATTTCATAAAGTGGGCCAAGGCCCGCAGCATCCCCGTGGGGCCGGGACGTGGCTCGGGCGCAGGCTCGCTGGTCGCTTACGCGCTCACGATCACCGATCTGGATCCGCTGCGTTACGGACTGCTCTTCGAACGCTTCCTCAACCCCGACCGCATCTCGATGCCCGACTTCGACATCGATTTTTGCATGGACCGCCGCGAGGAGGTGATCACCTACGTTCAGGAGCGCTACGGCCGCGAGCGGGTGGCCCAGATCATCACCTTCGGCGCACTCCTGTCCAAGGCCGCGGTGCGCGACGTCGGCCGGGTGCTGCAGATGCCCTACGGGCAGGTCGACCGGCTCTCGAAGCTGATACCCGTTGAAGGAGTGAAGCCCGTCTCGATCGACAAGGCCCTTGCCGATGAGCCGCGATTGCGCGAGGAAGCGGCGCAGGACTCCCAGGTAAAGCGCCTGCTCGACATTGCCGGCCGGATCGAGGGCCTGCTTCGGAACGCCTCCACTCATGCGGCGGGCGTGGTGATCGGCGACAGGCCACTGGATGAGTTGGTCCCGCTCTATCGTGACCCGCGCTCTGACATGCCGGCGACTCAGTACAACATGAAATGGGTTGAGGAAGCGGGGCTGGTGAAGTTCGACTTCCTCGGCCTCAAGACCCTGACCGTGATTCAGAACGCTCTCGATCTTCTGGCGCGGCGGGGCGAGACCGTCGACATCGCGGCGATCCCGTTTGACGATGCAAGGACCTATGCGCTCTACGCCTCCGCCGCGACTGTTGCGGTCTTTCAAGTGGAGAGCTCGGGCATGCGCGATGCGCTGCGCCAGCTCAAGCCCACCTGCATCGAGGACATCATCGCGCTGGTCGCGCTCTACCGTCCTGGTCCGATGGAGAACATCCCCAAGTTCTGCCATGTCAAGAATGGCCGGGAAATGCGCGAGAGCCTACACCCCTCCATTGACCCAATCCTGGACGAGACTCAGGGCATCATTGTCTACCAGGAACAGGTGATGGAAATCGCCCGCAAAATGGCGGGCTACAGCCTGGGCGGAGCGGATCTGCTGCGCCGGGCTATGGGCAAAAAGATCCAGGCCGAGATGGACGCACAGAAGCCCATATTCCTAAAGGGCGCGGCGGAGAACGGCGTCGGCAAGGCGAAAGCGGAAGAGGTCTGGAACCTCCTCGACAAATTCGCCAACTACGGCTTCAACAAGTCCCACGCCGCAGCTTACGCGGTCGTGAGCTACCAGACCGCCTGGCTAAAGGCGAATCATCCGGTCGAGTTCATGGCGGCGGTGATGAACTGCGACATGCACCTCACCGACAAGCTGGCCGCCTACCGGCGTGAGATCGACAGGCTCGGCATCAAGCTCGAGCCGCCTTGCGTCAACCGCTCGCGCGCCGACTTCGACGTTGCCGACGGGCGGATTCGTTACGCGCTCGGCGCACTCAAGAACGTCGGCGCCGAGGCAATGGCGCTGATCGTGGGCGCCCGCGATGCCGACGGTCCGTTCGAGTCGCTCTTCGACTTCGCCGCTCGGGTGGAACTGCGTCGCATCGGAAAACGGCCGCTCGAGATGCTCGTCCGCGCCGGAGCCCTTGACAGCCTCGATACGAATCGGCGCAGGGTGTTCGAGAGCATCGAGGCTCTGACGGCCCATTCCGCTCTCGCTCACGAGGAACGCGCATCGGCGCAGGTCAACCTCTTCGGCAACGCCGAGCATGTGCTACCCGCCCCACGGCTCGCAACGGTCGAGGACTGGGCTCCGATTGATCGGCTCAACCAGGAAATGCTCGCAATCGGTTTTTTCCTCTCAGGGCATCCACTCGACGACTACCGCTCCGTGCTTGAGCGAGAAGGAGTGCTTACCTACGCCGAACTCGCCCGCAAGGCCCGCGAGACAGGTTCGGCCATCGCCCGCGTCGCCGGATCGGTGGCCCAGCGCCAGGAGCGGAAATCCGCCCGCGGCAACCGCTTCGCCTACATCGCATTCTCCGATTCGACTGGTAGCTTCGAGGCGATCGTCTTCTCCGAACTCCTCGACCAGGCCCGCGAGCATTTAGAAACAGGCTGCAACGTCATTGTCACCTTTGAAGCGACAGCCGAGACAGAGGACGTGAAGTTGCGCATCGTCGCAGTTGCTCCGATCGACCGAGCGCTGGCGCGTGTCGGCGGCGCCGAGACTCAGGCTTTTCGTCGACGATACCGACGCGCCAGCGTCAGTAGCGCGCAGACTGGCAAACGCGCGCTGCGCCAGCGAGGCAAGCTGTAGCGGGTCGATCGAGATCTGCGTTTCGGCTCACGGCGTTGGTGCGGAATGCCGAATGCTCCTGCCCGAGAGCTACGAGGTGTCACCGGCGTTGGTGGGGGCGCTCAAGACCCTGCCGGGCGTAACCCACGTCCAACAGGTGTGACGAACCGTTTGGCTTCCTTTCAGAGTTGAAGAGGGACGGGGCCTTGGCCGGCCCCTCTTATGCTGCACTGCAAGAGAAATCAGGCGGCCTCGGCGCGTTGCGCCTGACGCTCACTCTCCTCGCGGCTCAACGCGACCGACGTTCGCACGCCGCGTCGCACAAATTCCATCATCCCCTTTACGCACCGCTCATTGGGGTCGATACCGGCGCACATCAGCACCTCGCGTCCGTCCCGCGACCGCGCCCACCGGGCGATGACCTCGGGCCCGTTGCCATACTTCTTGTCGTCAGCGATCGCATCATCAAGCGCCGCCAACACCACGGCTGCAAAGAGTTTTTGCGCACGAGCACCCTGATCGTTGGTCAAAGCTACCGTGTCAACGTAATCGAACATTACGCTCGTCCTTCCTCTCGTATCGTCTGTGCGACCTACTATGACGCATTCATGCCGATTCGGGTCTGCTCATTTCACAAAACCGATATGCGTCTGTCGTGTGCTTCTTCAAGAGGCTTCGTATATGCGGTCATGAACCGAAAATCAACTGTTTGTGCAGCGCACAGTCGTTTCACCCCACACCTTCGCCCACAACCGCCGGCGGCTGGTCGGACCAATTCAGCCGGCGATAGTCAAAACCCGTCTCGATGGTCGGCTTAACTATCTCGAAGTAGGGTGAGAGGTCGAAATCCCGCGGCGCGAACAGCGAATGATGACGGATGTGCAGGATCTCGCGGCGCTGCTGGCGGGCTCCGGGGTCCTTCCGGAACTCCCGTGTGATAACCGGCAGGATCGGGTAACGTACCGATTGAAATCCCTGGGCAACCAGCGACGAGCATATCGCCCGGGTTGGATCGCCCGAACCCAGCGCGATCATGCGTCGCCGCCAACGCACTGGGACCGGGGGCGTCGGAAAGAAGTAGCGGAGCAGGTCGAATATATTTCGCAGGTCGTAGCGTGTGCCGAGCCGGTCAATCATGAAGGCCACGACCAGTTCCCGGTCCGCAGCGGTAAGACCGTGGGCCCGGCAGATCCGCGTGTTGAAACACTCGTACTTTGACAGCGGAACAGCTACGCATCCCTCCCCGAGGTTCACCTCGACAAGGCTGAGCGTCTCTCCGTCGGGCCCGCGCCCGATCGCGGAACCGACATGGAGCGCAGCGTGCGACCACGTCGACTGGGTGAGGTACTTTATCGCCGTGGCGACCTTGGTCGCGCCCTCCACCAGCAACACATCGCCAGGACGCAAGACCGCCCGGAGCGCCGCGACATTGGCGTGAGTGAAGGGCGCCGCCCCCGGCGTCGGCTCTTGGAGTCGATCCGCGAGATACCGCCCGATTCGGTCCATCGCCGTGTCGCGGACTTCGGTCACGTACAGACCCCAACGCTGCAATCAGGGTCCAAGCATCCACTTCCCACCTGGAACAATTGCATGGAAGGCGAAGGCGAACACGACCTCGTGGGCCACGTCCGCTCCCGTCGCCGCGTCCCGCACCCGGATGGATCCAACGTCACGTCCCTCGCCGATCTGCTGCGCGTCCGGCGCCGACACCATGCCAGCTGCCCATTCGCTACGGAGCCCGGCCTCCTCAATCTCGCCAGATTCGGCCAGACGCTCAAGGGGCCAGTCGCGGTCACCGACCCGCACCACTCGCGCTAGGGGAGCCACTCCGTGCTGAGGGTTCTCCCCTGCGCCGGATCGCTGATCGCGGGAATTCCGTCTCGTGGAACGCCACCGGAGATGATTTCGTCAAACGGGACGGCCGACCAGGCGAAATCGGACTCGGGCCAAGCCGACGTGAAGGCCGGCTGCGCCTGCGCTCCAGCGGCCGATGCCACGAACATCGTGGCGAAGATAAGCGTCGCGCGCAGCATCGCCTCACTCCCGTCGCTGCTCGAGCCCGATCAGGCGATCGAGCGCGAACGGCCCCCCGCCCTTCAGCGCCAGAAAGAGCAGAAGGAACACCCAGAACGCCCGCTGGTCGAGGATCAGCGCGTCAGAGCGTCCGTCGAACCAGGCTCCGATGGTCTGAGCATCCGCTCCGTGGCCATAGATGTCGGTCAGGCTCTGCACGAACACGAAGACGATCATGCCGATGGAGGCCAGCCTGGTGAGCAGGCCCAGCACGATCAGCGCCGGCAGGAAGAACTCGGCCCAGGTGCCCAGCATGACAATCAGCCACTCGCCCACGGAAAACGCGCTTGTGTTGTAGGAGACCGACTCGGCCTTCTCAGGAAAGATCTGCGCATAGGCGCCGGCTGACGGCGAGAACAGTCCGAAGATCCCGTCGCCAAGCTTCGTCATCGCGGACTTCCAGAAGTAGAGGAGGAGCACTCCGGCGAAGACAAGTCTGGCGAGCGTTGGCAGAAGCCAAGGCGCGACCGTCTGATCCAGGAAGCCGAAGACACGGTGATGCAAGTCGATCAGGATCGCCATTTCAGATTGACCTCCAGGCGCTGCGACCGGACGGAGACGTCGTCACCCGGTCTATCTGTTTGCCGCATTCGGGATCCGCCTTTCATGTCGGCGCAGGCGCGTCAGATCCGCCTCGATGATGAGCCGATCCGAGAGCAGCCCCGCGAGTGCTCGAGACGCGTCGAAGTCCGGATCCGCCAAAATCGCCGTCGTGGCGGCGCGTGCGAAGCTCGTTTCCTGCAGCAGCGCCGCGACGAAGGCCGCGGCCCCGGGCTCAAGTGGTCGCGTGACGACCGACAGGTCGCGCCGGGCGACCAGCACCGCCTCGCCGGCGGCCATCCGGATCTCCCGCTCGATCGCACCAGGCTGGTTCGCCGCCCAGATCGTGAAGACCGGAAACCGCGACCGCAGCACGGCCGTTCCAGGATGCAACCGCAGCCCGAGGTCCTCGGGATCCGCTTCGGCCAGACTGGAGAGACGCTTCGGATCGATCGGTCGCGCATCGGCCGAGTGATACGCCACGCCGCGCGCAATCTCCAGTCGCGCCACGTCCGCAAGATAGGGGAGCGAGGCCACGGGCGGAAAGCCCTCCAGAAACGTCGGCAGTTCCTCGCCATAAGACATCATGAGCGGCGAGCGCGGCGGATGCGCCCGGACAAATACGCCAAGCATCGCCTTGGCGAATTCCTCGCCAACCAATCTCTCCACGACAGGAAAGCGCTGGCGCAAGGCCTCAATCAGGCTGACGACGACATTGTTGCGATAGACAGCGTAGCGCCGCTCGACCTCCGCGGGGTCAGCAGCCGTCACATTCGGCGGGATCGCCCCTGAAAACAGACCGTCGCGAAAGGCGGTCTGCGCGGCGGCGGTCTCGAGATCAGACGGCAAAGTACACCACCTCGGCACGCGCCTCGGCTCCACGGGCCAGGACACGCTCGACCGACGCTCGCGCCCGGACCGCCTCCGACAGCAGTTCGGAGAAGGCCGGGACGTCATTGTCCCACTCAATGAGCGTCGGCAGCGGGCCCGTCCGCGCAATGACCACCTCATAGAGCGCCCATACCGGCTCGGCGACCGGCGACCCATGCGCGTCGATCAGGAGCGGCCCGGACGGCAGGTCCTCGGCGTCGTGACCGCCAAGATGAATCTCGCGCACCGAACCGAGCGGGAAGTCCGCCAGATAGCTGAGCGCGTCGGTCCGATGGTTGGTGGCCGACACGAACACGTTGTTCACATCGAGGAGCAACCCACAGCCCGTCCGGCGGACGATCTCTTGCAGAAACCCGGTCTCGGACCATGTGCTGCTCGCGAAGGCGACATAGGTCGACGGATTCTCAAGCAGCATCTGCCTGCCCAGCGTTTCCTGGACCTGGTCGATGTGCTCCACGACCGTCGCGAGCGTCGCGTCGGTGTAGGGCAGCGGCAAGAGATCATTGAGATAGGCGTCGGCGTGGCTCGACCATGCCAGGTGCTCGGAGAAACTCTCTGGCTGGTAGCGCTCGCAGACCGCATGGACCCGCGCCAGATGCGCGGCGTCGAGAGGGCCCGATCCTCCGATCGAGAGCCCGACCCCGTGCATCGACAGGTCGTAGGACGTTCGAAGCCGCGAAAGTTGCGCATGCGGGACCCCGCCCGCTCCCATGTAGTTCTCGGCGTGTACCTCGAAGAAACCCAGGTCCGGCCGTGTCGCGTCGATCTCGGCGAAGTGCTGCGACTTGAAGCCGACGCCGATCGTGTCGGGCAGTGCGGAGGGTCGCATGGCGCGCTCCCATTTATTGCATGCGTGCGGGCTGCGGCCGGAGGGGCGGCGCCCTCCGGCCGTCTCAGGTTGGCTCAGGCCGGTCGGTCGATCGGCTCGAGCGACCCGTTGCCGAGCGGCGTCTCGATCTCAGAGCAGGTGCCAGCTGGCACAAGCGACCAGGCGTTGCCCTGGTAGTCGACCGTGGACGTGCCGGCGCAGGTGGTGCCGGGCCCAGCCGCACAGTCGTTCTCCCCGGCGAGGGCGACGCCGAAGCACTTCTCCTCGTCGGCCGCGTGGGCCGGCGCGCCGACGAGCATGAGCGCCGTTGCGACGGAACCGGCGATCGACAGGGTCTTGGTCACTGAGGTCATTGGTGTCTCCCGTTGATGTGAACCGTTCAGTCGGTTCGCCTATCCCTTCGCCAGAGAGGGCGGCCGCGTTACGCTGATCACAGTACCGTGTTCTTGTAGCGGTTTGCCGTGTCTATTCCGTGCGTCGGTGTAACAGATCGCTCGGATCTGGCGAATGGAGGGGGGCATGCGGCCGAGGGACGAGGCGTCGCTGGACGATCTGCTCCGGGCTGCGAACCGGGGCGACCAGCGCGCCTACACGGCGTTCCTGAGCGCGATCACGCCGATTGTGCGAGGGATCGCCCGGTCGCGCGGAAGCGGTCTGGGACCGGATCAGTGCGAGGATATCGTGCAGGAAACGCTGCTCGCCATTCACCAGAAGCGCCACACCTGGCGCGAGGATGCGCCAGTCCGACCCTGGCTCTACGCGATCGTGCGCTTCAAGGTCGTCGACGCGTTTCGCGCCCGCGGCCGACGGGTGCACGTCCCCATAGACGACTTCTCCGAAGTGCTCCCCGCCGAACCTGACGTCGATCCGACCGAGCGCAGCGACGCAGAGCGGGTGATCGGCGAACTCGACGATCGGTCAGCCCGCATCGTGCGCGCGATCGGGCTCGAAGGGGCCAGCGTCGCAGAGACTTCGGCAGCGCTCGACATGACCGAAACCGCCGTGCGCGTCGCCCTCCACCGCGGACTGAAGAAACTCGCCAGCCTGCGGGAAAGGATGATCGAATGAACACCGAACAGCTCATTCGCGTTATCGCGGCCGACCAGAAGCAGTCCGTTCCAGTCGAGCAGACGCTTCCCCTGGCCCTGTCCATCGCCGCCTTGGCCGCCGGCCTCGTCTTCCTGACAGGCATGGGTGTGCGACCCGACCTCGCCGAAGCGCTCGGCCATCTCAACGTCGCCCTCAAGCACGCCTTCCCGGCGATGCTTGCGATTGGCGCCTACGTCACGGCCTTGCGTCTGGCGCGACCGGGCGCACCCCTGAGCGCGCCCGCCCTCGTGTTGATCGCGCTCGTCCCGGCGCTGCTCGCCGCGGCTGTAGGTTTCACGCTGGTCGCCACCCCAGCCGACGCCTGGGCCATGGCGTTCCGCGGCAAGAGCGCCATTGTCTGCCTCGCTTCCGTGAGCCTGATGGGCTGTGCCATCCTTGTGGCCACTCTCTGGGCGCTTCGGCGCGGGGCGAGCGTGCATCCCGACCTGTCTGGGGCCGCCGCAGGATTGCTCAGCGGCGGCGTGTCGGCGACCGTCTACGCGCTCTATTGCAACGAGGACAGCCCGCTGTTCTTCGCCTTCTGGTACGTGCTTGCGATCCTATTGGTCACCGCCGCCGGGAGCCTGCTCGGTGCACGCGTCCTGCGCTGGTGAGAGGTCGACCCCGCGCGCGCTGAGGCGCGCGAGGTCGTCCGTTCAGACCCGTCGCCGAGCCGCGGCCATGCCCGCAAGTCCCGCCATCAGCAAGAGGGCCGTCGCCGGCAGCGGGATCGGCGCGATGACCGCATCGACCTGGCCGGCGATCTGCTGGTGGATGACCAGGTTCGGATGCACCTGATCGAAGAATGCGCGGCCGAGCTGGGGCTCTCCCTCACACAGCATCGGCTGCTCGGACGCCGCAGCGTCCTCCGGCGAGGGAAAGAGACATGGCAGCTTGACGTCGTTTACGCCGTAGGTCTCCGGATTTTCGATCAGATCCCGGAAGAGCGCAAACATGTCCACGTCGATCACGTTGAGCCCGTCCTCGCGGAGTTCCTCGACGCGCGCGGCGAGGTTCTGGTTGAACGCCAGGGTCGCCTCAGTCGCGTCGGGCTTGGCCAGAAGATTGAAGAGACTGAACGCCGGCGTCCCGCCGATGTCGGGAAGATTGAAGATCAGGAAATCGTTGAAGCCCAGACCGGCGAGTTGCATAGCGCCGTCGGCCACTGCGTTCGACGCCGCGACCCCGACGGCGGCCGGTTTGCCGCTCGGGATGCCGTTGAAGAAGACGTCGTTGGCCCCGAACCAGAGCGACGCGAGCGGGCGTTTGCCGAGGTTTTTGTCGGGGTCGAGGGTGAAGAACCCGATCTGGTCCGGAAGGTCAGGGACATCGAGGCCCGTCGGCAGGTTCGCGCTTGGCGGCAGATTCGGGTTGGCCGGCAGCGCCCGCGCGTAGGCGGAGGCATAGTTGCCGTCGCCGAGGTTACGCTTCGTGAAACCCTCCGCCACGTATTCAGCCCACACCGGCCCGTTCGAGACGCGCCCGTCGGAGTACGGCGGGCTCGGCGGGATGAGCCCACCGGTGGCGGAGAACAGGTTGCTTGGATCACTGAGGCTGTCACCGAAGACGGTGAAACTGGTGAAGCGGGCGAGCGGGGCCGCCGAAGCGACGGATGCGCCCGCCATAGCCAGACACGCCACAAACAAGAAAGCCCGCGACGACCGTCCCATTGAGATCCTCCAATGTGAAACAGGCCCCGGAAGGGGCCACGTTTACCGTAGCACCAATCGCGCATGTCTGCATGAGAATTCTCGAATACGCGGGGCCGTCCCGCAGGTTAGTCGATCGGCGCGAAGCTCTCGGATCGCGCCCGCCGCCAGCTCGCCGCCACCGAAGGATCGGGACAGACGTCCTCCATCAGGCATCCGATCGGCAGGTCGGGAAACGCGATGTCGCCGGTCACGATCTGGCCCATGTTTCGGCGCACATTAAAGTGGCGCGGCCTGACTTCGTCGGGAGCGGCCAGTCCAGCCGCCCCGACCATGTCCGCGACGGCCTTGAGCGTGTTGCGATGGAACATCTCCACGCGCCTGGCCTTGTCGTCGACGTCAAGCGCGCGCTGCCGCAGCTTGTCCTGCGTCGCCACGCCGGTCGGACAGGCGTTGGTGTGGCATGCCTGAGCCTGGATGCAACCGACCGCGAACATGAACCCGCGCGCGGAGTTGCACCAGTCCGCCCCGAGCGCGCAGGCCGAGACCACGTCAAAGGCGGTGACGATCTTGCCGGCGGCGCCGATCCGGATCCGATCGCGCAGACCCGCCCCCCGCAGCGCGTTGTGCACGAAGGTCAGCCCGTCGATCATCGGGGTGCCGATCCGGTTTGTGAACTCCAGCGGGGCGGCGCCAGTGCCGCCCTCCTTGCCGTCCACCACGATGAAGTCCGGCGCGATTCCGGTCTCGATCATCGCCTTCACCATGCACATGAACTCGCGCTTGTGTCCGATGCAGAGCTTGAAGCCGATCGGCTTGCCGCCCGACAGGTCACGGAGGCACCCGATGAACGCGACGAACTCGATCGGCGTTCGGAATTCCGCGTGCGACGGCGGCGAGATGCAGTCGACGCCCATGGGGACATGGCGCGCCTCGGCAATCTCGGGCGTGACCTTCGCGGCCGGCAGCACGCCCCCGTGCCCAGGCTTGGCCCCCTGTGACAGCTTGATCTCGATCATGCGCACCTGCGGCGAGGCGCACTGCTCCGCAAAGAGCCCCGGATCGAACCGTCCGCTGGCGTCTCGACAGCCGAAATAGCCGGTCCCGACCTGGAATATCAGGTCGCCGCCGCCCGCGCGGTGATACCGGCTGATGCCGCCCTCGCCGGTGTCGTGAGCGAAGCCGCCCGCCTTCGCGCCCCGGTTCAGTGCGCTGATCGCGTTGGGGCTGAGCGATCCGAAGCTCATCGCCGAGATGTTGTAGAGCGATGCGTCGTAGGGCTGGCTGCAGTCCGGCCCGCCGACGCGCACCCGGAAATCCCAATCCTCGAGATGCCTGGCGTTCACCGAATGAGTCAGCCAGGCGAAGCCGGGCTCATAGACGCGCTCCTTGGTTCCGAACGGTCGCTTGTCCTCGACATCCTTCGCGCGCTGATAGACCAGGGAGCGGGTCTCGCGGCTGAACGGCTCCTCATCCTGATCGCTCTCGATGAGGTACTGCCGGATCTCCGGGCGTATGCCCTCGAACAGCCAGCGCATGTGCCCGATGATGGGATAGTTGCGCAGAAGCGCATGCCGGCGCTGCACGAGATCCCAGGCGCCAAGCACCATGAACGCCAGCCCGAACAGCGCCAGCACAAGGAACCATCCCGACCAGGCCGCTCCGACCAGTCCGACGAGCGCGACGGCCACCGCCAGCCCGAACACCGTGTATCGCGACATCTTCGGCCTCCTGCAAACTTGCGCCGCACTATGCCGGGTCACAACGTGCTTGGCTATTGTCGCCCACAACATGCTACGTCGCGCCCTCGCTCTCAGTCGATGGGTAATACTATATATTTTTCAATATTATGTTGGCGCTTCCTCGCTGTCCGAAAGGTCACAGCATTTGCCTCAGCCGAACCATAGTTGCGATTCGGCGAACTCCACCGAGTTGCCCGCAGGGTCGCGCACATAGATCGACCGTGCTCCGTTCGGCCAACGGAAATCCGCCTCCACCGCCACACCTTCCGCCACGAAGAGCGTGCGCCAGCGGTCCAGCGCATCCGCCTCCGAGACGAAGCACACATGCCCCGACCCCGACGCGCCATGTGGCGGCGGGGCCACCGGACCGTCCGCCGGCCGGATCGTCTCGCGGGGATCGAAAACAAGAAGCATCGCATCGCCGATGCGGAAGAAGACGTGGCGGCCGGGAACCCGCACACGGACCGCGAGCCCGAGCAGCTCCGAATAAAATCGCTCCGCCGCGTCGAGATCCTCGGCGTAGAGCGTGGTTTCGAGGACCGCCGCGGGCGGAAGCGGAGGAGGTTGCGTCATGCTCACTCGGCCTTCAACACATCATTTCCCAGCAAAGCATTGCCGTGGCTCACTCCGCATCAATGGGTCCGCGTCGACCCTCTTCCCGGCATCGCATGCTCGATCAGCGCCTCCAGCGGCACGGCCTGAAGCGTCGACCTGTGCGTGCTCGCAAGCACCACCTTGGGCGCAAGACCCGCCTCCCAGGCCTCCTTCCAGCGGTCCACGCAGAGGCACCAGCGATCCCCGGGGCTCAGTCCCATGAACCCGAACTCCGGCCGCGGCGTGGACAGATCGTTGCCGCGAGCCTTGCTGAAAGCAAGAAACTCCCCGGTCATCCGCGCGCACACCGTATGCCGCCCGCGATCCTGCGGCCCGGTGTTGCAGCAGCCGTCGCGGAAGTACCCCGTCATAGGATCGAAGGAGCAGGGCTTGAGCGGCTCGTCGAGCACGTTGAGGCCTTCGTCGATGTCTTCTTGCATCATTAGTATCCCGTCATCTCGAGGTAGCCCCGTCCGGAGTGGGTTCCGTCAAAACGGATCGGACCTTCCCAGTATTCGAACGCCGTTCCCATCCAGCTTTGCGGATTGAGCGGCATTGTGTCCACAGACAGCCCGCGGATTGGAACCTCGATCCGCCATTCCACTGGAACGTCTCGGTCAGCGATGCGGACAGTCTTGAGCGGTCTCATCCTCGCCTCGCCCGGGACGAGCGGCGTCGGCGCGCCGTCCGGCGCGATCCAGGTTCCGACCACATAGGCCGCGCCGTCCGTGTCCCGCAGGCCATAGACCATCAACCGCCCCCCGTCCGGGAGTTGCAGCGCGAACCAGTCCCACCCCTCCTGGCCCTCGGCAAGCGGCTGGCTCGACCATTCTCTGTCGAGCCAAGCCTGTCCCGAGACCGCTATTGCCCGCCCGTCGATCACCAGTTCGCCCGCAACGTCGTAAAACGGCTGGCTGTAGTAGTAAGACGCCTGCCCCGCCTCTGACTTGACGCTGAAGCCATCCTCCCCCTGCCGCACGAAAGGGCGGTCGGTCTGGGCCCACAGGTCGAAGGCGAACCCTTCGCCCGCGGCCCGCACCTCGATCTCGGCCAGGGTCCCGTCGTCGCTGGTCAAACCCCAGTCGTCGATCCATGCCTCGAACGGCGGGCCGGCCGTCACGCCCGCCTGCCCGACCCCGCCCCGCCCGAAGCGCTCGGCGTAGAGATGGCTGTCAGCGGTCGTGACCGCGGCGTGCCCCATCCAGAGCGTGCGGCTGTCCCAGCCATCCGTGTGCGGTCCCGGCGCCGTGGCCTGTCGAAAGAGCGTCCACTGCGCGCCGTATTGGCCGCCGGCGTCGTCCTCGAGCGTGGCGGTGAGATACCACCACTCGATGCGAAATCCGGGATGAGCGCCGTGATCGCGCGGAAACGCGAGATTGGCCGGGGCGGTCACCGGCAGGTATCCGTCCGCCGTAGTCCCGAGGCCGGCGTAGCCTTGTCCGAACGACACGGACGGCAGGAGCACGAGGAGCATGAACCTAGCGTTCACTGCTGAAGCTCCGAAGCAGCGATAGCGGGCTGGCGCGTCTCAGTCGAAGCGCAGGCCAGACGGCCGCTGCGAAGGCCGTCGCGATCGCCATGCCGAAGAGCATCGCCCATTTTCCGGGAAAGAAGTGGATCGGCAGCCGCCAGCCGAACGCCTGAACGTTGATCACCGCCGTTAGCACCCAGGCCACCGCCAATCCCAGTGGCAACGCCGCGAGCGCCGTCAGCGCCGCGAGCCCCACCGTCTTGGCGATCTCTAAGCCGGCGAGCCGCCGCCGGGTCAGGCCGAGTGCCCAAAGCGGCGCAAGCTGGGCGATCCTCATGGTCGAGAGCGTCAGCAGCGAAGCGAGCAGCGCCACACCTGCGACCAGGAGCGTGAGCGCGTTGAGCGCCATCGTGACTGCGAACGTCCGTTCGAAGACCAAGCGCGAGAACGCCTTCAGGGTCGCCTGCCGCACGAACTGTTCCTCACCGAGCCCGAACTCCTGCCGAAGCCCTGCAATCAGCCCGTCCACCCTCTCTGGGTCGAGCCGAACGCCCATCCGACGGCGCTCCGCTTCGGGCCAGCGCACGTCGAACTGATCGAGCCCGACGAGGATCTGACCCTCAGGATTGCCGTAGTCGGAATAGACAGCCGCCACATCTACCGACCACGGGCCTTCTGGGGTCGCGATCTCGATCTGATCGCCTACCCCGACGTCGAAGCGACGCGCTAGCTGTTCGGAGACAAGCACCGCCTCGCCCGCAGCCACCGCGTCCCAGGCGTCCGGCGCCGCGGTCAGGAGCGGCCAGTTGTCTCGGTAGGTTTCGTCGTCCCGGAACCCAAAAATCTCCGTTGGCCAGTCCCGGAACCGGCTTTCCACGCTCCAAATCGGCAGTACGACGCGCACGTCCGGCTGCGCTTCGAGCCAGCCCGCCATCGCAGCCGCCTCGTCTGTATTGGCGCCGGTCAGGTAGAGTTCCGCCGCCAGTCGCTGATCCAGCCAGCCGAGAAACGTTCGGCGGAAGCTGTCAACCATTGTTCCGACCCCAATGTTAACCGCCAGCGCGAGCATCAGCGCCATGAGCGCCAGAGACAGGCCCGAGACCTGCTGGCGCGCGTCGGCCCAGAGCCACTCCGCGACCGGGCCCATTGCCCGGCGCGCGCCGATTTCCAGAATGGCCGAGAGCAACGCCGGCAGACCGAGGGCAGCCGCGAGCAAGACCGCCCCCATCAGCGCGAAACCCGTGACAAGCCCATCACCATACAGGACTGCGAGCAATGCAATTCCTGACAGCAACGCCGCCGCCACCAGCTGAAACCGCGCGCTACGACGTTGCGTCTCAAACCAAGCTTGGGGTTGAGCCGATGTGAGCAAGGGCAGCCGCCAGGCCCGCCAGAGCGCGCTCGCCGAGGCCGCCAGCGCGCCGAGTCCCGCGACGCCTAGCCCGGCGAGCCACCACCAGGGGCTAAGGCTGAGGCTTCCTGGAACACGCGCGCCATAGAGTCCCCGCAGCGAGGCCGCCACGTCAGGCAGGAGCGCCGCCGCGATGGCGTATCCACCAAGCACGCCCACGAGCCCCGCCAGCAGCGCCAATCCCATCAGTTCCAACAGCAGCGCCAGAGTCAAACAGCGCACAGGGACCCCGCAGGCTCGCAGCGTGCGCAACATCGGACGGCGCTGCTCGAAGGCGAGACCGATCGCGGAATAGACAATGAAAAGTCCCACGAAGAAGCTGAGAAAGCCGAAGGCGGTCAAGTTGAGATGGAAGCTGTTCGTCAGGCGGTCGAGATCGCCCGCTGCCTGCGCCGGGCGGAACTCCAGCCGCCCAGCCAAGTTCTCGGGAAGGGTCGTCGACGCGCCAGGCTCGACAAGGAGCCGCGAAATCCGGCCGGCCGCGTCCAGAAGTCGTTCCGCCACGCCGATGTCGACGAGAAGCGTATTCGGCGGCAGCGACTCCACCGTCTCAAGCGGCGGCAGGCGTGGGTCCTCGGGCGGATCGCCCGGGCCGACCAGCCCCAGATGCGGCGGCGTGAGAAAGCGGGTCAGCCGGTCGCCCTCATCTCCGATCCGTGGCCCAGTTGCACCTTCAGGCAGCGTCACCGGCTCCACTCCGACCACGCGGATCGATGAGCCGCCGACGACAATCTCACCCTCCAGAACCGGCGACACGGGCCAACCCGCGCGACGCAGCGCGGCGTATTCCTCGACGTCGAACCGCTGGCCGTCCCGGGCGACGATCGTCGCGAACGCGCCTTCGCCGAGAACGGCCGCGGCCTGCGCGTAGCTGTCGCGCGCCTGCGCGTTGAGCGCCTGCACGCCGCTCCAGAGCGCCGTGGCGAGCGCCAGTCCCACGAGCATGGTCACAAGCTCCACCGGATGCCGACGCCAGTGTCCGAGAAGTGCGCGCATCGTCTCGCGCAACATCATTCGATCCTCCCGGCCCGGAGGTGCACGCGAGCGTCGAGCATGCTGGCCAGGCGTTGCGAATGCGTGACCATCAGCAGGCTCGATCCCGCCTGCTTCACCAACTCGAGCAGCAGCGCCATGACCGCGTCACCGGCGGCCTCATCCAGGTTCCCGGTTGGCTCGTCGGCGAGGATCAACTCCGGCCGCCCCGCCAGCGCACGGCCGATAGCGACCCGCTGCTGCTGGCCGCCCGATAGCTGCTCTGGATAGCGCGACAGCAATCCAGTGAGCCCCAGCCGGGCGATAATTCCTGTCTGCCAATCGGGGTCGAGGCGACCCGCGATCCGGGCCTGGAACGCAAGGTTGGCCGCAATGTCGAGGCTCGGGATCAGGTTGAACTGCTGAAAGACCAGCCCGATCCTGCTGCGTCGCAGCGCCGATCGCCCGGAATCGTCGAGCGCCCCGACCTCGGTATCGCCAAGGCGAATTGCTCCAGCCTCGATCGCGTCGAGACCTGCGATCAGATGCAGCAATGTGCTCTTGCCCGCCCCCGATTCGCCGGTCAGCGCCAGAGTGCGCCCCGGCTCCAAGGCCAGCGACGCCCCGCGCAATACGTTTACCGGCTCAACAGCGCCCGGGTAGGACTTGTGGACGTCTTCCACGCTCAACACTGCCGATGCGCCTCCGTTGACGCACAGGTAGCGCGACGGCGCGGAAGTGACAGCGGGCCGCGTCGCGCAGCCGTCGGCTTCAGGCGAGCAGGCGCGCGAGCTCGTCCTTGAGCGCCAGCCGCTGTTTGCGCATTTCTGTCATGTGGAAGTCGTCCGTCGGTTCGATGTCGGTCTCCGCCCGGTGCACGGCGAGGTTGACCGCGTGGTACTCCTCCATGAGACGACGGAAATGGGCGTTCGAGATCTTCATCTCGTGGATGCGGTCGACCTTGTCGGGGAATTCCTCGGCCAGTTCGTGCGGCGTATGCGTCATGCGTTCCTCCAGTTCCTCGCAGCCGAGCCTAGGCGACAGATGGAGCGTCACATTGACATGGGTCAACTGCCGGCGCCATCTCCCTGCCCGCGCGCTTTCGCCTTGCCTCCCCGAGCCCGGTCCGACAGCATCGGGCCGCCAGCAGCGCAAGAAACGATAGAACGATGCCGCCGCCGAAGCACCCCAGCGCCCACCGGCCGCTCCCGCGCGTCCTGGTTCTTCTGACCGGCGCGATCGCGCTCGTAGAGCTCGCGCTTACGCTGGCGGACATCGGCGTGATCGGTTCGCCGACGCTGCGGCTGCGCGCCTTCTCGCTTGGCGCCTTCTGGTCGCCGCTGCTGCGTGGCGGCGAGCCGATTTTCGCCCTTCAGCCAGCCACGATGTTCGTAAGCCACGCCTTCCTTCACGGCGGCATGCTGCACATGGTCATGAACATGACGATCCTTCTCGCGATGGGAAGGCTTGTCGCGGACAACTATGGGCCCAGGGCAATCCTGCCGATCTTTCTCGCCGGCGCGACCGCCGGCGGGGCATTCTTCGGCCTGCTCAGCAACGAACCCATCCCGATGGTCGGAGCCTCGGGCGCGGTGTTCGCCTTTCTAGGAGTCTGGGTCGTCTGGGACTGGGCGCGGCATCGGCGCGCCGGCGCGCCTGCCGGGCCAGTGGCGACTCGGGTCGCGGTTCTCGCCGGACTGAATGTCGTGTTCTTCTTCGCGCTCGACGGACTCCTTGCCTGGGAGGCGCATCTGGGCGGCTTCCTGGCTGGCCTGGCCTGTGGGGCATGGCTGGAGCATCGGCGGCAGGCCAACCTAAATCGTGCGCCCCCACCATATGAATAGATGCGCCGACGGTCATCCCGACCAGGGCGGACTCACTCGTTCTAGGAACGCCCTAACGCCCGCTTTCGCCTCAGGAGTTTCCCATGCGTTGGCCAACTGCTCAACGCTCCAAGCGATTGTATCCGCGTCGATCGTCGGACCGAGCGCCCGAGTAAGCTTCTTGGCCGACGCGATGGCCCCGGGCGCCGCGGCAAGGTGGTCGTCAACTGTCGCCGCCAGAGCGCGG
The DNA here is from genome assembly GCA_963836255.1 of uncultured Alphaproteobacteria bacterium. Taxonomy (GTDB): domain Bacteria; phylum Pseudomonadota; class Alphaproteobacteria; order Rhodobacterales; family Rhodobacteraceae; genus Amaricoccus. The sequence continues at coordinate 1,450,640 of CAWIIL010000001.1, forward strand.
TCGAGATCGTCGAGCCGCTCGAACTCGGCTGGCGAGGCCAATGCGCTGCGCCTCCTCCGCGTCGAAGAATCTCCCCGAGAGCATCAGCGCACGCGCCGCACCCTCGCCGATGCGGGCGACGACATAGGGCGAGATGGTCGCAGGGATCAGCCCGAGCCGCGTCTCCGTCAGCCCGAACCGGGCGTCGAGCCGCGCAACGACCACGTCGCAAACCGCCATCAGACCGACCCCGCCGCCATACGCCGGCCCATGCACCCGCGCCACCAGCGGTTTCGGGATCGTATTGAGAGCATAGAGCATGCCCGCAAGGCGTCGCGCCTCGGCGATCCTGGTGGCGCGGTCAGCTTCGAACTGAGCCCGCATCCACTCGAGATCCCCGCCAGCGCAGAAACTGGGGCCCGAAGCGGCCAAAACAACAACGCGCACAGCCGGATCGGATCCGAGCCGGGCCGCCGTCGCAGCGAGCGCGTCGACGAGCGCGGGCGACAGCGCGTTGTGCTTGTCCGGCCGATCAAGCGTAACAGTGGCGACGCCTCGGCCATCGAGGACGCACTCGATCGCGTAACGGCTCATCGTCGCGCGCTCCACGGCGCACGGCGCAATGTCAGGATGCGAACTTCTTCAGGACGGCGCAAACCCTCGGATCGCCGGCGAGGCGGTCGGACGTCCAGTGGCGCAACGCGTCGCGGGAACTCAGCCGCTCTCCAGTGGCCTCGTGGACCACATCCGCCAGACAGGGTCCGCGCATTGGATCCATGCCCCACGAGATGAGACGCTCGTTTATGCGGGCGTCGGTTGCTAGAACGGAGATGTTCCGGTCCTGCATTTCGAGTCCTCCCGGTCGAACTCTTTTCGCTCTTGCTGGACCATAACGCAACTTTCGGTAGATTTGAAGCTTCCAGGAACACCCGTTCCGAACAATTCACCGCAAACGTTTATTGCGCACCGCGGCGAATTTGACGCGCAAGCACAATAGCGTCCGCGAGCCTGTCTTTGTCGAGCCCGGTCCCAAAACCGATCGCCTCCAGGCGCGCCGCCAGCGTCTCGGTCGCGACGTTCCCCGCAGCTCCGGGCGCAAATGGACAGCCACCAAGGCCAGCGACGGAGCCGTCGAAAACCCGCAACCCGAATCCCAGCGCCGTCTCGACGCAGGCGAGAGCGCCGCCGGACGTGTCGTGAAAATGACCGGCGAGACGTCCCGCGTCAATTCGCGCCGTCACCGCCTCCAGCATCGCCGCCACGGCTTCCGGTCGCGCCCGGCCGAGCGTCTCCCCGAGCGACACTTCGTAGGCGCCGAGACCAAGCAACCGCGCCGCGACATCGGCCACCGCATCGGGCGTTACTCCCCCCTCATAGGGGCAATCGGTCACGCAGGAGACATAGGCCCGGAGCGGTGCTCCCTCCTTGAGTGCCCGCGCCGCGACGGGCGCAAACCTCTCGAAACTCTCGGCAATCGAACAATTGATGTTGCGCCGGCTGAAACTTTCCGAGGCCGAGGCGAAGACGGCGACCTCGTCGGCGCGCGCCGTCCGTGCAGCCTCATATCCGCGCAGGTTCGGGGTCAAAGCGGCATAGGATACGCCTGTCTCGCGCGCGATCCCGCCGAGCACCGCCGCGCCGTCCGCCATCTGAGGCACCCGATCGGGAGCGACGAAACTGGCAACTTCAATGCGCGCGAATCCGCACGCCGAAAGCGCATCGATCAACCCAATCTTTTCCTCGGTCGGCACGAACCGCGGCTCGTTCTGAAGCCCGTCGCGCGGACCTACCTCGACGATCGTCACGCGCTCCCGCTCAGCCACCGCCGCCCGCCTCGGCCGGTTCGAGCCTCAGCAGCACCTCGCCTTCCTCTACCTGCGCGCCCTCCTCCACGTCCAAGCTCGCGATCTGGCCGTCCCGCGGCGCCCGGAGCACGTGCTCCATCTTCATCGCCTCGATCACCACCAGCACCGCGCCCCCAACAACCTTGTCACCCAGGATCGCACTCAACTTCAGGACGATGCCCGGCATCGGCGCGATCACGGCGTCGCCGCCTACGGCAGCTTCGGTTCGAGTGCTCGCCGGATCTGGCAGCCGAAATTCGAACACCTCCGCCCCGTCGAACACCGTCACCACATCGCCGGAGCGCTCCGCCCCAAAGCGCCGCAGCAATCCGTCGATCCATACTGTCAGATCGCCCGAAGCTTCCCGGCCCTCGACGCGCACCTCCAGGCCGTCGATCTGAAAGCGGCGCCGGCCGAGCGCCGTGAGCGCCGCGTCACGACGCCCCGCATCGAACTCCAGTGCTATGGTGCGCCGCAGCGGCGCCCAAAGGACAAAGCCCGTCATCGGATCGTCGTCATCGACCAGCCCCGCCGCGAGCAGCGTCGCGACCGCCAGCACCGCCCCATCCGGCGCTTTCGGTGCCGTCAGGCGTTCCAGATCCCGCTCGATCAGGCCGGTGTCGAGCCGCTCCGCGGCGAAGTCGGCATGCCGCACGAGACGCGCGAGGAACCCGAGGTTTGTCGCGCATCCTGCGACCCGCGTCCGCTCCAGCGCCTGCGCAAGCCGACGCCTCGCGATGTCGCGGGTCAGGCCATGAGCGACGATCTTGGCGATCATCGGGTCATAGTGGGTCGTGATCACGTCACCGGGCAAGAGTCCGGCGTCCACGCGCGCTTCGTGGGGAAACCTCGCGCAACTCAGAACGCCGGTCGCTGGCAGGAATCCACGCGCAGGATTCTCCGCATAAAGACGCGCTTCGATCGCATGACCTTCGATCCCCAGCGCCTCCTGCCGGAGCGGCAAAGGCTCTCCGGCGGCGATGCGGAGCTGCCACTCCACCAGATCAACACCCGTTATGGCCTCCGTCACCGGATGCTCGACCTGAAGTCGCGTGTTCATCTCCATGAACCAGAACCCGTCCGGGTGCGGCTGCCGCGCGCCGTCGGCGATGAACTCCACCGTACCTGCGCCGCAATAGCCGACCGCCAGCGCCGCGCGCACCGCCGCCGCGCCCATCGCCGCCCGGGTCTCGGGCGTCATCCCGGGCGCCGGGGCCTCCTCGACCACCTTCTGGTGGCGACGCTGCATCGAACAGTCGCGCTCGAAGAGGTGAACGACATCGCCGTACCGATCGCCGAAAATCTGCACCTCAATATGCCGCGGCGCCGTCACGTAGCGCTCGATCAGCACACGTGCGTCACCGAAGGCGCGTTCCCCCTCGCGACGCGCCGCGCCGAGCGCCTCGGCGAAATCGCGCGGGTGATCGACCCGGCGCATGCCCTTGCCGCCGCCGCCGGCGACCGCCTTGATAAGAACCGGATATCCGATCAGCGCCGCCTGGTCGGCGAGATGGGCGTCGTCCTGGTTCTCGCCGTGATAGCCCGGCACCACCGGAACGCCCGCTTTCGCCATCAGCGCCTTGGCGGCGTCCTTCAGCCCCATCGCCCGGATCGCCGCCGCCGAGGGGCCAATAAAGATGAGGCCCGCTGTCTCGACCGCCTCGACGAAGTCCGGGTTCTCGGAGAGAAACCCGTACCCGGGGTGTATCGCCTGCGCCCCAGTGGCGAGCGCGGCCTCGATCACCCTCGCGCCCCGCAGGTAGCTTTCCGCGGCCGGTGCGGGTCCGAGCCGCACAGCGGCGTCGGCCTCAGTGACATGGGCAGCCTCCGCGTCGGCGTCCGAATAGACCGCGACGACGCCCACGCCCATCGACCGCGCGGTCCGCGCGATCCGGCGGGCGATCTCGCCACGGTTCGCGATCAGGATCCGGTCGAACAATTTCCCCTCCTTTACGCGGCGCACCAGCCATCGCGGGCCCCGCCGGAATACGGCCGCCCATGGCCGCTCTCGATCATGACGTCCGCGACCCGCCGGCCGTCAACCATGACCTCCGCCAGACGCCGACCATAGCGATCGACGCCGCCGGGGATCACCTCAAGCATGTCGGCCCGCGCCAGCGTCCACCGCAAGCGCGTCTGCGCGGCCAAGGCCTTCGCCGCTTCCGAGGCGCACTGCGGTGAATACAGCTCCGGGGCATCGAAGCCGGTGATGCGCACGCGCGTCAACTCGCCCCCCGGACAGAGAAGGTCGACCGTGTCTCCGTCCACCACATGCATGACCCGACAACCCTCGACCGTGCGCCGCAGACCGATCAACACGTCGCTCACCGGCGGCACTGCCACGAGGATTGCGACAAGAACCCCGAAGCGCCGCAACCAACGCCGCAGAGCCGCGCCGCGTCGCCTCGGCCTTACCGCGGTGCGCCGCCGCGGCCGGATCTGGCTCGGCCTGCGGGGGGCGGTGCGCGGGCGACGGTGCCAAGGTCCGATCACATCCGGAAGACACCGAACCGCGTCTCTCCGATCGGCGCATTCAACGCCACCGCGAGCGACAGCGCCAGCACGTCGCGGGTCCGGCGGGGATCGATCACACCATCGTCCCAGAGCCGCGCCGAGGCGTAGAGTGGATGCGACTGGAGCGCGAACGCCTCCAGAGTCGGCTGCTTTACGGCGATCTCGTCCACCTCGCTCCAGCTTCCACCCCGCCGCATGACCCCATCCCGCCGGATGCCGGCAAGCACGCTGGCCGCCTGTTCGCCGCCCATGACCGCAATTCGGCTGTTCGGCCAGGTCCAGAGAAACCGCGGCTGGTACGCGCGCCCGGCCATGCCGTAGTTGCCGGCCCCGAACGAGCCTCCGATGATCAGGGTGATCTTCGGAACGGCGGTGGTGGCGACAGCGGTGACGAGCTTGGCCCCATGGCGCGCGATACCCTCGGCCTCGTAGCGTCGGCCGACCATGAAGCCGGTGATGTTCTGCAGGAAGACCAGCGGGATGCGACGTTGCGACGCGAGTTCGACGAAATGCGCGCCCTTCACCGCGCTTTCGGAGAAGAGCACGCCGTTGTTGGCGATCACGCCGATGGGTATGCCCGCAACGTGCGCGAACCCACAAACAAGCGAAATCCCGAAGCGCGCCTTGAACTCGTCGAAGCGCGAGCCGTCAACGACTCGCGCAATCACCTCCCGGCTGTCGTAGGCGACGCGGGGATCGGCCGGCACGATCCCCAGCAACTCTTCGGGGTCCAGCGCCGGGGGCTCGGGTGCCGCCCGCACGACCGTTTCGGGAAAGCGACGGTTCAACGACGCCACCGCCCGCCGCGCCAGTTCCAGCGCATGCGCGTCGTCCTCGGCCAGCGCGTCCGCAACTCCCGAGAGGCGCGTGTGCACATCGCCGCCTCCCAGATCCTCTGCGCTAACCTCCTCGCCGGTGGCGGCCTTCACCAGCGGCGGTCCGGCGAGAAAGATCGTGCCCTGCCCGCGCACGATGATGCTGAAATCCGACATCGCCGGGACATATGCGCCCCCCGCCGTGCACGACCCCATCACCACTGCGATCTGTGCGACACCTTCGGCGCTCATCCGCGCCTGATTGTAGAAGATCCGTCCGAAATGGTCGCGGTCAGGGAACACCTCGTCCTGGTTGGGCAAGTTTGCCCCGCCCAAATCCACAAGGTAGACGCAGGGCAGTCGGCATTCCGCGGCGATCTCCTGCGCGCGCAGGTGCTTCTTCACGGTCATCGGATAGTACGTGCCGCCCTTGACCGTGGCGTCGTTGGCGATGACCATCACGTCTTGGCCAACGACCCGACCAATTCCTGCGATGACCCCTGCGCAAGGCGCCGCCCCGTCGTAAAGTCCATGTGCGGCCAGCGCGCCGATTTCGAGAAACTGAGAGCCCGGATCGAGGAGGTTCGCAACCCGCTCCCGTGGAGACATCTTGCCGCGCGCCGCGTGGCGCTTCTGCGCCGCCGCACCCCCGCCTTCCGCCGCAGCGGCAACCGCCGCCTCGATCTCGGCCAGCGCCGCAAGATGCGCGGCGCGGTTTGCGATAAACTCGGCGCTGTCGGTCCGGACCGCCCCGCCGATCCTCACGTCAACTCCGTCGAGAGCCACAGCGCCACCTGAACCGGAGCCTTCCTCACGGCGCCTCCAGCAGGGGCCGCTTCGCCTGCAAATTGATTGCACGCTCCGCAGTGCGGTCCAGCCCGCACCAAGCCCCGACGACGTCGCCGGTGGCGAGTTCGATGGGCGCCGCGCTTTCCTGCGCGCAATCAGCGTCGCGAAACGTCCGCCACGCGCCCTGTGCGATCCGCAGCAACTCGTCATGCGCCGCGCTCACACCTCCGGCCTGCTCGTCGAGCGCCACCCGGTCCCGCGCAAGCATGACAAGTTCAGCGAAGGTCTCGTCGGTAACGCGGTCCCAGGCCGCAGTCTCCGCGACCAGACAATCACGCATGACTTCGGTCGCCCCGGGCGCCCCTAAAGCACAGACCCGCGCATAGCTCCCAACGCATCGTCGCGCATCAGTGGGCCCGGCGGCTGCCCCGAGGCATGCTCTGACCTCGTCAAGGGCCGCTTCGGGATCCTGCGCCACAGCACCCTGCGCCGCAACTAGGGCCGCGGCGGCAAGCCCGGCCGCGCGACGGGGACGCGCCCGCGCGCGCCGCTGCGACCCAGCGATGCTCACGCCGTCGCCCGCATCAGCTCGCGCCCGATAAGCATGCGGCGGATCTCCGACGTGCCCGCGCCGATCTCCATGAGCTTGGCGTCGCGGAAGATGCGCGCAACCGGGCTGTCGCTGAGATATCCGGCCCCACCCATCGCCTGAATCGCCTGCACCGCCTGCTCCATCGCCTTCTCCGAGGCGTAGAGGACGCAGGCCGCAGCATCCTGCCGGGTGACCTCGCCGCGATCGCATGCGCGCGCCACCGCGTAGACGTAGGCTCGCGCCGAGTTCATCGCCGTGTACATGTCCGCGATCTTGCCCTGCATCAGCTGGAAATTTCCAATGCTTTCTCCGAACTGCCGGCGGTCGTGCATGTAGGGCATCAGGTGGTCTAGGCAGGCGTGCATGAGCCCGACGCCGATCCCCGATAAGACGACGCGCTCGTAGTCGAGGCCCGACATCAGCACCCGCGCGCCCTGACCCTCGCCGCCCAGGACGTTTTCAAACGGCACCTCCACATCGGCGAAGATCAACTCCGCGGTATTCGACCCGCGCATCCCGAGCTTGTCGAAGTGCGGGCCCGTGGAGAAGCCCGCCATGGATTTCTCGACCAGGAACGCCGTGATCCCCTTCGACCCGGCCTCCGGGTCGGACTTGGCGTAGACGATCAGCACGTCGGCGTCCGGGCCGTTGGTTATCCAGTACTTCGTCCCGTTGAGCACGAAGCCATCGTTGCGTTTCTCCGCGCGCAACTTCATGGCGACCACATCGGACCCCGCGCCCGTCTCAGACATCGCAAGCGCGCCGACATTCGAACCCGAGACCAGCGCAGGCAAGTAGCGCGCCTTCTGCGCATCGGTGCCGTTCAGGGCGATCTGGTTAACGCAGAGGTTGGAATGCGCGCCGTAGGACAGTGCCACGCTCCCGCTCGCCCGGGCGATTTCCTCAACCGCCACGCAATGGGCCAGATAGCTCATCGCGACGCCGCCATAGGCTTCGGCTACGGTCATGCCGAGGATGCCAAGCGCCCCCATCTCCCGCCACAACTCGGACGGAAAGACGTTCTCCCTGTCGATACGACCGGCGATCGGCGCGACGCGCTTCTGCGCCCAGGACCGGACAAGCTCGCGCAACGCGTCCACGTCCTCGCCAAGACCGAAATCGAGGCTCTCTGTGAACATCGACGCCTCTCCAGAGGATTACGGGCCGCCTCCGAAGAGGCCTCCAAACCAGGGGGCAAGTCAAGGCCGCGCCACAGAGCCACCCTCATATGAGGGTCTCTAGCGTGAACGGATTGGCCCCGGTTTGGGGGCGGATCGGCCATCGGCTTGCGTGGATAATCCGAAAGCGTCGCCGGCACTTCAGGCGCTGCAGCGGATCGGGGTGGTTCGCGCGTCGCGGGGGCGGATACAAAGCGAGCGAGGTGCGATCAATGGAAGGCATCTGGTACATTTGCGACGATTCCGTCGACGTGGTCGGGCCCGTCAGCCCGGACATCAGCCGCAGGATCGACTCCCCTGCAAGCCGCGGAGGCCCCGAAGTCGCAGATGTGAAGAGCACGGACACGGGCTTGGAACGTCAGTCGGGCGCGGATATAGACGCCCGAGGCAACCCCGGGGTCACACCAATGCGCAAGGGCGAAGTTAGCCGCACGACCGCCGAGACCGCGCTGTCGGTCCGACTGGACCTTGACGGCTCCGGCCTCCACGACAACCAGACGGGCGTCGGCTTCTTCGATCACATGCTCGACCAGTTGGCGCGGCACGCGCTTATCGATCTTGAGACGCGGGCCACCGGCGATCTGCACATCGACGACCACCACACGGTAGAGGACATCGGCATCGCCATCGGGCGGGCGCTGGCGCAGGCGCTTGGCGACAAGCGCGGCGTGCGCCGCTACGGATCGTGCCTCCTTCCGATGGACGAGACCTTGGTGCGCGCGGCGCTCGATCTCTCCGGGCGGCCGTTCCTGGTGTGGAACGTCGCCTTCCCGAGCCAGAAGATCGGCGGGTTCGACACCGAACTGGTGCGCGAGTTCTTCACCGCGTTCGCGATGAATGGCGGGGTGACGCTCAACGTGGCGCTTATCGACGGGGCGAACAGCCATCACATCGCCGAGGCGGTGTTCAAGGCGGTGGCGCAGGCGCTGCGGGCGGCTGTGGAGCCCGAACCGCGCATGCGCGAGGCGATCCCGTCGACAAAAGGCACGCTCTCGGGATGACGACGGTCATCGTCGACTACGAGAGCGGCAACCTGCATTCCGCCGAGAAGAGTTTCCAGCGCATGGCCGCAGAGGTTGGGGCGCCGCGGGTGGTCGTGTCCTCCGATCCCGATGTGGTGTCGCGGGCGGAGCGCATCGTGCTGCCAGGCGTCGGGGCGTTCGGGGATTGCCGGGCCGGGCTCGCCGCGCGCGCCGGGCTCTTCGAGGCGATCGAGCGAAGGGCCCTCGACGAGGGCGCGCCGTTCCTGGGCATCTGCGTTGGCATGCAGATGATGGCCGACTTCGGCCGCGAGCATGGCGACACGGCGGGCTTCGGCTGGATCGGCGGCGAGGTGGTGCGGATCACCCCGTCCGCGCCCGGGCTCAAGATCCCGCACATGGGCTGGAACGCGCTCGAGAACCTCGCCGCGCACCCGGTGCTAGCGGGGCTCAAGGCGGGAGATCACGCCTATTTCGTGCATTCCTACCGTTTCGCCGCGAAGGATCCGGCGAGGGTGCTGGCCATCGTGGATCACGGCGGACCAATCGCCGCGGTGGTCGGTCGCGACAACCTGATCGGGGTGCAGTTTCATCCCGAAAAAAGCCAGAAGACCGGGCTTAGGTTGATCGCGAACTTCCTAACCTGGCGCCCCTGAAAGGCCCGATTTCGGGGGCGTCCTAGCTAGGACAGACTTCAACCAACTGATTATATTTGGTAAAAGTGTTAACGCCCCGAATCGGGCCGTCCGGCGCGCGGCAGAACAGGCGCAGGGCGCGCCGGACCTCGCGCGCGGCCGGTCGCCTCAAGTCGGCGCCTGCGCCCCGCCGCCAGGGCGCAACCTCCGGACGCTTGACGGTTTGCGGCGCCTGCGTCACTAATCCCGCGACGCGACGGGGTGTCGCGCCGCAGCTTTGCGCGGCTGCTCTGTGGGCTATTGATAAGCCGAAGCCGCTTGCGGTCAGGCGTCGCGCCGGGCTGACCGGCGCAAGAGAAATGGAAGAGAGGAAACCGATGAACAAGTTCAGAGGGGCCTTGCTGGCCGCCGCCGCAGGGTTTGCGATCGCCGGGCCGGCGCTGGCGCAGGACGGCGACGCCGCCGCCGGAGAGAAGGTCTTCAACAAGTGCAAGGCGTGCCACATGGTCGGCGACGGCGCCAAGAACCGCGTGGGCCCGACCCTGACCGGCATCATCGGCGAGCCGATCGCGGCCAATCCGGACTTCAAGTACTCCGACGCCTTCCTCGCCAAGAAGGACGAGGGCTGGGTCTGGACCCCAGAGGTGCTGTCCGAATACCTTGAGGATCCCCGCGGGCACATCGAAGGCACCAAGATGAGCTTCGCGGGCCTCAAGAAGCCCGAGGAGCGCGCGGACGTCATCGCCTATCTCCAGACGTTCGAGTAGGCGCGAGCGCGCCGACCCGCGCGGGCGTGACGCTCTGCTTTGACGTCGGCGCCACGGAGATCCGGGCGGCGATCTTCGGGGCGAACGAGCCCGGCGCGATCAAGAGAACAGCGACGCCGCGCGATGATCGCGCGGCGTTTTTGCGTGAGATGCGGCGCCTTGCTGAGGCAGCCCCTGCCGGCGCGCCCGCCTCGGTGGCGATCTGCGGCCGGATCGAGCCCGCCACCGGCGCGCTTTCCTGCGCGAACGTCCCCTGCATCGACGGTGCGCCGATCGCGGAATTGCTGGGCGCGGGGCTAGGTCGTCCGGTGCGCGTCGCCAACGACGCCGACTGCTTCACCCTGGCCGAGGCGCAGCGCGGGGCCGGACGCGGCGCCGGCGTGGTCTTCGGGGTGATCCTCGGCACCGGCGTCGGCGGCGGACTGGTGATCGACGGGCAACTCGTGCCCGGCGCAGGCGAATGGGGCCACGGCCCCGCGGCGCCGATGCTGGGCGGCGATCCCGAACGGGCGATCCCGTGGTTCGACTGCGGCTGCGGACTGCGCGGATGCCTCGACACCGTTGGGGGCGCACCCGGCCTCGCGCGGCTGCACGCCCATCTGCACGCCCATCAGCGCGGCCGCGCCGCCGACAGCCGGGCGATCGTCGCCGGCTGGCGCGCGGGCGACGCCGAGGCCACGGCGACGGTATCGGTGTGGCGCGATCTGGTTTCGGGTCCGCTGGCGATGACGCTCAACGCCGTGGGCGCGGACATCGCCCCGGTCGGCGGCGGGCTCGCCGGGGCGCCCGACCTGATCGCCACGCTCGATGCGGCTGTGCGCGCGCGCGTGGTCCGGACGTCGCCGACGCCGGTGGTGGTGGTCGGGCGCATCGAGATCGCGCCGGGCCTCGTCGGCGCAGCGCTGCTCGACGACGGCGCGCAGCGGTGAGCGCGCCCCGTCTTGAGGTCTGCGTGGACGACGCCGCCGGGCTGGCGGCCGCGATCGCCGGCGGCGCCGACCGGATCGAGCTTTGCGCGGCGCTGGCGCTCGGCGGGCTCACCCCGGGTCCGGGACTGATCCGGATCGCCGCCGCCGCGCCGGCACCGGTGCGCGCTATGGTGCGCCCGCACGCGCGCTCGATGCGGCTGGGGCTAGGCGACCTGGAGACGATGACGCACGACATCTCCGCGATCCGGGCGGCGGGGCTCGAGGGCGTCGTGCTCGGCGCGACCGGCGTCGACGGGCGTCTCGATGCATCCGCCCTCGCGCAGCTTCGGGACACCGCATCGGGGCTCGGCGCGACTCTGCACCGGGCCTTCGATGTGACGCCGGACATCGCGGAGGACGTCGAGGCGGCGGTCGAGACGGCGATTGCGCTCGGTTTCGACTGCGTGTTGACCTCCGGGCGCGCGGCGGACGCGCCCTCGGGGGCGGCGTTGATCGCCCGGGCGCGGGCGCGGGCGGCGGGGCGCATCGAGATCATGGCGGGCGCGGGCGTCACCGCCGGAAACGTCAACGCGCTCCTGCGCGCGGGCCCCGTCGACTGGGTTCACGCCTCCTGCGCCGCCCCCTGCCCGCCCGATGGCGGCGCGGCGGAGATGCTCGGGCTCGTCGAGGCGCGGCCGCGCCGGACCGACGCGGAAACGGTGCGGGCGCTGCGTCGGGCGATGGAAGAGGCGCGCGCGGGCTGACTTAGGACCAGAGCGTGCGCTCGAGGTCACCGTCGAACTCGGCGCTGGCGAAACCGCCGCCGACCAGCGCGTCGCCGATCGGGTCCGAAGCAAGCTTCGCCTGGGACGCGAGCGCGGTGGCGACGTGATCCTCGGCGCGATGCTGCGGCCGGTAGCCGAGATCGAAGGCCGCCCGGTTGTCCCAGAAGCTTCGGTCGTTTTCGGAGACCCCGAAGACCACGGCGTTGTGCAGGTCGGGGTGTTCGAGCCCGATGACGCAGAGCTGCATCAGGTCGTCTGGATGCAGCCAGATCGACAGGCGGCGCCGATCGGCCGGCTGTTCCGCAACGTTGCCGATGCGGATCGACAGGCAGCGCAGCCCATGCTTGTCGGCGTAGAGCGCGCAGGCCGCCTCGCCGAAAACCTTCGAGAGGCCGTAGCGCGAATCCGGCCGCGCCATCTGGTCCGCGCCGGTGCGCCGGTTGCGGGGATACATGCCGACCGCGTGGTTGGAGGAGGCGAAGACGAGGCGCTTGACCCCCTGGCGGCGGGCGGCCTCGAGTGTGTTCATCATGCCCTGGATGTTGGCCGCGTCGACGGTCTCCCAGGGCGCCTCGACGGACTGGCCGCCGAGATGCACGATCCCGTCGACGCCCTCGCAGGCGGCGAGGACCGCCTCGGGATCGTCGAGGGCGGCGGCGCGGTGGGTCTCGCCTTCGGCGAGGTCGGCGATCGGGCTGCGGCTCGACAGGATCAGCTTGCCGTAGCGGGCGCGCAGCCGTGGCCGCAGCTGGCGCGCGACGTCGCCGCTGGCGCCGGTCAGCAGGATGGTCTGGCTCATCTGGGCTCCCTTCGCCGATGCCGTGATGTTTGCAGGGGCGGGGCGGCCATGTCAAAACCCGCAGCGCGGATCGTTGACAGCTCCCCGAGCGCGACCTAGCGTCGGGGCGTTCCCGATACCGAGGCGCCAATGACCGCTCCCGCCGACGCTGCGCGCGCAGGGCCCGATCCGCGGCCGGCGCGATGAGGGTCGTCGCCGTGGAGACCGTGCTGAGCGCGCGGTGGTCCAATCTCGTCTGGGCCCGCGTCGTCACCGACGAAGGGCTGGTGGGGCTCGGCGAGAGCTTTCGCCACGCCCGGCCGGTGGCGGAATACCTGCACGACCAGATCGCGCCCTATCTGCTCGGCCGCGACCCGCGGCCGGTCAACGCCCATGCCGCGGCGCTGGTCGGGCATGGCGGGATGCGCTTCGCGGGGTATCCGACCCGCTCGGTCGAGATCCGCGCCAACTCGGCGGTCGACATGGCGCTCTGGGACATCCGGGCGCAGGCGGCGGGGCTCTCGGTCTGCGAGATGCTCGGCGGGCCGATGCGCGAGACGATCCCGATCTACAACACCTGCGCGGGGCCGGGCTACAACAGTCGCGCCGGCGTCGAGCGCGCCAGGCTGGTGTCGGGAACTGCGCGCGGCTTCGATCCCGAGGACGATCTGGCGCTGCAGATCCATGATCCCGGCGCGCTCGCCGCCTCGCTGCTCGAGGAGGGCGTGCGGGCGATGAAGATCTGGCCCTTCGACGAGGCGGCGCTGCGCGAGGGCGGGGCGCGCATCCTGCCCGAGGATCTGCGGGCGGGGCTCGCGCGCATCGCCTCGATCCGCGACGCGGTCGGCGACGCGATGGACGTAATGCTGGAGTACCACGCCTTGTGGCGCGCGGCGCCGGCGGCGCGGATCCTGCGAGAGGCCGACGCCTTCGATCCGTTCTGGCACGAGGATCCGATCTCGATGAGCGAGATCGCGGCGGTGGCGGAACTGCGGGCGGGCTCGAAGACGCCGTTCGCGGGCAGCGAGAACCACGGCACGGCGATCTGGGTGCGCGACGCGCTGGCGGCGGGCGCGATCGACTACGTGCATTTCGACCTCGCCTGGTCGGGCGGGATCAGCGAGGCGGTGCGGGTGGCGCATCTCGCCGCCGCGCACGACCGGCTGATCGCGCCGCACGACTGCACCGGGCCGGTGACATGGGTGGCGAACCTGCATCTGGCGCTGGCGATGCCCAATGCGCTGATGCTCGAGAGCGTGCGGGCCTACTGGCGCGGCGACTACCGGCGCATGGTCACGGCGCTTCCCGAGATCGCCGACGGGTCGGCGCGCGGAATGGCCGGGACCGGGCTCGGGACCGCGCTCTCGGAGGAGCTGCTCGGCGATCCGGGCACGCAAGTCCGCGTCTCGACGGCGTGACGTTCGGGCGCGGGCGCGGCGCCGGCCTGCGGGCCGAGGCGCGCGCGGCGGCGCACCGGGGGTGTGTTATGGCCCGATAACACGCGTGCAATTCCGGTTATGTCATTGAAATGAAAAGCGTTCATCTTCGTTAATCCGGATCGTGTCACACGGGACCGCGTGGAAACCGTCCGAACTGGCCCGCGACAGATCGCGCCGCCAGATAGGCCGGGCGCCGCCGGCCGCCAATCTCGACCTTCATCGCGATGCGGCGTAGCTTGCTGCAGACCGGCCAATGGAGAGGAGAACGGCGATGCACGGCAGCTGCCACTGCGGACGGGTCGGCTGGGAGCTCGACGCGATTCCCGAGTCCGCGACCGCCTGCAACTGCACCACCTGCCGGCGCTACGGCGCGCTCTGGGCCTACGGCCACATCGACCACGACATCCGCGTGACCGGCGCGCCGGCCGCCTATCGCCGCGGCGACGGCGGCGCGCTCGACTTCCACTTCTGCCCGACATGCGGCTGCATGACCCACTATGTCGCGACGCAGGCCTCCGCCGAAGGATGCCACTGGACGGCGGTGAATCTGCGCATGACCGACCCGGAGATCGTCGCACCCCTGCCCATCGACCATTTCGACGGTCTGGAAAGCTTCGAGGACCTCCCGCGCGACCACCGCTGCGTGCGCGACCTCTGGTTTTGACGCGGCGCCGCGGCGCGCACCCGCCTAGCGCGGCATCACCCACGGCGCAAAGCCCGCGACGCCGGGCACGCTCAGCGCGAAGAGGCCGCCCGATTGCGGCTGCTCGGGATCGTCGGGAACGCGGATCGAGGTGACATAGAGCGTGCCGTAGCCGGGACCGCCGAACACGATCTTGCTCGGCTTCTCCACGGGCATGGGGATCTCCATGTCGACGGCGCCCTCGGGCGTCAGGCGCACGAGTTGCCAGCCGCCGACCCCGGCCATCCAGTAGCAGCCCTCGGCGTCGGTGGCGCCGCCGTCCGGGCGGCCGGCGACGGCGCGAGTGTCGAAGAACACCCGCCGGTTGCTCCATGCTCCGTCGTCGGGATCGTAGTCGTGCGCCCAGATGGTGCGCACCGAGGGAAAGCTGTCGGAGATGTAGGCGGTGCGGCCGTCCGGGGCGAAGGCCATGCCATTGATGACGTGAAAGCCATCCATGACTGCGCGCACAGTCCCGTCCGGCGCGAGCGCGAAGAGCGCGCCGCTGTGGTCCTCGGCGCGCCCGCCAGCGAGCGGCATCGTGCCCGCGAGAAACCGTCCCGCCGGATCGACCGCGCCGTCGTTGAACCGATGGCCGCGATCGACGGGGCGCGGGCCGCCGAGATGCGCAAGCACCCCGCTCGTCGGATCGAGCTCGAAGAAGCCGTCGGCCAGCGCGAGGACGAACCGCCCGGACCGCGTCTCGGCGACGCAGCCGACCGGACGGCCGGTCTCCCAGACCGCGGTTGCGCCGTCGGCGGGCCGGAAGCGGTGGAGCCGCCCGTTGGGAATGTCCACCCAGTAGACCGCCTGGTCGGCGTCCGACCAGATCGCGCCCTCGCCGAGATCGGCGCGCGGATCGTGAACGCAGTCGACCGACGGGGCGCTCACGCCGCGTCTCCGGCGGCGGGCGATGGCGACGGGTGGCGGGTCATGGCGTGTCTTCCCCTTGGAACCGGCGTCACGGCGCAGACGCGGGCGCAACGCCCGCCGCGTCCGCGCGCAGAAGCCGGTAGCGGTCCTGCGCGGCCCGCAGATGCCGGCGCATGGCGTCGCGGGCGCCGGCGTGGTCCTGGGCGTCGATGGCCCGGTAGACCGCCACGTGTTCAGCCAGGAGCTGCGCCTCGAGCCTGGCGTGGGCGGCGTCGAGGGGTGCGTCCTCCTCGAACTTGGCGCGCGGGATCGCCTTCGGCCCGAGCGCCTGCATAAACCGCTGGAAATAGGCGTTGTTGGTGGCGCGCGCGACGGCAACATGGAAGGCCCAGTCGGCGGCGCCGGCGGCCAGCCCCGCTTCGATGCGCGTCTTCATGCGCGCCAGGGCCTCGGCCGCCGCCGCCAGCTGACCGGGACTGCGGCGCTGGGCGGCGAGACCGGCGGCCTCGACCTCGATCGCGAGCCGCAACTCGAGGCACTCTAGGATCTCCGCATGGGTCTCGGGATCGAGGATCATGCCGTCGCCAGCGGCCTTGATCGAGGTGACGTAGGTACCCGAGCCGCGGCGCGCGGCGGCCATGCCGATCGACTGCAGCGCGGCCAGCGCCTCGCGCACCACCACCCGGCTCGCGCCGAACATCTCGGTCAGTTCGCGCTCGGTGGGAAGGCGGCTGCCGACGGGATAGGCGCCGCTGCAAATCTGGTCCCGCAGCGCCGCAAACACGATCCGGGACCGCGGCGGATCGGCGCTGGCCATCGGGCGATCCTCCTGCCGTGACGCAATTGTCATACAAATGGATAGCCGCACGGTCCCCGGGCATCAAGCCCGGGCAGGCCGGCGGGCGCCGCGTGGCGAGCCGCCTTCAGAGAAAGGAGGCGATCTCGTCGAGCGGCCGGCGCGCGATCGCCGCCTCGGGCACCGTTGCGCCCGGCGCGGGATGGCCGGTCACCAGCAGGATGTAGGGCTTCTCGTCGGAGGGCCGCCCGCAGATCTCGTTGAGAAAACCCATCGGCGCGGGCGTGTGGGTCAGGGTCGCCAGACCGGCCTCGTGGAGCGCGAGGATCAGGAAGCCAGTGGCGATGCTCACCGATTCCGGGACGTAGTAGTTGCGGCGCAGCTCCCCGTCAGGGGACCGGCTGCGGCGGGCGCCGAAGACCGCGATGAGCCACGGGGCCGTCTCGAGGAACGGCTTGTCGGGATCGGTGCCGAGCGGGCGCAGCGTCTCGAGCCAGTCCGCGCCGGCCTTGCCGGCGTAGAACGCCCGCTCCTCCGCCTCGGCCGCCAGCCTGATCCGGCGCTTGCGCACGGGGTCGGCCACTGCGGCGAAGTGCCAGGGCTGCAGGTTGGCGCCGCTCGGCGCCGCGCCCGCGGCCAGAATGCAGGTCTCGATCAGCGCCCGTGGCACCGGTCGGTCGGAGAAGTCTCGCACGCTGCGGCGGCGGCGGACCCGGGCGAGGAAGGCTTCGGCGCGCGCGCGCATCTCCTCGGGCGGCAGGTCGCGCCAGCCGGGCAGCGGCGTCGGGCGATAGGCGGCGGGTCCGGGATCCTCGCGGGTCATGACGGGCGCTTAGCTGAGGCGCCCGCGGCGCGTCAATGCGGCCCCGGGCCCACGCCGCGGAGCGGTGCTCGGAACGCGGAAATCGTTAACTTCTCATGATCGCGGAATTGGCGTAGTATCTCCTTGGGATTGGGCGGATGGCGATCGATCGGGGAGCGAGCGACCATGTCGGGACAGGACTTCGGCACGCGGGCGCGCGCCTTCATATCCGAGGTGGCGCTGCCGCCGGCGCCGCGGGCCGCGCGCGGCCCCGGGGTGGCCGAGACCGATCCGGGCGAGACTGCGGCGCTGGCGGTGGGCCAGAACCTGGTTGAGTTCGCCACCGTCACCGATCCGGCGCTGCGCAAGGCGATCACCGACGCGCTCCTGCTGGCGCAGCTCGCCGCCGACAAGGCCGAGACCGCGACCCCCGACCAGTGGTTCGAGGCGCATCGCTCGGTGCTCACGCATCTGGGCTTCGTCGGCGAGGGGCTGACCCGCACCGCGCAGGACTTCTCCTCGATGGACGCCGACCTGCACGAGGCGATCCTGCCGGTGATCACGGCGGCCTTCGCCGGCGCCGCGATCCCGGGGATCGTCATCGAGACGCTCAAGCAGATGGCGAGCGCCAGCGAGGACCGGCCGTGGATCACGCTCTTCGAGCGCGAGAGCCAGCGCTTCGGGGCGCGGCAGTTCCAGATCAGCGTCGTCGATGGCCCGCCCGAGCGGCCGCAGGTGGCGATGCTCGGCTTTGTCATGGACATCGCCAGTTCGGGAACGCAGGTGCTGTTCCTGCGTCACGCCTCCGACACGGTTGCGGTCGAGCGGGTCGAGGGGCGCTTTGCGGCCGAGGCCGCGACGCTTCTGGAGCTGGCCCCCAGCCTTTCGGAGAAGCTCGCCGCCCGCCGCGGCGCCTATCTCCAGGCGCTGGAGATCTGAGGCGATGGCCGAAGATGGCGCGCAGCGGTCCTATGCGGGGCAGGAGGCGGAGCCACCGCCCGACGCGCTCGGCGGCGGCATCGAGCGCGACGAAATCGATCTGCGCGACCGTTTCTACGAGCCGACGCTGGCCCAGCTTCGCGCCAGCTATCCGCCGGAGCCGCGGCTGGTGGCGCGCATCCTCGACGCCAGCGATGACGTGATGCTGCCACGCCACCAGGGCGACGAGGGCACCTGCGGAGGCCAGGCGCTGGCGGCGGTGATCGACATCCAGCGCATCCTCGCCAGCGGCGATCCCGGGGGCGGCGCGGAGACGCCGCCGCCGGTCAGCGCCCGCATGATCTACCAGATGGCGGTCAACCGCATCGGCGAGCGCGGCCCCGCCGCCGGGGTGACTCTGCGCGAGGTGATCAAGTCCTTCTACAACTACGGGGTCTGCGGCGAGGCGGACTGGCCCTACGCGCCGAACTCCGAGGACCGGCAGTTGAACTTCGCGCGGGCGCGCAACGCCAAGGGCACCTCGCTGGGGGCCTACTACCGGCTGCGGCCGAACCTCAACGCCTATCACGCGGCGCTGCACGAGACCGGCGCGATCCTGGTGTCGGCGGAACTGCACAAGGGCTGGCGCGCGGAGAGCGTCGCCGAGGCCGGCGGCGTCATCCGGGCCTCGCGCGAGTTCGACTACTCCGACCCGCTGGCGCAGGAGAAGCACGCCTTCGTCATCGTCGGCTACACCCCCAAGGGCTTCATCGTGCTCAACAGCTGGGGCCGCGAATGGGGCTGCCTGCCGGACCCCGCGACCGGCGAGCCGATCCCGGGGCTGGCGCTCTGGGGCTATGACGACTGGGCCGACCGCATCCTCGACGGCTGGGTGCTGCGGCTCGGGGTCGGGGCCGCCGAGGCGTTCGACTATTCCATCGGCGACCAGGGGCTCGGCTTCGGCGGCGAGGCGAGCGTGCGCTCGACGCCGGTGCACGCGATCCTGGGCCATTTCCTGCACTGCGACGACGGGCAGTACGTGCCGCACGGCCGCTTCCCGAGCGACGGGCACACGCTGAACGAGACGTTCCGGCTGCTGGAGGAGGACGCGGGAAAGCCGCGGACGGGCGTCGAGGCGAAGGAGCTCAGGCGCTATGACGGCGTGCTGCTGACCTTCGCGGGCGGCATCCTCGGGCTCGCCGACGCCGCCGAGCAGGTCGCCCGCTGGAAGCACGTGGCGAAATCGGCGCGCTGGTATCCGATCACGGCGCTCTGGTGCGTCGACTATGTCGACCAGACCCGCTCGGTTCTGGAGACGGTCTTCGCCGAAGGGCTCAAGCGCTTCGGCAAGCAGGGCGCGCAGCTCGACCGATTCATCGAGGCGAGCGCCCACGGCGTCGGCCGGGCGCTCTGGCGCGACGTGGAGAAGGCCGCCGACATCGGGTCGCGCTTTGTCGGCCAGCGCGAGCGGCGCCGCGACGACGGCTCGGTGGACGAGGAGGCGCGCGCGCCCTTCGACTATCTGGTCTGGCGGCTGGCGCGGATGTCGCATGCCGTCGGCGGCGGCCGGCTGCGGGTGATCGTGGAATCCGAAGGCGCCATCGCGCTGTCGTGCCTCCTGCGCGCGCTCGAACGCGACAGCCTGCGCAACCCCGAGCGGGCGGGCGCGCGGCGTGGCTTCTTCGCGATGCTCGAGAGTGTCGACGTGGTGGCGCCGCCGATGTCGGTGGCCGAATACGAGGAGTTCGAACGCCTGGTCGTGGAGGGCTGGCGGAGCGCCGAGCGCGCCGCGCCGCGGCTGCGGCTGCACCTGCCAGGCGAGGCTCTGGCGCGCCGGCTCGAGGTGACGCCCTATGGCAAGTCCTACCCGGATCTGGTGGTCAACGCCTTCCATGCGCGCGGCGCGAACGGCGCTGCGCCGAGCCGGCCGGTCTCCTGGTCCTGGGCGCGGCGGCGCAAGGACGCGGCCTGCGACCTCGTCGCTATCGAGTGGCCCGAGGGCCGCGAGCCGGCGGCCAGGACGCCCATCCGCCAGACCGACCTTCTCTACCGATCCGACGTGGGCGGCCGCATCCGCGCCGCCCTCGCCTGAAGGCCGCACGGAGCGGCGCGACACCGAGGGAGAGCGAACCATGGCCAAGACCGAGAAGCCGGCCAAGACAGGCAAGGCAGGCAAGATCAGCGTCGCCGAACTGAACGCCAAGATCAGCGACCTGACGATCCCCGAGGAGGAGCTGGCCAAGTACTTCGAGGTCGATCCCGACACGTCGGGACCGATGGAGCCGACGCTCAAGCTCAACCCCGCTCTGGTCGAGGTGCCCGCCGCCCGCGACGCGGAGGGCCAGGCCCGCAGCGCCGCGCTCCTCAACAGCGCCAACTGGATCGCCCGGCTGCGGCGGCAGGCGCGCTATCACCAGAAGATCGGCTCGGGAACCTACCGCGGCCCGCTGATCGTCTCGGAGGGCGACAGCTGGTTCCAGTACCCCTTCGTGCTCAAGGACGTCATCGACTGCGTGATGGACGACTACGCCGTCTTCAGCCTCGACGCGGCCGGCGACACGCTCGACAACATGGTCCGCCGCCCGGAATACCTCGACGCGCTCGAGGACACCGGCGCCTCGATCCTGCTGCTTTCGGGTGGCGGCAACGACCTCGTCGCCGGCGGGAACCTCGCCCGCCACCTGCGGCCCTTCGATCCGCGCCTCGCCCCGGAGGGATACCTGCTCGCTTCCTTCGACGCGCTTCTCGACCACGCCATCGCCCAGATCGACGTCATCGTGCGCAATGTCGGCCGGGCCTTTCCCGGGGTGCATGTGATCTGCCACGGCTACGACTACGCGCTTCCCGCGGACGGACGCTGGCTCGGCAAGCCAATGAACAGCATCGGCATCAAGCAGGCGGCGCTGCAGAAGGCGATCGCGGCGATCATGGTCGACCGGCTCAACACCAAGCTGCAGACGCTGGCGACGACGACCGCCCGGCTGACCTACATCAACTGCCGCGACAAGGTCGGCCCCAAGCGCTGGCACGACGAACTGCATCCCGACAACGCCGGCTACGCCGATGTGGCCAACCTGTTCAAGGCCGAGATCAAGCGGCTCGCCCCGACGCCGCGTGCGGTCGGCCACACCACCCGCTCGGGACCACCGGCCGCCTCCGGGGCCGTCGCGCCGGCGCCGCAGGCCGAGAACCCGCGCCGGCGCGCGGGCCGCCAGACTCTGCCGGAGGCGGCGGTGGCCAAGGGCCGGTCGCTTCACGTCGGGGTCAACGTCGTCGATCCAGCCGCCTACGAGGGCTGGGACGGCCGGCTGGCCGCCTGCGAGTTCGACGCCGAGGACATGACCGACATCGCTGCGGCGGTGGGCTACGAGACGACGACGCTCCTGACCGCCAACGCGACGCGCAAGGCGGTCACCGACGCGATCGCCAAGGCGGCGAAGGCGTCGAAGCCCGGCGACATCTTCCTGATGAGCTACGCCGGCCACGGCGGCCAGGTCACCGACTTCAACGGCGACGAGGAAGACATGCTCGACGAGACGCTCTGCCTCCACGACGGCCAGTTGATCGACGACGAACTCTACGTGCTCTGGTCGCAGTTTCCCGCCGATGTGCGCGTGCTGCTGGTCTACGACTGCTGCCACAGCGGCACCGCGGCGCGGGCGCGGCTGATCGACGAGGCGCTCGCCGCGGCGCCGGGACCGGCAGGCACGCCGCGGGCGATGCCGCTTGCGGTCGCCTCGCGGGTGATGCGCCGCAACCGCGCCTTCTACCGCAAGGCCGCCGACAAGGCGGCGTCGCACTGGAAGGGCGCGAACACCCGCGAAATGGCGCTTCCGCTCGCCGCAAGCGTGCGGCTGATGTCCGCGGTCCAGGACAACCAGCTGGCGCTCGACGGGCTCGAGAACGGGCTCTTCACCGGGCGGCTGCGCGAAGTCTGGGGCGACGGCGCGTTCCGGGGCGACTACGACGCCTTCTATCGCAAGCTGGTGGAGAACATGCCGCCCGCCCAGACGCCCAACCATTTCCGCATCGGCCAGCCGAGCCCGGCCTTCGACGCGCAGCGCCCCTTCGACATCTGAGCCCCGAACGGCGCCTCGACGGCGCGCAGGCGAGCCGCTAGACCGGCGGCGACCCCGCGCGCCGAAGGATGCTGCGATGCCAATCTGGAGCTACGTCGCCGCCGCGGTCGCTCTGGGCGCGCTCGTCGCCTGGCAGCCGCTGATCAACGGCGTGCTCGCCCGCGCCATCGGCAGCCCGATCGGTGCCACGGCCATCTCGATCGGCGTGGCGTTTCTCGGCGTGCTGACGCTGGTGGCGGTCGCGGGGCGCGGCGACATCAGCCGGGCGACGCTGGGCGCGCTGCCCTGGTGGGTCTATCTCGCCGGGCTGATCGGGACGCTGTTCGTGGCGGGCGGCATCGTCATCGCGCCGGTCACCGGGGCGCTGGCCTTCTTCATCGCGGTGATCGCCGGCCAGTTGCTCGGCGCCACCATCGCCGACCATCTCGGGGCCTTCGGGCTCGACGTGCGTCCTGTGTCGCTCGCGCGGCTCGCCGGGATCGCGCTGGTGCTCGCGGGCGCGGTGCTGGTCCAGCGCGGCTGAGCGCGCCGGCCTTGCCGGGCCTCGCGAAACCACCCTAAGCTGGCGCGACGTCCCGCCGGATCCGGACGGGACGCGAACCACCCATGAGGGAGCGCCGTTCCGTGAAGCCCGAGATACTCCAGATCCTCCCGTTGATGCCCCATGTCGAGGCGGCGCTGACCGCGGCCTACGACGTGCACCGCTACTGGGAGGCCGAGAACGGCGCAGCGCTGCTCGCCGGGATCGGGCCCAGGATCCGCGCGGTGGCGACCGACGGGCACAACGGGGTCCGGCAGGAGATCTTCGAGGCGCTGCCCGCGCTCGAGATGGTGGCGAGCTACGGGGTCGGCTACGACGGGATCGACATTCCCGCCTGCAAGGCGCGCGGCGTGCGGGTGAGCAACACGCCCGACGTGCTCAACGACGCCATGGCCGAGATCACCGTCGGGCTGATGGTGGCGCTCTGCCGGCGCATCCCGCAGGCGGACCGCTTCGTGCGCGAGGGCAAGTGGCTGCAGGGCGGCTTCGGGCTGACGGGCGAGCTGACCGGGGCGCATGTGGGCATCCTCGGGCTCGGCCGCATCGGCTCGGAGATCGCGCGGCGGCTCCAGGCCTTCAAGATGCGGATTTCCTACCACGGGCGGCGGGAGCAGCCCTACACGCCCTACGCCTATTACGCCGATCTCGTGGAGATGGCCCGCGACGTCGACTGGCTCGTCGTCATCGCCCCGGGCTCGCCAGAGACGCGCGGCATCGTCTCGCGGCGGGTGATGGAGGCGCTTGGCCCGGAGGGCGCGCTGGTCAACGTGGCGCGCGGCTCGCTCGTGGATGAGGCGGCGATGGTCGAGCTCCTGCAATCGGGCAAGCTGGGGGCGGCGGCGCTCGACGTCTTCGAGGACGAGCCGAAGGTTCCCGAAGCGCTCTGGGCGATGGACAACGTCGTGCTCTCGCCGCACCAGGGCTCGGCCACCCGCAAGACCCGCTCCGCGATGGGCGATCTGGTGGTCCGGAACCTCGCCGCGCACTTCGCGGGCGATCCGCTGCTCACGGCGGTGGCGTGAGACGCGGCTGCGCGCACCCGAAGCGGGGTTAACGCTTTTCTCCTGTCATAACAGTGTCTTGATGTCGGTCCAAACGCGGACCGGTTCAGGACCGCCCCGTCGACCCGCTCAACGCGCCGGTTTCCGGGCCGACGCCGTCCGTTTCGGGAAGGGCCGCGCGGATGGTCGCGCAGATCGCGCCGAGGTCGCCGGCCCCGTCGACGCGGATCACCGGACAGGGCAGGCTGGCGAGCCAGATCTCGTGGCGGGCGCGGCTGCGGATGCTGGCGCCGCCGGTTTCGTACTGGGCCGCCCAGTCGAGGAAGCCCTCCATCGCCCGCCGCGTCTCCGAACCGCCGCCGAGCCGCAGCGCCTCGCGCTGGCGCAATCGCGGCAGCCGCACCGCGTCGGGCGTCGAGACGAACACCACGCGGTCGAAATCCGGCACGAACGGGTCGCCCCAGCCGTCGAGCGATCCGCTCAAGACCCAGCGCGGTCCCGGCACGAACACCTCGCGCATCAGCGCGCGCCGCTCGGGAATGGGTCGCTTCTCGATGAAGGGCGGGTCGGTCGGCTTCCAGTAGAAGTCGTCGGTGTCGAAATGCGGCGCGGCCAGCGCCTCGGCGAGCCGCCGGCCAATCGTCGTCGCGCCGGACCCCGACGCCCCCATGACGTGAACGCGGAGGGTCACCTCCTCACCTCGCAAGCTCGCCGCATGGTTGCGAGCCTAGCCGCAGCGCGGCGGAGCCTCAAGCGACGTTCACCCGCGTCCGACGAAGGGCATCGCCGTCGCCATGATGGTGGTGGTGAGCACGTTGACGTCGAGCGGCAGGTCGGCCATCTGCACCACCGCGCGGGCCACGTGGGCGACGTCCATGGTCGGCTCGGCCTTCAGCGTCCCGTCCGCCTGCGGCACCCCGCCCGACATGCGCGCGGTCATCGCCGAGGCGGCGTTGCCGATGTCGATCTGGCCGCAGGCGATGTTGAACGCCCGCCCGTCGAGCGACACCGATTTCGTCAGCCCGGTGATGGCGTGTTTCGAGGCGGTGTAAGGTGCGGAGCCGTAGCGGGGCGTGTGCGCCGAGATCGAGCCGTTGTTGATGATGCGCCCGCCCTGCGGCTCCTGGTCGCGCATCATCCGGAAGGCGGCGCTGGCGATCAGGAATGCCCCGTCGAGGTTGACCGAGATCACCCGGCGCCAGTCCTCGAAGCTGACGTCGCCCACGAGCTTCGCGGCGACGTTGGCGCCTGCGTTGTTGAAGACCACGTCGAGGCGACCGTACGTCTCGCTGATGCGCCCGAAGAGCGCCTCGACCGAGGCGGGGTCGCTCACGTCGCAGGGGACGGCGAGACATCGCGCGCCGGCGTCGCCGAAGCCCGCGATCGTCTCGCGCAGCGCCTCCTCGCGTCGCGCGGCGAGCACCACCGAGCGGCCCGCCTCGGCGAAGGCCCGGGCGGTGGCGGCCCCGATGCCCTGGCTCGCGCCGGTCACCAGCACGATCTGCGTGTCGCTCATGGTTCACTCCCCCTCGGCCCTGACGGCGCGCGCGACCATGCCCCGCGGCGCCGCAGGGCGCAAGCGGCCGGCGCCGTCCCTTCCCTCAGACGTCGCGGCGGTCCAGTGCGGCGCCTACCGCCGCGAAGACCGCCGCCACACCGGCGTCGCCGCCGAGCTCGCAGGTGACGAGATCTCCGGGCGCGAAGGCGTCCTCGACCGCGCCGCGCAGGAGGTCGGCCGCGCGCAGGGCGTCGCCGACGCCCCGGGTCTCGCCCAGCCACTCGAGCATCATCGCGCCCGACAGGATCATCGCCGCAGGATTGGCCCGTCCACTCCCTGCGATGTCGGGCGCAGATCCGTGGCAGGGCTGGAACACCGCGTGATCGTCGCCGATGTCGGCCGAGGGCGCATAGCCCAGCCCGCCCATCAGCGCCGCGCCGAGATCAGAGAGGATGTCGCCAAACATGTTCTCGGTCACCGCGACGTCGATGGTCCAGGGCCGCTGCGTCATCACCGTGGTGAAGGCGTCCACGTAGCAGTGGTCGGAGACAGCGTCCGGCGCGAGCGCCGCGCGTTCGTCGAAGATGTCGCGAAAGAACCCGAACGCCGGAAAGATGTTGGCCTTGTCGACGCAGGTGACCTTGTTGGCCCGCCCGCGCGCCGCCGCGAGGCGGAAGGCGAAGTCGAAGAGCTTCTCGGACACCGCGCGGGTGATGAGCAGCGTCTCGCGCGCCTCGTCGGCGTCGCGAGAGCCCGGCGCCGCGGGGGCGAAGAGCCCTTCAGTCGAATTCGCGGATGATCACGTAGTCCATCGCCGCGGCCCTGGGGTCGGCGAGCACCGGCCGCACGCCCGGGAGCGGCCGGACCGGCCGCACCCCGGCGTAGAGGCCGAACTCCATGCGCAGGTCGACTTGAGGCGCGACCTCCCGACCGTCGGGATAACGCACGTGCGGCAGGCCCATCCCGGCGAGCAGGATCGCGTCCGCAGCGCGCGCGGTCGCGATCGAGGCCCTCGGCAGCGCCTCGCCCGCCTCGGCGTAGTGCGCGGCGCCCGCCGGGCAGGCCTCGAAGCTGAAGGAGAGGCCGCCGACGCGGCGCGCCGCCCGGCGCAGGAGATCGAGTGTCGGCGCGGTGATCTCGCGGCCGATGCCATCACCCTCGAAGACGGCGATGCGGAAATCGGCGGAATTCTTCATCGCGAGTCCTCCAGAGCACGGGCGAGCGGGCCGAGATCCACGTCCCAGTGCGGCGGCGGGCGGCCGGCGACCGGACTCTCGAGACAGCCGATCGCGTCGCCGAGCAGGGTTCCCAGGCAGGCCGTGCGCAGCTCCGGACCAGCGAAGGCAATGCTCGAGAGGTGCCCCAACCCGCGGCCGGCGGGCGTGTCGAGATGCGGGCGCCCCATCTCTGCGGCCTGGAAGGCCGCCTCGATCTCCGCGAGGCGCGCGGGGTCGGCGTCCTCGAGCAGGGTCTCCACGGCCCCGTCCCAATCGACGCGCAAGAGCCGGTTCGAGACGATCGAGGTGACGACGAGGGCGCCGTCGGCGGTCTCGGCCATCCCGTCGGGAAAGTCGCCCGGACCGAAGCGGGCGAGCGTGCGCCGCGCCCCGAGGCGGTCGCCGGCGACATCGAAGACGCTGAGTCGGCGCGCGAAGGTCTCGACCACTCGGAGCCGGCCGCCATCCGGCGAGAACAGGCATTCGTTGGTGTAGCCGAGCCCGTCGGCGACCAGACGGGTTCCCGCGTCGTCGTGCACGGCGACGAAGCCAGTTGCGGCGTCGGGGCGATAGTCGAGGGCGCGGGGAACCCGCCGGGTGGAGACGGTGATCCAGAGCCGACCGTCGCAATCTCGGGCAATGAAGTTCGCCGGCGGCATCGGGGCGTCGCCGACGCGGTTCGTCACCAGGTCGCAGCGCCCGTCGGGCCAGAGCCGATAGACCCCGCCCCGGGTCTCGCCGAGATGGGTGAGCAGGATCGACCCGCCCGGCTCGAGCAGGATCCCGTTCGGCCGCACAGGCGTCTCCACCCCCGGCCCCGGCCGCGTGGCGAGCAGCCGCGAGACCTGTCCGTTCGGCGCGATCAGGCTCACCCCGCCCGGGTCGGTCCAGTCGGAGGCGATCAGCAGTCCCGACGCGTGCGCAAGCACACATTCGGGTCGGCGCAGACCCGCGCCGACGAAACGGATGTCCTCGATCGCGAACCGCACCGGCGTCACCCCCCTGCCCCGACCATGACCGGAGTCGATCCTGACCGCGACGGAACCGGCATCCAAGCGGAAACGCGGTACGGAGGCATCCGCGCCGTCATATCTGGGCGGCGATCTGGCGCTCGCGCATCCAGAGATAGAGCCCGCAGGCCACGACTACGCTGGCCCCGGCGATCACCCACTGGTCGGGAGGCTGGCCGAAGATCAGCCAGCTCGACGCGGTCATGTAGACGATCTCGATGTAGAGAAAGGGCGCCAGCGTCGAGGCGGGCGCGAAACGGTAGGCGGCCGTCAGTAACTGGTGGCCGAGCCATCCGAAGACCCCGATCAGGCCGAAGAGCGTCCAGTTGAGCAGCCCCTCGGGCCAGACCCAGCCGAAGAACGCCAGCGGGGCAGTTCCCAGCATCGCGACGCCGGCGGCGTAGAACTGCTGTGTGGCCACGCTGTCGCGTCCTGCGAGCATGCGGGTCAGCACGAAATAGAGCGCGGCGCAGGTCGCCGCACCCATCGACAGGATGGCCGCCCAGTGCGCCTCGCCGGTGAAGGGCCGGGTCACGATGAGCACGCCGACGAAGCTCAGCCCGATCGCCGCCCAGCGCCGCGGCCCGACCTGCTCGCCGAGGAGCGGGATCGACAGCAGGCAGACGATCATCGGCGTGGTGAAGAAGATCGCCATGGTCGTGGTGAGCGGCAGATGGAGGAGCGCCCAGAAATTGAGGCTGGTCGACAGGAACAGCGCGCCGCCGCGCAGGCACTCGAGGCCCAGATGCCGGGTGCGGAGCAGCGCCATCGAGAGCGGCATGGAAAACACCAGCACCAGCGCGAAGTGGCCGAGATAGCGCGCGAAGACCACCTCGGTGACCGGCAGACCCGAGAGCACGAGCCACTTGGCGCAGGTGTCGATGCCGGCGAAGACCAGATAGGCCACGCTGACGATCCAGATGGCCTGCAGCCGGCGGTCCTCGATCGGCGGGACGCTCAAGGCGCGCGCCTCGCGGCCTTGCGGCGCGGGAGAGCCTCTCGGGAGCCAAGGTGTCGGGCGGGCTCAGGCCGGCCCGACCTCCGGACGGCGCCCCGGGCGCCTGGAGCAGGCAGAGGCTTCGGCGTCCCGTCACATGCCACTGCGTCTAGCGTCCCCGTGCGATCCGACACGTTTCCATCGCGCCGTCATCGATGCAATGGCGGACGGGACGGGAATGGGGCAAGCCTGAAAGGGCGCCCAGGGCGCTTTTCGATCGAACGCCGCCTCGCCGCCGCCGGAAGCCGGGACCGGGGTCGGGTCAGGGAAGGCGACCGCCGCGCGGCCCGACCGGATGTGGCGCTTGACACCGATTATCGATAGGGCGAAACACCGTCGCTCCGGATGCTCAGGGTGCGGTGTTTCGGCGAGCCGAGCAGCGCCCCGGACGGTCGAGGCCAAGACGAGGTCCCACTGGCCGCCCTGTGTTCCGGACATGCCGACCAAAGGCGGCGCCCGGACGATTGCGGGCTCGTCGGATACGGAGAGATGCCGGAGTGGTCGAACGGGGCGGTCTCGAAAACCGTTGTGGGGGTGACCCCACCCAGGGTTCGAATCCCTGTCTCTCCGCCATCCACATATCTCGATGAACCCCTAAGACGCTTTAAGTGGTTGCCTGGCAATGGCTTCGCCCTTACCCGTTTGATGTAGAACGTTCGACGGACACCAGAAAGGACGAACAGCAGTTGCCCAATCGGTTGCCCATAACGTCGCGTGCGCGAATCGCCAGATTGCCCGATGGCCTCCACCGCGCAGACCGAAATCTCTATGTCAGGGTCGCCGGCGGGTCGCGGCTCTGGATGTTCGTCTGGCGCGACCGCCGAGGCCAGCGAAAGAAGTCTCTGGGCCCGGTGGCGCTGCTCGACGTCGACGACGCGAAGGCGCAGGCGCTCGACCTGCGGCGGAAGCTGCGCGACGGCGTCGAGATAACTCCACCCACCGGACGCCCGGTGGGTAGCGCCGCCGGCTTGAGGCGCACGCCTGACTTCGAACAGGTCGCCCGAGACGTGATTGTCGCGAAGACGCCGACGTGGCGCGACCCGCGCGGGCCGGCAATCTGGGCGTCGACCCTGGAGCGATACGCCTTCCCGGTGATTGGCCGCCTGCAGCCCGCGGCGGTCACCACCGACCACGTCGTCGAGATCCTGCGACCGATATGGGTGCAGAAGCACGAGACGGCGTCGCGGCTGCGCCAGCGCATCGAAATCGTGCTCGACGCGGCGAAGGTGCGCGGGTTCCGCGAAGGCGAGAACCCGGCCCGGCTCAAGGGTCATCTCGACCTGATCCTGCCGACGCCGCACCGCGCGAAGCGCCATCACGCCGCCGTCGCCGTGAAGGACGCGCCGGTGGCCTTCGCTCGGATCTGCGCCGCCTACGGCATGGGCGCGTTGGCGCTCCGGTTCGCCATCCTGACCGCGGCGCGGTCTGGTGAAGTCAGGGGCGCGCGAGCCGAAGAGATCGACCGCAGGGCGGCGCTCTGGACCGTGCCCGGCGAGCGTATGAAGCGCGGCAAGGAACACCGCGTGCCGCTCAGCGCCGCCGCCATGGAGGCGCTGACGGACGTGAAGGCCGAGCTGGTCTGGCCCGGCGCCGGCGGCCGCCCCCTGAGCGACATGACGCTCAGCGCCGTCCACAGGCGTCTCGGGCTCGACGCCACCGTGCACGGCTGGCGCTCGACCTTCCGCGACTGGTGCGCGCAGGAGAACGTCGACCGCGACCTTGCCGAGATGTGCCTTGCCCACACGGTCGGCAGCGCCGTGACGCGGGCGTATCTCCGGTCTGCTGCGCTCGACGCGCGCCGGGCGGTGATGGAGCGATGGGCGGCGTACCTCACGAGCGCGCTGTTCCTCGGGTAGCGGGCGCGTCGGCTCTTTCAGTGCGGCGCGGTGTGCGCTAGTCTCGACGGGCCGCCGCGCGGTTTTTAGTCGAGTTGACGCGCCGGCTGTCTGGGGTCCGGTCTGCGGTGTGCCGGGCCCCGGACGTCCCTTCCCCGGTCACGCCGCCACCGAGGTGCGGGACGCCTCCACCCGACGCCATTCCTCCACGACGGCAGACAGGCGCTCCGCTGACAGGTCGAGGATTGCCACCGCCGCCAGGTGCGGCTCTCTGCATCGCCGGGCGCCGACCATCAGCTCCGCGCGGTTCGCCACCCACCGGACCTTGAGCGGGTCCCGGCGTGCCGGGACGACGGCCCAGTACCTGTAGACCGTGCCGCAATGAACCTGCGTGAACCGGAACGCCGGAGTCATCACCAGGCCTTCGGCGTGGACGTCCGGAGGCATGCTGTCATCGTCGCGGTGCCCGTGCGGCCTCGATGGCAGCGAGTCGGTCAGGCGCAGGAAGTCCTCGCCGAACACGAACTGCTGCGCCACCGTGAGGTAGAACGCGGTGATGTCGACGAACGCTTCCCGGCGGCGGCGCAACGTGAGCACGCGCCGGGCGGCGGCGGCCAGCCCGTCTGGAAGGTCGGAGGCGCGAATCTCCGTATTGCCCGAGGGCGACGGCGTTGGTAGGATGCAGGTCTTCACTTCAATCTCCTATCCAGGCCGGCGGCGTCCCAAGCGCCGCCGGTCTTCTCTTTCCGTTATGCGTGCATCAACGCGCCGAGCAGCTTCGCCGGCGTGGGCTGCGGCACGGTCCCCATGACGCCGAGCAGTTCGGCGGCCGCGTCGAAGTCCGACGCGGGCCGCGCACACAGGATGCCGGCCATCAAGGTTCCCTCTTCCGTCGCGGCCCGAAGCGCCTCGCCCCGCAGGGCGATTCCGCGTCGCGGCTTGCTGACGATTGCGTCGACCAGCGGGCCCACGTCGAGCCAGGCGGCGATAAGCGCCGTCCGACGAATCGAGAGCGCGAGCTCGCCGGGCTTCAGCGTCATCGCCTCGATGCGGTCGAGGTCGTCGTCGGTGGTTTCGATGCGTCTCAGGACCGGGAACAGCGCCGCGCCGCCGATGAACCATTCGGCCATGCCGATGGCCTCGAGGCGGTCATCGTTGGCGACGGTGAAGCTCAGCGCCCCGGTCAACAAGTCGAGGCCGCCGGGCATACGCTCCGGCCCGCGGATGGAACCCCGGAAGGCGAGCGTGACGACGGCGTCGGCGGCAAACGCCGGGTCGGGCTGCACGAGGACCATCTCGGCGCCGGCGGCGGCGAGCGCCGTCGCGTGACCTAACTCGTGTGCGACGAGGTTTCGGTCGGCGAACAGGTCGGACACGGGCGGCGTCGGCCGGGCGTAAACTCACAAACCAAGTGCGACACCGGCTATGTCCGGAGCCGCCATGGGAAAGAGATATAGCCACCTCAGCCTTGAGGAGAGATGCCGCCTGCGCGGCATGATCGAGATGGACCTGAGCGTCAGCGAGATTGCGAGGCGGATGGATCGTCACCGGAGCACGATCCAGCGCGAACTCGAGCGCAACCGTTGCGCCGACGGCTATCGGCCGGACAGCGCGGGCCGCCGCGCCTGGGCGCGCAAGCTGCGCGGCTCGAAGATCGAGCGCTCCACCCGCCTGCGCGCCCACGTCGAGGACCGCCTTGCCATGGGATGGTCCCCGGAGCAGATCGCGGGGCGGATGGAGCTGGAGGGAGCGAAGAGCAGGGTCAGTGCGGAGTCGATATATCGCCATGCCTACAGCCCGGCGGGTCGGGGCGCGGGCCTGCCGAGGCTGCTGGCGCAGCGCAGGCCGAAGCGGGGTCGACGGCGACGCAACGGCCGGCGCGAGCCCGCCATCCCCAACCGCATCCCGATCCACCAGCGACCGACAAAGGCCCATCTTCGCAGCCAGTTCGGCCACTGGGAAGGCGACCTGATGCACTTCCGCCGCCAGCGTGACATCCTCCTGACGCTGCAGGAGCGGCGCTCCCGGCTGACCCTTGCCCGTCGTCTTCTCAGCAAAGACGCCGACCGCACCGCCGAGGCCATCGCCGCGGAGCTGGGCGGGCTGCCGGCCAGGGCGTGCCGCACGATCACCCATGACAACGGCGGCGAGTTCGCGCGGCACGAGACCGTCACCAACGCCATCGGCCTGGACGCCTACTTCTGCGATCCGCACAGCCCCTGGCAGCATGGCTCGATCGAGAACGCGAACGGCCGGCTCCGCCGCGACCTCCCCAGAAAGACCAGCCTCGAGGAATACACCGATGCCGACATCGACGACGTCATCTGGAACCTCAACGCGACGCCTCGGAAGTGCCTCGGATACCGCACGCCAATCGAGGCATTCGCAGCCAACCTCGGTGTCGCACTTGAAGTGTGAATCCAGCCAACAACTACGCCCGCGAAGAAGACATGTGCGTCGCCACGCATTGCGGCAACTTCCCCAAGCGCTTCATCGGCGACACGCCGGAGATCGGCGAGCTGGACGTACTCGGCGAGGTGATCGGGCGGTCGAAGTGCTTCGGCGCGGTCAAGGGCAAGGTCCGGGCCGGGCCGATGACCTACCTCCGCGTCTCGTCCGACGACACCTCGGGCATGCTCAAGGCCTATTTCGGCGAGGGCGAGTTCACCGACGATCCCTATGCCATGGACGGCGGCATCGCCGTCTGCCGGGTGCCGCGCCTGCGCGAGCTGATGAGATTCGTCACCCAGAACGGCTTCGAACACCACGTGGCGATGGTCCGCGGGCACCATGCGAGTGTCGTCAACGAGGCGCTGACGCGCTACCTCAGCTGGCCCCACTATGATCACGACACGCCGCCCGAGCGGACACTGTTCCACCCTCGGAGATTCTGATGCTGGACCGTTCCAACACGCTGACGACGATCCGCGACAACGCCCTGTGGATGCGCCGGCGCGCCTTCACGATGGTGCACAAGGCCCAACTCGGCCACCCGGGCGGCGACTTCTCGGCCACAGATATCGTCGCGACGCTGTTCTTCGGCGTCCTGCGCTTCGATCCCAAGGACCCGCGCAGCCCCGGCCGGGACCGGTTCGTCATGTCGAAGGGCCACGCGACCGGGGTGCTCTACACCGCGCTGTGCCTCGCCGGCTATTTCGACGAGGACCTGCTCGAGACCTACATGCAGCCGGGCTCGGCGCTCAACGGCCACCCCAACCGGCAATACCTGCCAGGGGTCGAGGCCAACACCGGTCCGCTCGGGCACGGGCTGCCTATTGCAACGGGCATCGCCATCGCCGGACAGATCGACGGCGCCGACTTCCGCACCTTCGTGCTGACCGGCGACGGCGAGCTGCAGGAGGGCTCGAACTGGGAGGCGGCGATGACCGCCGGCCACCGCGGCCTTTCGCGCCTCACCGTCATCGTCGACCGCAACCGGCTGCAGCAGGGTCAGGGCACCGAGGAGACCTCGTCGCTTGACCCGCTGCCGGAGAAGTGGCGCGCCTTCGGCTGGGAGGTGAGCGAGGTCGACGGTCATGATCATGCTCAGCTCCTGGAGGCGCTGCGCGCCGAGCCGGGCGACCGCCCGCGCTGCATCATCGCCAACACCGTCAAGGGCAAGGGTGTCTCGTTCATGGAGAACCAGGCCAAGTGGCACCATGGCGTGCCGAACGACGGCCAGTACACCCAGGCCATGGAGGAGCTTTTCTGATGGCGCAGGCCTCCGTCCGCGAGGGCATGAAGGATTGCCGTGACACTTGGGCGGCGACGCTGGAGGCGCTCGCCGTCGAGGACCCGTGCGTCGTCGTCGTGGTGAACAACTCGATCGGCTCGTCGAAGCTCAACGGGTTCGCCGCGAGGTTCCCCGAGCGCACGGTCAACGTGGGCATCGCCGAGCAGCTGATGGTCGGCGTCGGCGCTGGGCTGGCGAATGGCGGCAAGATCCCGTTCGTCTCGGCCGCGTCCTGCTTTCTGACCGGCCGCGCGCTGGAGCAGATCAAGGTCGACGTGGCCTATTCGGGCCACAACGTGAAGCTGGTGGGGCAGTCCTCCGGCATCGCCTATGGCGAGCTGGGGGCGACACACCACTCGATCGAGGACTTGGCCTGGTTGCGCCAGTTGGGGCAGATCACCGTAGTCGTCCCCTGCGACGCCTGGGAGACGGAGCAGGCGATCCGCTGGGCCGCGGCGCATGAGGGGCCGGTGTTCCTGCGCGTAGCGCGCATGCCGGTTCCCGACCTCGACATTCCCGGCCGCGAGTTCCGGGTCGGCAAGGCCGAACTGGTCCGCGAGGGCGGCGACGCGACGATCATCGCCAACGGCACGACAGTGCACCTGGCGGCCCGCGCGGCCGACGCGCTGAAGTCCGAGGGCATTTCGGTGCGCGTCCTCAACATGGCGACGCTGAACCCGCTCGACGAGGACGCCGTCGCCAACGCTGCGGCGAGCGGGGGCATCGTGACGGTCGAGGAGGCGCATGTGCGAGGCGGTCTCGGTGGCGCCGTCGCCGAGTGGACGGCGGCCAACCACCCGGTTCGCGTCCGGCGGATGGGGTTCGACGGGTTCCGTACCACCGGCTCGGTGGACTACCTCTTTGGCGAGGCGGGCCTCTCGCCCGCGGGGATTGCGGCGCAGGTCCGCATGATCCTGACGTGAAATGACCCGCATCCTCGCAATCGACCAGGGCACGACGAACACCAAGGCCGTGTTGTTCGACGCTACCCTGTCGTCGATTGTACGCGCGAGCCGCCCGCTTGCCTCGCAGTATCCGGCCGACGGCTGGGCCGAGCAGTCGGCGGAGGAGATCTGGTCGAGCGTCCGGGACGCCATCGCCGAGGTTGTCGCCGAGGCCGGTTACGGCGGCATCGATGCGATCGCCATCGCGAACCAGCGCGAGACGCTGGTGGTCTGGGACGCCGAGACCGGGCGGGCCGTGACGCCCGCGATCCTCTGGCAGTGCCGACGGGCCGCCGAGGCCTGCGCGAGGCTCGTCACGGAAGGTCATGACGACGCGGTGATCGCGGCGACCGGCCTCGGGATCAATCCGCTGTTCCCGGCCTCGAAGCTCGGCTGGGTGATGGAGAACGTCGCCGAGGCGCGGGCGTTGCAGACGGCGGGACGGCTTCGGGCCGGGACGGTGGACGCCTGGCTGCTGTGGAAACTCACGGGCGGCCGCGTCTTCGCGACCGACCATTCCAACGCCTCGCGGACACAGCTGTTCGACACCGGGACGCTGCGGTTTTCGGACGAGCTCTGCGCGATCTTCGGTGCGCCGATCTCTGCTCTGCCCGAACCGATGCCAAGCGATGCGCGCTTCGGGGAAACCGTGGCCGGGGCGACGGCGCTGCCGGCGGGCGCACCGATCCTGGCGGTCATGGGCGACAGCCACGCGGCGCTCTATGGCCACGGTGTCCGCGGCCCGGGCGAGGTCAAGGCGACCTACGGGACCGGTT
The DNA here is from genome assembly GCA_963836255.1 of uncultured Alphaproteobacteria bacterium. Classification (GTDB taxonomy): domain Bacteria; phylum Pseudomonadota; class Alphaproteobacteria; order Rhodobacterales; family Rhodobacteraceae; genus Amaricoccus. Next base: position 1,486,345 of record CAWIIL010000001.1, read on the forward strand.
CGTCGCTGATGGCGCTCACGGCCTCGCGCATCGCGTCGAAGAACGGCCTGTCGGGCACCGTTGGTTGGAGCGCGGGCGGCGAGACGGCCTATGCGATCGAGGGCAATATCACGGTGTCGGCTCATGCCGCGGCCTTCATGGCAGCCTTGCTCGGCCTCGCCGACGCGGGCGCGTTGTCCGACCTAGCCGGGTCGGTTCCGGATGCGGGCGGCGTGACGTTCGTCCCGGCACTCGCCGGTCTCGGGGCGCCGCACTGGGATGTCGCGGCGCGCGGCACCATCGGCGGCCTGTCGCTCGGGACCAGGCCGGCGCATGTCGCGCGGGCGACGTTCGACGGCATCGCGCACCAGATCGCCGACGTCTTCGCGGCGATGGAGCGGGACATGGGCGCTCGGATCGAGACGCTGCGCGCCGACGGCGGCGCCGCCAGCAACGACTGGCTGATGCAGCTCCAGGCCGACATCCTCGAGCGCAGGGTGGTCCGCAGCGACATGGTCGAGATCGGCGCGCGGGGCGTCGCCGCGCTGGCGTTCCGGTCGCTCGGGGTGGACCAGCCCGACACGGCCGTCGCGGAACGCGTGTTCGTGCCGCAGATGCCCGAGCGGGTTCGCCTGTGCGCCCGGGCCGCGTGGCAGGCCGCCGTGGCCCAGGCGCGAGCGCGCACCCTGCCCCGGGATGAGGATGCCCACGGCGCGCGCCCGGCCGGGGTCGCCCGTCAAGAGCATGACTGCACCAAGACCAAAACTGAACCGAAGGGAGGAACGCAATGACAAGGTTAGGCCGAGCTATCCTGGCGTCGGCGGCGGCGGTGGCACTTCTTGCTCCGTCCGTCCAGGCCCAGGTCACGGATGTGGGTACGCCGAGGAGCGAGACGCTCATCGTGCAGACCTTTGACGGGCGCACGTCGAACCCGTCGCAGATGAACCCGCTCAACCGCTATGCCCATTGGCGCGGGTTCCGCGAGCTTGGCTGGGGTTATCTCTGGGAGATGGACACCTCGACGGGCGAGTCCTACGCGGAGCTGGCCGACGGGTTTCCGGAGGTGCTCAACGAGGAGCACACCAAGTTCCGGGTCAAGATCCGTCCGGGGGTCTACTGGAGCGACGGCGAGGAATTCACCGTCGACGACATGATCTACACGATCGACACCGCGTTCAAGTACCGCGACCAGCTGACAAACGTCACCAACTACGTGACCTTCCTCAAGAGCTGGGAGAAGATCGACGACTACACGATCGAGGTCGAGACGATCGAGCCGTCCTTCGACTTCGTGACGCGCTTCGGCGTCTACACCTGGGGCTCCCACATCGTCTGGCTGCCGCAGCACGTGTTCGAGCCGCTGGGCGACGGGGTCGTCAGCTATGAGAACGCCGATCCCGTCCTGCTTGGCCCGTACACGATCAAGGCCTTCGATCCGAACGGCTTCTGGCAGCTCTGGGAGCGGCGCGAGGACTGGGAACGCTCCGGCTGGGGCAGCGTCCTCGGCGAGCCGAAGCCGAAATACGTGCTCTACAAGGACTTCGGCACGGAAGAGACCCGCAGCCTGGCCTTCGTACAGAACCAGTACGACATCGACACCTTCATGAGTCCCGACACCATCGAGGCGGCCCAGTCGCGCAACGACGCCATCGAGACTTTCTCGCCGGTATTCCCATTTCACGACATGAACGATGCCTGCGGCTGGGGCGTCTACTTCAACAACCAGATGTCACCCTATGACCTGAAGGAACTGCGATGGGCGCTCGCCCTGTCGCTGGACCTCGAACAGGTCGGGATCACCGCGCTGAACGGCCAGTTCAAGCCGACCGCGCTGCCGGTCGCCGACACCCCGGTGACGCGGCCGATCTTCCACGTGCCGATGCGCGAGTTTCTCGACAACCTGACGCTCGAGGACGGGTACAAGCCGTTCAACAGCTCGTTCAACCAGACGCTGGTCGAGACGCTGAAGGCGGAAGGGGTTGACCCGGCCAAGCTGCCCGAGGGCGACCAGATCGTCGACGCGTTCGGCTATGGCTGGTGGAAGTACGATCCGGAGGAGGCCGCGAAGCTGCTGGCCTCGGTCGGCATCGAGAAGGGCGCCGACGGCTTCTACCAGATGCCGGACGGCTCGCCGATGGTGCTCGACTTCGCCTATCCCGGTGACTGGAACAAGATCCTCCAGCGGCTCGGCTTCTCGATCGCCGACAGCTGGCGGCAGGCGGGCTTCAACGTCAACGGGCGCCAGGTCGACAGCGGCGAGTTCGACACCAACATGCGGACCAATGCGCGGTTCCAGATGACCATCGCATGGAACCAGCAGTGCGTCTTCAACGCCAACTGGCGCAACAACTGGCGGCAGTGGTCCCCGCAGTTCGTCCTGCCGGTGGACTCGACCGATGCCGACCAGCGTCTTGACGGCAACTACGCCCGCATCACCGACGAGCGGATCTTCGCGCTGGTCGAAGAGGGCGCCTCGGTGCCGACGGACGACCCGCGGATGGCGGAGCTCGGACGCGAGATAATGGAGCTCGTGGTCGAGGAAATGTACATGCTCCCGCTAATGAGCATTCCGACCACCATCCCCACCAACAACACCTACTGGACCGGCTACCCCAAGCAGGATGAGTTCTACGCGCTGCCGTACACCTGGTGGAGTTCGTTCAAGAAGACGCTGGTGAACGTCGAGCCGGCCGGCGGCTGAACGCGACCCGGCAAGCAACAGACGGGGCTGCCCAGGCCGCCCCTTCATTGACGCGCGGCCGATGTCGCAAGGGTCGGCCCGGCCCGTCAGGTCCCGCAAGAGGTTTTCCGAGGAGGCAATGATGGGCGTGGCAACCTTCGTGGCGAAGCGGATTCTTCTCTACTTCGCCGTGCTGTTCATCGCGCTCTCGATCACGTTCCTACTGCCCCGTCTGATGCCGGTCAGCCCCGTCGACACCTACATCGGCGAGCTGCAGAGCCGCGCCAGTTCGTCGCTCGACCCGGAGGGCATCGCGGAGCTGCGCCGGAACCTCGAACAGCTGTACGGCCTCAAGGGAAACCTCTTCCAGCAGTACCTGGCCTACATGAAGCGGGTAATCATCGATTTCGACTTCGGCCCGTCCTACACCTACTTCCCGCATCCGGTGTCCTCGATGCTGGCCAACGCCATTCCCTGGACCATGGGGCTGCTGCTGAGCGCCACGATCATCGCTTGGGTGCTCGGGAACGCAGTCGGGCTGGTCGCGGTGTCAATCCCGGAGCAAAAAAGGGCCAGTTCCCGGCGTGATACTGGGCCATGTCTGCGGGGTCGGCATGCGCCTTTGCGCGTGTGGCTCCCACATGGCAGACGCGTGCCAAGGCGCACTTGCCGAAGGCCAGTTCATGGGACCCGCGGGGGCGTGATTTCAGGATTTTGTCTTGCGGCTATGGCAGAGCCTGAAGCTCTCGCCGTTCATTTCGAGGATATGGACGTGGTGGGTCAGGCGGTCGAGGATGGCGCCTGTGAGGCGTTCCGAGCCGAAGACCTCGGTCCACTCGTCGAAGGGCAGGTTCGAGGTGATGATGATGGAGCCGCGCTCGTAGCGCTGGGAGATGACCTCGAACAGCAGCTCGGCGCCGGTCTTGCTCAGGGGCACGAAGCCCAGCTCGTCGATGATCAAGAGATCATTCGCGGCGAGGCCCTTCTGCAGGCGCTGGAGCCGGCGATCGTCCACGGCCTCGATCAGCTCGTGGACGAGAGCCGCGGCGGTGGTGAAGCCGACCTTCCGGCCCTTCTGGCAGGCGGCCAGACCGAGTCCCAGGGCGACGTGGGTCTTGCCCGTCCCCGAGGGGCCGAGTGCGATGACGTTCTCGCGGCGGTCGACAAACTCGCCCCGCGCCAGTTCCATGGTCAGCACCTTGTTGAGGGACGGGATCGCCCTGAAGTCGAAGCTGTCGAGGCTCTTGGTGGCGGGGAACCTTGCGGCCTTGATGCGGCGCTCGATCATCCGGCGCTCGCGCTCGATCAGCTCGAGCTCGCAGAGCCGCAGAAGATACTGGACATGGTCCTTGCCTTCGGCGGCGCATTGTCGGGCAAGCTTGGCGTGCTCGGACTGGAAGGTCGGCAGCTTGAGCTTCCTGAGATGGTGTTGCAGCAGCACCTGCGGCGTGTCGCTCATGCCGCCGTCCCGGACATCAGGCTGAGGTAGCTCGACGGCTTCGTGGTCTCGACCCGCGCCCGTGGAAGGTAGGGGTAGCAGTCGAGGTCGAGCCGTGGCGGACGCCGCTCGACGCGACACAGCACGAGATGCTTGACCGCGTCGTACCCGATGGCGCCGAGATCGAGCGCCTGGCGCACGGCGCCGTGGACATGGTCCATCTCGAAGGTCTCGAAGAGCCGCAGGACTTGCACGTACTCGCGCTTGCCCGCTTTACCCATCCGGGCCTCCAGCAGCCGGCGCAGCGTGGCAAACTCCTGCGGCAGATCCCAGCCCTGGAGTGGCGCCGCCTGATCCAGGGCTCCGACCTTCTGCTCGAGGAGCGGCAGGAAGTGCAGCGGGTCGAAGACCATGTCGGCCTTCTCGTAGGATCTTTGGTGCCGCGCGATCACCTCGGTCCCGGCGCCGATGACGACCTCGCCGACATACCCGCGCACCTGCACCTCGTGATGGGCGTAGGCGACCGGCACCGAGTAGTCGTTGCCGCGGTAGCGCACCATCGAGATCGATGTGGCCCGGGTACCGACCTTCTCGCAGGGGTCGTAGGGCGTCGGCGGCAGCGCCATCAACGCGTCGAGATCCCGCAGCATCCGCTCGCCGATCGTCTCGGAATGCCCCCGGAGTACCGCGTCCTGCCGCTTGAGGCATTGCTCTTCCAGCCAGGCGTTCAACGCCTCGAAGCTCTCGAACCGGGGCATCGGCACGAGGAAGTTCCGCCGCCCGAAGCCGATCACGCCCTCAACGTTGCCCTTGTCGTTCCCCTTGCCGGGGCGCCCGAAACGATCCTCGAACAGATAGTGCGATTGCAGTTCCGAGAAGGTGCGGGTGCGCTTGCGGGTCCCGTCGCCCAGGATCTTCGCCACCGCGAGGGTGGTGTTGTCGAACAGGATCGACAGCGGCACGCCACCGAAGAAGGCGAAGGCCGAGACGTGCCCGTCGCAGAAGGCTTCGGTCGTCTCGGCGGGATACGCCTTGATGAAGAACGCGTCCGAGTGCGGGAGCGCCATCGCGAAGTAGTGCAGCTTGCGCTGGACCCCGCCGATCTCGCCGAGGGCCTCGCCGAAATCGACCTGGGCGTGGCCTGGCGCATGCGACAGGGGCACGAACACCTCCTGCGTCCGGCGCTTCTTCTCCCGAACGTAGTCGGTGACAATGGTGATGCCCCCGTTAAACCCATGCTCGTCGCGCAACCGCTCGAAGATCCGCTGTGACGTGTGCCGCTGCTTCCTCGGCAGCGCCCGGTCCGCCTCGAGGATCTGGTCGATGATCGGAATGAACGGGTCAAGCTTCGGCCGCGCCGGCGGCTTCGACCGGCGGTATCCAGGGGGCACCGAGTGCTGCAGGATCTTCGACACCGTCTTGCGGTCGATCCCGAACAGCCGGGCCGCCTCTCGCTCGCTCAGTCCCTCGAACATGGCATGCTCGCCGCACACGCGCATAGAGTTCCACAGAATACATCTCCCCGCCTTCAGCTCGTTCGCCTCAGGCGTAAGGGTGGCGGAATTTTACTCCGCGGCGATCAGAGCATCCGACCGCTTCCGTGGCCCACTTTGTCTCCGGGATTCACAAACGGTCGACCTGCAATCCCTCGCTCAGCTTGGCCGAGATCAGGATTGCCGGCTGGCCCTGAAACAGCGCGGCCTCGGCCAGCGGCAGGCGCGGGCCGCGTGTGATCTGCGCCACATCACCCAGAAGCGTGACGCGCCCGCCTGCATCCTCGCGCAGGACCACGGCGCGCAGACGGTCGAGCGAGGTGATCTCGCCCGTGACGCCCAGCACCAGATCGGTTTCCTCGCCGCGCAGCCGACCCGCCTGAACCTTGGCGTCGGCAGCGCGGATGGCGGCCGATACCTCATCGGCGGTCAGGCCAAGGGCGGCGGTGCGGTCGGGGTCGAGCGTGACGAGAACCTCTTCCTCCGGCAGCCCGTGCAGATCGACCAGACTGGTGCCTGGCACGCGGCGCAATCGGTCGGCCAGCGCCTCGGCCTCGCGCGCGGCGCGGGTCACGCTGAACTCCTCAGGCAGGGTCAGCGCGAAGATCGCGGCATAACCGCCCGCGCCATCGCTGTCGAAATCGGGCTCCAGAACGCCCGCCGGAAACTCCTGCTGCGCATCGGCGACCGCGTCGCGGACCTGCGCCCAAAGCTGCTCGATGGTCTCGGGAGGGACGGTTTCAACCAGTTCGACCGAAATGACCGAGATGCCCGTGGCCGAGGTTGACGACACCTCGGCGATCTCGGGGATGGTGCGCAGCTCGGTCTCGATCTTGGCGGTGACCAGCGCCTCGACCCGGGCCGGATCGGCACCCGGAAAGACGGTTGTGATCGTGGCGAAGATATTGGTGATGGTCGGGTCTTCCTGCCGCCCGATCGACACCAGCGCGGACATGCCCGCCGACAGGATCACCAGAAGCGCCAGCATCACGAGGCGCGGTTGACGGAAGAACAGCGTATCCATGACGATTACTCCGCCAGCGCCAGAACAAGCTGGCCGGGGGCCACGCGGTCGGGCGCCTCGGCCACGATCCGCGCGCCGGGGGGCAGTGCGCCGCGCAAGAACACGCGGGCGCCGCCGCTGTGGATGACCTCGACCGCCGCAGGAAGGGTTCGGTCGCCTTCGGCGGTGGCCTCAACTGCCATCACCGACCACGACCCGCGCACACCCTCACGCAGTGCGCTGAGCGGTGCCCAGAAGCCGGGATCGTCAACGCTCTGCACCAGCAGAAGGGAGACCGTATCGCCCAGCACGGGCGTGGCGCCTTCGGGCAAGGTCACAACGACCGACCTGCTGCGGGTATTGGGGTCAAGATCCGGTCGGATCTGGCGCAGGGTTGCCTCCAGTTCCGTACCGCCCAACTCAATGGTCACTCTGTCCCCCACGGCCAGCCGGGCAGCGAGTTCCGCCGGCAAGCCGATCCGAGCGCGGGCGGGTGCAGCGTCAAACAGGACCATGACGGTCTGGCCCACAGCCGCCGTCTGGCCGGGATCGGCCATGCGCGCGCCAATGCGGGCGGAATAGGGAGCCATCAGAACGGACTTTTCCAACCGCACATCAACGCCCGCGATACGCGCCCGCACTGCCGCCATCCCGGCCTCGGCCCGCGACAGCGTCAGCCGTGCCTCATCCTGCACTGCGACCGAGCGAAAGCCCCGTTCCGTCAGCGCGTCGTTGCGCGCCAGTGTCAGCCGGGCAAGTTCGGCGTCGGCGGCCAAGGCCGCCAGTTCCGCCTCCAGCGCCGCGCGTTCCGGGATCAGGGCGCTGGTGTCGAGCCGAGCCAGCACCGCGCCGCTTGCCACAACATCACCTTCCTCGACGAGCACTTCGGCGATGCGCCCGCTCAACTCAAACCCCAGATCGGTCCGCGCCGCGGCCTCGATCTGGCCGGTGAACCGGCGGGTGACGGTATAGCCCGAGGCCAGTTCAACCGACATGACACCCACCGAAGTCCGGGGGGCCGCGACACCAGGGGCGGCATCGTCCTCGGCCGCGATCAGGGAGAACCCTCCGATTACGGCTGCGGCAGCAGCCCCGCAGACCATGAGCGTCACTGTCACGGTCAGAACCCGGCCAAGCGCCCTTCGAAAAGCTGATGCCGTACGCTGGGTCATGGATGGAACGCTCCCAAAAAGTTAGATGTGCTTACATATGTTAGAATTGCTCACTTTGGCAAGTGGCATTCACGCAGTGCCTGATCGACACCACCTACCGGCGGGTCTCACCGGTGGGGCAGCAGGTGAATCCGCTGTCGGAACGCCGCCGTAATCGACGAGGGGCGCAACGGAACGCGGATCAGATCGCCGCTCAGGAATGGGGCAACCTGATCGGCGAATGTCGTGCTGTTAATCCAGCCGTCCTGGCCGCCGAGCAGCACGAAATGGTTCTCGTCGATATCGCCCATATCTGACAGGTGCCGCGCCTGCGCGCCGAACATCGTCAGATGCGGCTGGTCGGTGAGGTCATGCGCGGTCTTCAGGATCGTCTCGCGACTGCCAGAGATCGGTAGCGTCGCGATGCCATAGCGGCGCCCGATAATGGGCAGGTTCCCAAGTACATGGGTGACACGCAGCCGGTGCAGGTCGCCCCACCGCGTGCCGCATATAGCGACAATTGCTGCAGGTCGAAGTGCGCGGGTCAGCACCTGCGCGCGCGTCTCAGGCGGCAACAGCGCCAGATCCTCTGTCAGAAACAGCGGAAGGCGACCAAAGGCTGCATAGGTTTCCCATTCATCTCGGCGCCCCAGGGCCTCGTAGGTGAGGGGGACAAGGGCGGTGATGAAGCTTTCGAAGATCGCAGGGGCCTTCGCTTCAGCATGATACGCCCCGTCCCACGCCAGCAAGGCGTCGCGTGCCTCTTGTTCTGGCGACGCCTGCAGCGGCAAGGCGCGCAGGTCGACCTCGACGGACGCCAAGAACTCCACAGCCACGGGAGACACTACGTCCAGCTGGATTTCGGCCAAATCGCGCAGGCTGGCTTGCGGCAAGCCGGCAAGAAGCGCGCTCAGCCGCCTGATCCGTTCGCCCTGCAAAAACACCCCGCCATAGGGGCGCTGGCCGTCCGACGCAGGGCGATTGTTGGCCGAGGCGATGAAGCCTTGTGGGGGGGGTCATGCTGTTGGGCAGGTCACGACCATCCCAGAGCATTCGCCAATCACGATCCGACTGTGCGGGTGAGGTTATGAGGTCGAACCCCTGATCTGGAGCGCGCGCTGGCACGCGGACAGCGGTCACGGCACCAACGTTGCCGACGTCATCCGCCGCGAGGAAGGTCAGTGGCGGAAAAGCAAAGCCCGCTACTGCCGTTCGAAACTCCGACACGCTTCTGGCGCGCATGGCGTCCAGCAGCGCGGTCGTCTCGTCGGTCACGGTATGGCCCGTCCAGCGCACCGCGAAGCTCCCATCGGTTTCCGACAAAAGATCGAGGTCGGACAGGATCGGGCCATAGGGCGTCTGACGCGTCACGCGTCGCGCATCGGGCAGCAGGCGCACACCGATCCGATGCCGTGTTTCCGTGACAAGCGCAGGGTCGAGCCCGCTCACATCCACCAACTGGCTGGTGCGCGCGCGCAGATTGGTGCCGCCCCAGGCCAATCGCTTGTTCCGGCCGAAGGCGAAAACAGGCGTTCCGGGCACCATCATGCCCACAAGGTTGTAGCTGGGCGACCTGAGGCCCGCCACGATCCAGGCATTGGGAAAGATGAAGGCAAGGTGTGGGTCGCTGGCAATCAGAGCCGCGCCGGTGGCACTCCGATCAGGCCCGACCACCATGCTGTTCGATCCAGAACGGCCGGCAAGTGCCGCCAGTTCAGTGAATTCAGCAAGGACCGGGCGCTCAACGAACGCCGTGGCTTCTGGCAAGGCGGCGACAGCTTGCGCGCCGCCCGGATCCCCCTGAAGTATCCGCAAGGCGAGCCTGTCCCGCAGATCGGGGTCGGGCATCGACAGTATGCGCAGCAGGAAGTCCCAGTTGAGGTCGATCCCGGACGCGCGCCCTAAGGCGATGGAGTCCCGCGCGGTCCACGGCTCCCAGTCGATGGCGAGCACCGTGAACTCATGCGGGGGCTGGATCGCCATCTGGTGGGCCGCACCATGGTTGACTCCCGCCACATAACGATCCATCCACGCGCGCGTTGCGGTTGGCATTGCTTCCAGAATGTCGTCGGCGGCGCGGTAGACATCCAGCGACCGGATCGCGTGATCGAGATCGACAGTCAAAGGCCCCGCCGATTCCGACAGCCGCCCCTGAACGATCCGGCGCACCACACCCATCTGCCCCAGCCGCAGATGCGCGTGAACGAGCCCGAGGGCGAATGCGCCGTCCCCATCGGTTTCCGCCACGACAAACGGGATCTGATGGTCGTCCCAATGGATCGTGACGGGGCGGTCAAGGGGCATGCCTGCTGTCGGAAAGACCTGCAAGCGCCCCTCCAGCCGCGTGACTTGGGGCAGCGGTGTCAGGACCGAGCAGGCGACAAGCAACCCTGTTCCGAGCAGGGCGAGACATGCGGCCGCGACCGCACGTGTCCTCATACGACGCGCCCCCGCTCGAGCCAGATCGCATGGACCTCTGACCAGTCAGGCGCCTGAGGCGCAAGATATCCGGCCACTTTACCGGTCGCGATCCTGGGAAACAGACGCATGGCCTCAAGATGCGGGCCCGCGGTCAGATAGGCCCGCATGGCGTCCTTGTCGGTCCAGACCGAAAGCGTGTGATGAACGCCGTTGATGGTGCGCGCATCGGCGGAAATGTTGCCGGGTGCACAGCGGGCTTGAACCATGGACTTCATCGCATGGGTCCAGAAGGACGGGATGTGCCAGACCCGCCGCACCTGCAACCCGGTGATTGAAACATAGACATCGTGCTGCATCGGGCGGGCCTTTCAGAGACAAGCGGGGTCACCCCGCCCGCTGGATGCGGGCGAGCGGATTTGTGGCGGGAAACGCCGCCATGAGTTGCAGTCGGGACGTGCAAGAACTGGAGGTCCGTTCCTGCGCTTGTAAACATATGTGAGAGGTGCTAACTTTCGTCAAGAAGAAAGTAAACATCACTCACTTTGCTGGAAGGCCTAGTCACCATGTCGAACGACCTGTCCGCACCACAGGCCGCGCCAAGCGTGACGCCCAAGGCCGCCTATCACCACGGGGACCTTCGCGCCCAACTGATCGCGGCCGTGCGGGAACTGGTCGAGACGCATGGCCCCGACGGATTCTCCGTGGCCGAGGCCGCACGCCGTGCGGGTGTCAGTTCCGCCGCGCCCTATAAACATTTCAAGGATCGTCACGAGATCCTGCGCGGTGTGGTCAGCGAAGCGATGGACCGTTTGCGCGACGCGATGGAGGTGGGTGCTGCGGCCCATCCTGAGGGCTCGCTTGAGGCGGTCGCCGCTGTGGGCCAGGCCTATGTCGATTTCGCCCGGACCGAACCGGGGGTGTTCCGGCTGGTTTTCGGCCTGACGGAAGGCCACGAAAACGCCCCCGACCTGCTGGCCAAGGGCGAAGGCTGTTTTGGCGTGGTTGTGCGGGCAGTTGCTGCGCGCCTTGAACTGCCGCCAGGCGATCCGGATGTTCAGCGCCGCGCCTATATGCTGTGGTCGTTCGTCCATGGCCATTCGTTCCTGACCATCGACATGAAGCACAAGGTCGCCGCCGCCGAGATCGACGATTGGGATTATCTGATGACCATCAGCCGCGCGATTGTTGTACCGGCGGAGCAGGCATGACTTCTGGCCAATGCCCGATTTCCGGCTCTGCATGGCCGCTACCCGACCTTCGTGGCTTCGGAATTTGCGTGCCCCTGTACCGGTCCACGGTTTTGAGGCATTGATCTGAGTTCATGCGGCGTTCTGGATGTTCATGGTTTGCTCTCGTCTGACGGCTGCAGGTGTCCGGTGACCGTGGCGCTCGATCAGCCATTGCTCGTTGTAGGTCTTCTGGAACTCGAGGAGAGCCTGGCGAAGGTCCTCGATCGTGTCGAACAAGCGGATCCAGAGCAGGTTTTCCTTCAGCGTCCTGATGAACCGTTCGGCACATCCGTTGCCTTCCGGCGCGCGCACGAAAGCCGGAGAGCTCTCGGCGCCGAGCAAGCGGAGCTCACGCTGGAAGTCACGGCTCATGTACTGGCTGCCGTGATCGTGGCGGACCTTCAGGCCTTTCGCGACATCCTTGCCAAAAGCGCCGAAGCTCCGGCGCACGCCCTGGCGGATCGGCTCCAGCGCCTCGTGCCGGGCGGCGGCGGCGCTTGCGTGGATGTCCATGCATTCCGCCGAGCAATGGTCGACGGCGATGAACACGGCGGCCTGGCCTTCGCCGGTGGCGACGGCGGTGATGTCGGTTCCCCACATCGCGTCCACGCGCGGCGTGGTGATGGCGCCATCATGCGCACGCGGGCCTCTTGGCGACCCCGCCCGCTGGTGCGCCAGCAGGTTCTGCTCGCGCATGACGCGCAGCACACGGCGCGGGCTGGTTCTGACGCCGGCATGCCGCAGGCGCGCCCAGACCTTGCGATAGCCCTCGCCGTGGAACGGGCTGTCGCGGCGAGCAGGGTGCGGATGCGCTCGGCCAGAGCGACGTCAGACATCGCCCCCTGCGGGCCCCGGCGACATCGCGGTGCGTCAGGTCGGTTCGCGGCGCTCAGATGCCGATGCAGTGTCGCTCGGCTGACGCGCCAATACAGACACAGCCGGGCCAGACCGTAGCGGCGCGCTTCACGGAGATCGAAAAGGTCCGGCTCATCGCTCGACCTCCGCTGCCGAAAAGGGGCGCCGGCCTCCAGGCGGTCGATCTTGGCCTCCAGAAGCTCATTGGCCATCGTCATCTCCCCGATCTTTTCCCGCATCGCCTTCAGCTCTCGATCCCGGTCATCGTCGGGGCGGCTTTTCAAGGACGCTTCTCCCGCATCCAGAAATCCGTCCCGCCAAGCGCTCAAATCCGCAGCAGTGGTCGCGATCTCGCGACTGAGCTATTCCAGACCCTCGCCGCGCAAGACCCGCAGCACAGCCTCCCGCGCCGATATGCGCCGCCGGCGCGGCTCGATGGAGCCGCTTTCGCCCAAATCAATGTCTCAGAAAAAACTACACCGGGGGAAGCCCTTGGCTCTGAATGCCGGGCTTCGGTTCCGGCGTGGTCGTCTGGTCATGG
>CAWIIL010000002.1:0-92500 GCA_963836255.1 uncultured Alphaproteobacteria bacterium
AGTTTCTTCACACCGGCGGCACAGGCGGCGTCGATCACGTTGCCGTGCTGCTGAATGCGGTCCTCGGGCGGGGCCATTCCGGACACGATCACCAGCGCGTCGACCCCGGCCAGCGAGGTTCGCAACTGCTCCGGTTGGTCGTAATCACCCGGGCGCACCTCAATCCCCAGACCGGTGACCTTGGCGGGCGTCCGGGCCAGTCCGATGACCGGGACTCCATCTGGCGCCGCTTTCCTCGGGCTCCGGCAGCAGCTTGCGCGCCTCCAGCCGGTAGCCAAGCGGGACATGCCTCCCATCCAAAGGCCCTCTGCTTCGAGGCCGCGATCTTGTCGCGGATGCGCTCGGCGGTGACCTCGCGCTCGAACTGGGCGAAGGAGAGGAGCACGTTCAGCGTCAGGCGCCCCATCGAAGTCGTGGTGTTGAACTGCCTGGGTGACCGAGACGAACGAGACCTCGGCCGCGTCGAAGATCGCCACGATCTTCGCGAAGTCGGCGAGCGACCGGGTCAGACGATCGACCTTGTAGACGACGACGGCGTTGAAGCTGCCTCGACGATCCACCCAGGATGTCCGCCTGCCACTTCCAGGCGACGCCGAGCGTCAGCAGCCGCCGGCGCGCGCCCTTCGGCGGCGGCGCGCCCCAGGCCTCGGTCCAGACCTCCCGCAGGTCGCCGATCGACAGGTCGGCAAGGCCGGCGATGCGCAGGTTCAACGACGGTGCGTCCGGCGGCGCGGGCCGCGCGCCGCCGGACGCGTCGATCCTCGCCATCAGGCCGCCGGGACCAGGCGGTACGCCTTGCGTCCGTCGCCCGCCTCGAGGCGGACGTCGAAGCCGCGCTGGCGGAGCCGGGTGAGCGCGGCCCGAGTGGTGTGCGGCAGCCAGCCCGAGGCCGCGCTCAGATCGTCGAGCGTCGCGCCCTTGGGCCCGGCCACCGCGTCGAGCAGTGCGCCGAGCTTGCCGCCGGGGCGATCCAGGCTGTCCGCTGCGGCCCTCTGCCGCGCGCGTCCGCTGCGGTCCCGGCTTCGTCCCGCCGCGTCCGGATCTCGACGCGGATCGCGTTCAGACCCGCCGGCGTGAGACGAGCCGGCCGGTGCTTCGCCGACCGCCGCATCGGGCGGCCGGGACCGACGGCGTCAGAAACGAGGCCGCGGGAGAGCAGGGACCGGATCGTCCGGTCGAGCGCCGCGCCCTTCAGCCTGATCGTGTCGGGAACGGGCAGCAGGCTCAGGTCCGGCCGCGCCGCGGCGGCGCTGAGCACGATGGCCTGTGTGTCTGAAAGCTTCGGCATGATGTCGGTCCTTCGGTCAGGGGCGGCGGGGGATGCGCGGCCTTGCACTGACCGAAGGCCCGAACGGGCGGCGTCGGGCGGGTCCCTGCGGCGACCGTCTCGCCGCCCCCGCTACTGACGCTCTGTTTCCAGCGGAAGTCGAGCGGGAAGTGGCCTCCATCCTGGTGGACAGCGGTCGGCCGGGGCCTAGGTTTCGATGAATGAAGAGAGTAACGGTCTGGTTTGACGGAAACTGCCCGCTCTGCACGCGGGAAATCGCTCTGATGCGCCGGCTTGATCGAGGCTCGGCAATAACTTTCGTCGATCTTTCGGCTGCGGCGGCAGAGTGTCCGGTCGATCGCCGGAAGCTTCTCGCCCGCTTTCATGCCGAGGAAGACGGTCGGCTTCTGTCCGGCGCGGAGGCATTCGCCGCCATGTGGCGTACGATCCCGGTTCTGCGTCCGTTCGGTCTTCTCGGCGTGAAACCGGATCCTTCTTGGCGTTCTCGAGCGCGGTTATCTGCGTTTCCTGAAGGTCAGACCGAAACTGCAATCGTGGCTCCGGCGCAGGGAGCCGACCGTGCGCCTGCGGCCTGAGGCAATCCGGTCCGGGCCGGGTCAGCAGTCCCTCTGGGACTATCCGCGCCCGCCACGACTGGAAGCAGTTGCGGAACGCATAACGGTTCGATTCGCAGGCGAGACGATCGCCGATACGACCCAAGCCAGTCGCGTTCTGGAGACCAGCCATCCCCCGGTGTACTACCTGCCTCCGAAGGATATCCGCATGGATCTCGTGTTCGCCGCGCCAAGACGATCCTTCTTCGAATTCAAGGGATACGCCTCCTACGTGACCTTAGCCCTGTGCGCCGTGGCTTCGGGGCATTCGGCGGCGATGTCCCTAAAGGGCACTGTTACATTAACTGGGTATCGCTCTGGACCGCAGCGTGGTTGGCGGCCGCATGAGCAACCTGTCGTACGCCCGTCACCGCTTCCCGCCAGCGATCATTCAGCACGCCGAGATCGCGTCGCTCCTACGGCTCCATGACAGGATGATGTTCTGTTACGAGAAACGCGACCGCCTGCCGTACTACAAACTGAATCAGGAGTTCCACACGCGCTTGTCGGCGCTATCGGGCAACCCAACGCTGAGTGACTTCCAGGGCAACATCCAGGCGCGGCTGAAACGCATTAGGTTCACAGGCAACGCCAAGCCCGATGCGTGGTCGGGTGCCGTCGCCGAGCACGAAGGGATGGCCGCTGCGCTAAGGGATCGCGACGGAGCGCGTCTCGGGGACGCAATGGCGGAGCACCTGCGCAACACCTGGGTCAGGGTGAAGGACAGCCTATAATCCGGCCTGTCAATCACGGACCAAAAGGGGCCACGGCCGGGCGTGATACCGGCCACCGCGTGTTGCCGTGACAGTGCCGCCAGCTCTCCTACTCCCGCCACCGGTTGCCGTAACGCCGCAACACAAACAGATGACGACCGCCCTGTCGGTCACTCGCCGCCAAGATCGACCAACGCCTCGCCCAGCACGTCGGTCTGGAAGCCGGAGTTCGACAGAACCCTGACCAATACGCTCTGCGCGTCGAAACGGCTCAGGTCGAGCAGTTCCGATGTGTCTGTCAACCCCAGCCCGATCGTCTCCCAACTCTCTCCGGCGTCCGCGCTCACCTGCACGTCGTAGGTGACGCCTTGTGGCGCATCGCCGACGCCCGACCAGTCCAGCGCATCGGCTCCGTCACGTTCGACAGCGCGAAGAGCGTCTTCGGACAGGCCACCGCCGGCGCCGCGCGTCGGCGGCGCATCGGCCGCGGCCTCGAAGGTATCCGCGACGACACCCTCGACGGTGAGCCTGAGCCCGACCACGCCCGGCATGAACGGGACCACGGCGTCCACCACGCCGATCAGGTCCTCGCCTTCCTCCCGCTCGGAGTTGGGAAGAAACGGCGCCGGCCAACTTCCGATCACCTGGCCATCGGAGCCCAGCGCTTCGAGAAGGATTGGGCTCTCCACCGATGCGCTCGGAACGAGCCCGCGTCCGACGCGCCGCACGTCGACGATGCGCCCCTCGTCGCGGGTGAGATTTGCCGTGCCCGCGACCGCGAGGAAATCACCCTCCGCGAGCTCCGTCTCCGGGGGCTGGGGCGCATCGCTCTGCGGCGCCGCGCGGGTCGCACTCGAGCCGGGTTGCGGCGGACCGCCCTGGCCGGCGTCAGGCTCCGGCGGCGGGCCGTCGTCGGCCGCCAGTTCGACCGCCGCTGCATCGGCGATCATCGCCGGCGGCGGCCCGTCGGCGGCGGTGAACGCCTCCGGTGGCGCTACGTAGGCCGCCTTCGGGACCTTGGGCTGTCTCGCTCTCCCCGCGTTCTCGCTCGGCAGGCTGGGCGCGCCGTCCGGAGCGACGCCGGCGATCCCGGCATGGTCGCCGGGACCCGAAAGCTGCGAGGCGGCGTCGCCTTCGATGATGTCTGCCGGGTCGTTTGCGCCGGTCACCACATCGAACTCGGCCCCGGCCGCTGCCAGCGCCCCCGGCGGCGTGGCTCCGAGCGCGTTCTCGGCGGCGATGCGTTGCCGGATGCGCTCGTATGTATAGTCGCTGATCCACTGGTTGGCGCAGTAGCTCATCACGTCCGACCAGACCGTGCCGGGCAGCGCCGCCATGGCGATGCCGTTAGCGCTGTCGCCGGTGTCGAAGCCGACAAACGCTCCGTCGGCCCCGGAGATTTGACCGTTCGGATAGGGGTAGTTGTTGTCGTCGGCGCTCTCGCCGCAGCCGGAACCGAGGTGAAAGCGTCCCATGGTGTGTCCGATCTCATGGCCGCCGTACCAGTCCCCGTATGAGCCGTCGGTGTCCCAGCCCCACTGCGCGCCGGTCGGACCCGACGAAACGGTGCCCGGGCTAGGGTTGCCCGGTATGCCGGCGGCGCAGCCGCGCATGAAGAACGACCGGCTGTCTGCGTCGTTGAACGTCATGCCATAGTAGTGCGTGAGCGTCGACGTCCCCGCAGCGACGTCTGCGTTGCGGATACCGGTCAACCGCGCGTTCACGTCGGCGCAGCCGAAAGGCGCCCCGAGGTTCGAATTGACGGTCGCCGAGGTGAAGCGCAGATCCCCGGTGGGATAGGCGCGACGAAGCCACGACGCGAGCAGCGTGTAGTCGAGCTGGCGTGGCGCGAACGTCGCAGCCGGGCTACCCGCGGCGTAACGCATGCCGAGCGTCCGGACCCTGAAGGTGTTTCGATCGCCGACGCGCACTTGTCGCTGGACGATGCCGCAGCCCGAGCAGGCGAGGCTCGCGCCCGTGGCGGCGTCGCGGAAGTCCGACACCATCGCGTAGCTCCAGCCGGCGCCGCGATGGCTCGCCGGCGCCACGAAGTTGAGGCCCTTGTCGGTGGCCTCGCGCTTGACGCGGATCGCACCGTTTTCAGCCGGATCGACGGTGACCGTGTTGGCGGAATCCAGCCGGATCCAATTTCCCGCCGCGGTGTTCCAGAGCCAGAGCCTGCCCCGGATCTGCCTCGGGACGCCGCCGCGCAGCGCCGGATAGACCCGCGCGACCGTCGGCTTGTCGGCGACCATGGCGACCGAATGATCCATGTTCTGGATCGCCTGCGTCATTTCGATGCCGTCGATGAACAACTCGTTCGGCCCCGGCAGCAGGCTGATCCACGGATGGGCGTAGTCGCGCCCGTTGACTGCGTGGAGGATGTCGGTCTTGCCATCGCGGTTGAGATCGCCGGTCAGCCAGAGCCCGTTCGGTATTGAGTAACCTGGCCAGGGCCGGAAGGTGTCGACCGCGAAGGTCCCGTTGCCGCGCGAGCGCCAGGTGTGGACGTAGTCGCGCCCGGCCACGGCGTGCACGAGGTCGTCGCGATCGTCGTTGTCGAAGTCGCCGGTCAGCCAGAGCCCGTTCGGCATGGCGTAACCCGCCCACGGGCGGAACGTTCCCACCGCGAAGGTCCCGTTGCCGCGTGAGCGCCAAGTGTGAACATAGTCGGTGCGCGCCACGATATGGACGATGTCGTCACGGCCGTCGCCGTTGAAATCGAGCACCCGCCACTCGCCGTTCGGGATGACATAGCCACTCCACGGGCGAAAGGTTCCGACGGTGAAGGTGCCGTCGCCATCCGAGCGCCAGGTGTGCACGTAGTCGCGTTCCTGCACCGCGTGCACGAGGTCGCCGTCGCCGTCGCCGTCGATGTCCCCGGTCATCCAGACGCCGTTCGGCATGGCGTAGCCTGTCCAGGGCCGGAAGGTTCCGACGCGAAAGGTGCCGTTCCCGTTTGATCGCCAAGTGTGCACATAGTCCCGGCCGGCCACGATGTGGACGATGTCGTCGCGACCGTCGTCGTCGAGGTCGAGCACCCGCCACTCCCCGTTCGGGATGGCGTAGCCTGACCATGGCCGGAAGGTGCCGACGCGAAAGGTGCCGTCGCCGTTCGACGTCCAGGTATGCACATAATCGCGCCCGCGCACCGCGTGCACAATATCGTCTCGGCCGTCGCCATTGATGTCGGCGACCATCCACAACCCGTTCGGCGTGGCGTAGCCGGCCCACGGCCGGAACGTGCCGACCGCGAAACTACCGTTGCCGAGCGACCGCCAAGTATGCACGTATCCGCGCCCCTGCACGACGTGAACGACGTCGTCGCGACCATCACCGTTGAAGTCGAGCGACAGCCACTCTCCGTTGGGAATCGCGTAGCCGCTCCACGGCCGGAAGGTTCCCACGTTGAAGGCGTGTGTCTGCGCCAGGGCCAGCGCCGGCGCCACAACTAGCGCCGCAGCCAGCAATACGCGTGCAGCGATCGTTCGACCGATGTTCGAGTTCATTTTCCGCCCCCCCCCCCCGAGACTACCGGGCGCCGGCGACACCCCCACGCCTGGCGGTCAGATTGAAATCAACTCAACTGATGGATGAGAGTTTAACACGAATCCCGCGTCATCGGTACCGGATGTCTAACGTCAGCGCCCGACGGAGAGACTTAGGGGCATTGTCACGTTGACGGGGCCGCAGGCGTTGCTTGATCGAACTTCACGCGGCGGCAATCTCGCGCCAGCCGTCGAGCGCCTGGGACCGGAGTTCTCGAAGGGTGCGGCGGGAGATCAGGTGGCGCTGGACGTTGAAGTGGTTGTAACGGCGGCATGGGCGGCAAGGAACCGCTGTGCCGAGCGCGGTGATCTGAAACCGCGCCGCTGCCGTTCCCTGCGACACGTCGGCGGGTGTGAGGCCTCTGCGCGGTTGCTTGACCGACCGCCGGTCACATGGCGATCCGCCAGGCCAAGATCGCGTAGAGCCGCGCGGTGGGAGCGCAGCCGATCGGTGACGACGGTGTCTGGCAGGTATCCCTGCCGTTTCAGCAGCCGGCGCATGAGCTTGAGGACAGCCTTCCGATCACGTCACCGGCGCACCGTCTCTTGGGAGGCATCGATGCCTCGCTCGGCAAGTGGGTCCTCGACATCGCGATCGCTCGAGGCGAACCGGAAATAGAGCCAGACCGCGTGCTGGATGATCGCGGGTGGGAAACGGTGGCGGGCGTAGGACAGCGTGCTCATGGCGCCGCCTACCCTGCGATTGTCATGACCGCCACCGGGTTAAGGTGACAGTGCCCGCCACACACTTCGCCGTTCCGCTCAGAGACATTCACCGGGTGGAGCGAGATGGCTGCGCAAAAAAAATTGGGCGCGGGCGCGCCCGCGAACGTCGCGGTCAACGTGACAGAACCGTCGATTGGCCGGGATAACTCCGCGGGGCAGTCCCCTGCTTCGCGACCGACCGAACCGTGTCTTGGAGCTGGAGGGGCCAGTAGCTTGCCATCTTCCGCGTCTGGCCAAGTGGCATCGTTGCGAGAATCAGCCTTGTTTGGTATGCTGCAACCAGTGGGGTGTCGGTAATCCGCCTGAAGATTAGTGTGCTCTATTGCGCTTGTCCTCCCTGTATCCGCGTTAACTCCCCCGAACCGCCGCGCGTCCCGCGCCTGACACCGGAGGCACGATCATGCAAAGGGACTACCAGGACGTTCCCCGTCTGAACACGCGCCTTGCCGTAGAGATGATCTCGGACAGTTTCGAGATCTACGAGGAGCCCAAGGCACTGCTCAAGCACCTTTCAAGAAAGGGCTTTTATCCGGAGTTGCTCCGCTCGAAGGGATACCTCAACCTGCCCCACGTCGTGGCGGTGGTGCCGGCGTACAGCACAAACCTCAAGCAACTTGCCGCCGTCAGCGTGCGCCGGAACCTCGACGACGTTTCGAACCAGTCCGTGAGCGCCGCGGGCACGATCGTGACGGTTGATACGGTCATGACCCCGATCAACTTCACCATCCTCCGGGTGGTGAAAGGCAAAGTGGTCGAGAACGGGCCGATCTCGTTCCGGGCCGTCGAGGAGAAGGGGTTCCAGAGGATCCTCAAGGAGCTCAACCTCGAAGACGGCCCGGTCGTCTTCTCCAAGCTCACTCGAGGCCGCGCCTTGGCTCCGGTGGTGCTCGACGATCTTGTCGAGGACGAATTGCGGGCGGGATACCTGACCAGAGCCGAGGCGGGGCGGGTCCTGAGCAACGCCGAGCTCTCAGCCGACATCGCTCGATTGCACGCGTATATCAGCGAAGCCACCGGCGCGGTCGGCGGCGGCTGTTCGGCGTGCTGCTCGAGCAGCTGTTTCGGCTGTACGTCCTGCTCGTGTTTCATCATCACGCCGAAGCCGAAACCGAAGGATCCGGCCGAGCCCGGTACGCCGGATGACATAGGGCTCTGACCAGAGGTAAGCGGGTACGCCGATCCATGCGACTCTTGTTCGCCGCCGCGCCCAGAGCAGATGGATGCGCGGCGGCCGAGCAACTCGCGCTGCATGCGTTGCGGAGCGGCCACGAAGTCTGGTGGTCCGGCCCGATAGGATCCCTCGTGGTGCGGTCGAGCGATATTCGCGTGGACGCGGCGACCGAACGCCTCGGCTCGGAGGTGTGGCCCGAAGTTGCGCCCAACTCCGCCATCGCCTCGACGACCGAACGCCAGCTCGATCCCTTCCTTTCGCTGGTGAGAAAAGTCGCCCCTGATCTGATTGTCGGCGACAGCGACGCGATCTGGGGTGGCATAGCCGCCGAGGCGTTGGGCGTTGCTTATGCGACGTATTCGGCTGGACTCTTCCGGGGGACGCCGCAGCGCCGATTGTTCCTCGACGAGTTGATCGCAGGCCCGGAGCCGGGAGCATGGGCTCGACGACCACCGACCGCCGATATCGCCATCGAAGACGAACGCCGGATCAACAGGCTCCGCTCGCGCCTGGGCCTCGCGGCCCGCACAAGCCTCGGTCAGGCCTCCGGACGGCTCCATCTTTTGTTCTCTTCGCGCGAGGTCGAGTTCGACGGAGCTGGGTTCTCAGCGAGCGTGCACTGTGTGGGGCCAATCTCCGCGGCGCGGGCCGTGTGGAACAGGTCCGTGGCGCCGAATGAACCGTGTGCGGTCGCCGTGCCTGAAGCCGACCTTTGGGGAGAGGCGCAGGATGCGCTGCGCGGCTCGCGTTATTTGCCGCGCCGTACCCAAGCAACGGGGAGCGACGCGCCCGATGCAATACCATTCGCCGTCTTCTGCTCCGGCAATTTCGGTTTCGTCCAGGACGCGATCGCGCAGGGACTCCCGGTTGTGCTGTCGCCCCGGTCCGCGATCCAGGAGGCGATAGCGGAGCGGGTGCAGGCGCTCGATCTCGGCCGCATCGTCGACCGCCAGGCGTTGACTGAGACTCTGGACAGAATCGCCATGGACGGGACGATACGAGAGAACCTCGCCAATATGGCGCTGCGAAACCGCCTGATGCCACCGCTCGATCGCGCGTTGCGTCTTCTCGAGCAGATTGCTGGCGAAACCGACGCAACTCCCGCGGAGCACGCCGCGACCGGCGGGCGGCTTCCGCTCCGGCCCCGTCTGGTGAGCCATGCCGGCGTGACGCCACGACCGGACGGCGGGTTCCAGGTCGGCAGCTACCACGCGATCGTCGAGCTTGACCCCGGACCATCGGCCGACGCCGTCGAGTATCTTCTGGCGGAGCGCAATTCAGGGCTCGGCCTCGACGACCTGCTCGCCGGCGCAGCGGATTCCGATGCCCTTCTTGAGGTGCTGGAGTTGCTCGATCGACGCGGGTTCATCGAGGACGCGACGGGAGAAACGGCCGACCCCGACAGCCCGCCACGCTATGACGCCCAGATCGCGCTCTTCGGTCACGCGTCAACCGGGTCGAACCGTCATCTGCGGTCGGGAGGCGCCCGACTTCAGGCAGCTCTGGCCGGCGCGCGCGTGGGTCTCGTCGGAACCCGAGTTCTCGGCTCCAACCTCGCCCGCTTTCTGGCGTTGGCGGGCGTCGGCGCGCTGCATCTGGCGGACGACGGAAAGATCGAACGATCCATGCTCGACTTCGGCGCCTGGTTTGACGCCGGTGATGTGGGCCGTCCCTGCGTCGAGGCCCTCGGGCGGCGACTGGTCGGGTTGCGCCCCGACATGGCGATCCAGCAATCCGGCGAACGGAACGCGTCGCTCACGGACCTGGATTTTCTCGTCGTCTCATCCGAACGCGGGCATCGGCCCGACGTCGAGACCGTCGGCGCGACGTGCCACGCGGTGGGGCTGGCCTGGACCAGCCTTAGACACGTCCGTTGGAACATCGAGGTCGGCCCGACGATCGTCCCGCGCCAGACTGCGTGCTTCACCTGCTTTGCCGCAAGACGGGCCGGGGCGCTCGCATCCGACCCGGACCGCAGAGACGGCCTGAGCGATCTTGACGCGGGCGGGTTTCAGTGGGCGATCGGCGCCGATCTCGCCTGTACCGAGATCGTGAAATTCCTCACCGGCTTCGGCGAGGTGGCGAGTGTGGGTCATCTCTTGGTGCTCAATCCGCTCCAGTCCTCTCTGTCGCGCCACCCGGTGTTGCGACTGCCGAACTGTCCGCGCTGTGGACGGGCGCAGACATGGCGAAACCAGGCCGCATGGCGGGACGCCGTGATCGAACAGAGCGATGCTGCAGACGCTTGATCCATTGACCGGTATCGCAACCGGGGTGCGCCTGATCCCCCGGCCGCCAGGCGGACCGAGGATATTCAACGCCACGATGCGGATGGCTGACACGACCGGCTACCTCGGTGTGCAGGCGAACGACCGGAACGGGGGCGCGGCGCTGGACGAAGAAGGTGCGAGGTCAGCGGCGCTGTGCGAGGGCATTGAGCGCTACTGCGCGGCGGCGATCGATCCGTCGTCGATCGTCACTGCCGATGTGAACGCGCTGATCGCTGCAGGGGAGGATCCTGTCACGCCGGAGGAGACGGCACTCTTTGACGTTTCGCAGCACGACGCCCTTCCGTTCGCCGTCTTTCGACGCGACACCCGACTGTCATGGCTCAGAGGCGTCTCGTTGGTGACGGGAGAGCCGCGCCTGGTCCCGGCCTCGCTGGTCCATCTCCCGTACCGTCCTGTAGACCGGTCCGAAGTCACGATCGGTCCATCGATCTCGACCGGGCTGGCCTGCGCGGACTCGCATCTGGGAGCAGTCCTGTCGGGACTCCTCGAATGCGTCGAGCGCGACGCATTCGCGATCGTCTGGCGCAACCAGCTGGCCGTTCCGCGGCTGGACCTTACCGGCAGCGCATTGAGTGAGATCTTCGAAACACACTTCCGCTCGCCGCGCCTGGAAATGCATCTCTTCCTCGCGACGCTGGATCACACCGTTCCGACGGTGATCGCCATCGTCGAGGATCGGAACTTCGACCCTCCCGTATTCTGCCTTGGTGGCGCGTCACGTGCGTCGGTCGCGGAGGCGGCGATGAAAGCCCTCATCGAAGGCGCCCAGGGATGGACCTGGGCGCGCCACGAGCGATTGCTGGCCGGACCGCGACCGGTTCCCGAAGACTTCTCGGAAATCGTCTCCTTCGAGGAGCGCGTGAAGCTCTATGCATGCTCGGACATGCGGCCGGCGCTGCGCTTCCTGCTCGACCGGAAGGCCGCCGTCCGCCTCTCGGATCTCGGAGACCGGCCGCCCGAGCCGGACCACGCGACGCTGTCGCGCATTCTGGGCGAACCATCGCTCTCCGGTTCGGACGCCATCGCCGTGGAGCTGACCACTCCGGAGATCGCCGGCCTGGGACTCTCGGTGGTCAAGGTGTTCTGTCCGGCCTTCGAGCAGGTCGAGGGCGATCACAGGTTCCAACTGCTCGGCGGACAACGCTGGCGGACGGCGCCGGTCGCCTGCGGACTCAGGATCGAGTCCATTTCGCCGGCAGACGCGAACCCGTATCCGCATCCGTACCCGTGAGACATCGAATGGGCCACGACACCTCAACAACGGACAACGTCCACGACTCCGGCAAAGACGTCGCCTTGCTCTACGAGACCTACCACCTGAATTCCGGCATCGAACGATGCCATACCGGCTTCTTTCAGCGGATTATGGCGGTGAACAACTCCAGCCTTGGCTTTGAGCTTTCGGGGCAGGCGTCGAAACGATACGCCTGCGCGGACAGGGTTCCACTGCCGCTGGACATCGATGCGCCGGACTTGCCGGTTCGCGACGCCATCAGCCGACGCATGTCGTCCCAGGCGTTTCGCGGCGGGGAACTGTCCGTCGCGACGCTGTCGTTGATCCTGAGGTTCGCCAATGGACAGTCAGGCTCAAGAAGGCCGGGCAATCTACCACGCAGATCAGTTCCGTCGGGTGGAGCGCTCTATCCTTGCGAGGTTTATCTGCTGCCGTTCGAGGTGACGTCGCTGGACCCCGGCGCCTACCACTACGACGTCATTGACCATGATCTCGCCCGATTCCATCGCCGACCTTCCGAGGACCTTGTGGCCCGGGCCTGCTTCAACGATTTCGCCGTCGTCGGGGCCTCGGCCGCATTGGTGATCACCGCCTGCTTCGAACGCCAGTCCTTCAAGTACGGCGAGCGCGCCTACCGCTTTGCGCTCATCGAAGCCGGTCACATCGCGCAGAACATCCTCTTGGTGGTCGAATTGCTGGGTCTTGCCGCACTCCCGATCGGCGGCTTCGTCGACCGCGAGATCAATGACTTTCTGGAAATCGATGGGATATCGGAAGCTGCGCTGTATGTGCTTCTAATCGGCAACAAGTTGTGACCAATTCAGATTGGCCTGTGAACCAGTGTCTGGGTGCGGATGACCTTGCCCCCAGATCCCGGACCAGGGGCTTGTTGGATTAGAGCGTCGCCCTATCGGTATGAGTTGTTGAGGGGGATTCCCAAGGTCGCCGAAGTCTGATTCCGTGTACCGGAGGCGGATATCGGGGTGACGGGATGGGCAGGCCACTTTCCATGGATTTGAGAGGACGGACGCTTGCGGCGGTGGACGGCGGCATGAGCCGTCGCGCGGCGGCGGGCCGCTTCGGCGTTTCGGTTTCGTCGGTCATCAGGTGGGACGCGACGCGGCGGGCGGCGGGCGGCTACGCCCCGAAACCACAGGGTGGCGACATGCGCTCTCGTCGGATCGACGCGCAGCGCGCGGTCGTCATGGCGGCGCTGGAGGAGGAGCGCGACCAGAGCCTCGGGGAACTCCGTGCCCGCCTCGCCGGGCGCGGCGTCGCCGCGTCGATCTCCGCGCTCTCGCGGTTCTTCCAGCGCCATGGCCTGACGCGCAAAAAAAGACCGGGCATGCCGCCGAGCAGGACCGGCCCGACGTCCTGAAGAAGCGCCGCGACTGGTTCGAGAGCCAGCCTGATCTTGAACCCGAGCGTCTGGTCTTCATCGACGAGACCTGGACGGCGACGAACATGGCCCGCTCTCACGGGCGCTGCGCCCGGGGTGAACGTCTGCGGATGGCGGTTCCGCACGGCCACCGCAAGACGACGACACTCATTGCCGGCCTCCGCCTCGACGGCATGGTCGCGCCCATGGTGCTCGACGGTCCGATCAACGGCGACTGGTTCGAAGCCTATGTCGCGCAGGTCCTGCTCCCGACCCTCCGGCCCGGCGATGTGGTGATCATGGACAACCTCTCCAGCCACAAGCGCGCCTCGGTCCGGGAGATGATCGAGGCGAAGGGCGCGAGGCTGAGGTTCCTTCCACCGTACTCCCCGGACTTCAATCCAATCGAGATGGCGTTCTCGAAGTTCAAGGCCCTGCTGCGCAAGGCCGCCGAACGCACCGTCGACGGCCTCTGGACCGCGATCGGACGGCTCGTCGATGTCTTCACCTCGCAGGAATGCGCCAACTACTTCACAGCCGCTGGATATGATGCAGATTGATCGGGTGACGCTCTAGAATTGTACCTTGTCGCAGCTAAAGCGGCTGACAAGCTGAGATTTCTTGCTGCGGCGCAATCGCTTCAGGCATGGTCGATAAAGGCACTCATGCTCTTTTTCCTCGCAGCGGCACTTTCAGCCGCCTTTACGAAATCGGTTGAGCAGGTCGATCCAGTGGTTGATTTGGCGCATACAATCGAAGGACTCACGAAGACCTTGGCCGAGGAATTCCTCGTAGACTTACAAACCAAGTGCGACACCGGCTATGTCCGGAGCCGCCATGGGAAAGAGATATAGCCACCTCAGCCTTGAGGAGAGATGCCGCCTGCGCGGCATGATCGAGATGGACCTGAGCGTCAGCGAGATTGCGAGGCGGATGGATCGTCACCGGAGCACGATCCAGCGCGAACTCGAGCGCAACCGTTGCGCCGACGGCTATCGGCCGGACAGCGCGGGCCGCCGCGCCTGGGCGCGCAAGCTGCGCGGCTCGAAGATCGAG
Source organism: uncultured Alphaproteobacteria bacterium (assembly GCA_963836255.1). Classification (GTDB taxonomy): domain Bacteria; phylum Pseudomonadota; class Alphaproteobacteria; order Rhodobacterales; family Rhodobacteraceae; genus Amaricoccus. Next base: position 13,999 of record CAWIIL010000002.1, read on the forward strand.
CGCTCCACCCGCCTGCGCGCCCACGTCGAGGACCGCCTTGCCATGGGATGGTCCCCGGAGCAGATCGCGGGGCGGATGGAGCTGGAGGGAGCGAAGAGCAGGGTCAGTGCGGAGTTGATATATCGCCATGCCTACAGCCCGGCGGGTCGGGGCGCGGGCCTGCCGAGGCTGCTGGCGCAGCGCAGGCCGAAGCGGGGTCGACGGCGACGCAACGGCCGGCGCGAGCCCGCCATCCCCAACCGCATCCCGATCCACCAGCGACCGACAAAGGCCCATCTTCGCAGCCAGTTCGGCCACTGGGAAGGCGACCTGATGCACTTCCGCCGCCAGCGTGACATCCTCCTGACGCTGCAGGAGCGGCGCTCCCGGCTGACCCTTGCCCGTCGTCTTCTCAGCAAAGACGCCGACCGCACCGCCGAGGCCATCGCCGCGGAGCTGGGCGGGCTGCCGGCCAGGGCGTGCCGCACGATCACCCATGACAACGGCGGCGAGTTCGCGCGGCACGAGACCGTCACCAACGCCATCGGCCTGGACGCCTACTTCTGCGATCCGCACAGCCCCTGGCAGCATGGCTCGATCGAGAACGCGAACGGCCGGCTCCGCCGCGACCTCCCCAGAAAGACCAGCCTCGAGGAATACACCGATGCCGACATCGACGACGTCATCTGGAACCTCAACGCGACGCCTCGGAAGTGCCTCGGATACCGCACGCCAATCGAGGCATTCGCAGCCAACCTCGGTGTCGCACTTGAAGTGTGAATCCAGCTCCACCAGGATGGAGGCCACTTCCCGCTCGACTTCCGCTGGAAACAGAGCGTCAGTAGCGGGGCGCGGCGACTAAGGTGTCGCCGCAGGGACCCGCCCGACGCCGCCCGTTCGGGCCTTCGGTCAGTGCAAGGCCGCGCATCCCGCGCCGCCCCTGACCGAAGGACCGACATCATGCCGAAGCTTTCAGACACACAGGCCATCGTGCTCAGCGCCGCCGCGGCGCGGCCGGACCTGAGCCTGCTGCCCGTTCCCGACACGATCAGGCTGAAGGGCGCGGCGCTCGACCGGACGATCCGGTCCCTGCTCTCCCGCGGCCTCGTTTCTGACGCCGTCGGTCCCGGCCGCCCGATGCGGCGGTCGGCGAAGAGCACCGGCCGGCTCGTCGTCACGCCGGCGGGTCTGAACGCGATCGGCGTCGAGATCCCGGACGCGGCGCCGGACGAAGCCGGGACCGCAGCGGACGCCGCGCGGCAGAGGGCCGCAGCGGACAGCCTGGATCGCCCCGGCGGCAAGCTCGGCGCACTGCTCGACGCGGTGGCCGGGCCCAAGGGCGCGACGCTCGACGATCTGAGCGCGGCCTCGGGCTGGCTGCCGCACACCACTCGGGCCGCGCTCACCCGGCTCCGCCAGCGCGGCTTCGACGTCCGCCTCGAGGCGGGCGACGGACGCAAGGCGTACCGCCTGGTCCCGGCGGCCTGATGGCGAGGATCGACGCGTCCGGCGGCGCGCGGCCCGCGCCGCCGGACGCACCGTCGTTGAACCTGCGCATCGCCGGCCTTGCCGACCTGTCGATCGGCGACCTGCGGGAGGTCTGGACCGAGGCCTGGGGCGCGCCGCCGCCGAAGGGCGCGCGCCGGCGGCTGCTGACGCTCGGCGTCGCCTGGAAGTGGCAGGCGGACATCCTGGGTGGATCGTCGAGGCAGCTTCAACGCCGGCTGGCGTCGCTCGAGGCTGGGTTCCGGCAGGGCGGCGCGGTCGACAGTGCGGACCCGAAGCGGCCACTGCCCCTGCGGCTTCTTCCCGGGGCCCGGCTGATCCGGGTCTGGAAAGAGGAACGGCACGAGGTCATCGTCACCGAGACCGGCTTCCTCTGGCGGAGCAAGACCTGGACCTCGCTCTCGGCCATCGCCCGGGAGATCACCGGCGGCCGCCGCAACGGCCCGGCCTTCTTCGGGCTGCGCAACGGTGATGCGGCGTGAGGGGGACCCGATCCAGCCGGAAGACGATCCGCTGCGCGATCTACACCCGCAAGTCCACCGAGGAAGGGCTCAGCCAGGACTTCAACTCGCTCGACGCCCAGCGCGAGGCCTGCGCCGCCTACATTCTCAGCCAGAAGCACGAGGGTTGGACGGCGCTCCCCGACCGCTACGATGACGGCGGCTTCTCGGGCGGCTCGATGGAGCGGCCGGCGCTCGCCCGGCTGCTCGTCGACATCGAGGCAGGACGGGTCGACGCCGTCATCGTCTACAAGGTCGACCGGCTGACCCGGGCGCTCGCCGACTTCGCCCGCATCGTGGCGATCTTCGACGAAGCCGAAGTCTCCTTCGTCTCGATCACCCAGGCCTTCAACACCACGACCTCGATGGGAAGGCTGACGCTGAACGTGCTCTTGAGCTTCGCCCAGTTCGAGCGCGAGGTCACCGCCGAGCGCATCCGCGACAAGATCGCCGCGTCCAAGGCCATGGGCATTTGGATGGGCGGGATCGTCCCGATCGGCTACCGGCTGGAGGCGCGCAAGCTGCTGCCGGAGCCCGAAGAGGCCGAACTGGTCCGGCGGATCTTCGAGCGCTACCTGGCGCTGGGCTCGGTGAACGCGCTGCGGGCCGAGCTGGACGCCGGCGGCCTCCGCACGCCCACTCGACGACATGGCGACGGACGGATCACCGGCGGATGCGCCTTCTCCCGCGGCAGGCTCTACGTCATGCTCGCCAACCCGATCTTCATCGGAAGGATCCGGCACAAGGGAACCGTCCATCCCGGCCAGCACCAGGCGATCGTCGACGAGAAACTCTGGCACGCCGTGCAGGAACGCCTCGCCGGCAACCGCCAACAGCTTTCGACCGGACGAGCCGCCCGGAGCCCGAGCCCGCTGGCGGGCCGGCTGTTCGATCCCGATGGGCGCAAGATGCGACCCAGCCACGCCAGCAAGAACGGACGGCGCTACCGCTACTACGTCAGCGCCGATCTCATCGAGAACGGCGTCGCCCATGGGGCGCGCGGCTGGCGCATCCCGGCGGAAAAACTCGAGACGGCCGTCGCGCGCACCATCGCCGCGAAACTGCGGGACCCGGAACTCCAGGCTCAGCTGCTCCGTTCGGTCGGATCCGGAGACGACGCATCCGCCATCGTCATGGACGGCTGCTCGCACCTGACCGGGCTGCTGCAGGATCCCGCCTCCGAGGCCGGAAGGGAGACGCTGCGAGAGCTGGTCACCCGCGTAGAACTCTCCGGGGCCGAACTGAAGGCGGAGGTGGATCCTGCGCGACTTCGGGATGCAGGGAACGGCCGCTTCGCCGCTCTGGCCGGGCTTGAACTACCGTCCTTCACCGTCGCCGCGCCGCTGCGGCTGCAACGGCGCGGCCCGGAGCTGCGCGTGATCCTTGGCGGCGCCGCGGCCCCGCCGCCTGCTCCGGACCCGCTCCTCGTCCGCACCCTGATCGAGGCGCGCCGCCGGGTCGCCGACTATCTCGATCCCGACGTGCGTCTGAGCATCGGCGACATCGCCCGCCGCGAGGGCGCGGACGTCGGCGACGTCTCGCGATCGCTGCAGCTGGCCTTTCTCGCGCCGAACCTGGTCGAACGCATTCTCGACGGCGCACAGCCGGTCGAGCTCACCGCCGAGCGCCTCGGGCGCATCGAGCTGCCCGCGCTCTGGGACGACCAGCGGGCGCTTCTCGGCTGAATCCAGATCAAGTCTAACCTCTGAAAGGAGAACCTGGGCTCGGTTCGGGTCGCTTCGACCGGTCCAGCCGGGATTATTTTGGAGGCCGGCAGAGCACGGACGGGCTGCGAGTCGCTTCCGGTTCGGAAACCCTGCTCTCCGTCGGGAAACCACGGTTCTTCACTGTATGATGGTCGCGCAAGACTTTGAAATATCTACAGTTCCAGAATGCCTTCGTGGAGACGGCAGAAATCCAAGTCTACTTGGTGGGCCCGGAAGGATTCGAACCTTCGGCCAATTGATTAAGAGTCAACTGCTCTACCACTGAGCTACGGGCCCCGACGGCGGCGTATAGCGCATGCGCCCCGAGAGTGGAACACCGGAAATCGCGCCGCTGCGTCAGACCGAAGCCGGTCGGGCCGGGTCGACGTCGCCAGTGCGCGACAGCAGCACCGCCAGCGGTCGGGTGGTGGGAAAGGCCGCGAGCGACATGATCAGCGCGGCGGTCATCGGCACGGCGAGAAACATCCCCGTCAGCCCCCAGAGCGACCCCCAGACGAAGAGCGAGAGGATGGTCACGAAGAGGCTGATGTTGAGCCGGTCGCCCGACAGGCGCGGCAGCAGAATGTTGCCGACCACGACCTGCACCGCGCCGATGCCGACCAGCAGGATGAGGCTCGGCCCCAGCTCGGGGAACTGGATGAGCCCGGCCGAGGTGGGGACGACCGTGCCGAGGATCGAGCCGATGGTCGGGATGAAGTTGAGGCAGAAGATTACCATAGCCCAGAAACCCGCCTGTTCGAGGCCGACCGCGCGCATAATGATGTAGCTCAGCGCGGCGGTGAGCGCGCTGACGATCGCGAGGATGCCGAGATAGCCGCGGATCCCGTCGCCGATCTCGCGCAGCAGCGCCCGCGCCGCGCCGCGCCGCGCCGGATCGGGCGCGAGAAGCGCCAGCTTGCGCTCGAAGAAGCGCTGGTCGGCGAGCAGGAAGGCCACGTAGATCGCCACGACCCCAGACTGGGTGATCAGGTCGTAGGCGCCCGCCGCGACGATCCCGAGCAGCGCCTCTACGCCGACCATGTCGAAGCCCCGCCCAATCAGGTCGAACTCGGGCGCGCCGAGCCGCTCGGCGAGGCGGGCGTTGAGCGGCTCGAAGGCGCGGCGCAGCCCGTCCGCGCCTTCTGCGCCGATCTGCGCCGCGGCCCCGACCGCGCTCCGCACCGCCAGCACGGCGAGAACCGCCACCACCGCGGCGCTGAGCAGGACCGCGAGGCCGCGCGGAATGCGCGGGCCCAGCCCCGGAATGCGGCGCACTGCGTCGGCCAAGGCGTTGAGCAGGAACCACACGAAGACCGCCTCGGCCATCGGTGCGAGGATGTTGGCGCCCATCGCAGCGTGATCCCTGCCAGCACCGCGACGCCCAGCGACAGGAAGACGAAGGCGAGCGTGGGCAGCGGGCCGGACCCGGTCACCGGAGCGCCGCCGCCCGCCGCGTCAGGCCCGTCGCGCCTGCCAGGCCACCAGCGCGATCGCGCCGCCCTCGGCGATGAGCTGCACGCCGATGAAGAGACCGAGAAAGAGCAGGCTCATGCCGGGATTGGCGATGAGCCAGACTGCGAGCACGATCCCGAGCACGCCGCTGGCCAGCACCCAGCCCCAGTTGGCGAGCGGCCGCACGGTCAGTGCGAACACCACCTTGGCCACGCCTTCGACCAGGAAGTAGACCACCATCAGCACGACAAGCGTGCCCACACCGGCCGCCGGGTTGCGCAGGAACAGGAAGCCCACGACGATCGACAACGCCGCGGAGATGAGTTGCAGCCAGAAATGCGGCACCCTCGTGCCGCCGATCAGAGTGATCACGTGCGCGACGCCGGAAAAGATCAGCATCCAGCCGAGGAAGACCGCCACCGCCACCGTCGAGATCAGCGGATAGATCAGCGCGATCACCCCGGCGGCGACCATCAGCGCGCCCTGGATGATGAAGAGCGTCGAATTGCGGCGCACGGTGTTGCGCATGGCCTCGCGCATCGCCTCCGAGGCCTGGTCGAGGGACAACTCTTCGGTCATTTTTGTAACCTTCCAATTGATCGGGGTGACCGGACAGACGGCCGGATCCCGCGAAGCGGCGCTTCGTCGTCGGGTAGCAGGTCTGGCGAATCCGTCAAGGCCGCCTCACCAGCGAAAGCGCAGGCCCGCGTAGACCGCCTCGCCGTCCTCGAATGACTGGTCGGGCTCGTCCAAGTCATAGCGGCGCAAGGTCAGCCAGAGCTCGGTGTTCGCGCGATCGACGAACTGCACGAAGGCGAGGCCCCAGGAACCGCTGTCGGATCCGTCGACCACGATGTTGTCGCCAGAGTAGTAGTCGATCGAGAAGGCGCTGTCGCCGAGACCGGTGAAGTCCCTGCGGTAGCCGAGCTTGCCGTAGAGGTACCTGGCCGTGCGTCCGCCGCTGTCCAGCTTGCCGGCGGCGACGGTGACGTTCACGCCGGTGACCTGATGCAGGACCGACGCCGAGCCGGAATAGACCTCGCGGTCGTTCTGATCCCAGAAGTAGCCGGCCCCGGCGCCGACCCGGTAGTCGCCCAGGGTGTCGCCGTAGGTGATGGCGGCGTCGAACTGGTCCTGGTCGCGCAGCTCGGCGTTCTCGGTCAGCAATTGCCGCCCGTAGGCGACGCTCGCGCCCAGCCCGTTCGCGACCGGGGTGTCGTAGCGGATGCGGAAGCGCCGCGGTCCGTTCAGCCCGAAGAAGGCCTGGCGGATCCGCGGCGCGTCCTCGATCGGCAGGTCGGGGTCGGCGAAGCGCAGGTACTGGCCGCCGGCGGAATCGCCGACGCTTGAATAGGCGATGACATTCGTGGCCGAGAAGTCGATCAGGGTGATGCCGTCGGTCGCCATGCTGCCCTGCCCGAATGCGAAGTCGCCGAGGCTGTCCTTGCTGTAGCTCACCTGGAGCCAGCGGATGTTGTCGCGATTAATGTTCCAGTCAATCTCGTCGTCGAGCTGGTTGGCGCGGAAGCTCGAAAACGGGCTGTAGCCAAGCTCGAACCGAAAGCCGAGGTTCGAGCCTTCGTCGAGCGGGCGGTAGACCCTCAGTCCGACCCGCGCCGGCGAATTGGCGTTGTCGAGCGGGAAGTAGCTCCGGGTCTCGCGGCCGTCCCGGTACTGGAGCAGGCCCGCGTTGATGTGGCCGTAGAACTGCACGAAACCGCCGTCCCGCAGATCCCACTTGATCGGCGGCAGGCCGACCGGATCAGGCGGCAGATCGATGTCCTCGTAGACGCGGTAGTCTGCGCCGCTGTCATAGAGCGTCGGGTCGAGCTGGTACCACTCCTCGGCGGCGACGGCACCCGGGCTGGCGGCGCAGAGCGCCAACTGGGCCGCGAGCCAGCGGCGCCGGACGCTCACGGCTGGCCCGTCAACCCGCCAGCCCCTCGAGCAGGCGCGCCCAGGACCGAATGCCCTTGTGGAAGCTGCGCAGGTCGTACTTCTCGTTGGGGCTGTGGATGCGGTCGTCGTTGAGCCCGAAGCCGACCATCACCACGTCCATGCCGAACTTTTCGCGGATCTCGGTCGCGACCGGGATCGAGCCGCCCCCGCCGATGAAGGCCGCGTCGCGGCCCCATTCGGCTGTCAGCGCCTGCTGGGAGCGCTGGAAGGCGTCCGCGCCGGTGTCGAAGGCCACCGCGCGGCCCGAGCCGTGCTCGGTGAACTCCACACGGCAGTCGGCGGGCAGGCGGGCGCGCACGTGCTCGCGGAAGGCTGCGCGCACCTTGTGGGGGTCCTGGTCGAAGACGAGGCGGAACGAGATCTTCGCCGACGCCTGCGCCGGGATCACGGTCTTGAACCCCGCGCCCTGATAGCCGCCGCCCATGCCGTTGACCTCGCAGGTCGGCCGCGACCAGGTCATCTCGAGAACGCTGCGGCCCGTCTCGCCGGCGGGGATGGAAAGACCGATGTCGCCCAGGAAGGCCGCCGGGTCGAAGGGCAGCTTCGCCCACATCTCCTTGAGCGTCTTGGGAAGCTCCGGCACCCCGTCGTAGAAGCCTGGCAGTGTCACGCGGCCGTCGGCGTCGCGCAGATCGGCGATGATGCGCGCGAGCACATGGTTGGGGTTGGCCGCCGCCGAGCCGTAGAATCCCGAGTGCAGGTCGCGATCGGCGGCGTGGATGACGATCTCCTCGCCGCAGAGGCCGCGCAGGCTTGCGGTGATCGCCGGCGTATCCTTGTCCCACATGTTGGTGTCGCAGATGAGCGCCACGTCGGCGCGCAACTCCTCGAGGTTGGCGTCGAGGAACGGCGGCAGGTTCGCGCCGCCCGATTCCTCCTCGCCCTCGAGCAGCATCGTGACCGGGATCGGGATCCGGCCCGTCACCGCCTTCCAGGCGCGGCAAGCCTCGACGAAGGTCATCAGCTGGCCCTTGTCGTCGGCGGCGCCGCGGCCCTGGATCTCCTTGGATCCGTCGGGCCGTGTGACGATCGAGGGCTCGAAGGGATCGCTGGTCCAGAGTTCGAGCGGGTCGACCGGCTGCACGTCGTAGTGGCCGTAGAAGAGCACCGAGCGCCCTTCGCTCGCGTGGTGGCGCCCGACCACCATCGGGTGGCCCGCGGTGTCGCGAACCGAGGCGTCGAAGCCGATCGAGGCGAGGTCCGCCGCGTGCCATTCGGCGCAGGCGCGGGTCTCGGCGGCATAGGCCGGGTCGGTCGAGATAGACTTCAGTCGCAGTGTCGCGAACAGCCGCTCCAGGGCGTGGTCGAGGTCGCCGTCGACATGGGCGAGGACCTTGTCGAGATCGGACATGGAAGAGCCTCCCGAATTTGGGTCAGGCCGGCCCGAGGGGCAGGCCGAAGACGTACCAGGCGACGAGCATGAGGGTCCAGAGCACCAGCAGAACGGCGGTGTAGGGCAACATCAGCGCGACGATCGTGCCGATGCCGGCGTCCTTCTGGTACTTCTGGGCGAAACCGACCATGACCGCGAGATAGACGTTGAGCGGGGTGATGACGTTCATCGGGCTGTCGCCGACGCGGTAGGCGGCCATCACCAGGTCCGGGTCGCCGCCGAGGCGCATGAAGAGCGGGATGAAGACGGGGGCGAGGATCGCCCATTTGGCCAGCGCGCCGGTGAGGATGATGTCGATGATCGCGACGACGAGCACGAAGAGGACGATGTAGCTCGGCGCGCCCAGCGGCAGGGTCTTGAGGAAATCCGCGAGGTTCACGGCGAGCACGGTGGCGAGGTTGGTGTAGTTGAAGAAGGCGATGAAATTCGCGATCACAAACAGCAGGAAGATCATGCCGGCGAGGTTGGACCAGGTCTTGACCACGAGTCCGATCGCCGCGGTCACGTTGGCGATGGTGCCGGCCCCGCGGCCATAGGCGTAGCCGACGACGAGAAACAGCAGGCTGATCAGCACGATCAGGCCCGACATGAAGGGCGAGCCGGCCATGATGCCGCCGGTCTCCTGGTTGCGCAGGATGCCGAAGGGGATCGGCGGGGCGGTCAGGAGCGCGATGACGGCCACGAAGCCCAGCGCGGCGCGGCCGGCGTACTTCAGGCCTTGCTGCTCGCTGCCCGAGAGGCCGTGGGTCTCCTCGACCGGCAGGCCACCGGTGTAGGGGCCGAGGCGCGGCTCGACGTATTTCTCGGTCAGCAGCGTGCAGATGATCGCCATCACGATCGAGGAGGCGATCATGAAGAAGAGGTTGCCGACCACGTTGATCTCGGCGTTGGGGTTCACGGCGCGGATGGCGTCGTTGGTCACCTCGACGAGTAGTGCGTCGGTCGGGGTCACAAAGACGTTCACGAGAAACACCGCGGCCACGCCGGAGAAACCGGCGGCCAGGCCGGCGAGCGGGTGGCGCCCGAGCGAGTGGAACGCAGCGGCGGCCAGCGGCACCAGCACGAGGTAGCCTGCGTCGGCGGCGATCGAGGACATCACGCCGACGAAGACGATCATGAAGGTGAAGATCGAGCGCGGCGCCACCGCGACCAGCTTGCGCACCAGCGTCGCGATCAGGCCGGATTCCTCGGCGAGGCCGACGCCGATCATCGCCACGAGGATCACACCGACGCCGGTGAAGCTGAGGAAGTTCGCCACCGGCGAGGTCAGCATGAACCGAATGCCGTCCGGGGCCAGCAGGCTGCGCACCGAGGTGGTCTGCTCGACCGCGTCGCCGATCAGCGGATCGTATGCTTCGTAGGTCACGGTGGTGCCGAGCAGGCCGAAGATCACTGAGAAGGCGATCACGATGCCGATCAGGATGAAGAAGATGATGGCGGGATGGGGCACCGCGTTGCCGATCCGCTCCACCGTCGCGAGAAACCCGCGGCTCTGAGGCGGTGCTCCCCCCCGGAGTCCTGTTGGGTCATGTCGTTGACGCCCCCCCACCCCCGTCCACGCCGCGGTCGAATCTCCAGCCCCTCATCACAACGTTGAAGGCTTGCCCTGCGATCTGTCAATCGTCCGCTCGCGGCGCGGCGGGCGGGCGGCTCGTCGCGCGCCAGCGCCAGGTTGCGCGGGCGCTTGGACCATGCGACGAAGCATGCGGCGGACGCCGTTCCGGGGCCGTCTGCGCGACGCGGACGGCTCCCCGGCGGGAGCGTTCCGGCAGAGGAAGCGGGCTGGCGCCGATGAGCGACATCACCATCGTGTTTCTGATCGTCGCCGGCGTGATCGCGCTCTTCATCTGGGATCGCCTGCCGGTGATCGCGGTCTGCGTCGGCTGCGCGCTCGCGCTATGGGCGACCGGCGTGCTCACCCTCAACGAGAGCCTCGCAGGCTTCGGCGATCCCGCAACGATCTTCGTGGCCAGCCTCTTCGTGGTCAGCGCCGGGACTCGATCGCACTGGCGTCACCACCTGGGCAGGCCAGGTCCTGATCCGCAACGCCGGCGACAGCCGGGCGCGGCTGATCGTTCTGGTCATGATCTCCTGCGCGATGGTCTCGGCGCTGATCAGCGTCAATGGCGCGGTGGCGGCGCTCTTGCCAGTGGTGGTGGTCATGGCGGTGCGGCTGGGGCGCTCGCCGTCCAAGCTGCTGATGCCGCTGGTCTTCGGCGCGCATGCGGGCTCGATGCTGGCGCTGACCGGCACCCCGGTCAACGTGCTCGTGCACGACGCCTCCCTCGACGCCGGCGCGGGGGGCTTTGGCTACTTTGAATTCGCGCTCGTCGGCCTGCCCCTGGTCGCGGGCGTGGTCGTGATCGCCGTGCTCTTTGGCGAACGGCTGCTGCCCGAGCGCGACAGCCGGTTGCTGCCGCCCGATCTCAGCCGCCACGCCCGCACCCTCGTCGAGCAGTTCCGCCTCACCGGGGGCGTCTATCGTCTCAAGGTGCGCGAGGGCTCGCCGCTCGTGGGCACGCCGCGCCGCGCGCTCGACTTCTCCGACCGCGCCGACGTGGCGATGATGCGGCGCGAGAGCGAGTCCGATCCCGACATCATCGCCGCCGGCGACGTCCTGCTGCTTCAGGGCGAGGGCGACGCCATCGCCGCGCTCGCCGGCGAGCTCCGGCTCAGCCCGCAGAAGAAGCTCGAACCCGACGCGGTCGAGGCCAGTCTTTTCAATCGCGACACCGGGCTTGCGGAGGTGATGATCCCGCCCCGGTCGCCGTTGATCGGCGAGCGGGTCTTTCCCGGCATGATCGCGCCCAAGGGCGAACTGGTGGTCCTCGGCGTGCAGCGGCAGGGACGCGATCTCCTGGAAGGCGCCGAACTCGAGGCCGGCGACACGCTGCTTCTCCAGGGCCCCTGGAGCGCGCTCGGCGAACGGCTCGCTCCCGCCGAGGTTCTGGTCGTGGATTCGCCGAACTCATGCGTCGGCAATCGATCGCGATGGGCGTGGGCGCCAAGCGGATGCTCGCCGTGCTCGCCGCGATGGTGTTGCTGCTGGCGACCGGGCTCGTGCCGGCCGTGGTCGCGGGGCTGCTGGCCGCCGGTGCGGTGTTGCTGCTCGGGCTGCTGACGGTCGACGAGGTCTACGCCTCGGTCAACTGGACGACGGTGATCCTCGTCGGGGCGATGATGCCTCTGTCGACCGCGATCGCCGGGTCGGGCGCCGCCGACCTGCTTGCCGAGGGGCTGGTCGCAACTTTCGGCGACTTCGGGCCCAGGGCGGTGCTCGCGGGGTTCTTCCTGCTGACCGCGGTGCTCAGCCAGGTGATCTCCAACACTGCCACGGCGCTCATCGTCATCCCTATCGCCGTGGTGGCGGGCGCGGAGATGGGCGTCTCGCCGCAGCCGCTCCTGATGGCCATCGCCGTCGCCGCTGCGGCCTCGTTCATCACGCCGGTCGCTACCCCCACCAACCTGATGATCATGGAGCCTGCGGGCTACCGGTTCGGCGACTACTGGAAGTTCGGGCTGCCGATGATGGTGTGGTTCTTCGTCGTCGCGGTGGCGCTCGTGCCGCTGATCTGGGCGTTCTGACGGCGCGGCGCGCCGGTCGCCGTCAGGGCCGGGATGGCGGGAGGCCGCCTGCGGCCTGCCCCACGGTGAGGACGACGAACTCCGCCGGTTTCAGGGGCGCGAAACCGGCGCGGATGGTGACGACGCCGCGGTCGATGTCGGCCGGGGTCGTCGTGTCGGCGTCGCACTTCACGAAGTTCGCCTCGCGCGCTGATGCGCCCTGAAAGGCGCCCTGACGAAAGAGCCCGTCCATGAACGCGCCGACCGACAGTCGGAGCCGGGCCCAGAGAGGTTTGTCGTTGGGCTCGAAGACCGCAAACCGTGTGCCCCGGGCGAGGCTCTCCTCGATGAAGAGCGCGAGACGGCGGACGGGCACGTACTTCCATTCGCTCACGCGGGCGTCGGCGCCGTGCAGGGTTCGTGCGCCCCAGCTTACGATGCCGAGGGCGGGAAACGCGCGCAGGCAGTTGAGGCCGAGCGCATTCAGCGCCCGGTTCTCCTGGGCCGACAGCGCGCAGTCGAGCGCCTGCACCCCGCGCAGCGCCGCCGTGGCCCCCGCCGGCGCCTTCCAGACGCCGCGCTCCGCGTCGGTGCGCGCCCAAAGACCCGCGATGACCCCCGAATTCGCGAAGGCGCGAAGCTGTCCGTCCTGCAAGGGATCCGGCAGCCGGACGCGGGGGAAGTACGCCACCGCATTGGGGCTCTTCAGTGCGCCGCGGGCGGGGTCGTCCATCCAGGCGCGCGCGCCTTCGAAGGTGTCCGCGTCGACGTCGAGGAGCATCATCGCCCGGCGCGCCTCGGCGAGGCCGAGGGCGGGGGCGAGCGCGGCTGGATCGCCGACCCCCGGCAACGCGAGGATGTTGAAGACGTCGGCGTCCTCGAGCGCATGGACGCCGGTCCGGGCCGCCGGGTCGCCGGCGTAGCGCGCCGCCGAGGGAGGCGTTCCGTCGTCGCCGCGCGATCCTGCGTCCTGGGCGGCCCTCGTCCCTCCGACGCCCGGCTGGTAGGCGGCGACGTTCACGAACCGGACGCCGGGCGAAGCCAGCCGCAGCGCCTCGGCACCCGCCCCGGAGAAGACTAGCGCGCACCCCGGCGCGGCGAGCGACGGCAGCACGTGGAGCGCGCCGTCTACGACCGCGACGCGCGCGTCCGCGAAGGTGGGGCTCGGGCTCGCCGACAACCCCGCCTGGAGCCGGTCGCGCGCCGCCGCGAGGCTGGCCGGGACCGACGTGAGCGCAAGGTCGAGCGTCTCGATCGGCGGGCCCGCCACCGCGCCGGCCGCGTCGATATCGACCAGCGCGACCTCGATGGCATCGTTGGCGGCGAGCGGGACCGCGGCGAAGTCCTCGATCCGCCCGCCGGTGACGCCAGAGGCGGCGGGGAGGATCTCCGACGCGCCGGCGATCTCGCGTCCACCATTGGCGACGCCGAGCCCAAGGACCGCGGCGGCGTTCTCGTAGGCAGCGTCTCCGAGGACCAGCGCCGAGCGCCGCCCGAGGGTTCCTGAGGCGAAGCTGAGCACCCCCGCGTCGCTGGCGCCTACGACCCCTGCGACCCCGTCGATCCGGTTGATCCGCTCTTCGATCCGCCGGGCGAGGGCGTTGACGGTGGCGAGATCGTTGACGCCCTCGAAGAGCGTGATCTCGGTGGCGGGGCGGCCGTCCACGGCGATGGTCAGACGCCGCGTCGCGGCGCAAAGCCCCGCCACGTCGGCGTCCGCCAAAGTCCTGCCGCCTGCGGCGGTCGCGGCCAGCGACCCGGCGAGCCCGGCGTCGGCGAGCATGATCAGCTCCGAGGCGGCGTTGACAGCGGCGGGCGCATAGGTCGTCGCGCGGTCGTCCATAGAAATGCCGTGGTGGGTCTCAACTCGCAGCGGCGCGGGACGTCCGTTCCGTGCGCCCATCTCGATCACGGTCAGGTCGAAGGCGTTCAGCGGGTCGTCCGCGGCGGGTTCCACCCGAAGGAGCAACGCCTCGCCCCATGCGCCTTCGCTCGCCGCGGTCGTGACCAGCGTGGGCAATCCGCCCTCGGTCTTCAGCGTCACGCTCGCGGCGCACGCGTCTTCGGCCACCCGGACCACCCAGCAGGCTCCGCCGCCGTTCAGGAAGAAATGGCTGACCGCGGAGGACAGGTCACTGTCGGGATGAAGGCCGCCAAAGCTGCGCTCGAAATCGGAGAAGCCGTGCACCTTGTGCGCCGTGTCCAGTGGGCCTCGCGCGGTCCGGCCGACGAAGGCGGCGACGGATGTGGCGACGCCGGTGATCGCGTCGCCCGACCCATTCCCGATCCAGACGCCGGGGGGAGCGAAGAACTCGGGCATGGCCATGCTCCTCGTCGGCGACGGGCGGCGACCGACGGACAGCCCGTCGCCGCCACGTCCAACGCTCGGTCGCCCATCGATTCGAGTCAAGCCAAGGACCCGGCTCGGCAAGGCGCCCGACGCCGGCCGCAGCGCCCGGGCCGGCGTCGGTGCGAAACGGCGTCGAAGACCGGAATCACCGGGCGACGCGCGGGCGCTATCGGCCCAAAGGGCTCCTTCGCACCGATCGCCACCGTATCCCTCTAGAAGACTTGGTGAGCCCGACAGGATTCGAACCTGTGACCCACTGATTAAAAGTCAGTTGCTCTACCAACTGAGCTACGGGCCCGACCGGGGGTGGTGGTAGGGGCGCGAGCGGGGTCGGTCAAGGCCGAATGGTCCGCCGGGGCGGCCCGCTGTGGCGCGGGCGGGCGGGCTTGTCTATATCGGGCCCATGACCCGCGATTCCCGCCACCACGAGCCCGTGCGGCCGTTGCGCTTTCGCAAGATGCACGGGCTCGGCAACGACTTCGTCCTGATCGACGCCCGCGGCGGCGGTGATCCGGTGGATGCGGACGTGGCGCGGCGGCTGGGCTCGCGGCGGCGCGGCGTGGGCTTCGACCAGCTCGTCGTGCTGCGCGACGCGCCGGACGGGGCGCTCGGGCTCGCCTTCTGGAACGCCGACGGAAGCCCCGCGGACGCCTGCGGCAACGGCGCGCGCTGCGCCGCGCGGCTGGTGATGGACGAGACCGGGGCCGCGGCGCTCGATCTGGTCACCGGTCGCGGCCGGCTGCGCGCCGAGGACGCCGGCGACGGGCGCACGCGGGTGAACATGGGCGCGCCCCAGTTCGACTGGCGCGAGATCCCGCTCGCGCGCGACATGGCGAGCGATCCGCTGCCGCTTGAGGGCGGGCCGGCGGCGGTCGGCATGGGCAATCCGCATTGCGTCTTCGTAGTCGCGGACGCCGAGGCCGTGGATCTCACCGTCCTCGGGCCAGGCGTCGAGCGCGACGCGCTGTTTCCCGAGCGCACGAATGTCGAGATCGTGCAGGTGATCAACCGCGAGACGATTCGCATGCGGGTCTGGGAGCGCGGTGGCGTGATCACCGAGGCCTGCGGCTCGGGCGCCTGCGCCGCAGCGGTGGCGACGGCGCGGCGCGGGCTGACCGGGCGGCGGGTCACGGTCCGGCTCGACGGCGGGCCGCTCGAGATCGACTGGCGCGACGACGGGGTCTGGATGACCGGACCGACGGCGCTCGTCTACGAGGGCGCGGTGGCGCCGGAGTTCTGGAGCGCCGAGCCATGAGCGCGCCGCGGGTCGAGACCTTCGGCTGCCGGCTCAACGCCTACGAGTCCGAGGCGATCCGCAAGCTCGCGCGCGCCGGCGGGGTCGGGGAAGCAGTCGTGGTCAACACCTGCGCGGTGACGGCCGAGGCGGTGCGCCAGGCGCGCCAGCGGATCCGGCGGCTGCGGCGCGACAACCCGAACGCCCGGATCATCGTCACCGGCTGCGCCGCCCAGACCGAGCCTGCGACCTTCGCCAGCATGCCCGAGGTCGACCGGGTGATCGGCAACGCCGAGAAGCTGCGTCCCGCGACTTGGGGCGCGGCGCCGCAGCCGGCGGTGGCGGTGGGCGACATCATGGCCGAGACCGCAGCGGCCGCGCCGCTCATCGACGGGCTCGGGACCCGGGCGCGCGCCTACGTGCAGGTCCAGAACGGCTGCGACCATCGCTGCACCTTCTGCATCATCCCCTTCGGCCGCGGGAACTCGCGCAGCGTGCCCGCGGCCACAGTGGTCGAGCAGGTGGCGCGGCTGGTCGGGCGCGGCTTCAAGGAGGTGGTGCTGACCGGCGTCGACATGACCGGCTGGGGCGCCGATCTCGAAGGCGCGCCGCGGCTCGGCGATCTGGTGACGGCGATCCTGCGCCGGGTTCCCGATCTCCCACGGCTCAGGATCAGCTCGATCGACAGCGTCGAGGCCGATCCCCGGCTCATCGAGGCGATGGGCGCCGAGCCGCGGCTGATGTCGCACCTGCATCTGTCTCTGCAGGCCGGCGACGACATGATCCTCAAGCGGATGAAGCGGCGCCATTCCCGCGACGACGCCATCGCCTTCTGCGCCAGGATCCGCGCCGCCCGGCCCGAGGCGGTGTTCGGCGCCGACATCATCGCGGGCTTTCCCACCGAGACCGAGGCGATGTTCGCGCGCTCGCTCGATCTGCTCGAGGAGTGCGGACTGACCTGGCTGCACGTCTTTCCCTACAGCGCCCGGCCGGGAACGCCGGCGGCGCGCATGCCGCAGGTGGCGGGCGCGGCGATCCGCGACCGCGCCGCCCGCCTGCGCGCGGCGGGCGCGGCGCGGGTGGCGGCGCATCTGGAGGCCATGCAGGGGCGGACCGTGCGGCTCCTGATGGAGCGGGAGCACATGGGCCGCACCGAGGGTTTTGCGCCGACGCGGCTCTCGTCGCCCGCCACGCCCGGCGGCATCGTGACCGCGCGCGTCAGCGGGATGGAGGCGGGCGGGCTCCTGGCCGACGCCGCCTGATCCGTCGCAGCGCCGCATGCGGTCCGGGCGCAGCGGGCGGTTCGCAGCATTTGCGCGCGCGGCGCAGGCGTCCTATCTTGTAACTTGAGAGGCGTCCGCGTCGCTGCGGCCGCGCAAGGAGACCAGGACCGCCATGCCCGCCCCAATCGCCCTGTCGCCCCTCGCCTGGACGGTGATCCGCATCGGCGCGGTCGCCGCCGTCGGCGCGATCGCCGCCCGCAAGCGCGCCTCGCATCCGAAGGACCCTCATCAGGAAGTGGTGCTCGACGACCTGCCCGAGGGGTTGAGCGCGCGAGCCCACAGCGCCGAGGCCGAGCGCACGCTGCACGGCCACGGCCGGCTCAAGCGCACCTTCCGCTTCGGCGTCGGCGGGCCGGGGGTCGAGGTTGACGCCTCGGGCCTCGGCCGCCTGCGCTTTCGCCGGGTCTGACCGCCGGTGTCGGGACTGCGGCTGCGCCACAACACCGCCTCGCCCTTCGTGCGGATGGTGATGGTCCTGCTCCATGAGGCGGAGATGGCGGGCGAGGTGGAGCTGGTCGAGGCCATCGGCACGCCGGTCGCGCCCGGCACGCTTGCCGCGAGCCAGAACCCGCTCGCCAAGATCCCGACGCTCGAGCGCGCGGACGGCCCCGCGCTCTACGACAGCCGGGTGATCTGCCGCTACATCGACGATCTGGCCGGCGGGCGCTTCTATCCGGGCAAGCCGCGGCTCTGGGAGACGCTGACGCTTGAGGCGACCGCCCACGGGATCACCGAAGCGGCGGTGCTGATCGTCTACGAGGCCCGGGTGCGCGCCGAGACCGAGCGCTCGGCGGCCTGGGTCGAGGCGCAATGGGGCCGGATCGCGCGGTCGCTCGACGCGGTTGAGGCGCGCTGGATGTCACATCTCGCCGGGCCGATCGATTGCGCTCAGATTGCTATGGGCTGCACGCTCGGCTATCTCGACTTCCGGCTTCCCGAGCGGAACTGGCGGGCCGGGCGTCCGGCGCTGACGATCTGGGAGGGCAAGTTCGTCGAGCGGCCCTCCATGCAGGCGACGCTGCCCGCGCCGGCGGCCTTCGCGCGCTGATTTCTCGGCTCGTCCGCCAACGCCGTTCCGGACAGGGGCGGCGCCGCGATGACACAGGCGCCGACCACTGTGATGAGCTATCTTGAGGCCGCCAAGGCCGCGATCGACGACGCTTTCGGCGCGGGCCACGCCGCGGCGCATCCCGAAGTGGTCGCGGCGTTCCTGCAGGTCTGCGCCATCGAGGCGGCGGTCAACGCCGTGCGCGTCGCCAGCCGTGAGACCAACGAGACGCTCCTCAAGCTCAAGCCGCGCCTCTTCGGCTGACGCGATCGCGACCCTGCGCGTCGCATTGCGCGCTTCATGCCAGGCCCGGGAATGGTCTAGACTGCGACGGTCATCCGCCTGACGGGGAACGCGTCCATGTCCGACCGCATCACCTTCACCCTCGACGGCCGCGCGGTCGAGGCCGCGCCGGGCGAGAGCATCTGGGAGGTCGCAAGGCGCGAGGGCGTGGCGATCCCGCATCTCTGCCACAAGGATGCGCCGGGGTATGAGAGCGACGGCAACTGCCGGGCCTGTATGGTCGAGATCGAGGGCGAGCGCACGCTGGCGGCGTCGTGCATCCGCACGCCCACCGCCGGCATGGAGGTCCGCGCCGAGGCCGAGCGCGCGGTCAAGGCGCGGGCGATGGTGATCGAGCTTCTCCTCGCCGACCAGCCGCCGCGCGCGGACGCCCACGACCGGTCGAGCCATTTCTGGGCGATGGCCGACGCCGAGTGCGTCGCCGCCAGCCGGTTTCCGGCCCGCGCGCCCGAGCGCGTGCCGCTCCTCGACGACAGCCACGTGGCGATGCGCGTGAACCTCGACGCCTGCATCCACTGCAACCTCTGCGTCCGGGCCTGCCGCGAGGTCCAGGTCAATGACGTGATCGGCATGGCCGGGCGCGGGTCCGACGCGAAGATCGTCTTCGACTTCGACGATCCCATGGGCGCCTCAACCTGCGTGGCGTGCGGCGAGTGCGTGCAGGCCTGCCCGACCGGGGCCCTGACGCCTGCCACCATGGTCGACGCCGAACAGCGCGGCGACAGCGCGGAGTTCGACCGAGAGGTCCGCTCGGTCTGCCCCTATTGCGGGGTCGGCTGCCAGATCAGCTACAAGATCCGCGACGAACGCATCGTGCGGGTCGACGGCGAGGACGGGCCGTCGAACGAGAACAGGCTCTGCGTGAAGGGCCGCTTCGGCTTCGACTACGTCACCCATCCGCATCGCCTGACGAAACCGCTGATCCGCCGCGCGGACGCGCCCTCCAAGGGTCTCAACGTCGACCCGGCCAACCCGTTCACGCATTTCCGCGAGGCGAGCTGGGAGGAGGCGCTCGACGTGGCTTCCAAGGGGCTGTCGGACCTGCGCAGCTACTACGGCGGGCGCGCGGTCGCGGGCTTCGGCTCCGCCAAGTGCTCCAACGAGGAAGCCTATCTCTTCCAGAAGCTGATCCGGCAGGCCTTCAAGCACAACAACGTCGACCACTGCACCCGGCTCTGCCACGCGTCGTCGGTGGCCGCACTGATGGAGAACGTCGGTTCCGGCTCGGTCACCGCGACCTTCAACGAGATCGAGAACGCCGACGTGGCGGTGGTGATCGGCTGCAATCCGGCAGAGAACCACCCGGTGGCGGCGTCCTACTTCAAGCAGTTCGTCAAGCGCGGCGGCGAGCTGATCGTCATCGACCCCCGCGGCCAGGCGCTCAAGCGCCACGCCACGCGCATGCTCCAGTTCCGCCCTGGCGCCGACGTGGCGCTTCTGAACGCGATCATGAACGTCATCGTGGAGGAGAAGCTCTACGACCGGCAGTACATCGAGGGTTTCACCGAAGGTTTCTTCGAGTTCCGCGACCACATCCGCGCCTTCCCGCCCGAGCGCATGGCCGATCTCTGCGGCGTCGACGCGGAGACGATCCGCGCGGTTGCGCGCAGCTATGCCCGCGCCCGGTCGGCGATCATCTTCTGGGGCATGGGCATCTCTCAGCACGTGCACGGGACCGACAACGCTCGCTGCCTGATCTCGCTCGCGCTCCTGTGCGGCCATGTCGGCCGGCCCGGCACCGGCCTGCATCCCTTGCGCGGTCAGAACAACGTGCAGGGCGCGTCCGACGCCGGGCTGATCCCCATGGTGCTGCCCGACTACCACCGGGTGGACGACCCCGAGGCGCGCGAGCTCTTCCGCCACATCTGGCGGGGGACAGAGATCGACCCACAGCCGGGCCTGACCGTCGTCGAGATCATCGACGCGATGTACCGCGGCGAGATCCGGGGCATGTACATCATGGGCGAGAACCCCGCGATGTCGGACCCCGACGTGGAGCACGCGCGCAAGGCGCTGGCCCATCTCGATCACCTGGTGGTCCAGGACATCTTCCTGACCGAGACCGCAAACTTCGCCGACGTGATCCTGCCCGCGAGCGCCTGGCCGGAGAAGACCGGGACCGTCACCAACACCAACCGCCAGGTCCAGATGGGTCGCAAGGCGCTCGCGAGCCCGGGCGAGGCCCGTGAGGACTGGCGCATCATCGTCGATCTCGCCAACCGGCTGGGGCTCGACTGGGACTACGACACGCCGCGCATGGTCTTCAACGAGATGAAGATGTCGATGCGCTCGCTCCACCACATCACCTGGAACCGGCTCGAGGCGGAGCATTCGGTGACCTATCCGTGCCTGTCCAACGAGGATCCCGGCCAGAGCGTGGTCTTCGGGGATGGCTTTCCGCGCCGGGCCGGCCGCGCCAGGTTCACGCCTGCTCGGGTGACGCCGCCGGCGGAGACCCCCGACGTCAACTTCCCCTTCGTGCTCACCACCGGCCGGCAGCTCGAGCACTGGCATACCGGCGCGATCTCGCGGCGCTCCTCGGTGCTCGACGCGCTCGAGCCGGAGGCGAGCTGTTCGCTGCATCCCGAGACGCTGCGCGAGATGGGGGTGGAGCCCGGCGCGATGGTGCGGCTCACCACACGGCGCGGCGCCATCGAGATCATGGCCCGCGCCGACCGGGCGATCGCGCGCGACATGGTGTTCGTGCCCTTCGCCTATGTAGAGGCGTCGGCCAACATCCTGACCAATCCCGTGCTCGATCCCTGGGGCAAGATCCCGGAGTTCAAGTACGCGGCCTGCCGGGTCGAGCCCGCAGAGACCGCGGTGGCGGCCGAATAGGGCCCGCTCAGGCCACCGGCGTCTCGCGCTCGACCCGCGCGTCGCGAGCGCGGCGCTCATGATCGGCCGCGCGCTCGCGCAGATGCTCCAGCGCCTCATGCCGTCCGAGGCTCTGCGCGGCCTGCGCCCGGGCCGCGGCGATCTCGACGGCCAGCTCCGCGCGGCGCCGAAGCACGCGCTCGAGGCGGGCCTGCGCCCAGGCGAGCCGCAGCGCTTGCTGCGCGAAGGGGGTCTGCGCCGCGCCGTCGGCCAGGTCGAGCCGCGGCGTCGCGCCGGCGGCCAGCCGCTCGCGCTCGAGCGCCCTCTCCTCGGCCAGCAGCGCCTCCAGCCGCGCCAGGTCGCCGCTGCGCCGTGCTTCGGCCAGTCGCAGCAGCCCGGTCAGCGCCTTCACGTCCATCGCGTCCGTCACCTTCCGCGCGCCCGGCGGCGCATGTCGTCGGCGAAGCGGATCGCCGCGGCGACGGCCCGGTACTGTTCGGGCGGGATCTCGCGACCGAGCCGCACGGTGGCGTGCAGCGCGCGCGCGGTGGGCGGGTCGCTATGGATCGGCACGCGCGCGTTGCCCGCGATCTCCCGGATGCGCACGGCGATCTCGCCCTCGCCCTTGGCGACGCAGACCGGCGCCGAGCCGCGCGCCCGGCTCCACTTCAGCGCGACCGCGTAGTGGGTGGGGTTGACGATCACCACGTCGGCCTTGGGCACGTCGAGCAGCATCCGGTTGGTGGCGATCTCCTGTGCGCGCTGGCGGCGCTCGGCCTTCATGTACGGGTCGCCCTCGGACTGGCGATGCTCCTCCTTGAGGTCCTGGAACGACATCCTGAGCTTGCGGGCGTGGTCGTAGCGCTGCCAGACCACATCCACCGCGGCGATGGCGATGGCGATCACCGTGGTGATCGCCAGAAGCGCGCCCAGCGTCTGCATCAGCAGCGCGCCGAGCGCCTTCGGCTCGGCCTGCGCCGCGCCGATCATCCGGTCGAAGTCGCTGGCCAGAAAGAAGAATAGCGCCGCCGAGATCGTGGCGAGCTTGAAGGCGGACTTGGCGAACTCGACGAGGCCGGTGGGACCGAACTTGTTCTTCGCGTTCGAGATGATCGAGAGCCGCGACGCCTTGGGAATCAGCTTCTCGCCCGAGAACACCACCGCCTGCTGGGCGAGCAGGCTGACCACGACCGCCCCGATCGGCAGCAGGAACACCGGCGCCAGCGCCCAGAGCGCTTCGCCGAAGAGCGCCGCGGACACCGCGCCGCCGCCGGGCCCGAGAATGCGGCCCACCAGCAGGTCGGGCTGGGCGATCAGCGACATCAGCACCGAGGCGGCGCGGTCGATCGCGAAGCCGCCGACCGTCGCGGTGACCGCCAGCAGCCCCAAGTACATCGCCGCGCCGCTCGCGTCGTTGGACTTCGCGACGTCGCCCTTGCGGCGCGCCTCGGCGAGCTTGTGCGGGGTGGGGTCTAGGACCTTCTCGCCGCTCTGTTCGTTCTCGCTCACGGCCGGCTCACCGGGGCATGGCCAAGGGGTTGGCGAGCACCTCGTCGAGCCGGCCGTTCCAGAACTGCAGGATGACCGGCGCGGCCAGCAGCAGGATCAGGATGCCGCCGGCGGTGATCGCCGGCGCGCCGACGAAGGCGACCATCAGCGAGGGCATCGCGCGATTGATGGCGCCGAGCGCGAGGTTGTACGCGAAGGCCGCGATCACGAAGGGCGCGGCCATCGAGAAGCCGAGCGCGAAGGTCTGCGCCACATGCGCCACCCCCCAGGTCGCCAGGTCCGAGCCGGAGAAGATCATGCCCACCGGCAGGATCTCGTAGGACCGCGCCATGGCGATCGCCGCCTTGACGTGCAGCCCGGTGGCGACGGCGAGCGTCACGCCGGCGAGCATCAGCAGGTTGCCGATCGCGGGCATCGGGTCGGGCGTCGCGCCGGCGCCGAAGATTTGGGCCAGCGCCGTGGACTGCGCCGCGATCGAGCCGGCGAGCTGGAGCGCGATCACCATCAGCCGGATCGCCAGCCCCACCAGAAGCCCGATCGCCGCCTCGATGACGATCAGGAGCGCGAAGGGCCGCGCCGGATCGACGCCGACAAGCTCGGCGGCGAGCATCGGGAAGACCACCAGCGAGAAGGCGAAGGTCAGCGCCAGACGCACGCGCAGCGGAATGAGCTGCTGCCCGAAGGCGGGCAGGAGCGCCATCACCGCGCCCACCCGCACGAAGACGAGCACGAAGCCGGTCAGCGCAGTCTCGCCCAGCTCGAGGATGTCGGCGAGGCCCTCGAACACCTCAGGCGAGCCCCAGCACGGCCGGCCGGGCCGTAGCGCCGATCTCCTCGAAACTCAGCACCGGGTTGCGGATGCCCTTGGCGGTCATCACCGTGTGCAGGAACCGTCGCCGCTTGGTCGAGGTCACGACCGCCGGGTAGCGCCCCTGCGCGCCGGCGCCGGAAATCTTCTCGGCGATGGCCGCGGCGAGGCGGTTGAACTCGCCCGGCGGCAGCGCCACGTCGACGATCCCCGCGCCCTCCGGCATCTGGTACTTCTGGAACAGCTCCTCCCAGTCAGGCTTGAGTTGGATCAGCGGCAGCGCGCCGTCGGATTCCTGGATCTGGGCGACAAGCTGGAAGCCGAGCCGGTGGCGCACATGCTCGCAGATCGCCTCGGGATGCACGCTCGGCCCGTAGACCTCCGAGATCGCCTCGAAGATCAGCGGCAGGTTGCGCACCGACACCCGCTCCTCGAGCAGGAGCCGCAGCACCGACTGCAGCGTGTCGATGGGGAACTTGTCGGGCACGAACTCGTCGACCATCTTGCGATTGGCCTCCGCGCGCTTGGCGTCCGAGAGCGAGGTGAACTCGTCGAGAAGGCGGCGCAGCGCCCGGCGGTTGAAGAGCCGCCCGAAGTTCTGCTTCACGATCTCCAGAAGATGCGTCGCCACCACCTCGGTCGGCGTCACCACCGCCAGGCCGGCCAGCGCCGCCTCCTCGGCGCGGCCCTTGTCGATCCATCGCGCCGGCGCTCCGTAGACCGGCTCGGAGACCGACTTGCCCTCCGGGGCGGGGACGTCGTCGTCGGGCAGCAGCACCAGCACCCGGTCGGTCTCGATCTCCGAGCGCGCCGCCTCCACGCCCTGCACCCGGATCAGGTAGTGCCCGGGCTTGAGGGCCGGATTGTCGGTCAGCCGGATCTCGGGCATGATCAGCCCGAACTCGCTGGCGATGTGGTTGCGCATGTTGGCGATGCGCGCGTCGAGCCCGGTCGCTTCGTCCATCACCACCGGCACCAGGTTGGGCGCGAACTCCATGTGGATCTCGTCGACGTCGAGCAGGTCGCCGAGCTTCTTCTTCTTGGGCCCCAGATCGCGCGGCGCGACCTTCGCCGCCTCCGCGGCGGCCTCGCGGCGGATCGTGCCCTGCGCCAGCAGCGCCGCGCCGCCGAGGCAGGCCGAACCGATCACGAAGGGCAGGAACGGCAGGCCCGGCACGAAGGCGAAGAGCAGCATCAGGAGCGCCACCGTCGCCAGCGCCACCGGATAGCCGCCAAGCTGCTTCATCAGCGCCCGGTCCGTCGAGCCGACCAGCCCGCCCTTGGAGAGCAGCATCGCGCTGGCGATCGAGATGATCACCGCGGGGATCTGCGTGACCAGCCCGTCGCCGACGGTCAGGATCGAGTAGGTCTTGAAGGCGTCGCCCACCCCCATGTCGTGCACGAGCACGCCGATGGCGAGCCCCATCACCAGGTTCAGCACCGTGATCAAGAGCCCCGCAATCGCGTCGCCCTTGACGAACTTCGAGGCTCCGTCGAGCGAGCCGAAGAACGTCGTCTCCTCCTGCTCGACGCGGCGGCGTTCGCGCGCCTCCTCGTGGCTGATCGCGCCCGCCGCCATGTCGCTGTCGATGGCGAGTTGCTTGCCGGGCATGCCGTCGAGCGCGAAGCGCGCGCCCACCTCGGCCATGCGCCCCGCACCCTTGGTGATGACGATGAAGTTCACGATCAGGAGCACGCAGAACACCACCAGCCCGAGCAGCACCGAGCCGCCCATGATGAACATCGCGAAGCCCTCGATCACGTCGCCGGCGGCGCCGGTGCCGGTGTGGCCCTCGCCGATGATCAGCTTCGTGGAGGAGACGTTGAGCGAGAGCCGCAGCATCAGGCTGGCGAGCAGGATCGTCGGGAAGGCCGAGAAATCCAGCGGCCGGTTGATGAAGAGCGTGATGGTGAAGATCAGGATCGCCAGCGCGAAGGATCCCGCCAGCCCAAGGTCGAGCACCCAGGACGGCATCGGCAGGATCATCATGGCGATGACGGCCATCAGCGCCATCGCCAGAAGCACGGTGGGCTGCCAGAGCGCGCGCAGG
Source organism: uncultured Alphaproteobacteria bacterium (assembly GCA_963836255.1). Lineage (GTDB taxonomy): Bacteria > Pseudomonadota > Alphaproteobacteria > Rhodobacterales > Rhodobacteraceae > Amaricoccus. The sequence continues at coordinate 39,461 of CAWIIL010000002.1, forward strand.
CTGAGTTCGTGGATCATGCCCCGCCCGCCCTCAGAAGAGTCCACCGCGGGGAGCGACCACCAGCGGTCCCGCCGCCGGCCCAAGCAGCGACCCGCCGTGGGTCAGCAGCCCGCCGGCGGCCGGCTGGAACGCCTCGGCCGCCATCGAGCCCAAGACCGTCGGCGGCGGCGGCGCGCTCCGCTCGGCGCGGATGCGCGCGACCATCTCCGCGCGCGCCGCCGCGCGCTGGTCGGACCGCGAACTCCGCAGACCCGGCGGGGCCGCCGTGGCGATCAGCGACTCCGCGTCCCCCAGCGCCGCGGGATCGAGCCCGGCCAGCAGCCGGTCGAACCGGGCCCGGTAGGTCCGCGCCAGCTCCGGCGTCAGCGAATGATAGGCGCCCGCCGCCTCGGACCAGGACCCGCGCTCCTCATAGAGCGTGCGAAGGAACTGCGCGGCGTAGGTCGCGGTCCACTCGGGGTCGAACATCGCATCAAGCGTCGGAAAGGCGTGTCCGTGCCAGCGGTAGTTGATCTGGGTGCAGCCGACGTCGAAGCTCCGGCGTCCCTGCGCGAGGCTCGACTGCGCGAAGGCGATCGCCTCCTCGCGCGTGTCGAACCAGAAGCCCTTGCCCTCGCGGTTGATCGCCCAGGGCCATGGGCGCAGCCGGCCGCCGCTGTTGCGACCGGTCTCGGTCAGCGAGATAGCGTGCAGCACCTCAACCGGCACGCCGCCGCGGCGCGCGCCGTTGACGAGCGCGCGCTCGCAAAGCGCCGCCGAGTACTCCGATTGGTCCGCCGCGGCAGTCCGGGGCCCCAAGAGGGCGAGCCCCAGCGCCAGCGCCGCGCACAGACCGAGGCCCGGCCGGGGCGTCATGCCTTGGATTCTCCTCGATGCGCCGCTGCGCTTCGAGGCCTAGGGCCACAAGGTTACCAAGGCGTTAGCGGATGGCCCCGTCCGGAGGCCGGGAGCGGGTCGCGGGCGCGCCTACTTCGAGCGCATCCATGCCAGCCCGAAGAAGCCCAGCAGCCCGAGCAGGACCAGCATCGATACGATCCAGGTCAGATCCATGTCATCTCTCCCCATCCGACCGGACGCTCGCTCCCGTGTCGACACGTCGCCCTGTGGACCCGCGCCTCCGGACCGCCCGCCCGCCTGTTTCCAACCGGCCCAATAATGTCGATCACGACGCGGATGGCGAGTTTTTTCGAACGCAGCGGCGGCCGTCCCGTGCGGAGCTGACCGCGGGGTTTGACATCGCGGCGGATCGCCGCAGTTCTGGTTCAGAGGAGGACCGGGATCATGGAGACGATCAGCGACGCGCCGAACTGGCTGACCCTCGCCGCCTATCTCGCTGCGGTCTTCGCCGCAGGCGCCACGGGAGCGATGTTTCCCACCGGACCCTGGTACGCGCGCCTGCGCAAGCCGCGCTGGACGCCGCCGAACTGGCTCTTCCCGATCGCCTGGACCGCGCTCTACCTCGCCATGGCGGTCGCGGCCTGGAGGGTGTCGGGTTCGAGCCGCGCCGGGGTCGACACCGCGCTGGCGCTCTGGGCCTGGCAGATCACCATGAACGCCATCTGGACGCCGGTGTTCTTCGGGGCCAGGCGCATGGACCGGGCCTTCGTGATCATCTGCATCTTCTGGGTGGCGGTCGTCTCGACGACGATCGCCTTCTGGCGCATCGACCTCTTCGCGGGGCTGCTGATGGCGCCCTACGTCGTCTGGGTCAGCTACGCCTCGGCGCTCAATCTGGCGCTCTGGCGCATGAACCCCGACGTGACCGGCGACTCGCAGCCGGCCTGAGACCGGGCCGACTGCGCCATGGCCTTGGCGGTGGTGAGGCCGAACGCCGCGTCGGCGTCGGAGACCAAGCCGCTCGACGTGTTGACGGCACGTAGTTGAAGCCCGGTGCTTGTATCTCTCACTTGCCAGCCTCGCCCCGCGGGGCGAGGCTGGCGGCGAACGGGAGCCCGTGCAGGGCTGGGGCGATCGAGCCCGCTTCTGAGTGTGGCGCCCCGTTCGCCATCAGGTCCGAGAGCCCGGACAGTCGCTGGGGCCGCGCGGCGAGCCCGAATTCACAAGCGCGGGCGGCGGACGCGACAGCGGGGAGAGGGCCCATGTTCGTCGGCATCGACGTTTCCAAGGATCGCCTGGACGTGCACATTCGCCCGTCGGGAGAAGCTTTCGCCGTGAGCCGGGACGATGCCGGCATCGCGGCGCTGGTCGACCGGCTCGGACCGATCGGCCCGGTGCTCGTCGTGCTCGAGGCCACGGGGGGCTTCGAGATCACCGTGGCGGCCGGGATCGCCGGGGCCGGGCTGCCGCTGGCGGTGGTCAACCCGGCCCAGGTGAGGGCCTTCGCGCGTGCCACCGGGCGGCTCGCCAAGACCGACCGGCTCGATGCCGAGCTGATCGCCCACTTCGCCGAGGCGGTCCGTCCCGAGCCGCGGCCGCTGGCGAGCAAGGCGGCGCAAGGACTTGCGGAGATGGTGGCCCGCCGCCGCCAGTTGGTCGAGATGATCGGAATGGAACGCAATCGGCAGCGTACCGCGCGCAGTCCGAAGGTGCTCAAGGGCTTCGCCCGCACCCTCAAGGCGCTGGAAGCCGCGCTCACTGTCATCGACCGCGAGATCGACGGCGAGGTGCGTGGCTCGCCGGCCTGGCGCGCCGCCGAGGACCTGCTCACCTCCGTTCCGGGCATCGGCAGGATCACCGCCCGCACGCTGATCGCCGAGTTGCCCGAACTCGGCGGCATCGGCCGCCGCCGCCTCGCCGCGCTGGTCGGTGTAGCGCCGATTAACCGAGACTCTGGCGCGATGCGCGGCCACCGCGCCATCGCAGGGGGGCGGGCGGATGTGCGCCGCGTGGTTTTCATGGCCGCCGTCACCGCCATCCGCTGGAACCCGCCCATCCGCGACCTGTACCTCCGCCTCAGGGCCCGTGGCCGGCCCGCCAAGGTCGCTTTGGTCGCCGCTATGCGCAAGCTCCTCACCATCCTCAACGCGATCCTCCGGGAAGGAAAGCCATGGCAAAACGCTTGACGCGAAACACAGTCACTCAGAACTTGATTTCGAGAACGCTCTCGACCTGCTGCGGTGGATAGTGCCGGACCTCCAGGTAGTCCGGGTTCGCCGGGTTGCGCAGCGCGACGCGCAGCCAGCCGCTCTGGGTGACGCTGAACGAACAGAGATCGGTCAGCACGATCTCCGGGCGCGGATGGCCGTCGTAGTCCGGCGTCAGCCTGATGACGATCTTGAACATCCATGGCCTCTCGTTCGGGCGGTCCGGTGAACGCAGACTGCGGTCGAAGCCTTGACGCATGGTTACTCGCCGGCGTCCCGCGGCGTCGGATCGATCCGTCCGCGCACGATTGCCGCCGTTTACCTCTTAATAACCCTGCAATTGTCTCGAATTGCCGGCGCATGCAACATCGGTCCCGGGGAAGAGGGGGATAGACCGATGCTGACACAGGCCATGGCCGCGCGCGTGTCGTTGGGCCGCAGGGTCCGGATCCGCGCCATCTGCATGCGCGAGGCGCACGGGCTCGAGGCGGAAACGCGCGCCCGCGCCGCCGCCGACGAGGCCGGCGTCGCCGGCGCCGAGGCGAACTTCTGGCTTCTGGTCGCCGACAGGCTTGCACGCGCGCAAGGACGGGCCGCCGGCACGGCCAACCCGCCGCTCAACTGAACTTCATCAGCGCGGCCGGCCCAAACATCATGAAGGACCGAAGGCGCGACGGTCACGGCGAAGCCGGTCGGCGCATAGCGGCTTCGCGCCCGGGCTGATCTAGCCGCGGACCGCCCTGAGCATCGTGTCGACATTGGCCGGATCGGCGTCCGGGGTGATGCCGTGGCCGAGGTTGAAGATGTGCGGACCGCCGGCGAAGGCCTCGACGCAGGCGCGGGTGGCGTCGACAAGCGGCGCGCCTCCGATCACCAGCAGGAGCGGGTCGATGTTGCCCTGGACGCAGCAGACCGTCTGGACGGTGCTCGCGGCCCAGGCGGGGTCGACACTGGCGTCGAGCGCGCAGGCGGCGATCCCGGTCGCCTCGGCGAAGCGTGCGTAGTTGCCGCCCGCGCCGCGCGGAAAGCCGATCACCGGAACGCCCGGATGCGCGGCCTCGAGCGCCGCGGTGATGCGCTGCGCCGGCGCCACGCAATAGCGTTCGAACTCCGCACCCGGCAGCGCGCCCGCCCAGCTGTCGAAGATCTTCACGACCTCGGCGCCGGCCTCGATCTGTCGGGAAAGATAGAGGATCGTCGCCTTTGTGATCCGGTCGATCAGCGCGTCGAACGTCGCCCGGTCGCCGTACATCAGGCGCCGCGCCGGACCCTGGTCCGGAGTGCCGCGTCCCGCGATCATGTAGGTCGCCACCGTCCAGGGCGCGCCGGCGAAGCCGATGAGCGTCGTCTCCGCCGGCAGCGCTTCCTTGAGCCGCGCCACGGTCTGGTAGACCGGCGCCAGCGTCTCGTGGATCGCCTCGGCGGGCCTGAGGCCGGCGAGGCCCGCCGCGTCGGTGACCGTCGAGAGCCGCGGACCCTCGCCCTCGACGAAGCGCAGGTCCGCCCCGAGGGCCTGAGGCACCAGAAGGATGTCGGCGAAGAGGATCGCCGCGTCGAAGCCGTAGCGACGGATCGGCTGGAGCGTCACCTCGGTGGCGAGTTCGGGGGAGTAGCACAGATCGAGAAAGCTGCCGGCCTGCGATCGTGTCGCGCGGTATTCTGGCAGGTAGCGCCCGGCCTGGCGCATCATCCACACCGGCGGCGGCGACAGCGCCTCGCCGCGCAGCGCGCGCATCATCCGCTTGTCCGATCCCGCCATGCCCCGCCCCGGTTATCGATTGCGCCCCGGACCTTACAGATAGTTGACCGATTGAAAAGGGAGGCCAAGCGCGTCTCTTCCCCGCACGCGCGCCGAGTGCTGCCTGGGTTGCGTCCCGACTTCGCCCGCTTTTGCATTGTGCCGACGAGACCCTGCGGATAGTCCACCAGTCCAGAAGGGAGCGCGCCATGCTTCATGCCAACCCGGATCCCTCGCGGCCCCTGCGGATCGGCACCCGCGGCAGCCCGCTCGCGCTGGCCCAGGCGCACGAGACCCGCGACCGGCTGGCCGCCGTCCACGGCCTGCCCGGCGACGCCTTCGAGATCGTCGTCATCAAGACCACCGGCGACATGGTGCTCGACCGTCCGCTGTCGGAAATCGGCGGCAAGGGGCTCTTCACCCGGGAGATCGAGGTGGCCCTGCTCGAGGGCGACGTCGACATCGCCGTCCACTCGATGAAGGACATGCCGACCGACCAGCCCGACGGCCTCGGGATCACCTGCTATCTGCCGCGCGAGGACGTGCGCGACGCCTTCGTCAGCCTCGCCGGCGGCGCGCTGAGGGACCTGGCGCAGGGCGCCACGGTGGGCACTTCGTCGCTGCGCCGCCGCGCCCAGTTGCGCCATCGTCGCCCCGACCTCAACGTGGTCGAGTTCCGCGGAAACGTGCAGACGCGCATGAAGAAACTCGCCGACGGCGTCGCCGACGCGACCTTCCTCGCGATGGCCGGGCTCAACCGGCTAGGCCTCGACGCGATCGCCCGTGACCCGATCGGTCCCGACGAGATGTTGCCCGCCGTGGCGCAGGGCGCGATCGGCATCGAGCAGCGGCTCGGCGACGACGTGGTCTCCGCGCTTTTGGCCGCGATCCATGACGCCGACACCGGCGTGCGCCTCGCGGCGGAACGGGCGTTCCTGCGGGGTCTCGACGGCTCCTGCCAGACGCCGATCGGCGGCCTCGCCGAGCTTGGGCCGGACGGGCTGCGGCTGCGCGGCGAGATCCTGCGGCCCGATGGCGCGGAGCGTCTCGCCGAGGCGGCGCAGGGCCCGGCCTCGGACGCCGCGGCGATCGGGGCGCATGTCGCGGCCGACCTGCGCGGCCGGGCCGGGCCGGGCTTCTTCGACCTTTGAGCCGCGTCATGGCCGAGCCGACCATCATCTGTCCCAACTGCGCCACCGAGATCCGGCTGACCGAGTCGCTCGCAGCCCCGCTGATCGCCGAGACGCGGCGCGAGATGGAGGCGCGCGTCCGGGCGGCGCGCGCCGAGACCGAAATCCGGACGGCGGCGCTGGAGACCGAGCGCGCGAAGCTCGCCGAGGATCGTCGCGGGCTTGACGCCGAAGTGGCCGGCAAGGTCGCGGCGCTCCGCGCGCAGGTGGCGGCGGAGGAGGCGGCGCGGGCCCGCGCCGCCCTCGGCGACGCGCTCGAGGCCAAGAGCCGTGAACTCGCCGAGCTGTCCGAGACCCTGCGGGCGCGGGACGAGAAGCTGAAGGCGGCGCAGGAGGCCCAGGCCGAGGCGTTGCGCCAGACCCGGGCGCTTGAGGACGCCCGACGCGAACTCGATCTCACCGTGGAGATCCGCGTCGCCGAGACGCTCGGCGCGGAGCGCGCGCGGGCGCGGGCCGAGGCCGAGGAGGGGCTCAAGCTCAAGGTCGCCGAGAAGGAGGAGAAGATCGCGGCGATGGCCCGCCAGATCGAGGCGCTCAAGCAGCGCGCCGAGCAGGGCTCTCAGCAGCTTCAGGGCGAGGCGCTCGAACTGGAGCTCGAGGCGGCGATCCGCGCGGCGTTTCCCCTCGACGGGATCGAGCCCGTCGCCAAGGGCGACAGCGGCGCCGACGTGGTCCAGCGGGTGCTCGGCCCCGCCGGCCAGAGCGCTGGCGCGATCCTCTGGGAGAGCAAGCGCACCCGCAACTGGTCGGACGGCTGGCTCGCCAAGCTGCGCGCCGACCAGCGCGCCAACGGCGCCGAGGTGGCGATCCTGGTGAGTCAGGCGCTGCCCGGCGACATCGACAGCTTCGGCCAGATCGACGGGGTCTGGGTCTGCGCGCCGGGCCATGCGCTGCCGCTGGCGCTGGTGCTGCGCCAGTCGCTCGTCGAGATCGCCAAGGCCCGCGCGGCGCGGGACGGGCAGGGCGACAAGATGGAGCTGGTCTACGACTATCTCACCGGCCCGCGCTTCCGGCACCGCATCGAGGCGATCGTGGAGCGGATCACCGACATGTCGGCCGACCTCGACCGCGAGCGCAAGGCGATGACCCGGCTCTGGGCCAAGCGCGACGCGCAGATCCGCGGCGTCGTCGAGGCGACGGTCGGCATGTACGGAGACCTGCAGGGCATCGCCGGAACCGCGCTTCGCGAGATCGAGGGTCTGGACCTGCCGCTCCTCGACTCGCCGGACGACGACTGAGCGGCCTATCCGTCGATGCGGGCGAGTTCGGCGAGGGGGATGATCGGAAAGAATGCGCCCTCCGACCACAGCCCGATATGCGGCTGCCCGTCCACCGGCGCCTCGACCGCGATGTCGACCAGCCGATAGAAGCTCTTGCGGTCGATCAGCGCCTCGAGCCCACGGCGGACATGAACGTAGGGCGCGGGCTCGTCCGTCGCCGGGTCGTAGGCGACGCGGATCGCATGCTCGGGCCCGGCCACGACCTCGTCCTCGACGTTGGTGCGAAAGGTCAGCCGCTGGCCCTGACCCGCGCCCTCGGCGTCGAAGTCGACCGCGACGAAGGGCGCGTCATCGACGGTGATCCCGACCTTCTCCACCGGGGTCACGAGGAAATACCGGTCGCCCTCGCGCTTCAGGATCGAGGCGAAGAGCTTGACCAGCGGCTTCCGGCCGATCGGGGTCCCGAGGTAGAACCAGGTTCCGTCGCGGGCGATGCGCATGTCTAGATCGCCACAGAAGGGCGGGTTCCAGAGGTGCACCGGCGGCGGTCCCCGCCGCGCTCCGGTCCGCGCCGCCGCCGCGAGGGCCTCGGCCGAAGGCGTCCGCCGTCCGCCGTCCTGCGCTCCGCTCATCGTCCTTCCTCCGCATCGTGCGCCGCGAGGCGCGGCCCGACCCTCAGGATAGCCCGGCCGGCGCGCGGGAAAAACCGGTCGCGCGTGGCAAGTGTCGCGCTGCGCCGCCGCGCCGGCCTTTCCGGAACGTGAAGGCCTTCGGCATTGTCGCGGGGGCCATCCACGTTATTGTCTTGAAAATTGCATCGCGGTCAGGCGAAAGGCGGAACCCGGATGGTTGAAGCGGTCGACATGGTGGACGACATTGAGCGCACGGGCGCCTCGCTGGTCTCCGCCCGCGAGATGATCCGTAGGCGAATCATCGGCCAGGACGCCGTGGTCGAGCAGACGCTGATCTCGATCCTGTGCGGCGGACACGCGCTCCTCGTGGGCGTTCCGGGCCTCGCCAAGACGCGGCTCGTTGAGACGCTGGGGACGGTGCTCGGCCTCGACGCCCACCGCATCCAGTTCACGCCCGACCTGATGCCGGCCGACATCCTCGGCGCCGAGGTGCTGGAGACCGGCGCGGACGGGACCCGCGCGTTCCGCTTCATCGACGGTCCGATCTTCTGCCAGCTTCTGCTCGGCGACGAGATCAACCGCGCCAGCCCGCGGACCCAGTCAGCGCTTCTGCAGGCGATGCAGGAGCGCGAGGTCTCGGTCGCTGGCCAGCGGCGGCTGCTGCCGCGGCCGTTCCACGTTCTTGCGACCCAGAACCCGATCGAGCAGGAAGGCACCTATCCGCTGCCCGAGGCGCAGCTCGACCGCTTCCTGCTGCAGATCGACGTCGACTACCCCGACCGGGACGCGGAGCGGGCGATCATCCTCGCCACCACCGGCGTCGAGGACGCGGCCGCCGAGCCGGTGTTCGACGCGGCGGCGCTCATGGCGGCCCAGACGCTGGTCCGACGGCTTCCCGTGGGAGAGAAGGTGCTCGAGGCGATCCTCGATCTGGTGCGCGCCGCGCGCCCCGGGACCGAGGACGCCCACCCTGCGGTGACCGAAGCGGTGAGCTGGGGTCCGGGGCCGCGCGCCGCCCAGGCGCTGATGCTCGCGATCCGCGCCCGCGCTCTGATCCAGGGACGGCTCGCTCCGGGGCTCGACGACGTGGTGGCGCTGGCCCGGCCGGTGCTCATCCACCGCATGGCGCTCGGTTTCGCCGCGCGCGCCGAGGGGCAGACGCTCGAGGGGCTGATCGACCGACTCGTCAGCGACGTGATGCGCGTCGAGGCGGCGGCGTGATCCAGCCCGCCCTGCGCGGCCGCGACAAGCCGCAGGGATCAGTCGGTCTCCGGCGCGACGCGGAGAAGATCGCCGGCGCGCTTCCGCCGCTTCTCGCCGAGGCGGAGCGGCTGGCCGCGACCGTGGCGATGGGCGAGCATGGCCGCCGCCGGGCAGGAACCGGCGAAAACTTCTGGCAATACCGGCAGGCTGTGCCCGGGGACGCTCGGTCGCAGATCGACTGGCGACGGTCGGGCCGGTCGGACAACCAGTACATCCGCGAGATGGAGTGGGAGGCAGCCCAGACCGTCAGCCTCTGGGTCGATCACGCGCAGTCGATGGACTATCGCTCCGCCGCCGGCGGCCGATCGAAGGCCGAGCGGGCCAGTCTCCTCGCCCTGTCGCTCTCGGTCCTGCTGACCGGCGCAGGGGAGCGGGTGTCGCTCATGGGCACCGAGGCGAGCCCGCCGAGCAGCGGCCGGACGCAGCTCAACCGCATGGCGCTGGCGCTCGCAGGAGATTTCGGCCTCGAGCGTCCCGACTACGGGACGCCGCCCGCCGACCGGATGACGCGCGGCGGCCGGGCGGTGTTCCTGTCGGACTTTCTGGGCGATCCCGAGGCGATGGTGCCGATCCTGTCGCACGCCGCAGATCAGGGCGTGCGGGGATCCTTCGTGCAGGTGCTCGACCCGGCAGAGGAGGCCTTTCCCTTCGACGGGCGGGTGATCTTCGAGAGCATGACCGGGGCGACGGAGTTCGAGACGCAGCGCGCCCGCGCCCTGCGCGACGCCTATCGCGAACGCCTCGCCGCGCGTCGCGCCCGGCTGAAGGAACTGGCGCGGACCCTCGGCTGGCGGGTGCTCCTGCACCGCACCGACGAGAGCCCGCGGGCCGCCTTGCTCTGGCTCTACATGTCGATCGGGCAGAGGACGTGAGCAGATGATGCTCGGACCGGTGGCCTTTCTCGCGCCCTGGCTGCTGCTGGGTCTCGCGGCGTTGCCGGCGCTGTGGTGGCTCCTGCGCGCGATCCCGCCTTCGCCGGCGCGACGCCTGTTTCCGGGCGTGCGGCTTCTCCTGGGTCTGCGCGATCCCGACCGGATGCCCGAGCGCACGCCCTGGTGGCTGCTGGCGCTACGCATCGGCGCACTTGCGGCGGCGATCCTCGCCTTCTCCGGACCGGTCCTCAATCCGCGCGCCGAGGGCGGCGACGCGCCGCTTCTGGTGCTGCTCGACGGCGGCTGGGGCGACGCGCCGGACTGGGGCGGCCGCATGGACCGCGTCGCGGCCGCGCTCGACGAGGCCGAACGCGCCGGACGGCCGGCGGCGGTGCTGTCGATGGCCGAGGCCCCCCCGGCGGCGGGAGAAGCGCCGCCGATGCGCGCCGCATCTGACTGGACGGCCCGCCTCGTTGGCCTCTCACCGCAATCCTGGCCCCCGGACCGCGCCGCCTGGGCGGACTGGGCCGATGCGCAGGAGACGGCCTTCGACACGCTCTGGCTCACCGACGGGATCGGCCACGGCGGCGAAGTCGCGCTCGCCCGCGCGCTGCTGGACCGGGGCGCTGTCACGCTGGTGGCGCCGGACGCCGGCGCGCTGGCGCTGACCCCGCCGCGGCTCGAGGACGGCACCCTCGTCGTGACGGCACTTCGCGCGGACGTGGCCGGAAGCCGCGCGGTCGCCCTCGCCGGTATCGGCCCGGATCCCAACGGGGTCGAGCGCGCGCTCGGCAACGCCGCGGCGGCCTTCGAGGAGGGCGAAAGGGCCGTCGACGTGACGCTCGATCTGCCGGTCGAGTTGCGAAACCGTGTGGCGCGCATCGCCCTCTCGGACGGCCGCTCGGCCGCCGGGGTCGTGCTGGCCGACGACAGCGTGCGCCGTCGCAAGATCGCGCTGATGGCCGGCCGGGCCGAGAGCGAGACCCAGGAACTTATGGACCCGCTCCACTATCTGCGCAACGCGCTCTCGCCCTTCTCCGAGGTCATCGAGGCGCCATTGACGGAAATGCTGAACGCCGCCCCGGACCTGCTGATCATGGCCGATGTGGGCGGGTTGAGCGCCTCCGAGACCGCCGCGGTGACGGAATGGATCGAAGAGGGCGGTGTGCTGGTGCGTTTCGCGGGACCGCGACTTGCGCGTTCGGGCGTCGGTCAGAACGACGAGGATCCGCTCCTGCCGGTGCGGCTGCGCGCCGGCGGACGCTCGGTCGGCGGGGCCATGTCTTGGGGCGCGCCGCGCAAGCTGCAGCCCTTCCCCGGGGGCGGCCCCTTCGAGGGACTCGAGGTTCCGGCGGACGTCGACATTTCGGCCCAGGTGATGGCCCAGCCCGACCCCGATCTGCCCGGCCGGGTGATGGCGACGCTTGAGGACGGCACCCCGCTGGTGACCGGACGCGACCTCGGCGACGGGCGGGTCGTGCTCTTCCACGTCACCGCCAACGCCGAATGGTCGAGCCTGCCGCTGTCGGGGCTCTTCGTTCGGATGCTCGAACGCCTCAGCCAGAGCGCCGGCGGCTTCGCGGGCGACCAGCAGGCGCTCGAGGGCGCGGTCTGGAGCCCGGTGCAGGTGCTCGACGGTTTCGGCGAGTTGCAGACCCCGAGCCTCGTCGCCGGCGTCTCCGGCGCGGCGCTGGCGACCGAGCGGCCGTCCCGCGATATGCCGCCCGGGGTCTACGCCAGCGGCGACCGGCGCGCGGCGCTCAACGTGATGCGCGCCGAGGACAGCCTCGCTCCCCTCGCGACGCTGCCCGACGGTGTCGTGGTTGAGGCGCTGGAACGCCCCGAGGAGACCCGGCTCGGGCCCTGGCTGCTGTCGCTGGCGCTCGTGCTCCTGGCCATCGACGTGCTCGCGACGCTGCTGGTGTCGGGGCGCCTCGGCGCCGGCCGCGCCACGGCCCGTCCAGCCGCTGCCGCCGCCGTCCTCGCGCTGGCGGCCCTCGCCGCGGCCGCGCCGGACCCCGCCGCCGCGCAGGCCGGCGACCCGGGCGACGACGCCAAGGCGATCTACGCCGCCAACCAGACCGTGCTCGCCTACGTCGAGACCGGCAACCCGCGCATCGACGAGGTCAGCCGGGCCGGGCTCTACGGCCTCTCCCGCGAACTCTTCAACCGCACCGCCATCGAACCGGCCGAGCCTGTCGGCGTCAACGTCGAGACGGACGAACTCGCCTTCTATCCCTTCCTCTACTGGCCGGTCACCGACGGCCAGGCCGCCCTGTCGGACACCGCCTACGCCAAGCTCAACGACTTCCTGCGCTACGGCGGCATGATCCTCTTCGACACCAAGGACGCCGACATGCGCGGCGTGATCGACGGGGCGACGCCGAACGGCCGCGCCCTGCAGCGCATCGCGCTCCGCCTCGACGTGCCGCCGCTCGAGCCCGCGCCCAGCGACCACGTGCTCACCCGCACCTTCTACCTGCTTCAGGAGTTTCCTGGGCGCCATCTCGGCGGCGAGGTCTGGGTCGAGGCCGCGCCGAACGCCGAGGAGGTCGAGGGCATGCCCTTCCGCAACCTCAACGACGGGGTGAGCCCGGTGGTGATCGGCGGCGCCGACTGGGCCTCCGCCTGGGCGGTGGCCGAGAACGGCCAGCCGCTCTATCCGGTCGGGCGCGGCATCGCCGGCGAGCGCCAGCGCGAGATCGCGATACGCTTCGGCGTCAACCTGATCATGTACGTCATGACCGGAAACTACAAATCCGACCAGGTCCACGTGCCGGCCCTGCTCGATCGGCTGGGCCAATAGATGTCGCAGTCGATCGCCTTCGACCCGCTTCTGCCCACGGCGCTGCTCGCCGTCGTGGCGGCGCTGGCGCTGGCCGCGGTCCTGGTCGCCGGCTGGCGCGGGCTCGCCGGCTGGTGGCTGCGCGCGCTCGCCGCTGCGGTGCTGCTGTTCGCGCTCGCTGGTCCGTCCTGGCGGCAGGAGGATCGCGCGCCGGTCAGCAACATCGCCCTCGTCGCCCTCGACGAGACCGCAAGCAACCGCCTCGACGGCCGGGACGCCGACCTCGACGCAGCGCTCGCCGGCCTGCAGGCCGAACTGGAGACCCTGGGCGGCGGGGCCCCGATGGAGGTGCGCGAGGTGCGCGTGTCCGACCGGGGCGAAGACGGCACGCTGCTGATGCGCGCGCTGTCCGAGGCGGTGTCCGAACTGCCCGCCGACCGTGTCGCGGGCGCGATCCTCGTGACCGACGGCCAGGTCCACGACGCCGAAGCCCTCGGCGCATTTCCCGCCCCGGTGCACACGCTCCTGACCGGCTCTTCGGACGATTGGGACCGGCGGGTCACCGTGGAAACCGCGCCGGCCTTCGCGATTGTCGGGGAGCCCGTGGACATCGTCCTCAAGGTCGAGGACCTCGGAGCGGCGCCGGGCGACGGCGGCTTCGCGCGGGTCTCGATCGCGCTCGACGCGGGCGCGCCGGTGGAGTTCGACGCGCCGATCAACCGAAGCGTCACGCTGCCCTTCGCCCTCGAGCGGGGCGGCGTCAACGTGCTTCAGATCTCCACCCCGGGGGTCGACGGAGAACTGACGGAACGCAACAACGCCGCGATCGTGTCGATCAACGGCGTGCGCGACAGGTTGCGCGTGTTGCTGGTGTCCGGCGAGCCATACGCCGGCGAGCGGACCTGGCGGAACCTGCTGAAGTCCGACAGCGCCGTCGATCTGGTGCACTTCACCATCCTGCGCCCGCCGGAGAAGCAGGATTTCGTGCCCGTCTTCGAGCTCTCGCTGATCGCTTTCCCGACGCAGGAGCTGTTCATGGAAAAGGTCGACGAGTTCGACCTGATCATCTTTGACCGCTACAAGCGGCGGGGCATCCTGCCGCCGAGCTATTTCGAGAACATCGCCCGCTACGTGCGCGAGGGCGGCGCGCTCCTTATCGCGGCGGGCGATGACTTCGCCGGGGCCGAGAGCCTCTACCGCTCGCCTCTGGCGGAGGTGCTGCCGGTCAACCCGACCGCGCGCGTGATCGAGCAGGGCTTCCATCCGCGGATCTCCGAGACCGGGCACCGCCATCCCGTCACGGCGGAACTCGAGGAACACGCGCCGCGCCCCGCGGAGGCCGACGGCACCCCCGGCTGGGGCCGCTGGTTCCGTATGGTCGATGTGCTCGCCCCGGACGGCGAGGTGGTGATGGAGGGGCCGGACGCGCGGCCGCTCCTCGTCCTGGAGCGCGAGGGAGAGGGTCGCGTCGCGGTGCTCACTTCCGACGAGGCCTGGCTCTGGAGCCGCGGCTTCGAGGGCGGGGGGCCGCAGATGGAGCTGCTGCGTCGCCTGGCGCACTGGCTGATGAAGGAGCCCGAACTCGAGGAGGAGGTCCTTTCCGGCGTCGGCGACGCCGACGGGATCGCGATCACGCGCCGCACGCTATCGGACGAGGTCGGGCCGGTCGTGGTCACAGGCCCCTCGGGGGAGCAGCGGGAGATCGCGCTTGTCGAGGTCGCGCCCGGACGTTTCGAGGCCCGCATCGACGACGCTGAACAAGGCGTCTGGAAACTCGAGAACGGCGACCAGAGCGCGGTCGCGGTGATGGGCCTCGCCTCCCCGCGCGAGTTCCGCGACCCGGTGTCGACCGGCGCGATTCTCGAGCCGATCGCAGCCGCCACCGGCGGCGGCGTGCTGAGGCTGGAGGACGGACTGCCCGACTTGCGGCTCGTCCAGGAGGGCCGGGTGGCCGAGGGGCGCGGCTGGATCGGTCTGGTCGATCGCCGGGCCTACCAGGTGCGCGACATCCGCCAGGTCGAACTTGCGCCGCCCTGGCTCATGCTGCTCCTGTCCGCCGGCCTCGTCTTCGCGGCCTGGCGCGTCGAGGGCCGCTGACGCGCGAGGAAGGCGATTGGCAACCCGCCGGACTGGCAATACGATGCCGAAAGTCTGCGACCGAAACGACCGGAGGCGACCATGTCGATGCTGATGCCCGAGCCAGACCGGAGCGTGATCGCGCGCAAGTCCGCCATCGTGCGGCGGCTGAGCGCGGTGCTGCCGGCCGACGCCGTCATCCATGACGACACCGAGGTGAAGGCCTACGAATGCGACGCCTTCACCGCCTACCGCTGTCCTCCGCTCGCCGCCGTGCTGCCCGCCTCGACCGAGGAGGTCGCGGCGGTGCTGCGCGTCTGCTTCGAGGAAGGCGTGCCGGTCGTGCCGCGCGGCGCGGGCACCAGCCTCGCCGGCGGCGCGCTGCCGACCGCCGATTGCGTGATCCTCGGGGTGGCGCGCCTCAATCGCGTGCTCGAGGCCGACTTCGACAATCGGATCGTCCGCGTGCAGTCCGGCATGACCAACCTCGCGGTGACCGGAGCCGTCGAGCACGAGGACTTCTTCTACGCCCCCGACCCGTCGAGCCAGCTCGCCTGCGCCATCGCCGGCAACATCGCGATGAACTCGGGCGGCGCGCATTGCCTGAAATACGGCGTGACCACCAACAACCTGCTTGGGCTGACCATGGTGCTCATGGACGGGACCGTGATCGAGCTGGGCGGCGCGCATCTCGACGCGCCGGGCTACGACCTGCTCGGCCTCGTCTGCGGCTCGGAGGGACAGCTCGGCGTCGTCACCGAGGCGACTCTGCGCATCCTGAAGAAACCCGAGGGCGCGCGGCCGGTGCTGCTCGGCTTCGAGACCTCCGAGATCGCCGGCGCCTGCGTCGCCGACATCATCCGCTCCGGCGTGCTTCCCGTAGCGATCGAGTTCATGGACCGCCCCTGCATCCGCATCTGCGAGAACTTCGCGCACGCGGGCTACCCCGACGTCGGCGCGCTCCTGATCGTCGAGGTGGAAGGCTCCGAAGCCGAGATCGCCGGACAGCTCGCCAGGATCATCGAGATCGCCCGTCGCCACGACCCGCTCGAGGTGCGCGAGAGCGCCAGCGCGGCGGAATCGGCGCTGATCTGGAAGGGCCGCAAGGCCGCCTTCGGCGCCGTTGGCCAGGTCGCCGACTACATCTGCCTGGACGGCACCATCCCGATCGGCGAGTTGCCTCGGGTGCTGCGCGGCACCGAAGAGCTGGCGCGCGCCTACGGCCTTGCGGTGGCCAACGTCTTTCACGCCGGCGACGGCAACATGCATCCCCTCATCCTCTACGACGCCAACGCGCCGGGCGAGCTCGCCAAGGCCGAGGCGCTCGGCGCCGACATCCTGCGCCTCTGTGTCGAGGTGGGCGGCTGCCTGACCGGCGAGCACGAAGTCGGCGTCGAGAAGCGCGACCTGATGGGCGTGCAGTTCGCGCCCGAGGACCTCGCCGCCCAGATGGCGGTCAAGGACGTGTTCGATCCGCACTGGCTCCTCAATCCCGCCAAGGTCTTCCCGCTCGCCGACAGCGCCGCGCGTCGGGCCGCCTGAACCCGCGCAACCATCCCGTCGCCCATCCGCGCGCAATCCGCAAAGAAGCCGCAATGCCCGACCATGCCCCGATCACCGAAGCGGATCTTGCGCGGATCGTGCGCGACGCCGCAGCCGAGCGCCGCCCGCTCGAGGTGCGCGGCGGCGGCACCCGCGGCGCGGGCTCGCCGACGGGCGACACGCTGAGCGTCGCGGGACTGACCGGCGTCGTTCTCTACGAGCCCGGCGCGCTCACTCTCGTGGCCCGCGCCGGCACGCCGCTCACCGAGATCGAGGCGCTGCTCGACGCGGAGGGACAGATGCTGCCCTTCGAGCCCTGGGACGCCCGGCCGCTCACCGGCTCGAACGGGACGCCGACCATTGGCGGCGTGGTCGCCACCAACGCCTCCGGCCCGCGCCGCCTCCAGGCCGGGGCCTGTCGCGATGCGATGCTCGGCGTGCGCTTCGTCGACGGCGCCGGGACCATCGTCAAGAGCGGCGGGCGGGTCATGAAGAACGTCACCGGCCTCGATCTCGTCAGGCTGATGGCCGGCAGCCGCGGCACGCTCGGGGTCATCACCGAGGTCGCCTTCAAGCTCCTGCCGCGACCGGAGGCCACCGCGACGGTGACGCTCGACGGCCTCGACGTCCCGACCGCGATCGCGGCGATGACCGCGGCGACCGCGACGCCCTACGAGGTCACCGGTGCGGCCCACGCGCCGCAGGGTCTCGGCGAGAGGCCGGCGACCCTGATCCGCGTCGAGGGCTTCGCGGCCTCGGTCGCGCATCGCGCCCGCGAACTGACCCGCGCGCTCGGCCGGTTCGGCGCAGCGCGCGTGGTCGAGGGTCCCGGGGACTGGGTGTGGATCCGGGACGCCGCCGGTCTCACCGGCGGATCCGGCGCGGTCTGGCGCGTCTCGGTGAAGCCCACCGACGGCGCGCGGGTGGCGGCGGCGCTGCCCGAGGCCGAGCTCCTTTTTGACTGGGCCGGCGGCCTCGTCTGGGCGCGCGCGCCCCAGGAACTCGACCTGCGCGCCGCGCTGGTCGGGATCGGCGGTCACGCCACACTGGTCCGCGCCGACGCCGCCACCCAGGCGCGCTGGGGCGTCCTGCACCCCGAACCAGCGCCTGTCGCCGCGCTCACCGAGGGCCTGCGCCGGCGTTTCGATCCCGCCGGCGTCTTCGGCGCGGCCGTGGCGGCGGCGGCATGATCCTCGTCCTGGTCGGCGTCGCCCTTGCGGTGTTCTTGTCGCTGGCGCTGCTGCCGCGCGGCGCGCCTTCGGCGATCGGCATCGCCGTCGCGCTGGTCGCAGCAGGTCTCGCATGGCTCATGGTCGGCGGCGGCGAGAGCGGCGCCTATCCCCGCATCCTGATCTCCAGCGCCGTGATAGGCGTCGGCATGGCGGCCCTGGCCCAGGGGGCCCGGCTGTTCCTGCGCGAGGACGCGGCCGCGCTCTACGGCGCGGTGATGCTGGGCGTCGTCGCGCTGACGCTTGTCGCCGGCAACCTGGCGCTGGGGGGATAGCCGCGATGCAGACAAACTTCACCGCCGAACAGCTCGCCGACCCCGCAACCGCCCGGGCGAACAAGATCCTGCGCACCTGCGTGCACTGCGGCTTCTGCACCGCCACCTGCCCGACCTATCAGGTGCTCGGCGACGAACTCGACAGCCCGCGCGGCCGCATCTACCTCATCAAGGACATGCTCGAGACCGGCCGTCCGGCCGACGCCAAGACCGTCAAGCACATCGACCGCTGCCTGTCTTGCCTCGCCTGCATGACGACATGCCCGTCGGGGGTGCACTACATGCACCTCGTCGACCATGCCCGCGAATACATCGAGCAGACCTACAAGCGCCCCGTCTTCGACCGGGTGCTGCGCTGGACGCTGGCCCGGATCCTGCCCTATCCGACCCGGTTCCGCCTGGCGCTTCTCGGCGCAAAGATCGGGCGGCCGTTCGCCCGCCTCATGCCCGACGCGCGGCTGCGCGCGATGCTCGAGATGGCGCCGAAGGACATCCCGCCGCCGAGCCGCATGGACGACCCGCAGGTGTTCCCGGCGCAGGGTCCGCGGCGCAGGCGGGTGGCGCTGATGACCGGCTGCGCCCAGCGCGCGCTCAACACCGACATCAACGAATCGACCATCCGGCTTCTGACCCGGCATGGCTGCGAGGTGGTGATTGCAAAAGGCATGGGCTGCTGCGGCGCGCTCACCCATCACATGGGCAAGACCGCCGAAAGCCACGCCACCGCGGCGCACAACATCCGCGCCTGGGCCGCCGAGGACCGCGCCGGCGGGCTCGACGCCATCGTGATCAACACCTCGGGCTGCGGCACGACGGTCAAGGACTACGGCTACATGTTCCAGGAGGACGCGACGCTCGCCGCCGACGCTGCACGGGTGTCCGAACTCGCGAGAGACATCTCGGAGGTCATGGTCGATCTCGGCCTGAACGAGAGCGCGGCCCCGGGGTTGCGCGTCGCTTATCATGCGGCCTGCTCGCTCCAGCACGGCCAGCAGATCAAGACCTATCCGAAGGACCTGCTGAAGGCGGCGGGCTTCGAGGTGGTCGAGCCGCGGGACGCTCATCTGTGCTGCGGGTCGGCGGGAACCTACAACCTCATGCAGCCCGAGATCTCGGGGCAGTTGAAGGCGCGCAAGGTGGCGACGCTGGAGGAGCGCAAGCCCGAGGTCATCGCCGCAGGCAACATAGGCTGCATGATGCAGATCGGCGCGGCCACGGAAGTCCCGGTGGTGCACACCGCCGAACTGCTCGACTGGGCGACCGGCGGGCCGAAGCCGCGGGCGCTCGCCGGACGTTGAGGCCGGTCGGTCTCGCGGCGCTGGCGCTCTGCCTCGGGGCGAGCGCCGCGGCCGAGGCGCCCCAGCAGCGCATCCTCGACGAGGCGGAGGCGGCGGCCTTCCGCGCGGTCGGACGGCTCAACGTGGCCGCCAACCGCCACTGCACCGCAATGCTGATCGCGCCCGATGTGGCGCTCACGGCCGCGCACTGCCTCTTCAATCCCAGGACCGGACGCCGCGCGCCACCCGCGGAGATGAAGTTCGTGATCGGCCAGTGGCGCGACGCCTACGCCGCGCTGCGCGGCGTGACGGCGACCGCCATTCCGCCCGACTACGTCTACGCCCCCGACGTGGCGCTCGAGGCGGTCGGGGCCGACATCGCGCTTCTGCGTCTCGACGCGCCGGTCCCCGCCGAGACGGTCGTCCCCATTGGCTCCGGCGAGATCACGACCCTGGGTCCCTACGCCATCGTCGCCTACGGCCGCGATCGCGCCTACGCGCCCTCCCTGCGCGAGGACTGTGCGCTGGTCGGCAACGACGGCGCGGTGGTGGCGCTCGATTGCGCCGTCACCTTCGGGGTCTCCGGGGCCCCGGTCCTCGCCTCCGACCGGTCGCGGGTCGTGGCGGTGGTTTCGGCGCAGGGCGTCGACGCCGCCGGCCGAGACATCGCGCTCGCCGCCGCGCTCGCGCCGCGCCTCGACGCGCTTTCCGCGGCGCTTCCGCCCGCGCCCCCGGCCGCGGATCTTGAAAGCGTCGACGCGCCTTCCCACATCCGTCCTGTCCGACGCCCGCCAGGGGTCGGACGCTGAAAGACCGGGGTCTGTCGCGTGGCGAAGACCCGAAACCTGTATCGCTTCAAACGGAGGATGCATCATGCGTCACTTTGACTTTACGCCCCTCTACCGTTCGACCGTCGGCTTCGACCGGCTCGCCAACGTGCTCGACCAGGTGATGTCCGCCGATGTCGGCCAGACCACCTATCCGCCCTACAACATCGAGAAGACCGGCGACGACGCCTACCGCATCACCATCGCGGTGGCCGGCTTTGCCGAGGACGAGCTCACCATCGAAGCCCGCGAGGGCCAGTTGGTGGTCAGCGGTCGCAAGTCCGAGACCGAGAGCGAGGAGGGCGCGACCTTCCTGCACCGCGGCATCGCGACCCGCGCCTTCG
Source organism: uncultured Alphaproteobacteria bacterium (assembly GCA_963836255.1). Classification (GTDB taxonomy): domain Bacteria; phylum Pseudomonadota; class Alphaproteobacteria; order Rhodobacterales; family Rhodobacteraceae; genus Amaricoccus. Next base: position 59,775 of record CAWIIL010000002.1, read on the forward strand.
AGCGCCGGTTCCAGCTCGCCGACCACGTCCGCGCCGAGGCGGCCGCGACCGAGAATGGCCTTCTGCACATCGACCTGGTGCGCGAAGTGCCCGAGGCGCTGAAGCCGCGCAAGATCGAGATCGCCCGCGGCGCGAAGGCGATCGAGGGAACGGCCGAAGCCGCCGCCTGATCGCAGGACGATCGACACGCACCGAACGGCCCGCCCCCTGGCGGGCCGTTTCCTTTTGCGGCGCGGCTACGCCCGGCCGAGCATCTTGCGCAGCGCCGGCGCGACGCCGGCCATGCCGCGCGGCCGCCAGCCGAGCGCCCGCAGCCGCGACGCGTCCATGACGTTGAACGCCGCCGCGTCCGCTCGCTCCGGCAGCCGGCCCGCGACGCCGCTCACCTCGGCGTAGGCCGCCAGCAGGTCGCGCCGGTCGAGCAGGATGTCGGAGACGTTCAGCACCGCGCCCGGCGACGCGGCCTCCAGCGCCAGCAGGACCGCCGCCGCGAGGTCCGCGCCATGCACTTCCGTCCCGACCCGCGGTTCGATCGCCTCGCCGCGTCCGAAGGCCGCGAACAGCTCCGCCCATTTGTGCGCCCGCCCCGGCCCCGCCGGCCCGTAGACCCCGGTCGCCCGCAGGCTGACCCCGCCGAGCCCGGACGCGGCCAGCTCCCTCTCCACCGTCTGTTTCACCTCGCCGTAGAGCGTGTCCGGCCGCGGCGGCGTCGCCTCGCTCAGCCTGGCGCCCGGCGCCTGCCGGCCGTAGACCGCCCGCGAGGAGAGGAAGACGAAACGCCGCGCCCCCGCCGCCGCGATCAGCCGCAGCGAACCGTCGAGGTTGCGCGCCGCGAAACCCTCCGGGTCGTCGCCCTCGCCGCCGCGGTAGCGCCCCGGCGCGTGCGAGAAGGCGGCGTGCACCACGGCGTCGATCCCGGCGAGATCCGGCGCCGGCCCGCCGAGGTCGAATTGCCGGAAGCCCACGGCCTCGACGCCCGGCGCCGACCGCCCGAGCGCCACGAGCTCGTGGCCGGCGGCCTGCGCCTCCGCGACCACGTAGCGGCCGACAAAGCCGGTCGCGCCGGTGACCGCGATCCTCAAGCGGCGGGCGCGGTCAGGGCGGCGAGGTCCGGCGGCGGCCCGTCGCCGGCGTAGGCGCGCCAGAGATCGATCAGCGGGGCGAGCGCCGCCGCCTTCGGATGCGGCGTCTGCCACGGCTTCTCGTACTGGAAGTGCAGCACCCGGATCGCGCCCCAGTCCCACAGCCCGGGCAGGTTGAACCAGACGTACTGGAGCATGTTGTCGAAAACCGGCAGCCCGTGCCAGTCGGGAAAGAAGCTCTGCAGGAAGGTCTGGTCCGTGCGCGGCCAGAACGCCCCGGGCGCGTCGAGCGCGGCGAGCATGGCCTCGAAAGTGGCCGGATCGGGCCGCGCCGTGAAGACGCCCGAATTCATGCGGTGAAAGTCGCCGAGACCCGCATAAACGTTGGGCGCCGCGCAGAACTCGGGATAGTCGAACAGCCGGTCGATCGCGCGCAGCACCAGCGTGTCGGCGTCGAGAAACACCACCCGCTCGTAGGGCAGCTCCCAGAGCCGCAGCTTGGCGAAGTTGTCGAGCGGCGTGTGGAAGCCAGGCTTGCCGCCCTTCTCGAACGGCGCCGCGGCGTGCAGCGCCGCGCGGGTGTGGCGGGCGTCGAACCCGTCCGAGGTCGGCAGGAGCGCGACCGAAACCAGCCGCGCCCCGAGCGCAGCCAGCCCGTCGAGCGACGCCGCTGCGACGCCGCCGGTGTGCATCACCACGACGTCCGCCGTCGTTCCGGTGAAGCGCAGGGACCGGATCAGCGCCCGCGCGCCCGGCGCGTAGTCGGCGTTGGTGACCAGCGTGACGTAGGCGCGGGTCCCGTCCGCGCGACCTCCCGCGCCCACGCCGCGCCTCAGGACACCTTGCGCAGCCGCCGCCCCTCGGGATCGGTCTCCAGCCGCTCGGCGAGCTCCTTGGTCCAGGCCGAGAGCGCCGGCACCCGCTTGCGGTCGATGCGATGGGCGAACCTGCGCGCGACCTCGACGATCTCCGTCAGCAGCCCGTCGGCCAGCGTCGTCGGCTCGAGGCCGAGCGCGAGGAACCGGTCGTTGCGCACCACGAGATCGTTCTCGTCGGCCTCCTTGCGCGGGTTCGGCAGATAGGCGACCCGCCCGCCGGTCAGCCCCGCGACCAGCGTCGCCAGGTCGCGCACCCGGTGCGTCTCGGTCATCTGGTTGAAGATCCGCACCCGGTCGCCGGACCGCGGCGCGTCCCCGAGCGCCAGCTCGACGCAGCGCACCGAATCCTGGATGTGGATGAACGCCCGCGTCTGCCCGCCGGTCCCGTGCACGGTGAGCGGATAGTCGATCGCCGCCTGGATCAGGAACCGGTTGAGCACCGTGCCGTAGTCGCCGTCGTAGTCGAACCGGTTGATCAGCTGGTCATGCCGGCGGGTCTGCTCGGTGTGCGTGCCCCAGACGATGCCCTGGTGCAGGTCGGTGATCCTGAGCGCGTCGTTCTTGGCGTAGAACTGGAACAGGATCTGATCGAGCGACTTGGTCATGTGATAGACCGAGCCCGGCCGGGTCGGGTAGAGGATCTGCTGGCGCGCCCTGTCGCCCGCGATCGTCTCCAGCTCCACGTCGAGATAGCCCTCCGGGATCGCCGCCCCGACGGTCGAGTAGCCGTAGACCCCCATGGTGCCCAGATGCACCAGATGCGCGTCCACCCCGGTCTCCACCAGCGCGGTCAGCAGGTTGTGGGTGGCGTTGACGTTGTTGGAGACGGTGTAGACCTTGTGCCGGTCGGACTTCATCGAATAGGGCGCGGCGCGCTGCTCGGCGAAGTGGATGATCGCCTCGGGTTGGTTCTCGTCGATCCAGGCCTTCAGCCGCTCGTACTCCTTGGCGAGGTCGAGCAGGTGGAAGGCGATCGTGCGGCCGGTGGTCTCGCGCCAGATCCGGCAGCGCTCCTGGATCGAATCCATCGGCGTCAGCGACTGCACGCCGAGCTCGGTGTCGATCCAGCGCCGGCTGAGGTTGTCGATGATCGTGACCTCGTGGCCGAGGTCGGAGAGATGCAGCGAGGTGGGCCATCCCACGAAGCCGTCGCCGCCAAGCACCGCTATCCGCATGGTTTTCTCCTGCTCGCGACCGGGCCGGCCGGGGTGATCCGGCGCGCCGGTCGCCCGCGCGTTAGCCGGCCCGCCGGCCGATTGACAGTGATAAGTTTATGACAGGCTTCGCCGCGTCCGTCGATCCGGAGCGCGCCGCCGCCGCGGAGCCTTCCGTTCCACCCGGCCCCGCAGTATGCGAGCCGGTCATCGATGGGAAAGAACAGCATGGCCCCGTCCCTTCGTCTCGCGCTCGCCGCAACGTTTCTCGCCGCCGCCGCCCAGGCTCAGGAGCCGCCCGAGTTCTCGTGGGGCGTCGCGGCCACCTCCAACTACATCTTCCGCGGCGAGACCCAGTCCGACGACCAGCCGGCGATCCAGGGCTATGTCGAGGGCGCGGTCGGCGTCTTCTACGCCGGCGCCTGGGGCTCGACGGTCGACCTTGACGACGACAGCTTCGAGCTCGACCTCTACGCCGGCGTCAGGCCGGCGTTCGGCGACATCAGCTTCGACATCGGTTACGTCCGCTACTTCTACGACGAGAGCGGCGACTGCTGCGGCGAGATCGTCCTCGGCGCCACAGGTCCGCTCGGCGACACGGCCGAGGTCGGGGCGGCGTTCTACTGGGACCCCGACGCAGAGACGACCTGGCTCGAGGCCACCGCCGGCGTCGCCGCGCCCTTCGATCTCTTCGTCGACGGAGTCGCCGGGGCGGACTTCGGATCGCTCGGCCTCGACGGCGACAAGGCCTACGGCAACATCGGCGTTTCGCGGACCTTCGCCGAGATCGCGACGCTCGACCTGCGCCTGCACGACTCCAACGTCGATCCAGCGCGGCTCGTGCTCACCGCCAGCCTCGACTTCTGAGCGCCCCCACGCCGCGCGCCCCGCGCCCGCCCGGCTCTTGACCCCGCCGGCGGCGCGGGGCACTCGGCGCGGGCGCTTCGCTCCGGAGGAACCCGCCCATGCCCGACGACCGGCTGATCGTCGGCCTCGACCTGCCCGACGCCCTGCAATGCCTCGACCTCGCCCGCCGGCTCGGCGACGACGTAGGTTTCTACAAGATCGGGCTGGGGCTCCTGACCGGCGGCGGGCTCGCGGTGGCGGGCGAACTGATGGAGGACGGCAAGCGCGTCTTCCTCGACCTCAAGCTCTTCGACATCCCCGCCACCGTCGCCGCCGCGACCCGCGGCGTCGCGGGCTTCGGCCCCGACTTCCTGACCGTGCACGGCGACCCCAACGTGGTGTCCGCCGCCGTCGAGGGCCGCGGCGCCGCGCGCACCCGCATCCTCGCCGTCACCATCCTGACCGCCCTCGACCGCGTTGATCTCGACGCGGCGCTGATCCGGCCCGGCGACATCGCCGACCTCGTCGTCGAGCGCGCAGCCCGCGCCTTCGCCGCCGGCGCCGACGGGGTGATCGCCAGCCCCGCCGAGGCCGCCGCGATCCGCGCCCTGCCCGAAGCGGCCGGCCGGCTGATCGTCACCCCCGGCGTGCGGCCCGCCGGCAGCCCGCTGGGCGATCAGAAGCGCGTCGCCACCCCGGCCGAGGCCATCGCCGCCGGCGCCGACCACATCGTCGTCGCCCGCCCGATCATCGCCGCGCCCGACCCGGTCGCCGCCGCCCGGGCCATCCTCGCCAGCCTTCCCTCCCGCGCCGGTTGACCGCCCTCACCTCCCGGTTGACAGGCCGGCCGCGCCGGAGGCACCCTTCGCCCGTCGCCGCCGAGGCCCGCCCCGCCATGATCCGCTGCTTCCTCGCCGCCGTCCTCGTCACCCTCCCGCTCGCCGTCGCCGCGCAGGCGCCGGCCTACCCGGACATCGTCGGCGTCTGGACCGGCACCTACACGGTCGCCTTTCCCGACGGCCACCCGACCTTCCGGGGCCAGTCGCGGGAGGCGGAGCTCGAGATGCGCATCACCAAGCAGGAGGATAACCTCTTCTGGGCGCAGAAGCGCTGGCGCCCCGCTGGGGCCGCCGAGTGGACGATCGAATCGGCCACCGGCACGCTCTACCCCTTCGACGCAACCCGGCTCTCCATCGTCGAGATGGGCCCTGCGCCCGAGGCCGCCAACACCGGCTTCTTCGACGGCGCGCTCCACGACGGCGCGATGCACCTGGTCTACCGCGGCATCGGCGAAGGCGGCGGCGTCTCCTTCGCCGTCACGCTGCAGCGCCGCTGAGTCGCCGCCCGCTCGGACGCGGCCTCGCGCAACACCTCCGCCGACCGGGTTATGGTGACGCGCCAGATCCCGCCGCGCGGAGCCGCCCATGACCGATCCCATCCCCGACCCCGACCAGGTCGTCCTGATCCCGCTCGACGAGATCGACGCCGACGCGCTCGCCCGCGACCGCGCCGGCCTCGACGACGACGAGCTCATGGAGCTGCGCACCTCGATCGCCCGCAGCGGCCTGCGCATGCCCATCGAGGTCTTCCCGCTCGAGGGCGAACCGCTGCGCTACGCCATCATCTCCGGCTACCGCCGCTTCGCCGCCTTCCGGGAGTTGCGCGAGATCAACCGCCGCGGCGCATACGCGGCGATCCCGGCCTTCGTGCGCGCGCCCGCCAGCATCGCCGCGGCCTACGCCTCCATGGTCGAGGAGAACGCCGTGCGCGCCGAACTCTCGCCCTGGGAGCAGGGCGCCATCGCCGTCACCGCCCGCGACCGCGGCGTCTTCGCCTCGCTCGAGGAGGCCGTCGACGGGCTCTACGTCTCCGCCAGTTCGTCCAAGCGCGCCCGGCTGCGCACCCTGGCCCGCCTCGTCGAGGAGATGGTCGACGAACTCGCCGCGCCGCAGACCTGGTCGCTGCGCCAGTGCCTGCGCGTCGCCGCGGCGCTCGCCAAGGGCTACGGCGACCTGATGCGCCACGCGCTGCGCGAAAGCCGCGAGAAGACCGGGCCCGGCCAGTGGTCGGTGCTGCTGCCGATCCTGATCGAGGCCGAGACCGCCGATCCGATCCCGCCCAAAGCGAAGGGCGGCCGCGTCGGACATCCCCGCCGCCTGTCCCACCCGCGGCAGGGCCTGAACATCTGGCGCGAGCAGACACCGAACGGCTGGCGGCTCAACTTCACCGGCCGCGAGGCCCGCGGCGAACTCATCGACCTCGTGTTCGACGAGATCGAGCGCATGTTCGGGCCGGCGTGATACGCAGGCGCGTTCCGTCGATCCGCTGGGCGCGCGCGGAAGACGATGATAAAGTCCTAGCGCGCCCGGCGCATCGCCGGCGTGCGAGGGCGTGACCAAATGACCGCCGCCGACTCGACCGCTCGTAAGTACATCATCGGCTGGCTCCACTGCTGGCCGGGCAGGCGCGACGCCTTCATGGAGATCGTGAAACCCTATGTCGCCCAGTGCCGCCGCGAGCCCGACTGCCTGTTCTTCGAGATGAACCCCTCAGTCCACGACGAGGACGTGATCACGCTTGCCGAATGCTTTTCGAGCCCGGCGGCGCACGCCGCGCATCTCGAGACCGAATGGTGCCGCGAGATGTTCGCCCGTCTGCCCGAGTTCTGCCTGCGCGGCGATTTCGAGAACATCTACGACGGCCGTGTCGAGCCCGACTCCGACACCTTTGGCGCCGCGTGGTGATCCCGCGCCGGCGCGATCGCGCCTTCCCGGGCCGTTAACACCTGTTGCGTTCAGGTAAACGGAATCAAAATATCTATTTTCTTTCATGTATTTATCGATTCTTGCACGCGTGAATCACACCCCCGATTCACACCCCGCTGCCCTCGTCCCGGCGCTCTGCTATGATCGCGCCATGCCCGCCGGGACCCTCTGCCGCGACTGCCTGACCCGCCACGACGCGGCCCGTTGCCCGGTCTGCCGGTCGCCGCGCGGGCTCGCCCATCCCGAGCTCGACGAGCTTTCCATCGCCCATCTCGACTGCGACGCCTTCTACGCCTCGGTGGAGAAGCGCGACGATCCCGCCCTCGCCGACCGCGCCGTCATCGTCGGCGGCGGCAAGCGCGGCGTGGTCTCCGCCGCCTGCTACATCGCCCGCATCGACGGAGTGCGCTCGGCCATGCCGATGTTCAAGGCGCTGAAGCTCTGCCCCGACGCCGTGGTCATCAAGCCCCGCATGGCGCGGTACCTGGAGGTTTCCCGCGCGATCCGGGCGATGATGGAGGCGCTGACCCCGCTGGTGGAGCCGCTCTCGCTCGACGAGGCGTTTCTCGACCTCACCGGCACCCGCCGCCTCACCGGCCTCTCGCCCGCCGCCCAGATGGCGCGCCTGCAGAGCCGGATCGAGGCCGAGATCGGCGTCACCGCCTCCGTCGGGCTCTCCCACAACAAGTTCCTGGCCAAGATCGCCTCCGACCTCGACAAGCCGCGCGGCTTTGCGGTGATCGGCCGGGCCGAGACCCTCGACTTCCTCGCGCGCCAGCCGGTCGGGCTGATCTGGGGCGTCGGCGCCGCCGCCCGGGCCGCGCTGGCCCGCGACGGCCTGCACACCATCGCCGACGTCCGCGGTCGCGACCGCAAGGCGCTGATCGCGCGATTCGGCGCGCTCGGCGACCGGCTCTGGCGGCTCTCCCGCGGCGAGGACGCCCGGCCGGTCGAGCCCAACGGCGCGATCAAGTCGATCAGCCACGAGACCACCTTCGAGACCGACATCGCCGACCCCGCCGAACTCGCCCGCCAGCTCTGGCTGCTCGCCGAGGCGGTCTCGGCCCGCGCCAAGGCCCGCGATCTCGGCGGCGCGGTGGTCACCCTCAAGCTAAAGCGCGCCGACCACGCCCTGATCTCGCGCCGCCAGACCCTGGAGACCCCTACCGCGATGGCCGAGCGGATCTACCGCAGCGCAGCGCCCATGTTGCAGCGCGAGATGGCCCGCGGACCCTTCCGGCTGATCGGGACCGGGCTTTCCGGGCTGGTTCCGGGCGACCGCGCCGATTCCGAGGCCGATCTGCTCGATCCGACCGGTGGCCGGCGCCTCGCCGCAGAGCGCGCCGCCGACAGGATTCGAGCGAAATTCGGGCGGGACTCGATCATCTTTGGGCGCGCTGTTCACCAAAGCGGCTCCGACCCTGCGGACTGATCATCGTTTATGCATTTTTGCCGCATCTTCGAAAAAAAGCGAAAAAACCCGCATCGACCGGTTGACTATGCTGCAGCGCGTCATAATGTTGGAGGCGTGATGCGTTGCATCATGCACGCCCTATGGGCGTTTCCTCCCTAGACTTGGGCCCTGCTTCGGCAGGGCCCCTTTTTTTTAAAGCGGTGCGATCCGCGGCCCGATCCACGGCAATCGTTCGGATTCACTCCGCGGCGACGGGCAGCGCCTCGCCAGGGCGCAGCGTCGCGATCCGCGCCACCACGGAGCTCAGGCGCGTCCTCACCTCGTCGAAGCTCTCCAGCCGCTCGATGCGCCGCTCGTCCATGTAGAGCGACCGGTCCACCTCGATCTGGATGGCGTGTGCGCCCTCGCGCGGCCGTCCGTAGGCCTGGGTGATGTAGCCCCCCGCAAAGGGCGCGTTGCGCGCCACGGTGAAGCCCTCGGCGCGGAACGCGTCGCCGACCGCCTCGGTCAGCCAGCGCGCGCAGGCCGCGCCGAATCGGTCGCCGAGCACCACGTCGGGCATGCGCCTGCCGACGCTCGGGGCGCTGTGGATCGCGTCGCGCGGCATGGAATGGCAGTCAAAGAGCACCGCCGCCCCGAAGCGGCGCCGCCGCTCTTCCACGAGGCCGCCCAGCGTTGCGTGATAGGGCCGCCAGTAGCTCGCAAGAAGCCGGTTGGCCTCCGCCAGCGAGATCTTGCCCTCGATGATCGTGCGTCCCTCCGCGACGACCCTCGGGATCACCCCGAGCCCCGCTGCGATGCGCGGATTGAGATACCGCCGCGAGGCCCCCGCGATCAGCGCCGGGTCGAGGTCGTCGGGAGCCCGGTTGAGATCGACGCAGGCCCGCGGGATCCGCGCCGCGAGCAGAGGGGCTCCGCAGCCCGGCGCCGCGCCGAAGAGCTCGTCCACGAACGCGTCCTCTGACGACCGGATCTGGAGCGGGCTCAGCTGCGTGCGCCGCATCAACGCCTCTGGATAGTCCGCGCCGCTGTGGGGCGAACTGAACACCACGCAGCTCTCGAGAGCGGCGGGTTGGTGCACGACGAAAGCCGGATGGCGCATGTCGATCCCTCGAACCTGACCGGACTATAGTGCGGCTGCGCCGTGGGGCAAAATGTCTTGAACCCCCCGGCCGGGCGAATTATACGACGCGCTCGAAAGCGCGCCCTTCGGCGCGCGTTCCGGGCGTATAGCTCAGCGGGAGAGCACTTCGTTGACATCGAAGGGGTCACTGGTTCAATCCCAGTTACGCCCACCACACATACCCCGGGGGTCCGGGGAACCCGATCCGCGTCCCGGGAGGGATGAACGAGACACCTGGCGCAGGTCCGCCGCGCGCCGCAAGAGAGGAGAGAGGCCATGAAGGTCAGGAATTCGCTTCGCTCCCTGAAGCAGCGCCACCGCGATTGCCGCGTCGTGCGCCGCAAGGGGCGCGTCTACGTGATCAACAAGACCCAGCGCCGGTTCAAGGCCCGCCAAGGCTGAACCCGCCGCGACCACCGCCAGAGTCAAAGGCCGCGCCCTCCCGGGGTGCGGCCTTTTCGCTTGATGAAATCCTCGCCCCGGCACGCCCAAGACCTCGGCCCGGCCTGCGCGATCGCAGCATCGCCGCCACCGACGAATGGCTCGAGGCAAACCGCGATTCGCTCGGCAAGCGCAGCACCTGCACGCCGACCTACACCGCGGACGAAACCTGAACCCGTCGCGGTTCCGCCTCGACAAGACCGGGCCGCCGCTCGCAGCAGCCCACGAAAGCGAGGCCGCAAGTCGACCGCTCAGTCGTAGCTGCGCCGGTCGTCGATCACCTTGCCGTCGTTGGGCAGCGAGCCCGGCGCGACGATCTTCACCGTGCCGCGCAGTCTGAGCACCGTCTCGACGCTCGCCGCCACCGCGGCCGCATCCCCGGCCTCGGCCTCGCACAGCACCCGCATCGAGTCCGTCTCGCCGGCGCGGGTGATCTCCACCCGGGCGCGGCGGACCTCGGGATGCCGCGCCACCAGTGCGGCCACTTGCTCGGGCCGCACGAACATGCCCTTGACCTTCGCGGTCTGGTCGGCCCGGCCGAGCCAGCCGCGCAGCCGCATGTTGGTCCGCCCGCAGGGGCTCGCGCCCGGCATCACCGCCGACAGGTCCCCCGTGGCGAACCGGATCAGCGGATAGTCGTGGTTGAGCGTGGTCACCACCACCTCGCCAACCTCGCCATCGGGGACCGGTTCGTTGGCGCCCGGACGCACGATCTCCACGATGACGCCCTCGTCGACGATCATGCCCTCCATCGCCGCCAATTCGTAGGCGATCAGCCCCAGATCGGCGGTCGCATAGCACTGTCGGCAGGTCACGCCGCGCGCGGCGTATTCCGCCCTGAGCGATGGAAAGAGCGCCCCGCCCGAAACCGCCGCCCGGCTGATCCCGAGCGCGAGGCCCAGCGCGTCGGCCTTGTCGAGGATCGCCTTCAGGTAGTCCGGCGTCCCGGCGTAGACCGTCGCGCCCACGTCGGCCGCGGCGCGGGCCTGCAGGTCGGTCTGCCCGGTTCCCGCCGGCAGGACGGTCGCGTGCACCGCCGCCGCGGCGTTCTCGAACATCATGCCCGCCGGCGTCAGGTGGTAGGAAAAGCAGTTCTGCACCACGTCGCCGCGCCCGACGCCGAGCGCGTGCAGGAACCGTCCCAGCCGCCACCAGTCCGCAGCGCGGCCACCGGGCTCGTAGATCGGCCCTGGCGACTGAAACACATGGGCGAAGTCCGCCGGCGCCCCGGATGCGAAGCCGCCGAAGGGCGGCTCCTCCGCCTGGGCCTCCGCCAGCGCCGCCTTGCGCAGCACCGGCAGATGCGCGAGCGCGGCGCGGTCGCACACCGCCTCGGCGTCGACGCCGCGCAGGTGCTTCCAGAACCCCGGCGTGTCGAGCGCCCGGCGGATCTGGCCGGGCAGGACCCGCGCGAGGTCCGCCTCGCGCCGCTCGGGCGTGCGCGTCTCGAGATCGTCGTAGTGCTCCATGGCCCCCTCCCCGGTCACCTGACCGACAGCATGGCGCTCCGCCGCCTCCGCCGCAACGGCGGCGCGCGCCGCTTGCGCTCCTCTCCTGCGCAGATAGTCTCGTGGCCCCGCTTGCCAGAACCCACGAAGGACCCGCCCATGCTCGCCCTTCTCGGAGCCCTCGGCGTCGCCCTCGCGACCCCCGCCCAGGCCCAGGATGGCCCCGCCTTCGATTGCGCCAGGGCCGCGACTGCGGCCGAGGAATTCATCTGCGGCGACGGCGGGCTTTCCCGCCTCGACCGGCTGGTGGCGGAGCGCTTCGCCGCCGCGCTCGACGCGGCCCGCGGGCTCGACGCCGGCGCGGCGGTCGCCGAGGACGGCCTGCGCGCCGATCAGCGCGGCTGGATCAAGGGCCGCGACGAATGCTGGAAGGCCGATGATCCGCGCAGTTGCGTGGAACAGTCCTACCTGCGCCGCGAGGGCGAACTCGTTGCAGGCTGGATGCTCGACCCGCCCACCGCGACGGCGTTCTGGGCCTGCGACGGCGACCCAGCGAACGAGGTCGTCACCCTCTTCTTCGCCACCACCCTGCCGAGCGTGCGCTTCGAGCGCGGCGACGCGATCGACGCGGGATCGCTGACCCGCACCGCCTCGGGGTCGAAGTACGAGGGCAGCTTCGGCCGCGCGATCTGGATCAAGGGCGAGGAAGCCGTCTACCGCGAACCCGACCCGGACGGTCGCGAGGTCTCCTGCACGCTCATCCGGCGGGACTGACCGGGCGCCGGCCGGTCCGCGGACCGCCTTCACCGAAGCGAAGGCTGAGAGAGGAGCAATCGCGGCCCAGCCACCCTACCGGCACCCATCCGGAAACAGCGCCGCGCTCCGCCCCGTGACCCGATAGCCGACCAGCCCCAGCCACTCCCGCGCCCCCACGTTGAGAAGCTGCAGGTTCGCTGCGAACGCCCAGCCCGGCCGCCAGGGCGCGCTGCGGAAATCGGTGGGCCAGGGCGCGATCCGCCGCCACCCTGCGGCGCAGAAGGTTCCCACCGCGCGCGGCATGTGAAACGCGCTCGTCACCAGCGCCCAGTCGCCCGTCAGCACCTCCGGCGCCAGCGCCCGGGCGTTGCGGGCGTTCTCCACGGTGTTGCGCGAGCGGTTCTCGAGCACGATCCGCTCCGGCGCGACGCCCGCCGCCAAGAAGAGCCGCCGCGCGATCTCCGCCTCCTCGCCCTTCGGCGACACCTGCGCCCCGCCGCCGGCGAACAGCACCACCGCCTCGGGATGCGCCCGGGCGAGCGCGATCGCCGCCAGGTATCGGTCGGCGGCGTCGTTGAGCTGCGGCGCGCGCCATTCCCGCGTCTCGAAGACCGCCTCCGCCCCGCCGAGCACGATGATCCCCTCAAGCGCGCCCAGGACCGGCGGCGGGCTCGCAAACCGCGCCTCGAGCGGCCGCAAGAGCAGATTGTGGACCGGCGCCGCGCCGATGACGACGCAGAGCGCCAGCGCGCCGAGGCTGAGCGCCGCCCCGAGCCGCCGCCTCCCGCGCATGAGCGCCACCGTCCCGGCCAGCAGAGAGAGCAGGATCAGCGTCTCGGGCCGCGCGATCGCCCAGAGCGCCTTGGTGACGATGTAGAAGAGTGTGTCCACGACCCGCCGTCAGCCGTCCGAGGCCGCCGCGGCCGACTGCGCGCGCATCATCGCCACAAGGCGCGGCGCAGCGAAGCGCAGGAAGGCGCCGACGATCTTTCGCCGCCGGGCCTGAGGCGAGACCAGAAGCCAGAACGGCACCTGCATCTCCTCGGGCGGCTCGAAACAGCACTGGAGCTCCGGCGCCGGATCGCCGGAGCTGCGCGCCAGCGGACCGACGCCGGCGCCGCTGGCGAGGATCGCGCACATGTTGGAATGGTTGTCGCACAGCGCCACGATCGCCTCCGGCGCGACGCGCTCGGCGAACCAGCGCCAGGCTTGCGTGTGCGCCAGCCTGCCGGTGAGGCCGATGACCGGATGCCGCCCGACCTCCTCGATGCGCCCCGGCGCGCCGACGCGCGCGGCGTAGTCCCGGCTGCAATAGACCGCCCATTGCAGCGGCGGCAGCCGGCGGCGCATCACGTCGCCGCCCTCGACGGAATCCGCCAACCGCAGCGCCACGTCCGCTTGCCCCGCCTGCATGTCGACGACCTCCGTAGTGGCCTGGTACTCGAACCGGACTTGCGGATGTTGCGCGCAGAACGCGGCGTTCACCGGCCGGACGATCCAGTCGATGATCGGCTGTGGCCCGGTCAGCCGGATCACGTCATGGGTTTCCCGGCGGCGCCTTGCGGCCTCTGCGGCCAGGGCCTCGACCGCAACCCCGATGTCCGTCGCCAGCGGCTCGAGCGCCGCGCCGGCGGGTGTGAGATGAAAGCCGCGGGTGTCGCGCTCGAAGAGCGTCAGGCCCAGATTGTGCTCGAGCGACCGGATGCGGCGGCCCAGCGTGGTGTGGTTGACGCCCAGCGCCTGCGCCGCGCGCAGGGTCGATCCCGCCCGCGCCACCGCGAGGAAGGCGCGCAGGTCGCCCCAGTCGCGCACCGGACCGCTGCTCATTTTCGCACAGCCACTTGCGGATGTGGGGGATACCGCAGTTCCGCCGGAGGCCGCATGCTCATCGTGTCGCTTCCCTCAGGACAAGGACCGGATCATGACACAGGAGACGCCACCGATCCAGCGCGCAGCGCCCCGGCCAGACCCCGCCGGCCAGATCCATGACGGCCGAACTGCCGAGGCGCTGTGCGCAATCGCGCAATGCGCCCAGGGCGCGACCGCCGCGATGTGGGGGGCCGGCATGGGCGAGGCGCTGGTCGCCCTCGAAGCCCGCTGGAGAGGAGGCGCGAGATGACAGCGGGTCTCGCGCAGGCTCGCGTGCCGGCCGCCATGACGCCGGATTCGCCACTTCCCGCCAAGCGCCGCGAACTGCTCACGGCGCTTCTCGACCCGCGGCCCTGGAACGATCTCGCGTATCGCGACGGCGACATCGTGGTGTCGAGCTTCGGCAAGACGGGCACGACCTGGACGCAGGCGATCCTGGTCCAGCTTCTCCACGACGCGCCCGAGGCGCCGCGGGTTGGCCGGATCTGCCGCTGGATCGATTGCCGCTGGGATCAGGAGGCCCGCATGGACGCGGTTGCGCAGGACGAAGGCTGGCGCGTCCTCAAGACGCACCTGCCCTGCGACGCACTGCGTTTCTCGGACAAGGCGAAATACGTCCACGTCGCGCGCGACGGCCGCGACGTGATCTGGAGCCTGCACAACCACCTCTACAACTCCGACGAGGGTTGGCGCGCCGACCTCAACGCGACGCGTCCGGACGGGGCGGCGGCGCTGTCGCGCCCTCCGGCCGATCCGGTGGAGTTCTTCCGCGAATGCATGGCCGACGGCTCGGACTTCTGCGCGTTCTGGGAGCACATCCGCGGCTGGTGGGCGCTGCGCGATCACCCCCGGGTGCGGCTTCTGCACTACCAGGCGCTCAAGGAGGATCCGGAAGCCCGGACGCGGGACCTCGCGGCGTTCCTCGACATCGCGCTCACCGAGGATCTGCTCGCCAGGACGCTCAGGCACACCGATTTCGATCACATGAAGAAGCACGCCGACGCGATGTTCCCCGGAATGCCGATGAAGGAAGGCGGACGGACGTTTATCAATCGCTGCGTGAACGGGCGCTGGCGCGACGCCCTGACCGGCGACGAGACGGCAGCCTACGAGGCGCGAGCCCTGGCGGAACTCGGGGCGGAATGCGCGGCCTGGCTGGCGACCGGCAGGCGCTGATCGGTGTCCACGCCCGCGCCGCGCCGGGCCGGCCGCGGCGGTGAAATCCGCCCCGTGGGTCCCGTTAACGAAGAAGCAAGATTCTGTTTCATAATGAAATCAAAGACATGAGCCTGTTTCGCACGCGCGCGCACCCGGTTTCGCACCCGATGCCCGCCGCGTCCGGCCTCAGCTCAGCCAGCGCTTGCGGCGGCGATACGAGCGCACGTCGCGGAAGCTGCGGCGGCCGGCGTCGGACATGCCTAGGTAGAATTCCCGCACGTCGTCGTTCTCGCGCAGCTCCGCCGCTGGCCCGTCCATCACCACCCGGCCGCTCTCGAGGATGTAGCCGTAGTGCGCATACCGCAGCGCCACGTTGGTGTTCTGCTCGGCGAGCAGGAACGACACCCCTTCGACCTCGTTGAGCCGCTTCACGATCTCGAATATCTCCTCCACGAGCTGCGGCGCCAGCCCCATCGACGGCTCGTCGAGCAGCACCGTTTCCGGCCGGCTCATCAGCGCCCTCCCGATCGCGCACATCTGCTGTTCGCCCCCCGAGGTGTAGCCCGCCTGGCTCCGCCGCCGCTCCTTGAGCCGCGGGAAATAGCCGTAGACCATCTCTAGATCAGCGGCGATCGCGCCGCCGCCGTCCCGCCGGGTGTAGGCCCCGGTCAGCAGGTTCTCCTCGATGGTCAGGTGCTCGAAGCAGTGCCGGCCCTCCATCACCTGGATCACTCCGCGCCGCACCAGCTCGGCGGGATCGAGCGCGGCGACCGGCTCGCCGCGGTAGCGCACCGAGCCCTTGGTGATCTCGCCGCGCTCCGAGCGCAGCAGGTTCGAGATCGCCTTGAGCGTCGTGGTCTTGCCCGCGCCGTTGCCGCCCAGAAGTGCCGTGATCCCGCCCGTCGCGACGCTGAGGCTCACGCCCTTCAGCACCAGGATGACGTGGTTGTAGATCACCTCGATGTTGTTGACCTCGAGCAGGGGCCGGTCCGCGCCCGTCTCGTCGCGCATCGCGCGCTCCTCGCGTCTTGCCCACTCCCGGGCGACGTCGCCGCCGCCCGGGAAAGGCTTGGGTTCAGCTCGCCGGGCACTCCCGCGGGGTCACCCCGTTCTCGGCGGCGAAGGCCTCGGCGTCCTCGTCGATCAGAGGCTGGATGATCTCCCGGTCCGAAGACATGTACTCGGTGATCGGGTTCCAGGTCTGCGCCGCGGCGTCCCACTGCTGGACGAGCGCCATGCCCGGCCCGCTGTGGTTGGCGCAGTTCACGCTGATCTCGGGAGCAAAGTCGGGCAGACCGAGCTCGGCCATGCGCTCCGAAGTGATCTGGAGCGCCTCCATGCCATCACGCATCTGCGCGGCGGTGATGTCGGCGGTCCCGTGGATCTCCTGCGCCGTCCGCGCCGCCTCCGCCGCCAGCATCGCCGCGTACATGCCGCGGTTGTACTGGACCTGGCCGAGGTTGGACCCGTCACCTGCGGCCTTGCCCGCGTCCACGACGTGTTGCTGGATGTCGGCAAAGATCGGAAAGTCGGTGCCGACCCCGGTGAAGTTCACCGACTTGTAGCCGTCCGCGCCCGCGCCCGCGGGCAGGACGTCGGCTTCCGCGCCCGACCACCACACGCCGATGAACTTGTCCATCGGGAAGCGGATGTTCGCGGCCTCCTGCACCGCCACCTGGTTCATCACGCCCCAGCCCCAGAAGAACACGTAGTCCGGCTTCTCGCGTCGGATCTGGAGCCACTGGCTCTTCTGCTCCTGGCCGGGACTGTCGACGGGGATGAGCGTGAGGTTGAAGCCGTGCTTCTTGGAGAGCTCCTCGAGCGTGCGGATCGGCTCCTTGCCGTAGGCGGAGTTGTGATAGAGCAGCGCGATGGTCTTGCCCTCGAGGCTGCCCTCCACGTCGAGCGCGTGCTGGACCATGATCGAGGCGGCGTCCCAGTAGGTACCGGGGTAGTTGAACACCCATTCGAACACCTCGCCGTTGGCGGCGGAGGTGCGGCCGTAGCCCATGGTGTGGAGCGGGATGCCGTCGGCGGTCACCTTCGGGATGAGCTGGTAGGTGATCCCGGTCGAGAGCGGCTGGTAGACCAGCGGGTTCTCGCCCTTGGTCGCCTCGTAACACTCCACCCCCTTCTCGGTGTTGTAGCCGGTCTCGCACTCTATGACCCGGGTCATCACCCCGCCGATGCCGCCGTCGCGCTCGTTGAGCAGGGTGAAGTAGTCCTGATAGCCGTCCGAGAACGGGATGCCGCCGGCCGCGAACGGCCCGGTGCGGTAGCTGAGATCGGGAAACACCAGTTCCGCCAGCGCGGGCGAGGCGCCGATCACGGCTGCGGCGGCGATCGCCGCCAGTCTGTGGGTCTTCATGCGTTGTCCTCCATCTGCATGAGCGCGCCCCCTCCCGTTCTAATGCGGGAATGGCCAGAGACGCAGTTTTTCCTTCGCGGTCCGCCAGAGCGCCGCGATCCCGTGCGGCTCGACGATCAGGAAGAAGATGATGAGCGCCCCGATGATGAGGAACTCGAAATGCGCGGCGATGTCGGTCGGCCAGCCCAGCCCGCCGACCATGACGTTCTTGAGAAACACCGGCAGCAGCACCAGGAACGCCGCTCCCGCGAACGAGCCGAAGATCGAGCCGAGACCGCCGATGATGACCATGAAGAGCACCAGGAAAGACTTCTGGATCCCGAAGGCCTCTGTCACCTCGACCGCGCCCAGATAGACCGCAAAGAAGAGCGCCCCACCCACGCCCACGAAGAACGACGACACCGCAAAGGCCGAGAGCTTGGCGCGCAGCGGATCGACCCCGATGATCTCCGCGGCGATGTCCATGTCGCGAATCGCCATCCAGGACCGGCCGATGCGGCCGCGGGTCAGGTTGCGCGCGATCCAGGCGAAGACGAAGAGGATGGTCAGGCAGAAGAGATACTTCGCCGCCGGCGTCGCGGTCGGACCGGTCACCTCGAAGCCGAGGAACGCCCGCGTCGGCGCGGTGATCTGGCCCGAGGCGGAATAGTTGTAGGCCCAGGACCACTTGTTGAAGAGCCAGACGAGGAAGAACTGCGCCGCGAGAGTCGCCACCGCCAGGTAGAAGCCCTTGATGCGCAGGCTCGGCAATCCGAACAGCAGCCCGACCGCCGCGGTGGTCAGCCCGCCCATCAGCACGGCGAACAGGATGTTGAACTGGGGCAGCGCGTAGCGGGTCCACTCGCCGTCGCCGGCGGGCAGCCAGACGTCGAAGCCGGTCATGAACTTGTAGCAGGCGTAGGCCCCGACCGCCATGAAGCCGCCGGTGCCGAGGCTGACCTGGCCGCAGTAGCCGGTCAGCAGGTTCAGCCCGATCGCGACGATCGAATAGATCAGGAAGGGCAGCAGCACCGCATTGGCCCAGTAGTCGGTGATCACGAAGGGGACCACACCGAAGGCGACGACGAGCAGGAGCCAGTAGGCGCGGCGGTCGAAGCGGATGGGGAAGGTCTGGCCGTCCGCGGCGTAGCTGGTCTTGAACTCGCCCGCCTCGCGGTAGATCACGCCTCGCCCTCCCAGACATTGGCGGTGGATCTGAACGCCTCGGAGCGGCCCGGGATCACGCAGAAGCGCTGGCCGGTGGGGGCCTGCATCACCACCCAGTCCTTGACGTCCGCGACCCGTCGCGCGCCGAGTTTCTCCAGCCGGGCCACCTCGGCGGGCACGTCGTCGCTGGCGATGTCGAGATGGACGCGGCTGTCGTGGTCGACCTTCTGGACCTCGACCGACCAGCCCGGCTGGAAGTCGAGCCCGACGTAGCCCGCCTCGGCCTCGCGGCGCGGCATGCCGAGCGCCGCCGACCAGAAATCGGCCGCAGCGTCGAGGTCGTCGGTGCGGCAGTCGATGATGAAGCCGGCGAGGCGGGAGCGGTGCGTCATCGGCCGCGCCGGGGCGGGGTGTGTGATAACACGCGTGCAATTCCGGTCAAGTAACGGAACTCATTTGGATTAATCTTCATTAATTCCATCGTATCACACCCGCTCGATGATTTTCTCGCCAAAGAGGCCCTGGGGCCGGAACACCAGGAACATCAGCGCCAGCACATAGGCGAACCAGTTCTCGGTGGCGCCGCCGATCATCGGGCCGACCAGGAACTCGAAGAGCTTCTCGCCCACCCCGATGATCAGCCCGCCGACGATGGCGCCGGGGATCGAGGTGAAGCCGCCGAGCATCAGAACGGGAAGCGCCTTGAGCGCGATCAGTGACAGCGAGAACTGCACGCCGAGCTTGGCCCCCCACATCACCCCGGCGACCAACGCCACGAAACCCGCGATCGACCAGACGATGACCCAGATGGCGCTGAGCGAGATGCCCACCGACAGCGCCGCCTGATGGTCGTCGGCCACCGCCCGCAGCGCCCGCCCGGTGCGCGTGTGCTGGGAGAAGAGCGTCAGGGTGATGACCAGGAGCGCCGCGATCACCGAGGCGGCGATGTCGAGCCGGTCGATGAAGAAGCCGTAGCCGAAGACCTCGAAGGTTGTCGCCTCAATGGTCTCGGAGATGCCCTGCGGCAGGCCCACGTCCATCAGCTTGATGTCCGAGCCCCACATCAGGTCGCCGAATCCCTCCATGAAATAGGCGAGCCCGATGGTGGCCATGAAGAGGATGATCGGCTCCTGGTTGACCAGATGACGCAGGATCAGCCGCTCGACGAGGAAGGCGAAGAGCACCATCACCGCCGCCGTCAGCGCGATGGCCAGAACCGCCGGCACGGTCCAGCCGAAATGGTGGATGTCGGTCCCGAAGATGGCGTTGATGAGGTGCGCGAACGGCACCTGTCCGTTCTGGATCCCCACGAGCGTCATCGCCGCGAAGAGCGCCATGATGCCCTGGGCGTAGTTGAAGACCCCCGACGCCTTGAAGATCAGCACGAAACCGAGCGCGACGAGGGCGTACATCACGCCCGCCATCAGCCCGTTCAGGGTGACCTCGACGGCGAAGAGGACCTGGTCACTCATGCGCCACCCCCAGATAGGCGTCGATCACGCCCTGGTCGCGGCGCACCGCGTCCGGGGTGCCGTCGCCGATCTTGCGGCCGTAGTCGAGCACCACCACCCGGTCGGAGATGTCCATGACCACGCCCATGTCGTGCTCGATCAGCGCGATGGTGGTGCCGAACTCGTCGTTCACATCGAGGATGAAGCGGCTCATGTCCTCCTTCTCCTCGACGTTCATGCCCGCCATCGGCTCGTCGAGCAGCAAAAGCTTCGGCTCGGCGGCCAGCGCCCGGCCGAGCTCGACACGCTTCTGCAGGCCGTAGGGCAGGGAGCCGACCGGCTTCTTGCGGATATGCTGGATCTCGAGGAAATCGATGATGCGCTCGACCTTCTCGCGGTTCTCGTTCTCCTCGGCCTCCGCCGGGCCGGCCCAGAGCGCCTGCCAGATGAGGCCGCGCCCCATGTGGGTGAAGCGCCCGGTCATGATGTTGTCGAGCGTCGACATGCCCTTGAAAAGCGCGATGTTCTGGAATGTGCGGGCGATGCCCTGGCGGGCGATCTCGTGCGGCTTCATCGGTCCGCGGGGCTTGCCGCGGAACCGGATCTCGCCCTCCTGCGGATGGTAGAAGCCGTTGATGACGTTGAGCATCGACGACTTGCCGGCGCCGTTCGGCCCGATGATCGCCCGGACCTCGCCCTCGCGGATGTCAAAGGAGACGTCGCGCAGCGCCTCGACCCCGCCGAAGCGCAGGGTGATGTTGCGCAGCTCCATCAGCACGTCGCCGGCGGGGCGCGCCGCCGCGAGCGGCTCGGTCTCCGCGGTGGCGCTCACGCGGCCGCCCTGCGCTCGGGTGCGACCACCGCCGCGTCGCGGATCTCGAGCGTCGCCCGGATCACGCCCTTGCGTCCGTCCTCGTAGGTGACCTCGGTTTCGGTCGAGACCCGCTCGGAGCCGTCGTAGAGCGCGGCGATCAGGTCGGCGTATTTCTCTTCGATGATCCGGCGGCGCACCTTGCGGGTGCGGGTCAGCTCGCCGTCGTCGGCGTCGAGCTCCTTGTGCAGGATCAGGAACCGCGCGATCTGGCAGCCCGAGAGGCTGGCGTCGGCGGCGAGGCTGCGGTTGACCGTCTCGACATGCTCCTGGATCGCGGCGAAGACCCGCGGATGCGCCGCCAGCTCCTGGTAGCTGGCGTAGGCGATGCCCTTGCGCTCGGCCCAGTTGCCGACCGCGGTCAGGTCGATGTTGATGAAGGCCGCGCAGAACGGCCGGTCCGCCCCGAACACCACCGCCTCGAGGATGTCGGCGTAGAACTTCAGCTTGTTCTCAACGTACTTGGGCGCGAAGAGCCGGCCGTCGGCGGTGCGGCCGACGTCCTTGGCGCGGTCGATGATGCGCAGGTGGCCGGTGGTCTCGTCGATGAAGCCGGCGTCGCCTGTGGCGACCCAGCCGTCGGCGTCCTTGGTCGCGGCGGTGCTCTCGGGGTTCTTGAAGTATTCGCGGAACACTCCCGGGGAGCGATAGAAGACCTCGCCGGTCTCGGCGATGCGAAGCTCCACGCCCGGGCTCGGCAGGCCCACCGTGTCGGCGCGGGCCTCGTGGTCGGGCTGCTGGGTGATGAAGACGCTCGCCTCGGTCTGGCCGTAGAGCTGCTTGAGGTTGATCCCGAGCCCCCGGTAGAAGTCGAATAGTTCCGGCCCGATCGCCTCGCCGGCGGTGTATCCGACCCGCACCCGGCTCAGCCCCAGCGCGTTCTTCAGCGGCCCGTAGACCAGCGCCTCGCCGAGCCGGTAGAGCGCGCGGTCGGAGGCCGCGACCGGTCGGCCGTCGAGGATCGCCGGGCCGACCCGGCGCGCCAGATCCATGAAGGCGGCGTAGAGGCGGCGCTTGGGCGCGCTGGCGTCCTCCATGCGGATGGTGACGCTGGTCAGCAGCCCCTCGAAGAACCGCGGAGGGGCGAAGAAGTAGGTCGGCCCGATCTCGCGCAGGTCGGCCTGCATGGTCTCCGGGCTCTCGGGGCAGTTGACGCAGAAGCCGGCCCAGCAGGCCTGTCCCATCGAGAAGATGAAGTCGCCGACCCAGGCCATCGGCAGGTAGGCGAGCACGCCGTCGTCGGCGGTGAGATGGTCGAAGGCGCAGGTGGCGCGCGCGGTCTCGATGATGTTGGCGTTCGAGAGCACCACGCCCTTCGGCCGGCCGGTGGTGCCGGAGGTGTAGAGCATCACGCAGGTGTCCGATGCGCCCTGCGCGGCGATCCGGGCGTCCATCCCGGCGATCAGCGCGGCGCTGGCGGCGCGGCCCTGGGCCTGGACCTCGGAGAGGCGGTGCAGGTGGACGTGGTCGTAGTTCCGCAGGCCGCGCGGATCGAGGTAGACCACATGGCGCAGCGACGGGACGCGCTCGCGGATCTCCAGCAGCTTGTCGACCTGCTCCTGGTCGGCGACCACGGCGAAGCGGGCGCCGCAGTGGTCGAGCACGTAGGCCATCTCCTCGGCGACCGCGTCCTGGTAGAGTGGGACCGGCACGGCGCCACAGCACTGCGCGGCGACCATGGACCAGTAGAGCGCCGGGCGGTTGCGACCGATGATCGCCAGGTGGTCGCCGGGGGCGAGGCCGAGCGCTGCGAGGCCGCGGGCGAGGGCTGCGATCTCGTCGGCGGTCTCGGCCCAGGTCCAGGCCTGCCAGACGCCGTATTCCTTCTCGCGGTAGGCCGGCCGGTCGGCGCGCTCCCGGGCGTTTCGGGCCAGCAGCTTGGGAAAGCTGTCCTCGTCCGATCCGAGAGCCTCGTGGCCCATGGTCTGGTTTCCTCCCCGCGAAGCGCCCGGGCGCGCCTCGCGATGTGGGCGGGCGCCGCCGCTTCTTGAGGGTCGAGGCTAAGGGCGCGCGCGGTTTCGGTCCACCTGAAAATCTGAATGTGGGGCCCGATCCTGCAGTCGTGATGGGCGCGTGGGCGCGACGTCACGAATCTGACGCGCAGCCGTCATCGAAGCGTCAAGCCGTGGGCGCACAACGGACCATCAGTTCTTGGAGGCTCCCATGAAGATCCTGATCGTCGGCGCGGCGTCGGTCCTCGCCCTTTCCGCAGCCTCGGCGGCGCACGCCCAGGCGCACTTCAACCGCATAGCCGCCTTTCCGACGCCGGCGAACCTGCCCGGCGACGTCGATCCGGCGACCGAGACCTCGGCCGAGATCATCGACGCGACCGCGGACGGGATGACGCTGGTCTATTCCGACAGCCCGCTCGGGGCGATCGGGCTGATCGACATCTCCGATCCCGCGCAACCGCAGCCGCTCGGGTCCATCGCGCTCGACGGCGAGCCGACCGCCGTGGCGACGCTCGGGCAGACCGTCTTCGTCGGGGTGAACACGTCCGAGAGCTTTGTCGCTCCGTCGGGCCGGCTCGCGCACATCGACATCGCATCCAGGGTGGAGGCGGGGTCCTGCGATCTCGGCGGGCAGCCCGACAGCGTCGCGGTGGCGCCGGACGCGAGCTTCGTCGCGGTCGCCATCGAGAACGAGCGCGACGAGGACCTCGACGACGGCGCGATCCCGCAGGCGCCGCCAGGGTTCGTTGCGATCGTGCCGCTCGTGGATGGCGCGATGAACTGCGACGGGCTGATCATGGCCGACGTGACGGGCCTCGCCGAAACCGCGCCGGAGGATCCCGAGCCTGAATTCGTCGACATCAACGAGGACGGCGATATCGCCGTGACGCTCCAGGAGAACAACCATGTCGTGATCCTTAGCCCCTCCGGAGAGGTGCTGTCGCATTTCACCGCCGGGGCCGTCGACCTAGAGGGCATTGACGTTGTCGAGGACGGCGCGCTGCTCTTCGACGACGCGCAGCCCGGAAGGCTGCGCGAGCCGGACGCGGTGCAGTGGATCGGCGTCGACCATCTCGCGACGGCGAACGAGGGCGACTACGAGGGCGGTTCGCGCGGCTTCACCATCTTCGACCGCAGCGGCGCCGTGGTCCACGAGAGCGGCCCGTCCTTCGAGCAGGCGATCGTGGAGATCGGCCACTATCCCGAGGGCCGGTCGGACGCGAAGGGCGTCGAGCCGGAAGGCATGGAGATCGCCGACTTCGGCGACCAGCGGGTGATGTTCCTCCTCTCGGAGCGCGGCTCGGTGGTCGGTGTCTACGACCTCGACGGAACGACGCCAACGCTCCGCCAGATCCTTCCCGCGGGGATCGCGCCGGAAGGCGTGAAGGCGATCCCCGAGCGCAACCTGGTGGTCGTCGCCAACGAGGCCGACCTCATCGAGGACGGCGGCGTGCGCAGCCACGTGATGATCTACGCGTTGCAGGACGCGCCGGCCGCCTATCCGACGCTGACCTCGGCGGGGGCCGCGGACGGGCCGATCGGCTGGGGCGCGCTCTCGGGACTCGCGGCGGACCCCGAGACGCCGGGCAGGCTGTTTGCGGTCAACGACAGCTTCTACGGGATGCAGCCGACGATCTTCGAGATCGACGCGACGGCGACGCCGGCGCGCATCGTCGCGGCCATCCCGATCACCCGCAGCGGCGCCGCGGCGCAGAAGCTCGACATCGAGGGGATCGCGCCGGACGGCGCGGGCGGCTTCTGGCTGGCCTCGGAGGGCCGCAGCGACCGCCTGATCCCGCATGCGCTCTACCGCGTGGACGCCGCGGGCGAGATCGAGGAGGAGATCGCGTTCCCGCCGGAACTGCTGGCTGGCGAGACGCGCTTCGGGGCCGAAGGCGTGACCGTGGCCGACGGCAAGGTCTGGATCGCGATCCAGCGCGAATGGGGCGACGATCCGGAGAACCACGCCAAGCTCGTCGCCTACGATCCCGAGACGGAGGAGTGGGGCGCCGTGCACTATCCGATGGCGGCGCCGGAGACCGGATGGATCGGGCTCAGCGAGATCACCGCGCAGGGCGACTCGGTCTACATCGTTGAGCGCGACAACCAGATCGGCGCCGCGGCCGCGGTCAAGAAGCTCTACCGCGTGCCGCTGGCCGAGATGGTCCCCGCGCCGCTCGGCGGGCCGCTGCCGGTGGTGAGCAAGGAGGAGGCCCGCGACTTCCTTCCCGATCTCGCCGCCGCGAACGGCTATGTGGTCGACAAGCTCGAGGGCTTCGTGATCGACGCGGCGGGCGACGCCTACGCCGTCACCGACAACGACGGCGTCGACGACAGCTCCGGCGAGACCCACTTCCTGCGGCTCGGGACCATGCAGGGCCTCTGAGCGGAGGCGCGACTGCCGCGTTTGCGCCTCTGGGGGCGAGCGCAGGCTCCCCGGGCGCGCCGGGCGGTTGCGGCCGGGGCTGCGCGCCGGTATCGGTCCGGCGCGGTCTCGACGCTGGCGCTGTGCAGGGCGGCACGTAGCGCCGGCGAAGCCGCGGCAGGACTCTGGCCGGGGGAGGCGCGATGCGCAGTGCGCTCGAGATCTACGACATGGCGTCCCGGCGGGCGCGGACGGTTCTCGAGACGGACCGGCTGATCGAGGCGCCGAACTGGGACCCGCTGGGCGGCGGCCTTCTGGTGAACGGCGACGGTCGGCTCTGGCGGGTCGATCCCGCTGCGTCCGAGCCCGCGCTCGCGCTGCTGGACACGGGCTTCGCGGACTGCTGCAACAACGACCACGGGTTCTCGCCGGACGGGACGCGGATCGCGCTGAGCCACAAGGTCGAGGGGCGCTCGACGATCTTCACGGTGCCGGCCGAGGGCGGGACCCCTGCGCAGGTGACGACGGAGAACCCCTCCTACTGGCACGGCTGGTCGCCGGACGGGCAGGCAATCGTCTATTGCGGAGCGCGCTCGGGACGGTTCGACATCTTCGCCTGTCCCGCGGCGGGCGGGCCGGAGACGCGGCTGACCCGGGACGCGGGCCACAACGACGGCCCCGACTACGATCCCTCCGGGCGGTTCGTGTGGTTCAACTCCGACCGGACGGGCCATGCGCAGATCTGGCGCATGGGCGCGGACGGCGCCGAGCCCCGGCGCATGGTCGAGAGCGAGACGGTGGACTGGTTTCCGCATCCGTCCCCGGACGGCGCGCACGTGCTCCATCTGGCCTATCCGCCCGGCACGCAGGGGCATCCGCGCGACCGCGACGTGGCGCTGATGCTGGTGGACGCGGCGGGCGGCGCCAGGCGCGAGCTTGCGCGCTTCAACGGCGGGCAGGGCACGATCAACGTGCCGTGCTGGGCGCCGGACGGGTCGGCCTTCGCCTTTGTGCGCTACGCTGCGCCCTGAACGGGCGGCGGATCGCCACGGTGGCGCTCCGTGCGTGCGTGGCGACACCTGCTCGGACGGAGCGCGGTGGGGTCAGCCCGGCCGCGGCGGCAGGCGTTCCAGGCGTTCGGCCACGAGCGCCTGCATCCGCCAGAGCATGCCATCGCGGATTCCGGCGTCCTCGAGATGGGCGACGGTGTTCAGGAGGTAGTCGGGCATCGAGCCGACATGCCCGACGGCCCGGGCGAGCCTGTCCGCGATCTCCTCCTCGGTGAGGCCCGTCACGTAGGTCCAGTGGCTGCGGTCGCAGGTGAAGGCGATGGCGCGGAGGGGGCCCCTGGGGGTGCGCAACCGGATCCAGCGCGGGGGGCTGGGCGGCTCGGTGCGCAAAAGCGCCTCGAGCGATCCGCGGTGGTCGGCGGGATCCATCCGGATGGCGACGCCTCGGCAGGCGCCGCCTCGGTCGAGCGAGAGCATCAGGCCCGGGGCGTCGGGGTTGCCGCGCATCCGCGTGATCGGCCCGAGGCAGAAAGACCGCCGCCAGCCGTGGGCGATGGCAGGCCGGCGTTCGACTTCCGGGAACCTCGGGTTCCAGATCAGCGAGCCGAAGGCGAAGACCCAGAGCGCGCCATGCTCGCGCGCCTCGGCCGCGATGCGCGCGGCGGTCGCGGCGTGGTAGTCCTCGGAGGGCGGGACCCAGCGGACCGGCCCCATGGCCTCGACCTTGTCGGGAAGGCGGTCGACGAGGTCGCGGGTCAGGCGCAGGGGCTCTTGCATCGGACGCTCCGGCCCCGCTTGGCGGCGGCGGAGCCTAGCATGAGCAGGGCCTTCGGCCAACGGGGCCGGCGTCGCGGGTTCAGCGCGGGAGCGGGACGGTGTTCTCCACGCCGTCCGCGCCCATGAAGACGGCGAGCAGGCGCGCGGGGCCGGGGCCGCTGTTGACGCCGTCGTGCTCGGATTCGAAGGCTTCGAGGAGCGCCTCGCCCGCCACGTAGGTGCGGACCGCGCCGGAGGCGTAGGTGACGGTCAGCTCGCCCTCGAGCATGTAGGCGAGCAGCGGCGCCTCGTGGAGGTGCGGGCCGGTCGACTGGCCCGGCGCCATGGTGACGATGGCGGCGGTGACGCGGGCGGGACCCGGCGGGTAGACGATGGCCTCGCCCTCCACGGTCAACCCGGAGGAAAGCAGCACGTCGAGCGGCGGATAGGCGATCGCGGTCGGGGCCTCGGCCAGGACCGCGGCTGGCGCGACGGCAAGGGCGATCGCGATGATCGCGGAGCGAGTGGTTCGGATGCACATGGATCAGGTCTCCTGTTGCCCCGGCCACAGGAGCACGCCGCGGCGGGGACCGGCAAGCGCCGCGGGGCTCTTGCAAAATATCCAGGGTCCCGCGCCCGGATTTCTTGCGATTCGTGGGCCCGCTTCCTAATTCTTGGACAAGGCCAGGGATGTTGCGCCGCAATGGCGGGCAGGTCCTACGGCGCTGAACGGAGGACAAGCACATGGACATCGAGAAATTCACGGAGCGCGCGCGGGGCTTCATCCAGGCGGCGCAGACCATCGCGCTGCGCGAGAATCACCAGCGGGTTCTGCCCGATCACCTGCTGAAGGCGCTGCTCGACGACGAGCAGGGGCTGGCGTCGAACCTGATCACCGCGGCGGGCGGCGATCCGAAGACGGTGTTGGCCGAGGTCGAGGCGACCCTGGCCAAGCAGCCGCGCGTCGAGGGCGCGGGACAGATCTACATGGACACCCAGACCGCGAAGGTGCTGGCCGAGGCGCAGAAGCTCGCCGAGAAGTCTGGAGACAGCTTCGTGCCGGTCGAGCGCATGCTGACGGCGCTGGCGGTGGTCAAGTCGGACGCCAACGACGCGCTCCGCACGGGCGGGGTCAACGCCCAGGCGCTGAACACCGCGATCAACGACATCCGCAAGGGCCGCAAGGCGGACACGGCCAGCGCGGAATCGGGCTATGATGCGCTGAAGAAGTATGCGCGCGATCTCACCGAGGCGGCGCGCGAGGGCAAGATCGACCCGATCATCGGCCGCGACGAGGAGATCCGGCGGACCATGCAGGTCCTGAGCCGGCGCACCAAGAACAACCCGGTGCTGATCGGCGATCCAGGCGTCGGCAAGACCGCGATCGCCGAGGGACTGGCGCTGCGGATCGTCAACGGCGACGTGCCGGAGTCGATCGCGGACAAGCGGCTGCTGGCGCTCGACATGGGCGCGCTGATCGCCGGGGCGAAGTATCGCGGCGAGTTCGAGGAGCGGCTGAAGTCGGTGCTGACCGAGGTGACCTCGGCGGCGGGAGAGGTGATCCTGTTCATCGACGAGATGCACACGCTGGTGGGCGCGGGGAAGGCGGAGGGCGCGATGGACGCGTCCAACCTGCTGAAGCCGGCGCTGGCGCGCGGCGAGCTGCACTGCGTTGGCGCCACCACGCTGGATGAGTACCGCAAGCACGTGGAGAAGGACGCGGCGCTGGCACGGCGCTTCCAGCCGATCCTGGTGGACGAGCCCACGGTCGAGGATACGATCTCGATCCTGCGCGGCATCAAGGAGAAGTACGAGCTGCACCACGGGGTGCGGATCATGGATTCGGCGCTGGTCGCGGCCGCGACGCTGTCGAACCGCTACATCAGCGACCGCTTCCTGCCGGACAAGGCGATCGACTTGATGGACGAGGCGGCGAGCCGCCTGCGCATGGAGGTTGACTCCAAGCCCGAGGAGCTGGACGCGCTCGACCGCGAGATCCTGCAGAAGCAGATCGAGGCCGAGGCGCTGAAGATGGAGAAGGACGCGGCGAGCCAGGATCGCCTCGAGCGGCTCCTCAAGGAGCTCTCGGTGCTCGAGGACCGCTCGACGGAGATGACCGCGCGCTGGCAGGCCGAGCGTGACAAGCTCGCGGGTGCCCGCGACATCAAGGAGGAGCTCGACCGGGCGCGGGTCGAACTCGACAACGCCAAGCGCGTCGGCAACCTGCAGCGCGCCGGCGAGCTCGCATACGGGCTGATCCCCGAGCTCGAGAAGCGACTGGCGGAGGCCGAGGTGGCTGAGGCCGGCGACGTGATGGTCGAGGAGGCCGTGTCGCCGGAGCACGTGGCGCAGGTGGTCGAGCGCTGGACCGGGATCCCGGTCGACCGCATGCTCGAGGGTGAGCGCGACAAGCTCCTGCGCATGGAGGAGGAGATCGGCAAGCGGGTGATCGGCCAGCACGACGCGGTGGAGGCGGTTTCGAACGCCGTCCGGCGCGCGCGCGCGGGGCTCAACGACCCCAACCGGCCGCTGGGCAGCTTCCTGTTTCTGGGGCCCACGGGCGTCGGCAAGACCGAGCTCACCAAGGCGCTGGCGGAGTTCCTGTTCGACGACGACCAGGCGATGGTGCGCGTCGACATGAGCGAGTTCATGGAGAAGCACTCGGTCGCCCGGCTGATCGGCGCGCCGCCGGGGTATGTCGGCTACGACGAGGGCGGGGTGCTGACCGAGGCGGTGCGGCGCCGGCCCTATCAGGTGCTGTTGTTCGACGAGGTCGAGAAGGCGCATCCCGATGTCTTCAACGTGCTGTTGCAGGTGCTCGACGACGGGCGTCTGACCGACGGGCAGGGGCGCGTGGTCGACTTCAAGAACACGCTGATCGTGCTGACCTCGAACCTCGGGTCGCAGGCGCTGTCGATGCTGCCCGAGGGCGCGGACACCGAGGCCGCGCGCGAGGAGGTGATGGCGGCGGTGCGCGGGCATTTCCGGCCCGAGTTTCTGAACCGGCTCGACGAGATCGTGCTGTTCGACCGGCTCACCCGGGCGAACATGGACGGCATCGTCGACATCCAGCTCGGCATTCTCGAGAAGCGCCTGGCCCCGCGCGACATCACGCTCAATGTGGACGAGGCTGCGCAGACCTGGCTCGCCGATCGCGGCTACGACCCGGTCTACGGCGCGCGGCCGCTGAAGCGGGTGATCCAGAAGGCGGTGCAGGACCCGCTGGCGGAGAAGATGCTCGCCGGCGAGGTCATGGACGGCTCGACGGTCGCCGTGACGGCGGGGCCGGACGGCCTGGTGGTCGGCGCGCCGGCAGAGCAGCCCAAGGTGGCCGCGGTGCACTGAGCCCGATCGCTGAGGCGCGCAGCAACGAGGGGGACGCCTGGCGGCGTCCCCTTCTCATTTGTGCTGCGGCGAATCGAGACGCCGGAATGGCATGCGCGCCTACGCGAGGAGCCTGGGTGCGCCGTCGTGCAGGGGCGCGCAGGACGAAAGCTCTGAGCGGCCGCGCCACGTCCCCCATCTCATCGACCGGAAAGGGGTTGCTTCAGCCGCCTGAAGTCTGGTCACGTCGGGCGTCGCCCATCAAAAAAGGAGGTTACCCCCATGTCAGGATCTCCTCCGAACATCCGCTTCCGCGATGGCGCCGAACTCGCGGCGGCGCTGCCCGAGATCGAGGCCGCGCCGAACGACGGCGGCCGGATCGAGGCGATCGTGGTCCGCCCGGGGCCGGGCCAGCGCAGGCCGGTCGCGCGCGCCGCGCTCAGCCGCGCGGGCGGAGTCGCGGGCGATCACTGGGCGAAGGGATGCTGGCTCTCGACCGAGGACGGCGCGCCGCATCCGGACGTGCAGATCTGCATGATGAGCGCCCGCTGCATCCGCGCCATCGCCGGCGAGCCGGAGAACTGGCCGGCGGCGGGGGATAACCTCTTTATCGACATGGACCTCTCGCCCGACAACCTGCCGCCCGGGACGCGGGTGGCGATGGGAAGCGCGGAGTTGGTGATCACCGAGGTTCCGCACAACGGCTGCCAAGGCTTTATCGACCGCTTCGGGCGCGACGCCTGCGTCTTCGTCAACACCGGGCCGGGCAAGGCGCTGCGCCTGCGCGGGATCTACGGGCGGGTGGTCCGGGACGGGACGGTGTCGGTGGGAGACCGGGTGACGAAGCTCGCCTGAGGCGGCGCCAGGAATCAGCCCGCCGTCAGCACCCGGTCGATCGCGAAGAGAAAGCCGTTGTCGGCGGGCATGTCCGGCCCGAGCACGCTGGCGCCCCCGACGGTGAGGCTGCCGGGCTGACCGGAGATGAGGACGCGGGTGCCCGCCGCGGTGACGTAGTCGCCCGAGCGCGCCGCGAGCGCCCGCGCGTCGTAGGCTGCGGGAAGGACGTGGCCCGCGACCAGGCGTCTGAGCTCCGCCCTGTTCTCGTCAAGCAACAGCGCGTCGGTCCGTTCCGGTCCGAGCGCGGCTACGGCCGCGTCGTCCGGCGCGAACACGGTGAAGGAGCCGGGGGCGTCGAGCAGGGAGTCGAGCCCCGCCGCGCGGGTCAGGCGGGCGAACCGGCCGAGGCCGGCCTGGTCCATGGCGTCGAGCACGGTCCGCGACGCCTCGACGCGCGCGCAGCCGGTCGCGGCGAGCGCGCCGAAGGCCAAGGATGCGGTCAGGACGTCTCGCCGGTTCATCAGCCTGTTGTGCTCCGAGTGTCCTATACCACGCTGCATCCGACATTTGCAGACCGGATGGCAAGTCGGGAAAAAAGATAAGGGGAGGCCGGAGCCCCCCCTTTTCCGCACGCGCGGGCGGCGGGTCGATCAGTTTGGGATCAGGACCCGGTCGATGACGTGGATCACGCCATTTCTGGTAAGGATGTCTGGCTGAGTCACCGCCGCGCCGCCGACGCGCACGACGTCGTCGGTCGTCACGGCCACTTCCGCGCCGTTGACCGTCGTCAGCGACCCCGGACCGTTGGCGACGAGACCGCCGGCGGACGTCAGCTGCGGCACGACGTGATAGGTAAGAATGGCGGTCAGCTGATCCTTGTTTTCCGGCAGTAGCAATGAGTCGAGCGTTCCGGGCGGAAGCGCCTCGAAGGCGGAGTTGGGCGGAGCGAACAGCGTGAAGGGGCCTTCGCCGTCGAGCGTGCCGGTCAGGCCGGCGGCGTCGATCGCTGCAGCAAGGGTGCTGAGCTGGGGGGAGCCGGCGACGGCTTGGGATATGGTGGGCAGCGACGATTCCGGGGTGCGGTCGCAGGCGGAAAGCACCAGCGCGGCCGCTCCGGCCATCGCAAGCGCGGTGAAGGTTCTGCGTTTCATGTCGTGATCCCCCAATTCATCCAGGATGCTTCATCCAGCTTGAGAACGCCGCCGCGAGTGATCGCGGCGGCGAGCGGGGAGGAACTTATTCCGGCAGGATTACAGCGTCAATCACATGAATGACGCCGTTGGACGCTTCGATGTCGGCAGTGACGACGTTGGCGGTGTTGACCATCACGCCATCGGTGGCGTCGATCGCGAGGTCGCCGCCGTTCACGGTGGTCGCGGTCGCGGTCTTGCCGGCGATGTCGCCCGACATCACCTTCGACGGAACGACGTGGTAGGTCAGGATCGCGACCAGCTGATCCTTGTTCTCTGGCAGGAGGAGCGACTCCACGGTGCCCTCGGGCAGCGCGGCGAAGGCTTCGTCGGTCGGCGCGAAGACCGTGAACGGGCCCTCGCCCTTCAGCGTGTCGACGAGGCCGGCGGCCTCAACGGCGGCGACCAGGGTGGTGAACGAGCCGGCCGCGACCGCAGTGTCGACGATATCGGCGTCCTGCGCGAACGCGGCTGGCGCAAAGGCGAGGGTGGTGGCGGCCGTGGCGGCCAGGAAGGTTCTGC
>CAWIIL010000002.1:97500-554376 GCA_963836255.1 uncultured Alphaproteobacteria bacterium
TGGCCGGTGACCACCATGGTGGTCGGAGCGAGACGGCGGCGCGTTTATCCAGGAACTGAAACAGGTACTTTTTACCTGAATACATAGGGTTAAAAGAGCGAACCCGGGGAACTGAAACATCTCAGTACCCGGAGGAAAGGAAATCAACCGATACTCCCTTAGTAGCGGCGAGCGAACGGGGACCAGCCGAGCGATGAGCGTGAGCGGAACCAGTTGGAAAGCTGGGCGATATGGGTGACAGCCCCGTATGCGAAGCGCGAGTCGACGTATCAAGTAGGGCGGGACACGTGAAATCCTGTTCGAAGATCGGGGGACCACCCTCGAAGGCTAAGTACTCCTTGCCGACCGATAGTGAACCAGTACCGTGAGGGAAAGGTGAAAAGCACCCCGACAAGGGGAGTGAAACAGTCCCTGAAACCGGACGCCTACAAACAGTCGGAGCCTGCGGGGTCTCTTCGGAGACCGTGACGGGTGACGGCGTACCTTTTGTATAATGGGTCAACGACTTGGTCTTGCGAGCAAGCTTAAGCCGATAGGTGTAGGCGCAGCGAAAGCGAGTTTTAATAGGGCGCCCCTTTAATTAGGGATTCAGTTCGCAGGATCAGACCCGAAACCGAGTGATCTAGGCATGTCCAGGATGAAGGTGCGGTAACACGCACTGGAGGTCCGAACCCACACCTGTTGAAAAAGGTCGGGATGAGGTGTGCCTAGGGGTGAAAGGCCAATCAAACTCGGAGATAGCTGGTTCTCCGCGAAATCTATTTAGGTAGAGCGTCAGACGAATACCGCCGGGGGTAGAGCACTGGATGGGTAATGGGGACCCACAGTCTTACTGATCCTAACCAAACTCCGAATACCGGCGAGTACTATCTGGCAGACAGACGGCGGGTGCTAACGTCCGTCGTCGAGAGGGAAACAACCCTGACCTGCAGCTAAGGCCCCTAATTCGTGGCTAAGTGGGAAAGCATGTGGGACGGCCAAAACAACCAGGATGTTGGCTTAGAAGCAGCCATCATTTAAAGAAAGCGTAACAGCTCACTGGTCTAGACAAGCTGTCCTGCGGCGAAGATGTACCGGGGCTCAAGCCACGAGCCGAAGCTCAGGATGTGCGCCCTTCGGGGTGTACGTGGTAGCGGAGCGTTCTGTGAACCAGCGTTCTGCTTGTTCATGAACCCAGGCGATGGGAAGCGTCGTGTCTGACCGACAGCGCCGCTATGCGCGGTCCGGTGGAGTGATCCCCGGCCTCAAGTAGCGAAGCGGTAGGCCAGGCGAAACAGCTTCTGATCGCCGAGATCGGGTTTATGCGCAGGCATGGACGCTTGCTGTGAAGGCGGGCCGTGAGGCGCCGCTGGAGCGATCAGAAGTGAGAATGTTGACATGAGTAGCGATAAGGAGTGTGAGAGACACTCCCGCCGAAAGTCCAAGGGTTCCTGCTTAAAGCTAATCTGAGCAGGGTGAGCCGGCCCCTAAGCCGAGGCCGAAAGGCGTAGGCGATGGGAACCAGTTTAATATTACTGGGCCAGGAGGATGTGACGGATCGCGTGTGTTGTCGTCCCTTATCGGATTGGGACGGCTTCGAAGCGGTTCCAGGAAATAGCCCTCCATCAGACCGTACCCCAAACCGACACAGGTGGACTGGTAGAGCATACCAAGGCGCTTGAGAGAACTGCGTTGAAGGAACTCGGCAAAATGCCTCCGTAACTTCGGGAGAAGGAGGCCCCGTCGGCGGGCAACCGTTGGCGGGGGGCACAGACCAGGGGGTGGCGACTGTTTACTAAAAACACAGGTCTCTGCGAAGTCGCAAGACGACGTATAGGGACTGACGCCTGCCCGGTGCCGGAAGGTTAAAAGGAGAGGTGCAAGCCTTGAATTGAAGCCCCGGTAAACGGCGGCCGTAACTATAACGGTCCTAAGGTAGCGAAATTCCTTGTCGGGTAAGTTCCGACCTGCACGAATGGCGTAACGACTTCCCCGCTGTCTCCAACGCAGACTCAGCGAAATTGAATTCCCCGTGAAGATGCGGGGTACCCGCGGTCAGACGGAAAGACCCCGTGCACCTTTACTACAGCTTCACACTGGCGTCAGGCCGGTCATGTGCAGGATAGGCGGTAGGCTTTGAAACGGGGACGCCAGTTCCCGCGGAGCCGCCCTTGAGATACCGCCCCTGGCTTGTTTGACGTCTAACCGCGGTCCGTCATCCGGATCCGGGACCCTGTGTGGCGGGTAGTTTGACTGGGGCGGTCGCCTCCCAAACAGTAACGGAGGCGCGCGATGGTGGGCTCAGACCGGTCGGAAATCGGTCGTCGAGTGCAATGGCATAAGCCCGCCTGACTGCGAGACTGACAAGTCGAGCAGAGACGAAAGTCGGTCATAGTGATCCGGTGGTCCCGCGTGGAAGGGCCATCGCTCAACGGATAAAAGGTACGCCGGGGATAACAGGCTGATACTGCCCAAGAGTCCATATCGACGGCAGTGTTTGGCACCTCGATGTCGGCTCATCACATCCTGGGGCTGGAGAAGGTCCCAAGGGTACGGCTGTTCGCCGTTTAAAGTGGTACGTGAGCTGGGTTTAGAACGTCGTGAGACAGTTCGGTCCCTATCTGCCGTGGGTGTCGGAGACTTGAGAGGAGTTGCCCCTAGTACGAGAGGACCGGGGTGAACGCACCACTGGTGGACCTGTTGTGGCGCCAGCCGCAGCGCAGGGTAGCTATGTGCGGACAGGATAACCGCTGAAGGCATCTAAGCGGGAAGCCCCCCTCAAAACCAGGTCTCCCTTGAGGGCCGTGGAAGACCACCACGTCGATAGGCCGGAGGTGCAAGCGCGGCGACGCGTTCAGCTGACCGGTACTAATCGCCCGACAGGCTTGATCCGATCCGGTGGAAGGCAGGCCGCGCCTCGCGCGGCGCCGACCCCGACGGACGTCACCCGACCAGGCGTCAGCAATGACAAGGAAAGCCGCTCCCCGAAGACGGGGCGCGCGCGGTCTCGTGTGACGCGCAGGATCCTGTCCAGGGAACCCGCGCGTTCTGCAGGTTTGGCGGCCATAGCGCGAGCGAAACACCCGATCCCATCCCGAACTCGGCCGTTAAGCGCCGCTGCGCCGATGGTACTGCGTCCCAAGACGCGGGAGAGTAGGTCACCGCCAAACCTGCAGAACGCGCGGCCCAAGCCAAGGATCCCGTCATGCTCTCTAGACGATCGAGGCGCCCCGCAGCCGCGGACCCAAGAAACGCGCCTCAACCCATCACCGCGGGGTGGAGCAGCCCGGTAGCTCGTCAGGCTCATAACCTGAAGGTCGTAGGTTCAAATCCTACCCCCGCAACCAAAAAAGCACGCGTTAACAAACGCTTAAATGCCGCCCTCGCGGGAGGCGTTTGCGTCTTCAACACCCGTGGAAGCACTGTGGAAGCAAGAGGGGCGCGAAGTCCTGCGTAGTCATGAGCATACATGATCCGGTCATGCACATCACGCGACACCGAGATTTGGAGCAAGCAGGAGATCGGCCACCTGTCGCAGGCTATCCAGGTCCTCATGCGCGGGGTTGGGCAGATCGAGATCGATCTCGTCATCTTGTGATGCGCGCTCGACAAGCTTCGCCTCCAGCGCCTCGACTTGCGGGCCAATTCCGGATGCGGGAAACAGCCGTCTGACTCCCGCCACGAATACCGGAAGCTGTCGTGCGAACTCGGGTCTGTCCTTGGCCGCAGACACATAGTGCAACAGTTTTTCGCCTGCGAGATAGTCGAAGGCGGCCGATTGGCCGTACCGGGCCATGACGGTTTCCGCCGCCTCGCATTGTTCTTGCCTGATTTTCTCGAACGTCGCCAAAGCGGCCCTCCGGACCCGATTTGCGGACGGGGTCCGACACGCTCGAGTAGCGTATCCTGAAACCAGCCATTCCTCCAGCTTGGATCAACGGCGTCGACCAGCGACGTTCTTGACGGCTATCGCCACGGCCTCCTTCTGTGGAAGCAGGAGGCTGAGAAGTCCTGCGTAGCCACAGCAAAAAAAACGGGGGAGCGCATGTTGGCTGCCGCTGTCGCTCCTAGGAAGGGCGGCGTGGCGTCAAGGCTCAGCCGCGGCGATAGACCAGCAGGCGGTTGTCTGCGGGCATCACGCGGCACGGCTCGGCGACGAAGCCCTGCGCCGAAGCCGCCGCGTCTACCGCCTCGCGGTCGCGCAGCCCCCAATCTGGGTTGCGGCGGCGCAGGTCGGCGTCGAAGGCAGCGTTGCCGGGTCCCGTGAAGCCGCCGCCCTCGTTGAACGGACCGTAGATCAGCATGAGTCCGCCGGCGACGAGCCGGGCTCCCGCGCCGGCGACAAGGCCAAGCGTCGCGGACCATGGGGAGATGTGGGTCAGGTTAGCGGCGAAGAGCGCGTCCACCCGGTCACCGGGCCAGGGCGGCCGGGCGGCGTCGATCAACACTGGTCGCGGGACGCGATCGGCGAGGTCCGGACAGCGCGCCCGCCAGTCCTCGACGGCGGCGAGGCCGTCCGCCGTCGCCTCGCTGGGCAACCACGTCACCTGCGGCAGCGAGCGCGCCATCCACACGGCATGCTCGCCCGAGCCCGAGGCGATTTCGAGCACCGCGCAGGCCTGGCAGGAAGCAGTTCGGCCAGCGCGTGGCGGATCGGCTCGCGGTTGCGCGCCGTCGCGGGGGCGTGCTGGAGGCCGGGGTACAACGCCGCGGTCGCGGCGGGGTCGGCGAGAGGGTCCGTTTTGGCGGCGTCCGGCGTCATGGCGATCTCCCGTGGCAGGCGGATCGCGATATCGTCTCGCCGCCGACACAGCAAGGGAAGGACATGGGGGCCTCCCCCAACAGACCTGACGTTGCGGCGCAGCTTCCGCATTGCTGCCGTTCGTGCATGGCGCAGCATTTGAATCAAGGCATTGACCGCTGTGCGGAAATTCCGTAGGGCTTCTCCCTGCTGAAAAAAACGCCTCGGAATTTTGGAACACTGTTCTCGCAAGAGAGGTTCGTGCAAACCACGTTTCGAGAATGGCAAATCTGCGGGAGAAAGTTCCGCTGAAATCGCCTCTTCAGACCAGCCACCGAGTTTTTCAACGGAATACGGACTTTACGGTCATTGGCGCGGATTAGCCCGTCTGTCGCGAACGGTCCGAAGCTTCTGTTCGCAGTGCGTCGGGATAATGCGCCGCGGTTCACCGAAGCTGCCGTTCATGCACCACGCAGCATTCCGACTCTCGAGAGGTCTGCTCTGCGGAGATACCGTTGAAAACCCGAAGTTGAATTAGAGCGTCGCCCTATCGGTATGAGTCGTTGAGGGGGATTCCCAAGGTCGCCGAAGTCTGATTCCGTGTACCGGAGGCGGATATCGGGGTGACGGGATGGGCAGGCCACTTTCCATGGATTTGAGAGGACGGACGCTTGCGGCGGTGGACGGCGGCATGAGCCGTCGCGCGGCGGCGGGCCGCTTGGGCGTTTCGGTTTCGTCGGTCATCAGGTGGGACGCGACGCGGCGGGCGACGGGCGGCTACGCCCCGAAACCACAGGGTGGCGACATGCGCTCTCGTCGGATCGACGCGCAGCGCGCGGTCGTCATGGCGGCGCTGGAGGAGGAGCGCGACCAGAGCCTCGGGGAACTCCGTGCCCGCCTCGCCGGGCGCGGCGTCGCCGCGTCGATCTCCGCGCTCTCGCGGTTCTTCCAGCGCCATGGCCTGACGCGCAAAAAAAGACCGGGCATGCCGCCGAGCAGGACCGGCCCGACGTCCTGAAGAAGCGCCGCGACTGGTTCGAGAGCCAGCCTGATCTTGAACCCGAGCGTCTGGTCTTCATCGACGAGACCTGGACGGCGACGAACATGGCCCGCTCTCACGGGCGCTGCGCCCGGGGTGAACGTCTGCGGATGGCGGTTCCGCACGGCCACCGCAAGACGACGACACTCATTGCCGGCCTCCGCCTCGACGGCATGGTCGCGCCCATGGTGCTCGACGGTCCGATCAACGGCGACTGGTTCGAAGCCTATGTCGCGCAGGTCCTGCTCCCGACCCTCCGGCCCGGCGATGTGGTGATCATGGACAACCTCTCCAGCCACAAGCGCGCCTCGGTCCGGGAGATGATCGAGGCGAAGGGCGCGAGGCTGAGGTTCCTTCCACCGTACTCCCCGGACTTCAATCCAATCGAGATGGCGTTCTCGAAGTTCAAGGCCCTGCTGCGCAAGGCCGCCGAACGCACCGTCGACGGCCTCTGGACCGCGATCGGACGGCTCGTCGATGTCTTCACCTCGCAGGAATGCGCCAACTACTTCACAGCCGCTGGATATGATGCAGATTGATCGGGTGACGCTCTAGTTGACATTCGCTGGTTCAGTTCTCCTGAGCAGTCGGGAGTGCTGGCGATGATGGGTCCGCGGCAGATGGCGCAAGGCGCGCTGTTTTACGAGTTCTCGATCGAGGATCACGTGCCGGCGGATCATCTACTTCGCCAGCTCGATCGCTTCGTCGACCTCTCGGCGATCAGGTCTTTCCTGGCGCCGTTCTACAGCGCGACGGGCGGGCCGTCGGTCGATCCGGAGCTGATGATCCGGATGCTCATCGTGGGTTACTGTTTCGGCATCCGCTCCGAGCGCCGGCTCTGCGACGAGGTCCATCTCAACCTGGCATATCGGTGGTTCTGTCGGCTCGATCTCGCCGACGCGGTGCCCGACCACTCGACCTTCTCCAAGAACCGCCCGCGCGTTCCCGTCAGGCATCTTCCTCTCCCATTCAGGCGCGGCACGCGTCCGCGGGCCCCGCATGACCAGCGAACGAAATGGGCGTACATCTTCGGCGCAATCTGCCCGAAGAAGGGCAAGGGCGCCGGGCTGGTCATGCCTTGGTGCGATACGCCGGCGATGGCCGCCCACCTGGCCGAAATCAGCGCGACCGTCGATGCCGACGCCCACGCGGTTCTGATGCTGAATCAGGCAGGATGGCACATGTCCGCCAAGCTCGCCGTCCCGGACAACATCACCCTGCTGCCGCTGCCGCCCCGATCGCCGGATTTGAACCCGGTCGAGAACGTCTGGCAGTGTATGCGCGACAACTGGCTCTCGAACCGCGTCTTCCAGTCCTACGAGGACATCGTGGCGCTCTGCTGCGACGCCTGGAACAACCTCACCGACCGACCATGGAGGATCATGGCCATCGGGATGCGCCAATGGGCGCATGGGTGATCCTCAGTGCAGGTTGGTTTAGGTGCGACGCAACGTCCGAATGCCGGCCGGGCGTGCGCGTTCATGTCGGTCGCCGAGCCGGGCGGACGCAGGTGCCCCCGCGCGTTTCGACCCTCAGCCCTCGATGTAGACCTCGACTGTTTCCGGCCGCAGGCGATCGTGCTTCATCGCCTCGGCGCCAGCCGGGCTCTGGATGACGCCGTCGAAGGCCGCCATGTCGGTGACCTCCATCGATACCGCCACCCGCTTGGACTCGCCCGGCAGGACGTAGGTCGTGATGTTGGTCGCCACCCCGGCGAACACCTCCGCCCGCTTCGGCGAGGCGAGCCAGTGACCCACGTCCTCGACTTCGTGCGTGACGATGATCTTCGGCATGTCCGAACCCCCCTTGTCGAAATGCAGACAGATGATGCTCGCACGCGGATGTCGGTCATGGCAATCCGTATTGACCCGCTCAGGACGAGCGCGAGATCTCCCGCCCGAGTGGCAGCGCGTCGCGGACGATGTCCTCCGCAAAGGCCATCATCTCGCGCTCTGCGTCGATCAGGTCGACCTGGTCGCGGTCCGCGTGCGATCCGCAGCATCTCGTCCGGCGCGATCCCCTTGCGCATCAGCGCCGCGGCGTGCGCCAGCGCGCAATATCAACTCCGCAGCGCCAGCGCCGCTGCTATCGTGACCAGCTAATAGCGTCGAACGCCCATGCGGGTCTTCAACTCCCCGGACATCGTCTCGAAGTGCGGGGCCATCGACAGCAGATGCGCAAGGGCCCGTGGGCAGGTTCAGAACCCGCCCACCGCTCTTGCGCGTCCTGTCGCAGAGATCGGCCGTGGGCCCCGCGGCCGAAACCGGTTCAATGAAACTCATAGCGCAGCCGTCAGAAAGCAGCAGCGATGCGCCACATAATGCACGTTAGAGCGTCACCCGATCAATCTGCATCATATCCAGCGGCTGTGAAGTAGTTGGCGCATTCCTGCGAGGTGAAGACATCGACGAGCCGTCCGATCGCGGTCCAGAGGCCGTCGACGGTGCGTTCGGCGGCCTTGCGCAGCAGGGCCTTGAACTTCGAGAACGCCATCTCGATTGGATTGAAGTCCGGGGAGTACGGTGGAAGGAACCTCAGCCTCGCGCCCTTCGCCTCGATCATCTCCCGGACCGAGGCGCGCTTGTGGCTGGAGAGGTTGTCCATGATCACCACATCGCCGGGCCGGAGGGTCGGGAGCAGGACCTGCGCGACATAGGCTTCGAACCAGTCGCCGTTGATCGGACCGTCGAGCACCATGGGCGCGACCATGCCGTCGAGGCGGAGGCCGGCAATGAGTGTCGTCGTCTTGCGGTGGCCGTGCGGAACCGCCATCCGCAGACGTTCACCCCGGGCGCAGCGCCCGTGAGAGCGGGCCATGTTCGTCGCCGTCCAGGTCTCGTCGATGAAGACCAGACGCTCGGGTTCAAGATCAGGCTGGCTCTCGAACCAGTCGCGGCGCTTCTTCAGGACGTCGGGCCGGTCCTGCTCGGCGGCATGCCCGGTCTTTTTTTGCGCGTCAGGCCATGGCGCTGGAAGAACCGCGAGAGCGCGGAGATCGACGCGGCGACGCCGCGCCCGGCGAGGCGGGCACGGAGTTCCTCGAGGCTCTGGTCGCGCTCCTCCTCCAGCGCCGCCATGACGACCGCGCGCTGCGCGTCGATCCGACGAGAGCGCATGTCGCCACCCTGTGGTTTCGGGGCGTAGCCGCCCGTCGCCCGCCGCGTCGCGTCCCACCTGATGACCGACGAAACCGAAACGCCGAAGCGGCCCGCCGCCGCGCGACGGCTCATGCCGCCGTCCACCGCCGCAAGCGTCCGTCCTCTCAAATCCATGGAAAGTGGCCTGCCCATCCCGTCACCCCGATATCCGCCTCCGGTACACGGAATCAGACTTCGGCGACCTTGGGAATCCCCCTCAACGACTCATACCGATAGGGCGACGCTCTAGAACTTTTCACAATTCAATTCAATCGGTTACGCTCTGTCCTAGCTAGGACTACTCGCCAGCAGGCCGAAATCACGCCGGTTCGACGATCCGTTCCGCCTCCTGGAGGTTCACCGAAACGAGCTGGCTGACCCCCTGCTCGGCCATCGTCACCCCGAACAGCCGGTCCATCCGCGCCATGGTCACCGCGTGGTGGGTGATGATCAGGAAGCGCGTCTTCGTCCGCTCGGTCATCTCGTCGAGCAGGTCGCAGAACCGCCCGACATTGGCGTCGTCGAGCGGCGCGTCCACTTCATCGAGGACGCAGATCGGCGCCGGGTTGGCGAGAAACACCGCAAAGATCAGCGAAAGCGCCGTCAGCGTCTGCTCGCCTCCCGACAGCAGCGACAGCGTCGAGAGCTTCTTGCCCGGCGGCTGGCACATGATCTCCAGCCCGGCCTCCAGCGGATCGTCGCTCTCGACCAGCGCCAGGGTCGCCTCGCCGCCGCCGAAGAGATGCGTGAACAGCGTCCCGAAGTTGCGGTTGACCTCGTCGAAGGCGACCAGCAGCCGTTGCCGCCCCTCCCGGTTGAGGTTGGCGATGCCGTGGCGCAGCTTGGCCACCGCCGCCTCCAGATCGGCCTTCTCCGCGCTCAGCCCGTCGAACTCCGCGCGGATCTCGATGGAATCCTCCTCCGCGCGGAGGTTGACCGCGCCAAGCCCGTCGCGCTGGCTGCGCAGCCGCGCCACCGTCGCCTCGATCGCCGCCGCTTTCTCGAGGCGCTCCACGTCTACGCCCAGCTCCGCGATCAGCGCCTCGGGCTCGCGCTCGGTCTCTGCGCGCAGCCGCTCGGCCTCCGAGGCCGCCTGCGTCTCTGCCGCCTCGGCCAGCGCCTCTGCCCGGGCGCGGCCCTCGCGCGCCTCGCCGGCTGCGCGCTCCGCCGCCCGCGCCGCCGCGTCGCGCTCGCGCAGCGCAGTCTCCGCCGCCGCCAGCGCGTCCGCCGCCGCCCGCCGCCCCGTCTCCGCCGTCTCGATCCGTTGCCCAAGCGCAGCTCGCTGCGTCGCGATCTCGGCCGGTCGGCCCCGCGCCGCGTCGAGTTCCGCCGTCAGCCGTTCGGCCCTGGCGTCGAGCCCGCCCAGCCGCTCGCGCGCCGTCTCCCGTCGGGTCCGCCAGGTCTCGCGCTCCCGGTAGATCGCATCCAGCCGCCGCACGCGCGCCGCGCCGTCGCGATCGAGTTCATCCGCCGCCGCGCGCCGGGTCAGACTGGTCAGCCGCGCCGCTTCGACCCTGACCCGCTCCGCTTCCAGCGCCGCCTTCGCCGCCGCCGCGTCGCCGCCGCCCGCACAGGCGGCCTTCGCCTCTTCGAGCGCCGCCCGCGCGCGCGCGATCTCCTCCGCGCGCCGGCCGCGCGTCGCCTCGATCGCCGCCGCCTTCGCCTCGACCGCCTCCGCCGCGCTCTCGGCGCGCGCAAGATCCCGGGCCGCGGCCGTCGCCGCCTGGTCGGCTGCGCGCCGCGCCATCCGCGCTGCTGCCTCCTCCGCCTCGGCCAACCGCAGCGCCGCCGCCGCGGCCTCCGCCGCGTCGCCCAGCCCGGCAAGCTTGCGCGCCGCCGCCGCCCGCGCCGCCGCCAGCTCGCTCAGCCGGTTCTTCTGCCGCAACCGCGCCGTCGCCGCCGAAGGCGCCGCCCCGGCTGACAGCGTCAGCCCGTCCCAGCGCCAGAGATCGCCCTCGCGGCTGGTCAGCCGCTGGCCGGGCTGCAGGTCCGCCTGAAGCCGGGCGCCCGTCGCCCGGTCGACCACGCCGACCGCCGCCAGCCGACGGGCCAGGGCCGCGGGAGCCCGCACATGCGCCGCCAGCGCCTCGGCTCCCGCCGGCAGCGTGGCCGCGGGATCGAACGGCTGCAACTCGCGCCAGCCGTCCGCGCCCTCCCCGGCGGCGGGATGCGCCAGATCGTCAGCGAGTGCCGCGCCCAGCGCCGCCTCCCAGCCCGGCGCGACCGTCACCTCATCGAGGATCTGCGCGCCGGCTTGCGCCGCGCGCATCAGAAGCTGCTCAACGCCGACGATCTCTGATGCGAG
Source organism: uncultured Alphaproteobacteria bacterium (assembly GCA_963836255.1). Lineage (GTDB taxonomy): Bacteria > Pseudomonadota > Alphaproteobacteria > Rhodobacterales > Rhodobacteraceae > Amaricoccus. The sequence continues at coordinate 108,702 of CAWIIL010000002.1, forward strand.
CGCCTTCTCGGTGCCCGCGGCCTCCGACAGCGCGGCGCGGGTCCGGTCCGCCTCGGCGCGGGTCTCCGCGCTCGCAACCTCCGCCCGGTCGAGCCGCGCCTCGGCGGCTTCCGCGGCGCTGCGGCCGCGCTCCGCCGCTTCCGCCGTAACCGCGCGCGCCCGCAGCGCCCCGGCGGCCTCGTCGCGCGCCGCCGCCAGCGCTTGGTCCGCGCGGCCGAGCGCGCCCTGCGCCTCTTCCTCCCGGCGCGCGGCGTGGTCGCGCATCCGCTCGGCGGCCAGCGTCTCGGCCGCGAGTTTCGCCGCCGCCTCCGCCTGCTCCTCGAACCCAGTCTCGACCGCACGCAGCGCCTCGGTGGCCGCCCCGGCCTCGGCGCGCGCCGCCGAAAGCGCGGCGTCATGGCCGTCGTGTTCGGCCCGAAGCGTCTGATCCTCGGCGCTCAGTCGCCGCTCCATCTCCAGCGCGTCGCCGTCAAGGTCCGCCTCGCGGGTCCGGTCGAGCGCAACCTGGTTCAGACGTTCCTCGAGCCCTGCGATGGTTCGCGCCGCGCCCTCGGCCTCGGCGTCCAGCCGGTCGCGCTCGACCACAAGCCGCTGGAGGATCGCCGCGGCGACCGCGTCCCTCTCGCGGCGGTCGGGCAGCGCTTCCTCCGCCTCGGTCCGCTCCCGCGCCGCCGCCGCGGCCTGCGCCTGAGCGCGCCCCGCCGCGCCGGTCGCCTCGATCAGCCGGCTCGCCGCCTCCGCCCGCGCGAGTTCCGAGTCGCGCCAGAGCCGGATCAGCAGACAGGCCTCGGCCCGCCGGAGCGCTTCGGCTATCTCCCGGTAGCGCGCCGACTGCCGCGCCTGCCGCGCGAGCGACGCAAGCTGGGTCTCCAGCGCCTCGAGCACGTCGCCCACCCGGCCCAGATTGGCCTCCGTGGCGCGCAGCTTCAGTTCCGCCTCGTGGCGGCGCTGGTAGAGGCCGGAAATCCCCGCCGCCTCCTCAAGCACCCGACGGCGCGCCTTGGGCTTGGCGTTGATCAACTCTGCGATCTGTCCCTGGCGGACCAGCGACGGCGAATGTGACCCGGTCGACGCGTCCGCAAACAGGATCTGCACGTCGCGCGCGCGCGCCTCGCGGCCGTTGGCGCGGTAAGCGCTCCCGGCGTCGCGGGTGATTCGCCGCACGATCTCGAGCGTGTCGTCGTCGTTGAAGCCCGCCGGTGCTCGCCGCTCCGAATTGTCGAGCGTCAGCGTCACCTCGGCGTGGCCTCGCGCCGGCCGGGCGCCCGAGCCCGCGAAGATCACGTCCTCCATCCCGTCGCCGCGCATCACGCTCGGCCGGCTCTCGCCCATCACCCAGCGCAGCGCCTCGAGCAGGTTCGACTTGCCGCATCCGTTCGGCCCCACCACGCCGGTCAGGCCCGGCGCGATGTGCAGCTCGGTCGGATCGACGAAACTCTTGAAGCCGAGCAGGCGCAGGCGGGTGAATTGCAAGGGGCCGCTTCCGTGATGGTCGGGAGCGCAGAATCGACCGCGCAGGGGGGTCCTGTCAATCGACATTCCCCATCATCTGGGCGAATCGGCCGCAATATCCGCTAGATGTCGTTGTCACGCTACCAGGCTTGCCACTGCGGGGCCCCGCCTTAACTATTCGTTCCACGATTGTTCGAATGTTCGAAGGACGACGACTCATGCTCGACATATCCGCAGAATCGCGTCTGGCCCTCGTGGGCGTCTCGGGGTCGCTGCGCCGTGAGTCGTCCAACACCCGCCTCATCCAAGAGGCGGCCAGGCTCTTCGGCCCCTGCGACTTCACGATGGGCGACATCCGCATGCCGCTCTACGACGCCGACCTTGAGGAGGCCGAGGGGCCTCCCGCGCCGGTCCGGCGGCTCGCCGACCAGATCGTCGCCGCCGACGCGGTGGTGATCTCGACGCCAGAGTACAACAAGAACCTGCCGGGCGGGCTGAAGAACGCGCTCGACTGGCTCAGTCGCGTCAAGCCCGCTCCGCTCGCGGGCAAGCCGGTCGCGATCGTCTCGGCCGCCGCGGGCCGGGCCGGCGGCGAACGGGCGCAGTACTCGCTCCGGCATTGCCTCACGCCGCTCCACCCGAGCGTCCTGACCGGCCCTGAAGTGATGATCGCCGGCGCGAACAAGGCCTTCGACGAAGACGGCAGGCTCATCGACACCAGGAGCGCCGAGTTCCTCGGCAAGCTGATGACAGCCCTGCGCGAGGAGTGCGTGCTGCGCGCCGCGGCCTAGTCCGGCCTGCTGCGCCGCCCGTCCACGGCGGCGACATGGCGCTCCGGTGCGACACCACCCGTCGGGATCGGTCTATCTCCGTCGATCAGCGCGGCCACGAACCGGCCTACCTGCGGGGCGAAGGTGAAGCCGGTCCGGTATCCTCCACCCGCGATCAGAACGCCCGGCATTCCGGGCGCCGGCCCAGCCACGGGCTCGGGCAGAGCGCCGCGCGGCCGCACGCCGGCCCAGCGCTCGATCACCCGCGCCCCAGTGAGGCCCGGGCAGACCCGGCCGGCGCGCTCGATCAGCGCGTAAAGACCCGCGTCGACGCTCTGCGGATCTCGCCAGTCGGTTTCGCTCGTCGATCCGATCGCGACCATGCCGCCGGGCTGCGGGACGACATAGAGCCCGTCGCAGTAGAGCATCTCCGGCGGCGCTCCGCCCGGCCCGGGATCGACCAACGCCGCCTGCCCCTTCACTCCGCGCCCCATCGCCGCGGCGGCGGCCGGGCCCAGCAATCGGGCCGATCCCTCTCCCGCCGCCAAGACCACCACGCTCGCGGAGACCGCGTCGCCATCCGCGAGCCGGACCCGGCCGCCTTTGATCGCCTGCGCCGCGGCGAGGCGCATCTCGCCTCCCGACGCCGCCACCGCCGCGGCCAGCGCCGCGACCGCCGCCCGCGGGTTTAGCCGCGCCGACAGCGTCTCGCGCACCGCACCGCAGGGGGCGGCGTCCCGGTCGATCCAGGCTGGGAGCGATGCGCGATCGAGCACCGACCAGCGCGCCCGTACGCCCCAGTGCGTCGCCGCGCCGGCGGCCCTGACCTCCGCCAGGGCGCGCTCGCGGTCGTCGCGCAGCGGTATCAACCGGCCGAGGCGCCGGTAGCCGGGATCGCCGCCGCCGATTGCGGCGACGGATGCCCAGAAGGCCTCCGCCTCGAGCAGCGCCTCGAGCTGAAGCGCCTTCTTTGCGCTCCAGCGGTCCGGCGGATGCGGCGCGAGCGCGCCGACCAGCCCGCCGCTCGCCCCCGCGCCGGGATGCGCGCGTTCGAGCACGATCACCGATCTGCCTCGCAGGGCGCAGGCGAGCGCGCAGGCGAGGCCGAACACCCCTGCGCCGATCACCGCCACGTCCCATCCGGGGCTCTTTCGCACCGTCCTCGCCTCGCCTAAGGTCCGCCGTCGCGACGAGGATAGACCATGCAAGCGCTCGGGACGCAAAGCGCCGAACTGACCTGGCGGGCTGGCGCGGCGCCGGTTTCGGTGCGTTTCGACGATCCCTACTTCTCGCAGTCTGACGGCTTGGCCGAGGCCCGCCACGTCTTTCTCGCCGGCAACGGGCTGCCTACGCGTTTTGAACCCGGCTTCGTAGTCGCAGAACTCGGCTTCGGGACCGGACTGAACGCGCTCGCCGGCGCCGCGGCTTGGCGCGGCACCGGCGCGCCCGGCAGGCTCCGCTTCGTGAGCTTCGAGGAGTTTCCGATGCGCGCTGCGGACATGGCCCGTGCGCTCGCCCCATGGCCGGAGCTGGCCAAGGACGCCGCCTCGCTGGTCGCCGCATGGGCCAACGGCGCCCGCCGCATCGCGCTTCCCGGGCTTGATCTCGAGGTCATCGAAGGCGACGCGCGGGCGACACTGCCGCGCTGGGACGGCCGCGCGCACGCATGGTTTCTCGACGGCTTCAGCCCCGCGAGAAACCCCGAGCTCTGGACGCCGGAACTCCTGCGCGCGGTCGCGGCGCGCACCACGCCGGGAGGCGCCTGCGCCACCTACAGCGCGGCGGGCGTCGTGCGGCGTACGCTGGCCGCGGCTGGCTTCGCCGTCACCCGCCGGCCCGGCTACGGGCGCAAGCGTCACATGACAACCGGACGGCTCGGCGCGTGACGGCGCGCAACGATCCCCGGCTCGGCATCGCGCTGATGATCCTCGCAATGCTGGTCTTCGCGCTCCAGGACGGCATCTCGCGCCATCTCGCCGAACGCTACACCGTCTTAACCGTGGTGACCTTGCGCTACTGGTTCTTCGCCGTCTTTGTCGTGGCGCTCTCGGCCAGCCGCGCCGGCGGGATCCGTCGGGTGGCGCGGACCCAGCAGCTTGGTCTCCAGATCACCCGCGCGGTGATCCTCGTCGTCGAGATCTGCGTGACCTTGCTCGCCTTCGTCCTGCTTGGCCTGATCGAGACCCACGCCGTCTTCGCGGTCTATCCGCTGCTGGTCGCCGCCCTCGCCGGCCCGCTGCTGGGCGAACAGGTGGGCTGGCGACGGCGGCTCGCGATCGCGGTCGGCCTCTGCGGCGTGCTGGTGATCCTGCGCCCGGGCCTCAAGGTCTTCTCGCCCGAGGCGCTGATCCCGCTCTTCGCGGCCCTGCTCTTTGCGCTCTACGCGCTTCTTACCCGCAAGGCGGCGCGGCGCGATTCCTCGGAGACAAGCTTCTTCTACACCGGGGTCGCGGGCGCGGTTGCGATCACCCTGGTCGCGCCGTTCTCGTGGACGCCGCCGCAGGGATGGATCGACTGGACCTGGATGGGCACGCTCTGCGTCACCGGCGCGCTCGGGCACTGGCTGCTCATCAAGACCTACGAGGTCGCCGAAGCGGGAACGGTGCAGCCCTTCGCGTATTTCCAGCTGGTGTTTGTGACCATCCTCGCGGTCGGCTTCTTCGGAGAGAGCCTCGACCCGCCGACCGTCGCCGGCGCCGCCCTGATCCTGTCGGCGGGCGTCTACACCATGCTGCGCGAGGCGCGGCTGCGCTGGCGCGATCGTGAGCTTGCGCGCGAAACCGCGCCGCCCCCAGGGCCGTAGTGCTTTGGGACGAGAACAGCAGGAAAGGCCCGGCGATACCCAGAGCAACTATGGCGGCCCTCGCCCTCCTTACGGCCGGCGCCGGCGGCGCGGCGTCGGCGACGATCGGCTTTGGACCCGACGTCGCCGCGCAGGGCTGGGACAGGGTCGACTTCCGCGGGCGCCCGCCCGCCCAGTTCGCCGGGAGTCCCGACGCGCTGCAGATCCGGGCGGACGCCGGCGTCTCGCTGCTCTGGCGCGCCCTGCCGCGCGGGCTCGCGGACGCCTCGCGGGCGAGCTGGCGCTGGCGGGTCGATAGCGGCGTGCCCGCGACGGATCTCGCGCGCAGGGGCTTCGACGACCGCAACATAGCGATCTACTTTCTCTTCGCCGACGACGCGCGCGCCCTCGACAACCCGCCCGGATCGCTGACCGAAGCGGTCAGGAAGGGAAGGGCGCTGGTCTATGTATGGGGCGGCGAACGCGCCGGCGACGTGGTTTCGAGCCCGCACATGCGCGGCCGTGGCCAGTTGCTGGTTGCCGAGCCCGCCGGTGGCGCCGGCGTCTGGAAGTCACAGTCGGTCGATCTGCGGGTGGACTTCCGCCGCGTCTTCGGCCGCGAGCCCGGGCCGCTCGTGGGCGTGGCGGTCTCCGGCGACAGCGACGACACCGGCTCCCGCATCGACGCGACGCTGGCGGACCTCGAGATCCGCTGACCCGCGGCGCGCCGGAGTCGCTCGGGCCGCTAGCCGGTACGGTTGATGTCCGCCACCAGCCCGATCGGACCGGCCACGCCGTTCAGCCGCGCCCGGTAGACGTGCAGCGCCTCCATCACCCGCATGACGTAGTTGCGGGTCTCCTCGTAGGGAATGCTCTCGATCCACACGATCGGATCGACGTCGGCCATGCGCGGATCACCCATCTCGCGCACCCACTGCGCCACCCGGCCCGGCCCGGCGTTGTAGGCCGCGGTCGCCAGGATGTAGGAACCCCCGAATCGCTGGAGGTTGCCGGCGAGATAGGCGGTGCCGAGGCGGGCGTTGTAAATCGGATCGGTGGTCAGCTTACCGGGAGCGTAGGGCACGCCGATGTCGCGGGCGACATGCTCGGCGGTGCCCGGAAGCAGCTGCATGAGCCCGCGCGCACCGGCGTGGCTGACCACCGAGGGGTTCAGTTCGCTCTCCTGTCGCGCGATCGCCATCGCATATTCCGTCGGCACCGGCCATTCGCGCTCGGCGATCGACGCAAGCGGATAGTACTGGGCTGGGATGATTACGCCGTCAGCGGCCGCGTCCTTGGCGATGCGCACCGCGATGTGGGTCCGGTCGAGATCGATCGCCATCTGGGCGACCGCCGCGCGGATCTGCGCGGGCTTGTCGTCGGCGAAGTGGCGCAGGAAGACCTTAGCGCGCTCGTCGTCCCCGGCCGCGATCAGCAGCCGTCCCGCCGCGACCACGTCGGTGTCGAGGGCGGGATCGGTGCGCCAATCGGGCGTCGGCTCCGTCCCGGTGAGCGTCGGATCGACTGGCAGACCGCCCCTTGCTGCGGCAAGCTGGCCGTAGAAGCTCGTCTGGTGCTCCGCGCCCAGGGCGTAGGCGGCCGCCGCCGCCTCGTCGTCGCCGGCGCGCTCGTGGGCGAGGCCGAGCCAGAAGCCGGCGCGTCCCCGGCTGACCGGGGTGGAGACGGCGTCGCCGAAGCGCTCGAAATGGCCGATCGCCGCCTGGGGATCCTTGAACTCGACCAGCGCGATGAATTCCGCGAGCCATTCGGCGTCGGCGTAGTCCGCGCCGCTCTCGCCGAAGTTCCGCCCGGCGATTGCGTAGGCGTCGGCCACGTCGCCGCGCCGGAGCGCCTGACGGGCGAGATTCGCGCGCCGCGGCATCCACATGTCCGGCTCGCCGAGCGTCTCCGCGCTGGCCGAATGCGCCAGCATGTATTCCTCCGCCTCCTCCCATCGGCCCTTCTCCGTCCGGTAGAGGTAGCGCTCGAAGTGCAGGCCGGGATGGTCGCGCAGGCTCGCCGGAACCGCCGCGATCAGCGCCTGCAGACCCGCCGCGTCGTTGCGCACCGCCATACGCGCTTCCGCCAGCGCCCGCCAGTCCGGGCCCACGCGACCCAGCATGCGCCGCGCCTCGCCGTGCCAGCCGCGCCAGAGCAGCATGTCGAGACGCGTCTCGTGCGCCGGCGCCACGAGCTCGCCCCAGGGCTCGAGGATCTCGCGCTCCTGCGCTTCCGACAGCGACATCTCGGTCCAGGCCCGCAGGATCTCCGCCTCGGCCGCCTCCGCACGCCCCTCGGCCAGATGCGCCTCGGCGACTCGGATCGCCCCCGTGCCCGACAGCGCCGGCGCCCCTTCGAAATAGGCGAACACCGCCTCGGGGGCCATGCCGGCGGGGAGCGCGCGCTCTCCCTGCCGCCGCAGCCGCTCCAGCCCGGGCCAGTCGGCGCGCCGCTCCAGGAAGTCGGTGTAGTCGGCCAAGTCGCCCACCCCGTCGCGCAGCCGCGTCCAGAGCACGATGTCCACCGCGACCAGGCTTCCCGTCGCCCGCCCGGTCTGCGCCGCCTCCTCCCACCGACCCGCCTCGGCGGCGCTCAGCGCGTCGGCGAGCAGTTCAGCGGGGAACTCGCCGTCCTCGGCGCGCGCCAGCGTCGCGCCGAGCGCGAGGCCGCATGCGACGGCTGCGTACAAGAGTGTGGAATGCACTGTCATCAGGAAGACCTTCGGACTGTATCGAGCCCACTCTACTATAGGCCTTGGTATAGATTTGGTAAGCGGCATCGCGCTTGAAGCGCCACACGTTCGCGTCTAGGTTCGCGCCGCCCCGCGCGACGCGCTCGCAGGGCTCGAGCGGTGGGAGACGCGCATGTTCCAGGGGTCCATTCCGGCGCTGATCACGCCCTTCCGCGACGGCGCCGTCGACGAGCCGGCGCTCGTCGATCTGGTGAACTGGCATGTCGCCGAAGGCAGCCACGGCCTCGTCGCGGTCGGCACCACCGGCGAGACGCCCACCCTCAGCCACACCGAGCACGAACGCGTCGTCGAGATCGTGGTAGAGACCGCCGCCGGCCGCATCCCCGTCATCGCCGGCGCGGGCTCCAACAGCACCGCCGAGGCGATACGCCTGATGCGCTTCGCCCGCGAGGTCGGTGCCGACGCGGCGCTGGTGGTGACGCCCTACTACAACAAGCCGAGCCAGCGCGGGCTGATCCACCACTTCGCCACGCTCCACGAGGAGGTGGACCTGCCGATCATCATCTACAACATCCCCGGCCGCTCGGTTATCGACATGACGCCCGCGACAATGGCCGAACTCGCAAAGCTGCCGCGCATCATCGGCGTCAAGGACGCCACCGGCGACATCGGCCGCGTCTCCGACACCCGCCTGGCCTGCGGCCCCGATTTCCTCCAGCTCTGCGGCAACGACGACGTGGCGCTCGGCTTCAACGCCCATGGCGGGCGCGGCTGTATCTCCGTGGTCGCCAACATCGCGCCCCGTCTGAGCGCCGAGTTCCAGACCGCCATGCTCGCCGGCGACTGGGCCAGGGCGCTCGACTATCAGGACCGCCTGATGCCCCTCCACCGCGCCGCCTTCGCCGAGCCCAACCCCGGCCCCACGAAATTCGCCCTCTCCCTCCTCGGCCGCTGCTCCGAGGAAATGCGCTCCCCGATGGTCCCACTTGAGGAGTCCGCCCGCGCCCGCGTCCGCGACGCCATGCGCCATGCGGCGCTATTGAACTGAAAGCTGGGGTTGCGACGCTAGAAAACAAATTGAGTGTTCGGAGGATAGAGACAAGCTTATTCGCTAAGGTAGAGAATTGCCCAGCCTCCTACGGCCTCCTCGATTTCCAAGGCTGCGGAAATCGTCGATGATCCGAACGCGCAATGTCCTTGGCGGGTATGACGCTGAACTGCGCCGGGTTTCCCGGAGGCCCCGACCTCTGGAAGGATAGGGTCCATGGAGACGAAGAAGACGAAGAATCCGCACCCGGCGGAGCTGCGCGATCGCGGAGAAGGCGGGCTGCGACGCGGACACGCTGCGGCTCTGGTTTCGCCGGGCAGACCGCGACCGGCGTGCGATCCGGGCTCAGCACCGACGAGCGCGACCGGCTGAAGGCGCTGGAGCGGGGGGTTCGCGAGCTGCGACAGGCGAATGAGATCCTGCGGAAGGCGTCAGCATATTTCGCGCAGGCGGAGCTCGACCGCCGGTTCAAGCCAACGCCCGGATCAGCCTGATGCGAAGATCTTCGGATAAGATTCTGAGCCATGCGTGCCGGCCTCCATGAGTTCCATCGTGGAGCGCAACACCGAGGGTGGATGATGTTTCCGTCTGTCGCCAAACAGAAAACGCTGGATTCACACTTCAAGTGCGACACCGAGGTTGGCTGCGAATGCCTCGATTGGCGTGCGGTATCCGAGGCACTTCCGAGGCGTCGCGTTGAGGTTCCAGATGACGTCGTCGATGTCGGCATCGGTGTATTCCTCGAGGCTGGTCTTTCTGGGGAGGTCGCGGCGGAGCCGGCCGTTCGCGTTCTCGATCGAGCCATGCTGCCAGGGGCTGTGCGGATCGCAGAAGTAGGCGTCCAGGCCGATGGCGTTGGTGACGGTCTCGTGCCGCGCGAACTCGCCGCCGTTGTCATGGGTGATCGTGCGGCACGCCCTGGCCGGCAGCCCGCCCAGCTCCGCGGCGATGGCCTCGGCGGTGCGGTCGGCGTCTTTGCTGAGAAGACGACGGGCAAGGGTCAGCCGGGAGCGCCGCTCCTGCAGCGTCAGGAGGATGTCACGCTGGCGGCGGAAGTGCATCAGGTCGCCTTCCCAGTGGCCGAACTGGCTGCGAAGATGGGCCTTTGTCGGTCGCTGGTGGATCGGGATGCGGTTGGGGATGGCGGGCTCGCGCCGGCCGTTGCGTCGCCGTCGACCCCGCTTCGGCCTGCGCTGCGCCAGCAGCCTCGGCAGGCCCGCGCCCCGACCCGCCGGGCTGTAGGCATGGCGATATATCGACTCCGCACTGACCCTGCTCTTCGCTCCCTCCAGCTCCATCCGCCCCGCGATCTGCTCCGGGGACCATCCCATGGCAAGGCGGTCCTCGACGTGGGCGCGCAGGCGGGTGGAGCGCTCGATCTTCGAGCCGCGCAGCTTGCGCGCCCAGGCGCGGCGGCCCGCGCTGTCCGGCCGATAGCCGTCGGCGCAACGGTTGCGCTCGAGTTCGCGCTGGATCGTGCTCCGGTGACGATCCATCCGCCTCGCAATCTCGCTGACGCTCAGGTCCATCTCGATCATGCCGCGCAGGCGGCATCTCTCCTCAAGGCTGAGGTGGCTATATCTCTTTCCCATGGCGGCTCCGGACATAGCCGGTGTCGCACTTGGTTTGTGAGTTTACGAACGGTGCTGCCATGTCAGGATAATCCCACCTCCCGGGCGAGGAGAGAGATCGGCTCGCCGGTCTGATGGCCGACGGTCTGTCGCTTCGGGCGCTCGGTCGGGCGCCATCGACCATCTCGCGCGTACTGCGGCGCAACGCGCTTCGCGCTGGAATTTACCCTTCCTCCCGGCACGTAGCATGAATCACGACAGCAGGCGGATGGGAATCCCCCAGCATTTCGTTCCGACGCGGAAATGCTCTAGGACACCCCGGAGGCCCGTCCCTAGCCCGGCCCGCGTTCGGCGGAGGGCCTGCGTCGGCCCGGTTCAGAGAACGCCGTGCCTAGCGTAGACGTCCGCCAGCTTCGCGCCCGCCCTGATCTCGTCCCGGGTCCGGTTCTCGCCGTCGATCTTGGCGTTCGCGCGGTCGAGCACCTCCGCCGCCCGGGCGGCGGGGATGACGACGACCCCGTCCACGTCCCCGAAGATCAGGTCGCCGGAGTGGACGCGCACGCCGCCGCAGTCGACACCGACGTCGCGCTGAACCATCTTTGCGCGACCGGCGCTGTCGAGCGGGCCGATCCCGCCGTGAAAGACCGCAAAGCCGGCCGCCCGGATGCGCGCCACGTCGCGCACCAGCCCGTCGGTGACGAACCCCGTCGCGCCGCGCGCCATCGCCGCGGTGGTCAGAAGCTCGCCCCAGGGCGCGACGGTCTCGGTGGGGCCGCCGCAGCCGAAGACCGGCACGTCGCCGGGGCGCAGGTCGTCGATGAGCGCGATCTCCAGATCGTAGGGGTTGGCGTCGCCGGAGAAGTCGACCCGGGGCGCGAAGAGCCCGGTGCGCGCTGGACCGAAGACCCGGGCGGCCTCGTCGAGCGGCCGAATGAACGGCCGCATCGCCTGGTGGCGCAGGCCGAGCCCGTCGAGGGTGTCCGACAGGACGGCGGCGTAGAGCGTCTCTCGCAGGGCCGCGAAGTCGAGGGGCGGCGCTAGGGTTGTCGGGGTCATGGCCGGCCCTCCTCTAGGGGCGCGCCGAGGGAGTCGTCCTCGGCCAGTACGAAGTCGATGTAGCGTTCGAGCGCGTCGTAGTCATCCCGCGCGAAGGCGCCGAAGCCCTGCATCCAGACGAAGGCAGCGGCGAGCCCGTCGGGTTCGAGGCGGCAGGCGCGTTCGCGCCCCTGCCGGCGCTGGCTGACCAGACCGGCGCGGGCGAGGACGGCGAGATGCTTGGAGACCGCCGCCAGCGACATGGGAAGCGGCCCGGCCAGATCGCCGACGGTGCGCTCGCCATCGAGCAGGCCCGCTAGCAGGATCCGCCGCGTCGGATCCGCAAGCGCGGCGAAGACGAGGTCGAGATCGGGCTCGGTCAGCGCGGACATGGTGCCATTGGCGCGGGGGCGGCGCGAAAGTCAACCGTCCGGTTGAACGACCCCAGACGCCCTCGCAGGCGTCCGATTGCGCCGCGGCCGGTTGAAAGAATATTCGCCTCCGGGCCTCCAAGATCCGAAAAACGACTTCAATACAATTACTTGTTGGGGATGCCGGCATCGCCGCCTTCCCTTGACAGGCCCGCCGCCGATCCTTTACCACCGCAGCGCACGACAGACGGTGCCCGCGCGCGTCCGATCCGTCGAAGGGGGGCGTGGACCGATGTCCGAGGACCCGTTTCGAGACCGGCTCAGGGAGCTGGAGGGGCGGATAGCGGCGGCGCAATCCGCGCGGAAGGAGCCGGTTCGGGGCCAGAGCGAATACACGCAGAGTTCGCTCGCGTGGCGCATGGTGACCGAGCTGGTCGCGGGGATGCTGCTGGGGGTCGGCATAGGATACGGGCTCGATAGCCTGCTGGGCACGCTGCCATGGCTGCTCATGCTGTTCGCGGTCTTGGGCTTCGTGGCGGGGGTTCGCACGATGATGCGCACCGCCGAGGAGGTCCGCAGACGGCAGGGCGAGGCCGCGCGCATGGGGCCGGCGCCCGAGGCGAGGACAACCGGGCCCGCGGGCCCAGACGGGGAGTGAGGCTGCATGGCGGGCGAGGCGCACGGCGGCGACGGGAGCGGCCTGAACATCCATCCCATGGACCAGTTCAAGCTGGAGCCGTTGTTCGGCGGCGACGCGGTGCACTGGTACACGCCCACCAATGCGACGCTGTGGATGCTGCTGACCGTCGCGGCGGTGGCGCTGCTGATGGTGGTGGGCGCGCGGGGACGCGCGCTGGTGCCGTCGCGGGCGCAGTCGGCGGCGGAGATGACTTACGGCTTCGTGCGCAAGATGGTCGAGGACGTCGCGGGCAAGGAGGGGTTGAAGTACTTCCCCTACATCCTGACGCTGTTCCTGTTCATCCTGTTCGCCAACGTGCTTGGGCTGATCCCCACGAGCTTCACATCGACCGCGCAGTTCGCAGTGACGGCGTTCCTGGCGCTTGCGGTCTTCATCACCGTTACGGTGATCGGCTTCGTCAAGCACGGACCGGGGTTCCTGAAGCTCTTCTGGGTGTCGAGCGCGCCGCTGGCGCTTCGCCCGATCCTGGCGATCATCGAGGTGATCTCGTACTTCGTGCGTCCGGTGAGCCACTCGATCCGACTCGGCGGCAACATGATCGCGGGCCATGCGGTGCTTAAGGTGTTCGCGGGCTTCGCCGGCGCGCTGGGGCTCGCCTCGATCTTTCCCATCCTCGCGATCACCGCGATCTACGGGCTGGAGTTGCTCGTCTCGGTGGTCCAGGCCTACGTCTTCACCATCCTCACCTGCGTCTACCTCAACGACGCGCTGCATCCGGGCCACTGACGGACCGGGCGCAGGAGCCAGACACGCAAGCCATTCCAATCCAAAAGGAGCGACATCATGGAAGGCAACATCGCTGAAATGGGCCAGTTCATCGGCGCGGGGCTCGCGGCCATCGGGTCCGGCGCGGCCGGCATCGGCGTGGGCCACGTCGCCGGCAACTTCCTCGCGGGCGCGCTGCGCAACCCCGCGGCGGCCGGCGAGCAGACCGCGACGCTCTTCATCGGCATCGCCTTCGCCGAAGCGCTCGGCATCTTCGCCTTCCTCGTGGCCCTGCTCCTGATGTTCGCGGTCTGAACCAGGGACGCGACCGGCGGCTGGCGCGCCTGCGCCGGCCGGCCTTTGGGACGGAGTGAGAGATGGCGGATGAAACCCTCGGCGCAGAGGTGCTTGCGGAAGCCGAAGTCGGCATGCCGCAGCTCGATTTCGGCAACTGGCCAAACCTGATCTTCTGGCTGATCGCCTCGCTGGTGCTTCTTTATCTGGTGCTGACGCGCGTGGCATTGCCCCGGATCTCGACGGTGCTCGCCGAGCGAAGCGACGCGATCACCAATGATCTCGAACAGGCGGCGCTGTTCAAGCGGCGGGCCGATGAGGCGGAGGCGGCCTACAACGCCGCGCTCGCCGCCGCGCGTGAGGAGAGCCAGAAGATTGCGGCCGAGAACCGGGCGCAGATCAACAAGGAGCTGTCGGCGCTGCTGGCCAAGGCCGACGCCGAGATCGCGGCGCGGTCGTCGGAATCGGAGGCGCGTATCCGCGAGATCCGCGACAGCGCCACGGTGAGCGTCGAGGAGGTCGCGAGCGCGACCGCCGCCGAGATCGTCGCCAAGCTGATGCCTGGCGCGGCGGATTCCTCGGCGATCGGCGCGGCCGTCGCCGCCCGCGTGAGGGGCTGATCCATGGACTTCCTGAACAACACCGACATCGTAGTCGCCCTCGGTTTCCTGATCTTTCTCGGGATCCTGGTCTATTTCGGTGTGCCGCGCATGCTCGGCGGCAAGCTCGACGCGCGCGCCGCCGAGATCCGCTCCGATCTCGACGAGGCGCGGGCGCTGCGCGAGGAGGCCCAGTCGCTGCTGGCGAGCTATGAGCGCAAGCAGAAGGAAGTGGCCGAGCAGGCCGAGCAGATCGTCACGGCCGCTCGGGCCGACGCCGAGGCCGCTGCGGAGGCCGCCAAGGCCGACATCCGCAGATCGGTCGAGCGGCGGCTCGCCACGGCCACCGAGCAGATCGCCGCGGCCGAGAAGGCGGCGATCCGCCAAGTGAAGGACCGGGCCGTCGCCGTGGCCATCGCGGCGGCGGGCGAGGTCATCGGGCGGAACATGAAGGCCGACGAGGCCGACGCGCTGATCGACGCTGCGATCGGCGAGGTGGGCGCGAAGCTGCACTGACGCCCCCTCCCCGCCCCCGCGTGCGCGGGGGTTGCGCCGGGGCCTCCGTTTTGATCAGGATCAAGTCCCGGGAGGCTGGCGGCGTGAATGCTGGCCCTCGAATGGCGGGAGAGACCGATGAAACCTGTCGAAGAGCGGAAGGCGCAGCTGCAGGGTCGCCTCGCGGAGCTCGAGGCGCGTCTGCACAAGATCGACGATGAGCTCGACCAGCCGGTGAGCGAACGTTTCGAGGACATGGCGACCGAGCGTGAGGACGACGAGGTGCTCGAGGATCTCGGCGCGGCCGGGCTGCAGGAAATGCGGATGGTCAACGCCGCGCTCGACCGTATCGCGGAGGGCGTCTATGGCGAATGCACTACCTGCGGGGACCGCATCAGCGAGGAGCGGCTTGACCTACTGCCGCATACGCCGTTCTGCCGGAACTGCGCGCGGTAGAGGTCTGCGATTGGTGTCGGCGACTAAAGCGAGCTGTGCCGGGCGCGGTCGTGGGAGAGGATGGCGTCACCGATAGCACGGTGCTGTTCCAGAAAGCCCCGGCGGGGTGTGCTGCGCGGCAAAGAGTGACTGACGGTTGTAGAACACCCAGACCTTTAGCATCTAGAACATCGAGCGCTTCGTCTGCAGCATGACCGCGTTGTGCGCGGTTTGCACTATGCGAACATCGGCGTTGAGGGCTGTCTCCGCTTCGGTGTCGCGGCGGCGGAGCAGCGCCTCTATCCGCTCGAACGCCGCTGCGATGACCCGGTGGTCGGTCTTGCCGCCATGCTGCGCAGTCCGTTCGGCGGCGATGACCTCAAGTTCGGGCCGGAGGCCGATGTAGTCGAAGAGCGCTTCGTTCTCGGGCGTGACTTTCTCGAACGGCATGGCGCGCCTCATTGCGGCAGGATCCAAGGCGATCGAATGTTCACGCAGCCGCGGCCGAGCAAGCGGCCCCGCGACGTCGTGCGTCCGTCGCGGGCTCAGGCGCCGGCGTCGTGGCGCGCCGCCTCCCAGGCGAGCATCGCGCGCTTGACCCCGAGGCCCCAGTGGTAGCCGCCGAGCCCGCCCGCCTTGCGCAGCGCCCGGTGGCAGGGGATGAGCCAGCTCACCGGATTGCGGCCGACCGCCGTGCCGACCGCGCGCGACGCCTTCGGGTTTCCGATTGCGGCTGCGATGTCGGAGTAGGTGGTGACTTCGCCCGAGGGCACCTGCATCAGCGCCTCCCAGACCTTGATCTGGAAGGGCGCCCCAATCAGGTGCAGGCGGGTTTCGCCGGGCCCGCCGAAGGCCGCGTCCAGGAGCCATGCTACGCGCGCGGGCGCCTCGGTGTAGGCCGCGTTCGGCCAGCGTGCGCACAAGTCGCCCATCGCCGCGTCGCGACCGGTCTCGGCGGCGAAGGCGAGGCCGCAGAGGCCGCGGTCGGTCGCCATGGCCAGCGCCGGCCCGAAGGGCGTGTCGAACCAGCCCCAGGCGATGTCGAGGCCGGCGGCGCCGCGGCCGTATTCGCCGGGGCTCATTGCCTCCCAGCGCACGAAGAGATCGTGCAGGCGCCCGGCGCCGGAGAGGCCGGTCTCGTGGGCGGCGTCGAGCACGCTTCGGCGTTCGGCCAGCAAACGGCGGGCGTGGTCGAGCGCGAGATACTGCTGGTATCGCTTGGGGCTGACCCCGGCCCAGGCGCTGAATACTCGCTGGAAATGCGCGGGCGAAAGGCCGACGCTCGCGGCCACCGCGCCGAGCGACGGCTGCAAAGGCGCCTCGTTGGCGATGGTCTCGATCGCCCGGGCGATGACGCCGTAGTGATAGCCGCGCGCCGGTTCCATGGCCCTGGTCTCCCTGTCGTTGTGCTGCGGGTCAATCTACGCCCACGCCGCCACGACGCCACCCGAATCCTGCGGTTTCGGGCGGCGGGGGGGCCCGTTTGTCTGAATCGCTACGGACATCGGGCCCTTGATTGACACCATCAAACTCACATTACCGAGTTCGATTTGATGTGGAGCGCTATAGTCGCAGAGTGGGCCCACGATTCAGCAGGGTTCCGAACTCCAAGGCGACGTTACGGCAACGGCGCGTCACCGCTGATAGGGAGTGAGAGAACTGATGAAGCGCATTCGGATTCCCGCCGCGTCGTTGGGCGCGATTTCGGCTTTGGCTATCTCGTTGAGTCCGGCCGATGCCGCGACCATCACCGGTTGGAACACATTCGACGTGGCGGTGGCGGACACGCCGGTCGAATACGTGACCGGATTCAGCCTCTGGCGCGCTGCATCACGGTGTCGAGTTCGGCGGTCTGCGACAGCCCGTTCCAGAGCGGCAAACGCTTCAAGCAGCATCTGACTAGCACCTCGCCGATCGACCTGATGTTCGACGTCGACCCAGCGGGTGAAGCGCCGGCCGGGACCATCGGGTATCAGTTATACCATCGCGTCGTGAACAAATCCGGCGGTCCGCTTGCCGGTGTCACGGTCGAATTGGGTTACGGCGTGGGCGAGGCTTTCACGCTGTCTTTGGCCGATGACGGGCTCGGCTTCTCGCCGGCGTTTCCGGCGCCTCCCGACCGCGACATGCCCGGAAGCAGTCAGTTTCCGTTCGGTCTGTTCGGCGACGCAGACTGCAATCCCAGCTTCGACCTCGCGGGCCTCTTCTCTTCGGAGCGCACCGGATACGAAATGGGCAGTCTCGGGGGACACGATCGCGACGGCGAACTTCTTCGGCACCTACGACGATCAGTCCGGCTCGTTGATGGGGAAGCTCCGCTCCCCGAAGGCGGTTTCTGGGCGCTGGGAGACGCCGTCGGTTTCGATCAATTCACCATCCGCGTGATCGCGACGCCATGCACGATCGACACGCAGAGCGCATCGGCTTTCTCGCTGTTCGCATCGCCCGCCCATGCCGCGCCGGGGGCGGGAGAGAGGTTCTGTATCCAGCCTCCGATCGCGCCGGTTCCGCTGCCGGCAACCGCGCCGATGATCCTTCTTTCGGTCGGCCTTATCGCGCTCGCGAAGCGAATCCATGGCTCGCCCGATCAACGCCTGACCAGCCGGCTTTGCGGCACCGGCCAGTTCGCGCCACCACATTTATGATATTCACATTTCAGAATTTCACACTTGAACCGGTGGTGTGCGTGAATACGTCCTACGCGGACAGCGGCGGCGAGCGAGTTGGCCCGTCATGGCGGAGACGCCCGGGGCCGGCGGGGTGGGTGACGAGTGCGCGAGTGAGTACCTGGTGACCGCCGCTGTCCACGCCCGAACCCGGGCGGGCGCCGCGGCGGCTTGCAGAGCCGGGCAGGCCGTGGCAATCGGGGCCATGGCCGCGCAGCTCGACTATCGCTCCGTTCTGGAGATCTTCCGGCGATTCGAGGCCGCAGTTCCCGAGCCGAAGGGCGAGCTCGACCACGTCAACGCCTACACGCTGCTTGTGGCGGTGGCGCTGTCGGCGCAGGCGACGGACAAGGGGGTGAACCGCGCGACAAGGTTGCTCTTCGAGGCGGTCGACACGCCGGCGAAGATGCTCGCGCTCGGCGAGGAGCGGCTGATCGAGCACATCCGGACCATCGGGCTCTATCGCAACAAGGCCAGGAACGTCATCAAGCTCAGCCGCATCCTCGTGGAGGAGTACGGCGGCGAGGTTCCGTCGTCGCGCGCGGCGCTCCAGAGCCTGCCCGGGGTGGGGCGCAAGACCGCCAACGTCGTGCTGAACATGTGGTGGGGGACGCCAGCGCAGGCGGTCGACACCCATATCTTCCGCGTCGCCAACCGCACCGGGATCGCGCCCGGCCGCGATGTCGTCGCTGTAGAGCGCGCGGTCGAGGACAACGTACCCGCGCCGTATCTTCAGCGCGCCCATCACTGGATGATCCTGCACGGGCGCTACGTCTGCACGGCGCGCAAGCCCGCCTGCGGTGTCTGCGAAATCCGCGATCTTTGCGCCTACGAGGAGAAGACCCCGTGACCAAACCCTATCAGGTTGTCGGCATCGGCAATGCGCTGGTCGACGTGATCGCTCCTGTCGAAGACGCTTTCCTGGACGAGAACGGCGTGCAGAAGGGCATCATGCAACTCATCGACACCGACCGCGCGGTCGAGCTCTACGCGCGGATGGGTCCGGCGCGCGAGGTCTCGGGGGGGTCGGCCGCGAACACGATCGCCGGCCTTGCGATCCTGGGCGCGCGCACCGCCTATGTGGGCAAGGTCAAGGACGACCAGCTCGGCGCGATCTTCGCCCACGACTTGCGGGCGACCGGGGCGCACTACGCCACGCCCCGGGCGCCGGTGGGCCATCGCCACGAGACCGGCCGCTGCATGGTGCTGGTCACTGACGACGGCGAGCGCTCAATGAACACCTATCTTGGGCTCTCGGAGTTCCTGGCTCCTGACGACATCGACCCGGACCTGATGACCGAGGCGGAGTGGCTGTTTCTCGAGGGTTACCGCTTTGACGGGCCTGACAGCCACGCGGCCTTCGCCAAGGCGATCCGCGCGGCGAAGGCCGCTGGCGGCAAGGTGGCGATCACGCTTAGCGATCCCTTCTGCGTCGAGCGTCATCGCGAGGCGTTCCGGCGCATGGTCCGCGAGGACGTGGACCTGCTAGTGGCCAACCAGCACGAGCTGGTCTCGCTCTACCAAAGTGCCGATCTCGCCGCGGCCATGGATGCGGCCGAGGCCGAGATCCCTGTCACCGCCTGCACCGTCGGGGCCGAGGGCGCGCACGTGATCGCCGGCGGCGCGCGGCTGCACACCCATGCGGTGGCGACGGAGGTGGTCGACGTCACCGGAGCGGGCGATCTCTTCGCGGCGGGGTTCTTCTACGGGCTGGTGAGCGGCGCGGACTGGCTGAGTTGCGCGCGCATGGGCGCGGTGGCGGCGGCGGAAGTGATCTCCCACATCGGCGCGCGGCCCGAGGTGGACCTGCGCGGGCTCATGCGCGGGCACGGGCTGCTCTGAGGTTCGAGGCTTGGCGCGACGACTGGCGCGTGCGAGGGTCGGAGTGATCGTTGCTGTCCGACCTCGTGGATCGAGGAAGTCTCGTCTGCGTCAGTGCTTTCGAGCCTGCACGAGGTAGCCCTCGATCGTCGCTTCGCCGAGCTCCTTTTGGGCCTCAAGCCGGTGCAGCCCCTCGATCAGCACGTAGCCGTCTCCGTCGGCGCGGACCTGGATCGGGACCTTCTGGCCCTCCTCAAGAATGCTCTCGGCGAGTTCGGCGACCTTGGCCTCGTTGAGGGTCTTGGCGCGCTTGACCGGCACGCGGATGCGGTCGATAGGCAGGGTTTGAGGTTTCAGCATCGGTCTCTCCCGTGACGCCGGCCAGACTAGCGGCGTCAGGGCCCCGGGTCGACGCCTCACGACGCCGGCGCGGGCCAAGGGTTTATGGTGGTCCCGGGAGGGCGCGTCTGGCGCAGCGCTTCGGCGAGGCCGACGGCGGCCGCCACCGCGACATTGAGGCTGCGCCCGCCACCGGGCATCGGGATACGCAGCCGCGCGTCGGCGACGGCGGCGACGGACTCGGGCACGCCGGCGGTCTCGCGACCGACCATCAGCGCGTCGTCGGGGCGGAAGGCGAAGTTCCAGTGCTCCGCGTCGCCGGCCGTGGTCAGCAGGATCAGCCGTCCTGGCCGCGGCGCGGCGCAAAACGCGTCCCAAGACACGTAGCGGACGACCTCGGCGCTGGCGGCGTAGTCCATCGCCGCGCGCCGCAGCGCCTTGTCCGAAAGCGCAAAGCCGCAGAGCTCGATCAC
Organism: uncultured Alphaproteobacteria bacterium; assembly: GCA_963836255.1. GTDB lineage: Bacteria > Pseudomonadota > Alphaproteobacteria > Rhodobacterales > Rhodobacteraceae > Amaricoccus. Next base: position 128,950 of record CAWIIL010000002.1, read on the forward strand.
CTCGAGGCCGACGCCGAAACAGGCGCAGAGCCGGATCATCGCCCCTAGAGCGTCGCCCTATCGGTATGAGTCGTTGAGGGGGATTCCCAAGGTCGCCGAAGTCTGATTCCGTGTACCGGAGGCGGATATCGGGGTGACGGGATGGGCAGGCCACTTTCCATGGATTTGAGAGGACGGACGCTTGCGGCGGTGGACGGCGGCATGAGCCGTCGCGCGGCGGCGGGCCGCTTGGGCGTTTCGGTTTCGTCGGTCATCAGGTGGGACGCGACGCGGCGGGCGACGGGCGGCTACGCCCCGAAACCACAGGGTGGCGACATGCGCTCTCGTCGGATCGACGCGCAGCGCGCGGTCGTCATGGCGGCGCTGGAGGAGGAGCGCGACCAGAGCCTCGGGGAACTCCGTGCCCGCCTCGCCGGGCGCGGCGTCGCCGCGTCGATCTCCGCGCTCTCGCGGTTCTTCCAGCGCCATGGCCTGACGCGCAAAAAAAGACCGGGCATGCCGCCGAGCAGGACCGGCCCGACGTCCTGAAGAAGCGCCGCGACTGGTTCGAGAGCCAGCCTGATCTTGAACCCGAGCGTCTGGTCTTCATCGACGAGACCTGGACGGCGACGAACATGGCCCGCTCTCACGGGCGCTGCGCCCGGGGTGAACGTCTGCGGATGGCGGTTCCGCACGGCCACCGCAAGACGACGACACTCATTGCCGGCCTCCGCCTCGACGGCATGGTCGCGCCCATGGTGCTCGACGGTCCGATCAACGGCGACTGGTTCGAAGCCTATGTCGCGCAGGTCCTGCTCCCGACCCTCCGGCCCGGCGATGTGGTGATCATGGACAACCTCTCCAGCCACAAGCGCGCCTCGGTCCGGGAGATGATCGAGGCGAAGGGCGCGAGGCTGAGGTTCCTTCCACCGTACTCCCCGGACTTCAATCCAATCGAGATGGCGTTCTCGAAGTTCAAGGCCCTGCTGCGCAAGGCCGCCGAACGCACCGTCGACGGCCTCTGGACCGCGATCGGACGGCTCGTCGATGTCTTCACCTCGCAGGAATGCGCCAACTACTTCACAGCCGCTGGATATGATGCAGATTGATCGGGTGACGCTCTAGATTGGGTGCGATGTCGGGCTGGTAGGCTACGAGGCGCAGGGTCACGACGCGGCGGCTGCGGGCGCGCCGAAGCCGCCGGGCGTGCGTCGCAAAGTCCGCTGGACCAACGACTGTTTCGCGTCTAAATCACGAGATGAACGGTTGGGGGGCGCTTTTCCGGCCAGAGCAGATGCATTGCGCCAGCGCCGCGCGGCCAGCGCGTCGGGGCTGCGTCTGGGCGAGAACGCCGGCGCGTCACGACCCTCGCCTGCTTGCGGGCGTTTCGATTGGGGCCCGATCGCGGGCGACGGCAAGGAGTGAACCGGGTGGCACACGTCGAAGACCAGCACAACGAGACCCGCCGCGACTTTCTCTACGTGGCGACCGGCGCGGCCGGCGCGGTGGCCACGGGAGCGGCGATCTGGCCGCTGGTCAACCAGATGAACCCAAGCGCTGACGTTCAGGCGCTCGCCTCGATCCGGGTCGACGTCTCGGCGGTGGAGCCGGGCAGCCAGCTCACGGTCAAGTTCCTCGGCAAGCCGGTCTTCATTCGCCGTCGCCGGGAGGATGAGATTGTGGCGGCGCGAGAGGTTGACGTGGCGACGCTGCCCGACCCGCTCGCGCGAAACGCGAACCTGCCCGATGACGCGCCGGCGACCGACGAGGATCGTGCGCTCGACGAGAGCGGCGAACTGCTGGTCATGACCGGAGTATGCACCCATCTTGGTTGTGTGCCGCTCGGGGACGCCGGCGATTTCGGCGGCTGGTTCTGCCCCTGCCACGGCTCGCACTACGACACTTCGGGCCGCATCCGCAGGGGCCCGGCCCCGGAAAACCTCCCCATCCCCGTCGTCCAGTTCGTGGAAGACGGCGTCATCCAGCTCGGTTAGAGGAGACCCGCGATGAGTGGCATTCCCCACGATCATTACGAGCCCAAGACCGGCGCGGAAAAATGGGTCGAGAGCCGCCTGCCCGTTCTGGGGCTGATGCATTCGACGCTGACGATCCCGACGCCGAAGAACCTCAACTGGATGTGGATCTGGGGCATCGTGCTGACCTTCTGCCTTGCGTTGCAGATCATCACCGGCATCGTGCTGGTGATGCACTACACCCCAGACACAACCCTCGCCTTCGCGAGCGTCGAGCACATCATGCGCAACGTCAACGGCGGATGGGCGTTCCGCTACATCCACGCCAACGGCGCGTCGCTGTTCTTCATCGCGGTCTATCTGCACATCTTCCGGGGTCTCTACTACGGCTCCTACAAGACGCCGCGCGAGATCACCTGGATCATCGGCATGCTGATCTTCCTGCTGATGATGGCGACGGCGTTCATGGGCTATGTGCTGCCTTGGGGACAGATGTCATTCTGGGGGGCTACGGTGATCACCGGTCTCTTTGGCGCGATCCCTTTGGTGGGCGAGAGCATTCAGACCTGGCTCCTTGGCGGGCCGGCGGTGGACAACGCCACGCTGACCCGTTTCTTCAGCCTGCACTATCTGTTGCCCTTCGTGATCGCGGGGCTGGTGATCGTGCACATCTGGGCGTTTCACACCACTGGAAACAACAACCCAACCGGGGTCGAGGTGCGCCGCACATCGAAGCGCGAGGCGCAGGCGGACACGCTGCCGTTCTGGCCCTACTTCGTCATCAAGGACCTGTTCGCGCTTGTGATGATCCTCGCTATCTTCGCGGCGGTGGTCGGCTTCATGCCCAACTACTTGGGGCACCCTGACAATTACATCGAGGCCAACCCGTTGGTGACGCCCGCCCACATCGTGCCGGAATGGTACTTCCTGCCCTTCTACGCGATGCTGCGCGCAATCACCTTCGACGTGCTGTTCATCTCGTCCAAGCTCGGCGGCGTGATCGCGATGTTTGGCTCGATCATCGTTCTCTTTCTCGTGCCCTGGCTCGACACAAGCCGGGTTCGCTCCGGGCGCTACCGGCCACAGTTCAAGATCTGGTTCTGGATCCTCGTCGTGGACTTCTTCGTGCTGATGTGGTGCGGCGCGATGCCGGCCGAGCAGCCCTACGTTATCATCAGCCAGCTCGCGACCCTCTACTGGTTCGTGTTCTTCCTGGTGATCCTACCGCTCCTGGGGCTGCTGGAGAAGCCGCTGCCCCAACCGGCGACGATCGAGGAGGATTTCGCCGCGCACTATCCCGACCGCAGGACGGCGCAGGCGGACGCCGCGTTCAAACCCGCAGAATGACCGGCGAGAGAGGACAGGCGACATGATCAGGAACACCATTCTCTCCGGTTTTGCGGCGTTTGCGCTCGGAGCAGGCGGGGCGCTGGCGGCGGGCGAGGAACGCCACGTCACCGACTTCAGCTTCTCCTTCGAGGGGCCGTTCGGCGCCTACGACCAGGCGCAGCTCCAGAGAGGGTTGCAGGTCTATACGGAGGTCTGTGCGGCCTGCCACGGACTGAAGTTTGTTCCGTTCCGCGCGCTCTCCTATCCTGGCGGGCCGACGCTCAGCGATGAGGCGATGCGCGCCTATGCGGCTCAGTTCGACGTGTTCGACCCTGAACTCGACGACTTCCGACCGGCGGGGCCGACCGACCACTTCCCGGCGTCCGGCCTCGCGAACGCGCCGGACCTGAGCCTGATGGCCAAGGCGCGGGCCGGGTTCCACGGGCCGGCCGGCACGGGGTTCAACCAGTTCATCCGCGGAATTGGCGGGCCGGAGTACATCGCCTCGCTCCTGCTCGGCTTCACTGGAGAGGAGAAGGAGGAGGCCGGCGTCATCCTCTACGAGAACGAGGCCTTCGGCGGCTATCTCGCGATGAACCCGGTGCTCTACGGCGACGACGTGACCTATGGCGACGGCACCCCCGCGACGATGGAGCAGGAGGCCAAAGACGTGGCGGCCTTTCTGATGTGGGCGGCCGAGCCGAAAATGATGGCGCGCAAGCAGGCGGGGCTGACGGCGGTGCTGTTTCTCGGCATCCTGACCATCCTGCTCTACTTCACCAACAAGAAGCTCTGGTCGCCGCACAAGGGCGAACACGCCTGAGCGGCAGCCAGGTCGGCGAGGATCGGCGCAAGGGCGGAGTTCCCCGCGCTTCTTTGTAGCGGGATACCGCACCAGACGTCATGAACTCGTTGTCGAAACGCCCTGATCGGAGCCAGCGTTGAGTCAGGCGCGCCTGATGCCGCCAGTGGATGCGCGCGACCGGCGGGAGACCAAAGTCGAACCGAGGGCCTACCCGACGCGGATCTGGCTGCTGACGCCAACCGGATCTTGCGGGTCGGTCTTGGCGGAGGCGTGGGGCTTAGGCGCATGGGCCGTCCGGTGGAGCGCTTCGAGGCGGCGCTCGAGACGAGGCGGCGGCTCAAGCGGGCCGCGACAATGGCGCCGCCGGTGGAGGCGCTATTCGCCCGCCAAAGCGGGTTCTGACGCGGCGCAAGAGTGAGCAGGACCGGCGAGTCCGCCGGGATTAGGAGAATCGCAAGGCTATTGAAGTCTGTTGACCCCGGGACCGCGCGAACGGTCGTCGAAGGGTTGAACCGATGTCAACACCGCCGGGCGCTTCTCCGCCACTCGTCTCGTGCGTGATGATCTTCCTCAACGGCGAGCGCTTTATCGCCGAGGCGATCGAGAGCGTGCTCGGCCAGACCTATCGGAACTGGGAGCTGATCCTCGTCGACGACGGCACCACCGACGGGGCGGCGGCGATCGCGCAGGACTACGCCTGCGCCCATCCCGACCGGATCCGCGCCATTTCGCATTCCGGAGGGGTCAATCTCGGCATGAGCGCTTCACGCAACGCCGGGATGCGCGCGGCGCGCGGCGCGCTGGTGGCGTTTCTCGACGCCGACGACATCTGGCTGCCGGAGCGGCTGGAGGCGCATGTCGGGCTGCTCAAACGGCAACCAGCGGCGGCGATGGCGATGGGCCCGATGCTGATGTGGTCGAGCTGGAGCCGGGAGCGGACGCCGTGGTGGCGGGTCTGGGCCGGCGTCGACGAGCGCTACGGTCAGGGATTGCCGGAGGACGTGATCCTTCCGGCACCAGAAGTGGCGACACATTTCCTCAGGCGGCGCGGCGGCGGTATGCCCGGGATCTGCAGCGTGACGATCCGGCGCGAGGCGCTCGCGGCGGTCGGCGGCGGCGACGACAGGTTCCGGCGGTTCTACGAGGACCAGGTGCTGTTCTTTAAGATCATGCTGGAGTACCCGGTGGTCGCCACCGGCCGGCTGCTCGACTACTACCGCCAGCATCCGGAATCGACCAGCGCGGTCGAGGGCGTGCGCGCCGGCGATGTCGCCATGCGGCCGGTGTTTCTCGACTGGCTGCGAGGCTGGATCGAAGCGCGGCGGATCGCCGATCCCGGACTGCGCGCGGCGCTCGCGGCCGAGATCGCGGCGGCGGCGGAGACGGCGGCGGGAGACGGGCTGAGCTCGCGCGGCGAGCTGGCCGATCACTGGCGCGCCGAGAGCCGGCTGGCGTCGATCTGGCTGCTCGGCCCGCGGCTCTATAATCGGCTGCGGCTGCGCTTCGGGCGCGAACCGGTGGCCTGGGAGGCGGAGGCGCCGCGGGCACCATCGCAACCGCCGCGGCTGGATGACTGGTTGGGCTCGATCCGCAGGGCGGAGGTAGGCGCGGCCCAGGAGACGCCGACGGCGCGCGCGGAGCGGATGGCGCGGAAGCGTTCGACGGCGTGAGCTGCGGTCACGAGGCCACCGACCCGCCCGCAGAATATCAGAACGGCTAGGCCATGTCTTCGGACCCGTCGCATCCTCTCGTCTCATGCGTCATGATCTTCCTCAACGGCAAGCGCTTCATCGCCGAGGCGATCGAGAGCGCGTTGGCGCAGACCTACCGGAACTGGGAGCTGATCCTCGTCGATGACGGCACAACTGACGGCGCGGCGGCGATCGCGCGGCGCTACTGCGAAGACCATCCCGAGCGAATCAGGCTGATCTCCCATCCCGGCGGCCGCAACCTCGGCACCGGCCCGTCGCGCAGCGCCGGCGTGCGCGCCGCGCGCGGCGACTTCGTGGCGTTTCTCGACGTGGACGACGTCTGGCTGCCTCATCGGCTCGAGACACATGTGGCGGCGCTCGGCGCAAGGCGCGCGGCAGCGATGGCGATCGGCCCGACGGTGTTGTGGTCGAGCTGGGACGCGAGTGCGTCGCCCTGGTGGCGTCCCTGGGACGCCATCGACCGGCCGTCCGAGTTGGATCTGGCGCAGGGCGAGGTCTTCGCTGCGCCGGCGCTGGCGACGCATTTCCTCGGGAACGGCGGCCGCGGCATCCCCGTCCCCTGCAGCGTCACGATCCGCCGCTCCGCCATCAGGGCGGTAGGCGGGTTCGAAGACCAGTTCCGGCTGCTCTACGAGGACCAGGCTCTGTTCTTCAAGATCTTCCTCGAACACCCGGTGATCGTTGTCGGGCGGCCGCTCGATCTCTATCGGCAGCATCCAAGCTCGGTCTGCGCGGCGAGCGGACGAGAGGCCGGCGATCGCGCGGCGCGGCCGGAGTTCCTCGAGTGGTTGCGGGCCTGGATCGAAGCGCGGGGGATCGCCGATCCCGAGGTCCGGGCGGCGCTGGCGGCCGAGATCGAGCGTGCGAGCGGCGAAAGGACCGAACCGGAGAACAAATCCATCTGGCGGCGCCTCGTCGAGGTCTGGAACAGCGAGAGCCGGGCCGCCTCGGTCTGGCTCCTGACGCCGCGGCGCCACAACCGGCTGCGCCGGCGATTCGGGCTTGCGCCCATCGCCGTCGAGATCGATCCGCGCAGACGTTCGGGCCTGGGTCAGGACCGAAACCCGTCGTCGCCGGCGCCGAGGTAGCCTCCGATCCCGGCGACGCCGCCGTCGAGGGCCTGCGCCGTTTCGAAGGGACCCCGAACAACGCCCTCGTTGATGACGAGCAGGCGCTCGGCGATGCGGCGGGCGTCCTCGGGCTGGTGGGTGACAAGGATCAGCGTGGCCTTCGCCTCGGCGCGGATGCGGGCGACGAGGTCGAGCATCTCGGCGCGCAGCGCCGGGCCGAGGGCGGCGAAGGGTTCGTCGAGCAGCAGCAGCGGCCGGTCGCGCAGCAGCGCGCGGGCGAGCGCCACCCGGCTGCGCTGGCCGCCCGAGAGCTGGGCGGGGCGACGGTCGCCGAGACCCTCGAGCCCGACCTGCGTCAGCGCCGCCGCGACTCGGTCGCGGGCCGCGATGCCGAGGCGCAGGTCGGGGCGCAGGCCGAGGCCGACGTTCTGGAAGGCGGTGAGATGCGCGAAGAGATTGTGCTCCTGGAAGACGACGGTCACCGGGCGGACGGCGGGCGGCAGCGGGCCGAGGTCGGCGCCGTTCCAGAGGATGCGGCCGGCGGTCGGCGCGAAGAAGCCGGCGATGGCGTCGAGAAGCGTGCTCTTTCCCGAGCCCGAGGGGCCGATCAGCGCCGCGGCGCTGTCGGGTAGCAGCGTGAAATCGGCGTCGAGCCGCCAGTCCTCATAGTCGAGCCGAAGGCCCTCAAGCGTCAGCATCGAGCCGCCCGCCCCGGTCGAAGATCCAGAACAGCGCGAAGGTGAGCGCGACGAGCACGAGCGCCACGCCGGCGGCGGCCTCCATGCGGTAGGCGGCCATCAGCCGCTGCATCAGCAGCGGCAGGGTGGCGACCTCGGGCGGGGCGAAGAGCGCGATCACCCCGAGATCGCCCATCGACAGCGCCGCTGCGAGGCCGGCGGCGAAGCCCATCGGCTGGCGCAGGCGCGGCCAAGCCACGAGACGAAAGCGCGGCCAGCCGGCCATTCCGAGGCTGTCGGCGAGGCGGCCGTCGGTGGCGCGAGCCCCGGTCAGCGCCGACAGGAGCGCGCGCAGCACGAAGGGCAGCGCCATGGCGGCGTTGACGGTGGCGGTGGCAGGCAGCGCCAGCGCGAACGGATCCGCGAGCGGGCGCAGGACGATGAAGAGCGCGGTGCCAATGACCAAGGGCGAGGCGGAGAGCGTCATCAGCCCGAAGCCCTCAAGCGCGCGGCCACCGCCCCGCGCCCGGCAGGCGTCGATCAGCGCGGCGAGCGCGAGGCCGAGCGCCAGCGCCAGCGCGGCCGAGGCGAGCGCGACGGCGAGGCTGCGGACCGCCGCCGGCAAGACCGCGGCGGGCAGGCCGTCGAGGAGCGACGGCAGGCCGCGGGCCAGCACCGCGGCGAGCGGCAGGGCGACGAAGAGCGCCAGAGCCAGGATTAGGCTTGCGTCGAGGACGCGGGTGCCGGCCCGGTCGGCGTCCCAGCGGGTCACCGCACCCATGAGTCCGGCGGAAATGCCGGCCTCGGCGGAGAGGCGCAACGCAAGCGCTGTCACCGCGGCACAGAGGCCGAACTGGATCAGCGCCAGAAGCGCGGCGCGGCCGAGGTCGAAGTCGAAGCGCACCGCCTGGAAGATCGCGAGCTCGATGGTGGTTGCGCGCGGTCCGCCGCCGAGGGTTAGCGCCACGGCGAAGGAGGTCATGCACAAGAGGAAGACCAGCACGAAGGCGCCGGGAACCACCTCGCGCAGCATGGGCGCCTCGATGCGGCGGAAGACGTCCGACGGTGCGAAGCCGAGCTGGGCCGCGAGGCGGAACTGCTCGGCGGGAATGGCGAGCCAACCCTGCATGATCAGACGGGTGACGAGGGGCAGGTTGAAGAAGACATGCGCGAGCACCACGCCGCGCAGCCCGTAGATGTCGAGCGGCGGCAGGCCGACGAGCCCGAGCGCGTCGCTGACCAGCCCCGAGCGACCCCAGATCGCCACGAGGCCGAAGACCGCCACGATGGCCGGCAACAGGAACGGCGCGCCAAGGAGTGCCACCAGGACGCTGCGGCCGGGAAAGCGGCGGCGGGCGAGCGCGCGGGCGAGCGGGATCGCTATCGCGACGCTGAGGCCGGCGGAGAGCGCCGACTGGAGAAGCGTAAAGCGGATCGCCGCCCAGTCGGCGGGACCGAGGCCGCGGCCGGGCTCGGCGCGCAGTGCGAGGACCGCGACCGCGCCGAGCGTCAGCGCCGCGACGACGGTCAGCGCCAGCCCGCCGCCAAAGCGCAGGCCCGGGCTCAGCGGCTGAGCGCGGCCAGCCATTCGGCCAGCGCGGCGTCGCGGGCGGCGCGCGCCTCTTCGGGCGGGAGCAGGAGCGCCGTCTCTGGGACCGCGAGGGTCCCGAAGCCCTTGGGCAGGCCCGCCTCGGGCGTCCGGGCGGGATACATCCAGTTGGTGGTGGGGATCACGCCCTGGAACCCGTCGGTGAGCATGAAGGCGAGAAAGTCGCGGGCGAGCGCAGGCTGGTCGCTCGAGGCTGTCACGCCCGCGACCTCGATCTGTATGTAGTGGCCCTCGTCGAACATCGCCGCCGCCTTGCCGGGATCGTCCTCTGCGATCAGGTGATAGGCTGGCGAGGTGGTGTAGGCGAGCGCCATCTCGACCTCGCCGTCGAGAAAGAGCCCGTAGGCTTCCGACCAGCCAGGGGTGACGGTGACAATGTTGTCGGCAAGACCCTCCCAGATCTCCGGGGCGCGGTCGCCGTAGGCGGTCTTGACCCACATCAGGAGGCCGAGGCCGGGCGTCGAGCTGCGCGGATCGTGGATGACGATGGAGACGTCGGAGGCTGCAAGGGCCTCGAAGCTTGTCGGCGGGTCGGGCAGCGTCGCGCGGTCGTGAACGAAGGCGAAATAGCCCCAGTCGTAGGGCAGGAACATCGGATCGTCCCAGGCCACAGGCAGGTCGAGCGGTGGCGCCTCGAGGCCGTGGGGGGCGAAGAGACCGGTGTCTGCCGCCGTGGCGGTGAGGTTGGTGTCGAGGCCGAGCAAGATGTCGGCCGGCGTGCGGTCACCCTCGAGCCGCAGGCGCGAAAGCAGCGCCGCCCCGTCACCGGCGCCGACAAAGGTCACGTCGCAGGCGCAGATGGCCTCGAAATTCTCGGCGATGGCCGGTCCCGGCCCCCATTCGGAGACGAAGCTCTCGTAGGTGTAGATCGTGAGCTCCGGCCGATCCTGCGCGCCCGCGAGAACGGGGGCGAGGACAAGGGCCGCAGCGGTCAGGGAAACCTGTCTCATCTCTTTCTCCATCCGTCTGCGGCGAAAGAGAGGAGGATGCGGGTCGCGCATCTCGCCTTCCCTCCGCCGGCATGATCCGGTTCAGGTTCGACGGGTCGCGCGGGTGCGCATCTCAGCCCGGCGCGAACGCCGGACCCCCCGAGGCATTCCCCAATGCTATACCTCGGGGCCCGGAATGCAAGCGGCCCCGGTCGCGGGGATCATGCGATCGGGACTTGCGGCGGCGCTGGCCGCGTTTGGTGACGCGGCGGCGGCCGAGGAGATTCTGGTGCACAAGTCCCCGGACTGCGGCTGCTGCGGGACCTGGGCCGCGGCGATGATGGCAGCGGCTTTGAGGTCGAGATCGCGCATGCCGACTGGGCTACGCTCGACCGGCTGAAGGCTGAACTCGGCGTCGCGCCTGAGCATGCGGGATGCCATACGGCGGAGGTGGCGGGTTACGTGGTCGAGGATCATGTTCCGGCGGAGGAGATCCGGAGGCTGCTCGCAGAGCGGCAGAAGGCGATCGGGATCGCGGTTCCAGGCATGCCGGTGGGCTCGCCCGTTATGGAGATGGGCGGGCGCGTCGATCCCTACGACGCGATCCTGATCACCGAGCCGGGCGAGGCCGAGGTGTTCGCGCGGTATCGATGAAGGGCGGCGGCGGGATCGGGGCTGCACGGGACTGACGCGGGGCGCGCTTTCCCCGAGCGCGGAGCTGAGCTAGGAGAGGCGCGCAAGGAGAGCGCCCATGTCGCACAACAGCTTCGGCCACCTGTTCCGCGTCACCACCTGGGGGGAGAGCCATGGGCCGGCGCTCGGCTGTGTAGTCGACGGCTGTCCGCCGGGGATCGCGCTCGCAGAGACGGACCTTCAGGTCTGGCTGGACAAGCGCAAGCCGGGGCAGAGCCGGTTCGTCACCCAGCGGCGCGAGCCGGACGCGGTGGAGATCCTCTCGGGCGTCTTCGAGGGCGAGACAACGGGCACGCCGATCATGCTGATGATCCGCAACGCCGACCAGCGCTCGAAGGACTATTCGGAGATTGCGGACCGGTTCCGGCCGGGCCACGCCGACATCGCCTATCACCTGAAATACGGGCGGCGCGATTATCGCGGCGGCGGGCGGTCGAGCGCGCGAGAGACCGCGGCGCGGGTGGCGGCCGGCGGGGTGGCGCGGGCGGCGCTGGCGGCGTTGGCACCGGGGCTCGCGATCACCGGGGCCATGGTCGCGATGGGCGACCGGCGGGCCGACCCGGCGGCCTGGGACGACGCCGAGATCGGGCGCAATCCGTTCTGGTGCCCCGACGCAGCGGCGGCGGCCGAGTGGGCGGAGTATCTCGACGGTCTGCGCAAGGCCGGTTCGTCGATCGGGGCAGTGATCGAGCTGCGGGCGAGCGGCGTTCCGGCCGGGCTCGGCGCGCCGGTCTATGGCAAGCTCGACGCCGACATCGCCGGGGCGATGATGTCGATCAACGCAGTCAAAGGCGTGGAGATCGGCGCAGGCTTCGCCTCCGCCACGCTGACCGGCGTGGAGAACGCCGACGAGATCGCGTCGGGGCCGGATGGGCCGGTCTACTCCTCCAACCATGCCGGCGGCGTCCTCGGCGGCATCTCGACGGGGCAGGACGTGGTGGCGCGCTTTGCGGTCAAGCCCACGTCGTCGATCCTGACGCCGCGGCGCACGATCACCACACTAGGCGCGCCGACGGAGATCGTGACAAGAGGCCGCCACGACCCGTGCGTGGGCATCCGCGCGGTGCCGGTGGGCGAGGCGATGCTGGCCTGCGTGCTCATCGACCATCTGCTGCGCGACCGCGGCCAGACCGGTGGCCTGCGTGGGCGGATCGGCTGAATGGGCTTGCCGCGACGCAGGCGCCGCCGTATTGCGCAACTAAAAGAACAATCACGGGAGGATTTCGGATGGCTGGACTTGCACGCACTGCGCTTGCGGCGGTTATAGGGCTCGGGTTGGTCGCTAGTGCGCCGGCGGACCGGGCCGAGGCCGCTTCGGCGGAAGAGATCGACGCCAAGGTCGACATTGCGCTCAACTCGCTCCTGGCGGACTCGCCGACGGCTCAGGCGATCAGCGAGAAGGCGCTTGCGGTCCTCGTGTTCCCCGACATCGTCAAGGCCGGGTTCGGGATCGGCGGGCAGTTCGGCGAGGGCGCGCTGCGCCGGGACGGCGTGACGGTCGGCTACTACAACATCGCCTCGGCGTCCTTCGGGTTCCAGGCTGGGGCGCAGTCCTACAGCCAGGCGCTCTATTTCATGACCGAAGAGGCGCTGGCTGCGCTGGCTAAGGCGCGCGGATTCGAACTCGGCGCCGATGCGAGCGTCGCCGTTGTCACCCAGGGCGCGGGGGTCGACGTGAGCACCGCCACGACGCAGGATCCGATCGTCGCCTTCGTCTTCGGGCAGAAGGGGCTGATGGGCGGGGTGACGATCGAGGGCTCGAAGATCACCAAGATCAACCCGGACTGAGCCCGCATCGGGTGACGGCCGTGGAGAAGCGCGCGCCAGGACCAGGCGGAACGCGACCCGGTGTTCCGGGCCGGGCTGCGCGCGCGTGAGCCCGCAGGCGCTTCTTTTTGACGTGTTCGGCACGCTGGTTGACTGGCGGTCCTCGGTGGCACTGCACGTGATGGCGGCGTTCGCGGAGAAGGGGCTCTCGGTGGATGGAGCGGCTTTCGCCGATGCGTGGCGCGCGGAGTACCAGCCGGCGATGGAGCGGGTGCGCTCGGGCACGCGCGCCTATGTTCCGCTCGACGACCTTCACCTGGAGAACCTGATGGCGGTGCTGGCCGCGCAGGATCACGCCCGGGTCTTCGAGCCCGACGAAATGATCGCGCTGGCGCGCGCCTGGGAGAGGCTGGATCCGTGGCCGGACGCGCCGGCGGGGTTGAGCCGGCTGCGGGCACATCACATCGTCGCGCCCTGCTCGAACGGGTCAATTGCGCTGATGACGCGGCTGGCGCGGCATGCTGGGCTGCCATGGGACTGCGTGCTCGGGGCGGACATCGCGCGAGACTATAAGCCGAAGCCTGGGGTGTACCGGGCCTGCTGCGACGCGCTCGGGCTTGCTCCGGACGAGGTCATGATGGTGGCGGCCCACAACGACGACCTTGACGCGGCGCGGCGCGCAGGCCTGAAGACGGCGTTCGTGCCGCGGCCGCGCGAGCACGGGTCGAACCAGACCACCGATCTGGCCGCGGACCAGGAGTGGGATCTGGTCGCCGGCGACCTCAACCGGCTCGCTGACGCCCTGAGCTGATGTCCTGGTCCACGTTTGGACCGACTGCAAGCGTATGAATTGGTTTACAAAAAGAGTTAACGCAGTCGCGACTGCGTCGTCCGCGGGGGGGCCTTGGGTTTCCGGGGCCGGCGGTCGCGGCGACACCCAAGCACACTTCTATCTCTGGCCGCCTCGGCGGCCGGGCGCAGTTGACATTCGCTGCGCGGTTGCGGGACTCTCGCGGGTGCGGCCGAAGGGACATCGACGGCTCGGTGATTGGGAGGACGGAGGCTATGGATTTCACGACTCGCGCCCTGACGCTGGCGCTCGCCGGCTGGGTTGGGCTGGCGGGAGGCGCGTCGGCGCAGGAGACCGCCGACCGCATCTTCACCGGTGGGCCGGTGCTGACCATGGAGGACGCAGCGCCGCGGGCGGAGGCGCTGGCGGTGAAGGACGGGCGGATCCTGGCCGTCGGGAGCGAGGCAGACGTGATCGCCCGCCGCGGCGACGCGACGGAAGTGGTCGAACTCGACGGGCGTGCGCTGCTGCCGGGCTTCTTCGACGCCCATGGGCATGTGCTTATGGGCGGCTTACAGGCGCTGTCGGCGAACCTGCTCGCCCCGCCCGACGGCGAAGTGGACGATATGGCCTCGCTGCAAGAGGTGCTGCGCGAGTGGATCGACGCCAATGAGGAAATCGTGGCCGCTGCCAACCTGATTATCGGGTTCGGCTACGACAATGCGACGCTTGCCGAGCACCGGCATCCGACGCGAGCCGATCTGGCTACGGTCTCGACGGAGGTGCCGATCTATCTCATTCATCAGTCCGGGCATTTTGGTGTTGCGAATTCGAAGGCGCTGGAGGTGGTGGGCATCACCGCCGACACACCGGACCCGGCGGGCGGGCTGATCCGGCGCGATGCGGCAGGCGAGCCGACCGGCGTGCTCGAGGAGACTGCGCATTTTCCTGCGCTTATGACCCTGCTCGGTCAGGTCGGACTTGACGGGATTAAGGCGATGGCCCGCAGCGGCGCGGAGCTCTGGGCCAGGTTCGGCTATACCACCGCCGAAGAAGGCCGCTCGATCCCTCAGACGGCGGAGGTGTTGCGACAAGTAGCCGAGGAGGGCGGCTTCGACATCGACGTGCTGACTTATCCCGACGTGCTGGTCGACCGCGACTGGATCGCCGCGAACGTTGGCGACACCTATGCGAACCGCTTCCGGGTGGCGGGCGCGAAGCTGACCATCGACGGCTCGCCGCAGGGCTTCACCGCCTGGCGCGACCGGCCCTATGTCGATCCGGTGGGCGATTATTCGCCGGGCTATGTGGGTTATCCGGCGGCGACGAGCGATCAGGTGATAGACGCGGTGGACTGGGCGTATGCGAACGGCATTCAGATCATCACCCATTCCAACGGCGAGGCGGCATCCGATCTGCTCATGGCGGCCCATGCAGCGGCGCAGGCGGCGCAGGGCGGGGTGGGCGATCTGCGCCCGGTTCTGATCCACGGTCAGTTCCTGCGCGAGGATCAGGTTGACGCGATGAACTCGCTCGGCATCACGCCGTCGCTGTTTCCGATGCATACATTCTATTGGGGCGACTGGCACCGGGAGCACACGGTCGGGCCGGCGCTGGTCGATGACATTTCGCCAACCGGCTGGGCGACGGCGCGTGGCATGCGGTTTTCAACGCATACCGATGCGCCGGTCGCCTTTCCCGATTCGATGCGGGTGCTCGACGCCACGGTGACGCGGCGGTCGCGGTCCGGCGACATCATCGGCCCGGACCAGCGGGTGGATGTGACGACAGCGCTGAAGGCGATGACGATCTGGCCGGCTTGGCACCATCACGAGGACACGGAGAAGGGTTCGCTGGTGGTTGGCAAGCTCGCCGATCTGGTGGTGCTGTCGGCCGATCCGACCGCGGTCGATCCCGAGATGCTCGACGCGCTGGAGGTGGTCTTGACCATCAAGGAGGGCGAGACGATCTACGACGCGAGCGCCGAACAGGGTGGGCTCACGCCCAAGGCGGGCGAGGCGATGACGCGCACGCTCATGGGGCTCGCCGACGGGGCAGTCGCCGACCCGCACGATATAGCGCGGCTGGTCGCGGACGCGCTCGCGGCGGCGCTGGAGGAAGATCCGTCGTAAGCGGACGCCTCTGGTGGCCGTGAAGCTCGCCCGAGGACAATCAGGCGAACACGCTTCGTCCTGATGATGCGGATGAAGTGTCTGGAGGAGAGCGGCCTTCGATTCTGAACGACTGACTGGTGGACGCCGCCGGAGGTGACCAGTCGCGAGTTTTTCGCTTGAATACCGACTAGGCGGTGTGGACGGATTTGACCAAGATGAACGCGGCGGCGAGCGCGACGAACGCCCCGAAGTTTCGGCTGGTTTTCTCGCAGCGCAATGCGATGCGCTTGAAGCGTTTGAGCTTGCCGACGGCCTGCTCGATCCTTGCGCGACCCCGGTACAGGGCCTTTCCGAAGGCCTTCGGAATCGCCTTCGTGTTGGCGCGGAACGGGATCACGGGGACGGCGCCGCAGTCGCGGGCGATCCGGCGGTTCGCGGCGCTGTCATAGCCCTTGTCGGCCACGACCGCGCGCGGCCGCACGTCCGGGCCGAGGTTCACCAGGGTGTTGAAATGCGGGCTGTCCGACGCCTCGCCTCCGGTCAGAGCGAAGGCGATGGGAAGACCGTCGAAGTCTGTTTTCAAATGGATTTTGGTTCCGAACCCGCCACGCGACCGGCCAAGAGCATGCCCTTCCTGCCCCCTTTTGCCCCGGCGGCGGAAACATGCGCCCGCACGATCGTGCTGTCGAACATCTGCACGAGATGCGCCGTGCCGCTCAAGCTGGCCAGCAGCGCGAAGACATCCTCGAAGACCCCGGACCTGCTCAGACGGTCGAACCGTTTCCAGACGCTGTTCCACTTCCCGAACCGTTCCGGCAACGCCCGCCACGTAATGTTGTGAACGGCAAAGAAATGCAGAGCCTCCAGGAACAGCCGGTCGTCCTTCGCCTTCGCGCCTCTCGCCGGCAGGCACGCCCGGAAGACCTCCAACGCAACCGCCCAATCCGCTTCCTTCATCCTCAACGACATCGCCGACCCTCCAATTCAGTCGGCTGCTCATGAATCAGACAAATCCCGCGGCGGGAATCCTCAAACCGATACCTGAAGTCAATTCGTCCACATCGCCTAGAAGAGAGAGGAAGTGGCGTTGTTCGCTTCCCGCTTCGACACCGGGTAAGAAGGAAGATTAAAGACATGAGAAAGTCAGCGTTTCTCGCAGTCCTCGGAGCGGTGATTCTCGCCTCGCAGGCGGCAATCGCCCAATCGCCCGGGCTTTCGGCGCCCGCCGCCGCAGCGGCCCCGGCCGCGGGCGAGTTCTAGCGAGGATCTCGCCAAGAAGCTCGCCAATCCGATCTCCAGCCTGATCAGCGTGCCGCTCCAGTTCAACTACAACCAAGGCTTCGCGGACGGCGACGGCGACCAGTACTTTCTCAACATCCAGCCGGTGATCCCGTTCTCGATCAGCGAGGACTGGAACGTCATCTCGCGCACGATCGTGCCCATCGTAAGCCAGGACGGGGTGATCCCCGGCGAGGGTTCACAGTTCGGACTAGGCGCGACGACGCAGAGTTTCTTCTTTTCGCCCAAGGCCCCGACGGCGCGCGGACTGATCTGGGGCGTCGGTCCGGTCGTGCTCATTCCGACGGCGACCGACGGCATCTCCACCAACCAGTGGGGCCTCGGCGTGACCGGCGTGGCTCTGCGCCAACAGGGGCCGTGGACGGTGGGCGGGCTCGCCAACCACGTCTGGTCAGTGACCAGCAACAGCGAGGACGGCGACATTTCGTCGACCTTCCTGCAGCCGTTCGTCAACTACACGACCAAGCGGGCGACCTCGTTCTTCATCAACACCGAATCCAGCTACGACTGGGAGAGCGAGCAGTGGTCAGTGCCCATCAACCTCGGCGTCAACCAGTTGCTGAAGCTCGGCAAGCAGCCCGTGCAGATCGGCGGCGGACTGCGCTACTGGGCGGAGTCGCCTGAGTTTGGCCCGCAGGACTGGGGCGCGCGGTTCAACGTGGTGTTCCTGTTTCCGAGGTGAACTCCAAGAGCTGCGCGCGGCGAATTGTGTCGGCAGCGCGGAAATGCCACGTCGGAGTCTGCAATCGCGGCCGCCGAGGAGTTCCCGAATGAAGAGCCAAGTTCCAGACGCCGTCTTTCACACGCGGGAGCGCAACGACGCGCTCGGCGGTCCCAACCCCTTCGAGTGGAAGGCGGTTACTGCGGCGGAGGTCTTCGAGGGGCGGGCGGTGGCGCTCTTCGCGCTGCCCGGTGCGTTCACGCCGGCCTGTTCGGACACGCACCTGCCCGGCTACGAGGCGTCGCACGGCGCCTTTCTGGCTGCGGGGATCGACGAGGTCGCCTGCCTCTCGGTCAACGACGCCTTCGTGATGCGGCAGTGGGCGTTGTCGAAGGGCGTGGAGAAGGTGCGGATGCTGCCCGATGGCAATGGCGAGTTCACCCGCAAGATGGGGATGCTGGTCGACCGCTCCGCCACCGGCATGGGGTTTCGGAGCTGGCGCTATTCGATGCATGTCGTCGACCGCAAGATCCGGCGCATGTTCGTCGAGCCGGGCTTTGGCGACAACCCGGCCGGAGTGCCGGTGCAGGTCTCGGACGCTGCGACGATGCTCGCATATCTGCGGGACGGCTGAGGCTCAGGCGGCGCGGCTGAACAGAGCGGCGAGCTCGACATGGCCGGACCAGCGGAACTGGTCGACGGGCTGGACCCAGTTGATCTGGTACCCGCCCGCGACGAGGATCGCCGCGTCTCGGGCGAAGGTGGCCGGTTCGCAGGAGACCGCGGCGATGCGCGCGACCGACGCGGCGGCGAGCGCATGGGCCTGGGCCTCGGCGCCGGCCCGCGGCGGGTCGATCACCACCGCGTCGAAACGGGCCAGTTCGGCCGGCAGGAGCGGCCGGGCGAAGAGGTCGCGGCGTTCGGTCGTGACGCGCCGCAGCCCCGGCGCCGACCGCCAGCCCGCATCGAGCGCGGCGAGCATCGGTGCGGCGGCCTCGACGGCGTGGACCTCGGCCGTCTCGGCGAGCGGCAGCGCGAAGGTCCCGCAGCCTGCGAAGAGATCGGCGATGCGCCGGGCGTCGCCGACCGCCTCGCGCGCCGCCGCGACCAGCGCCGCTTCGCCCTGCGGCGTGGCCTGGAGGAAGGCGTCGGGGGGCGGGGCGACCCGGGCCACGCCCATGCGCTGGAGCGGCGGGCGCAGCATCGCGACCGCCTCGCCGTCCCAGGTGAGGCGCGCGAGGTCGTGGGCGACGGCGAGCTCGGCGAGCCGGGTGCGCAGGGCGGCGTCGAGGGGCTTGCCGTCGCGCACCTCGACGTCGAGGCCGGCCTCGGAGGCTGTGATGGCGAGGCGGACGGGCCTGGCGCGCGACGCCGCGAGGCCGACCAGTTCGCGCAGGGCCGGCGCTGCGGCCATGATCTCCGGCGCGAGGAGCGCGCACTGCTCGATGGGCTCGATGCGGTCCGAGCGGCGGGCGAAGAAGCCCAGCGTTACGGTCTTGCGGCTGCGCCTGCCAGCGAAGGTGGCGCGGCGCCGCGTCCCCGGCGGCGAGACCGCGATGGGGCGCAGCGGGGCGGCGAGGTCACGGGCGGCCAGCGCGCGGGCGATCGTGTCGGTCTTCCAGCCGGCGAGGAAGCCGTCGGAGGCGTGCTGGAGCGCGCAGCCGCCGCAGGCGCCGAAATGCGGACACGGCGGGACCACGCGGTCGGGCGACGCAGCCATGATCTGCGCGACGTCGAGGCGGCTGTCCTCGACCGGGCCGCGCACGCGCTCGCCAGGCATTGTGAAGGGCACGCGCAGATCGCCGGCGATGCCGTCGCCCTGGCGGCCGAGGCGGTCGATGGTGACGTCCTGCATATCCCGGCTCCTGCGACGCGCTGGCCCGGGTCGCGAACCCGCGCTATGCTCGAGCGGACTATTTGGTCGGGTCCTTCTTCACAAGGAACCACGTCATGAACAAACCAATCGCGGCGGGAACCCGGATCGGGCACGTGCACCTGAGGGTCGCGGATCTGGACCGGGCGCTCGGCTTCTACTGCGGGGTGCTCGGCTTCGAGATCACCCAGCGCTACGGCGAGCAGGCGGTGTTCATCTCTGCCGGCGGCTATCATCACCACATCGGGCTCAACACCTGGGAGAGCCGGGACGCGAGCCCGCCGCCGCCCGGGCACACCGGGCTCTACCACGCGGCGATCCTCTATCCGACCCGTGA
Source organism: uncultured Alphaproteobacteria bacterium (assembly GCA_963836255.1). Taxonomy (GTDB): domain Bacteria; phylum Pseudomonadota; class Alphaproteobacteria; order Rhodobacterales; family Rhodobacteraceae; genus Amaricoccus. Next base: position 148,567 of record CAWIIL010000002.1, read on the forward strand.
GGATCTCGGCGACGCGCTGCGGCGGCTGCGGGCCGCGGGGGTCGCGGTGACCGGGGCGGCTGACCACGGGGTGTCGCAGGCGCTCTATCTCGACGATCCTGACGGCAACGGCGTGGAGCTCTACTGGGACCGGCCGCTGGCGGAGTGGCCGAAGGACGAAGCGGGGTTTCTCGCGATGGTGAACCAGCGGCTCGATCTGGAGGAACTGGCAGTCTGCGGGGCGTGAGGGGCGCTGTCGGTCGCGATGCTCTGGCCGCATTTCCAGCCAGTCTGGCCGCGAGTTCCTCAGACGAAGATCCGCGCAACCGCCGCGCCGAGGAGCAGAACGTAGCCTGCATAGAGACAGAGCTCGTCCACGGGGCGCCAGCGGGCGGCGTCGCGGGCGCGCTCGTCGCGCAGCGCCGCGCCGATGCGGTCGAGCGCGTTCTCCGCGCCGGTCTCGCGGCGAGCGGCGAGGATAGCGTCGATGCGGGTGTGGGACTTCTTTCGGAAGTTGAGCGAGAAGACCGGCACCGCCAGCAGCGCGACGCCGATGGCGGTCGCCGCATCGAGCGTCGCCTCGAGGCTCATGTCAGGTGGCGGCGGCGAGCGTGGCGCCGGACGCAGCCGCGGCGATCGCTCCGGTCTCCTCGGCGGGCTCGAAGCCGATGGTCACCTGCGCCCCGCAGGCGGCGGCGTAGCGGCGCAGCGTGGCGAGGCTCGGCATCGGGCCGGTGGCGGACTCGATCTTGGAGACATCGACTCTGGCTGAGCCGCGCGCGGGCCGCAAGCTGGCGCTGGGTCAGCCCGGCCGACCGCCTCAGCGCGCGCGCCGAGAGGGCGAGCCCGCGCTTCTCGGCGTTGGCGGCGAAGGAACGGCGCAGGCCGCCGTCTTCGGCGAGAAGGGTCTCGGTCAGTCGCATCGTCATGCCTCCCGTATCGGGTTCACCAGCCGGCGGTGGCGCTTGACCAGCCCCATCGCCCGGTCGCAGACGGCGCGCACGGAGGCTGCGCCATGCTGAAGTCCCGGCCGCCTTCGGGTACGCAAGTCGAAGGAGACGACCATGCGCGCCGAGGCGCATTGCAGGATCGGGACCGCGTAGACCTCGAAGCGGTCGTCGAGCAGCCCGCAGCGCCCGGTCTCCGGATCGGTCCTGCGCAACTCCAGGTCGACCATCAGGAAGTTCTCCACGCAGCGCGGCGACAGACGGCGCACCGAGGCGAGGACTTCCTCCTCAAAGCCCTTCGGCATCTCCAACGGCCGGGTATTCTGAGGGGAATATATATCCAAGGGAATATTCCGTCAAGTGTATCGCCGCACTTCGGCTGTGGGCGCAGTTTCGACCGGACCGGCGGCGCGGACAAGCGGGCTTGAGGCGCGTGCTTGCGCGCGGCGATCAAGGAATTCGGCGTTGCCGTCGCCGCCGTAGATGGGGCTCTCGGCCTCGCCGGTGACGGTCCAGCTGAAGGCGGCGAGGAAGGCGGCCGCGTCTTGGCGGCCGATGGCGGCGACGTCGCGCACCAGCCCGCCCTTGCCGACGAAGGCGGGACCAACCTCGAACTTCGGCTTGATCAGCGCCACCACCGGCGTCGCGCCAGGCCAGCGCTGGTGGCAGCGGCTTTGCGAGCGAGATGAACGACAGATCCGCGGTGATCCGGTCGGGCGGCGGAGCGTGTTCGGGGCTAAGAACACGCGCGTTGAGCCCCTCTAGAAGCCGCAATCGCGGGTGGACGCGCCGGGGGCGACGGTCTGGGACGGCTTCGCCTCCGGCGCGCCGTCCAATGTCGCCGCGCCGGCGGCGATGAGCGACCGGTCGAGGCGCCGGCTCATGGCGCGCGCCGGGTGCGCTGGCTGCCTATGGCTGGCGCGTGCGCCGCAGTGATCCTTGTGATAACTCTCTCACTGAAGATTCGGCCCAAACCAGCTCCGCGTCGTCGGGATCCGGGGAAGTCGGACGCGGGGCGCGGCAACCGAAGCTGGCCGAAGATCCCGGGTGGCCGCCAACTTCTTCCAAGTCGTTCGCCAGCTGAGTCAGGCCGAAGCGACGGCGCCATCGATTGTAGCGCGGCGGCGTGAGAACCTTGATGACCGCGAGGCGGCTTTCGACCAGCCAGACGTCGAGAAAGCGGCGGAACACACTGACGGGCGGCGGCGGCTCCGCCGCGCGGCGGATCTCCGCCTCGAGCGCCGCGCGCAGGTCCGGATCCGAGATCTCCAGCTCGTCGACGCGCGAACGCAGCCAGGCGAGGAACCGAGGCCGCGCTGCCCTGTCGGACGCCGTCCGCCCCTCGCTTTCGCAGGCGGAGTCTGGATGCTGTCGATAGAGGTCGAGTATGCGGCCGATCCCCATCACCGGATGCTCCAGGAAGACCTTGAACATCAGGACCTGGTCCTCGTACAGGGTCCGGAAGCCGTCCTCGCCGCCGCCGACCGCTTCGAGGACGGATCTTCGCACGAGGACGCTGCATACCCCGGGCATCCCGCCGCCACGCCGCCCGAGAAAATGGGTCGCGGTATCGGGAGCGTGCGTGATTCGGCGATCACCGAGCCCGGTGCCGTGGCTGATGTCGACGCTGGCCCAGGGGCGCCACCACGGAGCGGCGTCCGGGTTCCAGCTTCGCCAGAAGAACGTCGACGCCGCGGTCATCGCCACATGCGGGTGGCTTTCGAGCGCCTCAACATGAACCGCCAGGCGTTCGGGCAGCCAGATGTCGTCGGCGTCGAGATAGGCGACAAACTTGCCGCGCGACGCCCGGACGCCGGCGTTGCGCGAGGCGCTCATGCCCAGATTGCGGCCACCCTCGTGGGCGATGAGCCTGATCCGATCCGGATGGGCCTCGCAGTAGCGGCGAGCAATGTCCGCTGCGCCGTCGGTCGTGCCGTCGTCGACGAGGATGAGCTCCCAGTTCGGCCAAGTCTGTGCGAGGACGCTCTCGATGGCTTCGGCGATGAACGCCTCGCCGTTGAGAAAGATGATGACGCAAGAGACCAGAGGCGGGTCGGATGCAGGGTCGACGATGCTCATTACGTCTACAGGTCGGCGCAATGCGGCCGCGCGCTCTCACAACAACACACTTACATTCTGATATATCTACCTCGGAATCAGTCCCGTCAAGACGCGATCGGCTCGTAGCGCCCTTCATTCCGCGGCGAGGTTGATGAAGCCACCGGACTGGTGGGTCCAGAAGTTCGCGTAGAGCCCGCCCCGGCCGAGGAGTTCGCGGTGGCTTCCCTGCTCGACGATGCGGCCTGCGTCGAGCACGACGATGCGATCCATGCGGGCGATGGTGGAGAGGCGGTGGGCGATGGCGAGCACGGTCTTGCCCTCCATCACCGTCTCCAGTGTGTCCTGGATCGCGGCCTCGACCTCGCTGTCGAGCGCGCTCGTTGCCTCGTCGAGCACAAGCACCGGCGCGTTCTTGAGGATCACGCGGGCGAGCGCGATGCGCTGGCGCTGGCCGCCAGAGAGCTTGACCCCGCGTTCGCCGAGATGGGCGTCGTAACCCTCGCGGCCCTTGATGTCGCGCAACGTCAGGATGAAGTCGTGCGCCTCGGCGCGGCGGGCGGCCTCGAAGACCTCGGCGTCGGTGGCGTCGGGCTTGCCGTAGCGGATGTTGGCGAGCGCGGAGCGGTTGAACATCGACGTTTCCTGGCGGACCATGCCGATCTCGGCGCGTAGCCCGTCCTGGGTCAGGTCGCGGATGTCGGCCCCGTCGAGGAGGATCCGCCCGCCCTCCACGTCGTAGAGCCTGAGCAGCAGTGAGACGGCGGTGGACTTGCCGGCGCCCGAGCGACCCACCAGCGCCACCTTCTCGCCGGGCGCCACGTCGAGAGTGAAGTCGTCGAGCGCCGGGGTCTCGCGGCCGTAGCCGAACGAGACGCGATCGTAGGTGACCCGTCCGCGCGCGCTGGTCGGCTCGACCGCGCCGCGCCGGTCGGCGATCCCGTGCGGCGGCGACAGGGTGCGCATGCCGTCCTCGATCTCGCCGATGTTGGTGAAGACGCCCATGGCCGTCATCGACACCCAGCCCGACATCTGGGCGATGCGGGTGGCGACGAGTCCGGCCGCGGCGATGTCGCCGGCGCTGGCCTGCCCGCGGGTCCAAAGCAGGAGCGCGCCGCCGATCAGCAGCACCGGCAGGGTCCCGGCGAGCGCCATCAACCAGAACCGGAACTGCGTCGAGACCAGGCCGAAGCCGACGGTGGCGTCACGGTAGCGGTCGAGCGCCTTCAGCGTGGCGGCGTCCTCGTGGCGACCGTGGCTGAAGAGCTTGACGGTCGCGATGTTGGTGATGGTGTCGACGACCTGGCCGGTGACGACGGCGCGGGCGGCGGCGCGGTCCTTGGAACGGGCGCGCACCCGCGGCATGTAGTGGCGGATCAGCACCGCGTAGGCGGCGACCCAGACGATGAGCGCCAGCGCGAGCCACGGGCTCATCGCGCCCACGAGGAGGCCGGCGCCAATGATCGCGGAGACGGCGAGCCCGAGGATGTTCACCGTTTCCGACACGACCTCGGTGATCGCGCGGGCGGTCTGTTGCTGCTTTTGGGAAATGCGGCCGGCGAAGTCGTCGTCGAAGAAGCGCAGGGATTGTCCGAGCGTGTGTCGGTTGAGCCGCGAGAGCACCAGCGGATAGAGGTTGGGGGCCAGCGTGAGCGCGGTCAGCGCCGCGTTGAGCCCCATCAGCGCCGGGCGGAGCAGCAGGAAGAACAGCACGGCGCCGAGGAGGATCGGCCAGGTCTCGGCGAAGAGGTTCTCCGGCCCGCGCGACTGGGCGAGGTCGATCAGCCAGCCGACGAGGAAGGCCGCGCCGACCTCGGTGGCGCCGACCGCCACCGAGATGGCCAGCGCGACGAGGATCGCGGGGAAGGCGCCGGTCAGAGCCCAACGCAGGAAACTGCCCAGCCGCTGGGGCGGCGGGCCCTCGGCGCGGCGGAACGGGTCGATCAGGCCGGAGAAGGCTTTCATGCCAAGAGGGCCCCGGGTGTGTTATGGGGGCGTAACACGCGTGCAATTCCAGCTAAAGCTATGATATTCATAACATTAATCTTCGTTAATTGTCCACGTGCGCTGCCGCCAGGGTCCTGTGAAATCGTCATGCGCGCTCCTGCTCGGGCCTACGCCCGCCTTCTCGCGGTTTCAGCCCGGCGGCTTCGAGATCGATAGACCGGTCCGACCGTCGGTTCCACAACTCAGAATATAGGCCATGCGGCGCGAGAGGCCCGAAATGGTCAGACGCCCGGCGCGACGGAACCGTCACGGTCGCATGGCTTCTCGCCGGACCCAACGTCCTGACCGGGGACACTGCCCTGAGCGCCGCCGACGTTTTCAGAAGACTGGACATCGCGCCAGCGTGCCTATTCCGGGACCTCGAGGTTGATAAAGCCGCCCGACTGGCGGTTCCAGAAGCGGGCGTAGAGGCCGTTGCGGGCCAGGAGCTCGGCGTGCGTGCCGTCCTCGGCGATGCGCCCCTCGTCGAGCACCACGATCCGGTCCATGCGGGCGATGGTGGAGAGCCGGTGGGCGATGGCGATCACCGTCTTGCCCTGCATCACCCCGTAGAGCGTGTCGAGGACCGCCGCCTCGACCTCGGAATCGAGCGCGCTCGTCGCTTCGTCGAGGATCAGGATCGGCGCGTCCTTGAGGATGACGCGGGCGAGGGCGATGCGCTGGCGCTGGCCGCCCGAGAGCTTGACGCCGCGCTCGCCGACATGGGCGTCGTAGCCGGCGCGGCCCTGCGGATCGACCAGCCCGAGGATGACGTCGTGCACGTTCGAGCGCTGCGCCGCCTCGATCATCTCGGCGTCGGAGGCGCCGCGCCGGCCGTAGGTGATGTTTTCGCGGACCGAGCGGTGCAGGAGCGAGGTGTCCTGTCCGACCATGCCGATCGCCCGGCGCAGGCTCTCCTGGGTGACGTCTCGGATGTCCTGCCCGTCGATGCGGATCGCGCCCTCGGCCACGTCGAACATCCTGAGGGCGAGGTTGACCAGCGTGGACTTGCCCGCACCCGACCGTCCGATCAGACCGATCTTCTCGCCCGGCGCCACGCGCAGCTCGAAGCCGTGCACGACCTTGGTGTGGTCGCCGCGCCAGTAGTTGAAGCCGACCTGGTCGAACACGACTTCGCCCTGCGTCACCGCAAGGGTCGCGGCCTCGGGCGCATCGGTGAGGGTCAGGGGCCGCGCGATGGTCTCCATGGAGTCGCGCGCGGTGCCGATCTGGCGGAAGATCGTCGAGCCGATCTCGAGGATCCGCCCGGAGATCGCCATGATCTGCAGCGCGAAGGGGATCGCGGTGGCCACCATCGCGGTGCTCATCGTGCCGGCGTCCCAGGCCGCCAGCGCCAGCCAGGTCACCGAGATCACCAGGCCCGCGTTGATCAGGAAGAGGAGCGACCAGCTCGTCGTGAAGATCAGCATCAGCCGGCGGAAGGCCGAGACGTGCACGATGACCGATTCCGCCACATAGGCGTCCTCGTCCCCGTCGACGGCGAAGGTCTTGAGCGTCTGGATGTTGGTGTAGCTGTCGACCATGCGCCCGGTCATCACCGACTTGGCTTCGGAGACCGCGTTGGACGCCCGCTCGATCCGGGGCATGGAGCGGGCCAGCAGCAGCGCGTAGAGCGCCAGCCAGACCGCGATCGGGATCAGCAGGACCGGATCCATGCGCGCGAGCACCAGGATCGCCACGAAGACGAAGACCGCGGCGTACCAGACCGCGTCGATGGTCATGTTGACCGTGACCTCGACCGCATCGCCAGCCTGCATGATCCGGTTGCCGATCCGCCCGGCGAAGTCGTTCTGGAAGAAGGTCCAGGACTGCCGGATCACATGCCAGTGGCTCTGCCAGCGCACGAGGTCGATCAGGTTGGGGGTGATCGCGTGATTGCGCGCCATCGCGTCGGCCGCGAAGATCAGCGGGCGCACGAGCACGACGGCGAGCATGAAGGCCAGCGTTCGCCCGTGCTCGGCGAAGAGGGCGCCCGGCGGCGTGGTCGACAGCATTCCGACGGTCCAGCCGACGAAGACCGGCATCATCGCATCGGCGATCGATCCGAACGCCACCAGCACGAAGCGGGCGATGAGCGCCCCGCGAAACTGGCGCATGAAATAGGCGAAGAACGGGCCGACCGGGCCAGGCGGCTGCCGGTCGGCGGCCAGGGTCGTCGGGGAATAGATCGTGTCGAAACGGGAGGCGAAGCGGTCGAGCATGGCTGTTTCTCGGGGCTGGCCGCTGCGGGCGAAGCCGCGCGGAAGTCTGCGCCGCCGGCGCGGCCGGGGCGGGCAGGGTCACTCAGGGTCCGCGAATGGTCATCCTGTTCGGCGTCCCGGTCATGCGCGCGGGTAGTGCGGCGAGGTATGCCCGGGAAAGCAGCCCCGGCGGACGCCCGCGATCTCAGCTTGACGTCGATCAGGGCGCGTGGGGCGCCCCTCCCGTTCGGATCACTCTGCGGCTTCCACCGCCGTGGCGCAATCGATGAAACCGCCGGACTGTCGGTTCCAGAAGCGGGCGTAGAGGCCATCATGCGCCAGGAGCTCTCCGTGCGTCCCGACCTCGGCGACGCGGCCGCCGTCGAGCACCACGATCCGGTCCATGCGGGCGATGGTGGAGAGCCGGTGGGCGATTGCGATGACCGTCTTGCCTTCCATCACTCCGTAGAGCGTCTCCTGGATCGCCGCCTCGACCTCGCTGTCGAGCGCCGAGGTCGCCTCGTCGAGCACCAGGATCGGCGCGTCCTTGAGGATGACGCGGGCGAGCGCGATGCGCTGGCGCTGGCCGCCCGAGAGCTTGACGCCGCGCTCGCCGACCTGGGCGTCGTAGCCGCGATTGCCGCCCATGTCCTGCAGATCGAGGATGAAGTCGTGCGCCTCGGCCCGGCGTGCGGCCTCGATCACCTCGTCCTCGCTCGCCCCGGGCCGGCCGTAGAGGATGTTGGCGCGCACCGAGCGGTGCAGGAGGGAGGGATCCTGGGTGACCATGCCGATGCGGCTGCGCAGGCTGTCCTGGCCCACCGCGCGCACGTCCTGTCCGTCGATGCGGATGGCGCCGCCCTCGGTGTCGAAGAAGCGCAGGAGCAGGTTCACCAGCGTGGACTTGCCGGCGCCGGAGCGGCCGACGAGGCCGACCTTCTCGCCCGGCGCGATGGTCAGCGACACCCGGTCGAGCCCGCCGGCGCCGCGGCCGTAGTGGTGGCTGACCGCGTCGAAGGCGATCTCGCCGCGGGTCACCTCGAGCGCCGGCGCGTCGGGGCGGTCGGTCAGTTCGATCGGCTGGGCGATCGTCTCCATGCCCTCGCGGATGACCCCGAGGTTGGTGAAGAGGTCCGAGAGCGCCCACATGATCCAGCCGGTCATGGCGTTGAGCCGCAGGGTCAGCGCGGTGGCGGCCGCGACGGTGCCCACCGAGGTCACGCCCGCTCGCCAGAGCACGATGGCGTAGCCCACGACCGCCACGATCAGGAACCCGTTGATCATGGTGAGGCCGAGATCCATCACCGTGATGATGCGCATCTGCGCCGCGAAGGTCTTGCGCCCGTGCTCGATCGCCTGGCCGGCGTACTCCTCTTCCTTGCGGGTGTGGGCGAAGAGCTTGACCGACTGGATGTTGGTGTAGCTGTCGACGATGCGCCCGGTGATCGCCGAGCGCGCGTCGGAGAACGCCTTGGACGCCTTGCCGACGCGCGGAACGGTCCAGCTGACCAGCCAGACGTAGAGCGCGAACCAAACGATGAGCGGGATCGCCAGCCGGGCGTCGACCTCCGACAGGAGCCAGAGCGCGCCGATGAGGTAGATCGCCGAATAGGCCATGGCGTCGAAGGTCTGGAAGGTCGCCTCGCCCACCGCCGGGGCGGTCTGCATCACCCGGTTGGCGATGCGCCCGGCGAAGTCGTTCTGGAACCAGCCGACCGACTGTCGCAGCACGTGCCGGTGCGCGCGCCAGCGCACCAGCGTGCCGACGTTGGGCATCAGCGCCTGGTTGAGAAACGCCGCCTGAAGCGTCTGGATGACCGGCCGGAGGAAAACGATGAAGACCGCGACCAGCGCGAACTCGACCCCGTGCTCGCGCCAGATCGCCTCGGGCTCGGCCGCGGTCATGAGGTCGACGAGCCGGCCCGCGTACCAGATCAGCCAGACCTCGACGATCGCGACCATCGCCACGGTGACGATGGTGCAGGCGAGCACCCAGCGCGTCGGCCAGAGATAGGTCCGCAGGAACGGCCACAGCCGCGTGGGCGGCGTGTCCTCCGCCGGATAGGGCTCATAGGGATCGACAAGCGATTCAAAGAAGCGAAGCATGAGGGCGCCTTTCGGGGCGGAAGCGACGAAAATGGGAGAGCGGGGCCTCGCGGCCCTGTCCGGACCGGGCTAGCGGGGTATGCGGGTCCGAATGATCTCCATGCGTCGACTCCCTGTCTGGCGCGAAATCCCCTTACCTGAAATCGCCGCGCCTGTCACCCCCCGCGCGCTCTGGACAGCCGCCGCGCCGCGCCGATAAGGCTGGTCCGGGACACCGGAGGATGGGCGATGGACGACCTGGGCAAGAGCGTGGACGGCGAGGTGGGCGACGCCCGGAAGGCGCGGGCCGCGGAGTGGTTCGCGGCGCTGCGCGACGAGATCTGCGCGAGCTTCGAGGCGATCGAGGACGCCCAGGACGAAGGCCCCTTCGCCGACGTTCCGGCCGGCCGCTTCACCCGTGAAGAGACGCGGCGCGCCGGCGAGGACGCGGGCGACGCGGGCGGTGGCGTCATGTCGGTGATGCGCGAGGGCCGGGTGTTCGAGAAGGTCGGCGTGAACGTCTCGACGGTCTACGGCGCGCTCGGCGAGCGGGCGCAGCGGAGCCTTACGGCGCGCAAGGAGATCCCCGGGCTTGACGCCGATCCGCGGTTCTGGGCGAGCGGTATCAGCCTCGTCGCGCACATGCGCTCGCCGCTGACGCCCGCGGTGCACATGAATACCCGCATGTTCTGGACGCCCGGCGGCTGGTGGTTCGGTGGCGGCTCGGACCTCAACCCGATGATCGAGGACGACGCGGACACGGCGTTCTTCCACCGCGTGCTGCGCGAGGCTTGCGACCGCCATGACCCGGACTATTACCCGCGGTTCAAGGCCTGGGCGGACGAGTATTTCATGATCCGGCACTGGAACGAGCCGCGGGGCGTCGGCGGGATCTTCTACGACGACCTGTGCACCGGCGACTGGGAGTCGGACTTCGCCTTCACGCAGGACGTGGGCCGGGCGTTTCTCGAGAGCTTCCGGCCGATCACCGAGAAGCACATGCGCCGGGCGTGGACGGAAGCGCAGCGCGAGATCCAGCTGGTCAAGCGCGGGCGCTACGCCGAGTTCAACCTCGTCTACGACCGCGGCACCCAGTTCGGGCTGCAGACGGGACACAACCCGAAGGCGGTGCTGATGAGCCTGCCGCCGGTTGCGAAGTGGCCGTGAGGCGAGCTTGCCGTCATTAACCGAAGCGGTGCGCGGGCGTTGCCGCATGGCTGGCACGGCGGCAGTGTGTCGGGATGGACGGCGGCGCGATCGACATCGCCGGCGCGGCAGCGTCGGATCCCTACCCCGGATCGGAGACCGGACCGGCGGAGATGATGCGTCTCGCAGAGGATTACCGGAGGGCGGCCCAGTTGCTACTGGTAGCCGGCGCTGGCCGGGACCTGCGACCACCCGGGCGGCTTTGCGCCATGCACGCCATCGAGCTTTATCTCAACGCCTATCTCCTGCATCACGACATGACCCATGCCGAGATCCGCAGGCTATACCACGACCTGGGGAAGCGGACCCAGCTAGCGCAGGGCCACGGGCTGGTGCTGCGGGAGAAGACGGCACGGCACCTGGAGAGCCTCAGCGTGAATCGGGAGTATCTGAGGGTCCGCTACGAGCCGGAGGAACGGGCAATGACGCGCTCGGAGTTGAACCGCCTGAAAGCGACGCTCGATCAGGTTGCAGAGGCGGTCGGGCCTGCGCGCACCTCGAAGGTTACGGCGGCCGCAGCCTGAGGCCGAGCGAAGCATCGCGCAGAGCATGACCGGGCGCATCGTCATCCTCGGCTGGGGCTCGCTGCTCTGGGACCTCGACGATCTTGCGCCGAAGGTCGAAGGCAACTGGGCGCTGCGCGCTGGGCCGCGGCTGCCGATGGAGTTCAGCCGGATCAGCCCGAAGCGGCGGCTGAGCCTCGTGGTCTGTCTCGATCCCGAGCACGGCGTCGGCTGCGCCACCCATGCGATCGGGTCGCGGCGGACGACTGTTGCGGAGGCGCGCGCCGACCTCGCCGCCCGCGAGCGCGCGCCGCGCGATCGGATCGGCTGGGTCGAGGCGTCGGGTCCGGGCGAGGGACGCATGCCCGAGGTCGTCGCGGCAGTCGGCGGCTGGTGCGCCGCGCAGGGCTGGAGCGGGGCGGTCTGGACCGATCTCGAGCCGAACTTCGCCGCGACCACCGGCCGGGCCTTCTCGGTGGCCGAGGGGCTGGCCTATCTGCGGACGCTGCAGGGCGAGAGCCTCTCCGAGGCGCGGCGCTACATCCGCAGCGCTCCGGCCGCCACCCGCACGCCGCTGCGCCGGGCGCTGGCGCGCAATCCATGGTGGCGGGGCCTGCGCGGGACCGGCCCTGCGGCCGCGACGCCCACTGTCGCCGCCGATCACATGGAGTAGAAGAACTCCTCGCGCGTGATCTTGCCGGCGCCATTGACGTGATAGACGGCGACCTCCTTCATCTGGCTGCGCTGGCCACTTTCCTTGTGGGTGGTGTCCATCTCGAAAATCACCGCGAAGCGATCGTCGCCATGCGGATAGGGCCCGTCGACGGTGGCGGAATGCACCTCGAAGGTCGCGCCCCACCATTCGTGCTTGCCGCGGATGCCGTCGACGCCGCGGGTCTCGGCGCTGCCGGAGCCGGGCATCGGCATCGATTCCACCGACACGGCGTCGGGATCGTAGAGCTCCTCGAGCCCCTTGATCGTGTCGTCGTTGCGGCAGTAGGCGACCAGCTTGTCGGCGGTCGCACGGGTGGTATCGGCTGACATCGTTTTCCCCTTCTAGTGTTCTTGTAATGTTCTCACCATAGGCGCTCCGGGCGATTCGCTCAAGCCCTGGAGCGCGGCCAAGGGGCGGCGAACTTCAGAGGCTGGACGGACTGGCGGCGCGGAGCGCGTCTGCGTCCAGAATGAAGTCCGAGGCGATCCAGATCGCCTCGAGCCGCTTGAGCTCTGCCCCGAGTTCAGGCCCCTTCAGTGCGATGTCGCCGCCGTGCAGCGGAAAGACGGCCTCCGCGCCGCGAGCGAGCGCGGCCTTGAGCCCCTCGGGAGGCGGGGCGCCGCGGCGGGCGGCGGCGATCAGCGCCGCGCCGCAGGCCGCATCGGCGCCGTGGCGGTAGGCGGCCGCGGCCGGCGGCGCCGCGGCGTCCAGCGCCGTCTCAATCGCCTCGAGCGCCCGGGCGTCGGCGCGCGAGAGCCGAAGCCGCTCCGCCCAGCCCGAGCTCGAACCGAGTGCTGCAAGGCGAGTCCGCCAGTCTGGCGCGACGTCGACGGCGTCTTCGACCGCCACAAGGGCCGGCAACGTGGTGGCGTCGGCGCCTGGCAGGGTCCGCGCAAGCACGCCGGTCTCGGCCATCGCCGCCACGGCGGGGGCGGGATCGGGGGCCGCGAGCAGGCGGGCCATCTCCGCGCCGACGCGCTCGCGCGACAGCCCGTCGAGCCCGGCCCGCCCTTCGGCGCAGGCGGCGAGGCCCGCGGGATCGAGACCGGCCGCGGCGTCGCCATACCAGGCGTGAAAGCGGAAGAAGCGCAGGATGCGCAGGGTGTCCTCGGCGATGCGGGTTGCCGCGTCGCCAACGAAGCGCACCCGCCGCGCGCGCAGGTCGGCGAGCCCGCCAAGCGGGTCCACCACGTCGCCGTCCGGAGTGGCGTAGAGGGCGTTCATCGTGAAGTCGCGCCGCTCTGCATCCTCGCGCAGGTTCGCCGAGAAGGCCACGGTCGCGCGCCGCCCGTCGGTGGCGAGGTCCCGGCGGAAGGTCGTGACCTCGAAGGGCGTTCCGTTCGCGACAAGCGTGACGGTGCCGTGCTCGAAGCCGGTCGGGACTGCGTGCAGGCCCGCGGCCGTGGCAATTTCCATCACCCGCGCCGGCTGCGCGTCCGTGGCGACGTCGATGTCGGTCGCGGGCAGACCCATGAGCGCGTTGCGCACGCAACCCCCGACGAGATAGGCCGCGCAGCCCGCATCGGTGAGCGCCGCGCAGACGGCGCGGGTTTCCGGACGGGTCAGCCAGGGTGCGTCTATGCGCATCAGACCGCGCGCGTCCGGTCCGCAAGCGTCTTCAGCATGCGCGCGGTCGCCCCCCAGATGTAATAGGGGCCGTAGGGAATCGCGAAGTAGCGCCGGCGGTGGCCCGCCCAGTCGCGCTCGTGCACCTGGAGGTTGGCGGGGTCGAGCAGGAATTCGAGCGGCACCTCGAACACCTCCTCGACCTCGCTCCGGTCGATGCGCGGCGCGAAATCGCCGCGCACCAGCCCGACGAAGGGCGTCACGTCGAAGTCGGTCACCGTCTCGTGGCCGTCGAAGGTTCCGAGGATCTCGACGCGGGCCGGATCGAGCCCGATCTCCTCGCGGGCCTCGCGCAGCGCCGTCTCGCGCAGGTCGATGTCGCGCGGGTCGCGCTTGCCGCCAGGGAAGGCGATCTGGCCGGGATGATGCTTGAGCCGGGCGGCGCGGCGGGTCAGGACCACGGCGAGACCGCCACCGCGCTCGACGAGCGGCGCGAGCACCGCCGCGGCTCGCAGCGGCCGGTTCCGGACCGGGCGGGCCTTCGGATTGAGATCGTAGTCGGAGGACCGCCCCGGCGGCGCGGCGAGCGCCCGGGCCACCCGCTCCGCGTCGAAAACCCGCTGGTCCATGTCCTCTAGATGGACCGGAGCGATTCGCCGCGCAAGAGGCAGCGACTGTCGCGAAAGGGTTAACAAAGGCTTGATTCACCCCGGTGCTTCCGTGACAAAGGGGCGCTGAATTGCGCGCCGGCGCGGCGTGCGCACCGTGGGCGACCGACCGCGATCGGATGTCCGGCGTCAGCGAGCAGACCGCTTCCGGGCACCGATCCGGGCCAGAAACCTGAGAGAGCGCGATTTGGCCGAACCCGCCCGCCAGCCGACGATCCTTCCCAACGCGGGCGCATGGCGGTTCATTCCCGCACTGATCGCGGCGGCGGCGACGGCGTGGTTCTTTCGCTTCGTCGGGCCGGTGTCGCAGGGCGCCTACCCCGAGTTCGTGGTCCCCTGGGCGCCGTCGCTGGGTGTGGAGTTCGCGTTCCGCCTCGACGGGCTCTCGCTCGCCTTCGCGCTGCTGATCTGCGGGATCGGCGCGATGTGCTTTCTCTATGCGGCCACGTATTTCCGCACCGATCGGCGGCTGCTGTCGCTGCTGATCACTCTGGTGGCCTTCGCGATCTCGATGCTGGGGCTGGTCTGCGCCGACGACGCGATCACGCTCTTCGTCTTCTGGGAGGGGACCACGATCACCTCCTGGCTGCTGGTCGGGTTCGACCATGAGCGCAAGTCGGCTCGGGCGGCGGCGCTGCAGGCGCTGCTCGTCACCGGCTTCGGCGGGCTGGCGCTGCTGGCGGGTCTCCTGATCATGGGGTCGATGGCCGGCACGTTCCGGCTCTCGGAGATGAACGCCATGGGCGACTTCTTCCGAGTCAGCCCGCAATACGTGCTGATCTTCGTTCTGGTGATCCTCGGCTGCTTCACCAAGTCCGCGCAGTGGCCGTTCCACTTCTGGTTGCCCGGCGCGATGGCTGCGCCGACGCCGGTCAGCGCCTATTTGCATTCGGCCACGATGGTGAAGGCGGGCGTCTACCTGATGGGCCGGATGTCGCCGTCGCTCGGCGGCACCGAACTCTGGATCTGGACGCTCACCCCGATCGGGGCCTTCACCATGATCCTCGCCTCGGTCTGGGCGATGCGCCAGACCGACCTGAAGCTGATGCTGGCCTACACGACGATCATGGGACTGAGCATCATGACGATGCTGCTCGGCGCCTCGACCCCGATGGCGACGACCGCGGCGATGACCTTCCTGCTCGTGCACGCGTTCTACAAGGCGGCGCTCTTCCTTTCGGTCGGCATGATCGAGAAGGGGGCGGGGTCGCGCAACTATCCGGACGTCTCCGGTCTCGCCGGCGCGATGCCGCTGACCGCCACGGTGATCGCGCTCGCCGCCGCCTCGATGGCCGGCTTCCCGCCGTTCTTCGGCTTCATCGGCAAGGAGATCATCTACAAGTCCGTCGAGTATTCGCCGATCGCCCCTGAGGTCATCGCTGGCGTGGCGGTGGCGGCCAACGCCCTGATGGTGGCCTGCGCCGGCATGGTGGCGCTGCGGCCGTTCTACGGGCGGCGGCGAAGCCCGCGCGACATGCCAGCCGACCCAAACTGGGGGCTGTGGATCGGGCCGGTGATACTCGCGGGGCTCGGCCTCTACATAGGCCTCTTTCCGCACTGGATCGAGCACGCGCTGGTCGGCCCGATGGTGACTGCAGTGAGCGGCGTCGAGGAGCTGCCGATCCATCTGGCGCTCTGGCACGGGGTCAACACCGCGCTGATCCTGAGCCTCGTCACCTTTGCAATCGGCTTCGTGCTCTATCTGCTGCTCGACCCGATCCGGGACGCGCTGGCCGGGCTTGAGCCCTATGTCCCGCGCACCGAGGGTTGGTACGACGGCTTTCTTGCGGGGGCCGCGGCGGTCGCCCACGGGGTGACGGACGCGATCCAGAACGGGCTGATGACGAGCTATCTGCGCAACACCTTCATCGTGCTGGCGGCGCTGATCTGGGGTGCGATCCTCGTCGGGCGGGGATCCTGGCCGACGCTGGCGGTGGACCTCGATCTGATCGACTGGGCGATCTTCGCAATCATTGTCGCCTCGATCGTGGTGGTGCTGCGCACCGAGTCGCGGCTGACCGCGATCACTGCGCTCGGCGGCATTGGCGCGGGCATCGCCATCGTCTTCGTGCTCTACGGCGCGATCGACGTGGCGATGACCCAGCTCTTCGTCGAGATCCTGGTGGTGATCTTCCTCGCTATCGCCATGGTCCGGCTGCCGCCGACCGGGGCGATCCCGTTCCGGGCGTTCAACGCCGTGGTCGCGGTCGTGCTCGGCGTCGGGGTGACGCTCTCGCTGCTGTCCGTGCTCGGTGGCGGACTTGATCGCGAACTCACTGCGTACTTCGAGGAGACGAGCGCGCCGGAGGCCTACGGGCGCAACATCGTCAACGTGATCCTCGTCGACTTCCGCGGCTTCGACACGATGGGCGAGATCGCGGTCGTGGTGATCGCCGGCGTGGCCGCGATCGCCGCGCTCCGGGCCGGACGCAGAAGGGCGCCAAGACAATGAACTCGCTGATCCTGAGCACGGCCACGCGGTTTCTGATGCCGTTGATCCTGATCCTGTCGATCTTCGTGTTCTACCGTGGGCACAACGAGCCCGGCGGCGGCTTCATCGGTGGGCTTCTGGCCGCGACCGCCTTCGCGCTTCTCGAAAAGGCCGAAGGGCTCGCGGCCGCCCGGCGGGCCCTGCGCTTCAACCCGACGTCGATAGCGGCCTTCGGGCTCGGCTGCGCGCTGGTCGCGGGCGTCTGGGGCGGTTTGCAGTACGGCTATTTCCTCAAGGGCGTCTGGCCGTTCCTGACCATCGCCGAGGACGGCTCCAAGAGCGGTCTTCCGGCGGGCTCGATCATGCTCTTCGACGCGGGCGTCTATCTGGTGGTGCTCGGCACGGTCTGCGGCATCCTCTTCAATCTCGAAGAGGTCGTGGCGACCGACGCCGACCGGGGCGAGGACTGAGCATGGAGATCGTCCTCGCCGTGCTCGCAGGGGCGCTGGTCGCCGCCGGGGCCTACCTGATGATGAGCGGCAAGACGCTGCCCTACCTTTTCGGGCTGACGATGATCTCGAACGCAGCGAACCTTCTGATCTTCGGGGCGGGGCGGCTCAAGTACGCCGATCCGCCGCTGGTGCCCGAAGGGGAGAAATACGTCCAGGACGCCTCCAACGCCCTGCCGCAGGCGCTGATACTGACTGCGATAGTGATCGGCTTCGGGCTGCTGGTCTTCGCGCTGTCGCTCTCGTACCGGTCCTACTACATGCTTCGGACCATCGAGATGGACAAGATGCGCGAGGCCGAGCCGGTTAGCGAGGGGCGCGGCTAGTGCTGCTTTTCTGGCCCGTCGTCATCCCGTTCTTCACGGCGGTCCTTGCGCTGCTTGCGCACCGGTCGACCGAGATGCAGCGTGGCATCTCGCTGATCGGCGCGCTGGCGCTGCTCGCCGCAGCGGTGGCGGTGATCGTCGAGGTTTCCCGGAACGGCGTTGTGGCGGCCCAGGCAGGGGGCTGGCCGGCGCCCTACGGCATCACCTTCGTCGCCGACTGGCTGTCGGCGATCATGGTCCTCTTGGTCGCGATCGTGGCGGTCGCGACGATTGTCTTTGCGCTGGCCGAGGTGCGTCGGCGGGAGGAGCACTACGGCTTCCATCCGCTGATGCACGGGATGCTTGCGGGCATCTGCGGCGCGTTCCTGACCGGCGATCTCTTCAACATGTACGTCTGGTTCGAGGTCATGCTGATCTCGTCGTTCGGGCTTCTGGTCATCGGCGGCGACCGCGACCAGATCGACGGCGCGATCAAGTACGTGGGGCTCAACCTGATCGCGACGGTGGCCTTTCTGTCGGGCGTCGGCCTGCTCTACGGGGCCACCGGCGGCCTCAACATGGCCGACCTGCACTTCCGGGTCGCCGGGCGCGAGGGCGAGACCGCGATCATCGCGTCGGCGGCCTTCCTCGTCTTCGCCTTCGGCTCCAAGGCCGCGCTCTTTCCGGCGTTCTTCTGGCTGCCGGCCTCGTATCACACCCCGAACTTCGCGATCTCGGCGGTATTCGCTGCGCTCCTGACCAAGGTGGGGATCTACGCGCTCCTGCGGGTGTTCACGCTGATCTACGACATCGACGGCACGCCGATCCAGACGGTGCTGCTCTGGGCGGCGGTGCTGACGATGTTCACCGGCGCGCTCGGGGCGCTGGCGATGTCGAGCACGCGGCGGGTGCTCAACTTCTCGATCATTTCCTCCGTGGGGCTGATCGTGCTGGGGCTCGCGCTCAACACTGCGCTCGCGATCGTTGCGGCGCTCTTCTATCTGTTTCAGGATGTGGTGGTGAAGGTCTGTCTCTTCTTCGGCGCCGGCGCGGCGGCGCGAATGACCGGTTCCGAGCGCTTTGGCCAGTCGGGCGGGCTCTGGCGGGCGCGTCCCTGGTTCTCGGCGCTGTTCCTGCTCTCGGCCTTGTCGCTCGCGGGCGTGCCGCCCTTCGCAGGGTTCTGGGCGAAGCTGCTGCTCGTGCAGGCCACGCTCGACGCGGGCCATCTCCTGCTGACCTTCGCGGTGCTGGCCACGGGGTTTCTGACGCTCTTCGCCATGGCGCGGCTTTGGGCGGCGGTGTTCTGGGATGCGCATCCCGACGGGGACTACGCGATCACCACCCATGCGCCGGCAGCGATGGTGATACCGCTCGTGGTCCTGACCGCGGTCCTGGTGCTGGTCGGCGTATACGCCGGCGACTTCATCGGGCTGGCCGAGACCGCAGCGGCGCAGATCCTCGATCCGGCGCCCTACATCAACACCGTGCTGGGAACCGAACGATGAGCGCGCTGTTGCGACCCTTTCACGCGGTCTGGCTGTTCGTGGTGTTCCTGTGGGATCTGGTCGCCTCGAGCGTACAGGTCGCGATCGCAGTGCTTTCGCCGACCGACCGCACCCGGCCGCGGCTGGTGACGGTGCCGCTCAATGCGAGTTCGGGCCTCGAGATCACGATGGTGGCCAATTTCATCTCGCTGACGCCCGGCACGCTGAGCGTGGACGTCAGCGATGACCGTTCGACCCTGCTGGTGCACGATCTCTTCGCCGGCGACAGCGGCGACGCCACGCGGGAAGCTGTGCGCGACGGGATCGAGACCCGGGTTCTGCGGGCGACGCGCGCATGATCATCGAGATCAACGGAAGCGGGCTGACGAGCTGGGCGCTGAGCCTGACGACGCTCTGCGTCGTGCTGGCGCTGCTCGCGGCGACCTATCGCCTGCTGGTTGGCCCCACGCTCGCCGACCGGGTGGTGGCGCTCGATCTCGTCTCGATGCTGATGGTGGTGTTCCTCGTGGTCTTCAGCGAGGTCAGCGGTGTCGACGCCTACATGTACGCCGCCATCGCGCTG
The DNA here is from genome assembly GCA_963836255.1 of uncultured Alphaproteobacteria bacterium. GTDB lineage: Bacteria > Pseudomonadota > Alphaproteobacteria > Rhodobacterales > Rhodobacteraceae > Amaricoccus. Next base: position 167,793 of record CAWIIL010000002.1, read on the forward strand.
GCGCTGATCGCCTTCCTCGCCACGGTCGCCTTTGCGCACTACATCGACCGGACCCGGGGGGATTCGGATGATTGACTGGGCCTATGCGATCCTGATGACGCTGGGGGGGTTCTTCTGCCTGGTCGCCGGGATCGGCATCATCCGGCTCCGCGACGTCTATGCGCGGATGCATGCGGCCACCAAGGCGGGCACGCTGGGGCTGGCGCTGATCGGGGTGGCGGTGATGATCGGCGCGGAGACCTGGCTCGAACTGGCCGAGGCGCTCTTCGTGTTCCTGTTCATGATCGCCACCGCACCGGTGGGCGCTCACCTGATCGGGCGCGCGGCGTTTCGAACCCGCTCGCCGATGGATCCCAACACCCAGATCGATCCCGGCTGCGACAAGTTCCGTCCGGCCCGGCGAAGCTGACCGCGGCTCAGCGCTCCTCGCCCCGGGCCTCGCGGCGCGCGATCCGGGAGCGGATTCGGCGCACCATGAACCAGACCAGCAGCACCACCGGCACGGTCAGGAGCGCCATCAGGAACGGCTTGCCGATCCCGAACGGTCCCGCGATCGGTTCGAGCACGTTGGCGGCGAGATTGACCGCATAGTAGCTGATCGCGACCACCGACAGTCCTTCGACGGTCTCCTGGAGCCGCAGCTGCAGCGCCGCGCGTCGGTCCATCTGGCGCAGGACAAGCGTGTTCTGTTCCTGGTTGGCCACATCGACGCGGGTGCGCAGCAGGTTCGCCGCACGCGCCGCGCGGATCGAGAGCTCGTCGAGCCGTAACTTGGACGAGCGGCAGGTGCGCATCGCCGGGTCGAAGCGGCGCATCATGAACTCCGCAAGCAACTGACGGCCGCCGAGCCGCTCCTCGCGCAGCACCGCGATGCGCTGGTTGACGATGGCCTCATAGGCTTCCGCCGCGCCGAAGCGGAAGGCGCTGCTCGAGGCGAGATGCTCGATCTCCGCGGAGATGCGCAGGAGCTGGTCGAGTGTCTCGGCCTCGTGCCCGCTCTCGGCGGCCATGGAGGCGACGATGTCGGAAAGCTCGCGATCGAGCCGGCTGGTGTCCGCCGAAACGGCCCGCGCCACCGGCAGCGCCAGCATCGACACGTCCTTGTAGGTCTCGATCTCCAGGAGACGCTGCACGATTCGCCCGAGCCGGCGCCGATTCACCTCAGGCGCGCAGAGCACCGCGATCCGGGTGTTGCCGTTCTCGTCGATGCGGAAGTCGGTGCCGATCACCGCGGACCCGTCGAGCACCCGGCTGACCGCAAGGCTCTCGGGCACGAACCAGGTCTGGAAGTCCTGGTCGATTCGCGCCTCGGCGTCCTCCGGCGCAACCGCCTCGACGCGAACGAGACAGGCGCTCACCGCGCGTCCCGGCGCCCGGGCGAGCCACTCCTGCGGAAACAGCTTGAACATCTCCGCCGAAAACGGCGTCTCTGCGACGCCGTCGGCGAAGAGCGTGTAGGTGACGAACTCGGTGTGCATCTCCCATTTCAGGAAGCCACGCCCGAGCGGGCCCGAGTAGTGGTTCGCTCCTGGGGCAGGATGAGGAGCGCCGTAGCGATCGAGAAGGGCGATCAGATGGTCGAAATCCGCGGCGCGGTCGCGCTCGGCGGCGTTCTCCACCTGCTTGATCGCAAAGTGGATGGCGCGGCAGGGCGCGCTGAGCTCGGGGAAGGGCCGGGCGTGAAGCTCGTTGCTCAGGCGGTAGCGGTCGGGGTGATCCTCGAGCGCGATCTGCGCCATGGCTGGTCTCCGGAGCGGTCAGGCTAACATTCTCACGATCACATAGACCGGTCATCCCGTCCCGACCAGCGCCGGGAATGTTGCAACGCAACGTGACCGGTGGGTCACAGTTCCGGGTTCAGTTCCGGTCGCCGAGTCGCGCGACGTTCCCGACGACGCCCGGCGCCTCCGCCGGATCGGGATCGCTGAAGTCCACCGCTTCGAGCCTTCTGGCGCGAACGCGGGCGCGCTCGGCGGAGACACGGATCTCTCCGAGGTCCTTCTGCGCCTGGGAGAAGTGCCGGTCGAGGTTGCCGACCCGGTCGGCGAGACGTTCGACGTCGCGGTGCAGGAGCCCGAGTTCGCGGCGGATCGCCTGGGCCTCGGCCCGGATCCGGACGTCGCGCAGCACGGCGCGCAGCGTATGGAGGGTCGCCATGCAGGTTGAGGGCGACACCACCCAGACGCGCAGCTCGAAGCCCTCGCGGACGAGATCCGGAAAGCCGCCATGCAGCTCGGCATAGACCGCCTCGGAGGGCAGGAACATCAACGCGCCGTCCGCAGTCTCGCCCTCGATGACGTACTTCTCCGAAATTGCGCGCATGTGGGCGCGGATTGCGGCGCGCATCGCCCGGCGCGCGGCGGCGCGTTCGGTGTCGTTCCCGGCCGCAAGCAGCGCCTCGTAGGGTTCGAGCGGGAACTTCGCGTCGATCACGATCGGGCCCGGGGGGTGCGGCAGGTCGATGAGGCAGTCGGCGCGCACGCCGGTCGAGAGCGTCGCCTGGAAGGTCGCCGCGTCGGGCGGCATCGCCCGGGTGACGATCTCGCGCAGCTGGATCTCGCCGAAGGCGCCGCGGGTCTGCTTGTTGGACAGGATGTCCTGGAGGCCGAGCACGTCGCCCGACAGCTTTTCGATGTTGCTTTGCGCCCGGTCGATCGCCTCGAGACGCTGGTGCAGGTCGCCGAGCGAGCGGGCGGTGCGGGTGGCGCTCACCCCGAGGCTTTCGCCCATGCCGCGCGCCACCTCGGCGAGCCGGTTCTCCATGGACTCCACCATGCGCGCCTGCGCCGCCGCCTGGGCTTCGGCGACGTGGGTGAGCCCGCCGTGAAGCTGGTGCTGGCCGTCGTTGAGGGCCCGCACCGCGCCGTCGAGATCCGCGAGGTGTCGCGCCAGCGGCTCGGCCAGCCGTCCGGTCCGGGCCACTGCGCGCCAGAACAGCGCAAGCAGAGCCAAGCCTGCGACCGCCGCCCAGAGCCGCGGGTCGCCGAGCGCAAGCGTCACGCCGCCGATTGCGATCATCGCCGCCCGAAGAGCCTCTCGATGTCGGCGAGCTTCAGCTCGACGAAGGTCGGCCGTCCGTGGTTGCACTGGCCCGAGAGCGGGGTCGCCTCCATCTCGCGCAGGAGCGCGTTCATCTCTGGTCCGCTCAGCCGCCGGCCCGCCCGCACCGATCCGTGGCAGGACATGCGACTGACCACCGCGTCGATGCGGGATTCGAGCCCTCCATCCGCGTCCTCGGCCAGGGCGTCGGCGACGTCCGACAGCAGCCGCGCACCGTTCACCTCGCCTAGGATCGCCGGGATCTCGCGCAGGCAGAGCGCGTCGCCGCCGAAGGGTTCGAAGACGAGGCCGAGAACCGCGAGATCCTCGGCCGCCTCTGTCAGGCGCGCGCAGGCGGCGGCGTCGAGCGTCACCACTTCCGGGATCAGCAGGATCTGGCTCGGGGTGCGCCCGCCGGATCGCCGCTTGGCTTTCAGCCGCTCGTAGACCAGCCGCTCGTGCGCGGCGTGCTGGTCGACGATGACGATCCCGTCGGTGGTCTGTGCGATAACGTAGGTCTCGTGGAGCTGCGCCCGCGCGACCCCAAGCGGCAGTTCGGCGGCCTCGTCTGTCGCTGCCGATGCAATCTCCGGCGACGGCCATGCATCCACCTCGACCCGCGCCGATGCGGCGGAGGCTCCGAAGAACGCCGGCGCCGGCGCAGCGGCGCGGAATGGCGCAGGCGCGACGCCCGGGCTTGCGCGAAACGCGCCGAGCATGCCCGCGCCTGTGGTGGTCGAGCCGCGATGCCCCGCCTCGGCCAGCGCCGCCTTGAGCCCGCTGACCACCAGGCCGCGGACTGTCCCGGGCTCGCGGAACCGCACTTCGGCCTTGGTCGGGTGCACGTTGACGTCGACGAGATGCGGGGGGCAGCGCAGGAAGAGCGCCGCCACCGGGTAGCGGTCCCTCGGCAGCACGTCGGCGTAGGCCGCGCGCAATGCGCCAAGGAGGAGCCTGTCGCGCACCGGGCGGGCGTTGACGAAGAAATACTGGGCGACAGCGGCGCCGCGGCTGTAGGTCGGAAGCGCCGCGTATCCCTCCAGCCGCACCCCGTCGCGCCCCGCGGCGATGGCGAGCGCGTTCTCCACGAAGGCCGGCCCGAGCGCCGCGCGCAACCGGCCGCCGAGCCCGGAGAAGAAATCGCCCGGCTCGGCTTCGAAGTCGAGGACCCGGCGCGCCGTGGCGGGATCGGTGATGTCCTCGAGCGTGAAGGCCACCTCCGGCGCCGCCATCGCCAGCCGCCGCAGCGCGTCGGCGATCGCCTGCGCCTCCGCCCGGTCGCTGCGCAGAAACTTGAGCCGCGCCGGCGTCGCCGAGAACAGGCCTTCGAGCTCGACCACCGTGCCGCGAGCGAGCGCGGCAGGACCCGGCGGCCCGGCCGCGCCGCCACGCACGGAGATCCGCGCCGCCTCGCTGGCGCCTGCGGCGCGCGAGGTGACCGTCAGCCGCCCGACCGCGCCAAGCGACGGCAACGCCTCGCCGCGGAAGCCGAAGGAGCGGATGTTAACGAGATCATCGCCATCGAGCTTGGAAGTGGCGTGCCGTGACAACGCCAGCGCGAGATCCTCGGCGGCGATGCCGCAGCCGTCGTCGGCGACGCGGATCAGCCGCTTGCCGCCCTCCGCGAAGGCCACGTTGATCCTCTTGGCGCCCGCGTCGAGCGCGTTCTCGACCAGTTCCTTCACAGCGGACGCGGGCCGCTCGACCACCTCGCCCGCCGCGATACGGTTGGCCGCGGCGGCGTCGAGCTGTCGAATACGGGGCGCATCTGCCCGCATGTTGGGGTATTGGGCGTTCATACCCCAACACTTAGCAGGCGTGTAGCGCGCTCGCTATGGTTAATTGGTGGCTTCGAGCCCCTCCGGGCGACCGACGACGATCCAGGTCAGCTCCTCGGGTCGCAGGATTCGCGCTGCGACCCTGCGGATGTCCTCGAGCGTCACCGCCTCGATCAGCTCGTTGCGCTCGTTGACGTATTCCGGACCGAGGCCGGCGGTCTGCAGTCCAAGAAGTTGCCCGGCGATGCGGCCGTTGCCGTCGAAGCGCAGAGGATAGGCGCCGGTCAGATAGCGCTTGGCGTCCTCGAGTTCGGCCTCGGTCACGCCTTCTTTGGCCATCCGCGCCCATTCGTCCCGCACGATCTCGATCGCCTCCGCGACCCGCTCGTTGGCGGAGGAGAATCGGCCGAGATAAAGCCAGCCGTAGTCGCTCGGCGCGAGGTAGGTGTAGACGCCGTAGGTCAGGCCGCGCTTCTCGCGGACCTCTTCGGTCAGTCGCGACCCGAAGCCGCCGCCGCCGAGGATATGGTCCATCACGAACGCCGGGATGAAGTCGGGATCGTCTCGGGGGATGCCGCCATGCCCGAACATCACCACCGACTGCGGGATGGCGAGGTCGATGACCTGCAGGGTGCCCGGGGCCTGCGCTTCGGCGACCGAAGGCAGCGAACCGCCGTTCTGCGGGAGGTCGCCGAACAGACGGTCGAGCAGCGGCCCGAGTTCCTCGGCGTCGATGTCGCCGACGACCGCGACCATCAGCCGGTCGCGGACCATGGTCGCCGCGTGGATCGCGCGGATCGCGTCGAGATCGAGGGCGGCGACCGACTCCAGTGTGCCTTCGTGGGGGCGCGCATAGGGGTGGCCCGGGAATGCCTGGGCATAATAAGCCTTGCCGACGATGTCGTCGGGATCGGTCTGGTCGCCGCGCAGCGACGACAGGATCTGTCCCTGCACCCGCTCGAAGGCAGCTTCGTCGAACCGGGGCTCGGCGATGGCGCGGCGCAGGAGATCGACTGCTTCATCGCGGCTCTCGCTGAGCATCTGCGCCGCGACCGATACCTCGTCCTGGCGGGCCGAAAAGGAGAATTGCGCCGCGAGATCATCGCGGGCCACGGCGAAGGCGGTGGCGTCGAGATCGCCCGCGCCCTCCTCGAGAAGCGAGGCCATCAGATAGGCCGCGCCCTCCTGACCTTCGGGATCGAGCACCGCTCCGCCCCGAAAGCTGGCCTCGATGCTGAGCATCGGGATCGAGCGCTCCTCGTAGAGCCAGGCGGTGATGCCGCCGGGCGAGGTGACGACCTCGATGTCGATCTCGGCGCGGGCCGGCGCGACCAGGGCCAGCGCGGCCGCGAGCGTCAGCGCGACGGCGCCAAGGTGGTGCAGCGCGGCGCGGGGAACCAACCGGCTCATTGCACCAGCGCTCCGTCGGCGCCGGCCCCGGCCTGCATCAGCCAGCCGGTGGTCGACAACTCCGGCCGGAAAAGCTCGGCAGCCGCTGTCTGGACATCGTCTGCGGAGACAGCCTTGAGAAGGTCGGGCCACTCGGCCACGTCTTCGAGCGTCAGGCCACTCGAGAGCGCCGCGCCCACCGTGCGCGCGCGGCGGTTCTGGCTGTCGAGTTCATAGATCTGCGCGGCGGCGATCTGGCGCTTGATCCGCTCGAGCGCCGCCAGGTCCGGGCCGGTCTCTGCGAACTCCGCCAGGAGCGCGTCCAGCCGCGCCTCGGCTTGGGCGAGGCTCACATCCGGCCTCGGCACGACATAGACGCCGAATCCGCGCGGATCGAGGCTCACGTCGGAATAGAACGCGCCGGTGTCGATGGCGATCGGATCGGCGATCTCCAGAGCCTGGGCCAGCGTCGAGGTGATGCCCGACCCGCCCAGGAGTTCGGCCAGCACGTAGAGGGCCGCCGCCTGTTCCTGGTCGCCCGAGCGGCGCGCGGGCGCGAGGTACTGGCGCAGCACGTATGGCTCGCGCACGCGCTCGTCACGGTACTCGACCCGGCGCGCCGAGATCTGCGGCGGCTCCTGCGGCCGGACCCGCGGCTCAATCGCATCCGAGGCGGGGATCTGACCGAAGTGCTTGCGCGCAAGCGCCTCGACCTCGGCCGCGTCCACGTCGCCGGCGACCACCAGTATGGCGTTGTTGGGGGCGTAGTGGGCCCGGTAGAACGCCAGCGCCTTGTCGTAGTCGAAGGTCTCGATCTCGTGGTGCCATCCGATCACCGGCTGGGCGTAGGGATGATTGAGATACATCGTCGCGCGCAGTTGCTCGTTGAACGGGCCGCCGGGATCGTTCTCGACCACCTGGCGTCGCTCCTCGAGGACCACGTCGCGCTCGGAGAGCACGCCCTCGGGCGTGGGGTCGAGGTCGGTCATCCGGTCGGCTTCCATCGCCATGACGATCTCAAGCCGGTCCGCGGCGATGCGCTGGAAATAGGCGGTGTAGTCTGTGGAGGTGAAGGCGTTGTCGTCGCCGCCGTTCGCCGAGACGACCCGCGAGAACTCGCCGTCAGAAAGCTCGTCGGTCGCCTTGAACATCAGGTGTTCGAGGAAATGCGCGACGCCGGACTGGCCTGGCGGCTCGTCGGCCGAGCCGACCCGGTACCAGACCATGTTGGTCACGACCGGAGCGCGACGGTCCTCGATCACCACACCGTGCATGCCATTGTCGAGGGTAAAGCTGTGGATGTCCTGGCCGACCTCGGCCATGGCCGGCGGCGCGAGGGTGAGGGCGAAAACGAGGGGCGTCAGGCGCATCGAAAACCTCCGGCTTAGTCGCAGATAGCCTAAGCCGCACGGCGAACAGTTCAACCGGGGGCGCCGCGACCGTGATCGGCCTCAGGAAGGCGCCGCGTAGTTCGGCGGCGATGGTGGAACCTCGACGCCCTGGCCACGCAAGCGTTCGAACTCGAAGGCTTGGTTGAGGCTCATGCCCCTGTAGATCAGCGCGTCCTGGTCCCGGCTGAACCAGCGCTCAAGAAGCCGGCCGCGGTTCTGGCTGCGGTACTGGGCGTCCTCGACCACGAGCGTCGCGCGGATTTCCGGTGAGCCCGGCGGCACCCGCGCGACCAGCGCCGCGCCGCTGGCGGTCGGCAGCGCGCCGGATCCGCCGGTCAGGCTCGCGACCGCCTCGACCCGCGGGTTGTAGTCCACCCGGTTGCTCGACCCGGTGGTGGGCGCCGGCAGCGGCTGGGCGAGCAGGTTGTCGGGGATCTCTAGCGGCTTGGTCGGCAGCACCATGAATTCGTCGGGCGTCGAGGACACGCCGGCCTGGCGCAGGCTCGCGCCGAGCCCGCCTTCGGCGCAGCCCGAAATCGCCACCGCCGCCGCCGTCGCGAGCGCAGCCGCGCCCGATGCCCGAAAAGTGCGCATGCGCCACCTCTTGCGTTCCGAAGCGTGTCTAGCGCAACCGGGGCGGCGCGTCACGTCCTCTTGCGCGCCCTGCCGCGTTGGTCCCCGGGTTCGCCCACGAACAGGATCAGCACCGCCGCCCCGAGAAAGATCGCCGCGTCCGCGATGTTGAACGCGAATGGGTTGCGGAAGCCGCAGCAGCTCATGTTGATGAAATCCGCCACCGCCCCGTATTGGAGCCGGTCCCAGACGTTGCCGAGCGCGCCCCCGACGACGAGGCCCACGCCGATCGGTTGCGCCGGGCCGCGATCGTAGCGCCGCGCCCAGAAGAGCAGCGCCGCAACGATGGCGAGCGCCACCGCGATCAGCACCCAGCGCCCGCGCTCGCCCATGTCGAAAAGCCCGAAGTTCACCCCGCGGTTCCAGGCCATCGACAGGTTGAACCAGGGATCGAAGACTTCGATGAACCCTTGTCGGCGCAAGTCGAGCCGCTCCACGACCCAGATCTTGACGATCCGGTCGAGCGCGATCGCCGAAAGCGCGATGAGAAGCATCAGGGTCCGGGCGCGCATTCCGTGGCTCCGTCGCGGTCGGCGCTGTCTAGTCGAGGTCGCCTTTGCGGACAAGCGGGGTCGCGCGGCGTTGACCGCGACGCGCGGAGCGGCGGATTGGCGGTGCTCTGCACGTCAAGCGCGTTTGCCGGTGCCTACGCGCGCCCGCGCCGGCCAGATCTCCAGAGCTCCGGCGAGAAGCACCAGACCCCCGCCCAGGATCTCGAGCGCGCCGAGCCGCTCGCCGGCGATGATTGCGGCCGAAACTGCGCCCACCAGGACTTCGCTCATCAGGAGAAGCCCGACCCGGGCGGGCTCGAGACGCGCCGCAGCCCAAATCAGCGCCGCGATCGAGACGCCCCACCAGAGGCATCCCGTCGCCAACGCCCAGAACGTCGCCGGCCCGACTTGCAGCGGGACCTCCGCCCCGGGCGGCGGCAGGACGAGCGCGAGCGCGAGCGCCCCGGCGCAGGCCCCGAGCGCGAAGACGAAAGCGTAGGCGCGCGCGTCGAGCGTCGGGCGCACCCGCACGCCGGTGGTGGCGATCGACCAGAGCAGCCCGGAAAGGAGCGCCAGCCACTCGCCTGTCCCGCGGGGGACAGGCGCCGCGCCGTCTGCGCCGAGCATCACCGCGAGGCCCGCTAGGCCGACCCCGATTGCGGCAAGGCGCAAGCGCGGCGTCGGCCATCCGAGGACGACTCGTCCGATCAAGACGCTCCAGACCGGCGTGAGAAAGAACAGCAGGATGATGATCGCGACCCGTCCGTAGACGAAGCCCACCGAATAGAGCACGAAGGCCGCCCCGCCGAGTGCGACGAAGCCAAGCGTCCAGGGGTCGGGCTTTCGCAGCCGCCCTCCGCTCAGGGCGAACGGGGCGATGGCGAGCGCTGCAGCCGCCACGATGGCGAGCGTGCCCCAGGGCCCAGCCAACCCGAACTCCGCCATCCGCCGAACCGGGACCCAGTAGAGTCCCCAGAGCGCGCCGGTTGCGGCCACGATCAGGCTCGCGCGCGTGCTCGGATCATCTGCGCGCACGGGACCTCGGGTCTGTCATGGAACCGGTGGGGCCTCAGTGCCGGAAGTGGCGCATCCCGGTGAAGACCATCGCGAGCCCGGCGTCGTCGGCGGCCGCGATCACCTCCGAGTCGCGCATCGAGCCGCCGGGCTGGATTACGGCGGTCGCGCCCGCCTCGGCGGCGGCGAGAAGCCCGTCGGCGAAGGGAAAGAAGGCGTCCGAGGCCACCACCGCACCCCTTGCGGGGCTCTCGGCGAGGTTGAGGTTTGCGGCCATGTCGGCGGCCTTGCGCGCGGCGATCCGCGTGCTGTCGATGCGACTCATCTGCCCGGCGCCGATCCCGACCGTGGCGCCGTCCCTTGCGTAGATGATCGCGTTCGACTTCACGTGCTTGGCCACCCGCCACGCGAAGCCGAGGTCCGCCATCTCGGCGGGGGTCGGTCCGCGGCGGGTCACCACCTTCAGATCCGTGGCGGCGATCCGCCCGGCGTCGCGATCCTGCACGAGAAACCCGCCCGCAACCTGCCGCCAGATGCGGCCCGGGGCGGTCGGGTCTGGCAGGCCGCCGGTCAGGAGCAGCCGCAGATTCTTCTTCGCCGCGAAGATCTCGATCGCCGCAGGTTCCGCGTCGGGCGCGATCACCACCTCGGTGAAGATCTCCACGATCGCCTCCGCGGTCTTTGCGTCGAGCACGCCGTTCAGCGCCACGATGCCACCGAAGGCCGAGGTCCTGTCGCAGTCGAAGGCGGCGCGATAGGCGCCTGTCAGCGTTTCCGAGCGGGCTACGCCGCAGGGATTGGCGTGCTTGATGATCGCGCAGGCCGGCCCTTCCTCAGGCGGGAACTCCGCCACCAGTTCGAAGGCCGCGTCGGTGTCGTTGATGTTGTTGTAGCTCAGTTCCTTGCCCTGGATCTGGCGCGCCGTGGCTATCCCGGGCCGCGGCGTCCCGTCGCGGTAGAAGGCCGCTGCCTGGTGCGGGTTCTCGCCGTAGCGCAGCGTCTGAGCGAGCGCGCCCGCCACCGCGCGGCGACGCGGGGTCGTAGCCCCCGTCGCTTCGGCCATCCAGGCGGAGACAGCTGCGTCATATGCGGCGGTGCGCCCGAAGGCGGTCAGCGCCAGCGACCGCCGGAAACCCGCCGAGGTTGCGCCGTCGTGGGCCGCGAGTTCGGCCAGAAGCGGTCGGTAGTCGGCGACGTCCGTAACCACCGTGACGAAGCGATGGTTCTTCGCCGCGGAACGCAGCATCGCCGGTCCGCCGATATCGATGTTCTCAACGCAGGCCGCGTAGTCGCCGCCGCGCGCCACCGTCGCCTCGAACGGATAGAGGTTCACGACCACCAGGTCGATTTGGTCGATGTCATGGGCGGCCAGCGCTTCGGCGTGCTCCGGCGCGTCGCGCAGCGCCAGCAGCCCGCCGTGCACTTTCGGGTGGAGGGTCTTGACCCGGCCGTCGAGCATCTCGGGAAACCCGGTCACCTCGACGACCTCACGCACGGCGAGACCCGCCTCGCGCAGCGTGGCCGCGGTGCCGCCAGTCGAGATGAGTTCGACACCGCGCCCGGCCAGCGCCGCGGCGAGATCGACGAGTCCAGTCTTGTCGGAAACCGACAGGATTGCGCGGCGAACGGGCGCGAGATCGGGGGACATGGCGGATCTCCTTGCGGACTCAGGAGGAGTCGGACGGCTCCGGCGGTTCTGAGACCTTGGCGATGGACCAGGTGATCTGGGCCAGATACTCCAGCACCTCGGCGCGGACAACCACCTGACGAGCGGTCAGCGGTCGGGGCGCGTCGGCGTCGAAGAAGACCGTGTCCTCGAGTTCGAGAAAACCGCCGCCCGCCCGGAACACCCATACTGCGCCCGAGCCGAGGGTAAGAACCGCGATCTGGCGCACGGGGTCGATCTCGGCCGTCACGCCCGGGTGGAGATGAAACCGCGCCGCGACGGCGACCGATCCGGCGCGCGCCGCCCGGTCGAAGCGCGCGCGCGCGCGCGCATCGGTCACAGAAAGGATTTCCTCGCCCCGCACCTCCGCTCCGCGCCCGTCCACGAAAAGCCGTCGTTCGTGCAGGAGCCCGTGGCTCTCGACGTAGCCATCGTGGGTGGCGAGCAGCCACATGCCGGTGGCGTCGTGAGCCTGCTTGAGCGACACGAGGGACGGACCCTCCACAAGCCGCGGCCCGAAGGTGCGTGCGGCCACGCCGCCGGTGACCAGCCGCGCCGAGGAGACCCCGTCGACCTCCACGGTGCTGTGGGCCGCCGTCTGGCGCGACAGCGCCTCCCAGTCGACGCCGAAGCGCGCGCCGGGACCTGCGTTAACGATCACTTGCTCGCGGCCGATGCTCAATTCGAAGGCGAGCGTGCTCGCTGCTGGGCGGCCTTCATCGGCGTTCGGCGGGCTGGCCGCGTCCATCACCAGCGCCACCCGTCCGCCGGTCAGCCGCGCGAAGCCCATCGGCGTGCGCGGCTTCGGCTGCACCCCCAGACGCAGTTCTGCCAGCGCCTGGTCGAGCGCATTGGCCGATCCCGCGTCGCCGCCGTGAAAACGCGCGAACGAGCCATCTCCGAGGCGGAGTTGGCGCAGCACCGGCACCGCGCGCGCCACTGCTGCGAGCAGCGTCGCCGGCGGGTTGCCACCCGCGTCCTCGAGCAGCCGCGCGGTCCAGATCAGCAGGATCACCGCCTCGGCCAGATCCTCCGGTGCGCGCGTCGCCACGCCGCCCGAGCCGTCGATCATCTCGTCAGCGAAGCGCCCGAGCGCTGCGCAGGCGGCCTTGTGGCCATCATGCTCGACGACCAGCCCCGACCACACCAGACCGGTCAGCGCCCGGAGTCGCGGCACGCCGGCCGGCGCGTGCTCCCAAGCGTGGGAGAGATAGCGCTGATGCCCGGCAAGCGCGCGCCAGAACCGTTCGGTGGCCGTGCGGTCGAGCCCCTGGGTGAGCATCGCGGCGTGCGCCGTCCAACGCTTGACGCGTCGCCCCGCGAGTTCTGGCGTCCAGCCCGACCCCTTGCCCGAGCCGTACCGTCGGATCCAGTCCTGGCACCAGCCCTGGGCGAGTTCGCGCGCCGGCCGCGCGCCGAGTGCTGCGAGGTCATCGAGCCAGAGGAACGCCTGCCGCGCGGGCTCGGACCCGGCCGCCGCGCCGAGGGAGACATCCCAGATAGAGCCGGCGCCGACCGCGATCCGGGCGCCGTCCACCCGCCAGTTCCCATCGACAAGCGCCCGGCCGAGTTCGGCGTCGCCGAGCATCGCTGGTTCGGGAAGGGTCTCGGCGACCCTTGGGCGGGGGCCGAGCCGGGACCGGCTCGCCCAGACCCGATTGCGCAGCGCCCGCGCCGGGCGGGCCCACCGCGCCCGTAGCGCCTGAAACGTCTGTGCGGACTGGCTCAACTGATGTCGCGATCCCGAAACGCCCGCGGGCCGTTGCGAATCAGGTCTTTACCGATCCGCGCGCCGAAGGTCACGCGCGCCGGCGGGCTTTTCGAGAAGCGCCGCGTAAAACCCGTCCATGCCGCCGCGTTCTGGCCAGTAGTCCGGTCGCAACCGCAGGCCGCCCCGCGCGTCCACCCAGCCCGGCTCTAGGCCGGATGCAGCTGCGTCCGGCGCGACGATCCGCGCCGTGGGCACGGCCTGCAGGAAGGCCTCGACCCGCTTCTCGCCCTCCGCCGGCAGGAGCGAGCAGGTGCAGAAGACCAGCCGCCCGCCCGACCTCAGCATCGTCCAGGCCGCGGCGAGAAGCGCGTCCTGCTGTGCTACGAGCGCGCCGAGCGCGGCGCCATCGCGCAGCCAGGGCAGGTCGGGATGGCGCCGCAGGGTGCCTGTCGCCGAACATGGTGCGTCCAAGAGGATCGCGTCGAAGGCCGCGTCGGGTCGCCAGTCGCGCGCGTCGGCAACCACGATCTCTGCGGCGAGACTTGTCCGCGTCAGGTTCTCGCGGAGCCGTCCGAGCCGCGCCTCGGAGGCGTCGAGAGCGGTCACATGCGCCCCTGCCGCTGAAAGCTGGAGCGTCTTGCCGCCGGGCGCCGCGCAGATGTCGAGCACCCGCAGGCCTCTCACATCGCCCAGAAGTCGGGCCGGAACCGCTGCTGCGGCGTCCTGCACCCACCAGGCACCCTCGACGAAGCCCGCAAGCGCCGAGACCTGGCCTGGACGGACCAGCCGCAGCGAGCCTGTCGGCAGCAGTTCGGCGCCGAGCCTCGCCGCAAGCGCCGCCGCCTCCGCCGGATCCCGTGGCGTCAGATCGAGCGGTGGCGTGTCGAGGGCGTGAGCGGCGGCTATCCTGGCGAGCGCCGCGGCGCCCAGGCCTCGCGGATGGGCTCGGCTATCCAGTCGGGCGGCGGCGTCTCCGGGGTCGCGGCCCAGATCGCAACTCCTTCCGTTGAAAGGCGGCGGGCGACGGCGTTCACAAGACCTGCGTGGCGCTCCCCCCCGCGTCCGCCCGCGCGCGCAAGTCGCACCGCGCCGTCAACCGCCGCGTGGGCCGGCGCGCCCGCGACCATCAGCTCCGCGCAGGCAAGGCGCAGCGCGTCCTCGGGTCCCTGTGGCGGTCGCTTGCGCAGGAACTGCGCCAGAGTCGCGTCGATGCGGCCGAGATGGCGCAGCGTCGTTGTGGCCAGCGCCCGGGCGCGGGCCCGTTCCGCCGGCTCCAGCCGCGCCAGCGGTCCCTTGGGCGACGCCGTCTGATCCGAGAGGCTGAGGCTCTCGCGCACGACACCCGCGAGCAGCGCCGCCGCCGCGCGCCGGGCCGGCGCGCCCGGTGCGTTCACCGCCGCGCGCCGGCGGCGGGTATGGAGGTGGTCCGGGTTGGCGCTCCGGTCTCCGCCGCGATCCGCTCCAGCGCGGCGATGCGGTTCGCAGTGCTCGGATGGGTGGAGAAGAGGCCGTCCATCGGCCGGCCGCTGAGTGGATTGACGATGAAGAGCGACGCCGAGGCGGGATTGCGTTCGGCGCTGGTCATTTCGATGCGGCCAGCGCGGCTCGAGATCTTGGCGAGCGCGCTGGCCAGCGCCAGCGGCTGGCCGCTGATCGCCGCGCCGTCGCGGTCGGCGGAGTATTCCCGCGTCCGGCTGATGGTCATCTGAATGAGCATCGCCGCAAGCGGCGCGAACAGCACCGCGAAGATCACTCCGACCGCGCCGATCCCGCCCTGTTCTCGTCCCTGGGCCCCGCCGGTGAACATGCCGAACTGCGCCAGCATCGAGATCGCGCCGGCGACGGTCGCCGCCACCGTCATCGTGAGAGTGTCGCGGTTCTTGATGTGGGCCAGCTCGTGAGCGATCACGCCCGCGACCTCCTCGTGGCTCAGCGTTTCAAGCAGCCCCGTGGTGACCGCGACCGCGGCGTTCTCGGGATT
Source organism: uncultured Alphaproteobacteria bacterium (assembly GCA_963836255.1). Taxonomy (GTDB): domain Bacteria; phylum Pseudomonadota; class Alphaproteobacteria; order Rhodobacterales; family Rhodobacteraceae; genus Amaricoccus. The sequence goes on from CAWIIL010000002.1 coordinate 182,886, forward strand.
GCGTCCCGTGGCGAAGGCGTTGGGCTGGGCGTCGCGCATGATGTAGATTGAGGGTGTCGGGATCTCTGCGCGCCGCGCGAGATCTGAAACCATGGCGTGAAGTTCGGGCGCGCTCGCCTGCGTCACAGGTTCGGTGTTGTGCATCCGCAGCACCAACCGGTCGGAGTTCCACCAAGCGAAGGCGTTCATCCCGATGGCGATGACGAGCGCCAGAAGCGCGCCGCCGGAGCCGCCGATCAACCAGCCCACGCCCATAAAGAGCGCCGTCATCGCCGCAAGAAGCAGCGTCGTTCGAAAGAAGTTCATCCCAGTCCCGCCCTTGCCAGCGCCGCGCATCCGGCCATAATCCCGCACCGGAACACGGGAAATGATATATGCCGCCAGACCCCGCGACGAAAGAGGCCCGCGCCGCGACCGCTGCTCGGGCGCTCGCCGAGGCCGCCGAACGTCGCGCCTCCGCCAAGCCGCTCGATTTGCCCAAGGAACTCGGCGGCCGTGATGGCCCCGAGCCGATCCGTTTCGGCGACTGGGAGATCAAGGGGATCGCGAGCGATTTTTGAGGCAACTCTGGCATGAAGGACTTCGAGAGAACCCCTGACGAGAGCCTACTACTTTTGAAGATTTCGAGGACGCTCGGCCTTGGCCTCAATTCCTATGGTGCGACCCGAGGCGTTTGGAAGACGGATCGCAGGTACCTCTGTCGGATGGCGCCCGAGGACCTCCAGTCGAGAAAGGGCGCGGACAACCCAGTTCGATACGTCTGGTGAGCGCGGAGGTAGCCCGCACAAAGAAAAAGCAGTTCATCTGCATCAACTGGGGCACGAAATACGGCGCGCCCTACATAAACCGCCTCTACGCCATGGCTGCGCGCAACACCACGCCGCCCTTCACCTTCACATGCTTCACCGACAGCGCGGCGGGAGTGCGGCCCGAGGTGCGCTGCGAGCCGCTGCCCGAACTCGATGTGGCGATGCCCACCGGGACCAAGGGCATCTGGCCGAAGGCGCGGCTCTGGAGCGAGCGGCTCGGCGATCTCGCCGGCCCGGTGCTGTTTCTGGACCTCGATCTGGTCATCACCGGCGGCATGGACTCCTTTTTCGCCCATGGCGACCCCGACGACGTGATCCTCGCGCGCAACCAGAGCACGCCATTCGAGAAGCTCGGCCAGACGTCGATCTACCGCTTTCCGGTCGGCAAGCTTGCGCCGTTGCTCGCGCGCTTCCGCGCCGACCCGCAGGGCGTCGCCGACGAATACCGTTTCGAACAGCGCTTCGTGACGCGCGAGACGCCCGGAGGGATCGGGTTCTGGCCGCGGGACTGGGTTCTGCATTTCCGGATCGACTGCGTGCGGCCGTTTCCGCTCAACTACGCGCTGCCGCCGAGGCTGCCGCCGGAGGCGCGGGTGGTGATCTTTCCCGGCGGGCTCCAGCCGCCAGACGCCATCGCGGGGCGCTGGGGCAAGCGCCAGAAACCCGGTGGGCGCCTCGCCCATGTCCTGCGCCTCTTCGACGCCGATCGGCACGAGCCGCCGATGCGTCACTTGCGCCACTATCTGCCACCGGTCGACTGGGTCGCCGAGGCCTGGCGCGAGGATTGATCTCTCAGCCGAAACTGCCGCTGAGTCGCGTCAGAAGCATGAACGCCCGGGCCGACCGCGTGTCCGCCATCTCCGCGATGTCGGCGTCGCTGGCGTTGGCGGCGAATTCCGAGAGCACCGCTTCGAAGCGGCGTTGAAAGAACAGAGCCGTGTCGCGAAAGATCGGATCGGCGATGATCAGGTCGCGCGCGCGCGCCAGCACCGCGCCGTCGCGGACGCCGCCGACCGAGGCGACTTCGGCGCCGCGCGCGCCTTTGCCGAATCGCCGCCACGCGGCCGGGTCCGGTGCGTCGATCTCGACCTCATCGAGATAGACATCGTGCTCGGACAGGAGGTTGAGCACGTCCTCGGCGGCCTGCAGGAGCTGGGCGAGTTGCGGGCGACGCAGCGCGTTCCGAAGAGCGCGGAATCCCTCTGCGTCATCGGCGTCGCGGGGAAAATCGAGCGCCCGCACAAGGCTGGGCCAGCCCAGTCCGAAGGCGACTTCCGGATCGACGGGGTCATCGTCGGCTGTCTCGGTCGGGGCGTCATGGGGCGCCGCACCCGGATCGATCTCCATCGCCTCGATCTCGACCGAGGGCGCCGCGGGGATCGCCCGCTCGCGCGCCGGCGTCTCGGCGCTCTTCTCCAGCAACCCCCGCACGTCCCGCTGGAGGTCCGCGTTTCCCGCCAGAAGTCTGTCGAGCGCGGCCCGCAGGTCGGGCAACTGATTGCCGAGCAATGCACCCTGCACAGACCGCTGCAATTGCTGGGGCGAGAGCGGCGCCTGGGAACGGAGGGCGGCGCGGGTCTCCTCCATGGCCTCCAGCAGTGGCGCGACCGTGCCGGCGAGCGCCAGAACGATCTCGCGCTGGCGGTCGAGTTCATCGGCCAGAAGCGCCGCGAGCCAGAAGAGGAGAATCGGCACGACGAGGCCCACGAGAAACAGGAGCGCGTCCGCGAAGAGAGCCCTGCCCGCCCGCGCGCCCGCGCTTTCGCCGAAGAAGCCGGCGGCATAGCTTCCCAGCAGCAGCGCCCAGACCACGCTTGCGATCGCGGCGCGGCGCTGGTTTCCGGACAGCGCCGCAAGGGCCTTGCGCGGGCCAATCATCGATAGTTGACGGTGACGATCTCGTAGCTGCGAACTCCGCCCGGAGTGCTGACCTCGATGCTGTCCCCGGGCTCCTTGCCGATGAGTGCGCGCGCCAGCGGCGAGCGCATGTTCAGAAGGCCGTTCTCGATGCTCGCCTCAGCTTCACCGACTATCTGATAGCTTTTCTCCTCGTCGGTGTCCTCGTCGACGATGAGCACCGTCGCGCCGAACTTGATCGCCCCCGACAACCGGCCCACGTCGATCACCTCGCTGCGGCCGATGATGCCTTCAAGCTCCTTGATCCGACCCTCGATGAAGCTCTGCTTCTCGCGCGCTGCGTGATACTCGGCGTTCTCCGAAAGGTCGCCATGCTCGCGCGCCTCAGCGATCGCGCGGATGACGGCGGGCCGTTCCACGGACTTCAGGGTCTTGAGCTCCGCGTCGAGCTTCGCGAACCCCCTTGCGGTGAGCGGTATCTTCTCCATGCTCGTCCTCCGTCGCACAGCCGGTCATCCGCCGAAAACCAAACAGGCCGAAGCCCGAAGGTTCGGCCTGGTCATCACCGGCGGCGTCGTTGGGGAAGGATATGAGGCCGAATGCCACACTGCAAGCGGGCAGCGGCGCTGTCAGGCTTGCGCGGGAGGGACGCGATTGACCCGCGCGGCCCCGCTGGGCTAGGGAACGCGGCCAGCCAGCCGGATACCGCAGTCATCCAGGGGAGCGTCGAATGTCCGAAGTCGAGCGCGAAGCGATGGATTACGACGTCGTCGTGGTCGGAGCAGGACCGGCCGGGCTCTCCGCCGCCATTCGCCTCAAGCAGATCGACCCGGACCTCCAGGTCGTGGTGCTCGAGAAGGGCTCCGAGGTCGGCGCGCACATCCTCTCGGGAGCCGTCCTCGACCCGACGGGCCTCGATGCGCTGATACCCAACTGGCGCAAGCGGGCCGCTCCGATCACGACCAGGGTGACGCAGGACCGCTTCTACATGCTTGGAGAAGGCGGGGCGGTCCGGATTCCGAACTGGGCGATGCCGCCGCTGATGAGCAATCACGGCAACTACATCGTCTCGATGGCCAATGTCTGCCGGTGGATGGCCGAGCAGGCGGAGGCGCTCGGGGTGGAGGTGTTCCCGGGCATGGCGGCGAGCGCGCTGGTTTACGGCGAGGACGGCGTTGTCTCGGGGGTCGTGGCCGGCGAGTTCGGCCTGAACCCGGATCGCACGCCCGGTCCCGGCTACGAGCCGGGAATGGAGTTGCGCGGCAAGTACGTGCTCCTGGCCGAGGGCGTGCGCGGCTCGCTGACCAAGGAAATCATGGCGCGCGAGGATCTTTCTGCGGGGCGCGACCCGCAGAAGTTCGGGCTTGGCATGAAGGAGATCTGGGAGGTCAGGCCGGAGAACCACCGGCTCGGACAGGTGACGCACACCATGGGTTGGCCGCTGGGAGGCAACGCCGGTGGCGGTTCGTTCGTTTATCATCTGGAGGGAAATCAGGTCTATGTCGGGTTCGTCGTGCATCTCAACTACGGCAACCCGCATCTCTATCCCTACATGGAATTCCAGCGCTTCAAGCACCATCCGCTGATCGCCGAAGTTCTGGCGGGCGGAAAGCGTGTCGCCTACGGAGCGCGCGCGATCTCGGAGGGCGGCTGGCAGTCGATCCCGAAGCTTGCCTTTCCCGGCGGCGCCTTGCTTGGCTGTTCGGCGGGCTTGGTCAACGTGCCGCGGATCAAGGGGAACCACAACGCGATGCTCAGCGGGATCGCGGCCGCCGAGGCCGCCGCGGCCGCGATCGCGGCCGGGCGCTCTGGCGACGAGTTGGCGGCCTACGAGGAGGCCGTGCGCTCCGGACCGATCGCGCGCGATCTCAGGCCGGTGCGCAACGTCAAGCCGCTCTGGTCCCGCTATGGACTGACCGCGTCGCTCGCCATCGGCGGGGCGGACATGTGGATCAACAGCGTGACCGGAAACCGATCGCCCCTGGGCACGCTCGGCCACGGCAAGACCGACGCCGATGCGACGCTGCCGGCGGATCGCTGCGCGCCAATCGACTATCCCAAGCCTGACGGCGTGTTGAGCTTCGATCGGCTGACCAACGTCGCATACTCCTTCACCAACCATGCGGAGGATCAGCCCTGCCACCTGACCCTGCGCAATCCGACAGTTCCAATCGAGGTCAATCTTCCGCGATATGGCGAACCGGCGCAGCGCTATTGTCCGGCCGGGGTTTACGAGGTCCTTCGCGACGAGGACGGGTCAAACCCGAGGTTCCAGATCAATTTCCAGAACTGCGTTCACTGCAAGACCTGCGACATCAAGGATCCCAGCCAGAACATCGACTGGAGGACGCCCCAGGGCGGAGACGGGCCGAACTACCCGAACATGTGATGCGAGCGATCCGTCGCGGAAGATCCGCGCAATTGAAACGGCAGGCGCGCCGACTTAGGGTCAGCCCCCTTGACGCCTACAGGAGAAGCCTCCCGTGTCGATGAGCCGATCCCTGCTGCTCGCAGGCGCCGTCTTCGCAGCGATCCTCGCGGCCGGATCGTCGGTCGCAGTGGCGCGCGGGCTGTCCGGGGCCTATCTCGCCGCCATTCAGGCCGATCTGCGGAACGATTACGCCGTGGCGGCGGAGTACTACGAACGGGCTCTGCAGCAGGATCGCGGAAATTCCGCCATCCTGCAGAACGCCGTGATCGCCCATGTCGCTGTGGGAGACATCGAGACGGCGCTCCTGAGGTCCGCCGATCTGGAGCAAGCCGCGCCCGGTCATCCCGTTGCGAATGTGGTGATGCTGGCAGACGCGTTCGCCCGGGAAGACTTCGACGCTGCTGACGCGCTCCTCGATTCCGGCGGCGAGGCGGTCAACCCGTTGCTCCGCGGCCTGCTCTCCGGCTGGGTGGAAGCGGGTCGGGGCAATTTCGAGGCGGCCCAGGCGGTGTTCGACGCAATGGACCAGAACGACGCCCTGAAGGCTTACGGACAATACCACAAGGCGCTGTCGCTGGCGCTGGTTGGTGATTTTGTCTCCGCGCAGACCATCATGGCCGGAGAGGCGGACCAGCCGCTCCACCTCAGCCGCGCCGCCATTGCGGCGCATGCGCAGATCCTTGCGCAGATCGAGCGCGAAGATGACGCCATGGCGCTGCTCGACGAAGCGCTTTCCAGCGGTTTCCCTGATGCGCTGCTGGACGATCTGCGGGAACGGCTCGCGCGCGGCGAGGAGGTGGTCTTCGATCAGGTGACGGCGGCCCGGGACGGCGCGGCCGACGCCTACATTACCCTGGCCGATGCGCTCGACAGCGAGGAGTCGATCCGCGTGGCGCTGATCCATACGCGGCTGGCCGCGCACATTCGGCCCGATCTGGTCGAGGCGCGGCTGCTCGCAGGTGAGATCCTTGAACAACAGGGTCGGTTCGATCTGGCGACCGAAGCGCTATCGAGCATCCCCGAGACCTCGCCGTGGTTCGTCACCGCGGAAATCCGGAGGGCCGAGACCCAACGGGAAGCCGGCGATCCGGAGTCGGGCATCGCGACGCTGCAGGCGCTCGTGGCCGCCGAACCCGATCAAATCGAGGCGCATTCGGCGCTCGGCGACGCCTTGCGCTCAACGGAACGTTTCGCCGAGGCCGCTGACGCCTACGGAGCGGCGATCGCGCTCATCGACGCGCCGACCGCCGTGCATTGGGTCCTATACTATACTCGCGGCATCAGTCTCGAACGCTCCGATCAATGGGATGCGGCGGAGGCGGATTTCCGCAAGGCCCTGGAGCTTGAGCCCGATCAGCCGCTGGTGCTGAACTATCTGGGATATTCGCTGGTCGAGCAAAGGCGCGATCTCGACGAAGCGCTCGAGATGATCGAACAGGCCGTCCGGGGTCAGCGGGACGACGGATACATCACCGACTCGCTCGGATGGGTTCTCTACCGTCTCGGCCGCTACGACGAGGCGGTGCCGCACATGCTGCGCGCGGTGGAGCTGGTCCCCGACGATCCGGTGATCAACGATCATCTGGGCGACGTGCTCTGGATGGTCGGACGCGCTCGTGAGGCGCGCTTCCAGTGGCGGCGTGCGCTGTCGTTTGGTCCGGCCGACGATCTCGACATGGACCGGATCCGACGAAAGCTCGACGTGGGACTAGACGCGGTCCTGCTGGAGGAAGACGAGACCGGCGACGTCGACGGGGCTGCTTCGGACGGCTAGAAATGCCTCTGATCAACCCGCCGGCGAGCGTCGAATTCGCGCCGGCCAAGGTCAACCTCTCGCTGCACGTCATCGGCCGACGCGCGGACGGGTATCATCTGCTTGACAGTCTGGTCGTATTTCCGCGCGTCGGTGACATCGTGGAGGCGGAGGACGCCGGTGTCCTCTCGCTCGCCATCTCAGGACCCTTCGCGGATCGTCTCACCGCCGATGGCGACAATCTCGTTCTCCGGGCGGCGGTCCACCTGCTGGGTGGACGTCACGGGGCGGCGCTGCGGCTTCGAAAGCAGTTGCCGGTCGCCGCCGGGCTTGGGGGAGGGTCCGCGGACGCAGCCGCCGTGTTGCGCCTTCTGGCTCGCAGGCACGATCTTCGACTGCCGCAGCCGGCCGATCTGGTCGGGCTCGGGGCCGACGTTCCTGTCTGTGTGACTGGGCGGTCGAGCCGGATGCGCGGAATCGGCGAACAGCTTGCGACTGTTTCAACTCCGCCGTTCTGGCTGGTGCTCGCCCATGTTGGCGCACCGGTGTCGACGGCGGCGGTCTTCGCGGCGCTCAACCAAACGGAGAACTCCCCGATGCCGGGGGCGTGCCTGAACGCACTGCGGACCCCGTCCGCGTTCTTCCGCTTTCTCGCCGGGCAGCGTAACGATCTCGAGCTGGCGGCTATCGCGCTTTGCCCACCGATCGCGCATGCACTTGCAGCCCTCGCGGCGCAGCCAGGCGCCGGGCCCGTCCGGGTGTCGGGATCGGGCGCCGCGTGTTTCGGCATGTTCGAAACGGAATCGTCGGCGTTTGCGGCCGCCGAGGTGATCCAGCGCGCCGAGCCGACCTGGTGGGTTGTTGCGGCGTCGGTCGGCAGGAACTCAGGCCAGGCGGGCGACGACGAAGCCGGCGAGAGCGAGTAAATGCTCGCGGATTTCGCCTTCCGGAAGCGGCGCCAGCGCATTTCGGGCCTTCGCGGAGAATTCGAGTGCGGTCTCGCGGGTGGACTCCAGAGCGCCGCGCGCTTTCATGATCGCGCGCGCTTCGGCGAGATCCCCCTCCTCCTGGCGGCCGCTCTCGAGAGTGCGGCGCCAGAAGGCGGTCTCCTCAAGGCTGGCCATCTCGAGCGCGCGGATGACAGGAAGCGTCAGTTTGCGTTCGCGGAAGTCGTCGCCGGTGTTCTTGCCTAGCGTTGAGCTGACACCCCCGTAGTCGAGCAGATCGTCGGTGATCTGGAAGCTCAGGCCCAGCGCGTCGCCATACTCTTGGAGTGCCGCGATGTGACCTTCGTCCGCCCCTGCGATGACGCCACCTACCTCCATCGCGGCGGAGAACAGCGCCGCCGTCTTTCCGCGGATGATCTGGAGATAGGTCTCCTCCGACGTGGCGATGTTGGCCGCCGCGGAAAGCTGCAGAACCTCGCCTTCTGCGATCACGGCGGCCGCGTCGGAGAGGATGTCGAGGATCCGCAGTGATCCGGTCTCGACCATGAGCTGGAAGGCGCGCGCGAACAGGTAGTCGCCCACAAGGACGCTCGACTTGTTGTCCCAGAGCAGATTCGCGGTCGGCCGTCCGCGCCGTCGGGCGCTCTCGTCGACCACGTCGTCGTGGAGTAGCGTCGCGGTGTGAATGAATTCGACCGTGGCCGCCAGACGGACATGATGATCGCCGGAATACCCGCACATCCGGGCGGCGGCCAGCGTCAGCAGCGGCCGCAGACGCTTGCCGCCGGCCTCGACGAGGTGCGCCGTCACTTCGGGAATCCGCGGCGCGTGCTTGCTGGCCATGCGATTGCGGATCAGCGCGTTGACCGCGCTCATGTCCTCCGCAAGCAGATCCTGCAACGCTTCGACAGGCGACCGCGGCCGCATGGCTTCATTCATGACTGTTGGCTCTCGACCTTCGACTGCGCGCTCTCTACCGTGCCGGAATGAGGGAGATCCTGCGCACCAGCGACCCGACGACAATTCCGTTTTGTACGGCGCTTCTGCGCGCCGAGGGTATAGACTGCTTCGTTTTGGACGTCCATATGAGCGTGCTCGAGGGCGGCATCGGCGCGTTTCCGAAGCGGCTCATGGTCGCCGATCGGGACGCCTTCCGGGCGCGCGCCATCCTGAGCGACAATGACGTAGGCGACCTTGCGGCTGAATAGCCTGCGCGCATGCTCGCCCAGGGCCGCGACACTCCGATGACCGAACTCAACTGCGACGCCTTCCTCGGAAGAAGGCTGCGGTTGTGGCAGCCGGTCCGCGGCTACCTGGCCGCCATGGTTCCGGCCCTGCCGCCAAAATGGCTTGCCGCTCATGGTGCATGACGGCGATCTCTTAGCGCCGTGGCCGGAACCAGGGCGCGGTAGGGTGCGTATGGAGCATGAACCCTAACTCGAGGCCTTGATCGTGGCCGCGGCGCGGCGTGTGCGGCCCAAGGGCAGGCTGATCCTCATTCACCGTTCCGACCGACTTCCGGAACTGCTCTCGGCTCGTCGCGGCCTATTCGGGGGTGATGAAGTCCTGCCCGCCGCCCCAAGCCCCGACTGTCCCGCCGGTCGCGTATTGGTTTCGGGCGCACAAAGGAAGTTCGATGCAATTTGTCCTGCATTCACCCTTAACCATTCATGAACGTTCCGCTCACATCCGCGACGCGCCCGACTATACTGAGAGGGAGGAAAAAATCCTACGCCATATGCAAGAACTGTTGCCTGATGCACGTTCAGGTGGTAATCAAGGTTAAAAAACAACTAACGCGCTAGCCGCCTTGCTTGCGTTGGTTGAGTATCGCGAGAGGGTCGGTGATGCAAGCAGGCGTCTATTTCTTGATTCTTGCCATGATGCTCACGCCTGCGATCGACGGCATGGCCAAGACCCTTTCGGCCGACAACACCCCGATGATGATCGCTTTCCTGAGGTACTTCACCGCCGGTCTTCTCGCGCTGGCGATCGCCAGGGCGAGCGGCCGGACGATTGCGGTTCCCAAGGACGACCGGGTCGGTCAGGTCGCCCGCACGGCGCTGATGATGGGCGCGATGACGGCGCTGATTTCCGCGTTGTCGATGGTGCCGATGGCGAACGCAGTGGGCGGCTTTCTGATTGCGCCGATCGTATCGGGAGTCCTGGGCATCGTCATCTGGCGCGAGCCGGCGACGCCGGCGCGGCTTGCAGGCTCGGCGGTCAGTTTCATCGGTGCGGTGGCGCTTCTGCGCCCGGAAGCCGGGGTGCAACTCGGCAGCGTCTTCGCGCTCGGGGGCGGCGTCCTCCTCGGAGCCTATCTGGCCGCCACCCGCGGCGCCACCTGTCGGACCGACGCGCTTTCCACGCTCGCGGTTCAGTCGCTGCTGGGGTCGGCGCTGATCGCTCCCTTCGCGCTCGTCGGCGGTCTTCCCGCGCTCACCGAAGATCTCCTGGCGGGGGCGATCGCGCTCGGATGCGTCTCGGCGATCTGCCATCTTCTGACGGTTGCAGCCTACCAGCGGACCGACGCCACGCTTCTCGCGCCCTTTCTGTATTTCAATCTGCCGGTGGCGGTGGTGGTCGGCTTCTTCTGGTTCGGCGAGACGCTGAGCGCCGCGAGCCTTATCGGTCTTGCGGCGATCGCCGCAGGGGGGCTGATTGCGCTCTTTGGCAGCGCTTCGCTCAATGGCAGCCCGCTCTTCTGGCGGACCGGACGCCACCTCGGGTTCGCGTGACAAGCGGCACAATCCATGGTCTACTTGAAAGGTTTTCCCGCACCTGAGGAGGTCAAGCATGAGCCTGGGTTCGCACCTGACGGAACTGCGCAGAAAGCACCGTCTTCTCTCTGAGACCATTGAAGAAGAACAGCGCAAACCCTCGGCCGACGACCTCAGCATCAAGCGGCTCAAGTTGCAGAAGCTGCACCTGAAGGAGGAAATCGAGCGGCTCTCGGCACAGAGATGATGTCAGTCCGGCGTCGGCGCATCGTGCGTCGCTTCACAGAAGCTCATCGAGCGTCGCGGCGATCAGGTGAAGGTTCTTGGGGGCGCTGAAGCGGTGATCGGCGTCCTTGACCAGAGTCAGACGCATGTCCGGGCATGAAGCGTGGGCGAGCAGCCGCAGCGCGACGCTCTGTTCGACGTCCCGGTCAGCGGTTCCGTGAAGCAACCGCACAGGGAAGGGCAGGATCAGCGGATCGCGCAACACTAGGTTCTCTCTGCCGTCCTCGATCAGTCTGCGGGTGACCAGGTAGGGCTCCTCCGAGTAGTCGGACGCAACCTCGATGCGACCGGCCGAGGCGAGAAGGGACCGCTCTGCTTCGTCCATCCCAGCCCACATGGAATCCTCGGTGAAGTCCGGCGCGGCGGCGACGCCCAGCAGTCCGGCGATGCAACTCGGGTCCCGACGCGAAAGCAGAAGCGCGACCCAGCCGCCCATGCTGGATCCGACGAGGATCTGCGGTCCCCGCGTGAGCGATGTCAGCGCATCGTGGGCGTCCCGAGCCCAGTCACCGATGCAGCCGGCCTCGAAAGCCCCTGAAGAGGCGCCGTGGCCGGTGTAGTCGAATCGCAGGAAGGCGCGGCCCGCCGCCCGCGCCCACGCCTCGAGAAAGAGCGCCTTCGCGCCGGTCATGTCCGAGCGCAGGCCGCCCAGAAAGACGACGCCCGGCTGGTCTCCGGGCGCGCGGTGATAGGCGATGCGTCGTCCGTCGTCGGTTTCCAGGTAGTCTGGCGGCATGGGCGGGTTCCTATCAACCGTGGTCACCGCAGGCAACGCCGCTTGACAGACGACGCTGGGCGGGTATTCCGGCCGGGTCCCTGAGACCCGGGCGTGCCGTAGGCGCCAAACCCAAAGGAGATCGACCATGCAGGACGCAGCCGCGTCGTCGCGCGAAATCGACATCACATTGCCCGACGGTGCTGTCAGGCGTTATCCGGTCGGCGTGACAGGCGCCGAGATCGCGTCGGACATATCCAAGTCCCTGGTCAAGTCGGCGCTCGCCTGCGAGATCGACGGAACGCTGTCGGACCTCTCCCTGCCGATCGAGGAGAATGCGCGGTTGGCGATTGTCACGGCGCGCGACGAGAAGCAGGCGCTGGAGCTGTTCCGTCACGATTGCGCTCACGTGATGGCGCGGGCCGTTCAGGAACTCTGGCCAGACGTCAAGGTCACGATCGGTCCGGTGATCGAGAACGGCTGGTACTACGATTTTGACCGTGACGAGCCGTTCACGCCGGAGGATCTGGAGAGCATCGAGGCGCGCATGCGCAAGATCATCGCCGCGCGCGATCCCGTTCGCCGGGAGGTCTGGGACCGGGAGCGCGCGATCGCGCACTATCAGGCGACGAACGAGCCCTACAAGGTGGAGCTCGTCCAGGCGATCCCGGAAGGCGAGCCCATTCGGATGTACTGGCACGGTCACTGGCAGGACCTGTGCCGGGGTCCGCATCTCGTCCATACCGGCCAGATTCCGGGCGACAACTTCAAGCTGATGTCGGTCGCCGGCGCCTACTGGCGCGGCAATTCGCGACTCCCGATGCTCCAGCGGATCTATGGCGTGGCGTTCCGGTCCGGCGACGAGCTGAAGGCGTACCTGCATCGCGTCGAGGAGGCGCAGAGGCGCGACCATCGCCGGATCGGGCGGGAGATGAAACTCTTCCACATGCAGGAAGAGGCGCCCGGCATGGTGTTCTGGCATCCCGACGGCTGGATGATCTACCGGGTGATCGAGGACTACATGCGTCGCCGGCTCGACGCGGCCGGCTACCGCGAGGTGCGCACGCCCCAGGTCGTCGATCGCAAGCTCTGGGAGCAGTCCGGCCACTGGGAGAAGTTCCATTCCTCGATGTTCATCGCCGAGGTCGAGGAACGCGACGACGAGGGCGGGCCGGTGAAGGGCAAGCGCGTGAATGCGCTCAAGCCGATGAACTGTCCCTGCCACGTTCAGATCTACAACGACGGCCTGAAGTCATACCGCGATCTTCCGCTGCGCATGGCGGAGTTCGGGGGGTGTCACCGATACGAGCCGTCGGGCGCCATGCACGGCCTCATGCGGGTGCGGGGCTTCACTCAGGACGACGCGCACATCTTCTGCACCGAGGAGCAGATCGAGGCGGAGACGGAGATCTTCATCGCGCTCCTGTCGCGGATCTATCTTGATCTAGGGTTCGAGACCTATCGCATCAAGTTCGCGGATCGCCCGGACAAGCGCGCCGGATCCGACGAGACCTGGGATCGCGCCGAGGCGGCGCTGTTGTCGGCGGTCCGAAGGGTGACGGACGACATCGAGATGAACCCGGGCGAGGGGGCCTTCTACGGGCCGAAGCTCGAGTTCGTGCTGACCGATGCGATCGGGCGCGACTGGCAGTGCGGCACGCTACAGGTCGACTTCGTGCTGCCCGAGAGCCTGGACGCCAGCTATGTCGGCGAGGACGGCGCGAAGCATCGCCCGGTCATGCTGCACCGGGCGATCCTCGGCAGCTTCGAGCGCTTCATCGGGATCCTGATCGAAAACTACGCCGGGCGCTTCCCGCTCTGGATGGCGCCGCGGCAGGTCGTCGTCGCTCCGATCACCTCCGACGCCAACGCCTATGCGGTGGAGGTTGCCGAGACGCTGCGCCGTGAGGGCCTGCGCGCCGAGGCGGACCTGCGCAACGAGAAGATCAACTACAAGGTCCGCGAACATTCGCTCGCGCATGTGCCGGTCATCCTCGCCGTCGGCGGGCGGGAACTGGCCGACCGGACCGTGACGGTGCGACGGCTCGGCGTGAAGGAAACCGCGACGCGGGGGCTCGACATCGCGCTGGGCGAGCTGGTGACGGAGGCCCGCCCGCCGGACCTGCGCTGATCCGGTGACTGCGCTTCTTCAGAACGCGGGCGCGGCCGGGGCGCTGATGGCGGCGGCGCTCCTGCTCGCGGGGCCGGCGCTCTGGATCGCGCGCGCAGCCGGGATCGCGCTGGTCGGGGTCGCGGCGATGGCGGGCGCGTTCGCTGGACATGTTTCGCCGATCGGGCTGGCGATCCTCTGCGTCTTCGCCGCCGGATGCTGGCTTCATGCGCGGACGGAGGCGTTCGATGCGCGGGGATGGGCGCTTTGGGCGGTGCTGGTCGTGGCGACCGGTCTTCTGTTTTTGCACCTGGTTCCGGGCCTGGAGGGCCTTCGCGTGATCGGGCCCGTCGATATCGGGACGGGCGCGCCTTATGAGAAATGGGTGTCGCTCGACAAGGCGGGCGCGGGCGTGCTGCTGCTCGGTCTGGCGCTGCCGGGGCTGATGTCGCGCACGGGTTGGGCGGCGCTGCTTCGGAAGACCGCCCCGGTGGCGGCGGCGACGGTCGTGGCGGTGCTGGGCCTAGCGGCGGCGGCGGGCGCCATCGGTTGGGACGTCACGCCGGGCGGCTTCTGGATCTGGGCGGCGTTCAACCTGGCGACCGTCTGCCTGCCGGAGGAGGCGCTGTTCCGTGGGCTGATCCAGGGTCGGCTCACCAAGGCGGCCGAGGCGCGGGGCTGGTCGGCGCATCCCGCGATGTGGGTCTCGGCTGCAATCTTCGGGCTCGCCCACGCGCCGGGGGGGGCGGCGCTGGTGGCGGCCTCGGGGCTGGCGGGGCTGGGGTATGGCTACGCCTTCTGGCTGACCGGGCGGATCGAGGCGGCGATCCTCGCCCATTTCGCGCTCAATGCCGCGCATTTCCTGCTCTTCACCTACCCCTATCCGGCGGGTTGAAGCGTGCCGTTGCAAGCCCCGCGGGCCGGTCCGCATGGGGACCGAGCGCAACACGCGGATATAATTTGATAAAAGTGTTAACGCAGATCTCCGACGTTTCGGGTCGGTCCGAAGATGTCCTCGAAGGCGCGGCGCAGCGCGACGTCGAGATCGGTCATCGTGACCGGCAGGCCGAGGTCCACGAGGCTGGTGACGCCATGCTCGCGGATGCCGCAGGGCACGATGCCGTCGAAGTGGCTCAGGTCGGGTTCAACGTTGATCGAGACGCCGTGGAACGCAACCCAGCGGCGCACGCGCACGCCGATCGCGGCGATCTTGTCCTCCGCAGGCTGGCCGCCGGGGTCGGGCGGCCGGTCGGGGCGGACCACCCAGACCCCGACACGACCGGTGCGGCGCTCGGCGGTGACACCGAACTCGGCCAGGGTCAGGATCACCCATTCCTCGAGGTCGCGCACATAGGCGCGCAGGTCGCGGCCACGCCGGTTGAGATCGAGCATGGCGTAGCCGACGCGCTGGCCGGGGCCGTGGTAGGTGTACTGCCCGCCGCGCCGGGTGGGATGGACGGGGAAGCGGTCGGGATCGACGAGGTCCTCCGGCCGGGCCGAGGCGCCGGCGGTGTAGAGCGGCGGGTGCTCGAGCAGCCAAACCGCCTCGGGCGCGGCGCCATCGACAATGCCGGCGACGCGCCGCTCCATGGCCGCAACGGCGACGTCGAAGTCGACGAGCCCCGGCGAGACGATCCACTCGGTCGCGTGCTTGCGGTGTTCGCTCAGTTTCGGCGCTCCATCCGGTCCGTCGCGCGACGCAAGGCGGTCGCGCGCGCAGCAGGGAACCCCTAGGTTCGGCCCGGGTCGGCTGTCAACACGCGGCGGTGCATGCGCGGCATCGCCACTCTGCGGCAGGTCTTGGCCGGCGGCCGGTCGGAGCCGCTTCGGGACCGGCGCGCGAGGGGCGGCTTGGGCGGCTTCGGCGGGCTTTCGGAGAGCGCCTTTTCCGGTCTTCACAACCCTTGGGGGCTTTGCTAGAAGCCGCCGGAGTGCGGTCGTGGCGGAATTGGTAGACGCGCAGCGTTGAGGTCGCTGTGGGGTAACTCCCGTGGAAGTTCGAGTCTTCTCGACCGCACCATTCCCTTTTTTCAGATTTTGACATCTCCTCGACACTGTCGTGGAGAGAGCGCGACGGGCGGCCAGGCGCGCCGCCCTGGTCAGCGCCGGGAGAGGGGGCGAAGCCGATGGAACGCATCGTATTTCTGGACGAGGCCACGATCGGTCCCGGTGTGGCGATGCGTCGGCCGACGGTCGCCCACACATGGGCAAGCTTCGAGCGGACCGCCGCCGAGGACGTGGCGACCCGGCTCGAGACCGCAACCGTGGCGATCACGAACAAGGCTCCGATCCGCGCGGAGACGTTGGCGCGCCTGCCCGACCTGCGGCTCATCGCCGTGGCCGCGACCGGCTACGACGTGATCGACATTGCGGCGTGCCGCGCGCGCGGCGTGGCGGTGGCCAACGTGCGCGGCTACGCGGTGAACACGGTGCCCGAACACACCTTCGCGCTCATCACCGCTTTGCGGCGCAACATCGTGGAGTATCGCGCACAGGTGCTCGACGGCGCCTGGGTCCGCGCGGACCAGTTCTGTTTCTTCAATCGCCCGATCCACGATCTCGCCGGATCGACGCTCGGCGTCATCGGCGCAGGCATGATCGGCCAGGCGGTCGGTCGGGTCGGCCGCGGCTTCGGCATGGAGGTGATTTGTCACGACGCCTATGCGGCGAGCGCCCCGGAAACCGGCCCGCTCGTGAGCCTCGAGGCGCTTCGCGACGCGTCCGACGTGGTGACCTGCCACTGCCCGCTGACCGTGGAGACCCGAAACTTGATCGATGCGGCGTTCCTCGCGGGCATGAAGCCGACCGCCATCGTGATCAACACCGCGCGCGGCGGCATCGTCGACGAGGAGGCCTTGGCGGTCGCCATCCGCGAGGGCCGCATCGCCGGCGCCGGGCTCGACGTCGCCGCAGTCGAGCCTCCGCCGATGGGCTCGACGGTGATGGAGCTTGCCGCGTTGCCCAACGTGATCCTGACGCCGCATGTGGCGTGGGCGAGCGTCGGGGGCATGCAGGCGCTGGTCGATCAGGTGACCGACAACATCGAGGCGTTCTGCGTCGGACGGCCGCGCAACCTTGTGACCTGAGGCGCGGTCAATCGCCCCGGTACGGGCTTTACGTATTGCAGTGGCTCTGGCGTCGACGGTCTCGAAGTGCGTCCTGGGGCGGAGGGCGCGGACGGGTTCGAGGGGCTTGCCGCTCCCGTCACGCCCCAGCAGCGCGGAACCGGCCCCATTCGCGCCAGATCAGCGCCAACACGAAGAGATCGAATATTGTCAGTGCGATCAGTCCGAAACCATGAGTGTGGCTGAATTGGTAGATCTGGTACACGATGAAAATCGACATCACGACCAGCGATGACGGATACGCCCAACGATAACTGCGCAGTAGACCGGCCACCAGAATCAGTTTCACCGCGCCGTGAGTGATGAAGTACAGCGCATAGAAGTGCTGGGTCTCGATCGAGAAGCTTTGCGCCAGGTTCAACGCGGTGCGTGCAATCAGGTCGCGCGGATCCTCGGTCAGTTCGGCCGCCGTGAACCGGACGACGAGATCCATGACGACATTCGGTCCGATCAACCAGAGCAACAGCCCAGCAGCGGTTTCCACAAGTGCGAATGCGCCCTTGAGCAGGATGCTTATCTCAAAGGACTCATGCAGCAGCCAGTCGAACCGGGAGCCGCGATGAGCGCTCATGCGCCACGGTACGGCTTTACGTATTGCAGCGCCATGTCCCAGGGAAAGAAGATCCAGGTGTCCTGGCTGACTTCGGTGATGAAGGTGTCGACCATCGACCGGCCCTGGGGCTTGGCGTAGACGGTCGCGAAGTGCGCCTTGGGGTAGAGGGCGCGGACGAGTTCGAGGGTCTTTCCGGTGTCGACGAGGTCGTCGACGATCAGCACGCCCTCGCCGTCGCCCATCAACGCCTTGTCCGGCGCCTTGAGCACGCTGGCGTCGGCCTGCCGCTGCCAGTCGTAGGACTTCACACTGACGGTGTCGACGGTGCGGATGTCGAGCTCGCGCGCCACGATCATCGCCGGGGCCATGCCGCCGCGGGTGATAGCGACCACGGCGCGCCACTTGCCCGCGTCCGGTCCCTGGCCGTCGAGCCGCCAGGCGAGCGCCCGGCTGTCGCGGTGAATCTGGTCCCAGGAGACGTGGAAGCCCTTTTCGTGCGGGAGTTGCTCGGCCACGGATCAGCCCTCCTTGCGGCCCGACACCACGTCGATGTCGGGTGCGTCCTCGGCCTTCATGCCGACCACGTGGTAGCCGGCGTCGACGTGAAGGTTCTCGCCGGTGACGCCCGACGAGAGGTCCGACAGCAGGTACATCGCCGACTTGCCGACATCGGCCTGTGTGACGTTGCGGCGCAGGGGCGCGTTCAGCTCATTCCACTTCATGATGTAGCGGAAGTCGCCGATGCCCGAGGCGGCCAGTGTCCTGATCGGCCCGGCCGAGAGCGCGTTGACGCGGATGTTGCGCGGTCCGAGGTCCATGGCCATGTATTTCACGCTGGCCTCGAGCGCCGCCTTCGCGACGCCCATGACGTTGTAGTGCGGCATCACCTTCTCCGCGCCGTAGTAGGTGAGCGTCAGGCAGGAGCCGCCTTCGGTCATCAGCTTCGACGCCCTCTGGACCACCGCGGTGAAGGAGTAGACTGATATCAGCATCGTCTGGGTGAAGTTCGCGGCGGAAGTCATCTCGACGTAGCGACCGCGCAACTCATTCTTGTCGGAGAAGCCGATGGCGTGGACGAGGAAGTCGAGTCCGCCCCAGCGCTCGGCCAGCAGGTCGAAGACCGCGTCGAGCGACGCCTCGTCCGTGACGTCACAAGGCGCGACGAGGTCCGAGCCGAGCGCTTCGGCGAGCGGGCGCACGCGCTTGCCCAGCGCCTCGCCCTGGTATGTGAAGGCGAGTTCGGCGCCCTGTTCGCGGCAGGCCTGGGCGATGCCCCAGGCGATCGACTTGTCATTGGCGAGGCCCATGACCAGCCCGCGCTTGCCGCTCATCAGTTCGCCCATGGAGTGTCTCCCGCCGCCGCCTGCGCCGCGTCGGTGTAAGGGAAGGCCGGGATCGCATCAAGGATGCTCGCGCGCGGCGGCGATTGCTCTTTCCCCCGCGCCGGCTAGGTTGCCGGGCGCAGGGTCGGGGAGGTGGCGATGCGGGACGACGTGAAGCGCGACGGGATCTTCGCCGGGGCGGACCCATTCGCGATCGCCCGCGCCTGGCTTGCGGAGGCGGAGCGCAGCGAACCGAACGACCCCAGCGCGATCGCGCTCGCAACCGTCGACGCCGACGGCCTTCCCAACGCGCGCATGGTGCTGCTCAAGGAGATCGAGGCCGACGCGTTCGTCTTCTACACCAACTACGGCAGCGTAAAGGCGCGCGAGATCGATGCCGCGGGCAAGGCGGCGTTCGTGATGCACTGGAAGAGCCTGCGCCGCCAGATCCGGGTCCGTGGTCGGGTCGAGAAGGAAGAGGGGCCCAAGGCCGACGACTACTACCGCTCGCGCAGCCTGCCGAGCCGGCTCGGCGCCTGGGCGTCGCGCCAGTCCGAGCCGCTGTCGAGCCGGGCGGCGCTGATGGCCTTGGTCGCGCGGGTCACGGCGACGAAGGGCGCTAACCCGCCGCGGCCGCCGTTCTGGGGCGGCTACCGGATCGCGCCGGTCGAGATCGAGTTCTGGGCCGACGGCGCGCACCGGCTGCATGACCGGTTCCGCTGGACGCGAGCCGACCCGCAGGCGGACTGGACGGTCAAGCGGCTCAACCCCTGAGCTGACCTGCGCGCCGGGACGGTTCGGCCACGCGTCTTTACCATTCATTCATTTCGATCTTGAGGCGGATTAGCGGCAAATGTAACCAAGACGCCAAGCGTTTTCGGCGTTGTTTAGAAAAGGTCGGTTCAAGTGGCTATATTCAGGGCGTTTTCAGCAGTCGACATGTCAAGGCTCACCTACAAGACCGCTCCGGAGGTCAAGGCGACGTCGACCGAGTATGTCGCGAGCTCCGGCGGTCGCAAAGCGATCTACACGGGGCAGTTCGTCTATCCCCGCGACGAGTGGCGCGGTGCGATCAGCAATATCGAGTACTCTGTCAGCGGCAATCCGGTCTACGAAATCCGCGGCCTGAACCTGCTGACCAAGTTCGTGCTCGATGCAGGGCGCCCGGACGCCTTTGCGCGCGCGCTTGAGTCCGATGACGAGGTTCTGGGGTCGATAAGGAGCGACATCCTCTTCGGCTATGGCGGCTCCGACATGATGGACGGGGACCGCGGTTCCGACCGGCTCTACGGCGGCAAGGGCGACGACGTGCTTGACGGCGACAGCGGCAATGACCGCCTGTTCGGCAATGATGGCGACGATGTGATCAGGGGCGGGAAGGGCGGCGACCTCCTGCGCGGCGCCGCCGGCGACGACAGGCTTCTCGGCGGCGGCGGCGACGACAACATCGCCGGCGGCAACGGCCGGGACATCCTCAACGGCCAGGACGGCGACGACAGGCTCTTTGGCGACGGCGAGAGCGACGTTCTCCAGGGCGGCGCCGGCGACGACGCGCTCAACGGCGGCTCCGGCACCGACACGCTGGTTGGCGGGCTCGGAGACGACACGCTCGAGGGCGGTGAAGGCGCGGACGAGTTGCGTGGCGGCGCCGACGACGACGAACTGTCCGGCGGTGCGGGGGGCGACACCCTGCTGGGCGGCTCCGGGGACGACCGGCTGTTCGGAGACGCCGGAATCGACACACTAGACGGTGGGGACGGCGACGACGTGCTCTCGGGCGGCGCCAGCAACGACAGGCTCTTCGGCGGCGCCGGCGCGGACCGGCTGTTCGGCGACGACGGCACGGACAACCTCGACGGCGGCGAGGGCGACGACCGGCTCGCCGGAGGCGATGGCAACGACGTTCTGAACGGCGGCCTTGGCGACGACCTGCTCAACGGCGGCGGGGGCCGCGACACGCTTAACGGCGGCGACGGGGAGGACGAGCTTCGCGGCGGCCTCGCTGACGACCGGCTTCGGGGCGACGACGGGGGCGACCGCCTCATGGGTCAAGGCGGCGCCGACGACCTCCGCGGCGGCCTGGGCGAAGACGCGTTGGTCGGCGGCGGCGGCGCGGACGCCCTGCTCGGCGGCGACGGCGACGATCGCCTGTCGGGCGGCGGCCAGAACGACGTGCTGCGCGGCGGGGATGGCGCCGACAGGCTCAACGGCGGAACGGGCGACGACACGTTGTTCGGAGGCCTGGGGGCGGATGTCTTCATCTTCGGAGGGTCCGACGGCCGCGACGTGATCAAGGATTTCGAGGACGGCGTCGATCTCATCCAGATCAACGGCGCGACCGGTTTCGGCGACGTCACCATCAGCGATCCCGGCGGCGTCGCGCAGGTCGGGTTCGGAACGACCGTGGTCATCGTGGAAGGCGTCGACGCATCGTCCCTGACCGCGGACGATTTCCTGTTCTGATCAACTGGCCGCGCCGCCGCTATCGGACGGCTCGGCCATGAAGTAGGTTGTCCGCTCAATCGCTGGGGGCGCGGACATGCCGGATCGAAAGACGCTTCTGCTCACTGGCGCGAGCCGGGGCATCGGCCACGCCACAGTGAAGCGGTTTTCCTCGGCGGGCTGGCGGGTGATCACCTGTTCGCGCTATCCGTTTCCGGACGACTGCCCCTGGGAAGCGGGCGAGGCGGATCACGTCACCGTCGATCTCTCCGACCCCAACAACACAGTCGCAGCGGTGGCCGAGATCAAGTCGCGGCTGCCTGGCGGGCGGCTCGAGGCGCTGGTCAACAACGCCGGGATCTCTCCCAAAGGCCCCGAAGGGGCGCGGCTCGATACGCTGTCCACCGATCTGCGGATCTGGGGGCGGGTGTTCCACGTAAACTTCTTCGCGACGGTGATCCTCGCCCGGGGTCTGGTCGAGGAGCTCGCCGCCGCGCGCGGAACCATCGTCAATGTCACTTCGATCGCAGGGGCGCGGGTGCATCCGTTCGCGGGCGCGGCCTACGCCACCTCCAAGGCGGCGCTGGCGGCGCTGACGCGGGAGATGGCGCATGATCTCGGGCCGCTCGGGGTTCGCGTCAACGCGATCGCGCCGGGCGAGATCGAGACCGAGATCCTCTCTCCGGGGACGGAAAAGCTCGTCGCGGGCATCCCGCTGCGCCGGCTGGGGCGACCGGAGGAGGTTGCGCGCACGATCTACTACCTCTGCTCGCCGGAGAGCAGCTATGTCTCGGGCGTCGAGATCGAAATCAACGGCGGCCAGCACGTCTGAGCGCGCAGGGCGAACCCTGCCGCGACATCACGAACCGG
This sequence comes from uncultured Alphaproteobacteria bacterium, assembly GCA_963836255.1. Taxonomy (GTDB): domain Bacteria; phylum Pseudomonadota; class Alphaproteobacteria; order Rhodobacterales; family Rhodobacteraceae; genus Amaricoccus. The sequence continues at coordinate 204,825 of CAWIIL010000002.1, forward strand.
TGAGCAACCCGAAGTTGCAATCTGGCGGCCCTGCGCTCCGGCGAGCCAGTTAACGATTGCGTTAACACCGTGAAGGGCTAATCTTCGCCGAGACCACCGGCGACAGTCCGCCGTGCCATTGAAGTATGCCTTCGCCGCAGCGGCGCGACCGCTTCGGGGTACATAGTACGAAAGAGTGTTCGCCCAGATGAACGTCCGCGGTCAGGTCAAATGGTTCGACACGACCAAGGGTTATGGGTTCGTGGTGGCCGAGGACGGCGAGGGCGACATCCTGCTTCACGCCAACGTCCTGAGAGTGTTCGGATACACCTCGGTGGCGGAAGGCGCGGAAATCGTGCTCGAAGTGCAGACCACCGACCGCGGACGCCAGGCGGTGGAGGTCGTCGACATCCTGCCGGTGAACGACGCCTCCCTTCAGGCGAGCCCGGTGCCGTTGATGGACGGCGCGCTGGCGGGCGCGCTCGAGCCGGCGCGGGTCAAGTGGTTCGACAGGGTCAAGGGTTTCGGGTTCGTCAACATCTACGGCCGCTCCGAGGATGTGTTCCTGCACATGGAAACCTTGCGACAGTATGGCTACGGCGAAGTGCTGGCCGGGGACGTGCTCGCTGTCCGAGTGACCGCAGGCCCTCGCGGCCCCATGGTCTACGAAGTCCGCAGTTGGGACTTCGTCGCCCGCATGAACGAGACCGACAGTGGCGCGCACTGAGCGGCCGGTCAGGGTCGGCGTGCTCGCCATCGCCCTTGCGTTCGGCGCAGGGGCGTCCCTCGCGCAGGACTGCGCGCCCGGCGCGGTCGACCTGCGCGACCCCGACACGTCGGTGAGATTTGCGGTGGAGGTCGTCGACACCCCCGAAAGTCGCGCGCAGGGCCTGATGAACCGCGAGAGCCTCGATCGCTTCGGCGGGATGCTGTTCGTCTATGAGACGCCGCAGCCGGTGGCGTTCTGGATGGAGAACACCGTCATCCCGCTCGACATGCTGTTCTTCGACGAGACGGGAACGCTTCAGAAGATCCACGAGAACGCCGTGCCGCTCGACCGCACGCCGATCCCTGGCGGCGGCGACATCAAGTTCGTGCTCGAGATCAACGGCGGGGCGGCGCGCCAACTCGGAATCGAGGTCGGCGCCGAGCTTCGCCATCCCGCCATCGACCCCGAGCGGGCCGCCTGGAGCTGCGCGGCGGAGTGAGCCCGGAGTCGCGCGCCGCCGGGCGCGCTTGCGCATCGGCGTGTTCGCCCGCATAAGGTGCGCGTGCCGCGCCGCTCGCTCCGGATCTTTCGGGAGCGGGCAGGCGTTCGGGCGGGAACGGGGCGTAGCGCAGTCTGGTAGCGCGGCGGTTTTGGGAACCGTAGGTCGTAGGTTCGAATCCTATCGCCCCGACCACCGACCGGCGCGGCTGCGCGCCGGGTAGCGCCAGACCTCTGTGGTCGCGCGCCGAGCCGCCCGATTCGGGTCGCACGAAGTCATTGATGGATCGGCTGCCTGAGACGGGAAGCGCGCATCTGGTGGTCGGCCCGGGCGCGGGCGCGACATGCTGGGCGCGGATCGGGGCTGGACCGGCACGCCGCCAGTTTTCTTCAATTTCACGAACATTTAAGGAACATCCCGTTAGGTAAACGCAGGCCGCCAGAGGGGCGGGCCGGAACCTGGGAGGGCACCCGTCTCATGCACGCGACAAGCTCGATCGACGCCTTCAAGCTGCTCCGCTCCATCAGCCGGGACGAGTCGGCTCTCTCGAGGGATCGGGTGGAATCCCGGGCGCGCCTTCGCTTCGCCGTGGCGCAGGGTCTCGCGCAGGGGCGGCTCGGCTTTTACTACCAGCCGGTCGTGCGGGCGCGGCAGCCCGGTTTCCCGGCGTTCTACGAGATGCTGGCGCGGCTGACCCTGCCGACCGGACAGGTCCTGCCGGCCGGCGCGTTTCTGCCCCATTGCGAGGAAGGGCCGCTCGGTCGGGTCATAGACCGGCTCGCGCTGACCGAGGCGCTGCGGGCGCTGGCCGCCGACAAGTCGCTGCGGCTCTCGGTGAACATCTCGCCCCGCTCGATGGGCGACGAGGAATGGCTGGCGATCCTCGCCGCCGCCGCGCGCGGCGGGACCGGGGTCTGCGGCAGGTTGATCCTCGAGATCACCGAGGACGCGGCGCTCCAGAACGCCGAGCAGATGCTCGACTTCATGCATCACGTGCGCGCCACCGGCTGCGCGCTCGCGCTCGACGACTTCGGGGCCGGCGCCACGGGCTTCCGGCATTTCCGCGAGTTCCGCTTCGACATGGTCAAGATCGATGGTGTGTTCGCGCAGGGCATTCACGCGTCGAGGGACGATCAGGTGCTGCTCGACTGCCTGATGTCGATCGCGCGGCACTTCGAGATGGTCACCGTGGCCGAGCGGGTCGAGAACGCGGCGGACGCCGACTGGTTGCGGGAGCGCGGCGTGGACTGTCTGCAGGGGTATCTCTACGGACGGCCCGCACGTACGCCGGAACTGCCCGCCGGCGAAGACGAAGCGGACCGGCGGGCCGCGGGCTGATCCGCCCTCAGCCGTCCTTGACGAGCTTGGCGAGCTGGGCCTGCATGGTGGTGAGCTGGGCCTTCAGCGCCTCGAGCTCCACGTCCTTGGCCTTCGAGGGCGCGTCAGGCTTGACGGCGGCGTCCCCCTCCTTGGGGCCCATGCCGGTGGCGAAAGGCGCGAACATGCGCATGGCGTTCTCGAACCACTCCATGTTCGACCGCGCGAGCGCCTCGAAGTTGGCCAGCGCCGGGTTGGATTCGAACGCGGTCCGCACCTGCTCGCGCATCTTCTCCTGGTTGCGCGAGAAGGTTTCCATCGACGCCTCGAGGTAGCCGGGCACGAAGCCCTGCAGGGTGTCGCCGTACAGGCGGATGAGCTGGCGCAGGAAATTCGCCGGCAGCATGTTCGGCCCGTCCTTGGCCTCCTCCTCGAAGATGATCTGGGCGAGCACCGAACGGGTGATGTCGTCGCCGGACTTGGCGTCGTTGACCACGAAGTCGTCGCCGTCGCGCACCATCTGCGCGAGGTGATCGAGGGTCACATAGGTGGATTTCGCTGTGTTATAGAGCCGACGGTTCGCGTACTTCTTGATGATGATCGGTTCGCCCGCCTTCTGGTGCTTCTCGGCCACGCATGTGTCTCCTGGTCAGTGGGCGCGTACAAGTCGGGCAGCTTACCGCCCGGTCCCGGCGCAGCAAAGGTCTTTTTGCATCTGCGAATTGCGCCCGCGGCGCCATTCGGCCATCTTAGGTGGCCATGGAGACCAAGGACCGGATCGACAGCCCCGACCCCTCTGACGCGACCCGCTCGGAACGCGAGCAGCAGCGCGCCAGGGCTTCGGCCTACCTCGATCTCTGGGAGCGCAACATGGTCTTTGCTGCGGTGCATGCATCGCTGGCGTCGGCAGGTCGCCGGAGGACCTGATGACGGGCCCGGCCCCGCATCGGGTCGGCCAGCCGAGCCCGCTGGTGTTTCATCTCGGCTCGGCGCTGACCGGATACGGACAGGCTCTCGCCGCAGCGCCCCGGGCCGATGCGCCCGATTTCCCCTGGTCGGCGGCGCTCGCCGCGGATGCCGCCGCGATCGGCCCCGACCTCGACCGGATCGAGGTCGCGGCCGAGATTGCGCGCCGGCTCGCCGCGACGGTGCGCGGGCTGGAGGCGTGGCAGCGCCATCCCTACCGTCGCAGCTTGCGCGAACCGCCCACGATCTGGAGCGCCGGTGCGTCGCGGCTGATCGACTACGGGGCCTGTCAGGAGGCGGCCGCTCCGGCAGGCCCGCCGGTGCTGGTGGCGCCGAGCCTGATCAACCGGGCCTACATCCTCGATCTGACCCAGGATGCCTCGCTCTTGCGCTGGCTCGCGGCCAAGGGCCTGCGGCCGGTGCTTCTCGACTGGGGCGCTCCGGGGCCCGAGGAGGCGGGCTTCGACCTCGAGCTTTACGGGGCAGCGCGTCTGGCGCCGGCCCTCGACTTCCTTCGTGAGCGCACCGGCCGCCCGGTCGCCGTCCTGGGCTACTGCATGGGCGGCACGCTCGCCGCCGGGCTCGCCGCGCGCGCCCGCGGTCGCGTGGCGCGCCTTGCGCTGATCGGGGCGCCCTGGGATTTTTCCTCGACCGACGGGATGGCCGGCGGCCTGCGCGCGCTGATCCGCGCGCGGGGCGCCGCCGACGCCACGGCGACGATCGAGCGGATGGGCCAGGTCTTCGGAGCGGTGCCGGTTTCGGTCTTCCAGTTGCTTTTCGCGCTCATCAATCCCGTTCAGGCGGCGCTGAAGTTCCGCAGGCTTGCGGAGATGAATCCCAAGAGCGCAGCGGCGCGGCGTTTCGTGGCGATCGAGGACTGGCTCGCGGATGGCGTGCCGATGGCCGCGCCGGCGGCGCGGGACCTTCTCATTGGATGGCACATCGAGAACCGGACGGCCCGCGGCACCTGGCGCTTTCTCGGCGGGACGGTGCGCCCCGAGGAGATCGCTGCGCCGACGCTGGCCTTCTGCGGGCGCGCCGACTCGATCGCTCCGCCGAAGCTCGCCGAAGGTCTGCCGGCGGCGATCCCTGGCGCGTCCATCCTGCGTCCGGCGACCGGCCACGTGGGCATGGTCGTCGGCGGCGCCGCCCGCTCGGAAGTCTGGCGACCGATGGCGGAGTTCCTCGCCGGCGGCGATGCTTGAGGCGCGCCATGAGTTGTGCGACCACGTGGGCGCGCGGCGCGGACGGCGAATCAAGCGTCGGAGCGCGCCGAAGTCTGGGGCGCCGGACCGTCCGAGGTTCCGGCAAGGAGATCGCACATGACCAACATCGTAATCGCCTCCGCCGCGCGCACGCCGGTGGGCAGTTTCCTGGGCGCATTCGCCGACACGCCGGCGCACGAACTCGGGGCCGCGGCGATCCGCGCGGCGCTCGAAAGGGCGGGGGTCGAGCCGGGCGAGATCTCCGAGACCATCCTTGGCCAGGTCCTGACGGCCGGACAGGGCCAGAACCCGGCGCGTCAGGCGCACATCGCCGCGGGCCTGCCGCAGGAGAGCGCCGCCTGGGGGCTCAACCAGGTCTGTGGCTCGGGGTTGCGGGCGGTGGCGATCGGGGCGCAGCACATCATGCTGGGAGACGCGGACGTGGTGGTTGCGGGCGGCCAGGAGAGCATGTCGCTGAGCCCCCACGCCGCCAACCTGCGCGGCGGTCAGAAGATGGGCGACAAGTCCTTCGTAGACACGATGGTCAAGGACGGGCTCTGGGACGCCTTCAACGGCTACCACATGGGCCAGACCGCCGAGAACGTCGCCAACCAGTGGCAGATCACCCGCGACATGCAGGACGCCTTCGCGGTGGCGAGTTCAGACCAAGGCCGAAGCCGCGCAGAAGGCCGGGCGCTTCGACGACGAGATCGCGCCCTTTACGGTCAGGACCCGAAAGGGCGACGTGGTGGTGGACAAGGACGAGTACATCCGCCACGGCGCAACCCTCGATGCGATGGCCAAGCTGCGCCCGGCCTTCGCCAAGGACGGCTCGGTCACGGCAGGAAACGCCTCGGGCCTCAACGACGGTGCGGCGGTGACGGTGCTGATGACCGCCGAGGCGGCCTCCAAACGCGGCATCGAACCGCTCGGGCGGATCGCGGCCTACGCCACCGCCGGACTCGACCCGTCGATCATGGGCGTCGGGCCGATCTACGCCTCGCGCAAGGCGCTCGCCAAGGCCGGCTGGAAGGTCGAGGATCTCGACCTGATCGAGGCGAACGAGGCCTTCGCCGCCCAGGCCTGCGCGGTCAACAAGGACATGGGCTGGGACCTCGAGAAGGTGAACGTCAACGGTGGTGCGATCGCGATCGGGCATCCGATCGGGGCGTCGGGCGCGCGCGTGCTCAACACGCTGCTCCATGAGATGAAGCGCCGCGACGCCAAGAAGGGCATCGCCACGCTGTGCATCGGCGGCGGCATGGGCGTCGCGCTCTGCGTCGAGCGCGACTGACGGGTTGGCGGACCGGGGCGCGGCGCCGGTCCGCTGCGGACCAAGGATGGGGCCTGCGGCGGCGCGGGCGATGGAGTGGCGGGCGATGAAGATCGGCATTCTGGAGACCGGGGAGGTACCTTCCGACCTGAAGGCGCGTCACGGCGATTATCCCGATATGTTCAAGACGATGCTGGGCGCGGTGGATCCGTCGCTCGAGTTCGCGGTGGTGCGGGTGGTGACGGGCGAGAGGCCGGCCGATCCGCGGCAGGCGGACGCATGGATCGTGACCGGCTCGCGGCACGGGGTCTATGACGACCTGCCCTGGATCGCGCCACTCAAGGCGTTCCTGCGCGACTGCGTCGCCCAGGGCGTGCCGGTGGTCGGCATCTGCTTCGGGCACCAGATCCTGGCCGAGGCCCTGGGCGGCCGGGCGGAGAAGTCCGCGAAGGGCTGGGGTCTCGGCGTGCAGGAGTACGAGGTGGCGCGCCGACCGTCCTGGATGGCGCACGTGCCCGACCGCTTCGCCGTGCGGGCGCTCCACCAGGATCAGGTCGTGGCCTTGCCCGAAGGCGCGACCGTGCTGGCGCGGTCGCCGCATTGCGAGTTCGCCGCCGTCGCTTATGGCGATCCCGAGGCGCCCGACGCGGTGACCCTCCAGCCGCATCCCGAATACGGACCGGAGTTCTTCGGCGCGCTGATCGATCTGCGCGCGGGGACCGCGTTCCCCGCGGACGTGGCGGAGGCCGCCCGCGAAACGCTCGATGCGGCCGAGCATGGGGACGCGTGGGCGCGGATGATCGTGGATTATCTTCATCGGGTCGTCCCGGAGCGCAGCGCGGCTTGAGCCGGACCCGCGCCACCGCGATCGGGTTCGGCGCGGTGCTGCTCTGGGCGTTGCTGGCGTTGCTCACCGTCGGGGTGGGGGGCGTGCCGCCCTTCCAGCTCACCGCGGTCTGCTTCGCCATCGGCGGCGCGCTGGGGGTCCTCTGGATCGCCGCGTCAGGCCGCGCAGCTCAGGTATTCAGAGGCGTGCGGCCGGTGGTTTGGCTGATCGGCGTCGGCGGGCTCTTCGGCTACCACGTCTTCTACTTCACCGCGCTCGCCCTTGCGCCGCCGGCGCACGCGAGCCTGATCGCCTTTCTCTGGCCGCTGCTCATCGTGCTGTTCTCCGGGCTGCTGCCGGGCGAGCGGCTGCGACGCGGGCATGTGATCGGGGCGCTGGTCGCGTTCGCCGGGGCGGCGCTGGTGGTGTCGGGCCCGGCCGGAGCGGTGAGCGCCGCGTCGGCGCCGGGCTACGCCGCAGCCGGGGCCTGTGCGCTGATCTGGTCGGGATATTCGGTGCTGAGCCGGCGAATGGGCGCTGCGCCGACCGAGACCGTGGCGGTGTTCTGCCTCGTCACGGCGGCGCTGTCGGCGGTGGCGCACCTGGCGCTGGAGACGACGGTGTGGCCGGTGGACGCGCTGGGCTGGGCGTCCATGGCGGCGCTTGGGGCCGGGCCGGTCGGGTTTGCGTTCTATCTCTGGGACGTGGGCGTGAAGCATGGGGACATCCAGCTTCTGGGAACGGCCGCCTATGCGGCGCCGCTTCTGTCGACGATCGTGCTGATCGCGACGGGCTATGCGGAGCCGAGCGCGGGGCTCTTGATTGCTGCGGGACTGATCGCGGGCGGGGCGCTGATCGCGGCGCGGGCGGTGGTCAGAGGGTGAGGCCGATCACCAGCATGGCGAGGCCGAGGCCGGCGAGGCCGACGGAGGCGAGGTTGACTGCTAGCAGCCGGTTGAGGGTGGCGCGGGCGGCGGCGGGGTCGGATCCCGAGCGGCGCACGGCGAAGCCTTTCCAGATGCAGTAGCCGAGGCCGAAGAGGCCGGCGGCGACGAGGGCTGCGCCCAGGATGATCAGAATTGTCATGGAATTCCCGAGGCTTGAGCGCGCGCGGGTATACCGTCCGCTCGGCCTGCGCGCAAGGGCCCTTGCCGGCCCCCGCACGCGGCGGCTAGGGTCCGCGCCAATCCCCAGAACCAGCCCCGGAGAGAGACGGAATGGACGACGTCGTCGAAGACGAAACCCGCGCGACCTACAAGGTGACCGCGGGCGAGCTGCGCCAGTTCATCGAGCGATATGAACGGCTTGACCAGGAGAAGAAGGACATCGCCGATGCGCAGAAGGAGGTGATGTCCGAGGCCAAGGGCCGGGGCTACGACGTGAAGGTGATGCGCAAGCTGATCGCGCTGCGCAAGAAGGATCCCGCCGAGCTGTCGGAGGAGGAGGCGGTGCTGGAACTCTACAAGGAAGCGCTGGGCATGTGACGTTAACCCTGCCGGACGGGGTCGGACTCCTGCGTCGGATTCCCGTAGGTTATGTGTAGGTTATCCGTAGTTACGCGTTCCACGTCGCTAAACCTTAAGACGAATGCGCTAGACCTGTCGGGGATTCACACCTCGGCAAGGAACGGGACATGACGGCACGAAAGAACGACCTGGCGGAACGGCGGGCGATGGCGGCGCTCGAGGAGCTGCAGGGGACGCTGAAGGAATGGGACCGCCGCGACCGGATCCGGGCGGGCTGCCCGAAGGGCTGGGACCGGGTCGACGCGGAGAACCCGACCCGCCCGCGCAAGGTCAGCGTGACGCTCCGCCTCGACCAGGACATGGCGAAATGGTTCTGGCGGCAGGGCGAGGGCTATCAGAGCCGGATGAACGCGGTGCTGCGGGCCTACATGCTGGCGAAGGCGGCCAAGATGGCGTGAGGGGCGGGGCCCGTCGTTTGTTGATTTGGGCAATCGAGAAATGAGCTCCCCGAGCGGTTCTGCCGCGCCCGCAGCCCCCCGGTCAAGGTCGCTCCGGTCGCGGTCGCCCAGGTCGATTTCCTCGGCCCGCTCGGCGGCCGGCGCGAATCGTGCTATGCTGACGGCGCTATTCTTCCGGCCCTTGTCATCAATGGGAGGCTCGCATGACCAAGCATCTCTTGACTACCGTTCTGCTCATCGCCGCAACGCCGCTCCTCGCCGACGGCGATGTCGCGTCGGCCAAGGACACGGTAATGGCCCATCTTCGCGCCATGGGGCAACTCGACGTCGACGCTCTCGTCGAGACCTACAGCGATGACGCCAAGATAATCACACCGACGAAGCTCTATGCGGGCCCGACGGAAATCCGCGCCTTCCAAGACGCGATGGTCGCCGAATTCTCGCAGAGCGACATCTCCATGGAAACCGACACGCTGCAATTCTCCGACGACACCGCGCTGATCGTCTGGAGGGCCGAGTCTCCTGACAATCTCTATGAATACGCCGCCGAAACCTTCGTCGTCGAAGACGGCAAGATCGTCAGCCATACCTTTGCGGCCAAGATCAGCCCGAAATAGTTCAGTCCGAACGGCGTCTCGGCTGTCGATCCGCGCGCAAACCGGGATCTCGGCCGTTCTTGGTGCGCGGACGGAACTGTGATGGTCGAAACCGGCGGATGGTCAGCCCGATTGGGTTTCCGGCGGAAGACGCGCTCGTGTCGGTCGCTGAAGCCGAAAGCAATTCCGAGCGCGGACACGCTTGTCGAGCGCAGCATGGCCGGCGGGCCGCGCAAGGTCACGCACCGGCGGCTTCAGGTCGCGAGGTCGAGAAGCCTTGACCCGGCGACGAACCTCTCGCGCAGCGGTTCGGCCAGTTGGCGCGCGCGGCGCGGGCGAAGCAGGCGGCGCGTCCTGCGCGCCGAGGCAGAGCACGGTCGTGGACGAGGGATTCATCGCCAGGCCTCGATCGATCGCCCCGAACGCGGCGTCCTGCGGCCACGAGGGTCTTTCGGCCGTCGCAAACCGTGAACGACTGGCGGCAGGACGCGGGACGTCGGGTCCCGATGAACGCGCTGCTGCGGGCCTGCATGCTGGCGAGGGGGTGAAGATGGCGTGAGGGGGCGGATGCGGGGATCGGGGCGCGTTCCCTCGCGGTTTCGGGCGACGCGGTTACAGACGGTTAACCGAAAGCCCCGATATCTCGGCCGCGGCGCTGGTACGGCGCGCGAGAGAGCAGGCCCGCGCAGTGAAACGACTCCCCCCCTCCACCCCGCTTGTTCTGATCGCCGCGGTCGCCGCTCTGACCGGTGGCGCCTCCGCGCAGGACCGTTGCGAGGTGGCTCGGGTCAACAAGAACGGCGACAGCATCGGCAATCCCGGCTGCCCGGACCGCGGTTCTCTCGCGCGGCTCGGCGGGGGCAAGGACAGCCAGCTCTTTCTCGTGCGCGGCGACCGGCCGCCGGAGGGCGACTTCAGCCTCGAATCGCAGAACGGCGCCTTCGACAGCGGCCGCTTCACGCTGGAGGACGGCCGTCTGCGGCTGTTCCTGTCGGACGCCAACGGCCAGCAGCCCCACAGCCTCTACAATTACGATCCCGACGGCGGCGGCGTGGTTCCGCCCGATCCGGGACTGCCCCCCGTAGATCCGACCGACCCGGAATTTCCCGTCGATCCGGTCGATCCCACCGACCCGACCGATCCGGGCTTTCCTGTCGATCCGACGGATCCCACCGATCCCGGATTCCCGGTCGATCCGGTAGACCCACCGCCCGGTCCGACCGACCCCGGTTTTCCCGTCGATCCGACGGATCCCGGCGCGCCCGTCGCGCCCGCGGGTCCGGACACCGGCGACCGGGGCGTCGAGCAGGCGCTGACCGGAATCGGCGCGCTTCCGATCTTCACCGAGCCCTACACGATCACCGAACGTCTGGTCGGCTGGGGTTTCGGCGGCGAGAACGGCGGTCCGTCCACCGGCGGTCCGGACGAGGAGCGCCGGCGCGCCTGGTTCCAGGCCGGCGCCAGCCGCTTCGACAATTCGCGCTACGGCCGCGACGGCGACGGATCCCGCGACGAGGTGATCGTCGGCTTCGATCTCGCCCGTCAGCCGGACCTGATCCTCGGCCTCGCGGGCGGGTGGGAAACCGCGCAGGCCGACGCCTTCAACGGCTCCCAGGACATCAGCTACGACGGCTGGCTCTTCGGGCCCTATGCGGCATGGATACCGCGCGAGGATTTCGTGCTCGATCTCTGGGTCGGCTACGCCCGGCGCGACGTCACCAGCGAGATCGCGGGACTGGAGAGCGACTACGCGATCAACCGCGTCTTCGTCTCCGCCAACGCCACGGGGCGGTACTTTCACCGGGATTTCGAGATCCGCCCGAAACTCGAGGTCTTCTACTCGAACGACGAGACGCTCACGCACGAATACCGGAGCGGCGGCGCGGCGGGCATTCCCGAGGACTACAGCCTGCGCATCGACGGCGGACATGACAACCTGCTGTTCTCGAGCCTGTCGGCCGACGTCCGCCGGAGCTACCTGACGCGGTCCGGCGCGGTGATCGAGCCCTTCGCGGGACTTTCGGTCGACGCGTGGCTCGACCGTCCCAACGACGGACAGCTGGTCGGCGGCGACCTGACGCTTCAGTCCACCGACAGCGTGACGGGCGCCGTGGAGGCGGGAGTCGCCATGCGGTTCGAGAACGGTGGACGCCTGGACGTCCGCGCGGCCTACGGCTCCATCGGGGACGGCGACCTCTCCGATTACGGCGGCTCGATCGCCTTCTCGCTTCCGTTTTAGCGCATGCGGCGCGGCGCGCGGCGGGCGGCGGCAGGGTCGTCGGAGGGTTGGGCGCGCAGGCTCACGGAGGCGGCGGCCCGATCCCTAACTCGCGGCGCGCACCCTGAGCGTGAGGGCGGCCGCGGAGGAATTGCGCCTGAGCCCCTCCGCGGTCAGTCGTCAGATACGCTCGCTGGAAGCGCATTTCGACACCGCGCTGTTTGAGCGGCCCAACACCAACGGTGTTTCCTGGCGCCGCGGCGGTTACTCCGCCTGCGGCGGCGGCGACACCTGGTGGTGCACCAGCAGCCAGCCGTCGTCGTCCCGTTCGAAGATCCGGCCGGTGCGCAGCGTCACCTCGACCACATCGCCGGACGCCAGGGTGCCCTTGAAGTCTTCAAGACCGGTCACCCAGGCGACGTCGCCGACGACCCTGACGTGCGGCTCTGGCATCTCCGCGGACATCTCGGGGAACAGCTCGTAGAGCGCCACGAAACCGTCGCGCACCGCGCCCCAGCCTTCGTCGATCGGGCGGAACGGATGGATGGCGCGCACGTAATCCTCCTGCCGCCAGAGCTCCGCCATCGCGTCGATGTCCTGGGTTCCGGCCATCGCCAGGAACGCGGCGTTGGCCTGCCGCACGGCTTCCATGTCGGCCGCCTCGTCGGCCTGCGCGGTCTGAGTTGTGAAGGCGCCGGCCATCGCTGAAACGGCGATCAGGTATCGAATGGGTCGCATGATATCCCCCTTCGGGCGCGCGGCCGTCAACCTGTCGTTCCGGCCTTCACGCGCCGCGCAACGCGCCGAGCATACCATAAAGGGCGGTCAGATGGCAGGCTTGGCCCCTGGCGAGCGGAGAGCGCCCGGGCGGCGGGAGCGGTTCCGGGTCCGGCGTGTTGGCCGTTGCCTCGCCCTTCGGCACGCGGTTTTCGGCGATGATCGTCGACCTCGGAGGGGACGGCAAGGTGATCGGGATCGAGTCCGGGGCCTCGGAGTTGAGCGGAGCTTGGCTTCATGCGCAGACCGCGCCGCCGGATCCGCGCGTCTCAGCGCCGCAGGATGCTGGGTCGGGCGGGGTCGGCGGCCGCATCGGGCGGAGGGCGCCGCAGCAGGCTCGGGGCGGATCCGGGCGGGGCGTCGGCGCGCAGCGTCGTGGAGGCGGGCGGCTCGGCGATCGCCGACGCGGCGTCGGGGCGCGGGCCCTGGCTGGTGGTGGCGCGCCGCCAGCGCTCGATGGTGGCCTCGACGATCTGGGCCCGGGTCAGCCCGGGGCCGCCCTCGGCGCGCGCGCCGGACTCGCTCCGGGGGACTGCGTCGCGGGGCAGGGTGCTGAAGGTGATGCGGGCCACCAGCGGCAGGCCCTCGCCGATGCCGATGGCCTCCTGCGCGCCGAGCGAGGGCACGAAGCCGAGCAGGTTGGCCGCGGCTTCGGAGACCGCCGAGCGCAGCAGCGCCTGGTCCGCGTCGTTGGTCATGCGCATCACGAAGAAGGTCGAGCACTGCGAGATGATGGTCGGGTCGAGTTCGGCCGGGCGCTGGGTGACGAGGGCGAGGTGCACGCCGTACTTGCGGCCCTCGCGGGCGATGCGCTTGAGGGCGCGGCGGGCGGGCGCGAAGCCCGACTGGCGGTCGGCGGAGGCGTAGCGGTGAGCCTCCTCGCAGGCGAGCAGGATCGGAATGGCGCCGTCGCTCCAGAGCGCGAAGTCGAAGGCGAGGCGGGCGAGGATGCAGACGACCGCGTCGACCACCTCGTCGGGCAGGCTGGCGAGCTTGAGGATCGAGAGCGGGCGGTCCTCGGAGGCGAGGCCGAACACCTGGTTGAGCGTCGCGGCCATGGTGTCGCCGCCGAGGTTGGCGTTCTTGAACATGAACTCGTAGCGCGGATCGCTGCGGATCGTCTCGATGCGCATCATCAGACGGTGGTGCACCATGCTGGAGGCGCGGTTCTCGAGCTTGCCCATGCGCTCGCGGATCAGGCCGAGCAGGTCCTGCAGGTGGTAGGGCGAGGGCGAATCGGCGGTGAAGGCGCCGCGCCCGGACTGGCGGCGCTCGACGGCGCGCTCGCCGCCGCTCTGGTAGCCGGCCTTGGCCAGCGGGATCAGCTCGGCGAGAATCTCGACCTCCTCGGGGGCGGCCTGCTTGCCGGCGAAGATGACGTTGACGGTCTCCTCGAGGTTGAAGAGCCAGAACGGCAGGCGCAGGTTCTCCGCGCCGATGACGTTGGCGCGGCCGGCGAAGGCGGCGGCGTATTCGTTGTGCACGTCGAGCAGGAGCACGCGCAGCTCCGGGCGCACGTCGACCATCGCGCCGAGCACGGCGGCGACGGCGCTCGACTTGCCCACGCCGGTCGAGCCGACCACGGCGAAGTGCTTGGCCAGGAGGTGGTCGGTGTCGATGTAGGCCGGGATCGAGGGATCCTGGCTGAGGTGGCCGACGGTGATCGCGCGGGCGCTGCTCGAGGCGTAGATGAGGCGGAGCTCCTCGCGGCCGATCATGCGCACCGGGTCGCCGATGGCTGCGTATTCGCGCACGCCGCGGCGGAAGCGGCTGGTGGTGTCGGAGACGCGCTCGATCTCGCCCAGCAGGTCGACGCGGGCCACGGTGCGCGAGCCGTCGAGCTCCTCGGCGCGCAGGCTGACCTCCGAGATCATGCCGACGAGGGTGGTCTCGTGGCCGGTGATCGCGACGAACTTGCCCACTGTCGGCCGGTCGTGGCCGGTCGGCAGCGGCGCGAGGAGCCCGATGCGGGCCTCCGAGCCCTCGACCGCGAGCACGCGTCCGAGCGCGCCGTCTGAGGCCGCAGGTGTGGATCCGTCCGCAATGCCTTGAATGTACGACATGTCCGCTCTCGAAGATGCGCGCGCGGTGGGAGGGCCGCGCCCTGGAGGGCAGTGTTGACATCGACCTATTGCGCGAAGGTAAACGCCGGGGCGGCGCGGCGGGCGAGGAGGCCGGGCGCTGATGCACGCGGCGCTGCGGGCCTACATGCTGGCCAAGGGCGGCCAAGGCGATCTGGTGAGGCGCGGGCCGCCGGGCGCGCGCTCAGGTGGCCTGGCGACGGCGCGCTGCAGCGCCGACGAGAGCGAGACCGGACAGCAGCAGCAGCGCAGGCGCCGGCAGCGGAACAACCGTCGGATTGACGGAACCAAAGGTGCTCAAGGTCGGATCCTTGTCGAACAGCGCCTGGTCGACCGGGTTGGCCGCGATGTCGTATGCATTTGGTCCGGCCGGATCGTTTATGGCGAACCACGCAAGCGTGTTTCTGTCGCGGAACACCAGTTGCGGCTCGTCGCCGGTAAACGCGAAGTCCGCGCCGCCGAGATCGGCGCCGTAGATCGTGCTGGCGTCACCAACCTCATCGGGCACGCCAAGCGCGTCGTAGATCGTTCCGAACACGGTCTTGTCATCGATACTTCCGTCGTTCGTGCTGTCGAGGTCTTGGCCCACGGAGCTGGAGAATCCGCTCGACAGAACCGCCGTGAAGGAAGGGTTCTCGAAATCATTTAGAGTGAAAAAAAGCAGCCCGTTGGCGTCGAAACTGCCCATCACCTGCGTGGCGCTGTCGACGGTTCCCGCGACAGCAATGGCGTCGCTCTCGATGGTGATGAACCAGCCGCTAAAGGCGACGTTCGGAGTTCCACGCAATTCGACCGTGGTCTGCATGGGGTCGATGCCTGTCGGGTTCGGCCGGAACTCGTTCATGATTGGAACAGCGGCGCCGGCGGCCGAGCCGACGCAAAGCGCGGCCGAGAGGACGGCACCCGCCAGCCTGGGCCCGGACAAGCGGGTTCGTTTATGCGTCGTCATGATTTCTGCCCCCTTGGGAACGCTGCGCTGGCCCGTGCCGAGACTGGGAGGCCGAGCGGCCACTTTAACGCTAGGGACACACACAACTCGATCAAAGCAGAAACTGCATGCCGTTTTTCAACCTCCGGATTAAAATCTTGTTGGAGCAACACTTGACGCCCTGTGGGTCGCGGTTGGCGGCGAAGTCTCGCCGCACTCACCTCCGCAGGAACCTCGGCGGTCAGGCGCGAGATCCCTGCGGGACGGCGCAGGATGTCGGACGCGGCGCGAAGTCCGGGCAGGGTGCACGCTACCCTGCGCCACGACGGCGACGTGGCGATTTGGTTCCCGCGGCGGGCGAGGGCAATCAGTCCCGGATGAACGCGGTGCTGCGTGCTTGCATGCTGGCGAAGACGATCTGGTGAGGACTGGCCGGTCGCTGCGAGGCTGAGACCATCGCGTGCAATCATCCATGCCATGATGCGATGCCAAGATCAAATATGGCGAGCCGGAGTTTGGGTCGGTTGCCCAGGTGGCGAACCTCGCGTAGTGCTGCTTCGCAATGACCGAACAACTATATCTTAGTGATTTCTGGCACCCACAGAGCGTTCGACTTTACAAGATTCACTTCGCGCGTTGGAACCAATCGGATCAACCATTGAGGATACTCGCTCGTGGGATTAGTGAATGGAAGAATTGGCAAGCCTATTTCCCATCGAAGAATGACTTCAATAGGCCCTACATATTCTCGCTAGCGCAGATGCCAGAGGCCAAAGATTATTGGATGTTCGGGGGTATTTGGAGAGTTATTGGAATAAATACAAAAAAGAATGGAAATAAATATTACGATGTAGAATTGGATGAAGACTTAAGGGGTCTCGTTGGTCGTCTAAAGCTCCACCGAGTGCACAAAGGTCGAGGAACTCGACTCAATATGGAACGGCACTTTGAGCACTTCGTCGTGAGTGAGATCCTCCCCGAGAAGTACACGGGGCGCGCGTTTCCTGGGTACGAATTGTAAACTTGAGCTTCCAGGAGCTCGAGGGTCTAGTGCAGCACAACCGCCAAGACTGGGCGACTGCCTTGGGGCATGTGAAAGGCGTCTACCTCATTACAGACACCCACACTCAGCGGCGCTACATCGGGTCCGCCTACGGAGAGTGGGGTATCTGGTCTCGATGGCGTGTCTACACCCAACTCGGGCACGGCGGAAACTCCGGAATGCGCGAACTGCTGACGGGTCACGATATCGACTATTGTCGGCGGAATTTCAGATTTTCGCTCCTTGAGCACCACGACGCAAGAACGGACGACACGATCATTCTCGGGCGAGAGACCTACTGGAAGCAGGTGCTTGACACCCGACACGTCGAGAGTGGCCTAAACCGCAACTGATCTTTCCAACCACTAACGACATTGACGTCCGGCAGGTCCGCTTGGTTGACGTTGGTGCGCCAGCCAGACAATGGCCGCTCATCGTCCGGAACGACGCCAGGCGCAGCCCGGAATGCGCGGCCATGGCTTCACTCCGCCGGCCCGGTCAGCTGCGCGCAGGGTCGGGCGCGGACCTCATCGGCCTCCGGCGACTACCGGGATGACGTCGACCACGGTGCCGTCGCGGCTGAACATCGTGTCGCGGTTGCGCCAGACCACGATCACCGCGATCGCCGCCAGGATCCCCGTGTCCCAGGGCTGCGCGTCGGGCCAGAACGGGTTGATGAGCTGCCAGTGGAACAGCATCGGCCAGAAGAGGCTTCCGCGCGCAGCGTTGAAGAGCGGCGTGACGAGCACCGCGAGGACGACGTTGCCGAGGAAGAACGGCGCGAAGGCCCACTCGCTCTGCGCGGTGCCGGACAGGAAGAAGGCCGGAAGGTGCCAGAAGCCCCAGACGGCGCCGATCGCGAGACCCGCCCAGATCGGCGCGACGTGGCGCTGCAGGATAGGCTGCGCCACGCCGCGCCAGCCGAACTCCTCGACCGGGCCGAGAAAGAGCATCATCACCATGACGCCGAGCATCGCCGGCAGCCCCCCGGTCGGCGACGGCGTCAGGAGCGGTCCGCCCTTGAGCATAGATCCGGCCACGAAGACCAGGGGCAGGCCGAGCACCACGAACGCCGCCCAGCCGGGAGGGCAGCGCCAGAGGCGGAGGCGCGACAGGAAGGCCCGCAGGCCGGCCACGCCCCCGTACCGGAGGACGAGCGCGAAGGCGGCGATCGCCGGCGACCAGGTCGCGAGGAAGAACGCCGGGTGGCCGCCGTGGATCGCCCCGAACCGTTCGACCGCGGTTTCGGGGAAGGCGATGTAGAAGCCGACGACGCCCCAGGTGATCGCGAAGAAAAGCGGAAGCGCGCGGGACGGCACTGCCGGTGGTGATCGGCTTTCGACCGTGGTCATCTTCGGCCCCGTTGAATGCAGCGTGGGCGCATGGTGGGGGTGCGGCGCCCGGGCGTCCTTGTCCTGGATCAACCGGGCGGCCGTGGTGTGGCTGCTCCGGGCGCCGGCGGGCCGGCCCCGCATCGACTTCCCCGGCGCGGGCGGCTAGGCAGTCGGCGAAATCAAACATCAGGGGGCATGATCATGCGCATCTTCTTCACCGGCGGGTCGGGCAAGGCCGGGCGGCATTCGGTCGAGTATCTGCTGGCGCGGGGGCACCGGGTGCTCAACGTCGACCTCAGGCCGCTCGACCTGCCCGGGGTGGAGAACCGCATCGCCGACATCACCGACGCAGGCCAGATGTTCGACGTGATGGCGAGCTACGCGGGCTTCGACGAGCTCGAACCCGGGACCGGGGTTCCGAAGTTCGACGCGGTGGTGCATTTCGCGGCCGTGCCGCGGCTGCTGCTGACTTCGGACAACGAGTGCTACCGGGTCAACGTGCTGGGTACCTACAACGTCATTGACGCCGCGGTGAAGCTCGGGGTGAAGAAGATCGTCTTCGCCTCATCGGAGACGACTTATGGCGTGTGTTTCGCCGACGGCGAGCGCAAGCCCGAGTACCTGCCGGTGGACGAGGCGCATCCGACGGTGCCCGAGGACAGCTATGCGATGTCGAAGGTGGTCAACGAGGCGACGGCGAAGAGCTTCCAGCAGCGCTCGGGCGTCGACATCTACGGGCTGCGCATCAACAACGTGATCGAGCCCCATGAATACGCAGAGAAGTTTCCGGCATTCGTCGCCGATCCGGGCCTGCGCCGGCGCAACATCTTCGCCTACATCGACGCGCGCGACCTCGGCCAGATGGTCGATCGCTGCCTCGCCGTGGACGGGCTCGGCTATCGGGTGTTCAACGTCTCCAACGACCACCATTCGGTGAACGCGCCGACCGCTGAGCTGATCGCGCGCTTCTACGGGGGCGTGCCTGTGCGTCGGGAGATGGGGCCGCGCGAAACGTTCTACTCGAACGCCCTGGCCCGCGCGCAGGTCGGCTTCGCGCCCGAGCACGACTGGAAGGAAGCGCTCGGGGACTGAGCGTCGGCGGGCGCCTAGTTGATGCCGACGCGCACGGTGAAGCCCGCGGTCTTGCCCGCATCCTCGTCGTTGCCCATCAGGTAGACGCGGATGGTGTAGTCGCCGTCCCGTGGCAGCGCCACGGAGGCCGCGTTGCCGTCCATCGATCCGTTGTAGATCGCCTCGCCGTCGCTGCCCGGCGGCAGGATGTTGAAATAGACCGTGCCGTCGCCGTTGGTGTCGGTGACGGCGAGGTCCACGGTCATGGTCTGTCCGCCGCGGGCGCCGAGCACGTAGTCCATGTACTCCTGGCCGGTGATGGCGCCGTTCAGCGTGGCGCTGCTCGCGCCGGGCTCGAACTTGATCGCCGCCGACATCTGCGCGGCGGCGGGGAGGGCGGCGCCGAGAGCGGCGGCGAGGACGAGGGATCGGACGGGGCCTTGATGATGATCTCCGTTGGGGTTGATGCAAGGGATGGGCAGGGGTGCGGGCGATCAGCCGCGGACGGCCGTGGCTTCACCCGCCGGCGGGATCTTCCCGGGAGGCGGCTGCGCTGCGCCACTTGCAGATGCGATGCAGGATCAGAATGTTGAGCGCCGGCGCGGCCAGAAGGAGCCAGACCCGGAACGCCTCGGGCAGAGGATCCGCCGCAAACGCCCACGGCAGGCCGAGCGGCAGCAGAAAGATGCCCGACAGCGGGTCGCGCTCGACACCGAACAGACCGAACGTGCCCAAAGCGAACACCAGCAGCGCCACCGCGTAGAGGAGCGCGAAGCTACAGACGGCGATCCGGCAGACGCGGCCCGGCGCGCCCGACGTCATTCGCCGAGAAACCTGCAGGCGACGTGGCCCTGAAGCTGCGGGCTCTCACGGAGGCCGACGAGACACCATTCGGTCCCGCCGTGGGTTTCGCGGCTGTGGATGTCGACGGCAGCGCCTTCGGGCAGACCGACAATGATCTCGAACCCCTCGCCCGGTCCGCGGCGCAGGTTCAGCATGTCGCCGGCCGCAAGACCTCTGACCCGATAGAAATCGGGGCCATCGGCCTCCGCCCGGACGGCGGTGGGCGCCACGCCCACCGCCCCGAGCAGGATCGACGCGCCGAGGATCGCTCGCGCGGCGCGGCGCCTGCGTGATGGGCTCACAGCGTTCCTTCGTCCGTGAGCGACATGATCTCTGCGGTGGTTCCATCGCTGTAGGCGATGCACTGCCAGGGGGCCTGGTCGGGGCCGACCCCGACGCGCACGTAGGTGCCGGCCTGGCTGAACTCGGATCCCAGCAGTACGACCTCGGGGTTTCCGGTGGCGGCGGTGACGTCGCGCAGGCAGGCCTGGTCGGCTTCGGTCGGCATGACGCTTGAGGCGGCCGAGGAGGCGGAGGACGATCCGTCGTCGCACGCAGCGACCGCGAGCGGCGCAAGCGCGAGGATAAGGAGTTTCTTCATCAGGGATCCTTTCGGAGAGAATGCGGCGATACCGTCGCCGTGACGGTTCAGGTCGCGCAGAACTGGATCCGGCGGTATTCGCCCGCTGAGCGCCGCGCCGGAGCGACGGCGCAAATCGAAGCTGCAGGCGCGATTGCGAGGTCGAGAGTCATGGGGCCTCGTCGAATTCCGCCGCCTGAATAGAACGAATCCGTTGGCCGTGCAAGTCGCGGGTTTCCCGATGGAACCAACTGGCCACGTTAGGAAATCCTTAGGGCGTTAACGTCTCTGCGGTTGCGCGCGACGCGACGACCGACGAGGCTAGGGCCACTCGACTGGAGGGTCCGACCATGAACAACGATCTTTGCTACAAGGCCATCTTCGGCTTCGGCTGGGGCTTCGCCATCTTCGCCACCGGCGGCGCGTTCAGCATCGCGCTGCGCACGCTCGGCATCTGAGCCCGGGCGGGCCGGCGGCGGCGGGGAGGCGCGGCGCTCAGTCGACCGCCTCGACCGGGCCGCCGGCGGCGCTCCAGGCCCTGAATCCGCCGGGGATGTGGGCGACGTTGGCGAGCCCGCGCTCGGCGGCGATCTCGCAGGCGAGCGTCGAGCGCTCGCCCACCGCGCAGTAAAGCAGCACCCGGCCGGAGCGCGCCAGCCCGGCGAGCGCGCCCGAGGGGCCGCAGTCGTGCTCGAAACGCCCGTAGGGCGCGTGGATCGCGCCCGGGATCGCGCCGTGTCGCCGGCGCTCGGCGTCCTCGCGGATGTCGACGAGCTGTCCGTCGATCTGCGGCCAGATGGCGAGAAGCTCCTCAACGTTGACGAAGGGCGCCCGGCGCTGGGCGTCGAGGCGCAGCCCGAGCCGGAGGTTCTCGGGCACCGCCACGTCCATCATCTTCGGATTGGGCAGGTCTAGCGCATTCATGATCGCGGCGTATTCCTCCGCCGATGCGACCTGGAGGCGCGGATTGCAGGCGCGTTCCTCGGCGATGGTCGAGACCGTGTCGCCCTTGTAGTCGTGGGCGGGGTAGACGAGCGTCGCGTCGGGCAGCTTCAACAGCCGGTCGAAGAGCGAATGGTACTGGTCGTAGGGGTCGCCATTCTGGAAATCCGTGCGGCCGGTGCCGCGGATTAGCAGCGTGTCGCCGGTGAAGACCCGGTCGTCCATCAGGAAGGAATAGCTTTCCGAGGTGTGGCCGGGGGTGTAGAGCGCGGTGAGCCGGATGCCCTCGATGGTGAGCGGATCGTTGTCGCGCACCCGCAGAGAGACCACTTCGGCGGGCGACTGCTCGCCCATGACGGTGACGCACCTTGTGGCGTCGCGCAGCGCGCCCATCGCCGAGACGTGGTCGGCGTGGATGTGGGTGTCGATCACCTTGACGAGACGCAGATCGAGCTCCTCGAGCAGCATGAGGTAGCGCCCGGTGTTCTCGAGCACCGGATCGATGAGCAGCGCCTCGCCGCCGGCGCGGCTGGCGATGAGATAGGTGTAAGTGGACGAGGTGCGGTCGAAGAGCTGGCGGAAGAGCATGGGCGGCCTCCCCGGGCGTGAGGCACTGTTGTAGCACGTCCTGGCCGCCAGCGCATCGAAAGCCCCGATCTGGCGAATGTCCTTGTGTCGTGGGTGGATGCGGGGCTTTCCTGAACGAGTCGACCGTTGACGGGAACCGCCGCCCATGCAGATCGCCGAACCAGCGCGCCGCACCGATGTGATCCACCGGACGGAAGTGCTGGTGGTCGGCTCGGGTCCGGGCGGCCTCGCCGCGGCGCTCGGGGCGGCGCGGGCCGGCGCCGAGGTGACGCTGGTCGAGCGCTTCGGGTGCTTCGGGGGCAACATCACCGCGGTCGGCGTCGAGGGCATCGCCTGGTACCGGCGCGAGGCCACGGTCGAGGCCGACGGGATCGGGCGCGAGTTCGAGGACCGCGCGAAGGCGATGGGCGCCGCGACGCCGGAGAGCCAGTCGCTGAGCTACGAACTCGACAGCGAGGGCTTCAAGCTCGTCGCCGACACGCTGGTCGCGGAAGCCGGCGTCACGCCGATGCTGCACCGGCTGGTGGTGGCGCCGGTGATTGAGGGCGCGGCGGTGCGCGGCGTGATCGTCGAGAGCAAGGCCGGGCGCGAGGCGATCCTGGCCGAGCGGGTGATCGACGCCACCGGCGACGCCGATATAGCCCACCGGGCCGGCGCGCCGACGGTCAAGACGCCGGTGGAGGCCATGCAGGCGACCAGCGTGATGTTCCACCTCGCGGGCGTGGACAAGGCGGCGTTTCTCGCCGGCGTGCGCGCCGATCCGCAGACCTACGGCGACTGGTCGAGCGGGGAGTGGAGCGTCGAGACCGACGGCAAGGAGGACGGGCTCTATTCGCCGTTCCTGCGCAAGCCGTTCGAGGCGGCCGCGGCGGCGGGGTTGATCCCGGCGGATCTCAAGACCATCGGCGGCACCTGGGGCGCGGTGCATGACACCGGCGAACTGACCTACATGAACCTCGTGCATCTGGCCGGATGCGACGGCCTCGATCCCGACAGCATGACCGCCTTCGAGATCGACGGCCGGCGCCAGGCGATGCTCGCCATCGAGGCGCTGCGGCGCTTCACGCCGGGCTGTGCTGCGGCGCGACTGCGCAACTTCGGCATGACCATCGGCATCCGCGACACCCGAAAGATCGCGGCCGCCTACGACATGACAGAGGCCGACGTGCGCGGCGAGGCGCGGTTCGAGGACACGATCGGGATCTACCCCGAGTTCATCGACGGTTACGGGGTGCTGATCCTGCCGACGACGGGGCGCTACATGCACATCCCCTACCGGGCGATGCTGCCGCGGGGCGTAGAGAACCTGCTGGTGGCGGGGCGCGCCATCGGCGGCGACCGGGTCGCCCACGCCGCCACCCGCAACATGGCCTGCTGCGCGGTGACCGGACAGGGCGCGGGCGTGGCCGCCGCGCTGTCGATCCGCAGCGGCCAGTCGCTGGCGGAGGTGGATATCGCCGCAGTGCAGCAAGAACTGCAACGACAGGGAGTCAGGATATTTTGACGATTTCGTGACGAAGATCGCTGTTGATTCCGCGCTGCAACATTGCGATAAGGCTTCAAGGCCCGAGGGCGGCGGCATCATGTCGCCGGGGTGTGTGCGGGTCGCGTTCCGTTGTATCAGGTTCCGGCGGCGGGCTCAGGCCCGCCGTCCGGCTTTGGAGGCCGGCGCTTGAACGCGTGCCTCGGGGCGTCCATAGTCGCGGCGTCGCGGATCCGGATGTCATGACGCACAGCTTCTACGAATTCTTCGCGGGCGGCGGCATGGCGCGCGCCGGTCTCGGGCCGGGGTGGCGCTGTCTTCTCGCCAACGACCTTGATCCCAAGAAGGCCGAGATCTACGCGCGCAACTGGGGCGGCGGCGAGATGGTCGTGGCCGACGTGGCGTCGCTGGCGACGTCCGACCTGCCCGACCGCGCCGACCTCTCCTGGGCGTCTTTTCCCTGCCAGGACCTGTCGCTCGCCGGCGTCGGCGCCGGTCTCGGCGGACAGCGGTCCGGGGCGTTCTGGCCGTTCTGGACGTTGATGAAGGGCCTGTGCGCCGAGGGGCGCGGGCCGCGGGTCGTGGTGCTGGAGAACGTGACCGGCGCGGTCACGTCGCACGGCGGAAACGACTTCGCCACCATCGCGGCGGCGATCACCGCGGAAGGCTACCGGGTCGGCGCGCTGATCGTCGACGCGGTGCGGTTCCTGCCGCAGTCCCGGCCGCGGCTCTTCATCGTGGCCGTGCGCAAGGACGTCGCCATTCCCGAGGGCCTTGTCGGGTCCACGGCGGGCGCGGGCTGGCACAGCGAGGCGCTTCGCAAGGCCAGTGCGGGGCTGTCCGCGGCGGTGCGGCGGAACTGGATCTGGTGGTCGATGCCCGAGCCGCCGGCGCGAAACATCGGCCTGCAGGACATCATCGAGGCGCGCCCCGCGGACGTGGCCTGGCGCAGCGCCGAGGAGACGGCGCGGCTCCTCGATCTGATGAACCCGCTGCACCGGCAGAAGGTGCGCGCGGCCCAGGCCAGTGGTCGGCACATTGTCGGCACGCTCTACAAGCGGACGCGGACCGACGCGCAAGGCGTGCGGCGGCAGCGGGCGGAGGTGCGTTTTGACGACGTGGCCGGGTGCCTGCGGACCCCCGCCGGCGGATCGAGCCGCCAGTCGGTCCTGGTGGTCGAGGGGGCATCGGTGCGGTCCCGGCTGCTGTCGGCGCGCGAGGCGGCCCGGCTGATGGGCCTCGAGGAGACCTATGTTCTGCCAGAGCGCTACAACGACGCCTACCATCTGGTCGGCGACGGCGTCGCGGTTCCGGTCGTGCGCTATCTGGCCGCGCAGATCCTCGAGCCGATCATCGCAGAGGGCGCCGATCGCGCCGCGGCGTGATCCGGCCGTGACGGCGCGTCCGGGGCCCGGGTCGGACGCAACCCGCTTTCCGCCCTTCGAGACGGACGATCTGCGCCGGGGCCTGGCGGTCTATCTCGACCAGGAGGTCGGCGACCCGGTCACCGGCGGCCGGCGGCGGCTGGGCAACTTCCGCTGGGGCGTCTATGCGTTCTTCGACTATGACGGCGAGCCGATCTATGTCGGCCAGACCAACGAGATGCTGCGCACGCGCATCCGGCGCCATCTGACCAACCAGCGCACCGACGCGGTCGCCATGTCGGTGCTCGACCCGTTCGAGGTCTTCGAGATCGAGGCCTGGCCGATGGCCGACCTGCAGGACGCCGACGGCCGGGAAGCCGCAGCGCGCGAGCGCCTGAACGCCCTGGAGCGGCAGGTGCACGCCACGGCATTGGCCGCCAGCCGGTTCGGCGCTGTCCTCAACGAGAAGGATCCGCCGCCCGGCGACCTCACGGTCGAGACGCCGGCGTCCCACCGCGGGCGGATCGTCTCGGAGGCGGTCTACCGGATCCGCTCGCATCCCGACGTGCGCATGGCCCGGCGGGCGCAGGTGATCGCGCGGCTGGCCCAGGTCGTGTCCGAGCGCAAGGTGCAGGCGGGGCTGCGGCGCGTGCTGCTGGTGCAGGCCCAGCGGCTCGCGTGGCTTGCCGAACGTCGCAGCGCGGCCCTCGAAGGCGCGCGGCCCGAGGGTCTCTTTGACCACGAAGACTGAGGTGGACCCCGTCCGCTCGCGGACGATGCGGGCGGTGCGGTCGCGCGACACCGGCCCGGAGATGGCGGTGCGGCGACTGCTGCACGGGCTCGGCTATCGCTACCGGCTGCATCGCGCCGATCTGCCGGGCCGGCCGGATCTGGTCTTTCCCGGCCGGCGGCGCGTGATCTTCGTGCACGGCTGCTTCTGGCATGGGCATGGGTGCCCGAGGGGCGCGCGCGTGCCGAAAGCCAACCGGGACTACTGGCTGGGCAAGATCGCGCGCAACGTCGCGCGCGACGCCGCGGCCTGCGCGGCGCTAGCGGCGGCGGGCTGGGGCGTGGCGGTGGTCTGGGAGTGCGAGCTGCGCGACCGGCCGGCGCTGGAGGCGCGGCTGGCGGCGTTCCTGGAACGCTGAGGCCGCTCAGGCGAAATGCGCGGCCACGGTCCGGCGGTGCGGGCGGGCGCGGTGCTCGACGAGGTAGACGCCCTGCCAGGTCCCGAGCGCCATGCGACCGCCGCGCACCGGGATCGACAGCGACACCGGCAGCACCGCCGCCTTGATGTGCGCGGGCATGTCGTCAGGGCCTTCGGCGTCGTGGGTGATCCAGGGTTCGTTTTCGGGCATGAGCCGGGCGAGGAAGGCCATCAGGTCGACCCGCACGTCCGGGTCGGCGTTCTCCTGCACCAGCAGCGAGCACGAGGTGTGGCGCACGAAGAGCGTGAGCAGCCCGTCGCCCGCGCCTGCGTTCGCGAGCCAGGCGGCGACCTCGGCGGTGACCTCGACTAGGCCGGGGCCGCGGGTCTCGATGACGAACTCAGTCTGCACGGCGCCGGAGCATAGGGTGCGGTCGCGCGACGCGCCAGATCCGCGGGCGGACTTGCGCCGGCGCCCGCGGGCGCGGATGATCGCAGGGTCGCAATGGAGGCGGACATGGATCATGACGAGACGCCGGAGTGCCGGCTGGTCCGCGGCGGAGAGGGTTACCACGGCCGGCAGGGGCTCGACTATTTCGAGGGCGTGTCGCGGCAGAGCGTCGGGGCGCGCGGGATCTGCATGCATCTGCTGACCATTCCGCCCGGCGGCCGGGCGAAGGCGCATCAGCACGCGGCGCACGAGACGGCGATCTACGTGCTCTCGGGGCGCGCGGAGATGTGGCACGGCGAGCGCCTGGAAAGCAGGATGACGGTGGAAGCCGGCGACATGGTCTACATCCCCGCTGGCGTGCCGCACCTGCCCGCAAATCCCGGCGCGACGCCGGTGACCGCGGTGGTCGCCCGCACCGATCCCGACGAGCAGGAGAGCGTAGTCCTGCGCCCCGATCTCGAGGATCTGGTCCAACCGGACTGAGCGCCCGGCGAAGCTTCGCGGCGCGGGGAACGTGCGCGCGGTCGCATGTCGCGCCAGCGTCCCGTCCAGGGGCCTGACCCGCCGCCGCGCTGTGCTATGGTGCGGGGGACAGCCCGCGCGAATCCGGCCGCGCGGGCCGGGAGACATGTTTGGGGCCGGGGAGAAGGGGACACGGATGCGCGCACGCGTAACGCAATACAAGGTCAGGCCCGACGCGATCCCGGCGGCGCGCGCCGAGATCGAGACGATGAAGGACGAGATCATGGCGCTGCACGGCATCCGCCAGTTCCTCAGCGTGCTCAACGACGCCGGCGACGGCTACGTGGTGTCGCTGCTCGACGCAGGCGAGGCGCCGAAGGAGGACGCCGAGCGCATCCGCGCGCTCTGGGGGCGGATGGCGCCGCATCTCGAGGCGACGCCGGCGCCGGCGGAGTACGACGTCGTCGCCTGGTGGGAAACCGAGTAGCCGCGGCGCGCGCGCGCCCTACCTCCTGATCCGCAATCGATCAGTCGATCAGGAGGGAAGACCGCGATGAACGATCTCACGCCGCCGAAGCGCATGACTGCAAAGGACTTCGACCAGGGGCTGCTGGAGCTCTACGACTTCTACGCTCATGGCAAGATCACCAAGCGGCAGTTCCTGGACCGCGCCGGGAAGTACGCCGTCGGCGGCGTCACCGCGCTGGCGCTCCTAGACATGCTCAAGCCCAACTACGCGCTGGCGATGCAGGTGTCGTTCAACGACGAGGACATCGTGGCCGAGTACATCACCTATCCGTCGCCGAACGGGCACGGCGAGGTGCGCGGCTATCTGGTGCGGCCGGCCGTGGTGACGGGGCCATTGCCTGCGGTGGTGGTGATCCACGAGAACCGCGGGCTCAATCCCTACATCGAGGACGTGGCGCGGCGGCTGGCCAAGGACGGGTTCATGGCGCTGGCGCCGGACGGGCTGTCGAGCGTCGGCGGCTATCCCGGCAACGACGCGGAGGGGCGCGAGTTGCAGCAGACCGTCGACGGCGAGAAGCTGATGAACGACTTCTTCGCGGCTTTCGAGTGGCTGAGCGCCAACGAGGACGGCAACGGCCGGGTCGGCTGCGTCGGGTTCTGCTACGGCGGCGGCGTGTGCAACGCCATTGCGGTGGCCTATCCCGAGCTGGCCGCGTCGGTTCCGTTCTACGGCCGGCAGGCCTCGGCGGAGGACGTGCCGAAGATCCAAGCGCCGCTGCTCTTCCATTACGCCGAGCTCGACGAGCGCATCAACGAGGGCTGGCCGGCCAAGGAGGCGGCGCTTCAGGAGCACGGCAAGACCTACGAGGCGCACATCTACGAAGGCGCGAACCACGGGTTCCACAACGATTCCACGCCGCGCTACGACGCGG
Organism: uncultured Alphaproteobacteria bacterium; assembly: GCA_963836255.1. Taxonomy (GTDB): domain Bacteria; phylum Pseudomonadota; class Alphaproteobacteria; order Rhodobacterales; family Rhodobacteraceae; genus Amaricoccus. The sequence goes on from CAWIIL010000002.1 coordinate 232,830, forward strand.
AGGCCGCCGAGCTGGCCTGGTCGCGCACGGTGGCGTTCTTCAACGAGCATCTCTCGGGGGCGTGAGGCGCGCGGGCTGCCGGCGGATTGGCCGGCAGCCAAGCACAATCGGTCCGGGGGCGGCCTCAGGCCGCGCCCCGGCCTTCAAGCCAGGCGCGGCAGTCGGGGCTGAGGATGCGGGCGGCGGCGGCCTAGCAGAGCGCGAGGTCGGCGCCGTTCAGCAGGCAGCGCCAGCGTCCGATGGCGCCCTTGAAGACGAAGCGGATCGCTCCGCCTCCTTCGGCCGTTGCGCGACGCGCGATGCCACAGACATTCGGCCCCGGGTCACGCGTTGCCAGATCGCGCGCTTTGGCGGATAGTCCCGTCATGCTTCGCCGCATAGCCTGCCGCGCGGTCGCTGCAGCGCTGGTCCTGACCTGCGCGGTGGCACCCCTGCGCGGCGACGCCGCCGATCCGCCGGTGCGGCTGGTGATGAACAGCCTGCTGCACCCCGTGCACTTCGGCGAGACCGGCGCGCGCTTTGCGGAGACGGTGCGGGCGCTCTCCGGCGGATCGCTGGATTTCGAATACCGCGACCGGATGGTGCTCGACCAGGACGTGTTCGGGGCGATGACGGCGGGCGTGATCGGCGCGGTCTGGGGATCGGCGGGGCACCATCACCGCGAGGATCCGGCGCTGACGCTGTTCTCGGGCTTCCCGTTCGGGCCGGGCGGCGACGCCTTCACCGCCTGGATGCGCTTCGGCGGCGGGCAGGCGGCGCTCGATGCGATCTACGCCCGGCACGGGCTGAAGAGCGTCTATTGCGGGCTGTTGCCGGCGGAGACCGGCGGGTGGTTCCGCGCCGAGATCGCCTCGCTCGCCGATCTCGACGGTTTGAACATGCGGGCCTTCGGCTACGGGGCGGCGACGCTGCGCCGGCTCGGGGTGGTTCCCTACGAGTTGCCGGCGGGCGAGATCGCGGCGGCGCTCGAGGCGGGCGTGATCGACGCTGCGGAGTTCTCGGTTCCGTCCATCGACGCGACGCTCGGGCTCGAGGGCGCGGCCGGGTATCTCTATTTTCCCGGCTGGCAGCAGCCCGCGACCTCGCTCGAGCTTCTGATGCCGATGGCGACCTGGGAGGCCCTGAGCGAGACGCAACGGCGGATCGTCGAGGTCGCCTGCGGCGAGTCGGTCGCCTGGAGTTTCGTCGCGGCGAGCGTGGCGCAGATCGAGACGCTCGAGCGGCTCGAGGCGGCGGGCGTCGCGGTGCGCGAGTGGCCGCCGGAGGTGCTGGCGGCGCTGCGCGCGGCCTGGGCGGAGGTCATCGCCGAGGAGGCCGCAGCCGATCCGCTGCTTGCCGCGGCCTGGGCGGAGTACCAGAGCTTCGCCGCGGGCTGGCGGCGCTGGGAAAAGCTGGCCTATCCGGAGTGACCGGCGCGCTCAGCCGGGCAGGCCGGCGCGGCGCAGGCCGTCGAGGATGACGTCAAGCCCTTGCGAGTCCTGCAAGCCGTCGAAGGCGGTGGCTGCGGCCGCCGCGCTCAGGTCGGGGCGGCGCGCGCGCTCGGGGGCAAGCACGGCGGCGGCGTCGGCGGCGCGGCCCGCCTGCGCGAGGCTCGCGGCGTGCAGCCAGCCCGACCAGCCGCGCTCGACGTCCGCCGCGCCGGTCGGACCCAGGTCGTCGAACGCCGCTGCGGCGTCCTCGGGCGCGCCGGCGAGCAGATGGCTGAGGCCGGCGATGTAGGCGAAGCGACGCGGCGGCGCGGGATCCAGCGCGAGCGCCGCCGTGATCTCGGCGCGCGCGGCCTCTGCGCGACCGTTCATCGCCAGCGCCTCGGCGAGGGTGGCGTGGTTGGCGGCGTCGGCGGGGGCAAGGCGGACGGCGGCGCGCGCCGAGGCCAGGGCGCCCAGCGGGTCGCGGGTCTCCGGGAAGGGCGACAGCAGCCGGATCTCGGCGAGGAGGCGATGCGCGCCGGGATCGCCGCCCAGTGCGATGGCCGCCTCGAGATGCGCCAGCGCCTGGCCCATCTCGCGGCGGCCGCCGCCCCAGGGCAGGTGGCGCACCTCGCGCCACCAGGTCAGCGCGCGCAGGGTCTCGATCCGGGCGTCGCCGGGCGCGGCGATCGCGGCGGCCTCGAGCAGCGCCCGCGCCCTGTCGTTGTCGGCGCGGCGCGTCCAGTCCGGGTCGCGCAGCAGCGTCTCGGCCTGCGCGACGGCGAGGTCGGCGGGCGACGACGCGGGGGCGGGCGGCGTCAGCGCGAAGGCCAGAACGGCGATCGCGAGGGCCAGCGCGGGCGCGGCCGCGAGCGCAGGCCGGCGCCAGTTTCGCGGCGGGCGAACGGCTGTCGCTGACGGAGCCTCGGGCGCGAACATGTAGCCCCGGCGCGGCGCGGTGCGGATGTGGCGCGCAGCGTCGGGGCCCAGCGCCTTGCGGATGTCGCTGACGCAGTGGGCGATGGTGTCGTCGGAGGCGATGACGTCGGGCCAGACCACGCGGGCGAGTTCGTCCTTGCTCACCACCGACCCGGCGCGTTCGGCGAGCGCGCGCAGCACGAGGAACGATTTGGCGCGCAAGACCCGCTCCTTGCCGGCGGCGTCGATGAGACGCCCACGGTCGAGATCGAGCACGAAGCCGCCGAAACGGTGTCGGGACGCGGTCGGCACGGGCCCTCCTGGGTCAGCTCCGCGCCAGCATAGCACGATTTCAGGAAACTTTCAGGCCGAGTTCATGACCCGCGTCCGGCGAAGGCGGCAGAGTCCGGGCGTGAAGACATCTGGAGGCGATTGGTTCGAAAATGAAATGCATCGCAGCATGTTGCGTCGGGTTTCTTTTGTCGTTTGCGAACACGTCCGCGGTGGCGGAAGAGGCGAACGAGCGGAGCGAGGTGGCGGCGGCGGTCGGGCTGGTCGCGGCCTGGCTCGACGCGAACGTCGATTTGCCGGCGGGCGCGGCGGCGCCGCGCGTCGTGTTCGAGCCGCCGGCGCGGCTTGCGGAACTGCGCTACGGCGGGGCGGCGGCGGCGGCGGAAGCGGAGGTCGAGGGGATCTATCTCGACGCGCAGGATGAAATCCATCTCGCCGAGGGCTTCGATCCCGCGTCGCCGCAGGCGCTGTCGGTGCTGCTCCACGAGATGGTGCATCGCCGCCAGGCCGCCGCCGGCCGGATCTACGCCTGTCCCGGGGCGCGGGAGGCGGAGGCCTACGCGGCGCAGGAGGCCTGGCTGCAGCTCTTCGGCGGCTCGCTGGCGCGCGATTTCGGCGTCGACCCGCTGACGCTGCTGGTGCTGACCGCCTGCGCCTCCTGATCGCTGCGTCGGGGCTCGCGCCGGCGCTCGGGCCGTGCAAGGATGCGCCCGGATCGACGCGAAACGGGAGCCGGCGTGGCGGGCGCAATCCACATCGAGGCGCGCGACGTTGACCTGCTCGGCCTGCCGACCGGGGCGGTGCATCTCTATCTGGTGCACCGCGACTCCGACGGCCGGGACTACGTGCTGAGCGCCGGGCCTGAGGACGGACGATGGCCGTTCGGGACGCCGATGGAGGTCGAGGTCAACCGGCCGATCGAGGCGTCCAAGGATGACCGCGACGGCGACAGCCTTCAGGATCGCTTCAGCACGCCGATCGACTTTCCCGAACTCGCGAGCGACGCGGCCTGGGCGCTGATGGTGCGCTACGCCGAGCGGATCGCGGCGGCGGAGATCGACTACGTGCTGCTGGCGGAGAACTCCAACGCCTTCGTCGGCGCGCTGATGGCGGCGGCGGGCGGAGCGCCGGGCAGGCTTCTGCCTCAGGGGCTCGACGGCGACCGGGCGGTGGGCTTCGGATCCTGGGACGACATCCTCGACGAGGTGAGACCGCCCGTCGACGGGACGCTGCGCGGCGGCGCGGGCGCCGACGTGCTCGAGGGGCTGCAGGTCGGCGAGCGCATCGAGGCGAAGGGCGGCGACGACGTGGTGCGCGCCGGTCGGGGCGACGACGTGGTGATCGGCGGCGCCGGCGACGACCGGATCTTCGGCGGGCAGGGCTTCGACACGCTGCGCGGCGGCAGGGGCGACGATCTGCTGCGCGCCGGCGGAACCGGGTCGCGCGAGGGCCGGGCGGAGGGACGCGCGGACGCGCTCTTCGGCGGCGCGGGGGAGGACCGGCTGATCGGGTCGCGGGCGCGCGACCGGCTGGAGGGTGGCGGCGGCGACGATCGGCTTGAGGGGCGGAACGGGGCCGACCTGATCTCCGGCGGGCGCGGCGACGACCTGATCGACGGCGGCGCCGGGCGCAACCGGCTTGAGGGCGGGGAGGGCGGCGACACGTTCCTGTTCCGAGCCGCCGCGCGCAGCGACGACCGCATCCTCGACTATGCGGCGGGGATCGACGCGATCCGGATCGTGGCGGCGCAGGACGACGGGGCTCTGGACGTGGCGCAGAGCGCCAACGGCCGGCACACGATCCTGACCCTCGGCGAGGCGCGGATCGTCGTGCGCGACGTGCTGATCGACGCTGAAGAGGCGGCGGAATTCGTGATCGCACCCGACGACCCGCTCATCGTCTGACCGGACGACCTGTCGCGGCTTACGTGTGCGCCCGCCCCCTTGCCAAGCGGCCACAGAGGCACGATATTCCCGCGATGGCGCTCCCCCCCGGTTTTCTCGACGACTTGCGGTCGCGCATTTCGCTTTCGCAGGTCGTGGGGCGAAAGGTCGCCTGGGACAGCCGCAAGAGCAATCCGGCGCGCTCCGACTACTGGGCGCCGTGCCCGTTCCATCAGGAAAAGACAGCGTCCTTCCACGTCGATGACGTGAAGGGCTTCTACTACTGCTTCGGCTGCCACGCGAAGGGCGATGCGGTGAGCTTCGTGCGCGAGAGCGAGAACCTCGGGTTCATGGAGGCCGTGGAGGTGCTGGCCGGCGAGGCGGGGATGCCGATGCCCGCGCGCGACCCGGAGGCGGCCGCGAAGGCCGAGGCGGCGAAGGGCCTCGTCGAGGCGATGGAGGCCGCGGTCCAGTTCTACCGGATGCAGCTCAACTCGGCGCGGGCGGCGGAGGCGCGGACATATCTTGCCGGGCGCGGGCTTGACGCAGCGACGCTCGAGCGCTTCGAGATCGGCTTCGCGCCCGACGGCGGCGGCGCGCTACTGGAGCATCTGCGCGGCAAGGGGTTCGAGCCGGCGCGGCTCGCAGAGGCGGGGCTGGTGTCCGAGCGCCGGGGCGGCGGCCTGCTCGACCGGTTCCGCGGCCGGGTGATGTTTCCGATCCGCGATCCGCGCGGGCGGGCGATCGCCTTCGGGGCGCGGGCGCTGCGGGCCGACCAGGAGCCGAAGTATCTCAATTCGCCCGACACGCCGCTCTTCGACAAGGGGCGCACGCTCTACAACGCGGGGCCGGCGCGGGCGGCTGCGGGCAAGGCGGGCCGGGTGATCGTCGTCGAGGGCTACATGGACGCGATCGGGCTGGCGCGGGCCGGCTTCGACGAGGCGGTGGCCCCGCTGGGGACGGCGGTGACGGAGACGCAGCTCGGGCTGATCTGGCGCATGGCCGACGAGCCGGTGGTGGCGCTCGACGGTGACGCGGCCGGGCTGAAGGCGGCGCAGCGGCTGATCGACCTGGCGCTGCCGCTGCTGGCGGGCGGCAAGTCGCTGCGCTTTGCGCTCCTGCCGGCGGGACAGGATCCCGACGACGTGGTGCGCTCCGGTGGAGCGGCGGCGATGCGCCGGCTGATCGAGGAGTCGCGGCCCATCGTCGACCTGCTCTGGCGCCGCGAGACCGAGGGCGCGCCGCTCGACAGCCCCGAGCGGCGCGCGGCTCTCGACGGGCGGCTGCGCGGGCATCTCGAACGCATCGCCGACGCAGGTCTGCGGGCGCACTATCAGGCGGAGTTCCGCGAGCGCAGGCGCGCTCTGTTTGCGCCGGCGCCGCGGGCCCCGGGCGGGCGCGTCGGGCCTGGGGGCGCGGCGAAAGGCCGCGATGGCCGCGCCTGGCCGCCGCGCAACGCCTTCGCCGGCGGCGCCTCCCCGGCGACCAAGGCGTCGCTGCTGGCGCGCGACGCCGGCGGCGAGGCGGAGGCGCGGGTGCGCGAGAGCGCGATCCTCGCGGGTTGCCTCAACCATCCCGCGGCGGCGCTCGATTTCGAGGACCGGTTGGAGCGGATGCGCTTCGCGTGCCCGGACCTGGCGGAGTTGCGCGACGCGCTGCTGTCGGCGTTGGCGCAGGAAGGCGGGGAGCCCGCCGGGAGCGGCGGCCTCTGGGACGCGGTGACCCGCCGGCTGGGCCGGGATCCGCGCGATACGCTCTATGCGCTCGGCCAGTTGCGCGCCAACAGCCGGCTCGGGCCGGAGGCGTCGCCGGAGATCGCCGTGCAGGCCATCGACGAAGAACTCACCCGCCACGCCGCGGCTGCGGGACGGCGCGCCGAGATCAGCGAGGCCGAGGTCGAGCTCGCCGGGACCGCGGACGAGGGCCTCACCTGGCGCCTGCGCCAGGCGGCGGAGGCTGCGCATTCGGCGGCGGTGGCGCCGCTCGCGCGCCAGGACACCAGCGAGGCCGACGAAGCGGAGCTGTCGAGACATCTGCAGGCGCTTGTCGACCGGCGGATCTGGATCAAACCCAAGCCCAAGGGGCGCTGACGCCGTTGCGAATCACTGATTCGTAGGAAACAACAGTTCGACCGTACTCCCGATTCGATTCGGGCTCACCTGGAGACGTCCATGGCGGCCAAAGACAACGACGGCAAGAAGCCTCCCGAAGACGGAGCCGACGGACCGGGCGCGATGCTGGACATGAGCCAGGCCGCGGTCAAGAAGATGATCTCGACCGCCAAGGCGCGCGGCTACATCACCTACGACGAACTCAACGAGGTTCTTCCGCCCGAACAGGTCGCCTCCGAACAGATAGAAGACGTGATGGCCATGCTCTCGGAGATGGGCATCAACGTCATCGAGGGCGACGAGGGCGAGGAAGACGACAGCGGCGGCGACACCGAGGTCGTGGAGACCGAGAGCGGCTCGCGCGAACTGGCCACCACGTCGGCGGGCGGCGAGGCGCTGGACCGAACCGACGACCCGGTGCGCATGTACCTGCGCGAGATGGGCTCGGTGGAGTTGCTCAGCCGCGAGGGCGAGATCGCCATCGCCAAGCGGATCGAGGCCGGGCGCAACACCATGATCGCCGGGCTCTGCGAGAGCCCGCTCACTTTTCAGGCGATCACGATCTGGCGCGACGAGCTTCTCGACGAGGCGATCATGCTGCGCGATGTGATCGATCTGGAGACCACGTTCTCGGGGCACATGGACGCCGAGGCCGAGGAGGAGAGCGTGCTCGACGCGCTCAAGGCCGACGGCTCGGAGGCGCCCGGCGCCGCAGCCGGCAAGAGCAACGGCGCGGCCCCGCAGCCGGCGGCGGCGACGTCGGACGCGGGAGAGGAGTCCGAGGACGACGCGACCGAGACGCCCGCCGGCGGGGGCGACGCCGACGAGGACGACGACGACGACGACCAGGGCAACCTGTCGCTGGCGGCGATGGAGGCGGCGCTCAAGCCCGAGGTCCTGGCGACGCTCGACCGGATCGCCTCGGACTACCGCCAGCTCGCCGGAATGCAGGACGACCGGATCTCGGCCACGCTCAACGAGAGCGAGAGCTTCTCGCTCGATCGCGAGCGCGAGTACCAGCGGCTGCGCGGCGAGATCGTCGAGCTCGTCAATTCGATGCACCTCCACAACGCTCGCATCGAGGCGCTGGTCGACCAGCTCTATGGCATCAACCGCAAGATCATGACGCTGGACGGCGCGATGGTGAAGCTCGCCGACCAGGCGCGCGTCAACCGTCAGGAGTTCGTGCGCGAGTACCGCGGCGCCGAACTCGAGCCCGGCTGGATCGACCGGGTCGGCCAGCTCGCCGGCCGCGGCTGGGACCAGCTCACCACCCGACACCGCGACCGGCTCGAGGAGCTGCGCGGCGAGTTGGCGGAAGTCGGCCAGTACGTCGGCGTCGACATCTCCGAGTTCCGCCGCATCGTCGCCCAAGTGCAGAAGGGCGAGAAGGAGGCCCGCCAGGCGAAGAAGGAGATGGTCGAGGCCAACCTGCGGCTGGTGATCTCCATCGCCAAGAAGTACACCAACCGCGGCCTGCAGTTCCTGGATCTCATCCAGGAAGGCAACATCGGCCTGATGAAGGCGGTCGACAAGTTCGAGTATCGCCGCGGCTACAAGTTCTCGACCTACGCCACCTGGTGGATCCGCCAGGCGATCACCCGCTCCATCGCCGACCAGGCCCGCACCATCCGCATCCCGGTCCACATGATCGAGACGATCAACAAGCTGGTGCGCACCGGGCGCCAGATGCTGCACGAGATCGGCCGCGAGCCGACGCCCGAGGAGATGGCCGAGAAGCTGCAGATGCCGCTCGAGAAGGTCCGCAAGGTGATGAAGATCGCCAAGGAGCCGATCAGCCTCGAGACCCCGATCGGCGACGAGGAGGACAGCCAGCTCGGCGACTTCATCGAGGACAAGAACGCCATCCTGCCGCTGGAGAGCGCCATCCAGCTCAACCTCAAGGAAACCACCACCCGCGTGCTGGCCTCGCTGACGCCGCGCGAGGAGAGGGTGCTGCGCATGCGCTTCGGCATCGGCATGAACACCGACCACACGCTCGAGGAGGTCGGCCAGCAGTTCAGCGTCACCCGCGAGCGCATCCGCCAGATCGAGGCCAAGGCGCTGCGCAAGCTGAAGCACCCGAGCCGGAGCCGGAAGCTGAGGAGTTTTCTGGATCAGTAGACTACAGATGCCGGTGGTCGCCTCGAAGTGACAAGCTTCTCGCTCGACTGGAATTGCATGATCGAAGTGGAGAATGGCGGCAGACACGCCAGCCACGTTCACCGCTTGGTCGAATTCGCATCGCTCCAGAGCATGCGATGTTTCGGTTCTTGCGACCTCGGCCTCGGAGAATTTGAAGGGGTCGCGAACGCTTCCTGGCAGCTACAAACTGTTCCGGAAGCGGCTTGAGGTACTTGGATGGACCGATCTCGCCGCGGTCCCGACAACATTTACAGTGGGCCTAACGTTCATCGGTTCATCAAGAATTGCAGGCGATCAAGACGAGGCGATCCTCGGTGCGTTGTGGCGCATTATTGCCCCAAACGTTGAGCGCGACCCACTTCGCCACTTGCCACACGGCGTGGCGAACAAGGAAGATTGGGTGGCGTCAAGGCACCTCGCCAGATGGCGGAACGCGTGGTGCGACGTCAACTCGATCCACTCGCACATAGGCGCCAAGCGCGATGCATTTGTAACGACGAACACCAAGGATTTCCAGAAGAACGCCGAGGCTCTTGCAGCGTTCGGATTTCACAGCATTGCCTTGCCAGAAGAGGCTGTTATGCTTGCTTCGAGCCCATAGTTGTCCACTGAATTAGGCGACAGCCTGACCATTCGCCTCTTTCACCCCGCGCTTGGAAGACGTGTTGCGCATGCGCTTCGGCAACGGCATGAACACCGACGACCACCTTGAGGGGAGTTGGCCAGAAACTCTCCGTCGCCCGCGAACGCGCCCGCCAGATCGAAGGCAAGGACCTGCGCAATCTCAAGAACACGAGCTGTTCGCGGAAGCTACGGAGTGTCTTCGACCAGTGACCGCGTTTCGTCGCCGCGATAACCTTGACGAGCCGAAGTTGGTGCGCGCGATCCAACCCCGGCCCCAGCATGGAGGAACCCGCCCATGTCCATACTGTCACGCCTCTTCGGCGGCGGAGGGTCCGCGAAACCCTCCCCCGACGTCGAGCCCGAGATATACGAGGGCTTCTCGATCTACGCCGAGCCGGTGAAGGAGGGCGGGGTCTTCCGGGTCGCCGCGCGGATCGAGAAGGAAGTCGACGGCGCGGTCCGGTCGCACCGCATGGTCCGTGCGGACACCTGCAACTCCGCCGAGGCCGCCCGGGACGTCACGACGCGCAAGGCGAAGTCGCTGATCGATCAGGTGGGCGACAAGATCTTCGTGGACTGACGCCCGTGGGCGCTCCGGCGCGAAGAGCCCGACGGGGTCCCCGAGCCCAAGGCGCTCGGCAGACCCGCGGGCGGCCGCGCCGGCGATCGGACCGCCGGTCAGGCGGCCCGGGCTTCCCCGTCGCCTGTCTCGGCGAGATAGGGCCCGAGCGCGCGGGTGAGCCGCTCGGCGATCGTCTCGATCTCGGTCGAGGGAAGGTCGGAGAAGGCCTGGAAAGCGCCAAGCTCCTCTTCGATGCGCAGGCGCACCTGCGATGTGATCTCGTTCTCGGACATTCGGACTTCTTCTCCTTGCCTGCCCCAGCGCCGTATTCGCAAGTGCGATATTGATACTGCGCTGCAACAAGTCAAGGATAAATCAACTCGAGGGAGAAATCCAGCCGGTCTGGCCACCGTGGGTCTCGCGCCGCCGGGGTCAGCGATGGCACCACGCGCAGCTCGCCTCGGCGCGGGAGGGAAGACCCTCGCCGCCGCGCGCCGCGGTGTTGGTGAGCGCGACATGACCGAGCGTGCCGAGGATGAGGGCGGCGAGCGCGAAGGCGGCCGCCCAGACCAGTCGTCGCATCAGCATCGCCCATCCTCCGATCCACGCCGGCCGTGCTGGCTCGCTCATCGTCGCAAAACGACGCGATTCGTGATATACATCACATCTCAGTAAGTCGCGTCTGCAATGACTGGTCCTGCGGCGATCGGTCGGCCCCGCCGAGGTGGGGACGGCGAGCGCCGCGGCAGTCGTAACAACCGGAGCCGCGCCAATGAACGCATTCGTCCTGATCCTTGGGATCGTGCTCGCGGGCGCGGTCGGGGACTATTTCCTCAAGTTGGCCTCGTTGAAGCCCGAGGGGGTCCGCGCACCGGAATTCCTCATCGGGATGTTTCTCTACGTGCTGATCGCGGTGGGCTTTCTCTACGCCATGCGCCAGTCGAGCCTCGCGACCATCGGCGTGTGGTACGCGATGCTGACCATCCTCGCGATGGCGGCGCTGGGCGTGGTGGTGTTCAAGGAGAGCCTGACGCTGCGCGAGGGGCTCGGCGTGCTGCTCGCGCTGGGCGCGGTCGGCCTGATGAGCGAGCGCGTCTGAGGCGGCGGCGCGGAGCGGGCTTTCCCCCGCGCGCGATCCGGCGCAGTCTCGCCGCTCGGTCAGGGTCGGGCGGGGGTGCGCGCATGAAGGTCGTGGTTCTTGGGGCGGGCGTCATCGGGGTGACGACCGCGTGGTATCTGGCGCGGCGCGGGGCGGAGGTGGTGGTGCTCGACCGCCAGACCGGGCCTGGGCTCGAGACCAGCTACGCCAACGCCGGCGAACTCAGCTACGGGATGACGTCGCCCTGGGCGGCGCCGGGGGTTCCGGCCAAGGCGCTGAAGTGGCTTTTCATGAAGCGCCGGCCGCTGTTCATCTGGCCGCTCATCAGCCCGACGATGTGGGCCTGGGGCGCGCAGATGCTGATGAACTGCAACGAGAAGTCCTATGCGGTGAACAAGGCGCGCATGGTGCGGGTGTCCAACTACAGCCGCGACGTGATGCCCGATCTGATCGCCGAGACCGGCATCGATTATGACGGCCGCGCGCAGGGCACTCTGCAGCTTTTCCGCGACGAGAAGTCCATGAAGGGGTCGAAGGCGGACCAGGACATCCTGGCGGAGTTCGAGTCGCCCTTCGAGGTGCTGGACCGGGACGGCTGCGTGGCGGTGGAGCCGGCGCTGGCGCGGGTGCGCGAGAAGTTCGTGGGCGGCCTGCGGCTGACCGCCGACCGGACCGGGGACTGCCGGATGTTCACCATCGCGCTCGCCGAGAAGGCGGCAGAGCTGGGCGTGGAGTTCCGCTACGGCCAGACGATCAAGGGGCTGCGCGTCGGCAACGGCGGGATCACCGGTGTCGAGACCGATCCGGCCGGCGACGAGACCGGCGACGCCTATGTCTGCGCCATGGGCAGCTATGCGCCGATGGTGCTGAAGACGGTGGGCATCCGGATCCCGGTCTACCCGGTCAAGGGGTACTCGGTCACCCTTCCGATGGTCGACGACGCGGCAGCGCCGCAGTCGACGATCATGGACGAGACCCACAAGGTGGCGATCACCCGTCTCGGCGACCGGATCCGGGTGGCGGGCACCGCCGAGATCGCGGGCTACAGCGGCCGGCTCGGTCCGCACGCCACCGACACGGTCAAGCACGTGATCAGCGATCTCTTCCCCGGTGGTGGCGATCTGGAGAAGGCCGAGGGCTGGACCGGGCTGCGGCCGATGACGCCCGACGGAACGCCGGTGATGGGGCCGACGAAGTATCCCAACCTGTTTCTCAACACCGGTCACGGCACGCTGGGCTGGACGATGGCCTGCGGCTCGGGGCGGGCGGTGGCGGATGTGGTGATGGGCCGCGCGCCGGAAATCGAATTCGACGGGCTGACGGCGGCGCGCTACGGTCGGTGAGACGGGCCGGTTTCGCGCGGTCCGCGTGCGGACCAACGACAATATACTGATATGAATTGATAAAAGCGTTAACGCTTGGGCGGCCAACCGGTCCGGTCAGCGCGCGATCTCGGTGACGGCTCGCTCGGCGCCGGTGACTGCGTCGAGCACGCGGATGCGTTCGCGCCCGTCCCGGTCGCGGGTGACGACCGCGATCCAGCCCTCGCCGCCGGTCAGCGCCATGGCGGTCTCGCCGGCGGGCAGCGCCACGGTCTCGGGCAGGTCGAGGGGCGCTACGCCGGTCGCCGCGTTCAGCCGCAGGAACAAGAGCACCACGATGCTGGCGACGCCGAGGATCAGCGTCGCGGTCAGGAGCGTCACCAGCCGGCGCAGGTTGCGCAGACCCGGCGGCTCGGGCGGGAGCGGGGCGGAGGCGGGCTCGGGCATTGGCGCTCCTGGGGCGGCGGACGAGACCCTGCCTAGCGCGGCGCGGCGACCTGCGCCAGCCGCAGAGCCGGCGGTGACAGCGACGCCCGGCGCTGCTATGGGGCCAGGTCCCGGAGCCGGAGCCGCGCGTGGTGAGCTTGCCGCAGGAGATCGAGATCACGCTCGGGCCGGTCGCCGACCGGCTCGACAAGGCGCTGGCCGCCGCGGCGCCCGCCGGTATGGGCCTCAGCCGGTCGCGGTTGCAGGCGCTGATCGCTGCGGGCGCGGTCAGCCTCGCCGGCGCGGCGCTCACGGATGCGCGCGCGCGTGTGGCGCCGGGCGCTGCGGTGACGCTGCGCCTGCCGGAGGCTGCGCCGACGCGGACGGAGCCCGAAGCGATCCCGCTCGACGTGGTCTTCGAGGACGCGCACCTGATCGTGGTGGACAAGCCGGCGGGGCTCGTGGTGCATCCCGCGCCGGGCGCGCCGGCGGGCACGCTGGTCAACGCGCTCCTGCACCATTGCGGCGACAGCCTCTCGGGCGTCGGCGGGGCGCGGCGGCCGGGGATCGTCCATCGCATCGACAAGGACACTTCGGGCCTCATCGTCGCGGCCAAGACCGACGCTGCGCACCAGGGGCTGGCGGCGCAGTTCGCCGCGCATTCGCTGGAGCGGCGGTATCTCGCGGCGCTGCGGGGCGCGCCGGACCCGGGCGATCCGCGCCTGGCGGGGCTCCCCGGGGTGAGCTGGGAGCCGGGCGGCGTGCTGCGCATCGACGCCGCCATCGGCCGCCATCCGGTCGACCGCAAGCGCATGGCGGTGGTGGCCGCGGGGGGCAAGCGGGCGGTGACGCGCGCGCGCGTCCTCGCACGCTTCGGCCCGGCCGCGGCGCCGGTGGCGTGCCTGGCGGAGTGCCGGCTCGAGACCGGGCGCACGCACCAGATCCGCGTGCATCTCGCCCATGTGGGTCATCCGCTGATCGGGGATCCGGTCTACGGGCGGCGCGGCGGCGCGGCGACGGCGGCGTTTGGGCGACAGGCGCTGCATGCGGCGGCGCTGGGGTTCAGCCATCCGGTAACGGGCGCGGAGATGCGCTTCGAGAGCCCGCCGCCGCCTGACATGACGGCGCTGCTTCAGGAGTTGCGCGCCCTGTGACGCGCGGCGGCCGAAAGCCGCTGGAAGGGGCGCGGGCGCGCGGATAGGGTGGCGCTCCGCCGCTCGGAGCCCAAGCAAGCATGGTTCGCTGGATCGTCGGCTCGCTCGCGCTCTTGATCCTCGGCGTGACGGCCTTCTTCGTCCTTCACCACCCGCCGATGCGGCTGATGCCGCCGCCGCTCCTGTTCCGCGACCTCGACGCGAAGGGGCTCGCGGCGGCGCCTACGCTTGCCGACGGGGCGCGCATCGAGGTCTTCTACGCCAGCAACCGCCTTCCGGTCGGGCCGCGCGACGACCGGATCTACACGGTGGCGCCCGATACGCGCCTGCATCTCGGCCGGGCGACGCTGCGCATCGGCGAGGAGGGCTCGACGCTCGATCAGATCGTCGCCTGGACGACCAGCGACACCGACGAGCGCCCCTACATCCACCTCGAGCGCATGGAGGAGGCGGCGAGCCTCGGACCGGACGACTTCGTTGCGCCGCCGGCCGAGGCGCTGGACTGGCTGGCGGAGATCGACGCCGCCCTCGACGCGGCCCGGGACGCCGACGTGCTCGTCTACGTGCACGGGGCCAACACCACCGTGGAGCGCGCCGCGGGACAGGCTTCGCAGCTGCGCCACTTCACCGGGCGCAACGCCGTCGTGGTTCTCTTCGCCTGGCCGACGGCGGAGAACTTCCTGCGTTATTCGCGCGATATTCGCACCGCGATCGGATCGGCGCCCAAGCTGGTCGACCTGATGGGCCTGATCGCCGAGCACACCGCCACCGAGCGCATCAACGTCTTCACCTACAGCGCCGGGGCGACGGTGGGCGGCGACGCGCTCGGCCTCGCGGGGCGCGAGCGCCCCGGCCTCGCGGCCCGGGTCGGCGAGGTCTATCATGCGGCGCCGGACGCGGATTTCCGCGGCTTCGTCGACGATCTTGGCGACTACGCGGGCGCCGCGGCGCGCGTGACGACGGCGGTCAACCTCGGCGACAGCGCGCTGCGGCTGGCTGGCGCGGTCAACCGCGGCTCGCGGGCCGGGCGGCCCGATCTCGATGAACTCGACGCGGAGGCGGCGGGCTGGCTCCTGGAGGCGACGCTCAGCGAGGGCCTCGAGATCGTGCAGGTCAGCCCCGAGACGATGCCGCAGCTTCCCGCCACTTCGCACACCTTCTGGTACGACGACCCCTGGGTGAGCAACGACCTGCTTCTGGCGCTGCTCTTTCACCTGTCGCCGGGCGCGCGTGGGCTGGAGCCGGGAACCGCGACGACGGGGCAGGGCTACTGGACGTTTCCCGCCGATTACCCCGAGCGCGCCGCGCAGCTGCACGCGGGGCTTCGCGCGCAGCTGCGCTGAGCCCGCGGGGTCAGCGCCGCAGCAACCGGCGCACCAGTTCGGGGTACCCCAGATCGTGGTCGAAGGCGCCGGTGCGCAGGAAGGTGATGGTCTGGGCGACCACGAGCGGGCTGTTCATCAGGAGCGTGTGGCTCGAGGGCAGGACGATGTGGTCGGCCATGCCCTCGATGCGCGTGCTCTCGACCGAGACCGCGCCGTCGTCGGGACCCGGGATCATGCTGGAGAAGAGCGGGTTGATCGAGCGGTCGCCGGCGATGACGCCGAGCTCGAAATCGACCGGCCCAAGCCGGCTGGCGATCGCGTCCGGCCCGGTGCCGAGCTCCTGCCCGGCCGGGCCGGTGAGGGTCTCGAAGAGCTTGAGGTCGCCGAACTGGTCCACTACTTCCGAGCCGCTGTTTGGGGGCGCGAGCATGACTACGCGCCCGAGGTTCTCTGGCCGCGCCGCCGCGATGAAGGCCCGCGTGACGATCCCGCCCATCGAGTGGGTGACGAAGTTCACCCGGTCCTCGCCGCATTGCGCGACCGCCTCGGAGACGTGGTCGAGCGCGCCCTCGACGGTGTTCTGGGTCGAGGGATAGTCGGTGTTGACGACCCGGTAGCCGCTCGCCGTCAGCAGTTCCTCCATCACCACGAGCGAGGAGCTGCTGCGCCCCAGCCCGTGCAGGAGCACGACGCATTCGCCCGGCTGCGCGCGGGCAGGCGCCTCGGGCGCGGCGGCGAGGGCCATGGAGAGCAGCGCGGCGGCGATCGGCTTGGGCATGGGCGGGTTCCGTCGTTGCACGATACGAGGGTCGGAGGGGCTCCTGCGCCCGGTCCCTTCATCGTGGGTTGCGACGGTGGGCTTGTCCAGATATCGCAGCCTGGTGCGGGGGGCCTCTGAGCTCCCGATATGGACAAACGGGCCCCGGAGTGTTATCTCCCCGGGTCCTTGGCCCCACGCGCGCTCGCACCGTCAGGTTGTTCACGGCGTTGGGACCGTTCGCGACGATCGCTCAATCGTCAGCCGTCGAGCGCCGGATTTGTGTAACCGGCGCGTTCAGGGAACGAAGCGCATGGTGACGCGCGGTCGAGCGCGACATCGCAGCGGAGCGGAACGCTCCGACAGGAGGCATCTTGGCGACCTACGCAAACCTTCCGGCTCCCTCTCCCGAGGCCGGGCTCTCGCGGTACATGCAGGAGATCCGCAAGTTTCCCATGCTCGAGCCCGACGAGGAGTACATGCTCGCCAAGGCCTGGACCGACCATGGCGACACCGAGGCGGCGCACAAGCTCGTCACCAGCCACCTGCGGCTCGCCGCGAAGATCGCCATGGGCTATCGCGGCTACGGCCTGCCCACCGCGGAGGTGATCTCGGAGGCCAACGTCGGGCTGATGCAGGCGGTCAAGCGCTTCGATCCCGATAAGGGGTTCCGGCTCTCGACATACGCGATGTGGTGGATCCGCGCCTCGATCCAGGAGTACATCCTGCGCTCCTGGAGCCTGGTGAAGATGGGCACGACCGCGGCGCAGAAGAAGCTGTTCTTCAACCTCCGCAAGGCCAAGAACAAGATCGGCGCCATCGAGGAGGGGGAGCTTCGGCCCGAGAACGTCGCCAGGATCGCCAAGGATCTCAACGTCACCGAGGACGAGGTGATCTCGATGAACCGCCGCATGGCCGGCGGCGACGCCAGCCTCAACGCCCAGGTCAAGAACGACGGCGAGGGCGCTGCGGAATGGCAGGACTGGCTGGAGGACGAGGAGGCCGACCAGGCAGCCGAGCTCGCCGAGCGCGACGAGCTCGAGGGGCGGCGCGAGCTCCTGATCGAGGCGATGCGCGATCTCAACGAGCGCGAGCGCCACATCCTGACCGAGCGCAAGCTGAAGGAATCGCCGGTGACGCTCGAGGAGTTGAGCCAGGTCTACGATGTCAGCCGCGAGCGCATCCGTCAGATCGAGGTGCGCGCCTTCGAGAAGCTGCAGAAACGCATGCGCGAACTCGCCGCCGAGCGCGGTATGGTCCCGGCTCTGAACTGACGCGGCGCAACCCGGGGCGATGGTGGCGCAGGCTGCCGCAGCCCCCGGTTGTCCGGGTCCCGGCCTTTCCGATTATCATGGTTAACGGCCCCCGGGCGCGACCGCGTTAACACTTGTTAACCATGTAGGGCTGCGCTAGCCAGTACAGTGTTCCGTGTCGAGTAGGGAAGAGGCCGATGGCCGGTCTTGTCCGTGTCGCGCTGTTTGGTGCCATCCTCGCCGCGGTGGCTCTGGGTGGTTACGTCGTCGGCGCGCACCGCATTTTCCCCTACAGCCAGATTCGCGGCCTCGAGCATCAGGCGCGGGGCATCTACCACACGATCAACCCGAAAGAGGAGCCGACCGTCCGCGAAGACCGGTTCGAGTCGATCTTTCTGCGACTGAAGGGCCAGAGCGCCGAGATTCCGGTCGCGCGCGAGGGGGACGGAGGGGGCCTCGCCTCCTTCGGCGAAGATGTCGTGCTCGTGACCCATGAAGGCGGCGTGTTCGCCGCCCGATCGGCCTCCGACATCGCCAAGGTCGACACCGAGCTGCCCGAGAACGGTTTTGACGCCTACATGGAATTCGCCGCGTCCGACGCCGGCAAGGAGCTGATCCACTATCCGGGATCGTTCCGGTACAATGCGGTCATCCGCTACGCTGCAGGCGACGACACGGGCCTTGCGCTCTCCTACACGGAGTATGACCCCGAGAAGCGGTGCTACGTGACCGCGGTCGCCCTCCTGCCGGTCGCCGGAAGTCAGGACATCAGAAGCGTGGTTGCGCGGGCCGGCGACTGGCGCGTCGTGTTCCGCACCGAGCCGTGCCTTCCGCTCAAGTCCGTCGCCGCCGCCCTCGAGGGCCACATGGCCGGCGGAAGGCTGGCGTTCAAGGCGCCGGGCCTGCTCTACCTCGGGAGCGGGGACTATTCGTGGGATGGCGTGTCCGCCCTCGAGGCGCTGTCCCAGGATCCGGGCAACAGCTACGGCAAGGTCATCGAGATCGACCTCGCCACCGGCGCGTCCCGGCAGGTGTCCAGGGGTCATCGCAACATGCAGGGCGTGACCGTTGATCGCGAGGGCCGCGTCTGGGTGGTCGAGCATGGCGTGCGTGGCGGCGACGAACTCAACCTCGTGCGCGAGGGCGCAGACTACGGCTGGCCGGTCGAGACTCTGGGCACCTCCTACAACAAGACGCCCTGGCCGATGGCGGCTTCATATGGTCACCACGACCGGTTCGAGGCCCCGGTGTTCGCCTGGATTCCGTCCGTCGCGACCTCGGCCCTCACGGTCGTGCAAGGCTTCGACGACAGCTGGGACGGCGATCTGCTCGTCGGAAGCCTGCGAAACGAGAGCCTGCACCGGGTGCGCGTGCAGGACGACCGCGTTTTGTTCGCCGAGCGGATTGCCATCGGCGAACGCATCCGGGACGTGCACCAGCACAGCGATGGGCGCATCGTGTTCTGGACCGACAGCAAGCGGCTCTATTTCCTCGAGCCCGCGGACGCGACCTACATGAGCGAGTACATAGACAAGCACATCGCCGGGCTCGGCTACGACGAACTCGGACCGCGCGCGCATCGCCACGGCCGTCGACGCCTGCATGGAATGTCACGACTTCAACCCAGGGGGCGACGTGGGCGCGCCGGGGCTTGGCGCAATCTTCGAGGCGAAGATGGGATCGGGATCGTTCGCGGACTATTCCGAGGCCATGAAGGCCGCCTCTGGCGTGTGGACCCGCGAAAGGCTGCTCGCGTTCATCGAGGATCCCGCCTCCGTGGTGCCTGGCACATCCATGCCGGCGCCGCCGATCGAGGACCCCTTCGTGGCCGAGGAGGTCGTCAATCTGCTCGTGGCGATCAAGATGGCGGACGAGGAGTGACTTGCGGGTCAGGAGCGGCATTCGCCGCGCGGGTTCGGTCGTGACGGCTTGAGAACCGGGCCTGCGCCAGCCGGAGCGGGTCCGTTGTTTGATGTAGGGGGAGGCCAGCCTTGAGGTTCGTGTGGGCGTTGTTGGTTCTGGGTTGCGTGGGCGCCGCGGCGCTGGGCGGCTATCTCATCGCGCAGCATCGATTCTACCCCTATGACGTCGTGCGGGCCTATGAACGCAAGCTTATCCGAGAGTATCGCACCCAGGTGCTCGGGGAAGATCCGACCGTCCAGGAGTTCCGCACCGAGACCATCCTCGTCGCTCTGGACGGGGTGCGCATCACCGTTCCGGTCGCACGGGACGGGGCGGGCGGCGGAATGACCTCGATCGGCGACACGGTTCTGCTGATGACCCACGAAGGCGGCTTTTTCGCGATACGCTCGCCGGAGGACGTGGTCCGCGTCGGCATCGCGCCGCCCGAGAACGGCTTCGACGACTTCGTCGCCGCGACGCAATCGGAGAAGTACGGCCATCTCTCGCACGTTCCTCGGGATTTCCGCTACAACGACGTGGCATTCGTCGAGGCGGACGGTGAGAGAGCGCTCTTCCTCTCCTACACCGATTACGATCCGACGGGCGAATGCGTGGCCAACGTGGTCGCCCGGCTCGAACTGCCGCAGGACCTCTCCGACATTCGCGGCGTGGAGGCTGGCCCAGACGACTGGCGAGAGGTCTTCCGCAGCACGCCCTGCCTTCCGTTCAAGGAGCAGTGTCGCCCGATGGGTCTGCACATGGCGGGCGGTCGTCTCGCCTTCAGCGCGCCGTCGACGCTCTATCTGTCCAGCGGCAACTACGAGCGCGAGGGTATATGCGCGGATGTGGAGGTCGTCCAGGACCCGGACACCGACTACGGAAAGATCATCGCCATCGACGTCGCGACCGGCGAGGCCGCGCACTATTCGATCGGCCACCGGAACCCGCAGGGCATCGCGCTCGACGCGACCGGCGACCTCTGGGTCGCCGAACATGGTGCGCGGGGCGGTGACGAACTCAACCGGATCGTTCGGGACGGCAACTACGGATGGCCGCTCGAGACGCTCGGCACCTCCTACGACATGTCGCCGTTTCCGTCGGCGATCTCCTACGGTCGCCATGATCTCTTCATGGGCCCGGCGCTGGCCTGGCTGCCGTCGACCGGGCCGTCAAGCCTCGCGCTGATCGAGGGGTTTCATCCGGCCTGGGACGGCGATCTCCTCGTCGGCACGCTCGTCGACCAGAAGCTCTACCGCATCCGTGTCCAGGATGGTCAGGTTCTGTACGCCGAGCCCATCCCGTTCGGGTCGCGGGTCCGCTACATTCATCAGCACACGGACGGAACGATTCTCGTCTGGGGCGATGACCATCGCCTGACCTTCCTGAGGGCGCGCGAACTCGGGCCGACGCAGGAGCTGATCGCGTCGCACTTCGACGGCGCGGCTTACGGCGAGGCGGAGGCGGCGCGGGTCAAGAACGCGCTCGCCACCTGCATCGAGTGCCACTCGCTGGAACCGGGCAACAACAACGGCGCGCCGAGCCTTGCGGCGGTCTTCGGCGCGGACATCGCCAGCGCCGACTACGATGGCTATTCCAGCGGGCTGGCCTCCGTCGGCGGCGAATGGACCAGCGACAAGCTGCTCGCCTTCATCGACGAGCCGGCTGCCTTCGCGCCGGGCACCACGATGCCCGATCCCGGCATCAACGATCCCCTCGTCGCCGATGGGATCGTCGATTTCCTCGAGGCGCTCAAGGGCGCGCCACCGAACTGAGGCGAACGCCTCAGCCGAAGAGCTCCACGAAGCGGCCGATGCAGCGGCGAAAGCCGGCCTCGAAGTCGCCGTCACCGGGGTGATAGACGCTCTCGAACGAGACCACCCCGTCGTAGCCGTCGGCGCGCAGGGCCGCGGCGATCGGCGCGAACATCGGGCCGAGCTGGCCCTCGCCCATGGGGCGGACCTCCAAGGTGGCGCGCGGGGTGTCGACCTGCACGTCCTTGATGTGGACATGTCCCAGGTAGCCGCCCTTGAGCGCGGCGTAGCCGTCCGGCCAGGCCGCCTCGTGGCACCAGCAGTTGTTGGCCGGATCCCAGAGCGCCTTCAGAGTGTCCATGGCCCCGAGGTCGTCGATCAGCCGGCGCGCGGTCCAGCTGGAGTTGACCATCGTGCCGTTGCCGGTCTCCACCACCAGCGTCATCTCCTCGGCGCGCGCGAGCTCCACCGCCGGCGCGATCAGCGCCAGCTGCGCGTCCCAGGCCCCCTTGGCGACGTTCCACTTCTCGGCGCCGTGGCTGCCCCAGAGGATCATCTCCTTCTTGCCGGTCATGATCCGCACGCGCGGGCAGTCGAGCTCCTGGGCCATGCCGATGCAGCGGCGCAGCGCCTCCATGTGGCGCCTGTGCTCCGCGTCGCCGGGCCGGGACTGGGCCATGATCATGCCCGCGAAGAGGTGGCGCGAAATGCAGGAGACCGTCTTGCCATGCGCTTCGATCAGGCGGCGCACGGTGGCGCGCTCGCCGTCGTCGAGGTCGCCGACCTCCTTGTCGCCGACGAACTGCAGTTCGGCGTGCTCGAGGCCGAATTCGTCCATGACGTTCAGCGCGTGGGCGAGGTCGCGGCTGATCCCGTCGGTGATGACGCCGAGCTTCATTGGCCGCGCTCCAGCCCGGCGCCGACGATCTCCTCGAGAACCCGCGTCACCACCCAGTTGTCGCCCTGCGGATAGCGGGTGCGGCCGGCCTCGAAGAGGTTCATCGCCGTGGAGGCGGTGAACAGCGGCACGCCGAGTTCGCGGGCGAGATCCATCACGATGGTCAGGTCCTTGTGCATGGTGTCGATGCGGCTGCCGGTGCCCTCGAATCGGCGCTCGACGATGTTGGAAAGCGCCGTGTTGGCGACGCCGCAGCCGGCCCCGGAGGTGGCAATCACCCGTTGCAGCACCTCACCCGGCACGCCGGCCTTCGCCGCCAGCACCGAGGCCTCGAAGGTCGCCGCGAAGATCGAGCCGATCAGCGACTGCAGGCAGGCCTTCACCGTCTGGCCGTCGCCGGGCCGGGTCCCGACGCGGTGGATGGTGGCCGAGACCGCCTCCATCGGCCCGCGCGCCCGCGCGAGCGCCGCGTCCGAGCCGGCGGCCATCATCGTGAGCGTGCCGCCCTGTGCGCCGGGAAAGCCGCCGCTGACCGGTGTGTCGATCAGCTCGATGGGCCCGTCTTCCAGCGCCGCGCCGATCGCGCGGGCCTCCGCCGGCCGCACGGTGGCGGTCAGCAGCGCAGCGCCGCCCGCCGGCATCGCGCCGCGCAGCCCGCCGCTCCCGTCGGTCCCGAGGATCACCTCGGCCGCCTGGGTTCCGTTCAGCACCATCACGAAGACCGCCTCCGCGCCGGCGCCCGCATCCGAGGCGGAGGCCGCCGGAACGCCGCCCATCGCCGCGAAGGCGTCCATGCGCGCCGCGGCCAGGTCGTAGCCGCGCACCTCGTAGCTGGCGGCGATCAGAATTCTTCGCCAGCCCCGATCCCATGTCGCCGAGCCCGACGACGCCGATGACGCCCATGACGTCCCTCCCTTTGGTCTTGCCGCCAGTCTCGCCGCAACGCCGCCGGCGCGCCAGCGCTTTTGCACCGCTGGACCGCAGGCCGGCGGACGCGCTAGGATTGAGGCGCGAGCAGTGCGGAGGCCAGGCGCATGGGACGGATCGGAACCTGGGCGGGGTGCGCCCTATTTCTGGCGGCGGGGGCGGCGATGGCGGAGGGCTTTGCGGGCAGCGAATGGGCGCCGGTCGAACTCGCCGGCGCGCCGGTCGCCGAGGATATGGAGGCCTTCGTGCAGTTCGGCGGCGAGGGCCGGGTCTCCGGCATGTCCGGCTGCAACCGCTTCACTGGCGACTTCGTGGCCGACGATGACGGCGGTTTTGCGCTGGGGCCGCTCGCGATGACGCGGCGGGCCTGTCCGCCGCCGCGCATGGCGTTCGAGACCGGGTTCGTCGCGGCGCTCGAGGCGGCCCGCGGCTACCTGCGCGAGGGCATGGCCCTGACGCTGACCGATGCGGACGGCGGGGCTGTCGCGCGGTTCCGTCAGACCGACTGGGACTGAGCCCTGCCGAAACTCAGGCGGTCCGGGCCTCCGCGCCGATTTCCTGCGCGTCCTCGACTTCGGAAGCGGCCGCGGCGTCGGTCCGTGCGTCCTCGAGCGCGCCGACGATCAGCGGCAGCATGGCGGACTGGGCGAGGCCGGAGTTCTCCGCGTGCGGCGGCGTCTTCCAGGTCAGCGTGTCGAAGGCGTTGCAGTTGCTGCACACCGGCTCCCAGCCGTCATGCACGTCGTTGCAGGCCGTGCAGACCCATTGCGGGCCGCGCGAGGCGTTCAGCGACTTCGCGAGCCAGCCGCGTACCACCGATTCCGGCGCGCCCTGGCCGCGCTCGATCGCCGCCATGATCGCGAGGCTGCGGGTCGTCGGCGCGGTCTCGGCGAGACCGCCGAGCGCCTTGCGCGCTCCCGGGAAGTCCTCGTCGGCGAGCGCGAGTTCGGCCAGGAGCAGCTTGCTCTCGGGATCGTCCGGCTTGGCGGCGGCCAGCGTCCCGAAGCGGGCCCGCCGCGCCGCGGGCGTCTCGTCGGGCTCGATCTTGGCGAAAGCCGCAGCCAAGTCGGGATGCGGGTTGGCGGCCCAGCAGGCGGTCAGGGTCTTGATCGCCCGGCGCTTGGACCTGGCTTCGAGATGGGCTTCGGACGCCATGACCGCGGCGGGGATCAGCGTCGGGGCCAGCTTGTTGGCCTGGAGCGCGGCCTCGCGGGCCCTGGCGGCGTTGTCGTCGGCGTAGGCCTGGCGGGCGTCGGCGAGGGAGAGCACCGCGTCCCGGCGCGCGCCCACGTCGCGGGGCAGCAGCCTTGCGTTGACCGAGGCGTTGAGCGTCTGCCGGGCTCCGGCCCAGTCCTCGTTCTTGGTCTGAAGGTCGAAGAGCGTGCGCAGCACCCGCTCGTTGGAGGGCCGCAGCGCGTTGGCCTTGCGCGCCAGCGCCAGCGCCGTGTCGGTGTCGCCGGCGGCCAGCCGCTGCTCCATCAGCCCCTTGATGCCGACGAACCGCGTGCGGTCCTGGGCGAGCATTTCCTTGTAGATCGACGTCGCCTTGTCCGCATCGCCGCTGAGCTCGTGGGCCTGCGCGCTCACCAGGCGGGTGATCTCGGGCCGGTCCAGAAGCTTCTCGGCCTTGGCGGTCTGCCTGACCGCGGTCTTGGGGTCGCCCGCCGCGATCGCTACCATGCCGTCGGAGAGCGCGTTGAAGCCGCGGCGCTCGCGGTTGCGGTTGAAATAGCGGCTGATCGCGGTCTCGTCGCCCATCAGGAAGTGGAAGACCGCAAGGATCAGCCCGGCGAGCTTGAGGATCAGCCAGGCGACGGCGAGCAGCGCCACGATCGACAGGACGAACCCGATCGGTGTCAGCTCGTAGCGCCGGTCGCCGAACTCGATCTGGATGCCGCCGGGGGTCTCGAGGATGTAGGTCGCCCCGTAGGCGAGCGCGACCGCGATGGCGAGGAAGAGGAATATCTTGATCAGGGACCAGAGCATGTGCGCCTCGCGATCAGTTCGTGGCCGAAATGTCGGCGGTCAGGTCGGAGAGCGCCTGCTCGGCGGCGAGCCGGCTGCGCGCGGCGTCAAGCCAGCCGGCCATGGCGGCGGCGGCTTCGGCGGGCAGCGCCTCGCTCTCGGCCAGCGCCGCGGCGAGGTCGTCCTCGCGCAGCCGCGCCTCCATGCGCGACAGCACCGCGTCCGCGTCCGCGCCCTCCTTCGGGCTCAGCGACCGACTGGCGACCTGCGCGCGCAGGAACGCGGTCGTGCGCGCCATGACGTTCTCGTCGGCGCTGGTTATGATCGAGGCCTGCACCGCGTCGTGGGCGGCGTCCGGGAACTCGACGCGCAACCGGTTGATCGTCGGCACGCCGGCGGCCGCAACCGTGGTTAGAGTCTCCGGCACGGTGATCTGGCCTGCGTCGACCAGTGGCTGCAGCGCGTCCGCGAACGGCTCGCCGGCGGCGAGCGCGGCGCGCACGTCCGACAGATCGGCCTCCGCCGAGGCGATGGTGACTTCGGTGGCGGCCTTCGCCTCGACCTCGGCCACGCGGGCCTGTGCGGTCTCGATCTGGCGCTCGGCCTTGGCGTCGACCGCGTCGATGCGGGCGATCAGCTCGGCGACCTTGCCTGACTGGGTGCCCAGTTCGGCGCGCAGGCCCTCGAGCTCGGCACGGTAGAGATCGATCTGCTCGCCTGTCTGTTCGGAAAGCGCGCTCGTCGCCGCCGCGCCGCCGGAGAACTGGTCCTTGATCGAAGCGAGTTCGGCGCGCTGGCCGTCAACGGCGGTCTCGATCTGCGACAGGCGCTGGCCGATCTGGGCGGGGTCGATCTGGCTCAGGCGGTCGTCGAGCGCCGCGATCTCGGCCTGAAGATCGGAACGGGCCGCCGTGACGGCGGCGCTGACCGAGCTGTCGACGGTGGCGGCGACGTCGTCGGCCGGCTCAAGCTCGGCGAAACGCGCGGTGACCTGCGAGAGATCGGTGTCGAGCCGCGATTCGAGCGCTGCGATCCGATCGTCAGACCCGGCTGCGCCCGGCGTAAGCCACTCCGCGACGCCAGACATGCCCGCGGGCAGCATCGGCGCGATCTTCGGGGCCGCCCAGAGCCCAAGTCCCGCCCCGGCCAGCAGCAGCAGCAGGAAGGTGAGCGCGCGTGACGCGAAGGACGGCCCGTGCTCCTCCTCGATGGGCTCCTCGGCCTCCGGCTCGACGCGCGCGGCGGCCACGGCCGCAACCGGCGCGGCCTCGCTGAGGTACGCAGGCTCGGCGACCGGCTCGGGCGCGTCCCGGTCGGTCGCGCTCCAGTCGGTCGCCTCAGTCGTCTCCCGGTCGGTCGCTTCCCGCTCGGCCGCCTCGGCAGCTTCAGTCGCGTCCCGCTCGTCCGGATCGGTCCGGGATGCGTGGATCTCCGTATCCGGCGCGGATTCTTCACGGCGTTCGCCGTCATGCGCGTCTTCCGCGGCGGAGTCCGGCTCATCCCAGCGGCTGGCCTCGTCGCGGCCGTCGCCCGATTCAGGGTCGTCCGACGGCGTGGCCGCGCGACCGTTTTCTCCTTCGGACGGCGCGCGATTCTCGTCCGTCGGATCGGTCTTTTCGTTCGACATGCTGCTGTGTCCCCGTCCGCGCCCCCGGGCGCGCCCCTCGTCACTCGGTGGATCGTCGAGCAGGATACTAGGACAAGGATTTTCTTGGAACAAGCCATTGCCGGGGCGTCAGCGCGGGCGGCGCGCGCTCGGCCGCTCAGAAGCCGGCCAGCGCCTCGATCATCGCCGCCCTGGTCGGAGCGTCGGCGACGCGCCGCCGACCGAAGCCCAGCCCGGCGATCGCTGCGTCGGCCGCCGCCCCGAGCGAGACCGCCGCCGCCCCGCTCAGATCCCATCCGGCCGTCGCGGCGGTTTGCGCAAAGAGCGCCGCCGAGCGCGGCGAGAAGAGCGCGACCGCGTCGACCTCGCCCCCCGCGAGCGCCGCGGCCGCCGCCTGGGGCATCGGGCGCGCGGTCTGTTCGTAGATCTCCGCGCCGCGCGCATCGAAACCCGCCGCCTGCAGCCGCCCGACCAGGTCGCCGGCCGCCCGCCGCCCTCGCACATGCACCAGCGCCCCCGCGCCAGGGTCCAGCCGCGCCGCGGCCAGCGCCGCCAGCGCGTCCACATCGCCGTCGGCGGAGACCGCCTCGAAACCCGCGTCGCGCGCAGTCTCGGCCGTGGTTTCGCCGACGCAGAGCGCCGGCAGGTCGCGCCGCGGACTGCGCGCGGCGAACTGGGTGACGCCGTTGGCGGAGGTGAAGAGCAGCGCCTGCGCGCCGGCGAGATCGAGCGCTCCGGCGACCGGTGTGATCCGCATCAGCGGCGCGAAGAGGCAGCGGTAGCGCCCGGGCAGGCGCGCTTCCAGGGCCCCGGCGAAGTCCAGTCCCTGCTCGGCCGGGCGGGTCAGCAGCAGCGTGCGGCGGAGCGGCGCGTCGGGCAGGGCGGGCACTCCTCGGGCGGGGCGCGACGTTGCGCCGGAGGTGCGCAGGTGTTACCTGCGGCGCGCGCCGGGCGCAATCGCGGACCCCCGCGCCGGCGTCCGGCGGGATGCGGGCGGATGGAGCGCCGAGGATGCGCGAACTCCTCTTTCTGGGGCTCGAGAGCAGCTGCGACGACACCGCGGCGGCGGTTGTGCGCGCGCGCCCGGGAACGCCGGTTGGCGAGATCCTGTCCTCCGAGGTGATCGGCCAGACGGCGCTGCATGCGCCCTTCGGCGGCGTCGTGCCCGAGATCGCGGCGCGCGTCCATGTTGAGCGGCTCGACGTGGCGACGGTGGCCGCGCTCGGGGCCGCCGGAATCGGGCTCGACGCCATCGACGCGGTTGCGGTGACCGCAGGGCCCGGGCTGATCGGCGGCGTGGTCTCGGGCGTGATGTTCGCCAAGGGGCTGGCGGCCGGGCGGGGCCTGCCGCTCTGGGGCGTCAATCATCTGGCGGGCCATGCGCTGACCCCGCGGCTCATCGCGCCGACGCCGTTTCCCTACCTGATGCTGCTGGTCTCGGGCGGGCACTGCCAGTTTCTCGCCGTCGAGGCCCCCGACCGCTTCGCCCGGCTCGGCGGCACCATCGACGACGCGCCGGGCGAGGCCTTCGACAAGATCGCGCGGCTGCTCGGATTGCCCCAGCCCGGAGGCCCGGTCGTCGAGGCCGAGGCGAGGTCGGGCGATCCCGCACGCTTCGCCCTTCCGCGGCCGCTGCTCGACCGGGAGGGCTGCGACCTGTCGTTCTCGGGGCTCAAGACCGCGGTGCGCCGGGCCCGCGACAAGCTCGTCGAGGCGCAGGGCGGGCTGACCCGCGCCGACCGCGCCGATCTCTGCGCCGGTTTCCAGGCCGCGGTCGTCGAGACGCTGGCCGAGAAGACCCGCCGCGCCGCCGCGCTCTTCGCCGCGCGCGGCGGCCCGGGCGCGGTGCTCGCGGTCGCCGGGGGGGTGGCGGCGAACGGCGCGATCCGGGCGGCGCTCGAGGGCGTGGCCGTCGATGCGGGCCTTGGCTGGTCGGCGCCGCCGCTGGCGCTCTGCACCGACAACGGCGCGATCATCGCCTGGGCGGCGGCCGAGCGCATGGCGATCTCGGAGCCTGACGATCTCGCGCTCGCCGCCCGGCCGCGCTGGCCGCTCGACGCCGACGCAGCCCCGCTGATCGGCGGTGGGCGCAAAGGGGCCAAGGGATGATCGGCGTCGTCGGGGCGGGAGCCTTCGGCACGGCGCTGGCCATCGCGCAGGCCGCCCCGGGCCGCGACGTGCGCCTCTGGGGTCGCGACGCTGCGGCGATGGCGCGCATGGAGGCCGCACGCGAGAACGCCGCCCGGCTGCCCGGCGCGGCGCTGCCCCAGGGACTCGCCTGTGTCGCCGACCTCGCCGCGCTGGCACCGTGCGAGGTGCTGCTGCTGGCGCTGCCGGCGCAGGCGACGGCGGGTTTTCTCGAGACCCACGGACCGGCGCTTCCCCCCTCCGCGGCGCGGGTGCTCTGCGCCAAGGGTGTTGGCGCAGACCGTCACCGGCTCCAGAGCGAGATCGCCGCCGACATCGCGCCGGGCGCGCCGATCGCTGTGCTGACCGGCCCGGGTTTCGCCGGCGAGATCGCCCTCGGCCTGCCGACGGCGCTGACGCTCGCCTGCGCCGATCCCGATCTGGGGCGCGCGCTCCAGCGCCGGCTGGCGACGCCGCGGCTGCGGCTTTACCTGACCGACGACGTCGTCGGCGCGCAGCTTGGCGGGGCGCTCAAGAACGTCGTGGCCATCGCTTGCGGCATGGTCGACGGCGCGCGTCTGGGCCATTCGGCGCAGGCGGCCCTGATGACCCGGGGTTTCGCCGAGATGGCCCGGCTCGCCGCGGCGATGGGCGCGCGTCCCGAGACGCTGACCGGGCTCTCGGGGCTCGGCGATCTCTCGCTGACCTGCACCTCGTCGCAGTCGCGAAACTTCGCGGCCGGGCGCGCCATCGGCTCGGGCGCGGCGCTGCCCGGCGGCACCGTCGAGGGGGTTGCGACGGCGCGCGCCGCCTGCCAGCTTGCCTTCGATCATGGCGTCGAGACACCGGTGGCGGCCGCGGTTGCGGACGTGCTCGACGGCGCCATGACGCTCAACGAGGCGATGGACGCGCTGCTGTCCCGCCCGCTAAGGGAGGAATGACATGCTCTTTGCGGTGATCTGCGACGACGCGCCCGGCAAGGCGCAGGTGCGCGAGGACGAACGCCCTGCGCACCGGGCTTACCTGACCGACACCGGCGTGGTGCAACAGGCAGGGCCGTTCCTGAACGAGGCAGGTGCGATGTGCGGCTCGCTGATCCTGATCGAGGTCGAGGACCAGGCCGCCGCCGACGCCTGGGCGGCGGGCGACCCCTACGCGAAGGCCGGGCTCTTCGCGGCCACGTCGGTGCGGCCGTGGAAACGGCTTTTCGGCTAGGATTCGCGTTTTACCGCATCCGATAGGTCGAGAGGATTCCACTGGCATAGGCGTCGAAGTTCGCGGCGTGCCCTTGCCCCAGCGAGGTTTGCGCCAGGTCGGCGACCGAGGCGATCATCGTCCATACGCCTTCGGGCCCCGCAACTGCGCAATACAATCCCTTTTCCCGGACGCTCCAGCCGCTTTCCTTGTCCGCGTGGGTCTGATCCATCCCGTAGGCCTTGCAGGCACTCATGCCCTTGGGCAGGCGGGCGGACGGGACCGAGGCCGCGGTGACGTTTCTGGTCTTGCTTCCCTCAAGGCTCGACTTGACGAAGTTGTCAAAGCCATCGTTCATGACGAGCGCGATCCCGGTGGCATAGTCTGGAGTGACCCCCGGCTTCCGCGTCAGTTCCAGCCACTCGTCGAGCCTTACGAAGACGGCGGATCCCCGCTCGCGGCTGATCACGCACCGAATCGAGCCTTCCTGAACATCGTCCTTCTCGATCATCCGGCAGCCCTTCGGCGCACTGATCGCAGTCTGTTGGAACGCGAAGGTCCAAGTTCCGGTCTCCGCCATGGCGGGACCAGGGACTGCTGCGGTGGCGCTCGTTGAGGTGTCGTTCTCGCCGACGGTCTGGGCCGTGCATGCACACAGGGAAAGCAGAAGCAAGCTTCCTCCCAGCCTCGACAGGTGCTTGTTCAATGCCATCGCCCGTTCCTGCCAGGATTTATAAAACATCTGCATCTTAGCATTTGAAATGGAACGGACCTTAATCTGAATCAATGTGTGTCCCGGCTTGCGAGAGCCGTGACGCCGGCGCAGGTTGCCAATCGCAAACAGCGATCGCATGAGGATCGCGAGCAACTTCAAAGAGCGCCACGATGAACCACTGGCTCTTCAAGTCCGAGGCCTCGACCTGGAGCTGGGACCAGCAGGTCGCCAGGGGCGACGCTGGCGAGCACTGGGACGGCGTGCGCAACTACCAGGCGCGCAACAACATGCGGGCGATGAAGCTGGGCGATCTCGGTTTCTTCTATCACTCCCAGAAGGAGCGCGCGGTGGTGGGCGTCGTCGAGGTGATCGCCGAGGCGCGTCCCGACCCCACCACCGACGACCCGCGCTGGGAATGCGTCGACATCCGCGCGGTCGCGCCCTTCCCGACGCCGGTGACGCTCGAGATGTGCAAGGCCGAGCCGCGGCTCGGCGACATGGTGCTCGTCAACAACACGCGTCTGTCGGTCCAGCCGGTGACCGCCGAAGAATGGCGGGTCGTCTGCAAGCTCGGCGGCTACCGGTCCTGAAGCGCGCGCCCGGCGATTGTCGCCGGATCAGGGGTCTTCCAGCCCGAGCAGCAGCGGCGGCATCACGGTGATCGTCGGCTGCCTCGGCAGGCCGCGCAGCGAGACCTCGATGTAGGGCTCGGGGCGCACGTCGATGCGGAACTGGCCCTCCATGCCGGCGACGAACGCCTGCAGCGAGCCGGTCGAGAACCAGTGCATCGGGATCACGATCGCGGACCGGACATGCTTGAGGACCGCGATCATGTCGGGCAGCGGCAGGGTCAGGCCGCCGTCGACCGGGGCCATCACCACGTCGAGCCGGCCGATCGCGGCGTACTGCTCGGGAGTCGGCTCGTGGTGAAGATGGCCCAGATGGCCGATGCAGAGCCCTTCGACCTCGAACACGAAGATCGAATTGCCGTCCGCCTCCGGCGGGCCGCCGAAACGCCCGCGAATTGTGGTGGGCACGTTGCGCACCAGCATCTCGCCCAGATCGAGATGGTGCGCGATGGGACCGTCGGCCGCGTCGTTCCAGCCCGGAAGCACATGCGGGATGCGCGGGTCGGGGTAGGCCGTCCAGTGGGTGCCGTGCGCGTGGTTCATGGTCACGACATCGGGCACAAAATCCGCGGGCCCGATGAAGCCGCTGTAGTCGGTGATCGCCGAGAGGCCGCCCGGGGTCTGGATCAGGAACATCGCGTGGTCGATGTAGCTGATCCGCACCGTGTCCGGCGGCACGTCCGAGCGATAGTCGACGGGGCGCGGCGCGTCGGTCAGGGCGACCGGGATCGCCTGAAGGCCCGGCGTGTTCTCCACGAAGGCGATGCAGTGGGACGGAGGGCGCTGCGCCGGCGCTTCCTGCGCGACGGCCGGGCCGCCGATCAGGGCGGCGGCGGCAATGCGGAAGAGGGTGTGTCGCATCGGGCGTGGCTCCTCACCGGTCGTACGGTCAAGGTAGCGCGCGGCGCGCCCGCGACAAAGGGATGGAGCGCGGACCGCACTCAGACCCGGTGGCGCTCAGAGCAGCGGCGCGAACAGCCGCGCGACCGGCGCGCCGACGCGCTTGCGCCAGTCCTGTTCGGCCAGCGGCGTCTCGAGCAGCCAGCTCTCGGCGAAGTCCGCCTCGAGCATCGCGGCGGTCCGGTCGGCGATCTCGGCGTCAAAGAAGAGCGCGGTCACCTCGAAGTTCAGCCGGCAGGAGCGGTTGTCGAGATTGAGCGTGCCGATCGAGGCGATGGAGCGATCCACCACCAGCGCCTTCTGGTGCAGGAAGCCGCCGTTGTAGCGCCAGACCTGCACGCCGGCGGCGCGCACCTCGTCGAAATAGGCGAAGGCCGCGTACCAGGGCGTCTTGTGATCGACCTTCGCGGGCGTCAGCAACCGCACGTCCACGCCGCGCAGAGCCGCGAGCTTGAGCGCGGTCAGGATGTCGATGTCGGGGACGAAATAGGGGCTGGCGATCCAGAGCCGCTCGCGCGCCGCCTCGATGGCGTTGACGAAATAGAGCGTGCCGGTCTCGAAGGCGTCGCCCGGCCCGGTGGCGAGGATCAGCGCGTCGCGGTCCTCGGGGTCCCGTCCGGGCCGCCAGTTGAGCTCCTCGGCCAGGATCTGCCGGCTGGCCCAGTACCAGTCCTCTCCGAAGACGAGCTGGAGCTGCGCCACGATCGGGCCGGTGATGCGGCAGTGGGTGTCGCGCCAGCGGCTGAACTTGGGGTCGCGGCCCATGTACTCGTCGCCGACGTTGAACCCGCCGATGAAGCCGGTGACCCCGTCGACGATGACGATCTTGCGGTGGTTGCGGAAGTTGATCTGGAGCCGGTTGGTGCGGGCGCGCATGGCGTGCACGTCGCGGATGTCGACGCCGGCGGCCTGCAGATCCTCGATGTAGCGCTTGGGCAGGCCGGCGCAGCCGATCGCGTCGTAGAGCAAGCGCACCGCCACCCCGGCGCGCGCTCTCTCGATCAGCCGCGCCTTGAGCGCGCGCCCCAGCTGGTCGTCGCGCAGGATGTAGAACTGCACCAGCACGTACTGTTCAGCAGCGTCGATGGCGGCGAAGATCGCGGCGAAGGTCGCCTGCCCGTCAATCAGCAGCTCCACGCCATTGCCGGAGGTCGCGTGCACGTCGCCGATGCGCTCGAAGACCCGGGTGTGGGCTTCGCGCGCGCCTGGGCCGGCGGCGGGACGCGCGCCTGGCCCCAGAAGCGTCTGGACCGCTTCGGCGCTGTCCCTGCGAGCGTTGACGTATCCCACGAAGCGAAAATGGCCGAACACCAGATAGAGCGGCACGGCGAAGTAGGGCGCGGCGATGAGAAACACCACCCAGCCGATCGAGCCCTGCGCGGTGCGCGCCGAGGCGACCGCGCGGAACGCGAACACGATCGCCACGATCTCGAGGCCGATGAAGAGAAGGACGAGAATGCCCGTGACCATGCGGGCGAGCTATATCTGCGCCGGAGCGGCGCCCGCAAGGCGCGGTCGCGGACCCCGTTCAGTCGCGCAGCGACCGCACCGCGGTCCAGGCCGGCGCGAGCGCGTAGCTGGTGATCGGGATCATCGCCGCGCCGGCGACCAGTCCGAAGATCCCCGAGCCCAGCGCCCCGGCGAGCCATTGCGCAAAGCCCGAGAGCGCCGGTGGCGCCGCGGCGCCGACCGCGACGGCGATGTCGTGGATGAGATGCTCCGGCCCGCTCGACCCGAAACCGGCCAGGCCATGAACCAAGATGCCGCCGCCGACCCAGAGCATCGCCGCCGTTCCGATCGTGGAGAGGGCCTTGAGGAAGTGGGGCATGAACTTCACCAGCCCGCGGCCGAAGGCGCGCACCAGCCCGCCCAACGGCCCGCCCATGTCGGTCGCGGCGAGTGCGACGCCGGCGTCGTCGGCCTTCACGATCAGCGCCACCGCGCCGTAGACGCCGAGGGTGATGCCGACGCCGACCAGCGCCAGCACGATCGCCTGGGTCGCCAGCGGGGAGTCGGGCACAGTGGAGAGCGCGATCGCCATGATCTCCGCGGACAGGATGAAGTCGGTCTTGATCGCGCTCGAGACCTTCTGGTTTTCGAGTTCGACCGGATCCTTGGGCGCAACGCCAACGTGCTCCTCGTGGGCGTGGGCCTTGTGCGGGACGAGGAGCTCGTAGATCTTTTCCGCGCCCTCGTAGCTGAGATAGAGCCCGCCGACCATCAGGAGCGGGGTGATGGCCCAGGGCGCGAAGAGGCTGAGCAGCAGCGCCGCGGGCAGCAGGAACAGGAGCTTGTTCTTCAGCGAACCCTTGGCGATCTTGGCGATGATCGGCACTTCGCGCGCCGCGGCGAAGCCGACCACGTAGCGCGGCGTGACCGCGGCGTCGTCGATCACCAGGCCCGCCGACTTCGCCCCGGCTTTCGCGGCCTGTCCGGCGATGTCGTCGACCGAGGCCGCCGCGACCTTGGCGATGCCCGCCACGTCGTCGAGAAGCGCGATCAGTCCCGTGCTCAAGCCCGATCTCCTTCCGGCCGCGGGCCGCTGAACCGGGCCGCAGCCGTTGACTATAGCCGGATCGGGCGCGGACGCCAGTTCGGGCCGGTCGGGACCGCGGGCAGGGGAGCCGCGCGCACGGAAATCGGGAGGCCTCCCCCCTCAAGGAGCCCTCCCGATCCCGCGCGCGGGTCCAGACCCCCATCAAGCGGGCTCTCCGGGCGGGCGCGGAACGCTCGGACCCCACACCCGTGCGGTCCCGCATCATGCCGTCGCCGGAAAGCTCGCAGACCCGCGCCGTCCCTGGTCGCGCGCTGGCGCCCGGGTGCAACTTGCGAATGTCGTGGAGTTCGACGGGGAAATTGGGCGGTTCTGCCCGAGCCGTCGATGGGAGGTGGATAGCGCAGAAACGGTGCCGTTGTCAATCTGCAAGTCTATAAAAATCAATGATAAAAGACCGGTTAAGGTCAGGCGCTCCGGCGGAGTGCTGCCCGGTCCCGGGCTTATGTGGGAGACGCCGCCCTTGGCGTCATCCTGCACTGCCCGTCGGGAACGCGTCGGCAAGCGCCGCATGGAACCACTCGCAGGCTGCCAGCAGGCCCGAG
The DNA here is from genome assembly GCA_963836255.1 of uncultured Alphaproteobacteria bacterium. Classification (GTDB taxonomy): domain Bacteria; phylum Pseudomonadota; class Alphaproteobacteria; order Rhodobacterales; family Rhodobacteraceae; genus Amaricoccus. Next base: position 267,822 of record CAWIIL010000002.1, read on the forward strand.
AGCATCCAGCTACCGCCCCAGGTCAAGACGTACCAGAGCATGAAGAGCGGTGCCCAGACCGCCAGCGCCGCGCAGAGCGTCAGCGCAAGACTGGCAGCGCGCCCCTCGGGACTGTCGCCCTTCATCAACCCCGCTGCGATGGGCTTGCCGAGCCAGCCGGAGACAAGCGTGAAGAGCGCGAAGGCGCCGATCGCGAGGTGGATCAGCGTCGGCAGCAGCGTCGAGAACAGCATGAAACCGAGCCACCAGTACTGGCCGGGCGCCGCGCGCAATCCGGCGAAGAGCTCAGGCAGGTCGATCAGCGACACTCCGCCGGCGGGGCGAACGAAATGCACCGTGGCGACGATTGCAAAGGCAAGCAGAAGCAGGATGAACACGGCGGCGATGGCGTCGATCGCCGCGTTGAACACCAGATGTCCCTGCACGCCGCAGCGCAGGCGCCAGCGCGTGAGGCCGACGGAGGCGAAGTCCGCCCACGCATTCAGCAGGGGAAAGAAACCGAGGAATAATAGCGTTGCGCGAAATTCGTCGTCGAGACGTGGTGGTACGCTTGCAACCGCAAGAACATTTGCAACCAATAGAAGCAGCGTAAAGCCAATCAGCGACCAAGCGCGGATGCCAAAAGTGCGCCCGATCCATCCCTGCGCTCGTGCTCCTGCGAACGCCACCACGATCGAAGTAAAGAATAGGACGGTGATCAATATTATGAATGAGACAAAGGACCAGCGCTCACCTATAGAATACATCTAGGATATTGGGCCCACCAGACTTGCGATCGAAACCGCCCCCACCGACATTGCTACCGTGGAGGTCGCAAGGGCGGCGATTTCGGCGCCCAAGCCTGAAGACGCACTCTTACTCATGGTACGCAGCAAAATGAGAGCCCCTAGTAAGGCGCTCGCGATTAGGACCGGACTTGGGGCGAGAAAGTCACGTGCGACCAACATGACCCAAAAAATGGCAAATCCGGACAACGTAATCGAAAAGAAAATCAGTATGTTTTTCCGCGCTCCAGAGGTGCAATTTTTCTGACCAAGGATAGCAATGATGGAACAGGCAATTGCAGCAATCGGTAACCAGCGCGTCCACGTTTCCGGTGCTGCGGTCAGCAATACAAGCGAGCCAAAACTTGCTGCATCTCCGCTCAAGGCCCAGTCGAGCAATACCGTCAGGACAGGATAAACCACGGCCAACAAGAGGCACACGTCGAGCAGCCGCGGACTCCACGCCCGACCGACCTCGACCTTCGCGTTGTCGATCGGATCGGTCGGCGCGGACGGGTAGTCGGGCGACAACAAACGATCGAGGCGGTTGAGGCCTGCGTCGAGCAACTCACGGTAGCGGCGGGCGAAGCGGTCGTGGCGGAGCCAGGCGACCCAGCGGCCGCGGCCCTCGTCCTTGTTGATACCCCAGAACATCCGCAGAGCGAGCGCAATCAGCACGAACAGAAAGCTGAACCACCAGCCGAGCCCCTTCAGGAATCCCAGTTCGCCCAATGCACTGCCCCTCGCCAATCGCGCAACGATAACGGGGCGGGGAGTTCTGGCACAATCGCTAACGGCGGCGTCGAGCGGCGGGCGCGTTAACAGGTATTGCGTTCAGGTAAAGGGAATCCGAATTTACCCTAATTGTCAGTCGCTTGCCAGATCGTGCACGCGTGAATCTCACCGTGATTCACGCCCGCCGCCGCCCGAAGATGGCCTCAATAGCGATAATGCTCGGGCTTGAACGGCCCCTCGGCGGTCACGCCGATGTAGGCGGCCTGTTCGTCGCTGAGTTCGGTCAGCTTCACGCCGATCCGCTCCAGATGCAGCCGCGCCACCTTCTCGTCGAGATGCTTCGGAAGCACATAGACTTCGTTGGCGTAGGCGTCGCCCTTGGTCCAGAGCTCGATCTGCGCGAGCACCTGGTTGGTGAAGGACGCCGACATCACGAACGACGGATGCCCCGTGGCGTTGCCGAGGTTCAGGAGCCGCCCCTGCGAGAGCAGGATCATGCGTTTCCCGCCGGGAAACTCGATCATGTCCACCTGGTCCTTGATGTTGGTCCACTTCATGTTGCGAAGCGCCGCGATCTGGATCTCGTTGTCGAAGTGGCCGATGTTGCCGACGATGGCCATGTCCTTCATCTCGCGCATGTGCTCGAGCCGGATCACGTCCTTGTTGCCGGTGGCGGTGACGAAGATGTCGGCCTTGGGAGCCACGTCCTCGATGCGCACCACCTCGTAGCCGTCCATGGCCGCCTGCAGCGCGCAGATCGGGTCGACTTCCGTCACGCAGACCCGCGCGCCTGCGCCGCGCAGCGATGCGGCCGAGCCCTTGCCGACGTCGCCGTAGCCGAGCACCACCGCGGTCTTGCCGGCCATCATCGTGTCGGTGGCGCGGCGGATGCCGTCGACGAGGCTCTCCTTGCAGCCGTACTTGTTGTCGAACTTCGACTTGGTGACGCTGTCGTTGACGTTGATCGCCGGGAAGGGCAGGTGGCCCTTCTCCATCAGCTGGTAGAGCCGGTGCACGCCGGTGGTGGTCTCCTCGGAGACGCCCTTGATCGCGTGGCGCTGCTTCACGAACCAGCCCGGGGTCTCAGCCATGCGCTTGCGGATCTGGGCGAAGAAGTACTCCTCCTCCTCTGAGGTCGGGGTCTCGATCAGGCTCGTCTCGCCCTCCTCGACGCGCGCGCCGATCAAGATGTACATCGTCGCGTCGCCGCCGTCGTCGAGGATCATGTTGGCGCCGCCCTCGAAGCCGAAGATACGGTCGGTGTAGGTCCAGTACTCCTCGAGGCTCTCGCCCTTGACAGCGAAGACCGGCGTGCCGCCGTCGGCGATCGCCGCGGCGGCGTGGTCCTGGGTGGAGAAGATGTTGCACGATGCCCAGCGCACGTCGGCGCCGAGCGCCTTCAGCGTCTCGATGAGCACCGCGGTCTGGATGGTCATGTGCAGCGAGCCGGCGATCCGCGCGCCCTTCAGCGGCTGGGTCGATCCGAATTCGTCGCGCAACGCCATCAGGCCGGGCATCTCGGTCTCGGCGATCGCGATTTCCTTGCGCCCGTAGTCCGCGAGCGCGATGTCCTTGACGACGTAATCCTTGGCCATTCTCTCGATACTCCTGGCGAACGGGCGGCGTTGTGGTCGGGTGCGCTATAGCACCTGAGCCCGGTGGCGCAAACCGGATCGGACGCCGCATCTGTCTTCCGCCGGCGACGCAGTCGGGCCGCAACCGGGCCGCTGGCGCCTCGCCGCGCGCGATGCTAGAGGCGCGCTCGGCCCGGGCGGCGCGGACGCGCCGGGTCGGCCGGAACGGAGCGGCGATGACGATCACCTGCCACAGCGACGCGCCGGCGCAGTCCGACAAGGCGGTGGCCTTCGCCTGCGACGATGGCTACGCCCGCTTCGCGCTGATGGCCGCCGAGCAGATCGCCAAGCTGCACCCTCACCGCGACTTCGACATCTGCATCGCCTCGAGCGACGGTTGGCCGGTCGTGCCCGAGGGCCTTCGCCAGCACGGCTTCCGCCGGCTCTTCATCGAGACGCCGGGGGTCTTCGACGGGCTTCGGCTCGACCGCGGGCGGACGCCGGTGGTCTATCTCCGCCTCGCCTTGCCGGCGGCGTTGCGCGAGGACTACCGGCGCATCCTCTATCTCGACGGCGACATCTTCGTGCAGGGCGGCGATTTCTCGACCTTCATGGATCTCGATCTCGCCCCCCACATCATCGGCGCGGTGCGGGACAATTCGCAGTGGCGCACGCCCGGGAGGCGGCCCGAGCAGTTCCGCCGCCTCGGCCTGCCCAGCACGCGCTACTTCAACGCCGGGGTGATGCTGATCGACGCGGCCGGCTACAACGCCGCGGGCGTGCTCGAGCGCTGCGTCGCGCTCGGTCGGGAACACCGCGAGAAGATGATCCGCCACGACCAGAACCTGCTCAACGCCACCCTGCGCGGCGACTGGGCGGAGCTGTCGCCGCTCTGGAACTGGCAGTACACCTGGGCCTCGCGAATGTTCGAGGCGATGGCCGGGGCGCATGTCGTGCATTTCATCGGCCCGACCAAGCCGTGGAAGCACGACGGCGGCGAGTTCCCGCTGAAGTTCCGGCGGGCCTACCGCGCCTTCTTCGCCGCGCACTATCCCGACGCGCCGCCGATCGGGCCGGACGGGACGCCGCCGATGGAAAACCTCGGCTTTCTCCGGAAGAGCCTTCTGAAGCATCTCGCGTCGAGTGGCAAGATGTCGCGCTACCTCGCCCGCTTCGAGACCGATCTCACCGTGATCGCCTGACCTGCGTCGTCTGGACGCGGAGCGCGCCGGATTGCCGGCGGGCGCTCGCCCATTCATTCTGTGTCCCGCCAGATCCCGCACAGCAACACGGAGGAACGCATGTCGCTGCCCAAGACCATGAAGGCCGCCGTCGTAACCGGGCTCGGCGCGCCCCTGGAGATCCGCGAGGTCGCCGTGCCCGAGATCGGCCCGGGCCAAATCCTCGCCCGGGTCCGCGCGTCGGGCGTCTGCCACACCGACCTGCACGCCGCCGAGGGGGACTGGCCGGTCAAGCCGAGCCCGCCCTTCATCCCCGGCCACGAAGGCGTCGGCGAGGTGGTGGCCGTTGGGCCCGGCGTGACCCATCTCAAGGAAGGCGACCGGGTCGGGATGCCATGGCTGCACACCGCCTGCGGGCGCTGCGTGCACTGCGTCGGCGGCTGGGAGACGCTCTGCGAGTCCCAGCAGATGACCGGCTACACCGTCGACGGCGGCTACGCCGAGTTCGTGCGCGCCGACGCCAACTACGTCGGACGCCTGCCGGACGGGCTGGAGTTCGGCAACGCCGCCCCGATCCTCTGCGCCGGCGTCACGGTCTACAAGGGGCTCAAGGAGACCGAGGCCAGGCCTGGCGACTGGGTGGCGATCTCGGGCATCGGCGGGCTGGGCCACATGGCGGTGCAGTATGCCAAGGCCATGGGGCTGCACGTGGTGGCGGTCGACGTCGTCGAGGACAAGCTGGCGCTCGCCCGCGCGCTCGGGGCCGACGTCGCGATCAACGCCGCCGAGACCGACCCGGTAGCCGAGGTCCAGAGCCAGCTCGACGGGGTGCAGGCGGTTCTCGTCACCGCCGCCAGCACCGCCGCCTTCGCGCAATCGGTCGGCATGCTGCGCCGCGGCGGTTTCATGTCGCTGGTGGGGCTGCCGCCGGGGAGCTTCCCGCTGCCGATCTTCGAAATCGTGCTCAAGCGCATCACCGTGCGCGGCTCGATCGTGGGCACGCGCAACGATCTGGCCGAAGCGCTCGCCTTCGCCGGCGAGGGCGCGGTGGCGTCGCACTTCACCTGGGACAGGCTCGACAACATCAACGCGATCTTCGACCGCATGCGCCGGGGCGCGATCGACGGGCGGATCGTGCTGGAGATCTGACCCCGGGCCACTGGCGTCGACCGCCGTTCGATCCTAGGACATCGCGTCGGAAACCGCTCGAGGCGGGACGCGGGACGAGGAGGCGCGGATGGCGCGGGCCTGGCAGAGGATGCTTTCGGGGCGCAGGCTCGACCTGCTCGACCCCTCGCCGCTCGACGTGGAGATCGAGGACATCGCGCACGGGCTGGCGTTCGTGGCGCGCTGGAACGGCCAGACCCGCGGCGAATACGCCTATTCGGTGGCCGAGCACTCGCTTCTGGTCGAGGTGCTCTTCGGCGCGATCTGGCCGCAGGCAGAGCCGCGGTGGCGGTTGGCGGCGCTCCTGCACGATGCGCCGGAATACGTCATCGGCGACATGATCTCGCCGGTGAAGGACGCGGTCGGCCCGGGCTACGCCGCGCTCGACGCGCGCCTCTCGGCGGCGGTGCACCTGCGCTTCGGGCTGCCCGCGGTCCTGCCCGAGAGCGTCAAGTCGCGCATCAAGCGCGCCGACCGGGCCTCGGCCTGGCTCGAGGCGGTGCGCATCGCCGGCTTCTCGGTCGCCGAGGCCAACCGCTTCTTCGGCGCGCCGCGGCTCGCGGGCCTTCCGGACATCGCGCTGCGGCTCCGGCCGCCGGCGGAGGTGAAGGCCGATTTCCTCGCCCGGCATGGGGCGCTGCTGGCGGCGCAGGCCGACGCCCCCGTGACCACCCGCTGAGCGTGCGTTACCCGCGCCCGCGCGCGGGCAACGCACACGGCCTGCGCCGCCTGCCGTGGAAGGCATCCGCCCTTGCGCTTGACGGCCCCGGGGCGCTACCCCACCTACAGACGGCGACGCGGGCCGATGCGGCCGCGCCAGCCCGGACGCCGGAGGCCGAACCAGATGGAACTCAACCTTGCGCCGAAGGTCCCTGCGGATCTGATCAAGGACGCGACCGAAGCCACCTTCATGGCGGATGTGATCGACGGCTCGGCCGAGATCCCGGTGATCGCCTATTTCACCGCCGCCTGGTGCGGACCCTGCAAGACGCTGGGGCCGGCGCTGGAGGATGCGGTGAGGGCGGCGCGGGGCAAGGTGAAGCTCGCCAAGGTCGATGTCGACCAGAACCAGATGCTCGCGCAGCAGATGCGGGTGCAGTCGATCCCGGCGGTCTTCGCCTTCGTCGGCGGCCAGCCCGTGGACGGCTTCATGGGCGCGCAGTCGCCGGCGCAGATCAAGGCCTTCATCGACCGCGTCTCCAAGATGGGCGGCGGCGAGGACGGCATCGAGGCGGCGCTCGAACTGGCCGAGGAGCTCCTGGATCAGGGCGCGGCGACCGACGCCGCCCAGACTTTCGCGGCCGTGCTGGGTGAGGACCGCGAGAATCTCGCCGCGATCGCCGGCATGGCGCGGTGCCACATTGCCCTTGGCGATCTGGAGCAGGCCCGCGCGATCCTTGCGATGGCGCCGCCGGCCAAGGCGGGGGACGCCCGCATCGCCGGGGCTCTGGCGCAGATTGAGCTCAAGGAAGCCGGCGCAGGCGTCGGCCCCGCCGCGGACCTGCGCGCCGCGCTCGAGCGCGATCCGGACGATCATCAGGCCCGCTTCGACCTGGCGTTGGCGCTGTCCGCGCAAGGCGCCCAGGAGGAGGCCATCGAGGCGTTGCTCGATCTCTTCCGCCGCGACCGCGAGTGGAACGACGGGGCGGCCAAGACCCAGCTCTTCAAGCTCTTCGACAGCCTCGGGGCGAAGAACCCCGCGGTGCTGAAGGGCCGCCGCAGCCTGTCGTCCATGATCTTCGTCTGATCGGGGCTGTTGGGGGGAGTCGCATGGCCAAGAAGTTCGGTCCCGCGGACCTTCCCGACAGCATTCCGATCTTTCCGCTTCCAGGGGCGCTCCTGCTGCCGCGGGCGCGGCTGCCGCTCAACATCTTCGAGCCGCGTTACCTCGCCATGCTCGACGACACGCTCAAGACCGATCACCGGCTGATCGGGATGATCCAGCCGGTGGTGATGCCCGAGGGCCGCTCCAGCGGGCGTCTGCACCGGATCGGCTGCGCGGGCCGGGTGACGGCGCTGCAGGAGACCGAGGACGGGCGCTACCTGATAACCCTGACCGGCGTCAGCCGCTTCCGCGTCGGCGAGGTCCAGGAGGGCTTCACCCCCTACACGCGCGCCGCGGCGGACTGGTCGAGCTTCGAGCGCGACCTCGGCCGCGAGGAGGCCGACGACACCTTCGACCGGCCAGCCTTCCTTGACGTGCTCTCGCGCTACTTCGAGACCGCGCAGCTCTCCTCGGACTGGGACAGCCTGAAGGAGGCCAACGAGGAGCTTCTGATCAACTCGCTCTCCATCCTGTGCCCGTTCGATCCCGAGGAGAAGCAGGCGCTGCTCGAGGCGCCCACGCTGATGAACCGGCGCGAGACGCTGGTCACCCTGATGGAGTTCTCGCTGCGCGGCGGCGGCGATGAGGGCGCGCTGCAATGAGCGATGAAGACGCTGCCCCGCGCGAGCCGGCGACCCAGATCGATCGCAGGCTGCTGGAGAGCCTGGTGTGTCCGATGACCCGCGGGCCGCTGGTCTATGACGCTGAGCGCCAGGAGCTGATCTCCAAGGGCGCGGGGCGCGCCTATCCGATCCACGACGGCGTGCCGGTGATGCTGATCGACGAGGCGCGCGTCCTCGACGACTGAGACGCCTGCCGCGTCACCGCCGGGGCGAGTCGAACAGCCTAAGCGTGGCGCAGCACCAGTGCATGGCTGCCGGGCCGTTCCTCTACCGCGTCGGCGCCACCCGGTAGACCGTCCACTCGTCGCCGTGGAACGCCTCCCGGAGGACGGGCTGGAGCGTCTCCGATCGGCCCGGCTTCTTCGACAGGACCAGGCCGCCCGGATGCGAGCCGATCCAGTCGGCTTCCTCCGCGTCGTCCCGCAGGACCGTGACCGGCTCCTTAAGCCGGGCGGAAAAGCTGAACTGGCCCGCGTATTTCCGGTCGGTCGTGGCGATCCCGCTCCCGGCTTCGGCGCTCAGAATTGCGCCGATGCGACCAGGATCATGAGTCCGCCACAGGGTGTCGGACGCCAGAAGATGCATGACGAGCAGGGCGAGCGGGGCCACGGTCGCCCAGGCGAGCAACGGTCGCCGGATCCGCAGCGCCAGCCCGACCGAAAGTGCGGCGACGGCAAGGGCGGTCAGAAGCTCGCCGACACCGATCCGGTTTCCATCGACGAGCGACGCCGGAAGCATCTCCAGGGCGAGCAGGCCCGCGCCGATCACCATCAGCAGGGTCGGAATGACCGGCGCAAGCCGCCAGACGCCCTCTGCGGGAGGCACTTGCGTGCCTGATAGAATCAGCGCCAGCAGCGGCAGCTCGGGGATGAGATAGTGCGCCTGCTTTCCGCTGATCGCGCTGAAGATCACGAAGCCAGATCCCGCCGCGATGAGCAGGAACCGGCCCTGGCATGACGACCATTGCCGCCAAAAGGACAGCGCGCCGAGGCCCGCACGGCTCCAGCCCCAAGGCCACAGGAAGACCGGAAGCAGGGCGACAAAGAACCAAACCGGCCGATCATGTGCGAAGGAGCTCACCATTCGGCCCGCCGTCTGCCGCCAGAGGATGTCGTTGCGATAGCCGACGTCACCGAACAGAAGCGCGGGCCCGAGCCAGAGCGATACCAGCAGGACGGCGACGCCGAGGGACAAGGCGACCATGCCGAAATAGGGTCGCAGCGGCGCCCGCCCCTTCGGATCGGCCCAGAGCGGCATCAGCAGCGCCGCCGGCATGACGTGCACCAGGATCACGGGTCCCTTCGCGAGCACCCCGAACGCCAGCGCCGCCCCGAGCGCCGCCGCGGTCGCGACCCGCGGCGCCGCCGCGAGCCTCCAGACCGCGAGCAGCGCGGCCAGCGCGGCCGCGCCCAGCATGGCGTCGAACATCGTGGCCGAGCCGTAGAGCAGAAAGAACGCCGTCGTCGCGAGGATCAGCGCCGCCCGCCCCGCCCGCGCCGGCTCCTCCGGCCAGAGCGCGCGCGCGAGCACCGCCGTCAGCCCGATACAGACCGCCCCGAACGCCGGCCCGACGAGCCGGCCCGCGACCTCGCTGACGCCCGTGACCGACCAGACCATGTCGATGATCCAGAACAGCATCGGCGGCTTGTGGCTGTAGACCTCGCCGTTCAGGTGCGGCACGACCCACGACCGGTCGTTCCACATCTCCCAGGCGACCGTCAGGTACCGCGTCTCGTCGATCGGCAAGAGCGGCCGCATCAGGATCAACGTCACCGCCGTGAGCAGGAAGGCCGCGATCGCCAGTGCCGTCTCCGATCTCCAGCCCATCCGGCTCACGACACGACCTCGCCGCGGCCTCGATACCGAAATCGCATGAGGTGGAGCGTCCGGGCGACCTGGCCCCTGACGTTGCGCCGCGAGGTGCCAGCCGGGGCGAGGCCGACCGTCAGCGCCCGCGCGATCAGCCCGCCGAAGACCAGCGCGAGACAGGCGAGCTCGCAGAAGTCCTCGAGCCGGTCCCCGAGGGCCCGCTCGAGGACCTGCTCTTGCGGGAAGCCGAGCGCCAGAAGCGGGAGGAAGGCGAGGATCATCCAGCCGCGCCGCCGGAACAGTCGGTCGCCGCTGGCCTTCAGGGGCTGGTCGAGAGGCATGGGCGCGAACTCCGCAGGAACGGCCTGACGCTAGCCGGTCGCCTGCGCGCTCGCCATATCACCAAAGTCATACGCCGTGGTTTTCACTGGTCCAGCGCGATCAGGTGGGTGACGATGGCCTTCGCGCTGTCGCTCTGCCAGTCCGCGCCGCCCATCAGGCGGGCGACCTCCTGGCCGGAGCGGTTCAGCACCACCGTCACCGGCAGGCCGGGCACGTTCATCGCCCGGGCGAGTTCGCTGCGCGCGTCGAGCCGGGTGGGCAGGTTGGTCACGCCGACCTCAGCGTTGAAGCGCTCGATCGCCTCGATGTCGTTGCGTCCGGTGGCGATGGCGATCACCTCGAAGTCGGGTCCGCCGAGCTCGATCTGGAGCGCGTCAAGCGAGGGCTTCTCGGTCCGGCAGGGCGCGCACCATGTCGCCCAGAAGTTGACGAGCCGCACCCGTCCGTCGCTGTCGGCGAGCGTGTGGGCGCCGCCGTCGGGGTCGGTGAACCCGGTCGCGGGCGCCGCCACCGGGATCTCGTGGACGATGAGCTTGCGCATGTCGCCCTCGCGCAGCGCCTCGATCTCGGCGCGCGCGGCGGCGTCGACGCTCTGGGCGAGGCCGGGGTTTGCGCCGCCGATGAGCGCGGCGTATAGCAGCAGGGCGGCGAACGGTGCGAACTGGCGCATGATCCTCGATCCTCTGGTGTGCGGGTGGCGATGAAGAAAGACGGCGACTCCAACGCGATGTGGGGCGGACGCTTCGCCGCGGGACCCGACGCGATCATGGAGGCGATCAACGCCTCGATCGACTTCGATCGGCGCCTCGCGCGGCAGGACATCGCCGCGAGCCGCGCCCACGCCGCCATGCTGGCGGACGCCGGGCATCATCAGCAATAGCGACGCCGCGGCGATCCGGGAAGGCCTGCTCACGGTGATGTCAGAGATCGAGGCGGGCGAGTTCGCCTTCTCGCCGCGCGCTCGAGGACATCCACATGAACGTCGAGGCGCGGCTGACCGAGCTGATCGGCGCGCCCGCCGGCCGGCTGCACACCGCCCGCTCGCGCAACGACCAGGTGGCGACCGACTTCCGGCTCTGGGTGCGCGACCAGTGCGACGCCGCCATCGCGGGCCTGACCGCGCTGATGCGCGCGCTCGTCGACCAGGCCGAGGCCGGCGCGGAGATGGTGATGCCCGGCTTCACCCATCTGCAGACCGCCCAGCCGGTGACCTGGGGCCATCACATGCTCGCCTACGTCGAGATGCTCGACCGCGACCGCGGCCGGTTCCGCGACGCCCGGGCGCGCTTGAACGAAAGCCCGCTCGGCGCGGCGGCGCTGGCCGGGACCGTCGTTTCCGATCGACCGCGCCGCCACCGCCGCGGCGCTCGGCTTCGACCGGCCGATGGCCAACTAGCCTCGACGCGGTCAGCGACCGCGACTTCGCGCTGGAGTTCCTCGCCGCCGCCAGCGTCTGCGCCACCCATCTCAGCCGCTTCGCCGAGGAGATCGTCATCTGGTCCTCGGCGCAGTTCCGCTTCGTCGCGCTCTCCGACCGCTTCTCCACCGGCTCCTCGATCATGCCGCAGAAGAAGAACCCCGACGCCGCCGAGCTGGTGCGCGCCAAGGTCGGCCGCATCATCGGCGCGCTGGTGGCGCTGCTGACGGTGATGAAGGGCCTGCCGCTGGCCTATTCCAAGGACATGCAGGAGGACAAGGAGGCGGTCTTCGACGCCGCCGATACGCTGATGCTCGGCGCTCGCGGCGATGACCGGCATGGTCGCCGACATGGCGCCGCAGCCCGAGCGGCTGCGCGCCGCGGCGGCGAGCGGCTTCTCCACCGCCACCGACCTCGCCGACTGGCTGGTGCGGGCGTTGGGCCTGCCGTTCCGCGAGGCGCACCACGTCACCGGCGCGCTGGTGCGGCGGGCGGAGGAGCGCGGCGTCGACCTCGCCGAGCTGAGCCTTGATGAGATGCAGTCCGCGCATCCGGGAATAGTCGCGGAGGTTTATCAAGTGTTGGGAGTAGACAACTCTGTGGCGAGTAGGGCAAGCTACGGCGGGACGGCGCCCGCCCAGGTGCGCGCGCAGATCCGTCGCTGGCGCGAGGCGCTCGAGCAATGATCTCCCGGTCGGGGATCGCGGCGCTCCTGATCGCTTTCGCCGGGGCGGCCTGCGGGATCAAGGGCGATCCGCTGGCCCCCGAGCCCGACATTCCCGCTTCGGCGGCCTCGGGACCGGTGGCCGAGGACGGGACCGTCGTCGAGGAAACTTTTGGAAAGGCTGCCGAATGATTAAGAGACGCCCAATCCTCAGAAGACAGGCGCGGCTGGCGCTGGCGATGGCCGCGGCGCTTGTCCTCGCTGCGCCCGCAATGGCCGACGGGCCGGTGCTGGTCACCGTCACCGGCGCGGTGGCGAACGTCAATCGCGGGCCGGTCGATCCCGAGATGGACAAGCTCTTCGCCTTTACCGAAGTCGCCTTCGACAAGGCGATGGAGTTCGATCTCGATACGCTCGCCGGGCTCCCGCAGGTCACGATCACAACCGACTTCCCGATGGGCGGGCCGACGGTCTCCTTCGAGGGCCCGCTGCTGGCCGACGTGCTCGCCGCCGCCGGCGCTTCCGGCGAGACCGTGACCATCCAGGCCATGGACGGCTATGCGGTGGAGGCGCCGCTGTCGGAGATGGTCGACAAGGGCGCGGTCGTCGCCCTGCGCCGCGACGGCAAGGCGCTGGGCATCGGCGGATTCGGCCCCACCCAGATCGTCTTTCCCCGCAGCGATCGCGCCGATCTCGTGGACATGAACGACGACTGGTGGATCTGGCAGATCTACCACATCAAGGTCGAGTGACTTGAACGGCTGAGCCGGCCGGGCTAGGTGGCCCGACGTTCCTCGCGTTCGGGCCGCCCGCCATGTCTCCACTGCGCCTCGTCTACCTGCTGCTCGCGATCGTCGGCGCGGTCTGGCCGATGTCGTACTTCGTGGCGTGGTTCCGCGAGCACGGCTGGAGCCTCGCGGGCATGATCGACGCCTGGCACGCCAACGACGCGACGTCGGGGCTCGTCTACGACCTCACCATCGCCGCGGTGGCGCTCACCGTCTGGGTCATCGCCGAGAGCGCGACCCGGCGCGACTGGCTCGGGCTTGTCGCCGTTCCCGCCACCTTCGGGATCGGGGTCAGCTGCGGCCTGCCGCTCTATCTCTTCCTGCGTTCGCGCGCCCGGGCCTGATCCTTGGACCATTTCCTTTACCGCGACGGCGCGCTGCACGCCGAGGGCGTGCCGCTTGCGCGCATCGCGGCCGAAGTCGGCACGCCGGTCTACGTCTATTCGTCGGCGACCTTCGAGCGGCATTTCCGGGTGTTCGAGGAGGCGCTCGCCGGCCTCGACCACATGATCTGCTACGCGATGAAGGCGAACTCGAACCTCGCCGTGCTCAGGTTGATGGCCTCGCTGGGGGCGGGCATGGACGTGGTGTCGGGCGGCGAGTACCGACGCGCCCGGGCGGTGGGCGTGGCGGGCGCGCGCATCGTCTTCTCCGGCGTCGGCAAGACAGCCGAAGAAATGCGGCTCGCGCTCGAGGGCGGCGTGCGGCACTTCAACGTCGAGAGCGAGCCTGAACTCCGGGCGCTCGACTCCGTGGCGCGTGACCTCGGCCTGCGCGCGCCGATAGCGCTCAGGGTCAACCCGGATGTCGACGCGCGCACCCACGCCAAGATCGCCACCGGCCGGGCGGAGAACAAGTTCGGCGTTCCCATCGGCCGAGCGCGCGAGGTCTACGCCGAGGCGGCGGCGCTGCCCGGGCTCGAGGTGGTGGGCGTCGACGTGCACATCGGCAGCCAGCTCACCGAGCTTGCGCCCTACGAGGCCGCCTTCTCCAAGATCGCCGGGCTGACCCGGGCGCTGCGCGCCGACGGACACGACATCCGCCGGCTCGATCTCGGCGGCGGGCTCGGGATCCCCTACCGCCGCGCCAACGAGGCGCCGCCCTTGCCCTTCGACTACGGCGAGGTGATCCGCCGCACCGTCGGCGATCTCGGCTGCGAGATCGACATCGAACCGGGGCGGCTCATCGCCGGCAACGCCGGGGTGCTGCTCGCCGCGGTGATCTACCGCAAGCGCGGCGAGGACCGCGACTTCCTGATTCTCGACGCGGCGATGAACGACCTGATCCGTCCGGCGATGTACGACGCCTGGCACGACATCGCGCCGGTGGTCGAGCCGGCGCCGGGCGCCGATCTCGAGGGGATCGACGTCGTCGGCCCGGTCTGCGAGACCGGCGACACCTTCGCCCGCGCCCGACCGCTGCCGCATCTCGACGCCGGCGATCTCGTCGCCTTCCGCTCGGCCGGCGCCTATGGCGCGGTGATGGCGTCCGAATACAACTCCCGGCCGCTGGTGCCCGAGGTTCTGGTGCGCGGCGATCAATTCGCTGTGGTCCGGGCGCGGCCGAGCTTTGACGAAATGCTCGAACGCGATACCATACCTCAATGGCTCGGGTAGCGCCTTGGGCGTCTCGTCCTGAACTCTGCCGGAAGCGGGGCGCATGAACAGAGCTCAACAGTTCGACCCATCCGACCGCCGACTGCGCCGGACCCTGCGCCGGACGCGCGGCGTGATGCTGCTCGAGCGCGGCCTCCGGGCGCTCTGGCGGCCCGCGGCGATCGTCGCGGTGGTCTGGGCGCTGCTGGCTCTGGGTCTCGCCGACATCGCGCCTCCGCCCGTGTCGCTCGCCGGTCTCGGGCTCGCCGCCGCCGCCGCGCTCTGGTTCCTGGTGGCCGGCTTCCGGGAGTTCCGCTGGCCCGCCGAGGCCGAGGCGGTTGCGCGCCTTGACGACGCGCTTCCCGGGCGCCCCATGGCCGCACTTTCCGACACCCAGGCGCTGGGGGCCGGCGACGCGGGCTCGCAGGCGGTCTGGACCGCGCATCTGGCCCGGATGCGCCGCCTGGCCGACGCCGCCCGTGCGCCGCGGCCCGATCCCAGGCTGCGCGCGCTCGATCCGTGGGCCCTGCGCCTTGCCGCCCTGGTCTTGCTTATCGCAGCCGGGCTCTTTGCCCGTGGCGACGGGTTCGAGGCGGTGACGGCGGCGCTGGGCGGGGCGGGCGCTGAAACCGCGCCCGCCGGGCCGACCTTCGAGGGCTGGGCCGAACCGCCGCTCTACACCGGCCGGCCGACGCTCTACCTGCCGGAAGTGTCCGGCGACGAGGCGCTGTCGGTGCCAGCGGGCACGCGGGTGACCCTGCGAGCCTACGGCGCGTCCGAGCGCTTCGGGCTCTCCGAGACGGTCTCCGGCGCGGGCGGGACCGCGCTGGCACAGGCCTCCGAGGGCATCGCATCGTCGGAGTTCGAGGTGACCCGCGACGGGATCGTGACCCTCAGCGACCGCGCCGACCCGCTGCGGTCCTGGAACTTCACCGTTGAGCCTGACCTGCCCCCCGAGATCGCGCTGGCCCGACCGGTGGATCGCGCGCTCTCCGGCGAGATGCAGCTCGGCTTCGAGGCGCGCGACGATCATGGCGTGGTGGCGGGGTCGGCCCGGATCACGCTCGATCTGGGCGCCGTCGACCGCAGCCACGGGCTCGCGGCCGATCCCGAGCCGCGCGATGCGATCGTGGTAGACCTGCCGTTGCCGCTCACCGGCGAGTCGACCGAGATCGCCGAGACGCTGGTCGAGGATTTCTCCGGCCATCCCTGGGTCGGGCTCCCGGTCACCATCGAACTCGTGGCCCGCGACGCCATCGACCAGGAAGGCTCGGTCGAGGTGACCGCCGCCGAACTGCCGGGGCGGCGCTTCTACAACCCGCTCGCCCGCGCCCTGGTCGAGCAGCGCCGCGACCTGCTCTGGTCGGCCGAGAACGGACCGCGCACGCTTCAGGTCCTGCGGGCCGCGACCTGGCGTCCCGACGCCGTCTTCTCCGACGGGGCCAGTGGCGCCTATCTGGTGGCGCGCACCGCCATCCGCCGGCTCGACGCGGCGGTGGACGCGGGCGCCGTCCCCGCAGCGCGCGACGAAATCGCCGAGGCGCTCTGGGAGGCGGCGCTCCTGCTCGAGGAGGGCAGTCTCGGCGACGCCGCCGAGCGGCTGGCCCGGGCCCGCGAGCGCCTGGCCGAGGCCCTGCGCGACGACAGCACCACCGACGAAGAGATCGCCGAGCTCATGCAGGAACTGCGCGAAGCCACGCGCGACTACATGGAGCAGATGGCGCGCGAGGCGATCGAGCGCGGCGACACCCAGTCGGCCGAGGCGCCGCCGCCGGGCCAGACCATGAGCCAGGACCAGATCCAGGAGCTGATGGACCGTATCCAGGAACTGTCCGAACAGGGCCGCCGCGCCGAGGCGGAAGCGCTTCTGGAGATGCTCCAGCAATTGCTTGAGAACATGGAGATGATGGTCACCCAGGGCGGCCAGGGCCAGCCGGGCGAGGGCCAGCAGGGTCAGGGCCAGCAGCTGATGGACGAACTCGGCCAGACGCTCCGCGAACAGCAGGGGCTGGCCGATGATTCGTTCCAGCAACTCCAGCGCGAGTTTCGCGAGGGCCGCAACAACGGCCAGCCCGGCCAGCCCGGCGCCCCGGGCGAACAGCAGGCCCGCCCAGGCGAAGAGCCGTCCCAGGGCGGCGAGGGCCAGGCGCTGGCCGAGCGCCAGGAAGCCTTGCGCGAACTCCTCGAGGATCTGCAGGGCCAGATGCCCGGCGCGACCGGCGACGGCGCGCGTCAGGCGCTTGAGGACGCCGAGCGCAGCATGGGCGAGGCCCGCGACGCGCTGCGCGAGGGCCAGACCGCCGACGCGCTCGACAGCCAGTCCGAGGCGATCGACAACCTGCGCGACGGCGTGCGGCAGATGGCCGAGGACATGCGCCAGGCCGAACAGGGCGCCACAGGCCAGGGCACCGAACAGGGTCAGGCGACGAACGAGAACAACAACGATCCGCTCGGGCGCCCCGCCGGAACCCGTGGCGCGATCGGCGCCGATTCCGACATGCTGCCCGATGGCGACGCCGCGGCGCGGGCGCGCAAGCTGGTGGACGAGATCCGCCGGCGCTCGGGCGAGCAGATGCGGCCGCAGATCGAACTCGACTATCTCCGAAGGCTGCTCGACCGGTTCTGAAGGCGAACCGGCCCTACGCGCCGCGGCCGCCGAACACCCTCGCGATCACTTCGCTCAGCCAGACCCGCAGTCCGTCGACCCCGGCCGCATAGGCCTCCAGCACCGCGCCGATCCCCGGTGCTATGCGCGCGAGGTCGTCCGACCAGAGATAGGCCGCGAGCGCGAGCGCATAGAGCAGCAGCGCGAGGAACAGCCCCGACCTGTAACGCGCCTGCAGTTCCTCGGGCGAATCCGCCCAGATCGCCCGGGGCATGGTCTCCGAATTCGGAAGCTCCATGCGCGGCGACTGTCGAACCCGGGCGGCGGCTGCGACGGGCGGCGCATCCGGCAGGGCTGCGGGTCGCGGCGGCGGTGTGTCATCGTGCAGGGGCGAAGGCGCCGCGACGGCGGCGTCCGCCGACGTCCGCCGCTCCCGGTCCCGCGCGCGCTTGAGCGCGATGATCGCCGCGATGTCGGGATCGTCCGACGCGGTCGGTGTCTCGGCCGGCTTGGCCGGGGCCGCGATGTCGGACGCCTGCGCCTTCGCGTCGTCGCCCGCGGCCGCGTCGGAAGGCTGCGGGGCGGCGGGCTCGGCTTGCGCCTTCATCACGACCTGCGCGGGCGGCTCCGCATGTGCCGCCGCTGGGGGCGTGCCTGCATCGCTCGCCGCCGCTGGCGTCACCGCTCCATCCGCTTCCCCGGCGTCCTCCGCCGGTTCCTCCGCGGTCGCCGGCGACGGCGGCGTCTGCGCGTCGACCGGGCGCGGCCCGGCGCCAGCGGTTGGCGCGACGCTCGGGCGCCACTGCTCAAGCCGATGAATGATCTGGTCCTGGGACGGGATCGCTCGCGTCCCGCCGTAGACGTACCAGCGGGTCTGGCACGAGGTGCACTGCACGTGTCGCCCGTCTTCCGGCACGAGGCCGTCCGGAACCTCGTACTCGGCCCCGCAGTTCGGGCAGGTCAGGCGCATGCGGCCTCGCTCGGTGGACGGCGGCGCGCGCGGGCGCAGCCAGCGAATCACTCACCGTCTTTTCTATCTTCGGGCGAGGGCTTATCCAAGCGCAGGCGCCCCGGACGGCGTTGCGCCGCCACGCGGGCGCGCTATAACCGGCCTCCATGGCCGAGGTCCCTCTGATCGAATTCGAGCGCGCGGGGGTCGCCTTCGGCGCGACGCCCGCGCTTGAGGACATCTCGCTCATCGTGGAGCCCGGAGCGTTCCTGGTGCTGACCGGGCCGGCCGCCGCCGGCAAGTCCACGCTCCTGCGGCTATGCCATCTCGACCTGGCGGCGAGTTCCGGCCGCACCCGTCATTTCGGCCGGCGCATCTTCGTTCGCAATCGCAATGCGATTGCAGACGCGCGGCGGCGCATCGGCATGGTGCATCAGACCTGCCGGTTTCTCGACCACCTGACGCTGGTGGAGAACATCGCCCTGCCGATCCGCGCCACCGGCGGCGACGCAGCGGCGCGGGCGGAGGACATCGCCGCGCTGCTGGAATGGGTCGAGCTGACCGACCGGGTCGAGGCGCGTCCGCCGGCGCTTTCGGACGCCGAGCGCCGCCGCGCCGCCGTCGCCCGCGCGGTGGTGCTGAGCCCCGACCTCGTGCTCGCCGACGAGCCGGTCGCCGGCCTGGACGCGGCGATGGCGCGGCGGCTGATCGCGCTGCTCGCCCAGTTCAACCGGCTCGGCAAGGCGGTGGTCCTGGCCACCCGCGACCCGGAGATGGCCGATCTGGTGCTCGAAACGGTTGACGCCGAACTCTGGCGCATCGCCGAGGGCCGGCTCGTCCCGGTCGAGGCCGTCGCGTGAGGCGCGCCCATGCTTGAGGCGGCGCGGCGGCGCATCGCCGGTGATCCCGCCGCGGAAGGCCTCCTGCTCGACGAGGCGGCGCCGCCGCGCGCCTTCGCCGCCAGTGCGGCGTTTCTCGCCTTCCTCGCGGTGCTTCTCGGTGCGCTGGCGATCGCCTCCGCCCGGCTCAGCGCGGAATGGCGCAGCGACGCGGGCCAACTCGCCACGCTGCAGATCGTCGCGCCAGCCGCCGAGATCGAGGCCCAGGCCCGCGCCGCGCTCGATGTCCTCGGCGAGGCGCCGGGCGTGCTCTCGGTGCGCATCATCGACGTCGACGAACAGATGGACCTGCTCGAGCCATGGCTGGGCCCGCAGGTCGCCGCCGACAGCCTGCCGCTGCCGCTCCTGATCGAGATCGCCCTCGATCCCGCAGCACTCGACCAGCCGGCGCTCGTCTCCCGGCTCGCGGTCGAGGCCCCGGGCGCGGTGCTCGACGACGGCGTCGCCTGGCGGGCCCGGATCGTCGCAAACGCCCGTGCGCTCGCGCTGCTGGCAATCGTCTGCCTCGCCGGCGTCGCGGGTCTCCAGGCGGCGCTGACCGCGGCGACCGTGCGGACTATGGTCGCCGAGACCGGGACCGACGCCTGGACCCTGCGCCAGATCGGCGCGCGCGACGCCTTTCTGTCGCGGGCCTACCGCCGGCGCCTGCGCCGGCCGGCGATGGCGGCGCTTGCGCTCGGCGCGGCGGTCGCAGCGGCGCTGCTCGCGCTCCTGCCTGCTGATCCGGCTGGGATCCATCTCGTCGGCGTCCGCCCCGGGCTCTGGTGGGGCTGGTTCGTCGCGCTGGCCGCTCCGGTGGCGCTCGCGCTCGCCGGCGACCTCGCGGCGCGCGCGACCCTGAGCGCCCGTCTGCGCCGGCTGAGCTAGGGAAGGCCCCGCATGCTGCTGATCCGCTCGCTGCTTTTCGACTTCCTGCTCTACGCGCTGATGCTGGTGATGGGGATCCTCTGCGCGCCGATGGCGCTCTGGTCGGTCGATGGCGCCTACGCCGCCTGCAAGGCCTATGTCCGCGTCGTCCTCTGGATGCTGCGGGTCATCTGCGGGCTTCGGGTCGAGACTCGCGGACCGGTTCCCTTGGGCGACGTGATCGTCGTCGCCAAGCACCAGTCGTTTCTAGACATCCTGATCCTCGTCGACGCGCTGCCACGGCCGAAGTTCGTCATGAAGAAGGAGCTGCGCTGGGCGCCGATCTTCGGGCTCTATGCGCTTCGCATCGGCTCGACCCCGGTGGCGCGCGGCCGAAAGGGCGCGGCGATGCGGGAGATGGTCTCCCACGCCGAGAGCCGCGGCGAGGAGCGGCCGAGCCAGCTGGTGATCTACCCGCAGGGCACCCGCGTCCTGCCCGGCGCGGCGTTGCCCTACAAGGTAGGCGCCGGCGTGCTCTACCAGCGGCTCGGCAAGCCCTGCACGCCTGCGGCCACCAACGCCGGGGTGTTCTGGGCGCGGCGCAGCCCCTACCGGCGACCCGGCCTGGCGGCGGTGGAGTTCCTCGAGACGTTCCCGCGGGGACTGCCGGTCGAGGACTTCATGGCGCGGATCGAGCTCGTCGTGGAGGCGGCCTCCGACCGGCTCATGCGCGAGGCGGGCTTCGACGCCTCCGCCGCGCGACGCTCAGGCGACCAGTGACTTCGAGCCCATGTCGAGGAACTTGGCGCGCCGCGACGCGCGCAGGTCGTCCTGCGCCAGCCCCGAGATCTCCGCGAGCAGCCCGGCGATCGCCTCGCCGACCGCCCCGATGGTTCCTGCCGGGTCGCGCTGCGCGCCGCCGACCGGCTCCGGCACGATCCGGTCGATGACCCCGAGCGCCAACAGATCCTGCGCGGTCAGCCGCAGCGCCGCCGCCGCCTCCTTCATCTTCTCGGAATCCTTCCACAGGATCGAGGCGCAGCCTTCGGGCGAGATCACCGAGTAGATCGAATGCTCGAGCATCGCCACCCGGTCGCCGGTGGCGAAGGCCACCGCCCCGCCCGAGCCGCCCTCGCCGATCACGACCGACACCATCGGCACCCCGATCGAGAGGCATTTCTCCGTCGCGCGGGCGATCGCTTCGGACTGGCCGCGTTCCTCCGCGCCCTTGCCGGGATAGGCCCCGGGCGTGTCGATGAGCGTGATCACCGGCAGCGAGAAGCGGTCGGCGAGGTCCATCAGCCGGATCGCCTTGCGATACCCCTCCGGCCGCGCCATGCCGAAGTTGTGGGCGATGCGCGATTTCGTGTCGTTGCCCTTCTCGTGGCCGATCACCATTACCGGCCGGTCGCGGAACCGCGCGAGCCCGCCCTCGACCGCGTTGTCCTCCGCGAAGTTCCGGTCCCCGGCGAGCGGCGTCCATTCGGTGAAGAGCGCGTCGATGTAGGCGCTGCAGTGCGGCCGCGTCGGGTGGCGCGCGACCTGGCACTTCTGCCAGGCGTCGAGGTTGGCGTAGAGGTCCTGAAGCATGCCGACCGCCTTGCGGTCGAGGGCCGCTGCCTCCGCCTCGACGTCCATGCCGGAGTTTCTGCGGGCGAGCGCGCGCAACTCCTCCGCCTTGCCCTCGATTTCGGCGAGGCTCTTTTCGAAGTCGAGGTAGTTCTGCATGCGCCGCTCCCGGGGTCGAAGGGTCATATTGGCCGGGCGCAGTCGGGATGCAACCACGCCCGGCCTGCGCGGCGCACTCACGCCCCGGTCGGCTTCGGGTCCGCCGTGACCCGCAAGCGCGCGGTCATCCCGCCATCAGTTCGGCCTGCTTGACGATCACTTCCGCCTGCCGGATCGAGGCGAGGTCGATGAGCTTGCCGTCGAGCGCCACCGCGCCCGCGCCCGACCGCTTGGCCTCCTCCATCGCCACGAGCACCCGGCGCGCGCGCGCGACGGCCGTCTCGGACGGCGTGAAGATCTCGTTGCAGAGCGCGATCTGGCTGGGATGGATCGCCCATTTCCCGACCATGCCAAGCGTGGCGGAGCGCATCGCCTGGGCCCGGAAGCCCTCGGGGTCGGAGAAGTCTCCGAACGGCCCATCCACCGGCAGGACGCCGTGGGTGCGGCAGGCCGCGACGATCGCCACCGTCGGATAGTGCCAGGGATCGGCGTAGTGACGCCCGCGCGGGTCCGCGGCGGGATCGTCGAGCATGAAGTAGTTCTCCTGGGTGCCGCCGATCGCCGTGGTCTGCATCCCCATGAAGGCGGCGTAGTCCGCCGGTCCGATGCTCATCGCCTGCATGCGCGGGCTGGCCGCGGCGATCTCCTCCGCATGCGCCAGGCCCGCGGCGGTTTCGATGATCACTTCAAGACCAAGGCGCTTCTGCGCGCCCTTGCCGTCCTCGATCGCCGAGACCATGGCGTCGACCGCGTAGACGTCCTTGGCGTTGCCGGCCTTGGGGATCATGATCAGGTCGAGCCGGCCGTTCGTCTGCTCCATCAGTTCGACCACGTCGCGGACCCAGAACGGCGTGTCGAGGCCGTTGATGCGCACCGACACGGTCTTGCGGCCCCAGTGGATCTCGTTGATGGCTAGGATCACGTTGGCGCGCGCCGCTTCCTTGTCGCTCGGCGCCACGCTGTCCTCGAGATCGAGGTTGATCACGTCCGCCGCCGACGCCGCCATCTTCTCGAACAGCTCCGGCCGCGATCCGGGCCCGAAGAGCTGGCAGCGGTTGGGGCGCGCGGGCGGGCTGGGCTGGACTGTGAAACTCATCGGATCGGTTCCTCCGGGGTGCGTCTGCGACTGCGCGCACGTAATCTTGTGCACTGCAAGATGTCAAACGCGCCTGCAGCAGAGCCTCACTGCAGGTCGGAGAACGCCTCGCGCAGGCGCGCCACCGCCTCGTCCACAAGCGCCCGGCGGGTGCCGATGTTGAACCGCAGGAACCGCGCGCCGCCGGTCCCGAAGGTCGGGCCGTCGCTCGCCGCGATCCGCGCCCGGCCGCGCACCCGCTCGGTGATCTCGGCGTCGTCCATGCCCGCGCCGCTGAAGTCCGCCCACGCCAGGTACGTCGCCTGCATCCGGGTCATCCGCACGCCGGGGATCGCTTCGACGCCGGCTGCGAAGGCGCGGGCGTTCTCGCCGAGATAGGCGCGCAGCGCGTCCATCCAAGCGTCGCCGCTCTCGTAGGCGGCGGTGGCCATCAGCACGCCCATCCGGTTGACCGACGTGCCCCCCGCGCGATGCGCCGCCGCGAAGCTGCTCCGCAGCTTCGGGTCGGGGATGATGACGTTTCCGGTCAGCGCCCCGGCGATGTTGAACGCCTTGGTGGCGGCGGTCATCATCACCAGCCGGTCGAGATGCTCAGGCGCTACGAGCGGCATCGGCGTGTGCCGCTCTCCCGGCAGGATCAGGTCATGATGGATCTCGTCGCACACCAGCACCAGGTCGTGCGCGGCGCAGAACGCCGCGACCGACCGCTGCTCGTCAGGCTCCCAGATCCGCCCGCCGGGATTGTGCGGCGAGCAGAACACCAGCATGCGTTCGCGCCCGGTGAGACCGGCGGCCAGCGCCTCGAGATCGAAGTCGTAGCGTCCGTCCGTGAGCGTCATCGGCGCGTCGACCACCTCGCGGCCCGTGGCTTTGATGACCCGCGCGAACGCATGGTAGACCGGCGTGAACAGGATGATCCGGTCGCCGGGCGCGCTCCAGGCCCGCAACGCGGTCGCCAGCCCGGCCACGACACCGTGCACGGTGGCGATCGCCTCTGGGTCGACCTCCCAGCCGTGGCGGCGCGCCATCCAGCCGCAGATCGCGGCGCGATAGGCTGCCTCGTCGCCGAAATATCCGTGAACGCCACGCTGCGCCGCCTCCATCAGCGCGTCGTTGACCGCCGGGGGTGCGCGGAAGTCCATGTCGGCCACCCACATCGGCAGCCCGTCCGCGGCGGGCACGCCGTAGAGCCGCTCCATCTGGTCCCACTTCAGGCTGTGGGTTCCGCGAAGCTCGATCGGTTCGTCGAAGTCGAACATGCTGGTCCGCCGCGTCCTTGCTTGCCATCTCCGCCCGGGCGTCGCCGTCCCTGCGGCGCTTGTCAAGCGCCGGCGCCTGACATATCTGGCCGCCATGACGGTCCGGCCCATCCTGATCCATCCCGATCCGCGCCTGCGCAAGTCCGCGCGCCCCGTGGACGTCATCGACGACCAGGTGCGCAGGCTCGCCGAGGACATGCTCGAGACCATGTACGATGCGCCCGGCATCGGGCTCGCCGCCACCCAACTCGGCATCATGAAGCGGCTCTTCGTGATGGACTGCGCGGCCAAGGACGAGCCGCCGGCGCCAGTGGTCGTCATCAACCCCGAGATCGTCTGGGTCTCCAAGGAGGAGGCACCGAGCGAGGAGGGGTGCCTGTCGATCCCGGAAGTCTACGCCGACGTCACCCGCCCCGAGCGGGTGCGGCTGCGCTGGACCGACGTCGACGGGGAGGCGCGCGAGCTCGAATTCGCCGGCCGGATGGCCACCTGCGTCCAGCACGAGGTCGATCACCTCGATGGCAAGCTCTTCATCGACTACCTCAGCCCGGTGAAGCGCACGATGATCACCTCCAGGATGAAGAAGCTGAAGAAGGAGATGGCGCGGGCCTGACCGCGCCGCGTCTCTCTAGAGGGCCGCCGCCATGCGCGTGATCTTCATGGGTACGCCCGATTTCGCGGTGCCGGCGCTCGACGCGCTTGTCGCCGCGGGTCACGAAATCGCCTGCGTCTACACCCAGCCGCCGCGCCCTGCGGGTCGCGGCCAGAAGCCGCGCCCCGGCCCGGTGCAGACCCGCGCCGCGGCGCTCGGCCTGCCCACCCGCCATCCGGTCAGCCTGCGCGACCCCGCCGCACTGGCCGATCTGGATGCGCTCGGGGCCGACATCGCGGTCGTCGCCGCCTACGGGCTGATCCTGCCGCAGCCGGCGCTCGACGCGCCGCGGCTCGGCTGCCTGAACATCCACGCCTCGCTGCTGCCGCGCTGGCGCGGCGCCGCGCCGATCCAGCGCGCGATCATGGCCGGCGACGCCGAGACCGGCGTCTGCGTCATGGCGATGGAGGCCGGGCTCGACACCGGGCCGGTGCTCCTGCGCGAGCCCCTGCCGATCGCGCCGCGCGCCACCGCCGGCGCGCTCCACGACGCGCTCGCCGCCCTCGGCGCCCGGCTGATCGTGCGCGCGCTCGCCGAGTTGCCCGATCTCGCGCCCGAACCGCAGCCCGAGGCCGGCGTCACCTACGCCGCCAAGATCGACAAGGCCGAGACCCGGATCGACTGGACCCGGCCCGCCGTCGAGATCGACCGCCAGGTGCGCGCGCTGTCGCCGGCACCGGGCGCCTGGTGCGAGATCGCCGGGGCGCGGGTGAAGGTGCTGCTGGCGGAACCGGAGCAGGGAACGGGCGATCCGGGCGTGACGCTCGACGACCGGCTGACTGTCACCTGCGGCGCCGGGACCCTGCGGCTCCTGCGCCTCCAGCGCGCCGGCCGGCAGGCGATGGACGCGGCCGAGTTCCTGCGCGGCCACCCCACGACCGCCGGCGAAATCATCACCTGAGCCGTGAAATTTTGTATAATCTTATTCAATTATGAGATACTAAGGTAGAATTGATGCGCGCGGTCGGGCTGCCAAAGTTCTATTCCTCGCAATCCCCAGGTGAAACTGAAGAGGCGCCCGGCCCGAAACGTGGGTGAAGGCGCTCGCGCGGGTGGGCGCTCCAGCTTCAGGGTCCTCGCGGAGAGCAGGGCGCTCGCCGGGCGTGGCAAGATAGCGCGGCAGTGCAACAAATTGGGGTGGTGAACATGCTCGAGTTTCTTCTCTTCGACGCCGCCGGCGACACCGGAGTCGACTTCCCCTACGCGACGAGCAAACCGAAAGTCGCAAGCGTTTCGTCCACGAAACTCTTCCTTCGGGCTAAAGTGCTGGAGGGCCCTTTCAAGGGAGAAACCGCAATCACCCGACTGCTGGGTGAATTCGATCTCAAGAAGGGCATCGCGCTCATCGAAGATTGGCGCACCAGCATCGGTGGCGAGGCTCACTACGAGATCCGCTTTGACGATCGGGTCTCGCTCCAGGACCTGTTCTCCGACTTCGATGCGGCGTTCACCGGCGGTTTCCTCTACCTCGGCAACCGCTTCGACAACCTGCTGCGCGGCGATCGCGGCGACGACAAGCTGATCGGCGACGGCGGATACGACGTGATGAAGGGCTACGGCGGCGACGATCTGCTCGACGGGCGGCATCGGAGCCTCGACAAGATGCTCGGCGGCAAGGGCGACGACGTCTACCTCGAGTTCGGCGGCAACCGGGGCGAGGATCGCATCATCGAGAAGGCCGGGCAGGGCTACGACGTCGTCGGATCCTACAGCCAGGGCTACACGTTGACCGAGAACGTCGAAGAACTCCGCATGGAGCGGACATACGCCAACACCGTGAACGCACTCGGCAACGATCTCGACAACGTCATCTACGGCAGCAAGGGCCGCGACTTCATCAACGCCTTCGGCGGCGACGATCGCGTCTTCGGACGCTCCGGCGACGACATCATCGCCAGCGCGGACGGCAACGACATCCTCAGGGGCGGTGCCGGCGACGATGAGATCTGGGATTACGCCGGTCGCAACAAGCTCTACGGGCAGGCCGGCGATGACGTCCTCATGGTCGGACAGGGCAGGAACACCCTCAATGGCGGGTCCGGCGACGACGCCTTCTGGTTCGAGGAGACCGAGCCGGAAAGCCGCGCCTTCAGGCTCAGGGACGTGATTACCGACTTCGAGACCGGGGTCGACACGCTCAACCTCTCCGCCATCGACGCCATCGCCGGGACCGCCAGGAACGACGCCTTCATCTTCATTGGGTCTGCGGAATTCTCCGCCGCCGGTCAGGCTCGTCTGCACGGCGACCGCCTGACGCTGGACGTCGACGGGAACGGCCAGGCCGACCTGGTGATCGCCTTCAACGGCGGAACGCCGGTCGAGGCCGACATGATCCTCTGAGGCGCGCGGCGCTCGCTCGACCCCATCACCGCCGCGGCGGCAGCGTCCGCGGCGGTCTGGGCTTGTAGACCGGCAGCCGCCAGCCGAAGCCGAGGCTGCCGGCCCGCAGCGCGAAGGTGACGGCCACGCAGGCGACGAACGAAAGCGGCCGACCGCCGCCGAGCTCGGGCGTCAGCACGCCCGCCAGCGCGCCGCCGGCCGCGGCGGCGGCGTAGAGCTCGCCCTGCTTCAAGACCAAGGGCACCTCGTTGCAGACCACGTCGCGCATCAGCCCTCCGAGACAGCCGGTGGCGACCCCCATCACCAGCACCACCGGCCACGACGCGTCAAGCGACACGGCCACCGCCACGCCCGCCGCCACCGCCGCAGACAGCGCCACCGCGTCGAGCCAGAGGATCGCCCGGTAGCGCTGCTCGATCAGATGCGCCGTGAAGAACACCAGCACCGCCGCCGCGCAGGCCAGCCCAAGATAGCTTGGGTCGGTGATCCAGAACACTTCCTCGCGGCGCAGCAGCACGTCGCGCACCGTGCCGCCGCCCACCGCGGTCAGGCAGGCGATGAACAGGAAACCCACGATGTCGAGCTGCGCCCGGCTCGCCACCAGAGCGCCCGACAGCGCGAAGACGAACACCGAGGCGAGATCGAAGACCTGCGCGAAGCTCATTCCGCCGCCGCCCGCTTCGGCGGCTGGAAGGGGGCCATGCCGGCGCGGGCGAGTTCGTCGGCGCGCTCGTTCTCGGGATGGCCCGCGTGCCCCTTGACCCAGTCCCATGCGACCTCGTGGGCCGCCGCCGCAGCTTCAAGCCGCTTCCAGAGATCCTCGTTCTTCACCGGCTTCTTCGCCGCCGTCCGCCAGCCGTTGCGCTTCCAGCCGTGGATCCACTTGGTCACGCCGTCGCGCAGGTAGGTGCTGTCGGTGACGATGGTCAGCGCAGCCTGCCGCTCCAGCGCCTCGAGCGCGGCGATGGCGGCCATCAGCTCCATGCGGTTGTTGGTGGTCGCGGCCGCGCCGCCCGAGAGCTCCCTGCTCCGGAGCACCCGGTCGCCGTCGCGCGCCACCAGCACCACTCCCCAGCCGCCCGGCCCGGGGTTTCCCGAACAGGCGCCGTCGGTGTAGGCGAAGAGCTCGGTCATGAGGGCCGGTCCTTCAGCCCGACATGGCCAGGCAAGGCGGCGATCCGGTCCAGCCAGCCGCGCAGCGCCGGAAAGCCCGACAGATCGTAGCCGCCTCGGCTTTCGGCGGTGTGGGTATATGCGAAGAGCGCGATGTCGGCGATGCTCGGCCGCTCGCCCTCCAGCCAGTCGCGCCCCGCCAGATGCGCGTCGAGAACGCTAAGCACCGCGTATCCGGCGTTGAGAAGGCTGGCCAGCCGCTCGGGCGTCGCGTCGGCCGCGCGATGGGGATAGACGCGCAGGGCCGCGCGCACGGCGACGGTCGTCTCGTGCCGGTTCTGCTCGAAGAACATCCACGACAGCACCCGTGCCTGCGCGAACGGCTCGCTCGGCAGGAAGCCCGTGCCCTCGGCGAGATACCAAAGGATCGCGTTGGACTCCGGCAGGACCCGTCCGTCGTCCAGTTCCAGCACCGGCAGCCTTCCCGTCGGCAGCCGACCAGCGGCCTTGGCCGCGGCCAGTTCGGGGGTCTGATACTCCAGCGGCACGTGCAGATACTCCCTGCCCAGAAGGGCGAGCAGGAGCCGGACCTTGTAGCTGTTCCCGGACGACGGCATCGACAGCAGCGTCAGGCGTTCAGCCATGCAGCGCGCCCGTCAGCAGCGTCGCGATCACGATCGCGGTCAGCGGCAGCCGCAGGCTCAGCCAGTATTCCGGCGCCGCCCCCAGCCGCTGGAACGCAACGTCGATCGCCTGTAGGAGCGCGAAGCCGAACGCGAGCCAGAGGCAACTGAACGCAGGATCGGGCCGGATCGCCACGAAGGCGACGAAGGCCGGAACGATCGAGGCGACCAGAAGCCCCGGCCGCGGCGCGCCGTCCCCCGACGAGGCGAAGCCCCAGAGACAGCCGCCCATGAACGCGAGGATCGCCGCGCCGAAGCGCTCGAGCATCTGCAGCCCGCCCGCCGGGCTCGACTCCACCACCCCGAAGGTCGGGAACGCACCGTCCTCGGCAAAGAGCATCAGCGCGCCGTAGAGGAAGGGCAGGAGACCGAGACAGCCGAGAAAGAGCGACGGGAACGGCACGCGGGTCATGCCGGCGACCCCGTGGCGGCGACCGCGAGCGCGATGCGCTTGGCGCGGGTCACTTCGGTCCGCGCGCTCTCGACGTACTGCACCCGCGTGCGCCGGTGGCCGGTGGAGAGCGCCTCCCAGGCGGCAATCCTGCCCGCCGATCGCAACGCTTCGGCCAGATCGTCGGGCGTCTCCACGCGCGGCTCGGGCGCCGCACGCAGCCGCACCTCGACCGCCTCGCCGGGCTCGATCCCGATTCGGCGCAACAGATCCCGCCCGGTGAAGAGGAACGCGTCGTCGATCACCGGCGCCCGGGTGACGGCGAGGTTCACCGGGCGCCCGGCGATCTCGGCCTCGACCCGGCGCGGGTTCGGCGGATCGAGGGCGTCCAGCACTTCCGCGGGCAGGCGCAGCACGGTGTAGACCGCGCGGCCCCACGGCATCGTCTCGACGACGCCCTCAAAGCAGATCCAGTCGCTCATGCGGCCTTCTCGCGCAAGGTGCGCGGCACCTTGAACTCGACATTTTCCTTTGCGGTTTCAATATGCTGCACGGTGATATCATAGCGAGACGCGAACGCCGCGACCACCTCGTCGACCAGCACCTCCGGCGCGCTGGCGCCCGCCGTCACCCCGACCGCGCGCGCGCCCTTGAGCGCCCGCCAGTCGATATCGGTCGCCCGCTGCACCAGCTGGGAATATCCGCAGCCCGCCCGCGCGCCGACCTCGACCAGCCGCCGCGAGTTCGACGAGTTCGGCGCCCCGATCACCAGCAGCGCGTCGATCTTCGGCGCCATCGTCTTCACCGCCTCCTGGCGGTTGGTGGTGGCGTAGCAGATGTCCTCCCTGTGCGGCCCGACGATCGCCGGAAACCGGAGCTTCAGCGCCGCGACGACCTCGGCGGTGTCGTCGACCGACAGCGTAGTCTGGGTGATGAAGGCGAGCCTCTCGGGATCGCGCGGCGCGAGGCCGGCGACGTCCGCCACCGTCTCGACCAGCATTACCTCGCCCTCCGGCAGCTGGCCCATCGTGCCCACGGTCTCGGGATGCCCGGCGTGGCCGATCATCACCATCTGCAACCCGTTCTGGTGGTGGCGCTCGGCCTCGATGTGCACCTTGGAGACCAGCGGGCAGGTCGCGTCGACGTAGAGCATCTCGCGCGCCCGCGCCTCAGCCGGCACCGCCTTCGGCACCCCGTGGGCCGAGAAGATCACCGGCCGGTCGTCGGGACAGTCGGCAAGCTCGTCCACGAACACCGCGCCCTTGGTGCGCAGACCCTCGACCACGAAGGCGTTGTGCACGATCTCGTGGCGCACGTAGACCGGCGCGCCCCATTTCTCGAGCGCCATCTCGACGATCTTGATCGCCCGGTCGACCCCGGCGCAGAAGCCGCGCGGGGCGGCGAGATAGAGTGTGATCGGATCGGCCATGCGGTCCTCCGTCGCTTGCGGCGCGACTATATACGCCCGGCCGCCGCGAGAACCAGCCGGGACTTCCCGCCGCAGCGCCCCCTTCCCGGAGAGCGCGTCGGGCGTTACACCACCAAAATGACCGCCGAGATTTCGATATCTTCCCCAAAGTCAAAACGCCTCCTGTTCTCGCGCCTCGTTGAAAAAGATGCTACAGATTTTGCAGATCTACTTTCCGATTCGGAAGTGACCCGGAGCATCATGGCGAAGGCCACGACCCCGATGCAATGCCTTGAGTGCGCGCGCCAGCGGATCGCCTGGCACAATTCAAGCTGGGATGGCTTGCGATGTGGCGTATGGGCCTTGAGGGGGAAGGTTCCGAGCGGTTCTTCTGCGGAGCCAATCATCGGGTGGTGCGGTTTGACTGACACGGGTCGACGCCGGAGATCCTCTACGGGTCTTCCAGAACCGCTTGGGGAGGTGGCTTGGCGACGGAGGCGGCAACCGCAACAATCGATTGGGCCTTCCAGGCACGTGTCTGTGACGGGATCGACACCGTGATCTTCGGACCGCTGAACCCCGGTTCATCGGCAGTGGCTTTGAAGATCGGCATGAAACACGCTGGCACCATGTCGTTCGGCGAGTTCCTGCCGGAGCAAGAGTTGGGCCGGAATGTGCTTGAATACGAGATCTGGCGACCGCGGAAGGGTGCCTGCCTGGACTTCAAGTCTCTGTTGTTTCAGTCCGGATTCAAGTCTGGTCTGCTCGTCAGCGCCGGCGTTGCGGATGAGGCCGAAGCGCTTTCAGACCTCGTAGTCGCGGCAAGACTGCGCCGGAACCGTCCAGATGTTTCGGATGGAGAAATCGAACTCTGCATTCGGGAGGCATTCCGGCGAGGTCTGAAGGATTGCCGACTTGACGTATACCACATCTCTCGAACCGACTATACCAAGAGCCGCCCCAACTGATGACCGGAGCGACCTTGGGCCCGTGACTGGCAGCCAGGAGTTCGAATCCCGCCCGCGCGTCTCGGCGGCTCCGCCTTGGGCGCCCCCGGGGAGTTCATCGACGAACACCGCGCGCTTTGGCGCGCTGAGCCGAACGCCGCACCCTACCAGAACGGCGGCCGGTCCGGCAGGGTCGCGCCGCACTTGCCGCAGGCGTCGCCGTCCGCCGCGTTGCGCGCCATCTGCCCGCACGCGTCGCAGCCGATCCAGAAGCCGTTGTTGCGGTGAAGCGTCCAGACCGAGGTGTAGCCCGCCGAGGCCAGGCTGCCGTCATAGAAGGACTTCATCGCCTCGCCATGGGCGCCTTCGCGCATAAGTCGGCGCGGCGCGTCGGGATCGTTCCAGGCGGTGACGGTGATCATCCGTCGGCCGATCGTGGCGGTGGTGGCGCCGATGAAGGCGTCCATGCCCAGCATCTCGGTCAACGATGCGCGGGATCGGTTGCGGATATCCTCCACACATTCCCCGTCGCGCGCCTCGAGGTAGGTGACCGTGAAGGCCGCGGGTTCCTCGCGCTTTCCGGTCGAGACCGCGGTCGCCCTGCCGAAGCGGAAGGGTCCAATTTCGGAGGGCTGGACGATGATGTCGAGGCCAAGCTGGCGCGGCGCCACGCCGGCGTCGAAATAGCCGGTCACCGACGTGATCCGTCCCTCGTCGTCGAAGGTGAAGAAATCGGCCCCGTGGAGTTCCACCTGCCTGCCCGTGGGGGGCAGCCCGTTGAACGAGCCCCTGTTCGTGCCGCGCATGATCCACTGCGCCGAGGCGCCGTCGTCGGAGTGCGAGACGACCTCGAAGGTCAGGTCGGGAAAGACGCTCCAGAGGCCGGTCACGTAACCGCGCAGCGCCTCGCCCGAGATCGGCCCGCCGGTGGACGGGTCCTGGTAGACGCCGTCGCTGGCGAAGGTCGCAAGGATCGCGTCGGCGTCGCGCGCGATCCATGCGTCGAAATAGGCCTGGGCGGCGGCTTTGTGTGACATGCCTGTCCCTCCTGTCGAGCGAGACCCCGCGCCGCCCCGTCTCGATCGATCCGCAAGCGCCACCGTCGCCGTCCGCGTCGCCCTTACGGTCGAAGCGCGATCAGCCGGGCGTATACCAGATCGGCGATGTGTAGGCGCGCTCGGTCGTGATCATCGGAACTTCCTCGGGCATCTGAACCCCGTAGCGTTTGGCCTCGTAGGCCGTCCAGCGCGGCGTCGGGATCTCGATGACGCGGGCGTAGTAGAACGCCTGCTGCGACGGATCGAACTCCGGATCCTGCCAGACTCCGATGAGTTCGGGCGTGCCGATCGTGTTTGTCCAGGTCGCATTGGCGACGTCCACAGTGTTGCCGACGGCCGGAAGCCTGCCGTCTGCGTCGGGCTGTCGGTCGCCGGACCAGACGGCGTCGTAGACCCTCTCCCGGGTCTCGCCGTCGGCGTCCACCCAGCCCTTGACGATCTGGATGCGGTCGAGATTGCCGGAGTAGGGATCCATGAGCGCCGCCACTAGGAAGGTCGGCGCGGCGTCGCCGGGGCCGGCGGCCAGATCGCTCCCCATCGGCACGCCACGTGTGTAGCCGGCGTTTGCGGGAAGCCGGGTCAGCGTGTCGCCTTCGTTGAAATCCCAGCCGCCGAAGAACCGCACCAGCATGCGCGAACCGGTCGTCGCATAGGTCTCCTTGCGCATCATGGCGTCGAAGATCGCCTCTCGCGTGTTCTCGACGGCCCAGACCCCGGCGAGGCCGCCCGCCGCCTGCTGCCAGCCGAGGATCGACAACTCGGGGTCCGGCGCGGCGATCACCATGTGCTCCCAACGCTGAGGCTCGGGCTCCACGCCGGAATGCTTGCCGAAGAAGTTGTCCTCTTCGGCGGTCGCGAGCGACGTATGCGAGTCCGTCGACCCGATCATGCCGAACTTGAACGGGTTCACGCCTAGATCCTGCTCGATCGCCAAGCCGCGCTTCAGCGCCTCGCGGGCGTACTCCCCGGCCAGCATCCAGGGCTCCTTGACCTCGGTGCCGTTGAGGTTGGCCGCGTCCCAGGTGTCGAAGTCCGCGAACTCGTCCTCCGGCGACAGGAACGGGTGCGCCTCGCCGTCTCCCTTGATCTGGGTCGCCTCGTAGAGCGGCTCGAAGCGCGCGCGCTGTTCGGCCAGTTCCCGGGTCAGCGGCGAGCCGTCATAGGCTTCCAGCGCGAACATCCGCCCGTTCGAAAGGTTGCCGTTGTGGGGGATCGCCAGAATCTCACCGCCAGTGCGCGCCTCGAACGCGCCCATGTAGTCCCAGAGATCTTCGGGGTTCTTGCTGTCGTACTGCGAGAAGGGAAGGGACTGGTTCGCCTCCTCCGCGCCGCCCCGGAAGATCACGTTGCGATGAAGATTGTTCGCGCCCTCGGTCGTGTACTCGTAGCCGATGAGGGCGGTGAACACGCCGGGTTCGTTGTACTGGTCGGCGAGCGTGGTGTAGGTCCGCCAGGCGTTCTTGATCGCCTTGGGATTGTCGATCGGCGGCGAGTTTTGCGAAAGCGATGCGACGATCTCCATCGCCGTGTCGAAGATCACCGCCGTATCGCCGGTGGTCAGGCTCTCGTACCATTGCCGCCCGATGGGCGTTGAAAGGACCTCCGGATCGCCGTTCAGCAACTGCGGCATGAGCCCGTACATTTCGGCGTGGTCGGACACCACGAGGAAATCGAGGGGGCGGGACAGCTTGGCCCTGAGGCCATGGGTGGTGGTCACCTCCTGGCCACGGGCGAACCGGAACGCCTCCTCCTGGCCGAGCCGGTTCATCGTGCCGGCGTCGACGGACACCGAGGTGTGCAGATGGGTGTCGCCAAAAAAGGGCCGCGTCGGGAAGTTGCGGCCCGCATAGGGAGAAAACGCATCCGGCGCCAGGGCTGCGGAGGTGTCCGCCTCCGTCGCGCCATATTGCTGCGGGGCCTCCTGGCCGCTCGCTGTGGTGGCGACGGTCATCGCGACTGCGAGACCGACTGCAGGGAGTCCGGAGACCTTCATGGCGACGCTCATCTCCTCTGGGCTGACGTGCAGGATACGCGGCAACAGTAATCGTGCTTGGCCACAATAGCTGTGCGAAGGGCGGAGTGTCTACGACGGACCCCGTCCGCTTCTGTCCGTGCTAGCGCGCCGTCCTCACCGCCCCGGGCGCGTCGGGGATCTCCGCGCGCACCGCCGCGAAGACCGCCTCGAACATCTTCGGCGTCAGTCGCCGGGTGTTGGTGTTGTACCGCGAGCAATGGTAGCTGTCGAAGACCGCATAGCCGCCCAGCTCATGCCGCGCCCCGTGCGCGAAGGGATGCGCCGCCAGCCGCGCGCCCAGCGTCCGCAGCAGCGTCTCGTGGGCGATCCGCCCCAGACAGACGACCGCGCGCAGGTTCGGCATCGCCGCCATCCGGCCCTCCAGGAATGGCCGGCAGGCGGTGATCTCGGCGGGCGTCGGGCGGTTCTGCGGCGGCACGCAGCGCACCGCGTTGCTCACCAGGCAGTCGATCAGCGCGAGCCCATCGCCGGGGTCCGCGGCGAAGCGGCCGTTGGCGAAGCCGAAGCGGCTCAGCGTCGCATAAAGCAGGTCTCCCGCGTAATCGCCGGTGAAGGGCCGCCCGGTGCGGTTCGCCCCGGTGACGCCGGGCGCAAGGCCCAGGACCAGGAGCCGGCCGTCGGGCGCCCCGAACGAGGCGACCGGGGCGTTGTGCCAGTCGGGCTTGCGGTCGCGGTTGGCGGAGCGGTAGGCGACGAGCCGGGGGCAGAGCGCGCAGTCGCGCGGCGGCTCGGCCGCCGTCATTCCTCCTCGGCTTCGACCGTCACCGTGTTCTGCTCGCCGCGGGGCGGCCGGCCGATGACCTCGCGCAACTCATCGAGCTCGATGAAGTTGTCGGCCTGCCGGCGCAATTCGTCGGCGATCATCGGCGGGCTTGAGCGGATCGTCGACACGATCGACACCCGCACCCCCTGGCGCTGCAGCGATTCGACCAGCGGCCGGAAATCGCCATCGCCGGAGAAGAGCACGATGTGGTCGACGTGCCGGGCGATCTCCATTGCGTCGACCGCGAGGTCGATGTCCATGTTGCCCTTCACCTTGCGGCGGCCGGTGGAATCGGTGAACTCCTTGGCGGGCTTGGTCCGCATCGCGAAGCCGTTGTAGTTCAGCCAGTCGACCAGCGGCCGGATCGGCGAGTACTCCTCGCTCTCCAGGAGCGCGGTGTAGTAGAACGCCCGCAGCAGCTTGCCCCGCCGCATGAATTCGCTTCGAAGCAGCTTGTAGTCGATGTCGAAGCCGAGCGCGCGGGCTGCGGCGTAAAGGTTCGCCCCGTCGATGAAGAGCGCCAGTCTCTCGTCACGGTAGAACATGTTCCCTGATCTCCCAAATGAAGTTTGCTTTTGTCCGGGCAAATAGCGTCGGGCAATTCGAGGGCTTATAGGAGTTTTCGGGTGGGTGCGAAAGCCGAATCGGCCTTCGCCGCCGGGTCTCGAACCGGCCGGCGGCCCGACCGGAAGGGGACGAAAGCCATGATCCTGATCGCCCTCGGAGCGAATCTGCCCTCCGCCGCCGGCGGACCGCGCGAGACGCTCGCCGCCGCGCTAGAGGCGCTCGACCGGCGCGGCGCGGCGACGCTCGCCCGCAGCGGCTGGCACCGCACGCCGGCCGTGCCCGCCGGCAGCGGACCGGACTTCGTCAACGCCGCCGCCCGGCTGGCGACGGATCTCGCGCCCGAGGCGCTGCTCGCGGCCCTGCACGCGGTCGAGCGCGCGCTCGGGCGTTCCCGCGGCGCGCGCTGGACGCCGCGGGTCTGCGACCTCGACCTTCTCGCCTTCGACGACCGCGTGCTGCCCGACGCCGCGACGGTGCGCCGCTGGATGCGCGCCGCCGACGCAGAGGCGCCGCCGCCCGCGCCGGAGGGGCTCGTGGTGCCGCATCCGAGGCTGCACGAACGCGCCTTCGTGCTGCGACCGCTGGCCGAGATCGCGCCCGACTGGGTCCACCCGCTCACCGGGCGCAGCGTCGCGGCGATGCTGGCGGCGCTGCCGCCCGGGGCGTTCGCCGGCATGGAGCGCCTTCCCGACTCCTGAGCGCGCGCCGCCTTGCGTTCCGCCGCCGGCGGCGCTAAATGCACGACTCCTCGTGCGATTATGATGATAGGAGGCCACCGATGGCCCGCGTAACCGTTGAAGACTGCGTCGACAAGGTCCCGAACCGCTTCGAGCTGGTCGTGCTCGCCGCCCACCGCGCCCGCGAGCTCGCCGCCGGCTCGCCGCTGACCGTCGACCGCGACAACGACAAGAACCCTGTCGTGGCGCTCCGCGAGATCGCCGAGGAGACGCTCACCGCCGAACACCTGCGCGACAGCGCCATCGAGAGCTTCCAGCGCCAGATCGAGGTCGACGAGCCGGAGGAGGACGTCATGACGCTCCTCGCCGGCAACAGCGACACCCCCGCCGAGGACGACATGTCCGAGGAGAGGCTCCTGCGCGCGCTGATGGAAGCCCAGGGCGAAAGCTGACCGCGGCGCTTCCCGAAGCGGCCTCGCTGCGGCCGCCGAAGGCGGGCCAGGACGGCGTCATCGCCGCCGGGGATCTGATCGACCTCGTCCGCGCCTACAACCCCGGCTGCGACGCCGCGATGATCCGCCGCGCCTACGACTACGGCGCGGCGATGCACGCCGGCCAGGCCCGCACCAGCGGCGAGCCCTACTTCAGCCATCCAGTCGCCGTCGCCGTTCTGCTCGCCGAGCAGCACCTCGACGACGCCTCCATCCTGACCGCGCTTCTGCACGACGTCATCGAGGACACCCGCGGCACCTACCTCGAGATCGCCTCGATCTTCGGTGAGGAAGTCGCCCAGCTCGTGGACGGCGTCACCAAGCTCACCAACCTCGAACTCGGGTCGGTCGAACACGAACAGGCGGAGAACTTCCGCAAGCTTCTCATGGCGATGTCCAAGGACCTTCGCGTCCTTCTGGTCAAGCTCGCCGACCGGCTCCACAACATGCGCACCATCAAGGCGCTGCGCCCGGAAAAGCAGGTCCGCAAGGCCCGCGAGACCATGGACATCTACGCCCCGCTCGCCGGGCGCATGGGCATGCAGTGGATGCGCGACGAACTCGAGGACATCGCTTTCCGCATCCTCAACCCCGAGGCGCGGTCCTCGATCATCCGCCGTTTCGTGACCCTGCGCAACGAGACCGGCGACGTGATCCCCAAGATCACCGACGACATCCGCCTGGCGCTCGCCCAGGCCGGGGTCGCCGCCGAGGTGCTGGGGCGCGAGAAGAAGCCCTATTCGGTCTGGCGCAAGATGCAGGAGAAGAAGGAGGGCTTCTCGCGGCTCTCCGACATCTACGGCTTTCGCATCATCACCGCCACGCTGCCCGACTGTTACACCGCGCTCGGCGCGGTCCACCAGCGCTGGCGGGCGGTGCCGGGCCGCTTCAAGGACTACATCAGCCAGCCCAAGACCAACGGTTACCGCTCGATCCACACCACCGTCTCTGGACGCGACGGCAAGCGCGTCGAGGTGCAGATCCGCACCCGCGAGATGCACGCCGTCGCCGAGACCGGCGTGGCCGCGCACTGGTCCTACCGAGACGGCCAGCGCTTCGAGAACCCCTTCGCGGTCGATCCGTTCCAGTGGCTCGCCGGCATCACCGAGCGTTTCGAGGGCGCCGAGGATTCCGCCGACTTCCTCGAGCACGTCAAGCTCGAGATGTTCCAGGACCAAGTGTTCTGCTTCACGCCCAAGGGCGAGGTGGTCAAGCTGCCGCGCGGCGCCACCCCGATCGACTTCGCCTACGCCATCCACACCCGCATCGGCGACAGTTGCGTCGGAGCCAAGGTCGACGGCCAGCGTGTGCCGCTCTGGACCAAGCTGCGCAACGGCCAGTCGGTGACCATCATCCGCGCCGAGGGCCAGCGCCCGCAGCCCTCCTGGGAGGACATGGTCGTCACCGGACGGGCCAAGGCGGCGATTCGCCGCAGCCTGCGCGGCGAGCAGCGCGCCACCCAGGTCCGGCTCGGCCGCGAGATCGCCCGAGTGGCGCTCGAGCGCATCGGCAAGAAGGCCACCGACAAGGCGTTGGAGGCCGCCGCCCGCCGACTCGGCCTCGACGAGGCCGACGACGTGCTCGCGCGGCTCGGCGCCGCCGAACTCAGCGGCCGCGACCTCGCCGCCACGCTCTATCCAGAGTTGGTCCGTGACGACCCCGCGCCGCGCCGCGAGGACGGGGCCTCGGTGGTGATCGGCCTCGGCGCAGGCCAGGAGGCGCGACCGGCGCCCTGCTGCAACCCGATCCCGGGCGAACGCATCGTCGGCATCGCCGAGCGCGGCAAGGGCGTGATGGTGCACGCCATCGACTGCGCCGGGCTCGCGCCCTTCGAGGACGAGCCGGACCGATGGATCGACCTGCGCTGGGCTGAGGGGCGGGCGAGCCCGGTGCACGCGGCCCGCATCGAGGTCACCCTGGCCAACGACGCCGGCACGCTGGGGCGGATCTGCACGCTGATCGGCGAGCAGCACGCCAATATCACCAACATCGTCTTTACCGATCGTAAACCTGATTTCTATCGCATGGTGATTGATACCGAGGTCAGGGATATGGAACACCTGACGCATGTTTTGACCGCGATCGACGCCGATTCGGACGTTGCACAGGTGCGGCGCTACCGCGGCGCCGCATCCCCGACGCCGGGATAGGTCGCAAACGGACGCGACACGGGCTGGCCCGCGCAAGCCGCGAGGCGATCGGACGGAATGGTGTTCAGACGACGCGACAGACCATCGATCCTCGGCCGGCTCCGCGAGTTCGTCTATCCGCGAAGCGGCTGGCGGCGGGTGATCGAGTATCACGGCTACCGCGTGAGGCGCATTCCAGACACGCCCCACCGCATCGCGCTCGGCCTCGCCTGCGGCGTCTTCGCCTCGTTTACGCCGTTCTTCGGGCTGCATCTGCTGTTGGCGCTGGCGGTGGCCAAGGTGCTGGGCGGCAATCTGGTGTCCGCGCTCATCGGCACCGCGGCGGGCAATCCGCTGACCTTCCCGTTCATCGCCTCGCTCTCGCTGAGCCTCGGTTACCGCATTCTCGGCCATGGCCTGACCACGCCCGACTTCACCCGCATCGTGGCGGCCTTCGGCGAGGCGATGAGCGGGCTCTGGGAGAGCCTGCTCAGCCTCTTCGGCCACGGTGCTGCGCACTGGGCGCGGCTCGACCTCTTTGTCGACGACCTGCTGGTACCCTATCTCGTCGGCGGGCTGCTGCCCGGACTGATCTGCGGCGTGGCCAGCTACTATCTCGCCCGGCCGGTGGTCGCGGCCTTCCAGACCCGGCGGCGGGCGCGCATGCTCGCCAACGCGCGCCGCCGTGGCCGGGCGGGCAAATCGCCGGCTGACGCACCGGCCAACACCGGCTAGAACGATCTCCCGAAACCCGGAGAGCGCCCATGAGCGACCCGCTGATCACGCCCCTCGGCCGGCTCCGGCTCGGCGTCAACATCGACCACGTCGCGACCGTGCGCAACGCGCGCGGCGGCGCCTATCCCGATCCGCTGCGCGCCGCGAAGCTGGCGGAAGCCGCCGGCGCCGACGGGATCACCGCGCATCTGCGCGAGGACCGCCGCCACATCACCGACGCCGACATCGAGGCGCTGATGGAGAACCTCGCGTTGCCGCTCAACCTCGAGATGGCCGCGACCCCGGAGATGCAGGCGATCGCACTCCGACACCGTCCGCACGCGGTCTGCATCGTGCCCGAGAAGCGCGAGGAGCGCACCACCGAGGGCGGGCTGGAGGTCGCGCGCGAGGAGAACCAC
The DNA here is from genome assembly GCA_963836255.1 of uncultured Alphaproteobacteria bacterium. Classification (GTDB taxonomy): domain Bacteria; phylum Pseudomonadota; class Alphaproteobacteria; order Rhodobacterales; family Rhodobacteraceae; genus Amaricoccus. Next base: position 308,075 of record CAWIIL010000002.1, read on the forward strand.
CTCGCGCATTTCATCGCTCCCCTGCGCGAGGCGGGCTGCCGGGTCTCGATCTTCATCGCCGCCGACCGCCGCCAGATCGAGGCCGCGCACCGCATAGGCGCGCCGGTGATCGAGCTGCACACCGGCGCCTACTGCGACCACGGCGCCGCCGGCGTAACGGAGGCGCGCGACGCCGAACTGGCGCGCCTGCGCGACATGGCTTCCTTCGCCCACGACCTCGGCCTCGAGGTGCACGCAGGCCACGGCCTGACCTTCGACAACGTCGCGCCGGTTGCGGCGCTGCCCGAGGTGATGGAACTCAACATCGGGCATTTTCTCGTCGGCGAGGCGATCTTCTCGGGGCTTGATCCGGCGATCCACCGGATGCGCGCGCTCATGGACGCAGCCCGCCGCGAGGCCTTCGGCCCGGGGGCGGCGTGACCGCGCCCGCGCGCGCCCCGCGCCGCGCCGGAACCGGCCTCCCTACCGGTCGCGCCGCGCCGTCCGGCCATGCCTGACGACACGGTCGCCGGGGACCGCGCATGCGCCGTCTGTGGACGCCGGCTCCGCGATGACGACCTGCGCGCCGCGGGCGACCTGACCCGGGGGATCCGCGCCATTCTGGAGGCCGAGCATCCCGGCCTCGGCCCCGACGCGCCGATCTGCCGCGCCGACATCGCCCGTCTCCGCCGCCGTCACCTCGAGGCCCTTCTCGAGCGCGAGCGCGGGGCGCTCTCGGGTCTCGACGCCGATGTCCTCGACAGCCTGGAGGCCGGGGTGCCCTTGGCCGCCGAACCGGATTCCGCCTGGGTCGAGGATCGCACGTTCGGCGAGCGGGCCGCCGACGCGCTCGCCCGCTTCGGCGGTTCCTGGGGCTTCATCTTCGTCTTCGGCGCGATCCTGGTCGGCTGGATGGCCCTGAACACCGCCCTGGTGCTCTTCGGCGTCTTCGATCCCTATCCCTTCATCCTGCTCAACCTGGTCCTGTCCAGCCTCGCCGCCATCCAGGCCCCGGTCATCATGATGAGCCAGCGCCGCCAGGAGGAGAAGGATCGCCTCCGCTCCGAGAACGACTACCGGGTGAACCTCAAGGCGGAACTCGAGATCCGGCACCTGCATGACAAGATCGACCTTCACCTCTCGCGCCAATGGGAGCGCCTCGCCGCGATCCAGCGCCTTCAGATCGAGTTGCTGGAGGAGGCGTCCCGTGACGACCGCCCCTGAGCGCCGGCCATGATCCTCGGCATCGGCTCCGACCTCGCCAGCATCGAGCGCATCGAGCGCACCATCGCCCGCTTCGGCGACCGGTTCCTGAACCGGGTCTACACCGACGTCGAGCGCGCCACCGCCGAGCGCCGCGCCCAGCGCGTCGCCACCTACGCCAAGCGCTGGGCCGCCAAGGAGGCCTGCTCGAAGGCGCTCGGCACCGGGCTGCGCATGGGCATCGCCTGGAAGGACATGGGCGTGGTGAACCTGCGCACCGGCCAGCCGACCATGCGCCTCACCGGCTGGGCCGCCGAGCGGCTTGCTGCGATGACCCCGCCCGGCCACCGCGCCGTCCTCCATGTCACCCTGACCGACGACCATCCCTGGGCGCAGGCCTTCGTGGTCATCGAGGCGCTGCCTGAGACCTGACCGGGACGGACGGGTCCAACCGGACGGCGCGCGTCCAGAAGAATCGAAGTTCACCACCCGATCCGGCCGGGTCTTGTCCGGTTATCGCCGAGTTCCATTGTATTCCGCACAATGCTTGAGCTCGACATCGCGGACTTCCCGCCTGTGGCGCCGCGCTGCGCCGCGCGGTGTCGCGGAGATCGAATTTGCGGCCGCCTTCGCGTCGCTCGGCCTTGAGGCGCTCTTCGGCGGCCTGTGGCATGGCTTCCATGGGGTTGACCGCGGTGTCACTCTGGTTCGTCGCCGCCAAGCTGGCGCGGTCGCGGCGCTGGGCGCGGGCCCTGAGGATCGTCGCCGCGATCCAGTTCCTGGCGTTCACTGCCCCTGGTGTTCCGCACCGACGCCTTCGCGCTCGGCAGCCTGAACATGATGGCGCCGATCGTCGCAACCACCGGTCACTATCTGCGCCGCTATCTCGAGACACGCCGCGGTCTCTTGATCGTCGGCATCGCAGGCTTTGCACTGATCGCCCTGGCGGGGGGGTCCTGGTCGGCGACCTCGCCCTTCCGCCGCTCGGTCCGATCGCCGTCTTTCATCTCGCGCAGATGATCGCCCTCTGGCTGGTCTTCGTCAGCATCCGCGGTCTCGTCCCTCACCCCGCGTAGCCCGTGACGGCGGCGCGCGCGGTTTCCTGAACCTCCTGCCGCTTCTCGATGATGTTGTCGCGCGTCCAGCTCGTCGGGATCCCCAGCGGATAGAGCACCATGAAGACCAGCAGCAGCTTCTGCAGCCCGCTCGCCCGTCTCGGCGCCGGCCGCCGCACCTGGGGCACGACCCGCGGCGCCTTCAGCAGATAGAGGAGCATCGTCGCTCCGGCCGCGGCCATGAGCAGGTTGAAGACCTGTCCCGTGCCGATCCCCAGCCACGCCGCCTCGTAGTCGCGAAAGATATCCACCGCGAAGCGCAGCCCGCCATAGAGCGCCAGGAACAGCGACGTCACCACCCCCCGCCCGGGCGGCCAGACCCCGATCGCCCAGATCAGGATCGGCGCGATCAGGAAGTTCTTGGCGCTTTCGTAAAGCGCCACTGGATGGCGCGCCCCGTCGAGATCGGGATAGACGAACCCCCAGGGAAGCTCGGTGACCGATCCCACCACGCCGCCCTCGATGAAGTTGCCGAGCCGCCCGACCGCGAGCAGAAACACCCCCGGCACGACGATCTCGTCGAGAAGCATGAGCAGCGACATCCCGCGGACCCTTGCGAAGGCGAGGGTCGCAAGAAGCCCGCCGAGCAACACGCCATGCGAAGCCATGCCGCCGTTCCACCAGTTCAGCGCGGCGAGCGGCCTGTCGCGGTAGTAGTCGAGCTCATAGACGGCGATGTCGAAGACGCGGCCGCCGATCATGACGCCGGCCGCAAAGACGATCGTGAGCGTGTAAACGTCCCGGTCGGTCAGTCCGCAGACCCCGCGCCGATACCAGAACCATAAAAACACGCCAAGAAATCCAAGTGTGTAGACCGCCCCGTACCAGTAGAGCGACCCCCACGGCGTCGTCAGCATTGCCGGATCGAAATCGTGCGCCATCCGTCAACTCCAAGGAGGGCTGGTCAGAAGTTCGGCGCCGGGCGGACGGCGCGGCATTGATGCAGCGCAAGCCCGACGCCGCACACCCGTTCCTCGGAAATCGACATGGCGGATCGATCTCGCCTGACTAAAACCAGCTGAGCCTTGTTGACGCAAGCGCACAGCTTCAGCCGGATGCGACCACGAAGCTATTGGATTGAATCCAACCAGACTGTGTGGAAACGTCTCGCCATCGATGAGTTAGGGCACGGATTGGGCCTGTAACGCCGAAATGCGTCCTGATTTTCGGATCCCGGAGCTGCAGCATCCTTGGACAGGCTGAGCTGCCTATCGGGTTGAATGTCTGGGAGATTTCCCCGCAAGCGACACCGTGGGCCTCATGTTCGGACTGCAGCAATCAGGGCCGGAAGCCCGAGGATCGTGATCGCGCGGCGCAGGTGGTAGGCTAGGCGCCCGGTTCGCCGCGCCGCGTCTCAATCGCGCCAAGCGCCTGCATCCACGCATCCAGAGACTTCAGCGCCGACAGGAGTTCCTTCAACTGTGGGCCGGTCAACTCGTTCAGCGAGCCGCAGACCTTCCCAAATCCTTTGACATCCACGATTGCTTCCCCTCAAACGTCGCGGCATTCCGGCGCAAGCAATTTTGAGGCAAGAACAAATCTGAAACAAAACGAATCGCAGTCATGGCCAGGATCTTTACGATCTTGTCCCAGTCCTTGAAGTGAGTGCCGCTGGCGGTGTCGCGCAGGTCGTCGAGCAGGATCGTGTGTTCCTCCTCGGATGTTGATGCGCTCCATGTCGGACATGATCAGGAGCGGCAGGTTCTCAAGCGCAACGGAATGGGTGAGAAGCTGGGTGTAAGCGGGACCGAGGGGCTTGCCGCCGCCTTTTTGTTCCCAGCCGAAGCAGTCCCTGCGCCAGACGTTGGCCCAGCCGCCGCCGCCGGTGGTCTTCGACGCGCCCTTTCTCAAAGGCGAACCAGCGGTGCTCGGGGTCGGCGGTGCCGGGATCCTCGACGGCAAGAAGCGCGCAGAGGTCGATGGAATGCGGCTGGCTGTCGCGGCGCTCGTCCTTGGGGGAGGCGCGCCACTTGGCGATGAAGGCGTCGGGGGTCAGGACGGGCTCCTGTCGGGGGCGGGCGTAGCCGCCAGTCTTAGCGGGAAAGGGTGCGGCGTTGCAGCGTCGGCGCGGGCCGCCCTGGTGGGCGCGGAACGCTCCCGCCCTTGGCGCTGGCAATCGCGCCGCGATCTGTCGCGGGCCAGATCGCGCGGCGAAATCGGTGGGCGCCGCGGTGGTTCGGCGCGGCCGGGACGGGATAGGGCTTGCTTGCGCTCAGTCCGTCGCGAAGCAGTAGATAAGCCCGTCGCCGCCTGTGCCGCGCAGGGCCTCGAGCGAGCAGCCGCGCGAGGGGTGCGAGGCGTTCCAGGAGAGCGACGGCGGAGTCTCGTCGAGACCCATGCGGTCGTGGTGGCCGACGATGGCCGAGCCCTCGGCTCTGCCCTCGGTCCAGTCGCCGCAGGTCTCCGCGGCCCGGGTGCCGTCGGCCAGCGAGCCGGTGAGGATATCGTGGCGGTTGGGCTCGTCGCCGCGGCCGTTGACGACCGCGCCGGTCTCGTCGAGCGCGGTCTCCTTGCTGAGGTTGTTGGCGTCTCCGTGGAGCGCCTCGACGCTCTCGGCGATGACCACGCCGGCGGCGTTGGTCCAGGGGCCCGCGCCGATGCGGTCGCGGGCGTCGGCCTCGCTAGAGGAGAGGTAGGCGGCCCAGGTCCGGCCCGGGACGCCGGCGGCCTCGGCCAGCGCGGCGCAATGGGCGTCGGCGCCTGCGAGCCCGCCCAAGTTGGCGCCCTGGCCGGGGTTGGCGCTGGTCACGAAGAAGCTCATGCCCGCGTCCTGGGCCTGGGCGCCGCCCCAGACGGTCGCCGCCGCAAGCGCCGTCAGAATCATCGTTGCACGCATTCGTCGTTCCCCCGGTTGTGTTGATTGTCTGCGCGCAGGATAGCGGCGGCCGGGGCTCGCCCGGGTCACGGCTGCGTGATGGGCGCAGGCCTAGGGCGCCGCCGGGACGAAATCGGCGCCGGTCAGCACACCGTCGCCGTCGTGGTCCATCGCTTCGAGCGCCGGGCCGGCGCGACCGACGAATTCCTCGCGGGTGACCGCGCCATCGCCGTCGGGATCGTTGAAGGGACGGGCGAAGCCGGCCGCGAGGCCCGCCATCGACGCCTTGTCCACCTCGGTCATGTTGGTCTGAAGGTCGGCGCGGCGGGTCTCGTCGAAGAGCGCCCATTCGTCGAGGTTCAACTGGTCGTCCTCGTCGGCGTCGAACATGGTGAAGAGCTCGTCGCGCTTGCGGGCGGCTTCATCGGCGGTGACAGCGCCGTCGCCGTCGAGGTCCCAGTTCTCGATGAAGTGCGCGGCCGGGCCGGGCGTCTGGGCGACGACCGGCGTCGCGGCCAGGGGAAGGAGGCCGGCGGCGAGGGCGGCTGCGACGAGGCGTGCGGGCAGGGTGGTCATCGGATGATCCTCACAATCGGATGTCTTGATGTATATGGGGAGCACCCTTGTCTGAATCCAGCAGTCTCTTGCATACTGCGCTGGCAGGCGCCGCCGCTCAGAACCGCTCGACCCAGGGCCGAAGCGTGAGTTCGTTCGACCAGGTCGAGCGGTGCTGGCGGATCAGGCCGAGATATTCCCCGGCGATGGCGTCGGGGTCGAGCATCGAGTCCGGCGAGTCGGGCGGCTCGGTCACGCCGGGGTTGCGGATCCCACCGTCGATGTTGATCCAGGCGACGTGGATCCCTTCGGGGTGCAGTTCGCGGGCCATCGACTGGGCGAGGCCGCGCTGGGCGAACTTGCCCATGGCGAAGGGGGCGGAGAGTGGGAAGCCCTTCACCCCGGCGGAGGCGCCGGTGAAGAGGATGGTTCCGCGCGCGCCGTCGACCGGGGCGGCGGCGCGCATCGCCCGGGCGGCGGCGCGGCCGACGGGGAAGGCGCCGAAGGCGGTGACCTCGAGCGCCGGGCGCACCGCCTCGGGATCGAGCTCGGCGATCGGCCTGCGCAGCCGCGCCGAGGGGTTGCAGACCACCACGCGCGGGGTTCGCGGCAGCGCGGCGAAGAGCGCGTCGACCGCCGCGGGATCGGCGACGTCGCAGGCGTGGCGGCTGGCGCCGGTCTCCTCGGCCAGCGCCGCCAGCTTCTCGGCGTCACGGGCGGCGAGGGCGAGCGCGTAGCCCTCGGCTGCGAGGCGCCGGGCGAGCGACGCGGAGAGCCCGTCGCCGACCCCGACGATCAGCGCGAGCGGCGGGGCGTTGGTCATGGATGGGATCCTTTCCGGTCAGGGCGGGCGCGCGGTTCAGCCCCACGCGAAGGCGGTCTTCTCGATCCGGGCCCCGTCGAAGGTCTCGCGTGCGCGGCCGGCCTCTCGGCCGCCGAGCGCGCGGTAGAAGCGGCAGCCGGCGACGTTGTCGCTGAGCGTCCAGACGATGAGGCGAGGCATGCCGGCGGACTGGAGCTGGCGGCGGGTGTCCTCGAAGAGCTTCGCCCCGAGACCTGCGCCCTGGCATTCCGGGCGCAGGTAGAGCTCGTAGATCTCGCCGCCGCCGCGGCGCCGGCGATCGCGTCCGAGCGTGGCATAGCCGGCGAGCAGGTCGTCGAGCGCGATCACCCGCGCCGGGGCGCCGACGAGCGCCAGCCGGCGCCACCAGCGCGGCCCGCGGCGCGAGGTCATGCGCTCGATCACCGGGCCGGGCAGGATGCCGAGATAGGCGCCGCGCCAGGCGGCGCGGTGCAGATCGGCGAGGGCGTCGCCGTCCTCCGCCGTCGACCAGCGCGTCTCGATCCGGGGTCTGGCGCCCGCGTCCATGGGGCGAGGATATCACGGGCCCGCGCCACACGTCACATGCAATCGCGCAAGCGCCATGGCGTCGCAGGCCAGCCCGCGCAGTGGACCGCGGCGCGTCGATCTGCGATACTGAAGGTGGTTTTGGCTCGCAGGGGGATTGCGGGCGTGGCGGACACCCGGATCACCACCCGGCCGGAGACGCGCGTGAAGACGGCGCGGCCGTCGCTCTATCGGGTGGTGCTGCTCAACGACGACTACACGCCGCGGGACTTCGTGGTCATCGTGCTCAAGGGCGTGTTCCGGATGACCCGGTCGCAGGCGGAGGGCGTGATGCTGACCGCGCATCGCCGGGGCGTCTGTGTGGTGGCGGTCTTCACCCGCGAGATCGCCGAGACCAAGGCCCAGCAGGCGACCGGCATGGGCCAGGCGGAGGGCTATCCGCTGACGTTCATCACCGAGCCGGAACTGTAGGGCGTCCGCTCTCGACCGAGATCTCGGCGATGTCGTCGCCGTCCGGTCTTCGGGGCGCGCCGGAATGCGTCGGCCAGCGCGTGCAAGGCCCGGGAAACTCTGCGGGAGGCGGCGGATTTCGACGGATTTTCCCAGGGTTCGGTCTATAATGCGCGAACTCGGCGCATCGAGGAAGGACCGATCGACGTGCGATTTCTGAGCCGCGGCCTCGCAGGGCTCGTGCTGACCGCGCTGACGCTCGCGCTTCTGGCGCTGGCGGCGGGCGAGATCGCGCGAGCCATCGCCGATCGCGAGGCGGCGCGACAGGCGTCGCCGCCGGGGCGCGAGCGGGTCTACGTGGTGCGCGTGGCGCCGATCGAACTCGGAACCGCGCAGCCGCTGCTCACCGCCTATGGCGACGTCGAAAGCGCGCGCAGCCTCGAGCTGCGCGCCGCGGTAGGCGGGACGCTGCTCGAACTGGCGCCGGAGTTTCGCGACGGCGGGCGCGTCGCAGCTGGCGAGGTGCTCTACCGCATCGATCCCGCAGAGGCCGCGGCGGCGCGGGCGCTCGCCGAGAACGCGTTCGCGGCGGCGCAGGCCGAGGAGGCGGAGGCGCGGGCGGCGCTGGCGCTGGCGCGCGAGGAGATCGTCGCGGCGGAGCGGCAGCGCGACCTGAGGGCGGCGGCGCTGGCGCGGTCGACGGATCTGCGCGGGCGCGGCGTCGGCACGGCGTCCGATCTGGAGACCGCGGAGCTGGCGCTGTCGAGCGCCGAACAGGCGCTCTCTGGGCGGCGGCTGGCGCTGGCGCAGGCGGAGGCGCGCATCGGGCGGGCGGCGATTTCGGTCGACCGGGCGCGCATCGAGGCCGACGAGGCGGCGCGGCGGCTTGCCGACACGATGGCGCGCGCGCCGTTTGCCGGCGTGCTGGGCGAGGTCGAGGCGGTGGTCGGTCGGCGCGTGAGCGCGGGCGAGGCGCTGGGCGCGCTCGTCGATCCCGCGGCGCTGGAGGTGGCGTTCCGGGTGGGAAGCGCGGAATTCGCGCGGCTCGCCGACGACGCGGGCGGGGTGCTGCCCTTGGCGATGACCGCGGGGCTCGAGATCGACGGGCTCGATCTCTGGGCTCCCGGCCGCGTCGAACGGGTGGCCCCGGCGGCGGGGGCGGGCCAGTCCGGGCGGCTGGTCCACGCGACGCTGTCGCCGGAGACCCCGGGGCTGCTGCGGCCGGGGGACTTCGTGACCGTGCGCATCGAGGAGCCGGCGCTCGAGGGGGTGGCGACGCTGCCGGCGTCGGCGGTCGACCCGGCGGGGCGCATTCTGGTGCTCGGCGCGGACGACCGGCTCGAGGAGGTCGCGGTGCGGGTGTTGCGCCGGCAGGGCGAGACGGTGATCGTCGATGGCGCGCCCGAGGGCCGCGAGGTGGTGCTGACGCGGGCGCCGCAGTTGGCCCCGGGCGTGGCGGCGCGTCCCGAGCGCGGCGACGGACCGGAGACCGGCGCAGCGGGGGCGTCAGCCCTGGAGGCGATGGTGCGCCTGTCGCCGGAGCGGCGCGCCGGGCTGATCGCGGAGGTCGAGGCGAACGGGCGGATGCCGGCGGAGGCCAAGGCGCGCATCCTCGCGGCGCTTCGGGCCGACGAGGTGCCCCAGCAGATGATCGACCGGCTCGAAGCCCGGTCGGGCGGCTGAGCGCGTGGCGGCGGGCGAGCGGGTCCGGGAGGCGGGGCTGAGCCTCTTTGGCTATTTCGCCCGCCATCCGACGGCGGCGAACCTGCTGATGGTGCTGATGATCGCCTTCGGCGCGCTGGGCCTGAGCCAGATCCGCAGCCAGTTCTTTCCCGACGTGGTGGTCAACGAGGTGCGCGTCACCGTGGCCTGGGACGGGGCGGGGCCCGAGGACGTCGACGCCGGCGTCGTGGCGCTGATCGAGCCGGCGCTGATGGCCGTCGAAGGCCTGACCGCCAGCGAAGCGACCTCGCGGACCGGGGTGGCGACGCTCGATCTGGAGTTCGAGCCGGACTGGGACATGGGGCGCGCCGCAGCCGAGGTCGAGGCGGCGCTCGCCGGCGCGCCTGCGCTGCCCGAGGGGGCGGAGGCGCCGGAGGTGCGGCGTCTGCAATGGCGCGACCGGGTGACCGACGTGGTGATCCATGGTCCGGTGGCGGCCGAGACGCTGGGACGCTATGCCGACGAGTTCGTGGCCCGGCTCTACCGCGAGGGCGTCACCCGCGCCTCGATCCGTGGCGTGCCCGACCCGGTGATCGCGATCGAGGTGCCCGGCGCGGCGCTGGCGCGTCACGGGCTCAGCCTGCGCGAGATCGCCAATGCGGTGGAGGAGCACGCCGAGGCGTCGCCGGCGGGCGAGGCGGAGGGCGGTGTCTCGCGGCTGCGCGCCGGGGCCGAGCGGCGCGATCCGGCCGCGATCGGCGAGGTGGCGCTGCGCTCGGATGCGGACGGGGGCAAGCTGCGCCTTGCCGACATCGCTTCCATCGACGTCGCCGGCGGCCAGTCGGGCGCGGCCTATTTCATGGGCGGCGATCCGGCGGTGGCGGTGCGGGTCGACCGCGCCGATGGCGGCGATGCGATCGCGGTGCAGGCGGCGACGGCGCGGGTGGCCGCGGAGATGCAGGCGACGCTGCCCGAGGGGGTGACGATCGAGCTGACGCGCAGCCGGGCGGAGAACATCACCGACCGGCTCGACCTGCTGGTCGGCAACGGACTGATGGGGCTCGCGCTGGTGGTGGGGCTGCTGTTTCTGTTCCTGAGCGCGCGCACGGCGCTCTGGGTGGCGGCGGGCATCCCGGTGGCGATGCTGGCGGCGATCGGCTTCATGTACGCCGGCGGGCTGACGCTCAACATGATCTCGCTCTTCGGGCTGATCCTCTGCCTGGGGCTGGTGGTCGACGACGCGATCGTGGTGGCCGAGCACGCGGACTGGCGGCGGCGCGCGCTCGGCGAGGCGCCGGCGGCCGCGGCGGAGCGGGCGGCGCGCGCCATGGCGCTGCCGGTCTTCACGGCGATGGTGACGACGGTGCTCGCCTTCTACGCGCTGACCTTCATCGGCGGGCGCTACGGGCGGCTGATCGGCGACATTCCATTCACGGTGATCGTGGTGCTTGCGGCGAGCCTGGTGGAGTGTTTCCTGATCCTGCCCCATCACATGGCCGGCGCGCTGGCGCGCGATCTGCGGCGGGGTTGGGTCGCGCCGAGCCGGGCGGTCAACCGCGGGCTCGACGCGTTCCGGCGGCGGGTGTTCCTGCCGATGATGAGCTGGGTGATCAAGCTGCGATATCCCGTTGTCGCGGCGGCGATCCTGCTGGTCGCACAATCGGCGGCGATGGTACTGAGCGGCGATGTGAACTGGCGGTTCTTCAGCTCGCCCGAGCGCAGTTCGGTCACCGGCAACATCGCGATGTTGCCCGGCGCGACCCGCGCCGACACCGAGGCGATGGTGCGCGAGCTGGAGCGGGCGGCGGCGGCGGTGGACGCGGAGTTCGCCCGTGAGAGCGGCGTCGCTCCGATCGCCTCGGCGCTGGCGCAGGTCGGGGGCACCGCCGGGCGCGGCCTGTCGGGCGAGGACGTGAAGGACCCCGACCAGCTCGGCGCCATCGACATCGAGCTCGTCGATCCCGACCTGCGGCCCTATTCCTCGGCGGAGTTCCTAGCGGCGCTCGAGGCGGAGGTGACGGCGGCGCCGCTCCTGGAGACGCTGAGCTTCCGGAGCTGGGGCGAGGGTCCGGGCGGCGATGCGCTAGACGTGGCCTTCTACGGCGCGGACGCGCGCGCGCTCAAGGCGGCGGCGGAGGCGCTGAAGACGGCGCTGGCGCCGATCGCTGCGGTGAGCGGGCTCGAGGATTCGCTGGCCTACGACAAGACCGAGCTGGTCCTGGAGCTGACCCCGCTGGGGCAGCGGCTGGGCTTCTCGATAGATGCGGTGGGGTCGGAGCTCTTTGCGCGGCTGTCTGGCGTCGAGGCGGCGGAGTTCGCGGACGGGCCGCGCACGCGCACGGTGCGGGTGACGCTGCCCGAAGCGGAGCGTGGCGCGGATTTCCTCGAGCGCACGCGGCTGCGGGCGCCGGACGGCGCGCTGGTGGGGCTCGCGGAGATCGTGAGCGTCGAGAGCCGGCCGGGGTTCTCGAAGGTCGAGCGGGTCGACGGGCGGCGCATGGCGCGGGTCACCGGCGCGGTGGCCGACGCCGATCCCACGGCGGCGTCGGCGGTGACGCGGGCGCTGGAGACGACGATCCTGCCGCAGATCGCGGCCGCGCTTGGGGTGGACTACGCCTTCGACGGGCTGGTAGCCGAGGAGCGGGCATTTCTCGGCGACGCGCTGGGCGGGTTCGCGTTCTGCCTTACGGGCATCTACCTGGCGCTGGCCTGGGTCTTTGCGAGCTGGTTCCGGCCGCTGGTGGTGATGGCGGTGATCCCGTTGGGGCTGATCGGCACGATCTGGGGGCATTATCGCTGGGACATGGCGATGAGCATCTTCACGGTGGTCGGGCTCGTCGGGATGACCGGCATCATCATCAACAACGCCATCGTGCTGATCGCGACGGTCGACGCGCGCGGGGCGGGGCGGGCGACGACGCCGGCGGTGATCGCGGCGGCCGGCGACCGGCTGCGCCCGATCCTGCTCACCTCGGCCACGACGGTGCTGGGCCTCGCGCCGCTGCTGTTCGAGCGCAGCCAGCAGGCGCTGTTTCTGAAGCCCACGGTGATCACGCTGGTCTACGGGTTGGGCGTGGGCGCGGCTCTGACGCTGTTGGTCACGCCCGCGCTTCTGGTCATCGAGCGCGACCTGCGGCTGGCCTTCACGGGGTTTCGGCGCGGGCTCGGCGCCCGGGGGCGGGCTGCGGGGCACGGCGCGCGGTTGCGCGCGGCCACCCTAGCGGGGTTCGGCTGGACGGCGCTTGCGGTCGTGCCGACCGCCTCGACCGGCGCGGCCTGGGGACCGGCGTCGGCTCTGGCGCGCGCGCTGCCTGGGCTGTCGCCCGGCGCGGCGGCGCTGCTGGCGGCTCTGGCGGGGCTCGCCGCGATCGTCGCGGCGAGCCTCGCGCTTGCCGGGGCGCGGCGAGGGGCCTAGCGGGTGAAGACCCGCGAGAGCGCCGCCCAGTCGGGCGCGCCGCCTTGCGCCGTCGCGCGCCATTCGTCGAGCGCCGCGGCGCCCTCGGGGCTGAGCCATGGCCGCAGGTTGGCCAGCGCCTCGACCGGGTCGGCGGGCGCCGGCGCGTCGCCGTAGACGATGTCGCGGCGGCCCTCCTCGAAGCGGTCGAGGCGCTGCTCCCAGACCTGGTCGGGCCAGCGCAGGGCGAGCCCGCCACGCGCGGGATCGTATTCGGCGGTGAAGAGCGTGCCGAAGCCGCCGGCGTAGTCGGTCTGGCGCAGGGGCGGCAGCAGGAACGCCTGAGCCAACTCGCCGGGCGCGATGTCGCCGCGCAGGAGTTGGGCCATGTGGGCGCCGCGCTCGTAGGTGCGCGTGATCGATGCGCGGGCCGGCGCCGGCGCGTCGGCCTGGTGGTTGGCGGCGATCGCGGGGCGGATGAGCGTCAGGCCGCCGCCGGGGCGGAGTTCGGCGGTCGCGGTCGCGCCATCGCGGTCGGCGAGGGTGACGTTGTAGGCCATGTGCGAGGGCACGCGCGCCAGCACCGCGAGCGCCGCCTCCACGTCGCCGCAGGTCTCCAGAAGGTAGCGCAGGATATGGGTGACGCCGAAGCCCGGCACGGTCTCGGGGCTGCCACCGTAGGCCAGCGCCACGGCGAGGCCGCGGGCGTTGACGCCGTCCGAGAGGCCCCAGAGGAACTCGACCATGCCCATGACCGAGGATCCGCTCCATTCGCTGCGCAGGAGCAGGCCCTCGTTGAGGTCGGGCGAGAGGTCGTAGTTGCGCACGAGGCGCACCTCGCCGGCGTCGGCGCGGGCGGCGATCGAGCAGCCGCCGAGGTACCGGGGGGGCGCCAGCCCGAGAGAAAGCGCGCGGCGCGGTCCGATCCGCCGGCGAGCATGGTCAGGCGGCGGTGCAGTGGGGCGAGTTCGGGCATGTGCCGGGCGAGCGCCGCCTCGCAGGCGGCGCGGTCGGGGCCGGCGTCGCCGCCGCGCGATGTGAACCAGGCCTCGTATTCGGGCCAGGAACGCGCCCAGCGTTCGGCCCACTTTCGTCCCGGGCGCGCTTCCGCGACGGCGTCGAACCTGAGGGTTGGAGTGGTCATCGGGGGCTTCCTTCGAGAAAAAAGCGGATCATTTCGGCGGAGGCGTCGGGGCCGGCCGCGGCGGCGAACGAGCCGCGCGGATCGCCGCCCGACCAGGCGTGGCCGAGGCCGTCGATGCGCCAGAGCTCGCCGTCGGGCGTGACCCGGCGGGTCCAGCCTGGGCCGGCGTCGAGGCGGGCGTCGGCGGCCGGCGGCAGGATGCGCTCGGCGTTGGAGGGAACGACGACGCCGTCGGCGGTTCCGTGCAGGACGATGGTCCGCACCGCGGGGCGCTGCGGGCGGGTGCCGGTCTCGCCGCGCATGGCGGCGAAGGCGGAGACCACATCGCGAGCGCAGCCGGCGGGCAGACCGGAATGCACGCCCACGGCCGCGAAGAGATCGGGATGGGTGGCGCCGAGCACGGCGGCCATCGCGCCGCCGGCGGAGAGGCCCGCGACGAAGACCCGGTCGGGCGCCGCGCCGAATTCGGCGACGAGCGCCCGGGCGAGACCGGCGAGGATCGCGGGTTCGCCGGCGCCGGCGGTCTGGTCCTCGGGGCGGAACCAGTTCCAGCAGCGCGACGCATTGTGGGCGCCGGTCTGGGCGGGCCAGGCGACGATCAGGCGGCGGGCCTCGGCCTGGGCGTGCATGCGGGTGCCGACGGCGAAGTCCTCAGGGGTCTGCTTGCAGCCGTGCAGCATCAGCACGATCCCCTCGGGGGCGGCGTCGCCGAGCGCGGCGGGGACGTAGAGGCGGTAGTCGCGCGACCCCGCCGCATCGGCGTGGGTGCGGGCGAGAAAGCGGGCGCCGGGCGCGATCTCCGGTTCCGCGGCCGGTCCGCGGCGAAAGGCGCTTGGCAGCCGGTCGCGGCCCTTGCGCAGAGCTGCGATCACTGCGCGGAGCGAGCGGCGCGGTGCCGGGCCGGCGGAAGCGCGGGTGGAATTGCCGCGGGCGTCATCGGGCGCCGGGAGCGTCGGGAGGGTGTGCCCGGTGTACGGCGCGTCGCCGCGGGGTGCGGCTGCGCCGGCGAGCGCGGTCTGGATGATGCGGGTGGCGTCGAGCGGGTCGCCGGAGCGCACGCGATCGGTCGCCCGACGCATGGCGTCGGCGAAGGGGGCGTTCATGGGGCAGGTCCTGTGACTGGTTTCGGTCGGGTTCAGGCGATGCGGTCGGCGAGGGCGGCCTTGATCTCCGGGCTGGCCTGGAGCGCGCCGAGCACGGTGATCGAGCCGATGACGGCGCGGGCGAGGTCGGGGGTGACGTCGGCGGCGATGCGGGCGAGCCCAACCACCTTGACGTGCAGCGTCACGCCGGCGGCGCGGGCCGCTTCGAGATCGGCCGCGGTGATGTCGCGCAGCCCGAGTTCGAAGGTGCGCCGGTCGATGGAGCGAGCCACCTCGGCGCCGTGGCTGGAGAGCTGGTTGCGGATGGCGGTGCGGATGAAGTCGGTGCGGTTGGAGTAGAACCCCTCCTGCACCATCAGATCGATGCGACCGAGGTCGACGTAGCCGAGGTTGATGGTTATCTTCTCGGTCTCGCCACGGTCCCGCGGATTGGGTGCGTTGGTCATCGGATCATCCCCTTACCATCCATTGAACATCCATATGGATGGTAAAGGGAGGGGTGTCAACCCGATAGCGTGGGCCGCGTCACTCCACCGCCAGCGGCGCCCGGGCGAGGACGCGCCCGCCCGGCCCCATCACGTAGCGCAGCTCGTAGGCGCCGGGAGTTGCGGGCAGGGCGAGCGTCGCAGGCGCGGGGCCGAACGCCTCGGCGGCGGTCTCGAAGGCGTCGTCGGCCGCGCCGGCCTGCGCGAGCGCGATCATATCGCCGGCGTATTCGGGCCCGGAGAAGGCGACGGCGATCTCGCCGCCCGCCGCGGCGGTGGGTGGCGCGTCGAGCGTGGCCGCGACCTCGGTCACCGTGACCTGCGCCCGGGCCACCACGCGGCCGCCGTTGGCCATGACGTAGCGGATCTCGTAGTCGCCGGGCGCGGCGGGCATCACCAGCCGCGCCGGCGCGCCGGCGGAGGTGGCGGCGCGCGACAGGCCGTCGCCGCCGGGCGCGTCCGGGGCGGCGATGGCGATGAAGTCGCCGGGATAGTCCGGCCCGGACCAGAGCACCGGCAGCGCCGCGCCGGCCGGGGCGGAGCCGACGGCGCTGAGCGCCGCGGGCGGGTACTCGACCGTGACTTCGCGGCGGCCGATGATCTCTCCCCCGGGCGCCAGCAGGTAGCGGATCTCGTATGCGCCCGGCTCCGGCGGGACCGACAGTCGCGTCGATCCCGCGTCCGAGGCGGGCGCGGCGGCGAGGCTTGCGTCGGCCGGCGCGTCGAGCGCGGCGAGCACCACCCGGTCGCCGTCGCGCTCGGGGCCCGCCCAGACGACCTCGATCTCGCCGCCGGCCACGGCGGTCGCGGGCGCGGCGAGCGTCGCGGTGATCTGGGTGACCTGAAGCGGGATCGCGGCCATCACCCGCTTGCTCTGGTCGAGGATGTAGCGGACCTCGTAGAGGCCGGGTGCCTCGGGCGCGGTCAGGGTCAGCGTCTGGCCGTCGCGGGTGTAGGCGAAGCCGAGCTGCTTGCTCCCGGGCGCGCCGGCCTCGGCGATGGCGACGTGGTCGTTGCGCGCGTCCGGTCCGGCCCAGTCGATGGCCACCTCGGCGCCGACCTCCACCGATATGGGCGCGCTCAGCTCCACGACCGCGTCGATCACCCGGATCGGGCGCACGGCGATCGCGCGGCGCTCGGAGGCGAGCACGTAGCGGATCTCGTAGTCGCCGGGCTGCGGCGGCATGGTCAGCATCGCCGGCGCGCCGTCGCCGG
Source organism: uncultured Alphaproteobacteria bacterium (assembly GCA_963836255.1). GTDB lineage: Bacteria > Pseudomonadota > Alphaproteobacteria > Rhodobacterales > Rhodobacteraceae > Amaricoccus. The sequence goes on from CAWIIL010000002.1 coordinate 324,543, forward strand.
TGAAGGCGTGGTTGATCTGCTGGTCGTCGCGGGCGTCGACCCAGGTGACGGTCAGGTGGTCGTTCTCCTCCGCCGGGCCGGTCCAGGCGACCTCGATCTGGTCGCCGACCACGGCCTGTTCGGGCGCATCGAGGGTGGCGACGGTACGCGAGACCTCGATCGTCTGGCTCGCCAGCACCCGGCCGCCCTGGCCCATGACGTAGCGCAGCTCGTATGCGCCCGGCTCGGTCGGGGCGACGAGCGTCGCGGGCGCGAGGCCCGAGGCGGGGACGAAGGCGAGGGGGTCGGTCTCCGAGCCGCCGACCGGCGCGAGCGCGATCCGATCGCCCTCGTAGCCGGGGCCGGTCCAGGCGACGGCGATCTCGGCGCCGACCAGCGCCAGCTCCGGGCCTTCGACGGTGGCGTCCACGTCCGCGACGGCAAGGGGCGCGCGGGCGAGCACGCGGCCGCCTTCGCGCATGACGTAGCGCAATTCGTAATCGCCGGGCTCGGCCGGGGCGGGCAGGACCGCCGCGCCGGCGTCGGTCGCGGGGGCGGCGACCAGGCTCTCGGCGTCAGGGCTGCCGGCGCGCGCGAGAGTGATGCGGTCGCCGTCGTAGTCCGGGCCGGTCCAGCCGACCCGGATCTCGGCGCCGACCTGCGCTGTCTCGGGCGGGTTCAGCGTCGCCGTCACGTCCTCGACGCTCAGCGGGACCCGCGCGAGCACGCGGCCGCCCCGCTCCATCACGTAGCGCAACTCGTAGTCGCCGGGGGCTACAAGCGCGGCGAAGCGCGCGGGCGCGTCGCCGGCGGCCGGCGCGGTGGCGAGCGCCTCGGCGTCAGGGCTGCCGGGCGCGGCGAGCGCGATGCGGTCGCCGGCGTAGGCCGGGCCGGTCCAGACGACGTCGAGCGGGGCTCCCACGCGGGCGGCGACAGGCGGCTCGAGCGTGGCCGCGACGTCCTCGACGTCCAGCGGCAGGCGGGCGAGCACGACGTCGCCGTGATCCATCAGGTAGCGCAGCTCGTAGGCGCCCGGCTCGGCCGGGAGCGGCAGCGCGACCGGCCCGTCGCCGCGGGCGAAGACCTGCGCGATGGGCGCCGCATCGTCGCCTACGCCGGCCATCAGCAGGAGCCGGTCGCCGGCGTAGGCGGGGCCGGCCCAGTCGAGGGTGATCTCGCCGCCCGCCCGGGTCGGTCCGTCGACGGCGAGCCGGGCTTGCGCGGCAGCGACGACGACGGTGGCGCGGGCGAGGATGTCGGCGCCCTCGGCGCGCACGTAGCGGATCTCGTAGGCGCCGGGGGTCGGTGGCAGGCGCAGCCGGATCGGGCCGTCGCCGGACGCGGCGGCGTGCACGAGGCGGGCCTCCGCGCCATCGCCCGGACCCGCCAGCGCGATCACGTCGCCCGGTTCGCGCGGGCCCGACCAGTCGATGTCGATGGTCGCCGCGGCGATCGCTTCGGCGGCGGCGGCGACGCGCGCCGGCGGGCGGGTGGCGGGCAGAGCCAGCGTCACGGCGCGCGGACCGGCTTCGGCGACCTCGACCTCGGCGGAGACCGTGGCTCCGTCGGCGACGCGCAGCGCCGCGGTCCGGTAGAAGCCCGGCGCGAGCGCGATGCGCAGATCGGCGGCGTCGAAGCCGGTGACGACGGCCGTGTCGCCCGGCAGCGCGGTGAGGCTCCAGAGCAGACCTGCGCGCATGCGCGGGCCGGTCTCGCCATCGGTGGCGGAGAAGACCATGTCGAGGCGCGGCGCGTCGGGGTCGGGCGGGGTGATCGCGCGCTCGGCTGAGGCCGGGGCGAAGCCGACCTCAGCGAGCGCCTCGGTGAGTTCGGCTGCGTCGGCGGCGGCGATGAAGCGGCCTCCGGTGTTCTCGGCGAGGCACTGGAGCTGGGCCCGGTCGGCCTCGTCGGCGACGTCGAAGCCGACGACATGGGCGGTGAAGCCGGCCCCGGCGGCCTCGAGCGCCGCGCCGACGGCGCAGGGATCGCGCTCGCAGGTCTCGCGGCCGTCGGAGACCAGGATCACCGTGGCGGCGGCGTTCTCGTAGTCGAGCGCGCGCGCGGCGGCCTCGACCGCATCCGACAGCGGGGTCTTGCCACGCGGGCTGACCGCAGCAACGGCCGAGCGGATCGCCTCGCGGGCGCCCGCGGCGACCGGGACCGCCATCTCGATGTCGGCGCAATCGGCCTCGCGGCGGTGCCCGTAAAGCGCGAGGCCGAGTTCGGCCTCGTCGGGCAGGGCGTCGATCAGGGTGCCGATCGCGCGCTGGGCGATAGAGATCTTGGGCTCGCCGTCGATGCGGCCCCACATCGAACCCGAGCCGTCGAGCACGAGGATCGTGCCTGCCGCCGGAGCCGCCGCTGCGGGCGATTGCGCCGTTTCGGCGGCGACGGAGGCGGGCAGGGCGAGGGCGGCGCAGAGGAGCGGCGCGGACAGGCGGTGGGCGCGGCGGAACATGGGAGCTCCCTGAGCGGTTGTTGTTCAACCGCGGAGCATACCCGGATTACTCGCCTTATGCGAGAGTTCTCTGTACTTCGCTCAACCGGGCTTGCGACAGCCCTGGATCTCCACCGCCCGGCTGTCGTCGAGGATGGTGATTCGCACCGCCGAGCGGTCCAGCGCCACCCCGCCGGAGGCCCCGCGCATCTCGGCCTGGGCGGAGATCCGGGGCCCGTCCTCGACGCTGCGCGATTCGCCCACCCAGACATCCGGCCGGCCGGCCTCGAGGAGCGCGATCTGGCCCTGAGCGGGCGTCGCGCCGAAGGTGACCGTGGCCGCGAGTTCGTTGCCGTCGGCGCCTGGAAGCAGTTCGCAGGTCGCATCCACCACGCCGGCCTCGACGGCGGTCAAGGCCCGGCGGGAGAGCGCGCGGTCGATGCGCGGCTTGCCTCCGGGCGGGCCGTCGACGGCCAGGGTGGCGGCGAGTTCCGCCTCGGCCGGGATGCAGATGTCCTCGCAGACCCCGAAGAACAGTTTGAGCGCGGCCTCGATCGGCGCGGCGGGATCGCTCGGCCTCAGGATCATCGGCAGCACCAGCGCGTCGTGGTAGCCGATGGTCCGCGCGCCATAGCTCTCGAAGGCCGAGGGCCGCGGCCAGATGTAGGAGACGCTTTCGAGGTTGCGCGAGCCCGACCAGTCGAACTGCGGCGGGATGCCGTAGGCGCCGGGTGCGCGCCAGTAGGTGTGCCAGCCCGGCCGCAGGCGGATCTCGAGAGCGGCGACATGGGTGCCGTTGGGCTGGCGCCAGCCCTTGAGCAGCGCCACGCTCTCCAGCCCCTCCGCGCCGGCGCCGGCGAGGCTCTGGGCGGTCGCGGGCGCGGCAAGCGGCGCTGCGGCCGCCAGAGCGGCGCAGAGACCTAACGCGAAGGCTGGCAGGCAGGGCAGGCGCATGGGAGAGCTTCCGGGATAAGGTCGGACGGAGAAACATAGCCCTGCGACCCAAGACGGGAGATAACAATACGGCGAGCGCCCGCCCGGCCGACGCGCTTGTATTCGCTCGCCGATCGCCCCAGACTTGGAAAATGGACGACGAGGCGGCATTCCTGGACGGCAAGCTCCTGATCGCCATGCCGGGCATGGGCGATCCGAGGTTCGAGCGCTCGGTGATCTTCCTGTGCGCCCATTCCCGCGAGGGCGCGATGGGCCTGATCGTCAACAAGCCGGCGGCCGAGTTGCTCTTCACCGACCTGCTGGAACAGCTGGGCATCAAGGCCGGGCCGACCTCGATCATCACCAACGTGCACTTCGGCGGCCCGGTCGAGCACGGCCGCGGTTTCGTGCTGCATTCGCCGGAATATGCGGTGGAGGACTCGAGCCTCAATGTCAGCCCGGACTTCTCGATGACCGCTACGATCGACATCCTTCGCGACATCGCCTCGGGCGACGGGCCGGACCGGGCGCTGCTGGCGCTCGGCTACGCCGGCTGGGCGCCGGGGCAGCTCGAGAGCGAGATCCAGGCGAACGGCTGGCTCACCGCCGCGGCCGACCCCGATCTGGTGTTCGGGGCGCGGGACGGCGGCAAATGGGAGAGGGCGCTGCGCTCGCTGTCCATAGACCCGACGCTCTTGTCGGCGGGCGGCGGGCGGGCCTGAGCCGGTTCAGCGGCGCGGCGCGGCGGCGCGGCGCAGGCGGTCGTTGATCGCCCGGCCCAGCCCGTGAGCGGGGACCGGGGCCACGGCGATGCGCGCGGCACCGGTCTCCTGCGACATCGCATCGGCGGCGCGCAGATGCGCGAAGAGATTTGCCGCGGCTTCCGCCAGATCGCCTGCGGGCGAGAGGTTCAGCCCGGGCCCGCTCTCGGGGCCGAAGCCGATCCAGACTTCGTCCGGCTGCGGACGGGCCGCGTCGAGCCGCAGCGGCGCGTCCGGCGCATAGTGCGAGGCGAGCTGGCCCGGCGCGGTGATGGCGCCGTGGGCGGGCTCGGCCAGCGGCGCCCCGAGCGCCGCCTCGATCGCCTCGGCGGGCAGGCCGCCGGGCCGCAGCAGGCTCGGCGCGCCGCCCGCGAGGCCGACGATCGTCGATTCGAGGCCGACCGCGCAGGGGCCGCCGTCGAGCACCGCGGCGATCCGCCCGCCGAGCCCGTCGAGCACATGCGCCCGGCTGGTCGGGCTGACCGCGCCGGAGCGGTTCGCGGAGGGCGCGGCGAGCGGGCCGCCGAAGGCTGCGAGCAGCCGCTGGGCAACCGGGTGCGCGGGCGCGCGCAGCGCCACCGTCCCGAGCCCGGCGGTGACCCGCTCCGAGAGCCCGGTGCCGGCCCTGAGCGGCAGCACCAGGGTGAGCGGCCCGGGCCAGAAGTCGGCGGCGAGCCGACGGGCCATGGGGGAGACCTCGGCCAGCGACTCCGCCGCGTCCAGCCCGGCCACGTGCACGATCAGCGGGTTGAACGCCGGCCGGCCCTTGGCCGCGTAGACGCCCGCCACGGCCCGGTCGAGGCGGGCGTCCGCCCCGAGCCCGTAGACGGTCTCGGTGGGGAAGGCGACGAGGTCGCCGGCGCGCAGCAGCGCCACGGCGGCGCGCACGCCGCGGTCGCTGTCGCCGAGGATGACGGTGTTGCTGTCGGCCATGGGCGGGGTTGACGCGGCGTCCTGCTTGTGAGGTCGGGCGCGACCGCCTAGACTGACGCGACCGCTCGCCGCCTCCATAGCGGCTTCCGGGGCGGGCCGGAACCCGCCGTCGCGCCGCCAAGATCCGGGGAAGTCCATGACCTATCGCGCACCCGTCGAAGAGATGAAGTTCATGCTCGACCGGGTGCTCGACGCCGGTCGGCTGGCGCGCACCGAACGCTTCGCGGAGGCGACGCCGGAGACCGTGGATGCGATCCTGACCGGGGCGGCGCGGCTGAGCGAGGATGTGCTCGCGCCGCTGCGCCGCTTGGGCGACCTGCACGGGGCGCGGCTCGACAAGGGCGTGGTCCGCACCCCGCCGGGCTTTGCGGAGGCCTATTCCGAGATCGCCCGTGGCGGCTGGATCGGCATCTCCGCGGCGCCGGAGTACGGCGGCATGGGGCTGCCGATGACGCTGGCCTCCTGCGTGGACGAGATGATGGCGGGCGCGAACCTGGCGCTGTCGCTCTGCCCGCTGCTGGGCCACGGCCAGATCGAGGCGCTCGAGCGCCACGCCGACGCCGCACTCAAGGCGCTCTACCTGCCGAAGCTGGTGTCGGGGGAGTGGACGGGCACGATGAACCTCACCGAGCCGCAGGCCGGCACCGACCTTGGCGCGCTGCGCTGCGCCGCCACGCCGAACGGCGACGGGACCTATGCCGTCACCGGGCAGAAGATCTACATCACCTGGGGCGATCACGACGTCGCCGAGAACATCTCGCATCTGGTGCTGGCGCGGCTGCCGGACGGGGTCCCGGGCACGCGCGGCATCTCGCTCTTTCTGGTGCCAAAGCGCATTCCCGACGCCGAGGGGCGGCCCGGGGTCGCCAATGCGCTGCGCGCGATCTCGCTCGAACACAAGACCGGCCTGCACGGCTCGCCGACCTGCGTGATGGAGTATGCGGGCGCAACGGGCTGGCTGGTGGGCGGGCCACATCAGGGCATGGCGGCGATGTTCACGATGATGAACAATGCGCGCCTGGGCGTCGGCATGCAGGGCCTCAGCCAGGCGGAGGCCGCAACCCAGGCCGCGGTCGCCTTCGCGCGGGACCGACGCCAGGGCCGCACGCCGGTGGACGGGATCGACAGCATCCTCGGCCACGCCGACGTGCGGCGGATGCTGGCGCGCATGAAGGCGCTGACCGCGACGGCGCGGGCGATCGCGCTCGACTGCGCGTTGTCGGTCGACATGGCGACCGCGACCGGGGCGGAGGAGTGGAAGGCGCGCGCGGCATTCCTGACGCCGATCGCCAAGGCCTTCGGGACCGACGTCGGCTGCGAGGTAGCCGAACTCGCCGTGCAGGTCTTCGGCGGCATGGGCTATATCGAGGAGACCGGAGTGGCGCAGTACTACCGCGACGTGCGGGTCACGGCGATCTACGAGGGCACCAACGGCGTCCAGGCCGCGGACATGGTGACGCGCAAGCTCGCAGACGGCGGCGCGGCGGCGCAAGCGCTCGTCGCTGAGATCGCCGGGACTGCGGCGTCGGCGGGCGCCGCGGGCGCGCCGCTGGCCGAGGCCGCGCGCGACCTCGGCGCGGCGACGGACTGGATGGCGGCGGCACAGAACAACGACCGGCTGGCGGGATCCTCACCCTATCTGAGCGCCTTCGCGCTGGCCCTCGGCGGGCATTACCTGCTGAAGGCGGCGCAGGTCTCGGGCGATCCGGCCCGCGCGGCGCTGGCCGAGTTCCACCTGCGACAGGTGATGTCCGAAGCGCCGGGGCTTCTGGCGGCGGCGCGGGAGGGCGCGGCGCCGCTCTACGCCTGCGACCTCGCCTCCTGAATGGAGGCCGCTTGAATGGAGGCCGCGTCGGGGGAGGTCGCGCATCCCGTCGCGCCGCCGGCGCCCGGGGAGGCGCGCGAGATCGCCGACGGCGTGCTCTGGATGCGGCTGCCGCTGCCCTGGCGGCCGGATCACGTTAATGTCTACGCGCTCGACGACGGCGACGGCTGGACGCTCTTCGATACAGGGCTCGACACGGCCGACCTGCGCGCCGTCTGGGAGGCGCTGCTCGCCGGCCCGCTGGGCGGCAGGCCGGTGGCGCGGGTGATCGTGAGCCACCATCATCCCGATCACGTCGGGCTGGCGGGCTGGTTCCAGCGCCGCCACGGGGCAGCGCTCTGGACATCGCGCACCGCCTGGCTCTTCGCGCGGATGCTGCGCCTCGACGCGCAGGACCGGCCGGCGCAGGAGACGCTGGCGTTCTGGCGGGCGGCGGGAATGGATCCCGCGATACTCGCCGAGCGCGCGGCGTCGCGGCCGCTCAACTACTGCGACTGGGTGGCCGAGATGCCGCTGGGGTTCCGCCGCATCGCCCAGGGCGAGATCGTGCGCGCCGGCGGGCGGCGCTGGCGGGTCGAGACCGGTCATGGCCATGCGCCCGAGCAGGTGACGCTCTGGAGCCTGGACGACGCGCTCGCGCTCACCGCCGACCAGATCCTGCCGGGGATCACGCCCAACCTCGGGGTCTACGCCACCGAGCCCGAGGCCGATCCGGTGGGCGACTGGCTGGCGTCGTGCCGGCGGCTTGCGGGGGTCGCGGAGGCGGGGCGGCTGGCCCTGCCCGGCCATCGGCGCCCCTTCAGCGGCGTGCCGGCCCGGCTGGCGGAACTGATCGCCCACACCGAGGCAGCGCTGGAACGGCTCGCGGCCTTTCTCGACGCGCCGAAGCCCGCTGCGGCCTGCTTCGCGCCGCTCTACGGCTGCGAAGTGCGCGGCGGCGCCTACGGGCTGGCGCTGGTGGAGGCGGTCGGCCATCTCAACCACCTGCGCGCCTGCGGCCGCGTCACCCGCGAGGCAGGGCCCGATGGGGTCTGGCTCTGGCGCGCCTGCGCGAATTTGGCGCCTGACAGACCCGGGCCTTCGGGGTAGAAACCGTTCCGGACGACGTGGCGCGACTGGCCGCGGCGCAGAGATGGAGCGGAACATGGCCGAACACGAACACGGCGAAATGGACATCACCGAGCACGAGAAGACCTTCGAGGGCTTCATCCGGTTCTGGGTGTATCTCTTCGGCGCAAGCATCGCGATCCTGATCTTCCTCGCGATCTTCAACTCCTGAGCGGCGGCGGGTCGATGCGGCCGCTCGGGACGCTGGCCGCGCTCTGCGCGGTGATGGCGCTGGGGGCCTGCGAGGTCTACCAGGCGTCGAGCCCCGACGAGATCGCACGCGCGGTCTACGCCAGCGACGAGCCGCCCTCGATCACGCTGATCTCGATGGTCAACGCCGAGAGCGGCCGCTCGGCGCATTCGGCGCTCCTGATCAACGGCTCGCAGCGGGTGCTCTACGATCCCGCGGGCACGTTCCAGCATCCCGAACTGCCGCGCCGCGGCGACATCCACTACGGGATCACCCCGCGATATCTCGACTACTACGAGCGCTATCACGCGCGCTTCTCGCACTACACCCACAACCAGAAGATTTATGTGAGCCGGGCGACCGCCGATCAGGTGATGACGAACGCCGAGGCGCTCGGCCGCACGCCCAAGATGCTCTGCGCCGGGTCGGTGACCGGCGCGATCCGCGGGGTCGAACCGTTCACGCAAGTGCGGGGCTCGCTGTTTCCCGAAGCCGTGCGGCGCGACTTCGCGCGCATCGTAGGCGTCGAGAACAGCTATGTGCGCGAGTTCGACATCGGCCAGAACAAGGCGTGGGAGACCACGTTGACGCTTCCGACCGGGACGCGACCTCCGGGTTGACCAGGGCGGGGCGCGCAATTCGGGGCGGCCTCAACGACAGAACCCGCGCGGCCCTCCCGGACGGCGCGGATAGTGTCGTGTTCGTGTCGCGTCGGCGGCCGTCGCCGCCGCGGCGTCAGACCATGCCTTCGCGCTGCGCCTTCTTGCGCGCGAGCTTGCGCGCCCGACGCACGGCCTCGGCCCTTTCGCGCGCCTTCTTCACCGAAGGCTTCTCGAAATGCTGCCGAAGCTTCATCTCGCGGAAAACGCCTTCGCGCTGCAGCTTCTTCTTCAGAGCCCTCAGAGCCTGATCGACGTTGTTGTCGCGAACCATCACCTGCACGGGTAGTCACCACCTTTCAGTCCAGCGTTTCGATATCTTGCAGGAGCGGGCTATATACGCATCCGAAGGCGGCCTGTCCACCTTCCAAGACGAGAACGCAACGAAAACGATCTGGAGCGCGGCGCGATGAGTGACGAGAGCAGGACGGATGAAGACCACATCGAGGCGACCCGGCGGGCGGTGGTGGAGGCGGCGCTGGCGCATGTCGCCTTCGACGGCTGGTCCGACCGGGCGCTGGCGCGCGCGGTGGAGGACGCGGGCGTCGATCCGGGCCGGTCGCGACTGGCGTTTCCGCGCGGCGGCGTCGACCTGGCGCTGGCCTGGCACGATGCGGGCGACGCGGCGCTGGCGCGCGAGCTGGCCGAGGCCGATCTTGCGGGCATGCGGTTCCGCGACCGGATCGCCTACGCCATCATCCGGCGGCTGGAACTGGTGGCCGACAACCGCGAGGCGGTGCGGCGCGGTGCGGCGCTCTTCGCGCTACCCACCCATTCCGCCGACGGGGCGCGGGCGATCTGGCGCACCGCCGACACGATCTGGACCGCGCTCGGCGACGAGAGCCGCGACTACAACTGGTACACCAAGCGCACGACGCTCTCGGCGGTCTATTCGTCGAGCCTGCTCTACTGGCTGGGCGACGAGAGCCCGGGCTTCACCGCGACCCGCGAGTTCATCGACAGGCGCATCGACGACGTGATGCGGATCGAGGACCTCAAGTCGATGCTGCGAAAGAACCCGGTCACGTCGGCGCTGATGAAGGGCCCGTCCCGTCTCCTTGACCGCGTCAAGGCGCCTGATGATACTCGCGGCTACGATCTGCCCGGCCGTTGGCGGCGCTGATCCTGACGGGACTGACGCGGGGAACGACCTTCCTATGGCGCTTGGCGAGCGAGTTGCGACCTGGTTCGAGGGTCGCTGGCGCGAGGGCAACGCGCCAATCATCGGCGCGGCCGACCACGGGGCCTGGCTTGGCACGATGGTCTTTGACGGCGCGCGAACCTTCGAGGGCGTAACCCCCGATCTCGATCCCCACTGCGAAAGGCTGATCCGCTCGGCGGCGGCGATGGGCCTTGATGCGCCCGAGGACGCGGAGACGGTGGCGGCGCTGATCCGCGCCGGCATCGCGCGATTCGCGCCGGACGCAGCGCTCTACCTGCGCCCGATGATCTGGTCGCGGGAAGGCTCGCCGGCGATCATCGACCCGCTGCCGGGCTCCGAAGCGCTGGCGATCTGCATCGAGGTATACCCGATGGCCGCGCCCGGGCGGCCCTACACGCTGACGGTCTCTCCCTACCGCCGGCCGCGCCCGGACGTGGCGCTTACTGAGGCGAAGGCCGCCTGCCTATACGCCAACAACGGCCGGATCGTGTCGGAGTCGCGGGCGCGCGGCTTCACTAACGCGCTGTCGCTCGACGCGGACGGCTGCGTGGCCGAGACCGCCTCGATGAACGTCTTCCTGGTGCGCGACGGCGTGGTGTCGACGCCGGTCCCGAACGGCATGTTCCTCGCCGGCATCACCCGGGCGAGGGTGATAGGGTTGCTGCGCGCCGAAGGCGTCGAAGTGCGCGAGGAGAGCCTCGACGTCGCCGATTTCGCCGCGGCCGACGAGATCTTCCTGACCGGCAACGCCACCAAGATCACCGCAGTCACCGGCTTCGAGGACCGCGCGCTCACCCCCGGCCCGGTGGCGGCGCGGGCCCGGGCGCTCTACTGGGACTTCGCCCACCAGAGCCGGCGCGCGGCGTGAGCCTGCCCGCGACGATGCGGGTGGTCGAAATCGCCACGCCGGGCGGCCCGGAGGTCCTGCGGCCGGCCACGCGACCGGTTCCCGCGCCAATGGCCGGCGAGATCCTGATCCGGGTGCGCGCGGCGGGCGTGAATCGGCCGGACGCGCTGCAACGTGCCGGCGCCTACGATCCGCCACCGGGCGCCTCGGATCTGCCCGGGCTCGAGTGCGCGGGCGAGGTGGTCGCGATCGGCCCCGCAACCGATCGCTGGGCGGTGGGGGATCCGGTCTGCGCGCTGCTGCCCGGCGGGGGCTACGCGGAGTACGCGCTCACCCATCAGGATCACGCGCTGCCCGTCCCGCATGGGCTCGACATGGCCGCGGCATCAGCGCTTTGCGAGACGTTCTTCACAGTCTGGACCAACGTGTTCGAGCGCGGGCGCCTGCAGGCCGGCGAGACGTTCCTGGTGCACGGCGGCTCATCGGGGATCGGCACCACCGCGATCCAGCTCGCCGCCGCGCGCGGCGCGCGGGTGCTGGCCACCGCGGGGTCCGACGAGAAATGCGCCGCCTGCCGCGCGCTCGGGGCGGAGGTCGCGGTCAACTACCGCTCCGAGGACTTCGTCGAGGCGGCGCGCGCGGCGACCGGCGGCCGCGGGGTGGACGTGGTCCTGGACATGGTGGGCGGCGACTACATCGCCCGCAACGTGCGCGCGCTGGCGGTCGAGGGCCGACTGGTGATGATCGCCTTCCTCGGCGGCGCCAGGGCCGAGCTCACCTTCGCCCAGCTGATGACAAAGCGGCTGACGCTGACCGGCTCGACGCTGCGGCCGCAGTCGGTGGAGGCCAAGGCGCGCATCGCCGCGGCGCTGGAGCGCGAGGTCTGGCCGCTGATCGCCTCGGGCCGCATCGCCCCGGTGATGGACCAGAGCTTCGCGCTCGGGGACGCGGCGCAGGCGCACGCGCGCATGGAGAGCTCGGCGCATATCGGCAAGATCGTCCTGCGCGTCGCCTGATCACCAGTGGTCGGCGGGCGTGGTGGCCTGGCCCAGTCCCTCGGCGATGCGGGCGCGGGTCGCCGGCGTCGTCGCGTCGGGCAGGGCGTCGGGCGAGTGAAAGCCGGCCTCCAGGATCTCGGCTGAGGGCCGCCAGTCCGGATCGGTCTCGGCGTTTCGGGCGCGGAAGACGATCACATGATCGTCGATGCCGAGGGTGCGCCGAAGGTAGACGTTGAAGAGCTCGGGGGGCTCGGGCGAGGTGACGCCGCCCTCCTCGCGGCCCTCGCGGATCGCTGCGGCGCGCGGGGTCTCGCCGCGGTCGACGCCGCCGCCGGGCAGGTGCCAGCCGGGCGTGTAGGAATGGCGCACCAGAAACACCCGGCCGGCGGCGTCGAATGCCATCAGCCGCACCCCGAGGCTCAGGCGCGGGCGCAGGAGATGCGCGCCGAAGGTCGCGACCTGGCCAACCATCAGGTGCAGCCGCGTCGCCGTGCGATGGTCGGGTAGGTCGGGCGCGCCGGCGGGCGGCGGCTTGAAATGGGCGCGAGGGGTCAGCTGCGGCGCTCCGTGCGGGCGACTGCGGACGTCCCTGCTAGCGCCTCGCCGGCGCGAAGGCAACGTTCAGGCGGCGCGGATGTCGCGGGGCGCGCGGCCGTATTCCGCCTGGAAGGCGCGGCTCAGCGCCTCAGGGCTCGAATAGCCGAGCCGGCGGGCGACCGCCTTGACCCGTGCCCCCCCGGCGAGATCGCGCCGGGCGAGGATCAACCGCCAGCGCCGCAGATACGCCATCGGCGTTTCGCCGACCGTCTCGGCGAAGAGCTCGGCGAAGCGGCTGAGCGACAGGCCCGCGACCAGGGCGAGATCGGCGTTGCGCCAGACGCGGCCGGGCTCATCGTGCATCGCTGCGAGCGCCCTGCTGATCCGGGGATGGGTGAGGCCGCACAGCAGGCCCGGCGTCCCGGTTCGGCCGCCGCCGATCTCGGCGCGCAGCATCAGGATCATCAGCACCTCGCTGAGCCGCGCCAGGACGCTCGCGGCGCCGCAGCGCCGCGTGGCGGACTCGGAGATCAGCATCGCCATAAGCGCCGTCGCCTCGGGATCGGCGCAGGCGCAGAGCCGCACCGTCTCCGGCAGGGCGGCGACCATCGGGTTGTCCGCGCCGCCCCAGTCGACGTCCATCACCAGCGTCGCGTCGCCGTCCCCGCCGCCCCGGGGCCAGAACTCGGCGCAGACGGGGTCGCCATCCGCATCGGCGCGCAGCACGAGCCGCCCCGCGCCATCGCCAACACGCATCGGGAACCGCGCCATCAGCCCCGTGAGCCGATCGGCGCGTTCGGGGGAAGCATCGGAGATGCGGTCAGGTTTTCCGGGTTTTTTCTGCATCCAAGAATGCTATGTGATGCTCGAGCCAATGACAAGTGACAAGGAGAAGACGATGCTGATGCCCCGCAAACCCGTTCCCAGCCTGTCTGTGCCGCTGCTCGACGGCGGCCGGTTCGACCTCGGCTCGGAGACCCCGGACTGGGGAACGCTCGTGGTATTCTATCGCGGCTACCACTGTCCGATCTGCGCCAATTACCTGACCGATCTCGACAAGCGCACCCCGGCGTTCGCCGAGCGCGGCGTGACCACGGTGGCGATCTCCAGCGACGGCGAGGAACGGGCGCGGATGATGGCGGACAAGATCGGCGCGAGCAATCTTCGCATCGGCCACGACCTCGACCTGGAGACAGCGCGCGCGTGGGGCCTTTATGTCTCGACCTCGCGCGGCAAGACCTCCGCCGGCGTAGAGGAGCCGGCGCTCTTCTCCGAGCCGGGGCACTTCATCGTCAGGGCGGACGGGACCCTCTATTACGGCGCGACCCAGACCATGCCCTTCGCGCGGCCGCACTTCGTCGAGCTGGTCTCTGCGCTCGATTTCGCGCAGGCCAACGACTATCCGGCCCGCGGCGAGTTCGACGGGCCGCTTCCGGCCGCGGCCTGAGCCTCCGCGCTCCAGCGCGCCTCAGGGCGGGTCGGGAACGTCGAGCGGACCGCGCCGCCGGCAGGCGTCGTCGCGCACGTCGATCGCGCAGGCTCGTGGCGCAAGGCCTGGCGTCAGGCAGATCCGCAACTCTCGGATCTGCGCGCCGCGGCAGGTGACGACCAAGTGCTCCGGGCGCAGGCCGGGATTGGCGGCGACGATCTGGTTGACGATGTCGGCGCTAGTGGCCGCCGGCGCCGGGGCGGGTAGCTCGAGCAGGGCGTAGGCGAAGCGCGCCGTCTCGAAATAGTCCTGTGCGCTCAGGCCGGTGCAGCGGCCGTGCTTCTTCCACTGGTGCCAGGCCAGCCCGCCCGAGCCCATGATGTCGGCCATCGACGCGGTCGTACCCCGTGACGGGTCGCGAGCGACCGTGCGGCAGTATTCCGGCCATCCGCCCGCCTCGTACTGAGGCCAGAGCCCGTGCAGCATGAAGCCTAGATCACGCTCCGGAGCGCATTGCGGCTCGTCGGCACGGTCGGCGTCGCCGGCGCACCAGCTCGGGCTCCAGGACAACGACAGGACAAAATAGTCGAAGTCCTGACCCTGCGCCGGCGTCGAGGCGAGGCACGAAAGCGCCGCCACCGCGCCGAGTGCCGCCGGGCGAAGCCGTGATATCCTCTTTATCATCGCGCGCATTGCCCCTATATACCCAGCCGACTTCCCAGCGAAAACCGTCCATCGCGCCCCGCGCAGCCGAGTTTTCCTCTCGGGAAGAGGCGCGTTCAGGAATGAGGTAGGCACGTCATGGCGCTTCCACTGATGGCAAAGGCGACCGCGGTCTGGCTGGTCGACAACACAACGCTCAGCTTCCGGCAGATAGCCGAGTTCTGCGGATTGCACGAACTGGAGGTCAACGGCATCGCCGACGGCGAGGTGGCGCAGGGCATCAAGGGGTTCGATCCGATCGTGAACCGCCAGCTTACCGCCGAGGAGATCCGCCGCTGCGAGGCCGATCCCAAGATGCGGCTGCAACTCTACCACAACCCCGCCGCGGACGGCGAGGCCAAGCGCAAGGGGCCGCGCTACACGCCGCTGTCCAAGCGCCAGGACCGGCCGTCCGCGATCGCATGGCTGGTGAAGTTCCATCCCGAGCTCACCGACGGGCAGATCTCCAAGCTGGTTGGCACCACCAAGCCGACCATCCAGTCGATCCGCGACCGGAGCCACTGGAACATGTCCAACGTCCAGCCGATCGACCCGGTGGCGCTGGGCATGTGCAAGCAGGGCGAGCTCGACGCCGCCGTCGCCAGGGCGGTCTCCAAGCAGTCCAGGGACGGTGAGGTGATGACCGACGACGAGCGGCGCAAGCTCGTCTCAACCGAGCAGTCGCTGGTCATGGAGACCGACGCGCGGATGCCGGCGAGGATCTCGGGGCTCGAGAACTTCACGCTCGGCGGATCGGGCGGCTCGGGTGGGTCCGAGCCGGCGGAGCGCCGCTCCGCCGCCCACGCCAAGGTCGACGCCGAGAGCCTGTTCAAGACCCCTGCGAAGGACTCGGAAACCGATGAAGACGAGGCGGCCGAAGAAGACGCCGACGCCGGGCGCAAGTAGCCAGCGCTGCGGCGCTCAGGCCTCGCGCCCGCCCAGCGGGTCGAGCAGCATCCGCCCTCCGTCCACGGTCAGGATCTGGCCGGTGATGAAGCTCGCCGCGGGCGAGGCGAGAAAGAGTGCGGCCTCCGCCGCCTCGGACGCGTCGCCGAGCCGACCCAGCGGCACCACTTCGGCGAGCGCCGACGGCATGTCCTCGATCCGGCCAAGCGCCTGTTCGATCGACTGGCCCATGATGCCGCCGACGGCGATGGCGTTCACCCGGATGCGCCGGGGCGCAAGCGTGCCCGCCAGCGAGCGGGTGAGCTGGTCGAGCGCGGCGCAGCTCACCGAATAGGCGAGAAGCTCCGGCACCGCCCGCCGCCCCTGGATCGAGGAGACGTTGACGATTGCGCGGTCGCGCGGCGCCTCCAACTCGCTCTCGGCGTCGCCGAGCTCGACCATGCGCTTGGCCACGATCCGGCTCATGCGGTAGTTCGCCACCACGTTCTGGGCGAGGATCGCCTGGAACCGGTCGCCGTCGGATTCGAGCGGGGCGGCCGCGTACATCATCCGGTGGGCGTTCACGAGGATGTCGATGGTCTCGAAGGCGTCGATGGTGGCGGCCACGAGATTGGTCATGCAGAGCTTCTCGGTCAGATCGCCGCTGAAGACCTGGGCGCGACCGTCAAGGTCGGCCTCGTTCAGTTCCGCCACCGCGCTCTCGAGCTTGTCCTCGTCGTGGTCGGCCATGGTGACCGAGGCGCCTTCTGCGACGAAGCGGCGCGCCACCGCCCGGCCAATCCCGTTCGCTGCGCCGGTTACGATCGCCGCCTTGCCCGCTAGTGCGTTGCCCATCGCGCCCCCGCGCCGCTGTTGAGGGGCTGAACCTAGCGCAGGGGCGGCGGACCCGCGAGGGAAAATCCGTCGCGGACGCGCCAGCCCTCCGCTTGCCGCGCGATCGACCGGGGGCTAGGGTTGTCGCCCATGTCCCGCGTCTTTCCCCGCCACTGCCGCTCCGAGCCTCCGATCGCGGTGGGCGGCGAAGGCTGCTACCTGGTGGACGCCGAGGGCCGGCGCTATCTCGACGGATCGGGCGGCGCGGCGGTTTCCTGTCTCGGCCACGGCGACGCGGAGATCATCGCGGCGATCAAGGCGCAGCTCGACCGCATCGCCTTCGCCCACACCGGGTTCTTCAGCTCCGAGCCGGCGGAGGCGCTGGCGGATCTCTTGATCGCGCACGCCCCGGAGGGTCTGGCGCGCGTCTATTTCACCTCCGGCGGGTCGGAGGCGACCGAGGCGGCGATCAAGCTCGCGCGACAGTATTTCGTCGAGACCGGCCAGCCGCAGCGGTCGCGGGTGATCGCCCGGCGGCAGAGCTATCATGGCAACACGCTGGGCGCGCTTGCGGCCGGCGGCAACGAATGGCGCCGGGCCCAGTTCGGGCCGCTGCTGATCGAGGTCAGCCACATCACGCCCTGCTATGAGTATCGCCTGCGTGCGGAGGGCCAGAGCGCCGAGGCCTATGGGCTGCGCGCGGCGCGGGCGCTCGAGGACGAGATCGAGCGGCTCGGCCCGGAGACGGTGATGGCGTTCATGGCCGAGCCGGTGGTGGGCGCGACCATGGGCGCCGTTCCAGCGGTCGACGGGTATCTGCGCCGCATCCGCGAGATCTGCGACCGCCACGGCGTGCTCCTGATCCTCGACGAGGTGATGTGCGGCATGGGCCGGACCGGGCGGCTCTTCGCCTGCGAGGCCGACGGGGTGGCGCCCGACATCCTGTGCATCGCCAAGGGGCTGGGCGCAGGCTACCAGCCGATCGGGGCGATGCTGTGTTCGGGCGCGATCTACGACGCGATCGCGGAAGGCTCGGGCTTCTTCCAGCACGGCCACACCTACATCGGCCATCCCGTCGCGACGGCGGCGGGGCTCGCGGTGGTGAACGCGCTGCTCGGGCGGGGCCTGGTCGCGCGCTCCGCGGTGATGGGCGAGCGGCTCGACGCCCGCCTACGCGCCGCCTTCGGCCAGCATCCGCATGTGGGCGACATCCGCGGACGGGGCCTCTTTCGCGGGCTCGAGATCGTCGCCGACCGCGAGAGCAAGGCGCCCTTCGACCCGGCGCGCGGCCTCGCCGGGCGGATCAAGGCGGCGGCCTTCGCCAACGGGCTCATCTGCTATCCGATGGGCGGGACCGTCGACGGGCGGCGCGGCGACCACGTGCTGCTGGCGCCGCCCTTCGTCATCGAGGACGACGAGATCGACGATCTGACGGACCGGCTCGGCCGGGCGATCGAGACCGCGCTCGCCGCCTGACCGGCGGGTTGGCGCGAAACCGAAGGGGGGACATCAAGCTGTTCATCGCGATGAACCGGTTTCGCATCGCGCCGGGGGCGGAGGACGCCTTCGAGGAGATGTGGCGCACCCGCGACAGCCGGTTGAAGGACGTGCCGGGGTTTCTAAGCTTCAAGCTGCTGCGCGGCCCCTCGGCGGAGGACCACACGCTCTTCGTGTCGCACTCGAGCTGGCAGGATCGCGCAGCCTTCGAGGCGTGGACCCGGTCGGAGCATTTCCGCCGCGCCCACGCCGGAGCCCGGGACAGCAAGGCGATGTATCTCGGGCCGCCGGTCTTCGAGGGGTTCGACAGCGTCGTCGAGGCCTGATCCCGCGCGCGGCCCGTCAGGAACCTGCCCGCAGCGACGTCGTGAGCGCGCGGCGGAAATCGGCGATGCGAGCGCGGGCCCGGCGCACGAGGGCCGAAGCTTGGGAGGGGACGGCGCGCACCACGCGCGCGGTCTCGCGCCGGCGCAAGTACTCTGCGCGCTCAAGGCGGGCGGAGATGTCGAGATCGCGGAGGTCGAACTCCGGGGTGTCGCTGTGACGATGCATGGCGTGATCCTTTCGCGGCGTCGTGATTGACCAGCCAAGGCTAGCCCGGCGTGCGCCCCGGCGCTTTCAGAGGGCGTCCAGATTTCGTCCAGAGCCCGTTCATTCATGTTAAGGTATTGTTATTGATCCTGGAGCGGGCGCGTGAGATGGCCTCGACAAGCGAAGCGATACTGGCAGTCGGCGACGCGCAGCTCGATCTCGCGGCCGGCGAACTGCGCAGGAACGGCGTTGTCGTCGAGGTCGAGCCGCAGGTCTTCGCGCTCATCGCCCATCTCGCGGCGCGGCCGGGCGCGCTCGTCAGCCGCGATGAGCTGATCGTGGCGGTGTGGGGCGGACGGATCGTGTCCGACAGCGCCATCGCGACGCGCATCAACGCCGCGCGTGCCGCGTTGGGCGATGACGGCAAGGCGCAGCGGGTGATCCAGACCTTGCCCCGGCGGGGCTTCCGGTTCGTCGGCGAGAACAATCCCGCTCCGGAGCTGTCGCTGCCCGACAAGCCCTCGATCGCGGTCCTGCCCTTCAACAACATGTCCGGAGATCCCGAGCAGGAGTTCTTTTCCGACGGCATCACCGACGACATCATCACCGAGCTGGCGCGCTACGACGAGCTCTTCGTGATCGCCCGGCATTCGAGCTTCGCCTACAAGGGCCGCACGATCGACTTGCGTGAGATCGCGCGCGAACTCGGCGTGCAGTACGTTCTCGAGGGCGGCGTTCGCCGCTCTGGAGGTCGGGTCCGTGTGACCGCGCAGCTCATCGATACTACAAACGGCAACCACGTCTGGGCCGAGCGCTACGACCGTGAGCTCGAGGACATCTTCGCCGTCCAGGACGAGATCACCGCGCTGATCGTCAATACGCTGGTCGGCAAGGTGATCCAGAGTCATGTCGGGCAGGCCGTGAAGGCCCGGCCCGAGGCGATCGACGCCTACGATCATCTCCTGCGCGCCATGCTGCTGTTCCAGACCATCGACCGAGACGACAACGTGCGCGCCCGGCGCGAAGCGGAGTCGGCCATCGCTCTCGATCCGGGCATGGCTCGCGCGCACGCCTTCAGGAGCTTTGCGCTTGGCGTCAGCGGCACACTGCGCTGGGCCGACGACCAGCAGGGCGCGCTCGACGCCGCGCTCTCGGCCGCGGAACGGGTGGTGAACTGTGACGACTACGAGCCTTGGGCCCACGCGGCTCTGGCATATGCCGAGATGTTCGGTCGTCACGCCCATGCGCGCTCCCTGGCGGCCTCGGCGCGCTCCGTGGCGCTAGAGCGTCACCCGATCAATCTGCATCATATCCAGCGGCTGTGAAGTAGTTGGCGCATTCCTGCGAGGTGAAGACATCGACGAGCCGTCCGATCGCGGTCCAGAGGCCGTCGACGGTGCGTTCGGCGGCCTTGCGCAGCAGGGCCTTGAACTTCGAGAACGCCATCTCGATTGGATTGAAGTCCGGGGAGTACGGTGGAAGGAACCTCAGCCTCGCGCCCTTCGCCTCGATCATCTCCCGGACCGAGGCGCGCTTGTGGCTGGAGAGGTTGTCCATGATCACCACATCGCCGGGCCGGAGGGTCGGGAGCAGGACCTGCGCGACATAGGCTTCGAACCAGTCGCCGTTGATCGGACCGTCGAGCACCATGGGCGCGACCATGCCGTCGAGGCGGAGGCCGGCAATGAGTGTCGTCGTCTTGCGGTGGCCGTGCGGAACCGCCATCCGCAGACGTTCACCCCGGGCGCAGCGCCCGTGAGAGCGGGCCATGTTCGTCGCCGTCCAGGTCTCGTCGATGAAGACCAGACGCTCGGGTTCAAGATCAGGCTGGCTCTCGAACCAGTCGCGGCGCTTCTTCAGGACGTCGGGCCGGTCCTGCTCGGCGGCATGCCCGGTCTTTTTTTGCGCGTCAGGCCATGGCGCTGGAAGAACCGCGAGAGCGCGGAGATCGACGCGGCGACGCCGCGCCCGGCGAGGCGGGCACGGAGTTCCTCGAGGCTCTGGTCGCGCTCCTCCTCCAGCGCCGCCATGACGACCGCGCGCTGCGCGTCGATCCGACGAGAGCGCATGTCGCCACCCTGTGGTTTCGGGGCGTAGCCGCCCGCCGCCCGCCGCGTCGCGTCCCACCTGATGACCGACGAAACCGAAACGCCGAAGCGGCCCGCCGCCGCGCGACGGCTCATGCCGCCGTCCACCGCCGCAAGCGTCCGTCCTCTCAAATCCATGGAAAGTGGCCTGCCCATCCCGTCACCCCGATATCCGCCTCCGGTACACGGAATCAGACTTCGGCGACCTTGGGAATCCCCCTCAACAACTCATACCGATAGGGCGACGCTCTAAACCCCAACGGAGCGCATTTCAGGGCGTGGCGCGCTGTCGGGCTCTGTTACGCGCGCGAGTACGACGAAGCCTTGGCCGAGATTCGAACCGCGACCCGGCTCAATCCACACTTCCCGCGTTACTACCTGAACCTGCGCGGTCGCGTGCTCTACAGCATGGGAAAATTCGACGAGGCGTTGGAGCCGCTGGAGCGCGGGGTGACGGCGATGCCCAACAACTCGAGTGTGCATCTTCTGCTGGCGGCCAACTATGTCGAGCTGGGCAGGCTGCCGGAGGCGCGTGCGATGGTCGCCAAGGCGCTGGCGGTGAACCCCGAATATCGCCTCGGCGAAGTCCACTACTCCGCGCCCTATGCGGAGCAGTCCAAGCTTGCGCGATATCTCGAAAGCCTGAAGACGGCCGGAATGCCGGAATGAGCGAGGCTGGAGACCGGAACGACACTGCCACCATCCGGTTTGGCGAGATCGTGATCGATTTCGCGGCTGGTGAGGTGCGCCGGGCGGGAGAAGCCAAGGACGTCGAGCCGCAGGTCTTCGCGCTCATCGCTCACCTGGCGGGGCGCCCGGGCGCGCTTGTCAGTCGGGATGAGTTGATCGAGGCGGTCTGGGGCGGGCGGATCGTGTCCGACAGCGCCATCGCCACGCGCATCAACGCCGCCCGCGCCGCGCTCGGCGACGACGGCAAGGCGCAGCGGGTGATCCGGACCGTGCCGCGGCGGGGCTTCCGGTTCGTCGGCGGCGGGGATGCGACGGCGCGCGCTCTGCCGGACAAACCCTCCATCGCCGTGCTGCCGTTCGAGAACATGTCCGGCGATCCCGATCAGACCTTCTTCTCCGATGGGATCACCGACGACATCATCACCGACCTGTCGCGATACGACGAGCTCTTCGTGATCGCGCGGCATTCGAGCTTCGCTTATCGCGAAGGCGGGCGGGACCGGGCCGGGATCGCCGGCGATCTCGGCGTGCAGTACGTGCTCGAGGGCAGCGTGCGCCGCGCCGGCGACCGGGTGCGGGTCACGGCGCAGCTCATCGACGCCGTCGAAGGCCGCCAGCTCTGGGCCGAGCGCTATGACCGGGACGCGGTGGACGTCTTCGCGGTGCAGGACGAGATCACCGGGGTGATCGTCAACGCGCTGGTCGGCGAGGTGACCCGGCGGCACCACCGGCGGGTCGTGCGCGGCGGCGCGGACGGCGGCAGCGCCTACGACCTCACATTACGGGCGATGGAGCTGGTACGGCGGGTGTCGCAGGAGGACAACGAGGCGGCCCGCGCGGCGGCGATGCGCGCGATCGCGCTCGATCCGGATTACGCGCGCGCGCGCTGTCGTCGCCTGGACCTATGCGACCGACGGCTCGAACCGCTGGAGCAATGACCCTCCGGCATCGTTCGCCCTGGGCCTTGCGGCGGCCCGTCGGGCGCTGGCGGCCGATCCGCGCGATCCATGGAGTCACGCGGTTCTGGGGTTCTCCGATGTCTTCGCGAACCGGGCGCACGCGCGCGGGATCGCAGCGCTTCGCCGGGCGATCGAGCTCAATCCGTCAAACGCACATTTCCGGTTCCTGCTCGGGTGGGCGCTGGCCTACGCCGGTCGCGCGGATGACTCCGAGCGTGAACTGACCCTCGCGCTGCGCTTCGATCCGCTCTGCGCGCCGCTCTACCATTCGTTTATCGGGCGCGCCCTGTTCCTGCAGCGCCGCTTCGACGAGGCGGTCGCGGCGATGGAGCGCCACCTCGACGGCACGCCGGAACACGCCAACGGGCTGGCCTTCGCGGCGGCCTGCTACGCGGCGGCCGACCGGATGGAGGATGCGCGCGCGGCGGTCGCGCGCTTGACCGACCTGAGTCCGGAGTTCACGATTTCCTACACCCTCGCCGCGGCGCCCTATGCGCGCGCGGAGGACCTGGAGCTCTATTGCGCGATGCTGGCGCGCGCGGGCCTGTCCGCCTAGGCCGGTTCAGCTCTCGCCGCGGAAGATCCGCTCGACGCTCCAGGCGTCCTGCGGTTCGGCGTGCAGCGCCCAGAAACGGTCCGCGATCTTGTCGGGCGCAAACGCGGTGTCGGGAGCGATGGCGCCCGCCACGGTCAGCGTGGCGAGATGCACGTGTGCGTCGGCCGCGACCGGGGCCAGCGCCTTGGCGAGCGCACGGACGGCGGACTTGCCGACCGCCAGCGCCGCCACCTGCCCGCCAGTCTCGGGCGTCAGCGCCAGTCCGCCACCGGTGAAGAGGATCGTGCCGCGCCCGGCCGCTTGCATCGCGGGAAACACGGTCTGGGCTGCGACGAGCGCGCCGGTGACGCAGAGCCGGACCTGCGCGTCGAACTCGTCCACGTCGATGGTCATCGGGTCGGCGGGACGAAACACGCCCGAGGCGTTGTAGACACAGACCTCGATCGCGCCCATGTCGGCGGCGGCCTGCTCGATGCTCGCCCGCAGCGCCGCGGGGTCGGTCAGATCGACCGCGTAGCCGCGCGCGCCGCCACCGAGCGTTGCGGCCATCTCGTCGAGCGTCTCCTGGCGGCGGGCGAGCAGGGCGGGCGTGAAGCCCTCGCGGGCGAAGCGCTGTGCAATGGCAAGGCCGAGGCCGGGACCGGCCCCGGCGACGAGGCAGGTCCCGGCCATGGCTCAGATCCGCTCGATGGCGAGCGCGATGCCCTGTCCGCCGCCGATGCACATGGTGATCAGCGCCTTGTCGCCGTCGATGCGCTCGAGTTCGTAGAGCGCCTTGATGGTCAGGATCGCCCCGGTCGCACCGACCGGGTGGCCGAGCGCGATGGCGCCGCCGTTGGGGTTGACCTTCAGGACGTCGAGACCGAGCCCCTTGTTGACCGCCAGCGCCTGGGCGGCGAAGGCCTCGTTCGATTCGATCACATCAAAATCGTCCGCGGTCAGCCCGATGCGCTCCAGCAGCCGGGTGACCGCGGGGATCGGCCCGACGCCCATGATGTCGGGCCGCACGCCGGCAAGCGCGTAGCCCAGCACGCGGGCCTTCGGCTTCAGCCCGGCCTTCTCGGCGGCCCCGGCGGTGGCCAGCACGATCGCAGCTGCGCCGTCGTTGATGCCGCTGGCGTTGCCGGCGGTCACGGTGCCGTCCTTGCGGAACACGGTCTTGAGCCCGCCGAGTTTTTCGAGCGTCGTCGCCTTGGGATGCTCGTCGACCTCGAAGGCGACGGTGTCGCGTTTCACCTTGACCTCGACGGGCGTGATCTGGCTCCGGAACCGGCCCTCCGCGATCGCCGCGGCGGCCCGGGTCTGGCTCTCGAGCGCGAAGGCGTCCTGGTCCTCGCGGGTGATCTGGTTCTCCGCCGCGACATTCTCGGCGGTGACGCCCATGTGGCCTGTGCCGAACGGGCAGGTGAGCGCGCCGACCATCATGTCGACCGCCTCGGTGTCGCCCATCTTCTGGCCCCAGCGCACCGCGGGCATCGCGTAGGGCCCGCGCGACATGCTCTCCGCGCCGCCGGCGAGCGCGAATTCGGCGTCGCCGAGCATCAGCGACTGCACCGCCGAGGCGATGGCCTGGGCGCCGGAGCCGCAAAGGCGGTTGACGTTCATTGCGGGCGTCTCCTCGGAGACGCCGGCCTCCATCGAGGCCACGCGGCTGAGATACATGTCGCGCGGCTCGGTGTTGATGACGTGGCCAAAGACCACGTTGCCGATCTGTCCGCCCTCGACGCCGGAGCGTTCGAGCGCCGCCTTGGACGCGATCGCGGCCAGTTCGATCGGCGGCGTGCCGGCGAGGCTGCCGCCGAAGGTTCCGATGGCGGTGCGCGCGCCGTCGAGTATCACGATGTCGCTGTTCATGGCTGTTCCCCCACTTGCCTGTCAGGCGCGGAGATTGTCGCCTGCCGCCCGACCTTGCAAGAGCGGGCGCGAGAAAT
Source organism: uncultured Alphaproteobacteria bacterium (assembly GCA_963836255.1). GTDB lineage: Bacteria > Pseudomonadota > Alphaproteobacteria > Rhodobacterales > Rhodobacteraceae > Amaricoccus. The sequence continues at coordinate 349,012 of CAWIIL010000002.1, forward strand.
TGCGACGGCCGCCCCGCGCGTCCCCGCCATCCCCGGACCGTGGCGGCGCCTCCGGGGCGCGATTTTGCTGTTGCGCGCCATACGATTGCGCTAGGATACTTTGCAGCGAGCGGGGTGCCGGGCCGGACGGCGGGGCCTCGTAGTGGTGCGGGTGGTCTGTGTGTGGCGCATGAGGTTCCGGTGCGGCTGTTGATCGTCGAACAGAACGCCGACCTGGCGAACATCTGGATGGGGTTCCTCGCGCGAGAAGGGCTTGCGTGCACCCATGTCGTCTCAGCGCTCGACGCCTATGCAGCGCTCCGCGCCTCGGCCTTCGATGCGCTGGTGCTCGACATGGAACTGCCCGAGGGCGCGGCCTTCGCGGTGGCCGACTTCGCCAGCTACCGCAACCCCGACATCCCGATCATCGCCGTCAGCGCCCGCGACTTCTTTTCGGACGGGGCGATCTTCCAGCTTGTCCCGAACGCGCGCGCTATGCTGCGCGAGCCGCTCCGGCCCGAGGACATGGCGGCGATGGTGCGCCACTACGGCGCGCGGCGCGCCGCCGGAGCGCCGTCAGGCGGCTAGCAGGCGCTGCCGCCCGTGCGGCGCGCACCAGTCGAGATCAGGGCCGATCGGCACGATCCGGTGCGGATTTATCGATTCGTGGCTGCGGTGGTAGTGCTCCACGATGTGATCGAAATGCACCGTCGGCGCCACGCCCGGGTGCTGGTAGAGATCGCGCGCATAGGCCCAGAGGTTGGGATAGTCGACCAGCCGCCGGCGGTTGCACTTGAAGTGCCCGTGATAGACCGGATCGAAACGGAACAGCGTCGTCGCAAGCCGCCAGTCCGCCTCGGTCAGCCGATCGCCCACGAGATAACGCGCGCCCGCAAGCCGCGCCTCGAGCCAGTCCAGCGTGTCGAAGACCTCGCCGACGGCCTCGTCGTAGGCCGTCTGGGAAGTGGCGAACCCGGCGCGGTAGACCCCGTTGTTGACGGCGTCATAGACCCGCGCGTTGACCGCCTCGATCTCCGGGCGCAGTGCGACGGGCCAGTAGTCGTCGGTGTTGCCGGTGATCGCGTCGAAGCCGGAGTTGAATATCCGCATGATCTCCGAGCTCTCGTTGGAAACGATGGTTCCGCGCTCGAGATCCCAAAGCACCGGCACGGTGACGCGCCCCGAAGCCTTCGGGTCGGCCTCGGTGTAGATCTCGCGCAGGAACCGCTTGCCGAGCCGGGTGTCGCCGGTGGCGCCATCGGCGTCGGGGTCGAAGCTCCAGCCGTCCGGGCCCATCAGCGGATGCACCACGTCGACGGTGACGTGATCCTCGAGCCCCTTGAGCGCGCGCATGATGAGCACGCGGTGCGCCCAGGGGCAGGCGTAGGAGACGTAGAGGTGATAGCGCCCGCTCGCCGCGGCGAAGCCGCCCTCGCCGGTGGGGCCCGGCGCGCCGTCGGGCGTGATCCAGTTGTGATAGGCCGTGGCCTTTCGCACGAAGCGACCCCCGGTCGCGCTCGTGTCGTACCAGCTGTCGCGCCATTCGCCGTTGCGCAGAACACCCATGCGCTTTCCCCTCGTTTCCAACTTTGATCTAAGCCAGCGATGTAGGCCCGCGCCGCGCCGCTTCCCACCTGCGGCGGTGTGGCGAGATTGTTGACGAAGGCGAAACGACGGCCCGGCCCGCGGCGCGGATTTCGGCTGGCATCCCCGGACGCGTGCGATAGGCTCGCGGTTCGGGCGCCCCGTCGCGGCGGCCGGGTGGGAGAGCCGGACTTGATCGAGACGCCCTATCTCCTCTTTCTGGGGGACGCGCCGGACCCGCTGGCGGCCAAGGTGGCGCAGGGGGTGCGCGACTGGCGTCCGGCGCTCGCGATCGGGCAGCACCGCATGGAGGGCTGCCAGGCCGACATGGGCCTTCCGGACCTGGGTCTCGCCGAGGCGGTGGTCGCCGGCGCGCGCACGCTGGTCATCGGCGTGGCCAATCGGGGCGGGGTGATCTCGGACGCCTGGATCCAGATCTTCGAGGAGGCGCTGCTCGCCGGTCTCGATCTGGCCTCGGGCCTGCACGACCGGCTGCGCGACCATCCGCAGCTCGTCGCCACCGCGATGGCCCGCGGGCGGCGGCTGCACGACGTGCGCGTTCCCGACCGCGCCTACCCGATCGCCAACGGCCGGCGGCGGACCGGGAAGCGCTGCCTCGCGGTGGGCACGGACTGCTCGATCGGCAAGATGTACACCGCACTCGCGCTCGAGCGGGCGATGCGCGCGGCCGGGCGCAGGGCGACGTTCCGCGCCACCGGCCAGACCGGAATCCTGATCACCGGCGAGGGCGTGCCGCTCGACGCGGTGGTGGCCGACTTCATGGCTGGCGCGATCGAATGGCTGACGCCCGACAACGATCCCGATCACTGGGACCTGATCGAGGGGCAGGGCAGCCTGTTTCATCCGTCGTTCTCTGGCGTCACCCTCGCCCTCATCCACGGCGGCCAGCCGGACGCGCTGATCCTCTGCCACGAGCCGACGCGGCGGCACATGCGCGGGTTACCCGACTACGCGCTTCCCGATCTGGAGGCGCTGCGCGACCTGGCGCTCGCGATGGCGCGCATGGTGAACCCCGACGTCGCTGTGACCGGCGTCTCGATCAACACTGCGGCGCTGACCGAAGAGGCCGCGGTCGAGCATCTTGCGGCGGTCGAGGCGCGGCTCGGCCTGCCGACCGTCGATCCGTTCCGCCAGGGCGCGGCCCGCCTCGCCGAGGCGCTGCCGTGAGGATCGACACCGAACGGCTGACGCTGCGCCGATGGCGGGGGCGCGACCGCGGGCCCTTCGCGGCGCTCAACGGCGATCCGGAGGTCATCGCGCCGCCCCTGGCGCGCGCCGAGAGCGACGTGCTCATCGATGCCTTCGAGCGCAATTGGACCCGCGATGGCTTCGCCTTCGCCGCCGCGGAAAGGCGTGAGGATGGCGTCTTCGTGGGCATGGTCGGGCTGCAGCGCTTCGACGGGCCGCCGCCGATCGGCGCCTGCGTCGAGGCGGGCTGGCGGCTGGCGCGCGCGTTCTGGGGCGCAGGCTACGCCACCGAGGCGGCCCGCGCCTGGCTCGCACACGGGTTCGGTGCGCTCGGCCTGACCGAGATCGTCGCCTTCACCGAGGGCGACAACGCCCGGTCGTTTGCGGTGATGCGCCGGCTCGGCATGCGCCGCGATCCGGCGCGCGACTTCGCGCATCCCGAACTGCCCGGCGCGGCGCCCCTCGTGGTGTGCGTGGCGCGCCCCGCGACCGAGGGGGTCGCGGCGTGAAGCTCACCGCGCGCCCCGACGTGTTTCCGCTGGCGCAGACCTTCACTCTCAGCCGCGGCAGCCGCACCGAGGCGCGGGTGCTGACGGTGACCGCCGAACTCGACGGCGCGATGGGGCGCGGCGAATGCGTGCCCTACGGCCGCTATGGCGAGAGCATGGAGAGCGTCACCGAGGCGATCGACGACCTGCCCGAGGGCCTCGACCGGGGCTACCTTCAGATCGTGCTGCCACCCGGCGCAGCCCGCAACGCGGTCGATTGCGCGCTGTGGGACATGGAAGCCAAGCGCATCGGCCGCCCGGTCTGGGAGATGGCCGGCCTGACCGCGCCGCCCGCACCGGTGATCACGGCCTACACGATCTCGCTCGACACGCCCGAGGCGATGCGCGCGGAGGCGGCGCGGCGCGCGGCCCGGCCGCTCCTGAAGGTCAAGCTCGGCGGCGAGGGGGACATGGTCCGGATCGAGGCGGTGCGCGCCGGCGCGCCGGACGCGCGCCTCATCATCGACGCCAACGAGGGCTGGACGCCGGAGTTCTACGCCGAGATCGCCCCGCGGCTGGTGGCGCTGGGGGTCGAGATGGTCGAACAGCCTTTGCCGGCCGGCGCCGACGACGCGCTCGGCGACATGGCCCGGCCGCTGCCCGTCTGCGCCGACGAGAGCTTCCACGACCGGGAGAGTCTGCCGGCGGTCGCCGGCAAGTACGACATGGTGAACGTCAAGCTCGACAAGACCGGCGGGCTCACAGAGGCGCTGCTGACCCGCGACGCGGCGCGCGCGGCGGGCTTCGGAGTGATGGTTGGCTGCATGGTCGGCTCGAGCCTCGCGATGGCGCCGGCGATGCTGCTGGCGCAGGACGCCGACATCGTCGATCTCGACGGCCCGCTCCTGCTCGCCGCCGACCGCGATCACCCGCTGGTCTATGACGCGGCGTTCGTGCACCCGCCGACGCCCGAGCTCTGGGGCTGAGCATGGTCGCCTCAGACCGGCTGCGGATTCTTTCGGAGCGCGTGCTTTCCGACGCCTGGGCGACGCTGAAGTCGACCCGGATCGGCCTGCGCCGCCGCGACGGGGCTTGGCAGGAGATGACGCTCGAGACCTACGACCACGGTGACGGCGTGGCGGTGCTGCCGCTCGACCGCGCCCGCCGCACCGTGCTGCTGGTCCGCCAGTTCCGCTATCCGGCCTTCGTCAACGGCGAGGACGGCATGCTGATCGAAGCGGCGGCCGGCAAGCTCGACGGCGCCGCGCCGGAAGACCGCATCCGCGCAGAGGCCGAGGAAGAACTCGGCTACGCGTTGCGAGATATCCGCCAGGTGCTTGAGGCCTATTCGTCGCCGGGATCGCTGACCGAGCGGCTACATCTCTTTCTCGCCGACTACGCGCCGGCCGACCGGATCTCGAAGGGCGGTGGCGTTGCCGGCGAGGGCGAGGACATCGAGGTGCTCGAGATGGACTTTGACGCTGCGATGGCGGCGGCCGCGTCGGGCGCGATCCGCGACGCCAAGACCATCCTGCTGCTGCAGCATGCGGCGTTGACAGTGTTCCGCGACGGCACCTGAACCCAAGACATAGAAGGAAGCTCGAGATGTCCCGCATCGTCTACGTCAACGGCGCCTACCTGCCCGAGGAGGCGGCGACGATCTCGGTCTTCGACCGGGGCTTTCTGTTCGCCGACGGGGTCTACGAGGTGACCAGCGTGCTCGAGGGCCGGCTGGTCGATTTCCCCGGCCACCTGCGCCGCCTCGCGCGCTCGCTCGGCGAACTCGGGATGCGGGCGCCGGTGGACGACGCCGACCTCGAGGCGATCCACCGAGAGCTGATCGCGCGCAACGGGCTCGAGGAGGGCATGATCTATATGCAGGTCACCCGCGGCGCTGCCGACCGCGACTTCGCCTGGACCGAGGACGCGGCGCCGAGCCTGGTGCTCTTCACCCAGGCCCGTCCGCTGGTGGACGCCAGATCGGCCCGCGAAGGGATCCGGGTGATCGCCGTCCCCGACATCCGCTGGGCGCGCCGCGACATCAAGACCGTGCAGCTTCTGGCGCCGTCGATGTGCAAGATGATGGCCAAAAAGGCCGGCTGCGACGACGCCTGGATGCTCGAGGATGGCTTCGTGACCGAGGGCACCTCGAACAACGCCTGGATCGTCACCGTCGAGGGCGTGATCGTCACCCGCGACCTCTCCAACGACATCCTGCACGGCATCACCCGCGCCGCGGTGCTCGACTACGCCCGCGAGGCGCAGATGCGCGTCGAGGAGCGGCCCTTCACGCTGGCCGAGGCGCAGGGCGCGGCTGAGGCGTTCGTCACCGCCGCCTCCGCCTTCGTCACGCCGGTCGTGGAGATCGACGGGGCCCGCATCGGCGACGGCCAACCCGGCTCGGTGACCCGGCGGCTGCGCGAGATCTACCTCGCCGAGAGCCGCCGCCGGGCGAGCTGACCCTCGCCGTTCAGGCCATCAGGTCGAAGCCGTCGTCGAAGAGGAGCGTCCTGCCGATCTCGATTTCGGAGATCCGCGTGTCGCGCAGCAAGGCGACCGCCTCGCCGTTGATCGTCAGCGTAAGGTCGCCCCGCGCGGAAAGGACCTCGACCTCGGCTTTCTCGGGCGCGCCGAAGCCGGAGAGCACGATCTTGTCGCGGCCGCGGCCGAAGTCCTCGATCACGTCGACGCCGACTTCGCCCTGGCGGAACAGGAAACAATCCGCTCCGCCGCCGCCCGAAAGCGCATCGGCGTCGTCGCCGCCGGCGATCGCGTCCCGACCGCCGTCCCCGGAGATCCGGTCCGATCCCGTTCCGCCGTCGATCACGTCGCGGCGCCCCCGCCTCGGAGCGCATCGTCGCCGGCCTCTCCCAGGATCACGTCCTCGCCGCCGCGGCCGAGCACCGTGTCGTCGCCCGCCCCGGCCTTTACATGGTCCGCGCCGCGCTTGCCGCGAACCATGTCGTCGCCGGCCCCGGCGAGGATCAGCCCGCCCGTCTTCAGCGCGCGGATGTTGTCGTCGCCGCCGTTCTCGAACAGCGCCCGCCAGTGCGCCTCGCCGGTCTCGGCGACGGTTCGGCCGAGCTCGCGCCCGCGCAGGTCGCCGTCCTGGAAGTGGATGCCGCCGTAGAGCCGCGACAGGCCCGCCTCGTCGGCCGCCTCCTGGAGCGTCTCCCATTGCAGAACGATCGGCGCTCCGTCGTGCTCCTCGAACAGCAGCCGCGTCCCAACATACTGGCCCAGGAGATCGACGCCCTCCACGTCGTCGAGATCGTAGGCGCCGCGCGTCACCCCGTCGTAGAACGCGTTGGTCCCCAGAAACGCCGTCAGGGTCTCCGCCGCCGCCGCCGAGAAGGCGCTGTGGCCGGACACGAACTCCGGGAACGGCGGCGTGACGAAGGTCAGCTTCTGGTAGGGCTGCCAGTGCTCCGCCGGGATCTCTCCAGTCCCGAGATTCGGCCCGGCCCAGGCCGCGATCTCCTGTCCGGCCAGGAAGTCCCGGATCGCCGACTGCGGCCGCACGTAGTCGAAGGCGTACTTGGCGTCCCAGGCGGCGATGCCTGCGTCGAGGATAGCGGCGTTGAGCGCGAAGAACATCCTGGCGTCCTCGTCGATCCCGTGGCCGTCGCGCAGGGCCAGGTCCTGTCCGAACTGGTTCCAGTGGCCCGGCGGCGATTCGGTGCGCGGGCCGTCCGCCCAGAACTCCGCGATCAGCTTGTGCTCGGCCGTGAGGCCGGCGCTGAACTCCACCACCTCGCGCATCTGCGCCACGTAGGCCTCGTGCCCGCTCGTGGTGACGCCGCGCGCGTCGGTGTAGGGCGCGGGGTCGCCGAGCCGTGGCGGCGCCGGCGGGCGCGCCGCGTCGCCGGAGGCGAGGGCGAAGGGCTCGACGTCGCCCCAGTGCGGCGTCAGCGCAACCTGGTCGGAATAGCTCGCCGGATCGTCGGGATCGACGATTGCGACGCCCGTATCTGGATCGACGACGGTCCCGGTTGGAACCCTGAGCGGCTGCCAGTGGTTGGGGTCGAAGTCGGGCCCGGCCAGCGCGTTCGCCGCCGCGGGGTCGGCGCTGTTGAGCGGCGCGTAGCCCGTGGTGTCGGCGTAGCCGCCCGTATAGTTCGAGCCGTCCCCGGCGCGTGCGGCGAAGATCGCCCCGGCGGCGTGGTTGCCCACCCCGGCCGGGCGCGCAAGGTCGGTCGTGGTCTCGGCGGGATCGTAGCCGAGCGCGTCCATGAGCGCATCGAACTTGGCCTGCTGGTCGGGAAAGAACTGCGACAGGACCCGGTAGGCCGCGTAGCTGATCGCCTCGGCCTTGGCGGCGTCGTCATGTTCGGCCGCCGGACGCTCGACGCCCGAGGCGTAGGTCGACGCGTCGGCGTCGTAGGCGGCCCAGGCGTCGTAGATCGCCGCGTGGGTTACGAAGAGCTGGTAGGTGGTTTCGGTCGGAAGCGCGCTTCCGGACCGAATCGCATCCAGAAGCGCCTCGTTCCAGTTCGCGACAAGGGATTGTCCATGATCAGACACTTTAATTCTCCTAAATGAATTCGTATCGAAACGCGGTTCATCGAATAATTCGAAGTTCAGACATCATAGAACACAAAATGATTCTCTCAAACATCAGAATCTGTTCTTCTCATTGTTGAATACAGATTGATTCGATCGCGTTCGAGGAGAACAACACCCGAATGGGTGACAAGCAGGATCAACGCCAGATCATGCGTAGCATCGTCCTAGTCCTCCGCATTGACGGTCCGGCCGCGACGCAGTAGCGCCGGACGGAGGCTGCGAGGGAGAGGGGCGACGGACAGGTTGGTGGAAGACGCCGCGGGGCAGGGGCCGGAAGGGCCGGACGCGCCGCCGGAGCGGCCGGACCAAGCGCCCGCCGCCCCGGTCGGGGGAGGCGGCGCGCCGCGCTGGGCGGTGATCGGGATCTTCCTGATCCTATGCGTGCACGCCTTCGCCTACGCCCGCAGTTTCCTGATGCCGGTGGTGCTCGCCGTGCTGCTGGCGCTGGTCTTCAGCCCGCCGCGGCGGTTTTTCGAGCGGCTCGGGCTGGGCTCGGGCCTGAGCGCGCTTCTGATCGTCGGGGCGCTGGTGGCGACGCTGCTCGGCGGGGTGGCGACCCTCTCGGCCCCGGCCGCGCGCTGGGTCGAGGACGCGCCGCGCATCGGCTTTATGCTGCGCATGCGACTTGAGGAGCTGCGCGGCGTCACCGAAGGAGTGCGCGAGGCCGCCGAGCAGGTCGACGAGATCGCCTCGGGCGGCGCGGCGGCCGATGAGGGCGCCGACCGCGAGTCCGACGTGCAGCGGGTCGTAGTCGAGGAGCCGGGCTATCTCTTCACGGCCGCGACCAACGCGCCGGCGGTGCTCGCGCAGATCCTCTTCACTCTGGTGCTGCTCTTCTTCCTGCTCGCCTCGGGCGATCTCTTCTACGCCAAGATCGTTCAGGCGATGCCGACCCTGCGCGACAAGCGCCGCGCGCTGCGAATCGCCCGCGACGTCGAGCGCAAGCTCTCGCGCTATCTCTTCACCATCACCCTGATCAACGCCGGCCTCGGGGTGGCCATCGGGCTGGCGATGTGGGCGCTGGGCATGCCGAACCCGCTGCTCTTCGCCGCGCTCGGCTTCTTTCTGAACTACATCCCCTACGTCGGCGCGCTCCTTGGCGTCGCGATCGCGCTCGGCGTCGGCATGATCGCGCTCGACGACGCAGGCTCGGCGCTGGTCGCGGCCGGGGTCTATCTCGGCCTGACCTCGATCGAGGGGCAGCTCGTCACGCCGTGGTTCGTCGGGCGCAACCTCAAGCTCAACACCGTGGTCGTGTTCGTCTCGGTCACGCTCTGGGCGTGGCTCTGGTCGGTCGTGGGCATGCTGGTGGCGACGCCGCTCCTGGTCGTGATCAAGACCCTCTGCGAGCACATTCCCGCGCTCCAGCCTCTCGGCCGGTTCCTGTCGGGGCGCGACGAGGACCCCGCAGGCCGCCGCACGGACTGACGCGCGGGCTTCAGTGGTTGGCGGCGAAGCGGGCCCGGGTCTCGGCGTCCGCCTCGGTCTGGTGCTTCTCAACCCAGTCGGCGTAGGGCATTCCGTAGACGATCTCGCGCGCCCGAGGCTTGTCCATCTCGATCCCGCGCGCCTCGGCTGCATCCTGGTACCAGCGGCTCAGGCAGTTGCGGCAGAAGCCCGCGAGGTTCATCAGGTCGATGTTCTGCACGTCCGTCCGGTCGCGCAGGTGGTCGCGCAGGGCGCGGAACGCCGCCGCCTCCAGCTCTATGCGTGTCGCGTCATCCATCGATGGCCTCCTTGTTAGCGGTTTCCTCCACGACGGCCGCGATCATCGGCGCAAGCCGCGCCCCCCAACGCTGCTGGTCCGCAGGCGTCTCGATCAGGTCCTGGCGCAACTCGATGAGCACATGGCGTCGGTTGCGCCGGGTCCCGTGCCGGCTCAGCGTATCGCCTTCGAGCTGGCCGTCATAGGGTTCGTTCTCGCCGACGCACAGATCGGCCTCCTCCCGCAGGCGTTCCAGCAGCGGCAGCGCGATGCGCCCGTCGTGGCGCCAGAGCACGCCGACGTGCCAGGGCCGGGGCGCGCCGTTGACGAGCTTGGGCGTGTAGGAATGGATCGAGATCAGCGCCGGGTCGCGCCCGAGCCCGGCCAGCCGCTCGGCCGCCGCCTCGATCGCCGCGTGATAGGGCCGGTGGAACGCCGCGAGCCGCCGCGCCACCTCGGCCGCGTCGATGCGCCGGTTCGCCGGGATGATCGTGCCGTCATAGAGCCGCATGACCAGCGTCGGGTCGTCCTCGCCGCGGTTGGGGTCGATCACCAGCCGCGAGAAGCGCGTCGAGAGCATCGGCGCCTCCAGCGTCTCCGCCAGCGCCCGCGCGACCCCGAGCGCGCCCGGGTCGTAGGCGATGTGGCGCGCCATCTCTGCCGCCGACAGTCCCAGATCGCCGCCGCTCACGCAGACCGGCACGACGTTGGTGGCGTGGTCGCACAGCACGATGAGCGACGCGTCCGCGTCGGCGTTCAAACTCTCGAAAGGCGCCTTGGCGCTCATGGCGGGTCCGTGTCTCATGGGCGAAGACGACTGGATAACCGCCCGCTCGGGCGCGCGCCAGAGCGCGGGGGCGTTTTTTGCGCGCCGCTAGACATGGGCGGTTCCATCGCGCGGGGCTTGCTCTATAACCGGCCCGTTCGACCGCACGCTCCACCTGTCACGGATGGCTCAGATGGCTCCGCTCCGAAGAAAGCGCAACGTGAAGATCGTCGCCACGCTGGGCCCGGCTTCCGACGAGTACGACATCATCCGGGCGTTGTTCGAGGCCGGTGCCGACGTGTTCCGTCTCAACATGAGCCACGGCGATCAGGCCGACATCGCGCGGCGTCACCGCATCATCCGCCAGATCGAGCAGGACGTGGGCCGTCCGATCGGCATCCTCGCCGACCTGCAGGGCCCCAAGCTGCGCTGCGGCGTATTCGCCGAGGGCTCGGAGATGCTGGTGGAGGGCGCGGCCTTCCGCCTCGATTTGGACACCGCCGAGGGCGACGTCGATCGGGTGAGCCTGCCGCATCCCGAGATCTTCGCAGCACTCGAGGCGGGCTCGACCCTGCTTGTGAACGACGGCAAGATCCGGCTGCGCGTCACCGACCGCTCCGCGAGCCACGCCAACACCATCGTCGAGGTGGGCGGCGAGATCTCCAACCGCAAGGGCGTCAACGTCCCCGACGTGGTTCTGCCGCTGGCGGCGCTCTCCAAGAAGGACCGCAGCGATCTCGACTTCGTCTGCGAGCTCGGCGTCGACTGGCTGGCGCTGAGCTTCGTGCAGCGCGCCGCCGACGTCTTCGAGGCGCGCGAACTGGCCGACAACCGCGCGGCGATCCTCTCCAAGATCGAGAAGCCCGCCGGGGTCAAGGCCTTTGCGGAGATCCTCGACGCCTCCGACGGCATCATGGTCGCCCGGGGCGATCTCGGCGTCGAGTTGCCCGTCCAGAGCCTTCCGCCGATCCAGAAGCGGCTGGTGCGCGCCTGCCGCCGGGTCGGCAAGCCGGTGATCGTCGCGACCCAGATGATGGAGAGCATGATCACCTCGCCGGTGCCCACCCGCGCAGAGGTCTCCGACGTCGCCGGCGCGATCTACGAGGGTGCCGACGCAGTCATGCTCTCGGCGGAATCCGCGGCCGGCGACTATCCCATCGAGGCGGTCACCGCGATGAACGACGTTGCGGTCTCGGTGGAGAGCGACGACATCTATCGCCAGGTCATCGAGGCGTCGCGGACCCCGTCGCGGCAGCGCGTCTCCGATGCGATCACCGTCGCCGCCCGCGAGGTCGCCGAGACCACCGACGTCAAGGCGATCTGCTGCTTCTCGCATTCGGGAACCACCGCGCTGCTCGCCGCCCGCGAGCGGCCGCGCGTGCCGATCATCGCGCTGACGCCGCTCGTGCGCTCCGCCCGGCGGCTGGCGCTGTCCTGGGGGCTGCACTGCGTCGTCACCGATGACGTCGACCAATTCAAGATGGCGGTGGTCAGCGCCACCCGCGCCGCCCGCGAGCACGGCTTCGCCGGCTCCGACGACATGGTGGTCGTGGTCGCCGGCATTCCCTTCGGGCAGCCGGGCTCCACCAACATCCTGCGCGTCGCCCCCTGCGACGAACGCAAGATCTTCGCCGCCGGCGCCGAGGACTGAGGCTCCGCGCCATCCGCCGGGATTGACCGCAGCTCCGCCCGGACTGCGGCCGCTTGACCGGCGCCCGGCGCCCGCCTATAAGCCGCAATCCCGACGGGTCCGGCCAAAAGGGCTGCCGAGGCGCGTCCAAACCACATCCGACCAGGAGCTGGAAATGCCCAAGATGAAGACCAAGTCGAGCGCCAAGAAGCGCTTCAAGGTGACGGCCACCGGCAAGGTGCTCGCAGCACAGGCCGGCAAGCGGCACGGCATGATCAAGCGATCCACCAAGTTCATCCGTCAGGCGCGCGGAACCACCGTGCTCTCGGATGCGGACGCGAAGATCATCAAGTCCTACATGCCATACGACCGCTGAGGAGAGCCGCGAGATGTCACGAGTTCAAGGGAGGCGTGAAGACCCACGCCCGTCACCGCAAGATCGTCAAGGCCGCCAAGGGCTACTACGGCGCGCGCAGCACCAATTTCCGCACCGCCAAGCAGGCGGTCGACAAGGCGATGCAGTACGCTACGCGTGACCGCAAGGTGCGCAAGCGCAACTTCCGCGCGCTCTGGATCCAGCGCATCAACGCCGGCGTCCGCGCCTATGACGCTGACATGACCTATTCGCGTTTCATCAACGGCCTCGGTGTCGCGGGGATCGAGGTGGACCGCAAGGTGCTCGCCGACCTCGCCGTCCACGAGCCCGCGGCCTTCAACGCGATCGTCGATCAGGCGAAGGCTGCGCTCTGAGCCGAGCGGCGGCTTGCGCAAGCAAGGCCCCGCGCGCGCATTCTGACGGCCCCCCCGACCGGCGGATGGGCCCGGGGCTTCGGCCACGATCCCGTGGCCGGACGCGCAGCGCCCGTAGTGCGGTAGTCGCAGAACCATGCTTCAGGCCTTCAGGTTCCTGTTTCTGCTGGCGGCGATCCTCTGCGTCGCCGCAGCGATCCTGATCACTGCGAGCCTTTTCATCGCCGACCGCGCGCCGCAGTCCCCCCGGTTTCTCGCCGTCAGCCTGTGTTGCAGCGGCATCTTTGTGGCAACGGGCTGGCTCGCGTTCGGCATCCGGAGGCACGTCGCCGCCATTGCAAGCCAGGCCCGGGCTGGGCCAAAGGACCTGTCGCAGCATGCCGAGGCGCTGCTCGTCCACCTTGTCTGCGGCGGTGCTGTGCTCTGCGTGATGCTCGCGCTCATAGTCTACGCCATCCTCGCGCGCATCGACCAGGGCTTCGCCGTCTTCGGCTGACCGGAGCGACGGTCGGCCCACCGCGCCAATTCCCGGGCGCCCCGGCGGTCAGGCTTCGCACGGCCGCCGTCTCTAGACGGCCATTCTCGCAAAAGGGGGCGTCGCCTCCTTCACCATGACCCTGATTGCCTATGACGCGCAGACCCTTCTCGGCGTTCCCATCCTTGCCTGGCTGGGACTGATCGGAGCGGCCATCTTCCTGTGGTACGCGTGGAAACTGCGGGCACCCCGCGACGACGACTGAGTGTTCCCTGACCCGACGGTGGAACCGACACGCCGGAGCCGGGCGGGCTCGGCTCACTCGATCGCGAAGGAGACGTCGTAGGTCACGTTCTCGGAGGTCTGGTTGACCACCTCGACCACGTGATCGCCAGACTGCCACAGCTGTCCATAGTACTCGGTCTCCGTGCCCATGCCGTCGAGCAGCAGCGAGTCGTCCGGGTTGCGGATCAGATAATACATCTCTCCGGAATGTGGCGTGACGCGGACCCGGAGGAACTGCCCCTCGCGCGCCCCCAGAACGTACTGGGACGCATCGCCCGGCCCGAGCGACCGGGTGAGCACGGCGCTGGTCGCGCCCGCATCGAAGCGGACCGCCTCCTGCGCATCCGAAGCGGTCGGCGCCGAACGCGCCGCTTCCGCCGCGTCCGCGCTCGCCTCCTCGAGCACGCCCACCGAGCCGTCAGAATAGGCGATGCAGCGCCAGACGAGGCCGCTCCCGTCCTCCAGAAGCACCTCGGTCCCCGCTTGCGAAAATCTCGAGCCCAGCACGGTTCCGCCGGCGGCGCCGGCCTTGCCCGAGGCCATGAGGGCGTCGATGCATGTATCAATGGCTGGCTGATCCGGATTGGCCGTCGCGACCGTCCCGCTCGCCGCCAGCATCAGCGCAGCCGCCGCTATCGACTTGTAACTGTTCATCTCTCCGGGGTTCTCCGATTCCGATCCTCGACATCGCGGACGGCGCGGGCATGCGCCGCGGAGTCACAGGTTATCGCAGCAGTTCGCTGTCCTAAAGCCGGTTGTGGCGCCGGTTCTCGCCCGATAATCCTCGCCCGCCGGCCAAGCGGACCGTCGGCGCCCGCGGTCAGCGGACTTGCGGAAGGCCGCCGCAGATCCGCATAAGGGACCATGAAGCGAACCGCCCGCCACGTTCTGAGCGCTGCAGCCCGGCAAGGCTCCACCGCCGCCACATCATGCTGAGCGATCCCGGGCCCGCGCACCCGCGCGAGACCGCCGGGGCGCGCATGGTCTCGCGCATTCCCCGCGCGCTTGCCGACACGCCGGTGGCGGAGGTCATCGCTGCGCTGATCGGCGGTGCGTACGACTGCGCCGACACCGTGTTCGTGACCGACGGCGACGGGCGGCTGGTAGGCCTGGTGCGGATCAACGATCTTTTCGCCGGCGATGGCCGGCCGATCGGCGAGATCATGGAAGCCGAGCACGCGGCGGTGCGACCTGGCGACGATCAGGAGGAGATCGCCGCGCTTGGGATGCGGCTCAACATGATCGCGGTGCCGGTGGTCGACGACGCCGGCCTGCTGATCGGCGCTGTGCCGCCCGAAGCGCTGTTGCGCATCCTGCGCGACGAGCACATGGAGGACCTGCAGCGCATCGCCGGCATCACCCCGCACGAGGAGGGCCCCGACGCCGCGCTCGACGCGCCGCTGCGCGACCGTTTCGCGCGGCGCCTGCCCTGGCTGGTGGTCGGGCTCGCCGCCTCGACGGTGATCACCCTGGTGATGGTCAGCTTCGAGCACGCGCTCGCCGCCAACGTCGCGGTGGCGTTCTTCGTGCCGGCGCTGGTCTACATCGCCGGCGCCATCGGCAGCCAGGCGGTCTCGGTGTCGGTGCGCGGGCTCTCCACCCAGGACGTGCCGATCCGCACCCTCCTGCACGACGAGATGATCATCGGGCTCGCCATCGGCCTGGCGCTCGGGGCCATCTCTGCGCTCGGGGTCCTGCTCGCCTTCCGCGATGGCGCCCTGGCTTTCGCGGTCGGGCTGGCCGTGCTCGGGGGCGGCGCGATCTCGGCCATCGTCGGCTTCGCGCTGCCCTGGACGTTTAAGCGCATGGGTTTCGATCCCGCGCTCGGCAGCGGCCCGATCTGCACGATCGTGCAGGACGCGGCCAGCCTGTCGATCTACTTTGCGCTGGTGACCCTGCTCATCCTCTGAGCGCGGGCGACGCCGGGATCCGCGACCGCGCAGGTCGCGCCGCGATTATTCTCGCAAAAACGTCACAAACGTGCTGTCGTGCCAGCACCGGCGCGCGGGCGCGGCCCCAGGGCCCCGCCTCCAGACAACGCCAGCGGGGGACAAAAAATGCTCTACTTGGAAAACTTCTTCGGGCTCATCAACGATCTGACCTGGGGCTGGGCGCTGATCCCGTTCCTCGTGGTGCTCGGGGTCTTCTTCACCGTGATGTCGCGCTTCGTGCAGATCGAGTTCTTCGGTCGCATGTGGCGCGTGCTCTTTCCCGATCCCTCGCTGCACAGCGAGGGCCACGTCAGTTCGCGCGAGGCGCTGCTTGTCTCCGTCGGCGGGCGCGTCGGCGGCGGCAACATCGCCGGCGTCGCGGTGGCGATCACCCTGGGCGGGCCGGGGGCGGTGTTCTGGATGTGGGCGGTGGCGCTCATGGGCATGGCGACCAGCCTGTTCGAATGCTCGCTCGCCCAGCTCTACAAGCGGGCCGAACCCGACGGCACCTTCCGCGGCGGACCGGCCCGCTACATCATTTTCGGCCTTGGCGAGCACTTCCGCTGGCTGGCGATCGTCTACGCGGTCTGCCTGATCGCGGCATTCGCGTTCGGCTTCAACGCCTTCCAGGGCAACACCGTCGCCGGTGCCGCCCAGGAGAGCCTCGGCATCGACCGCATGTGGACCGGCGCGATCCTCGCGGCGGCGACGGGGCTTATCGTCTTCGGCGGCATCAAGCGCATCGCCAAAGCCGCCGACGTCATCATCCCGATCATGGCGCTCATCTACATCGGCCTGGCCCTCTTGGTGATCCTGCTCAACATCACCTCACTGCCGGGCGTGCTCTGGGACATCGTCAGCAACGCCTTCGGCTTCGAGGAGGCGGTGGGTGGCGGCATGGGCGCGGCGATCGCGCAGGGCCTGCGCCGCGGGCTCTTCTCCAACGAGGCCGGGCTCGGCTCGGCCCCGAACGTCGCCGCCGTCGCTTACGTGCGCCACCCGGTCAGCCAGGGCGTCGTCCAGTCGCTCTCTGTCTTCATCGACACCATCATCATCTGCTCGTGCACCGCCTTTATGATCCTGCTCAGCGACGTCTACGTCCCGGGCGCGGAAGGGATCGACGGCGTGGTGCTCACCCAGCAGTCGCTGGCCAGCCAGCTCGGCGGCTGGACGCAGTACTTCCTCACCGCCGCGATCCTCCTCTTCGCCTTCAGTTCGATCATCTACAACTACTACCTCGGCGAGAACGCGTTGACGGTGATGACCGAGAACCCCATGGCGATCGTGATCCTGCGCGTGCTGATCATGGGGCTGGTGTTCTTGGGCGCCACCGCGCCCGGCGCGACGGCGGTGTTCTTCTTCTCCGACCCGATGATGGGCGTTCTCGCGGTGGTGAACCTGCTCGCGCTGGCGATGCTGTTCCCGACCGGGCTGCGGCTTCTCGACGACTATCGCGGCCAACTCCGCGCCGGCGTCGAGCACCCGGTGCTCAACCCCGACGACTACGCCGATCTCAAGATCGACCGCGCGGCCTGGACCGACATCAGGTGATCGGTCAGGGTCCCGGGCATCGCGTCGGCGCGATGCGCCGACGCCGCCGTTCGGCGGCGGCCTCCGCGCTGGTCATGTTCGCTGGGCCTGGTCCTTCATCAGGTCCCGAATCTCGGCCAGGAGCTGTTCGGAACTCGGCGCCTCCGGTTCTTCCTCCTTCGGCCCCTCGATCTCGGCCATCGCGGCCTCCTTCACGCGGTTGACAGCCTTGACGAGCAGGAACACCACCCAGGCGACGATCACGAACTTGATCACCGCGTTGATGAAGGCCCCGTAGCGGACCGCCGCGGCGCCTTCGCCTTCGCCGAACCTCAGGACCATGTCCGAGAAGTCGATGCCGCCGATGAAGAAGCCGATGATCGGATTGACCAGGTCGTCGACCATCGAGGTCACGATCGCGGTGAACGCAGCACCCATGATGATGCCGACCGCCATGTCCATGACGTTGCCGCGGGCGATGAAGTCCCGGAATTCCTTGAGCATATTTTCTCCCCTTGGGTTGTGGTTGTTCAGTTTCCGGGCAGCCGCCCGGTCTGCACGTAGCCGAGGATCGCGACCACCTGCTCCGGCGTCTCGGCGACGGCCAGCGCCGCCGCGTCGACCTCCTTGAGCGCATGGGCGTGCTCGGGTCCGTGCATAACGATCAGCGCCTTGCCGAGCGCGGCGGCGTAGCCGGCGTCGAAGGCGGCGTTCCATTGGCGGTACTGCTCGCCGAAGCGAACGACCACCACGTCGGCGTCCTCGAGGCCGATGCGGGTGCGGATCGCGTTGAGCTTGGCGCCCTTGTGGTCGTGCCAGAACTTGTCGTCCTCGGCGCCGAGGATCGTCGCGCCGCAATCGTCGGAGGCGGCGTGGTCGGTGACCGGTCCGCTGAACGCCACGTCGAGGCCGGCGTCCGCCGCTCCCTCCGAGATCGCCTCGCGCCAGTCGGTGTGGATTTCACCCGAAAGATAGACCGAGAGATGCATGTCGCTTCCTTTCAGCTTCTGAGCGCGCCGCCGGTCGCCTTCTCGACGGACGCGACGATCTTGGCCGAGACCGCCTCGATCTCCGCCTCCGTCAGCGTCGCGCGCGTCGGCTGGAGCCGCACCGCGATCGCCATCGACTTCCGGCCGCGACCCATCTGCGCCTCGGCCTTGGGCCCGTCGAACACGTCGAAGACCGAGACGCTCTCGATCAGCGGATCCTTCGCCGCCCGCGCCGCGTGCAGCACCGCCGCCGCCTCGACGTCGCGGTCGAGCACGAAGGCGAAGTCCCGCTCGACCGCCTGAAGGTCGTGCGCCACCAGCGCCGGCCTTGTGGTCCCGCGGTCGCGGCCGAAGGGCAGCGCCTCGAGGAATACCGTGAAGGCGACCGCCGGGCCGCGCACGTCGAGCCGGTCGAGCACCCGCGGATGCACCTCGCCGAATTCCGCGAGCACGGTCTTGGGCCCCAGACGGATCCGCCCGCTGCGGCCCGGATGCCACCAGTCGGGCCCGCCCCGCGCCACCGCCGCGCGATCCGGCGCGCCGATCGCCGTGAGCGCGGCCTCCGCGTCGGCGCGCGCGTTGTAGAGATCGACCGGGCGCCGAGCCCCGTGAGGGTCGCGCGGTCCGGTGTGCCCGACCCTGAGCCCCGCCGCCATCAGCGCCTGCTCGCCCGGCTCGCCCCCGTGAAACACCGGACCGATCTCGAAGAGCGCGAGATCGGCGAACCCGCGCGCCTGGTTGCGCGCCGCCGCCTGCAGCAGCCCAGGCAGCAGATCGGGGCGCATGTGGCTCATCTCCGAGCTGATCGGGTTCTCAAGCCGGGTCGCCTCGTCGCCGCCACCAAAGAGCGCCGCGCTGGGCGCGTCGATGAAGCTGTAGCTCACGCATTCGTCGTAGCCGAGCGCGGCGATCCGGCGCCGGATCGCGCCCTCGCGCTTCTGCATCGGCGTCAGCACCGGCCGCGCCGCCCCGGCGGGCCGGGGCAGCGGCCGCCCCTGAAGCCGGGTGAGCGAGGCGATGCGCGCAATCTCCTCGACCAAGTCGGCCTCGCCGCGCACGTCGGGCCGCCAGCTCGGCGGTTCGACCGCAAATCCCCCACCCGGCGCCTCCGCGACCGAGAAGCCGAGGTCGCGCAGGATGCGCGCCTGCTCGGCGGGTGCGATCTCCATGCCGACCAGCGCCACCAGCCGGCTCGGATCGAGCCCGTAGCTGCGCCGCGTGTCGGGAATGGCGCCGGCGCGCATCGGGTCCGACGCCTCCCCGCCGCAGAACTCGAGGATGAGCCGCGTGGCGAGCTCGACCCCGTCCGGGGCCGAGGCCGGGTCGACCCCGCGCTCGAAGCGGTAGCGCGCGTCTGAGTTGATCCGGAGCCTGCGCCCGGTGTGGGCGGTGCGGACCGGGTCGAACCACGCCGCCTCGACGAACACGTTCGTCGTCGCCTCGGTGCAGCCGGTCCGCAGCCCGCCCATGATACCGCCGATGCTCTCGGGACCCTCGGCGTCGCAGACCAGCGTCTCGCTGCCGTCGAAGCGGTAGGTCCTGTCGTCGAGCGCCACCAGGCTCTCGCCGGGCCGGGCGAGGCGCACGGTGATGGCGGTGCGGATCTTGTCGGCGTCGAAGACATGCAGCGGCCGCGCCCGGTCGAAGGTGACGAAGTTGGTGATGTCCACCAGCGCAGAGATCGGTCGCAGCCCGATCGCGCGCAGCCGGTCCTGGAGCCATTGCGGCGACGGGCCGCTGGTCACGCCCCGGATCACCCGCCCCACGAAGAGCGGGCAGGCCTCCTGCGCCACGTCCGGCGCCAGATGGATCCCGATCGGACAGGGAAAACCGCCGGGAACCGGCGCGATCGCCGGGGAGATCAGCCGTCCGAGCCCGCGCGCGGCCAGGTCGCGGGCGATTCCGGCGACCCCGAGCGCGTCGGGCCGGTTCGGCGTCACCGCGATCTCGATCACCGGATCGCCCGGGTGCAGGTCAACGTAGCGCGCGCCCACCTCGGCGTCCGCCGCAAGCTCCACGATGCCGTCGTGGGCGTCGGAAATCAGCATCTCGCGCTCGCTCAGCATCATGCCGTGGCTCTCGACGCCGCGGATGCGGCCGACGCTGATGGTGGCGTCGATGCCGGGAATGTAGTCGCCGGGTTTGGCCACCACCACCTTGATGCCCGCCCTTGCGTTGGGCGCGCCGCAGACGATCTGCTTCTCGCCCGCCTCGGTCAGCACCCGGCACACCCGGAGCTTGTCGGCTTCCGGATGCGGATGCGCCTCCAGCACCTCGCCGACCGTGAACGCCCGCAACGGCGCAGCCGCGTCGGCGACGGTCTCTACCTCGAGGCCGAGGTCGCTCAGCGCGAAGACGATCTCGTCGAGCGTCGCGCCCGTGTCGAGATGGTCCCTGAGCCAGGACAGGGTGAATTTCATGACGGCCCCCGGGTGTCGGTCGCGCGAGGG
Source organism: uncultured Alphaproteobacteria bacterium (assembly GCA_963836255.1). Lineage (GTDB taxonomy): Bacteria > Pseudomonadota > Alphaproteobacteria > Rhodobacterales > Rhodobacteraceae > Amaricoccus. Next base: position 369,349 of record CAWIIL010000002.1, read on the forward strand.
TTTAGGCCATCGGCCCGGGCTTGGGAAGGGTCGCGGGCGTGCTCAGGCGGCGCCCTGCCGGGCGAGGCCGAAGCGCCGCGCGAGCACCGCCTCGAAGCGCTCCGCGAAGCGCGCGGGTGAATACTCCCGCTCGATCAGCCGCCGCCCCGCAGCGCCCATGCGCGCCCGCGCCTCGGGGTCCTCGGCGAAGGCGCGCACCCGGTCGGCCATCGCCGCGAAGTCGCGGTCGCCAAAGATCTCGCCGGTCTCGCCGGGAACCACGAAATAGTTCGTGCCGTTGTCCGACCCGCAGAGTGCGGGAACCCCGCAGGCCAGCGCCTCGGCAGGCGCGATCGAGGCGCGCTCGCGCGAACTGGCGAGCAGCATCAGGTCGTGGCGCGGATACTCCGCGAGGCTCTCGGCATGGCTGAGGTTCTCGCGCAGCCGCACCGACGCCGCAACGCCCTGCGCGTCGATTTCGGCTTGGAGTGCGGCGAACGCGGGGCCGGGGTCGTCGTCGCGCCGCCCCAGAAGCGTCAGCGTGATCGCCCCGTCGCGCAGCATCGGCGCGAGATGGCGCACAACCTCCGCGAGGTTCTTGCGCGGCTGGTCGAGCTTGCCAACCGCAAGCACCGACATCGGCGCGCCCGCCTTGTGGACCCGCTGCGCCAGCCCGCGCGTCTCCACCGCGAAGGGCACGAAGTCGCAGGTCTTGCCCGGCGGCGGGTCCGGGTCCCTGGCGACGGTGTTGAGCGTATGCCGCGGCCAGAGCCCGAGCCTGAGCAGCGTCGGCCGTGGCGGGATCAGCGCCTCGCACCCCTCCTGGTACTGGACGTAGAGCAGGAAGGGCACGCGCCGCGCCTGGCAGGTCAGAAACAGGCCGTGGCTGTAGTTGGTTGGGTTGCGCGCCACCACAACGTCCGGCCGGCGCTCTCCGATCGCCCGCCAGAACGCCCGCACGGGCGGGATCCTGCCCCGCGCGGGCGCAGGGATCTCGGTGACGTGTGCGCCCGCGGGCGGCGCGGCGCGGGCGTCGTCGCGGCGCAGGATGAAGTCGACCCGGTGCCCGGCCTCGATCATCCCGGTGACCATGCCGTCGTGGTTGGGGTGGTAGGCGGGGATCGCGAAGAGCACCTGCAGGCCGCGCCCGTCACCGTAAGGCCCGGTCACTGCGGCGCGTCGCCTCAGCTCATGTTGCGCACGACGTCGTCGAGCGTCTCGGCGCGGCGGATCTGGTGGAGTGCTATCCCCGCGCCGTTGCTGCGCGCGGCGTGCACCGCCACCCGCGGCAGGCTGTTGTAGTCGAAGTGGTTGGAGAAGTAGTAGGCGCCGGTGTCGTGGATCAGCACGTAGTCGTCCGGCTCCAGCCGGGGCAGGGGGATGTCCTTGGCGACAAGGTCGGCGGCGAAGCAGCAGGGCCCCGCCACGTCGGTCTGCACCACGTCGGCCCCGCGCGGCGTCCCGTCGGGCATGAAGCCCTCGACCCGGATCGGCCAGGCGTTCGGCAGGAACGCCGTGCGCGTGATGATCTGCGCGCCGGCGTGGGTGGTGGCGATGAAGCGCCCGCCGCTCTCCTTGGTGTATTCCACCCGAGTGACGATGAAGCCGTTCTTGGCCGCGATCGCGCGGCCGAACTCGGTCTTGACCTGGTAGCGGTCGGTGAACAGCGCCGGCGCGCGGGCGCGCAGCACCTCGGCGTAGTCCGCGAAGGTCGGCTTCACCTCGTCGGAGGCGAAGTTGACCGGCAGCCCGCCGCCGATGTCGATGCGGGTGATCTGCGGCCGGCCCGCCGCGGCGTTGACCTCCTCGGCGAAGCCCAGCACCACCTCGATTCCCTGCGCCATCAGATCGAGCGGGCAGCCCTGCGAGCCGGTGTGGGTGTGGATCGAGGTGAGCCAGGGCCGCTCGGCGTAGAGCGCGCGCAGCTGCGCGCGGTTGTCGCCGTCGGCGAGCGCGTAGCCGAACTTCGAGGTCGCCGTCGCGGTGCTCGTCGAGCTGATCGCGCCCGAGCCGATCTGCGGATTGACCCGGAAGCCGATGATCGCGGGGCTCTCGGGGAACTCCGCGACCAGCGCGTCGACGCGCGCCAGCTCCTGGAGATTGTCGAGGTTGAACGAGATCCCGGCCGCCAGACATGTCCGCAGGTCCGCGCGGGTCTTGGCGGGCGAATCGAAGATGATCTGGTCGCTGGTGAAACCCGCGGCCTTCGCCAGCGCCAGCTCGCCCGGGCTCGCCACCTCCGCGCCGATCCCCGCCGCCGCCAGCACTTCGAGGACGCTCTGCAGCGCGTTCGCCTTGACCGCGAAGGTATGGCGGAAGTTGTCGGGAAACGCGGCGATCAGGCGCGCCACCGTCGCGTCGAGCCCGTCGAAGTCCATCACCCCGATCGCCGTTAGCGTATCGTCGACTGCGCCGGAGCGGATCGCCTCGGCGAGGATCTCCTGCTTACTGGTCATGCCCGCGGCCCCCCGTGCCCCTCATGGCGGCGCGAGCATGGGCGCGCCGTTCCGGCGGGTCAAGGAGCCCCTAGGCGTCCGCCCGACGGCGGCGCCGCGGCCCCGACCGGGAGCGCCGGTTCGCGGATCCCCATCAGCGGCCAGAGCGGCCACGAGCGGACGTGCATGTAGCGTCGCACCGGCGTCTTCACCACGATCAGCAGGAACGCGATCGACAGCAGGCACCACACCGCGGGAATCTCGTTGGGATTGTCGGTGAGCGCCATGGCCAGCATCGGTCCCATGGCGATGTGATAGAGCACCACGCGCCACGATCCGAAGATCAGCGGCACCAGGAACATCGCGATCATGTAGCCGACAAAGCCGGTGCCCAGCGTAACCTTTAGCAGGGGATTGGCGAAGACCCAGTCGGCGTTGACCTCGCCGAGGGCGTTCAGCGGCACGTCCCATGCGATGTGCCAGTTGCCCGACACCGAGCACAACTCCGGCCCGCAGAGCGGTCGCCCCGGCCGGCAGGTTCCGGCCCAGTCGAACGGATAGAGCTGGAAGAACATGAACGCCGCCGAGAGCCCCGCGACCGTCATCGCCCAGGGCATCGCCACGCGCCGCACCCGCTCGGGCACGAAATATAGCGCCAGCATCGCCCCGAAGAACGGCTGGAAGGCGATGTGCAGATAGCCCAGCATCGTCGCGACCTGGTTCGACGGCAGCGCACACTGGTCGATCACCGAATAGGTGAATGCCTGCAGGAGTTCCATCGCCGAGAAATAGCCCAGCGGCCCCCAGAGCAGCGGGCTCTCGCCCTTGTAGGCCGTGTAGGCTGTCGTCGCGAACCCGACGGTCGCAAGCGCGAATGAGGCCTCGCCACTCCAGCACATACGCGACGCCTTCCTGTCGGACCGCCGCAGCGGACAGAGGCCTTCTTAGCGCACCGTCCCGCCGGACTTCCACGGAAATCGCCCCGTGTGGCGCGGCCTCAGCCGCTCAACCCGCCCCGCAGCGTCGGCGTCCGGAGCGGCGCGAAACCGTAGTGGCGCAGCCAGCGCAGGTCGCTGTCGAAGAATGCCCGCAGGTCGGGCACGCCGTATTTCAGCATCGCCAGCCGGTCGATGCCGATCCCGAACGCGAAGCCCTGCCATTCCTCCGGGTCCACGGTCGAGGCCCGCAGCACGTCGGGATGCACCATGCCCGATCCGAGGATCTCCAGCCAGTCGTCGCCCTCGCCGATCCGCAGCTGGCCGCCCTCCCAGGAACAGCGGATGTCGACCTCCGCCGACGGCTCGGTGAACGGGAAATGCGAGGCGCGGAACCGCAGCTCGACCCCCTCGACCTCGAAGAAGGCCGCCGCGAACTCCTCGAGGACCCACTTGAGGTTCGCCATCGAGATGTCGCGGTCGATCGCCAGCCCCTCGACCTGGTGGAACATCGGCGTGTGCGTCTGGTCGTAATCGGCGCGATAGACCCGTCCGGGCGCGATGATCCGGCAGGGCGCGCCGTTCTCCAGCATGTGCCGGATCTGCACCGGCGAGGTGTGGGTCCGAAGCACATGCGGCGGCCTGTTGTCGCCCGAGCTCCGCGCCATGTAGAACGTGTCCATCTCCGCGCGCGCCGGATGGTGGCTGGGGATGTTGAGCGCGTCGAAGTTGTGCCAGTCGGTCTCGATCTGCGGCCCCTCGGCCACCGCAAAGCCCAGATCGGCGAAGATCGCCACGATCTCCTCGGTCACCTGGCTCACGGGGTGGATCGTGCCCTGCGCCGCCGGCCGGCCCGGCAGCGTGACGTCCATGGTCTCCCCGGCGAGCCGGGCGTCGAGGGCCGCGTCCGCCAGCCGGGCGCGCGCCTCCGCGATCGCGCCGTTGAGCGCGTCCTTGAGCGCATTCAGCGCCGGCCCGGCGGTCTGGCGCTCCTCCGGCGACATCGCGCCCAGCCCGCGCATCAGGCCCGAGACCTCACCCTTCTTGCCGAGCGCGGCGACGCGGATCTCCTCCAGCGCGCCCTCGTCGCCCGCGGCTGCGATGGCGGTCAGGTACTTCTCGCGCAGCTCCGATGCAGGTGTCATGTCGCGTGCTCCCGGTCCCGCGCGAGGCCTAACGAGCGCCGGGTCTGATTTCAAGCGGGTCGCAGGCCGCGCCCGCGCCTGACGCTCTCCTCGAAACAGCTAGGATCACCAGGCTCTCGCGCAACACCCCGCGCCCGGTCTCGAGGATCGGCGGCACCGTCGATCCGCGGCCGAGCTCCAGCAGCCGCGCATCGCGCGGACGGGTGACGTCGACGACCGCGAAGCGCGCCGCCTCGGGCCGCCCCTTTAGCGCCAGGAGGATCTCGATGCGCTGCGAGAACGGGCACAAGGGGATGTGGTGGACGAACGGCCGCGCGGTCGCAGCGCCGTCGGGCTCACGCATCCCAAGGCACGCCGCCCGCGAAGCCCTTGTAGCTCGCCGCCGCGCCGAAGCCCGCATCGACGGGCATCATCACCCCGGTGATCGCCGCTGCCGCGTTCGAGCACAAGAACGCCACCACGTCGGCCACGTGCTCGGGGCGCACCAGCAGGTCGAGCGCGCCAGCCGCGCGCATGCGCGCCGGGTCGCGCTCACCCGCATCGATGCGCGCCTGCATCGCGGGCGTGACCACGTAGGTCGGCGCCACGCCGTTGACCCGCACCCCGTGGCGGCCAAGCTCGACCGCGAGCATCTCGGTCAGGCGCAGGATTGCGGTCTTGCTCGGGCAATAGGCGGGCAGGGGCAGCGCCGTGAACGAGTTGACCGAGCCCAGCGTGACGATCGCGCCCCGGCCCGCCGCGCGCATCGGCCGCCCGAAGGCCCGGCAGGCGAGCAGGGTGCCGCGGTAGTTCACCGCCCAGACCCCGTCGTGAACCTCCAGGTCGGCGTCGAGCACGCTCGACACGCCCTCGAGCACGCCCGCAGACGTGACAAGCGCGTCCGGCGGCCCGTCCGCGGCGCAGATCCGCCTGGCGCAGTCCTCGAGCCCGATCTCGTCGCGCACGTCGACGCCCGCGAACCGCGCCGCGCCGCCGCCATCGGTGATGTCCTCGGCGACCTCCGCGGCGCGGTCGGCGTCCGCGTCGAGGATCCACACCGTCGCACTGTCGCGGGCGAAGCGCCGTGCGCAGGCCTCGCCGATTCCGCTCGCCCCTCCGGTCACCACCGCCGTCGTCGCCACGTATCGCCCTCCCCGGCCGATTGGTGCGCGACCCTAGCCCGACCCCACGCCACCGTCACCCGCCCCGCGCCCATGCGGCGGGCGACCGCCCACGGCCCCCACGCCGCCCGGCGCCACGGCCTTCGCGCGCTGGCGCGGACCGCGCCGCTGGGGTAGGCATCGGGGCGGCGGTCCGCGACGGCCGTCCGCGACCCGGAAAGGAGCCGCCATGCCGCTGGAAGCCGAGGACGTCGACCCGCGCACCCCCTATCAGCTGCCGTTTCCCGCCGACGCGCTCGCCGAGATCGTTGTGCCGAAGGCGGTTCCCGACGACGAGCGCGTCTGGGTGCCGCAGGCCGAGAACGTCTCGTTCCGGCCGCTCTGCCTGAACCGCAGCCAGGGCTACTGGATGAACCTCCTGCGGGTCCGCAAGGCCGGGGTGCTCTCGCGCCACCGCCATCCGCAGGCGGTGCACGGCCTCGTGCTCAAGGGCCGCTGGCATTATCTCGAGCACGACTGGGTGGCCGAGGAGGGCTCCTACGTCTTCGAGCCGCCCGGCGAGACGCACACCCTCGTCGTGCCCGACGACGTCGAGGAGATGATCACCTACTTCCAGGTCAACGGGATCATGTATTACGTCGATCCATATGGAAAACCCTTGGGTTACGAGGATGTCTTCACCAAGATAGAAATGTGCCGCAAGCACTACGCCGCGGTCGGCCTCGGCGCCGACTTCACCGACCAGTTCATCCGTTGAGCCGATGAGCGTCTGGCCGGTCGACTGCTTCCATGACGCGGCGGTGCTCGTCACCGGCGGCACCTCGGGGATCGGCGCGGGCGTCGCGCGCGCCTTCCTCGCCGAGGGTGCCCGGGTCACCGCCACTGGCGTCGGCGCGGACGAGATCGCCGCCGCCGCCGAGGCGCTGCCCGGGGCGCGGGCGCGGCGTCTCGACGTGCGCGACGCGGATGCGGTCGCGGCCCTGATCGCAGGCTTCGACCGGCTCGACGTGGTGGTCAACTGCGCCGGGGTCATCCGCCGCGGCGACGAGTTGCGCCCCGAGGTCTTCGCCGATGTGGTCGACGTCAACCTGACCGGCTCGATGCGGGTCTGCGCGGCGGCGCGCCCGCTGCTCGCCGTCTCGCGCGGCGCGATCGTGAACACCGCCTCGATGCTGTCCTTCTTCGGCGGCGGGCTGGTGCCGGGCTACGCCGCGTCCAAGGGCGGGGTCGCGCAGATGACCAAGTCGCTGGCCATCGCCTACGCCGACGACGGGATCCGGGTGAACGCGGTGGCGCCGGGCTGGATCGACACGCCGCTCACCAGGGCGCTGCAGGCCGATCCCGCGCGCAACGACCCGATCCTCGCGCGCACGCCGCTGCGCCGCTGGGGCAGCCCCGCCGAGGTCGCCGCCGCGGTCCTGTTCCTCGCCTCGCCGATGGCCGGCTTCGTCACCGGAACGGTGCTGGTCGTCGACGGCGGCTATCTCGTGGCCTGAGGCCGATCGCAATGCGCTACACCCTTGGCGACGACAGATCGCGGGATCGACCACGGCATCGCGCGCCATGTCTTCTGTTTCACCCGCAGTCTTCTCCCCGGTTCCGACATTCGCCGGACCTCGCATGGAGGGCTGGCGAGCGGACGAAGCGGGCCTTCAACAGTTGTGCGCGAATGGCGGCTCTTACCCGCCTCGTCCGGGTTCGTCTGGATTGTTGGAAAACAGCGCGATCTTGTTGCCTTGGGGGTCACGAAGATAGCCCACGTAGAAATGAGCGCCGTAAGCGTCGCGAAAGCCCGGCTGGCCGTCGTCCCGGCCGCTGGCTGCGAGGGCGGCTGAATGAAGGTCGCGGACCTCCCGCTGGCTTCCAGCCTAGAACGCGGTCATCGCGCCGTTGCCGGCCGATGCCGGGAGTCCGTCGAAGGGCGGTTTGACGTAGAACTCGGGCGAAACGGCAGGCTGGCCCGGACGCTCGGGGAGCGCGTAGCTCAGGCCCTCCGGACCTTCCTTCAGCTCGTATCCGAGAGCAGGCAGGAACGCCGAGTAGAACCGCTTCGCGCGCGGGATGTCGTCGGCGCCGACGGTGACATAGCTGATCATGCTGCGGGTCCATTGTCAGAGGATGGTTTGGCCGTTGCGTGGCGAAACCTCGCGTGTCGATCGGAGGTAGACTCAAAGGGCTCTCTTCGGAGTTCCCTGGCTGTCTTTCTGGTCATCCTGATCGCTTTCACCTCGCCGATCTCCTTCGGCGACATGCTTGCGATGGGGTGGCCGGGTCAGTTCAACCTCGATTCCTTCGGGTTTCTGCTCCTGTCCGGGATATGGACGGTGTGGCGGAACGGGTTCTCAGGCAAGGGCATGGCGCTTGGGCCGCTGGCGGCCTTCGGCTGCTTGTTGTTGCTTGCCATCTACCTGCTGGGGCTGAGTTTCGAGACCGATGGCGACATCAGGAAGACGCTGCTCGGGGTTCGTGAAATCTCTGCCTGAGGATCGCGCCATCGGCTTGGCTTCGGGTGAGCCATCGGCCCGTTGCACGGGAAACCTCCCTCATTTGGTGGCGGTGACGACAAGCGCGGATAATCTGGAAGCGATCGGCCCGCGGCCGAACCGGGCTTCGATCGCCGCCGCGGCCCTGTCGGTCAGATTCTCGAGCATCGACGGGTCGCGGGTCTCGATCTCGTTGCGAAGCGGTGTGCCCTGACAATAGGCCTTCGCGGCCATGTCCGCGGATCGTGCAAGGCTTGTTGCCTCCAGATGATCGAACACGATATCGGAAAAGCCGGATTCCTCGAGGTCGCTGCGGATCAGGTCGCGGTCGAAGTACCCGTGCGGCGTCCGGGCGAGAAACAGCGGCGGGTCATCCGGAAACGCCGTTCCGACCGCCTGCGTGACGACATGAGCCAGTTCGTTGTTTTCGATCCTGTCCCAGACACTGAAGAAATAGCGTCCGCCGGGTTTCAGGACCCGGCGCGCCTCCGCATGACCCTTCGAGCGGTCCGGAAAGAACATCGCGCCAAATTGGCAGATCACGACGTCGAATTCGTCGGCTTCGAAGGGCAGATCCAGAGCATCGGCCTGAAGCCATTCGACTGACGGATCTTTCGGCTGTTTGGCCGCCGCATGGTCGAGCATCGTCTGGTTGAGATCGGTGATCACATAGCGAGACCTCTGTCCCAGTCGCTTCGCAAGAGAGCGCGGCACGACCCCACTTCCTGCTGCAGTTTCGAGCACCGAAGACGGCCGGACTTGCGAAACGCGCGCGGCGAGATCATCCGCAAAGGTCTGAAAGATCAACGGCACCATGAATGCGTCGTAAAATTCGGGGATGGAACCGGCGAAAACCTTGTCAGTGTCAGACATTCGAGGCCTCGGGTGAGCTATAAAGCGTCGGATAAATCGCCAGCCGGAACAGTCATTATCATGTGGGAGATGTTGTGGCTTGGCAAGTTTGCTTCCTTCGCGGGAAGTTTCTACTCATCCGTTCCGCTCCGTCCCGATCTGCCCGGCCGGTCGAGGTCTGTTCAGGCCAGAGCCGGAGCGCGGCGAAGCGGAATGGAACCGCGTCCCGGCCTCTCGTTGCCGGGCCTTTCCCGTGCGGTCCGATCCATCCCCGGATCACGGAAGTCCCGCGCGGTCGCGCACGGGCGTTCCATATGGACTTCAGATCGAGAAGAACCCCGCAGACAGCGACTTGATCGACAGTCCGGACCTGAAGTCCGACTCCCGCCCAGATCACATCGCGAGCGCCGCGCGCGGGTCCACCGCCTCGATCCCGAGCGCCTTGCCGACCGCCGCATAGGTCAACCGCCCCGCATGGGTGTTGAGCCCGGCGAGCAGATGCGGGTCGTCCGAACACGCCCCTGCCAGCCCTTGTCGGCGAGCGCCAGCATGAACGGCATCGTCGCGTTGCCGAGCGCGATGGTCGAGGTCCGCGCCACCGCGCCAGGCATGTTGGCCACGCAATAGTGCTTGATTCCGTCGACTTCGTAGATCGGTTCGTCGTGGGTCGTCGCCTTCGAGGTCTCGAAACAGCCGCCCTGGTCGATCGCCACGTCGACGATCGCCGCGCCCGGTTTCATGGTCGAGAGCTGCGCCCGGCTGACCAGCTTCGGCGCCGCCGCGCCGGGGATCAGCACCGCGCCGATCACCATGTCCGACTCCGCCACCAGTTCCTCGGTGTTGCCCTTCGAGGCGTAGCGCGTGCGAAAGACCGCGCCGAAGACCTCGTCGAGATGGCGCAGCCGAGGCAGCGACAGGTCGAGCACCGTCACCTCCGCGCCCATGCCCGCGGCGATCCGCGCCGCATGGGTGCCGACCACGCCGCCGCCGATCACCGCCACCTTCGCCGGTCCGACCCCGGGCACGCCGCCGAGCAGCACGCCGCGCCCGCCGTTCGACTTCTGCAGCGTCCAGGCCCCGATCTGCGGCGCGAGCCGGCCGGCGACCTCGGACATCGGCGCAAGCAGCGGCAGCCCGCCGTCGCGGTCGGTCACCGTCTCGTAGGCGATGGCGGTGACGCCGCTGGCCAGAAGATCGCGGGTCTGGTCCGGGTCTGGCGCCAGGTGAAGATAGGTGAAGAGCGTCTGTCCCTCGCGGAACCGCGCGCGCTCGACCGCCTGCGGCTCCTTGACCTTGACGATCAGCTCGCCCGTCTCGAACACCTCCTCGGCCGTCGGCAGCACCGTCGCGCCGACCGCGACGTAGTCGGCGTCCGGAAACCCCGCGCCGGCGCCGGCTCCGGTCTCGATGAACACCGCATGGCCGCGCCCGATCGCCTCGCGCGCCGCCGCCGGCGTGAGACCGACGCGAAACTCGTGGGTCTTGATCTCCTTCGGGCAAGCGATCCGCATCTTCTCCTCCCGGTGAACTCCTGAGCGCGCGACAAAGTCTATCCTTGTTCGCCGGCAAGCGTCTTGCAAAGATCGTCCTGTGATGTCTCCTGTTGTCGAAGATCCAGACGACCTGGTCCGTTCATGAAGAAGAATCTTGCAGAAATTCCGCTAGACGCGATCGATCTGAGGATCCTGCGCGCGCTCCAGCGCGAGGGGCGGCTGTCGAATGCAGGAGCTCTCCGAGCGGGTGGCGCTGTCGCCGTCCGCCTGCCATCGGCGGGTGCGCCGGCTCGAGCGCGACGGGGTGATCGCGGGCTACGTGGCGCTTCTGGACGCGCGCGCGCTGGACCGCCGGGCGGTCGTCTTCGTCGAGATCACCCTCACCGCGCAGGCCGACGAGGTGCTGGACGCCTTCGAGCGCGCGGTGCGCGACATCCCCGACGTGCTGGAATGCCACCTGATGGCGGGAACGGCGGACTTCCTGCTCAAGGTGGTGGCCCGGGACGGCGACGATTTCGCTCGCATCCACCGCCAGCATCTCGCACGGCTGCCGGGCGTCGCGCGGATGCGCTCGAGCTTCGTGCTGCGCACCCTCTCGAGCACCACCGCGCTGCCGCTCTAGCCCGCCAACCAGAGCCCCAGGTAGAGCGTCGCCATGCCCGCCAGGATCGCCGCGATCAGGTTGCGGCTCGCCGCCCCGACCGCCAGCGCTGCAAGCGCGGCGACCATGCGGGGGGCGTCGAGCGCGCCCCCCGTCGCCGCCGGCCAGACCACCTGCGGCGCGACCAGCGCCGGCAGGACCGCGACCGGCACGTAGCGCAGCATCCGCATCGCCCAGTCGGGCAGGGTCCGGTCGCCGAGAAAGCCGATGAACGAGAACCGGATCAGGAACACGCCCGCCGCCAGAATCAGGATCAGCAGCCATAGCCCCGCCCCGGTCATGGTCCGGGCGTGCCCAGCCGGGTCTCGGCGACCGCGCCGGCGGTCATGGCGATCAGAGCCGCGACGATGAGGCCGAGGTTGAGCGGCAGCCATGCGAAGGCAAGCGCCGCCGCGACCGAGACCGCCGCGGCGATGACCTGCGGCAGGCTGCGCAGCATCGGCGCCACCATGGCGATGAAGGTGATCGGCAGCGCGAAGTCGAGCGCCCAGGCGTCCGGCACCGCCGCGCCGACCGTCGCGCCGATCCAGGTGGCTGCGAAGAACGGCGGGATCGTCAGCACGCCCGCGCCGACCATGTGCGCGACCACCTGGTCGCGCGAGAAGCTTGGCGTCAGCGCCTGCCGGCTCACCGAGGCGGCGTAGACCTGATCGATCAGGATGTAGGCCACCAGGGCCCGCTGCCAGAGCGGCGCCGAGCCGATCCGCGGCGCCATGTAGGCGGAATACATCGCCATGCGCAGCGCCACGGTCAGCGAGGCGAGCAGCACGATGAAGCCCGGCGCGTTCTCTCCGATGAGCTGCACGGCGGTGAATTGCGAGGCGCCGGAGACGATCAGCACCGACATCGCCACCGCTTGGCCGACCGCGAGCCCCGCCTCGGTCGCGACCGCGCCGAAGAGCAGGCCGAACGGCGCGACGATCAGCAGGAACGGTGCGCCGTCGCGCAGGCCGATGCGGAAGGCGCGCAGCAGCGAGGCTTCGGACATTCGGGCGGGCCTCTGTGCAAGGGTACGGGGCTCGTCTATCCTGCGCGGGCGGGACGGCACAACAGGAACCCCGGCGTTGCACGACAGCTTCATCATCCGCCCCGACCCGTCCGATCCCCGCCTCACCCGGGCGGTCTCGGGCGTCGACGAAAACGGCGCGACCCGCGAGATGCGGGTGGTCGAGGAGCGCCCGCTGACGATCTTCCTCAACGCCCAGGAGATCGTCACCGCCATGACCATCGGCGACTATCCGGAGTATCTGGCGGTCGGGTATCTGCGCAATCAGGGCATGCTCCTGCCCGACGACGTCATCCGCGCGGTGGATTTCGACGCCGAACTCGAGACGGTGGTGGTGCGCACCGAGCGCGCGACCGACTATGAGGAGAAGCTTAGGAAGAAGACCCGCACCTCCGGCTGCGCGGTCGGCACGGTCTTCGGCGACGCGATGGAGGGCCTCGACCGGGTGCGCCTGCCGGCGACGCCGCTGCGCACCTCGGACCTCTACGTGCTCGCCCATGCGATCAACACCGCGCCGAGCCTCTATCTCGAAGCGGGCGCGATCCACGGCACCGTGCTCTGCCGCGGCGCGACGCCGCTCGTCTACATGGAGGACGTCGGCCGCCACAACGCCGTCGACAAGATCGCCGGCTGGATGGCGATGACCGGCGAGACCGCCGCGGACAAGACCCTCTACACCACGGGAAGGCTGACCTCGGAGATGGTGATCAAGACCGCGCTGATGGGCGCGCCGGCGCTCGCCAGCCGGTCGGGCTTCACCGCCTGGGGCGTCGAGATCGCCCGCCAGGTCGGGATGACGCTGATCGGGCGCATGCGCGGGCGGCGCTTCGTCTGCCTGTCCGGTGCCGAGCGGCTGGTCTGGGACGCCGACGCCGCATCGGTCGTCGACGAGCCGGCCGCGGGCGGGCGCAGGGCCGGCCGCCTCGCGCGATGATCCCTGGCGTCGTTCTCGCCGGTGGGCTTGCGTCGCGCATGGGCGGCGGCGACAAGGGCCTGCGCCTGCTCGACGACCGCCCGCTGCTCGCCCACGTGATCGCCCGGCTCGCGCCCCAGGCCGCGCCGCTCGCGCTCAACGCCAACGGAGATCCGGCGCGCTTCGCGGCCTTCGGCCTGCCGGTCCTGCCCGACACCGCGCCCGACCGTCCCGGACCGCTGGCCGGCGTTCTCGCCGGGCTCGACTGGGCGGCGGCGCAAGGGGTCGAGGAGATCGTGACCGTCGCCGCCGATTCGCCGTTCTTTCCGCCCGATCTGGTGGCGCGGCTGCGCGCTGCAGCCCGCGCGGGCGGCGTCCCTCTCGCCATGGCGGTGACGCCGCGGCCCGGCGGCGGGGTCGACCGGCATCCGACCTTCGGGCTCTGGCGCGTCGCACTGCGCGCCGACCTGCGCCGCGCGCTCGGCGAGGGCGTGCGCAAGGTGGTGCTCTGGACCGGTCCGCACGGCTGCGCCGAGGCCGTGTTCCCGGACGGCGACGCTTTCTTCAACGTCAACACGCCCGAGGATCTCGAAGCCGCCCGGCGGCGCGTCGCGGGGGCGACCACGTGAAGATCTACGGCGTCACCGGCTGGAAGAACTCGGGCAAGACCACGCTGGTCGAGCGCCTCGTGGTCGAGATCACCGCGCGCGGGCACAGCGTCTCGACGGTCAAGCACGCCCACCACGACTTCGACGTGGACCGCCCCGGCAAGGACAGCCACCGCCACCGCGCGGCGGGCGCGCGCCAGGTGCTCGTCGCCTCGGCGCGGCGCTGGGCGCTGATGACCGAGCTCGGCGAGGCCGCCGAGCCGGCGCTGGCGAGCCTTCTCGACCGGCTCGATCCCGTCGATCTGGTGCTCGTCGAAGGCTACAAGCGCGACCGCCATCCCAAGATCGAGGCGCGGCGGCGCGCGACAGCGCAGGATCTGATCGCCGAGGGCGACGCAACCATCGAGGCGGTGGCGACCGACGGCCCAGCCGAGGGGATCGCCCTGCCGGTCTTCGCGCTCGACGACGTGGCCGCCATCGCCGACTTCATCCTCGCCCGCGTCGGTCTGCGGTGAGCCGGCTCTTCGACACCGTGATCATCGTGGACTGGTCGGCGCGCGCGACGCCGTCGCCGGCGAAGCCCTCCACCGACGCGATCTGGATCGGCGCGGCGCGCGACGGCGACCCCGCGACCCCGCTCTACTTCCGCACCCGCGCCGCGGCGATGGCCGATCTCGGCGACCGGGTCGCGGCCGAGCGCGCCGAAGGCCGGCGCGTCCTGCTCGGCTTCGACTTTCCCTTCGGCTATCCGCGCGGCTTCGCGGCGGCCGTCGCCGGCGCGCCGCGGGCCCTGGCGGTCTGGGCTGAGATCGACGCGCGCGTGACCGACGACGCCGCCAACCGCAACAACCGCTTCGACGCCGCAGCCGCCCTCAACGCTCTCCTGCCCGGGGTCGGCCCGTTCTGGGGCCGGCCGGAGCGTCCGGCGCTGCCCGGGCTCCCCGCCCGCGGCCGCTTGCGCGACGGCGCCTGCGGCCTGCCCGAGCGCCGCCATGTCGAGGCGGTCGTGCCGCGCGCGCAGCCGGTCTGGAAGCTCTACACCACCGGCTCGGTCGGGGGGCAGGCGCTGACCGGCATTCCCTGGCTGCGCCGCCTGCGCGCCGATCCCCGCTTCGCCGCCGACACGGCGGTCTGGCCGTTCGAGACCGGCCTCGACGTGCCGCGCACGGCGGTCGTGCTGGCCGAGATCTATCCCTCGCTGCTGGCCGCCGAGGTCGAGGCGCGCATGACGGCGGGCGCCGTCAAGGACGCCGTTCAGGTCGCCGTGACGGCCGAGGCCCTCGCCCGGCTCGACCGCGCCGGCGAGCTCGCGCCGCTCTTCGCCCCGCAGGTGGCGCCGGAGCTGGCCGCCGAGATCGCGGCGGAGGAGGGATGGATCCTCGGCGCGGGCTTCGAGGCGGCGCTGCGGGGCGCGGCGCGCCCCGATCCGCCGCGCCCCCGGCTTCGCGACGACTGCTTCGCGCTTCCCGCCGGCGTCGACTGGATCCCGGTCGACGAGGCGCTGGCGCGCCTGCGCGACGGGCTCGCCCCGGTGGCTGGGGTCGAGACCGCGCCGATCGCCGCGGCCGGCGGGCGCATCCTCGCCGCGCCGCTTCAGGCGCAGCGCGCCAGCCCGCCCGCCGCCAACAGCGCCGTCGACGGCTACGGCTTCGCCCACGCCGCCATGGTTGCGGCCGGCGGCGCGCTGCGGCTGGCGCCCGGACGCGCGGCCGCCGGCGCGCCGCTCGCCGGCCCAGTCCCGCCGGGGGCTGCGCTGCGCATCCTCACCGGGGCGATCCTGCCCGAGGGCGTCGACACCGTCGTGCTCCAGGAGGACGTGACGCCCCGCGGCGAGACCCTGCTCTTCGAGCCGCGGCTCAGGCCCGGCGCGAACACCAGGCCGCAGGGCGAGGACGTCGGGGTCGGCGCGCGCATCGCCGAGGCGGGCGACCGGCTGGCACCCCAGCACCTGGCGCTCGCCGCTGCGGTCGGGCTGGCCACGGCCGAGGTGCGCCGGCCGCTGCGGGTCGCAGTCCTGTCGACGGGCGACGAACTCGCCGATCCCGACCCCGGGCTCGCGCCGCACCGGGTCGCCGACGCCAACCGCCCGATGCTGCTCGAGATGCTCCGGCGCTGGGACATGGCGGCGGTCGACCTCGGACGAGTCGGCGACCGGCCCGACACCATCGCGGCGGCGCTTTCCCGAGGCGCCGTCGGCGCGGACGCGATCCTGACCACCGGCGGCGCATCTGCCGGCGACGAGGATCACGTCTCGCGGCTCCTTCAGGAGCGCGGAGCGCTCACCACCTGGCGGATCGCCGTCAAGCCCGGGCGCCCGCTCGCGCTCGGGCGCTGGAACGAGGTTCCGCTCTTCGGCCTGCCCGGCAATCCCGTGGCCGCCTTCGTCTGTGCGCTGGTCTTCGCGCGGCCGGCTCTTCTGACGCTCGCCGGGGCGCCCTGGAGCGCGCCCGCGGGCCGCGAGGTCCCCGCCGCCTTCGCCAAGCGCAAGAAGGCCGGCCGGCGCGAATACCTGCGCGCAAGGCTGAACGCGGGGGGCGCGGCGGAGGTCTTCGCCTCGGAGGGCTCGGGCCGGATCTCGGGCCTCGTCTGGGCGCGCGGCCTCGTCGAGCTTGAGGACGGGGCGCGTGATATCGCCCCGGGCGATCCGGTCCGCTACATGGCCTTCTCGGACTACGGCCTGTGAGGTCCGTGCGTCGGGCCGCGCCTCAGTGCGCCTCGGCCCAGTTCGCGCCCCATCCGGCCTCCACGGTCAGCGGCACGTCGAGCGCCACGGCCGGATGGGCGGCGCCCTCCATCACGTCGCGCACGACCGCGGCGGTCTCCTCCACCGCGCCCGCCTCGACCTCGAAGAGAAGCTCGTCGTGGACCTGCAGCAGCATCCGCGCCGGCAGGCCCGTCACCGCATCGGGCACCCGGATCATCGCCCGCCGGATGATGTCGGCCGCCGAGCCCTGGATCGGCGCGTTGATCGCCTGGCGATAGGCGAAGCCCGCCTTCGGACCCTTCGCGTTGATCTCGGGCGTGTGGATGCGCCGCCCGAACAGCGTCTCGACGTGGCCGTGCGCCTTGGCGAAGTCGCGCGTTGCGTCCATGTAGCCGCGGATGCCGGGGAACCGCTCGAAATAGGCGTCGATGAACTTCTTCGCCTCCTCCCGCGGGATGCGCAGGTTGTTGGAAAGCCCGAAGGCGGAGATGCCGTAGATCACCCCGAAGTTGATCGCCTTGGCCTGCCGCCGCACCATCGGGTCCATGCCCTCGATCGGCACCCCGAACATCTCTGAGGCGGTCATCGCGTGGATGTCGAGCCCGTCCAGGAACGCCTGCTTCAGCTCGGGGATGTCGGCGATGTGCGCGAGGATGCGCAACTCGATCTGGGAATAGTCGAGGCTCAGGAGCACGTTGCCCGGCTCGGCGACGAAGGCCTCGCGGATGCGCCGGCCCTCCTCGGTGCGGATCGGGATGTTCTGCAGGTTCGGGTCGGTTGAGGCGAGCCGCCCGGTCGCCGCCCCCGAAATGACGTAGGAGGTGTGCACCCGCCCGGTCTCGGCGTTGATGTGGTCCTGCAGAGAGTCGGTGTAGGTCGACTTCAGCTTGGAGAGCTGGCGCCAGTCGAGCACCCGCGCCGGCAAGTCGTGGCCCTGCGCGGCCAGCTCCTCGAGCACATCCGCACCGGTGGCGTAGGCGCCGGTTTTGCCCTTCTTGCCACCGGGCAGGCCCATGTTGTCGAACAGCACCTCGCCGAGCTGCTTCGGGCTGCCGATGTTGAACGGCCCGCCGGCGAGCTTCTGGATCTCCTCCTCGAGCGCGGCCATCTTCTGAGCGAAGGCGCCGGACATGCGCGAGAGCGTGTCGCGGTCGACGCGCACGCCGGCCATCTCCATCTCCGCCAGCACCGGCACCAGAGGCCGCTCCAGCGTCTCGTAGACCCGCGTGACCCGCGCGAAGGGCAACCGCGGCTTCAGCACCGCCCAGAGCCGCCAGGTCACGTCGGCGTCCTCCGCGGCGTAGACCGCCGCCTCCTCGATCGGCGCCTTGTCGAAGGTCCGCGCCACCTTGCCGGTTCCCAGCAGCGTCTTGATCGCGATCGGCTTGTGCCCGAGGTAGGTCTCCGAGAGATAGTCCATCCCGTGGCCGTGCAGCCCCGCATGCAGCGCGTAGGAGATCAGCATGGTGTCGTCGATCGGCGCCACCTTGATGCCGCGGCGGGCGAGCACCTTGGCGTCGAACTTCATGTTCTGGCCGATCTTGAGCACCGCCGGATCCTCGAGCGCCGGTTTGAGGATGGCGAGCGCCTCCTCGACGTCGATCTGCCCCTCCGCCCGCTCCGCCGCGCCGAAGAGATCGCCGTCGCCGGTCAGGTGCGCGAGCGGCACATACGCCGCCTCGCCCGGCCCGAGACAGAGACAGATCCCCACCAGTCCCGCGGTCATCTCGTCGAGCCCGGTAGTCTCGGTGTCGATCGCCACCACCCCGCGATCGCGGATGCGCGCCACCCAGTCGCGCAATGTCGCGACGTCGCGGATCACCGCATAGGCGTCCCGGTCGATCGGCGGCAGCGTCGGCGCCGCCGGCCCGCGCCGTTCGGCGCGCCCCCGTCACCAGCGGCGGCGGCGTCGCCTCGATCACCGGCGCCTCCACGCCCATCTTCGCCGCGACGCGCCCGGTCAGCGTGCGGAACTCCATCTCCTGCAGGAAATCAAGCAGCATCTGCGGATCGGGCTCGCGCACCACCAGCGCATCGAGCGGCTCCTCCACCGGCGTGTCGCGCTTCAGCGTGACCAGCTCGCGCGACAGCCGGATCTGGTCGGCGTAGTCGATCAGGGTCTGGCGCCGCTTCGGCTGGGGAACTTCCTCGGCGCGGGCCAGGAGCGCGTCGAGATCGCCGAACTCGTTGATCAGCAGCGCCGCCGTCTTCACCCCGATCCCCGGCGCGCCGGGAATGTTGTCGACGCCGTCGCCGGCCAGCGCCTGCACGTCGACCACGTGCTCGGGACCGACGCCGAACTTCTCGGCCACTTCGTCGGGGCCGATGCGGCGGTTCTTCATGATGTCGAACATCTCGACCCCGCCGCCCACCAGCTGCATCAGGTCCTTGTCCGACGAGATGATCGTGACGTTCCCGCCCGCTTCGCGCGCCTGGTCCGCGTAGGTGGCGATGATGTCGTCGGCCTCGAAGCCCTCCATCTCGATGCAGGGCAGGTTGAAGGCGCGCGTCGCCTGGCGGATCAGCGCGAACTGCGGGCGCAGATCCTCCGGCGGCTCGGGCCGCTGGGCCTTGTAGGCGGGGTAGAGCGCGTTGCGGAAGGTGTGGGCGGAATGGTCGAAGATCACCGCCACATGGGTCGGCGCGTCGGCGCCCTTGGCGTCCTCGACCATCTTGAAGACCATGTTGCAGAAGCCCGCGACCGCGCCCACCGGCAGCCCGTCGGACTTGCGCGTCAGCGGCGGCAGCGCGTGGTAGGCGCGGAAGATGAAGCCCGACCCGTCGATCAGGTGCAGCCGGCTTCCCGCGCCGAAGCCCGACACCGTCAGTGGTCCGCCCCGGGACCCTGCTTGAGCACGAACTTCTTGTCGCAGTAGCCGCACTCGACGAAGCCGATCGCGGGATCGATCGACAGCCAGACCCGCGGATGCCCGAGCGCGCCGCCGCCGCCGTCGCAGGCGACGCGGGTGCGGGTGACTTCCTCGGTTTCGGGGGCGGGGATCTCCATGGGCCTGTCCCTGTCGCTGCGCGCTTTGACCCTTCCATAGCCGCTATGCTAACGGGACGGCAATGGGCGACGCCCCTTCACGCGGACCGATCCGATGACCGAGAACGCCGTCGAGCTGCGCGGCCTGCGCAAGGTCTATCCCGCCGCCGGCGGCGCACCCGAAAAGGTCGCGCTCGCCGCGCTCGATCTCGACATTCCGCGCGGCGCGATCTTCGGGCTCCTTGGCCCCAACGGCGCCGGCAAGTCGACGAGCATCAACATCATGGCCGGGCTCACCGTGAAGACCTCCGGAACCGTGCGCCTCTGGGGCTTCGACCAGGACGCCAACCCGCGCCAGTCGCGCGCTGCCATCGGCGTCGTGCCCCAGGAACTCAACATCGATCCGTTCTTCACCCCGCGCGCCACCCTCGACGTGCAGGCGGGGCTCTACGGCGTGCCCCGCCGCCAGCGCCGCACCGAGGAACTGCTGCGCCGCGTCGGCCTCGCCAAACAGGCCGACGTCTACTCGCGCACGCTCTCGGGCGGCATGAAGCGGCGACTGCTGATCGCCAAGGCGATGGTGCACGCGCCTCCCGTCCTGGTGCTCGACGAGCCGACCGCCGGCGTCGACATCGAGCTCCGGCGCATGCTCTGGGACTACGTGCGCGAACTCAACGACGCCGGGGTGACGATCATCCTGACCACGCACTACCTCGAGGAGGCCGAGGCGATGTGCGACCGGATCGGCATCATCCACCGCGGCGCGCTGATCGCCAACGCGCCCACCCGCGACCTTCTCGCCCGCATGGACGTCAAGTCGCTGGTCATCACCCCCGACGCGCCACTCGCCGCCCCGCCCGACGCGCCGCCGTCGATCTCGGCGAGCCTGCGGCCCGACGGCGCGCTGGTCTTCACCTACCGCCGCAGCGAGACCCGCGCCGAGGACGTGCTCGACCTCGCCCGCGCCGCCGGCGTCACGATCCGCGACGTGGCCAGCGAGGAGGCCGATCTCGAGGACGTCTTCGTCAGCCTCACGCGCGCGTCGGCCTGACCCCTCGGCCCTTGCCGAAAGGCGTCCGCGCCGCAGGTTCCCCTGCAACGGCATCGAGACGGAGACGAACATGACGAAGGCGCCAATCCGCCGCGGCGGCCCGATAGCGATCCTCCTGCTGGCGCTGCTCTGGGCGGCGCCCGCGCCGGCCTCGACCCCGCCCGAGCTCGCCGGCCGCATCGACGCCGCCACGCCGACCGGACAGGCGCGCGGCACGTTCCTCGCCATCCCGCTCTTCGACGCGCAGCTCTGGACCGACGGCGGCAGGCCGTTCTCCTGGTCCGAGCCCTTCGCGTTGTCGCTCACCTACCGGCGCGGCTTCGGCGCAGGATTGCTGGTCTGGGCCTCGATGTTCGAGATGGAGCGCATCCGCGCGCTCGACGCCGCCGCCGCCGGCGCGATCGAGGCCAAGCTCGAACGCTGCTTCCGCTCCGTAAACCCGGGCGACCGCATCACCGCGGTTAGCGAGACCCCCGACCGCGCGACATTCTTTCTCAATGGCCAGCCGACCTGCACGGTCGATCAGCCCGGGTTCCGCCGGGCGTTCTTCTCGATCTGGCTCGATCCGGCTGCGCGCGATCCCGCGGGCGCGGCGCAGCTGCGCGGGGAGGGATAGGCCGGGTCCGCCGCCAGCGTGCACCAAAGCGCATCGTCGGACGCACGCCCTTGGCGCAAAGAACCAACTTGACTGTTGCCGCGTTGCCCTGTGGCGCTATGCTGGACGACGTTCCACATGCACAGAGGGAGTGTTACAGATGACCACAAAGATCTTCACCGCCGCTTCGGCCGCGCTTCTGTCGGCCGCCCTCCTCGTCGGCGCGCCGGCCTTCGCTGACAACCACGGCGAATTGGTCGCGGAAGTCACCGCCGGTCTGAACGCCATCGGCGTGGCTGTCGGAGACATGGAGATGTCAGCAGAGCAGGCCGCCGAGCTGATGAACATCCTCAATGGCACCGGCGACGACGAGGAGAAGAAGATGGCCGCCGAGCAGGTTCTGGGGATGTAAGGCTCCAAAGCGTACTCCAAGGCGAGCGCCGCGCCCCGCTGGACGGAGCGCGGCATTTTTTTTGTTCCGGCTCGTGACTCAGCCGCGCTCGAGCATCCGCCCGAGGCTTCGGCCGCCAAGGATGTGCACGTGCATGTGCGGCACTTCCTGCACCCCGTGGCGCCCGGAATTGGTGATCAGCCGGTGCCCGTCGTGGCCGTCGCCCGGCGCGACGCCGAGCTCGGCGCAGAGCCGCGCCACCACCCGGGTGAAATCGACGATCTCCGCGTCCGAGGCCTCCGCGCCGAAATGGTCGTAGGTCACATAGGCGCCCTTGGGGATGACCAGCACATGCACCGGCGCCTGCGGCCGGATGTCCTCGAAGGCCAGCGTGTGCTCGGTCTCCAGCACCGTGCGGTTTGGGATCTCCCCGCGCAGGATCTTCGCAAAGACGTTCTGGTCGTCGTAGTCGTAGGGCATTGCCGGCTCCGCCATGCTCATCGGTTGCGCCGAGCCAAGGCCGATCCGCGCCGAAGGTCAAGCGCCCCGGCGCGGCGCGTCTTCAGGCGGGCATCGACCGCGCCACGCGCTCGACCTGATCGGCCATCGGGTTCCAGTCGAAATAGGCCCGCACCAGGCCGTGGTCGACGCCGCCCCGCGCCTCGATCCCGGCCTTGTCGGAGGTGTTGAGATGATCGTTGACGATCTCGATCTCGCGAAAGCTCCACTGCCGCTTCTTGGAGTGGTCGTAGAACTCCTCGGAAACCAGGATGTGGTCGAGCGACTCCATCTTGTTGCGATAGACGTAGGTGTAATAGACGTGCCGCTGCGCCCGGTACTGCTGCAGCGTCTCGACGCTGTAGAGCCCCTTGTCCGCTGCGGCCCCGGCGGTGCTCTTGGCGAAGAGCCGGTAGCTCGGCTGCCCGGTCAGAAGCTCGGTCGACACCGACAGCGTGCCGTCGTTGAGATCGCCCGCGACGATCGTGGGCGAGAGCGTCGCGCTCTCGACGCTCTTCAAATGCTCGTCGAGCATCGCCCGCAGCGCCGCCGCCTCGAGCACCCGTCGGGTGTGGGCGACCGCCGAGGAGGCGAGCGCGTAATGGTGGTCGAGCACGGTGTCGGATCCGCGCGTGATGTCGCGCAGCCGCGACGGCCCCTTTGACTTGAAATGCGCCACGTAGACCGTCACCGGCGGCGGGGTCGGGCTGCGCCCTTCGGGCTGGATGCGCGCGCGCAGGACCGGGCGCGAGAACTGGTTGATCGAGATCGAGATCGCCTCCTCCGCCCCGTTCGCCTCGCGGACGCCGTCGATACGGAAGGTCTCCGGGAAATCGGGGATCCACTCCGCGCCCGAAAGAAGCGTCGGGCCGCCGTTGCGGTCGCGGCGCACCGCCAGCGCCACCTGCGGCTTGCCGAGGCCCGGCGCGTTGCGCGCCACCAGGTCGTAGTCGCCAACGCCCTGCACCTCGGCGAAGACGTCCGCGAGCGCCTGTGCCGCCCAGAGCTCCTGGAAGCACAGCACGTCGGCGTCCAGCCGCTCGACCGCCCGCGCCAGCCAGGCGATGCGCCGGCGGTACTGCGCGCGCCCTTCCTCGGTGTCGGGAATGTCCGGCTGGCTCGAATAGGTCCGACCGCCCGGAACGTGGAGATTGTAGAGATTGATCGTCGCGATCGCCAGATCGCGCATGTTCGCCCTGGCCATGTCGGCCTCCTGAGATTGCGCCGTGGCGACCCTGACGCGACCTGGTGAAGATCGCATCGATGCGCCGAGCACCGCGCGCTGCCTGGCGGTCCCCGCCGACCTTCGGATGCTGACAGCCTATCAGATGCGCCCGCGATCACCCACGCAAAACCGAAGGCCGCGCCGTCACGCCCTGTGGTAGGGCCCGCCCGCGAGGATCGACGCTGCCCGGTAGAGTTGTTCGGCGAGCATCACGCGCGCCAGCATGTGCGGCCAGACCATCGGCCCGAACGAGAGCCGCGCGTCGGCGCGGTCGCGCAGGGCCGCGTCGAGCCCGTCCGCCCCACCGATCGCGAACGCAAGGTCGCGCGCTCCGCCGTCGGCCCAGGCCCGCAATCGCGCGGCGAATTCGGGGGATGTCGGGGTCTCGCCCCGCTCGTCGAGCGCGGCCAGCGTAGCACCCCTGGGCGCGGCGGCCAGCAGCAGCGCCGCCTCAGCCGCCGGCCCGCCGCCCTTGCGGTCCTCGACCTCGACGACGCGCGCGGGGCCAAGCCCCAGCTTGCGGCCCGTCCGGTCGAAGCGCTTGAGGTAGTCGGCGACCAGATCCGCCTCCGGGCCGGCGCGCAGCCGGCCCACGGCGAGGATCGTCACCCGCAAACGGCGCGGCTCAGGCCGTGCCGGCGGGCGTCGCTTCGGCGCCCGGGCGCGCCTCGGGCTTGGGGGCCCACATGCGCTCGAGTTGGTAGAACTCGCGCACCTCGGGCCGGAAGACGTGCACGATCACGTCGCCCGCATCGATCAGCACCCAGTCCCCGAGATCCTTGCCCTCGAGCCGCGCCACGATGCCGTGGGCGTGCTTGAGCCGCTCGGCGAGCTTCTCGCTGATCGCGCCGACCTGGCGCGACGAGCGGCCGGTGGCGATCACCATGTGATCGGCCATCTGGCTCCTGCCGGAAAGGGGGATGGAGACGATGTCCTCGGCCTTGTCGTCCTCAAGGCTCGCGAGGATCGTGGACAGCGCCGCGTCGCCGTCCTCATTTACCCCGACCGGCGCCGCAGCGCCCGACCGGGTGGCGGCCATGGCCGCCGGGGCAGAGTTGGTCAGACCGATGTCCTCCTGATCACGCGCCGAACACGCCCGGCGCAGACACACCGAGGGTAGCGCAGCCGCGCCCGTCCCTCAAGCGTTCACATGGTAAACGTCGTCCTGCCCCGGAAGGCTGCGCCCGTGAAATTTTCGTGACGCGCGCGCCCGGACCGGTCCGAAACCGCTTCGGCCGCGGCCGAAGCCGGGCTATGCTCGCGTCAAAAGCCGACCAGGGGAGGAACAGATCCATGTACACCAGACAGGCGCTGCGCGAACTCGGCTTCGAGGGCGCGCTCCTGACCGACGCCCAGCGCGAGGCGCTCGACCGCGACGGCTTCTTCGTCGTCGAAGGCGTCTACGACGCCGTGGCCTGCGCCGAGATGGCCCGGGCCTTCGACGACCTGATCGCCGCGGAGGGCGACCGCGGCGGACATGAAGTCCACATCGAGCCCGGCGCGCCGCGGATCTCCGACATCTTCAACAAGACCGACGCCTACGACCGCTGCCTGACCTGCGCGCCGATGCTCGGCGCCGCCTGGGAGCTCCTTGGCGAGTTCAAGCTGCACGGCGCCAACCTGCGCGAGCCCGCGCCCGGTCGCGGCCATCAGGACATCCACGCCGACGTGCCCAAGAAATTCGCCGACGACTGGTGGGTCGCCAACGGGCTCTTCCTCTTCGACGACATGACCGACGACAACGGCCCGACCCGCGTCATCCCCGGCTCGCACAAATGGCCCTCGGTCAACGTGCCCCATGTCAACATCGCCGACTGGGAGCCGCCGGAGCTGACGCCCGAGGAGCGCGCGCGCATCCCCGCCGACCTCGCCGCCCCGCACCCCGACGAGATTCGCGTCGCGGCTCCCGCCGGCTCGGTCGTCATCATCAACTCGTCGCTCTGGCATTCGGGCACCGTCAACCGCTCGGGAAACCGCCGCCGCGTCCTGCACCTCACCTACACCCGCCGCGACCTGCCCCAGCAGCTCTACCAGCGCGACTACCTCACCCGTGCCCTCTACGAGCGTCTCGACCCCGCGCAGCGCTTCCTCTTCGACATCGAGCCCGCCCCCGAAGGCGCCGAAGCCGCGGGCCGCATGCCGAAGCGCGCCGGCGAAGGCTGGTGGAACTGAGCGGGGTGAGAGCCCGTCGCGCGGATTTCGGGGCTTTCGCGAAGACTACTCGCCCTTCGTCGTCGCAAGGTAGGCGATGATGTCGGCGCGGTCCTGCACGTTCTTCACGCCGCGGTGCCACATCTGGGTTCCAGGCAGATAATCGGACGGCGCAGCCTGGAAGGCGTTCAGCTCGGCGGGCGTCCAAACTCCACCTGCGCGTTGCATCGCTTCGGAATGAACGGCGCCCAAGGACTGCCCCTTTGCGCGCCCAACCACACCGCCGATGAACCCGCCTCGACGACTCGGATCCTTTGGATCTTCGGCTGAATGGCAGATCCAGCAGTCGCCAATGTCGGCCACCGTCCCATCGAAACTCACCTTGCCGCGCGCGGCGTCCGCCGTCTCCAGCCGCTGGCCGAAAGGCTCGACGTCCCGGCCTAGGCCCCCGTAGAACCCGAGCAGTCTGGCAAGATCGAAATGCCCATTCGCCGCCGCCGCGTGCTGCGGTCGATAGTTCATGTACGCATTGATTTCGCCGACGACCGATCTGTCCGTCAGCGCGTTGGGATCAGCGCCGCGTGACAGGAGGAGGTCCACCATCGCTGTGTGCCCCTCAGCCGCAGCGGCGTGAAGCGGCGTGCCGCCGTCGGGACCATGAACGTCGAGCTCTGCGCCGCCATCGATGAGCGCGATCGCCGCCGGGCGATGTCCCTTCAGCGCCGCGGCGTAGAGCGGGGTGCCGAACGTCCTGCGGTCAGCGTTCATCTCCGCGCCTGCCGCGACAAGCATGGCTATCATCTCGACATGGTCGTTCAACGCCGCCTGGTGGAGCGGCCAACCCAACATTCTGTGGCGCTCGTTGACCTCGACGCCTTCGGCGATCAGCGCCGCGACAGCCTCTGCGTCGCCCTCTCGCGCCGCGTCATGTATTGGTCCCGCCGAGGCGCCTTGAACGGATGCAAACAGCATCGCCGCAACCAGATGGATCGGCATCATCGCCTCTCGCCTATCCCGCCGGCCCTCGGGCCGCCGGACCTATTCCGTCCGGATCGCGCCCTTCACCTTCTCGACCAGCGCCGGAGTGGCGTCGAGCCCATGCGCCTCCTTGGCGTGCGCCGCCGCGGCCATGAGGATCTCCTCGTCGGTCTCGCCGCGCGCCTCGAACCCGCAGCCCGGCATCAGATCCCCGCACTTGAGAACTCTGGTCATCGCTTCCCCCCAATGTCGGTTGGTTGACGACAGCAGCATACCACGAGGTGCGCCCCGCGACCAAACGCTCCAGCGCGCCCTCCTGGGCCGCAGGGCCCACCGGACGAGACACGCGCGCCCCGCCGCGCGGATCGGGGATGCGCCGCACGTCGGATCCTGGCGCCGACAGGCCGATGCGATTGATCTCAATCAAGGCGCAGGGCGCGGAAGCGCGCAAACCTCGTGGGCTGCATCGGTCTCGCGAGCACCGCATGAACACGGATCAAGCAGCAATCGAACACCCGGCGCGCCGGCCGTTCGGCGAACCGCGTGAGCGTCCGGCGATCTGCGTTCAGCGCAATCTGGCGATCGGCTGGAGCAGCCTCGCGGTCGGGGCGATCTCGGGCCTGATCCTCGGCCTCTGGTCCTTCGACGGGCCCTTGCCGGCGCCGGAGATGCTCGCAGACTACGGCAGTCTGTCCCGCCGGTTAATGCGGCTTGGCCATATCGCCTTCTTCGGTCTCGGCCTGATCAACATCCTCATGGCCCGACAGATCGCCGCGACCCCGCGCCCGGTTCTCGGCCGCACGGCGCTCGCCTGCATGAACTTCGGCAATCTGCTGCTGCCGCCCGCGCTGATGGCGGCCGCGCTGCACGAGCCGCTGAAGTATTTCACCAGCCTGCCGGCCTTCGCCGTCAGCGCCGCGCTGATCCTCGTTGCGACCACCGCGGTCCGCGATCTCTTCGAGTCCGGTCGATGAGCCCGGCGGCGCGCGAGGCCTGGGTGCGGGCGGCGATCACCCGGTCGTGCCGGACGCCCGCCGACACCGTGGGACTGACCGAGGATCTCGAGGCGGCCATCGGCCTCGACAGCCTGGGACGGCTCGAGGTTCTCGCCGCGATCGAGGACGAATTCGACTTCGCGTTCGACGACGACGCCCTCTCGAGCGCCACGACGATCCAGCGCATGCTCGACGCGATCGCCGCACGGCGCGTGCATTCCGCCGGGGGGCCGCACTGATGCGCCTGGGCCTGATCGCGATGAGCGGCGTGCGCGTGCGCACCCAGGAGCTGGCCGCGATGGGCGTGACGCTGCCGCAGTTCGTCTCCCGCGGGCAGGTCATCGCCTCGCTGCCGAGCCTCGGCCTGCTCACGGTCGCGGCGCTGACGCCCGCCGATGTCGATGTCACCTACATCGAGATCGACCGTCCGCCTCCGGACCACGCGCTCGAGCCGTTCGATCTCGTCGGCATTTCCTCCTTCACCGCCAGGATCGAGGCTGCGTACGCTCTCGCCGATCGCTACCGCGCCATGGGCGTTCCGGTCGTGCTGGGCGGGCTGCACGTCTCGGCGCTGCCCGACGAGGCGGCCGCCCACGCCGACAGCGTCGTGATCGACGGGGCCGAGGGCGCGTGGCCGCAGCTTGTCGCCGATTTCCGGTCCGGCCGGATGAAGCCGCTCTACCGGGGCCTGCGCTCCGGCGTGTTCAGGGCGCCGCACTACGCGCAACCGCGCTTCGATCTCATCGCGGGCGGGTCCTACGACCGCCTCACCATGCAGACCTCGCGGGGTTGCCCCATCGATTGCGAGTTCTGCGCGGCGAGCCTCCGGATCACCTCCAGCTTCCAGCAGAAGCCCGTGGAGGCCGTCGTCGCGGAGCTGCGCGCGGCGATGCGGGCGGTCCGCAGCCCCTTCTTTGAGTTCGCCGACGACAACACCTTCGTCAATCGCAAGTGGGGCAAGCGGCTGTTGCGCGAGATCGCGCCGCTCGGCCTGCGCTGGTTCACCGAAACCGACATCTCCGTCGCCGAGGATAACGAGCTTCTCGAGCTGATGCGCGACGCGGGATGCCGACAGATCCTGATCGGTCTAGAGAGCCCGACCCGGGAGGGCCTGAAGGGACTGGACGCCCGCGGCTGGAAGGAACGGCGGTTCGACGGCTATCTCGAGGCGATCTCGCGCATCCAGTCCCACGGCATCAGCGTGAACGGGTGTTTCGTGCTCGGCCTCGACGCGCACGACGCAAGCGTGTTCGAGCGGGTGCGCGACTTCATCCGGGACTCCGATCTCCTCGAGGCGCAGCTGACCGTGCTGACGCCCTTCCCGGGCACGCCGCTCTACAGCCGCCTCCAGCGCGAGGGCCGCCTGCTGGAAGACCGCTTCTGGGACCGCTGCACGCTCTTCGACGTGAACTTCCGGCCGAAGAGGATGAGCGTGGAAGACCTCGAGGGCGGCCTGCGCTGGCTCTTTGCGCAAACCTACAACCCCGGCGAGATCACGCGCCGCAAACGTCACTTCATGGAGATCGTCAAGCGGCGCAGGACGGCCGCCTGAGCGCAATCAGGGAGCGGGAACAAGAGCCTCAAATGGATCAGGACACTCTTCGTCGCGGCGGGGATCTACGATCTCCTGCTCGGAGCGGCGTTCCTGTTCGGCCACGAACGGATCTTCGCGCAGTTCGGCGTGACGCCGGCCAATCACCCCGCCTACATCGCCTTCCCCGCCCTGCTCCTGATGATCTTCGGTGTGATGTTTCTCCACATCAGCACCGATCCGGCCCGTTTCCGATCGCTCATGCCCTACGGCATGGCGCTCAAGGCGTCCTACGCCGGGCTGGCCTTCTGGTACCAGGTCACGATCGGCGTGCCGTCCATGTGGATGCCCTGGGCCTGGATCGACCTGCTTTTCCTGATCGCCTTCGCGCTCGCCTGGCGCGCCGTCGCGGCCTCCCCAGAGGCCGCCTGACCCCGGCGCGGCGCGTCTAGTCGAAGAAGCCCGCATCCTCTTCCGCCAGGTGCGCCCGCGCCGCCTCGGGGATCAGCTCCACCCCCATCCCCGGCCGGTCCGGCACCTCGATCAGCCCGTCCTTCACCGGAACTCCGTCGAAGCCCTCGGTGATCTCGTACCAGAACGGCTCGAACCGCGCCGGGTACTCGAAGGCGATGAAGTTGTCGGGCAGCGTCGCCGACACCTGGATCAGCGCCGCCAGCCCGAGGATCCCGTTCGCCGTGCCGTGCGGCGCCACCGCGATCCCGTGCAGATCCGCATGCTCGGCGATCCACTTCATCTCGGCGATCCCGCCCACGTCGCAGGGATCGGGCCCGATCACGTTCACCGCGTGGCTCTCGATCAGGTGCTTGTAGTTCTGCCGCAGGTAGATCTGCTCGCCGGTGTGGATCGGCGTGGTCGTCGCCCGCGTCACCTCCCGGTAGACGTCGTGGTTCACGTAGGGCGAATAGTCCCCGGTGATCATGTCCTCGATCCACAAGAGGTGCAGCGGCTCCATAGCCTTCGCGAAGCGCAGCGCATCATGCGGCAGATACCCCGGCCCCGCGTCCACCGCCAGCCCGCAGCCGCTCCCCAGCGCCGCCTTCGCCGCGCCCACGCAGTCGACCAGATGCGCCAGCCCCTCCTCGGTCAGGAGCCCCTTGTGCGGATAGGGATAGGGCGCATCCTCCTGCACCTCGCCGTAGAAGAAGCCCGGGAAGTCGCGCACCATCGACGAATGGAACGAGGTCGGCAGCTTGAAGAGCGTGAACCCCTCCGGCAGCGCCCGCCCGTATTCCGCCCATTTCACGTAATCCTCCGGGCTGTGCCCGACGCCGAGCTCGGCCTGGTAGAGCGTCCGGTACGTGCGCACCCGGTCGCGCACCTTGCCCCCCAGCAGCCGGTAGACCGGGACCCCCGCCGCCTTGCCGGCGATGTCCCAGAGCGCGTGCTCGATCGCGCTCACCGCCGAGCCGAACGGCTTGAAGCCGCCGCGCACCCGGATCCGCCGCATCGCCCGCTCGACGTCGCGCGGGTCCTGGCCGACGATCCAGTCCCTGAGCGACAGCACCTGCGGCCGGACGTAGGGCTTGGGCGTCTCGATCTGGCTCCAGCCGGTGATCCCTTCGTCGGTTGTGATCCGGATCACCGGGCTCTGCGCGATCACCGCGCACTTCAGGTCCGTGATCTTCACGTTCGCTCCTCCCCCGCTGCCGCCGGTTCGCCGGTCGCCGCCACTCAAGCCGCCGCCGCCGCCGCTGTCCAGTCCGCCCGCGCGCCCCGCCCGCAAGCGCCGCGCGCTCCGACCGCCCCGTGCGCAACCCCGCCCCGGCCCGGGCTATAGTCGCGCCCCGCCCGCGACCAGCCCCGGAGCCGACCGCCATGCCCGACCCCGCGCCCGAGACCGCCGCCGCCGCCCCCCGCGCCGACGGCGCCATCCACCGCATCCCGCTCGATCAGATCGACGCGGACGCGCTGCCCCGCGACCGCACCGCCGCCGACCCCGCGGCCTTCGACGAACTCCTCGCCTCGATCGCCGCCAGCGGCCTGCGCATGCCCGTCGAGCTCTTCGGCCTCGCCGGCGGCGACGCGGACGCCCCCGCCTACGGCCTGATCTCCGGCTGGCGGCGCCTGCGCGCCTTCCGCGTCCTGCGCGAGACCGACCGCACCGGCGCCTTCGAGACGATCCCGGCGCTCCTGCGCAACCCCGGCGACCTCGCCACGGCCCTCTCCGCCATGGTCGAGGAGAACGAGATCCGCAGCCCGCTCTCGCCCTGGGAGCGCGCCGCCATCGCCGTCACCGCCCGCGACCGCGGGATCTTCGCCTCCATCGAGGCGGCGGTCGACGGGCTCTATCCGGCCGCCCTGAAACAGAAACGCGCCCGGCTGCGCAACATCGCCTTCCTCGTCCACGAAACCGACGGGATCCTCACCGATCCCGAGGCCCTCTCGGAGCGCCAGCTCCTGCGCCTCCACGCCGCCTGGACGCGCGGCTTCGGCCCGCTCATTGTCGCCGCGCTCACCGAGACGTCCCGCCGCGACGCCGCCCACCAGTGGGACCTGCTGCGCCCGATCCTCGCCGAGGCCGAGGCCCCCGAGCCGGAATACACCGGCGCCGAGATCCGCGAAGGCCGCCCCCGCCGCCTCTCCCGCCCCCGCGCCGGCTTCACCCTGCGCCGCGAGATGACCCCCGACGGCTGGACCATCCACCTGACGGGGCGCGAGGCCCGCAGCGTGCTCGTCGACCACATCTTCGAGGAGATCGAGCGGCTCGTCGGCATCCGGTAGACCACAACCAGCGCCCGGCCGGACCCGTCCGCCGCCGCCCCTCCCGGCCCGGGCGCCCAGCCCGGGCCGCGACCGCCCCTCCCCGGGGGCGGGCGCATGGCGCCGTCGCGCGCAGCGCCGCCCATGCGAGTCCACGGCGCCATAAACCGCCTGCGCGCCACCGCCGCGCAGCGCCCACCCAGGGGCGGCCGCGTCCCTCCGTGCTCCATTCTGAACCCGATCAACCCGCTGCCGCTGTGCGCCTCGGTTCCGGACGGCTCGCGGCTGATCCGGCGCAGCCAACTTCCGCCGCCGATAAACCTTGCATTAACCGAGACCGGCCCTGATCCTTCCCGGAAAATCATCGGGCCGCCCAATGACCAACCACCTCTACTACGGCGACAACCTCGCCGTCCTGCGCGACTCCATCGCCAGCGAAACCGTCGATCTGATCTATCTCGACCCGCCCTTCAACTCGAACGCCAGCTACAACGTCCTGTTCAAGGGCCCCTCCGGCAACCAGTCAGCGGCCCAGATCGAGGCCTTCGACGACACCTGGCACTGGACCGACGCGGCGGAAGAGGCGTTCCAGGACGTCCGCCGCTCCGGCAACGCCGCCGCCGCCGAGATGCTCACTGCCATGCGAAGCTTCCTCGGCGAGAACGACATGATGGCCTATCTCGCCATGATGGCCGTGCGCCTGATCGAACTGCACCGCGTCCTCAAGCCGACCGGCAGCCTCTACCTCCACTGCGACCCCACGGCCAGCCATTATCTAAAAATACTGCTGGACGCCATTTTCAGCGCTAAGTGGTACCGCGCTGAAATTTCTTGGAAACGCACAAATGCTCGCGGCACGCCGAATAACTGGCCGCACGTTCACGATACGATATTCCACTACTCCGCTCCCAAAATCCGGCACCAGATACCCAAGATTAAAGCCGACAAGGCTAAGATGCCGCATACTCTCATCACGGGAAGCGATGGACTGAAGTATCAAACCTACGAGCTAACTGGAGCAGGCATCACAAAGGACGGAGAAAGCGGAAAGCCGTGGCGTGGGTTTGATGTTTCTGCTCTCGGTCGCCACTGGGGCAATAGCCACGCGCAGCTTGAGCAGTGGGTGGATGAAGGACTAATCCATTTTCCAGCCGACGGAGGTTTCCCTCGGCGAAAGGACTCTATTCCGTTCGATCCCGAAAATCGAACGGTCACGGTCGGTGATGTCTGGACAGATATAGACAGGATTAACCAGGCAGCAGCGGAGCGCCTCGGCTACCCCACCCAGAAGCCCGTCGCCCTGCTCGAACGTATCCTCTCCGCCTCGTCCAATCCCGGCGACGTGGTGCTCGATCCGTTCTGCGGCTGCGGCACCACCGTCCACGCCGCACAGAAACTCGGGCGGCAATGGATCGGCATCGACGTCACCCATCTCGCCATCGGCCTGATCGAGAAACGCCTGCGCGACGCCTTCGAGGACGTGGAATTCACCACCCATGGTGTCCCCCAAGACCTTTCCGGCGCCCGCGATCTCGCCGCGCGCGGACAATACCACGAGTTCGAGAAATGGGCGCTGTCGCTCATCGCCGCCCAGCCCGGAAACAACTCGAAAAAGGGTGCGGATGGCGGTCTCGACGGCAACATCTGGTTCGGCAAGACCGGCCGGGCCATCGTCTCGGTCAAGGCAGGCAAGAATGTCGGAGTCGAGATGGTCCGCAGTCTGATCGCGGTTCTCGAACGCGCCAAAGGCGAGATCGGCATCCTCCTCACCCTGACTCCACCGACCAGACCGATGATAGCGGCCGCCGCCGCCGCCGGCCAGTTCACCGACCCCGATTTCGCCCCGGTCCCGCGCCTCCAGATCGTCACCATCGAGGACGCGCTGCGCCTGCGCGACCGCGCCGTGCAGCTTCCCGCCCGCCGCGACGACGGCTTCAAGAAGGCCGCGCGCGAAGCGAAACCGGACAGCCAGGGTCGTCTGGACTTATAGCGGTCCGAAATCCCGTTAACACTTTTCCATAGATAAATCAGTCACTTGAAAATGGTCCGCGTGCGGACCGCCCGAAACCTTGGCCCATCAGGCCCTTACAACCGCCCGATCCGCTCCAGCAGCAGCCCGAAAAACCCCGCCGCATCCACCTCCCGGATCACCGTCGCGTTCCTCGGCCGGTCGGTGACCCCCCACCAGTCGACCACCGTCTGGCCCATCGTCAGCTCCGAGCCGGTCTCGATCTCGACGTTGACCTCCCGCCCCGCGAACAGCTCCGGGGCCAGCAGCCAGGCGATCACCGTCGGGTCGTGCAGCGGCCCGCCGTCCTGCCCGTATTTCGCCTCGTCGTACCGGTCGTAGAAATCCAGCATGTCCGCCACCGCCGGCCCGACCGGTCCGGGCAGGTCCCGGAACGACTGCCGGACCTTCCTCGTGGTCAGGCACTTGTGGGTGACGTCGAGCGGCAGAAGCGTCAGTCCGACCCCGGCCGCCAGCACCGCCTGCGCCGCCTGCGGGTCGACCAGGATGTTGAACTCCGCCACCGGCGTGGTGTTGCCGCCCTCGAACGCCCCGCCCCCCATCGCCACGATCCGCGCCACACGCCCGACCACGTCCGGCGCCCGCCGGAACGCCAGCGCCACGTTGGTCAGCGGCCCCAGCGTCGCCAGCGTCACCGACCCCGCCGGCTCGCGCCGCAGCGTCTCCACGATGAAATCGACCGCATGGGTCTCCCGCGCCGCCACCCCGGGCTCCGGCAGCTCCGGCCCGTCCAGCCCGGTCTTGCCGTGCACGTACTCCGCCGTGATCAGCGCCCGCTCCAGCGGCCGCTCCGCCCCGGCGAACACCGGAACCTCCGGCCGCCCGGCGAGTTCCACCACCTTCAGCGCGTTCTTCGTCGTCAGCGGCAGCGGCACGTTGCCGGCCACGGTGGTGATCCCCAGCACCTCGATCTCCGGGCTCGCCAGCGCCGTCAGGATCGCGACCGCGTCGTCCTGCCCGGGATCGGTATCGATGATGATCTTCACCGGGTCAGGCAGGGACCAGTTGTCCCCGCACCAGCTTCTCGTAGTCCTCGGCGATGGAGCGCGTCAGCGCCCCCACCTCGAAGCTGTAGTCGCCGATCGCGCCCACCGGCGTCACCTCCGCCGCGGTGCCGGTCAACCAGCACTGCTCGAAGCCCTCCATCTCCGCGGGCAGGATGTGGCGCTCCACCACCTTCACCCCGCGCGCGTTCAGCATCTCGATCACCGTCTGCCGGGTGATGCCGTTGAGGAACGAATCCGGCAACGGCGTGTGCACCTCGCCGTCCTTGACGAAGAACACGTTCGCCCCCGTCGCCTCGGCCACATAGCCGCGGTGGTCGAACATGATCGCGTCCGAGCACCCCTTCGCCTCGGCGGCGTGTTTCGACATCGTGCAGATCATGTAGAGCCCGCTCGCCTTGGCGAAGCACGGGATCGTCTCCGGGGACGGCCGCTTCCATTTCGAGATGTCGAGCTTCGCCCCCTTCATCTTCGCGTCGCCGTAATAGGCACCCCACTCCCAGACCGCGATCGCCAGATGCACAGGGTTGCGAGCTGATGCGACCCCCATGTCCTCCCCCGAGCCGCGCCAGACGAGGGGTCGCACGTAGGCGTCCGCGAGGCCGCTCCTTTCGAGCGCCGCCATCTTCGCCGCCTCGATCTCGTTGGCGGTGCGGGGGTGGGGGATGTCCATGTAGTCGCAGGACTTCAGCAGCCGGTCGGTGTGGGCGCGGCTCTTGAAGATCGCGCCGCCGTAGGCCCGCTCCCCCTCGAAGACGCTGCTGCCGTAGTGCAGCGCATGGGTGAGCACATGCACCTTCGCGTCGCGCCAGGGCACGAATTCCCCGTCAAGCCAGATCACTCCGTCCCTGTCGTCGTACGCTCCGGCCATGGGATACCTGCTCTCCGGGTTGCTGTGAATCGCCCGCGCGGCGACCCTGTCGAAAACGCGGAACGCGCTAGCATTTGGCGCTTGGAATGTCAATGACGCTGACATAAACTTCCTGACGACCCGAGCGGGACGAACGATGGCGCAGAGCGGCTTTTCCGGCAATCCGAACCGCAGCGAGCAATTGCTGTTTCTGACCGACGACCAACTCCGGCAGGGGATCGAGCTGATGTTCTTCGCTTATCGCGGGTTCACGGCGGATCCGGACCGGCTGCTGGTCGAGCGGAGCTACGGCCGCGCGCATCATCGGGCGCTGCATTTCATCAACCGGCGGCCGGGGCTGACGGTCAATGAACTGCTCGAGATGCTCGGGGTGACCAAGCAGAGCCTCAACCGCGTGCTGCGCCAGCTGATCGAGGACGGGCTGGTGGAGAGCCGGGTCGGAGTGAAGGACCGCCGACAGCGCAACCTCACCCTGACCGAGGAGGGACGGGCGCTCGAGCACGAGCTTTCGGCAACGCAGCGGCGGCGGGTGCGTGCGGCGTTCTCCAACGCGGGACCCGAGGCGGTGCACGGGTTTCGCAAGGTGCTCGAGCAGATGATCGACCCGGAGATGCGCGAGCGGGTGCTCGGCTGGGTGGAGACGCCGCGACCATGAGCCAGGCGCCGGAGGCCCATGTGCTGGTCGTTGACGATGACGCGCGGATCCGGACGCTCCTTCAGAAATACCTGTCGCGCAACGGCTTCTGGGTGAGCGTGGCGCGGGATGCGCCGCACGCCCGCAATCTGCTCGAGGGGCTCGAGTTCGACCTAATCGTGCTCGACGTGATGATGCCGGGCGAGACCGGGTTGGAGCTGACCCGCAGCCTGCGCGAGACGCTGGCCACGCCGATCCTGCTCCTGACGGCGCGGGGCGAGGCCGACGATCGGATCGAGGGGCTTGAGGCCGGCGCCGACGACTACCTTCCCAAGCCGTTCGAACCGCGGGAGCTGCTCCTGCGGATCAATGCGATCCTGCGGCGGGTGCCGAAACCGGCGTCGCGGTCCGAGCCGCCGCGGACGGTGCAGCTTGGGCCGGTGCGCTTCGACGTCACTCGGGGCGAGATGTGGCGGGGGCGGGATATGATCCGGTTGACGGCTACGGAGTCGATGCTGATGCGGATCTTCGCCAACCGGGCCCACGAGCCGGTGAGCCGCAGCGAGCTCGTCGAGGATCTCGGCGGCGGCGACGCCCAGTCCCAGGAACGGGCGGTCGACGTGCAGATCACCCGGCTGCGCCGCAAGATCGAGGAGGATCCGAAGAACCCGCGCTATCTCCAGACCGTGCGCGGGGCGGGATACATGCTGGCGCCCGATTGAGGCGGTGCGAAATCGAGTGCGCGCGCGTGCGCAACACGTTTAAGTCATTGATATATAACAAATACAAAAACCTACTTCTTCGCAAACGTCCGCGCGCAGGCGCCGCCGGCGGTCAGCCGGCGACGAGCGGGAAGGTGGCGGCGATCGCCCAGGCGATCGCGGTGGCGGTGGCGATGGCGGCGGGCGCCGGATGGCGCGTGCGCCGGTAAACCCAGCGGCTCACCAGGCCGAAGATCACAAAGAAGATGGCAATCACCGGCACGATGATGACCAGAAAGAACAGCCGCTCGAAATCGAGCGCCACCGCGAGGCCGAGCGAGATGAGGATGGCGAGACAGGCGGCGGCGTAGCCGCCGCGGGCGGCGCCGGGGCCGCGGGTCGCCCATTCGAGTGCGAGGAACGCGGCGAGGGCGCCGGCGAACATCGCCGCGGCGAGCGGCCATCGCGCCGGGCCCGGCGCGAAGGCGGTGAGATAGGCGTCGATCGGCCAGGCGAAGCCGATCAGCCAGTAGGCGACGAGGACCACGGTCGCGGCCGCGAGGCGGGGCGCGGAGACCGCGACGGCAGGGGCGGCGGCGTCGCGGCGACGGATGATCGCCAGCACCGCGGCGGCGATGATCCCGTAGGCGAGGAAATGCGCGGCGAGGTAGTCCGCGACCAGCACCGGCAAGAAATGGGTCGGAACGACGCGCAGGACGAGCGGAGTCAGGAGCATCGGCGCGAGCAGCGCCGGCGCCAGACGCCGCCAGCCGAGCCCGGTGCCGGCCGGCGGCGCGGCGGCGACCGGCAGGAGGCCGGCCAGCGGCCAGGCGAAGGCGGTGACCCCGGCGAAGAGCAGCGCGATCCAGGGGCCGCGCGACGGCAGGACCGGCGGCGCGGCGCGATCGATCCCAAAGGCCGCGTCGAGCCAGGCGATGGCTTCCGCGAGGGTCGCGCGGCTGAAGAGCACGCTGGCGTGCTCGACGGAGGGGCTGATGGCGACGCGGCGGGCGTCGCCTCGGGTAAAATCGCCGTAGGTCACTGCGGGCGCGGCGGTCTCGGGCGCGGTGGCGAGGCCGACGGCGCGCAGCGCCTCGTCGATCAGCGCGCCTTCCCAGCCGCCGACGATGACAAGGAGGTTGCGCGGTTCGGTGGCGGTGACGGCGGGCGAGAACATCGAGACGGCGACGGTCGCAGCGACCCCCGGATCGGCGATGGCGGCGCGAGCGACGATGTCGGAGGCCATCGAGTGGCCGAGCAGCGCGATGCGGCCATCGCCGATGTCGCGGGCCAGCGCCATCACCACAGCGGTCTCGGCGACCAGCGCCCGGGTCGCGCCTTCGATGTCGGCGACGTCTCCGGTCATCGCTGCGGGATTGCGGCCGTGCCCGGAGAAGTCGAAGGCGACGGCGACGTAGCCGTTGCGCGCGGCGGCGAGTGAAAACGAGCGCATCAGCCGCGACGAGCCGGCGAAGCCGTGGGCGATCACCAGCGCCGGGCCTGGCGGCGCTTCGGGATCGGCGGGTCGGAAGATCTCGACCGGGATTGCGCCGACTTGCGCCGTCTCGATGCGGACGCCCGCGCCGGCGGCCTCGAGGCGCAGCACGGCGAGCGCGATCGCGAGGAGGGCTGCGATCGCAACGAGGAGGCGCGGCCAGGCGAAGCCCGGGCGCATCGTCACGGGTCGGCCGCGGCGTGGCGGCCAGCGCGGGCCACGAGCAGCATGGCGACGATTGCGCCGAGGGCGTTGAAGACGAGGTCGAGCGCGGTGTTGAGATAGCCGCCGACATTGGTGTCGGGAACCGAGAGCACGGCGATGAACTCGATGATCTCGTTGACCGCGCCGAGACCCATGGCCGCTAGGGCGGGATAGACGAGGATCGACCAGCTTCCGCGCAGGGTGGGATGGGCGTGGGCGAGGATGGCCCAGAGCGTCCAGGCGGCGACCCCGAAGCCGTAGGCATGCACGACCTGGTCGTACTTGAGCACGGTCAGCTCGCCCGAGCCGGCGATGGGCAGGAGCACGGCTGAATAAAGCACGCCGTCGCCGACCGGGACGCCGCCGCCGGCCATGTGGGCGAGGCCCCAGACCGAGAGCGCCAGCAGGATCGGGGCGGGGAGCTGCGAGCGGTTCAGCGTCAGGCCCACCAGCGCGATCAGCGCCAGCATGGTGGCGATGTACCAGATGAACTCGAAGTCGCCGCGGCTGAAGAACCACACCGCGAAGATGGCGATGTAAGCCAGCGTGAAGGCCAGGATGGCGAGGTCGCGGCGGTCGGGGCGGGGTCCGGTCATCGCGGCTCCTCGGCGGGACGGGAAACGCGATCCTAGGGCGGCGCGGCTGCGGGGTTCAATCGGCTTTCGGAGGCGGGCGCGGAGGGGCGATCGGGACGGTCCGCATGAGGACCGATTTCAATGGACTGATTTCAAACGGGAAAAGTGTTAACGGGCTTCAGCGCGCCTCGGACTGAAGCGCCTCGAGGATCGCCAGAGCGCGGCCGGCTGCGGCGGCGGGAACGAAGACGTGGTCGTGGTTGACGGCGGCGACCATGTTGCAGGCGACGCCCTCGGCGGCGAGCGCCGCGGACACCGCGGCGGTGAGGCCGACGCCGTCGAGGGCGGAGGCGACGCCCAGGGTGATCCGGCGCATGAGCGCGCCCGCGTCGAAGCCGAGTTCCTCGGCGGCGTCGGCGGGCAGGATCAGGGTGACGCCCTCGGCCTCGCGGAAGAGGCCGAGCGCCCGCGGCGCGGCGGCGGCGGCGCGGGCCGGGTCGGCGGTGGTGGCGAAGACGTAGGCCGCGGGATCGAGCTCGGGATCGAGCGCCGCGACCATCGCGGACGCGTCTCGCAGCGGACCTGTCACGGGTCCTCGGCGCGGAGGCGCACGTTCTCCGGCGCCGGGATGAACTCCGAGTCGTCGCCGGGCGGCAGGCGGAAGCGGCCGTGCTCCCAGTCGCCGGCGGCCCAGGCGGCCTTGGCCGCCTCGATCCGCTCGCGCGAGGAGGCGACGAAGTTCCACCAGATGTAGCGCGGGCCTCCCATGGTCGCGCCGCCGAGCGCCATCAGCCGCGCACCCTCGGGGCCGGCGCGGAGCGCGATGGGGTCGCCGGGGCGGAAGACCATCATGCGGCCGGCCTCGAAGTCCTGGCCGGCGATCTCGACCGCGCCCTCGACCACGTAGACGCCGCGGTCCTCGTGGTCGTCAGGGAGTGGCAGGCGCGCGCCGGGGGCGAGTTGCGCGTCGGCGTAGAACATCTCCGAGAAGGTCGAGACCGGCGCGCGCGCGCCCCAGCCGGTGCCGAGGATCAGGCGCACCGATGCGCCGGCGTCGTCGATCATGGGCAGGTCGGCTTCGGCCGCGTGCTGGAACGCGGGGGCTGCGTTCTCGGCGACGTCGGGCAGCGCCACCCAGGTCTGGATGCCGAAGAACGGCATGGGGTCGCGCCGGGTCGCGTCGTCGGTGCGCTCGGAATGGGTGATGCCGTGGCCCGCGACCATCCAGTTGACCGCGCCCGGCTCGATCCAGGCGTCGGTGCCGAGGCTGTCGCGGTGATGCATGCGTCCGCGGAAAAGGTAGGAGATCGTGGCGAGACCGATGTGGGGATGCGGGCGCACGTCCAAGCCGCGCGAGGGCAGGAACTCCGCGGGACCCATCTGGTCGAAGAAGATGAAGGGGCCGACCATCTGGCGTTTGGGCGCGGGCAGGGCGCGGCGCACCTCGAAGCCGCCCAGATCGCGGGCGCGGGGGATGATCAGGGTCTCGATGGCGTCGACGCCGTCGCTGGCGGGGCAGGTCGGGTCGAGGGTGGGGTTCCAGCTCATGACTTGCCCTTCGCGGCGCCGTTGAGCACGTCGGACCATTCGGGATGGCGGCGGAACTGCGCCGCGGCGAAGGGGCAGAGCGGCAGGATCATGTCGCCCTCACGGCGCGCGTCGCCGACGGCGCGGGCGACGAGGGCCGCGCCCGCGCCCTTGCCGCGCAGCGCGTCCGGGACGCCGGTGTGGTCGATGATGACCAGGTGGGTGCCGGCGCGGGAGTAGGTCATCTCCGCCTCGGCGCCGTCGAGGCGCAGGACGTAGCGGCCCTTGGCGCCCGTGCGCTCGTGGGCGATCGTAGCGGGATCAACCGGCATGGCTGGTCTCCGTGGCGACGGCGAGAAAGCCTGCGACGGCGTCGATCTCGGCGGGGGCGATCTCGTGGCCGCCTTCGGTCCAGTCGGTCGACACGGCGGTTCCCTGGTCGGCGAACCATTGCGCCAGCCTCCGGGTGTCCTCGGGCGGGCAGATCGGGTCGCGCGCGCCGGCGGTGATCAGCACGCGGGTCCGCACCGGCGCGGGCGCGGGATCCCAGGGGATCAGCGGGTGCATCAGGGCCGCGTCGTCGAAGAGGTCGGGGCGGCCGAAGAGCACGCTCGCCAGGATGTTCGCGCCGTTCGAGTAGCCCAGGCCGATCACCCGCGACGGCGCGGCGGCGGCGACGTGGGCCTCGACGAAGCCCGCCATCTTGGCGGTGGCGCGGGCGAGGTCGTCCATGTCGTAGAGCCCTTCGGCGCGTCGGCGGAAGAACCGCGCCGCGCCGCGTTCGGAGACGTCGCCGCGCGGCGCGACGATGGTGGCGTCGGGCAGGAGCCGGCGCAGCAGCGGCGCGAACTGCCGCTCGTCGCCGCCGGTGCCGTGAAGGCCGAAGGCCAGAGGCCCGCCGGGCGCTCCGGGGTCGATGATGTGGGGGTAGGCGTCGAGGCTCATGCGATCGGCTCCAGTCGTCGTTCGAGGTAGTCCTGCAGATGCGCGTGCTGCTTCGGCAGGCGAAGGGTCTCGCCGAGATGGGCGGGATCCTCGTCGCGGTCGAAGCCCGGCTCGTTGGTGGCGACCTCGAAAAGCACGCCGCCGGGCGTGCGGAAGTAGATGGACCAGAAATAGTCACGGTCGATGACCGGCGTCACCCGGAAGCCCGCGTCGGTCAGGGCGGCGCGCACCTCGAGCTGCGCCGCGCGGTCGGCGACGGAGAAGGCGATGTGATGGACCGAGCCCGCGCCCTGGCGGGCGGGGGCGGCCGAGGGGAGCGCCTCGAGGTCGATGACGTCGGCGCCGTTGCCGGTCTCGACGCGGTAGCGGGTCACCGCGCCCTCGGTGGCCTCGGGCGCGTATCCCATGAAGCGCAGGAGCTCTTCGGTCGGACCGGTCTCGCGCAGGCGCAGCGCCGCGCCGAAGAAGCCGCGGATCGCGGTCTCGACGGGCGCGCCGCTCCCGGTCCAGGGCGCGCGGTCGTCCTCGGTCTCGACAAGGGCGTATTCGTCGTCGTCGGGCCCGAGAAAGGCCAGACGTCGCGCGCCGAAGGCGATCTCGGAGCGCAGCCCGGCGACGCCGGCGGCGGCGAGGCGGTCGCGCCACCAGTCGAGCGCGCCGGGCGGCGCGGCGAAGAGCGTCGCGCCGACCTCGCCGGCGCCGCGAGTCCGTGCCGGCAAGTCGTCGAAGGGAAAGGTGGTCATCACCGTCCCCGGCGCGCCGGTCTCGTCGCCGAAGTAGAGGTGATAGACGTCGGGGGCGTCGAAGTTCACGGTCTTCTTCACGCGGCGCAGTGCCAGCGTGTCGGTGAAAAAGGCGTTGTTTCGGGCCGGCCCGGACGCCATCGAGGTGACGTGGTGCAGGCCGTGGATGCGGTCGAGCATGGCGGCTTTCCTTGGCTTGATCGGGGCGAACGTAGCAGCAGAGCTGTCCGAAACAAATAGGATTTGAGCGCCATGACTGTCATCATTTTCGCGACAATCTGCCAGCCGGGAGCGGTAACGCCGCCTTAAGCATTGCCCCGCATGGTCGTGCGGCGTCGCGTTGGCCCGAGGAGGGCGTGATGACAGCCTTGTATCTGGAGTGTGGTCTGGCGGGACTTGTCCCGTTGTGTTTGGCCTGGGCGTTGTGGCTCCGGTCCGCGGAGACGCGGCCGGTCCCCGTCCGCGTCATCCGCACTCCAAGGGTCGGCGCGGCGCACCCGCAGGAGACCGGGCGGCGCCCCGGTCCCTGAGGCCGAAGCGCCTAGGCTATCAACTCAGGCGAAAGTGTGGCACGGTCCCGTCACAACAAACGGGGGACCCTGACATGGCCTGCATCGTCGTGGGATACGACGGCTCGGAGTCGTCGCTGCGCGCGCTCGACCACGCCAAGGAGCTTGCGCGACTTATCGGAGATTGCCAGCTGGCGCTGGCGTTCGTGATCGAGTGGTCGCCCTATTCCTTTCATACGCCCGAGGAGCTTGAGCAGCGCCACAAGCGCCGTGAGCAGGAGCTGATCGCGGCGCGCGAGAAGGTGCTCGAGCCCGCGGCCGCGGCGATTAGGGCCGACGGGTTCGAGGTGGTCACCGAGATCGGCCACGGCGACGGCGCGCAGGTGCTCGACGACATCGCCCGGCGTCTCGGCGCGAACCAGATCGTGATCGGCCGCACCGGCCACCGCGGGCTGCGCGAGCGACTGTTCGGGGGGCTTTCGGGCAACCTCGTGGCCACTGCAACCGTTCCAGTGACCATCATTCCATGAGGAGGGGCAGAGACATGCTTGCGGAAAATCACTTCCTGCGCATCGCGGCGCTTCTTCTGGCGCTGCTCGCGGGGCCGGCGCTCGTCGCCCATCACGGCGGGGCGGCCTTCGCCCAGGAGGCCACGGCGCCCGTCGCCGACGAGGCCGAAGACGGGGCGGTCGAAGCGGAGACCGAGACCGCGCCTGTGGTCGCCGAGCCGGTCGACGCGGCGCCGGCGACCTTCGACGAGCAGGTCAACGCGGTCTTCGCGAACTCCACGGGGTGGTTCGTGAACCTGATATTCGCGCCGCTGCCGTTCAGCATCGCCGGGGTGTCGTTTCCGTGGATCGTGATGTGGCTGGTTGTCGGCGCGTCGGTGTTCACGCTCTATTTCGGCTTCATCCAGTTCCGCGCCTTCGGCCACGCGATCAGCCTCGTGAAGGGCGACTATTCCGACCCCAACGACGCAGGCGAGGTCAGTCATTTCCAGGCACTGGCCACGGCGCTCTCGGGCACGGTGGGCCTCGGCAACATCGCGGGTGTTGCGGTGGCTGTCGGGATCGGCGGGCCGGGGGCGACGTTCTGGATGATCGTCGCGGGCCTGCTCGGCATGGCCTCGAAGTTCACCGAATGCACGCTCGGCGTGAAGTACCGCAACGAATACGCCGACGGCACGGTCTCCGGCGGTCCGATGTACTACATGACCAAGGGCTTCAAGGAGCGCGGGCTGGCCGGGGGCGGGATCATGGCGATCCTGTTCTCGATCTTCTGCATCCTCGGCTCGTTCGGCGGCGGCAACATGTTCCAGGCCAACCAGGCGCATGCGCAGCTTTCGGGGATCATCGGCGACTATCCGGGATGGATCACCGGGGTGATCTTCGCCGCAATCGTCTTCGCGGTGATCATCGGCGGCATCAAGTCGATCGCGCGGGTGACAGAGAAGGTGGTGCCGTTCATGGGCATCCTCTACGTGGGAACGGCGCTGCTCATCGTGCTGATCAACTACGACAAGATCGGCTGGGCCTTCGGGCAGATCTTCGCGGGCGCC
Source organism: uncultured Alphaproteobacteria bacterium (assembly GCA_963836255.1). Classification (GTDB taxonomy): domain Bacteria; phylum Pseudomonadota; class Alphaproteobacteria; order Rhodobacterales; family Rhodobacteraceae; genus Amaricoccus. The sequence continues at coordinate 413,580 of CAWIIL010000002.1, forward strand.
TTCACCGGGCTCGGGGTCACCGGCGGCGTCGTCGGCGCGCTGATCCAGGGCTTCCGGCGCGCGGCCTTCTCCAACGAGGCCGGCGTCGGCTCGGCGGCGATCGCCCACTCGGCGGTCCGCACCAAGGAGCCGATCACGGAGGGCTTCGTGTCGCTTCTGGAGCCGTTCATCGACACGGTGGTGATCTGCACCATGACGGCGCTCGTCATCGTGATCTCGGGCATGCTGGTCGTCGATCCTGCGACGGGCCTCTACGTGGTCGGAGAGGGCGGCGGCATCGAGACGGTCGGCGGCGTCAGCGGGGTGCAGCTCACCTCGGCGGCCTTCGCCGAGGGGCTCAGCTGGTTCCCCTACGTGCTGGCGCTGGCGGTGGTGCTCTTCGCCTTCTCCACGATGATCTCGTGGTCCTACTACGGGCTGAAGGCCTGGACCTACCTGTTCGGGGAAGGCAAGACCAAGGAGCTGATCTTCAAGCTGCTGTTCTGCTTCTTCGTGATCGTCGGCGCGGCGGCGAACCTTGGCGCGGTGATCGACTTCTCCGATGCGATGATCTTCGCGATGGCGGTGGTCAACATCATCGCCCTCTACCTGCTGATGCCGATCGTCAAGCGCGAGCTCAACTCGTACCTGTCGCGGCTGAAGTCGGGTGAGATCCGCAAGTTCGCCCACTGAGGGCGGCCGCGGGGCCAGACGCCGGCCCGGCGCTCCTCGTGAGCGCCGGGCCGGTTCCGTTTCGGGCCCCGCCGCCCGCCGTCCGGAGCGAATGGGGCTTGGAGGCGGTCGGGTTCCGGGGCAGCTTGGACGCGCGGCGACGCCGGAGGAGCCGGGTCGCGGAAGGGAGCCCTGCGCATGCCTCTGGAGGATCGCGACGGCGGGCCGGCTTCGGCGCCGGCCCCGCGGCGCAGGACGAAGCCGCCGGCGCAGCGGCCGCTCGAGGTCGTGGGCTGGCGCGAGCACGTGGGCCTGCCCGACCTTGGCGTCGCGCGCATGCCCGCCAAGATCGACACCGGCGCGCGCACCTCGGCGCTGCACGCCGAGGAACAGCAGGTGTTCGAGCGGGACGGGCGGTCGTGGGTAGCGTTCGTCTTTCCCGATCCGACCACGCGGCGGCCGCGGGCCTTCGAGGCGCCGGTGCTGGAGTGGCGCGACATCAAGAACACCGGCGGCGTGCCGGAGCGGCGGATCGTGATCCGCACGACGCTGCTCCTGGGGAGGCACCGCTGGCGCATCGACGTGTCGCTCGCCGACCGGCGGCGGATGGAGTTCGACCTGATCCTGGGGCGCACCGCGGCGCGCAAGCGGCGGATCCTCGTCGATCCGGGGCATTCCTGGCTGCTCGACCGCGCCGACCGGCCGCGGTTGATCGCGGAAAGCGGACGCCGGCGGACCAAGGAGACCGGAGGGGGCGACGACTGATGAAGATCGCGATGATGGCGCGCAACGCCGAGCTCTACACCCACAGGCGCCTGAAGGAGGCGGCGGAGAAGCGGGGCCACGAACTCGACATCATCAACACGCTGCGCTGCTACATGAACATCGCCTCGCGGCGGCCGGAGATCTACTACAACGGCGCGAAGCTGCCGCGCTATGATGCGGTGATCCCGCGCATCGGCGCTTCGGTGACGTTCTATGGGCTGGCGGTGCTGCGGCAGTTCGAGGTGATGGGCACCTATCCGCTCAACGAGTCGGTTGCGATCGGGCGGTCGCGCGACAAGCTGCGCTCGATGCAGCTTCTGGCGCGCGAGGGGATCGGGCTTCCGGTGACGACTTTCGCGCACGATCCCAAGCAGACCGACGAGGTCCTCAAGCTGGCCGGGGACGCGCCGCTGGTGGTCAAGCTGCTGGAGGGCACCCAGGGCATCGGCGTGGTGCTCGCCGACACCAACCGCTCGGCGAAATCGGTGATCGAGGCGTTCCGCGGCGCGGGCGTGAACATCCTTGTGCAGGAGTTCATCAAGGAGGCTGGCGGCACCGACATCCGGGCGCTGGTGGTCGGCGGCCGGGTGATCGCGGCGATGCAGCGCAAGGGCGCGGAGGGGGACTTCCGCTCGAACCTGCACCGCGGCGGCAGCGCGCAGCGCATCCGCATCTCGCCCGAGGAGCGGGCCACGGCGCTGCGGGCGGCGAAGGTGATGGGGCTCAACGTCTGCGGCGTCGACTTGCTGCGCGCCAACCATGGGCCGGTTGTGATGGAGGTGAACTCGTCGCCCGGGCTCGAGGGGGTAGAGATGGCGACAGGGATCGACGTGGCGGGCAAGGTCATCGAATTCCTTGAGGCAAACGCCAAGGCCGGCCGCACGCGCACGAAGGGCAAGGGATGAAGTCAGATCGCAGACCGTTCGCGCTCGGGGGCGTGCGGGTGGCGCCGGGGGCGCGGCGCACCATCGACCTGCCGGTGAGCGTACTGTCGGACCACACGCCGGTGACGCTCTCTGTGCATGTGGTGCACGGGCGCAGACCCGGGCCGACGCTCTTCGTCAGCGCGGCGGTGCATGGCGACGAGGTGATCGGGGTGGAGATCGCCCGGCGGCTCCTGCGCGCGCCGCAGCTCGACGCGATCCGCGGCACGCTGCTGGTCATTCCGATCGTCAACGCGTTCGGATTTCTCAACCATTCGCGCTACCTGCCCGACCGACGTGATCTCAACCGCTCGTTCCCGGGCAGCGAGCGCGGCTCGCTCGCCGGGCGGCTCGCCCACCTCTTTCTCAACGAGGTGGTGCGGCGCTCGGAGTTCGGCATCGACCTGCATTCGGCCGCGATCCACCGCATGAACATGCCCCAGATCCGGGTCGGACCCTCGTCGGAGCGGACGTTGCGCCTCGCCGAGGCGTTCGGGGCGCCGGTGGTGATGGTGTCCAAGCTGCGCGACGGCTCGCTGCGCAAGACGGCGATGGCCGAGGGGATCGACATCCTGCTCTACGAGGCGGGCGAGGGGCTGCGCTTCGACGAGGCCTCGGCCCGGGCGGGCCTTGCGGGCATCCTGCGGGTGATGCACGCGATGGAGATGATCTCGAGCCGCGGCGTCGCGCGGCCGAAGACGCCGCCGCTGCGGTCCTATTCGAGCCAGTGGGTGCGCGCGCCCGAGGGCGGGCTGCTGCGCAGCTTCAAGGCCGCGGGCGACGCGGTGGCGGAGGGCGAGCTTCTGGGCGTCGTCGGCGATCCGTTCGGAGAGGCGGAGACCGAGATCGTGAGCGCGCGCGCCGGGGTGATCGTCGGGCGCACGAACCTGCCGATCGTCAACGAGGGCGACGCGCTCTTCCACATCGCGGCGATCGAGGGACCCGATCCGGGCGCCACGATCGAGCGGCTGACCACCCAACTGGCCGCCGACCCGATGTTCGACGAGGACGAGATCATCTGAGCCGCGGGCGCGGGTCATTCTCAGGCGTCGGGCCAGCACACCTTGAGTTGCGCCGCGGAGGCGCCGGTCTCGAGAGCCACGACGTAGCGGAAGGCCGCGTCGCCGGCGAAGAGCATGCCCTTGCCGGCCGCGTCCGGCACGACGGGCGCCGCGAAGGCCGGATCGCCCTCGGCGAGGATGACGACGCGGTCGGGGCCGACGTTGCTGATCCGCCAGATGGGGATTTCACCCGGGAGGGCGAAGGACCGGGTCTGGGCGTCGAGGGCCACGTCGGCGCAGACATCGCCGCTTGCGGCCTCCCTGGAGGATCCGCCGGGCGTTGCGGCGCAGGCGGCGAGAGCGCAGAGCGCGAGAAGGCCTAGGGTGGCAGGATGCGTTCGGGACATAGGGCGTCTCTCCAAATGAACAGAAAAGACATTATGATATCATTATATCATGGATAATCGGGCTTGTCACGCATTCGGTGCGGCGCGCGCGCGGCGCTGGCCGGTCTCAGTCGCGCATCTCGTCGAGCCTGCGCCGGATCTCCGCGAGCGGCTGGATCAGCGCGTCGGGTCCGTCCGCGGGGCGAGGGCTGGCGAGGGCGGCGATCACCGGGCCCATCGAGTCGATCGCAGCCTCGCGTCGGGCGCGGCCCGCAGCGGTGAGATAGATCAGCTTGCCGCGGCCGTCCTTCGGGTTCGGGCGCGCCTCGATCAGGCCGCGCCGCTCGAGGCCCGATAGCGTGTTGGTGAGGCTGGCCTTGGGGGCCTGGAAGGCGCGGGCGAGGTCGAGCGGCGCGCGCCCCTCGCCGAGCCGGACCATGTGGTTGAGCACGGTGAACTGCGGCAGGGTCAGCCCGTCGCTCTGCGCGGCCTCGAAGGCGGCGCGGGAGAGCTGCGCGATGATGCCGATCTCGTCGAAGAACTCGAACCAGCGCCGCCCGGGGTCCCCGGACGACGGGGGCTCGGGCGACGCGGGCTTCCGGTGGTCAGGTTTCGCTCGCATCGATCAGCTTTGCTTCCAGCGGCCAGCGCGGCGCCGGCGGCACGTCCGGCCCGTAGCCGAGCCGCCCCAGCATCTGCACGGTTTCCCCCGGAGCGCCAAGCATTTCGTGTGCTTCCGCGTAGGGGCCGGCCATCTCCGGGTATTCCTGAAGCGCCTGGCTGACCGGCTGGAGCGCCAGCCCGGCCCCGGTGGCGGCGAGGTTGAGCCGCACCCAGGTCCGCCCGGCGGCGATCTGGTCGGCGCGGGTGTTGCCAGCCGTCGTCACCCAGATGAAGGCGGGAGTCGCGTCGAAGGTGGCGCGGAACTGCTCCATGGTCGCGGTGAAGCCCTGCCCTTCGGTGTCGAGAAGTGCTGCGCGGTCGAGAAGGCCGAGCCGGCGCGCCGCTTCGGCCATCGGGTTCCGCAGGTCGATGCCGTCAGGCGTGGCCTCGATCTCCAGCTTGCCGACGCGCAGCAGATCGATGCTCTCCGCGAATGTCCGCGGTGTGAGGGCCTCGATCTCCCAGGCGCGCCATATCAGGTCGCGCAGCGCCGCGGCCGGCGCGGCCTCCGAGGTTCCGTCGATCGGCGCGCCCGGCGCGGCCGCCGCGCGCAGCGCCGCGAGGTCGCCGGTGGGAACCACACGGGCCATGTCGAAGGGTTCCTTGCAGGAGCGGCGCGCGAGGATGTGCGCAGCGAGCGGGTCGGGGTCGGCGCCGGGCGCGAAGCGGGCCAGCGCCACCGGTCCGTCTGGGCCGGCGGGAAACAGATCGGTCTCGACCACGAGACCGTCGACCGAGGCGGCGATGGCCAGTTGCTCGAGAAAGCAGCCGAAGCCGATCGTGATCTGCCGGTCGAAAGGATCGGTTTCGGGAAGGGCGCGCGTGGCGTCGCGATGGATCGCCACCGCGTCCGGGCCGACCAGTTCGGCCATCCACGGCTGGAGGTTGTGCGGGTTCGGGGCGAGGATGGCGTGCGAGAGCGCCCGCAGGCGCGGGTCGTCGTAGTCCGCCGCCATGGCCCACGGCGCGAGCGCCCGCGTCGGCGTGCGGGTGCTCACGAAGCCCGCGGCGCCGGCGCCGGCCGCCAGCACGACGCCGCCTCCGAGCAGCGCCAGCGTGTTTCTGCGCGTCCTGTTCATCGTTGGTCCCCTTCCGTGGTCTGGTTCTCTGGGTTGCGGGGCTGAGTATATAGTTCGATATCAAACTATCAAGTTCGAGATCGAATTAATTTGGAGCGCGCCCAGCGCCGGGGGGCGCAGGTTTCCCTCAGGGTCGATCAGCGCGCGGGAGTGGTGGACACAAGAGCCAACGCGGCGGTCTCGGCGGCGTCATAGCAGGCGTCGTCGCCGTGGATGAGCCGCAGCGCGTTGGCCCCTTCGATGAGGATCATGAGAGCGGTCGAAAGGGCCGCGGGGTCCGAGGCGCCGGCGCGCCTCAGGGCGGTCGCGAGTTCGGTCTCGACGATGGATTTGTGAGCCGAGATCATGCTTCGAACCGGATGGCCCGGGGCCCAGGCCAGTTCCATCGCCGCGCGCGTGAAGCCCGAGCCGCGCCAGCCGGGCTTCGCGGCCCAGGCGCGCAATTCGGAGAAGAGGTGGCGCACGGTCTCCTCCGGGCTGTCCAAACCTCCCGCGCACCAGCGCGCCGCCCGACCGGCGGCGAGAGGCGCCTGCTCGGCGAGCGCCGCGGCGATCAGCGCATCCTTGGTTTCGAAGTGGTTGTAGAGCGTGCGCTTGGTGACGCCGGCGCGGCTGGCTATGGCGTCCGTCGTGACGCGCTGGAAGCCCTCGGCGTAGAAGAGGGCGTAGGCGCTTTCCATGACGCGGCGGCGAGTTTCCGAGGGATTCCGGGGCATCGTGGGAAGTATACCACGAAGTGAACCCCCGATCCGCCGAATCATGTTACCATCGCGATTGTCGTACCGGAGGTGCGCGGCCGCCTCCCTGTACATTTGGGAAGCCGCGACAACGAGATCCCGACCGTTCGGCCTGGCGCGGCACGTGCGCGCCGCCACGTGCGCCGTGCAGGTAAGCGGAGGTTTTTCATGATCCGAGCCGTCGCCGTGCTCATTACGTTGCTGGTCGCAGGCAACGCAGTGTCGGAGGCGATGGATCTGCCGGTGCCCGGCGCGGCGCTCGGTCTTGTCGCGCTGGCGGCGATCTTTGCGATCCGGGGCGGTCCCGACGAGGGGCTCGCGGAGCTCTTCGACTTCGCGGCCCCCTATTTCCCGATGCTCTTCGTGCCCGCGGCGGTCGGAGTCGTGGCGAGTCTCGATCTGCTCGCCTTCGCCTGGGTCCATGTTCTCGTGGCGATCGTCTTCGGCACGGCGGCGACCATCCTCGCCACCGGACTGGCGGCGCAGGCGCTTCTGCGCGGCTTCGCGCGCAAGGCCGGACCGTGACGGACTGGCTCGCCGTGATCGAGCGGCAGCCGCTGGCGGCTGTGGGCCTGACCGTCGCCGCCTACGCTCTGGCCGAGACGCTCTGGCGGCGCTCGGGACGGGCTGCGCCGCTGAACCCGGTTCTGGTTGCGACCGTGTTCGTGGCGGCGATCCTGCTCACGCTCGGCGTGTCCTACGAGGCCTACATCGACCAGGCCCGGCCGATCGACGACGCGCTGCCGTTGGTCATCGTCCTGCTCGCGGTGCCGCTCTGCCGCCAGTTCACGCTGATCCGCGCCGCGGGCGCGCCGCTGGTCGCGGCGCTGATCTTCGGGTCGGTGGTCGCGCTGGTGACGGCCCTGATCTTTCCGGCCGTCGCCGGGGAGAGCGGCGAACTCATCGCGACCATCGCGCCGAAGTCGGCGACGGCCGCCGTGGCGGTGGAAGTCGCCGAGGGACTCGGTGGCGTGGCCGGCGTCACCGCCGTGATCGTGATCTCGACCGGCGTCTTCGGCGCAGCGTTCGGGCCGGCGCTGCTCGATCTCGGAGGTGTCAGGGACGAGCGCGCGCGCGGGTTCGCGCTCGGGGTCGCCTCGCACGCCATTGGCACGGCCCGCGCGTTGCAGATGTCGGAGACCGCCGGGGCCTTCGCAAGCATCGGGATGATCCTGAACGGCCTCCTGACGATCGTGCTCGCCCCCATAGCCTACTCCATGGTGACGCGGTTCTGAGGTCAGATCTGCGGCTTGAGCACCGAGAAGACCGCCCGTGGCGAGAGTTCGCCCAAGGGCGCCTCCGGGGTTCCGACCCAGACATGGGCGTCGCTGGCGGCGAAGAGCGCCAGCGTGTCCCGCAGCGGGGTGTCGGGCGGCACGAGGCGGGCGGGGTCGGGCGGCGTTTCGACCGGGCCCATCACGTCCTCGGCGCGCAGGACGCTCAGGGGATTGAGCTGGGCGACGAAGTCGGAGACGTAGCGGTCGGCGGGGCGCAGCACGATGTCCTCGGGCCGCCCGGTCTGGATGATGCGGCCGCCCTCCATGATCGAGATGGTGTTGCCGATCTTCACCGCTTCCTCGAGGTCGTGGCTGACGAAGACGATCGTGCAGCGCACCTTGTCCTGGATGTTGAGCAGCTCGTCCTGGAGCCGGGTCCGGATCAGCGGGTCGAGGGCCGAGAAGGGCTCGTCCATCAGCAGGATCTCGGCGTCGGTGGCGAAAGCGCGGGCGAGGCCGACGCGCTGCTGCATGCCGCCCGAGAGCTCGGCGACCTTCTTCTCGGCCCAGTCGCCGAGGTTGACGGTCGCGAGCGCCTCGCGGGCCTTCTCCTCGCGCTCGGCGCGGCCGACCCCGCCCATCTCGAGGCCGAAGGCGACGTTGTCGAGCACGCTGCGCCAGGGCAGGAGGCCGAAGGACTGGAACACCATCGAGACGTCGCCGCGGCGCAGGCCGCGCAGCTGCGCCGGCGGGCAGGAGGCGACGTCGACCATCGCGCCGGCGCGGTCGCGAACCAGCATGCGGCCGCGGGTGACGCGGTTGAGGCCGTTGACGGCGCGCAGCAGCGTCGACTTGCCCGAGCCCGACAGCCCCATGAGCACCGAGATCTCGCCGCGGGCGACCTTGAGCGAGCAGTCGTGCACGCCGAGGATCTGGCCGGTGGCCTTCTGGATCTCGGTGCGGCTGCGGCCCTCGTCCATCAGCGGCAGCGCCTCGGCCGGCGCGTCGCCGAAGACGATGGAGACGCGGTCGAACTCGATCATCGAACTCTGCGACTTCCGCCATCGCTCAGTCCTCGCGCCGGAAGATGCGGTCGAGCAGGATCGCGACCACGACGATGACGAGGCCCGCCTCGAAGCCGAGCGCGGTGTTGACGGTGTTGAGCGCGCGCACCACCGGCACGCCGAGCCCGTCGGCGCCGACCAGCGCGGCGATAACCACCATCGACAGCGACAGCATGATGGTCTGGGTGAGGCCGGCCATGATCTGCGGCAGGGCGTAGGGCAACTCGACGTTGCGCAGGAGTTGCCCCGGCGTGGCGCCGAACGCGAGGCCCGCCTCCTTGAGCTCGGTGGGCGTGGAGGCGACCCCGAGATAGGTCAGCCGGATCGGCGCCGGGATGACGAAGATCGCGGTGGCGACCAGCCCGGGCACCATGCCGATGCCGAAGAAGACGATGGCGGGGATCAGGTAGACGAAGGTGGGCAGGGTCTGCATCAGGTCGAGGACAGGGCGCAGGGCCGCGTAGAGCCGCGGGCGGTGGGCGGCGGCGATGCCGATGGGCACGCCGAGGCCCATGCAGACGATCACCGCGCAGAGCACCAGCGTGAGCGTCTCGGTGGTCTCTTCCCAGTAGCCCTGGTTGAGGATGAAGAGAAAGCCCAGGACGACGAGAACCACCGTCGCCCAGCTGCGTTGCAGGAACCAGGCGAGGCCGGCGAAGAGCGCCACGATCACCAGCGGGTGCGGCGTCTGCAGCGCCCAGAGGATCGCGTCGATCAGGCCGTTGATGGCGTCCGCAAGCCCGTCGAAGAACCACGAGCCGTTGTCGATGAGCCAGTCGACCACGTCGCTGGCCCATCGGCCGATCGGGATCTTGGTGGAGGTGAGCCAGTCCATTGCGACGCGGCGCTGCGGGAGGGACCGGCCTGCGCCGGTCCCGGGTCCCGTCTCAGCCGTCGAGCGCCGCGTTGACGGCCGCCATCGCGTCGCCGCCGTCGATGGTGGTCACGCCGGCGAGCCAGCCGTCAAGCACGCCGCGGTTGTCCGCGAGCCAGTCCGCGGCCGCCGCGTCGGGATCGGTTCCGTCGTCGAGGATGGCGCCCATAATCTCGTTCTCCATCTCCAGCGAGAATGCGAGGTTCTGGAGGAGTTGGCCGACATTGGCGCACTCGTCGACATATCCGGCGCGGGTGTTGGTGAAGACCTCGGCGCCGCCGAAGTCGGGTCCGAAGAAGTCGTCGCCGCCCTCGAGGTAGACCATGTTGAGGTTGGCGTTCATCGGGTGCGGCTCCCAGCCGAGGAAGACGATGCCCTCGCCCTGGCGTTCGGCGCGGGCGGCCTGGGCCAGCATGCCCTGCTCGGAGCTTTCGACGAGCTCGAAGGAGCCAAGCCCGAAGGCGTCCTGGGCGATCATGTCGAGGATCAGCCGGTTGCCGTCGTTGCCGGGCTCGATGCCGTAGATCTTGCCGTCGAGCGCGTCTGCAAAGCCGGCGATCTCGGCGAAGCTGGTGAGGCCCTGTTCGGCGAGGCTCGCGGAGGCGGCCAGCGTGTACTTGGCGCCCTGGAGGTTGGAGCGCACGGTGTCGACGCTGCCGTCCTCGCGGTAGGGCGCGATGTCGCCCTCCATCGTCGGCATCCAGTTGCCGAGGAAGACGTCGATGTCGCCGCGCGCCAGCGAGGTGTAGGTCACCGGGACCGACAGCACCTTGATGTCGGTCTCGTAGCCGAGCGCGCGCAGGACGACGCCGGTCGCGGCGGTCGTGGCGGTGATGTCGGTCCAGCCGACGTCGGCGAAGCGCACGGTGGCGCAGGTCTCGGGCTCCTGGGCGGCGGCGGGCAATGCGAGCGCGGCGGCGAGCGCGGCGGCGGCAGTCAGGCGTTTCATGGAGGACCTCCTCGTCGGTTCGTTGGCGTCCGGGGCGCGTTCCGGCCCCGTTTTGCGCGAAGCGTCGCGCGGAATCGTTGACGAGCGCAAGTGAAACCAATATTGATTGATCAGTCAATCAATCTCTTTGGGGCCCGTTCGATGCCGCCCAGACCGCTGATGGCAGAGAGCAGGCGCCGCGCCCTGATCGGGGCGGCGCTGAAGGAGATTTCCGACCGCGGCTCGCTCGACGTTACCGTGGCGCAGATCGCCGGGCGGGCGGGCGTGTCCGCGGCGCTGGCGCATCATTATTTCGGCGGCAAGGAGGACCTGATCCTGGCCACCATGCGCCATCTTCTGCGCGAGTTCGGCGAGGCGGTGGTGGCGGGGCTCGGCCGGGCCGAGGGACCGCGCGCGCGGGTGTCGGCGATCGTGCGCGGCTGTTTCGGGCCCGAACAGTTCCACCGGGCGACGATCTCGGCGTGGCTGACCTTCTACGCCAAGGCGCTGTCCTCGCCGGGGGCGGCGCGGCTCTTGTCGATCTACCAGCGGCGGCTGGAGAGCAACCTGCGGCACGCGCTCAAGGGCCTTGCTCCGAAGGCGGAGGCGGAGCGGATCGCCGGCGGCGTCGGCGCGCTGATCGACGGGGTCTACCTGCGCGAGGCGCTGAGCCGCGAGCTCACCGATCCGGACAAGGCGATCGCGACCGTCGAGGCGTTCGTGGACGCGCAACTCGCCGGGGGGCGGGCATGACCCGTCCCAACATCCTGATCCTGATGGTCGACCAGCTCAACGGGACGCTGTTTCCTGACGGGCCGGCGGACTGGCTGCATGCGCCGCATCTGCGCGCGCTCGCCGGGCGCTCGCGGCGTTTCGCGCGAGCCTACACCGCCTCGCCGCTGTGCGCGTCGGGTCGGGCGAGCTTCATGACCGGACGGCTGCCGTCGCGCACACGGGTTTACGACAACGCCGCGGAATTCGCCTCGGACTTGCCGACCTACGCCCATCACCTGCGGCGGGCGGGCTACCGCACGTGCCTGGCCGGCAAGATGCACTTCGTCGGGCCCGACCAGCTTCACGGCTTCGAGGAGCGCACGACGACGGACGTCTATCCCGCCGATTTCGGCTGGACCCCGGACTGGCGGCGGCCGGGCGAGCGCATCGACTGGTGGTATCACAACATGGGCTCGGTCACCGGCGCGGGCGTGGCGGAGATCACCAACCAGCTCGAATACGACGACGAGGTCGCCTTCACGGCGACGCAGAAGCTCTACGATTATGCGCGCGGCGCCGACGACCGGCCCTGGTGCCTGACGGTCAGCTTCACCCATCCGCATGATCCCTACGTGGCGCGGCGGCGGTACTGGGATCTCTACGCGGACTGCGTGCATCTGTTGCCCGAGGTCGACGAGTTGAAGGCGGACGAGCACGACCCGCATTCCCGCCGGATCCTCGCCGCCTGCGAGCGGGAGCGCTTCGACATCACCGAAGCGGACGTCGCCCGGGCGCGCCGGGGATACTTCGCCAACATCTCCTACATCGACGACAAGATCGGCGGCCTGCTCGATGTGTTGCGCGCAATCCGGCAGGATGACCGGACGATCATCCTCTTCACCTCCGACCATGGCGACATGCTCGGCGAGCGCGGGCTTTGGTTCAAGATGAGCTTCCGCGAGGGCTCGGCGCGAGTGCCAATGATGATCGCCGGACCCGGCGTCGGCGAGGGCCATATCGAGGCGCCGGTCTCGACGCTCGACGTCGTTCCGACGCTGGCGGCGCTGGCGGGCGTTGACGCCGCCGAAGTGGCGCCCTGGTGCGACGGTGAGGACCTGACAGCCGGCGAGCGCGGCCCGACGACGATGGAGTACGCCGCGGAAGCGAGCGTCGCGCCGATGGTGGCGCTGGTCGACGGTACCTGGAAGGCGACGCTCTGCGAGGCCGATCCGCCGCAGCTCTTCGATCTGGCCGCCGACCCCGGCGAGCGGCGCAACCTCGCCGGCGATCCTGCCCATGCGGGACGCATGGCGGCGATGGAGGCGGAGATGCGGCGGCGCTGGGATCTCGCGGCCTTCGACGCCGAGGTGCGCGACAGCCAGGCGCGCCGCCACGTGGTCTACACGGCCCTGCGCAACGGCGCTTACTACCCCTGGGACTATCAGCCGCTGCAGCGGGCGTCGGAGCGATACATGCGCAACCACATGGATCTCAACGTGCTGGAGGAAGCCCAGCGCTTCCCGAGGGGCGAATGATGCGCGCGCAGCCCGAGGCCTCGCACTGGATCGACGGGGCGCCGCGCGAGGACGCCGCGGGCGTGCCGATGGAGGTGATCCATCCCGCGACCGGAGAGGTCATCGCGGAGATCCGCGCGGCCACCGAGGCGGTGGTCGCCGAGGCGGTGGCGTCGGCCGAACGCGGCTTCGCGGCCTGGTCGGCGACGGCGCCGGCGGAGCGCGGGCGGGTTCTGCGCAGAGCGGCGGAGATCATCCGGGCGCGCAACGACGAACTTTCGGAGCTGGAGACGCTCGACACCGGCAAGCCAATTTCCGAGACGCTGGTCGCGGACTGGGCCAGCGGCGCGGACGCGCTCGAATGGTTCGGGACGCTGGCGGCGGGGATCGCTGGGGAGCACATCGATCTGGGGGGCGATTTCGTCTACACCCGGCGCGAGCCGCTCGGGGTCTGCGCCGGGATCGGGGCCTGGAACTATCCCAGCCAGATCGCCTGCTGGAAGGCGGCGCCGGCGCTCGCCTGCGGCAACGCGATGGTCTTCAAGCCCTCCGAACTGACGCCGCTCGGGGCGCTGCGTCTCGGCGCGATCCTCAGGGAGGCGGGCGCCCCGGAGGGGCTCTTCAACGTGGTGCAGGGCGGCGGCGCGGTCGGCGCGGCGCTGGCGGCGCATCCGGGCGTCGCCAAGGTCTCGGTGACCGGCTCGGTCCCCACCGGCAGGCGGGTCTACGCCGGCGCGGCGGAGGGGCTGAAGGCGGTGACGCTGGAGCTTGGCGGCAAATCCCCGATGATCGTGTTCGAGGACGCGGATCTGGAGGACGCGGTCGGCGGCGCGATGCTCGGCAACTTCTATTCCGCCGGGCAGATCTGCTCGAACGGAACGCGGGTCTTCGTGCAGCGCGGGCTGCGCGGGCTTTTCCTCGAGCGGCTCGCGGCGCGGACCGCCGCGATCCGTCTCGGCGATCCGTTCGATCCCGCGACGACGATGGGGCCGCTGATCTCGGCGGCGCAGGGTGCGAAGGTGATGGACTACATCCGCCAGGGTCTCGCGGAGGGCGCCCGGCTGGTCTTGGGGGGCGAGCGGGAGCGGATGCAGGGTTTCGAAGCCGGGTTCTTCGTGCAGCCAACGGTGTTCGCCGATGTGACCGACGAGATGACCATCGCGCGGGAGGAGATCTTCGGGCCGGTGATGTGCGTGCTCGACTTCGAGGACGAGGACGAGGCGGTGGCGCGCGCCAACGCTACCTCCTTCGGGCTGGCGGCGGGGGTGTTCACCCGCGATCTCGCCCGCGGCCACCGGGTTGCGGCGCGGCTTGAGGCGGGAACCACCTGGATCAACGCCTACAACCTCACGCCGGTCGAGGCGCCCTTCGGCGGCGTGAAGGCGAGCGGGATCGGCCGGGAGAACGGCCGCGCGGCGCTCGAGCACTACAGCCGGATCAAGTCGGTCTATGTGGGACTGGGGGCCGTCGATGCGCCGTTCTGAACCGATCACCGTCCCCGACCGCGCCGCATGGCGCGGAGGTCGCAGGGCGCGGCCCGCAGCGTCGGTCCGCGGCTTCGGCATCCTGTAGGAGAGATCCCATGCTCACGGTCCTTGGCCGCGCCACCTCAGCGAACGTGCAGGTGGTGACGTGGTGCCTCGCAGAGCTCGATGTTCCGCACGAGCGGCTTGACTACGGGCACGTGCATGGGGGGGTCGACACGCCGGAGTTCCGGGCGATGAACCCCAACGGGCTGGTTCCGGTGATCCGCGATGGCGACCTCGTGCTCTGGGAGAGCTGCGCGATCCTGCGCTATCTGGCGGCGCGCCATGGCCCCGAGCGGTTCTGGCCGGCCGACCCGGTGGCGCGGGCGCCGATCGACATGTGGGCGGAGTGGGGCAAGACCACGCTGGCCGCGGCCTTCATCCGGCCGATCTTCTGGGCGAAGGTGCGCACGCCGGCGGCCGACCGCGACGAGGCGGCGCTCGCGCGCGCCTGCGAAGCCTTCGACGCAACGCTCGGCCTGCTTGAGGCGCGGATCGGCGCGGGGCCCTGGGTGATGGGCGCGGATTTCACGTTGGCCGACATCGTCTGCGGGCATGTGCTCTATCGCTACTTCGACATGGACATTCCGCGCGGCGCGCGCCCGGGAATCGTGGGCTACTACGACCGGCTCAGGGCGCGTCCGGCCTTCGCCGCGCACGTGATGGTCTCCTACGATTCGCTGCGCGCCGACTGACGGGGATGGAGGCCGATTTCGTCATCGTGGGCTCGGGCTCGGCCGGCGGGGCGCTCGCCTACCGCCTTGGCGAGAGCGGCGCGTCGGTGCTGGTGATCGAAGCCGGCGGAACCGACATCGGGCCGTTCATCCAGATGCCGGCGGCGCTCAGCTACCCGATGAACATGGCCCGGTACGACTGGGGCTATCGCACCGATGCGGAGCCGCATCTGGGCGGGCGGCGGCTGGCGGCGCCGCGCGGCCGGGTACTCGGCGGGTCGTCGTCGATCAACGGGATGGTCTACGTGCGCGGTCACGCGCGCGACTTCGACCACTGGGCGGAGGCGGGCGCGACGGGCTGGGCTTTCGCCGACGTGCTGCCCTACTTCCGCCGGATGGAGTGCTGGCACGGGCTAGCGCCGTCGGAGTGGCGCGGCGCGGACGGCCCCTTGCATGTCACCCGCGGGCCGCAGGCGAATCCGCTGCACCGGGCCTTCGTGGCCGCGGGGATCGAGGCGGGGTTCGAGGCGACGGAGGACTACAACGGCGCCAAGCAGGAGGGCTTCGGCGCGATGGAGGCGACGATCTGGCGCGGGCGACGGTGGTCGACGGCGAACGCCTACGTGCGGCCGGCGCTGAAAGCCTTCGACGTGGGGATCGTGCGCGGTCTTGCGGAGCGGGTGCGGATCGAGGATGGGCGTGCGGTCGGGGTCGAGGTGCGCGGGCGGGGCCTGGTGCGGGCGCGGCGCGAGGTGATCCTTGCGGCCTCGGCCTTCAATACGCCCAAGCTGCTGATGCTGTCGGGGATCGGCCCCGGAGCGCACTTGGCCGCGCACGGGATCGCGGTGGTGGCGGACCGGCCGGGGGTGGGCGCGAACCTGCAGGATCACCTGGAGCTTTACGTCCAGCGCGCGAGCCTCGCGCCGGTGACGCTCTACCGGCACTACAATCCGATCTCGAAGGCGGCCATCGGCGCGCGCTGGCTGTTCCTGCAGACGGGACTCGGCGCTTCGAACCAGTTCGAGAGTGCGGCCTTCGTGCGGTCGCGGGCGGGGGTCGACTATCCGGACGTGCAGTTCCATTTCCTGCCGCTGGCGGTGCGCTACGACGGGCGGGCGGCGCTGCGCGGCCACGGCTTTCAGGCGCATGTGGGGCCGATGCGCTCACCCTCGCGCGGGACGGTGCGGCTCGCCGGCGTCGATCCGGCCGCGCCGCCGTCGATCCGCTTCAACTACATGAGCGCCGAGGAGGACTGGATCGACTTCCGGCGCTGCGTGCGGCTGGCGCGCGAGATCTTCGCCCAGCCCGCCTTCGCGCCCTTCGCCGGCGACGAGATCCAGCCGGGGCCCGGGGTGGTGAGCGACGACGAGATTGACGGGTTCGTGCGCGAGCACGCCGAGAGCGCCTATCACCCCTGCGGGACCGCGCGCATCGGGCGCGCCGACGATCCGATGGCGGTGGTCGATCCGGAGTGCCGGGTGATCGGGGTCGCGGGGCTGCGGGTGGCGGACAGCTCGATCTTTCCGCGCATCACCAATGGCAACCTCAACGCCCCGTCGATCATGGTCGGCGAGAAGGCTGCCGACCATGTGTTGGCGCGTGCGCCGCTGCCGCCGTCGAACGCCGAACCGTGGGTGAGCCCGCGCTGGCGCGAGAGCGACCGCTGAGGCGCGCGGCTCAGACCGGGTAGCGCAGGATCGCCGCGAGCGGCGCGCCCTCGGGCACGTCAGGGTTGCGCACGGCGATCACCTGCGCGCCCGAGGCCATCGCGCGATCGGCGATCTCGTCGATGACGCCGTAGGACCCGGCTCCGGGCGCGTCGGCGAAGACAACCCCGCCATCGGCGTCGACCGTGCCGTGGACCACCGCGTCGAAGTCGACCAGCAACGTGTCGACGGCCCCGAAGGTGGCGGCGCGAGCGGCGGTGGCGATGTCGGTGGTGGCGCGGCTCTCACCGACGCGTCGCGCGAAGGTCTCGTGGAGGGCGGCGATCCGCGCTGCGTTGAGGCGGTCGATCACCGGGCGCGCGGCGGCGGCGAGATCGGCGTCGCTGACCCGGTCGGGGTTGCCGGCGATCGCCTCCTCGGCGGTCTCGGGATAGCTGCAGACCCGCTGGAAGATCGAGGCCATCGGCTGGGAGGCGGCGACGATCAGCGGCCGGTCATGGCCGGCGAGAAAGGGACGCAGCGCTGCATCGACCGCGCGCGCGTAGCGGGCGAGCTGCCGGCCGTGATCGGAGCTTTCGCCGCTGTGGCCGGGCTCGCGGTTTGTCAGCGTCGCGCGCCCGAGCGCGTCGCGGGCGTCGCGGGGCATGCCCTCGACGCGCACCTCGTGGGCGGGCAGGTCGGCGCTGACCTCGACGAGGCGGGTCGCGCCCTCAGAGATCGCCAGCACGAAGGCGTTGTTTGGAAAGGCGCGGGCGCGCAGCAGGGGCTTGAGGTGGAAGCGGTCGGCGACCTCGGCCATCGGCTCGAGGCGGTTTGGCAGGCGGAAGGTTCGGATGCGGTCGGGCGTGGCGAAGACCGCGAGGCTGTTGGCCTGGTGCGCCCAGAACGCGTCGTCCTCGATCAGGTGCTCAACGGCCTCCTCGATCGGCCAGAGCGCGCGCTTGGGGGTCTCCGCCGCCTCGGCCAGGCGCATCGCCTCGCGCAGCAGGTTTTTCAGCGCGATGCGGTCGACGCCGACGTCCTGGGTGATCGGCGTGGTCGGCAGGTAGATCGACACGCAGGGTTCGGCTCGGGTGGCCGCGAGGCGTTCGATCTCGGTCGGGCTCGGCAGGTCGACGTGCAGCATGATCGTGGGTCCCCCTCTTGCGGCGCGGAGCGCGCGGGCGACCCTAGCGCCGCGGGCCGCCGACGCAAGCGCGGAGGTTCAGGGCGCGGGCCAGCCGCGGCGGGCGGCGAGCGCAGCGCGTATCGCGGCGCCGTGCTCGTCGAGGCGCGGCGGTGGCCGCTCGGCGGCGACTACCGCCTCGGCGAAGCGCAGCGGGCTGCGTGGGGAGCGCGAGCCGCCGATGTCCTGCACGAGGCCGCGCGCGACCGCCTGGGGGTCGGCGAAGGCCTCGGCGACGGTGTTGATCTGGCCGGCGGGCACGCCGGCCTCCTCCATGGCGGCGATGATCCCGGCGCGGGGCATGGTCGCGAGCCTGGAATCGAGCGCGTCCGTCAGCGCGCCGCGATTGGCGAGGCGGGCGCGGTTGGTGGCGAAGCGCGGGTCCTGGTCGAGGTCGAGTCCTAGGGCCGCGCTGAGGCGCGCGAACTGGCCGTCGTTGCCGCAGGCGATGACCAGCGGGCCGTCGGCGGCCTCGAAGACCTGGTAGGGGGCGATGTTGGGATGGGTGTTGCCCATGCGCGAGGGCGTCGTCCCGCCGATCAGGTAGTTGCTCGCCTGGTTCGCGAGCACGGCGAGCTGGGTGTCGAAGAGCGCCAGGTCGACATGGTCGCCGCGCCCGGTGCGTTCCCGCCGCCAGAGCGCGGCCTGAACGGCGATGACGCCGTAGAGCCCGGTGAAGATGTCGGCGTAGGCGACGCCGGGCTTCTGCGGCGCGCCGTCGGGCTCGCCGGTGAGGTCCATGATCCCGCCCATGGCCTGGATGATGAAGTCGTAGCCGGCGCGGGCCGCCTCGGGCCCGGTCTGACCGAAGCCGGTGATCGAGGCGTAGACGATGCGCGGATTGCTGGTGGCGACAGCGGCGTAGTCGAGTTCGAAGCGGGCGAGGCCGCCGACGCGGAAGTTCTCGATCACCACATCGGCCTCGGCGGCGAGACGGCGAGCGACGGCGAGATCGTCGGGCGCGCGAAAGTCGAGGGCGACGCCGCGCTTGCCGCGGTTGCAGGCGTGGAAGTAGGCCGCCGCGCCGTCCGCGGCGAAGGGCGGGCCCCAGCCGCGGGTCTCGTCGCCGCCGGGGCTTTCGACCTTGATGACGTCGGCGCCGAGGTCGGCGAGGGTCTGGCCGATCCACGGACCGGCGAGCACGCGGGCGAACTCCAGCACCTTCAATCCCGTCAGGGGTCTGTCGCCCATCGCCGCCCCGCCGCTCCTTGTCCATTGGCCCCGATCGGACCCGGAACGTCAAGATCGGGCGGCCTTGCTAGGGGAGGGGCGGTGGCCTACATCGGGGCGATGCGGAACCCCCTGAACCGGCTGACAGGCCGTGACGTCATCACCGTCCTGAGGCTCGAGGGCGCCATCGGCGGCGGCGGCCGGCTGGGCGGACGCACGCTGAGCGACGCGACGCTGGCCCCGCTGATCGAGGCGACGTTCGGGCGCGGCAAGCCGAAGGCCGTGGCGCTGGCGATCAACTCGCCCGGGGGAAGCCCGGCGCAGTCGAGCCTGATCGCCGCGCGCATCCGGAGGCTCGCGGACGAGAAGAAGGTGCCCGTGCACGCCTTCGTCGAGGACGTGGCGGCCTCGGGCGGCTACTGGCTGGCGACGGCGGCGGACGAGATCCATCTCGATCCCAACAGCATCGTCGGCTCGATCGGGGTGATCTACGCGGCGTTCGGGTTCCAGGACCTGCTGGCGCGGCAGGGCGTCGAGCGGCGGGTCCACACCGCCGGCGAGGACAAGAGCATGCTCGATCCGTTCCGGGCGGAGCGGCCCGAGGACGTCGAGCGGCTGAAGCGGCTGCAGGGGATCATCCACGCCAACTTCATCGAGCAGGTGAAGAGCCGCCGGGGCGATCGCCTGAAGGGCGACGACCTCTTCACCGGCGAGATCTGGGTGGGCCGGGCCGCGGTGGAGGCGGGCCTCGCGGACGGGATCGGCCATCTGCGGCCGGTGATGCAGGAACGCTATGGCGACAAGGCCCGGTTCGTGGTGATCAGCCCGCGCCGTCCGTTGTTCCGGCGGCTGGGGCTTCCGGGCGTGGACGCGGCGGTTGCCGCGGCGCTCGGCGCGGCGGAGGAACGCGCGCTCTGGGCGCGCTACGGGCTGACTGGACCATGATCCTCAAGGCGACGCTGCTCTTTCTGCTGGTGATGCTCGCGCTGGGCGCGTTCGGAAAATGGCGCGCGCCGCGGCTGCGGCGGCGCGGCGGGTCCGTACCTCCGGCGCAGATCGCGCGCAAGTGCCCGGTCTGCGACGCCTACGCGATCGGCGCGACGGGCTGTGGCCGGGCGGACTGCCCCCGCGGCGGCGCGGACCGGACCGGATAGCGCGGCGGCATGGCGGATCTTCTCTTCGCCCTCTTGGGGCTGGTGGTCCTGCTTGCGGCCGGGGATGCGCTCGTGCGAGGCGCGGTGGCGTTGGCGCTTCGGCTCGGCATCCCGGTGCTGATCGTCGGGCTGACGGTGGTGTCGTTCGGGACCTCGGCGCCGGAGCTGCTGATAAGCGTGCAGGCGGCGCTCGCTGGCGCGCCCGGCATCGCGATCGGCAACGTGGTGGGCAGCAACATCGCCAATGTGCTGCTCGTTCTGGGCCTGCCCGCGCTGGTTGCGCCGATCGAGCCGGACGGCAGCGACTGCCAGCGCAGCTACATGCAGATGCTCGGGGCCTCGGTGCTCCTGATCGCGCTCTGCTTTCTGGGGCCGCTGCACTTCTGGCAGGCGGCGGTGCTTCTGACGCTCTTCGGGCTGATGCTTCTGGACGCGTTCCGACAGGGCCGAAGCGGGGCCCCGGAGCCGGAGGGCCTCGACACCGCGCCCGACACGCCGCTCTGGCGGCTGGTGACGCTCATTGCGGTGGGCCTCATCGGCCTGCCGATCGGGGCGCAGCTCCTGATCGATGGCGCGGTGGGCCTGTCGCGCGCGCTCGGCGTGTCCGAAGAGGTGATCGGGCTGACCATGGTGGCGGTCGGCACATCGCTTCCTGAACTCGCCACCACCTTCACAGCGGCGCTGCGGCGGCAGACCGACGTGGCGCTGGGCAACGTGATCGGCTCCAATCTCTTCAACATCCTCGGCATCCTCGGGGTGGCGTCGCTGTTCGGGCCGATACCGGTCGACGCGGCGTTCCTCACCCGCGATCTCTGGGTTATGCTGGCGGCGGCGCTGGTGCTGGCGCCGTTCGTCCTGCGTGGCGTCCGGATCACGTGGATCTGGGGGCTGGTCTTTCTCGTCGGTTATGCAGGCTATACGGTGCTGCTTTTCCTTCAGGGAGGTGCGGCATGAGTTTCAAGGCGGCGCTTATCACCGGGGGCGGCCACCGGCTCGGGCGGGCGCTGGCGCTCGATTTCGCGGCGCAGGGGATCGCTGTGGCGGTGCACTACAACGCCAGCCGCGACGCGGCCGAGGCGGTCGCGGCGGAAGCGCGCGCGGCGGGGGTGGCGGCGGCGGCGGTGGGCGCGGACCTTCTCGACAGGGGGCAGACCGCGGGGCTGGTGCTGGCGGCGGCGGCGGCGCTCGGCCGCCCGATTGACGTGCTCGTCAACAACGCCTCGATCTTCGAGCATGACACCATCGAGAGCGCGACCGCGGAGAGCTGGGACCGCCATGTCGGATCCAACCTGCGCGCGCCGTTCGAACTGACCCAGGCCTTCGCGGCGCAGGCGCCCAAAGGTGCGCGCGACGCCGCGGGCGAGCCGGTGGCGTGCGGCTGCGTCATCAACATGATCGACCAGAGGGTCCGCAAACTCACTCCGGAATTTGCAACCTATACGATAGCCAAGGCCGGGCTCTGGGCGTTCACGCGCACCGCCGCGCAGGGGCTCGCTCCCGACATCCGAGTCAACGCCATCGGGCCGGGGCCGACGTTGCGGGGTGGGCGGCAGTCCGAGGAGCACTTTCGCCGCCAGCGCGCGGCGACGGTGCTGGGTCGCGGCGCGAGCCCGGAGGAGATCGTGCGGGCGGCGCGGTTCATTCTGGAGAGCCCGGGCTTCACCGGGCAGCTGCTGTGCGTCGATGGCGGTCAGCACCTGGCCTGGGAGACCCCGGATGTGCTTGGCGTGGAGTAGCGGACAATCGGTGCAAAAGCTCGAGTCGCGGGACGCGCCGCTTGACTTTTCCACCCCTGAAGAGCCCGTCACAAATCCGTGTTGATTCTGTCAATGATTTCAGAAATTTACTCCCGGTTAAAGAAAATTCCCTTTAGAAACAGCATGTTAAAAAACTGCGTAAAATTTATGCAAACATTGAAGCGGTCTTGTTTACCAAGGGAAACCCACTCGGGTGGTTGGTTTCCAACAGGCTTATCCACAGATTCGGTGGACAGCTTTTCTCTTGAAACGGCGCCTTGTTGGAGGCAGCCAAGCCAAGAATCACCTTCAGGTTGAGTGAGGGTTGATCATGTCATCGGAAACCGGTTGCTCGACCGACTTCGTGGAGGACGGCGCGGAGGCGGGCGCTTCGCGACCGGGCCATCTGGTGATCCGCGACTACCTGCGCACTCTCGAGGACCGTCCGGGCGTCTATCGCATGCTCGACGCCAAGGGCGCGGTTCTCTACGTCGGCAAGGCCCGGAGCCTGCGCCGGCGCGTTGCGGCATACGCCAAGCCGAGCGGGCATGACTCCCGCATAGGGCGAATGATCGCCGCCACGGTCTCGATGATGTTTCTCACCACCGAGACCGAGACCGAGGCGCTGTTGCTTGAGCAGAACCTGATCAAGCAGCTCAAGCCGCGCTACAACGTGCTCCTGCGCGACGACAAGAGCTTCCCCAACATCCTCGTCACCGACGCCCACGCCTTCCCGCAGATCAAGAAACACCGCGGACTGCGCGGCGAGCCCGGGCGGTACTTCGGACCCTTCGCCTCGGCGGGCAGCGTGAACCGCACGCTCAACCAGCTCCAGAAGGCGTTCCTCTTGCGCAACTGCTCGGATCCGGTCTTCGAGAGCCGGACGCGGCCCTGTCTGCTCTATCAGATCAAGCGCTGCTCCGGGCCCTGCGTCGGGCTGATCGGGCGCGACGACTACGCCCGGCTGGTCGAGGACGCGGCGCAGTTTCTCAGCGGTCGCTCGACGCGCGTGCAGGAGGCGCTGGCCAGCGAGATGGCCGCGGCGAGTGCGGCGATGGAGTTCGAGCGCGCGGCGGCGCTGCGCGACCGCATCCGGGCGCTGACCAACGTGCAGGCGAACCAGGGCGTGAACCCCGAGGGCGTGGCCGAGGCGGACGTGGTGGCACTGCACCAGTCGGAGGGGCAGGCCTGCGTCGAGGTGTTCTTCATCCGCGCGCACCAGAACTGGGGCAATCGCGCGTACTTCCCGCGCACGGGCGCGGGGGCGGCGCCGGGCGAGATTCTCGAGGCGTTCCTCGGCCAGTTCTACGGCAACAAGACCCCGGCGCGGCTGATCCTGACCAGCCATGCGCCCGACAACGCCGATCTCCTGGAGGACGCGCTCGGCGCGGCGCTGGGGCGCAAGGTCGTTATTGCGACGCCGCAGCGGGGCGAGAAGGCGCAGCTCATGGAGCACGCGGCCCGCAACGCGCGCGAGGCGCTGGCGCGGTGGATGGCCGAGAGCGCGAGCCAGCGGGCGCTGCTGGAGCGGCTTGCGGAGGCCTTCGGGCTCGACGGTCCGCCCGAGCGGATCGAGGTCTACGACAACAGCCACATCCAGGGAGCCAACGCGGTCGGCGGCATGATCGTCGCCGGGCCCGAGGGCTTCGTGAAGTCGCAGTACCGCAAGTTCAACATCCGCACGACCGGTCTCAGCCCCGGGGACGACTTCGGAATGATGCGTGAGGTGCTGGCCCGGCGATTCGCACGGTTGGTGAAGGAGGATCCCGGCCGGCAGGGCGGGACCTGGCCCGACCTGGTGCTGATCGACGGCGGGGCCGGCCAGGTGTCGGCCGCGGAGGCGGCGCTCGCCGACCTCGGGGTCGAGGACGTGGCGGTGATCGGCGTCGCAAAGGGCGTTGACCGCGACGCCGGTAAGGAGGAGTTCCACCGCGCCGGCAGGACGCCGAAGGCGCTGCCGCACCGCGACCCAGCGCTCTATTTCGTGCAGCGGCTGCGCGACGAGGCTCACCGCTTCGCGATCGGCGCGCACCGGGCCAAGCGCGCGAAGGCGACGCGGGAGACGCCGCTCGACGACGTTCCCGGCGTGGGCGCGGCGCGCAAGCGGGCGCTGCTGACGCATTTCGGCTCGGCCAAGGCGGTCAGCCGGGCTGGACTTGCGGACCTGAAGGCCACGCCGGGCGTCTCCGACGCGATCGCGGAAGCGGTCTATGGCTTCTTCCATGGAGATGGCTGAGAGAGTAGAAGTGCGTCGAGGTTTCGGACTCGCCGGTATGGAATGAGATGATCTGGACGGTCCCCAACATCCTGACGGTCTTCCGGCTGCTGGCCGCCCCGGGAGTGGCGCTGGTGTTCGTGGTTTTCGACCGGCCGCTCGCGGACTGGCTGGCGATCGCTTTGTTCATCCTCGCGGCGCTGACGGACTATGTGGATGGCTACCTGGCGCGCGCGTGGGGCCAGGAGTCGAACTTCGGCCGGATGCTCGATCCCATTGCGGACAAGGCGATGGTGGTGATTGCGCTCTCGGTTATCGTCGGGCTTTCGGGGATCAATCCGCTCATCCTCATCCCGGTGGCGTTCATCCTGCTGCGCGAGGTCTTCGTCTCGGGGCTGCGGGAGTTTCTCGGGGCGCGGGCCGGCGCGCTCAAGGTCACGCATCTGGCCAAGTGGAAGACCACGGCGCAGATGGTGGCGATCCCCGTGCTCCTGCTCGCAGGGGTCTTCCGCTACGACAGCCGCCAGGGGCAGTACTGGGTGAGCAGCTGGTTTCATGACTGGGCCGCCTGGCTGTTGCAGAACGGCGGGCTGGTGCTGATCTGGGCGGCGGGGCTACTCACGGTGATGACGGGCTACGACTACTTGCGCAAGGCGATGCCGTTCCTGCGGGACCGCAACCATTGACGCTGAACGTGCTCTATTTCGCCTGGCTGCGCGAGCGGATCGGGGCAGGGTCCGAGACCGTGGACACCGAAGCGCCGACAGTCGCCGACCTGGTCGAGGAATTGCGCGGGCGTGGGGAGCGCTACGCGCTGGCCTTCGCGGACATGGCGGCGGTGCGGGTCGCGGTCGACCAGGAGCTCGTCGCGCTCGACGCGCCGCTCGCCACGGCGCGCGAGGTGGCCTTCTTTCCGCCGATGACCGGCGGGTAGGTCGGTGGCGGTCCGGGTCCAGGCGGAGGATTTCGATCCCGGGGCGGAGGCCGCGGAGCTCTGCGCCGGGCGAACCGACGTCGGGGCGCTGGTGACCTTCACCGGGCTTGTGCGCGAAATGTCGGGCGACGGGGCGATCTCGGCGCTGGAGCTCGAGCACTATCCTGAAATGACCGAACGGGCGCTGCGCGACATCGAGGCGGCGGCGCAGGCGCGCTGGCCGCTTCAGGCGAGCCTGATCATCCATCGCTACGGACGGCTGGCGCCCGGCGCGCGCATCATGATGGTGGCGACGGCGTCGCCGCACCGCCAGGCGGCGTTCGAGGCGGCGGAGTTCCTGATGGACTACCTCAAGTCCCGGGCGCCGTTCTGGAAGAAAGAGGCCACCGCGGACGGCGGTCGCTGGGTGGATGCGCGCGCGCAGGACGAGGCGGCGCTCGAGCGCTGGTGATCAGACTGGGCCAGTGGAGCGGTTGCCCATCGCCTCGCGGTAGGCGGCGCGGATTTCCTCGACCTGGGCGTTGGCGCGCGCCGCGTCTTGAAGTGCTGCGTCGAGTTCGGCGCGGGCCTGCTCGAGGCGCCCCCGCAGATCCGCCTCGATCCGGCTCGCCGCGGCTTCGGCGGCGTCCCGCGCGGCTTCGGCGTCATGCAGGCGCGTGGCCATGTCGGCGGTCCTGCGGATGCTGCGCGGCCCGGAGGAGCGGTTCATGCGGTCGAAGATCCAGCGCAGGATCCAGCCCAGCAGCGCCGCGCCGACCAGCGCCCCGGCGATGGCGAGCGTCAGTTCATTGCGGTCCAACGCGGGCCTCCACCAGGGTCACCCGCCCGATCGGCGCGATCTCGATGCGTCGGTTTCGCGCGCGCCCGTCGCTGGAGCCGTTGTCGGCGACCGGCAGCGCCTCGCCGTAGCCGCGCGCGGTCAGCCGCACCTCCGCAAGCCCCGCCTCCTCGAGCGCCTGTCGCACCGCCTCCGCGCGGGCGCGGCTGAGCTCGAGGTTGCCTTCGGCGGAGCCGCGGTCGTCGGTGTGGCCGGCGACCTCGAAGGCGGTGCCCGGGCAGGCGTTGAGCAGCTCGGCGAGGGCCGCGATCGTGTCGACGCTCTCGCCGGAGATGGCCGAGGAGCCGAGGTCGAACTGGATCGGTTCGTCGGCGAGCCGGATGGCGATCCGGCGGCCGCAGTCCTGCATCGCGGTGGAGGCGACCGCGCCCGGTGCGGCGACGACCGGCGCGGCGAGCATGGTCAGCTCGATCCGGCGGTTCTGCGCGCGGCCCTCCTCGGTGTCGTTGTCGGCGATCGGCTGATCGGGCCCGTAGCCCCGGGCGACCAGCTGCACGTCGTCGAGGCTTTCGGACAGGAGCGCGTCGCGCACGGTCTCGGCGCGGAGCTGGCTCAGGCGCTGGTTGGCGGCGGCGGCGCCAAGGCTGTCGGTGTGGCCGGCGACCTCGAAGGAGGCGCCGGGGCAGGCGCGGAGGGCCCTCGCGACCGCGCGGATCACCTCTGCGCTTTGGGCCTCCATCTCCGAGTCGCCGGCGGGAAACTGGATCGAGCCCGAGGCGAACGCCGCCGCGACGCCTTCGGCGCAGCCCTCGGCGGTGATGTCGCCGAAGATATCGTCGACGCTCGCCTCGATCAGGGCGCGCTCTTCCCCGGCGAGGGTCTCCGGCGTGACGAGCGTGATCTCGATGCGGCGGTTGCGGCGGCGGCCCTCGGCGCTGTCGTTGTCCGCGACGGGCCGTTCGGCGCCGTAGCCGCGGGCGCGGAAGCGGATAAGCGGCAGGTCGGCTTCGATGAGCGCCGCCATCACCGCAGCGGCGCGCGCCTCGCTCAGGTCCTGGTTGCTTTCCGCCGGCCCTTGGCTGTCGGTGTGGCCGGCGATCTCGAAGAAGGCGCCCGGGCAGTCGCGCAGCAGGTCGGCCGCGGCGGCGATCACGCCCATCGAGCTGTCCTCGATTTCCGCGGAGCCGGCGGCGAACTCGATCGAGCCCGCGTCGAGGACAGCCGCGATGTCCTCGGCGCAGATCTCGGGCGGCGTGCGGGCGGCGGCCGCGGCGGCGGCGGCGTCGAAGGAGACGTCGAGGCGAGCCGGTGCGCCGGCCTTGACGCGAAAGAGCGCGTCGAGCTTGTCGCCGACATCGGCCTCGATGCCCCAGCCCTCAAGCTCCACCTCCTCGAGCGTGACCCGCAGGCTGCCCTCCTTGAGATGCGCGAGCCCCTCGACGCCGGCGAGGACGCGGCCGGGCCATCCCTCGGGGAGCTGCGGGTCGACGACGGTCGCGTCGGTCACCCGGTCGTGGCCGAACAGCGCCGCTGTGTAGCTCGCAACCGCCGCACGTGAGGTGTCGTTCTGCAGGGGCCCGGACAGCCGGACGCTGCCGTCGCCCTCCAGCACCGCCTCGAAGCGCGGGGCATAGATCCGCGGGCCGTCGCCGTCGCCGACCATGTGCGGCGGCGTGACGGTCTCGAGCGAGAAGACCGCCGGGAGGGTCGCTGCGAGGCGGCGGCCCACAGGCGCCAGCGTCTCCGGGGCCACGCCGTCAGGCGCGGTCAGCACGGCCTCGATGTCGCGGATGGCGAAGCGCCCGCCCCCGAGCGCGGCGACTGCCTCGACGCCGGCGATGACCGCGCGATCCCAGTCGGGCGAAGGCGCGCCGAGGCCTACGGCGCAGTCCTGACCGCCAGGGTGGCCGGCAACGGCGGCGGCCGCGAGGATCGCCGCAGCCTGCGCCTCGGTTTCTGCGGTGCAACTTGCGAAGCGGCCGACGCCTCGGGCGAGGCTGAAGTCGATAGTGAAGGGCGCGATCACCGGGCGGGGCGCGGAGATCTCGAGCCCGAGCGAGACGCCTGCGGGCGCGGCGGCGCGCAGCCGGCTTTCCAGAACGGAGCGGTCGGCGTCGGAGGCCGCGGCGGCCGCGACCGTCACGGCGCCCGGCCGGACGCTGATCTTGGCGTGGTCGAACTCGCGCAGGAGCGCCAGGCCGAAGTCGAGGCTCGCGCTCCAGCCGTCGGGCTCGGGATAGTCGGCGGTCTCCAGCATGTCCGTGACGCCGGCCGCGCCGGAGAGCGCGGCGACGATGCGTCCCTCGCCGGATGTCGCGGGCACGAGGCCGATCAGCGAGATTTCCGCATCGTTGCGCAGCAGCTCCAGTGCGAAGTCGGGCGGGGTCAGCGGGTCGGGCGCGCGCGCGGTGGACGCGTCGATGATGCGGGCGGGATCGACGATCAGCTTGGCGGTCTCCAGCGCGCGGAAACGGCTGGTCTCGTCGGGGGCCTCGCCGGAAAGCTCGACGACCAGCCCGTCGACGCGGACGCGCGCCCAGTCCTGGCCGGCGGCAGTCAGCGCGTCGGCGAGTTCGGCGCGGGCGGCGCGCTCGAAATAGGCTGCTGCAGCCTGCGCGAGCTGATGGGCGCCCGCGGCGAAGCCGGCAAGGGCCGCGACAGCGAAGAGTATGGCGCGCAGCCGCATGACGCGTGTTCAGCCCCCGGGTTTCCCGGCCGCGTGTTTAGGCGCAGGCGTTGGAGGGATCAAGCCGCCGGTCGTTCACAGCAACGCCGCTGCGGTGAGCGCCGCCGCGACGATCAGGCCCGCGTCGCGGTTCGAGCGGAAGAGCTTGAGACAGGCGTCTGGCGCGTCGATGTCGAGCCTGTGGAGCTGCCAGGCCAGGTGGGCCGCGAAGCCCGCTACCCCGAGGAGCGCCACGATTAGCGCCGCGGGTTCGGGCCGGACGAGCGCGACGGCGCAGGCGAGGAGCGCGACCGCGGCCATGAGAAATCCCACCAGCCAGCGGCCGGTGCCGGCGCCGAAGAGGCGCGCGGTCGATTTCACTCCGATCAGCGCGTCGTCCTCGCGATCCTGGTGGGCGTAGATGGTGTCGTAGAACAGCGTCCAGGCGACGCCCGCGCCATAGGCGAGAACCGGCGGCCAGCCGAGGCTCGCGCCATGCGCCGCCCAGGCGAGCAGCACGCCCCAGTTGAAGGCGAGGCCGAGGAACACCTGCGGCCACCAGGTGAAGCGCTTGGCGAAGGGGTAGATGGCGACGAGGCCAAGCGAGGCGACGCCCAGCGCGATGGCGGCGGGCGGGAAGGTGATCAGGATCAGGAAGGCGAGCAATGCCTGCGCGATCAGCCAGACCAGGGCGCGTCGCGGCGTCACTTGTCCCGAGGGCAGCGGCCGCGAACGGGTGCGGGCGACCAGCGCGTCGAAGTCGCGGTCGGTCAGGTCGTTCCAGGAACAGCCGGCGCCGCGCATCAGCAGGGCGCCGAGGCCGCAGCCGGCGGCGATCCACAGGTCGAAGAGGCGCGGCCCCGCCGGGTCGGCGATCATCGCCAGCCCGAGCCCCCAGAGGCAGGGGATGTAGAGCAGCCAGGCCCCGATCGGACGGTCGGCCCGGCTCAGCCGCAGATAGGGCCGCCAGGCGTTCGGCGCATGGCGGTCAACCCAGTTGGACGCCGGCGCGTCGGCCACCTTCCCATCGGCGGATCCAGTGGTCATAGTCCGGGCTCTTGGCGTGGAGGGGCGATGGCCGACAGGCTAGGCAAGATCAGGCTCTTTGTCACGGGCGCCCTCGAAGCCGGGGCGCGGGTGCCGCTCGACGCGGCGCAGGCGCACTACCTTTCCGGGGTGATGCGGCGCGTGGTCGGCGACCGGGTGCTGGTTTTCAACGGCGCGGACGGCGAGTGGCGGGCGGAGATCGTCGAGATCGGCCGCAAGGGCGGCGCGCTGGCGGCGCTCGAGCCGAGCGCCCCCCAGCGGCGCCCGCCGGACCTGTGGCTTCTCTTTGCGCCGATCAAGCGCGCGCGCACCGACTTCATCGTCGAGAAGGCGACGGAGATGGGCGCGGCCCGGATCGCGCCGGTGATCACCCGCCACACCAACGCCGAGCGGGTGCGGCTCGACCGACTGCGCGCGCACGCCATCGAGGCCGCGGAGCAATGCGGGGAGACGCATGTCCCCGAGATCGTCGGGCCGGAACGCCTCGAGACGGCGCTCGACGGCTGGGACAGCGGGCGACGGATCATGTTCTGCGACGAGGCGCGGGACGCCGCGCCGGCGACGAGCGTGCTGGCCGGGTCCGGTGCGGGGCCCTGGGCGATCCTGATCGGGCCCGAAGGCGGCTTTGCGCCGGGGGAGGCTGCGCGGCTGCGCGCCCTGCCATTCGTGACGCGGGTGACCATGGGACCGCGGGTGCTGCGCGCAGACACCGCGGCGGTGGCGGCGCTGGCTCTCTGGCAGGCCACGATCGGTGACTGGCGATGAGCTTTCTGCGCCCCGAACTGGCCGAGCGGCTGTCGCGGGGGCGCGAGGCGTTCGCGTGGTCGGCGGCGCTCGCCGTGGGTCTCTGGCTGATGTGGCGCGGCTACGCGCAGCCGGAGCCGTTGCAGTTTGTCGTCGGGCTCGTGCTTGCATTGGCCGGGTTCGGGCTGCTGCGCGGCGCGCTGCGCCGGCTGCGGCTCGGGATCGACGAACTCGGCGAGGGCGTGGTGGTCATCGATGAGGCGCGCATCGGTTTCTACGGGCCGCGCGGCGGCGGGTTTGTCGACTTGCCCACCGTGGTTGCGGTGCATGTCTCGCCGATGGGCGCGGGGCATGCGTGGCTGATCGACGCGGAGGACGGAACCCGGCTCGCGATTCCCGCCGGGGCGCGGGGGGCAGAGGGGCTGGTCGACGCGCTCGGCGCGCTGCCCGGCATCGATTTCGACGCAGCCGCCGAGGCTTTGGCGCGCGCGGAAAACGTGCCTGCGACCGTCTGGCGCCGCGCCGCGCCAGCCGAAGCGCGGCGCTTGCGCTGACCCGGCGGCCCCCCTAAGCCTGAGCCCAAGCGAAAGGGCGGAACACCATGTCGATCCCACAGTCCGGCGGCGGTCCCATCGAGCGCCGCGAGCAGTTGGCGGAGTACCTCGCGGCGGGCTGCAAGCCCGCCGAGGACTGGACGATCGGCACCGAGCACGAGAAGTTCGGCTATTGCCTCGCGCATCACCTGCCGCTGCCTTACGAGGGGCCGTGTTCGATCCACGCGATGTTGGCCGGGCTTCGCGACAAGTACGGCTGGCGGCCCGTGGAGGAGTCGGGAAAGCTCATCGGACTGGAGCGGGACGGGGCCAACGTCAGCCTCGAGCCGGGCGGGCAACTCGAACTCTCCGGGGCCACGCTGCGCACGATCCACGAGACCTGCGACGAGGTGAACGAGCACCTGCGCGAGGTGCACGCGATCGGCGACAGGATAGGCGCGGCCTTCATCGGCCTCGGCGCGGCGCCGATCTGGACACACGAGCAGATGCCGCTGATGCCCAAGGGCCGCTACAAGCTGATGGACAGCTACATGCAGCGCGTCGGCACGCACGGGCGGCAGATGATGCGGCGCACCTGCACGGTGCAGGTCAATCTCGACTTCGCCTCCGAGGCGGACATGGTCAAGAAGTTCCGCGTGGCGCTGGCGCTGCAGCCGGTGGCGACCGCGCTCTTCGCCTCTTCGCCGTTCTTCGAGGGCGAGGTCAACGGCTGGCAGTCCTGGCGGGCGCGCATCTGGCGCGATCTCGACGCCGACCGCACGGGCATGCTGCCCTTCGTCTTCGAGGAAGGGATGGGTTTCGAGCGCTACGTCGACTACGCGCTCGACGTGCCGATGTACTTCGTCTACCGCGACGGCCGCTACATCGACGCGCTCGGCCAGTCGTTCCGCGATTTCCTGAAGGGCGCGCTGCCGGCGCTGCCAGGACAGAAGCCGACGCTGTCGGACTGGGCGGACCATCTGACGACGATCTTTCCCGAGGCGCGGATCAAGAAGTTCATGGAGATGCGCGGCGCGGACGGCGGGCCTTGGCGGCGGCTCTGCGCGCTGCCGGCGTTCTGGGTCGGTCTGCTCTACGACGGCGGGGCGCTCGACGCGGCCTGGGACCTCTGCCGCGACTGGACGGCGGAGGAGCGCGACCGGCTGCGCCACGACGCGGCCAAGCACGGGCTGCGCGCGCCGGTCGGCGAGCGGACCATGCGCGAGCTCGCCGCCGAGGTGCTCGCCATCGCCCACCAGGGACTCGTCGCGCGGGCTCGGCCCGGGGCGGGGGGCATGGTTCCCGACGAGGCGCATTTTCTCAACGCGCTCCACGAGATCGTCGCCAACGGCCAGACACCTGCGGACGAGTTGCTGGCGAGATACGCCGGGGCCTGGGGTGGGGATCTCGACCGGATCTACGCGGAATACAGCTACTAGCCTGGGACAACTCAACGTCCCTCAGGTGGCCGGACGCGGGGCTTCGAAGGGCTGTCCTAGCTAGGACAGAGATCAAACCACTGATCTGAAACACAAAAAGCGTTAACGTGGTGATTTCTCATCCAGCGCGGAGCGCAGGCCGGCCGCCGCGATGGCGGCGCTTCGCGCCAGGCGGGCCGGGGTCGCGCCGTCGCGCGCAGCCGCCGAGAGGCCGGCGAGCGTCACCATGACGCAATCGGCGATGTCCGCCGCGACGTCCGGACGATCCCGGGCGATCCGTCCGCGGATCAGTCTGCGCGTGGCCGCGCGCATCTCGCGCGTCATGGCGCAGGCGTCGGGACAGGCGCTGTTGCGGGTTCCTTCCATGGCAAGGCAGCCACGGGCGGCGGGATCGGCCGAATAAACGCGCGCGGCGTCAGTCATGAGCGCTTCGAGCCGGTCGGCGAGCGGGTCGTCACCGTCGTCCAGCGCCGCTGCGACGAACCCGCCATCGGACCTGGCGTAGTGCGCCAGCGCGCGTTCCAGAAGACCCCGCTTGCTGCCGTAGGCCGCGTAGAAACTCGGTGGCTTGATGTCGAGCGCGGCGCAGATCTCCGCCACGCCAACCGCGTCGTAGCCGCGAGCTCGGAACAGCTGTGCCGCGACCTCGACCCCGCGTTCGGCGTCGAACCCGCGCGGGCGCCCCCGGGAAACAATCTGTTCCGTAGCGATCATTACAAAACTCCTTGTCCAGGGCTTCGCGACGCCTTTATGTAGCGTAAGTTAAACTAATGGAGTCGACGATGCAGGACAAGACCGCACCCACCATCCTCCGGATCGACGCGAGCATGCGCACCGAAGGATCGGTCACGCGCGCCCTCGCCGATGATCACATCGCGCGCCAGCCGGGGGCCCGCGTCATCCGTCGTGACCTCGCGGCCTTGGCGCTTCCGTTCCTCGATGCGGCCTGGATCGCGGCGAACTTCACCGAAGCCGCGCAGCGGACGCCCGAACAGGTCGCGGCGCTGGCGCTTTCGGACAGCCTGATCGAGGAGTTGCGCGCGGCGGACGAGATCGTCATCGCCCTGCCGGTCTACAATTTCGGACCGCCGGCCGCTTTGAAGGCCTGGTTCGACCTGGTGCTGCGGGCGCGGGTCACGTTCCGCTACGGGCCGGACGGCCCGGAGGGATTGCTCAAGGGCAAGCGCGCGACGATCCTCGTCGCCTCGGGCGGGACGCGCGTGGGCTCGCCCGTCGACTTCGCGACGCCGTGGGTCCGGCACGCGCTCGGCTTCATGGGGATCACGGATGTGGAGATCGTCGCGGCCGACGCGATCGGATCGCGCCCGGAGGGACTGGCGGAGGCCATGGAGAGGATCCGGCTGCTGGCCGCGGCCTGATCGGCGCAGCGCGTCGACGCAACCCGGCCGGCCACGGCCACCGCGCCCGGTCGGTCGTGGTCGCCTTGGGCGTGTCTTGCAATATACACTTCATTAAAGACCGTGTTTACGATGCGTTATTTTGTAGGTTCATACCTAAAAACACCATTTATTCAGATCCGGCTCACCGAAACGTAAGACTTCGAGTTGTAGAGTGGGGCGTCCAGGAAGGATCGATGTGATGCCCTACGACCAAGACACCTCCCAGACCCTGCCTTCGGGCGGCCTCGAGGCGGCGATCGTGGACCTGATGGATCGGGCGAACGCCGATCCCGGCATGAGCGCCGCCGCCTACAATCGCGCGCTGCGCGCCATCGTCTTCGACGGGCGCGGCCCTGCGGACCGGTTGTGGGAGAGCTATCGCGCCGGCCGGCCCTTCGGCCCGCGGCGGGCGTCGCGCGGCGAAGAACTCTGAGCGCCGCCGACGCTCGGGCTCACAGACCCCAGACCAGCACGATCATCGGCACGCCGACCGCCACCACGATGACCTGCAGCGGCAGGCCGAGCGGCCAGTAGTCGCCGAAACGGAACCCGCCGGGGCCGAGGATGAGCGTGTTGTTCTGATGCCCGATCGGGGTCAGGAACGCGCAGGATCCGCCGATGGCCACCGCCATCAGGAAGGCGTCGGCTTCGGCGCCGAGCGAGGTCGCGGCGCCGAGCGCGATCGGCGCCATAACCGCCACGGTGGCCGCGTTGTTCATCAGGTCCGACAGGGTCATGGTCACCACCAGCACCAGAAGAAGCCCGAGCAC
Organism: uncultured Alphaproteobacteria bacterium; assembly: GCA_963836255.1. Lineage (GTDB taxonomy): Bacteria > Pseudomonadota > Alphaproteobacteria > Rhodobacterales > Rhodobacteraceae > Amaricoccus. The sequence continues at coordinate 447,713 of CAWIIL010000002.1, forward strand.
GGGCAAGCCCCGGGCGACGTCGTCGACAAGAAAGCCCGCCAGCAGGTCGGCGGCGCCGGTGCTCTGCAGCGCCCCGGCGACGGGCAGGAGCGCGCCCAGAAGCACGATCACCGGCCAGTCGACGGCGCTGTAGACGGCGCGGGGCGGCATCGGCCCGGTTGCCATCACGAACAGGACGGCGGCGGCGAAGGCGACCGCGGCGGGCAGCAGGCCGAGGCTGGCCGCGGCGATGGCCGCGACCATCGCGCCGGAGGCGAGGTACATGTTGCGCCTGTCGGGAAGAGTGAGGTCGCGGGCGGCGAGCGGCAGACAGCCCTGGTCGCTGGCGAACACCGCCACGCTTTCCGCCGGGCCCTCGACCAGAAGAACGTCGCCGGCCTGAATCTGCGTCTCGCGCAGGCGCGCGATCGTGCGCCGACCGTGCCGGGATATCGCCAGAAGGTTGATCTGGTAGCGCGTGCGCATGTGCACGTTCGTCGCTGAACGGCCGATCAGCGCGGCGCCCGGAGCGACGACCAACTCGATCAGCGTGACCGGGCCCTCGGGCGGCGCGTCGCCGTCGGCCCGGGTCCCGCCCTTGTCCGACGGACGTTCGAGCGAGAGGCCGAGCGCGGAGAGGGCCTTGGAGAGGCCGTCGGGCTCGGCTTCGAGCACCAGGATGTCCCCGGCCGCGACACGGGTGTTGGACCGCGGCGTGCGCAGGCGCACCTCGCGGCGGATCAGGCCGATCACCTGCACGTCGGCCGGCGCCAGCGCCGTCTCGATCTCGGCGAGACGCATGTTGACAGCCTTGGCCTCTTCGGGGACCCGCGCCTCCGTGATGTAGGCGCCGGCCTCGAAGCTTGTGGCGTCCGAGCGGGAGCGTTCGGGCACGAGCCGCCATCCGACCACGGTGATGAAGGCGACGCCGGCGAGCGCGATCGCGAGGCCCACGGGCGTGAAGGCGAACATGCCGTAGCCCTCGCCGAGCGCCTCGGCGCGGTAGGCGGAGACGATGAGATTGGGCGGCGTTCCGATCAGCGTGGTCATGCCGCCGAGAATCGAGCCGAAGGAGAGCGGCATCAGGAGCCGGCCGGGCGGGATCTCCAGCCGCGCGCCCGCCTGGATCGCGATCGGCATCAGGAGCGCCAGGGCGCCCACGTTGTTCATGAACCCCGAGAGCGCCGCGGCCAGCGCGGTGAGGCCGGCGGTGGTCGCGGCAGGCGTGGCCCCCTCCGGCAGGAGGCGACGGGCGATGATGTCCACCGCGCCGGAGTTCTGCAGCGCGCGGCTCAGGATCAGCACGCAGGCGACGGTGATGACAGCGGGGTGGCCGAAGCCCTCGAAGGCCGCCGCGCCGGGAACCAGCCCTGCGACCACGCAGGCGATGAGCGCGCCGAGCGCCACCATGTCGTGACGCCAGCGCCCCCAAACGAACATGCCCACCGTGGCCGCGAGGATCGCGAAGATCAGGATCTGGTCGGTGGTCATCGCCCGCCCCCCGGCGGCGGCGTCCGGTGGGATTTCAGAACAGGAAGTCCGAGGCCGAGATGTCGGCCGCGTCGGTGTTCTCGAGCACGATAGCGGCCTTGTCGGTGAAGCGGACGACGAGGTGGTCGCCGCGTTGCCGCAACGTGAGATCGGAGAATCGATCGGCCGAGATGATCTCGATGAGGTCGCCGTCAGAGAAGTCCTCGATCGTGTCTCGACCGAACTTGGTGCCCACGAACCGGAACAGATCATCGCCACCACCGCCGCGCGCCACATCGTCGCCCTTGCGCAGCCTGAAGCGGTCGTCGCCGTCCAGGCCTGAAAAGTAGTTGGAATCCCCGTTATCGAGAAAGATGTCGCCTTGTCGGGTTCCGATGGCCCCCTCGATCCGCAGCAACTGGTCAAAACCCCCGAAACCGTCGCTGGCCTGACCTTTCTGGAGATTGACCACCACCCGGTCCCCGCCGCCCTGGTTGGCGTCGCGGTAGAAGTAGACCAGGTCGAAGCCACCCCGGCCGTTGATCGTGTCGTCGCCCTGCATGCCGGCGAAGCGTTCGTTCGCCGCGCCGCCGCGCAGAAGGTCGTCGAGGAAACTGCCACGCAATTCGTCGATCCCGGAGACGAGGTCGATGAAGCCGTCGGGGCCGCGAATCTTGCCCTCGTCGAGGTCGGCGCGGACGCCGTCGATGGCTCCGGCGGCGCGCCAGAACCATTCGTCGTAGCTGAGCGTGTCGCGCCCACGTCCGCCCAGATAGACGTCCGCGCCGCCGAGGTCCTTAAGGAACGCGTCGTTCGGGCTGCCCAGCACGCGGTCCGGGCCGACGCTGGTGCGCGCGTCGCCGGGATTCACGAACTCCGCGCCGCCGGCGATCATATAGTCGTAGAAGCCGAACAGCCGGTCCTGTGCGTAGCGGGCGCTGAAATATGCCAGCGAGGCGTCGATGTCGGTGATCTCGACCAGCTTGTCCCAGGACCGGCTGGAGTAGGTGGCCTTGGTGATGACGCCGGCCGAGTAGAGCGTGTCTCCGCTGGTCCCGCTTTCGTGGAGGCGTGCATTCGAGAGCGCGAACTGCACGCGCCAGGGGTGGGTGTCGGCGTCGAACGCGGCGCGGTCGTCGTCGAACACCATCGTGACGCGCCTGGCGTCGGCGGAGACGATCTCGTAGTCCTGCAGATTTGCGTAGCCGAAGACGCGCGTATTGGCGAAGAACTCGACCCTTGCCATGGTCCACCCTCCCTCCCTTTAGCGACCATGTAGATCCGATCACGGATCGCAAGGTGTCGCAAGGGCGGCCCCGTCGAAGGGTTCAGCCCGGCTTCTTTCGGCCGATGCGCGGCTCGTCGCCGGCCAGAAGGCGGCGGATGTTGGTTTGATGGCGGATCCAGACGAGGACCGCGAGCGCCAGACCAAGCAGCGCCGCGTCGGGCCGGCCAAAGAGCCAGAGCCAGACCGGACCGCTCGCCGAGGCAACTAGAGCGGCGAGCGAGGAGTAACGGAAGAGAAAGGCGGTCGCGAGCCAGGTCGCGCAGGCCGCGAGGCCGGCGGCGACGTCGAGGGCGAGCAGGACGCCTAGAAAGGTGGCGACCCCCTTGCCGCCGCGAAAGCCCAGCCAGACCGGAAAGAGATGGCCCAGAAACGCCGCGAACCCGGCGACGAGCGCCGCCGGTTCGCCGACCAGGGCGCGGGCGACCAGAACCGCAACGCCGCCCTTCGCGCCGTCGAGCAGCAGCGTCGCCGCGGCGGCCCCCTTGTTGCCGGTGCGCAGCACGTTGGTGGCGCCGATATTGCCCGAGCCGATGGCGCGCAGGTCCCCGAGGCCCAGCGCGCGGGCGATCAGCACGCCGAAGGGGACCGAGCCGAGCAGATATGCGAGCAGGAAGACGAGGGCTTCGGTCACGGCGTCTCCCGGGAGAACACCTCCCGGCCCGCCACCCAGGTGCGCAGGACCCGCCCCTGCAGGAGCGCCTCGTCGAAGGGGGTGTTCTTGGACTTCGAGCGCAGCGTCGCGCGGTCGAGCCGGAACGGCGCGTCGGGGTCGAAGAGGACGAGGTCCGCCGGCGCGCCCGGCACGAGCCGGCCGGCGTCGAGGCCGATGAGGCGGCCGGGATTGAGCGCAAGCGCCCGCCAGAGCCCGGGCAGGGTCAGCGCGCCGGCGTGAAAGAGCCGGAGCGCCGCGGGCAGAAGCGTCTCGAGGCCAACCGCGCCGGGCGCTGCCTCCTCGAAGGGCAGGCGCTTGGATTCCTCGTCCTGGGGCGTGTGGAACGAGCCGATCACGTCGATGAGCCCGTCGGCGACCGCGGCGACCATGGCGTGGCGGTCGTCCTCGGAACGCAGGGGCGGCGTCAGCTTGAAGAAGGTGCGATAGTCGCCGACGTCGAGCTCGTTCAGCGTGAGGTGGTGGATCGACGCGCCGGCGGTCACCCGCAGCCCCGCGGCGCGGGCGCGGGCGAGGGCGGGCAGGCTCCGAGCGGTCGAGATCTGATCGGCGTGGTAGCGCGCGCCGCTCGCCTCGACCAGCGCCAGGTCGCGCTCGAGCCCGATGCGCTCGGCGATCGGCGAGACCGACGGCAGGCCGAGCTGGCTCGCGAAGCGGCTTGAGGTCATGCAGGCCCCGGCCGACAGCGCGGCGTCCTGGGGGTGTCCGATCACCAGCGCGTCGAGCCCGGCGACGTAGGTCAGGCAGCGCGAGAAGACCCGGGCGTCGACCACGAAGGCCGCGTCGGTGAAGGCGACCGCGCCGACATCGCGCATCAGGCCGATCTCGGTCATCTCGCTCCCGGCGCGGCCCTTGGTGAGCGCAGCCATCGGCAGGACGCGCACCGGGCTGGCCTCGACGGCGCGGCGGGTGATGAATTCGAGGGTCTCGGGGTCGTCGATGGCGGGCAGGGTGTCGGGGCGCGTGACCATGGTGGTCACCCCGCCCGCCGCCGCCGCGGCGCCGGCGGTTCGGAAACTCTCCTTGTGGCGCTCGCCCGGTTCGCCGATCTTGACGCCGATGTCGATGATGCCCGGGGCGAGGCAGCGGCCGCCGCAGTCCTGGCCGCCGGCGCGACCGCCCTCGAATACCTCTGCGATGCGGCCCTCGGCGATGACGAGGCCGCCTTCGGTGATGCGGTCGCCCTCGGGGTCGATCAGGCGGGCGTTGGTGAGGGTCAGCACGCCGGCGCCTCCGAGCGGAGGTTGCGCGCGAGCAGGTCCATGACCGCCATGCGCACGGCGACGCCCATCTCGACCTGCTCCTGGATCACCGAGCGATTGATGTCGTCGGCGAGCACGCCGTCGATCTCGACCCCGCGGTTCATTGGCCCGGGGTGCATGACGATGGCGTCGGGCTTTGCAGCGGCGAGCTTTTCAGGGTCGAGGCCGAAGCGGTGGTAGAACTCTCGCATCGAGGGGATGAGCGCGCCGTCCATGCGTTCGCGCTGGAGACGCAGCATCATCACCACGTCGACGCCCGCGAGCCCGGCGCGCATGTCCTCGAAGACCTCGAGCCCGGTCTCGCGGATGCCGGCGGGCATCAGCGTCGGCGGACCGATCAGGCGCACGCGGTTCTCCATCCGGTCGAGCAGGATGATGTTCGACCGCGCCACCCGGGAGTGGGCGATGTCGCCGCAGATCGCCACGGTCAGCCGCGAGAGCCGGCCCTTGCGGCGGCGGATGGTGAGCGCGTCGAGGAGCGCCTGGGTGGGGTGCTCGTGGCGCCCGTCGCCGGCGTTCAGGACCGCGCAGTTGACCTTCTCGGCGAGCAGGTTCACCGCGCCGGAGCTCGGATGGCGCACGACAAGCAGGTCGGGGTGCATGGCGTTGAGCGTCATCGCGGTGTCGATGAGCGTCTCGCCCTTCTTTATAGAGCTCGCCGCGAGCCCCATGTTCATGACGTCCGCGCCGAGCCGCTTGCCGGCGAGCTCGAAGCTCGCCTGGGTGCGGGTCGAGGCCTCGAAGAACATGTTGATCTGTGTGAGGCCGCTCAGCGCGTCGGCGCGCTTGTCGGGGCGGCGGTTGAGCGCGACGTAGCTTTCGGCGAGATCGAGGATGGTCTCGATGTCCGCGCGCGAGAGCCCCTGGATGCCCAGAAGGTGGCGGTGCGGAAACAAGGGCTCCTCCGGGGTGCGGCTCGGGCGCATCTATAGCAGGCCGGCCCGTGGCGACAAGGCGGGGCGGCCCCCGGGACTGGCGCGGGCGCGCCGGCGACGGTAGGCTGAGGTTCTCATCGGGGAGAGCGCCGCATGTCCGCCTATCTGATCGTCGATTCGGAGATCCACGATGCGGACGCCTATGACCGCTACAAGGCCGCCGCGCGCCCGATCCTCGAGCGGCATGGCGGCGAGTACCTGGCGCGCGGCGGCGCGCTCGACGTGATCGAGGACGGGCTCTGGACGCCGACGCGGCTGGTGATCGTGCGCTTTCCCGACATGGCCTCGGCGCGCGCGACGCTCGCCGTCGTCGAAGGGCTCTGAGGCGCGACCGGGCATGACAGTCAGCGCACGCGCCGCGTTCGAGTCCGACCTCGCGGCGCTGGCATGGCAGGTCGAACTCGGCGCCGACGAGGCGATCTGCGAGACGCCGGTGGACCGGTTCGAGGCCGCCGCGGCGACGCCCGCAAGCGCCGATTCGCCGCCGCCGGACGTTGCGGCGACGGCAGTCCAGCGCGCCCCCGAACGGGCACCGGCGCCGGAGACCGAAGCGGGCGACGCGGCCGAGACGGCGGCGGCGCTCGCGGCGGGCGCCGCCGATCTCGCGGGGCTGCGCGCGGCGATGGCGTCGTTCGAGGGCTGCGCCCTGAAGAAGGGCGCGCGCAACCTCGTCTTCGCGGACGGGGATCCAAGGGCCCGGGTCATGGTGATCGGCGAGGCGCCGGGGCGCGAGGAGGACATGCAGGGCAAGCCCTTCGTCGGGCGCTCGGGGCAGTTGCTCGACCGGATGTTCGCGGCGATCGGGCTTGCGCGCGGCGCCGAGCGGGCGGAGGACGCGCTCTACATCACCAACGTGCTGCCCTGGCGGCCGCCACAGAACCGCGATCCGTCCCGCGACGAGGCGGCGATGATGACGCCCTTCCTGTTTCGCCACATCGAACTGGCCGCGCCGGAGGTGATCGTCGTCATGGGCGCGCCTGCCGCGCGCACGGTTCTGGAGACGAGCACCGGGATCACCCGGCTGCGGGGAACCTGGGCGGCATGGCGCGGCGTCGCGGTGCTGCCGATGTTCCATCCCGCGGCGTTGCTGCGCGATCCGCTGAAGAAGCGCGAGGCCTGGGCGGATCTGCTGGCGCTGCGCGCGCGGCTCGACGGCGGGAGCAGGGCGTGAGGCTGGCGGCTGCTGCATTGGCGGCGGGGCTCGCCGCGACGCCGGCTCCGGCGGAGACCGGCGCGGCGATGGCGGAGCTGGCCGCCGGGCGGATCGAGGCGGCGCTCGGCGACGTGGCGCGCAGCGTCGAGGCGATCGGCGAGGAATGGGCGGCGCGGGCGGCGGCGGGGTCGGGCGCACCGGCGCCGGGCTGGACGGCGCGGGAAACCCGGGCGGGGCCGGTGACCGGCTACCGGACATGGCCGGAGGGCACGGCGACGCCGGAGTTCCAGGGCGAGGCGCTGGGGCTCTACCGCTACGGCGAGGGGCCGCTTGCGCCCGACGCGGCGGAAGGGCTTGCGGTCTTCGAGGATCTCGAGCCGGTGCTGCGCGCCGCCTACCGCAGCCTCGGCTATTCCTGGGTCTACCTGACCGGAGCGGACGGGCGGATGGCGATCTATCCCTACCTGCCGACCGAGGACGCAGTGAGCAACGATCCTCCCACCGGTCAGGTCTTCTATCTCGCGGCGGATTTCGAAGGCGGCGGGGTCGGCTGGACCGCGCCCTATCTCGATCTGGTCGGGGCGGGCATGATGATCACCGCGTCAGCTCCAGTCCGCGACGGCGCGAAGCTGCTTGGGGTGGCGTCGCGCGACGTAACGCTGCGCGAGTTGTCGGAGGCGGTGCTCGCGCCGATCGTCGCGGCCGGCGCGGCGACGGCGGCCCTGATCGACGGGGCGGGGCTGGCCATCGCCGTCTCCGATCCGGGGCTGCAGGCGGAGATCGACGCGATCAACGCCGAAGCCGGCGCGGCGGTGGCGCATCTGCGCGCTCCGGAGGCCGTGAGCGGGCTCGGTGCGGGTGCGAGGTCGGTCGGGCCGCCGGTGCTGGTCGCGGCGGCGGAACGGGCGCTCAGCGGCGAGACCGGCTTCGAGATCGACGGCCGGGATGTCAGGGCGGCGGAGATCCCGCGCGCGGGCTGGCGGATCGTGCTGATCGACGGGGAAGGGTGACCGTGGCGGGGATCGACGAAACCCGCGAATTCATCCCGGTCGGCGTCGCCGTTCTGACGGTCTCCGACACCCGCGACCTCGCCGACGACCGCTCGGGCGATACGCTGGTCGAGCGTCTGACGGCCGCCGGACATGCGCTGCGCCACCGGGCGATCGTGCGCGACGAGACGGCGGAGATCGCCGCGAAGCTGCGCGAATGGATCGCCGATCCGGCGGTGGACGTGGTGATCTCGACCGGCGGCACCGGGCTGACCGGGCGGGACGTGACGGTGGAGGCGCACGAGGAGGTCTACGAGAAGGCGATCCCGGCCTTCGGGACGCTCTTCACCATGCTTTCCTGCGAGAAGATCGGCACGAGCGCGATCCAGAGCCGGGCCTGCGCCGGGGTGGCGGGCGGCACGTATCTGTTCGCGCTGCCCGGCTCGCCCGGGGCCTGCCGGGACGCCTGGGACGGGATCCTCGCGGCGCAGTTCGACTACCGCCACCGGCCCTGCAACTTCGTCGAGATCATGCCGCGCCTCGAGGAGCACAAGCGGCGTAAGTGAGCGGCGTGCTGCTGCTCTAACCCCGAAAACCGGCGTAGGTTATCCGTAGGATTCCCGTAGGATATCGGTAGGACTCCTCCGGCGCTACGCTGAGTGAGTTAGAGCGTCACCCGATCAATCTGCATCATATCCAGCGGCTGTGAAGTAGTTGGCGCATTCCTGCGAGGTGAAGACATCGACGAGCCGTCCGATCGCGGTCCAGAGGCCGTCGACGGTGCGTTCGGCGGCCTTGCGCAGCAGGGCCTTGAACTTCGAGAACGCCATCTCGATTGGATTGAAGTCCGGGGAGTACGGTGGAAGGAACCTCAGCCTCGCGCCCTTCGCCTCGATCATCTCCCGGACCGAGGCGCGCTTGTGGCTGGAGAGGTTGTCCATGATCACCACATCGCCGGGCCGGAGGGTCGGGAGCAGGACCTGCGCGACATAGGCTTCGAACCAGTCGCCGTTGATCGGACCGTGGAGCACCATGGGCGCGACCATGCCGTCGAGGCGGAGGCCGGCAATGAGTGTCGTCGTCTTGCGGTGGCCGTGCGGAACCGCCATCCGCAGACGTTCACCCCGGGCGCAGCGCCCGTGAGAGCGGGCCATGTTCGTCGCCGTCCAGGTCTCGTCGATGAAGACCAGACGCTCGGGTTCAAGATCAGGCTGGCTCTCGAACCAGTCGCGGCGCTTCTTCAGGACGTCGGGCCGGTCCTGCTCGGCGGCATGCCCGGTCTTTTTTTGCGCGTCAGGCCATGGCGCTGGAAGAACCGCGAGAGCGCGGAGATCGACGCGGCGACGCCGCGCCCGGCGAGGCGGGCACGGAGTTCCTCGAGGCTCTGGTCGCGCTCCTCCTCCAGCGCCGCCATGACGACCGCGCGCTGCGCGTCGATCCGACGAGAGCGCATGTCGCCACCCTGTGGTTTCGGGGCGTAGCCGCCCGTCGCCCGCCGCGTCGCGTCCCACCTGATGACCGACGAAACCGAAACGCCGAAGCGGCCCGCCGCCGCGCGACGGCTCATGCCGCCGTCCACCGCCGCAAGCGTCCGTCCTCTCAAATCCATGGAAAGTGGCCTGCCCATCCCGTCACCCCGATATCCGCCTCCGGTACACGGAATCAGACTTCGGCGACCTTGGGAATCCCCCTCAACGACTCATGCCGATAGGGCGACGCTCTAACGCGGCCTGCGCGACTGGTGACGGCGAAGAAGCGGCCGAGGATTTCGTCGTCGGTCGCGAGATCGCTCGTCTCGTCAGCGGCTGTTCAACGCGCTCGTGGCCGCGACCGACATCTATGTGTGGCAGATCCTGCGCCGCGATCAGGGGCTCGACCGGGCCATGTCCGAGGCGGTTGTCGTCTGGATGATCAACGGTCTTCTCTCGGGAGGTTGAGACGATGACAAAGCATCTGTGGTTCTGCCATTTCGGCGGGGGCAACTTGCCACCGAGCCTCGGGGTCGCGCGGGAGCTGCGTGACCGCGTATATGAGGTGGTGTTTCTGCTCCGGGCGAGAGCGTCGGACGGGTCGAGGCCGAGGGGTTGCGCGCGATCCCGCTGGAGGCCTCCTACGCCCAGCTCGACGCCTATCCCGATGGGCGCGGTCCGCCTCGCGCCGGCCCCTTGACCCGGGTGTTCGGCTGATGCGCAGGGCCCGGGACGCGGCGCGCGCCGGCGTCCCCAACGGGTTCAGATCATCAGCCGGGCGGGCTTGAGGCGCCGCGGGGCGCCGTAGCGGGGCGCGGTGAGCACGGTCTGGGGCTTCTGCCCGCCGAGCTCGAGCGTGCGCTGGCGCAGCACCTCGGTGGCCTCCGCCGAGCCCGAGGGCAGGGTGGCCGAGTTCGATCGGCGCGCCGATGCTGAGCCGGTAGGGCTGGTGCTTCTTGTTCAGAACCTCGTGGAACAGCGTGATGTCGCGCAGGGTCGGGTGGATGCGGTCGAAGAGATAGAAGAGCGCGGAGTTGCGCGCGGTGATGTGCAGCGGGATCACCGGCAGGTTGAACTTGCGCGCCATCATCGCGCCGCTCGCCATCCAGGGCCGCTCGTGCAGCGACAGCCAGCGGCGCTTGGCGAGCCGGCCGGAGGGGAACAGCACCCCGAGCCTTCCGTCCTGGAAGGCGCGGTGGGTGTAGGCCATCGTCTCCCGGTTCTGCTTGTGGCTGCGCCTGTCCTCGCGCCATTCGACTGGGGCGATGAGGCGCTCGAGCTGTGGGAGGACGCGGAGGGCGTCGGCGTTGGCGTAGAAGAAGAGATCGGGCCGGACCCGGGCCAGCGCGCCGTAGAGCACGATGCCGTCGGCGATGCCGGTGGGATGGTTGCACACCACCAGCGCCGCGCCGTTGCGCGGTAGGTTCTCCAGCCCCGAGGTCTCGACGTGCAGGGCGATCCGGTCGGCCAGCGACTGCATGATTTCGGGCGCGGGCATCGGGTCGAGCGTCTCGGCGATGCGGACGGTGCGGTCGTATTGCAGCAGGACGTGGAGGAGGCGGCGGGCGGCGGAGACTCCGAGCCCGTCCGCCCTGAGCCAGGGCGCGCGCTCCTCGATAAGCCTATCGACGATCTCTTTCATGCTCGCCCTCTAGCGTGCCACCTTGACGGCTGCGTGACAAGACCGCCGCAGCTCAGGCGTCCGCGCCTTGCAGGATTCGGCCGATGATCTCGGACATGTCCTTCGAGAGGCTCGGGCGCCCGGCGAGCCTGACAAGCTCGCCGCGCAGCCTCGCGCGCCTGTTGGCATCGAATATTCTCCAGTTTCCAAAGGCGGTTGCGACGCGCGCCGCAGTCTGCGGATTTACCGGATCCAGGCGTATCAGCCAGTCGGTCACCAGCGCGTAGCCGGCGCCGTCGGCGCGGTGCAGCCCGGCAGGGTTGGCCATCGCGAAGGTTGCGATCAGGGCCCGGAAGCGGTTGGGATTGCGCCAGTCGAAATCGGGATGCGCCGCGAGCGCCGCGACGGTCTCGACGGCGCGGCCGGGCGGCGTCGCGGCGGCCTGGACGGCGAACCACTTGTCGAGCACGAGCCGGTCGTCGCGCCAGTCGGCGTGGAAGCGCGCGAGCGCGTCCTCCGCACGATCTGCGCGCACCAGGAGGCTCAGCGCCGCCATCCGTTCGGTCATGTTGTCGGCCGCGTCGAACTGCGCCTGCGCCGCGGCGGCGGGGTCGAGCGCCGTCATCAGCGCCAGCGCGCGGTTGCGCAGCGCGCGGCGGCCGGCGTCCGCGGCGTCGGGCCGGTAGGGGCCGGGCGCGGCGTTGTCGGCATGAAGATCCGCCAGGGCGGGGCCGAGCGCCGCGGCGATGGCGAGCTCTAGCCGCCGTCCTGCAGCATTCGCGGCCTCGGGGTCGGGCGCGCGGCCCTGTTCCGCCACATGGGCGATGACGTCGCCGTCGCTCGGCAGCGCCAGCAGGAGCGCCCGGAACGCCGGGGACGCGCCCGCGTCCGTCCCCGCGGCGGCGATGGCGTCGAGATAGGCGCCGTCGACCTGCGTCTCCGGCGCGGCGGTCATGCGGGCGAGCAGCGCGAGACCGTAGTCGCGGGCGGCCTCCCAGCGGTTGAAGGCGTCGCGGTCGCGCGCGATCAGCAGGGCGCGGTCCGCGGGCTCGATCTCGCGGCGCAGCGACGCCGGCGCCGAGAAGCCGCGCAGGAGCGAGGCCACCGGGCGTGCGGCCAGATCGCGGCGCAGGACCGCCTCGGGCCCGGTCAGTTCGATCACGCCGGCCTCGACCTCGGTCCCGTCGGGGGCGAGCAGGCCGTAGGCGACCGGAATGACCAGCGGCGCCTTCTCGGGCTGGCCCGGGGTTGGCGGCGTCTCCTGGGTCAGGCGCAGGGTGTAGCGGCCGTCCTCCCAGGTCTCGGTCGCCTCGAGCCGCGGCGTGCCGGCCTGGGCGTACCAGCGCGCGAACTGCGCCAGATCGCGCCCGGTGGCGTCCTCGAAGACCGCGAGCCAGTCCTCGATGGTGCAGGCCTGGCCGTCGTGGCGGTCGAAGTAGAGATCGAGTGCGCGCCGCCAGGCCTCCGGGCCGACGAGGCCGCGCAGCATGCGGATGACCTCGGCGCCCTTCTCGTAGACGGTCGCGGTGTAGAAGTTGTTGATCTCGATGTATTCCGACGGGCGGACCGGGTGGGCGAGGGGCCCCGCGTCCTCGCGGAACTGCGCGGCGCGCAGTCGGATCACGTCCTCGATGCGCCGCACGTCCGGGTCGCGCATGTCGCCCGAGAACTGCTGGTCGCGGAAGACCGTCAGTCCCTCCTTGAGACAGAGCTGGAACCAGTCGCGGCAGGTGATGCGGTTGCCGGTCCAGTTGTGGAAGTACTCATGCGCGATGATCGCCTCGATGGAGGCGTAGTCGGCGTCGGTGGCGGTGGCGGGGCTGGCCAGCACGAACCTGGAGTTGAAGATGTTGAGCCCCTTGTTCTCCATCGCGCCCATGTTGAAGTCGTCGACGGCGACGATCATGAAGCGGTCGAGATCGTATTCGCGTCCGTATTCGGTCTCGTCCCAGCGCATCGATCGCTTGAGCGCGTCCATGGCGTAGCCGCAGCGGTCCTCGTCGCCGGGACGGACCCAGATCTGGAGGAGCACGTCCCGGCCCGAGGCGGTGACGAAGCGGTCCTCGACGGCGCGCAGGTCGCCCGCGACCAGCGCGAAGAGATAGGAGGGCTTGGGGAAGGGGTCATGCCATTCGGCCCAGTCCGGCCCTTCGCCCGTGAGGTTGCCGTTCGAGAGCAGGACGGGCGCCGCGCCCTCAATGCGCACGCGGAACTCGGCCATGACGTCGGGGCGGTCGGGAAACCAAGTGATCCGGCGGAAGCCCTGGGCCTCGCACTGGGTGCAGTACATGCCCTTCGACATGTAGAGCCCCTCGAGCGCGGTGTTGTCCTGCGGCGCGATCTCGGTCTCGCAGGTCCAGACGAAGCCGTCCTGCGGGGCGAGTTGCGCCGGGACGGTGAGGCACTCGGCGTCGAGGACGATGGCGTCGGCCGGGAGCGGGCGGCCGTCGATCTCCGCCGAGATGAGCATCAGGCCCTCGCCGTCGAGGCGGAAGTCGCGCGGGCCGTCCGCGACGCGCGCCGGGTTGGGACGGACCGCGAGCGTCGCGCGCACCCGGGTGGCCGCCGGATCGAGGCGGAACTCCAGGTCGACGCGCTCGACCAGCCAGTCGGGCGGGCGGTAGTCGGCGAGCCGCACCACCGGGGTCTGCGCATCGATGCGCATGGCGGATGTCTCCCTCGCTCCCTGTCGCGCGCGGACCCTCTCACGACCCGGTCGCGGGCGTCAACATGGTGCACCGAGCCTCCCCTCGACGCGGCGGCGGGATGGGCATAGTGTTGGGGCGAGGCAGTCCTTCTGAGCGCATGTCCCGACCCGTCATCGGCATCATCGGCAACGCCCACGTCATCAACGACGAGTACCCGATCCAGGGCGTCGGAGTCAGCAACATCGAGGCGATCGCCGATCTGACCGGAGCGATCCCGCTGATGGTGCCGGCGCTGCCGTCGGTGGGCGCGATCGTCGACCTGATGGGGGCCTGCGACGGCTTCCTGTTCACCGGCGGGCGGCCGAACGTGCATCCCAGCCACTACGGCGAGGAGCCGACCGACAAGCATGGCGCCTTCGATCCCGACCGCGACGCGGTGACGCTTCCGCTCATTCGCGAGTGCGTGGCCCGCGCCGTGCCGGTCTTCGGGATCTGCCGGGGTTTTCAGGAGTTCAACGTGGCCTTCGGCGGCACGCTGCATCCCGAAATCCGCGAGATCCCCGGCCGAATGAACCACCGCATGCCGCCCGACGGCACGCTCGAGGAGAAGTTCGAGCTGCGCCACACGGTGCGGCTGACCCCGGGCGGCGTGTTCGCGCGGCTGTTCGGGGCCGACGAGGTTCGGGTGAACTCGCTGCACGGCCAGGGGATCGAGAGGAACGGCGCGCGTGTCATCATCGAGGGCCGGGCGCCGGACGAGACGCCCGAGGCGCTGGTCATCGAGGGCGCGCAGGGCTTCGCCATGGCGGTGCAGTGGCACCCCGAATGGAAGGCGGCCGACGATCCGGTCTCCCGCCCGCTCTTCCAGGCGCTCGGCGCGGCGGTCGGCCGGAGGTCGCGGGCGGGGGAGTGACGCGCCCCCCGGGAGGGGGCGCGCCGGACCCGGCCGTCCCCTCCGGCTGTCCTGATGACGCGCCTTCAATGGCAGACGATCGGCACCACGGCGCGCTCGATGTCGGCTGGCGCGCCCAGAGCCATGTCGTAAGCCGGCATGCCGTCCGTGGCGGCCCAGAGGCCGTTGCGGTCGAGGAACCGCTCCAGCTCCGCCGCGCCGAGCGCGAAGTTGAGGTTCTGCGGCGCGGCGCCGGTCGCCTCCAGGATGTAGCTGTCGGAAATCCGGGCCACGACGACGCCGGCAACGCCGCCCTGCTGGTCGATCAGCGGGCCGCCACTGTTGCCGGGCTGGACCGGCGCCGTGAAGCTCACGAAGCGGCGGTCGTCATCCATGCCGGCGAGCGCGCTGACGTTGCCGCTGGTCAGATGCAGGCTCGTGGTGGTCAGGCTGTAGTAGGGAAAGCCGAGCGCATGCACGGGCTGGCCGAGGCGGGCCGCGCCCGAGCCCGAGAGCCGGAGCCAGGCGCGCGCGGGCGCCGGGGCGGCGAGGGCGGCGACGTCGAGGTCGGGGTCGATCGCGAGCAGATCGAGATCGGTCCCGTCTGCGAGCGACACGCGGGCGCATCCCGCAACGACATGGCGCGCGGTGACCAGAAGCTGCGCGCCGAGGTAGAAGCCGGTCCCCGTGGCTAGCGCCGCCTCGTCGCCGGGCAAGCCGCCGTCGCCCTCGGGGACATACTCGCCAAGCAGCGACACGGTGTCGACGATCAGGGTGTCGAGCCAGCCGTTGGCGGGCAGGATCCAGGGCCGGGGCGGGCCGGTCTCGATGGTGGCGGCCACAAGGTTGATCGCCAGCGCCGCCGGGTCGCCGCCGATGAGGTTGAGCGTGCTCCAGCCGTCGCCAACGCGGTCGGACCGGGTGTGGAAGCGTCGGCCGTCGGCGAGCACGCCGCCGGTGATCATCAGGTCGGGGTCGCGCAGCTCGTAGCGCGCGCCTGTTGTCGCGGCCGCGCGGGCGGCGTGCCAGCGGCGGGCGCCGTCGGCGTCCTGCCGGCGGGTCTGCACGACGAGGTCGTAGCCCGGATGGCGCCAGTCGCGGGCGCTTGATTCGAGCGCGGGCGTCTGCAGGCCGAGGAGCGGCAGCGCCATCGACTGGCCGGTGTCGGCGAACTCCATGAAGTCCCAGCCGTCGCGCGCCACCTCCTCGAGGAACTCCGCAACGAGGAGCGCGGCGTAACCGTTGACCGGCAGGTCGTCGAACTCGCGCCAGGAATAGGCTTCGAGCGCGCGCTGGCTCATTGCGCCCCAGACGCCGTCGAGCGGACCCCGGTAGTGCCCGGTGGACGCGAGCGCGGTCTGCAGGAGCCGGATCTCCTCGGGCGCCATGGGCGCGGCGTCGAACTCCTCGAAGACGGTCTCGAACGGATCTGCGGCGAGCGGCGGCACCGCCGCGGCGAAGGCCAGCGCGCACGCCAGCCCGACAATGAAACGAAACATCCCAGCACTCCTACCCCTGCCGGGACGATAGCAGCGCCGGGGATTTGCATCAAAAGCCGTGTTGATTCTTCGTAAACGCGCCGGCGGGGGCAACGCAGGCTTAACCCGCGCGCCTGCAAGCCTGCCGACGCGCGCCGCCCGAGGGAAATCGCGCGCGCAGCACGGAGGCTCAACCCATGAACCATGCAAGGACGTTCCTTTCCGCCGCGGGCCTCGCCGCTGCGCTGGTTTCGCCGGGCGCCGCCGCGCCCGTAACCTGGGCCACGGCGGTCGAGTGGCGCGACAACGGGACCGTGGGGCGCGGCCGCGACGATACGCGCGCAGCGCTGGGCGCGCCCGAGCTGACCCGGGACGGGACGGTGAACTTCCTCAGCCTCGGCCGCGGCGGCGCCGCGATCTTCGATTTCGGCGTCTGGTTCGGCGGCTCGGCCATCATCCACGAGACCACCTGGGGCGATCAGGCGCCCGCCGGGCGGCGCTATCCCGAGGCGGCCGAGATCTTCGTCAGCGCGGACCATGTGTTCGGCTCGGGCGCGGACGCCGCGCGCATTCGCCGCGACTTCGTCCGGGTCGGTCCGGTGACGAATGGCGTCGCGGTGTTCGGGGCGCTGATCGACCTGCCGACGGGCGCGTTCCGCTATCTCGCCGTCATCGACGCGAGCCGCCGGGGATCGGGGAACGGCTTCGACGTCAACGCGGTCGGCGTGCAGGCGGCGCCGGCGCCGATCCCACTCCCCGGAGGGCTCGCGCTGACCGCGGGCGCGGTCGCCGGGCTCGGCCTCGTCGCACGCCGCCGCCGCGCCGCCTATAGCAGCAGGTCGCCGGCGCCGAGCGCGGAGAGCCCGACGAGCCGGACCGCGAAGTCGGCCTGACCGTCGCCGTCGATGTCGGCGGTGAGCACGCCGCCGTCCGAGCGCAGTTCGCCGGCGGTCCCCGAGAAGTCGTCGCGGCCGATGAAGTCGAGGTTCTGGCGGCCGGCGCGGCCGGCGTCGCCGTCGAACTTCCTCAGGTCGACGTGATCTTCGCCGCGCTCGAAGTCGCGGATCCGGTCGCGCCCGGCGCCGGGGCGGCTCTGCCCGGCGTCGAAGAACACGAAGAAGTCGTCGCCGGCGCCGCCCACCAGCGTGTCCGCTCCGGAGCCGCCCACGATCCTGTCGTTGCCGTCGCCGCCCTTGATATTGTCGTCGCCTCCGCCGCCCTTGAGGGTGTCGTGGCCCGCCTTGCCCTCGAGAAGATCGCCGCCGTAGCCGCCGAAGAGCCGGTCCGAGCCGCGGCCGCCGTCGAGGTCGTCGGCGCCGTCGCCACCATAGAGGCGGTCCCGTCCGTCGCGCCCGTAGACCGTGTCGCCGCCGCCGGCGGAGCGGATCTCGTCGGCGAAGTTGGTGCCCCGGATCGTGTCGCCCGCGGACCCGCCGAGGATGCGCGGCGGGCCGTCCGGGTCGGGGTCGCGGCCGAACCAGACATGGTACACCTTGCCGCCGTAGGGCCCGTCGCCGCGGCTGGTCTCGACGCCGACGCCGATGGCGTTGAATTCCACGCTCGACCAGATGCCGAGGTTGGCGAGCACGGCGTTGTGGCCGGGCGAGGATTTCCAGCCCGCGAGCGCAGCCTCGACGCCGGGCTGCCCGGCCGCTGAGATCTCGTAGCCAGAGCTTTCGTAGCCGGTCCCGAGGCGCTCGGGCGCCTCCCACATGACGGTGGGATCGCGGTGATCGGAAAAATAGTAGGCGTCGCTCCAGGAATGCAGGTTGGCGCCGGCCGGAAGCCTGACGTCCTCGCCCCAGATGTTGTCGCGGGTGTCGACCACGTGGCGTCCCGCGGTGGCGGTCAGCCCCTTCGACAGCGGGATGGCCGGCAGGCCGAGGCCCACGCGGTAGGCGGTGATCAGATGGTAGAGCGCCAGCTCCTCGAGGCTGGCGTCGTCGTGCGCGTTGGCGCGGTAGATGTCGGTTCCCATGGCTCCCCTCCGGACCGGCCGGTCACAGCATCGAGGGGACGACCTGATCGGGGGGGCGGTGGCCGTCGGCGAAGGTCTTGATGTTGATGATCACCTTTTCCCCCGTCTCCACGCGCCCCTCGATCGTCGCCGACCCCATGTGCGGCAGGAGCAGCACGTTCGGCAGCTCCCTCAGGCCCGGGTTGATGTCGTGGCCGTGTTCATAGACGTCGAGCCCCGCGCCCGCCAGTTCTCCGGCGGCCAGCATTCGCGTGAGCGCGTTTTCGTCGATGACCTCCCCCCGGGCGGTGTTCACGATGTAGGCGGAGGGTTTCATGAGTCTTAAGCGCCGCGCGTTCAGCAGGTGAAATGTCGACGGGGTGTGCGGAACGTTAACGGTCAGGATGTCGATGCGGCTGAGCATCTGGTCGAGGCTCTCCCACCAGGTCGCCCCGAGGTCCGTCTCGATGGAGGGATGGAGCCGCCGGCGGTTGTGGTAGTGGACCTCGAGCCCGAAGGGCGCGGCGCGGGCGGCGATCGCCCGGCCGATGCGGCCCATGCCGAGGATGCCCAGACGCTTGCCGGCGATGCGGTTGCCCATCAGCGCGGTCGGGCTCCAGCCGCGCCATTCGCCGCGCCCGAGCAGCGCCGCGCCCTCCGGGAGGCGCCGCGGCACGGCGAGGATCAGCGCCAGCGCCATGTCGGCGGTGTCCTCGGCGAGCACGCCGGGCGTGTTGGAGACGACGATCCCGCGCTGGAGCGCGGTGGCCACGTCGATGTGGTCGAACCCCGCGCCGTAGTTGGCGATCAGCCGCAGGCGCGGACCGGCCTGGGCCAGCAGGCCCGCGTCGATCCGGTCGGTGATCGTGGGCACCAGCACGTCGGCCTCGGCCATCGCCTGCGCGAGGCGCTCGGGCGACATCGGGCGGTCGTCGGGATTGAGCGAGACGTCGAAGAGCTCGCGCATGCGATCCTCGACGGGTGTGGGCAGGCGGCGCGTCACCACGACGCTCACTCGTTGGGATGGCATGCGGATTCCTGTTTCTCCGGGCCGGAAAAGCGATTATTGTTTTGCGAACAATTGCACGGGCGGGTCTGGGAAATCCAGCCACTTCCCGGCCGAGAGGAACGGAGCAGGATGCCGATCAGGATCGGACGCGGGGGCGCATGGGTCCTCGCGATCGCGCTCGCCGCCGCTCTGTGGAGCGGGCCGGCGCCCGGGGCCGCGGACGCGGTGGCGGCCCGTGGGCAGGTCACCGACCTTCCGCTGCCCCGCTTCGTGTCGATCCGGGCGAACACCGCGAACGCGCGGCGCGGTCCCGGGCTGACCCATCGCGTCGACTGGGAGTTCGTGCGCCGGGGCCTGCCGGTGGAGGTGGTAGCCGAATACGGGCAGTGGCGGCGGGTGCGCGACGTGGACGGGTTCGGGGGTTGGGTTCACCACACGCTTCTCTCGGGTGCGCGCACGGGGCTGGTGCTCGGCGATGCGCCGATCGAGATGCACACCGGCCCGAATGCGGCGACGGCCTTGCGCGCGCTCGCCGAACCGGGCGTGGTCGGCCGGGTCTCGGCCTGCGAGGGCGCATGGTGCGAGCTTCGCCTCGAGGGCGCGCGCGGATGGGTCCTGCGCGACAGGCTCTGGGGCGTGGGGCCGGACGAGGAGTTCGACTGAGCGGTCAGCTCCGGTCGCGGAGTCGGATCACCACGTCGATGCGCGACACTTCCGCGCCCTCGGGCGCGACCGGCGGCGCGGCGAGACGCACCGAATCGGACGGCGCGTCGGTCAGCGACCCGTCCCGCTCCCAGTAATAGTGCGGATGATCGTCGAGGCGGGTGTCGAAATAGGAGCGCGTGCCGTCGACGGTGACCTCGTTCAGCAGGCCGGCCGCGCAGAACGCCTTGAGCGTGTTGTAGACCGTGGCCAGCGAGACCGGCTCGCCCAGTCCGCGCGCCGCGGCGTGCAGGGTCTCGGCGGTGACATGACGGTCGCGCCCGTCGCCCACGAGCAACTCGGCGAGCGTCATGCGCTGGCGCGTCGGCCGAAGCCCGGCGTCGGTGAGCCAACTCGTGGCGCGCCGGCGGGCGGCGCGCCGGTCGGGATCGGAGACGGTGGTCATGGCTGGCGCTCCCTCGCCGCTCGGACATGCGGGTTCGCCCGAAGAAAACCAGAAAAGGCCGCTGATTTCCAGCCTTAAACCCGCGCCTGGTCGGCGCGCGCCGAAGCGCGTCGCCCTTGCGCCGGCTTCTCGGGCGGTGATAGACGTCTGGCGGCTCGCGCGGGGGCGCGGGCGGAAAGCGACGGGCGCGCAATGTCGACACGGCCAGCGAGCATCGACTACGAGGGGCTGCTGAGCTGCGGCCGCGGCGAGATGTTCGGTCCCGGCAACCCGCAACTGCCCGCCCCGCCGATGCTGATGTTCGACCGCATCACCGAGATCTCCGAGGACGGCGGCGACAACGGCAAGGGCCATGTGGTCGCCGAACTCGACCTGCGCCCGGACCTGTGGTTCTTCGCTTGTCATTTCGTCGGCGATCCGGTCATGCCGGGCTGCCTGGGGCTCGACGCGCTCTGGCAGCTCACCGGCTTCAACCTCGGCTGGCGCGGAATGCAGGGGCGCGGCCGCGCGCTGGGCGTGGGCGAGGTCAAGTTCACCGGCATGGTGACGCCGAGCGCCAAGCTGGTGCGCTACGAGGTGGTGTTCAAGCGGGTGATCGACCGCAAGCTCAAGCTCGGCATCGCCGACGGCCTGATGCAGGTCGACGGCGAGACCTTCTACACCACGACCGATCTGAAGGTCGGTCTCTTTCAGGAATAGCCCAGGAGGGACGCCCATGCGCCGCGTGGTGATCACCGGCTTCGGCATCGTCTCGTCGATCGGCGTCACCGCCGAGGATGTCGCGCGATCCCTGAAGGAAAGCCGCTCGGGCGTCGTCTTCGCGCCGGACTACGCCGAGCACGGCTTTCGCAGCCAGATCCACGGCAAGCCCGAGATCGATGTCGCCGCCCATATCGACAAGCGCCAGCTGCGCTTCATGGGCGACGGCGCGGCCTACAACTACATCGCCATGCAGCAGGCGCTGGAGGACAGCGGGCTCGAGGAGAGCGATGTCTCTAACGAGCGCACCGGGCTGATCATGGGCTCGGGCGGGCCATCGACCAAGAACCTGTTCGAGGCGCACCGGATCGTCATCGAGAAGGGCAGCCCCAAGCGCATGGGGCCGTTCATGGTCACGCGAGGCATGTCCTCTACCAACTCGGCCTGCCTCGCCACGCCGTTCAGGATCAAGGGCGTAAACTACTCGATCACCTCCGCCTGCTCGACCAGCGCGCATTGCATCGGCAACGGCGCGGAGCTGATCCAGTGGGGCAAGCAGGACATCGTCTTCGCCGGCGGCGGCGAGGAGCTCGACTGGACGCTGTCGTGCCTGTTCGACGCGATGGGCGCGATGAGCTCGAAGTACAACGATACGCCGCAGACCGCGAGCCGGGCCTATGACGCGACCCGCGACGGCTTCGTGATCGCCGGCGGCGGTGGAGTGGTGGTGCTCGAGGAACTGGAGCATGCGCGCGCCCGCGGCGCGAGGATCTACGCCGAGGTGACCGGCTACGGCGCCACCTCGGACGGCTACGACATGGTGGCGCCCTCGGGCGAGGGCGGCGAGCGCGCGATGCGGCTGGCGCTGTCGACGATCGGCGAGCGCAAGGTCAGCTACATCAACTCCCACGGCACCTCGACGCCGGTTGGCGATGTCTCCGAAGTCGAGGCGGTGCGGCGGGTGTTCGGCGAGGACGCGATGCCGAAGATCTCGTCCACCAAGTCGCTCACCGGGCATTCGCTGGGCGCGACCGGGGTGCAGGAGGCGATCTACTGCCTCCTGATGCTGCGCGACGATTTCATCGCCAAGTCCGCAAACGTCACCGAACTCGATCCCGCGCTCCGGCCGGGAGAGATCGCGCTCGAGCGCATCGACGCGGCCGGGCTCGACACGGTGCTCAGCAACAGCTTCGGCTTCGGCGGCACCAACGCCTCGCTGGCGCTCAGCCGCTACGCGGACTGAAGCCATGGCCGCTTCGCAACTGATGGCGGGCAAGCGGGCGCTGATCCTCGGCGTCGCCAACGACCATTCCATCGCCTGGGGTGTGGCGCGGACGCTCGCCGCGCATGGGGCGGAACTCGCCTTCACCTACCAGGGCGAGGGCTTCGGGCGGCGGGTGATCCCGCTGGCGGAGTCGCTTGGCGCGAAGTTCGTGGCGCCTGCGGACGTGCAGGATCCCGCCTCGCTCGACGCGCTCTTCGCGCGGGTGCAGGCGGAATGGTGCGGGCTCGACGTGCTGGTGCACGCCATCGCCTATTCCGACAAGGCCGAGCTCGACGGGCGGTTTCTCGACACCAGCCGGGCGAACTTCCTCAACTCGCTGGACATCTCTTGCTACAGCCTTGTCGATCTCACCCGCCGCGCGGCGCCGCTGATGACGTCTGGTGGCTCGATCATGACCATGACCTATCTCGGCGCCCAGCGGGTGACGCCGCACTACAACGTGATGGGCGTCGCCAAGGCCGCGCTCGAGAGCGCGGTGCGCTATCTCGCCAACGATCTCGGGCCGCAGGGCATCCGGGTCAACGCCATCTCGCCCGGGCCCATGCGCACGCTGGCGGGCGCGGCGATCGCCGGGGCGCGCAAGGTCTACAAGGTCACCGAGACGAACGCGCCGCTGCGCGCCAACGCGACGCTCGACGCGGTGGGCGGGACCGCGCTCTATCTCGCCTCCGACCTCGGCGCCTGCACCACCGGCGAGGTGATCTTCGTGGACGGCGGCTTCCACATCACCGGCATGGCGCAGCCGGAGAACCTGTGAGCGGCGCGCCGGTCACGACGGCGGTCTTCGACGCCTATGGCACTCTCTTCGACGTCTCGGCTGCGGCGCGCCGGGCGGCCGGAGAGCCGGGCCGCGAGGCCTTTGCAGAACGCTGGGTCGAGATCGCGCGCGACTGGCGGCTCAAGCAGCTCCAGTATTCCTGGCTGCGCGCGGTCACCGGCGCGCACGTCGATTTCTGGACGGTCACCCAGGACGGGCTCGACTGGGCGCTCGAGGCGGCGGGGCTCGACGATGCGGAGCTGCGCGCGCGGCTGCTGGCGCTCTACTGGGAGCTCGACGCCTATCCCGAGGTTCCCGCGATGCTCGCAGACTTGCAGGCGCGCGGGCTAACCACCGCGATCCTGTCGAACGGGGCGCCGGCGATGCTCGACGGCGCCGTGGAGAGCGCCGGGCTGCGCGACCTGCTCGACGCGGTGCTGAGCGTGGAGCAGGTCGGGGTCTTCAAGCCGGCGCGGGCGGTCTACGATCTGGTCGGAGAGACCTTCGGGACGCGGCCCGAGCAGGTGCTCTTCGTGTCGTCGAACGGTTGGGACGCGGCCGCCGCGGCGGGCTACGGCTTCGAGACCGTATGGGTCAACCGCGCCGGCGAGCCCGTCGACCGACTTCCCTGGAGGCCGCGGCGCGTTCTCGGCGATCTCGCCGGCGTGCCGGCGCTGCTGGAGGCGACCCAATGAGCCGGTTCACCACGTCCGACGGTCTGTCGCTCGCCTATCTCGACGAGGGCGCGGGTTCGCCGATCCTGTGCCTGCCGGGGCTGACGCGCAACGCCCGCGATTTCGACGATCTCGCGGCGGCGCTGGGCGGGCGGCGGCGGCTGATCCGGCTGACGCCGCGGGGACGGGCCGAGTCCGATCGCGACCCGGACTTCGCCAACTACAACGTCGCCGTGGAGACCCGCGACGCGATCGAGCTTCTGGACCATCTCGGGATCGACCGCGCCGTAGTGGTCGGCGTCTCGCGGGGCGGGCTGATCGCCATGGTCATGGCCGCCGCCGCCAAGCCGCGGCTGGCGGGCGTGCTGCTCGTCGACATCGGCCCCGAGATCGACCCCGGCGGTCTTGCGGTGATCATGAGCTATCTCGGCCGGGCGCCGCAGCTGGCCAGCTTCGAGGAGGTGGCCGCCGCCCTCGAGGCGCGGATGGGCGCGGACTTCCCCGGGCTGGGCGCAGAGCGCTGGATGGCGCTGGCGCGGCGCTGGTTCCGGCCCGGACCCGACGGCGCGCCGGCGCTCGACTATGATCCCCGCCTGCGCGACGCGGTGGAGGCGAGCTCGGCGCAGCCGGCGCCGGACATGTGGCCGCTCTTCGACGCGCTCGACGGGGTTCCTCTGGCGCTGCTGCGCGGGGCGAACTCCAACCTGCTCTCGCCGGCAACCACCGCGCGCATGCAGGCCCGGCGCCCGGACATGATCTGCGCCGAGGTGCCTGATCGCGGCCATGTGCCGTTTCTCGACGAGCCCGAAAGCCTCGCGACGCTCGAGGCGCTGCTCGCCCAAGTCGGCGCTTGAGCGACATCGCCCGCATCAGGGCGGCGGCGGCGCGGCTCGCCGACCATGTGCGGCGCACGCCGATGCTCAGCGCGCCCGAGATCGACGCGCGCGCCGGGCGTCGGGTGCTGGTCAAGGCCGAGAGCCTGCAATTCACCGGCTCGTTCAAGGCGCGCGGCGGCTGGGCGGCGGTTTCGGCGCTGTCGCCCGAGGCGCGGGCGCGGGGCGTGCTGGGATACTCCTCGGGAAATCATGCGCAGGGGCTCGCCCGGGCTGCGGCGGCGCTCGGCGCGCCGGCGGTGATCCTGATGCCCTCGGACGCGCCCGCCACCAAGATCGCCGGGACCCGGGCGCTCGGTGCGGAGGTCATGCTCTACGAGCGCGGGTCGCAGGACCGCGACGCGCTTGGCGCGGAGCTCGCCCGGGCGCGCGGGCTGACGCTGGTGCCGCCCTTCGATGATCCCGAGGTGATCGCGGGCCAGGGATCGGTCGGGCTCGAGATCGCCGAGCAGGCGGCGGCGGCCGGCGTCGGAGGCGCGGACGTGCTGGTCTGTTGCGGGGGCGGCGGGCTCAGCGCTGGCGTCGCGCTGGCGCTGGAGGCCGAGGCGCCGGGGCTGCGGGTGCGCACCGTCGAGCCGGAGGGCTTCGATGACGTGGCGCGTTCACTGGCCGCGGGCGAGCGGCTGGCCAACGCCGCCGCGACCGGGTCGATCTGTGACGCGATCCTGACGCCGCGGGTGGGCGCGCTGACCTTCCCGGCGCTGCGCCGCCTCGCCGGCCCGGGCCTCGCGGTCAGCGACGACGAGGCGCGCGCGGCGATGCGGCTCGCATTCGCGCATCTGCGCATCGTGCTGGAGCCCGGCGGCGCGGTCGCGCTCGCCGCGGCGGTCTTCCGGGCCGCGGAGATCGAGGGGGAGGCGGTGGTCGTGGTGGCCTCCGGCGGCAACGTCGATCCGGGCTTCTTCGCCGAGACCTTGCGCGCCGGGGCCTGACGGCTCAGGGCAGGTCGGGCGCGATCAGGAACAGCGCTTCCAGCGCGCGGCCGGGCGTGGCCCCGGGCAGGTTTGTCTTGAAGACCTCCGCCATCGCGCCCCCGAGGTAAAGCTCGCTGATCGCCCGGTCGACGGCGAGGCGGAAGTCCGTGTCGCCGCGGGCGAGCGCCAGCGCCTGCTTCTCCACCGTGAGCGTGTTGTCGGAGATCGACAGGGCGGCGGGGTCGTCGCTCGAGAAGAGCAGGCCGAAGAGGATCGACTGGTCGCCGAAATAGGCGTCGATCTCGCCTGCCTCGATCGCGGCGAGCCCGGCGGCGTGATCGTCGAATTGCACCAACTCGGCCTCCATGCCGGCGGCGGCGAGCGAGTTCTGCAGGACGGTCTCGGTGGTGGTGCCGGCGCGCACCCCGATCTTCTTGCCGGCCAGCGCCGAGAAGGTCGGATCGCCGCCGCGGGGGATCAGCACCGCCGCGCCGTCGATGAAAATCGGCAGCGAGAAGTCGACGACCTCGCGCCGGTCGAGCGTCACGGTCGTGGCCCCGCAGAGCAGATCGACCTCGCCGGTCGCGACCGCGTCGAACCGCCCCTCGGAAGTGACGGTCACATAGACCGGCGTGATCTCGTCCAGCCCGAGCGCGGGCGCGAGCACGGCGGTCACCCGGTTGCAGACGTCGACCGTGTAGCCCCTCGCGACGCCGTCGGCGTCGACGAAGGACATGGGTGCTGCGTCCGCGCGCACCCCGAGCCGGATCTCGCCCAACTCGCGGATCCGGTCGAGGGTCTGGGCGGCGGCGGGCAGGGCAGTCAGCGCCGCGAGGGCGAGCGGGAGCAGGGCGATCGGTCGCATGATGGTCATCCTTCCAGGAGAGGTTTCGAGCAGACTACAGGTCGGTCGTAGCAGGGCCAAGGGGCGCTGCCCGAATTTGGGAAAATCTCAAGCCGTTGTTTTCAATGTAGAAAAACGGCAATGCCATCATCGGCCGCCCGCAGACCGGCCGATGACGCCGAGCCTCAGCGGTATCGGCCATGGCGCTGGAGAACCTCGATGCGGTAGCCGTCCGGATCGGTGACGAAGAAGAACCGCGCCATCAGCGCGCCGTCGCGCATGAATTCCTTGATCGGCTCCACGGCGAGGCCCGCCGCCGCGAGGCGGGCGTGCTCGGCGTCGAGATCGTCGACGGCGAACGCGACGTGGCCATAGCCGTCGCCGTGGGCGTAAGCTTCGCTCCGCCCCTTGTTGACGGTCAGCTCGACCTCGAAGTCGGCCTCTGGGTTGCGGAGATAGACCAGCGTGAAGCCGTCGAAGTCGAAGCGGTCGGCGACGTCGAGGCCGAAGGCGGTCTCGTAGAAGGCCGTCGAGCGCGCCTCGTCGAGCACGCGCACCATCATGTGGATCGCCTTGGCCATGGCCCGGGCCCTCAGACCGCCGAGTCGCGGTCGGCCCGGGCGTTGAGCACGAAGGCTTCGGGCGCGGTGTCACGATAGACGGTGCCGAAGCCCTTGAGGATCTCGCGGGAGTCCGCGTCCGGGTCGCCGAAGCAGCGGCAGTCGATGCTGTCGCAGGCCGCGACGACCGCGCCCAGCGGCGCCTTTCCCTTGTCGTTGGCGAGATGGGCACGGAAGGCCACGTCGTTGGCGTAGATCTCGACCCATTCACTGACCCGCTCGGCGGGATAGTCGACGTGGTAGCAGATCACGCCGGGATGGTCGTCGGCCATAACCTTGCAAAGCGCCTGCTGGTTCTGCCTGAAGGTCTCGGTCTTGCCGTCCGCGATGTTCCAGCGGATCTTGAGCATGAAGGCCATCGTCGGGCTCCCCTCCCTGTTGCCGCGCGGAGCATGGCCCGGACGGAGCGCGGAAATCAACGGTTGTTCTTCGATGGCTTGCGTGTTCCAGGGGATCGCAGGCGACGTTCCCGGTGATCATGCGACGTCGGAGCCGTAGGCGACAATCCAGGCGTCGAAGGTGAGCCGCGCCTCGCGTGTCAGACAACTCCCAACGCGAATCCCAAACGTGATTGAGCCCTTCCGGGACCGGCGTCGCTCGCGTCGAGGGCGCACCACGGTCGAAGAAGGTCAAGCACACTCTTCAAGTGTGAAGCTTTGAAGCGTTGGCGCGAAAGGATCACCTGCAAGCTCACCCGTCGGCGCGGATCGTGGCGTTCTGCGGGTCGTAGGGGCTGTCCTCGATGATCTCGCAGTCCCAGAGGCGGTCCTGCATCCTGACCTTGAGCGTCGTTCCCGGCGCGGCGAGGGCGGGCCTCACGTAGCCCATGCCGATGGATTTGCCGAAGGCCACGGAATAGCCGCCGGAGGTGAGGCGGCCGACTTTCGCGTCGCCGTCGTAGAGCGCTTCGCGGCCCCAGGGATCGGCGTCGTCGGGGCCGTCGATCAGGAGGGTGACGCACTGGCTGCGGATGCCGGTGGCCTCCATCGCCTCTTTGCCGTGGAAATCCTTGGAGAGATCGACGAAGCGGTCGAGGCCGGCTTCCAAGGGCGTGGCGTCGCGGCCGAGTTCGGTGCCGAAGGCGCGGTAGGATTTCTCCTGCCGGAGCCAGTTCTGCGCGCGGGCGCCGACGAGCTTGAGGCCGAGGGGCTCGCCGGCTTCCATCAGGCGGTCGAAGAGGTAGTTCTGCATCTCGATCGGATGGTGCAGCTCCCAGCCGAGTTCGCCGGTATAGGCGACGCGCAGCGCGTTGAGCGGGCACATCAGGAGTTCGATCTTGCGGGCGGAGAGCCAGGGGAAGCGCTTGTTCGAGAGCGCGGTTGCGGGGTCGGCGTCGCGGATGAGCTTCGGCGAGCAGCGCGCGGGAATTCGGGCCGGCGAGGGCGAAGACGCCGTGCTGGGTGGTGCCGTCGTGGATCTCGATGGGGCCGAAGTCGGCGGCTTTGTCCTCGGCGGCCTTGCGCAGGTAGTCGCCGTCATAGGCGGTCCAGGCGCCGGCGGAGATGAGGTAGGAATCGTGCTCGCCCTCGCGCTGGATGGTGTATTCGGTGCGCGTCGTGCCGGTCCCGGTCAGCGCGTAGGTGAGGTTGATCCGGCCGACCTTCGGCAGCTTGTTGGTGGTGAACCAGTCGAGGAAGGCGGTGGCGCCAGGGCCTCGGACGACGTGTTTCGTGAAGGCGGTGGCGTCGATGAGGCCGACGTTGTCGCGGATCGCGCGGGCTTCCTCGACGGCGTATTGCCACCAGCCGCCGCGGCGGAAGGAGCGCGCGTCGTGGTCGAAATCCTCGGGGGCATCGAGGGGGCCGAAATAGGTCGGGCGCTCGAAGCCGTTGACGAGGCCGAACTGCGCGCCGCGCGCCTTCATGCGGTCGTAGCAGGGCGCGGTGCGCAGCGGGCGGCAGGCGGGCCGTTCCTCGTCGGGGTGGTGGAGGATGAAGACGTGGTCGTAGGATTCCTCGTTCTTGCGGGCTGCGTATTCGGTGGTCATCCAGCCGCCGAAGCGTTTGGGATCGAGGGCGGCCATGTCGATCTCGGCCTCGCCCTCGGTCATCATCTGGGCGAGGTAGTGGCCGGTGCCGCCTGCGGCGGTGATGCCGAAGGAGAAGCCTTCCGCCAGCCACATGTTGCGCAGGCCGGGCGCGGGGCCGACGAGGGGGTTGCCGTCGGGGGTGTAGCAGATCGGACCGTTGAAATCGTCCTTGAGGCCGCAGTTTTCCGAGGACGGAATGCGGTGGATGAAGGACATGTATTCGGCTTCGATGCGCTCGAGATCGAGCGGGAAGAGGTCGGCGCGGAAGCTGTCGGGAACGCCGTGCTCGAAGCGGGCGGGGGCGCCCTTCTCGTAGGGGCCGAGGATCCAGCCGCCGCGCTCCTCGCGGACGTACCATTTGGCGTCGGCGTCGCGCAGGACCGGGTGCTCGCCGTGGGTCTTGCGGTAGTCGAGAAGCGCCGGGTCGGGCTCGGTGACGATAAACTGGTGCTCGACGGGGATGGCGGGGATCTTCAGCCCGAGCAGGCCCGCGGTGCGCTGGGCGTGGTTGCCGGTGGCGGTGACGACGTGTTCGGCGGTGATGTGAGAAGGTCTCCTCGCCGGGGACGAGGTTGCCGCCCTTTTCGACCATCGCGCGGCCAGAGACGATCCATTCCGAGCCGGTCCAGTCGTAGGCATCGACCTGCATGCGGCGGACGATCTCGACGCCCATCTGGCGCGCGCCCTTGGCCATGGCCTGCGTGACGTCGGCCGGATTGATGTAGCCGTCGGTGGGGTGGAAGAGCGCGCCGATCAGGTCCTCGGTGCGCACCAGCGGCCAGCGGGACTTGATCTCGGCGGGGGAGAGCCATTCGTAGGGAATGCCAACAGTCTCGGCGGTGGTGGCGTAGAGCTGGTATTCGTCCATGCGGGCCTGCGTCTGGGCCATGCGCAGGTTGCCGACGACCGAAAAGCCGGCGTTGAGGCCGGTCTCGGCCTCGAGCGTCTTGTAGAGCTTCACCGAATGGTCGTGGATGTGGCTCGTGGCGTAGCCCATGTTGAAGAGCGGCAGCAGCCCCGCGGCGTGCCAGGTGGAGCCGGAGGTCAGCTCGTCGCGCTCGAGGAGCACGGTGTCGGTCCAGCCGGCCTTGGCCAGCGCATAGGCGATGCCGGCGCCGACCGCGCCCCCGCCCACGATGACCGCGCGTACATGGGTTCTCATGGCGCCCTCCCGATTCTCGCGCCGCCACCATGGCGCGGCGACGCGCGACCGGACAGGGAGCCGCCGACTTTCCTTGGGCGGAATCCGACAGGCGCGCGGGCGGCGGGGCTCAGGCGTCGGGGCGCTTTTTCGGGCGGCCCTGCTTCCTGTTGCTCTTGCCCGGCTGGGCGTCGTCCTCGTCGTCGTCGTCCTTCGCCGCGTCCTCCAGCGCCGCCGCGGGTTCGATTTCAGTAGCCGTCGAGGGGCGCTTCTGCGGCGCGGAGTCGGTTGCGGCGACCAGAGGCGGGGCGCCGGCGGGCGCGGGCGCGGCGGCGAGGGGCGGCGAATCGGTCGGGATCAGGGCCGCGGGCACCAGCGCGGGCTCGGGCGGCGCGCGCGGCGGATCCGGCGCGGCGGCCTCGCGCGGCGCGTCTGCGCCGCCCGGCGTTTCCGCCGGGGCCTCGCCTGAGACCGGAGTGAACGGCGGCCGGTCGGGCGCCTCCTCCATCACGAGGGTGGTCTCCGGGAGCGCCCGCGGATCGGCGACGAGCCCTGCCTCGACCCGCTCGAAGACATCGCCCACGCCGCTGCCGACCGCGACGAGCGCGCCGGCGGCGGCGACGGCGACGAGCGCGCCGAGCAGGCCGTATTCGACCGAAGTGGCGCCGGAGGCGTCGGCGGCGAGGCGATGCAGGGGGCGTCGGGGCATGGCGGGCGCTCCTCGGGGCGGCGGGCGGACCGACCCGGTAGAGCGCAACATGCCTAACAAACCCTTGCGGCCGCTTTCGCAGGCGCGCATTGGCGCTATATCCGACGCAGGCAACCGGAGAGAGAAGATGAACCCGCTGAGCGCCGCCTGGGACACGCCGTTCGAGCTTCCGCCGTTCGCGGCGATCCGAACCGAACACTTCGCGCCGGCCTTCGAGGCGGCGATGGCGGAGGCGCGCGCGAACGTGGACAGGATCGCGGACGACCCCGCCGCGCCCGACTTCGCCAACACCATCGAGGCGATGGAGCGGGCGGAGAAGGACCTCGACCGGGTGGCGGCGGTGTTCTTCAACCTTGCAGGCGCGCACACCAGCGACGAGATCGAGGCGCTGCAGCGCGCGTTGAGCCCGAAGCTTTCGGCGCATCATTCCGAGACCATGCTGAACGCGCGGCTCTTCGCGCGCATCGACGCGCTGATGGCGCTGGCCGACGGGCTGGGGCTGAGCGACGAGCAGCGCCGGGTGCTGGAGCTCTACCACCGCATGTTCGTGCGCTCGGGCGCGCGGCTGGAGGGCGCGGACCGGGCGCGGCTGAAGGAGATCATGAGCCGGCTCGCGAGCCTCGGCACGCAGTTCGGCCAGAACGTGCTCGCCGACGAGAAGGCGTGGTCGATGCCGCTCGGCGCCGAGGACTTGGTGGGACTGCCCGAGGATCTGGTCGCCACGACGGCCGAGGCAGCGCGCGAGCGCGGGCTCGAGGGGCATGTGGTGACGCTGTCGCGCAGCGTGATCGTGCCGTTCCTGCAGTCGAGCCCGCGGCGCGAGTTGCGCGCGCAGGCCTATCGCGCCTGGACGGCGCGCGGCGAGAACGGCGGGGCGACCGACAACCGGGAGATCATGGCCGAGATCCTGGCGCTGCGCGCGGAGCGGGCGCGGCTGCTCGGTTACGAGAGCTTCGCGGCCTTCAAGCTCGAGACCGAGATGGCCAAGGATCCCGGGACGGTGCGCGAGCTGCTGATGGCGGTCTGGGCGCCGGCGAAGGCGCGGGCGGGCGAGGACGCGGAGGCGCTGGCGCAACTTATGCGGGCCGACGGCGTCAACGCGCCCTTCGAGGCCTGGGACTGGCGTTACTATTCGGCGATCCGCCGTCAGCGCGAGCACGATCTCGACGAGGCCGAGATCAAGGCGCATTTCGAGCTCGACAACATGATCGAGGCGGCCTTCGACGTGGCCGGGAAGCTGTTCGGGCTCGACTTCGTTGCGCTCGACGCGCCGCTCTATCACGAGGACGCCCGCGCCTGGGAGGTGCGGCGCGGCGACAGGCACATGGGGGTGTTCATCGGGGACTACTTCGCCCGATCCTCGAAGCGCTCGGGCGCGTGGTGCTCGAGTTTCCGCAGCCAGTCGAAGCTCGATGGTGACGTTCGCCCGGTCGCGGTCAACGTGTGCAACTTCGCCAAGCCGCCGAAGGGCGAGCCGGCGCTGCTGACATTCGACGACGCGCGCACGCTCTTTCACGAGTTCGGCCACGCGCTGCATGTCCTGCTTTCGGACGTGCGGTATGCATTCATCTCGGGCACGTCGGTGGCGCGGGACTTCGTCGAGCTTCCCAGCCAGCTCTACGAGCACTGGCTGGAAACGCCGGAGGTGCTTGGCGCGCACGCCCGCCACCATCGGACCGGTGCGACCCTTCCCACGGCCACGCTCGAGCGGTTGCTGGCCGCGCGCAACTACGACCAGGGCTTCGCGACGGTCGAATACGTCGCCTCCGCGCTGGTCGATCTCGACCTGCACGACGGGCCGGCGCCGGCGGATCCCATGGCCGCGCAGGCGGTGACGCTTGAGGCGCTCGGCATGCCGCGCGCCATCGCCATGCGCCACGCCGGGCCGCATTTCCAGCACATCTTCGCTGGCGACGGATATTCGTCGGGCTATTATTCCTACATGTGGTCGGAGGTTCTCGACGCGGACGCCTTCGCCGCCTTTTGCGAGACCGGCGACGTCTTCGACGCGGAGACCGCAGGGAGGCTCGAGCGCGACGTCTACGCGGCGGGCGGCTCACGGGAGGCGGCCGATCTCTACCGGTCCTTTCGCGGGCGGCTGCCCGGCGTGGAGGCCCTGCTGGCACAGCGCGGCTTCGCATCGGCCTGAGGCGCCTCAAAGGGCGTCGGGCTCAACTCGGCGGATTACCGCCGACGAATGCCCATGGCCCGCGTTTTCTTCGGTCGGATCAGGCGTTTTCGTTGCAAACAGCTCACCAAATCCGCGTGCAATTGTGGAGAACCGCCGACGTCGTCTTGAGTTCACGCCCGTGTGATGAAATTTTTTTCGAATTACCCTATGGACCCATCTTCAAAAGTCATAGTATTGTAAGTAACTCAGTCCCGATGAAATCGGCATGTTCACAGAACGGCCATGCCCTGCAAGTAGAGCAGCCCGCGGGCTCCAAATGGGGCTGCGGGCGAGAACGGTCAGAAAGAAACCATATGTCTGAAGAAGTGACGATCGAGCGCGGCGAGCTCCTGGCGCTGACATCCGAGATCGTGTCGGCGCACCTCGCGAACAACAGCGTGGTGCAGGCGGAAGTGCCCGAGCTGATCCAGTCGGTGTTCTTCAAGCTCAGCGAATTGGCCAGCGGCGAGGATACCGCGGCGATCGAGTTGACGCCGGCGGTTCCGATCAAGAAGTCGGTCACCGACGACTTCATCATCTGCCTCGAGGACGGCAAGAAGCTGAAGATGCTCAAGCGGCATCTGATGACCGCCTACGGGATGACGCCGGAGGATTACCGGGCGAAGTGGGGCCTGAAGGCCGACTATCCGATGGTCGCGCCGAATTACGCGCTGAAGCGTCAGGAACTGGCCAAGAAGATCGGCCTCGGCCGCAAGCCCCGCCCCAAGAAGTAGCGCCCTGGTTGCGCGCCGCCCTGCGGGCGGCTAGACGGGCATGCGGCCAGGGGGCTGCATGCCCCTTTCTTTTGAGAGACGCCATGCCGGGTCCGATGAAGAAGGTGTTCATCAAGACCTACGGGTGCCAGATGAACGTCTACGACAGCGAGCGCATGGCGACAGCGCTCGGAACGCGCGGCTATGCGCCGACGGACGCGCCCGACGAGGCCGACCTGATCCTGCTCAACACCTGCCATATCCGCGAGAAGGCGGCGGAAAAGGTCTATTCCGACCTGGGCCGGCTGCGGCCGCTCAAGCGTAGCCGGCCCGGGCTCCGGATCGGCGTGGCGGGATGCGTCGCGCAGGCCGAGGGCGCCGAGATCCTCGCGCGCTCCGATCTCGTCGATCTGATCGTCGGCCCGCAGGCATATCACCGGTTGCCGGCGCTCCTCGAGGCGGCCGATGGCGGCGCCCGTCCGGTGGACACCGAGTTTCCGGCCGAGGACAAGTTCGACCACCTGCCGCAGGACCGCGCCCGGCGGAGCGGGCCGAGCGCCTTTCTGACCGTGCAGGAAGGCTGCGACAAGTTCTGCGCCTTCTGCGTGGTGCCCTACACCCGCGGGGCGGAGGTTTCGCGGTCTGCGGCGCGCATCGAGGCGGAGGCGCGCGATCTCGTCGCGCGCGGGGCGGTCGAGATCACGCTGCTTGGCCAGAACGTCAACGCGTACCGCGACGGGGAGGGCGAGACGCTGGCAGGGCTGATCCGCCGGCTGGCGCGGATCGGGGGGCTGGCGCGTCTGCGCTACACGACGTCCCATCCGACTGACATGACGGAGGAGCTGATCGCCGCTCACGCGGGCGAGCCCAAGCTGATGCCGTTCCTGCATCTGCCGGTGCAGTCGGGCAGCGACCGGGTGCTCAAGGCAATGAACCGCAGGCACACGGCGGCGGATTATCTGGCGCTGATCGCGCGCATCCGCGCGGCGCGCCCCGACATCGCGCTCTCGGGTGACTTCATCGTGGGCTTTCCCGGCGAGACAGAGGCGGATTTTGCGGACACGCTGGCGCTGGTGGCGGCGGTCGGGCACGCGCAGGCGTTCTCCTTCGCCTATTCGCCGCGGCCCGGCACGCCGGCGGCCGGGCGCGACGACGTGCCCGCCGAGGTGAAGGCCGAGCGGCTGCAGCGGCTGCAGGCGCTCCTGACCGCGCAGCAGCAGGCGTTCCAGCGGTCGATGGTCGGACGCGTGCTGCCGGTGCTGCTGGAGAAGCCGGGCCGCAAGCCGGGGCAGATGGCGGGCAAGTCTCCCCATCTCAACGCCGTGCACCTTGAGGCGGACGCGGCCCTGGCGGGGCGGATCGTCGACGTCCGGATCCTCGGGGCGGAAGCGAATTCGCTCGCGGGCGCGCTTGTGGAGACGGCGCTGGTCTAGCGGCGCGCCGCCGACGCCGCGCCGGGGTCTGGTTCCGCGCCGCCGGTCTGCTAGGCTGGCGGTCCGAACTCGCCGGACGGGAGACGGCCGCCGATGCGCATCAGGCGCGTGCACTACGACCTGACCGATCTCTGCAACGCCGGCTGTCCGCAATGCGCGCGCACCGATCCCGGGGGCTGCCTGCCGAAGCCCTGGCTGAAGCAGGAGGCCTGTTCGCTGGAGGACTTCCGCCGGTTCAGCCCGCCGGCGCTGCTCCGGGAGATCGAGTTCGCGTATTTCTGCGGCAACTTCGGCGACCCGGCGGTGGCGCCGGAGATGCTCGAGATCCTCGCCTATTGCTGGGAGGCGAACCCGGATCTGCGGATGCGGCTCTACAGCAACTGCTCGGTGCGCTCGGGAACCTGGTGGCGCGAGCTCGGCGCGCTGGCGCGGGGCAGGGCGTTCCGGCTGATCGCGGCGATCGACGGGGCGAGCCAGGAGACCAACCGCCGCTACCGGGTCCGCACGGATTTCGACCGGATCATGGAGAACACCGGCGCGTTCATCGCCGCGGGCGGCGAGGCGGAATGGTGGATGCTGGTGTTCCGGCACAACGAGCACGAGACGGAGACGGCGGAGGCGCTTGCGCAGGCGCGCGGCTTCGTGAACTTCCGCGCCTATCCGTCGAACCGTTTCGGCGGGCTCGCGTCGCTGACCTACAGCCACAAGGGCGAGGATTTCACGCTCGAGCCGCCCACCGCGCGGCATCCGCCGAAATCGGCGACCACACACAGCCTCGACGGCGAGAAGCCGCCCGAGACCGAGGTGGTGATCGAGTGCGAGGCGCTGCGCACCTCGGAGGCCTTCGTGGATTTCCTGGGCTACCTCTCGCCCTGCTGCCACATCGGCCGGCGCATCTACATGCGCGACCAGGGGGCGTTCGCGGGCCCCGACGACTGGATGGCCGGGGTCTTCGAGGGGTTCGACCCGCGGCGGCTCAACGTCGGCGCTGTCGGATACGCGGCGGCGCGCGCGGCCTACGAGGAGTTCATCGAACATCTCCGGCCGTTCTGGGAAGCCCGCCAGCCGCAGGTCTGCAAGAACGTCTGCGGGCGCAAGCGGCCGGTGGCGGCCTGAGCGCGGCGGCGGCCTGGAGGTGTGTCACGGGGCGTGTAACACGCGTGCAATTCTGGTTAAATGATTGAAATTGAACGCGTTAATCTTCAATAATTCGCGTTAACCCATCCGTCGGGCGCGCCGGGGGAACGCGGGATTCGGCAGGGCGCTTGCGCGGGCGCGGGCGCTGGCCGATCATCTGCCGTCCGCCCGCGAGGGCGGCGCGGCCGGGGAGGGAGCGATCATGCGGATCCGCAGCGTCCACTACGAGCTCACCGATCTCTGCAACGCCCGCTGCCCGCAATGCGCGCGCACCGATCCCGCCACCTGCCGCCCGCACGACTGGCTGGCGCGGGACGCCTGCACGCTGGAGAGGTTCGAGCGGCTGAGCCCGCGGGCGTTCCTCGCCAAGCTCGAGTCGGCGTATTTCTGCGGCAACTTCGGTGATCCGGCGGTGGTGCGCGACCTGATCGACATCGTGCGCTACTGCTTCGAGGCCAATCCGCGGCTCTGGCTGGCGCTCCACACCAACGCCGGCGTCCGCAGCGAGGACTGGTGGCGCGCGCTGGCGCGGGCGACGCGGAGCAGGAACTTCCGGGTAATCGCCGGCGTCGACGGCGTGACGCCGGAGAGCCATGCGCGCTACCGGGTGGGCACCGACCTCGGCCGGGTCATGGCCAATCTGGCTGCGTTCATCGACGAGGGCGGCGTCGCGGAATGGCGGATGATCGTCTTTGCGCACAACGAGGACGAGGTGGAGGCGGCGCGGCGCATGGCCGGCGAACGGGGCTTTGCGGAATTCCGCGCCTATCCCTCGGACCGCTTCGACGGCCGCAAGGCGCACCACTACACGCACCGCGGCGTCGCGGCGACGCTGGAGCCCGCGCGCGGCGCGCTGGCGCCCAAGCTCGCGGGGCTGCGCGAACTGGCACCGGGCGACGTGGCGACGGCCGAGGTCCACATCGAGTGCGACGCGCTGCGATCGGAGTCGGCCTTCATCACCTTCGAGGGCGATCTCCTGCCCTGCTGCTACGTGGGCGGCCGCTTCTACAAGCATCGCCACGGGGCCCTTGGGGGCGCGGAGGCCGACGCCGCGGCGATCTTCGACGGCTTCGACACGTCGCTTTTCAACATCGAGGCGGCGGGGTTCTGGCAGGCGGTCTCGGGGTACGGCGCGTTCATGAAACTGCTGGAGACGCACTGGCCCGGACAGCGGCCGCGGGTCTGCAAGGCGGTGTGCGGCCGGCGCAAGCCCGCGGCGGCGTGATCCGTCAAGACGCTTGCGCGGCTCCGGGCGCTGGGGCAGTGTAGCCGCGACTGCGCACCCCAAGTCGCCGGAGGTCCATTGGCGATCAACGCCCAAAGTCCCGCTCCGAGCGCGGATGATCTCTCCGAAAGCGTTCTCCAGTTTCCCGACAACCGGCTTCTGATCGGCCTTTGCGGCGAACTCGACCGGCACCTGGTGCAGGTCGAGGAGCGCACCGGCGTCCAGATCCACAGGCGCGGCAACCTGCTCTCGCTGTTCGGGGCGGCGCAGGGCCGCGCCGCGGCGGAGGCGGTTCTGCGCGGGCTCTACGCCCGGCTCGAGCAGGGACGGGAGGTGACGCCCGCGGACGTCGACGCGGCGCTGCGCATGGGGCCCGAGGCGCCGGCGCGGCCGCGCGCCGCCGATCCGCAGCTCGACATGTTCGGGAGCGCGCCGCTGGAGATCCGCACCCGGCGCAAGATCGTCGAGCCGCGCACGGCCGCGCAGAAGACCTATGTGCGCAATCTCTTCCAGCATGAGCTGGTGTTCGGACTGGGCCCCGCGGGCACCGGCAAGACCTATCTCGCCGTCGCCGCGGCGGTGGCGATGTTCATCGAGGGCGAGGTCGACCGGATCATCCTGTCGCGCCCGGCGGTCGAGGCCGGCGAGCGGCTGGGCTTCCTGCCCGGCGACATGAAGGACAAGGTCGATCCCTACATGCAGCCGCTCTATGACGCGCTCAACGACTTCTTTCCCGCCAAGCAGGTGCAGAAGTTGATCGAGGAGCGCCAGATCGAGATAGCACCTCTGGCGTTCATGCGCGGGCGCACGCTGGCTAACGCCTACGTGGTGCTCGACGAGGCGCAGAACGCCACGACCATGCAGATGAAGATGTTTCTCACCCGCCTCGGCGAAGGCAGTCGCATGGCGATCACCGGCGACGTGACCCAGATCGACCTGCCGCGCGGGGTGATGTCGGGGCTGATCGAGGCCGAGCGCATCCTGCGCGACGTGCCGGGCGTCGGCTTCTCGCGCTTCACCGCCGAGGACGTGGTGCGCCATCCGCTGGTCGCGCGCATCATTCGCGCCTACGAGTTCGCCCGCCCCGTCGATGCCTGAGCCGCGGCGCCGGCTGGTCGAGATCGTCTTCGAGGAGCCGCGCTGGCGCAGCGCGGGGCTGTCGCGGATCGCCGAACGCGCCGCGCGCGCAGCCCTCGCCGAGACCGGCCGCGACCCGGAGGGCTTCGAGATCAGCCTGCTCGCCTGCGACGACGCGCGCATCGCGGCGCTCAACGCCGCCTTCCGGGGCAGGCCCGCGCCGACCAACGTGCTGTCCTGGCCGGCCGCGACCGGGCCCGGCGCGCCGCCGGACGCGCCCGGTTCCGTCGCGCTCGGCGACGCCGCGCTCGCCTTCGAGACCTGCGCGGCCGAGGCGGAGGCCGCGGGGGTGACGCTCGGCGATCACGCGGCCCATCTGGTGGCGCACGCGGTCCTGCACCTGCTCGGCCACGACCACGAGGAGACGGCGGAGGCGGAGGCGATGGAGGCGCTGGAGACGAAAATACTTGCCAGACTGGGGGTCGCGAACCCATATGGGCTTCAGGAGCGCCCCTCGGGCGCGGGTTTCGGTCAGGAGACATGAGCGACAGTTCCGACGGGCGTTCCGGTGATTCGGAGCGCGAGTCCGGCGAAACGGAGCCGGACAGTCCCGGTATAGCCGGTTTCCTGTCCCGCATCTTCGGAAGAGATTCCGCCGACGACGGGTCCGAAGAGGGCGCCGACGCCACAGCGGCGGAGACGTCCGGTGATTTCCTGGTCAATCTGCGCAACATGCGGCGCATGCGCGTCGAGGACGTGGCGATTCCGCGCCCCGACATCGTGGCGGTCTCGGCCGACGCGACAGTGGAGGACGTGGTCGCGGTGTTCCAGAGCAGCACCGTCTCGCGGCTTCCGGTCTATGCCGAGACGCTCGACCAGCCGCTCGGCCTCGTGCATCTCAAGGACCTCGCGCTGAAGTACGGCTTCGGGGCGCCGCCGGGCGGGTTCGACCTGCGCGGCATCCTGCGGCCGCTGCTGTTCGCGCCGCCCTCGATGCCCATCGGCGTGCTGTTGCAGAAGATGCAGGCGGCGCGCATCCACATGGCGCTGGTCATCGACGAGTACGGCGGGGTCGACGGGCTGGTGACCATCGAGGACCTGCTCGAGCAGATCGTCGGCGACATCGAGGACGAGCACGACGAGGCCGCCGACCTCCTGTGGAGCATGGAGGCGCCCGGCGTCTACGTCGCGCAGGCGCGCATGGACCTCGAGGACTTCGAGAAGGAGACCGGCGTGCATCTCGATCCCGACGACCTCGGCGAGGAGATCGACACGATCGGCGGGCTGGTCGCGGTGCTCGCCGGCCGGGTTCCCGAGCGGGGCGAGGTGGTCCTGCATCCCGGCGGCCACGAGTTCGAGGTGGTCGACGCCGATCCGCGCCGGTTGAAGCGGCTGCGCATCCGCCTCGCCGATCCCGCCAGCGACGGCCGCAGGGAAGCGGCGGAGTAGGCGCGCCGGCGCGGTGACAGCTCTCGCCTCGCGCCTGTCCCGCATCGCGGGGTGGCGCCGCTTCGGCCTCGCCGCCGGCTGCGGCGCGGTCATGGCCCTCGCCCAGCCGCCGGTGTCCTGGCCGGTGGCGCTGTTCGTCGCCCTGCCGATCCTGTTCGCCCTGGTGGACGCGACCGGCTCGGCGCGCGTCGCCTTCGGCGTCGGATGGGCGGCCGGCGCGGGGCACTTCGCCGCCGGTCTCTTCTGGATCTTCGAGCCGTTCCTGGTCGACGCGCCGCGGCACGGCTGGATGGCGCCCTTCGCGCTGGTGTTCATGGCCGGCGGGCTGGCGCTCTTCTGGGCTGCGCCCTTCGCGCTGGCGCGGCGCTGGTGGCCGGTGGGGCCCGAGCGCGTCGCGCTGCTCGCCGGGCTCTGGACGCTTGCGGAGTTCGCCCGCGCCCATGTGCTCACCGGCTTTCCCTGGGCGCTGGTCGCCTACGCCTGGATCGAGACGCCGGTCTATCAGCTGGCGGCGTGGGGCGGGCCGCATCTTCTGGGCTTCGCGACGCTGCTCGCTGGGCTTGCGCCGGGGCTTGCGCCGCTCGGCGGCGGGATCGCGGCGGCGGCTGCGGTCGCGGTTGCCTGGGGGCTCGGGACGCTGCGGCTGTCCGAGCCGATCGCGCCGCGCGCCGAGCCGCTGATCGTGCGGCTGGTCCAGCCGAACGCCCCGCAGGCGCTGAAGTGGCGGCCCGACATGCAGCAGCTCTACTTCGAGCGGCATCTGGAGGAGACGCGCGCCCCCGCCGATCCGACCCCCGACGTGGTGATCTGGTCGGAGACCGCGGTGCCCTTCGTGCTGGGCTACGCCGACGCGCTGCAGGCCGAGGCGGCGGCCGCGGCGGGACCGGACGCGCTGCTGGTGCTCGGGCTGCGCCGGCTCGACGCCACGCCGGAGCGCGAGCTCTGGTACAACTCGCTCGCGGCACTCACCCCGGACGGCCACGCCTTCGCGGTCTACGACAAGCACCATCTGGTGCCGTTCGGGGAGTACATCCCGCTCGCGGAGCGGCTGGCGCGGCTCGGCGTGGCGCCGGCGACGCTGACGCGCACCGGATTCGCCGCGGGGCCGGGTCCGCGGGTGGTCAGCGCGCCGGGCGCGCCGCCGTTTCTCGCGCTGATCTGCTACGAGGCGATCTTTCCCCACCGGATGCGCGCTCCGGAGGGCCGGCCGGAGTGGATCGTGCAGGTCACCAACGACGCCTGGTTCGGCGAGGCGGCGGGGCCCTACCAGCATTTCGCCCAGGCGCGGGCGCGCGCCATCGAGCAGGGCCTGCCTCTGGCGCGGGCCGCCAACACCGGCGTGAGCGCGATGATCGACGCGCGCGGTCAGGTGGTCGAGAGCCTCGAGCTCGGCGTCGCCGGCCGGATCGACGCGGCGCTGCCGCCGGCGTTGCCTCCGACGGCGTACGCGCAATTCGGCGATTTACCCGCATTGGCTTTCATCCTGCTCGCAATCGGATTAACTTATTTAAAAGTTTACAGTAGCAAATTCCGCCGCTTCAAAACATAACTCGTACCGGGAGCGGTGGTTTCGCCAAGCGGCTACGAATAGGCCGGGACACTTCGTGTCCCACATGGAAAACCGCCGGGTGTGTGGAGTAATGGTTGGGGTGAGTTGTGTCCTTGAACGCAAAAGAGATTGACGCATACGTGGGTTTGCGCATGCGTCAGCGGCGGGAGGCCCTCGGCGTCAGCCAGGGCAGGCTCGGCCGCCAGCTTGGTCTGACGTTCTCTCAGATCCAGAAATACGAGAAGGGCTCGAACCGGATCGGCGCCGGGCGGCTCTACCAGATCGCGGCCTTTCTCGGCGTGCCCACGAGCTACTTCTTCGAGGGGATCGGCGCGGACGCAGGCGACAGCCCGAAGCCGCAGGCCGAAGGGGCGATGACCCGCGACGAGTTGCGCGTGCTCACCAACGCCTTCTCGGCGATCGGCGATCCCAGCACGCGGGCGTCGGTTCTGGCGCTGGTTCGCTCGCTGAGCGTGAACGGCGGCAACGACGGCGCCACGCGCTTGCACCCGACCCAAAAGCTCGGCGGCTGACGCCGTCGCGCGTCGCCTGCGGCGCCCGCGACCCGGGCGCGCAGAAATCATTCCTCCGCCGCACCGGCGCCGCTCGCGTTGACGCCGCTTCCCGGCGTGGCGTAAGCAGGCGCGCCGCAAAAAGAACCGCGGTCTGGGGATGCGAGGGGATCTCATGGGTAACCGCAGCGATTATCTCTTTACGTCGGAGTCCGTCTCCGAGGGCCATCCCGACAAGGTGTGCGACCGGATCTCGGACGCCGTTCTCGACGCGTTCCTGACCGAGGACCCGGAGGCGCGCGTCGCCTGCGAGACCTTCGCCACCACCGACCGGGTGGTGGTCGGCGGCGAGGTCCGCGGCGCGCCGGGCGTGCTGAGCCGGGTCGAGGACATCGTGCGCGACTGCGTGCGCGACATCGGCTACGCGCAGAAGGGCTTCCATTGGGAGACCCTGACGGTCGACAATCTCATCCACGGCCAGTCCGCCGAGATCGCCCAGGGCGTCGACGCCGCCGACGGCAAGGACGAGGGCGCCGGCGACCAGGGCATCATGTTCGGCTACGCCGTCGACGAGACGCCCGAACTGATGCCCGCGCCGATCCACTACGCCCACGCGGTGCTGCGCCGGCTCGCGGACGTGCGCAAGAGCGGCGCCGAGCCGCGGCTCGGGCCGGACGCCAAGTCCCAGCTCACGCTGCGCTACGCCGCCGGCCGCCCGGTCGAGGTGATGTCGGTGGTGGTCTCCACCCAGCACACCGACCCCGACATGAGCTCGGCGGACGTGCGCGAGATGATCGAGCCGCACGTGCGCGCGACCCTGCCCGAGGGCTGGCTGACCGACCAGACCGTCTGGCACGTCAATCCGACCGGCAAGTTCGTCATCGGCGGACCCGACGGCGACGCGGGCCTGACGGGGCGCAAGATCATCGTGGACACCTATGGCGGCGCGGCCCCGCACGGCGGCGGCGCGTTTTCCGGCAAGGATCCGACCAAGGTGGACCGCTCGGCCGCCTACGCCGCGCGCTACCTGGCCAAGAACGTCGTGGCCGCGGGGCTGGCCCGGCGCTGCGTGATCCAGCTCTCCTACGCCATCGGCGTGTCCAAGCCCCTGTCGATCTACGCCGACGCCTACGGCACCGGCGAGGTGCCCGAGGCGGTGATCGAGGCGGCGGTGGCGAGCGTCATGGATCTCAGCCCGCGGGGCATCCGCACCCATCTCGGCCTCAACCGGCCGGTCTTCCAGCGCACCTCCGCCTACGGGCATTTCGGGCGCCCGGCCGAGGCCGACGGAGGGTTCTCCTGGGAGCGCATCGACCTCATCGAGGCGCTGCGCAAGGCGGTCTGAGCCGGCCGCGCGCCGTACGGCCGACCTTGAACGGCGGGCCAGAACAGACGCCGCGACGCAAGGTGCACGGGCGCCGGCGCGGCAAGGCGCTGCGCCCGGCCCAGATCCGCCGCATGGAGGTACTCCTGCCGCGGCTGGCGGTGCCGGGCCTCGCGGAGGGCGGGCCCGCCACGGTCGATCCGCGAGAGCTTTTCGGGGACGCGCGTCCGGTCTGGCTCGAGATCGGCGTCGGCGGCGGCGAGCACCTCGTCGGGCTGGCCG
The DNA here is from genome assembly GCA_963836255.1 of uncultured Alphaproteobacteria bacterium. Taxonomy (GTDB): domain Bacteria; phylum Pseudomonadota; class Alphaproteobacteria; order Rhodobacterales; family Rhodobacteraceae; genus Amaricoccus. The sequence goes on from CAWIIL010000002.1 coordinate 491,077, forward strand.
AGGCGCGGCCCGACCTCGGGCTGATCGGCTGCGAGCCCTTCGTGAACGCGGTCGCGATGACGCTCGGGCGGATCGAGGCGGCGGGGGTGGCCAACGTGCGGCTCCACCCCGGCGACGCGCGCGACCTGATCGACGCGCTGCCCCCGGGCGCGCTCGGGCGGGTCTACCTGCTCTACCCCGATCCCTGGCCGAAGACCCGCCACGCCGAGAGGCGCTTCATGAACGCCGAGAACCTCGCCGCACTGGCCCGCGCCATGGCGTCCGGAGCCGAGCTGCGGCTCGCCACCGACATGCCCGGCTATGTCGCCCATGCGCTCAGGGCGGTGGCGGCGACGCCGGAGTTCGAGACGCGCACCGCGCCGGAGGATCGTCGCACGCCCTGGCCCGAATGGCGCGCCACGCGCTACGAGGCCAAGGCGCTGCGCGCCGGGCGCGCGCCGGCCTACCTGGTCTTCGCCCGGCGCTGAGCGCGGGGCGGGCATGGACCCGGTCCGTGCGATTGGCTAGACACGCCGGCGCGCGGAGGCGCGCGGAGGGAATCCCATGTCCGGCCACGGCGACGCGCAACCGATGACCGCCCGCGCCTCGGGCCCGCTCCGCGGCGCGGCCGCTGCGCCGGGCGACAAGTCGGTGTCGCACCGGGCGCTGATCCTCGGCGCGCTCGCGGTGGGCGAGACCCGGATAACCGGCCTGCTGGAGGGCGAGGACGTGCTCGACACCGGCCGGGCGATGCAGGCCTTCGGCGCCCAGGTCGAGCGGACCGGGCCGGGGGAATGGAGCGTGCGCGGGGTCGGCGTCGGCGGCTTCATGGAGCCCGAGGACGTGATCGACTGCGGCAATTCGGGCACCGGCGTGCGGCTGATCATGGGCGCGATGGCCACCAGCGACCTGACGGCGGTGTTCACCGGCGACGCCTCGCTGCGATCACGGCCCATGGGCCGGGTCACCGAGCCGCTGGCGCTGTTCGGCGCGGAGGCGCGCGGCCGGCGCGGCGGACGGCTGCCGCTGGCGCTGACCGGCGCGGCGAACCCGGTCCCGGTGCGCTACGCCACCCCTGTCGCCTCGGCGCAGGTGAAGTCGGCGGTGCTGCTCGCAGGGCTGAACGCGCCCGGCGAGACGGTGGTGATCGAGCGCGAGGCGACGCGCGACCACACCGAGCGCATGCTGGCGGGCTTCGGCGCGGAGGTTTCGGTCGAGGACGGGCCGGACGGCCGCGTGATCACCCTGCGCGGCCAGCCGGAACTGATCCCGCAGGCGATCGCGGTGCCGCGCGATCCGAGCTCGGCGGCCTTTCCGGTGGTGGCGGCGCTGCTGGTTCCGGGTTCAGAGATCCTCGCGCCGGGCGTCGGGCTCAACCCGACGCGCGCCGGGCTCTACGCCACGCTCACCGAGATGGGCGCCGACATAGACTTCGGAAACCGGCGCGACGAGGGCGGCGAGCCGGTGGCCGACCTGCGGGTGCGATTCGGCGCGCTGCGCGGCGTCGAGGTGCCCCCCGAGCGCGCCGCCTCGATGATCGACGAATACCCGATCCTCGCCGTGCTGGCGGCGACCGCCGAGGGGCGCACGGTGATGCGCGGCATCGCCGAGCTGCGCGTCAAGGAGAGCGACCGGATCGACGCGGTGGCCCGCGGGCTCGAGGCCTGCGGCGTCGCGATCGAGGAGGGGCCGGATTTCCTGATCGTGCACGGCCGCGGGGCCGACGGCGTGCCGGGCGGCGCAACCGTGGAGAGCCGGCTCGACCACCGCATCGCCATGTCGTTCCTCTGCCTGGGGCTCGCCGCGCGCGCGCCGATCACCGTCGACGACGCAGGTCCGATCGCCACCAGCTTTCCGGGCTTCGTCGATCTCATGCGGGGGCTCGGCGCGGAGATCGGGTCGTGAGCGAAGTTCGGACCGGCGGCTGTCTCTGCGGGGCGGTGCGCTACCGCGTCGAGGGCCCGATGCGGCCGGTGACAGCCTGTCACTGCAAGCAGTGCCGGCGCACCTCCGGGCACCACGTCGCCGCCACGGCCGCGCCGCGCGCCCGGGTGGCGATCGAGGGGCAGGTGGCCTGGTACGCCTCGAGCCCGGAGGCGCGCCGGGGCTTCTGCCCCACCTGCGGGTCGAACCTGTTCTGGGAGCGCGCGGGCGCGGACACGCTCTCGATCTTCGCCGGCGCGCTCGACGATCCGACCGGACTGCGCCTCGTGGGACATATCTTCGTGGCCGACAAGGGCGACTACTACAGGGTCGCCGACGGGCTGCCGCAGGCGGCGGGCGACGATCCGGGGCTGTCGACCTGGGATCGCGGCTGAACCTCAGGCGTCGGGATCCTTTGGCCCCTCGCCGACGCCCTCGTCGCTGGTGCCGACCGAGAGATGCCAGATGCGGATCTCCGAGGCGGCGGAGTTCTCCACATAGGTCACCTTGACCGGCTTCTCGCTGCGCAGGATGTCGTACCAGAACGGAAAGTCGCTGTCGTCGAGCATCCCGACCAGAAGATCCCCGGCGATGTAGCCGACGGTGTCCGAGGGTCGGGTCGGCCAGAAATAGATCACTGCCCGGCCCGCCGGTCCGGCTTCCGAAAACCCCGAAAGGATCAGAAAGAACCTGTGCGCGTTGGTGTTGGAGCGGCTGCGGTTGGTGCCGACGCGGTATTCGGTGACGTTGAGTGTGCCCATGTCTGCCTCCCCGGCTGAACCCGCGGCAGACTAGCACGAATCGGAGCGCCGCCGAAGCGGATGTCGCTCGCGCGACGATCATTGCGCATCGTCCGGCGCATGGCGTAGAGGGGCCTCCGACCTTTGGGCGGGTGGATGCGAAGGGTGGGGCGGATGAAGTTCACGGTGGCGATCGACGGGCCCGCGGCCGCGGGCAAGGGCACGATCGGCCGGGCGCTGGCGGCGGAGTTCGGCTTCGCGCATCTCGACACCGGGCTTCTGTACCGGGCGGTCGGGATGCGGGCGCTCGACGACGGGCGCGGCGTCATCGATCCGCACTGGGCCGCGCAGATCGCCCGCGAGCTCTCCCCCGGCGATCTCGAGCGCGACGGGCTTCGCACCGCCCTCGCCGGACAGGCGGCCTCCAAGGTCGCGGCGCTGCCGGAGGTGCGCGCGGCGCTGCTGGATTTTCAGAAGAAGTTCGCGCGGCGCGCGGGCGGCGCGGTGCTTGACGGGCGCGACATCGGCACGGTGATCTGCCCGAAGGCCGAGGCGAAGCTCTTCGTCACCGCCTCCGACGACGTCCGGGCCGAGCGGCGCTGCGCCGAACTGGGGCGCGCGCAGAGCGTAGAACAGGTCCGCGCCGACCTCGCCGCCCGGGACGCGCGCGACGCCGGGCGGGCCGAGGCGCCTCTGCGGGCCGCGCCGGATGCGCTCTTGCTTGACACCACCGAGTTGTCTATAGAAGCAGCCGTCGCCGAGGCGGTGGCCTACGTAAGAGATCGGATGAAGGCGGGCGGGGTCTGACCCACGCCCTTTTTCCTTTTGAAGCCGAACTCGAGCCGCCCCCCGATCAGAGACAAAGACCGGCGGATCCAACCGCCCGGCCGGAAAAGATGAAGCTGTTTAGGAGACCGACTGAATGCCAGCTGCGGCCAGCATGAAAGACTTCGAGGCGTTGCTCGACGAGAGCTTCGAACTCGTGACCCCCGAGGAAGGCACCGTCGTCAAAGGCACGGTCCTCGCGATAGAGGCCGGACAGGCCATCGTCGACATCGGCTACAAGATGGAAGGCCGCGTCGACCTCAAGGAATTCTCCGCCCCCGGACGCGCCGCCGAGATCGAGATCGGCGACACCGTCGAGGTCTACCTCGACCGCGTCGAGAACGCCCGCGGCGAGGCGGTGCTCAGCCGCGACAAGGCCCGCCGCGAGGAGGCCTGGGATCGCCTCGAGAAGGCGGCCGAGAAGGAGGAGCGCGTCGAGGGCCAGATCTTCGGCCGCGTCAAGGGCGGCTTCACCGTCGATCTCGGCGGCGCCGTGGCGTTCCTGCCGGGCAGCCAGGTCGACGTGCGCCCGGTGCGCGACGCCGGCCCGCTCATGCATATGAACCAGCCATTCCAGATCCTCAAGATGGATCGCCGCCGCGGCAACATCGTGGTGTCGCGCCGCGCCGTGCTCGAGGAGAGCCGCGCCGAGCAGCGCGCCGAGATCGTCGCCAAGCTCACCGAAGGCCAGAACATCGACGGCGTGGTCAAGAACATCACCGAATACGGCGCTTTCGTCGATCTCGGCGGCGTCGACGGCCTGCTGCACGTCACCGACATGGCCTGGCGGCGGGTGAACCACCCCTCCGAGATCCTCGGGATCGGCGAGACGGTGAAGGTGCAGGTCATCAAGATCAACAAGGAGACCCAGCGGATCTCGCTCGGCATGAAGCAGCTGCTCGACGATCCCTGGGACACGGTCGAGGACAAGTTCCCGATCGAACTCCAAGCACACCGGGCGCGTCACCAACATCACCGACTACGGCGCCTTCGTGGAGCTGGAGCCGGGGGTCGAGGGGCTCGTGCACGTTTCCGAGATGTCCTGGACCAAGAAGAACGTGCATCCGGGCAAGATCGTCTCCACCTCCCAGGAGGTCGAGGTGCTGGTGCTCGAGATCGACACCGCCAAGCGGCGCGTGTCGCTGGGCCTCAAGCAGACCCAGGGCAACCCGTGGGACACCTTCGCGGCCACCCATCCCAACGGAACGCAGGTCGAGGGCGAGGTGAAGAACATCACCGAGTTCGGGCTGTTCATCGGGCTCGAGGGCGACATCGACGGCATGGTCCACCTCAGCGACATCGACTGGAACCGCCCGGGCGAGCAGGCGATCCAGGACTTCCGCAAGGGCGACCTGGTGAAGGCCGTGGTCACCGACGTCGATCCCGAGAAGGAGCGCATCTCGCTCTCCATCAAGGCGCTCGAGGGCGACCCGTTCGCGGACGCCACCTCCGGCGTGAAGCGCGGCGACGTGGTCACCGTGGCCGTGACCGCGATCGAGGACGGCGGCATCGAGGTCGAGTACGACGGCATGAAGGCCTTCATCCGCCGCTCCGACCTCAGCCGCGACCGCTCCGAGCAGCGGCCCGAGCGCTTCACCAAGGGCGACAAGATCGACGCCCGGATCACCAACATCGACGCCAAGACCCGTCGGCTCGGCCTCTCGATCAAGGCCCGCGAGATCGCCGAGGAGAAGGAGGCCGTCGAACAGTACGGCTCGTCGGACTCCGGCGCCTCGCTCGGCGACATCCTTGGCGCGGCGTTGAAGAGCCGGGAAGACACCTGAGCGGTCCATGGACGTCCTGGAACGCGATTTCTACGAGGAGCGGCGCCGCAAGTGGCGCCGCTCGGCTTTCTGGCGGGGTTTCGGGGTCGCGGCGCTGGTCGCGCTGATCCTCGGCGCGCTGCTGTTTCCGCGCGACCTGATGTCGGGTGCGCAGATCGCCCGCCTCGACGTCGGCGGCGTGATCACCGACGACCCGCGGCGCGACCAGATGCTCGAGGCGATCCGCGAAGACGACAACGTGCGGGCGCTGATCCTGCGGGTGAACTCGCCCGGCGGCACGACGGCGGGCTCGGAGGCGCTGTTCGCGTCGCTGCGCGCGGTGTCGGAGACCAAGCCGGTGGTGGCGGTGCTCGCCGAGGTCGCGGCCTCGGGCGGATATGTCGCCGCGATCGCGGCTGATCACATCGTGGCGCGCGGCAACACGCTCACAGGCTCGATCGGCGTCATCATGGAGTATCCCGACCTGACCGGGCTGATCGACCGGCTCGGGGTGGAGATGGAGACCGTGCGCTCGTCCGAGCTCAAGGCCGAGCCGTCGCCGTTCCGCCCCACCACCCCGGAGGCCCGCGCCCGCGACGAGGCGCTGGTCGCCGACAGCTACGCCTGGTTCCGCGGTCTGGTGGGCGAACGACGCGGCCTCACCGGGGCCGACCTCGACACGGCCGCGGACGGCGGCGTCTTCACCGGGCGGATGGCGCTCGACATGGGGCTCGTGGACGAAATCGGCGGGGAGGCGCAGGCGGTGGCCTGGCTCGAATCGCGCGACGATGCGCTCCTGGACCTGCCGGTGCGCGACTGGGAAGTCGAGGAGGACCAGGGCGTGCTGGGCTGGATCGTGGGCGAAATCGCACCAAGCGGCGGGATTCTCGGAGAAATCTCCATCCGGCTGGCCCCGAAGCTGGCTTCCCTCATGCGCTGATTGATGCCAATATGCCTCTCCAAAGGGTCCGGGCGCGGCGCGACAGCGTCGCCGCCTCATGATCCGCAGGCGGCATGGGTGGTGGAGCGCATGATCAAGTCCGAGCTGATTCAGAAGATCTCAGAGGAGAACCCGCACCTCTACCAGCGCGACGTCGAGCGCATCGTCTCCACGATCTTCGACGAGATCATCGAGGCGATGGCGACGGGCAACCGCGTCGAGCTGCGCGGGTTCGGCGCCTTCTCGGTCAAGGCGCGGGACGCCCGGCAGGGCCGCAACCCCCGCACCGGCGAGACCGTGATGGTCGAGGAGAAATTCGTGCCCTTCTTCAAGACCGGCAAGCTGTTGCGCGACCGGCTCAATCAGCGCTAGGTTCCGGCGAGTTCTTCGGGGGCGGACATGCGAACCATCAAGCTTATCTTTCTGGCGCTGATTCTGGTCGCCATCGTCATCCTGTCGCTGGCGAACCGCGGGGATGTGACCGTCAACCTGCTGCCGGCGGGGATGGCGGGGATCCTCGAGGGCACCCTGCCGAACGCCTACCAGGTGCCGCTCTTCATCGTCAGTCTCGCCTCGATCGTGGTCGGGCTGGTGATCGGCTACATTCTGGAATGGCTGCGCGAGCACCGGCATCGCCGGTTGGCCAAGGAGAAGGCCCGCGAGGCGGCCAACCTCAACCGCGAGGTCGATCGGCTCAAGCGCAAGTCCGGCGCGTCGGACGACGACGTGCTTGCCCTGCTCGGGAACTGAGCGGCCCCCATGGACGTCAAGTTCTGCGGGCTCACCCGGGCCGCCGACGTTTCGGCGGCTGCGGAGGTCGGCGCGCGCTACGCGGGCTTCGTGGTCTTTCCGCCCTCGCCGCGCCATCTCGATCCCGGGGCGGCCGGAGCGCTGTCGGCCGCGGCGCGGGACGCGGGGCTCGCCCCTGTCGCGCTCACCGTGGACGCCGACGATGCGCTTCTTGACGCGATCGTCGCGGCCGGGCGCTTCGCCATGCTCCAGCTCCATGGCCGCGAGAGCCCGGCGCGGGTCGCGGCCTTGCGCGCCCGGCACGGCCTGCCGGTGATGAAGGCGGTCGGCGTGGCGACGGCCGAAGACCTCGCGCCGATCGCCGCCTACGCCGGGATCGCCGACCAGCTGCTGCTCGACGCCCGCCCGCCGGAGGGCGCGGCGCTTCCCGGCGGCAACGGGCTGGCCTTCGACTGGCGGCTTGTCGCGCGCCTGCGCTGGGACGGACCCTGGATGCTCGCGGGCGGGCTCGCGCCCGGCAACGTCGCCGAGGCGGTCCGGCGCACCGGGGCGGCGCAGGTCGACGTCTCCTCGGGCGTCGAGAGCGCGCCCGGCGTGAAGGATCCCGCCCTGATGGCGGCCTTCGCAGCGGCGGCGGCGTCAACCGACGATCGACAAGCCGCGCCGAGCGCCTCACAACGGCGCTGAGATTTTCCCAAGGAAGGCCCTGATGAACGCTCCCCAGCCCAACTCCTTCCGCACCGGACCCGACGAGCGCGGGCGCTTCGGCATCTACGGCGGCCGGTTCGTCTCCGAGACGCTGATGCCGCTGATCCTCGATCTGGAGGCCGAGTACGAGCGCGCCAAGACCGACGCCGCGTTCTGGGCCGAGATGGACGATCTGTGGACGCACTACGTGGGCCGGCCGAGTCCGCTCTATCTGGCCGAGCGGCTGACCGAGCGGCTGGGGGGCGCGAAGATCTACTTCAAGCGCGACGAGCTCAACCACACCGGCGCGCACAAGATCAACAACGTGCTGGGCCAGATCATCCTCGCCCGGCGCATGGGCAAGACCCGGATCATCGCCGAGACCGGGGCGGGTCAGCACGGGGTGGCCACGGCGACGGTGTGCGCGAAGTTCGGGCTGAAGTGCATCGTCTTCATGGGCGCGACCGACGTGGAGCGCCAGAAACCCAACGTCTTCCGCATGAAGCTGCTCGGCGCCGAGGTGGTGCCAGTCACCTCGGGGCGCGCGACGCTCAAGGACGCGATGAACGAGGCGCTGCGCGACTGGGTGACCAACGTGCGCGACACGTTCTACTGCATCGGCACGGTCGCGGGCCCGCACCCGTATCCGGCGATGGTGCGTGACTTCCAGTCGATCATCGGCAAGGAGACCCGCACGCAGATGCAGGAGCGCGAGGGGCGGCTGCCCGACAGCCTGGTCGCCTGCATCGGCGGCGGCTCGAACGCCATGGGTCTGTTCCATCCGTTTCTCGACGACGGCGAGGTGCGCATCATCGGCGTCGAGGCCGGCGGGCACGGCGTGGACGAGCGCATGGAGCACGCCGCCTCGCTGACCGGCGGGCGGCCGGGCGTGCTGCACGGCAACCGCACCTATCTGCTGCAGGACGCCGACGGGCAGATCATCGAGGGCCATTCCATCTCGGCCGGGCTCGACTATCCGGGCATCGGGCCCGAGCACGCCTGGCTGCACGACATGGGCCGGGTCGAATACGTCAGCGTGACCGACGCCGAGGCGCTGGAGGCGTTCAAGCTCTGCTGCGTGACAGAAGGCATCATCCCGGCGCTGGAGCCCGCGCACGCGCTCGCCCACGTGGCCAGGATCGCCCCGGACCTGCCCGCCGACCACCTGATGGTTATGAACATGTGCGGCCGGGGCGACAAGGACATCTTCACCGTCGCCGACGCGCTCGGGGTGGCGCTCTGAGCGCACGCCCGGCAGCGGCGCGCGCCAGAGCTGTTGCACATCTGCCGGATATCCGGGTAGTGCGGCTTGTGGCATAGTCGCCGGTCACGGGGTCATTTGGGGAGCAGGGCCGGCGATGCGTCCGATCCCGGCGGAGGAGTTCTCCGCGCTCGTCGGCTCGATCTATGACTGCGCGCTTGACCCGGGGCTCTGGCCCGGCGTCCTGATGACGATCGTCGGCGAACTGGAGTTCCGCACGGCGAGCCTGGCGCTGCAGCGCATGCCGGGCGGCGAGTTGCTGCTCGACGTCACGGTGGGCGTCTCGCCGGACGATCTCGCGCGGATGCGCCTCTACGGGAATGAAGTCGTGGACGTGTGGGGCGGCCTCGCGCGGCTGATGGCCTTTCCGCTCGACGAGCCGCAGGTGCTCAGCCGGGTGAATCCGCGCGCGAGCGAGAACCGCTTCTGGCGCGAATGGGGTCTGCCGCTCGGGCTGACCGACACGATGGCGATCGCGTTCTCCCGCGACGCGGCGTCGCTGAGCTCGCTCGGAATGGGCCGGCATGTCGACCAGGGGCCGATCACCGACGCCGAGGTCGCGCTGGCCCGCCTCTTCGCGCCGCATCTCAAGCGGGCGGTGACCATCAGCAGCCTTCTCGACGCCAAGGCCGTGGAGCGCGCCAACTTCGCCGCCGTGCTCGACGGGCTCGCCGTCGCCGTCCTGCTGGTCGCGCCGGACCTGCGCCTCCTGCACGCCAACCGCGCCGGCGAGTCGGCGCTCAGGACCGGCGAGCCGTTCGGGATGCGCCACGGCCGGGTCTCCGCGCCGCCGGCGCTCGCCGCCGCGATCGGGGCGGCGATGGCCGCGCCGCTCGACGGCGTCGGCCGGCGCGGCCTCGGCATCCCGGCCCGCCGGAGCGACGGCGAGGCGCTCGTGGTCCACGTGCTGCCGCTCACCGCGAACCCGCTGCCCGGCGCGGCGGCGATCTTCCTGGCGCCGGCCGCCGCGCCGCCCCCGGCGCCGCTCGCCGCGATCGCTGCGCTCTTCGACCTCACCCGAGCCGAGACGCGGGTGCTGGAGCTCGTCGCCGCCGGTCGGTCCGGCACCGAGGTCGCCGCGGCGCTCGGCGTCGGCGAGGCGACGGTGCGGACCCACCTCGTGCGGCTCTTCGACAAGACCCGCACGCACCGTCAAGCGGAGCTTGCGCGGCTCGTCGCCTCCTTCACCCTGCCGCTGGCCTGATCCGCAGGCTCCACCAAACGGTGGACGCGGCGCCGCCTCGCCCGTGCTGTTCTGACGATGTCGGGCCATGGAATTCCACGCGCCGACCTTGGGACGGAAAAAGGGGGGGCTTCGCATGTCGATCGACAACAGGGCCGAGTGGCTCGCCTACTGGGCCGCGAATGGCTACATCTTGACGGACCACATTTACTTCGGGAGCAACCGGCTGGTTCGTACCGGGACCTACTCCCCAACGTTCGACTCGGACGGCAATCTGGTGGCGGCCGACAACGTCACCTTCGTCGGGACGGCGGGCCGCGACACGTTTCTCGGCGGCGGCGGCGAGTTCTCCTCTATCTTTCTCGGGACGCGCGGCGACGACCTCTATGGCGGCGGCCTGGCTCTGGGAGACGACAACGCATTCTACTACGGCGTCGCCGACTACAGCGGCGCGCGGAGCCGGGTCGTCATCGACATGGACTACACCGGCAGCCGCACCTTCACCGACGAGGACGGCCAGGTCCGCACCGTCTCGATCCTCGGCCGGGCCGTGAAGGACGGCTACGGCGGGCAGGACGACTTCATGGAGGGCACGGCGTTCGGAGGCGGCTACAGCAGCGTGACCAACGTCATCGGCTCGCGGTTCGCGGACACGATGGTCGGGTTCACGGCGTTTGGCGGCCTCTACGGCGGCGGCGGAAACGATCGGCTCGTCGGAAACCAGCTTTACGGCGGCGATGGTAACGACGTCCTGATCCATCGCGCCTTGGGGGACTTCGACGGCGGCGCGTTTGGCGGGGAAGGGAACGACGTTCTGATTGGTTCCGACTTCGTCGATGCCGACCTGGTCGGCGGCGCCGGCAACGACCGCATCTTCGCAGGCGGCGGCAACGATGGAGTGGGGAACTTTGCCGCCATCACGGGCAACGAAGGGAACGACATCGTCGATGGCGGCTCAGGCAACGACTTCATCGACGGCGGAATCGGCCGGGACCGGCTCTTCAGCGGATCCGGCAACGACATCATCAACCCGGATGTCGAAGAGTTCCAAGGAGACCCCAACCAGCCCCGCGATGGCGACCGGGACGTGATCTACGTAACCCGGGACGATCTCGGAGACTTCAACGACGTGGTGCTGTCGCGCGCCTTCGAGGAGGGTCTCGACGTGATCCGGTTCGTCGACGCCGTGCGCGGGGGCGTCGATTTCCGCGTGTACGAGGAGGCGCAGAGCTTCAACGACGCCACAGGCAGGCTGTTCCGTGGCGACGATCTCGCCGACCGTCAGAACACCGTGCTCGAGATCGACTGGAACGACGACGGGTTCGACGCCGACGACTACTTCCTCCACGTCGTAGACGCCTCGCTGTCGCTGCAGGGCGGTTTCCTGCTGACCTGACGCATGGACAGGCCAGAATGCACGGCGTGGCGCTCCGAGCGGGCGGCTTTTCGCCGACGACCTGGTGGTAGCGTTTTCGTGAGTTGAAACGGAAGTTTGCAGGGCGCAACTCTGATTTAACTGACACGCGATGTGTCGGCGCGTCGGGAGGTGACGATGATCCGCAGGAAACGCATGAGCCTTCTCGCGTCCGCACTGGTTCTTGGCGCCGGCGCCGCCGCCGCGGAGGCGCGGTTCGCGCCGCTGCTCGATGACCTGCGCGCGCAGGGCTACGACCGGATCGAGATCGACCGCGACGGGGACCGGATCCTCATCGAGGCGGCTCTCGGCGGCGCCTCGCGGGAGGTGGTGTTCGACCTCGCGTCGGGTCGCGTGATCAGCGACGAGACCCGCGGCGCCTGAGGGCTGGCCAGCGCCTCCCGCCACTTGCGCCGAAGGCGGCGAAGGCGTATCCGTCCGCTCCGAGAAGGGCCGAAAAGTTCCCGGCCAGCGGGCGCGCGCCCGCCTGACAGAAGGCACGTTACGTTATGGATAGTGTGGAGATGGGGGACCTCGTGGTTCTCGGCGCCGGCTCGATGCGGATGGCCGTGGAAGCGGTCGACGGCGAGCAGGTTTCGGTCGTGTGGTGCCACGAGGGCCGGATCGGCCGCGACACCTTCAACGTGAAGCTCCTCAAGAAGTGGGAGTTCCGCGAGGACGACCGGCAGTCCAAGCCGCCGGCCAAGCCCTACCGGGGCGATCGCGAGGGCGGCGGCAAGCCCTACGCCGGTCGTGGCGCCGGTGCGGGCGGCGAAGGGCGCGACGATCGCCCGCCGCGCGGCAAGCCCGGCTGGGACGGAAAGCCCCGCGAAAAGAAGTACTTCCGAAAGGACGGCTGATCGGCGCGGCGCGGTCCGCCGCGCTCAGCCCCAGCCCCGCCAGTCGACCCAGGCGCCGTGAAAGCCGCAGCGCCCGAGCACCCGCGTCTCGCCGCCAGGCCACAGCGTGAGGGTGATCGCCGCGCCAGGCGAGGCGCCGTCGCCCTCCATGCGCAGCCAGGCGAGCGGGGCTGCGGCGGTGGCCCGCGTCCCGGCCGCGTCCATCAGCGCCAGCGCGCGCTGCTGGGCGCGCGGGTCGAGATACTGCCAGAGGATCGAGTGATAGACGACATGGGCCCGCCCCTCCTGCCGGGCGACGAGCCGCGGCTCAAGCCATTCCGTCGCCTCCGCCCGCTCCACCTGGGTTCCGGACTCGAGCGCGGTCTCGATGGCGGCGGCGACGCGGATCACCCGTTCGGGCTGGTCGGCCCAGACGAAGGAGAGCAGCCGCAGCCGGTCGGCGGGATCGTCGAGGCTCGGCGGATCGCGGTCGCAGCCGGCCCGCGCCGCCACCCGGGCCGGGGGGATCGGCGGGGTCGGCCCGGTCCAGGCAGGACGGATGTCCACCTCGGAGTCGGCGCGGCCCCAGGGCACCGGCCCGAACCGGTAGCTGAAGGCGTCCCAGTTCAGGTTGAGCCCGGCGCTTGCGCCGAGTTCGGAGGTCGCAAGCGGCAGGCCGGTCAGCGCGGCCACGGTGAGAAACCCCGGCGCCAGGGCGGCGCAGCGCATCGGCTCGTTGGTCTGCGGCGGGCCGGCGAGCCGCGCGAGGATCTCCGCCTCGTGCTGGAGGAACGCCGAGCGGATCGCCATCCAGAGATCGGCGTCGGTCGCGCGCCCGTCGTTGGGCGGATAGACCGTCGACAGCCCGGCGTCGGCGTCCGCCAGCACCAGCCCGTGCAGCGCGCCGGCGAGGCGCAGGGGCAGGGCGCTCGCCCGCCCGCCGGGGTCCTCGGGCCACTCGAGCACCCGGTCCGACACCGGATCGCCGGGCGCGAGGCGGCGGGCGAGCAGGCGGCAGAGCCGGGCGGTGAACGGCGATCCCATCGCGTCGCAGGCTTCGGCCTGCGCGAGGAACGCCGCGCGGGTGCTCACCGGAAGCGGTCCACCAGCCTCTGCAGCGGGCCGCGCGCATCGGGCTCGGCGGCCTCCGGCGCCGACTCGGGTTTGGCCGGAGGCGGGGGCGCCTTCGGATGCTTCTCCGCCGGTTCCTTGGGTGGCGGCTGGCGGCGGGCGATCTCGTTGAGGAACCGGCCCCCGTCGCCCGCGACCAGCGCCGGGGCGCCGGCGGCGACCCCCGCGAGCACCGCGTCGCGCCACTCCGCGTCGGCGGCGGCGAAGTCGCCGAGCACATGGGCGGTCACCCGGGCATTGTCGCCGGGATGGCCGATGCCCAGCCGCACGCGCATGAAGTCCGGCCCGATGTGGGCGTCGATCGAGCGCAGGCCGTTGTGCCCTGCGTGGCCGCCGCCCGACTTGACCCGCACCTTGCCCGGGGCGAGGTCGAGCTCGTCATGGAAGACGATGACGTCCGCGGGGGCGAGCCGGTAGAAGCGCATCGCCGCCTGCACGGCGTCGCCGGAGAGGTTCATGTACGTCTCGGGCTTGAGCAGCAGCGCCTTGTCGCCGCCGATGCGGCCCTCCGCGACCTGGCCCGAGAACTTGGCGCGCCACGGGGCGAAGCCGTGCGCGTCGGCGATCGCATCCACGGCCATGAAGCCGATGTTGTGGCGCTGGCGGGCGTGCTTCGCGCCCGGGTTTCCCAGTCCCACCAGCAGCTTCATCGCGACCCCCCATGGCAAGCGACGCGCCGCGGTCGCCCGCGACGCGTCGTCATCTAGCACGCGCTGGCGCGGAAATCAGTCCTGTTCGGCCTCTGCCTCGGCCTCTGCCTCGGTCGCTTCCTCGTCATCCTCCTGCGAGCGCAGGCTCGACGGTGCGGTGATGTTGGCGATGACGAAGTCGCGGTCGGTGATCGTCGGCCGCGCGCCCTCCGGCAGCGTGATGTCGGAGATGTGGACCGTCTCGTTCACGTCGCGCCCGGTCAGGTCGACCGTCAGGTGGTCGGGGATTTCATTGGCCGACACCACCAGCTCCACCTCGTTGCGCACCACCGTCAGCACGCCGCCGCGCTTCAGGCCGGGGCTCGCTTCGCGGTTGATGAACTCCACGGGGATGTAGAGGTTTATGCGCGAGCGTTCGCTCAGGCGCAGGAAGTCGACATGCGTCGGCAGATCCCGGACCACGTCGCGCTGCACGCTGCGGCAGATCACGCGGTTGTCCTCGCCGTCGACCTTCACGTTGAGCAGCGTCGACAGGAACTTGCCCGCCTTGAGCTGCTTGAACAGGGTGTTGAACTTCACGTTGATCGTGCGGGGCGGCACGCCGCCTCCGTAGATCACTCCGGGAACCATCCCGTCGCGTCGCGCCTGGCGGGCGGCCCCCTTGCCGACCCCCTCGCGCGCCACGGCTTCGAGAACGGGTGTCTCGCTTGCCATCGGCCTTCTCCTTGACTGGCTCGCGCGGCCTTCCTCCAAGGGTGTAAGACCGCAAGCGCGCCCTATAGGTGAAGCGCCCGCCGAAGGGAAGGGCCCAATCGCCGCCGGGCGCGCGGCCGGGGTCAGCTTTCGAGCGCGATCACCTCGCAGTCGCTGACCCCGGTGGCGCGCGCAAGCTGGCGCAGGCGGCTCTGGACCGCGTCGCTGTCGGGAGCGCTGTCGGGATCGAGGATCTCGAGCCGCACCGCGTCCGCGTCGATCTGGAGCCGGGCGCGGTCGAGGATCTCGGGCACGCTCGCCGACAGGCGATGCCCGAGCAGGAGCGCGCGGCCGAGGATCTCGGCGCGGCGGAGCTGGCTCGGGCTCAGGAGGCCCTCGATGGCCTTGCCGACCGCGTCGTCGATCTTGCCGCCGTAGCGCGCCATCACCGCAACCGCGAGAAGGGCGCGCTCGGAATGGGAGACGCCGATGAAGGGAAAGAGCAGCAGGCGCTGGAACGCCTCGGCCGCGCGCACCTTCTCGTGATCGCGCCAGCACAGGTCGGTCAGCGCGCAGGCCGCGAGGCGCACACGCCGGTCCTCCTGCGATTCGCCGGCGAAGAGCGGGTCGGTCCAGCGGCCGAGCGCGGCGCTGAATGCCGGCACCCGCGCGTTGGGAAGCCCGATCGCCATCGCACCCTCGACCAGCGGGTCGCGATACTGCTCTTCGGTGTCGAGCTGCGAATAGAGCCAGCCCTCGCGCACCCCGTAGGAGGAGAAGACCACCGCCTCGGGCTTGAGCGCCTTCAGGACCCGCGACAGCGTCAGCGCCGCGGCGGGCAGCGTGTCGACCCGCCGGCTCGGCATGTCGGGCAGGGCCGCGACCTCCTCGGGCGACATCCTGGCGAGCTTCTTCGCGAGCGTCCGCGCCTCTTCCGCCGGGATCCCGTAGCCGTGGACCACGCTGATCGGCGCGCCGGTCATGGCGATGTGGACGCGCGCGAACGCCCGCCAGCCTCCACCGACGGCGTAGAAGACCGGCTCGGTCAGCAGCGGCGGCAGCTTCGCGTCGAGGATGGCGTCCACCTGTTTTCTGGCCGCGCCGTAGCCCTCGGCGAGCATCGCCTTCACCGGCAGCGCCCCGAGCGGCATGCTCGCCATGCGCTCGCCGACCCGGTCGCCGATCACCTCCGCCACCTCGAGGCTGCCGCCGCCGAGATCGCCGACCAGGCCCTTGGGCTGGAAGAAGCCCGAGATCACCCCGCGCGCGGCGTAGGTGGCCTCCTCCTCGCCGCTCAGCACCCGAGTTTCGAGCCCGGTCGCCTCGCGGATCGCGCGCACCAGCGCGTCGCCGTTCGTCGCCTTGCGCGTCGCCTCGGTGGCGATGACGTCCACGCGTTCGACCGCCATAGCCCGTGCGATGGCGTCGAAGCGGTGGAGGGCGTGCACGGCGCGGGCGATCGCCGCGTCGGTGAACGCGCCGTCCGCGTCGAACCCCGCGCCCAGCGCGACGATGGACTTCTCGTTGAAGCGCGGGAAGGGCGCCCGGCTCAGGTCGTCATAGACGACGAGGCGGATCGAGTTCGAGCCGATGTCGATGACGCCGAAATGCTTCTGCCGGCGCTCCATGACGCGGACGGTGTCGATCTCGATCACCCGCGGTTCGCTCGAGCCGTGCTGGCCGGACGCCATGACCGTCTCCCCGCCGTCCCAATCGACGCGGCGATGGTGCCATTCCCGGCCGCGCGGGGTCCAGCGCAATCTGGGCGGGCGTTTCTCTGACGCGCCTTTCGCCGCGGCTGGCGCGGGCGGCTTGTCGCGCCCCGGCAAAGCCCCTACACCTCGAAATCGGCAACCAATTGCGGGGGGAAAGCCATGCCGGGACCGCGCGTCGGCCTCTTCGTCACCTGTCTCGTCGACATGTTTCGCCCGTCGGTGGGCTTCGCGACGGCGCGGCTTCTGGCGGACGCGGGCTGCGAGGTCGAGGCCCCCGAGGCCCAGACCTGCTGCGGCCAGCCCGCCTGGAACTCCGGCGACCGCGAAACCGCCAAGGCTATCGCACGCCAGGTCATCGCCGCCTTCGAGCCCTACGACTATGTGGTGGTCCCCTCCGGCTCCTGCGGCGCGACGATCGCCAAGGACTATGCGGCGATGTTCGACGCCGACGACCCCTGGGCCGAGCGCGCCGCCGCACTCGGCGCGCGGACCCACGAGATCACCTCGTTCCTGACCGACGTGCTCGGGATCGACGCCGTGCCGCGCGCCGCCGACGTCTCGGTCACCTACCACGACAGCTGTTCGGGCCTGCGCAGCCTGGGCGTCCAGGCGCAGCCGCGCCGGCTGCTCGCCTCGGTGGCGGGGCTCGAGTTGCGCGAGATGGTCGAGAACGACGTCTGCTGCGGCTTCGGGGGCACGTTCTGCGTGAAGTATCCCGACATCTCCAACGTGATGGTCGGCGACAAGACGCGCAACATCGCCGAGACCGGCGCCGACCTGGTGCTCGCCGGCGATCTCGGCTGCCTGATGAACATGGCGGGCAAGGCCAGCCGCGAGGGCCGCGCCTTTCGCGCCCGTCACGTGGTCGAGGTGCTCGCGGGCGATCTCGACACGCCTGCGATCGGAGAGGCGCCATGAGCCTGCACGAACCGACCACGCCGGCCTTCAAGGCCAACGCCCGCGCCGCGCTCGACAACCACAACCTGCAGACGGCGCTGCGCGGGACGCGTGGCGGTTTCGTCAGCAAACGCGCCGAGGCCCGCGCCCGGCTTCCGGAGTTCGACGACCTGCGCGACCGCGCGCGCGACATGAAGAACCACACGCTCGCCCATCTCGACCTCTACCTGGAGGAATACGAGGCGCGGGTGATCGAGAGCGGCGGCCACGTGCACTGGGCCGAGACCGCCGAGGACGCGCGCCGCATCGTGCTCGACATCTGTCGCAAGGCCGGCGCGAAGACCGTCAACAAGGGCAAGTCGATGATCTCCGAGGAATGCGGGATCAACGACTTTCTTGCGGAGAACGGCATCAAGCCGGTCGAGACCGATCTCGGCGAGTACATCATCCAGCTGCGCGGCGAGATCCCCTCGCACATCATCGCGCCGGCGGTCCATGTGACGGTGCCCGAGATCGAGGCGGCCTTCCGCAAGGCCCACACCCATCTCGACCCGGACCGCGACATCTCCGAGCACGCGGCGCTCCAGCGCGAGGCCCGCGGCGTCTTGCGCGAGAAGTACTTCGAGGCCGAGGTCGGCATCACCGGCGCCAACATGCTGATCGCCGAGACCGGCCAGTCGGTGATCGTCACCAACGAGGGCAACGGCGATCTCACCCAGTCGCTGCCGCGCGTGCACATCGTCATGGCGAGTCTCGAGAAGATCGTGCCGACGCTGGAGGACGCGACGACGGTCCTGCGCGTGCTCGCGCGCTCCGCCACCGGTCAGGACTTCACCGTCTACAACACCTTCTCCAAGGGGCCGCGGCGGGAGGGCGATCCGGACGGGCCGGAGGCGTTCCACGTCGTCCTGCTCGACAATGGCCGGTCGAACATGCTCGGCACGGATTTCCAGGACATGCTGCGCTGCATCCGCTGCGGCGCGTGCATGAACCACTGCCCGGTCTACCAGGCGGTGGGCGGGCACGCCTACGGCTGGGTCTACCCGGGGCCGATGGGCGCGGTGCTGACGCCCTCGCTGATCGGCGTGGAGGAGGGGGGCCAGCTTCCCAACGCCTCGACCTTCTGCGGCCGCTGCGAGTCGGTCTGCCCGATGCGCATCCCGCTGCCGAAGATGATGCGGCACTGGCGCGAGCGCGAGTTCGAGAAGCGCCTTACTCCCGCGACGGTGCGCTCCGGCCTCGGCGTCTGGGCCTGGTTCGCCCGGCGTCCCGCACTCTATCGCCGCGCCACGGCGGCCGCGGTGGCGACGCTGCGTCGGCTCGGCGGCAAGAAGGGCCGCATCGCCTCGCTGCCCCTCGCCTCGGGCTGGACGGGGACGCGCGACTTCCCCGCTCCGCAGGGCGGCACCTTCATGGCGCAGTGGAAGGCGGGCAAGCGGTGAGCGACGCGCGCGCCCGCATCCTCGAGCGCCTGCGCCGCACGACCGGGGCGGCCGGCGACAGCGACCGCGCCGCCACGGTGGCGGACCGGCTCGCGCATCCGCCCACGGACGCCCCGCCCGAAGCCGCGCTTTCCCACGGCGCGGCGCGGATGACGCGGTTCATGAACCGCCTCGCCGCAGTCGACGCCACCGTCAGCCGCGTCTCCGGGCCCGCGGAGCTGCCCGGCGCGCTCGCCCATGAACTGCGCAGCCGCAACCTGGCGGCCGCGATCCGCCACGGCTCCGATCCGCTCTTCGCCGGGCTCGACTGGGGCCATGTGGAGGCCAGCGTCGGTCCCGGCCGGGTCGAGGAGCCCGCGACGCTGAGCCGGGCGGAGTTCGGCCTCGCCGAGCTCGGAACCCTGGCGCTCGCGTCCGGTCCCGACAATCCGGTGACGCTGACCTTTCTCGGCGAGACGCACTTCGTCGTGCTGCGCGAGGCCGACATCTGCGGCGGCTTCGAGGATTTCTGGGCCGAGTGGCGCGCCCGCGGGCTCGACCCGCGCACGGTCAACCTCGTCACCGGCCCGTCGCGCTCGGCCGACATCGGCCAGCGGCTGCAACTCGGCGCGCACGGGCCTGTGGCGCTGCACGTCTTCCTGCTGGGCGACGGCAACCCTTGAGGCGTCGTGGCCGGCGCCCCGTCCGCGCGCGTGATGCCGCAAAAAGCGCCAAGGCCGGATGACGGATATGGCTGCTCCGCGCAGACGGACTTAGCGGTCGGCTCAGAGAACAGCTCGTTTGAAAGCGCATCAGGCACGGAAATTCCGTTAGGATTTACCGACGCGTCCGTATCCATGATACCAGACCGGGATCGCGTGTGATTGAAAGCCGATTCAGGGGAGAAATCGTTGTCATCCTTCCGCTTCGGCGATTTCATCCTGGCTCCGGAGGAGCGCAAGTTGACCCGGGACGGGATCGAAATCGCTCTGGGCGCCCGAGCTTTCGACATGTTGAGCTTCTTCGTCGCGAACCGTCACCGCATCCTTTCCAAAGGCGAGATACTCGACGCCATCTGGCCGGACATCGCGGTTGAGGAAAGCAATCTGACCGTTCATGTCTCGGCCCTGCGAAAGGCGCTCGGCCCCAAATCGCTTGCGACGATACCAGGTCGGGGCTACCAGTTCGTTCTTTCGGTGGAGGAAGGCGCACCCGTTCCCGCGCCCAAGGCTGAGACACCCGCCAACTCAAACCCGAGAATACTGGTGCTCCCGTTCGCCAATACCTCGAACGAACTCGAGCAGGAGTATTTCTCGGACGGGATCACCGAAGACGTCATCACCGACCTGTCCAAAGTCGCCGCCTTGTCCGTTGTCGCCCGAAACACAGCCTTTACTTTCAAGGGTCGCGCCATCGACGTTGCGCAAACAGCCCAAAGCATGGGTCTGACCCATGTGGTCGAGGGCAGCGTCCGCAAGTCCGGCAGCCGGATTCGCATCAACGCCCAACTCGTCGACGGTGCGACCGGGCATCCGATCTGGGCGGATCGCTTCGACAGCGACCTGACCGACATCTTCGATCTTCAGGATCGGATCACCGAGGCCATCGTCGCCGCGCTCAGGGTAAGACTTGTGCCGTCCGAGCGCGCGGCGATCCAGTCGCGCCCGACCGACAATCCCCAAGCCTATGAAATCTACCTGCAAGCGCGCTATCACCACACGCGTTTGGACAGGCGAAACTTCGCGATTGCCGGCCGCCTCGCTCAACAGGCGCTTGAGATCGACCCCGATTATGATCTCGCATGGGCGCTTCTGGCGATCAGTCAGACCGGACTCCATGCCCTTTCGGCATCGGCTGAACATGGCCTGCAAGCGGCCGAGCGCGCCCTCGCTCTGAATCCGGATCTGTCAGAGGCGCTCGCGGCCAAGGCCTTCGTCCTCGCCGGTCTTGGTCGCTTCGACGAGGCTTTCGAGCTTCACGAACGCTCGCTTCAACTCGATCCGAATTCCTATGATGTACGCTTCCACTATGGCCGTACGTGCTTTCAGACCGGACGGCACGCCGACGCCATCGTGCATTGGGAACGCGCAGCCGCACTTTCGGAAGCGGATTTGGCGGCCACTTCCCATCTCGCCATGTGCTACAAGGCAACAGGCCAGCCGGAGAAGGTGCTGGACTCAGCCCGCCGCACGCTCGCGCGGGCGGAACGCGCGTTGTCCGAGAATTCGTCGGATTCCTACGCGTTGATCAGCGGGGTCGGTGCTTTTGCGAAATTGGGCGAAGCCGAACGCGCCAAGCAATGGGCTCAGCGGGTCAAGGCCGTCGATCCCGATGATCTGAGCATCGACTACAACATCGCCTGCGCGATGTCGCTTCTCGGCGAAACGGAAGACGCGCTCGACACGCTCGAAGCCTGCCTCCCGCGGGTCGACCCAGTCACCTTCTCCGTCTGGGTAAAGCAGGATACCGACCTCGACCCCCTGCGCGACCTCCCGCGCTTTCAGCACCTCGTTCGCGCACTCGATGCGCGCGCGGCCGACGCAATGCCGTAGATGTTCCCCTGAGCCCTTTGGTTTCGAGCCGTCGTCGCTTGCGGATCGCCTGCGAACCGGAGGCGTCACGAAAATAGCTGCTCGCCTTTCCGGACGTTTCCGAAGTTTTCGGATCGCTTCAGGCCGCTTCAGGACATGCAACCTTCCGCCCTGCCAGTCTGGTTTCACAGACCAGCTATTCCGGCAAGTTCTTCAGAAGGATGCCCGTCATGACCGATATCTCCACAGATCAGCCTTCCCTTGCGTTCGCCTCGTCGCCCGCACGCGGCGTGCGCCTTCCATTGACGCTCCTGAAGCATCTCTTCAGGTCGCGCCGCACCTCCCAAATCGACCTCCGCCACGCCAATGAGCATTTCCTCAAAGACATCGGCCTTGGCCGCCGTCATGAAGGTCCGCCATTTCCCCCGGTTGGAAGGATGTGGTGACAGGTGGGGCGCAGTGCAGGCAATCCCGGCCGTCCGCTGCGCCAGGCGTGGATGGCCGGCTCCCCTTTTCCGGACGCGCACCTGGTCCGGATCGGCGGAAGACCCGGCGACATGGACGGAGCCTTCGGCGCCGGCGGCCCGGCAATTCCGACGTGACGAAAAGCAAGTCAATTGGCAAGCCTGTTTCCAGCCGCTTTTAAGCCTGTTTCCAGCCTTCGAAACTTACGCCTTTTCAATGGCTTGATCCGTCTCCACTCCGAAATGCCCGCAGGTGACGAAAGCCTCAACTCGAAGGTCCCGACTGAAGGGGAACTCCGTGGAGGCGGCGACGTGCGCGTAGGATGTCATCCGGGCAGGTCCTCCGGACGTCCGGACGCACGCTCACGACCACCGTCGCGCCGCCTCAAATGCGCAAACGCTAGCGAGGGGCTGGGCCCGCGGCCTTGTCGCAAGCGGCGTGATCAGAGACCGGGCGCGCGGAGTTCGCGCTTGCAGTGCCGGGGCGGCAGGTCGCCGACGCCGTAGGCCGCGACGCCGCAGTCCACGCAGATCCATCGGCGCAGCCGCGCGCCCCGTGCCGCGTCAGCCTCGCGCCACCAGCAGCCGCTGATCAGCGAGGGAAGGCGGATCGGGCCGCGGCGCGCGGGGCGCGCGGGCGCTGGGCGCGTGGCCCGGGCGCGCGCGGCGACGTCAGTCAGGCGACTGGTCCGGAGCGCCACCGTCCGCAGCCGGGCGGCGTGGAGCGCGAACAGTCCCAGGACGATCATCGCGATTGCGCCGATGACGAGGAGGCCGCGCGCAAGATCGCCGAACACGCCAAAGCCGGCGCCGAGGATCGCGTCCGCGCCGGCCGTCGTCACCATGTCTCGCCACCCCTCCATGCGGCTTGCGCTCCGCGCTCCTCCGTCCGGTCGCCTCCGCGCTTGCGCGCAATCGGCAGGCAGGGCTCCTGCGGCCCGCCGGCTGCCTGCCTGTCAGGCCCGCCGACGCCGCCGCGCCGCCAGTCGCAGTCCGCCGACGCCGGCCACCAGGAGCCAGGCCGCCGCCGGAAGTGGAACCGGCGCCACGGTCATGCGCACCGCCATGTCGTCGTAGTCCTTGTCGGACGTCGACCAGTCGTTGAGCAGCGCGATCACTCCATGCGGATTGTTGCTGTCGAGAAACAGCGCGATCGAGTTGTAGTAGCCCGAGCTGTCGCCGTTGCGGACCGAGCGGTTTCCGTCGTCGGTGCGGAAGCGGAAATCGATCTTGCCCGCATCGAGCCTCAGCGTGAACGGCGCGTTCGCCCCCGACTTGTTGTGGAAGCTCTGGCTGTTGATCGAGAACCGGTTGGAGTAGTCGGCCTCGCTGCCGAGATAGGCGAAGGTGACCTTCGCCGGCCCGGACAGATGCAGTGCGCCGTTGCGACGCACGGTGTCGCCGGAGACCAGCGACGGCCCGGTCTTGTCGTTGAGCGAGTAGTTCAACGGCAGTACGAAGTTCGAGCCGCCAAGCACGGTAAGCGATGCGGCCGACGCCGCGCTGCAGGACAGCGCGACGGCGACCGCCGCTGCGCAGATCACTCTGGAGAACATCTCACACCCTACTCATCACCCACACGCCGAAACAGCTTCGACGCAATGCGATTGCTCGCACTTGCGACGAGTTCCGACAAGTTCGTCGTGAACGCCTGGTTAACTCCGGGGGTGGAGGGTTAATGCGACTCCTTTGCCGCGCCTCACCCGGTTTCGGGCCGGAACCGCGCTTCCGGCCCGGTGACGATGGCGTCCATCGGGATGTCGTGGGGCTGCGGGTGGATCGTCGGCAGCGCCGCGTCCTCGAAGCCAACGCCGATCGCCATCGGCCGCACGCTCATCGAGGCCAGCGTGCGGTCGTAGAAGCCACCGCCGTAGCCGAGCCGGTAGCATCCCGGGTCGAAGCCGACAAGGGGCGCGATCACCACGTCCGGGGCGATCTCAGGCCCCTCCGAGGGTGCGGGAATGCCCCAGACGCCGCGGGTCATCTTGCAGCCGGGACGCCATTGGCGGAACACGAGCGGCCGGTCCCTCGCCACCACCACCGGAAGCGCGACGCGGGCGCCGGTCGCCACGGCCGCGCGCATCCAGTCGCGCAGGTCCGGCTCGCCGCGGAAGGGCCAGTAGAGACCGATGGCGAGGCCCGGCTCGGGACGCACCATGCGGTCGAGGGTCACCGCGATGCGCCGCGCCGCCCTGGCGCGCTCCGCGGTCGGCGTCGCCAGCCGGGCGGCGATCAGCCGCTCCCGCATCTCGCGCCGCCAGCGTGCCAGATCCTCGGCCGGGAGGCCCGCCGTCGCGTCTCCCTTCGCCTCCGCCGCCGACGCGCGACGCAGGTCGTGCGCCGCCGCGTAGCTCCGGGGCGTCCCGTCGCCGCTCACGCCGCGCGTCCTGCGAGCAGAGCCGTGAGAACGTCGTTCTCCGCGCAGAGATCGCCGAGCGTCACGGCGTCGAGCGCGGCGAGAAACGCCGCCGCCGCGCCGGCCAGCACGCCCTTCAGTCGGCAGGACGACGAGATCAGGCAGCGCCCGCCCGGCCGCTGGCATTCCACCAGCCCGATGCGCCCCTCGACGCGGCGCACAACGTCGCCGACCCGGATCGCCGCGCCGTCGCCGGCCAGGCGCACGCCGCCGGACCGGCCGCGGGTGGTGGTCACGAAGCCCTCGCGCGCCAGAACGTTGACCACTTTCATCAGATGGGCGCGGGACACGCCGTAGCGCGCCGCGATCTCGGAAATCGTGCAGAGCCTGTCGGCGTTGGCGGCCAGAAACATCAGCACGCGCAGGGAATAGTCTGTCTGCTTGGAGAGCTGCATGGGTTGTCCGGACTATAAGATGTATGGATAATATATCTTTAACGCCGCTTCGCAACGGCTTTCGGACCGGCTCTGTGCGGCGAATTCAGAGCGCAGCGGGCCGCAAGCTTCGCTTGCACTCGCGCGGCGGACTGCGGCCGGCGGACCAGGCGTCGACGCCGCAGTCCGCGCAGACCCATCGCCGCAGCGCGGTCTCCGGCCGCTGCGCCGCCCGCCGCCAGTGGCAGCGCCCGGACCCGGGCCGGCGCAACGCACGCAGCGCCAGCCATCCGCCGAGCAGGGTCAGGGCGAAGGCCGCGGTTCCCGCCGCGGCGGCGAGAAGCGCGGCCGGCATTTCCGCGACGCTTTCCATGGCGATCATCTTCTTGTCGGCGCGGACGGCTGGGACAAGCCCGGCCGGCCGGTCATGGTTGATGGGGCCTCAGGCGGCGTGGGCGCCGTCGGCAAGCGCGCGCACGAAGGCCAGCACGTCCTCGGCGCTCTCGCCGGCCCCGAGCCGCTCGACGATCGCCGAGCCGACCACCGCCCCGTCGGCGACGCCGGCGATGGCGCGGGCGGCCTCCGGGGTGCGGATGCCGAAACCCACGCAGACCGGCAGCGGCGTCGCCGCCTTGATGCGCGCAACCTCGGGCCCGACCGCGCCCGCGTCCGCCGCGCCGGACCCGGTGATGCCTGTGATCGAGACGTAGTAGACGAAACCCGAGGTGTTCTTCAGCACCGCCGGCAGGCGCCGGTCGTCGGTGGTCGGCGTGGCGAGCCGCACGAAGTTCAGCCCCGCCGCCTGGGCGGGCACGCAGAGTTCGTCGTCCTCTTCGGGGGGCAGATCGACGATGATCAGCCCGTCGACCCCGATCTCCGCGGCCTCGGCCAGGAACCGCGCGACCCCGCGGGCGTAGATCGGATTGTAATAACCCATCAGCACGACCGGCGTTCGCGCGTCTTGCTCGCGGAAGGCGCGCACCAGCGCCAGCGTGCGCTCCATGGTCTGGCCGGCCTCGAGCGCGCGCTGGCCCGCGCGCTGGATCGCAGGCCCGTCCGCCATCGGATCTGTGAAGGGCATGCCGAGCTCGATCACGTCCACCCCGGCCTCGGGCAGGCCGCGCACCACCGCGAGCGATGTCTCGTAGTCCGGATCGCCCGCCATCACGAAGGCCACGAAGGCCCTGCGCCCCTCTGCCGACAGCCGCGCGAAGGTGTCGTCTATCCGTGTCATCGCCTGCACCCCTGTTTCGGCGGACTGTCTGCGGCAGCGCGGGGGGCAAATCAAGGGCGCGCCGTTGACCCGCCCGTGCGTTCGCGCGAGCGTGCGCGCTCTTGCAAGGATTGCGCCCCATGCCGACGCCCGTAGAGATCGCCGACGCGCACGCCCGCATCGCGCCGCACATCCGCCGAACACCGACGCTTGAGCTCGAGGCGGGGCCCCTCTGTGCTGCGCCAGTCACGCTCAAGCTCGAGCTCTTCCAGCACGCGGGCTCGTTCAAGGCCCGTGGCGCCTTCAACGCCATCCTGTCCGAGCTGGTCCCGGAGGCCGGAGTGGTGGCGGTCTCGGGTGGCAATCACGGCGCGGCGGTGGCCTTCGCGGCCCGGGCGGCGGGCGTGCCCGCCACCGTCTTCGCGCCAGACTACGCCAGTCCCACCAAGATCGACCGGATGCGGGCCTTCGGCGCCGAGGTCGTTCTGGGCGGCGACGACTTCATTGCACTGACCGAGGCGTTCAGCGACTTCGCGGCCCGGACCGGCGCGCGGCCGATCCATCCCTTCGACGATCCGCGGGTGCTGGCCGGGCAGGGCACGCTTGGCCGCGAGATCGAGACGCAGGCGCCCGATCTCGACACGCTCCTGGTGTCGGTCGGCGGCGGCGGGCTCATCGGCGGCATCGCGTCGTGGTTCGAGGGCCGCATCGAGATCGTCGCGGTCGAAACCGAAGGGACCGCGACCCTCGCGACGGCGCTGGCGGAGGGCCCGGAGGCGCGCATCGCGGCGCGCGGTGTCGCCGCGGACTCGCTCGGCGCCCCGTGCATCGGCGCGCTGGCCTATGAGGCGCTCGCGCAGTTTCCCGCGACCTCGGTGGTGGTGCCGGACGCCGACATCGTCGCGGCGCAGCGCCGGCTCTGGGAGGTGGCGCGCATCATCGCCGAACCCGGAGCGGCCACCGCCGTCGCGGCGCTGACCTCCGGGGCGTGGCGACCTGCGCCGGGCGCCCGCGTCGGCGTGCTGATCTGCGGCGGTAACGCCGATCCACGCTGGTTTCTCGACTGAAAGGGCGGCGGCGACGGCGTCGCGCCTTCGTGCTATGGTTCTCCCCGGAAACGCCGCCGTCATGCCCAGGGTCAGCTTCACATCGAACCTCGCGCGCCATCGCGACGCCTCGGACGCCACAGCCGAGGGCGCCAGCGTGGCGGAGGTGCTCGAAGCCGTATTCGAGCGCGATCCGTTGCTGCGCTCCTACGTGCTCGACGACCAGGGCCGGCTGCGCCGGCACGTCAACGTCTATCTCAACGGGGCGATGATCGCCGACCGGGGCCGGCTGAGCGACCCGGTGGGCGCCGACGACGAGATCTACGTACTCCAGGCGCTTACCGGCGGCTGAGATCGGGAGGGAAGAGGCATGAGCGACACGCTCTATGTGGCGACCCGCAAGGGGCTGTTCCGCTATGGCAGCGATGCAGGCGCCTGGGTTCCGGAGGCGCCGTGGTTTCTCGGCGATCCGGTCAGCGCGTTCCTGCGCGATCCGCGCGACGGGGCGCTCTACGCCGCCCTCCGTCTCGGCCACTTCGGCTGCAAGCTGCACCGGTCCGACGACGACGGAGCGACATGGACAGAGCTGGCGCCACCCGCCTACCCGGCCGCGGCGGACGGCGAGGGCCCGTCGCTCGACATGGTCTGGACGCTCAGCCCCGGCGGGGCGGACCAGCCGGGGCTGATCTGGGCGGGCACCCTGCCCGGCGGGCTCTTCGTCAGCCGCGACCGCGGCGAGAGCTGGGCGCTGGTCGAGAGCCTCTGGAGCCGCCCGGAGAGGGAGAAGTGGTTCGGCGGCGGCTATGACCATCCGGGCGTGCACTCGATCCTCGTCGATCCGCGCGACAGCTGCCGGGTCACGCTCGCCGTCTCCTGCGGCGGGATCTGGAAGAGCGACGACGCCGGCGAGACCTGGCGGCAGGCGGGGCGGGGTCTTCGGGCCGAATACGCCCCGCCCGAACTCGCCTACGATCCGGTCAGCCAGGACGCGCATCTGATCGCCGCCTGCGCCGCCGATCCCGAGCGGGTCTGGTGCCAGCATCACAACGGGATCTTCGTGTCCTCCGACGGGGCGGAAACCTTCGTCGAGATCGAGGGCGTCGCGCCCTCGGTCTTCGGCTTCGCCGTCGCCGCCCATCCCGCCGATCCCGACACCGCCTGGTTCGCGCCGGCGATCAAGGACGAGTGCCGTGTGCCGCGGGACGGCCGCATGGTGGTCACCCGCACCCGGGACGGCGGGGCGGGTTTCGCGGCGCTGGGCGCGGGCCTGCCCCAGGAGAACGCCTGGGATCTGGTCTATCGTCACGCGCTGGTCGTGGACGCGGACGGAGAGCGGCTGGCGATGGGCTCGACCACCGGGAACCTGTGGGTGAGCGAGGACGCCGGCGCGACCTGGCGCGGCCTGCCGGGCTCGCTGCCGCCGATCGTGCAGGTCGCCTTCGCCTGACCCTCGGTCGCGCGGGCGATCCGGTCCCCTGGTCGCAGGGTCGGGAAACGGGTGTGTTACGGCGGCGTAACACGCGTGCAATTCCGGTTAAGTCGCTGATCTTGAAGGCATTAAGGTTCAATAATTCTTCGTGAATGCGCATGCGGGGGCCGCTCCGGTCCCTCGGACCAAGCGGAGCCAGCGCGGTTCGATGTGACCGTCGGGCCGGCCGGCGTCTTCGCCTTTGGAGATTCAACCGAAGGAAGTATATGATATTGCGCAATCATCCTCGGATTTTGAACGAGTTTTTTTGGCCGCATTGGCGCGAAAAACATGGTAAATTCGTGAGAGGGTGTAACACGGGGGTGTTGGAGCGATGGCGACTTACAGGGTCACGACGGGCAACGACAGCAGCGATCCGAACGACGGGCAGTTAAGCCTGCGCGAGGCGGTGGCGCTCGCCCAGGCGCGCGACGGCTTCGACCGGATCATCTTCGCCGACGGCGTGCGCACCGTGAGGCTCGACAGCACACTCACGATCAGTGACCCCGCGCTCCGGATCGACGGCGACATCAACGGCGACGGGCTCGGCGACGTGTCGATCACGGGGACGATGACCGCACGGGCGCTGCTGTTCACGTCCGGCGCATCCGTGACCCTCGAGGGACTGCGCTTCGAGGGCATCACGGTAAACCCGGGGTTCACACCGAGCGACGGCCGCGATGGCGCCAACGGGCGCGACGGGTTCATCGACGGCGGTACGATCTTCGCTCCGACCAACGGATTTCGGGGCGGGCCTGGAGGGAGCGACACGGTTGGTGCCGCGGTGATCCAGAACCTCGGCGATCTCACGCTGCGCCGCGTCGTCTTCAACGACAATACAGCGACCGCCGCCGACGGCGCAAACGGTGGAAACGGCGGGCAGGGCGGCACCAGCTTCGGGCAACCCAAGGCAGGCGGCGGCAATGACGGCGCGCCGGGCTTCGCCAACCGGACCATCGGCGGCACCGGCGGTGAAGGCGGCAACGGCGGGACGGCTGCCGGAGCGGTTGACAACCGGGGCGGCCTGATCATACGCGACGTCGGCCTCGGATCCGACCTGCTCTCCGACCCGGGCAATGGCGGCGCCGGGGGCGCGGGCGGCAAGGGTGGCACGGGCGGCAAGGGCGGAAACGGAGGCGACGGCGCCTTCGCCCAGTTCGGTCCGGGTGACGGCGGCAAAGGCGGGACCGGCGGGACCGGCGGCAGCGGTGGCGGTGGCGGCGACGGCGGCGACGGATCGCACGGTTTCCTCGACCGCGGCCGTTCCTTCGTCGCCCAGACCGCGCTTGCCGCCGCGCCGCCGGAGAACGGTCGCGAGGGCGGCCTCGGCGGCGAGAGCGGCGCGGCCGGCGGGGCCGGAAGTGGAGGCGCCGGCGGCGCGGCCGGCGCTGCGCAGTTCCTGCAGGGCGCGGCCAGCGCCGGTGGCACGGGAAATGCGGGCACCGCCGGACAGGCCGGCGCCACGGGACCAAACGGGGCCTTCGACCCGGTCTATGTCGGGTCAAATCGGCCCGACGTCTTCAACACGCTGGTCTATGCCCATGCGGCTGTCGTCCGGACCAGGGAAGGCGGCGAGCTCGAGTTCAGCGTCGTGCGCACGGGATCGAGCGACACCAACTTCACGGTGGACTGGGAGCTCGGCACTGGCCGGCGCCTGACAGCCGGCGATTTCGACCCTGGCCAGACGTTGAGCGGCACGGTCGAGTTCGTCGCCGGCGGCCCCGACATCCGCAAGGTGACGGTCGAGACCGCCACCGACCGCTTCACCGAGGGCAACGAGCGGGTGGTCTTCCGGCTCAGCGATACGGAGTTCACCTCCGCCACGACCGAGACGCTCACCCTCGGGACAGACCGCGCGCGCGCGACCATCCTCGACCTGAACAGGCCGACCGGCGGCGACGACCGCCTGATCGGCACCAACCGGGCCGACGTGATCCAGGGCCGCAACGGCGACGACACGATCCGCGGCGGCAACGGAAGCGACGACCTTTTCGGCGGCAACGGAAACGACGTCCTGTCCGGCGGGCGCGGCCAAGACGATGTGTTCGGGGGCAGAGGCGCAGACAGCCTGAACGGCGGCCAGGGCGCAGACACTCTGCGCGGAGGGCTGGGTCCGGACCGACTGACCGGCGGCGCCCAGGCGGACGTGTTCGAATTTCGCTCCGCGGGTGAGATCGGACGCGGCCGGTCGAGCGACACGATCCGGGATTTCGAGCGCAACCTTGATCAGATCGACATGTCCCGGGTCGACGGCAACACGCTGCGCAGCGGCAACCAGGACCTCCTCTTCATCGGCGACGACGGGTTCTCGGGGCGCGCCGGCGAGATGCGATACGCCAACGGCGTCCTGTGGGGCGACACCGACGGGGATGGACGGGCCGAATTCTCGCTCCGCATCGCGGGCGGCGTCGCAATGACGGAGAGCGACTTCATCCTCGGCTGAGACCGGCCGGCGCGGGCCGGCGGTCGGCGCTCAGGCCGCGGCGACCAGCGTCGCGGCTCCGGACGCCGCGGCGGCCTTGAGGGCCTCGATCACCAGCAGCGTGCGCAGCCCGTCGCGGCCGGACACCAGCGGCGCGGCGCGGCCGCGCGCCACCTCCGCCAGCTGCGCGATCTGGCGCTCGAGCGGATCGGCGCGCGCGACCGGGAACGCGCGGCGGTCCATCGGCTCCCACCAGCCCGGCGTCGCGGGGTTGCGCCACAGCGCGCCGGCGGGGACGTCGATCGATCCCAGCGCGCCGCCGATGTGATAGGCGGTCTGCCCGGTCGCGGGATATGCGGGATTTTCGGCGGCGGTCAGCTCCCAGCTCCACGGGGCCACTATGGCGTCCGAGACCGACACCGTGCCGAGCGCGCCGCTGGCGAAGCCGAGCACCGCCGCAGCGGCGTCCTCGACCGCGTGGCCGCGCGCCGCCCGGCTCTCCATCGCCTGGACCCGGATCACCTCTCCGGCGAAGTGGCGCATCAGGTCAATGTCGTGGATGAGGTTGATGAAGACCGGCCCCGCGCCCGGCCCGGTGCGCCAGGCCGCGGCGAAGTAGTCTGCGGGCTTCATCAGCCAGCAGAGCGCGTTGACCGCGCGCACCGCGCCGATCTCGCCCGCCTCGATGCGGGCCTTGATCGCCGCGACAAGCGGGTTGTGGCGGCGGTGGTGGCCGACCATCAGCGGCACGCCGGCCGCTTCCGCCGCCTCCACCAGCGCCCGCGCCGGGCCCGAGGCCTCCGCGATCGGCTTCTCCACCAGAACCGCGACGCCCGCCGCCACGCAGGCGCGACCCTGGTCCGCATGCAGGTGGTTCGGCGTGGCCAGGATGACCGCCTCGGGCCGGTCGCGCGCCAGGCAGTCCGCGAGATCGCGCCGCCACGGCGCGCCGGCGGCCGCGGCCATCGCCTCGGCGGCGGGGTCGGGATCGACCACAGCCGCGAGCCGCGCGCCCGGAACCCGGGCCAGCGCCGCGAGGTGGCGCCGCCCCACGAGGCCTGCGCCCACTATCGCGATCGAGACCGGATCCTCGGCCATGGCGGGCTCCCCTTTTGTGTGCGTCCGCGCCACCCTGACCGCGGAGGGCTGCGGCCGCAACGTCCGCGCGCCTTGACGCCTCCCCGGGGCCCGCCCTAGATGCGCGCCGGACGCGCGAGGAGGCGGCAATGGGCTTCAAGACCGGGATCGTCGGCCTGCCGAACGTCGGCAAGTCGACGCTGTTCAACGCGCTGACCCGCACCGCGGCGGCGCAGGCGGCGAACTTTCCGTTCTGCACCATCGAGCCCAACGTCGGCGAGGTGAACGTGCCCGACGCGCGGCTTGACCGGCTGGCCGAGATCGCCCAGTCCAAGACCATCGTGCCCACCCGGATGACCTTCGTGGACATCGCCGGTCTGGTGAAGGGCGCCTCCAAGGGCGAGGGGCTCGGCAACCAGTTCCTCGCCAACATCCGCGAATGCGACGCGATCGCCCATGTGCTGCGCTGCTTCGAGGACGACGACGTCACCCATGTCGAGGGCCGGGTCGATCCGGTGGCCGACGCCGAGACGGTGGAGACCGAGCTGATGCTCGCCGATCTCGAGAGTGTCGAGAAGCGCCTCGCGGGGCTGGTGCGCCGGCTCAAGGGCGCCGACAAGGAGGCGGTCGAGGCGAACCGGCTGCTGCTGATGGCCAAGGAGGCGCTCGAGGCGGGGCGTCCGGCGCGCACGGTGGCGGTGGCGGCCGAGGACGCGCGGACCTGGCGCACCCTGCAACTGCTGACCGCCAAGCCGGTGCTCTACATCGCCAATGTCGAGGAGGCCTCGGCCGCCACCGGCAACGCGCATTCCGAGGCGGTCGCGCGCATGGCCGAGGCGACTGGCGCCGCCTGCGTGACCATCTCCGCGGCCATCGAGGAGGAGATCGCGCAGCTCGACGCCGCCGAGCGCGCGGAGTTCCTCGACGCGCTCGGCCTCGCCGAAAGCGGCCTCGACCGGATCATCACCGCCGGCCACGCGCTGCTGGGGCTGCAGACCTATTTCACCGCCGGGCCCAAGGAGTCGCGGGCCTGGACCATCCCCAGGGGCGCCACCGCGCCGCAGGCCGCCGGCGTGATCCACGGCGACTTCGAGCGCGGCTTCATCCGGGCCGAGACTGTGGCCTACGACGATTACGTGGCGCTCGGCGGCGAGGCCGGCGCGCGCGAGGCCGGCAAGCTGCGCGCGGAAGGCAAGACCTACGTGGTGCGCGAGGGCGACGTGCTGCATTTCCTCTTCAACGGCTGACCCGGTCGCCGGGGCCGGGCGCGAGACCGCGCCGCGGCCGCCGTGATCCATCCCACGCCCCCCGCCGTGGCGATTCGGCGATAATCGTGATACGGAAGTGGGATCGGTCCCTGCGGGGGCCCGCCCATCCGATTCCGCTGCGACACGTGAAAACATGGGGGCTACAATGCTGGAAAGACACATCATCTTGCGCGATCAGGCTGTCCGGACCGAAGATCTTGGCGCAGGCGTCGGCACGCGATCGCGCGGCGACCGCGCACCGCGGCCGCATCTCGAGGTCGAGAGCCTCGACACCAGCGATCGCGCCGAACTCGCCCGCGACCCGGAGGTCGTGGCGATTTCACCGGAGATGCCGATCGCGCTGATCCGGCCGCTCGAGGTTCCCGAGGCCGAGGCGGCGACCACCGCCTGGGGCGTCGAGGCCGTGGGCGCGGCCGACACCGCGCTCACCGGCGCCGGCGCGAAGGTGGCGGTGCTCGACACCGGCATCGACGCGGCCCATCCCGCCTTCGACGGCGTGCTGCTGACCCAGCGGGACTTCTCGGGCTCGGGCGACGGCGACCGCAACGGCCACGGCACCCATTGCGCCGGCACGATCTTCGGGCGTGACGTCGACGGAACCCGCATCGGGGTCGCGCGCGGCGTCGATGCGGCGCTGATCGGCAAGGTGCTGGGCGACGACGGCTCGGGCAGTTCGGAGATGATCTTCGAGGCGATCTCCTGGGCCTCCGAAGAGGGTGCCGATGTGATCTCGATGTCGCTCGGCTTCGACTTTCCGGGCCTGGTGGAGCGGCTGATCGGCTTCGGCTGGCCGGCGGATCTGGCCACGTCGGTGGCGCTGGAGGCCTACCGCGGCAACCTGCGCATGTTCGACGCGCTGATGGAGGTGATCGAGGCGCGCGCCGCCTTCGGGTCGGGCACGCTGGTCATCGCCGCCGCCGGCAACGAGAGCCGGCGCGAGGAGAACCCGCAGTTCGAGATCGCCGCCAGCCTGCCCGCGGCCGCATCGGGGGTGATCTCGGTCGCCGCCGCCGGGGACGATCCCGAGGGCTACCGGATCGCGGACTTCTCCAACAACCTCGCCACCCTGACCGGGCCGGGCGTCAACGTGCTCTCGGCGCGGGCCGGCGGCGGGCTCAGGGCGCTGCGCGGCACCTCGATGGCCTGTCCGCATGTGGCCGGGGTCGCGGCGCTGCTCTGGGAACAGGTGCGCGGCGAGGACACCGTCAAGACCGCGGCGACCGTCGAGGCGCGGCTGCGCGCCCGCGCCGACGCCACGCGCTTTGCGCCGGGCACCCAGGTCGCTGACCGCGGCCTCGGCATGGTTCGGGTCGGGGGGCCAGCCGCCACGCCGATCGCCGCGGACGCCGGCGCGGCCCGCGCGACCGCCTGAGCGTCGGTCCGGCGCGCGCGGCGCTTGATACGCGCGCGCCGGACCTCAGCGGGGCAGCAGGGCCTCAAGCGCGGGGTGCGGGAAGTTGCGCCGCACGGTCACCGCGTAGAAGCTCTCGACGATCTCCAGATCGAAGGGCGCCGTGGCGAGCAGGCCCGAGGCGATCTCGTCGCGCAGCACCAGCGACGGCGCGATGGCCAGCCCCGCGCCGGCCCGCGCCAGCAGCCGCACCATGGCCATGTCGTCGACCTCCGCGGCGATGCGCGGCCGCACGCCGAGCCGCGCCACCAGGCTCTCGAAGCCGGTGCGGATCGGGCTCTCGGTCGGCACGATCAGCGGCTCGCGCGCCAGCGCCTCGCGCAGGCTCGCATGGCGCAGCCGCTCGGGCGCCCCGTGCAGGCCGACGGTCTGCTCGGCGATGCGGTGCGCGGTCAGGCCGGGGCCCGACCCGCTCTGGGGCGGCTCGGTGGTGAGCACCACGTCGAGGGCCAGCGCCCGGAGCGCGTCGAAGAGCGCCGTCGCGCCGCCCGAGCGCAGCACCAGCGGTGTGGCTTCGGCGGCGAGGATCGGCTCAAGGAAGCTCAGCTGGAAGTTCCGCGACAGCTTCGAGAGCGCCCCGACCCGCAGCGGCGTCTGCGTCGATCCGCTGCGGCCCAGCGTGGCGACCAGCTCCTGGCCCGCATCGAAGATCCGGTCGGCATGGTCGAGCGCGATCCGCCCGGCCTCGGTCAGGACCAGCCGACGGCCCACCCGGTCGAACAGCGCGTGACCGAGACGGTCCTCGAGCATGCGGATCTGGGTCGACAGCGCCGACTGCGACAGGTTCAGCCGCGCGGCGGCGCGGGTGAGGTTGCCCTCATGCGCCACCTCGCGGAAATAGCGCAGGTGGTGATAGTTCAGTGTGTGCTGCACCGCGCCACTCGATCGCCGCCACCTCGATAGAGAATATCAAACGGATCGGCGGGTGGCATTGATTTTCTGGAAGGGCGCGCTGCGAATTCGTCGGGCCGCCTGCGCGCCGCCGCCTGCGGGCGCGTTAACACTTTTCCGATTTTAAATCAGTGGCTTGGTTCGCGTCCTGGCCGGGACACGCCGCCATCGCCCGAATTCAGAGCCCGCGGGCGGCGAAATAGTCGGCCATGATCCGGCGATAGATCGCCTTGAGCTGGTGGACGTGCTCGACCGAGACATGCTCGTCGACCTGGTGCATCGTGGCGCCCACCAGCCCGACCTCGACCACCGGGCAATGCGCCTTCACGAAGCGCGCGTCCGAGGTGCCGCCGCTGGTCGACAGCTCGGGGCGCAGCCCGGTCTCCGCCTCCACCGAGGCCGCGACGAGGTCGCTGAACGGGCCCGGCTCGGTCAGGAAGCTCTCGCCCGAGACCTGGAACCGCGCCGCGATCCCGATCCCGAACTCCGCCGCGACCCGGTCGGCCTCCTGCTCGATCCAGGCCGAGAGAGCGGCGCTGTCGTGACGGTCGTTGAAGCGGATGTTGACGGTCGCCCGCGCCTCCGCCGGGATGACGTTGCTGGCCGGATTGCCCACGTCGATCGTGGTGATCGCCAGCGTCGAGGGGTCGAACATGGCGCTGCCCGCGTCGAGCTCGTGGCGCGCCAGATGGTCGAGGAGACGCACCAGCGCCGGCAGCGGGTTGCGGGCCCGGTGCGGGTAGGCCGCGTGCCCCTGCACCCCGTAGGCGGTCAGCCGCACGGTCATCGAGCCGCGCCGCCCGATCTTGATCATCTCTCCCATCCGCTCGGGGCAGGTCGGCTCGCCGACGAGGCAGTGGTCCATGCGCTCGCCGTGGGCGTCCATCCAGTCGAGGATCGCCACGGTGCCGTCGACGCCGACGCCTTCCTCGTCGCCGGTGATGGTGATCACCACCGAGCCCGCCGGCGGCGTCTCGCGCACGAAGTCGATCGCCGCCGCGACGAAGGCCGCGACCCCGGACTTCATGTCCGCCGCGCCGCGGCCCCAGAGCGCGCCGTCGGCGATCTCGCCGCCGAAGGGATCGCGCCGCCATGCGGAGACCTCGCCGGCCGGCACCACGTCGGTGTGGCCGTTGAAACCGAGCGCCGGGGCGCCGGCGCCCCAGCGCGCGAAGAGGTTGGCGACGCCGTTGCGATCGACTCGGACGGTGCGGAACCCCGCCGCGGCCAGCGTCTGGTCCAGAAGCGGGATCGCGCCGTTGTCCTCGGGGGTCACCGAGCGACAGCGGATCAGGCGGGCGGCGAGGTCGACGGGATCTGTCATGGGTTCCACTCTAGCGCCCCGGCGGAGGCGCGTCAGGTCCGTTTGCGCGGCTGCCGGGCCGCGATGACCTTGTAGAAGCCGTCCTGATGCAGCCGCTCGACGCGCTGGAAGCTCTGCTCAAGCGCCGCTTCGTAGGGAAGCTGCCGGTTCGCGACCATCAGGAGACGGCCCGAAGGCTTCAGGATCCGGGCGGCCGCCGCGATGAATGCAGCTCCGATGTCCGGCTCGGCGGCCCGGCCCTGGTGGAAGGGCGGGTTCATGATCACCGCGTCGTAGCGCTCCGCCGGCGCGGTCAGCCGGGTGACGTCCGCCCAGTGAAATCCTGCCCGGGCGTCGAGCACGTTCAGCCGCGCCGCATCGAGCGCGGCGGCGTCGGCCTCATAGAGGTCGAGATGCTCGATCCCGGGGTTGGCGCGCAGCGCCTCGGCCGCGAGCCATCCCCAACCGGCGCCCAGATCGGCGATCCTGCCGCGCAGTTTGCCGCCGAGATGCTCGGCCAGCGCCAGGCTGCCCGGATCGGGATGATCGGGGGAGAACATGCCCGGCGCGGTGAAGTGTCCCAGCCCGTTGCGCGCGGTGGCGCCCGCCCGGGCCCAGTCGGCGAAGATCCCGGGGGTTGTCTCCGGGGCGCGGAGCCAGAAGGCCCTGCCATGCGCCTTGATGAACTGACCCTCGAGCGGCGACGCGCTCGCCACGGCGCGGGCGAGCGCGTCGCAGCCCTGGGTCTTGTCGCCCGACACCACGAGGAGGCCGCCTGGTTCGAGGAGTTCCAGGGCGCGCGCCACCAACGCCTGGCTGGCGGCCCGCGCACGGCCCATCAGCACGAGCACGGCGCCAGCGGGCGGCTGGGCTTCGGTCGCGACCGCAAAGCCGCGCGCGGCGAGCGCGTCGTGGAGCGGACGAAAGTTCTGGACGCAGCGCAGACGGTCGCGGTCGAGCAGATCGAGGAATCGCAGAGGTGCGGCGTTGAGCACGACCACGTCGCCGGCGTCGGGCAGGCGCAGCTCTCCTGATTCGATGGCGAGCGCCAGGCGGTCGGGCTCGGCCATGTCACGGCCGGCGGGCCGTCACTCCCGTTCCATGGTGCATTGCAGCGGGTGCTGGTTGCGGCGGGCGTAGTCCATGACCTGCGTCACCTTGGTCTCGGCGATCTCGAAGGAGAAGACGCCCACCACCGCGAGGCCCTTGCGATGCACGGTCAGCATGATGGCCTTGGCCTGCTCGTGATCGATCCCAAAGAACCGCTCGAGCACGTGCACGACGAACTCCATGGGCGTGTAGTCGTCATTGAGCAGCAGGACCTTGTAGAGCGGCGGACGTTGGGTCTTCGGCCGCGTCTTGGTGACGACGCCGGTTTCGCCTTCCGGAGTTTTTGGGTCGGAACGGGACATCTCGGGCTGCACGCATGAACCAGTGGATGTGAAAGCAATATATTCAATCGGCCAAAATAGGAAAGGGGGCCGGGGCCCCCTTTTCAGCAATTCGGTGAATCGGTGCGATCAGGCGCTGAAGGACTTCATCCGGTCCGTGGCGGCGGTCATGCGCGCGCCGAGGGGAGCGGAGATGTCCTTGGCGGCGGCCGCGACGATCTCGTTCATCTTGGTCGCCTGGTGCATCCAGCCGTCGAAGGCGGTCTGGGCGAAGGCGGACTGCTTCTCGAAGAGCTCGGTCATGGTCTTGGCCGACGCGAACTCCTGCGCGGCGCTGACGCCGTCCTCGAACGCCTTCTTGGAGTAGGCGCTGATCTCGGTGCCGATGCCTTCGGCGGCCTTGGCGGCGATCTCGGAGGACTTCACGAGCGCATCGACGTTCTCCTGACCAAAGGCGGTCACGCCCTCAAGGCTCTTGGAAAACTTCTCGAACTGCTCGCCCATGGTCTTCTGGGTGTCGGCGACCAGGGTCTCGACCTTGGCGGTCGCCTCCTGGACCATGGTGGTGACCTCTTCGGTCGTGTTGGAAGCGGCTTTTGCGGCCGAGGCGCGGGTGGTCATTTTTTAGCTCCGTCTGTCTGTGTTTTCGATGCTGCACATTTAGCGATTATGCTGCACTGCGTCAAGGGCTGATGTTGCGGTGCAGCAGAAAATTTGCGCGGGCTTGCAAGCCGCATCAGCCACAGCTTCGCTCACATTGAAACAAAAGTGTTTTCGACCCCCCGGGAGCGTGCTACGTTAACGGAAAATAAAGCAGTCGCTGTGTAGCGTCTGCAACAATCCAGAGGCGTGGCGCCCCGGTGCGCCGGAGGCAGTGATGAACAGTCCCCTGACCCGCGGGGTGATTCTCGCATTTGGCCTGTTGCTGGCGGCGACGGTCGCTCAGGCCCAGCAGTACGCGGCCGTCGTGATGGATGCGCGGACCGGCAAGGTCATTTATTCGCGCAACGCCGACGCGATCGTGCACCCGGCGTCGCTGACCAAGATGATGACGCTCTACGTCGTCTTCGACCAGATCCGGCAGGGCAGGATTTCGCTCGACCAGAAGGTCACGATCTCCCAGAACGCCGCCAGCGAGCCGCCCTCCAAGCTCGGCCTGCGCGCCGGCCAGCAGATCGAGGTGCGCTATCTGATCCGCGCCGCGGCGATCAAGTCCGCCAACGACGCGGCCACCGCGCTCGGCGAGGCGGTGGCCGGTTCGGAGGAAGACTTCGCGCGGCTGATGACCCAGTACGCCCGCGCCATGGGCCTGCGGGTCACGACCTTTCGCAACGCCCACGGCCTGACCGCCACAGGCCACATGTCGACGGCGCGCGAGATGACCGAGCTCGGCCGGCGGCTGCACTACGACTTTCCGCAATATTACAACATCTTCGGCCGACGCTCGACCTCGGCGGGCGTCAAGACCGTCCAGAACACCAACCGCCGCCTGCTCGACGCCTACAAGGGCGCGGATGGCATCAAGACCGGCTACACACGGGCTGCGGGCTTCAACCTCGTCTCCTCCGCCCAGCGCGGGGACCGCCGCGTGATCGTCACGGTCATGGGCGCCAAGAGCAGCGGGTCGCGCAACGCGGAGGTCGCCAAGCTGATGGACCTCGGATTTTCCAAGATGCCGGCGCGCGCCCGGGTCCAGGTGTCCGCGCCGGTCAGCCTTCGCGTCGCCGGAGGCGCAACGCCGCCCCAGCGCGCCGCCAGCCCGGCGACGGGCCCCTCGACCGCCGCGGTCGTGGCGAGCGCG
Source organism: uncultured Alphaproteobacteria bacterium (assembly GCA_963836255.1). Lineage (GTDB taxonomy): Bacteria > Pseudomonadota > Alphaproteobacteria > Rhodobacterales > Rhodobacteraceae > Amaricoccus. The sequence continues at coordinate 530,964 of CAWIIL010000002.1, forward strand.
GCCCCGGCGGCCCCGGCTGCAGAGGAGCCGCGCCGCCCGAGCGTGGTGCTCGGACGCTCCACCCGGCCGCTTCCGCGCTCGATGAAGGGCGGAACGCAGGTCGCCGTCAGCAGCGAGGCGATCGCCGACGCCGTCGCGCGGGTGAACTCCGATCTCGCCGCACGGCAGGCGACCCGCAGCGCGCCGCTGCTCGCCGGTCTGATGGGCCGGCCAGCGCCGCGGCCGACCGGCGATGCGCCAGCGTCCGCGCCGTCGCGCGCGCTGGCCCAGGCGGCCTCCACCTTCGGCGTCGCCCCAGCGCCGCCGCCGCGCGAGCGCCCCGAGGAAATCCTTGTCTCCTCCGCGGTCGGCGCCGGCGGCGCCTCCTCGGGCACCACCGGTGGCGACGCCTGGGGCGTGGAACTCGGAGCGTTTCGCTCCAAGGGCGACGCGGAGCGCCAGTTGTTGACCACGGCGCTGCATGACGTGCCGGACCTCGCGGGCGGCCTGCGCCGAGTCGAGGCGGCCTCGGTGCAGGGAGTGACCGTCTACCGGGCGCAGTTCGTCGGGCTGAGCCAGAACGCCGCGCTCAGCGCCTGCAAGAGCATCGTGCGGCTGAACGCGCCCTGCGAGACGCTCGCGCCGGGCATCTGATCGCCCCTCAGGCGGCGACCGTCTCGGCCGGCAGGGCCAGCGACCGCATCAGTTCGCGCACCTCCTGGCGGGCGGCGACGTTGGACATCGTCATCGCCGCCGGATCTGTCTCGCGCAGATCGAGCAGCGTCAGCCCCGACAGGAACAGCTCGCGGAAGATCACCCGCTCGGAGAAGCCGGGAGCAAGGCGAAAGCCGATGCGCCGCGCCAGTTCGGTCAGCGCCGCGCCGACCCGGCGCTTGTTGCGGGCGTCGAGCGCGGCCATCCGGTTGCGCAGCACCAGCCAGTCCATCGGTCGGCGCCCCGCGGCGGCGCGCGTCTGTCGGGCCTTCCAGACCATCTCCGAATAGACCGAAGGCCCGAGGATGCTTCCGGTCTCGGGATCGAGCCGCGCCAGGAGGTCGAAATCGACGAGGCTGTCGTTCATCGGCGTGATCAGCGTGTCGGCGATGGCGTGCGCCATTCGCGCAAAGCCGGTGTGCGATCCGGGACAGTCGATCAGGATGAAGTCGCAACGGGCCGCGAGTCCGGAGACCGCCGCGTCGAAGCGCGCCTGGTCCTCGGCCTCGGCGGCGGCGCGGCTGTCGTGCGCGCTCGGCTCAGGCAGCGCGCGCAGCGGCGAGGGCAGGGAGACGCCGTGCCGGCGGGCGTAGTCGTCGCGGTTGTCGAGATACCGAAAGAGGCTCTGCTGGCGCAGGTCGAGATCGATCGCGCCCACCCGTCGGCCCGAGCGGGCCAGTGCGGTGATCACGTGCATCGCCGTGGTGGACTTGCCCGATCCACCCTTCTCGTTTCCCATCACGATCACATGGGCCATGGCGGTGTCCCGAGCGGTGCATACGAAATGGCGCGCCCCGGATGGGACGCACCACTAAACCTAGACCATGGAATCGATTCCCGGAAGACGGGAATCGGGTCTTCCGCGCGTTTGCGGCGGGAGACCCCGGCGCGACCGGCGCTAGAAGCCGAGGCCCTCGTACTTCTTCTTGAACTTCGAGACCCGGCCGCCGGTGTCGAGCAGCTTGGCCGAGCCGCCGGTCCAGGCCGGATGCACGGTGGGGTCGATGTCGAGGGTCAGCGTGTCACCCTCCGCGCCGTAGGTCGAGCGCGTGACGTAGGTCGACCCGTCGGTCATCTTGACCTCGATCGTGTGGTATTCGGGATGGATGCCCTTTTTCATCGGACCGCTCCTCAGGCTTCGGCGCCGGCCTTGGGCCGGTAGTTGGTCTTCTCGGCGATGCGGGCGGATTTCCCGCGGCGCTCGCGGAGGTAATAGAGCTTAGCGCGACGGACCTTGCCGCGGCGTACCACCTCGATGGTGTCGATGTTGGGCGAGTGCAGCGGGAAGACGCGCTCGACGCCCTCGCCGAAGCTGATCTTGCGCACGGTGAAAGAGGCGCCGATGCCGTTGCCGCCGTTTCGGGCGATGCAGACGCCCTCGTAGGCCTGCACGCGGGAGCGGGTGCCTTCGGTCACCTTGTAGCCGACCCGCAGGGTGTCTCCGGCCGCGAAGTCCGGGAGTTCCTTGCCGAGGGCTGTTATCTGCTCCGCCTCGAGCCGTTCGATGATGTTCATCGCGTGTCGTCCTTCTCAATCTCGCCTTGTTCGGCGATGGTCTGCGCGTCCGAGAGCTCTGCTCCTCCTGCCGGGTCCGGCCGGGCGGTGGGTTCCGCGCGGGCCCGCCAGAGATCGGGACGACGTTCCTTCGTCAGCCTTTCCGCCTGGCCGCGGCGCCATTCGGCGATCCTGCGGTGGTGACCCGAGAGGAGAACCTCGGGGATCGCCAAGCCTTCCCAGTCGGTCGGGCGGGTATACTGCGGATATTCCAGAAGGCCAGCGGAAAATGACTCTTCCACTGGCGACTCGGCGTTTCCCAGGACGCGCGGTATAAGGCGGACGCAGGCGTCGATCAAGGCCATCGCGGCGAGCTCGCCGCCGGTCATCACGAAGTCGCCGAGCGAGACCTCCTCGAGGCCGCGGACCTGCGCCAGCCGGGCGTCGACGCCCTCGAAGCGGCCGCAGACCAGCGTGACGCCGGGGCCGGCCGCGAGCCGCCGGGCCATCGCCTGGTCGAACCGTCGGCCGGCCGGCCCGAGCAGCAACGCCGGTCGGTCGGGGGCGGTCGCCGCGTCTAGGGCCGCGGCGAGCACGTCGGCGCGCATCACCATTCCGGCCCCGCCGCCGGCGGGGGTGTCGTCGACGCTGCGGTGACGGTCGGTGGCGAAGTCGCGGATCTGGACGGTCTCGAGCCGCCAGAGATCGTCGGAGAGCGCCCGCCCGATCAGCGAATGGCCCAGCGGGCCGGGGAACATCTCCGGAAAGAGCGTCAGGACGGATGCGGTCCAGGGCGGCGTCACGGCGAGTTCTTCCCTTGAAAGCGCGGGCCCGCCCCGCGCCTTTGGTGCCTGTTACCGCGGCCTACGGCGAAGGACCATACCGCGCCCGGGTGCGGCGGCGCGAACCCCGAGGCACGGTCAGAAGATGAAGTCGTCCCGGCTCAGGTCGCCGCGGTCGAGCCCCTCCACGACGATGGTCCGGTCGTCGACGCGGATGGAGAACGCCCCGTCGTCGGCGTCGCCGTCGTCGAGATGGCTCCTTCTGAGGTCCCGCCAGCCCGCGATCTCGGCGACGCCCGAGAGGTCGATCCGGTCGCCCTCTTCCGCCGAGAAATCGGTGATGCGATCGCCGTCGAGGCTGTTGAAGACGAAGATGTCCGCGTCGCGCCCGCCGGTCAGGACATCGGCGCCGGCTCCTCCGTCGATGCGGTCGTTGTGGCGCCCGCCGAGGAGCGCGTCGTCGCCGTCGCCGCCGCGGAGATTGTCGCGGCCATTGCCGCCCTTGACGAGGTCGTCGCCGCCGCCAGCCCAGACGCGATCGTTGCCGTTGCCGCCCACGATCGCATCGTCGCCCTCGAGGGCCGGGTCCGAGCTGTTCCTGATGTCGCCGAATATCCTGTCGGATCCCGCGCCGCCGTTGATGCTGTCGTCGCCGCTTCCGCCGTGCAGCTCGTCCTTGCCGGCGTCGCCGTGGATCGTGTCGTCGCCGACGCCGCCGTCGATAAAGTCCCGTCCGCGTCCGCCCCTGGCGAGGTCGGCGCCGATGCCGGCCCAGATCGTGTCTGCGCCATTGCCGCCGTAGAGCTTGTCGCGGCCGCTGAGGCTCGCGCCCAGGGCGTCGGTGACGCCGCCGGACATCATGTCGCCGTAGATCGTGTCATTGCCGCCGCCGCCGTGGATCACGTCGTCGCCGGCCTCCGCCAGGTTGTCGAAGGTCTCCCAGGCGTCGCCGACGATCGTGTCGTCGCCGCCGTGACCGCGCAAGACGTCGTCGCCACCGCGGGCCAGTTCCGCCGTTTCGGTGCTGTAGAAGTCGCCGAAGATCAGGTCGCCGGCATCGCTGCCCGCGATGCCGTCTGCGCCCCCGAAGGCCTTGCTCCCGTTCACCACGTAGATCGCGTCGCCGTAGAACTTGCCGTCAGCATCCTCTTCGCGGAAGGCGACGATCGTGTCGTCGCCCCCGAAGAACACCGCATTTTCCACCGTCTGGACATCTCCGAAGACCTGGTAGGCGGCATCGAAGGCGTTCTCGAGAAGCGTGATGACGTCGTCGCCGCCGCGCTGGATGGCGTTGTCGTAGCTCCAATAGGCGTCGCCGTAGATGTAGGTCGCGCTGACGCTGATCGTGTCGTCCCCGCCGGTGGACTTGCCCTCGAAATAGTAGAAGTCGCCGCTGACCAGCACCTCGGCGCTGTCGGCGTCTCCGGAGATGGTCTGCGCTTCGGCTACGGTTTCGTCGAATGGAGGCTCCAGCGGCGGATCGCCGAAGTACCCGAACGGAACGCGGCTGACGCCGTCCAGCCATATGAACTGCGTGCGCTGATCCGCGGCTCCGATGATGGCCATGGTCCAATCCCTCCCCGGTTGTTGCGATGCGCGCCGTGCGTGTGAGCTTAACACTCGCCGGCCGATCCTCCAATCGCGCGACGCACCTCACGGGCAGGGAGACGCGGCGGAGGCGATCAGGGGTCGTCGCGGCCGGCGATCTCCTCGGGCGGGTCGACGACGACGCGTCCGCCGGCGACGTCGACGGTGGGGACGGCGGCGCGGGTGAAGGGCAGGAGCAGGTCCGCCCGGCCCGGCCGCGCGATCTCGAGGATGTCGCCGGCGCCGTGGTCGAGCACGGCGCGCACCCGGCCAAGCTCGGCCCCGCCGGTGTCCAAGACCGCGAGGCCGATCAGGTCGGCGTGGTAGAACTCGTCGTCGCCGAGGTCGGGAAGCCGGTCCCGCGGCGCATGAAGCCGCACGCCCTTGAGCGCCTCGGCGGCCTCGCGCGTTTCCACGCCCGAGAGCCGGGCCGCGAAGGCGGCCTTGATCGGGCGCATCTCGCGCAGCTCGAAGCTGCGGCCGTCCTCGGTGACCAGCGGGCCATAGTCGGCGATCGCGGCGGGCTCGGCGCAGAAGGACTTCAGCCGCACCTCGCCCTTCACCCCGAAGGCCCCGGCGAGCGCGCCGAGACAGACCAGATCGCCGCCGGCGGCCATGGCGCGCCGCAGCCCTATTCGGCCGCGGTCTCGGCGGGGGCGTCGGTCTCAGGCGCTTCGTCCGGAGCCGGAGTTGCGGCCGCCTCGGCGGGAGCATCGGCCGCGGGCGCTTCGGCCGGAGCCGGAGCCGCGGCGGCCTCGGCGGCGGCGCTGGCCTTGTCGGCCTTGGCCTTGGCGCGCTCCAGAGCGGCCTTGCCCGGCTCTGCAGCCTTGGGATTGCTGCGGGTCTTCTTCTCCGTGACGCCCGCCGCCTCGAGGAACCGGCTCACCCGGTCGGTCGGCTGCGCGCCCTTGGAGAGCCAGTAGGTCACCCGCTCGATGTCCATCTTGACGCGGTTTTCGTCGTCCTTGGGCAGAAGCGGGTCGTAGGCCCCAAGCTTCTCGAGAAAGCGGCCGTCGCGGGCCATGCGGCTGTCGGCGGCGACGATCGAGTAGTAGGGACGCTTCTTCGACCCGCCGCGGGCGAGCCTGATCTTCATGGCCATGATGTATGTCTCCTGTTCATGGGTTTGTGTCGGGCCGGGGCCCGTTTTCGAGATGTCTCTCGTGATGCCTGATCACTTCGGAGATGACGAAGTTCAGGAATTTCCGCGCGAAGGCCGGATCGAGATCGGCGTCCTCGGCCAGCCGTTCGAGGCGGCCGATCTGCTCGGCCTCGCGCGCGAGATCGCTGGGGGGCAGGTCGTGCGCGGCCTTGAGCCGGCCCACGGCCTGGGTGTGCTTGAACCGTTCGGCCAGCGTGTAGACAAGGATCGCGTCGAGCCGGTCGATCGACTCGCGGTGTCCGCGCAGGAGGCCAGCCGCGCGTTCGGCGTCGCTGATGGCGCTCATCTCCGCTCCTCCGGATGCGGATTGCGGCCCGCCGTCCCCGCCAGGACATGCTCGGTCGCCAGCATCGCCGCCGCGTCTGGGGCGCGGTGCCTGTAGACGACGTCGTCGGGATCCAGGCGCGCCGCGTCGCGGTCCTCGACCGCGCCGAGCCGGCGGGCGAGCGCGATGGAGCGGGCGTTGGCGGGGTCGATGTAGCTGACGGCGGCGTCCCATCCGAGCGTCGCGAAGGCGAAGTCGCGGGCCGCCCGCGCCGCCTCGAAAGCGTAGCCGCGGCCCTCGAAGCCGTCGAAGAGCAGCCAGCCGAGTTCGCGCTCGGGGAAATGGTCGGGTTTGCCGAGCGCCACCTGGCCGGCGAGGGCGCCGGTGGCGCGCTCCTCGATCGCCCAGCCGCCGAAGCCAATCAGCGGCCAGGAGCCGACATCGGCGGCGAAGCCGTACCAGAGCCGGGCGCGGGGCGAGCCGTAGCCGCCGACGTGCCGGGCGCGGTCGGATGCGAAGAACTCCACGAACGCCTCGAAGTCCTCCGCCCGGTGCGGGCGCAGGACCAGCCGGTCCGTGACGATGCGGGGCGCTTCGGTCATGCGCGCGCCTCCGGGCCGGGGTGTCGATAGACCAGGCAGGGGTCGTCGACCGGCTGGCGTGCGGCGTCGTCGCGCCAGGCTCCGAGACGTTCGGCGAGCCGGATCGAGCGCGCGTTGGCGGGTGCGATGTAGCTCACGAGCGTCTCCAGCCCGGCCGCGTCGTAGGCCCAGTTGCGCGCCGCCCGCGCCGCCTCCTGGGCGTAACCCTGGCCCTCGGCGTCGGCCGTGAGGGTCCAGCCAATCTCCGGCTCGGGATAGTAGTCGGGATGAAAGAGCCCGGTCTCGCCGAGCCAGTCCCCGGTGGCGGTGTCCTCGATCGACCAGACCCCGTAGCCGCGCAGCGCCCAGCAGGCCGTCGAGGCGGCGAACTCGCGCCAGGCCTCGCGCCGGCCATAGGGGCCGCCCTCGTGCGTCGCGCGGTCCGAGGCGAAGAACGCCGCGTAGGGCTCGAAGTCTTCGAGCCGCGGGGCGCGCAGCGTCAGCCGTGTGGTCCTGAGGGTCGGAACGGCGCTCATTTCTTGCGGCCGAACCCACCGAGGCCCGGCGGCAGCTCCATGCCCGGGGGCAACTGCGGCGTTCCGGCCCCGCCGCCCGGCATCGCCGGCATGCCGCCGCCCTTGCCCAGAAGCCCGCCGAGACCGCCGCGCATCAGGCCCTTCATGCCGCCCTTGCCGCCCATCTTCTTCATCACGTCGGCCATCTGCCGCTGCATCTTCAGGAGCTTGTTCAGCTCGGAGACCTCGAGCCCGGCGCCGGAGGCGACCCGGCGCTTGCGGCTGGCCTGCATGAGCGCGGGGTTGGCGCGCTCCTTGCGGGTCATCGAGTTGATCAGCGCGATCTGGCGGCGCAGCACGGCGTCGTCGAAGCCGGCCTCGTCCATCTGCTTCTGCATCTTTCCCATGCCGGGCATCATGCCCATCAGCCCGGACATGCCGCCCATCTTGAGCATCTGCTCGAGCTGGCCCTTGAGGTCGTTCATGTTGAACTGACCCTTCTGGAAGCGCTTCATCATGCGCTCGGCGGCTTCGGCTTCCAGCGTCTCCTGGGCCTTCTCCACCAGGGCCACGATGTCGCCCATGCCGAGGATGCGGCCGGCGACGCGCTCGGGATGGAACTCCTCGAGCGCGTCCATCTTCTCGCCGAGGCCGACGAAGCGGATCGGCCGGCCGGTGACCGCGCGCATCGAGAGCGCGGCGCCGCCGCGGCCGTCGCCGTCCATGCGGGTGAGGATCACGCCGGTCACGCCGATGCGGCCGTCGAAGTTCTCGGCCGTCGCCACCGCGTCCTGGCCGGTGAGGCCGTCGACAACCAGGAGCGTCTCGTGCGGTTTGGTCGCGTCGCGGACCGCTTCGACCTCGGCCATCAGCTCTTCGTCGATCGAGAGCCGGCCGGCGGTGTCGAGCATGACCACGTCGTAGCCGCCGAGCATGGCCTGCTGCCGGGCGCGCCTGGCGATCGCCACCGCGTCCTGTCCGGCCACGATCGGCAGGGTGTCGACGCCGACCTGGGCGCCCAGCACCGCGAGCTGCTCCATCGCGGCGGGGCGCCGCGTGTCGAGCGAGGCCATGAGCACCCGCTTGCCCTCGCGCTCCTTGAGCCGCTTGGCGAACTTCGCGGTGGTGGTGGTCTTGCCCGAACCCTGGAGGCCGACCATCAGGATCGGTGCGGGTGGGTTGTCGATGCGCAGTTCCGGCGCATCGCCGTCGCCGGCCAGCACGCGGATCAGCTCGTCGTGCACGATCTTGACGACCTGCTGGCCGGGCGTCACCGAGCGCGTCACCGCCTGGCCCCTGGCCTTGTCCTGCACCGCCTTGATGAAGTCGCGCGCCACGGGAAGCGAGACGTCGGCCTCCAGGAGCGCCACCCGCACCTCGCGCAGCGCCGTCGCGATGTCCTCGTCGCTGAGCGCGCCTTGCTTGGTGAGCTTGCCGAAGACGCCGGACAGGCGGTCGGAGAGGTTCTCGAACATGGGCCGCGCGCCTCATCAAACGACGATCGCGCCGGTGGGCGCAACGCGCTGACCGACGGCGATCCTGACCTTCAGGACCGGAGAAGCCTGGGGATCTCCGGAGTTGACTTCGCCGTAGACCCTAGTGCGCCCGGGGTCAAGCGGGGCCGGGGCGTCGCGGGCGATCCCGGGCGGCGGTCTAGCGGAAGCCGCCGCGCCGGATCATCTCGTCGGCGACGATGGAGTAGGCCGCCCGCCAGGCGGCCCGGCGCTCCTCGGTGAAGGCCGCCCCGAGCATCTCGCCGAGCGTGACCATCAGCGCGTCGCCCATCGGCTCGAAGTGCTGGGCGCTGACCCCCACCGAGGCGTGCCCGCGCGCAAGGCCGGCGAACCGGACCTCGAGCCCGTCGGGATCGTCGAGGCCCTCGGCGATGGCGCGCATCGCCGTCAGGAACCGCATCCCCTGGCTCTCCAGATCGTCGCGGAACAGCGCGCGCATCTCGGGCCGGATGGCGAAGAGGTTCACGTAGAAACGCGCCGAGGCGTCCGCGAGGGATTCCTCCAGCAGCGGCAGCGTTTCCTGAACGAGCCTGATCTGGTCGGCGTCGAGACGCATGGCCGGTCCTCCCCCGTCCGTTGCAGAGCAATCCTGCGCGACCACCTGCGCGCGCGCCTTGATCTTGCTCAAGCCGGCGCAGAGATCGGTCGCATTCATCATGAATGCAATCGATCCTCGCCGGGCGGCGGGCGGTCGCTAGACTGTCGGGAAGCGGCGCCGCGCCTTGATGCGCGCGCCGATGCAAACCTGGGCGACTGCCGCCCGGGCCGCGCGTCCCGACAGGTCCCCCTGCCGGCCGGGACGCCGGAGGACCGCGCCGCGCGCAGGCGGCGCGGTCCCGCCTTGCGCCTCACGCGGGCCTGCGCCGCGTCGGAGGCCGACCTTGCGAGCCGGGCCCTTTGCGCAGGCGGGGAAGTCTTCGACCGCCCGATCGGTGAAGCGCCAGACTTCGTGCTTCACCGGGTCTCCGACGATGGCTGATCGACCCAAACGGTCACTGCCGATGGGTGACCGAGACCTCGAAACGGGCAAGCAAATCGCCTTCCCACCACATCGGGAAATTCGTGCCCCACTTGTTGTTGTAGAGGACGAAGCGGATACCCTGGCTGAAATCGGGCGGTTCGGGGTCGAAGCGCATGAAGTCCCCTTGCGAGGGCGCCGCGAGGGCGGTGTCGACGGGCGTCACGTCCAGCCGGCGCCCGCCGGGAAGGTCGGCGGCCACTGAAAAGACGGCCTGAAGCTGGCCGCCGCCGCGCCTGGCGGTGCGCGAGGCGGGCAGCCACATACCTGTCTTCAGGAACATCCAGCCAGCGGCGCCCTCCGGGTCGAGGCTCAGGAACCCAGCTTCCGGCATGCGGTTGGCGCGCTTGCCGCGAAGGCACAGCGTCAGCTCCAGTCCGGCGGGGGCGGGCGCAAAGGCGATCTCGATCGATGCCGGAGCGCCGAGCGCCTCGCAGGCTTCGCTCGGCATGCTCGCCAGAACGACGGCGCGTCTGCCGACACGGCGGGCGCCGCGAAAGACCGGTGCGAAGGTGGTGGACCGGGCGGTGCGCGCCTGCGCGAGGCCGGGTTTGTCGTGGTCGAGCACTGCCCACTCCGCGCGGTGCGCCAGATAGCTGTCCATGTGCCTGGCCACGTCGACGGCGTCGTAGCTCTGGTGCCGGAAGCCGACCAGACTTCCGCTGCGGCCCTGCAGCCGAACCCCTTCCGGGTTGGTGATCACCAGCAGGTCTCCGGTCTCGGGGTCCAGTTCGATCCTCCAGCCGTCCAGATCGAGGTGCGCGTCTTCAGCGGCCAAAGGCGCGACCCGATCCAGGACCAGTTCGGCGAGAGCGCCCTCAGCCCGGGTCCGGTCGGGTTCTGCGAGGTGCGCGACAGCGGCCTCGAGATAGCCACGCTGCTCGCGCCAAGAAGCCTCGGTGAAGGCGAACCGGGGATCGGCCGCGCGCGCGGCTTCGAAGTCGGCGCGGTCCCAGGCGCGCTCATCACGGAGGTAGGTCTTGATGTCGACGCCCCATGTGTGCTCGGCGACCAGGGTCAGGCTGCGCCCGAAAGCGCGCCGCGGCGCATCCAGCGCCTCCGCCTCGAAAGCGTCATAGAGCCGCTGAAGCGCCCGGAACCGCGCGAGTTTCACCGGGTCGCTGGCAGCGCCGTGGATCCAGCTGTCGCCGAGTTCGAGCTCGACCACCGGGAGCTCCTCGCGTCGCGGCCAGACCAGCGCCGCATAGTCCTCAAGCGTGCCCGGCCGAATTGCGACGCCGGGATGGCGGTGCGCCAGCCCGCGATGCGCCCAGACGGTCTGCGCCACGCTCTGCGGGCCGATGTTGTCCTCGGTGTGGGCGAAGCCGAGCCCGTCCTCGAAGCCGTCCGGAAACTGCGTCTCTCCGTAGGAGCGCTGGTACATCACCACCACCTCCTCGCCGCCGGGCGCCCGCCAGCGGAAGAGATCGGGAACCTCTGGCGTGGGTGAGGCGGTGTTGACGCCGATGTGGAGGAAGCGGATGCCCGCCTCGGCCATCAGCGGCACGACGCCGAGCGTGTGACCCGGCACGTCGGTCATCTTCGCGGCGGTCGTCGCCATCCCGAACCGCCGGTCGAGCTCCTGCGAGAACGAAAGCCCGGCGCGGAAGAGGGCAGGGGACATCAGCTCGGAATGCGTCGTGAACGGCAGTCCGTGCCAGCGGATCAGACCCCGCTCGACGCCACGCTCAAGGCGGGCCACCTCCGCGGCGCCGGCGCTTTCCAGATAGTCCCAGATCAGCCAGGCGCCAGTGGTCCAGACGAACATCGGTCGGTCCGGATCCTCCCGCCAGAAGTGCTCGCCGGTTGCGAGCGCCTGGGGAATGAACTGAAGGTGATAGAGGTCGCGCACTTTTGCGGCGAGGTCGGTGAAGCCAATGTCGAGATGGGTCTTGAAGACCAGGTGAATGGTCCGGTCGGCCACGGCTCAGCCCACCGTGCCACGGACGATCAGCCGGGTCGAGATGGTCTCCTCGAGTGGTTCCGCACCCGGCTCCTTGAGCCGCCGCAGGATCAGCCGCACCAGCGCGCGCACCCGCTCGGCGAGGTCGATCCTCACCGTCGTCAGGTTGTAGCTGCGCCACTGCGCCTGGGCGATATCGTCGAATCCGACCACCTTCACGTCGTCGGGCACCCTGCGACCAAGCTCGAAGCGCAGCGCATCGATCACGCCGAAGGCGCTGATGTCGTTGGCCGCAAAGACCGCGTCGGCCCCGCCGTGCAGGCGGAAGAGATCGAGCGTCGCCGCGTAGGCCGTGTCGTAGGTGAAGTCGCCCGGCGCCGGCGCCGGATCGTCGAGGCCTCGCTGCCGAAGCGCGCCCCTGAGGATGCGCCCGCGCGCTGCGCCGGCGAGCGATCGCGGGTGGCCTTCGAGCCAGGCGATGCGCCGACAACCGTAGCCCTGCGCCAGTGCGACGGCCTGGACGATGCCGGGACCCTGCAGCACGTTCAGCCGATCGAACGCCGGTCCGTCGCTAGTCGGCGCCCCCGGGTCGTCCGGATAGCAGACATAGATCGGCGTCGCCCTGTCGAGCACCCGCGCCAGCGTTGCGGGCCCGACGTTTTCGGCGAAGGCGATGACAGAGTCAGGGTTGAAGCCGCGCACATAGGTCAGCAGCCGCTCGTCCATCCGGCTGTCGGTGCGGGTCTTGAAAAGCAAGGTCGCGAAGCCTTCGGCCTGCAACGCCGTGGTCAGCGCGTCGACCTCCTGAGCCTCCCAAGCGCTGGAGACTGCGGGCACGATGATGCCGACGAGATGCGAGCGCCGCGTGACCAGAGCCCGGGCGGCCCGGTCGGGCGTGTAGTTCAGCTCCCGGGCCACCTGCAGGATGCGCGCCCGCTTCTCGGGCCGGATCGAGGCCTGAGGGTTGAAGGCGCGCGACACCGCAACCCGCGACACGTTCGCCGCCTCGGCGACCAGGTCGGCAGTGGCCCTGCGATGCTGCGTCTTTCTCTCAGACACGCCGACAACCTCAGGATTCTGAAAACGTGTTCAATGGAGTATTCATGTTTCGCAGAGGTGGGGCTGTCAAGTGTGGATCGTGAATATGTCATAAATAAGATATGTATAATCTGCGAGGACGTTACTTGTCGCCCGCTGAAGCGGGTCGCCTGCTCCGCGGAAAGAGATCGCGCGACCAGACTCAGATTGACAAATAGTGAAAACGTGTGCAATCAGAAACGCAATTCCGTGGGCGGGGCAAACTGCGCTCGTCGGGAATAACGCCACCGGGAATCCGGGCGGGTTGAACCAAGGAGGAACCAATGATGCCCAGCAGTCCGCGGTCGTGTCTTGCCGGCCTCGCCGCCGCCACCTTCAAACTCAGGACGAAAGTCGAGATGCTCTTCGCCCACCTAAAGCGCATCCTCGGCCTCGGCAGGCTCCGATTGCGCGGTCCGTGCGGGGCCAACGACGAATTCCTCCTCGCCGCGACCGCCCAGAACCTCAGGAAGCTCGCCAAGCTCATCCCGATGTCGAGAACGCCGAGACCCGCATGACCGGCGAAGGCGCGCCTCTTCTTCAAGCGACCCCCGCTCAATCCTGGACGACTTTGCAAAGCGACTTTTTCAACGAAATATTCCCTTTGTTACCTGAGGTCGTGGCGGTGCCAAGCAGGCGTTGCAACGCGCCAACTTCATGCCGGCCTTCCAGCATAAGCAGGCTGGCTGCGGAGCCGCTTCCCACTTCGGCTGTTGTGACCAGAAAGAGCTTTGCATCAACAGGAATTGAGCCATTGGTTCGTCCCTCTATCCATACTCTGAGTGTCTTCCACAGATCGGGACTGGCGTCGGTCAGGTTGGCTGAACGGGACTGGTGATGCTTCAGCTGAAGAAGTTCGGGGGCGCTGCCGGTCTCCTCGAAGACCACGTCATCAAGGCTCTCCAAGTAGACAGCGAATGTTGCGTCGTCGAGCAAGCGTTCAAGGCTGTAAAGCAGGGCTAGAGCGGTGCCCTTTCGTTCTGAATCGGGAGGGATTCCCAAAGCGGCTCGTTTCTGACTCTCTGTTCCCGAGGCAGATGTCGGGGAGCGAGATGGGCAAACCATTGGCGATGGACTTGAGGGTGCGGGCGTTGGCCGCGGTTGACGCCGGGATGAGCCGCCGGGCGGCGGCGGGTCGTTTTGGCGTGTCGGTGTCGTCGGTGATCCGCTGGGACGCGCAGCGGCGGGCGACGGGGGGCTTTGCGCCGAAGCCGCAGGGCGGCGACATGCGGTCACGGCGGATCGAGGCGCGGCATGCGGATGTCATGGCCGCGTTCGAGGAGGCGCGCGACCAGAGCCTTGAAGAGCTGCGGGCCCGTCTGGCCGGGCGCGGCATCGCCGCCTCGAGCTCTGCCCTGTCGCGCTTCTTCCAGCGCCGCGGCATGACGCGGAAAAAAAGACCGGACATGCTGTCGAACAGGACCGTGGTGACGTCCCGAGAAAGCGCCGCGCCTGGTTCGACGCGCAGCCCGATCTCGACCCTGCGAGGCTCGTGTTCATCGACGAGACCTGGACCGCGACGAACATGGCGCGCACGCACGGGCGCAGCGCCCGGGGCGAGCGGCTGCGCATGGGCGTCCCTCACGGCCACCGGAAGACCACGACGCTCGTCGCGGGCCTTCGCTTCGACGGCATGGTCGCCCCCATGGTCCTCGACGGCCCGATCAACGGCGACTGGTTCGAGGCTTACGTGGCCAAGGTGCTGGCGCCGACCCTCCGCCCCGGCGACGTCGTGATCATGGACAACCTCTCCAGCCACAAGCGGGTCTCGGTCCGGGCAATGATCGAGGCCAGAGGCGCAAGGCTCGCCTTCCTCCCTCCCTACAGCCCCGACTTGAACCCCATCGAAATGGCCTTCGCGAAGCTCAAGGCGCTGCTGCGCAAGGCCGCCGAGCGCACCGTCGACGGCCTATGGAGCGCCATCGGCCGCCTCGTCGACGTCTTCACACCAAAGGAGTGCGCCAACTACTTCGCCGCCGCCGGCTACGATGCAGATTGATCGGGAAGCGCTCTAGACGCACCTGATAGAGGTAGCCCAAAGCGGAATCGGCCGCAGAGAAATCCGTGCCTGATCCGGATTGAGCCAACTTGTCCCCCGCCTTTTTCGCCCTTTGGCCGAGAAAATTTGGCTGGCGACTCCCGCCAACGAGCCTACTGGAGACTTCTATTTTCCAGCATTTGAAGCTCGCTCGGGCGGGTGATGTCCGGATGTTCGGAGGGGCTGGACTGCTTGGGTGAGTGTTTGGCGTTCTGAAATCGAGCTGTTCGGGGCCTCTGCACTATACCTGCGAAGTCGCCGTCTCCCAGAACAGAAGGCGGCGCATGTTGCAGGCGATGTTGGCGAGGCCGATCTTGGTGTGGGCTCTGGCGATGCCGATGGTGCGGATGAACAGCCCCATGCGGTGCTTCTGGTCGGCGAAGACATGCTCGACGCCGGACCGGTCCCGCGAGCGGGCGGCGTTGGCGCGCTGCTTCGGCTCGGGCATCGGCTTGCCGGGCGGCTTGCGGAAGTGGATCTTCGAGACCAGCCCGGTCCTGGCGATGCGCTTTTCGTTCTTCGCGGATCGATACGCGGTGTCCGCCCAGACCGACGAGCCGGTATTGCTCCGGTCCAGCAGCCCGGCGAGTTCCCGGCCGTCGTAGCGGGCCGCGTCGGTCACCGACCAGGTGCGGATGAACCGGTGATGGCGATCGACGCCGACATGGCTCTTGTAGCCGTAGACCGGGGTGGCGATCTCCATCATCAGCGTGCCGTCGGGCTTGCGCTTGCGCCGACCCCGCTTCAGGGTCCAGCGCCCATCACGATCTTTCTGCCGCAGTTTCGCAGGGTTCGCAGCCCAACTCTCCGGAATCCGGCCGGCTTTGAGATCCGCCTTCTCCGCGTCGGTATTCCGCTGCCGAGGCGCCGCAACAATCCCTCGCCATTGTCTCTCGGACCAATGGCGTTCCAATGGCTCGACGTCGATCATCTGCCCGCCCATGGCGAGGTATCCGCGGTCGCGCAGATGCGCATCGAAGCGGGCGAACAGAACCTCGATCGCCTTCGCCCTGGTCAGGATCTCGCGGAACAGCCAGATCGTGCGGGCGTCCGGAACCCGCCCGTGCAGATCAAGACCAAGGAAGCGCATGAAGCTCAACCGGTCGCGGATCTGGAACTCGGTCTGCTCGTCTGCCAGCCCGTACAGCGCCTGCAGCACCAGGACCTTGAACATCATCACCGCGTCCATCGGCGGCCGGCCGCCCTTCGACCGGCCGGAGCGGGCCAGCGCGGCGTCGAGATCGGCCCGGAAGACCTCGAAATCCACCACCGCCGCGAGCCGCTCCAGCGGATCGCCGGTCCTCGACAGCGCCGCATACCGCTCATCCAGATCAAACAAACCCGGCTGAACTGCCATCAACCCCTCCATCCGAATGATGGAATGGATTGAATCATCAAAGAGCTCATCTGGCGAGGCATTTAGAAGCGTCCTACTGAATCACGGCTGAGCGACTCTGCTAAGCTTGTATGACGCCATCCAGAGTCGCTCAGTGCGCTTGCGCAACTCGGATTGGGCAGGCGCGGCGCGAAATCTTTACTGGTCTTCCTAAGAGCGTCTCACAGAATACCCGCCCCCGAGAGGGGCCGCATGGCCGGTTGGATCTGGGGAGCACACGGGGGGCGTCCGACCCTCGAAATTGGTGCCTAGCAATAGTCACAATGGCTTACCCGACTTTACCAAGATGCCGAGGTTCAGTCCCTCGGAGAACAGAGAGTTAAATGCCGCGGATTTCATGCCTAGACGACCCGAGGCGGTTAAGTGCCTGCGGCTCAAACTATTTTATTTGTTTCAGATTTAGCCACTAAGCCGAAGTGGAGAATTGTTTCACTTCGCTGTAGTGGCTGGCCGAAACGATCTGGGATCCAACATTCTCTGCACGTCGAGGGGCAGTGACGCTTGGCCGCACTCAGGCCGATCGGCCTTGTATCGTATGATCCGCTGTCGCTTCGGCACCGGAGATGTCACTGCACTCATATCCATGCTCGCGGAGCCCGTCCGCAACGACGGCGATCAGGTCCGGGTGCAGGTTACGGCTCTGCAGATCCTCTACCATGTGGTCGAGATAGCCGGCGTCGATCGCCAGGAGCGACTGCATGGAGGCGTCCGCATCCTGGGTCCGGCCGAGACGGGCGGCGGCGACGGCCGTGACGAGATGGCCGTAAACCACATTCGGAGCGTCGATCCTGCGGGCCTCGTCAAAGGCGTCCGCGAAGCGGCCGTGCGCGAGGTGATAGAGCGCAAGCCCGATCCGGTAAGGATCGGGCTGCGCGGGATTTCGGGTGTAGCTCTCCTCAAGCAAGGGCACGGCCTTGTCCCATTCCATCAGCATCGCGCGGCGTAGACCAAGATCCGCCATAATCTCTGAATCATTGGGATTGAGCGCGAGGCCGGTCTCAAGCGCATCAAGACTGGCGGACACGTTACCGCTGAACCAAAAGGCCAGACCCAGCGCGTGATGGCCCCGGCTGGAGACAGGCGCGAGTTCGACCGCGCGATGTGCGAGGTCGAGCGCCCGCTGCAGAGGTTTGTCGGTATCGCACGTCACGTCATGCCCGAACCGGGCGGCGTTCGCGTACATCTGTGACAGACAGGCGTAGGCTTCGGCGTAGCCGGGATCTGTCGCGATGGCGCGCTCGAGCCCCGCGCGCACCGGCTCGAACAACTCGCGGTCGTATGTCCGCCAATATGAATGAAAGCGGACGACGCAGTCGTATGACGACATACTCTCGGGATGATTCCCGTCGGTTTCACGCGCCCTGCTGGAGAGGATTCCGTAGGGTTGCGCCAGCGCGCGGACAACTCTTTCGGCCACTTCGTCCCGGAGTTCGAGGATTTCGCCCGGGTGAAGGCGCCGCTTGAAGGTTTCCCCCCAGAGACACTGTCCATCGCCCGCATCGGTCAGCAGCACCTCCATCCCGAACTGCGTCGCCGAAAGTGAGGTGCCGCCCGTCAGGAGGAAATCGGCACCGTGCTCGGCGCGCACCCTTTCCGGATCCGGATCCGCCCCAAACCCGAACGTCGTGCTCGGGCCGAACACGAACAGGTCGGTGAACCGGGAAAGTCCCGCTATGATCTGCCGTCTGAGACCGTGCGTGAAGTTCGGGTGGTCCGTCTGATCGCCTTCCTCCTCGAAGGGCGCGACGAAGATGGTGGGGCCGCATCGACCGCCAAACTTCCGATGTTCTGGTGGATCGACCCCGCGAGCGTCGGCTTTCGGCACCGACGCGCAGACTGATTGAAAGACCGGGACATACGAACCCTTCGGTATGGAGATTGTCAGGGGATCATCCGCGCCCGCCCGCAGATAGTAGTTCTCCAGCGACCGCCGCAAACGACCCGCCTCGATCCGGACGATCGAATCGAGTTGCGGGTCGAAATCCGGTCCGCGATCGAAGACCGATGTCGCGATCGTGTAAGCCTTGATCCGTGCGGAACGGCCGGAAAGGGTTTCTTCCACCACATGGCCGAGAAATCTGCGGTTCCGCTCCGACGCGTCGAAATCGGCAGAGTCCAGGATTCTCATCAGTTGGGCGCGGACCTCATCCGGTCCGACGCGCATCCCATCATCCCCCATCAGGTGTCACCGGACCGCTGCGACTGCCGTGATTGCCGACGTCTTGCGCCCAACGGATTTCCTTCACCAGCTTTGCGAAACCTGACCATAGTGCTCCCCTGACCTCAGGCGTGTGGGGGGGTTAATAACAGTAACGTACTTGCCCGCCATCGGGCCATTGATCAAGATCAAGCGATTGAGAGGATCCTGCGAGAGATCGCCGGTTTCAAAATGGCAATTCAATTTATTAGGTCTGGAGCGAGAAAACAATGCTATCCGATGCGCATGCCTACTTTCACAAAGCCGCGGACGTCCTCGGCCTGTCGGACAAGGTAAGAACGATCCTGCTCGCGCCCAAGAGGATCGTGAAGGTCAAGATCGTGATCGAGGGCGAGGACGGCGATCTGCAGAGCTACGAGGGCTACCGGGTACAGCACAATGACTCGCGCGGCCCAATGAAGGGCGGACTGCGCTTCCACCCGGACATGGACGAGGACCACGCCGCGGCGCTGGCCAACCTGATGACCTGGAAGACGGCGGTCGTGGACATCCCCTATGGCGGCGCCAAGGGCGGCATCAACTGCGACCCGCGGTCAATGTCCAAGAAGGACCTTTTCCAGGTGACCACCCGCTTCGTTCAGGAAATGAAAGAGGTCATCGGTCCGCTCACCGACATCCCCGCGCCGGACGTCAACACCAACGCCGAGATCATGGGATGGATCATGCATGAGTACTCGCGCTACGCGGGCTTCTCGCCCGGCGTCGTGACCGGAAAGCCGCTGGAGCTGTTCGGCTCCGAGGGACGCTCCGCGGCGACCGGTCGCGGGGTGATGGACGTGCTGGGCGCGGCGCTCAAGGAGAAGGACAAGGCCTTCGCCGACGTCACGGTCGCGGTGCAGGGCTTCGGCAACGTGGGCAGCAATGCGGCCCGGCTGATCGCCGAGCAGGGCGCGAAGATTGTCGCCGTGGCCGATCATACCGGCGGGGTGAGCGACGAGAAGGGCCTCGATACCGTGGCGCTCGCCGCCTGGGTGACCGAGCATGGCGGGGTCAAGGGTTTCGCGGGCGGAACGGCCTTCGACGGCTCGAAGATCATCACCTGGGACGCCGACGTGCTGGTGCCGGCCGCGCTGGAGAACTCCATCACCGCCGAGAACGCGCCGGACGTGCAGGCGTCGATCATCGTCGAGGGCGCCAACGCGCCGACCTCGCCGGAAGCCGACGCCATCCTCAACAAACGCGGCGTGCTGATCGTGCCGGACATTCTCGCCAACGCCGGCGGCGTCACGGTCAGCTATTTCGAATGGGCGCAGAACATCCAGCACTTCAAGTGGGACGAGGAGCGGGTCAACGCGGAGTTGGACAAGACGATGGCCAAGGCCTACGGGGCCGTTCGCGATGTCGCTACCGAGTTCGATACCGACCTGCGAACGGCGGCCTTCATCCTCGCGATCCGGCGCGTGGCCAAGGCGGCGCTGGCGCGGATCCACGTATCGGCCGAACTGCCGTTCTGATCGGACCTGCGGGCGGCTTGCCCGCCGCCCGCGTACCCCATGCCCAACCGGGGTTTCCGCGCAGCGGGAATCCGGAGGTCGACCATGTCTCAACTGACTGACTTTCTCGTGGAGTATCCGGAGCTGACGGTCTTTCTGACCATCGCGATCGGCTATCTGATCGGCAGCGTGAAGATCGGGGATTTCTCCTTCGGCCCGGTGGCCGGCTCGCTCTTCGCGGGTCTTCTGCTCGGGCAGTTGGCCGAAATCCCGATCGCGGCCATGGCGAAATCGTACCTGTTCCTGCTGTTCCTGTTCGGGATCGGCTACTCCGCCGGGCCACAGTTCCTGATGGCGCTCAGGCGTGGCGGCGCGCAGCCGGTGCTGGTGGCGCTGGTGTGCACGGGAACCGGCCTCGTGACGACGTATGTCGTCGCGCGTCTGCTCGGGCTTGATCCAGGCTACGCGGCGGGACTGCTTTCGGGTGGCCTCACCCAGAGCCCGGCGATCGGATCGGCCGGCGAAGCGATCGCGCGGCTTCCGCTTGAGGCCGATGAGATCAAGCTCATGACCGCGCATGTCGCCGTCGGCTACGCGGTCTGCTACGTGGTCGGCTCGGCCGGGGCGATCTGGTTCTGCAGCTACATGGCGCCGAAGCTGCTGGGCATCGACCTGCAGGCGGAGGCAGTGGAACTCGGGCGCAGCCTCGGCATCGACGATACCGCGAGCGGAGTCGAGTCCGGCTATCGCCAGTTCCAGCTGCGCGCTTACTGGACGCCGGCGGGGCGCCGATCGTCGGCCAGACTCTCGCCGAAGCTGAGCGGCGCTTCGCGGACCAGCGCCTCTTCGTGCTGCGCTTGCGGCGGGGCGACCGGGTCCTCGATGCGGACGGGACGCTTGTCGTGGAGGCCGGTGACGTGCTCGCCATCAGCGGACCCCGCGCCGCGGTCCTCGAACACCTGTCGTCGAAGGCCGAGGAAGTCGAGGACGCGGCCCTGCTCGACATCCCGTTCCAGGCCTCGAGGATCGTCTTCTCCAACTCCGATCTCGCGGGACAGGAACTGCGAGCCATCGCGGCGAACCCGTGGGCGCGGGGCCTCTATCTGAAGTCGATGCGGCGTGGCGGCCAGGGGATTCCTGTCGCGCCGGGGATCGCGCTGGAAGCGGGCGATGTGCTGGAGGTGATTGGGCCGGAGGACCTGCTCGCGAAGGCGATCTCGAACCTGGGACGGGAACTCAAGCCGAGCCAGGCCACTGATTTCGTCGTGCTCGGACTGATGGTCTTCTTCGGAGGCCTCATCGGCGTGCTGATGCGCTTCTCGGTCTTCGGTGTCGAGGTCGGGCTCGGCACCAGCGTGGGGGCCCTGCTTGCCGGACTGCTGACCGGATATCTGCGCACCCGGCATCCGTTCTTCGGGCGCATCCCCGACGGCGCGGTCGCGCTGATGACTTCGCTCGGCCTCGCCTCCTTCATCGCGATGGTAGGCCTCCAGGCGGCCCCGAGCCTGATTCCGGCGATCCGGGAGGTGGGCCTCGTGCTGCCGATCGGCGGGTTCGTCGTGGCGATCGCGCCCTTGTTGGCCGGGCTGCTCTTCGGGCGGTTCGTGCTGGGCATGAACCCCGTTCTGCTGCTCGGAGCGATCGCCGGTGCCCAGACCTCGACGCCCTCCATGGCGGCGGTGCAGGCGCGCTCCGGCAGCCCTCTGCCGGTGCTCGGATACACCCCCGCCTACCCGGTCGCACAGATCATCCTGACCCTCTGGGGCAGCATCATCGTGCAGCTGATGACCTGAGCCCGGCATGAAACGGGGGGTTATTAACAGTAACGTACTTCCGCCGACGGACGGGAACGGCGCATCATGGAATTCACGTCGCCGGAACCGGCGGCTACGAGAGGATTGAAGAGCCATGCCTGCCAAAACGTCCGCCGAGACTTCGCCCTATGCCAAGGCCCAGGCCGAATTCGGCGCGCATGAGGAGCGCATTCTCGTGCTTCAGGGCGGTGGCGCGCTGGGCGCGTATCAGGCCGGGGTCTACGATGGCCTCGCAAAGGCGGGCTTCGCTCCGAACTGGGTGGCCGGCACCTCCATCGGCGCCATCAACGCGGCCCTGATCGCCGGGAATCCGCCGGAAATGCGTCTGGAACGCCTCAAGGCGTTCTGGGATCTCGTCTCGAGCCGGACTCCGGGCTTCCCTCCATTCGCCGGAATGGACCTGATGCGCCCCTGGCTCAACCGGATGAGCGCCGCGTCGGCGACGGTGTTCGGCATCCCCGGCTTCTACGCACCCCGCGTTCCGGCGCCGGCTTTCGCCCCCGAGGGCAGCATCGCGGCGCTCAGCTACTATGATACGGAACCGCTGCGCGCGACGCTGAACAAGCTCATCGACTTCGATCTCATCAATCGCGGGCAGGTCCGGCTGTCGCTCGGCGCGGTCAACGCCTGCACGGGAGAGGCCGTCTACTTCGACAACACCACGCACACCATCACAGCGAGTCACGTCATGGCCAGCGGGGCGCTTCCGCCCGCGTTTCCGCCATCGGAGATCGATGGCGAATGGTACTGGGACGGCGGGATAATGTCGAATACTCCGCTGCTGCACGTGGCCGAGAACCCGCAGATCAACGCGCTGATCGTCCAGGTGGACCTGTTCAGCGGCACCGGCGATCTTCCAAGAAACATGGACCAGGTGGCCGAGCGCGCCAAGGACATCCAGTACCAGAGCAAGCAACGCTTCTCGACCGACAAGATCCGGGAGATCGAGGAACTCCGCAGCGCCCTGGCCGATGTCCTGACGCTGGTGCCCGAGGACAAGCGGTCGGATCCCAAAGTGAAGAAGCTGGAGGCGGTCAGCCACCGCGGACCCCTGTCGCTCGTGCATCTGGTGAACCGGCACGACACGCGGTCCGACAACTTCAAGGATTACGAGTTCTCGCGCGCCACGGTGACCGATCTCTGGCACGGCGGGAGGGACGACATCCGGCACGTGATGACCGACCCGATGGCGTGCCGCGTGACGGACCTCGGCAACGGCATCCGCGCCTTCGATCTGTAGAAATTCGAACAGGAGATACCCTCCGGATGGAAGAAGCCGACGTCAGGAAAAACGCCTTCGCGATGCCGCTGACGAGCCCCGCGTTTCCGCCGGGACCGTATCGGTTCGTGAATCGCGAGTTCTTCATCATCACCTACCGGACCGACCCGGAAGCGCTCCGCGCCGTCATCCCGGCGCCGCTCGAGATGACCGATCCGATCGTGAAGTTCGAGTTCATCCGCATGCCGGATTTCGACCGGATTCGGGGACTACACCGAGAGCGGCCAGGTGATCCCCGTCAGCTTCCGGGGTCAGAAGGGCGGATACGTCCACTCGATGTATCTCAACGACCACGCGCCGATCGCGGCCGGGCGCGAGCTCTGGGGCTTTCCCAAAAAGCTCGCCTATCCGGAACTGCGGGTCGAGAAGGACACGCTCGGCGGGGTTCTGCGCTACGGACCGGTGCCGGTCGCGGTCGCGACGATGGGCTACAAGCACAGGACGCTGGACCATGGGCCGATCTTGGAGTCGCTGCTCGCGCCGAGCTTCCTGCTCAAGATCATACCGCATGTCGACGGCACGCCGCGCATCTGCGAACTCGTCCGCTACTACCTCGAGGACGTGACGGTAACGGGCGCCTGGTCCGGCCCCGCCGGGCTAGAACTGTTCCAACACGCGCTCGCCCCCGTCGCGGCGTTGCCGGT